>CAVSAM010000007.1:0-1181196 GCA_963725935.1 uncultured Acidimicrobiaceae bacterium | reverse complement strand
CGTCTACCGCCCGTGACGAGGAAGTCGATGCGCCACACGCCGCGGGCGCCGGCCAGGGCTGCGACGGCCCCGGCCGCCTCTCGCAGCTCCTTCTCCAGCCCGGCGTCGAGCTGAGCCGGCAGTTCGCGGGGCGAGCTCATCAGGCCGTCGCCGCCGAGGTACTTGTCGTTGTACGAAAAGATCTGGCTCTTGCCAGGCAGCCTGAGCGGGCGGTCGAAAAGCGACAGAGCGAACGCCGGGTAAGCGCGGACCGCCACGTTGAGGTCGTAGGCGTCGGAACGGTACGGCTCGGCGACGAGCCCTCGAGCCGCATGAGGGCCGCCGAGCTCGGCATAGCGCGCGACGTCCGCCCAGTCGGCGATTACTTCGATCCCAATGGAGGACCCGCCGAAGCGAGGTTTCACGATGTGGGGGCCGTCCCATTGAGGCGCCTCGGATCCCGGGCCGACCAGCTTGCGAGGGAGAGTAGGCAGGCCGGCGGCCGCAACGACCGAGCCGAAAGCCAGCTTGTCCATGCACAGCGCGGCACCCGAGGCGGCAGGGCCGGTGTAGGGCACGCCTGCCAGGTCGAGAGCTCCCTGGAGGGTGCCGTCTTCGCCGGGGCCACCGTGGCAGCACACGACGATGGCATCCAGCCCGAGACTGCGCTCTTTGCCCAGTACGCCGGCCTTCGCCTCGAAGAAACCGCCCCCGGGTTCGGCGACAAAGCGCAGCTCGCGGGCACCCTTAGGCGCTCCATCGAGGAACGCGCCCGCTTCGAGGGATGCGCTGACCGCCACGAAACGCTCGCCCTTGGTCCAATAGATCGCCTCGACGGTCTCGCCCGCCCCCATCAGCGCCCTAGCCGCCTGGAGGCCCGTCAAGATGCTGACGTCGTGCTCCGGTGAAGGGCCGCCGAACAGGACGCCGACTCTGCCTGCGCTAACCGGGCCAGTACGCACGGTCCTTAAGGGTAGTGGTCAGGTAGGTCGTTCTCATAGAGCACGGCGTCGCCTGGGCCGAGGTTGGCGGAAACCCACGCCACAGCGGCCGGCCGGTTGCGGACGTAGCGGGCCGGCAAGCCGGCGGCCCTCGCGCCGCCAAGAAGCGCCCGGGCGTTCGTGCGCCCCACCACGAGCAGCTGGGTGGCTACCGCCCCGGCGCTCGCTGCAAAATTTGCGTTTTCTCTGGCTTGGACCGGCCCGAGCTCGACCATCCCCGGCGTTACCACCACTTTTTTCCCACCCGGGGCTGCGGTTGTCGCGAGCAGCCCGAGCGCAGCTTTCGCACCAGCGGGGTTGGCGTTGTACGTGTCGTCGATCACGCTCGCACCGTTCGACGCCCGTTGAGGGGTGCGGCGATGAGGGGCACCGGGAAGAGACTCGAGGCGGGACTCCACTATTTCGGCGGGGACTCCCAGAGAAAGGGCGGCCGCCACGGCGCACGCAACGTTGCCGGGGTCGACCGTGGGCGCTGCGGCTATAACGAGGTCCATTTCAGCACTGAAATGCTTCACCCGTACTCGCAAACCGGCGCCCTCGGAGGTCACTGTCACGTCCACGAGCGGGCCGTTCGACGAGCACCGCCAAACGGTCTTTCCCTCTTCCTCGGCTTTTTCCGCGAGCTGCTCCAAAAGTGGGTAGTCGACGTTCACGATTGCAGCACGCGCCTTTTCGAGGATCTCGGCTTTGGCCTCTGCGATGTTCTCCAGGCTTCCCATCCGCTCCAGATGAACAGGTCCGAGCGCCGTTATCACCGCCACCTCAGGGGTCACCCACTCGCACATGGCTGCGATCTCCCCGGCCCATAGGTGCCCATTTCCGCCACGAACACTTGAGTTCCGGTAGCTAAATGATCGTTCAAGGCGCGCGCAAGACCCGCCGTATTATTGAAGTTCGCCGGGCTGGCAACGACCGACATCGCGCCACCGACGAGGTGAGCAACGTAGCCCTTGGTCGTCGTTTTGCCGTATGAGCCGGTGATTGCAACTACCCGTGGCCCAACCGAGCGCAACCGTTGGGTTGCTCTGGCCACGTAGGGAGCCAGTAGCCGAGCTTCGGGCGCCCGCGTGACCCAAAGCGCGAGGTCGACGAGGACCGGAGCGCCGAGAGCGGCGAAGGCGGCTGTCGAGGCAGCCCCGTGGAGACCGGCGAGGGCTCCTATGACGGCGATCGGGAGGGCGGCCAAAACTGAGCTGACCATGGTCAGGCGGCGCAACCTCCCCGTCCAAACGAGCTTCGACGTCTTGCCGCGGAGCGCCAGGCCAATAGGGCCGGCAGCAGCTACGACAATCGCCGCGAATAGGGCCGGCGCCCACCAAACCGACAACACAGCTCCGGCAGCGCCGATGACGCCCAGCAGCCTGTTGACCGTTCCGCTCCCCCACCAACGCCGGGCAAAACGCACGGTATACCCCGGCACGTAATGTTCCCGCTGCGCGACCCTCAGCCAGCGCAGGTACGCCAGCGCGAGGGCGCATACCGCGAGCACCAGCCCGAGGGCGTCCAGAGCCTCATTGCTCATAGCTCGGACTTGCCCATAGTTTCGGACTTGCTCATGGTTCGGACTTGCTCATGGTTCGGACTTGCTCATGGTTCGGACTTGCTCATAGTTCGGACCGGTGGCGGAGGATCGCAGCCCTCACTTCGCTCGCCAACTGCGGCCCGATGAGATGCCCCGCGCCCGGCACCACTGTCACGCGCTCCGGCTCGACGCCGTCGAGGCCCGCCCTCACTCCGGCCAGCGATGCCTCCCGGTCTTCCTCGCCCCAGACAAGTTCGACCGGCTTGCCGGCCTCCGCCCAAGCCCGCAGCGGAGGCATATAAGCAGCATTGGCCGTCTCGTTCACTGCTTTTACCAAGACACCTCGCATGGTCGGGGTTGCGCTCCGGTAGTCGCTCGAGCCGTGCCTACGGCGCAGCTGTTCCATGCGCTCCTCCGAGACGAGCCCGGCCCTGTGAAAGGCCCGTCCAGCCCGGTAGGCAAACGACGGCCGCGACACGCGCTTGCCAGGCGGCGGGGCAAGTGGCGCCCCGGTCAGCACGAGGGCGCCGGTACGCCCAGTCCTGCCTGTTGCCCCCTCGGCCCCTGTAGCGAGCCGGACGGCGACCCTGCCACCGAAACTGTGCCCAGCCACGACGATCGGGCCGCCGGCCAGCTCGTCAAGTACCGGTGCCACCCACTCGGCGAACTGGAGGGTGGACCAGGGTTCGGGCGGCTCTGGAGCGACACCGTGGCCCGGCAGGTCGAGGGCCACCGCATCGAGGCCGTTGAGGACCTGGTCGAAATCGTGGTGGTCACGGCCCCAGCCGTGCAGCGCGAGGACCCAGGGACCCCCGGTCCCGTACCTCGCGCCCCACAGGCGCCCACCGGCAAAAGTGCTGAGCGCCATGAGTTCCGGCCGACAGACTACTCGGCGGCCGAACGCGCTCCTCTGATACCGCCACTGCAGCCCCCGTGTGATGCGTGCGCGTGTGGCGCGCCTCGTGCCGTGCTGGGCGCCGTGCCGTGCTGGGCGTCGTGCCGTGCTGGGCGTCGTGCCGTGCTGGGCGTCGTGCCGTGCTGGGCGTCGTGCCGTGCTGGGCGCCGTGCCGTGCTGGGCGTCGTGCCGTGCTGGGCGCCGTGCCGTGCTGGGCGCCGTGCCGTGCTGGGCGCCGTGCCGTGCTGGGCGCCGTGCCGTGCTGGTGTCGTGCCGTGCTGGGGGTGCTCGTGGGGCTTGCCAAAGCCGGTTAGCGTCCCACACGCCTTGTAGGGTGAACTACATGGTTGTAACCATGGCCCAGCCAACTGCCCTGCTCGCCGACCTCACGCCTTCGCAGCACCTCGCAGTCACCACCCCATCGCCGACTGTGTGCGTCCTCGCTTCGGCGGGCGCTGGCAAGACGCGCGTGCTCACCTGCCGGGTTGGCTACCGGGTCGTCACCGGTGCTGCCCGGCCTGAGCACGTACTGGCGATCACCTTCACCCGCAAGGCCGCGGGTGAGCTGCGCGAGCGTCTGAACGGCCTGGCCCCAGCAAGGGCGGTCACAGCCGGGACCTTCCACTCCCTGGCGCTCAGCCAGTTGCGGCGATGGTGGGCTGACCGGCGGACACCGGAACCGGCTTTGCTCGAGCGCAAGGGGAGGCTCCTCGCCGAACTGGTGGCCGGGCGGCCCGGCCTGTCGGACGTCAGCATCGTTGAGCTTGCCGGCCAGATCGAGTGGGGTAAGGCCCGGTTGGTGGAGCCCGCCGCGTTCGCAGCTGCGGCCGCTGCGGCGCGTAGGGAGCTGCCGGCGGACGCCGAGGCCATCGCCGCGCTTTACGCCCGGTACGAGGACGAAAAGCGCCGGCGCCGCCTCGTCGATTTCGACGACCTGTTGGTGCGCTACGCGGGTGCGCTCGAAACAGACAGCCGTTTTGCGGCGGCCCAACGCTGGCGGTGGCGCCACGTCTTCGTCGACGAGCTACAGGACGTCAACCCACTGCAATGCCGCCTCTTGCTGGCACTTCTCGGGGAAAACGAGGATCTGTTCGTCGTTGGCGACCCCAACCAGGCCATCTACGGATGGAACGGGGCGGACCCCGGCTTCCTGGCCAATGTCCCTCGCCGCTGGCCGGGCGCGGAGATGGTGCACCTCGATGAGAACCACCGTTCGAGCCCCCAGGTCGTCGCGGCAGCGGCTGCGGTCCTCGGCCGTCAGGCACCCCCCGACGCCCGCTCGAGCCAACCAAACGGCCCCCTCCCCCTGTTGCGCTCCTTTGCCTCCGAGGAGTCCGAGGCAGCGGGCGTGGCGGCACAACTGCGAGAGGCGTGTTCGAGGGGCATCCCCTGGGAACGGATGGCGGTGCTCGCAAGGACCAACACCCAGATCGGAGTGATCTGTCAGGTCCTGCGGCGCGCCGGTATCCCTTTCCGCTCGGTCGCACCAGCAGACGATGACGAGGTTTCGGACGAAGACCGCGACCCCGCGCCGCACGCAGAGCGTGTTACCGTCTCGAGTTTCCATCGCGCCAAGGGCCTGCAGTGGCTGGCAGTCTGGGTTTGCGGGTTAGAAGCGGGCCTGGTGCCGATTGCTTACGCGTCCGATAGCGCAGCTCTGGCGGAGGAGCGGCGCCTGCTGTATGTCGCATTGACGAGGTCGGAGCGGGAGCTGTACTGCTCGTGGGCCAGGGAGAGGCGCTACAGCAACGGGCCTCCCCAGCGGCGGGAGCCGAGCCCTTGGCTGGGTGCGCTTGCGGCTCATTGCGCCGGCACTGGAGCGGAAGACCAACAACCACAGACCGTCCCCGATGCCGCCTTGCTCGACTTTTTTAGCTCTGCACGCCGGCGGCTCTCCCGCACCAAAGCTGCCACGACAGTGCAGCCCGACCCGGCCGGCGACGCCCTGGCCGAGCGCTTGCGCGATTGGCGTCGGCGCCTGGCACGCGCCTCAGGAGTCCCGCCCTTTGTCTTGCTGCACGACTCCACGGTCCAAGCGATCGCGGCTCGCAGACCGGTCACCACAGAAGAACTGCTGACCGTGCCCGGCCTCGGCCCCGTGAAGGTGGCCCGCTACGGCCCGGCGATCCTCGAACTGGTCCAGGCTTGCTAGCAGGCGCCTTGCGCGTTCCAAAACCTCTAGCAAGCCTGGCCTGGCTCAGTTACCGGCGGTGCCGGCGTGGTCGATCGGCTTAGTCACCGCCGCTTTGGCGCCGAGGACGTTGTCCCACGGTGGTCAGTTAGCTCACTTTGATGGTCAGGCTGTGGCTTACCGGTATGAAACCGGGCCCGGAAAGGACGGCCACGGCAGCCACGGTCTTACCCGCCACCGATGGCGGGATGTGCAGTCGGAGCACGGCTTGCCCACCCGACACAGTTCCGTTACCTATCAGCTTGGTCACGACCGTTGGCGGCGCATAAGACAGACCCTTTTGTTTCCAAGTCCCCTTTAGCTGGACGGTGAGACCAGGATCGGTGAAGGCATAACCGGTGGCGGTATGCACGACCGCTATGAGCGTCCCGGTGGGAGCCAAGGCAATGCTGGCCGGGAGGTACAGCTTGGCGTCGCCTGCCAGCGAGACGTTGCCGATGATAGAAGCGTAACCAGTGGAGGTCTGATCCGTAGTGGCATCAGCGAACTCCAGGGTGGTCTTGGACGATGTGGCTGTGAGAACCTCCTGGCGCAGCGCCCAATGCATGTCGGCGTCCGTGTTGGCCTTGGCGTTGAACGTGGGGGCCGCTACCACCTTGGCTCCCCAGATGACGTCCACCGTCTTGGTCCAGTTGACGCTTGTGAACTCGGGCGGGCCGTAGTTGGGGTACCCCGACTCGTACCACTGGAGCAGGTAAGTCCATCCGGCGGTTGTCTTGACGGTCTGGGTCACGCTCCCGCGTGCGAAATAGGACATCTTGACCATCTCTTGGGCACCTGGTGGCAGCTGAAGCCCCTGAGCGGCAGGGTAGACCTGGATGCCTCCGGAGGCGTCCCCGACGGGTATCCCCCCGACCGCCCAGCCTGGTACCGAGCCTCCCGCCGCCACGGTGGCGGCACCGTTGTCCTTGGCCGGCAGCGAGAAGGTGCCGTTGTTGAGGATGTTCGGTCCGGCAACCTTCAGCTGGGAGGCCGCGGCGGTGAGTTGGGGTGCGCCGGCTGCCAGCTGGGAGGCCCCGGCGGTGGCGCCGAAGGGAACGCACATACTGGCGGCGCACGTGACCGCTGCCGCTAGGTACTTCGTCTTCATCGTCTATCTGCCTTTCTGAAGTGTCTCGGTGCCATCTGCTCGAGCGGCTCCATGGTCATTGCACGAACACACGCCGCAAAGGTGCAAGAAGCAAGCCTCTCACACATCAGGCCAGTTCATCGGCAGCCACAAGGAGTGGTGAGGTCGGCGGGAAGACCACGCGAACAGGAAAATCTTGCCTGTTCTTGCTCACTCTGGACTCACTGAGCGTGACGCAGTACACTGAAAGACGCAATGTCTGAGTGGTACTCAATCGAGGTGTTCGACGGCGCCTCCTCCGCGGGTTTGTGGGCTGAAGCCCATGGCGATCCCATACTCGAATCAGCCCTTTTGGCGGGCGCCAGGGACTGGTCCTGGCAGCACCACAGCTGGGGCGTAGTCCTGGAGGTGGAGTTTGTCGACGCCAAGGGTTGGGACGCTTGGCGGGCGCTCGCTCACGTGCAGGCCGCTCTTGACGCTGTACCGGACCCAATCAGCGGCCTGATCGTCTACCGCGGTCGAGGTGGCAGCGCCGGGACTTCCCGTCGACGCCGGCCACGCCCACTGGCGGGCGGCGGTTCGGCAGCACTGCCGTTGCCTTGGGAGTGGGAAATAGAAGGTCCTGCCCGGCTGCCGCAGTGGGGTCTTCGGAGCTTGAGCTACCCGCTCGCGTAAGCGGGCAGATCTTTCGCGCCACTCCTTCGTGCCACCCCTTCGCGCCACAGGTCTAGAACGCGACAGGTCTAGAACGCGACGGCTCTGCAGCGGTACGGCTCTGTAGCGCGACACTGCTACAGGGCGACATCCACAAACAAAGGCGCGTGGTCCGACGGCAGTTTTCCCTTGCGTGCGTTGCGGTCGACGAGAGCCCACGTGATCTTGTCCGCCAACGGCCGGGTTACAAGGATGAGGTCGATGCGCATCCCACGCCCTTCGTGGAAGTCACCGGCGCGGTAGTCCCAGTACGTGTAGAGCTTTTCTTTCGGCCAGCGCTCACGAAACGAGTCGACTAGCCCCCAAGACTCGAGTTGGGTGAGAGCCTCGCGCTCCTCCGGCGTCACGTGCGTTGCCCCGACAAAAGCCTTGGGATCCCAGACATCAATGTCGGCTGGGGCAATGTTGTAGTCGCCACAGACAGCTACCAGGTCGTCAGGCTTTGCGACGGCCGCGAGGTGCCGGCGCAGCCTTGCAAGCCAATCGAGCTTGTAGGCGTAATGCTCCGAACCCACGGTCCGCCCGTTCGGGACGTACGCGCTGCAAACCCGCACCCCGCCGCACGTCGCAGTTATCAACCTGGTGTCCGGGTCACGATCCGCCTCCGGGAAACCCATAAGAGGATCCTCCAGGCCGACCCTGGAGAGAATTGCGACACCGTTCCACTGGCCCGACCCGTGGTGCACCGACTCGTACCCGAGTGCTGCGAACGCAAGGTGAGGAAAGGTGGCATCCGCGAGCTTGGTCTCCTGTAGGCAGAGCACGTCCGGCTGCGCGTAGGCGAGCCATTCGGGCACCCGCTCCATCCGCACCTTCAAGGAATTGACGTTCCACGTTGCAATCCGCACTGCTTTCGGCCCCCCTTGCGTCTGTCGCGCGGCTTAGCTTCGCCCAGCGCCGATCACGCGGACCCCGACGGCGGCATCTGCACTACCTGGAACAGCTCGGCCAAGGACCCGTCTTCGAGGCCCGCAGCTTTTGCATTGGTAGAAAACCAACCGCGCAGCCGCTCTTCCAGGTCACCTTCGTGGCCGACCTGGCTCTTGTGTTGACGGAGTGCCGACATCTTGCGGTCGAAAGTTGCCGTGATGTCGACGGCGCGGTTGCTGCGCGGGGAGGACATCAACCACATCTCCTTGACGGAATGTGGCTCGAGGCCCTCCTTCAATAGCTCAGGGTGGGCAAAGGGATTGCGCGCATCAGGATAGGCAACGCAGACGGCAGCCTCACCGGCTGCCAAGTGGTCAGGGTGGCTGGCGCCGATGCGGTCCCAGTAACGCTCGGGGGACTGGCAGACGAGGCGGTCTGGACGGAACTCGCGGACAGCCCTGGTTATGTCGCGGCGCAGCTCGATGCTCGCGGTGAGCCGACCGTCGGGGTAGCCGAGGAACGTGACCGAAGACACCCCCACCTCGCTAGCCGCAGCGCGCTGTTCCTGCTGGCGCAGCTTGGCCATGTCCGGGCGCGAGATGGTGCGATCGGAACCGCCGGCATCGCCGTCCGTCACGACGCAGTAAGCGACCTCGGCACCCGCTTTGACCCAGGCGGCAACCGAGCCCGCGGCCCCGAAATCGACATCGTCCGGGTGAGCTGTAACGACGAGCACGCGCCCGGTCCCAGTTGGGTCGTCAAGCGCGTAAAGGGAACCCTGCTGTATCTCGGTGATGTGACAACTCTATCCAAGTTGGCCCAATCCAAGCAGCCCGGCACCGCACGAAACCCGACGCCAGCACGAAACCCGGCACTCAACGATCGAGCGCGGGCCAGCGCGCCACTGGCCCGCTGCTCCTTGCGCCGAGCCCCTCAGCTCGGCAACAGCGCCCCCCTTATATGTCGCCCGCTACCGAGCAAGCTCGGCAGTTGGCGGCTTTTCGCTTGTGGCAAACGTTATACCCACGCTCACGATCGAACAAGAAAAGTGACGACTTTTTTTCCTCATTTGCTGCCAGTTTGAAACGGCTGCGCACACTTCGCACCTAGCGCGGTTATGCATGCGCTCGACGCATTGCTCTTGCGCAAAGTTGAGGCAACGACCACTCACTTGATTGCAACTTCGCATAATGCGGGTCGCCCGCTCACTCGCTGCAGTCGCCTGCACTCTAAGCGTGCTGGTGCGCAGGCCGAGAGGGTCGCGAGGTCGCCCGACCGCAACAAAAGCTGGGCTAGCATGGTCCGCGGCCTGGCCCTGCACGGTCGGGCGCCAAGGGGGGACCCCGTGTTTGCTCGCTGGAAAACCGTCGTCATGTCCGCCGCTCTGGTAGCCGGGACCGTTACTGCGGTTACTGCCGTTACTGCCGTTACTCGACGGTCGCCTCCGCAGCCGCTGCTTCGGCCGGATCATGGCCGCCACAGCTCCCCTCTTACGAGAGCTCAGCGTGTGGGGCCCCCGTGGCCGGCGCCGTGTCCTGCAATGCCATCGAGCTCACTTCCCCTACTCAGTACTGGCGCCCTAGCGCTGCGTGGAAAGGGGATAGGTCGAGCCGCTCCGGGGGCAGCGGGGGGAGCGGGAGCGGGGGGAGCGGGGAGCGCGCAAACGCCGGCGCCGCCGAGCGCGGGTTATTACCCCGCAGACCTCCTCAGCGCCTATGGCCTTGCGAAGGCAGCAAGCGGCATGGCCCCGGGTAGTGCCGCACCAACGGTGGCGATAGTTGACGCCTACGACGACCCCAATGCTGCGTCCGACTTGGCGGCCTACCGCGCGAGCATGAACGGCTCAACCGACCCCAACACCGGCCTGTCGGACGGCACGATCCCGCCGCTGTGCAGCTCTACGGTCACCTCGGGCTGTGTGACCTTCACCAAGGTCAGCCAGACCGGGGGGACAAAGTACCCAACCGGGAACGCGGGATGGGCAGAGGAGATCTCCCTCGACCTCGACATGGTCTCGGCCGTATGCCCTGATTGCAACATCCTGCTTGTCGAAGCCTCCTCCAGCAGCATGGCCAACCTTGCCACGGCGGAGCAAGAAGCCGAGTCCTACCACCCGGTCGCTATCGGCAACAGCTACGGCGGCAGCGAGTTCAACGGTGAGACCTCCTATAACACGGTCTACTCCTCGAGCTCCGGCACCGCGATAACCGCGGCAACAGGCGACGACGGCTACGGGACGCTGTTCCCTGCGGTATCACCTTTGGTAACAGCTGTTGGCGGCACGTCGCTCAGCTACACGGGCAGCGGGACCAGCCTCGCGTGGGACGCCCAGACCGTGTGGTCCGATGCGGGCAGTGGCTGTTCGTCTTACGAGGCGACGCCGACGTGGCAGCAAGACCAAGGCGTCTACAGCCTCTCTGCTGACTGTTCAGGGCGTCAGGTCGCCGACGTCTCGGCGGACGCCAACCCGGCGACCGGTGTCGCGACCTACGATAGCTACGGGGAAAGCGGCTGGCTGGTCTTTGGAGGCACGAGCGTGTCCACCCAGATCATCGGCGCAACATATGGCTTAGCTGCTGGCACGGGCACGCTCAAGGCCAGCCCGCAGACCCTCTACCCGGACTCCGGGGCGACCACAGGGCCAACCCCGGGGCTCGTGCCGGTGAGCTCGGGGTACAACACGACGAGCTGCGGGGACTACCTTTGCAACGCCGCGGACAGTCTCAAGAGCGGCTACAACGGCCCGACCGGGCTCGGTACCCCCTACGGCCTGACCGCCTTCTCTTCGGCGGCCGCTCCTCCACCCCCAACTTCGGGTTCGCTCAGCTTCGGTCCCACAAGTGAGGTCCTGACTGCCGGAGTGGCCTCGGGGGAGATTACCGTCGACCTCAGCACGGGGGCTCCGAGCGCGGGGACGAGCGTCTTGCTTTCCACCAGCTCCGCCGGCGGAGGCTTCTCGACGTCCTCGGGAGGCCAATTCACCACCACCCTCACCCTGCCCACAATCTCGTCCGGTAACAGCTCGAGCGAACCGTTTTACTACGAGGACACCACGGCAGGCAGCCCCACCATCACGGCTTCCGCTTCGGGATGGGGCTCGGGCACGCTGCCCACCACCGTCTCAGCCGGGCCGCTGAAGACGATCAAGGTGTCACCCTCTTCGGTGACGCTTGCCGAGGGAGGGGCACCAGTTGTTCACGGCGGCCGGCGCGGACGCATATGGCAACCCGGTGAGCATAAGCCCTTCGTGGACCACCACAGTGGCGGGCGGAACGCTGAGCCCGGGAAGCGGGACGTCCGACACTTTGCAGACAACTACCAGCGGTAACGGTTTGGTGACCGCTACCGAAGGCGCCGTCTCCGGGAATGGGACGGTAACGGTCACAGCGCAATCTACGCTGAGTGTCACCGTGACCGCCGGGGCGCTTTCCGGCTCGCGGGGCCGCTACGAGATCCCGCTGACGGTTGCCGCCGACAACGCCACCACTGACGCCGGCGTGAGCGGGGCGAGCGTATCCCTCCAGATCTTTTCCAACGCCACGTGCAGCGGAACTGCAGCCGCCTCAGGCAGCGGCACCACCGCAAGCAGCGGGCAGGTCAGCTTCAACTTCACCACGCGGACTGCTGCCACGTGGTGCGCGTCGGCCACGGTCACCGCCACTGGCTACAGCCAGGGCACCGGCAAGGCCTCGTTCAGCACTTAGCCTCGCGCTGACGCGCCGCCCGAACGAAACGGCACCAACAGAACAAACCGGCGCCAACCAGAACCGAAAATACGCATCTCGGTTGGAACGAAGCTTCGATCGCGGAGCACTCGCCGGCCTAGCCCACGTCCCACCGTCGGTCGACGAACACTCGGCCGCCTATGGCGGGTATGGCGGGTCGGGCCGAGGAGCCCGGCTTGGCGGTCTCGTTCGGTCTTGGCTTGATGGTCGCCCCAGCAAAGGGCCTGGACGTTGGAAAGTGAGGTCTCGCCCTGGTTGGCGACAGGGTTGACATGGTCGTACTCGAGGCCGAAGCGGCTCCCGCACTCTCCGCACCGAGCCCCTGTGAAAGCCGGCACGGGGCCCAGGTCCAAAGCAGTTCGCAGCTCTGCAGGGAAGTGACGGCCGAAGTGCTTGATGGTGTGGACCGCAACCCCGTCGTGCAGGACAGCTTTCAAGAAAGCGTCTTTGCCCAGTTCGTGGGCGAGCTCTACCGGTACCGGCCCTCCGCCGATGACCTGGCACACCTCACCGGGGTGGGCATGGCCACGCCGCCAGGCGAAAAGGTCACAGACGACCACCAGGTCCGCCCGCGCCGAGCGAGCAGGCCCTTCGCCAACTGCCATCGCAGCGAGGGCGTCGGCGGCGTAGGCCTCGAAGCGTTCGCGCTCGCCGCCGTCTTGCTGGACGGCGCGTCGCGCGCGTTGTGCTGCCAGCTCGAGGCGGTTGATGAAAGGCACGCCCGTTTCGGGAGGGAGAGCACCTGTGAAACGGACCATGCCGAGGGGGTCGCGCCAGTGGCGGAAGTGCCGTGCCCGTAACTGTTGGCGATGGAGCTCATTGACATCTGTGTTTGCCTGGCGGTGCTCGCGGGCCTTATCGCGTAGCTGAGCGAGGTCCGAGTGGCGAGCAATTTTGAGCAGCTCGGCTTCGGCACCGGGCGTCTCCGGACTGCGCCCGGACGTTATTTCAGCGGCTTGGCTAGGGACAGTTCTCCGCTCCAGCAGGGCTAAGCGGGTACCGGGGCAACCGGCCAAGCCAGCCGCGGTCTGCAGGGCTTGGCGGGCCTGGCCGGTGGTGCCGCCCACCTGGAGGGCCATCCATGCTGCACCGTCGTTGAAGCCCCGGTCTTTGTGAGCACCGCAGGCGACAGCGCGTGCCGAGACGAGCAGGAGAGCCGCTTGTCCCGCCTTTACCGCTGCAGCCAGCTCGTCGTGCAGGGCTAGGCAGTCAGCACCGCTCAGCAGCTCGGGGTCGAGAGCAGTGCAGGACCTGCGGAAGGAGGCAGCAGACGCAACAGACACGACATCGCTCGACATGCCACCTCCTCCAAAGCCAAGACCAAAACTTCTTTAGGAGGAGACCGTCAAGGCCGGTACCGAGCGCTTGAACATACTTTAGCAAAGGTGGCGCCGTGGCTCGCCAGAACTGTTCGCGCCCGCGCCTCGACGCCGCCGCGTCCTTGAGCTACCCAGCAGCAAGCCCGACGACGATGGAGTGCTTGGTGGCCAGCGAGCCGGCGAACGCAGCGTCCCCGAAGTCGGACACGCTGCCGCTGGAGCTCACAAGCCAGTAGCCTCCGCCGTCGATGGTTGCCGCGATACCCACGATGTCCCGGGAACCTTTCACTCCGGCGAGCGAACCATGATTAGCTGCGTCGCCAAAGTGGTACACCGCACCGTCCTTCCCGACCAACCAGTACCCACGTCCGTCGGGAGTAACGGCGATACCGACAATGTCGGACGCATGGGCGCTACCTGCCAGGGAGCCGAGTTTCTTGGCGTCGCCGAAAGGCGATACGGCGCCTTTGGAACTGACGAGCCAGTAGCCGCGCCCGTCCGGGGTGGACGCAATCGCGACTATGTTATCGACGTTTTTGCTTAGCAACGAGCCGTGGGACTTGGCCGTCCCGAAGTTGTACACATTGCCGTTCTGCCCGACCAAGAAGTAGCCGCCCCCACCCGGGCCGGGGGCGATACCGACGATGTCGTCGACGGGAGAGGCTTTACCTGCCAGGGGACCGTGGGACTTGGCGTTGCCGAAGCTGTAAACCTTCCCGTCGCTGGAAGCCACCCAGTACCCACCCCCGCCCGGAGAAGGGGCGATCCCGACGATGTCGTCGACGGGAGAGGCTTTACCTGCGAGCGAACCGTGGTTAACGGCGTTGCCGAACTTGTAGATACTTCCGTGTGTGGTGGCTAACCAGTAACCGGCGGAGGACGCGCCTTTGGTTTTGACGGGAGTTTTGGCGGCCGTAGTTGTCGTACTCGGCACCGTCGTGGTGGGTTGAGCAGTCGTCGTGGTGAAGAGGGTCGTTGTCGTGGGACCGGTCGTTGTCGTGCCGGGACTGGTTGTTGTAGTGGCGGCCGTAGGCCCTGGGATGCCACCGCCGCCACCGCCACCGCCGCCGCCACCGCCCCCTCCCCCGCCGCCACCGTGCACCGTGGTCGTGGTGGGAGCCGCTGTGGTTGTAGAGGAAACGGTGGTGGTCGTGGTGACGGTCGCGTACGTGAAGGTCCCAGTTGCCGAGCTCTGCCCTAGAGGACCTTCTGCGGTGATCGCCACCTCACCGGCGCCGGCTGGCACCACGACGGTTGCCCGTGTCGCCGTCTCTGAGTCGACGGTAGCGGGTGCGCCGCCGAACAAAAACGAGGCGTTTTCGAGCCCCAGCCCGCTCAGTACCACTGCCTGTCCCTGCCCACCGCTGTAGGAACCGAGCACCTCACTGCACGCCAACCCGGTGGCTAGCGGCGAACCTAGCCCGGTCACCATGTCGTAGCTAGTAACGGTCGGGTAATCACCAGAATTCGTCTGCGTGTAGTCATTGCTGCTGGGCTCCGCTGCAAACTCGGAGGACGTGTAGTCGTAACCTTTCGCCACTTCGTTGAACACCCCGGAGTAGCCGCCGTTGTAGAGGGCGTACAGTTCCGTGTCGAAGTCCCCGGTGGACGATACGCAGGTCGTGTCCCTGTCGGCCGCCAACGCCGCCCAGAGCGGGGTGGCGAGGCTGGTGCCGAGCCAGGGCCCCACACCCCGTTGACATAGAGCACCACGTCTGAGCCATAGTTGCTCCCGGACTCGGCAGAAACGTCAGGCACTTCGCGGTAACCAGCAGCACCGTTCAGCACTGGCTGACCGGTTGGGCCTGTCGAGAACAGCTGCGACACACCGCCGCCGCTGGCCCCGTCGGAAGACGTCGCGCCTTTCTGGACCAGGTCCTCTGCACATGCGATGCTGCCCGTCCCGTTGCAGTCGTTCCAGGCAAGCTCCGTACCGCTGCTGAGGACAGTTCCGCCAACCGCAGTCACCAGAGGATCGGACGCCGGGTAGCTGGGATCGAGCCCGGTCCCCGACGCCACCAGGGAACCAGAAGAGGAAGAATAGGTAAAGCACGCCTCGGATCCCTGGTCACCGGTCGCCGCCATCACCGACTGCCCTTGAGAAGCCGCTTCCATGAGGATTTCGTGCATCGAGGTCGCGAACGACGACGGCGAGCCTCCCTGCGCGTCCGCCTCGCACTCGCCCAGGCTCATCGAGATCACCTTGGCGGTATCGGCCGTCACGATGGCGGTCATCGAATCGATCAGGCCTTGGTTGTTGGCGGGGCTCTCGTAGGCGACGATCGAGGCATCTGGGGCCAGCGTGGCCGTCATCTCGATGTCGAGGTCCGCCTCCCCCTGGGCGACGGACCCGTTCGCCGGCCCGTTGTCCACGTCGTCAACCGTGACCGAGTTCGAGAGCCCGAAGCACGACAGGTACGCGGAGATATCAGCCGAGGAACTGGCGTTTATTTCGGGAGCGCGACCGTCACCCCTGCTCCGTCCTGCCCGACCTGCTCCAGGTCGTTCAGGTCGTAGTCCGTCGCGAGCTCGTCGGGCGTATAGTCGCCGGCGCTCCCGGCGGCCGCGGTCGCCGTTGAGCATGCGGCGGGCGGGCTCACGGACGGCGCAGGCGCTCCCGCCACCCCAGGTGACACGGCGTCGCTAGGAGGTGCCGTGGGAGTGTCCCCGGCGGGCACCTTTACGGCCGCCACCTTGAGGAGCGCGGCTCTCGCCCGTCCCGAGACAGGCCTCGCGGCGAAATCCTGCGGGGCGTCCAGAGTGTCGAGGCCGACGACACCAGTAACTTCGCCTGTAGCGAGGTCGGCGGGGAGCAGCGGGGAGCCAGAAGCAAAGACGCCGGTCACACCCGTGACTGTCTTGTAACTCCCAAACTGCATGCCGAACGCGCGTGACGCTGCACCCGCGGTGCCCGCGGCGGAGATGACGAAGGGCGACTGGGCCGACACCGTGAGGCCATCGGAGTGCAGCCACGACTCGGTTTCGTCGACGGCCCAAGAGGGTGGCCCGAACTGCGCCACAAACTGCGGCTCGGTTAGGTAGTGGTGGTACAGAGGAGAAGCGGGAGAGGACACCGAAGATACGAACTGGGCCAGCTGCGATGCGTTTGAAGGAGCCAATACCACGTCAAGTTCCAGCGTGGACGCCGCCGGTTCCGCACCAAGGTACGTCGCTGACTCCGGAGCCACCCCGGTGGACAGAGCGAGCGCTCGCACCATGCGCTGGGGAACCATGTGCAGTTTTCGCGCCCCCTGCGCTGTTGGTACACCGTGCAGTGTTCGCACGGCATCGATCCTCGGGGACGAAGCGGTGGCGAGCTCCGTGCCGGCGAAACCCGCACCCACCAAGACGCTGACGGCGATGACAGAGGTCGTGCTGAGTACTAGTCGAAGACGGCGAACACGCCGCGCCGTCAGGCCCTTACCGGGCATCGGGGGACTTCTTCCTCTTGAGGGGTAGCTGATCTGGCGCCATTCTCGCACCCCTAAGTCTGCCTTGCAACAACACGCTTTCTCGGTACATGCAGGCGTGCGGTACCAAAAAAACTTAGATCAGACAGGTCATTTGCAGTAGCGCGGGGAGCACCCACCGTGATGGACATCGCAGCCTAGCGCTACCTCCGCCTCGGGCGTGCGGGGGCACTCGGCTTTCCACGCCTCCCGTCGCTTGTGACCTCCGCCCGCTCCCGGCCCGACCCGATCGCCTGGCTAACCCGCTCGCCCACCCGTCCTGATCATCGTCCAGACAGCGCTGGAGCGGGTTGGAATTACTCGACGGTCCAGGTAGTCCCGGAATGCAGCAAATTTGTCAGATCTCCGGGACCTTTACGCGCTGCGGCGGCTACCAATTGGTCCTGGACAAGCGACCCGTAATCCGGTCGTTCGACAGCCCTGAAAACCCCGACCGGGGTGGGTGAATATGGGCCGTTCGCCAGACGGGAAAGCGCAAATGCCAGGCTGGGGTCGGGACGTGATTCGTCGTGGACCAACAGGCGCTCCTCTCCGACCTCTGACACGTCGACGATCACTGCGCTCCCGTTGGCGTCGATGATCACACCTTTTTCTCCGTCGGGGCCGAAACGCACCGGTTTTCCATGCTCCAGAGGCACCAGCATTGTGGGCCGGTTATCCTTCGCCAGAATTGTCTCGAAAGCGCCGTCGTTGAAAACGTTGCAGTTCTGGTACACCTCGACGAAGGAAGTGCCCTTATGCGCGTAGGCCCGCCGGAAAATCTCGGTCATGTGCTTGCGGTCCATATCGTGGGTACGGGCCACGAACGACGCCTCGGCACCAAGGGCCAGCGACACGGGGTTGTACGGGTGGTCAAGAGACCCGAAAGGCGTGGACTTTGTTACCTTTCCGGACTCCGACGTCGGGGAGTACTGGCCCTTCGTGAGACCGTAAATCTGGTTGTTGAACAAGATGATCGTGAAGTCGACGTTACGACGGAGGGCGTGCAGCAGATGGTTGCCCCCTATCGAAAGAGCATCCCCGTCGCCCGTTATAACCCAAACGTGGAGATCCGGGCGCGCAACTGCCAACCCGGTAGCGAGCGCCGGGGCGCGGCCGTGGATCGAATGGATGCCATAAGTGTTCATGTAGTAGGGGAAGCGGCTGGAGCAGCCGATCCCCGACACGAACACGGTGTCCTCGTGTTTGGCACCCAGATCAGGCATCATCAATTGCACTGCGGTCAAGATCGAGTAGTCACCACAACCGGGGCACCAACGCACTTCCTGGTCGCTCGACCAGTCTTTTCTGGTTGTGACCGGAACTTCCACGTCTGTCATAGTGCCTCCTCGGCAGCTCTCGAAGCCCCATTGCCGTTACGGCTTCCCAGGGAGTCCAAGTGCGAGACAATTGCAGCCTGTACGTCGATCCGCCGGAGCGGCAAGCCGTCCACTTTGTTGACACCCATCGCATCCACAAGGAACTCCACGCGGACGAGCTTTCTCAACTGGCCCAGGTTGACCTCGGGTACGAGGACCCGCTTGTAGGCCTTGACTATTTCGCCCAGGTTGCGTGGGAACGGGTTCAGGTAGCGAAGGTGAGCGTTTGCCACGCGCTGCCCTGTCGAGCGTACGGCGAGGGATGCGGCCTGAATGGCGCCGTAAGTGGAACCCCAACCGAGCACCAGGAGATCCGCGCCACCAAGCCCGTCTGGGTCGTCGAGCTCGACGGGGGGAATGTCGTTTGCGATGCCGGCTACCTTTTGGGCGCGCAGGCGGACCATCAGCTCGTGGTTTACGGGGTCGTAAGAGACATTGCCGCTGCCGTCGGCCTTTTCGAGGCCGCCGATGCGGTGCATCAGGCCCGGGGTCCCCGGGAGCGCCCACGGCCTCGCTAAGGTCTCGGGATCGCGCAGGTAGGGCCAGAACACCTCGGAGCCGTCGGGCATGACCTTGTTGAGCTCGGTGGCAAACTCGAAGTCCGCCGAGATGTCATGCAAATCCGCGACGTCGGGGATCAGCCAAGGCTCGGCCCCATTGGCGAGGTACCCATCAGAGAGCAATATCACCGGGGTCCGGTACTTCAGGGCGATCCGGGCGGCTTCGATGGCCATGTAAAAACAGTCGCCGGGAGTGCACGGGGCAAGGACCGGCAGCGGAGCCTCACCGTGCCGGCCGAATATCGCGTGCAGCAAGTCCGCTTGCTCGGTCTTAGTTGGCAAGCCTGTAGACGGGCCGCCGCGCTGGATGTCAATGACCAGAAGCGGTAGTTCCAGAGAGATCGCCAAACCTATTGTCTCCGACTTGAGGTCGAGACCGGGCCCGCTGGTCGTGGTCACTCCGAGCGAGCCGGCGTAGGCAGCACCCAGGGCCGCGCTCACACCTGCTATTTCGTCTTCGGCCTGGAACGTACGCACCCCGAAGTTCTTGTGCTTGGAAAGCTCGTGAAGGACGTCGGAAGCGGGGGTGATCGGGTAACTACCGAGAAAAACAGGGACCTTCGCGAGATGGCCCGCAGCCACGAGGCCCCAGGCGAGCGCCATGTTGCCCGAGATGTTCGTGTAGGTACCGGGAGGAAGGTGGGCCGGCTTTATTTCGTAGGACGACTCGAAGACCTCTGCAGTCTCGCCGAAGTTCCAGCCAGCTTTGAACGCCAACGTGTTGGCCTCGCGCACCATGTCGTTACTGGCAAACCTCTTTGCCACCCATTCGATAGTCGGTTCGGGCGGCCGGCTGTACATCCAGCTGACCAAGCCGAGGGCGAAGAAGTTCTTTGAACGTTCAGCGTCGCGCGCCTTGGTGCCGCTCGGCTTCACAGCCTCCATCGTGAGCGACGTCATCGGCACCTCGTACACCGTGAACCCATCGAGGCTCTGGTCGCCCCGGGGGTCCACCGAATAACCGGCTTTCTGCAGCGACCGCTCGTCGAAAGCGTCGCTGTTGAGAATTATGGCGGCGCCCCCCTCGAGGTCAGCTACGTGAGCCTTTAGGGCCGCCGGGTTCATTGCTACGAGCACATCGGGGTGGTCGCCGGGTGTGAAGATGTCATGGTCCGAAATATGGACCTGGAACGCCGAAACTCCGGCGACAGTACCCGCCGGCGCCCGTATCTCTGCTGGGAAGTCCGGCAGCGTCGACAGGTCGTTGCCGAAAATCGCCGAGCTGGTCGTGAAACGGTCCCCGGTCAACTGCATCCCGTCGCCGGAGTCGCCGGCAAACCGGATGACCACGCGATCCAGAGTCTTCAACTTGTGCCCGGTGGTAACTGTGTCAGCCAAAGTTGTGCCCCCTGGTGATCCCTACGCGGTCTACCAGCTTATCGGGTGGGTTTCCCCGCGCCGCGACAAAGCGCGGGTCGGCCGGGGAGCTTCGCCGAGTGCTTCGTGGTTCAGGCGATCGTGACTGCCGGGTCGGCGTAGATGTCCTGCACGGCATTGATCAGCGCTATGCCTTCGCTCATCGGGTGCTGGAAAGACTTGCGGCCCATGATCAGGCCTGCTCCCCCGGCTCGCTTGTTGATTACGGCCGTGCGGGCTGCTGCCTCCAGGTCCCCGGCGCCCGTGGACGCGCCACCGCTGTTGATCAGCGGGATGCGGCCCATGTAGTTGTTGACGAGCTGCCAACGGGTGAGGTCGATCGGGTTGTCCGTCGTGTACTCGCTGTAGACGAGCTTGGAGGTCACGCCGAAGCCGATCGCGTTGTAGCCGCCGTTGTTCTCGGGCAGCTTCTGCTTGATGATGTCCGCATGGATGGTGACGCCGAGGTGGTTGGCCTGTCCTGTGAGGTCAGCGGAAACCTCGTAGTTCACGCCGTCTTTCTTGAACGCATTGTTGCGGACGTAGCACCACAGGACGGTGAACAACCCGAGGGAGTGCGCCTCCTCGAAGGCCTCCTCGACCTCCTGCATCTCACGGCGAGACTCCTCTGAGCCCCAGTAAACGGTGGCACCCACCCCGACGGCACCAAGCTCGAAAGCCTCCTGGACCGAGCCGAACATCACCTGGTCGTACGTGTTGGGGTAGCTGAGCAGCTCGTTGTGGTTGAGCTTTGCGATGAAGGGGATCTTGTGGGCATACCGCCGGGCCACGATGCCGAGCACTCCCAAGGTTGTCGCGACAGCATTACACCCGGAATCGATAGCCAGTTCGACGATGTTCTTCGGGTCGAAGTAGATCGGGTTGGGCGCAAAGCTGGCCGCCGCCGAATGCTCGATGCCCTGGTCGACGGGCAGTATCGAAATGTAGCCCGTGCCGCCTAGCCGGCCGGTGTTGAGCAGCAGGCCGAGGTTGCGCAACACGGGAACAGACCTGTCGCTCCACGAGTACACCCTGTCGACGAAGTCCGGCCCCGGCAGGATCAGGTCATCGCGGCTGATGCCCTTGCACTCGTAGCTAAGAAGGGCTTCGGCGTCGTCGCCAAGCAGTTGGTGAAGGTCCATCAGAGATCGCTCCTAACTCAGTGGTCCATGGTCTTCATGGCGTGAGCCGGGCGGGCGACGCTCCAGGTGAGGGACGCAAGAACGCAATGGCCCGGCCTCGTTCATGCCTCAGCTTAGTGCCCCAGGCGACCTCGCTGCCACGGCCGAAAGTCCCTGCCGAGGAGCCCCTCGAGGCCTCGCCGCGGCGCTCGTGGCCCCGGCCAGCGACAAGGTAGGGTATCGTCGAGCAGGTGGTCAATGCCGCGGGGGGTGCCGCATCGCCAGCCGGCCTGCCTCCCGTCAGGCTGGTGGCAACGGACTTGGACGGGACACTGCTGCGTCCGGACGGCACCGTCAGCGAACGCACTATCTTTGCCGTCCGGGCGGCCCGCGAGGCCGGGCTGCACGTCATCCCGATCACCGGGAGGCCGCCCAGGATCACGTGGGAGGTCGCCCGGGAAGCCGGCCTTGGGCCGCTCGGCGTCTGCTCAAACGGGGCCGCCGTCGTCGACATCTCGTCGATGGAAGTTATCGAGACCGAAACGCTCGCGGCGGAGGTGGCGATCGGTCTTGTGATCATGCTCCGCGAGATCTTCCCGGGTGCAGTCTTTGCCGTTGAAGAAATGGACAGTTTCACTCACGAAGCCGGGTTCATCGACGCCTCGTGGGGTTGGGACGAACGTACCGAGACGGTCGATGACATAGTCCAGGCCGTTTCCTCGGCTTGCATAAAGCTCGTCATGCGCCGTCCCGGCTGGCCCGTGCCGGAGTTGCTAGCCGGGCTGACAGAGCACGTCGCCGAAAAGGGCCACGTGACCTCATCGGGGTTGGACTGGGTGGAAATAGCAGGCCCCGGGATCTCCAAAGCCTACGCAGCCGAGCGTGTGTGCAAGCGACTGGGGGTTGCGGTCGGAGAGGTCATGGCGATCGGCGACAACCACAATGACCTGACGGTCCTGGCATGGGCAGGGCGAGCAGCGGCTCCCGCGAACGCGATCCCCGAAGTCCTGGCAACGGTCCAAATGGTCCTCCCCCCCAATGCAGAAGACGGAGTGGCACAACTTTTGGAGGAGCTCGCTCACAGCAACGGAAGATGCAACTGAGCCGCGCTGGGCGCCTTCCGTAGCGCGGTCCATAACGAGCCGATCGTGCAAAACGGCTTACTTGCGTGGGAACTTTGCTTGCTGTCTCAAAACAAGTCCGGCTATTTCAAAGTCATCCAGCGGACTTGAGGTCGTCAACAATGCCTGCCAGAGCCGAGCCAGCGCCGGCCAGGGCCGAACAGACGCTGTCTTTGTGGCTCAAGGCCAGCACTTTGTCTGCAACGACTTCTGTGCGGCTCTGGGTGCTGCCCGCGACCCTGAAGAACCGGCGCCTGACGCGCCCAATAGCCAATATCTCCTGTCCGGCGACCCAATCGGGCACATGGTCCTCGGCGTCGAATAATGCCACTGGGACAGTGTCTGCAGACTGGTCGGCACGAGGAACCATCAGGTCGAAGCTGGCGAGCGAAAGACCACTGGGCAAGCTTCTCACCTGCATGGGTTTTGCCAGGCTCCCAATTACAACCACCATGTTCAGCATGGTCGCTCCCGTTGTTAGGTGCGCCGGCACCACCGGCGACAGATCACGGGCGCCGAGGCGCCAAGTACCCACCAGAACGCGTCGATAACAACGACGAAGCTGCGCGCCCAACACTTTGCCTAACGGCAACGCCCTTTAGTGCCTGGCTCGAGCCTCATGGCCGACCACGGGAGGTGGTTCGGGCGAAGCCTATCAAAGGGGTATGACATTTAAGAGGTCACTACGTGCACGCTCAGTCGAGCGCGATTAGGCGCTGCTTTACGTCGTAGGCATCAGGGTCCGCCGCCGCTATCTGAGCGAAGAGATCCCGTGCGCGCGGCAGCTCTCCGGCCCGTTCGTAGAGGTCGGCCAAGGCGTACCACTGGCGGAGGTGGAACCCCTTCGGCTTAGAACGGCGAAGCGTCCCCTCGAGCAACTTGACCGCACCCCTCAGATCTCCGCGGTCCGCCAGGGATCCTGCAGCGACCAACCGGCCCTCGGCTATTACCTCCGGGCTCGGCGAAGCCTGACGCAGTTCGGTCCATATCGCGTCGGCTTCGTCATATCGGCGCAGTGCCCTGTAACAGTCGGCGATAACGGGGAACTGGTCGTAGCTGCCCGACAGCCGATGATGGGCTTCGAGCTCGCGGAGTGCAAGAGGCCACTTGCCCAGCCTGTAGAGGGTGAGGCCGAGCAGCTCCTTGACCGAAGCCGAGGTCGGAGCTATGGAGGACAATTTGCGCAACATCCGCAACGCGTCGTGATAGCGGTCAGCCGAATAAGCCCTGGTGGCGTCGGCGAGCTTGGCAGTGACGACCGGCTCGGGCGCCTCCTTGTCAATAGCTAGAAGGGAACCCGTGCGCGCTGTGGGCCTTCTGATTGCTGCACGTTCCCGCGTTATCGGCGTAGCCACCGCATCGGCTAGCGCAGCGGCACGCCCGTTGGCGCGGGCGGACGGCCGTTCACCTGTCTGGGCGGACGGCCGGCCACCTGGCTGGGCGGCTGGTTCGGCAGCTGGCTGGGCGCGACCGCCAGCAGGCTCGGCACGACGGCCGGCAGCCTCGGCACGACGACGACTAGAGGTTTTGGCGGGACGACTGGGAGCGGGCACCCTTTCGACAATGGTCATCGACCAGTCCTCGTGGCCGCCGTCCTCGTGGCTTGCCTGCCTTTCCAGCTCTTGTCCTGCTATAAGCGGCCCCGTAACGGGCACGACCGCCGGCGTAGGACGCGCAACCGGTGTGCGGCGAGCCGCCACTTGGCCGGCCGCCTTGAGCCCAGGCCGTGGACGGCCACCCGAGGAACGACCAGCATCTCCGCGCCCACCCGTTCCCCTCGATGACCCGCCCGCTCTGGTGCCGCCCGGCGGACGTCCACGCGTTGGCTGAGCGCCCTCGCGCACCGCTGACCAGATCTCCGAAGCCGTCGGTTCTTCGTTGTCCAGCTCCCCGATACCGTGGCGGGCGACACTGCCCCAGCCCGTCGGCGTCGGCCTACGCGGAGAGGCGGAGGCAGGCCTGGGCGGGCGAGCCGGACCGTCCGTCCCAAAGCTGCGCGGGGAGCCGTTCCCGTCCCCAGCGCCGCGTGGGCGGGAGTAGCCGCCTACGCCTCGGCCGTCGCCCGTCTCGCGGCGCGGACCACCCGTCCCACGGCTAAATCCACCCGTCCCGCTGCGGGGGCCGCTCGCGTCGCGGCTCAACCCGCCCGACTCGCGGCGGGGACCACCCGCATCACGGCGGGGACCGAAGGCGCGAGGTGCTTCCCGGTCCCAAGGCGCAGTCCTGCCGGCTGGGGCTCCACGGCCATCGACCCGCTTCGGCAACGAGGCGGCCCGGCTCCCGCCGGTTTGCAATCCTCGGGGCGCGCGCCGGGCAGGGCCTCCTCCGGGCCGCTCATCGGACGGTCGGCCCCCCGGTCGAACGACCTCGGGGGCGCGCCGAACGACCTTGGCTGCGCGTCGGATGACCTCGGCGGCGCACTTCGTGGCCCGTCACTGCGGCCAGCAGCGCGCCCGGCCGCTCCGGCTCCGGCTCTCCCTGCCGGGGCCACTGGGCGACCCCAGCGAGGCCCATCTCCCGCCGACCGGTCCGAGAAGTTCGCCCTGTCGCTCCTTAGGCCTGCTCCTTGTTCGCGGGCGCCACGGCCCTCGCCGCTGAACACCCCGCCACTTCCGGCACCCCGACTGGGGCGATCGATGCGCTCGCCGTAGGTCCGTGCGGGCGGGCGCGGCGCACCGGAAGCTGAACGAGACCGGCTCGGTGGCACCCCGGTGCCCTGCCGCGACGGCGGTCGGTCCTCCGAGCGCGCCCACCGGCCGGCGCTGTCGCGGGCGGGGCCCCGCGCCGTTCCACCGGCATCCCCCCTGAAACTGCTCAACGAGCGCGGCCGGTCGGAGCCAAATCGCTCGGAACGTCCCGACGTTCGGGCCGCCGCGCCAAAACCACGGCCACCGGACCTGGAGGCCCCTGGAGCTGCAGGACGAGCCCATGCTCCAGCCCCCGCTCCATCTCTCGCACTAGTCCTTGCCCGCGCACCGCCGCCTGCACCAGTACCGGTTGCGGAACTGCGTCGAGGCCTTCCTTCCCCAGCAGAGGCGTCTACCCGTGAGCTAGCCCTCGTTGCCCCGGAAACGCCGCGGCTGGTACTCGACCCTGTGCGTGCAGAGCTCGGCCTTCCCACGTGGTCGGTCCGGGCGCTCGAACTACGAGCCTGTGCCGAGCTCCCAGCTGATCGCGAACCGGTCCCGCTGCGGGAGCCCGATGCGGACCGCGAGCTCGCAGCGGACCGTGAACCCGTGGTAGAGCGGGAACTCGCCACAGAACGCGAGCCTGTCGCAGAGCGTGAACCGGTCCCAGTCCGAGCCTTCGATGTCGCGCTACCTGCAACCCGCTTTTTCGGCGCACCCGCTTTAGCGCCTCGCGGGCCCGCCGCCCGCCCGCTACCCGAGGCCATGTCGTCCAGCATATCTCCCAGTCCTCCTCGGCTGTTCCGAACGCGCAAAGGACCCGTGCCGCCCACCACGGCACGGGCCCTTTGCAACGAATATCCCGGCGACGTCCTACTCTCCCAGGGAGCTGCCCCCCAAGTACCATCGGCGCTGGCGGTCTTAACTTCCGTGTTCGGGATGGGAACGGGTGTGGCCCCACCGCTATGGTCACCGGGAACCTTTGCTCTATTTTCAAACGGCCCTCGCGGGCCACCTTTCCTTGAGCTTTCCATAGTGAGCACGAGCGGTTTGTACTTCAAGCCCTCGGCCGATTAGTACCGGTCGGCTGAACGCATTACTGCGCTTACACCTCCGGCCTATCAACCTGGTGGTCTACCAGGGGCCTTACCAGATCGAATCTGTGGGAGACTTCATCTTGGAACGAGCTTCGCGCTTATATGCTTTCAGCGCTTATCCCTTCCGCAGGTCGCAAACCAGCCGTGCCCTTGGCAGGACAACTGGCACACGAGAGCTGCGTCCGTCCCGGTCCTCTCGTACTAGGGACAGCCTTCCTCAGGTCTCCAACGGCTACACCAGATAGGGACCGAACTGTCTCGCGACGTTCTAAACCCAGCTCGCGTACCGCTTTAATGGGCGAACAGCCCAACCCTTGGGACGTACTTCCGCCCCAGGATGCGACGAGCCGACATCGAGGTGCCAAACCTTCCCGTCGATATGGACTCTTGGGGAAGATGAGCCTGTTATCCCCGGGGTACCTTTTATCCGTTGAGCGACGGCGCTTCCACACGCGACCGCCGGATCACTATGCCCTGCTTTCGCACCTGCTCCACTTGTAGGTGTCACAGTCAAGCTCCCTTGTGCCATTGCACTCGACGGCTGATTGCCAACCAGCCTGAGGGAACCTTTGGGCGCCTCCGTTACTCTTTAGGCAAATCTGTTAGCCCGACAACTTGTACATCATGCTCGGAAGCAGATTGCAAACAATGACTGCAATGAAATCCGCCACGGAGGGCGCCGGAATATACATCTGCAAGCCATCTAGTTGCTTTCGAACACTGGTCTCTACGCCAATGTCCCGATTCATCACCCACCGCAGGAGTTCGACCTCCGCGGCAGTGAAGCTCTGGGTATTGAGATAGAGCCCTCTGCACTGGCTCGACTTACGTGAGCCATCGTCCATAAACCACACGGCCGTACTCAGGGGAGTCAGTTCGAGGTCCTCGGGGACCACCTTCCGGCGATCTCGATAGAACCTCTCACGGAACCGCTCCAGCTCGACGTGGGAAAGGGTACTGAACCCTATATTCGTCGAGACCGTGCCGAGCCTGTTCCGCTTCTGTCGCTCCCTTGGCGGGGTGCTGACCCAATCACGCCACTCATCGTGCTTCCAAGCGACATATGCCGCCTGGCTCACGGAGTGCTCGATCTTGAGCCTTGCTGTCAATGCACCCTTCTGCCTCTCGAGATGACCGTCCCCCAGAAGCATCCCTTCCAGGAGTTGCTTCTGCCGATCCGACATCGTCAACAAGGTCTTGTAGTAGCGCAGTGCCAGCGTGTTCATGGACGCAGTTACCGCCCCGAGGCCATTTCTGCCTCGGTCTGCATGTCGCCATGCAGTTCAGACCATTCCATCACCCGTTGCAAACCAACGGGGCTCTCGTTGTGGTCGTTGAGGTAGGCAGTCCTTGACCGCCCAACCTGCTGATTGCCCGCACTGGTCAGATTTTTACTTCTCACGTCACAACGCTACGAGAGCGGTGTGACGAGAATGAGTACTGCCAGATACTCGGGTGTCCCAGCATACGCCGAGAGTTTTATTTCACATGGTTACCCATGATTCGCCCCATTTTGTTAAGGCGACCGCCCCAGTCAAACTACCCACCTGACGCTGTTCCTCATCCGGATTACGGACGTAGGTTAGGTTCCCGTCACATGAAGGGTGGTATTTCAACGTTGACTCCACCCCGGCTGGCGCCGGAGCTTCCAAGTCTCCCACCTATCCTACACAACAAGCAACAAAAACCAACATCAAGCTATAGTAAAGGTCCACGGGGTCTTTCCGTCTTGGTGCAGCTAACGAGCATCTTTACTCGTACTTCAATTTCGCCGGGTCTGTGGTTGAGACAGTAGGGAAATCGTTACGCCATTCGTGCAGGTCGGAACTTACCCGACAAGGAATTTCGCTCTAGAACTCTTCATGTCGCCATGAAGCTAGGACCATATCTTCACCTGAAACGTCGATATCAGGTGGCTGGCGTATGGCCTCTGAGGATTCCAAAAGCTACGACGGCGATTCACCGTAAGAAGTAGGTTTGCTCTAAAAACGAGCCGACGACCTACTTCGTAACTAATGGCCTTTCCTGCTGATTGCCCGCACCGGGCGGATTTTCACTCCTCACGCACCAACCCTACGAAGGGTCAGTGACCGCAATGAGTACCGCCGGATACTCGGGGTTCCCAGCATATAGCCAGCTGCACTTTCCAAGATCACTCTTGGGAGGGGCAGTGCCCGGGCACGAATCCGGGTCTTCTACCTTAGGACCGTTATAGTTACGGCCGCCGTTTACTGGGGCTTAGGTTCAGAGCTTCGCCCTTGCGGGCTAACCCCTCCCCGTAACCTTCCAGCACCGGGCAGGCGTCACAGCGTATACATCGTCTTAGGACTTCGCACGCTGCTGTGTTTTTAGTAAACAGTCGCTTCCCCCTGGTCTCTGCGACCCCCTCGGGCTCGAGGCGCGAAGCCTTTCACCCTACTGGGGCCCTCCTTCTCCCGAAGTTACGGAGGTATTTTGCCGAGTTCCTTAACCACAGTTCTCCCGATCGCCTTGGTATTCTCTACCCGCCCACCTGTGTTGGTTTGGGGTACGGGCGCCGTGCCAACTCGCTAGACGCTTTTCTAGGCAGCATGGGATTAGTGACTATGCCTTTTACGGCTCGGTATCACGTCTCAGGCTTAATGAGGGCCGGATTTGCCTGGACCTCGCCCTACTCGCTTACCCGTGGACAACCAACGCCACGGTTCACCTACCCTCCTGCGTCCCGCCTTCGCTGCCCGCCCCAGGACCTGTCGGTTCGCCCGAAGGCAGCCCCTTAGTACCCCTGGCTTGGGATTGACGCGTGCACGACGGTACCGGAATATCAACCGGTTGTGCATCGACTACGCCTTTCGGCCTCGCCTTAGCTCCCGACTCACCCTGGGAGGATTAGCCTTCCCCAGGAAACCTTGGGCTTACGGCGGAGGGGTTTCTCACCCCTCTCTCGCTACTCATGCCAGCATTCTCACTCGAGCGGGCTCCACGACGGTTCACACCGCCGCTTCTCTGCCCGTTCGACGCTCCCCTACCACCCCGCTTGCGCGAGGTCCGCGGCTTCGGCTCGGTGCTTGAGCCCCGTTACATTGTCCGCGCCGGACCACTCGACCAGTGAACTATTACGCACTCTTTAAAGGGTGGCTGTTTCTAAGCCAACCTCCTGGCTGTCTGTGCAGTCCGACATCGTTTCCCACTTAGCACCGAATTAGGGGCCTTAGCCGGCGATCTGGGCTGTTTCCCTCTCGACCACGAAGCTCATCCCTCGTAGTCTCACTGCCGGGTTCTAGAGCATCGGCATTCGGAGTTTGATTGGGGTCGGTAAGCTTGTAGGCCCCCTAACCCATTCAGTGCTCTACCTCCGACGCTGAACACCCGACGCTGCACCTAAATGCATTTCGGGGAGAACCAGCTATCACCGAGTTTGTTTGGCCTTTCACCCCTATCCACAGGTCATCCCCCATGTTTTCAACCATGGTGGGTTCGGCCCTCCACGGGGTCTTACCCCCGCTTCAGCCTGCCCATGGATAGATCACTCGGCTTCGGGTCTACCGCACGCGACTGGACGCCCATTTAAGACTCGCTTTCGCTCCGGCTCCCCCTCACGGGTTAACCTTGCCACGCACGGTAACTCGCTGGCTCATTCTTCAAAAGGCACGCCATCACGGCCAGCCTCCGAAGAGACTGACGACGCTTTGACTGTTTGTAAGCCAACGGTTTCAGGTACTATTTCACTCCCCTCCCGGGGTACTTTTCACCTTTCCCTCACGGTACTAGTGCACTATCGGTCGCCTATTAGTACTTAGCCTTACGAAGTGGTCTTCGTTGGTTCACTCCAGGTTTCACGGGCCCGGAGCTACTCGGGTGCCAGATCGGAGGCTGCATGCGTTTCACGTACGGGGCTATTACCCTCTGTGGCGGGACGTTCCAAAACCCTTCTGCTACGCAGCAACTTTGTAACTCCGTGGAGAGGCTGGTGACTCTCCTATCTGGTCCCACGACCCCGTACCGGCAACGCCACCAGGCTTTAACACCGGCACGGTTTAGGCTCTTCCCGTTTCGCTCGCCGCTACTCAGGGAGTCGCTGTTGCTTTCCTTTCCTCAGGGTACTGAGATGTTTCAATTCCCCTGGTTCCCTCTACCGGCCCTATTTTATTCAGACCGGAGTACTGCCGTTTTTCGCGGCAGTGGGTTGCCCCATTCGGACATCCACGGATCAACGCTCGGTAGGCAGCTCCCCGTGGCTTTTCGCAGCCACCCACGTCCTTCATCGGCTTTAGGCGCCAAGGCATCCACCGTTGGCTTTTGTAGCTTGGAGAACAAGATGCTCGTGCTCACTATGCAATTCTCAAGGAGCGGTGAGAAAGCCCGGCCATAAAAGCTCGCCGGGCTCCTCGTGCGGTAGGCGTCTTGGTCCCCGGAGAAAACCCCGGGCCAATACGCACCATCAGCTGGGCCACGAACCGTGAGCCCAGAAAACGGAACAGAGATCGCCCGGCTCCCACTGTCCACGGCCTAGAGGTGCAAGCACCTACGACAAGCCGAGGACCACATGGTCGCCGAATAGCTAGTAGTCAACTTCGGAGAATGGACCGAGTATTACCTCGGCCTTCTGCTCCTTAGAAAGGAGGTGATCCAGCCGCACCTTCCGGTACGGCTACCTTGTTACGACTTCACCCCAATCACCGACCCCACCTTCGACGGCTCCCTCCTTACGGTTGGGCCACCGGCTTCGGGTGTTGCCGACTTTCGTGGTGTGACGGGCGGTGTGTACAAGGCCCGGGAACGTATTCACCCCGGCGTTGCTGATCCGGGATTACTAGCGACTCCGACTTCACGGAGTCGAGTTGCAGACTCCGATCCGAACTGAGACCGGCTTTTTGGGATTCGCTCATCCTCGCGGAATAGCAGCCCTTTGTACCGGCCATTGTAGCATGTGTGCAGCCCTGGACGTAAGGGGCATGATGACTTGACTTCGTCCCCACCTTCCTCCGAGTTGACCCCGGCAGTCTCCTGCGAGTCCCCGGCATTATCCGCTGGCAACACAGGACAAGGGTTGCGCTCGTTGCGGGACTTAACCCAACATCTCACGACACGAGCTGACGACAGCCATGCACCACCTATCGCAGGCCCTTTCGGACACCGTATCTCTACGGCTTTTCCTGCGTAGTTCAACCCAGGTAAGGTTCTTCGCGTCGCCTCGAATTAAGCCACATGCTCCGCCGCTTGTGCGGGCCCCCGTCAATTCCTTTGAGTTTTAGCCTTGCGGCCGTACTCCCCAGGCGGGGCACTTAATGCGTTAGCTACGGCACGGAACCCGTTGACAAGGTCCCACACCTAGTGCCCAACGTTTACGGCGTGGACTACCAGGGTATCTAATCCTGTTCGCTCCCCACGCTTTCGCTCCTCAGCGTCAGTACCGGCCCAGTCCACCGCCTTCGCCACTGGTGTTCCTCCTGATATCTGCGCATTTCACCGCTACACCAGGAATTCCGTGGACCCCTACCGGGCTCTAGCCACAGCAGTATCAGATGGCAGCCCCAGGTTGAGCCTGAGGATTTCACACCTGACTTACTGAGCCGCCTACGAGCTCTTTACGCCCAATGAATCCGGACAACGCTCGCTCCCTACGTATCACCGCGGCTGCTGGCACGTAGTTGGCCGGAGCTTCTTCTGCAGGTACCGTCACAATCGTCCCTGCTCGAAAGAGGTTTACAACCCGAAGACCTTCATCCCTCACGCGGCGTTGCTGCGTCAGGCTTTCGCCCATTGCGCAAGATTCCCCACTGCTGCCTCCCGTAGGAGTCTGGGCCGTGTCTCAGTCCCAGTGTGGCTGGTCGTCCTCTCAGACCAGCTACCCGTCGTAGCCTTGGTAGGCCGTTACCCCACCAACAAGCTGATAGGCCGCGAAGCCCTCCCGAAGCGGTAGGCCCATTTCCTCACCTGGCCATGCGGCCTGGTGGGGTCATCCGGTATTAGCAGCGGTTTCCCGCTGTTATCCCAGTCTTCGGGGCAGGTTCTTCACGTGTTACGCACCCGTTCGCCACTAGGCCTTCTCCAGTGTTACCACCGAATGAGCCCCGTTCGACTTGCATGTGTGAAGCACGCCGCCAGCGTTCGTCCTGAGCCAGGATCAAACTCTCCATCGAGATCATCGGCACACCTTTCGGTATGCCTCGACCCATTTGTAGAGCGCCAGCCCGAGCCTTCGGGCTGGATGGCACAAAGACGGAAGTTGTTGTCCGTCTAATGCTTGACAAGATTGGCGCTCCGGCTCTCACCGGCGCGCCCGCACTAGCTTTTAACTTTCTCTGTTCCGTTTTCAAGGTCCACTGCTCGCGGGAGCACGCGTCTGCTTGGTAGCAGGCGGCGGTGCCAACCGCTAAGCGCCTCACTTGAAGGGTTCGAGGCCCTTCAGTGACGGCGTCGCTCGGAAGTGATTGCTCACCTGAGCGGCTTTCTAGCTTAACCTACACAGTGGTACTTGTCAACGACACCCCACCGGCATCGCCGGCAGCCATTGGCTGCATCCACTGCACTCACCCGGAGGTGAGCAGAGTCATGCTAGCCCAGATGTGAAGGCCACCGGGACCGTTTAACCCTCTCTTCGCCGGATTCCCTCGCCAGGTGAGCTAACTCTCCTGGTAAGCGGTCCAGCCGTACGGCCAGCGCCGCCGGTTGGCGTGGTGGCCTCGCCGGGGGCAGCGGGTAAACGCACGGGCGCAACGGGCCGTGGGCCGGGCGACGCCCAAACGCTTCCCTGCACGACGAAGCGCAGGGGCAGGTCCGGGGCTTTGGAGGCTGACAACCCCACTCGTGGAGTGGCTTCGACCAGGCCCCCTGGGCCGGCGCCGTCGTCCGACAACCACAGCTCGGACCGCTTGGCCGTCAGGTCCAGCCCATTGAGGTCGCCCGTGATGCCGAATGCCTCGGTCAGGCGGCCCGGCCCACGGCACAGGTCCCTCTCGCGTACCTCGCGTTGGCCGTGGGAGCGAGCCTGCTCCATGGCAGCTATCCCGTTGACGGGTTGGGCGGCGCGCAGCAGGACGGCCGTGGCGGTCCCCTCCGGGCTGCATACGACGTTGGCGCACCAATGCATGCCATAGGAGAAGTAGACGTACAACCGTCCAGGCGGCCCGAACATGATCGCAGCCCGCGGGGTAGGGCCTCTGAACGCATGGCTCCCCGGGTCATCGAGCCCGAGGTATGCCTCGACCTCTACGAGACGGGCCGCACGCCCGTCCGAACACACTAAGAGCTTGCCGACGAGCTCCTGCGCGACCTCGCTGGCGTCACGCCGGAAAAACTCGCTGCGGAGCCGGGTGCCTTGTTCACTCACCGGCTGCTGGGCCAGGGGAACGAGAGGGCCCGACAGGCACTCCCCCGTCCGGCCCTGGCCCATCGTGCTGCTGACCGACCCCGTGGCCGTGCCCGCGAGGCGGGTGAGAGAAGGCGCTTCCCACACGAGGCATGCCCAAGCGTTCCGCATCGGCCCGCAGCACCGCCGCAAACCGCTCCAGCTGGGCTGCCACGGGGACCGGCCCAGCCCCGCCGGGACTAGTCCGCCGCGAGACGGCGACCCCGGGCTCGAGAAGCGCCACGGCTTCTGCCCCCAGGGCCGGGTGCGCGGCCACCAGCTCCGGGAGCGGGACGCGCCTCTGAACTGACTCCCGCACGACCCCCCCGACGAGCTCGTGTGCCTCGCGGAACGGCATACCTTTTTGCACCAGCCACTCGGCGAGGTCCGTCGCGGCCAACGCCGGTGAATTAGCCCCTCGCGCCATAGCCTGAGTGTCGAACGTCGCTGTCGCCAACAGGCCAGCCAGCGCCGCAAGAGAGCGCTCGACCTGGTCCACAGAGTCAAAGAGCGGCTCTTTGTCCTCTTGCAGGTCCCGGTTATATGCCAGCGGGAGCCCCTTCAGCGTCGCCAGGAACCCGGTCAGGTGGCCGATCAGACGTCCAGCTTTACCGCGTGCCAGTTCTGCGATGTCTGCGTTCTTCTTCTGGGGGAGCATGGAGCTGCCGGTCGCATAGGCGTCGTCCAGGTGCAAGAAACCGAACTCTTCACTCGACCAGAGCACTATTTCCTCACCTAGGCGGGAGAGGTGCGTGCCCAGCAACGCAAGGTCGAACAGCGACTCGGCCACGAAGTCCCGGTCCGAGACTGCGTCGAGCGAGTTCTCGAAGCGCGACGCGAAGCCCAGTTCCTGGGCTACCCAGTCAGGGTCGAGCGGGAGAGACGACCCAGCCAGCGCACCGGCCCCGAGAGGCGACACGTCGAGGCGGCGCCGAGTCGAGGTCATGCGGTCGACGTCCCTGGACAAAGCCCAGCCGTGGGCAAGGAGGTGGTGAGCCAGCAGCACCGGTTGAGCGTGCTGGAGGTGGGTGTACCCGGGCAGGTAGGCATCGCCGGCTTCTCCCGCCCGCTGCAGGAGGACCGCCTCAAGCCCTACGACGCCTCGGCAAATCTCGGCCAACGCGCGCTTGGTGAAAAGCCGCATGTCGGTGGCTATTTGGTCGTTGCGGCTCCGTCCTGTGTGGAGCCGGCCACCGGCCGCGCCCGCTATCTCGGTGACACGACGTTCGATGGCGGTGTGGACGTCCTCGTCTCCCGGCTGGAACTCGAAGCTCCCGTCGGCGAGCTCCTGCTCAGCCGCTGCCAGTGCCTCCAACAAGGTGGCGGTCTCCTCAATCGAAAGCAACCCGCTGCGCTCGAGGCCGAGCACATGAGCCCGGCTGCAATTTATGTCGTCACCGGCTAGGCGACGGTCAAAAGAGAGGCTCTCGGTAAAGGCGAAGAGCTCCGCCGCCTGCTTGTGCCCGCCAAAGCGGCCCTGGTAGAGCGTCATCGGCGGTCACACTACCTTCTGCCGGAGCGGCAGTCTCAGAGTTACTTCGGCCCGGCGGTCCCCACACCGAGCACTGCTGTCGGGCGACACCGCCCGCCTGTTGCCGAATTCGCTGACGAACGAATTCGCCAATCAGGCGCACGGTCGTCCCGAAGCACAAACGTCAGGGCGCGCCGCCGAAGTCGACATCCCTGGTCGCGACCGTCCCGGCCGTCCGCCCAGGAGCCGTCTGGTACGTCCAGTACAGGTTCGTGTGAGCGATGACCTGGTCCGGCGGAGGCGCCCCCCAGTCTGTGTGGTCGTCGGTCGTGTGGGCATCGCTAACAAGCATCGCGTCGTACCCTCTGACGAACGCTCCGTGAAGTGTCGAACGGACGCACGCATCGGTCTGTGCGCCGGTGACAACGAGCCGCCCGGCTCGGAGACCCGACAGCACGGTCTCTAGGGTAGTGTCCTCGAAAGCGTCGCCGTAGTTCTTCTCGACGAGCTGCTCGGCGTCGCTCGGAACAAGCTCGGGGACGATCCGCCAGTCGTCGCTCTCCCTCACAAGCCGTTCGGAGGAGTGCTGAACCCAGACGACGGCTACGTGCTCGCGCCGCGCCTTTTCGACGAGACTGGCGATGTTCGCGACGACCGCGTCGCGCTCGTGAGCCGCCTTTACGACGCCGTTTTGCACGTCGATGACGACCAGTGCGGTGTTCGGGCGGTTCTCGAGTGTGGTCATGGTTTCCCCCTACTCACGCTGGGCTCTCTGTTTCTAGACGTAGAGTACCCACGCTGCGCCTCACCTCGATGCTCCTGGGAAGTGGCCTGGAATGGAGATCTGCAACCGTTGATAGGGGCTCCGTCTCGGTGGACGTTTGGAGCGGGAGGCGTCCTCGTAGCCGTCGGACTCGCTCTTGCCGCGGTCTGGTTCTGGTGGCTCCCGGGCTACCGTCCGGCTCTGGCCAGCGGGGAAAGCTACGGCGTAGACGTGTCCGCCTACCAGGGGCAAATCGACTGGGCGCGCGTAGCTCAGGACCACATCCGGTTCGCCTATATAAAGGCCACCGAGGGCGTCACCCTGATTGATCGCGACTTCGCCCGGAACTGGGACGGTGCTGGCTCGGCGGGCTTGGGCCGCGGCGCGTACCAGTTCTTCTCATTGTGCGACCCCGGGACCGCCCAAGCCAGGGTCTTCCTGCGTACCGTCCCGAAGGACCCCCGTGCCTTGCCGCCCGCTGTTGACCTCGAACTGGCGGGCAACTGCCGCTCACGGCCGAGCCCGGCCGTTGTCGCTGCACAGCTCTCTGCGTTTCTCCGAGCCGTCCAACTGGCTACGGGCCACGCCGTCATCCTTTACCTCGGGAGTGATTTCGCGCACCGCTATTCCCTGACCCTGGAACACCAGCACCCATTGTGGCTCTACAGGCCCCTCCGTCCGCCCTCGGGCCGGCAATGGGTTGTCTGGCAAGTAGACGGTCGAGCACATGTCCGTGGGATCGATGGCGACGTGGATCTCGACGTGGGAAGGACATTGGTTCCCTCATCGACGCAAACCAAACAACTACACCGAATCAGGGGTACGCGCCGTAGGGAGTTCCCGGGGCGTGCAGATCAGCAGGTCAAAGAAGACCAGCAGGTCAAAGAAGACCTTCAGTAGGATCGGTCCGGCGCTATCGAGACGTCGCTCGTCGCCTTGAAAGTGTGCTGTAGCGGAGGTCCAAGCGTGTCCGACCAATGGTCTCTGGAGCATTTCTACGATGCTTACCCCCAGGTCGAGGCGGAGTTCGATTCGTTCCTCGACATCAGCTTGGCGCCGCGCCCTCCTGAGGTGTTGTTCGACCTCGTTGCCGGCTTTAGTTTGCCGTTTGGCGCCGCCGCGGTGGACGTCGGCTGCGGAGAAGGACGCGATGCTGTACAGCTCGCCACCCGTTTCGGCCTTGTCGTGACGGGAATCGACCCCGTGCCTCGGCATCTTGTGCTCGCTCGAGAGGAACTGGGCGAGGCTTCCCGAGAACGACCGGAACTCGATGAGCGAGTGCAGTTCCAAATAGGCACTGCCGAAGCGATCCCGGTGAAGGACGAGAGCGCCGACCTTGTATGGTGCCGTGACGTCCTGGTCCACGTCGCTTCACTTGTCGATGCATACCGCGAGTTCCGGCGCATCCTTAGACCAGGCGGAAGGGCCGTTATCTACCAGATGTACGGGACCGACCGCCTCGAACCCCGAGAAGCGTCTTGGTTGTGGTCGACGATGGGCGTCATGCCACAGAGCGCTCTCCCAGAGCACACCGACCAGGCGATCGAGGCCTCCGGGCTCCGAGTCCTGGACCTCATCGACCTAACCACCGAGTGGGGTGAGTGGTCGCAGGAGAACACCGGCGGCGTCGCTCGCAAACTGCTTCACGCCGCCCGCCTCATCCGCGATCCTGACCGCTACATAGCCCAGTTCGGCAGCGCTGCCTACAACTTGATGTTGGGCGATTGTCACTGGCACATCTACGCAATGATCGGCAAACTTACGCGGAGGGTGTACGTCTTGGCGCGGTAGGCCCGAAGGGCTTGGGTGCGCGACCCTGTAAGCCGCGGACGAGCAAGTCCTGGGCGACTGAAGGAAACAGGAGGTAGTAAGTGGCCGAGACCCTGTACGAACATGCCGGTGGCGACAAGGTCCTGCACCACTTGGAGGAGCTGTTCTATGAGAAGGCCCTGGCGGACCCGTGCTCGCGAACCTGTTTACCGAACGCAGGCCCACCCACGTCGACCACCTGACCTCGTTCACCGCCGAGTCGTTCGGCGGTCCGGACCGCTTCAGCCGCGAGGTCGGCTTCCAGTACATCATCGACGTACACCGCAACCTGGAGATCACCGACGATCAACGGGAGCGGTTCGTCGCGCTTTACCTGGAGGCTCTCGACGAAGCTGACATGCCCAACGACGAACCGTTCCGAGAGGCAGTCCGGGAGCACGTTGAGTTTGGCTCCCACGTGGCCCAACAGAACTCGTGGGCCAAAAACGACGGCGAACTGCACCCCATCCGCCAAGTGCCTAAGTGGACCTGGCCGGGGTAGGGGCGGACCAGGCTCTCTCGATGCAGGCTGTTTGTCCCCTTCAACCGCCGACTTTTTCACGGAGGTCAGCGATCTGGCCCGAGAAGTGGGCGACACTGAGACCGGTGAAAAAATATGGCACTTTCGGTGCTCGATCAGCCCATCGCGAACCCACGTTTGCGGTTTTCGGCGCAGGCCGTCGTACCTAGGACGAGTTCGACCCGGTGCTCGTCGCGAAGGCACTCAGCGAGGCGATGGCTTGCCTCAGGACGGGGTTCCCCTCTGAGGCCAACTCAGGGCGCCGGCTCGGGCCCGGGAGTTCGCGCAACTGTTCGCCGAACAGGATGCGGGTTCAGTGGCTGGGCCTAGCAAGGCAAGCTTCTCGCTGATGTGGCGACGCGGCTCGAAGCTGCTGGCGCAGAGGTCCTGTTGTCGGACACCCGCACCGCGCACAAGGTCGACGACGATGGCGGCGGCGCTGTCGATGGCAGCTGCCACCGAGGCGCTCAGCCCTTCGCCCTGGGAGAAGTCCTGACCTTCGATGCCCAGGACCACCATTCGGCGGGGCGCTTGGCCCATCGCGCTCGCCAGACGGTAGACACCGACCACGCCGAGGCCGTGAGTGCTGGGCGACTGGCCGCGTCCACATGCCACGGCCTTAGCCACGCTCGCCGACGCCCGGTCCAACTGAAAATCGGCCGCTTCGCCACCGAACCAGGTCAGGCTCAAGCTGCCCGGTGCTGCGCCCGAACGCACGGCGTCAACAACGATAGCCAGGTCCGCGTCGTCCCAATTGCCCAGGAGATCCAGAGGCTCCCCCAACTGGCTGGACAGGACACCGTCGATTTCTTGGCCCGGACCGGTAACCGGTCCCAGCGCCCCCAATACCTCCAGCGCCCGCGCCGCCACCAGGGCACCGGCAGCGTCGTCATGGCGCATGTCGTTGCCGATCCCGGCGACGACGACCCGGGCCGACTGCGTCATGGGACCGTCTCGACCGTGACGTCGAGAAAATGGGCGGCACAGCTTATGCAAGGGTCATGGTTACGCACGGCCTGCTCGGCCCTACGGGTCAGCTCGTCGTGGGACAGGTGAAGCCCGGTCTCTGCCACCTTTCGCAAGTCCGCTTCGATGGGGAGCTGGTTCTGGGCCGTGGGTGGCACGATCCGGGCCTTGCGGACGAGGCCCTCTGCATCGATATCGTAAACATGGAAGAGCAGGCCGCGTGGGGCTTCTGTGGCGCCAGCCCCGACCACCCCGTCGCTCGAGCTGCCGGTCTGGTCCCCACCCCCCAGGAGTGCCCGCGCCGCAGTCGGAACGGGCATATCGATGGCCGGCGGGACCGGGGGCTCGTAGCTCTCCACCAAGCGCAGCGCCTCCTCGCAGGCGAACACCAGCTCGACGGCGCGCACCACGATGCTCTTGAACGGGTTGCGGCATTCGCGCCCGAGCCCAGCCGCTGCGGCCGCCTCCTTGGCCAGAGGAGTGAGCGCTTCCGAGTTCAGCGCATATCTTGACAACGGCCCGGTGAGGTATGGCTCGCGCCCGAACAGCCGCGAGTGCAGGGCTGTCGAACGGGCAACATGTTCTTCGACCGCGATCTCGGCGAACTCAGCCGGTGTGCAATCGAGCCCGCTCGAGGACACCACCCGGCCGACTTCCATTGGGTAGCGCCCGGGGTCGCGCAGCGATACGAACGTATAGTCGTTCTCGACGTCGGGGAAATCAAAGCCCGACACCCACCTCACCGTCTCCAAGGAGGCGTCGAGCGCACGGTGTAGCGGCTCGGCCAAGGCCCGCACCGCCACCTGTGCGGGGGCCTTGTAAAAGCCACCGACACGGACATTGACGGGATGGACAGCCCGCCCCCCAACAGTTTCCATGATCTTGTTACCGGTCTTTTTGAGAGCTAGGCCGCGTTCGACCGCCGAGTGGTCACGCTCCGCAAGCGCGACTGCGTCTTCAAGGCCGAAGAAGTCAGGCGCGTGCAGGAAATAAACGTGAAGGGCGTGGCTCTGTAGCCATTCCCCGCAGTACAGCAGGCGCCTCAGGTCCTGGATTTGGCGGCTGACCGCTACGCCGAACGCGTCCTCGGCAGCGGCGCACGAAGACATCTGGTAAGCGACGGGGCATATGCCGCAGATACGGGCCGCGATGTCAGGGATCTCGTCGTAGCGCCGGCCGACCAGGAACGCCTCGAAGAACCGTGGAGGCTCATAAATATTGAGCGCCACCTCGCTTACTGAACCATCTCGCACAACTACGTGGAGGGCGCCTTCGCCTTCAACGCGCGCTAGCGCCCCGACGTCGACAGAGTAATTGCGGTTATGAGTCATGGCTCCTGGCCTCGCGGGCGAACTCGGGGGCGTTGGCAGTGAAGCTCCGGAACATCCTCACCAGTTCGGCGGGCCGGGCGCCGTCGTCGGTGAGCCTGGACGCCAACGCCGCCGTGTTGACTGTCGCCGCCGGGCCGAAGCAACCAAAACAGCCGCGGCCGACGGAAGGGCACAAAGCGCCGCACCCGGCCCTCGTCACCGGCCCCAAGCAGGGGGTACCTCCTGCCACCAGGACGCAGACGTTGGCGGCCGCCTTGCACTCCTGGCAGACCGGGAAGCCGGGGACGCGCGGGGCTCGACCCGCAAGGTAGGCCGTCAGTACCTCCAGCAGCTGGTACCGGTTGACAGGGCAACCGCGCAGCTCGAAATCGACGGGCACATGGGCGGATATGGGCGTCGAGGTAGCGAGGGTTTCTATGTAGCCGGGGTTGGCGTAGACAGACGCTACGTAATCCCCAACGTCTGCGTAATTGCGCAGCCCCTGGATACCTCCGGCCGTGGCACAAGCCCCGATAGTGACCAAAAAACGAGACGAGTCACGCACGGCCTGGATCCGTTCCGCATCGTGGGCTGTCGTGATCGAGCCTTCCACGAGGGAGATGTCGTACGGGCCCTCGACCACGGCACGGGTCATCTCCAAGAAGTAGCGGATGTCGACGGCGGCCACCAGCGCGAGTAGCTCGTCCTCCAAGTCGAGCAAGCTCAGCTGGCACCCGTCGCAGGACGCGAACTTCCACACGGCCACGCTGGGACGCCCGGGGCCCGACGGGGGCGCTGCGGGGGCGGTCACAGCTCCGCCTCGGCCAGGAGCCTGCTGGCAGCCGGGTAAGTGACGACCGGTCCGCCCCGGCACAGGATATAAGGGCCGAGCTGGCAGTGCCCGCACAAGCCAGTACCACACTGCATGTTGCGCTCCAGCGACATGCGCAGGCGTATCGACGTGGGCAGCACGCCGCGACCTATGAGCGCCTCGACGGCAAAGCGCATCATGACCTCTGGTCCGCAGACGAGCGCCATGGCCCGGCTCGGGTCGAAGCCGGCGTTGGGGACCAGTTGGGTGACTACGCCAACGTTGCCCGCCCAACCCTCTGCGGCCATGTCAACGGTGATGGCAACTTCGGCCCCCGACGACGCCCAGGACTCGAGGTCGCCCCGGAAGATGAGCTGGTCCGGAGTCCTCGCACCGACGAGCACAACGACCCTGCGCGGCCCCATAGGTAGGCCGACCCTGTCAAGCAATGTCTCGACCGCCCCGCGCAACGGCGCCAGCCCGATGCCCCCGGCGACGATTACGGCGTCGGCTTTCACAAAGTCCTCGACGCCCCAGTCCGTTCCGAAAGGCCCACGTACCCCTACGGGCGAGCCGAGGGGTGCCCTACACAGGGCGCGCGTTACCGGGCCGACCTCGCGAATGGTGTGCAGGAGGGGGTGATGGCCCGGCGAACTGCTAATGGATATTGGGACCTCGCCAACCCCGAATGCCGTGAGCATGTTGAACTGGCCCGGCATGAAGGAAAATCGATCGCCGTTGGCGGGCTCGAGCGCCAATGTCACTACATCGAGCGCCTCTTGCGCCCTCCCGCAGACACGGAAGAGAGCCGGTGTGAACGGGCCGCGCTCGCCCGGTGCCCGGGTGGTCCCGCCGTCCTCCAGGTACGTCGACGCGGTGCCAGTCGCCATGGCGCTCCTCACCCGCTGCTGTACAGGTCGAGCAGGCGGTACCTGGTCTGCTGCAGCCGCTGCAGGATTATTGGCGTAAAACGCTTGAGCAACTCGTAACCCAAAACGGGGTCGCGTTCCAGTTCAGCTCGCATACTCCGCCCGTCCAAGGTTATTGTCTCGACCCACTCAACCGGGCGGGCGTCGAACTGCCACCGATATGGAGGGAAAAGCCAAGACAGTCCTAGGGTTTCGCCCGGCCCCAGCGTCTGGACGAGGAGGTGGCCTTTGCCGGGCGTGTGGGCCGACAGCGCCACCTTCCCGCCGCGCACGAGGTAAAAACGGAGTGCGGGCGCGCCCTCTGTGAAAATGGGCTGCCCAGGCTCGAAATTCACGTCTTCCGCGAAACTGCAGAACCGCTCGACGGCCGATCGCGGCAAGCCTGTAAACAAGGGGTGGTCCGACAGCTGGGACAAAGTGGAAAGGCTCAATTTCATCTGCCTCTAATCTTCGCCGGCGCCATCGCTCGCGCGAATGGCTGCTATTTCTTCCGTTACGTCTATGCCTGCGGGGCACCAGGTGAGGCACCGGCCGCACCCAACGCACCCAGAAGTGCCGAACTGTTCCCACCACCAGGAGAACTTGTGGGTGGCCCACTGCCGGTAACGTGATTTGATGCTGAGGCGGACAGGGCCGCCGTGGACGTACGAATAAGCAAGATCGGAGCACGAGGCCCATGTGCGCTGGCGCTGCACCGTGCCGGAGAGGTCGGTCGTGTCCTCGAAATTGCTGCAAAAACACGTGGGGCAAACAGCTGTGCAGTTGCCGCACGCGAGGCAGCGTTCGGCTACCTCGTCCCAGCGCGGGTTGCTGAGGTTGCGGGCGAGCAACTGAGGCAAGCCGGAGGTGTCGACACTGCGGCCCATGTGCGACGCGGCCCTTGCGAGCAGGGCGACCCGCTCGGCGTGGTCGGCCCGGCTGGCGGGCCTATGAGGCAAGTCCGCGAGTATGTCCCTGCCCCGGCGGGACGCGGCACGGGCCAGGTAGCGACCATCAAGCTCTGTCAGGGCCAGGTCAAAGCCCTGCGTCGCGCCGGGACCGGTCCCCATGGCGACGCAGAAACACGTGCTGGCGGGCCGGGTGCACTCGACCACGACCAGGAAAGCCTCCTGGCGGCGCTTGTGGTAGATGGGGTCAGCTACGGGCGCGGCGTCCAGGGCGCGGTCCAGAACCTCGAGCGCGGCCAGGTCGCAGGGCCGAGCCCCGATCACGGCCACGGGCGGGGCAACGTCATCCACCTCCTCGACTTGGTACTCGGGGGGGCGGGCATGCCAAATGGTGGAGCGGGGCGGGAACACTTCAGCCTTGACCGACTGGGGCCTTACCGCCCAGTCGAAAAGTCGGGCCGAGCCTGTCTGGGTGAGCCGGTAGCTACCGGGGGACTGGCTGTCCTGCCACCCCTTTGGCAGCTCACTGGCGCTTTCGATGTCGCCCATGACGATGGCGCCGTCACGGACAATCGGGCCGACCGTACGGTAGTTGCGGGCGGCCAGCCCCTTCACCAGCTTGTCCAGACCTTCGAGGTCAACGACCGCAGAGGTGTTCACCGGTACTCACCGTAAAACCAGCCAGCGGTGCGGGAATAAGGCCCAAAGACCCATTCCTGCGGCCGACCTGCTCTTAGCTGTGCTCGGCCTGGTGGGCGCGATCAGCCCCCGCCCGTCGGGCAGCCACGTTGAACACGCTGGCCGCCATCCCGCCGAGCAGCACCGCAGCTCGGGGCCTGCCCGGGTACGCATGCGCGCTTGCCGGGCCGGGCCCTCGAACTCGCTACGAAGTGCGCTCAAAACGCAGTGGCCATCAGGACCGGCTCTTTCTTCCCGTCATTCCCGGAGGCCTTAATTTCGACGTGCCTCACCTTGGCCTTTTCGGTCACCGGGACCGCCAGGCGGAGCACGCCGTTCTCGTACGAGGCCGAGACGTTCTCGGTGTCGAGGCAATCGCTCAGCAATAGCTGTCGTGTAAAGCTGCCGACGGCGCGCTCGCGTACCAGTACGTCTACCCCTTCGGTGTCCCAGTGACGTTCTGCCGTCACGCTGAGGATGTTCTTATCTACGGCGACATCGATCGACTCGGGCTCGATCCCCGGGAGATCGAAGTCGACGTGGAAGATGTCCCCGGTCCGATAGGCGTCAAGCAGCATCGGGCGCATACGCCCACCATCTCGGAAGTGCTCGGCGAGCTGGTCGAGCTCACGGAACGGGTCAAATCGCATTAACATGGCTGGCCTCCTTCCAACTCACAGCTCCATTAACACCGAGCCGTGCCGACCGTCCGAAGCCGAAGGTAACCGCCCCCAGGGCCAAAAGTCCTTTTTCGACCCGCATAACCTTCGCCCCGTCCACGGCGCGGAGGCAACGCCAGCCGGCAACTTTTTCACGGAGGTGACCGATCCGGCTCCGAAAAGCGGACATCACTGAGGCTGATGCAAAGAAATCGACGTTTCGGTGCTCGATCCTCCCATCGCGAAAGCACGTTTGCGGTTTCCGGCGCAGGCCGCCTCCATTTGTTGCGCGAACCGCGGCTGGTCAGTCGGCTGGGCCCTGCTTGCTCGCCCAAGTTTCGATGCCGAGCCCGAAGATGCGCACGAACCCTGCGGCGTCCTCGTGGCGGAAGCGGTCGGCGGCCGAGTAGGTGGCCAGGTCGTGGTCATAGAGGGCGACCGGGCTCCTCCTACCCGCGACGAAGCAACACCCGAGGCCTCCGGGAGCGGTCCCGGGCTCGCAGCGCAGGCGGACCTCGCCGGTCACGTGGCGCTGCGATTCGGCGAAGAAGGCATCGAGCGAGGCCTTCAGCGGGGAATACCAGAGGCCGTCGTAAACGAGTTCTGCCCAGCGGGGTTCCAGCCGGGACTTTTCGTGGGCTACGTCGCGCTCGAGCGTCATCGCTTCGAGGTCCTGGTGGGCCATAAGCAGCGCCAGTGCGCCCGGGCATTCGTAGATCTCCCGGCTCTTTATACCGACGCGGCGGTTCTCGATCATGTCGATCCGGCCGAAGCCGTAAGGGCCGACGAGGGCGTCGAGGGCGGGCACCAGTTGGTGGAGAGCAAGCCGGCGGCCGTCCACCGAAACGGGCAACCCGGCTTCGAAGCCCACCACTACTTCGAGGGCCTCGCCGCCCGCAGCCTTCGGCACCGTTAGTTCGTAGACATCGGCCGGCGGCATTACCCAGGGATCTTCGAGGATGCCGCACTCGACGGTGCGGCCCCAGAGGTTTTGGTCCACAGAGTAAGGGCTCGCCTTGGTGGCCGAGATCGGGATCCCGTAGCGCTTGGCGTAGTCGATCGAGTCGTCTCGCGTGAAGCCCCAGGTGCGCACCGGCGCGATCACTTCGAGATCCGGGGCCAGGGCGCGGCTCGAGACTTCGAAACGCACCTGGTCGTTGCCCTTGCCGGTACAGCCGTGGGCGATCGCGTCGGCGCCGTGCTGGCGAGCCGCCGCCACGAGGTGTTTCACGATGATGGGCCGAGAAAGCGAGCTGATTAACGGGTATTTGCCCTCGTAAAATGCGTTGGCCCGGATAGCGGGCGCCACGAAATCGGCTCCGAACTCTTCCCGCACGTCTACGATTACGACCTCGACCGCTCCCGCAGCCAGGGCGCGATCGGTGACGGCGTCCCAGTCGCCGCCCTGGCCGAGGTCGGCGGCAAGAGCTATAACCTCGACGCCCATCTCCTCGGTCATCCAACGCACCGCGACAGACGTGTCGAGCCCACCGCTGTAGGCGAGAACAACCCTCTTGGCCATTGAAGTTTTCCCTCTTTCTTCCTTAGATGTCCTGGCCCGCCATACGAGCCAGCTTGCGGGCCAGCACCGAACCCTTGGTGCGTTCAGCCGCCACAACGAGAACGGTATCGTCCCCTGCCACAGTCCCGATTACCTCGGGCATCCCGGCCCGGTCGAGGGCCGAGGCGACAACGTGGGCGCACCCTGGCGGCGTGCGTACCACGACCAGGTTGCCCGAGCTGGAGAGATCCGCGACCCACTCGCCTAGGACCCGCCGGAGGTGCAGCTCGGGAGAAGGCCGCTCGTTTGAGCCTTCGGGTAGGGCGTACACGAGCACCCCGCCGGGCCGGCGCACCTTGACGGCACCCAGCTCTTCGAGATCCCGTGACACCGTCACCTGGGTCGCCTCCACCCCGCGCTCGCCGAGCAGCCGGACCAGCTCGGCCTGGCTCCCGACCGCCTCTTTCTCGATGATTTGGGTAACCCGGTGCTGGCGTTGGGTCTTGGTGAGCCTCACGCTGCCGCCCCTGCCCCGAACATCCACAACAGAAGGCCCCGCATGGCCCGCAAACGGTTCCCTGCCTGCGGCCAAACCAGGCTGGCCGGACCGTCGATCACATCGGCCGTCACCTCCTGCCCACGGTGAGCCGGCAGGCAATGGAGGAAAACGGCACCCGGCGCGGCAAGGGCCATCAACTGGGGCCCCACCTGGTAGGGCCTGAAGGCGTCCATCCGCTCCACTGACTCTGCCTCTTGGCCCATCGAGACCCAAACGTCGGTACAGACGGCATCTGCCCCGTCAACCGCCTCGGCGGGCGACTGCGACTGGATGATGGTCCCCCCGAACGCGCTGACAGCGTCGACGGTGACTTCGTTGAGGCCGTGACCCGCCGGCGATGCGACCCTCACTTCGGTGCCAGCCATCGCGCACGCCAGGGCCAGGCTGCGCGCCACGTTGTTGCCGTCGCCTACCCAGGCCACCCGGCGCCCTGCAAGCTTGCCGCCCCAGTGGGAACGCAAAGTCAGCAGGTCGGCTATCGCCTGGAGCGGGTGAGCACGGTCCGACAAAAGGTTGACGACGGGGACACCGGCAACCGCGGTCATCCGCTCGAGGACGGTGTGGTCGAGGACCCGGGCGCCGATCGCGGAGTGGTACTGCGCAAGCGTGCGGGCGACATCCTCAGCGCTCTCCCGAGTGTCTATGCCTACTTCGTCACCCCTGATCGTGACCGGGTGGCCTCCGAGCTGGAACACGGCAAGCTCCGAGGAATTTCGGGTCCGCGCCGACGGCTTTTGGAACACGAGCGCGACGCCCCGGCCCGCCAGCACCCGGGGCGGGTACTCGTCCATTGCGAGGTCGAGCACGGCCTCGAGCTCCTCGGGGGCTAGGTCGTCGATGTCGAGAAGATGCCGTGTCATAAGCTCTCCCCTCCGGCAACCGCCTCCAGGGCGCCCGCGAGGATGCCAACCCCCTCGTCTATTTCGCCCTCGCTCACGAGCAGCGGCGGCTCCATGCGCAGCGCCGTCGCAGTCACAGCGTTGAGAACCAGGCCGCGGTCGAGGCACTCGGCGGCGACTTCGCCAGCTCTGCCCTGGACGAGCTCGGCCGCAAGCAGCAAGCCAAATCCCCGGACAGAACTAACACCAGCCAACTGAGCCAACCTTTTCCGCAGGTACTGCCCCCGCGCCGCGGCTAAAGCGGGGACGTCGAGCTCCTCCATCACCGCCAGAGTGGCCCGAGCGGCGGACGCAGCCAGAGGCTGGCCGCCAAACGTCGACGCATGGTCCCCGGGGACGAACGCGGCTGCCACATCGTCGCGCGCCCAACACGCGCCCGATGGGGACGCCGTTGCCGAGAGCCTTGGCGACCGTCACCACGTCGGGCTGCACACCGTAGTGCTGGAAGCCCCACCAGCGACCGGTCCGGCCAAGGCCGGTCTGGATTTCGTCGACCATGAACAGGGCTCCGCGCTCGTCGCACAGCTCGCGCACGCCCCGGAAATAGTCCTCGCCGGCGGGCCAGACGCCGCCTTCACCCTGGACCGGCTCGAGCAGCACCGCCGCCACGTCCGGCGTGAGCGCATTTTCGAGCGCGGCCAGGTCCTGCCACGCGACGTGGCGGAACCCTTCGGGCAGGGGCTGGAAGGCCTCGTGCTTGGCCGGCTGGCCGGTCGCGTGAAGGGTAGCCAGGGTCCGGCCGTGGAACGACCCGTAGGCGCTCAGCACCACGTAACGGCCATGGCCAGCCCACTTCCGCGCGAGCTTGATGGCGCACTCGTTGGCCTCAGCCCCGCTGTTGGCGAAAAATACCCTCCCGCCGCCGCCGATCAGCCTGTCGAGGGTCTCAGCGACCTCCCGGCCGGGCAACGTCCCGTAGAGGTTGGAGGTGTGGAGCAATGTCCGCGCCGCCTCGCTCACAGCGTCGGCGACGGCGGGATGGGCGTGGCCGAGCGACGTCACCGCAAGGCCGGAAAGAAAATCGACGTAACGGCGTCCCTGCTCGTCCCACAGGTACGACCCTTCGCCGCGCACGAAGGTCACGCGTGGCGCGGCATACGTTGACATCAAGCGGGTCGCCGGGACCTCGGCCGCCGGCAGCTGGGCCGACGAAGTCTGGGCCGACGAAGTTGGGGTCATGCCGTCACCATTGTGCCGATCCCGCTGCGGGTGAAAATCTCGAGCAGGACAGCGTGGGGCGCTCGCCCGTCGAGGATGTGCGCTTGCGCGACTCCCCCGCCGACCGCGTCCAGCGCGGCCTGAGCCTTGGGGATCATGCCGGCGCCGACGGCTCCTTTTTCGATCAGCGCTCGCAACTGTCCGGAACTCAGACGGCTTAGGAGGCTGGACGGGTCCGCAGAGTCGGCCCTTATCCCCTCGACGTCGGTCAGGAACACAAGTTTTTGGGCCTCGAGGGCTATAGCGATAGCGGCCGCGGCAGTATCCGCGTTGATGTTGTAGGCCTGGCCCGTCTCGTCGCTCCCGATCGTGGCGACCACGGGCACGAGGTCCTGAGCTAACAACCTGACCAAAAGCTCAGGCTTTACCTCGGAAATGTCCCCCACGAACCCGAGCTCTGGGTCCCGTTGCGCCGCCTGGATGAGCCCGGCGTCCTCGCCGGATACGCCGACGGCGAGAGGGCCGTGCACGTTGATGGCGGAAACGATGTCACGGTTCACCTTGCCGACGAGGACCATCCGCGCGATGTCGAGCGTCTCGGCATCGGTAACCCTCAGCCCATCACGGAACTCCGGCTTCTTGCCGAGCCGTTCCATGAGCTCGCCGATCTGCGGTCCGCCGCCGTGGACCACCACGGGGCGCATGCCGACAGAGCGCATAAGCACGATGTCTGTCGCGAACCCGGCCAAAGTCGAGCCGCCCCCCAGGGCGTTGCCGCCATACTTGACCACGACGACCTTGTCCCAGAACCGCCGGATATACGGCAGCGCCTCGACAAGGATCTCGGCCTTGGCTGCAGGGCTGAGGCTCTGGTCGGACGCGCTCGCATCGTCGGTCGCATCGTCGGCAGCACTGTCCTGCCAACTGTTCAAAGTGACTGGGCCCATAGCGCCTGATGATACATCACTGTGCATAATAATTCACGGCGCCAGGCCCGCCAGCGGAAGGCCGGTGGTCTCGGGCCAGCCCATCACTGCATTGGCACACTGGACCGCTTGGCCCGAGGCACCTTTGACGAGGTTGTCGAGGGCGCATATGGAGACCACCCAGCCCGTCCTTTCGTCGTAGAGAGCAGTCAGGTGGGCGGTGTTGCTGCCTAGGGCCGCTTTGGTCGACGGGCTGCGGCTGGACACGACCAAGAACGGTTCGCTGGCATAGGCATCCGCAAGGACCTCGAGCGCCGCCACGCCAGCAGACGATGTCGGCCGCGCGTAGCAGGTCGCCAAGATCCCCCTGTTCATCGGGGCCAAATGGGGTGTGAAGATGAGCTGCGCCCCGATCGCCTGTTCCATCTCCGGGATGTGGCGGTGCTTCAGAAGCCCGTAAGCGGTGAAATCCTCGTCGACAGTGCAGAATTGCGTGCCTTCGGTCAGCTTGCGCCCCGCCCCGGAAACCCCGCTGGCGGCGTCGACCACGATGCCTGAGGGCAGCACGGCGCCGGCCTTCACGAAAGGTGCCAGCGCCAGTGTCGCGGCCGTGACGTAGCAGCCCGGGGCGGCCACCAGCCGGGCACCAGCCAGGTCGCTGCGGTCGAGCTCGGGCAACCCGAACACGGCCTCTTCAAGCAGCTCAGGGCAGCTGTGCTCCTCGCCGTACCAGGTTGGGTAGGCGCTGGCATCCTTCAGGCGGAAGTCGGCGGCGAGGTCGACCACGTGGCCGACCTTGGCCAACAGCTCGGGCATGAGGCGCTGCGAAGCCCCGTGCGGGAGAGCACAGAACACAACGTCCGCTGCGTCCGCAGCAGCCGCCTCCGTAGCCGCGAACGACAGCGACGGGTACGCGCCAGCAAGCGCCGGGTGCGTGTCCGCCACGGCCATGCCCTCGTGGGAACCGGCCGTGGCCGCTACCACTTCGAAATGCGGGTGGGAAGCGAGGAGGCGCAGCAGCTCTCCCCCCGTGTAGCCGGAGGCGCCCAGGACCGCGACCGCCTTTTTCTCTCCCATCCGCAGCATCATACACGCGACTGCATAATAATGCAGGAGGTTACGCCGCCGTAGGGTGGAAGACCCAACTGGTACCTGGTGAAGCGCCCTGGCTGACATAAAGCGCCATGCACCACTCCGAGCTGGCACACGCAAGCAGGCTCGGCGGCTTGGCGCCGTTGCCGAAGCGCCCGGTCACGGACCAAGATCTCCCGTTGTACGCGTAGCCGACCAGGCCCGAGGCACGCTCGTTGTCGAGGCCCATGCAAAGGCCGGCATCGCAGCTCATAGTCGAGCCGATCTGGGCGTCGGCATGCGGGAAACCGTGGGTTCCACCAGCGAGAGAGTTCCAGCGGCTCCCGTCCCAAACGGCCCAGTCCCCTCCCGCATTCATGGTGCCCGGACGGAGGAACGGGGCGATGCAGTCGGTCGGGCTCACGCAAGCCGCCCCCAGCGGTGCAATAAGGCCGAACGGTCTCGCCAGTGGGCTCCAGCGCCCCCCTGCGTAGGCCCCGAGGTAGCCCAGCTGGTCCGCCACAACGCAAAAGGTGCTGCCCGAAGCGCAGGAGATGTACCCGGCGCCGCTACCCATCGTGTTGGCGAGAGAGGGATAGGCGACCTTGGGCTTCGAAAAAGCTTTACCGTCCCAGGTGTACGACTGGCCCACCCCGTCGACGAAGAGGCACAACGTCGGGGACGCGCAACCCATCGGGCCACCCCCGTTCGTCGTCGGCCCTTGCTTCGCCGCCCACCTGTGGTCTTTGTAGGTGATCACGTCGGCTTCGGCGTCGGTGCCGGTACAGGTCTGGTTCGCGAAACACTGCAGGCCCGTGATCGTCCCGAACCCACCAGCCGGACCGGCGTGGGCATCGAAATCCCATCTGCCTGCCTCATAAAGCCAAGCAGCCGCACCCTGCTGGTCCATGGCGGCGCAGAAAACGACGCTCCCACAGGAGAAAATAGCTGGCAGCTCGGCAGGGCCTTCCCCCGGCAACGCCGGCCCAACGGCCCAAGTCCCTGCAAGCCGGCCCGGGTTGAGGCCAACCGCGGCGGCCCTTGCTGCGCCACCGCGGTGTGTCGCCAGCAACCCGGCAACCAACACGACCGTTGCCAACAGCACGATCACCACCAACACGATCGCCAACCGAGCGGCTGCTGTTGGGGATCGTCGGGGCACTTAGGCCCCGTCGGAGCCCGGGACCTCGGTTGTCGACGAACCGTCTCCAGCGCCGGCGTCGGCCTCAATTGGGCCGTTGGAAGCGAGGTGCTCGTCCAAGGCCGCCCATGCGGAGGTCACTGCATCGCTAGAGCCTCCTTCACGCTTTTCCGCCCATACAGCTGCGCCAAGGTTGTGGAGCAGCCCGTCCCATTGCCGCTTGGACTGCGCCTGGTCGATCTTGGCCTTGCCTTGGTTGACGCCCTGCTGCGCCTTGTTAAGGGCTGTCTCGGCACCCTGCTTCACTTTGTCCATCAGGCCCATGTCGGCCTCCTTTTATGTGTTGTCCGGGATACTAGTGGTCTGGTGCCGGAACGCAGTTCGCGCAAAGCGTGGTATGCCCACTACCCAACGTGGTGTAGACTTGACGTTCAGGGGAAACCGGGCCCGGAGGTCTCTACATGCCCAACCACAGGTCACGCTTTGCCCGCGTCGGTGGGGCGACTTTGCCGTTGTTTGCACTATTGACTGCTTCGGTGGCCGCGGCGGCCCCGGCAGGGGCGGAAAGCCTACGATTTGTCAGCAGCTGGTCGAAAGCCGTCCCCGACGGAAGCCCCATCAGCCAGTCTTCGCCCAACCTTGCCGTGCTTCACGGCGCTCCAGCGGTGGTGGTCGGCGACAACGGCGGGGACGTCAACGCCCTTTTCCTCTCCAACGGCGCCACCGTGCCTGGCTGGCCGGCAAGCACTGGCGGTGTCCCGGTGAAGTCCACCCCGTCGGTGGCACCTCTCAGCCCCGGCTCCCCCAACGACAGCGTCTTCGTGGGCGCCGGCACGCCGGCGGACCCTCACGAGGGTGGCTACGAGGCCTTCAACCCGAACGGCACCAAACGGTGGTCCGTAGGGGTCCACAACCCGAACAAGCCCTACGTCTCGGGCATCGTTGCTTCGACTGCGGTGGGAGAACTGCAAGGCAAGCTCGCCGTTGTAGCACCGTCCATGGGCGACCAGGAAGATGCCATCAACGCCTCCACCGGCGCCGTGCTACCTGGCTTTCCGTGGTTCACCGGAGATGGGGATTTCGCCACGCCGGCACTGGCCGACTTCAACGCGACAGCCAACGGCAAACGGGCCGTCAGCCTCACGGGCAATAACGGAGTCGACATCGTAAACGGGGGTGGGCAAGTTGCCGGTACCGCGTTCGGGACCCACTTCACCCAGGGCGGCCACGTCGGGGTCCTGCGGCCCACCGGGAACGCGGGCACGACGAACCGCCACGGCGGCTTGATCTGCCAGTACAACCCCGACGAGTCGGTCGAATCGTCACCGGCCGTCGGCACTTTCCTGCCTGGCGGCGAGTGGGGTATCGCCGTCGGGACGGGCGATTATTTCCCTGGCGCCCGGGACAGCGGGGACGTGCTAGTGCTTGGGCCGCATTGCAAGCTGGTCTGGGTTAGGAAATTGGACGGGCTCACCCAGTCCAGCCCGGCGCTGGCCGACATCCTCGGCAACGGCACGCTCTCGGTGATCGAGGGCACCGACAACCAGCACGGCGGAGGGTCGGTATGGGCCCTGAACGCTCAAAACGGCCATGTCCTATGGCACACGCCAGTGCGCGGCGAGGTTATGGGGGGTTGCGTGACGGCTAATCTCGGCGGCGGCTACCAGGACGTGATCGTTGCCACGACGGGAGGCGCGTTCGTGTTGGACGGCCGCACCGGCGCATTGCTCGCAACCCTGGAAACCGGCGTCGGCCTGCAAGACTCCGCCCTGGTCACCGACGACCCCGATGGGTGGACGGGAGTGACACTTGCCGGCTACAACGGGTACGACCACGGGGTGGTGGAGCACTACGAGCTGGTCGGCTCCAAGGGCTATCTTGCAGATGAGCCGGGCTCCTGGCCGATGTTCCACCACGACTCCACCTTGAGCGGTAACGCGGACCTGGCCTCGGGCGACGAGGTGGTCCCCACCAAGTAGGTCCATGCTCGCCTGCTCGCCTGCTCGTCTCCACCCTTTTTGACGCTCAGGCGCCGCGCAACTCGGCTCCATGGGCAACTGAGGCGGCCGCAACGACCCGGGCGCGGACCTCGGCCACTTCCGGGCCGGTCAATGTCCGGTCAGGTGCCCGCAGCCGTACGCGGAACGCGAGACTTCGCCGGCCCGCCCGGAGCGAACCGTCCCTCCAGACGCTGAAAAGCGCGAGCGCTTCAGCCAGGTCGCCAGCGGCCTCCCTAATGGTGGCCTCCAGGTGAGCGGCCGGGACGTCCTCGTCCGCCACAAAAGCCAAGTCGATATCGGCCGCCGGGTAGCGGCTAATCGATTGTGCCGCCCAGCTCTGCCTCGGGGCTCCGAGGAGCGGCGCGAGGTCTAACAGCAGCAAGGCGACCCGGCCGGGAAGGTCGTAGGCGGCCGAGACCGCGGGCGCCAGCTCCCCGAGCACCCCGACCTCGTACCCACCGGCTACAACCAGCGCCCGGCGACCGGGATGGAGCGAGCTGTCGGCGGCCATGGCTCCGTCGAGGTTGCTACCGGTGTCGCCCGCCGCGAACGGCTCGACGGCGCTGTCTTGCAGGCGGAGGCCGCCGGCGAGGACCTTCCAGGCTCGGACGGCATAGGTGGCGTCGATGTCACGCCCGACCGCCAGCACGCCGAGCTGCTCCCACTCCAAGACGCTGCTGACAAGCCCCGACTGAGGGCCGGTCCCCACGCGGCTCCCTGAGCGGACCGGTTGGCCTTCTTCGCTCGGGTGGCGGAAAACGCTCCCGATCTCGAAGAGGCTGAGAGCGCCGGCCTGGCGCTCGGTGTTGAACCGGGCGGCGTTGAGGAGGCCCGGGAGCAACGACGTGCGGAGCAAACCTTGGGCTTGGTCGAGAGGGTTCTCGAGCTCGAGCGCCTCCGTGGAGCTCAGGCCGGCGCGGGCGAGGTCCGCACCAGACAGGAAACTGCTTGTCCAGGCCTCGTTCGCGCCAACACCAGCCAGGAGTTCGCGTACCCGCCGGCGCCCTTTTTGGTAGTCGGTGAGCCCGGCGGGGGCAATGGGCCGGCGTGGGAGCGACCGAGCAATGTTCTCGTAGCCGTAAATGCGGGCGATCTCTTCGATCAAGTCGACTTCACGCTCGCAGTCAGGGCGCCACGTCGGCACGGTGACCTCGTAAGTCGACGGCCCGTTTGGCACTGTTTCGAAGCCGAGCCGGCTCAACAGCTCGGCCGGTTCATGTGGGCTCAGCGCAGTCCCGAGCACCAGGTTGACCCTCTCGGTCCGAAGGAATATCTTGACGCGCTCCTGCACAACTGTTCGGACGTCGGTCGTCTCGCCGCGCCGGGCCCGGCCCTAACAATTCGACGAATCGGCTGATCGCCCTGCCAGCCACCTCAGGGTCCACCCCACGCTCGAAACGGGTACGTGCTTCGGACAGCAGGCCGAGCCGTTTGCCAGTCGCCGCCACGGCCTGCGGGTTGAAGTTCGCAGCCTCCAACAGGACCGTGGTCGTCCCGGGCGAGATCTCAGCCGTGGCGCCGCCCATTATCCCGGCGATACCGACGGCAACGTCCTCCTCGTCGGCGATAACACAGTCCTCGGGTGTTAGGTGTCGCGCCGTTCCGTCGAGGGTGACGATCGTCTCGCCGGCGCCGGCCCGGCGAACAACTAGCCCGCGGCCACCAAGACGGTCGATGTCGTAGGGATGATTGGGTTGGCCGAGCTCGAGCATCACGTAATTGGAGACGTCGACAATCGGGTTTATCGAGCGCATTCCGGCCAATGTGAGCCGGCGTCTCACAAAAGCGGGCACCTCCGCCTTGTCGACGTCCTTGATGACGGTACCGGTGAAGCGCCAGCAAAGTTCGCCCGCATCGTCCGATATGTCAACACTCGCGTGCGGGACACCTTCAGCGACCACGTACGGCGGGGCCGGTACGCTGAACGGTAGGCCCAACGCGGCGGCCAGGTCGCGCGCCACCCCTACCATCGAGAAACAGTCGGAGCGGTTGGGGCTTATCTCGAGGTCGAAAACGACATCAGGGCCCAAGCCCAGGGCCTCTGCGACCGGCTCGCCGGGTGAGCTCAACCCGGGAGGCAATATGTAAATAGCGGGCTCCGGCCCTTCGGGGCCGAGGGAAAGCTCTGGGGCAGAGCAGAGCATCCCGTTGGACCACTCGCCTCGCAGCTTGCGCCGGCCGATCGGGAGGCCGCTCGGCATGACGGTACCGATCGTTGCCAAAGGGACGAGGTCTCCCGGCTTCATATTGAACGCCCCACAGCAAATCTGCAGCGCTTCGCCGTCACCGAGGTCGACATCGACGAGCTGGATCCGGTCCGCGGCCGGATGGGGACGGGTTGCCAGCACCCGGGCGACAACGATGCCTGGCAGCGGCGCGCCGACGACTTCGGTCCCCTCCACCACCAAGCCGAGGAACGAAAGGGTGCGTGCGATATCGGCCGAAGTGCCTTCGACGGGCGTGAAATCACGTAGCCAGGAAAGCGGAGCGCGCATTTAAACCTCAGAATTGGCTAGAGAAACGAAGGTCGTTGTCCAGCAGGTCGCGCATGTCTGCAAGGCCTGTGCGGGCCATCGCAAGCCTATCGATCCCGAAACCCCAGGCAAAACCCGTGTAACGCTCTGGGTCTACGCCAACGGCTTGGAAGACGGCGGGGTCGACCATGCCGCACCCGCCGAGCTCCACCCAGCCCGAACCGGAGCACGTACGGCAAGTGGGGTCGCGGCCGTCGCAGACCCAACATGTCACATCGAACTCGGCCGACGGTTCGGTGAACGGGAAGAAGCTGGGCCGGAGCCGCGCATGGCGGCCAGGGCCGAAAAAGGCGTTCGTAAACGCGTCGAGCGCGCCCGCCAAGTGGCTCATGGAGATCCCTTCGTCGACGACCAGTGCCTCCAGCTGATGGAAAACCGGCAGGTGGGTCGCATCAGGGGTGTCCCGGCGAAAACAGCGCCCGGGCGCAACGGCGTAAATAGGCGGCTGGCGGGACTCCATAAGGCGCACTTGCACCGGAGAGGTGTGCGTCCGCAAAAGCACGCTTTGAGGCGGTCCCGCCTTCAGGTAAAAAGTGTCGAACATCCCTCTCGCCGGGTGGTGCGGCGGCATGTTGAGAGCTTCGAAATTGTGCCAATCGTCTTCCACCTCGGGACCTTCCGCGACCTCGAAGCCCATAGAGACGAATATGTCCTCGAGCTCTTCGTGTACCTGGGTCACCAGGTGGAGATGCCCCCTCGGCACGGGCTGGGCGAGCAAGTCGGCGAGAGGGCCACCGCCTGGCGAGAAGAGCCCGGCCGCCTCGCTCAGGTCCAACCTCTCCGAAGCGGCTCGTTCCAGGGCGAGACCGGCTTCGAGCCTGGCCAGGCGTTCCGAGTAGATCCGGTCCAGGTCCTCCCGGGCATCCTGGAGCGCCTTGCCCAACTCCCGCCTCTCATCGGGCGTGCGGTCCCGCAGCGTCGCGGTTATGGCCGCCAGCTCGCTCCTTTTCCCAAAAGCCTCTGCCTCGACGGCGCGCAAGGCCTCCAGCGAGGGGGCTTCCATGATGAGGGCGCGACCCCTTTCCAAGGCAGACTGGACGTCGTTCATGTCCCCGCTAGCTTGCCAGTTCTCGCGTCTTGGTGAAGTGGAATTGTGAAGGTCACCGTGGTCCCCGTGCCGACCGCAGAGATGGCGACCAGCTGCCCTCCATGAGCTTCCACGATCTCCTTGCTTATCCATAACCCGAGGCCGAGCCCACTGGATTTGCCCTCGGCTCCCCTATAAAACTTTTCAGTGACGTGCGGCAGGTCTAAAGCCGCTATCCCCTCGCCTTTGTCGGACACAGATATCTCGACTTGGGCGGAGCCCGGCGCGGGATTATGTGTTGCGGCTATGTGGATGCCTACAGGCGAGCCGTACTTGCAAGCATTTTCCACAATGTTGGCGAAGACCTCTTCCAGCTTGAAGGGGTCCGCGATTATCGTCGGGAACTGCGGGCCGATGTCGACCGTTGCTTCCAGCTCCGGGTAAGAGAGCTTGAGGTTGCTGACCACTCGCGCAGCCAGGGGAGCAATGTCGGTCGCTCTCGGGTGCAATGTGAGCTGGCCCGACTCCAGGCGGCTCACGTCGAGCAGCTCGTCTATCATCCGGCCCACCCGCTCGGCGTCGTGGAGCACCCCTTGCAACATCCGGACCTTGTCGTCGTCGGAGAAATCCGCCCAGTGGCCGAGCATCATCTCGGTAAGTCCTCGGATCGTAGCCAACGGTTGGCGCAGCTCGTGGCTTACCGTCGCGATCAGCTCACCCAGCGAAGCGCTCCCATCCGATGACATGCCATTCATTCTGCCGCGCCCTGGCCCAGCCGCAGTGACACGAGATGGCCCGAGCTCGCCGGGGCGCCGTAGCGGCGCTGGCGGGCGACCTCGAAACAAATGACGGCTGCCGCCATTCCCACGTTGAGCGACTCCGCACCTCGGGCCATGGGAATGCTTACCAGACCGTCCAACTCGGCTCGGAGTTCTTCGACCGGCAAGCCTGCCGCCTCGTTGCCAAAAACGAACGCGACCCTGGACGTGAGGTCCTCGGACGCATAATCGACGCCCCCTTCGGAGACGGTCCCCAGCCTTTTGAGCCCCCACTCGCCGATCTCGGCGAGGACGTCGGTGGCAGCGCCCGCAGCAACGATCGGCACATGGAACACGGCGCCCGCCGAGGAGCGCACGGCTTTGGGGTTCCAGAGGTCGACGGTGCCCTCGCAGCAAACCACGGCGTCGGCCCCGGCCGCCCACGCCGACCGCGCCACCGTCCCGGCATTGCCGGGGTCCCGCACGTCCACGCAAACGACAACCAGCTGCGGGCTCCTTGCATTGAGCTCCGTAAGTTCGAACACCGGAGTCTCGACGACGGCAATGACCGGTTGGGGCGTCACGGTGCCCGCCACACGGTCGAGCACCCCAGGCTCGAGCTCGAACACTGGCACCCCGAGCTCGACGCAGCGCTCGAGGAGCTCACTGAGCCGGTTGCGGCTACCGGGATCCTCCGGGCCATCGGCATGGGGAAGGCACTCCGCGCCATCAGCACGGGGAAGACCTTCCGCCCAGCCGCCGTCCACGTAGGCCGCCTCGATGCTCGCCCTGGCAGCGAGAGCCTCCTCCAGCAGGTTGACGCCCTCGATTACAAAGCGACCCTCGTCCTTACGCACACTGCGGCGCCCCAGGAGGCGCCGCAACCGCTGAACTCGCTGGTGCCGGTACGAAAGACCGCTCATGGCGCCTCAGTACCCGCCGGGAAGGCGAGGCAGCAGGCGGACCACTTACGCCTCTGCGGCAACCTTTTCCGCTGCCGCTCCCGAAGGTGCGCCAGCCGCCGCCGTACCGAGAGCGTCGCGGGCGACCTGGACCAGGGCCGCGAAGGCAACCTCGTCACGAACCGCCAGGTCAGCCAGCATTTTACGGTCCATTTCCACACCCGCGGCGTTCAGCCCGGCGATAAACCGGCTGTAGCTGAAATCGTTGGCCCTACATCCGGCGTTGATCCTCGTCACCCAGAGGCGTCGGAACTCTCCCTTGCGGGCACGCCGGTCTCGGTACGCGTACCGCAGGGAATGCATCACCTGCTCATGGGCTGCACGGTAGCTACGGCTCTTGTTGCCGTAATAACCCTGCGCGAGCTCCAAAACCGCGCGGTGGTGCTTCTTGGCGTGTACAGCGCGCTTTACACGGGCCATCGATTTATCCTTTCAGTCGCTGAAGCGACTAGATGCCCAGAAGGCGCTTGACCGCCCGGACGTCGGCGGGGGCAACATCGGCGGGGCGACCGAGGCGGCGGACGCGGCTCGAAGACTTCTTTTCGAGCAGGTGAGAACGGTTGGCCTGGCGACGTCGCAACTTGCCAGTTCCGGTCACCTTGAAGCGCTTGGCCGCGCCCCTGTCTGTTTTTTGCTTCGGCATCCGTTACCTCTCTGGTCCTACACGGCGGTCCCGCTCAACAGCGCGTGAACACTGCCCCAATAGGCTACCGGCCAACATGGGCCCGGAGGGACAAGGTAGCAGAACGCGTGCCCGTCTAGCTGCTCGTACTGGCCGCACCTTCGGCCGGGGCGGCGGCGGCGGCTGTCGCGGCCGGACGCGCCCTGGTCGTATGCCCTTCACTTCGCCGTGCACCATTGGCCGGACCGGCCGGCGGGACGTGGTCCCCGACCACCTCTGAGGTGCTCGCGGCAACCGGAGCTGGAGCAGCAGCCGCAACCGGAACAGAGGCGGGAGCAGCCGCCGCAACCGGAACAGAGGCGGGAGCAGCCGCCGCAACCGGAACAGAGGCGGGAGCAGCCGCCGCAACCGGAACAGAGGCGGGAGCCGGCGCCACGGGCGCGGGCGCACTCGCGGTGACCGTTACTGGTGCCTCATGTGGGGCAGTCGTTGGGGCGACAGTCGTTGGGGCGACAGTCGTTGGGGCGCCAGTCGTTGCCGCGTCCGGAGCGGGCGAGCCAGCAGCGGCGGGCACCGGAACGCTCGCCTCAGCAGCGGGTGCTGCCGATGTCTGGTCGCTCGCGGGCGGCGCCGAGGCAGTCGTGGGGCGGGCCGGGGCGGGCTTGCGAGCTGCCTTCGCCCTCCGGTCGGGCGCCAACACCATGACCATATTGCGCCCATCGAGCTTGGGCGCGGCCTCCACTTTGGAAACCGCAGAAACCTGTTCGGCAAGGTCTTCGAGGATTTTCATCCCGAGCTCTGGATGGCTGACTTCGCGGCCTCGGAACATGATCGTGACCTTGACCTTGTGGCCTTCCTCCAGGAAACGTCCAACCTGGCGCGTCTTGGTGGTGAAGTCGCCGGTGCCGATCTTGGGCCGGTACTTCATCTCCTTGATGCTTGTGTTGGTCGCCTTTTTCCTTGACTCTTTCGCCCGTTGAGCCGTTTCGTACTTGAAACGGTTGTAATCCATGATCCGGCAGACCGGTGGGTTGGCATCCGGTGCGACCTCGACGAGATCCAGGTCCAGTTGCCGCGCCACAGCCAAGGCTTCGGGGAGGGCTTTGACCCCGAGTTGTTGGCCTTCAGCGTCGATCAGGCGGACTTCCCGCGCACGGATCCGCTCGTTTACGCGGTAATCGGTCGTATCAGTTGCAGTGGCTATGCGCTGTTCTCCTTGCTGTGGCCTCGAGTTGGCTCCCCTGACCAACTTCATCCGAGGCAGTGAAAAATTGGGAAATTGTCACGGTGCGACCATGTGCCAAAGGCCAAGGCCCTGGATGCTGCCAGGTGCCCAAGGCCCGCGCTGTTGGATGTTCACAGCCCGGCCCACGGGCTCCGCAGCGTTTGACGTGGTTGCCCGGTCACTTGCAACAGGTTGGGCACAAAAACCTAGTGACCGCAGCATCGGCGGGGCATGACCACACGTGTCGGTGGCTGGAAGCGTTGGCAGCGGAACTCAGCTCGGGACAGTGGGCCATCATCGCCCAACCGGCTGAGTGCGATCTCATAGTCGGCACACTACTTACCGTCTGTGACCATTATGCGCTGCTGGGCTCCTTATGCCGCTTGCCTGCCTACTGCATCCTAGAGTAGCGCAGTGAGCACGATTTGGACACCTAGCGGGGAACATCGTGTCCCCAAGGAGCCGGGCGACGGCCAGCCGGAGCATGCCGGCGGGCAGCCTGCGGGACAACAAAACACGGCTGCAGCCGGTGCAAGGGGACCGACCGAGAGAGGCCCGGGGCCTGCTCGCTCCCTGGTGAGCGACGCAGCGCCGGAGGACAACTGGGAGCCAACGCCCGAAGAAGCGCGCCAGGCCAAGGAGGAGCTGGACGCCATGCGCGACCAGCTCGTACAAGCGCCGGTAGAGCTCGTCATCGCCAACCACGCCATGGGCCTTTGGGAGCTTGCCGCGCTCCATCTGTCGCACAAACCCCCCCACTTGCCACAGGCGCAGCTGGCGATCGACGCGTTGAGCGCCCTGCTGGACGGGCTCCAGGGCCGCCTGGGCGACGACGAGCGGTCACTTCGGGACGGCCTCGCCGAGATCCGCCTGGCGTTCGTACAGATCCACAACGCCGAGCGCGCCCGCCAAGCTAGCCAGGGCACATAGGCAGTGGCTGGGGGGTGGCTAGGCGATAGCTGGGGGGTGGCTGGGCGATAGCTGGGGGGTGGCTAGGCGATAGCTGGGGGGTGGCTGGGCGATAGCTGGGGGGTGGCTGGGCGATAGCTGGGGGGTGGCTGGGCGATAGCTGGGGGGTGGCTGGGCGATAGCTGGGGGGTGGCTAGATGCCGGCAGGCGCCGGCAGGCAGGTCGTGCGCGCCGGCAGGCGCCGGCAGGCAGGTCGTGTTGGAGCCCCAGAGGCTATCTACGGACAGAAAACCCGTCTACTGACAGAAAAGCCATCTACTGACAGAATCGCGCGCTAGGCAACAAAAGCTGTCACTGGAAGCGCCGGCAGGGGGGTTGGCACCCTCATTGCCCGGTAGGGGTCGTGATGGCGTCCCGGAATACACAGAATCGACGCCAGGCAACAAAAGCTGTCACTGGAAGCGCCGGCAGGGGGGTTGGCACCCTCATTGCCCGGTAGGGGGTCGCGATGGCGTCCCGGAGCCATCTACTGACAGAATCGCGCGCTAGGCAACAAAAGCTGTCACTGGATGCGCCGGCAGGCGGGTTTCGCCACCCCAATTGCCACCTCCAATTGCCACCCCCAATTGCCCGGCAGGCGGGTTGGCACCACCAATCGCCGGGCAGGCGGGGAGGTCAGACCAGGTCGTGGTCCTGCGCGTAGCGCACAGCAGCAGCCCGGTCGACGGAGCCGGTCTTCGCGAAGATCCGGTTGACGTGGCTCTTGATCGTGTGCGCGCTCAGGTAGAGCTCCGAAGCGATGTCGGGGTTCGCCATGCCTCGGGCCATCATCGAAAGGATCTCCGCCTCCCTTCTGGTTAGCCCGTCGGGAAGATCTTCACGGAATTCTCGCGGCACCTCGAAACGCGGGGTGCCCCGGGTCGCAGCAGCCACAAGGGCGTCGCGGACCGCGGGATCCAGGACCGACAGGCCGGTGGCAGCACCGCGAAGGGCCTGGGCGATGTCGGCTCGGTCGGCGTCCTTGGTGAGGTAACTGCGGGCGCCGGCCTGGAGTGCAGCCAGGACCGACGAGTCATCTGCATAGGTCGTCAGGACAACGACTGCAACAGTGGGGTGCTGTGCGGTCAGCCGACGGGTGGTCTCGGTCCCGTCCAAGAAGGGCATGTGCAGGTCGAGCAGGATCGCGTCGGGACGCTTGTCCGCGACAAGTTCCAGGGCCTCTTCGCCGTTGGCAGCCGCGCCCACAACCTCGATATCGGGGAGGAGCCCCAGCAGCAGCACCAGGCCCTCCCGGACACTGGCCTGGTCGTCGGCCACAACGACCCGCAGCAGTGCTGGTAGGTCGGCCCGGCCCGTCACCTAGGGACCCTGGCCACGACGACCCAGTTGCCCCCGTCCTTCCCGGCGGAGAGAGTGCCATCGAGGAGCAGGAGACGTTCACGCATGCCAGCAAGCCCGTAGCCGCCGTTGGCGGTCTCGAAGGTCGTGCCGTTGCTCCCCTTGCGGTCGGCACCGTTGGGGTTGCCAGCATCGTGGCGGCTGCCAGCACCCCCAGGGCTGATGCGAGCACCGCTGCCACTGCCAACGCCATTACGGCTGCCAACGCCATTGCGGCTGCCAACGCCGTTACGGCTGCCAGCACCGTTGCCGCCGCCAGCCTCGGCCAGTAACCTGCTCACCACAGTGAGAGCGGTGGCTCCGTCGTTGTAGTCGAGCCGCATCTCAACAGGTTGGCCGGGGGCGTACTTGGCGGTGTTGACCAGGGCTTCCTGCGCCGTTCGGATAAGGGCCAACCCGGCGTCGGGTGGCAGCAATCGCGGCGTCCCCGTCACCTGGAGGTTGACTTGTGCCAGGTGCCGACCTTGGTGGGCGGCGCCGAGGTCGGCCAGGCCCTGGTCGAGCGGTGGAGTGTCGACGCGCAGCGCGTGGACTGCTCGGCGTGTCTCGACGAGCCCTTCGGTAACCATGCGCCGGGCCTGAGCAAGCAGCTCGACGGCCCGTCCGATGTCGGCCTGGTCCGTAAGCACGGCCTGGGCGGCCTGGATCTGGACCCCGAGGGCGCCCAGAGAGTGAGCAAGGAGGTCGTGGATTTCGCGTGCGATGCGGTTGCGCTCGTCCAGAGTCGCCGCACGGTTCTGCTCCTTGTGGAGCTGCTCCGCTTTGGCCAGCAGTGCGGCGGACTGTTCGGCCTGGACGCGAAAACCACGCAGGACGCGCCCGAAGACCAGGCCGAGGAGGAGGATGAGCGGGTAGCCGCCTACATCCCAGGCCGGGGCGCCGAATGCCAACGCGGTCGACGCGACCGCCGCCATCGCGGCCCCGGTTATTGAGCCGGCCAGCGCGAGGCTGCAGGTGGCTCCGAGCCAGGTCGTGGAAATCGCACTGAAGAGGCTGAACGGCCCGCCGCTGGTTGTCAGCGAAGCCAAACCGGAAGTCAGAGCCGTAGCCCCGGTAGCGAACGTCAGCAGGCCCGGAACCCTGGCCCTAAAACGCGGGGAGCGCTCGCTCGCCGTCATCAGGGCCATCGTCAGCGCAGCGATTGCGAAGGCTATGCACTCAGAAACGAGATTGCGCGTCCTGCCGTACGGGATGGTGAAAGCCGCCAAGCCAACCACAACCAGGGCGATGACCCGAGGTACCCAGCCCCACTTCCGCAGCACATTTCCATTATCCCGCGCTCGCGTGGCCGACGACCTGGTCATGGGGTGGATCCCCAGTATGAAATTCCGCTGCCGGGTCCCATACCAAGCTCATACCGGCATGCACCAGGAACCAACCGGAAGGTTGACGACGACCCCGGGTAGGACAGCCGACACTGGTTCGTGCCCACGGCTGCCATTTGACGGGACCCCATAAAAGTGATATCACTTTGATAGGTAGCCACCCGAAAGGCGGTCGCCTGAAGAGGTGGTTGACGTGGGCGGCTCATAAGCAGGCCAAGCGCAGGACCAGAACCTGACCAGCACGGAAAGAGAAGGCGAGATGACGAACATGACGCTCTCATCGGAGACAGTGGCAGAGGACCGGGAGGTCCCGCCGGCCGCGCAGGCAATCGACCTGCACAAGACCTACGGGTCCGGACAGACTGCCGTGAACGCCCTGGCCGGTGTCAGCGTGACCTTCGGGCACGGCCAGTTCACAGCCGTCATGGGGCCGTCGGGCTCGGGGAAATCGACGCTTATGCACTGCATGGCCGGCTTGGACCAGCCCACATCGGGGCAGGCGTTCATAGGGGGCCTCGAGGTCGGCCGCCTCGACGATGCCGGGCTTACCCAACTACGACGCGACCATGTCGGCTTTGTCTTCCAGTCCTTCAACCTGGTCCCCATGCTGACCGCGGCTGAGAACATAACGCTGCCGGTTGACCTGGCAGGCAAGAAGGTGGACCGGCAATGGTTCGATTACCTGGTCGCGCAGCTGGGGATCGGCGACAGGCTCTCGCACCGCCCGAACGAGCTCTCTGGCGGGCAGCAACAGCGGGTTGCTTGTGCAAGAGCGTTGATCAACAAACCGGACCTCGTGTTCGCCGACGAGCCGACTGGCAACCTCGACTCGAAGGCCTCGGCCGAGATGCTGGGTTTCCTTCGAAAGTCTGTCAACGAGCTGGGCCAGTCGATCGTGATCGTCACCCACGACCCGACAAGCGCGTCGTATGCCGACCGGGTCCTGTTCCTAGCCGACGGGAAATTGGTTGGCGAACTGGATAGCCCGACGGCCAGCTCGGTCCTCGAGCGTATGAGCGGTCTGGGGGCCTGACATGCGCAACGTGACCATCAAAGGCTTGCTCGCCCACAAGCTCCGGCTTGCGCTCACCTCGCTCGCCATCGTGCTCGGAGTGACGTTCATTTCCGGGAGCTTCGTGCTCACAGACACGCTGCACAACCTTTTCGACGGGTTGGTGGGCAACATTTACCAGAAGATCGACTTCCAGGTCCGCGGCGTAGCCCAGTTCCCCACCAGCGACGCGGCCAATGCGGTGCGCAACCCCCTCCCCGAGCAGGTACTCGCGACGGTGCGCCGGGCCCCTGGCGTCGAGAGCGCTTACGGGGAGGTCTCGGGGTACGCCCAGTTCCTCTCCCGCCAGGGCACCCCGATCTCGAACGGGGGCGCAATAACCCTCGGCATCGACTTCGACCCGGACCAACAGATCTCCGAGCTCCGCCTTGTCCAGGGGAAGGCCCCGTCAGGCCCCGATGACGTCGTGATAGACGCTGGGACAGCCAGCAAGTACCACTTCGCGGTCGGCCAGACGGTACGGGTACTGTCGGCTGCGTCAGCCCCGCGCGCCTTCACCATCAGCGGTATCGCGAGGTTCGGCAACGTCAACAACCTGGCTGGCGTGACCTTCGCAGCTTGGGACCTTCCGACGGCGCAACAGGTACTGGGCGAGGTGGGCCAGCTCGACGACATCAACATCGTGTCGACGCCAGGAGCCGACAAAACCGCGGTGCAGGCCGCCATCGCCAGGGTGTTGCCAAACGGCGCCCAGGTGGTAACTGGCCAAACCGTGGTCAACGAGCAGGAGAGCTCGATCAACCAGGCTCTCTCGTTCTTCTCGACTGCACTGCTCGTGTTTGCCTTTATCTCTTTGTTCGTCGGCGCGTTCACCATCTTCAACACGTTCTCGATAACCGTCGGCCAGAGGACGCGTGAGCTGGCCTTGCTGCGCGTCGTGGGCGCCAGCCGGCGCCAGGTGTTCCGCTCCGTCCTGGGCGAGGCGGCAATCGTGGGCGCTGTTTCCTCAGCCGTCGGCGTCGGGCTGGGCGTGCTCGCCGCGCTCGGGTTGGAGGCGCTGCTCAGAGGCTTCGGGATCACCTTGCCCACCGGGCCGCTTGTGTTCGAGGCCCGCACCGTAGTCGTCGGCCTTGCTGTAGGCATCGGGGTCACGGTCATCTCGGCAGTGAGCCCGGCGCGCCGTGCAGTGCGGGTCCCACCGGTAGCCGCCATCACGGACCACCAGGACGGTAGCGAGGTCTCGGCCCGGCGCCGAGCGACCAGAGGTGGAGCGGTTTTCGGCGCCGGCGCGGTCTTGCTCGCCGTCGGGCTCTCCGTGCCTGCCGCTGCCCTAGTCGGCCTCGGTGCGCTCGGCATCTTCGTCGGAACTTCCATGGTCGCTCCCGCCTTGGCTCGCCCGCTGGCGAGCGCGATCGGGCGACCTGTCGCGCGACTGACAGGAATGCCTGGGCGGCTTGGGCGGGAGAACTCAATGCGCAGCCCGCGACGCACCGCGCAGACGGCATCGGCCCTCATGGTGGGCATCGCCCTGGTATCGGCCATGTCCGTGTTCGGGGCATCGATCTCCAGCTCGGCGACTTCCAGCGTTGATGGCGCCATCAAGGCCAACCTGATCGTTAGCGGTACGAGCAGTGGTTCCGGTTCGTTCAGTAATTCCTTGGCGGAAAAAATTGCCACCCTGCCTGGCGTGAGCGCATCTTTGATCGGCTACGGCGGCCAGTTCGAGGTGCGGCAGTCGATCGAGACGCTCAAGGGTGTCACTACTCGGGGCCTGTCCCAAACTGTCAACTTGCACGTAATCTCTGGGAGTACCGGGGCGCTCAACGAGGGCGGTCTCCTCATCGACTCGAGCACCGCCAAGTCCGACCACCTCTCGGTCGGCGACAATGTCCCCGTAAAGTTCGCCCTCACGGGCGCGTCAACGATGCGGATCGGTGGGATCTTCAAGGCGAACGCCCTCATCGGGAGCTACCTCGTCGGGCAGGCCTTCTACATGTCGCACTACACCCAGCCGCTCCCCGGGGCGGTGCTGCTGGAGACCGCCGGCGGCAACGTCGCACAGAAGGTCCAAAATGACGTGCAACGCGTCCTGGCGCGCTACCCGACCGTGCAGGTCCAGACGCGGGCCCAGTTCGAATCGTCCCAGATTTCCGGCGTCAACCAGCTGCTAGGGCTCGTCTACGCCCTGCTCGCCCTGGCGGTGTTCATCGCTCTCATCGGGATCGTCAACACGCTGATGCTGTCGGTGTTCGAGCGCACCAGGGAGATCGGGCTGCTGCGCGCCGTCGGCATGAGGCGGCGCCAGATCCGGTCCATGGTGCGCTCGGAATCAGTAATTATCTCGGTATTCGGCGCCGTTATCGGGATAGTGGTCGGCACTGGGCTCGGCCTCGCCCTCGTGACGGCGCTCAGGCTCAGCAACTCGTCCGTGCCCGTGGTGAGCCTTGTGGTGTTCCTTTTCCTATCGGCTCTGCTCGGTCTTGTGGCTGCCACCTGGCCTGCGCGGCGGGCGGCCAAGCTGGACGTGCTGGCCGCGATCGCGACGCAATAATGGCCGTAATAACGGCGGACTGCGAAATTTGGCCGTCAATGCCCGGCTGCGAGCAATGGGACGAGCACTTCTTCGGGAGTCAAGCCCCCGTGGCGCGAAACGAGCCTGGCTTCGCCCGGGTCCGTCGGGTCCAAGTAAGCGTTGTCCCCCAGAGGCACGAGCAGCACATCTCCAAGGCGCGCCAAGGCTTCTTCGCTTGGGACGCCTCCCAGGGCCCCCGAGCTGACCACCTCGTCGCGGGTCGCCACCCATGCCTCTGCGCCATAGCGGCTGACGGCGCGGTCCATGAGGATGTCGGCCCGCCCGGGCCAGCTGTGGAGCCAGCGGAACCGCGATTCGCCGCTCATCACAGGGCTTTCCGCTGCGACTTCCGGCGCGACAACAACGGCCCGGGCACCGATGTCCACTTGACCATGGTCGGCGGTGATGCCGAGCGCCGCGCCCTCCGGGAGTACCGACAAGATTTGGGAAACCAGGCTGTCGGCGAAGTTCAGCTCGGCACCGTAGAGCTCTCCCAGGCCCGTTGCGTGCGCGATTTTGTCGACCCCCTCGTAATAGGCGTAGACAAACGGTTCGCCTTCGCTCAGCAGGCTACGAACGAGCAGGGGGATGCTGGAGGGCAGGTGCCAGCTGACTTCACGCACCCCCTGCTGGTGTGCCTGGCTGAACCCCGTACCCGAAAAGTCCGCCCTGCTGACCACGGGCACCTCGAAACCGCCAAACGCCGGCCGTGGCTGGACCACCGATGGGGCCAGGAACTTCCGCGCATCACCAGAAACCGTTGTCCAACGAAGGACGTTGAGAACTTCCTTGCCACTCGCGCCGTCCACAACGAACTTGTAGCCGAGGATCCCGTGCTCAGCAGGTGTCATCCCGAGAGCGAGCGACGTTAACGCCGTTGCCGTCGTGGTCGGGGCTACCGAAGTGATCGGGCCGCCCTCCAAAGCGGCCATGGCGGGTGCGAGGCGCGCCCGGGACTGCAGCTGCAACCAGCCCAGGCCGTCCACGACGAGCAGGACAACCTGGCTGGCCGCACGCAGCGGGGCGGGCAGCCAATCGGGCCGCTCCTTCGGCGCGGCGAGCAGGGCCGGGGCAAGCGAGCTAAGGCAAGCCCCGCCGTACGCGGGCAACATGAGCGGCTCCGGCAGCGCCTTGGTACCGAAAGGGGCGCTCCGAGGCCCGTCCGCCTGCAGGAGCCTTGGCGCTCCATAAGAAAGTTCTTCCACCGCCGGCTCGGTATTCATCTTTTCGACGCTAATTGACCGAAGAAACAAAAACGTGGAACGCCGAATTTGGGCCGCCACGCGGCGGAAGGCGAGTTCCACTGCAGGCAACCGTGGAGCGTTACGATGGGCACCAGGAGGTCGCCGCGTTTATGAGGTCGCCAGCACTGTGAGGGTATCGACACGTGGCGACTACGCATGTCGTGCGCTGCTGTCGCTCGCCCTGCATGGGGGGGACCAACCAACGTCGGTACGGGACATCGCGGAACGTACTGGGCTGCCCCAGCCGTACCTCGAGCAGATCCTCCTCGCCCTGAAGGGGGCTGGGATCGTGAGGTCAAAGCGCGGCGTCGGCGGCGGCTACGTGTTGGCCCGACTGCCCGACAAGCTCACTCTCGGCCAGATCGTGGCTGCCGTCGACGGGCCGATCGTGGTGGGGGACTTTGGCGAGCCCCACGTCGGGGAGGCGTGCAACCACGAAGGTCAGTGCGCCCTGCTCTCGGTTTGGGCAGAGGTGGGCGACCATATGCGGGCCCACCTCGACTCGTTCACGATCGCCGACATGGTTGAACGCGTCAGCGGTAGGGCGCTGGCTCCCGTCGCCGAAGCGGTTACCCAATAGCCGAAGCGGTAACTCAGTAGCCGAAGCGGTAACTCAGTAGCAGCAGGGCCAAGGCCTGCGTCTACTCCGGCACCTGCAGCAGCCACTCTGGGGGCAAGCTAAGCCCCAGTGGTCCTAGGGTGGCGGCGAGAATCCGGAGGCAGCCCGCAGGAAAATTGCATGGGTTCGCCGGTGACTGGGTGTACGAAACCAAGCCGTGCGGCGTGCAACCAGGGGCGGCGGAGCCCCGGCAGAGCGGTCCGGGCGGCGGCCAACTGGCTGGGCTTGGAGTAGCGGTCGTCGCAGAAAACGGGGTGGCCGATGGCGGCGAAGTGCACCCGCACCTGGTGGGTACGGCCGGTCCCGAGCCGGCACGACACCAGGGTGACCGGGACCGGCGAAGACGAACGGCTTTCAGCGCGGTAGTGAGTGAGAGCGCGACGGCCGCCCTGGACGACAGCCATTTTCACCCGGTGTGACTGGGAGCGACCGAGGGGGGCATCGACGGTACCCTCGTCCGCCTCGAGCTCCCCATGGACGACCGCGAGGTACGCCCTCTCAACAGACCGAGCGGCGAGTTGGGCAACAAGGCCTTCGCGGGCAGCCGGTGTGCGTGCGACGACCATCAGGCCCGACGTCCCCTTGTCGAGACGCTGGACGATGCCGGGGCGCTCGTCCTCCGGGCCGGCGGCGGATATATCGGGGAAAAGGGCGACGAGCTGTTGCACGAGGGTCCCCCGAGGGTTCCCTGCGCCGGGGTGGACCACCAGGCCGGCGGGCTTGTCCACGACCACCAGGTCTTTGTCGGCGAAAACGACCTCCGCCTCCAGGGGAGGTGAACCAAGGGAAGGGGTACTGGCCACCGATCCTGGCGGCTCCAGCGGCGAGTGCCCCGCCAGGTCCACTTCCAGCCGCTCTCCACCTCGCAGCCGCCGGCTGCCTGCGCGCACGACAACCCCGGAGATCCGCACCCTGCCCTCGTCGACCAGGCGAGAGGCCTGAACCCGGCTGAGGCCCACCAACAGCGCGACCCCCCTGTCAACCCGCTCGGCCTCGAGAGCCGCAGGCACGGTAAGGCTCAGGAGCTCGCTCGCGGCGTCGACGTCATCGCTGGTCAGGGTGAGCCGCCTTCGGCCGAGAAAAGAAAAACAGGCTCACAGCCACCGTCACGGCGCCTGTGGTTATGGCGGCGTCGGCGACGTTGAACGTTGGCCACCAGCTGACGGCCTGGATGAAATCGACCACAGCCCCGTGGTGATCGCCCAACAATCGGTCAGCGAGGTTCGACAACGCCCCGCCGGAAAGCAGCCCCAGACCTGCGACGACCACCGGGCTTGCGCCAATCCGCGCCGCCCGGCCCGAAAACGCGATCACCGCTACAGCCAGCAGAGCGGCCAGTGCCTCAATGACAGGAGAAACGCCGCTCCCGAGGGAAAATGCGGCACCACGGTTGAAGCTGAGCACCAGGTAGACCGGCCCCAGGACATGCCTCGGGCTAGTGCTGCTCAGGTTGTGGAGCGCCCAGGACTTGGTCCACTGGTCGACGGCGATGACGCCCCCGGCAATTGTCCCCAGTGCGATGGCACGCCACAAGAAATGTGCCGGCATTCGCGACACGGAGCCTTCCTGGCTTCCCGCGAGGTGCGGCAATGGCCGTGTACTCCCGGGCCGGTCGGCCAAGGTCATTGGCGACGGGCCGAGAGCCCCCCGCTCTTACAAGACACGCAAAGCCGGGCATGGGGCAGCGCCTCTAACCGGGCCTTGGGGACCGGGTTGCCGCAGCTCTCGCAGAAGCCGTAGGTGCCCTCGGAGATCTTGACCAGTGCGGCGTCGATCTCCTCGATCGCAGCCGAGGCCTGCGCAGAAAGGTGCAGGTCCAACTCCCTGTCGACGTTGGCGGTGCCGCCTTCGCCGCCTTCTTCGTCGAACTGGACGTCCCCAGGCTCGTGCTCGAGCGCGAGAGCTTCGGCTTGCGCCCTCAGCTCCTCAGCTTGGCGCGTGTAGTTGTTCCGCTCGGCCATCAGCAGGACACGCTGGTGGCTAAGGAACAGGTCCCTCGGCTCATGGTCGTCCCCGGCCGCGTCCTGGGCCACCGAGTGGCCGGCGGCGCCCGAGGTCTTCTGGTCGCGCACGGCCTTGACCGTCTTGGGCTTTTCGGCTTTTGCGCTCGTACTAGCAGATTTTTGGACCGCCGCTGCCTTGGGTGCAGCTGCCGGCGCTACGTCAGCCTCCTTGGCTACAGCCCGCTTGGCAACCGGGGCAGCCTTGGCGGAGGGCTTGGTCGCGGGCTTGCTTTCGGCCTTCTCCGGGCCCTTGGCCGCGGCAACGGGCCGCTTTCGACGTGCGGGTCGCGCCGTTGGCTCGCGCAGGAACTGCGACGTCCGCTTCATGGGCCTCGACCGGATCTTTTTGCTTGGCTCTAGGCATCTCGTGGCACCTTATCCTTCCCGCGGAGCGGGGAAGCCTACCATGCCTGGACCACAACGTCTGTCCGGTGCCCGCAATTCCCGGTGTTCGCAAATAGCGCTCGCCGTTGCCGGCTCGTAGCGACCTACTGCCTGCGCCGGAACCTGCTCGTGGTCCGTTGGTCGCCGAGATCCTGCTCGCTGAAAAAGCTGTCAAGGGCCCGCTCGTCGAATGCCAGCGACTGATCTTCGCCCGAACCGCCTTCTGCAGGACTGTCCGCTGACGCGTCGGTTCCCGCTTCGCGGGCGACTGTTCCCCCTGGCTCAGCTGCACCCTGAACGGGCTCCGTCTCTTGGTCGGCAGGCCCGGCCGGCGGGGCGGGCAACGCCTCGCGGGCTGGCGGCCCCTCGAGGAGGTGCGGGCCCGGCTCCTCGTCATCTTCTAGGACCTGGGGCGTAAGCCCCGCCTCGAGCACCGGGGCTTCTGTCGCGTCACCGGCGGGGTCGGAGCTCGTGCCGTCAGCAGATTGCCAAGGCGTACCGGCAACGGGGCTCCCGAGGGGTGGCTCGCCCAGCAGGCCTGCATTCTCGACCCGGACCGCGGCATTTGCAACAAGGCCCTCGGCATCCCGAAGCACCCCCAGCAGGTGTTCCCTGTTCACGTCGACCCAATTTCGCAGCGCCTCCGCCTCTTGCTGAGCCTGTTGAAGGGCCGAGCTGGCCATCTCTACGCTGGCGCGGCCCTCGGCGAGGTGGCTCTCGTACGCAGCGCGTCCGCGCTCCTCGGCGTCCGACAGGAGGCCATCTGCGTGAGCCTGGGCCTCAGACACGAGGGCCTCGGCTTGTCCACGCGCATCAGACAAGAGCGCCTCGGCCTGGGCGCGAGACTCAGACCCAAGGGAGTCGGCTTGTCCGCGAGCCTTGGAGAGCAACCGTTCTGCGTCGTCGTTCGCCTCCTTGACCGCCTGGTCAACCGTGCGTTGCGCTAGCACCAGCATCCGCTTGAGGGTCTCGTCGCTCGCGTTCGCCTCGGACGCCGCCTGCTCGGCGCGCTGCGCCCGCTCGGTAGCCTGCTGCAGCCGCTCAATGAGGGCCTCGACTCCGACAGCCGCCTGCTCCAGGAACTCGTCGACATCCTCCGGGTGGTATCCGCCACGCAACTTCTCACGGAACTGCACGTCGCGGAAGGCCTTCGGGGTCACATCCATGCTGTCAATGGTAACAGCCCGTGTTTTATGGGTCGCGAACCGCTCCCTGTTTAATGGTTCGCGAACCGTCCCACCTCCGCGTCAACGGGAGCGGTCGAGCTAAATCTTGACCAGGGGGAACACGTAGAACGTCAGGAGCAGGACCACCAGGACAGCGATCATGTATGAGATGTCGAACATCCCTGCCGGAGGGATGACCCTGCGGAAAGGGGCGACGTAGGGCTCGGTCAGCACGTAGAGCCAGTGCGTGAAGGTGGACATTCCCGAGCTCCCCGACGTCGGGAACCAGGACATCACCGCTCTCAGGAACAGGATGACCAGGTAGATGCAGCCCAGCGTGTACAGCGGGTGCTGAAGGTAGGTCAACTAAGTGCCCGCCGACCTGTTACGGACGGTACAGGCCCCTCTCCTGAAGACGGCGCTTTTCTTCGGCTGAAACCTCGACGTTGCTGGGCGTCATCAAGAAGACCTTGTCCGCTACCTTGTCCATGGACCCGCCGAGTGCGTACGCGACGCCACTACAGAAATCGATCATCCGGTGTGCCAGCTCCCGGTAGGCATTACCCAGATTGACTATGACGGGCTGGCCGGTACGGAAGCGGTCGGCTATCTCCTGAGCGTCGGCGAACTCTGTGGGGGCGGCCACATGCACCTTGGCGGAGAGAGCCGGCGTGGGCAATGGGCGCAAGGGCGTCGGGGCCGCTCGCAAATTGATGGTCGTCCCTTGGTCCTGCCCGTCACGGGGCAACGTCCGTACGGCGGGAGAGGTCTGAGGGAAGGCCTCCACGACCTCGCCACCTCTCCGTGCGGTGGCCACCTGAGGCTGCGGGACCGGCACTTCTTCGTAAGGCTCGTAGTCGTCGTATTCTTCGGCGTCGGCGAGGCCGAGCCACATGAGCATCTTCTTGCCTGTCCCCGGCATAACTCCTCCTTACCTCTAGCCTAGCCTGGCCGCGCCCCGACCAGGGACATGTGCTGGTGGGCGTTCGCCGAAAAGAGCCCTCCCCAGACGGATTATCGTCGCCCCTTCGGCCACGGCCAGCTCGAAGTCGTCGCTCATACCCATCGACACTTCGCTAAGCCCGAGGGCGCTCGCAAGACTCGCTACATCGCGGAAAGTGCGTTGGGCCTCTTCGCGCGCGGCATGCGCTCGGCCGACCGCCATCAGCCCTTTCACATCCAACCCAGCCGCCTGCGCCGACTCGACGAGGGCGGGGACCTCGCCGACGCTGGCCCCATGGCGGGAGGCTCGTACCGGCCCGCCGTCACCGGCCAGGTTGCCTTCGCCGGGCCGATCCCTCTCCCCGGCAGCGGTGGTACGCACCTGCACCAGCACGGCGGCCGCCGGCCGCCGGCGCGCGAGACCGAGAGCTCCCTCAACGCTGTCAAGCCCCTGCCAGAGGTGGACGTACGGGGCAAGGCGGGCAAGTTTGTTGCGCTGGAGCCCACCGAGGAAATGCCAGCGGACGCCGGACGGGGCTGTCGAAGCCTTCGACAGCAGCTCCTGGGCGTAGTTCTCCCCGAGGTCAAGCAGGCCCGCTCCAACGGCGGCTTCGACCGCTTCGGAACCGAAACCCTTTGTGACTGCGACAACCCTGACCGAGCTCGGGCTCGCCCCGGCCTTGGCTATGCGGTCCCTCACCTGGGCGAGCCTTTCCGCCACAACTTCAGCGCACATGGGCGGGAACCTCGCCGGCCCCGGGCACCCAGACCACGCTGGCCTGCCGGGCCTTGTCGCCGTTCGCCCTCCAGGACCAATGGTCGGGCGAGCAATGGGTGCAGATCTGGGCGTCCCCGACCAGCGTGGCGTCGGCTCGGTCAAGCGCCGCTCGCACCGCCGCCGGCAGGTCGAGCGCCGGGAAACCACCCGAGTCGAGCGCCACGACAGCTGGGCCGAAGCGCTCGGCAACAGGTCCTAGCTCGGGCGCGGAGAACCTGTAGGCGTGGGGCGCAATGCACGGGCCGAGCGCTGCCGACACCTCGGTGGCACCGAGCGACCTCATTGTGGCGACCGTCGCCTCCACGACGCCCGCCATCAGGCCCCTCCATCCGGCATGCGCTACGCCAAAAACGCCTTCGGGGCTCGACAGCCCTACCGGTGCGCAGTCAGCCGTCAGCACTACCAGCGCGGCCCCTGGGCATACGCTGACCGCCGCGTCCGCCTCTTCGCCCCTGCGATCGCCCGGCTGCTCGACGACAACCACGCGACGGCCATGTACTTGGCGCAACCAGGTCCAGGGCGCGTCAGCGAGGTGGCGCTGAGCCGCAAGAGCGCGGGGCTCCCGGGGGTCGGCAAAGTCGCCTGCGCGGCGGCTCCCCGCACGCATCTCCGAGGCCCCCGGCAACGCGATTGCCCAGGTGCCCCGCGGCGCGGCCCGGTTGGAGCCCGCGGAGGAGCTACTTGAGGAACGGGGGGACGTCGAAATCGTCCTCGTCCCCAAAGCTGAGGCCAGCAGCCGCCATCTGCGCCTCCGCATCTACGAGGCCAAGCGCCCTGCGCGGAGCCGCCGTGGCGCGCTCGTCGAGCTGAGCCTGCCCTGGGGGGCCGTCAACGGGATCAAAGCCGGCGGCGATCACCGTGACGCGCACCTCGTCGCCCATTCCTTCGTCAATGACCTGGCCGAAGATGATGTTCGCGTCAGGGTGGGCGGCCGCGTGGATTATCTCCGCAGCCTCATTGACCTCGAACAACCCGAGGTCAGGGCCGCCGGCGATGTTGAGCAGGATGCCGCGTGCTCCTTCGATGGACGCCTCGAGCAACGGCGAAGTCACCGCCATCTTGGCTGCCGCTACTGCCCGCCCGTCACCTGAAGCCGAGCCGATGCCCATGATCGCCGTGCCGGCATTGGTCATGACCATCTTGACGTCGGCGAAATCGGTGTTTATCAGCCCTGGCGTCGTGATGAGCTCGGTGATCCCCTGAACCCCGTGCAACAGGACCTCGTCCGCCATCTTGAAGGCACCGACCATGGTTGTCTTGGCGTTAGACACGACGATCAAGCGGTCGTTCGGTATGACGATCAAAGTGTCCACTTTTTCCTTAAGACGCTGGATCCCCACATCGGCCTGAACCGCGCGCTTGCGCCCTTCGAACGCGAAGGGCCGCGTGACAACGCCGATGGTCAGCGCTCCCACGGATTTTGCGACCTCAGCCACAACCGGCGCACCGCCGGTGCCGGTCCCTCCACCCTTGCCCGCGGTAATGAACACCATGTCCGCGCCCTTGAGGACCTCTTCGATCTCGTCGCGGTGCTCTTCGGCGGCAAGGCGCCCGATCTCTGGGTCACTTCCCGCACCGAGCCCTCTCGTCAATTGCCGGCCGATGTCGAGCTTCACGTCGGCGTCGCTCATGAGCAACGCCTGCGCGTCGGTGTTGATCGCGATGAACTCGACGCCTTTCAGCCCGGCGTCGATCATCCTGTTGACAGCATTAACGCCACCGCCGCCGATGCCTACGACCTTGATTACCGCTATGTAGTTCTGCGCTGTGCCGGCCATCGCACCTTTCCTCAACGGCTCTTTGGTCTTGACGGTTCGCTCGGCATAAAAACCTCTCCCGCGGCCTTGTGCCTTATACGACCCTGGACCTAAACTAAAGGGTTAGAGTTGCTCAAGCTCTACGTACAGTTGAACAACGTTAGCCCCCGTGTCACTTGGTGATCAAGTGGCAGGTCAGTTGTTGCCTGAATTCGGCAGCGGCGTTAGCGCCGGCCGCTCCGGCACCGTGAGGTCCACCTGCGAATACCCGTCCAGGCCGACCCGGCTTGCGAGCTCTTCCAAGACAGCCAACTTCGTCGACAAGCCCGACGGCTCCCCGAGTAACACCAGCGCCGGGCCTGTGCCAACATGCGCAACAAGCCCCATTTGTGCGGAGTAGGCCAACTGCAGCCTGCGCTCAGCCAGGGCGGGCGGGGTTGCCCCCGCCGCTCCTAAGAGCTCCTCCAGGGCTGGACTAGCCAGCCCTGGAGCCGGCGAAACGTCCGAACCCGGTTGTGCACCCTGCGCGCCGAGTACCACCGGTAGTGACGGCGGCGCTTCATGTGGCGGCACCACCTCGAGCACGCGCCCGGTCGCGTCTACCTCCTCGACGGCACCTCCCGAGACGATCAGGGCCGCGGGCGACCGCTCTTTGATCGCTATCACGACTGTCCATGGCCAGTGCCTGCTGAAGGTTGCGGTGGCCACCCAGGGCAGGGCTTCGACAGCCCTCTCGGCGCGCTCCGTGCCCGCATCGATCATGAGGGTGCCGTTGTCCGGACCGGACAGCCCCGCCGCCAGTACCACCAGAGCTCGGGGCGTGTGGGCGCTCCCGCGGACCTCCACGTCCCTGACCCGGAACAGCGGAGAATGAAGGAGCCCGATACACGCGGCGGCGGCCGCGACGACAGCCAACAGGCTGCCGATGGCCCGCAGGCGGCGGCGACCCTCATGGCGGCGTGCCTCGGCCCATCGCCTTCTGAAGCGCGGGTCGACGGGCGGGATGTCCCCCATGAAGTGCTGAGGGGGCATGGGTGGACGGGGCGGCGCCTGGGGTGGACGGGGCGGCACAGTCGTCTGGCTCATCTCGGGGCCCTCCCCTGCTGTGCGGCGCGCTCCAAAAGCTCGTCCGGAAGAGTCGTCAGGTCGCCAGCGCTCATCGTCAGGCAAAGGTCGCCGGGACGCAGCACACGCTCCAGCACTGCGACAAGCTCAGCGCGCGTCTCTGCGTACTCCACAGCCTGAGCTGGGTGCGCCGCTCTGATGGCGTCCGCCACGAGCCTTCCGCTGACGCCGGGCAGAGGCTGTTCGCCGGCTGAGTAGAGACCGGTGACCACGACCAGGTCGGCACCCTCGAACGCGTCGGCGAAATCACCGAACAGCGTTGCCGTGCGGGAGTAGCGGTGCGGTTGGAACACCGCCATCACGCGTCCCCAGCCTCCGTTGCCGGCCGTGGCCAAAGTGGCGCGGACCTTGCCGGGGTTGTCGCGCGTAATCGTCGATGTAGGTAACGCCGTTGGCAAGTCCGCGAAGTTCGTACCGGCGCCCGACGCCTGAGAAAGCCGCCAGCGCAGCTCTGGCCGCATCAGGCTCGGCACCCACCTCGAGCGACATCGCGATCGCGGCCGTTGCGTTGAGCACGTTGTGCAGGCCCGGGACGGCGAGCTGGAAGCGGCCCAGGCTCCGACCGGGGGTGCGCAGCTCGAAGCTTGCGGCCAAGGCCGAGAGCTGGACGGCGGAGATCCTGTAGTTGGAGCCCTCGGAGGCGCCATAGGTGGTCACGCCGGGAACGGCGCGCGCGAGTGCCGCCGACCCCGGGTCGTCAGCACATACGACCCGTGCGCCGGGCGCCTGCTCCACGAACTGCTGGAACGCTCTGGCGATGGAAGCCTCGTCGCCGTAGTAATCCAGATGGTCGACCTCGACGTTGGTAACGACGACGCCCTCTGCGCCCAAGCGGAGAAAGGTCCCATCGGACTCGTCGGCCTCGACCACGAACCGCTCGCCGCTCCCCCAGCTCGCGCCTCCATGGCCACCGGGCAGCTCACCCCCGACGAGGAAACTCGGCTCAAAGCCCGCCTCCACAAGGACCGCGGCGAGCATTGCCGTCGTGGTCGTCTTGCCGTGGGTGCCGCTCACTGCGAGAGTTCGGCGCGTGTGGCAGATGCCCGCGAGCACCTCCGCTCTGGTCAGCGTCGGGATCCCTCTCCGCCTGGCTTCCACGAGCTCGACGTTGCTCGCGTTCACGGCTGTCGAAAACGCGACGATCTCCGCTTCGCCCACATTTGACGGGTCATGGCCGATGAACGTGCGTGCCCCGAGACCGTCAAGGCGCTCGAGGACTGGCGAGCTTTGCAGGTCGCTCCCCGAGACGCTGTGGCCCATGGCAACCAGCAAGGCGGCAATCCCGTTCATTGCGGCACCGCCCACCCCCACGACATGGAAGCGGAGCGGTGTGCCGTCCAGGTCAGGCAGTTCCTGGCGGGGCCCGGCTGGTGGGGCCTCAGGCGCCACTGGCGTCTCCCTCCCCTGCGTTCCTCGTTGCGTGTGCGACCGGCCCTGGGCGAGCATGCTCTTCAGCCAGCTGCGCCACCGCCTCGGCCGCCCCTGCACGCCCAAGGCCCTTGAGTGCTTCGCCCATGCTGGCCAGGCGCCCGGGGTCGGCTAGGAGCGTATCAAGCTCTTTTGCCAGGCGAGCACCGTCAAGTTCCTCGTCGGGGACTACGACAGCACCGCCGACGCTGGCTAGCAACCTCGCGTTTGCCCCCTGGTGATCGCCGGGGGAACCGGGTAGCGGCACCAGCACCGCCGGGACGCCGGCCAGGGCCAGCTCCGCGACCGTGTTGGCCCCGGCCCGTTGCACCGCGACGTCGGCGGCAGAGTAAAGCGACACCATGTCGTGTTCGTACTCGACCTGCTGATAGACGAGGCCCCCGAGCGGGACGGGCTGCATGCGGATATCGCCCCAGTCGCGACGGCCCACCACGTGGCGGATGGCGACATCGGTACGGCCCGCCCAAATCTCGGCGAGATCCAGCGTGGCGCGGTTGATCCGCAAAGAGCCGAGCGAGCCGCCTGAGACAGCCACCACCTGGGCGTTAGCGGGGAGCCCGAGGCGCTCTCGAGCGGCCGTCCTGGCCGCAGGGCACCGGTCGATGCCAGCGAGCTCCGCTCTAACCGGGACCCCTGTGACAACCGAGCGCGGAAGGCGGACCTCGGGCGAGCTCACCGCCGAAGCGGCCGCTGCCCGGGCGGCCAGTCGGTTGGCAACACCAGGAACGGCGTCCACGTTTACGACCACGATCGGGACCCGCCACAGCGCCGCAGCCACCACGCAGGCGAAACTGGCATAGCCCCCCAGCGAAATAACGACCGCCGGCCGCCATTTCGAAAACGAGAACACTGCTATCGCTACGGCGGCGCACAAACCCGCGACCGCCTCGGAATTGGTGGCGAAGCTCCTTAGCGACAGCCGCCGGACGAGACCCCTGCCAGGCAGCAGGGTGACCGGGAAGCCATCCAGCGCCCGGGCTTTTGCCTCCACCCCTCGCCGGGCGCCGACGAAGCGGAGCGTGGCCGGGTCATGGCCGCGCTGGACCAGAGCCCCTGCCACGGCGATGCCGGGGTAGAGGTGGCCGCCGGTACCCCCGCCGGCTATCACTGCCCAAGTGCCGCTAGTCATCGGCCTCGCTGGGCCTGGGCCGACGCGACCCGACGTGGCCGGCGCGGGTCGCCGGGGGCCTTCACTGCTGTGACCCGTCCGCCGGTCGGGGCCGCGGCGGTGACGGGGCCAGAGCAGCGCCGGGCAACGTTCGCCAACAGGCCGGTCGCGAACAGGACGATTATGAGCGAGGTCCCTCCATAGGAGATAAAGGGCAGCGGCACCCCGGTGACGGGCAGCAAGCCCGCGACTGCGCCGACATTGATCATCACCTGCGAGATGAGCCACGCAGTAATCCCCGCGGCGAGCAGGCTCTCGAAAGTGGTAGGTGCACGCCAGGCCACCTGGGCCCCGACAATACCGATCGCTGCGAACAGGCAAATCACGACCAAGCTCCCGGCGAAGCCGGTCTCTTGGCCTATGACGGCGAAAATAAAATCGGTGTACTGGTTCGGGAGATATCCCCAGGCCGCAACGCTTTGGCCTATACCGGTCCCGAACCAGTGGCCACCGCCTAGAGCGATGAGGGCCTGGACGGATTGGTAACCGGTGGTGCTGGCGTGCGAGAAAGGGTGAAGGAACGACATCAGCCGCGCCGCCCGGTAGCTCGCCGAACCGGCCACGAGGAAGCCGAGCAAACCTCCGACCGCACCCAACCCCAACAGCGGAGCGGTAGGCATGCCACCAGCAAAGAGCACCGCGGCGCCACAACAGCAAAGTACGACCGCCGTCCCCATATCAGGTTGCTTCATTATCAAAAGCACAAAAGCGACCATCCCCAGCAGTACGGGGGTGGCTCGATAAACCCAGTCAGGGGTGCTCTCGCGGCGCGAGAGCACGTCGGCAGCGAACAGCACGAGTGCCAATTTCGCCAGCTCCGACGGCTGGAAACCGAACGTGCCCGTGCCGAGCCACCTGGACGCCCCGCCCGCACTGCGGCCAACGAACAGCACAGCCAACAACGCCGCCCCGGCGAGGACCATGAGGGGTCTGGCCAGGCGCTGCCAGAAAGAGATCCGGATGCCCTGAGCTACGAAAAAGGCCACCGCCCCAAGGCACAGGTAGATCCCCTGGCGTTCGAAGTAGTACCAGGGCGTGCCGAACGTGCGGAGGCTGGCTACCGAGGAAGCCGACAGGACCATTACAAGCCCGACTACTGATAGCACCGCCACAATGGCGATGAGGAACAGGTAACTGGACCGCCGAGTCCCGGTCCGCACCGCCACGCCGGCTGTTCGTGTGCCACCGAAGCTTGCTGCCATCGTCACTTTGGGTCACCCTCCGCTCTCTGTGCCCCGTTCAGTTCGGAGCGCAATTTATCCTTTACGAGTGCGGTGAAATGTTCACCGCGCTCTTTGTAGTTCGAGTACCAGTCGAAGCTCGCGCAACCCGGCGAGAGCACGACGACATCACCGGGTGCTGCAATGCTGGTCGCGGCGTCGACGGCTTCGCTCATGGATCCTGCCTGGCGCACGGGGACCAGCTTGAAAAACGCCGCCGTCACCTCGTCGGAAGCCTCCCCTATCGCTACGACGGCCCTGACCGGGGGGACCGTGCTTGCTAGGTCGGAAAGGTCGAGACCCTTGTTGCGTCCTCCGGCGATCAGCACCACCGAGGTGAAGCCACTGACTCCCGCCCGCACGGCTGCGGGCGTAGTGGCTTTGGAATCGTCGTACCAGGCAACACCCCCGAATTGCCCCACCAGTTGCACGCGGTGCGCGGGTGGGAGCGTGCTGGCGGCAGCTAGTTTGCAGCCTTCAGGGCTTGCTCCGGCGGCCATGGCAACGGCGAGAGCTGCCGCCGTGTTCGCAAGGTCGTGGGGCAATGCCCGTGGGAGGTCCCCGGCCGGCAGGAAGAAACCGTGTGGGCCAGAGATCCCGTCGGGACTGACACGCCACACCGGCTCGGCCAGCGCGGCACCGAAGGAGACGACTTCAACGCCGGTAGGGATGTTGCCCGCCGCCCGGCTCACCGCCGGGTCGTCAGCGTTGACGACCGCAACACAGCCAGGCCCCTGGGACGCCCAGATCTTGGCTTTCGCCCTTGAGTACTGGTCAAGGGTCGGGTGCCAGTCCAGGTGGTCAGGGGCAAAATTGAGCCAGCAGCTGACGTCAGGACGGAACTTCCTCGTGTACTCCAGCTGGAACGACGAGACCTCGGCCACGAGAACCCCCTCACTCCCAGGGGAAATGCGGCCAACTGCCTCCAGCAGAGGGTACCCGACATTCCCGGCGGCGACCGCCTCCTTGCCAGAAGAAGCGAGCATTGCCACCACCAACTTTGTGACGGTGGTCTTGCCGTTGGTGCCGGTAATTGCCACAAGTCCCTGGCGCTCGCCCGGGCCGCTGCCCATCCCGTCGAGCACCTGCCAACCCAGCTCAATTTCGGATAGGACGTCGACGCCGAAGGCCTTCGCTGCTACGAGCGCAGGATGGCCTACCGGCACGCCCGGGCTGGGGACTACCAGGTCGGCACTACAAGCAAGCTTCTCCGCCCGCTCCGGCCCGCGCCCGATCTGGACCGTTAGACCGGGCGCTTCGACCGATACCTGGGCCTCCCGGGCTACTTCTGGGTCGTCTTCAAGGACCACAACCTCCGAGCCGTGGCTTGCCAACCAGTGAGCAGCAGCGCGGCCCGAGAGGCCGTACCCGATCACGAGCGCGCGACCTGGGATGTTCATGACGTTCCCCCGTGGGCGAGGAAATCCGCATAGAAGACCCCGAGGGCAAGGGCTGTGAATGCCCCCGCGAGGATCCAGAACCGCACTATTACGGTTGTCTCGGGCCAACCGAGCAGTTCGAAGTGGTGGTGGACCGGTGCCATCCGGAACACCCGCCGTCCGAAGGCGCGGTAGCTGGTCACCTGGGCGATCACCGACAGGGTCTCGATGACGTAGAGACCGCCGATGAGCGGCAGGAGAAGGTCGACGTTCTCGAGCAGGGCGAACACGGCGACCGCAGCGCCAATGCCGAGAGAACCCGTGTCCCCCATGAATATCTGAGCGGGCGCGGCGTTCCACCAGAGAAAACCTGCACAGGCGCCGATCATGGCGGCGGCCATGACTGCTTCGTCCAGCGAGGCCGGGTTCCGGTACATGACCTCATGCCTCAATTGGTAAAAACCGATCACCGTGAACGCTACGAAGGTGAAGGCTGAAGACCCCGCCGCAAGCCCGTCCAGGCCATCTGTGAGGTTGACCGCATTTGTGGTCCCAACTATCAATAGAACGGCGAAGACCACCCAGCCCACGTTGCCGAGTTGCAACCCGAGCGAGTTGAAGCGGGTGAAGGAAAGATGTGTATCGACCTTCAACCACGTAACCGAAACGATCGCGAAGGTAATTGCCACGGCGAACTGGCCGGCGATCTTGGCCCGTTTGTTGAGCCCGAGGCTGCGCTGCCGGGTAACTTTCAGCCAGTCGTCGCAGAACCCGACCAGAGCCATAGCGCAAATTGTCAGCATGCCCACGAGCCCGCGCGTCGTGAAAGTGGCTGAGACGTGGGCGACGCTGTAGCCGACCACTGCCGACCCCATGATCGCAAGGCCGCCCATCGTGGGAGTGCCAGCCTTGGAAAAGTGGCCAGTGGGGCCGTCTTCACGAATTTGTTGCCCGATCCCCCGCGCTCGCAGCTGGGCTATCAACAACGGCGTGCCGAGGATGGCGACCAGCAAAGCGACACCGCCGGCGATCAGTAGCGCCTTCATTGCAGGAGCCGCCTCAGGGCTTCGCGCGCTACCAGCACATCGTCGAACTGCTCGACGTGGCTCCCGAAGTCCTGGCCCGTCTCGTGGCCCTTGCCTGCTATCAAAACGACGTCCCCCGGCTCCGCCGCCTCCAGGGCACCACTGATCGCTCCGGCACGGTCGCCATCGATGAGGGGCGGGGCCCCGTGGGTACCGCTCGCTATTTCCTCGATGATGGACAATGGTTTTTCACTTCTTGGGTTGTCGGAGGTGATGACCACGACATCAGCAAGGTCGCTCGCCACACCGCCCATAAGCGGGCGTTTAGCCCGGTCCCTGTCACCGCCGGCACCGAAAACCACGATCACACGCCCCGAGTCGTGGCCCGGACGGGGCTTGTTGGCCAGGTCCCGTGCCGCCCGCAAGGCCTCGGCGAGTGCCGCCGGAGTGTGGGCAAAGTCGACCAGCACAGTGAAGGGTTGGCCCTCGTCCACCTCTTGGAACCTGCCCCGCACAGGCTGGACCGACGCAAGCCCTCCGCTTATGGCGTCCCAGTTCGCCCCCAGTTCCCGGGCGGCCGTCGCTGCCGCCACCGCGTTGGCGATGTTGAACCTGCCCGGCATCTGAAGCTCGAGCCGCCCGCCCTGCCACGAGAACGACGAGCTGCGCCGGCCCAGGGCAATCTCGGTGGCGTCACTTGGCGCGAAGGTCACAAGGCGGACATCGGCGCCCGACAACATCTCGACCAGGCGGGTGCCCCAAGGGTCGGCCCGGTTGACGACGGCCACGGGTACGCCACAACCCGTGAACAACCGTGCCTTGGAGGCGAAGTAGGCCTCCATCGTCCCGTGGTAGTCCAGGTGGTCTTGGCTCAAATTGGTGAAGATCCCTGCCGCAAAGTGGGTACCCCCGACCCGGTGCTGGTCCAGGGAGTGGGATGAGACCTCGATGGCCACTGCGGCCTTGCCGAGCTCTCGCATTTCGGCGAGGCGCCGTTGTAGCACCGGTGCCTCAGGCGTGGTGCGCTCGCCGCTAAGCGTGCCGATTACCCCTGCGTCCCAACCTTGCGCGTCAAAAATGCCAGCCAAAAGGGCGCAGGTCGTCGTCTTACCATTTGTCCCGGTCACCCCGACAACACGCATGGCCTGGGAGGGATAACCCCAAAAGGCCGCCGAAACAGGCCCCAGTGCCCGTCGCACGGAGGGCACCACGACTTCGGGGACGCCCGCACTGGCAGGACGTTCGGACAGGAGCGCAACTGCCCCCCGCTGGACGGCGTCATGTGCGTAGTCGTGGCCATCGGCCCGGCTGCCCGGGACACAGGCGAACAGCGCGCCCGGCCTGACCTCGCCCGAGGCGATCACTATGTCGTTGACCATGGGGTCGTTAACCACGCAATCGTTGACAGTCGGGCAATCAGGCACGCGGTCGTCAGGCACGATTTCGGCGGCGTCAAGCTCAGCCGCTGCGAGCAAAGCTCCCAAGCGCACACTCGGCCTCGTCAAGCTCCCGACCCTACTGGCCCGACCCTACTGGCCGGTCGATGCTGAGTCCGGGAGCGTTGTGGGAACGGGCTGCCCCTGAGCCGGTTCTACGACGGTCGTCACAACGGCGTCCTCGCTCGTGGTAGTCGTGGCCTGGCTGCCAGGCGTCGTGGCCTGGGTGACCGGCGCGGTGGGCGTGGTCGTTGTGGCCTGGGTGACCGGCGCGGTCGTTGTGGCCGTGCCGGCCGAGGCAGTGGTCGCGCCCGCCAGGGTGGTGGTCGTAGTCGTCGCGATCGAGGTGGTCGAGGTGGTCGAGGTGGTCGAGGCAGCACCCCCGGATGGCGAGCCCACCTGTACCTGCGGCGTGCCCGACAGCCCCGGCAAGACTGGCCCGGCCGCTTCGCCCTCGTCGTAGTAGGGAGTAGCGAGGGGGACCCCGGGCAGCGGGGGCGCCGGTTTGTGGGGCGGGATCCCGAGCTCTTGGAGCGCGTCACGAACGATCGTTGCGAACACGGGTGCCGACGCCACGGCCCCGTACTGATGGGTGCCGTTCACCACGACCATTGCGGTGATAGCTGGGTTCTCAGCGGGGACGAAGCCGGCAAAACTCGACACGAAATCGTCGTTGCTGTAACCGCCGCCCGGCAAAGTCAACAGCGCGGTCCCGGTCTTGCCCGCGACCGTATAGGGCTCGAGGTTTGCCGCCATTCCTGTCCCGACCCGCACCACTCCCTCGAGCATCGAGGTCATCTCGTTCGCGACCGTCGTGCTGACCACCCTATGAGATGGCTGAACGGGGAACAGGTGCTCCATCCCGTTCGCGTCTACGTAGCCGTCGGCGAGGCGGGGTGCCACGTAAACACCGCCATTTGCGATCGTGTTGTACGCGGCGAGCATTTGCACTGCGGTAACCGCTATGCCCTGGCCGATCGGCACGGTCGCGATCGAGGTCCCCGACCACTGCGATGGACCGGGCACGATACCCGCGGACTCGCCCGGGAAACCGATGTCGGTCCGCTGCCCTATGCCAAAGGCGTGGATGTACTTGACCAATTCGGGCATTCCCATGCGCTGGGCTATTTCTATGGTACCGATATCTGATGAATGGGCAATTATGTTGGGGATGCTCCAGTAAAGCGTCGGGTGCACCCAGGCGTCGCTGAACTGGGTGCCGGCGACATAGTACGGGTCAGGTACGGAGAAATAATCGTTGGGCTGCACCGCTTTGGTCGCCAATGCGGCAGAGACCGTAACGAGCTTTTCCACGGACCCCGGCTCGTAGACCGTGGTGAACGCCGAGGCGGACGGCGCCTCGACGGGCTGATCGCTGGCGACGCTTGCGCCGTGGCCCGAGACGGCCCCCGGTGGGACGAACCACACCGGGAGGGCTGGTGGCTCGCTCATAGTGGTGGGCTCCGAACGGTTGGGCATCGTGAGCTGTGCGACGGCCAAGAGCTCACCAGTCCGGGAGTTCATGATCAGGGCGATCCCGCTGTTGGCCTGAGCGGCGACAATGGCGCGCGCCAACGCCTGCTCGGCGTCGTATTGCAATGGTTCGTCGATGGAAAGGACGAGGTCGTCGCCGCGGACCGGGGCCTGGTACTCCTGGAGCCCCCCGGGGATCTGTCCGCCGGCCGGGTCCATGTCCTCCACGAGCTTGCCCGGCCTGCCCGCGAGGAGCCTGTTGTACTGGTACTCGAGCCCGGACAGGCCCGTTCCGTCGGTGCCCACCATCCCAATCAGAGGTGCGGCCAGCTGCCCTGAGGGGTCGAACCGCTTCGGCTCTTGCATCGTGTACACACCGGGCACCACGCCGTCGGTGACCAGTTTGTCGACCTTCGCCGCGGTCGCGTCAGGGACCGTCCTGGCGAGGTAGACAAAGCCGCTCGGCTCGCTGAGATCCGCCTGCAACGTGGGCTCAGGTAGTCCGAGCGCCATCGAAAGCGCCCTGGCCTCCTGGCCCGGGTTGGTGACCTGATAAGGGTCGCCGAACACGGTCGTCATAGGTACAGACATCGCAAGCTCGTTGCCGTTGCGGTCCAGGATCGCCCCTCGCTCCCCGAGAAAGGAAAATTCGTGCACGTACTCGGAGCGTGCGTCCGCCTGGTACGTCGCCGCGTTTATGCCTTGCACGAACAGGAGGCGAGCGACGATAGCGCCCAGCCCGGCGCTCATGAGCGCCAGTGAGGCACAGAAACGCCAGATGCTGCGCGTCCTGTGACCGCTGACCTCGCGTTTCACGGGCTCCCGCTCAGGTACGGCTTTATAGAGGGCCAGTCCGCATCGCCCTGAGGAGCCGCCACTGCGCCACCCGAGGCTGAGCCCGCCGAGCCTGAGCCGGCCGGTCCGGGGCTGGCGGGTGCGGTGCCGCCGCCATCTGTCGCTCGCGGGTCAGTAGCGGGCAGGTATATCACCGAGCCTGGCTGACCAAGGCTCAGCTTGCCTTCGGCATCCTCGACGATACGCGCCGGGGCCTCCAGCTGAGCCACCTGCAAGCGAAGTTTCTCGTAGCTCGCCTGCTCGGTCGCCGCTGTCTGCGTGAGCCGGTCGAGGGTGAACTGGTTCTCGGCGATCAGAACGTGAAGCGTCACGAGGCCAAGGCAAAAGACGCCGAGGAGGCCGATACCGGCTGACACCAGCAAACGCCTCCCATTGGCACGCCTCCTCGCCTGCTCGCGCACCAGGCGGAGGTGGCGTCGACGTTCGTCAAAGCTATCGGCGTCATGGTCCTCGCGAGAGGGCTCGGAGCCGTAGTCGTCGCTAAAGGGCTCAGTGTCATGGAGGAGGCCTGCCGCGGAGAACTCCGCCGACTGGACCTCCCACCCGGGTTCGGCCGGCGTCACCGCGGCCTCCTTTCAACCAATGGAAGTGCCTCGGCGGCACGCAGACGGGCGCTCTCAGCTCGCGGGTTGGCGGCCACTTCTTCGGCCGACGGCTTGCGGGCGCCCCGGTTTAGCAGGCGCACCGTCGGGACGGCACCGCAGACGCACGGCAGGCCTGGGGGGCAGTTGCAGCCGCCCGTCGCCGCGTATACGAGCCTTTGCTTTACTAAGCGGTCCTCCCCCGAGTGGTACGCCAGCACCACAATGCGCCCTCCCGGGGCCAAGCGCTCCAAGGCGGCGTCGATGGCGAGCGGGAGCACCTCGAGCTCTGAATTGACCGCCACCCGCAGCGCCTGGAACACCCTCTTGGCCGGGTGGCCACGGCGCCGAGCGGCGGCGGGTACCGCCGAGCTCACGACGTCGGCCAACTGCTGGGTGGTCGTCAGCGGTCGCGCGGCGACGATGGCCGCCGCTATCCGGCGGGCAAAACTGGTCTCACCGTGGAGGGCGAAGAGCCTTGCGAGCGCTGCTTCGTTGCTCTCGTTGACGACATTGGCGGCGGTCAACCCCTGCGAGCGGTCCATGCGCATGTCCAGCGGCCCGTCGAAGCGGTAGCTGAAACCTCGCTCTGGCCTGTCGAGCTGCGGGGAGCTCACACCGAGGTCGAAAATGGCCCCGGAGAGCACCCCGACGCCTAGGTCGTCGAGGACCGTACCCAGGCGGTCGAAGCGTGCCCTCACGACCACTCCCCTAGCCCCGAACGGCTCTAGCACCGACTTGGCGGCAGCCACCGCCTCTTGGTCTTGGTCGAGGCCGACGACACTCAACTGAGGAAAGGCGTTCAGCAGCGCGAGCGCGTGACCGCCGCCACCGACCGTCGCATCGAGCACCACCCCCTCAGGGACGCCGGCGAACATGTCGATTACTTCTTCGAGCATGACCGGCAGGTGACCGAAGGCCGTCCCCGGAACGGGCGCGCCAGGACTTTGGCCGTCCGCGGGTTTATTATCTGACTGCTTATTATCAGGCAGCTTTTTCGGGCTCATACTCAGCCCCTCGGCCAGCACTGCCCCGGGTTTTCTCTCCGGGAACATGGGACTGGGCAGGTGGAGAAGGGGACTCCCGTCCTGCTGGTCAAGGGGCTGCGTATAAGCCCGAGCCGGGCTGGCGACGCTCATGGCGCCGCCACAATCCCGGGCGGTTTGAAAAGTTGGCTCGAGCCGTTGGCCAGGCTCTCCATGCTGTCGGCCATGCGTTCCCGGAAGATGTCGACTTGCCATAACTCGATGCGGTCGAGGGCGCCTACCACCACTACGGGGCGCTCGATGTCGAGTTCCGCCCATTGCCTGCAAGGGCTCGGGACGGTGATCCGCCATTGCGTGTCGATGTCGACGCTGGAGGAGTGTGCTGCGATCATCCGGGCCGCCTGCCTGTGGTCGGCGTCCAAGTCCTGGACCTCCATCACCGTCGCGAGCCTGCGGTTGAACTCTGCGGGTGGCCAAAGTGCGAGGCACTTCTCTTGGTAGAAGGAGATGACAGCCGCGTTCTGTTCCCGTTCGAAACGGTGGCGCAGCGGTGCGGGGACGATGACTCGCCCCTTGCTGTCCAGGGAGTGCTCAAACCTCCCAAACAACGGCTCCACTGTCGGCTCCCGCTCTCAAAGATAGGGTAGACATCACCCCGGTACTCCACTTCCATCCACTCTATAACCCGCAGCCCCCACCAGCAAGAGCATTGAGGCTAGAACCTGGACAAAAAAGGCCGCACAGGCGATGTGCGCGAGTGATGGAGCGCCGTCGTCGTGCGAAGGCGTCACACGCCGCTGCTCGCGGAGGGCCCGCTTCCTCCTACTCGGTTGACTGCTTCGACTGTCAGGACGCGGGAAGCGCGCGCTCGATCGCCCTGCTGATGCGTTCCTCGCTCACAGGCGTCCGCGTCCCGAGAGACTGGGCGAAGAGGCTCACGCGCAGTTCCTCGACCATCCAGCGCACCTCGACGAGTGCGTCGCGGTCGGCGCCAGGCACAGCGTCCGCCTTGTCCAGTTTTTGCTGAAGCGCCTGAACCCTCTGGGTGAGCGCGAGGTCGCGACGGGGGTCGGTAGGAAGTTTCTCGAGCCGACGATCGACCGCGCCCAGGTAGCGCTCGATGTCAGCGAGGCGGCCGAGGCCGGCGCGGCTCACGAACCGTCGGGCCCGCGATATCCGCCAATTGGGCAGCGATATCCGCCAAGGCGGCAGCAATCGGAGAGCCAGCCGCCGTCGCCTTCCCAGAGAGCTCGCCGGTACGACGGCCCAGCTCCTGCAACTTGGAAATGATGCGCCCCGCGGCCACGACGCCCTTCCTCGCGACGGGCTCGACCCGTTGGCGAACTGCTGTGACAAGAGCATCGAAGTCGGCTGCCCGCCAGGGCGGGCCGCCCTCGGAAGCGACGACCTGGTCTATGGCCGCAGCGAGAGCGTCCTCTGCCAGCTCTCGTGTCGAACGGTACGGCGGGAGGGAGAGCGCTCCCAGCGCCAGCTTGGTGCGGTTATCGAGCTGGCGCTCCAGGCTGTCTACGAGAGCCCGGCGAGAGGGCAGGTTGAGCAACAGCAACCGACGGGCACCGTCCGCCATCGCCGCACGTTGGCTTGCGCCTTCGGAGAAAACCCGCACGGTCACGCCCTCGCCATCGTCTACGAGAGCCGGGTAGCCGCGCAGCCGGTACCCGTGCCACTCGGGCTCGAACGTCTTGGGAAGATCTCCGAAGTCCCACGAGACGGACCGACGTCCTGCGAAGGGAGCTCTCGCCGCCGCCGCCTGCAGCGCGCCGTCAAGCTGGGGACGCAGCTGCCTGTAGAGGTCGGCAACGACCTTGCCGCGAGCTAGGACCTGGCCATCCTCGCCCAGGATCGCGAAAGTCGGCCGAAGGTACTCAGGCACCTTCGCCCAGTCGAAGTCTTCCGGGGATATGTGAACATCTGCGACTGCGCTCATCTGCTTGGCGAGCACTTGGAGAAGCGGCCCGTCCGAGGGACCGGCTTTGGCCACGAACTCCCTGGCGTGTTGTGCCACCGGGACGAGCTCCCTGCGGAGGTCCTTCGGGAGCGCTCGCAGCAGTGCCAGGACCAATTCCTCGCGGAGGCCTGGCACCTGCCACTCGAGGCCCTCGCCGGCCAATCTCGCAAGCTGTGCCAGGGGTACTTCGACGGACACGCCATCGTCTTGCGCACCAGGCTCCCACTCGTAACGGAGAGGTAGCGGCCCAGCCTGGTCCGCTGCCCATACGTCGGGGAAGCCTGCCGAAACATCGGGGAACCCGGCGACTTCGGCCCCTGACCCGCTCCACAAGTCTTCGGGCGCTGCGTCGAGCCCAGCGTGGCCTGCGCGCCTGAACCACCCGTTGAACCCCGGCCCGGAGGTGACCTCCGGGCCGACCCGTGCGCTGTAGAAGTCGAACAAGGCCTGCTCGCCGACCATGAGGTCGTGGCGCCGGGCGCGCTGCAGGAGAGCGCGCAAACTGTCCAGCAGCTCACGGTTTGCAGCTACGAAGGCGGGGGCGGCGTCCCAATCGCCTTCCACGAGCGCGTGGCGGATGAACATTTCGCGGGCGCCTTCGGGGTCAAGACGAGCAAGGTCGACCCGCCTAGCAGGCACGACGGCTAGGCCATAAAGAGTGGCACGGGAAGCAACGACCGCCGCTCCCCTGGCAGCGTCCCATTCAGGCTCGCCGTAGGACCATTTGAGCAAGTGGGAGGACGCTGCCTCAACCCACTGGGGCTGGACCGGTGCAACGACGCGCGCCCAGAGCCGGCCGGTTTCGACCAGCTCCGCCGCCATGACCCAGCGGGGGGGCTTCTTTGCCAGCGACGAGCCTGGCCAGATCGCGAAGCGGGCGCCGCGCGGCGCCGAGTAGTCGGCGCGCTCGCCTTCACGGGCTCCGACCTGAGTCACGAGCCCGGCAAGCAACGCCCGGTGAACCTGCACCTGACGATCTTGCGGCCGAGGCCCTGCGACGCTTGGCCCGGCCTCGGTTGTCGTCGCGCGGAGCGAGCGCCAGCCGCCGGCAAATCTCGCTCAGCTGAGCGTGCACGTCCTGCCACTCGCGGGCTCTCTGGTACGAGATCAGCTCCTTGCGGCAAAGCCTGCGGAACTGGCTCGAGCTCAGCTCAGCCTGGCGCTGTCCCAGGTAGTCCCACAGCTTGAGGTACGACATGAAGTCCGAGGTCTCATGGGCAAAACGGGCGTGCAGTGCGGCGGCGGCATCGCGCTTTTCGGCTGGGCGCTCCCTCGGGTCCTGGACAGACAGTCCCGCCGTTATAACCAGGACGTCGTCGAGGCAGCCGAGGCGCGCCGCTTCGAGGACCATCCGTCCGAGCCTGGGGTCGAGTGGCAACTGCGCAAGCTTGCGGCCGAGGCCGGTAAGACGTGGGGCCGACGTTGCCTCCTCCGCCAGCACCAGCGCGCCGAGCTCCTCTAACAGCGCTACGCCGTCTTTGACGTTGCGTTTGTCAGGTGGGTCGACGAAGGGGAAGTCCTCGATCTCTCCGAGCCCGATCGCCGCCATCTGCAGCACGACCGATGCCAAATTTGTCCGCAATATCTCCGGCTCAGTGAAAGGGCGACGGGCTGCGAAATCCTGCTCCGAGTAGAGCCGCACACATATCCCTGGACCGAGCCGGCCGCATCGTCCCGCCCGCTGGTTGGCGGACGCCTGCGAAACAGGCTCGATGGGAAGCCGTTGGACCTTGGTGCGCCGGCTGTAGCGAGAGATCCGCGCCGTCCCAAGGTCAACGACGTAACGGATCCCCGGGACGGTGAGAGAGGTCTCGGCGACGTTTGTCGATAGGACGGCTCGGCGCCCGCCGTGCGGCTCGAAAATCCGGTGCTGCTCCGCCGAACTGAGCCGCCCGTACAAGGACAAGACTTCGAGGCCGCTCAGGTTCATCTTGCCCAGCGCGTCCGCCGTATCGCGGATCTCCCTTTCCCCGGGGAGGAAAACGAGGATGTCGCCCGGCGCCTCGGTGTACAGCTCGCCCACGGCGTCGCAGACAGCCTGCACCTCGTCCGGGGCCTCCATGTCGCCGCCCTCGTCTACGGCGCCGTCCCCGTCCGCCCCGTCCGCGTCCTGGCTCATCGGCTGGTACCTGAGCTCGACGGGGTAGACCCGGCCCGACACCTCTATTACGGGGGCGTCGTCGAAATGGGCCGAGAACCGGTCGGTATCGATAGTCGCCGAAGTGATTATCACCCGCAGGTCCGGCCGTGACGGTAGGAGCCGCTTAAGGTAACCGAGGATGAAATCGATGTTGAGGCTGCGCTCGTGGGCCTCGTCGACGATGATCGTGTCGTAACTGTGCAGCCCCGGGTCGCTGTGCAGCTCGGCTAGCAGGACCCCGTCGGTCATGACCTTCACCAGGGTGCCGTCGCCGACCCGGTCGGTGAACCGGACCTTGTAGCCCACAGGGCCGCCCAGCGTTGCCCCGAGCTCTTCAGCCACCCGCTCAGCGATGCTGCGGGCCGCGATCCGGCGCGGTTGGGTATGCCCGATCATGCCGGAGCTCCCCCGGCCCGCCTCCAGGCACATCTTGGGTAGCTGAGTGCTCTTGCCCGACCCGGTCTCGCCGGCGACTATCACCACTTGGTTGGCACCCAACGCGGCAAGGATGTCCTCCTTGCGCCCTGTGATCGGCAGGTCCTCGGGGTACGGGAGCGGGCTCGGCAACAGGGCGCGCGCCTCCAGACGCGCTGCCAACCGAGCTCCCGGGCGAGAAGAAGAAGGCACCGACCCAGCATTACGTCTATGCCGACGAAAGTTGGGCCACCCATGGCGCGTGAAGCAATTTGGGCGTGCGGGCCGTATACCAGCCCGTAACCATGATCGGAGGACTGAAATGTGGCTTCGCGGGCTTCCCGGGCTGATCATCTGCGCCCTTGGTGTGGTTTGGCTCCTCCAAGGTCTCGACGTCCTCCACGGCTCATCCATGACAGGCCACCACCAGTACGCGGTCCTTGGGGCGGTGGCAATTGTCGTCGGTGCGGCTCTGCTGGTATGGGCAGACCGTGCCAGACGTCGCCGGGTCACCCCGGGCTCTTAGCCTGGCCCGGCCTGGCCTAGCCTGGCCAGGCCTTGCCTGGCCTTGCCCAGGGCGGCCGTTCACTTAGCGACGAACCCGCCTGACGGAACGGGGTTCGTCCCTAAGCCGCACGGCCCGCCCCATTTGCACCGGCGGTATTTGCCGTCGGGCTGCTGCCGCACCAGGCCACTGCCGCCCCATTGCACCATCGTGCTGACTTCTATTCGAAAAGCGAATAAAACTCGCGCCAAGCGGTCGATCAGCGTATAGAAATGCGCCAGACGACGGCGAAAAAGACCGAGCCTGGCGCGACTTTTCGCGCGTTCATGGGCCCTGGTGCGAGATGTCGACCCGTTTCGGCCCCTTGAACCCCGTCAGAAGCTGAGAGTTAGCCTTGACGGCGAAGTTGCTGAGCCCCGTCGGCGGCGTGGCCACGGGACAGCTGTCCTAGCGGACAGCCGTCCACAACGAAAATGCCGCGAGAGGCACCAGCACTACTGCCGTCACCTTGCGGATGGTGACGATGTTAACGAAGCGAAGGAGGGCCTGGCCGCTCACGACCGCTATCGCCGCTACGGCAAACAGCGCCAGAAGCGACCCGACGCCAACCGACAAGGGAGAGCCGTACTTCGCCGCTAGGTTGGCGGTGAGGATCTGTGTCAGGTCCCCCCATTCCGCCAAGAAAATCACGATGAACGCGGTCACGATTACGCCGTGTTCCGGCTGCGCCTCCACACCTTGCTCATCCTTCGTCTTGGTGGCCTCCCGCCAGGCGTAGATAGCACCGAAGGCGAACATAGCGGCGACTACCCCGTCTATAACTCGCCTGGGAAGCACCGCGAAAAGCGCGACGCCGAGGGTAGTGGCAATGACGACGTGGACCGCAAACGCTCCGGCAGCCCCTAACCAGACTTGGAACGGTCTTCCACGCGTAGCCATCAAAAGGTTGGCGAACATCGTCTTGTCGGGTAACTCGGCGAGAAAGATCAGCGGGAAGCAGATGAGTGCGACATGGACACTCAGTGGGGAGCCAACCTCCGCCTGACCGGTGAGCGCTCAGGCACGAACGACGGGGATAGTCTCGGCCCCGCCGGCAGCGCACAACAGGTGGCGCCGACGCCTTTGCTTCGTAGCTCATCGGCAACGGTCTCGCCGATATCGTCGGCAGCGGACAGCGAAGCGCGGGACAGTTCCTCGGATGTCAGCCCATCGGCATGCACCGCGACCCGTGCTCCGCGTAAGACTCGGGCGAGGATCTGCGCTTCCCATTGGTCAGGGACCGTCTCGGTGCGCTCGGCGAGCATATCCAGTAATTGCTGTGGCGAGCGCATGGAGTAGAGCAGGTCGCGGAACTCACCGTGGTCGGGGAAACCGTCACGGCACTCGGCTGCGACCACGATCAGGCCGCCCGGCTGTACGACCTCGAAAGCCGCCGACATCCCCTTCACCGCCTGGTAGAGGTTTTGGTCGAGCGGGAAGCCGGCATTGGAGGTCACCACCACGTCGAAGCGGTGCGGTACAACCTGCATAGCCACCTTGCGCGCTTGCGCCGTGGCAGCCCGGTGCATAGCGAAAAGTTCGCCAGCAAAGGCAGCCACAATCTCGTGACGGCGATTGAGCACCACGTCGCAAGCAAAATGGACCCCGGTGGCCCGGGCGATCGCCCGGACGTCGTCGTGAACCGGGTTGCCCTCGATCACCCCCCAGGTGGCCAGGGGGCTGCCGATCCGCCTCGCGTCATGGAGGACCAAGGTCGTCTCGAGGCCCGCCAGCCCGGGGGCGACGAGCTTTGGGCCGCCGGAAAAACCGGCGAAGAAATGGGGCTCGACGAAGCCCGTAGTGATGCGTATGTCTGCGTCGACCCACTGCCTGTTGAGCTTGACGGGCACCCCGTCACCCATCGTCCCCAGGTCGACGAGGCTGGCCGCGTCGCGAGCGTCGTGGTTCACCACGCGCACTTTGGCGAGAAGTTCCGGGCCGAACAAAGCCTCCAGCTCGGCCGGCGTGTTGCCACGGTGGGTGCCTGTGGCGACCAGCACAACGACGTCATCCAGGTCCACTGTCCCGGCAATCTCCTCCAAGACCGCCGTGAGCATCGGGCGACGCGGCTGAGGCCGCGTGCCGTCGCACACGGCGATAGCGACTCGTGCCCCGGGCGTAACGATGTCACGAAGGGCTGGCCCTTCCACCGGGCTCCGCAATGCGTCTCTAACGGCACTCAGCTCGTCTGCCACACCGGGCCGGTCCTCCGGTGCGACAAGGGAGGTGGCGGCGGGCAGCTCGACAGTCAGCTGAGAACTCCCATAAGCGAGGTCGACTAGCACAGTCTCACAGTCTGGCAGCCGGAGAGCTCAGAGCGCGAGCTGGGTCGACCTACACGAGCCAGGTCCCGGGGTACGGGAGCGTCAACCGGCGGGCGGCTCTGGCGCGAGCCTGATGAGACAGGCGGACGGAGCGTTTGGAAGGGTCACCGTCAGCTCGCCCGTCGACGAGCTCCAATCGACCGCCGCGCCGCCCCGTGAGGGGTAAAGCACTTCCGCCACGGCGTGCGCGCCGCGCATGTGCGCGACCCGGAGGGCCATCTCGGCGGGGCCCGAGGGGCGCGCTCGGCCGTCGGTCCGCGGTTCGTTGCCTAGATGCCCGCGGTGCCAAGCAACCAGATAGCTGCCAGAGCGCACCCGCATCCCGAGGGCCACCCACCGGTCGTCCCAAGCGGGCAGCCCAAGCGGCCAGAACGGTACCGCGGTCGCAAGGTCCGGTCTGATCTGTTTGTAAGTGCTGACCGCGTCTGCCACCAGTCGCTGCTGGGCTGCGCTCATCCGATCGATATGCCCGGAAAGATGCACACGGGCGAGCAATGCGCTGCAAAGCCCAAAGGCGATCTGGTCGTCGTCCCATTCCGGCTGTGGGTAGGCCCAGACGGCTGCTTGTTCGGGCGCCATCGCGGCAGGTGCCGCTGCCGCGATCGGGGGGTAACGCAAGAAGTCCTGCTGGTCGCTGGTGGAGTGGAGCTGGAAGCGCGACAGCAGCGCGTAGTCCGTCCGCATGCCACCTGAGGAGCAGCTCTCGATCGTGAGGCCGGGATGCCGGTCGAGGAGCGCGTCAACCCACTCCAGGAACGCCCGGTTGTGAGCCAACAACCCGACGCCGGCAGCGACCGACGCCGTATCGGTCCCGGGCGCGACATTTATGTTGTAGTCCATCTTCAGGTACCCGACGCCCAGGTCCTCGACAAGAAAATCGATGACTTTGTCGAGGTGCGGCCTAGTGCTCGGGTGACAAAAGTCGAGATGGTACCGCCCTTGTTCCACGACCCTTTCGCCCTGGCGCATGAAGAAGGCCTCCGGAGGGAGCGCCTGCGCAACCGGGCTGCGCACCCCGACGACCTCAGGCTCGATCCAAAGTCCGGGCACCATTCCTTCGGCCCGGATATGGTCGAGCACCTCTGCGATGCCATTGGGGAACCTGCTTTTCGAGGGCGCCCAAGCGCCCACGGTGTCCCACCAGCTCTCGCCCAGCTCGGCGTACCAGCCGGAGTCGATGCAGAAGTACTCGGCCCCCGCTCTTGCAGCAGCGGTGACGAGCGGGAGCAAACGTTCCGTGGACGGGTCGCCCATCAACGTGTTCATGTAGTCGTTGAAAATGACCGGGAGATCGCGGTGGTCTTGGTGGGGGCGGCGGATCGCCCTTCGGTAGCTCGTGAGGCAGGCGACAGCGCCCTCGAAACCCTCTTGGCTGAGGGCGAGCGCGACCGGGACGGTCTCGAAGGACTCGCCGGGCTGGAGGGTGAGCCGCCAGTGGTGCTCTACGTCAGTTGGGCCCAAAAGCGCCAAATAGGTCGACCCTGGGCCCACCCCCGTGTGCTCGCCAACCTGCCAGTGCCAGCCGCCGTTGTGCTCGATCTGCCACATCACGGCATGGCCGCTCTTGCGATTGACAACGGCGCCCAGGGGCAAGTAGCTACCTGAAGACCAACCCCCTTCGCTCGTCAGAGCGAACCGGCCCCGGGAGCGGGCACCGTGCACGGCCCGGTTGAGATCTGGTAGTGCGTCGCGGAGGCTCCGGGCCTGCCAGCGTGCCTCGGCCAGCCAATCGTTTTCCGCCCAAAGCAGCTCGGCGTCGTCGAGCGAGCCGCCAGGGCCCGCGAGGTCGCCGCCGAGGAAGGAGGTCGCCGATTCGAGGGTCAACGGCGCTGCTCCGCCGTTCGTCATCCTGACCGCGCTGCGTAATGCACCCGCACCGAGGAGGACCTCGTAGGTGACACTTGCCCGGAGCCCAGTGAAAGTGTCCTCGAGAGAGACTTCTAGTTCGAACCATTGAGCGCCTTCTCGCTCAGTGTGACCGGCGTAGCGCATGCGGTTGCCGACGACCGATTCGCAGTAGCGCCTTCCAGACCAACTTCGGCCGCTCCCAGCCACGACCACGTCCAAGAGCGGAAGGCCGATGGCCCCAGGCTCGCCGCTCGACGGGACCGCCTTGCCCAAGCCGGCTTCAATCTGGTCACGAGGCCTCGGCGCAAGGTGCGCCAGGCGGGCGACGCCTTGGTCATCCACAACGACGCGCAGTCCGAGAGCATCGTCACACCAGCGGATCTCCAGCCCGGCGGCGGTCTCCTCGGCAACCATATGGTTCCTCCTTGTAGCGGGCCGAACAATCCTGGCGGAAGTGACTTGACACCCTCAATGTGACCGATCACAATATAGGACCTGTGACCGGTCACGCAATGCCAGCGCCTGCAGCATTGAAGGAGAACGGTGACCGGTCACCCTCTGTGAGCATCCGCGACGTGGCCCGGGCTGCCGGCGTTTCGTACCAGACCGTCTCGCGGGTCATAAACGAAAGTTCGAGCGTGAAGAACTCCACGCGCGAGTCGGTCCTCGACGCGATAGCCCGCCTCGGCTTCCGCCCTAACAGGGCCGCTCGCGCGCTGGCTGGCGGGCCCGTGCAGTCGGTGACCGTACTGACGTCCAACACCAGCCTGTACGGGCAATCTGCTGCGCTGGAAGGCATCGAGGAGGCGACGCGCGAAGCCGGCTTTGCCATGGGTGTCCGCGTGATCGAGCACGCCGCGCTAGCGGACGTGCGCGATGCAGTCGAGCGCGCTCTCGAGCCCGCAGGCGCCCTGATAGTCATCGCCTTCGACCGCCCCGGCATGGCGGCGCTCGACTGCGTGCCCAACGATGTACCGGTCGCGTCGCTGATGCCCGCTCCGGCTGATGACGAGGTCCCATCGAGGCCTGCGGTTTGGATCGACGAGTATACGGCGGCCAAAGAGGCGACCCAGTACCTGTTGTCACTAGGCCATAAGACTGTCCACCACCTGTCGATACCCAGCTGGACCGGCAAGACGCGGCGCATGTCCGGCTGGCGCTCCGCCCTGGAGCAGGCGGGGGTGGCTGTGCCCAAACCGCTCCTCAGTGGCTGGAGCGCCGAGTGGGGCTACGAAATGGGCCAAAAGTTGGCCCAGGACCTCAAGGTCACCGCTCTTCTATGCGGCAACGACGATATCGCTCTGGGAGTCCTTCGCGCCATGCACGAAGCAGGGCGCCCTGTCCCCGCCGAAGTCAGCATCGTCGGCTTCGACGATGTACCTTTCGCACGGTTCTACACCCCGGCGCTCACGACGGTCCGCCAGGACTTCAAGACGTTGGGCAAAGTCTGCTTCGCCGAGCTCCTCTCGGTAGTCGGCACCAGCCGACCGATCGAACGGCCGGGTTACCCAGAGGCGCAGCTTGTAATCCGCGAGAGCGCCGGCCCTCCCCCCGGCGCTCGAGCGACCCTTCGGACGAAAAAGAACCTCGTCCCCACGGCGCCTATGGCCAAACACACCTGAGGCGCCCGAGCAAAACCTTCACAACAAAGTCTGCAGGCGCAGGACTAATGACAAAGGGGGAAGCAAATTGCCCCACACCAAAATTGGAAGGAGCAAGGTATGAACCATCGCGGAGGAGACGCACCCGACGCAGTCGAGCGCTCAAATGGTGCTCGCTCCCACGGTACGAAATGGTTGAAACACCGCCGCCTCGCCAAGGTCACGACGGCGATAGCTACGGCGGCGGTCGTCAGCGCGGTCGGGATGGGCTCAGCGAGCGTAGCCAACGCGTCGGTCGTAAACCTCACATGGTGGACCATGTGGTCCGGTGCGACCTTGCAGTTGCTCAACCAGATGACGACCCAGTTCAATAAAACGCATCCAGGCATCCACGTGAGCGAGACCGCCATCCCGAGCTCTGCCACGGCGAGCACGGCCAAGCTCCTCTCCTCGATCGCCGCCGGTGACCCGCCCGACATCTTCACCGAGTGGTGGCCCGAGATAGGCGAGTTCGCGGCCGACGGCGATCTCGATTCCATGAGCCCGTACCTGACCGGCAAGTACGCCGGCTTCGAGAAATGGGAGTACCCCGTCGCCGTCCAGGGTGGCACCTACAGGGGGAACCTGTACGCCGTCCCGATGGGGTTGAACTCTTGGGCGCTGTACTACAACAAGGGCCTGCTGGCAAAGGCAGGCGTCATGTCGCCGCCCACGACATTGGCCCAGCTCCAGACCGACCAGGCCAAAGAGTGGGTCATAACCAATGGCAAGGTCCAGCAGCTAGGCATGTACCCCGACCTGAACGAGAACGGCTTCCTGTTCTACGCCAGCTTCTTTGGGGCCATGAACTGCTTCAACGCTGCCGGCAAGTACGACTATGAGAACTGCGCCGGCGCCAAAGCCTTGATGAACTGGATAGCGAGCTACTCCAAGTACCCGTATGCGCAGGTCATGGCTCTGCAGACCGCAATGGGACAGGTTGCAGGCGGCGACACGGACATATTCAGCGGAGGCAAAGCCGGCTTCACGTTGAGCGGTCCCTGGGAAGGAGCGCAGAACATTCCCACGACAGGCGGGAAGGGCTTGCAAGGGGATTTCGGGGTGATCCCGTTCCCCGGCACGGTCGGTGGACCGAGCACCATCGGGCAGGGCAACTTTAACATCATCCCCCAGGGCTCCGCGCACCCGGCTCAGGCTTTTGAGTTCATCTCTTGGCTCGCCGGTTACAACAACGAGACCTTCATGGGGACGATCGACCCCAAGGGTGGATGGGTGCCGGGCGGGCCCTCCGTGACCAAGACGCCTCCCTACCAGGCATGGTTGAAGGCCAACCCATGGCTGGACCCGTTCCTCCCGCAAATGACGAGCCCGTACACTGTCGCCCCCGCCCTGACGTCGACTCAGGCAGAGCTGTTCAACGCGATGAACACGGCTACGTCGAATGTGCTCGAGAAGATAATGACGCCCGAAGCGGCGCTGAAGTACATCGACCAGCAGGGCAACTCCTAGAGCTACTGGCAAATCTCCCCCGCACCTAGGGGACAGCTACGCTTGGCTGTCCCCTAGGGCGCCCTGAAGAACCCCGGAGAGGAGCAGCTCCTAAATGCAGGCGTCAAATTTGCTCCCTTCGGCCCAACGAACAAGGGACACGCAGGCCCAAGGTCTATCTCGGTCGGTGCAAAGGCGGCACACCAGGGCGGGCCTGCTTTTCATCAGCCCGTGGGTGATCGGCTTCCTCGCCTTTTTCGTGTACCCCTTTTTTGCGACCCTTTACTACAGCTTTACCAACTTCAACGGGATTCAGTCAGCCAAGGTGATCGGGTTTACGAACTACGTGGACCTGTTCCACGACCCGCTGTTCAAGACGTCGCTCTTCAACACTTTTTACTACACGGCCTGTGAGCTGCCCCTCTCGACGATCGTCGCGCTCGGCCTCGCTCTGCTGCTCAACATGGACGTCAAAGGGAGAGCCATTTACCGGACGATCTTCTACATTCCCTCGATCGTACCCCTCGTGGCGTCGTGCCTGATCTTCGTTTGGATATTCAACCCGGATTCGGGCATCGTAAACGACCTCCTTACCGATGTCCACATCCCCGGCCCGGGCTGGTTCTTCTCGATAGCTTGGTCAAAGCCCTCGTTCATTTTGCTCGGCCTATGGGGCCTCGGCCAGCCGATGGTCATTTACCTGGCCGGTCTTCAAAGCGTGCCTCGAGAGATGTACGAGGTGGCGGATCTCGACGGGGCGAGGCCCTGGCAGCGTCTGCGTTACGTGACGCTACCGATGATCAGCCCTGTCATCCTCTTCAATGTCATCTTGCAACTCGTGCTCTGCATCGCTTATTTCACACAGGCCCAGGTGATCGAAAACGGCGATGCCGGCGGCCCCGGCACGTCGACGTGGTTCTACGTGCAGTACCTGTACGAGCAGGCCTTCGAGTACCTCAAGTTCGGGTACTCCTCCGCCATGGCCTTTTTCTTGTTCGTGGTCAGCGCCTTGATCATGGTCGCCTTGTTCAAGTCCTCTTCGAGATGGGTTTACTATGCCAGCGACCAGCAGTAGGCTCCCCAACAAAACGGTGCGCGGCCTGTCAAAGCATGCCGTGCTCATTGTGGTGAGCGTGCTGCTCGGCTTCCCGTTGCTGTGGATGGTCCTCACCTCTTTCAAGACCAACCCGCAATCCCTCGCGGTGCCGGTGGTCTGGTGGCCGCACCCCTTCGAGTGGAAGAACTACCCCGAGTTCCTCGCCGCCGTACCCTTTTACAGGTACGTCCTCAACACTCTGCTGTACGCCGCCGTCACAATCGTCGGGGTGTGCATATCCAGCAGCCTCGTCGCCTACGGCTTTTCTCGCATCCACTGGAAAGGTCGGGACGTGCTTTTCCAGGTAATGGTGAGCACGCTGCTGATACCGTTCTTCGCCACGCTCATCCCGCTCTTCGTCATGTACAAGAAGTTCCACATGGTGGGCTGGTACCTGCCGCTTATGGTCCCGACATTCCTCGGGAGCTCCGTATTTTCCACCTTCCTCTTGCGGCAGTTCTTCATGACCATACCTGAGTCGCTGTCAGATGCCGCTCGAGTGGACGGCGCGAACGAGTTTTACATTTACAGCCGCATCATCCTCCCGATGGCAAAACCTGCGATGGCGACGGTCATCCTTTTCCAGTTCATATATTGCTGGAACGATTACATCGGCCCGCTCGTCTACATCGACAACCAAGTGTGGTACCCCCTCTCGCTCGGGCTGTACCAGGTCCTTGGGACCTACACGACCAACTGGCCCTGGGTAATGGCGGCAGCAACGGCGGCCACCGCACCTATCGTCATCCTGTTCTTCTTCACGCAGCGCACCTTCATCGAAGGTATTGCCGTCCAAGGGACCGGGGTCAAGGGCTGATGTCGCCGCCAAGTACCCGCGCGGACCGAACGGGGCCCCAGCGCAACCAGCCAGCAGCCACGCTGGCTCGCCTGGTCCGGGGACGGGTGATGGCCGCCCTGGGCTCGGTTTTCAACTTCCTCGCCCTCAACCTGGTGGTGCTCATTGTGTCCCTCCCTGTCGTGACGGTGCCGCTCGCTTTCGTCGCGGCTACCATCGCGCTCGACCGCTGGAGAACAGACGGCGAGGACAGGGTGGTCCGCGAGTTCTTCGCCGCACTTCGGTCGCTGCCCCCTCTGCCGACCACCGTGCTCGCCGGTGCCCCCCTCCTCGTAGCGGGCATCGGAGCCGAGGAGGTCCACTATTTCGCGCACGGGGGACAACCGGTCAACTGGGTCTGCCTCGGGTTCGGGTCCGCCGCTCTTTTTCTCGCCATTACTGCTCTGGGCTACGTGCTCCTCCTCGCGGCGCGCCATCCGACCCTTCCCGCTGCCGAGATCTGGTCCGTCGGCGTACGCCTCGCCGTACGGAACCTGTTCGCCACCGGCCCGCTCTTCGTCGTCGAGATCGTCGGTACTACTAGCCTTGCCCTGATCGACCCGGCGCTGCTGATAATTGGCCTGCCGCTGGCACTCTTGTTCTTGATGAGGGTCACGACCCAGTTCGGCCTGCGTAGGTCGGGGCTCAACTAGTTCAGTGCTGCCTCCGAACCGTTCGTTCGTGGCACTATCTCGGGGTTAGGGCGCGCGATAGGCAACAATTTTGCCCCCCGGAACCGCTAGGAGGAGGAGCGTGCCCAAAGATTGATACCGGCATCCACCGCGTAACGGTCGATCTCGCTCAATTCTTGTTCGGTGAACTCCAGGTTTTTCAGCGCGTCCACGTTGGTCTCGAGTTGCGCGATGCTGCTGACGCCTATGAGCGCTGAGGTGACCCTCGGGTCGCGAAGTGCCCATGCCAGGGCCAACTGCGACAGCTTTTGGCCCCGGCGTTCTGCGATCGCTGCGAGGGCGCGCACCTTGGCTATATTTTCGTCGCTGAGCATCTCCGGCCTCAACGAACCCTCCGCGCTGGCCCGAGAACCTTCGGGCACGCCACCCAGGTAACGGTCACTCAGGAGACCCTGTGCCAACGGCGAGAACGCTATACAGCCGATGCCCTCTTCGCCGAGCGCATCGAGCAAGTCGGGCTCGATCCAGCGGTTGAAAAGAGAATAGGAAGGCTGGTGGATCAAAAGGGGCGTCCCGAGGCCCCGCAGGATCCCAGCTGCCTCGCGGGTTTTAGCAGCAGAATAGGAGGAGATCCCGACGTAAAGCGCTTTTCCTTGCCGCACGGCGCTGTCCAGGGCGCCCATGGTTTCCTCGAGCGGTGTGCTCGGGTCGAAGCGGTGCGAGTAGAAGATGTCCACGTAATCCAAGCCCATCCGGCCCAAGCTCTGGTCCAAGCTGGCAAGGAGGTATTTCCGCGAGCCACCCCCTTGCCCGTAGGGCCCGGGCCACATGTCGTAGCCCGCCTTGGTCGAGATCACCAGCTCGTCGCGGAGGTTCCTGAAGTCGGTGGCCATGACGCGGCCGAAGCTTTCCTCGGCTGAGCCGTAGGGTGGGCCGTAGTTGTTCGCAAGGTCAAAGTGGGTAATGCCGAGGTCGAACGCCCGGCGCAAAATAGCCCGGGACGATTCCAGTGGGCGACTAGAACCGAAGTTCTGCCACAATCCCAGCGATATTGCCGGGAGCACCAGCCCGCTCCGGCAACACCGCCGGTAAACCATCTCTTGGTAACGTTCAGTGGCCGGCGCCCAGGTCATGTCGGCCCTCCTTTCGAGGTACTCACGCCCCATGGCGTGCCGATCTGCACCACAGTCTTCAGGCCATCACGGCCGGCCGCAACTCTGAAGGCTTCCTCTATATCGGCGAGCGCGAACGTGGGCGTGATGAGCCAGTCCAACTCGATCACGCCTCGTTCGACGACGCTGATCGCGCGCGGATAGGCATCTTTCATCCTGCGTGCCACGGCGATGGTGAGGCCCTTGCGACGCGCTGAGCGCGGCAGGAAAGCTCGTCCTGTCATCGTCGGGGATCCCGGCCAGCACGATACGCCCACCGGGCCTCACCAGGACCATGCTCGTCTCTATTGCCTCGTCGGCGCCGGCAACTTCGAACGAGACATCGACCTGGAGGCCGCTGGCCCTCGCCTCAGCTGGAGCAAGGACGATGTCAGCACCGCACCGGGCAGCAGCCGCTCTGCGATGAGCCAACGGTTCGACGGCAACAATCGAAGCAGCGCCCGCAGAACGGGCGACCTGGACAACCATGAGGCCGATAGGGCCGCAACCGACCACAGCGACCGCGCTGCCATAACGCACGTGGCCTAGGTCAAAGCTGTGCAGCGCCACCCCGAGCGGCTCGAGCAGGGCGACAGCACCATCGCTGAAAGTGTCGGGCACCGGGTGGAGGAGATTGTCGGCCACACCACGAATTCCCTCAACCCACCATCCGTGGAGCCGTGCCCAGCGAAACGGACATAAGGGCACAGGTTGCTATTGCCTTCGCGGCAGCGTTCGCACACGTTGCAGGGGATCGCAGGGTCAACGGCCACACGCTTCCCTTGCCGCGGGCCACCCTCCAACGTGCCGCCGAACTCGTGACCGAGGACCAATGGCCGGCTCAGCAGCGCGTCGCCGATCCCCCCCTGGCTGAACCAGTGGAGGTCGGACCCGCATAGGCCGACCGCCCCGACGCGCACCAGGGACTCCCCGGGCCCAGGCGTGGGGTCGGGCTCATCGACGAGGTGGACCTGGCCCACTCCTGTCAGCCTGGCCGCCTTCACGGCCGCCTAGCCCGGATGACCGTTGCCCTGGCCGTAGTAGGCACCCGGTCCGTGCTTGCGCGAGAAATGGCGCTCGATAAGGTGCCCCGGCAGCGGGGTCACGGCCGGCGCCAAGACAACCGTCAACCATGCCATCTTCGCTATCGCCTCGAGTGTAATGGCTGCCGCCACAGCACCGGCCGGGTCGGCTCCCCAGCAGAAAGGCCCATGCCCGTCGACGAGCACCGCTGGCACATCCCGGGCCGGTCTGCCGGAAACAGCAGCAAGGATCGCAACACCAGTTGCGAACTCGTAGTCTCCCTGCACCTCCTCGGCGCTCAACGGCGCAGTCACCGGTACCTCGTAAGGCGACATGTCGGCATGCGTAGTGCCAAGAACGGGGACCGGCAGATGTGCCTGCGCCCAAGTGGTAGCCCAAGTTGAATGGGTGTGGACCACCGCACCCGCCCCCGGGACCCCTTGGTACAAGGCCAAATGGGTTGATGTGTCGGTGGAAGGACGGCGCTCCCCTTCAATTACCCTGCCGTTGTCGTCCACCACAACCATGTCCTGCTCGGTCATTTCCGAGTAGCGGACACCTGAGGGCTTGATAACGACCAAACCGGTCCCGGGATCCCTGCCCGAGACGTTACCCCAGGTGAGGGTGACAAGTCCTGCACGGGGAAGTTCCAGGTTTGCCGCAAGCACCGCCGCTTTAAGGTCTTCTAGCATCGACGCCCTATGAAGTAGCGGCCAGGCGCTTCAGGCGCTTCAGTTCATGCATCCACGTTGGGTGGGCACGCCCGAGCGTGTCGTGGAGGTCCTCCCAGATCTTGTACACAGCTCCGTACGTTGCGGCAGCGGCGGCGTCGGGCGTGTAGACCTGCTTCACGCTTGGCTGAAGAGCACGCGCTGCCTCGCTTATCGTCGCGAAGCCGCCGAGGTCTGGGCCGGCGGCGACAGCACCGAACAGGGCGGACCCTCTTGCGGGTGCCTGGGAAGACTCCGGCACCTTCACGGGCAGACCAGAGATATCGGCAATCAGTTGCATGAGGAGCGGGCTCTTTTCAGCCAGGCCTCCACAAGCAACGATCTCGCGCAGCTGCAGTCCTCCCTCGACGAAGTTGTCCAGGATCGCCTTGTTGCCGAAGGCGGTCGCCTCGAGCAGCGCCCGGTATATATCGACTGCGGTTGTCTGCAGAGTTAGGCCCACCAGTACCCCTGACAGGTCGGCGTCTGCGAGCACACTGCGGTTGCCGTTCCACCAGTCCAGGGCGACCAAGCCGGTCTGGCCAGGAGCCAGCGCGGCAGCGGCCCGTTCAAGCCCGGGGAGGAGGCTCGAGCCGCTGCCGCCCGCTGGGGCCAGGTTGTCGGCGAACCAGCCGAACATGTCGCCGACGGCCGGTTGGCCCGCCTCGTAGCCATACAGACCGGCCAGGATGCCGTCCTTGGCAACCCCGGTGATGCCAGCAAGAAGTATTTCTTCTGGGTGCACCACCATGTCACATATCGAGGTCCCGATAACCATGACATAGGTGTCGCTCCCCTCGGCCCCGACGCCCGGGAAAGAGACAAAAGAGTCGACGTTGCCAACTGCGACGGCGACGTTCGCCGCTAGGCCCAACTTGTCGGCAAGCTCGCGCCGCATCGGCCCAGCGCTTGTCCCGAGAGGGAAGAAAACATCACCCAGCTTCGCCCCCGGCTGGGAAAAACCGGGGTACGCGGCCTGGAAGAACTCGTCGCTGGGTATCCCGCCGGCCTCGGACCAAAGTGCCTTGTAGGCCGCGGGGCATGACGAGCGACGCTCGTGACCGCTCAGTTGCCACACCACCCAGTCGGTCACTTCAATAAATCCAGCGGAGGCATCATAGATCTCGCGGTCCTCCAGCCAGATCTCTATCAACTTGGGGAAGTACCACTCCGAGGAAATGCGCCCGCCATAACGGGCCAGGAAAGGCTCCTTGCGCTCAACCGCAACTTCGTTGAGGCGTGTGGCTACTGGTTGTGCGGCGTGGTGCTTCCATAGCTTGGCCCATGCATGGGGCCTCCCGCGCCACTGCGCCAGGTCGCACAGCGGCACGCCAGAGCCCGTGACGGGAAGGACAGTGCAGCACGTAGCGTCCACCCCGATCCCTATGACATGGGAGGCGGCGCCGGGCACCTCCGCCAACACGCTCGCGATGCCTCTCTCCAACACCACCATGTAGTCCGAGGGTTCGTGGAGGGCCCAGTCAGATGGAAGGCGTTCGCCCGTCTCAGGTAATATGTCCACGATCACACCGTGGGGATAGGCAAACTCACTAACCGCAAGCTCGTTACCGGAGCGCAGGTCCAGCAGCAATGTGCGCGCGGAGGCGGTCCCGAAGTCAACACCTATCGCATAGGCCTCTTGAAGCATCCGCCTCATGTTAGCGCTCTCAGTCGGGCAGCCGCGAAGGCAGGGCTCTGAATTGGCGGCCGGTTGATGACGCCGGCAGAGCGCCGGCCTTCGATCGCTGACGTAGCCATCTTCGCCGGGGTTTCCCACCAGACGGTCTCCAGGGTCTTGAACATGCATGCCAGCGTAAGCAAGCCGACGAGGGCCCGAGTGCTCGCCGCGATCGAGCAACTCGGCTATCGCCCCAATACGGCCGCTCGTGCTCTAGCCAGCGGGCGTTCCAAGACGCTCGGGGTCGTGGCATTGGACACCACCCTGTACGGGCCGGTTTCGACACTGTCCGCTCTGCAGCAAGCGGCGCAACTACACGGTTATTTCGTCTCAGTGATGGCCGTGCGCTCGATCGACCGCCAGTCGGTGCGCGAAGCCGTGCAACGCCTCACCAGCCAGGCCGTTGAGGGCCTCGCGATTATCGCGCCCTTCACCTCGGCCCATGACGCCTTGGCGTACCTGTCAACCGGCACGCCTGTCGTTGCGGTTGAAGGCGACCCTGAAGCGGACGTGGCTGTGGTCACGGTCGACCAGGTTCTAGGGGCGCAGTTGGCCACCCAGCACCTGCTTGCTGCGGGCCACAAGACCGTCTTCCACGTCGCCGGGCCGCCCGAGTGGGAGGAGGGCCGGGGCCGCGTCAACGGCTGGCGCGCCGCTCTCCAAGAAGCGGGAGCGGACGTCACCCCCCCACTCTTGGGTGACTGGAGCGCTCGATCGGGTTACGAAGCCGGCCAAGTGCTCTCCCAGATATCCGACGCAACCGCCATTTTCGTGGCTAACGACCACATGGCGTTGGGCGTCCTGCGGGCGCTGCACGAACGAGGACGACGCGTCCCCGAAGACGTTGCCGTCGTGGGCTTCGACGACACGCCCGAGTCGGCGTACTTCATCCCCCCGCTCACCACCGTCCGCCAGGACTTCGAGAGGGTTGGCCGTGCCGCGGTGCAGTTGTTGGTGGACCAGCTGTCGACCGGGATGACAAAGCGAGACCGGGTTGTTATCGACCCAGAGCTCATCTGCCGGCAGTCAAGCGTGGTCGGCCAACCCGGCTAGACGCGGGGACTAAAGCTCTGCTGTCAAAAGCCATCTTGTGCTGTGCAATCACCGGTTTGTGCATGTTCTCACTGAAATCTCCCGACCGTGTGGGATCGCAATGCGTTGGCGTCTCCTCCGGCGTTAGCTGGACCGGCATAATCCCATCGCCGTCGGTATAGTCGAGAAAGTTAAGTATGCTGTCCTGCTCGTACGCCGCGAAGCGACCATGGCCGTGAGTATCGTCCTCTACCTGTCCGGGCACAATGCCGGTCGACCAGGAACCCCAGTCCCAGAGTGCCTTCGAGTAGTAAGGCGAGCCTGAGGTCGACGGAACTGTGTAGGGATGAACAAGCTGCCCCGAGGGCTCGCGCATCATCTGCTCGCAATTCGTGCGAATGTGAGCCTCGAGAAGACGAGCCCAACGTTCCAGCATCGTCGCTCCGTTAGGTTTCGGGATTGCTGTGTTCATGATCTCACCTCATTTCAGTGGCTGGCTAGCACGACAATGGCCCGGAAAGGGACGACGTGTTGAAGCCCGCCCGATCTCGGCGTGGTTTGCGCATCTCGACGGGTCCCCCTTAGCTTGGTGTGCCACGAGCCCGGACCTCCGTCCGCTGAGACCGAAAAGCCCCGGGCCACGCCGAGAAGCGTTCCCCTGACTGTTGATCACCAAGGCAGGTCGATCGGTCATCCGCTCCTCGACCGCCGGCCGTTGACCAATTGCCGGCCGTTCGGGCGCTCCTCGACTGCCGGCCGTTACTCGAGGGCATCCCGTTACTCGACTGCCGCCCGTTCCTCGATCGAGCCGTACCAGGTGGAGGTGCAAGTCGCTAGGGCGGCGGCCAGGTCGGCGTCATGGCCGAGCGCGCCGAGGCCCTTCGCAAGGGCCGCCACGGCGCTCCACACGCTCGGTAGGGTTGCCCGTCTCCCGGTGTGGTTGACCCGCAGTGCATCGGTGGCCAAGCTCCCCGGGGCGACGCTCAACGGGGCCGAGAGGTCCTCGGCAGTCTCCAGCGCAGCCTGGACCAGCGCCGCTGCCCCCTCGACCGGGGCGCGCACCACGGTTGCCACCGAAGCGGCCTCGCTCGAATTGCTCGCCCAGGGCTGCAGGCCCAGAGGCACGAGGGCGGCCCGGGTGGCCAGCGCAGCAGCGCGGTGACGGGCGACGACGCGGTCGAGGCCCTCCGTCTGCACTCGGGCCATGGCGGCACCAAGGGCTCGGGTCTCCAGGTGGGCTGGGATGACCGGCAGCGCCGAGCGGCCGGCACCGGCCCACCGGTCCCGCCAGTCGAGCAGCGAAAGTACTGAGCCGCTCCGCGGCGCGTGGTTCCCGGCCAGTGCCGCCCAGGCTTCCGAACTGACCGTGAGCATGCTCACGCCCGCCGGACCGGCCAGCGCCTTCTGGGCACTGAGGATAACCAGGTCGAGCTGCCAATCGTCGATAGCGAGCGGCTCCGCCCCTACGGCGGCCACGGCATCCACCACCACGAGGGCACCTCGGGAGCGGGCCAGCCGAGCGATAGCGGCCAAGTTGTTGACCACACCGGTGGCCGCCTCGGCGTGGACGAGGCTAACGAGGTCAAACGGCCCGGAGCCGTCCAATGCCTCTTCGACCTCCGCCGGCTGCACGGCGCGGTCGAAAGGGACGACCAGGTCCGTCACCTCGGAGCCGGCCTCGGCGAGCCATTCGCCGAAAACTGCGCCATAAGGTCCACTGACCAGGTTGAGTGCCCGGCCACCAGGCCGGCCCAATCCTCGCGCCGCTGCTTCCAGGAACACGGTGGCCTCCCCCTGAAGGACCAGCGTGGTTTGGGCCGTGCCCAGGACCTCACGGCAGCGGTCTTCTATCCCGGCGTACTCGCCGGGGCCGACCGGAGGGACATCGAGGAGCTCAGACGTTGTCATCCTTTCTCATCCCGAAAATGGCAGGCGGCCAGGCGGCTGCTCCCAGCCGGGGCGGGAAGGAGCTCGGGCCGCTCGGTCGCGCAGATCGGCTCGGCTCGGGGGCAGCGGGGGTGGAAGGCGCAGCCACTGGGGCGCGCCGTCGGGCTCGGGGGTTCGCCCCTCAGCCGAGCCTCCACGCGGTCGGGCCCCGGGCGCAGGCGGGGCGCCGCCGTCAACAGCGCCCGCGTGTAGGGGTGGCGGGGATCGGTAAATATCTCCTCCCTCTCCCCCACTTCGACTACCCGCCCCAGGTACATGACGGCTGCTCGGTCGCAGATATTTCGCACGACGGCCAGGTTGTGCGAGATCAGCACCATCCCGATCCCGAGCCGGTCGCGGAGGTCGGCGAACAGGGCGAGGATGGCGGCCTGGACCGACACGTCGAGCGACGAAATTGGCTCGTCGGCCACAACCACTTGGGGTTGGACGGCGAGTGCTCGCGCGATCGCGATGCGCTGGCGCTGGCCCCCCGAAAACGAGGAGGGGTAGCCGTCGAGGGCGTCCACTGGCAGGCCGACCAAGGCCATGAGCTCCTGGCAGCGGCGTTCGAGCTCCTCGCCCTGCGCCAAGCCGTGGAAGACGAGCAGCTCAGAGAGCACTGAGCGGACGGACAGGCGCGGGTTAAGAGAGGAGTACGGGTCCTGGAAGACGAGCTGGACAGCCCGGTGCTGCTCACGGGTACGCCGGGCGCCCAGCACCTCGCCACGCAGCAAGACCGTACCGGAGCCGGGGCGCAGCAGCCCGGCCAGGCAGCGCGCGACTGTGGACTTCCCGCAACCCGACTCCCCGACGATGCCCAGGGTCTCGCCCTCCGACACGGTGAGACTGACGTCCTCGACAGCAGTGAGCCACTGCCCTTTTCCGGCGGGGAAGGAGACGTGTAGGTTCTCGGCCGCGAGAAGGGGGAGCGCCGGCCGTTCCCTTTCGGCTGCCAGGGCGGGCGTGCCGGCGAACTGGTTGAGGGCAGGCACAACCTCGTGCAGCTGGGGCCAGACCCGGGGTTCACCCTGCCATCACCCGTTCAGGGTACTTGCACGCCGTGCCACGGTCAGCGTCCCCGTCGCCGAGGTAGCGAAAACCCGGGTCGGAGAGGGCGCAGTCGTCGCTCGCGAAGCGGCAGCGGGGATGGAACGGGCAGCCGCTCGGCACATGGGCCAGGTCCGGCAGGGCTCCAGGTATGGCCAGCGGAGAGTGCGCCGTGTCGTCGAGGTCGACAACGGCCTCCAGTAGCCCCAAGGTGTACGGGTGGGCCGGGTGGCCCAGGACCTCATCTGCCGGTCCCGTCTCAACGACCCGCCCGGTGTACATGACGCAAAGCTCGTCGGCGACCTGTCGCACCACTGCCAGGTCGTGGCTCACGAACACCACTGCGACACCCAGGCGGCGGCGCAGGTCATCGAGAAGTTCGAGGACCTGCGCCTGAACGGTGACGTCTAGGGCAGTGGTGGGCTCGTCGCACAGCAGTACTTTCGGTTCGGACGCCAGCGCCATGGCAATGAGGACACGCTGGCGCATGCCCCCCGAGAGCTGGTGCGGGAAGGAGTGAGCACGACGCTCCGGGTCGGGCATGCCCACCAGGCGGAGCAGCTCGACCGCGCGCCGCCGGCTTGCGGCAGCCGACGCCCCGAGCACGCGACGGGGTACCTCGGCGACCTGGGTGCCCACCGTGTAAACAGGGTCGAGCCCGCTGAGCGGATCCTGGAAGACCATGGCCAGCCGGCCTCGCCGGCGCGGCGGGCACCCGGGCCGGTGAAAGGCAGGGCTTCGCCGGCCAGCTCGACGACACCGCGCTCCGCCCGCACGCCCCGCGGCAGGAGGGCCATGAGTGCCCGCAGTGTCAGGCTCTTGCCCGAGCCGGACTCTCCGACCACGCCAAGTGACCCACCGGCGGGGACCTCGAAGCTGACGTCCCGCACGGCTACGTAGCGGCGCTCTCGCCGGCCCACGCTGACGGTCAGGTCGCGCACCCGGAGCACGGCGGCGCTCACTGAGGTCGGAGGACGTCGGCCAGGCCGTCCCCCAGGAGTGACAGCCCGAGGCCGGTGATGACCACCGCGATACCCGGCAGGGTGGACAAGGCCCAGTGCGTGGTCAGGAACTCCTGGCCCGAACTGATCATGGTCCCCCAGTCCGGGGTCGGCGGTTGCACGCCCAGGCCCAGGTACCCGAGTGTCACCACGGCAACGATAACGAGGACTACGTCGTTGGTCAGGTAGACCACCGCCTGGGTGATCGTGTTGGGCAGGACGTGGCGCAGCAGGATCCGCGAGTCCGGCAGGCCCCCGGTGCGCGCGGCCGCCACGTAGTCCGACTCGCGCACCACCAGCGTCGTGGAACGCACGGCACGGGCGTAGACGACCCAGTCGACGACGGCAAAAGCCACGTATATGCCCGTTGTCCCCGTCCCCACCACGAATATCAGGGCAATAACGAGCACGTAGAAGGGAAAAGCTATTAGGACATCCACGGCGCGCATCACCACCGTGTCCAGCCAACCACCCCGGTAGCCCGCGAGCGTGCCGATTAAAGAGCCGAAACAAAAAGGAAAAATGACGGCCAGGAAACCGACGCGGCAGGTCGGTCCGGGCCGCCCAGATGAGCCGCGAGAGCTCGTCTTCCCCAAGCTCGTCGGTCCCCAGCAGATGTTTGGACGAAAACCCGCTAAGGATGTTGTAAAGGTCCTGGTGGTCCGGAGAGTACGGGCTTATCAGCGGGGCCAGCACGGCCACGATCACCAGCGTCAGCGAGATGGCAGCACCGATTATGAACGTGGGGCTCCGCCGGGCGCGCTGGAGCAGGATATGGCGCGGCCGTCGCGCCCCCTCTGCCAGCGGGGATGACCCCTGGGGCTCAACGAGAACAGTCACCGCAACCGGATCCTCGGGTCGAGGCGGGCGGCGAGCAGGTCGGTGAAGAGGTTGAGCAACACCACAGCGGCACCGAGCACCAGCGTGACGGCCTGGACCACCGGGAAGTCCCGGTTGAGTATCGAGCTCAACAGCAGCGACCCCAGCCCGTTGAGGTTGAAGACGTCCTCAACAATCACCGTGGAACCGATCAGATAAGCGATGTTGAGGCCGAGCAGGGTGACCGTCGGCACGAGAGCGTTGCGGGCTACGTGGGCGAACAGGACCCGGGTGTTACCGAGGCCTTTTGCCCGCGCAACGGCGATGAACTCCGCGTCCATGACCTCGAGCATCCCTACACGCAGGCTGCGCACGAGGATGGGCGCCATTGCGAACGAGGCGGTGAGCCCCGGCAGCACGAGGCTCTCGAGGTGGCCGCCGACGCCGCTGCCAGCTTCGCCCACCGGCAGCAGGTGCAGGTGGACAGCGAAGACCTCGATGAGCACAATGCCGAACCAGAAGGCGGGCAGGGACAGGCCGATGACGGAAACCGCCCGGACGACGTGGTCGGCCAGCCCGTTCTGGCGCGACGCGGCCAGGGCCGACAATGGCACGGTGATGACCACGGAAAAGGCGGTGGCCACAGCCACCAGGGCGGCCGTCTCGCCGATGTGCGCACCGATAAGCGACGAGACCGACACGCCGTAAAAGTACGACTGGCCTAGGTCACCCCGCAGCAATTGGGAGAGGAAGTGGCCCAGCTGCGCAGGCAGCGAGCTGCTCAGGCCCCACTCCCGGCGCAAGGCGGCGACTGCGGTGGGGGTGGCGTGGATCCCGAGCACGGCTCGGGCCGGGTCCCCTGGCTCCAGGTGCATCAGAAGGAACGTAGCCAGGGTTACCCCGAATACCACCAGCACCGCAGCCGCCACGTGCCGGGCGGCGTAACGCAACATCCGATCAGGTTAGCCAGACGTCCTCGAGGCGGTAAGCCCCTCCCGGGTTGACGGCGAAGCCATGGACATGGTCCGACACCGCGTAGATGTAGGGCGGGTAGTCGAGGGCCACGAAGGGAGCATCCTCGGCCACGATTTCCTGTATCTGGGCGTACAGTGAGGCCCTTTTGGCCGTGTCGTACTCGGCCTCGGCCTCGTGCACCAAATTGATGGCGGCCGGGTTGTCGTAGTTGGACCAGTACGACTCCGAGCCGCCGTTTTTGACGTCAACTTCGAACGAGGCCATTTCGTCCGGGTCACTGATGTCGTTGATGGCGTAATCAATGAACATGTCGTAGTCATATTTCTGGAACGTGGCCTCAAAGGCGGAGTGGTCGAGGGGGGTGATCTCGACGTTGATCCCGATGACCTGCAACTGCGCCTTGATGATCTCGGCGAAGGTCACCCACTTCTGGACGCCCCCGTCGATGAGCAACTTCGTCGAAAAACCCTTGGGGAACTTCGACTGAGCCAGTTCGGCTTTGGCCTGGGCCAGGCTGAACTCCAGGACCGAGGTGCTGGCCGAGTAGTACTCGAGGCTGGGCGGGAAGAACGAGCCCCCAGGCTTGGCCGTACCGAAGCTCGCCGCGTGCACCAGGGCGGGGCGGTCAATCGCGTAGGTTATGGCCCGCCGGACGTGGCGGTCCGCGAACTGGGGCAAGCGTTCGTTCATGACAAGCAGGTCGACCTGCCAAGCTGGGAACAGGTCAACGCTGAGGCCGCTGCTGGCCTTGAGCGAGGAAACGTTGGCGGGGGGCACGGTGTCGATGATGTCGACCTGGCCCCCTTGGATCTGCAGCACCCGCTGGTTGTCGTTGTCCACGTACAGGAACTCGACCGCGTCCAGGTAGGGCTTGCCCGCCTGCCAGTAATTGGGGTTGGCTTTCAACGTCAATGAGTTGGCATCGGGTGTGAACGTCCCCTCGAGTGCGAACGGTCCGGTGCCGATGGGAGCAGCGAAGAACTCCTTCTCGCTCTGACCGCCGAAGTTAGCCGGGAGGATGGCGTTCGCGAATACTGAGATGTCCGAAAGGAACGGGGCCCACGGCTGTGACAGTTGGAACACGACGCTGCCCGTGCCCTTGGCCGAAATGTCCGTGATGGCGTAGTCGAGAAAAGACAAAGGCCCTGCAGCGTCTTTGCGCGCCCGGTTTATGGAGAAAACAACGTCTTCGGCCACGAGGGGTTTGCCATTGGAGAACTTGGCACCCGGGCGGAGAGCGAAAGTGAACGTCTTATGGTCCGAACTCACTTCGTACCCAGTAGCCAACCAGGGCACCAGCTGACCGGCGGGGTTGGTCAGGTAGAGCGGCTCGAGGATTTTGTCCAAGGTATAGATGTCGCCCGCGATGATCGTGTTCGCAGGGTCAAGGGTCGTGGGGCCGATGCTGCGGGCGAAGTGCAAGGTGCCGCCGCGCTGGACTGCGGGATTGAACGTCCTTGCGGCGCGGAGCCGGTTGGGGCTGGCGGAAGCGCTGCGCGCCGCCAGCGGTCCCAACAGCACCGCGGCAGAGCCAGCGGCGCCGTACTTCAGTAGGTCACGACGAGTCACCAAACGGTGGCCTGGGATTGGCACTAATGCTCCCTTCTCAGTCAGGGCCTCTGACCGCAGCATCTAAATTAGGGCATGACCTTCATCTCCCGATGGCGGCTAGCCCCAGCTGCGCTCGATCGGGCCAGGTCCGATCATTTATACTATATCGATGGATCTTGTTGGACCAGATTGACGCGGGCCGGGTGCGCCAAGGCGTCAACACAGAGGTCGGGAGGTAACCCGTGAGCCAAATCCCGCTGGACGAAGCCACCGGGAGGCGTCCACTGGCGGACCTTGTCGGCGCCGGTATAACCGTTCCGCTGGTGCAGGGCGGCGAGGCCCGGTACGTGAACCTCGATTATGCAGCCAGCGCCCCGAGCCTGGCCCAGGTGGTGGCGCGCGTCACCGAGGTGCTCCCCTGGTACGCAAGCGTCCACCGCGGCTCGGGCTACCTGTCCCTGGTCAGCACGGCGCTCTACGAGTCGGCCCGGGCGACCGTCCGGCAGTTCGTCGGCGCCAGGGACGATGACGTCGTCATCTTCACCCGCAATACCACCGACGGGCTCAATCTCCTGATGCGTGCCGTGCCCTCCGGCACCGAGGTCGTCTACCTCGACATCGAGCACCACGCCGACATCCTGCCGTGGCAGCGACATCTCAACCATTGCGTCCGAGCCGGTGCCACCTGGGCAGAAACCGCGCCGCGGTTGGAGCAGGCATTGGAGGAGCACCCGGGCGCCCTCCTGGCCATCACCGGCGCGTCCAACGTGACGGGAGAGCTAGTCCCGCTCTCCGCCGTGGTGGCGTTGGCGCACGAGCGTGGAGCGCGGGTGGCGGTCGATGCTGCGCAGCTGGCACCCCACCGCCCCATTGACCTGTCGCGCCTAGGCGCCGACTACCTAGCGTTTTCCGGCCACAAGTGCTATGCCCCGTTCGGGGTGGGCGTGCTCGTAGGTCGTCGGGACTGGCTGGACGACGCTCCCGCTTATCTCGCCGGCGGGGGCGCTGTCGAGACCGTGACCATCGAGACGACCAATTGGGCTCGGTCCCCGGAAAGGCACGAGGGCGGGACGCCCAATTTCGTCGGCGCTGTCGCCTTGGCTGAAGCAAGCCTGGTCCTCACCGAGTTGTTCGGCAGCGGCGCCGTCGAGGCCCAAGAAACTGTCCTCCGCCAGCGTCTTCTGGCCGGCTTGGAACCGCTCGAGGGGGTCGGCCCTGCAAATCTGGCCGGACGCTGCCGAGGCGGTCGGGATCGTGGCGTTCGAGGTGCAGGGCCACGAGGCCGGCTTGGTCGCCGCGTGCCTATCGGGCGAATACGCCGTGGGACTGCGCGATGGCAAGTTTTGCGCCCATCCATTGCTCGCGCGTTTGAATTGCGGGCAGGGCGCTCTACGGGCCAGCTTCGGTCTTGGCACGACGATCGACGATATCGACCGGCTGATCGAGGCGCTCACCCAATACTTGCGCAAGGGGCCGGGTCATCGCTACACGCGCCATGAACGGTGGTTCATTCCGGAGAGTGACGAGCGCCTCCCCCCGTTCCCTGAGGTCGACCTGGCAGACCCTCGTCTCTCGCCTCCCTCAGTCAGTCGTTGATCACCCCTTTGGTGAACAGAAGGCAGCCATACGGCCTCGCCTCACTCGTCGCTACCACCGCAAAGGACTCCTTCGCGCGGGCGTAAAAGTCCTCTCGCCGCAGTGACCCCATCTCGAGCTCCCGTCCCTCGGCCTCCTGGCAAAGGGCCAGGATTTCAGCCTGCACCTGAGGCACTTCGTTCGGGGCTCCGACGACCTCCATCCGGACCACGGGCTGATCGACGAATGTGTCCAGTGGCAGCACGCTGAGGATTGCCCGCGCCGCAGTGACCAAGTCCGCCCCCGCCAACCGCACCAGACGTCGGCTCATCGATGCGGCCGGGAAATTGCGGTCCACCAACGCCAATTGATCGCCGTGGCCCATGGCTGCGAGCACATAGAGCAAGTCCTCTCCGAGGAGCAGGGCCAATCCCTTCAACATCTCGTTATCTCCTCTCTCGGTCGTTTGCCCTCGCAAGCTACTCCGGGTCAGCCGCGCCCTTCGAACCGGGCGAGCTCCTCGGCCAGGATGGGTGCTACCGTCGTCGTTGCGTGCATGCCTAGGACGCTGGCAATCTCCATGATCTCGAGGATCTCCTGAGCGGTCGCACCATACCCGATGGCGTTTTCGATATGAAGCTTCAGCCCCTTCACGTAGAGGTGTGTGGCAGCCGTGTCAAAGGCAATGTAAACGAATTCTTTGACCTTGGGCGATAGCGTGCCGGAGCGCCATGGTACTGAAGAGAACTCCGTATACGCAGCGAACAGCTCGGGGTCAAGTTCCAGCATCTCGTCCCAGAACTCGTGCCAGTAACCGCGAGTTTTGGTGAAGTCTGCCTTCACCTGTTCCTGGTACTCGGTGAGCTTGGCGGGGCCGGTCCGGATGCCCTTTTCCGTCAGCACTTGCACGAGTATGGGGACGCCGATGTTCATTGCGTGGATCCCCAACGTGGAGGTGAGCTCGAGCACCTCCATGATTTCGTCCTTCGTGGCACCGGCTTTCAGAGCCGCGCGAATGTGCTCGCGGGCTCCCGGGACGTACAGGTGGGTGGCCGCTGCAGCCACCGTGATGTACATGAGCTCCTTTGTCTTGTCGTCAAGGTGGTTTTTTTTCCACGGGACCGCGGAAAAGTTAAGGTAGGCACGCATGAACTCTGGGTCCAACTGGAGGATCGTCTCCCACTCAGGGCCCCACGTCCCCCGGATCTTGATGAACTCGTCTTTGATATCTTCCTGTTCGGAAGTCAGCGACATTTTGCCTCCTTATCGTCGACCAGACGTGCCTTGGGTAACGATCAGACAGAGCTGTGCCCAGGCGTGGGACTGCTCAGAAGAGCCGTTTCCTCGACCCCCTGCAGGCCGGCCAGGGCGGTCTTACAGGCGTTCCGCACGTGCTCACCGCATAGCTGGGAGGCCAAAACGGCGTCGCGTGCCGAGATCGCGGCAACAATGGCCTCGAGCTCGGCGACTGTCTGGGTCACTCGCCCGGGGTGAGACAGCGACGTGGCACGCAAAGCATGAACCCGGCCCTTGATCCCCTCAAGCTGCTGTTGCAGGGCGTTACTGCGGGCGCCACGAACCAATACCTCGTAAAAGAACTCCTTCGCTCGTAGCAACTCGAGAATGTCCGTCGTATGGGAGGACACGCGTTTGAAGTTCCTCACCGCTGTCTTCAGTAGCCGGACCTCACGGTCATCGGCTCGCTCGACGAAACGCGTCACGACGAGGCATTCGAGCGCAGCACGGACCTCGTACAGGTCGACGGCTTCGTCGAGAGAGGGGGCGCTAACTCGTGCCCCTTTCTGCGCCACGACCGTCAGCAGGCCCTCAGCTGCCAGTTCTCTGATTGCCTCGCGGAAGGTCGTCCGGGACACGCCGAGCCTCTCGATGAACTCGCGCTCGACGACCCGCTGGCCCGGTTTCAGCTGGAAGTTAAGGATGAACTGCCGCAGCGTATCGATCGTCTGCTGGCGAACAGACAGTTCGAATGACGGGCCCGCCTCTGTCCTCCAGGTGGGAGGGGCAAGAGGTGCCCGCGACGCGCTTGGGCGGTGGTGGTCCGGCGAAGTCACTGCCGCGCGCGGTTGCGCGCTGACTTTGCGACGACGGGGCGCACCGCGCTCACCGGCCACCGGCGCTCACCTCGTCCGCCAGCCAGCGCGCGATCTCCGTATGGTCAGCCGTCGCCGGCAAGTCCTGGCTCGCGCGGTCCCACAGGTCGAGTGCGCACGACCCGAGGGCGTCCGGTGCCCCAACCTCTTTGGCCAATTGGATGGCGATGGTCATGTCCTTGAGCATCAACCGTAACCCGAAACCGGAATCGAAGGTACCTGGGATGATGAAGTTGGGCCATTTGTTCTCGGTCGAACCACTCCGGCCGCTCGAGCTGTTGAAAACCGACAGCATGACGTCAGGGTCGATGCCGAACCGCTCTCCTATGAGCATGGCCTCGCTCGTCGCCCAAAGGTGAGTTGCCGAGAGCAGGTTGTTGAGGGCCTTCACGGCGTGGCCGGAACCGACCGGCCCTACGTGGACAACCCGGCCCAACTCACCAAGATAAGGCGTCGCCTCGGCCACGTCGGCGTCACCCCCGCCGACCATTATGGTCAGCTTGCCCGCCTCTGCACCGGAAACCCCTCCCGAGACCGGAGCATCGAGCATCCTGATGGCACGTTTGTCCAGCGACTCCGCCAGCGCTCGGGTACGTAGAGGCTCGGACGAGCTCATGTCCACGACAATGGCACCAGGCTGCAGACTGTCAAGCAGTTCCGCATCCTCCAGTACGCTGGCGACCGCATCCGAGTCTGGCAACATCAATATGACCAGGCGGGCTCCCTTGGCAACCTCGCCAAGGCTTCGGCCATCGTGGCCTCCTGAGGCCTCTAGCCGCTGGCGAGCCTGTTCGGAGACGTCATAGCCGACGACGGTGTGCCCGGCCGCAACCAACCGCGCCGACATCGGGGCTCCCATACGGCCTAGGCCGACAAATCCGATGGCGGGCGCCAAGCTACTCACGTCCCTCGCTTTCCTTTAGGATCCCGTCTGCTATACGGAACGACTCAAGGGCCGCGGGCACCCCTACGTATATGGCGGTCTGAAGAAGCGTCTCTTGTATCTCGGCCGCGGTGGCACCGTTGACCAGCGCGCCGCGCACGTGGGTGGCGAATTCATGAGGCCGGTTGAGTGCAGTCAACATTGCCAAATTAAGCAAGCTCCGGGTCTTGCGCTCGAGCCCTTCGCGGCTCCATACGATGCCCCAGCAGTACTCAGTGACAAGCTCCTGGATCGGCCGGGCAAAATCGCTGGCTTGCGCCAACGAACGGTCGACGTGGTCGGCGCCCAACACCTCCCGTCGCACTTTCAGGCCCTGCTGGTACGTCTCCTCATGCGTTTCGTCGGACGGCATTAGGTCTCCCTCGTTATCGAAGTCGCATTGAACTCGTCATCGCTGACGGCCTCGGCCCAAGAGGTCACGCCCAACGAAATAGCGGTGTGTGTGACGAAAGAGCCCGCCGAGGCCCCGTGCCAGTGCCGTTCGCCCGGTGGCGCCCATATCGTGTCTCCAGCGCGCATGACCGAGACCGGCCCGCCATCAGACTGGATGAGCCCCTGACCGGCGAGCACGATCAGGATCTGACCTTTCTCGTGGCTGTGCCAGTGCGTCCGGGCGCACGGCGTGAAGCTGACAGTGTTGATCACTACCCCGTCGGTCGACGGCATCGTCAGGTAAGCGAAGACGTCACCGGTGAACTGGGAGCCGGTTTTCCCGGCCGCACCTGCTTGCTTGCTGGGCGGAATTATTATCAAGACGGCTCCAAATTGTCGTAAAGGCGCACGCCGCCAGAGACGTCGCCGATCGCGTCGACGACTTTGTTGCTGATCTGGTCGGCGTAGCCAAGGGACCGGGCCAGGCCAAAACTAGCGAGAGGGCCCGAGGCATTAAGGCTGGCAACACCAAGGCGGCTGATCATCTCTGTATACAGGACAACGTCCTTCATCATCAGCGTGTTAGTCAGGCCACCCTCGAGGTAATCGCCTGTAATGATCTTCGGGAACCTGTTGAGGGTAGCGAAATTGATGCCGGAGCTCTTGTTGAACACTTCGAGCAGGAGCGCAAGGTCGAGACCGGCCTTCTTCCCGGCCACCATCACCTCGGCGGTTGCTGCAAGGGAGACCGCGTTCAGGAAATTGTTGAGCAGCTTGGTAGCGTGCCCCGCGCCTGAAGCCCCAACATGGTAGAGGTTCGTCGTGAACGCTGCCAGTGTCGGACGCACCTTTTCCAGCGCTGCCTCGTCTCCGCCCACCATTAGCGTCAACTTGCCTGCGTCTGCGGCCGCGGCTCCGCCAGAGATACCCGCATCGAGGTAGTCCGCCTGCTTGTCAGCCAGGAGCGCGCGAGATCCGCCGGGTCGACTCAGGAGCCGACGTGCCCAAGTCGACGACTATTTGGCCAGCCCGAGCTTGCGACAACACCCCGTCCGGGCCTAGCACGACCGACTCGACCACATGGCTGTCAGGTAAGGACAGCAGCACGACATCACAGGATCCGGCCACCTCCGCGACCGAGTCGGCGGCTAGCGCGCCGGCGCTCGCGATCACAGCGGGATTGGCGTCGTAACCGAGCACGCGCCCGCCGGCACGGACGATACACCTGCTCATTCGCCCACCCATGTTCCCTAGTCCGATGAACCCAACTGCACCTTCAGGTCCTACCGCGCTTGGAGATATGGTCACATCACTCCTTTTTGTAACGTCCGGTACATCGCTCGGTCCAGCTCCTGAGTGTCCCAGGCCCCTGCTCCGCCTGACGGACGCCCGTCCAAGCCTGGCCCGGCGTGCTCAGACATCGACCTGCCCGATGGTGGCGGCCAGGTGAGAGTACTCGCCCGGCGCCTGGCGGAAGCGCGACAACGTGCCCGGGTCGTGCCCCGCGACCAGGTGATGGACTTCTCCGGACCCAACCTGGGCACGGATGTAGTCGAAGCATTCGTACATCTGGACCAGGTCGGCTACCGACATGAAGAGCATGTCGCGCTCGTACTCCTCGTAATAATGAACGGCGTCGCTTGTGAGCAGCACGGTGCCATCAGAAGTCCTTACCTTCACCATGCACTGGCCAGGGGTATGCCCGCCTACCTCGATCACCTCGATACCAGGAGCAATCTTGATAGTCCCCTTGAACAGCCGCATCCTGCCCTCGGACTTGATGGTCCCGAGATGTGCCAACCCGTCGTCGTCGACCGAATGGCGGAAAAGGGCGCGCTGGGAATGGTGGCTGGTCCAAAAAGCTAGCTCGCGTTCGGCCATGACCACCTCGGAGGCCGCAAACAGGCCTAAGTTCCCGGCGTGATCGTAGTGGGCGTGCGTTAGGACCACCGTTGGCGAGGTCGACGGGTCAACGCCGAAATGTCTGAACAGCTCACCGACATCGGCCAACAACGTCCGGTTGCGCAGCCTGCCGCCTTCGGGCGAGAAACCTGTGTCAACCACGACAGTGCGCTGCCGGTTCCGTACGATCCAGAAGAAATAGTCCATGTCGATCGGGCCATCGCTCTCGTGGTATAGAGGAAAGTTGAGGTAGACATCGCTTCTCGTCGTGGAGCGCGTGCCGTACTTCACGATCGTCACCTCATAGTTGTCATCAGGCCCGCTCACATCTCTACCCTCCATCCCCAATGCTCCCGTCTGCCTGGCCCACCGCGCCCTGCTCCCTTACGCCAGCACCGTAGCGATTGCGCCCGCGGCCCCTGGGGCGGCGGGGTACCGTTGCCGCGTTCGGCCGTCGTGCCCAGGGATTATTTGCGCTTTGCGCGCCTCGGCGAGATCGCCCATAAAGCGCAACGCACTTTTCATCTCGTCTAAGTCGGTGAAGGCGAAAAACGGCCAGCCGTGCTCCAGCTGCTCGTAGAAATGAGCCGCGTCACTGGCCAGTAACAAGGGTTGGTCCCTGGTTTCCAACAACGAGACGACCTCGCCCGGACAGTGCCCGCCCACCTGATAGACCGTTATCCCGGGGAACACTTCGGTTGCCTCTGAGATCAGGCGAAGGCGACCCTCCTTTTGTGCTTTCTCCACCGGCACCAGGTTCTCTTCCGTGGTGAACTCCCCCCCGAGGGCATTGGCGTTGCGCTTGCCGAACCAGTAGTCGTACTCCTTCTGGCCCGAAACAACCTGGGCCCGCTCGAACAAGCCGAGATAACCGATGTGGTCGTAGTGAAAATGGCTAGTTATCACCATGTCCACGTCCAGCGGGTCAATCCCGATTATTTTCAGAGCATCGGGCGTGGGCATCACGCTGAGCTCGCCCAGCCAGTCCCGCGCGGCAATGTCGTACCCGGTGTCCATGAGGACTACCGCGTCACCTGCCCTGATGACCCAGAAGTTGTAGTCCATGTGGAGGTCACCGTCGGGCAACCCGTACTGGGCATAATCATGGAAAACATCCCTCTTGTGGACAACTCGTTCCCCGTACCTGACTGACCAGACCGACTCAACGTTCCCAGTTGACATACCTAGCTCCTCGACATAGTTGTTCCCGGTCGCCAACGTGCCGGCCGCACGGTCCCCCGGCTTGGCCGCTTGGCCCATTCAGCTCGACTATAGGATTGTCGTACAAACCCGCGCAACTGATTGTCATACAAATTTTCCTAAGTGCCGGCACTAACCGAGGTAGGCGTCGATAAGCGCCCTCTCATCACCGATAACCTCCTTTGTCTGTCTTTCGTCGATTACCCGCCCCTCCGCCAGGACGTAAATCCGGTCGCACACTTGCAGCGCCAGGTCGACGCGTTGCTCGACAAGGAGTAGGGACCGCCCGCGCTGTCGCAAGGTAACCAGCGCCCGCGCCATGTCCTGGATAGTCAGTGGGGCCAAGCCCAGGGAAGGCTCGTCCAGGAGCATTAGTCGCGGGTCGTTCATCATCATCCGCCCAATGGCCACCATCTGCTGTTCGCCGCCGCTTAGCGAGGACGTCTTACGCCGGCGGTAGCGCTCTACGACCGGGAAAAGTTCGAATACACCCGCCAGCAGTTCTTGTGTCTTCTCCGGGTCTCGTCGGTGGCGCATGCCGCCGAGGCGCAGATTATCTTCAACTGTCAGGTTGAGGAACAAGCGCCGTCCCTCCGGCACCAACGCAGCGTGACCGCGGGCTACCCGGTGGGCTGGCATGTGCGAGACATCGGCTCCTTCAATGTGGATCTGGCCGCGACGGTGCCGCGCAAGGCCCATTATCGAACGTAGGACTGTCGTCTTCCCCGCCCCGTTAGGACCGAGGAGCGCGACCGCCTCACCCGAGGCAACATGCAGCGAGATGTCATGGACCACGTCAAAACGGCCGTAGCCAGCCGACAACCCCCGGACGTCCAAGGCCAACTCGGGGCTGCTCATAGGCCGAGGTACACCTCCCGCACGCGGTCGTCGGCGCGGACCTCGGCCGCGCTCCCGGCCTTGACGAGCTCGCCGGCAGCGAGGACCGTCACAGCATCGCAAACATCGAATATGAACCGTGTCTGATGCTCTACCACGATGATTGTTACTCCCTGGGCTTTCAACCGCCTCGCTATCGTGGCGACCTCGTCGACTTCCCCGGCCGAAAGGCCGGCAAGAGGCTCGTCGAGGACCAGGATCGATGGCTGGCTGGCACATGCCGCAGCCAGTTGGGTCAGTTGTTCGATCCCATGTGGGACGTCCGCCAGCCTTGACGCCGACCATGGCTCACCAAGGCCCACCGCGCTCAACGACGTCGAAGCAACCGCGGTCATACGGCGCGAATCACGCCGGGCGCTGGGCAGCATCGGCCAGATGACAGAGCGGGCCCCGATAAAGCGGAACTGGCTGAACAAACCTAAGCCGACGTTGTCGCGGGTCGTCAGCTCCTTGACCATGCCAGCGGTTTGAAAGGTCCTCATCAGGCCCAGGCCAGGCCTCTGCCAAGCCGGCCGGTGGTCGATACGCTCACCGTTTATCGAAATCGTCCCCTCTTGAGGCGACAGCTCACCCGACAGCAAATTAACAAGGGTGCTCTTGCCTGACCCGTTCGGGCCAATTAGCCCGTGAATAGTCCCGCGCTCAACCACAAAGTCGACGTTGTCAAGCGCTTTTACGCCCTTGACATAACTAAAGGTAATACCACGGGCCTCAAGGGCGGCCCGGGCCAACAGCGGTGCTCTCGCAGCCCCATCGGCCTGTCCCTGCACCGTCGCGGCTACTTCGGCGCCGCCAGACCCGTTGCGCGCAGGCCCCCATCCGTTGGCGTTCAAAGTGCCTTCGGTTACCTTCCGCGTTGGCTCGGGTGAAGGGACCGCGCCGCCACGCTGAGCTCGCCACCTCGTTCGTAACCAGCGCCCGGCCCGAGCCAGCAGACCGACGAAACCCTCTGGAAAGAACACGATCACGAACAGGAAGATCGAACCGAACAGGATTTCCTGCCAGAGCGGGTTCATGCTGACGACCGTTGGGAACAGGCTGATGAACACCGCACCGAATATCGGGCCGGTCCGGGTGTTCATCCCACCAAGGATCACCATGACCAGGATGTTGACCGCGGCAGTGGAATCGAACTGACCGGGCGTGATGAAGCCGAGGAAGCTGAAAGTCCAACCCGCAAGACCAGCCAAGGCAGCAGACAGGCTGAAGATGGCAACTCGGGTGGCCGACGTGCGGACCCCGACAGACGAAGCGAACGGCTCGGAATCGCGGATGGCTAACAAGGCCGGGTAGAGGGCTGAGCTGCGGATGCTCCAGATCAGGGTGACCGTGACCAGCAAGGCACCGCATACGGCCCACGCCAACGAAGAGCCCAGGAATGACAGCGCATGAGGGAAATTTGGGAACGGCGGGCTCGCGAGACCTGTGTAACCGCCCGTAATGTTCAGGTCGCTGATCAGCACGTTGACAATGATCGTGAATATGAGGGTCGTGATTGCGAAGTAGAGCCCGCTCACCCGCAGTGAAAGCGCGCCGATTATGACCCCCACCAGGCCCACCGCCACCACGGTTACCGGTAGGGCCAGGAAGATGTTCCAGCCGTAATGAGTGCTCAGGATCGTGGTGCCATAAGCACCGAGCGCGAACAGCCCGGCGTGGCCGAGGGAGTAAAGGCCCGTCGCACCGGCGACCAGGTCGAGGCTCAGAGCGAGGATGGAGTAAACGGCCGCGACGAGCAACAGGCCCTGCTCGTAGCTCGAGCTGTGGGCGAGCACGCCGGTCCCTAACAGGTACGCGACCAGCGCCCCGGTCCAAAGCGCGCTTCGGGCACGCCCACTGGGGGGCGCCCCCAGTGCAAGCCTCTCCAACTGCACCGCTGCGGTCATACAGCCGAACCCGAGGGAGCGACCGGCTTACGCCTGAGGGCGTCAAAGCGCCGCCTCAGCGCTCCACTTGACACGAAGATCCCGTTCGGGGTCACAAGCAGCACGGCGAGGACAACCACGAAAGGGAACCAGTCCGACGCTTGCGGGTTTATATAGGTGCTGGCCAGGGTGGCCAAGATGCCCAGAACGAAACCACCGCCCATGGAAGCAGCGGGCCGTTCGATGCCACCTATCATCAACGCGATGAACCCGTAGATGCCGTATGTTTCCCCCAGGTACGGGTTGGCGAAGGAGATCGGCCCGACTAGCACGCCCGCGACCCCAGCCAGTAGGCCTCCCACAGCGAAAGCCATCACGGCATGACTGGTGACGTTGGCACCGAGTGCGGCGGCCATCTCGGGGTCGGAAGAGATGGCCGTTCCCAACTTCCCGAATAGGGTCCTCCTGTGGACTAGCTCGAAGGCGACGACCGTGCCAAGGGCGATAACGATCGTAATGATCTGTTCCCAAGTCAGAGCAGCCCCGAAGATGTTGACGTCTCTTCCGTTGAGCAATTGCGGGAACGACAGCGATGACGTGCCCCAGATCAAGGCGGCCGCGGACTCCAGGATGATGGCAACACCAAGCGTGCTGACCAGCCAGGCGAAGCTCAATCGGTTGAAGCGCAGGACGGGGCGGACCGCCAGGAAATAGATCACTACGCCACCGATCGTCGAGGTCAGCAGGCCCGCTGCAACGGCCACCACCTCGGGCCAATGCCCCACAGACAATGCGGCTGTAACCATGATCGCCGCCATCAACAACTGGCCGGTAGCGAAGTTGATGACCCTCGTTACGTAGAAAACGATGGCGAACCCCATGCCGACCAGGCCGTAGATGGCCCCTGTAGACAGTCCCGTCAGAACTACTTGCAGCATCAATCTCTCTTTATACGCCCATGCCGAGAGCTGTGGCTCTCATCAGCGCAGATCGCGGGGACCAAACGCCCGGCGGCCTCCTCGCACCGAGGAGGCCGCAAGCGCCATTATCAGACTGCAGAAAGGTCAGTAGGCCGCGGGAAGCCAGGAGTGCGAAGCGGTGCTGTACCTGACCAGCGTAAGCTGAGCAGCTTGGATCGTCACGTGCACCTGTGGGGTGAACGACAGGTTGCCCGTCAAGCCCGGGTAGTTGCGGATGCTGTTCAGCTGGGTCTGGATCGACTTGGGTGACGTAGAGTGCCCGGCGTTGATCGCCTTGGCCAGCATGAAAACAGCGTCATAGCTCAGCTCAGCAAAGGGGGTAGTCGCGATGTGGAACTCTTTGAGGTACGCAGCAGCGAAAGCCTTGACGGGAGCGTCGGGCGCATATGACGCTGTGAGCTCGGCAGACAGGACGCCGTTAGCATTGGCGCCGGCAAGGCCCGCGAATGTTGTGTCTGACGAAGTCTCGTCATTCCCCAGTACGGTGAAGTGGTCACCGAGGCTGTGCATCTCGTTGACGAACGCTGCCTCGTCCTGAGGGGTGAGCCAGACGTCCACGCAGGTGGCTCCCGAGGACTTGATCGATGCGATCTCGGAGTCAAGCGACTGGGTTGCGCCTGATGACCAGTTCTCTGAAATCGAGTCGTTCAGTTTGAGAGCTTTGGTGTACGACTCTTGGATACCTGCCAGGCCACCGAGGCCGTAGAACGTCGGGTCGTGGAGAACGGCAAGTCCCTGGGGACAGCTCTTCATGGCGTACTCGCCGACCGCCTGGCCCCACGCGTAGGTGTTCAAGCTATTGCTCCACGCCCATGGCGCGGGCGCCTTGGAAGGACCGTTCGCGTAAATGGCCGGTCCGCCGTCGTCGATCGCCCCCAGATCGGGCAGGTGGGTCTCGTCCGCCAAGGCCACGGTCGTCGTCGCCGTGTCGGGTGAGCCCAGCATTGCGACGGCACCCTCGCTGGCGAACTTCTTGAAGTCCAGAGCCGACGTTGTGGCACTTGCGCCGTCATTTCCCCATACCAATTTGAACTGGCGCCCGAGCACTCCGCCCGAGGCATTGATCTTGTCCACAGCCATGATGGTGCCGTCGATGACGGCGACGCCGGTCGACCCGTACGCTCCCGTGGTGCCAGCTATCGCGCCTATCACGATCGCGTTCGACGACGCGCTGGCCGCCGGTGCTCCGAACGGAAGAGCGGTCGCAGTAAGACCTGCGACCAAAAGGATCCCAACTGATCTTGTTTTTTTCAAGGTGCCCCCTCGGAGGTCGTTCGGTCGGCTTGCGACGCTTCAGCAAGTCGATCTCTTCTGGATCAAACTGTCGGACAATCTACGACGCCCAACCGACGCGTGTCAAGCCGCTCTAGCTGGGAATCTTGCTGGCCGAGACGTCACAGATTGCCCGACAACTTGTCCCCGACGAAGCCGGGCGGTGGGTGGCGCCGGTGTGAGGTGTGCAGGCCAAGAGCCGCCGCCCACGCGAGCGCTCCGACTGCCCGGCCGGAGTACGTTGGGGCTGTGGACGGCTGCACAGGTCCCCGCTCAACCGCCGCCGTCAGGTGTCGATAAAGCTTTGGGCCCGCACGATGGAGCCGGGAAGACTCATGGTCAAACCTGAGCATCAAAACGCCGACGGTGAGAGCTCTTTCGAGCACGTCAGCCACGTCGAACGCGTCTGCCTGCACAACCTGTTGGACAGTTCCAACGAGGCGATCTATTTCAAGGATCTCCACAACCGCTTCCTCCTGGTCAGCAAGGGCGTGGTGCAGCACCACATGGATCGGGAGCGGAAAAATGGGGCAACCGAGAAACTCGATTGGGGGCCGGAGTACTACGTCGGCAAAACCGACGTGGACTTGTACGACGCCGCCCTAGCCGCGGAGTGGATGGCCGAAGAGCAGCGGATAATCGAGACGGCCGAACCCATGGTCGACGTGCTCGAGAGGGACAGCTCAGACACCTTCGGCGGTTGGTTCATGACGAGCAAGGCCCCGTTGCGTGACGAGGATGGGACCATTATCGGCACCTTCGGGATCTCGCGCGACGTGACCGCCCAGGTCGTGGCCGAGCAGGAACTGGCCCGCCGCGAAGCGCAGCTGCGAGCCGTCCTCGACAGCTCACCCGACGTTATCGCCTGCTACAACCGCGACCTGCGCTACGAGATGGTAAACGCCAAGGCCGCCGTGCTGTTGGGGACCACCGCCGACAAGGTCGTGGGCCGGACCGACGAGGAGCTTGAGCGCCCTGCCGACGTACTCGCTTTGCTCCTACCGGCGCTGCACCAGGCCCTCGAAACCAAAGAGACGTGCGAGGTCGAGTTCCCGTCGCAGGTCGGGGCTCAAACCATCTGGTGGCACGCGCGAATGGTCCCACAGCTTTCGGCCGACGGTGTGGTGACCGGGTTGGTCATGGCGGCGCGAGACCTGACACAGATCAAAGCGGTCCAGACCGTCCTGGCGCACCAAGCGCTGCACGACCACCTGACCGGTCTGGCGAACCGGCTGGCGCTCATGAGCCGCCTGAGCGCCGCCATGGCAAACCTCCGCACCCACAGCGGACGAATTGTCCTGCTGTTCATCGACCTGGACAATTTCAAGTTGATAAACGACGCGTACGGCCACGACGTGGGCGACGAAGTCCTCACCGAGGTGGCGTCACGGCTCCGCGGGGCCGCACGTCACGCCGACATGGTGGCCCGGCTCGGTGGCGACGAGTTCGTGATGCTCTTCGACGTCCTTGCGCCGGACAGGGATGCGCGTATGCTCGCCAACCGTGCGCTACGAAGCCTGAGAAAGGGCTTCGTGCACGATGGCGAGACGTTGTCCGTGACTGCCAGCATCGGAGCGGTAGTCATTTCCGATCCCGAAACCGACGTAGAAGACGTGCTGCGTGACGCCGACATAGCCATGTACAGCGCCAAGGCCAAGGGGAAGAACCAGATTGCCATGTTCCAGCCTGTGATGGCTGGCCCGGCTCATCGCAACCGGGAGTTTGCCCCCCTCGCGCAGCGGGTCTGACCGGCGGGGCCGGCGCCTGACCGGCGGGGCCGGCGTCTGACCGGCGGGGCCGGCGTCTGATCAGCGGGGCCGGGGGTTCAATGACCGGCGAGCACCTGCCGGACTCCCCGAACGATTTCGAGATCCTCACGCGCCTCGATGACCAAGGTCCTCACCGGCGCTCCTGAGGCACTGATCTCCTGGTCGGCCTTGGCGGACTCGTTGGCGGCTTCGTCGAGCGCGACGCCCAGGAACCCGAGGCCGGCGGAAGCACGCCACCGGACCGGAGCGGAACGCTCCCCTATCCCTCCTGTGAAGACAAGCCCGTCAAGGCCCCCCAGGGCGGCGACCATCGAGGCGATACCGGCCCGCAACCGGTGCAGGTAGACACCCATTGCCAGGACAGCTTCCTGGTCGCCGGTTTGCTCGGCTGCGAGCACAGCACGCATGTCGGCGTTACCGGCGAGGCCGGCCAGGCCGGACCGGTATTCGAGGGTGGAGGCCAATTCGGAGGGCGGCATACCTACGTGCTCCTCCAGCCAAAGCACCAGGCCGGGGTCCACCGACCCCGAACGCGTGGCCATCACCAGCCCTTCGAGAGGGGTGAACCCCATCGTGGTGTCCACCGATGCGCCGTCGAGTACTGCGGTCAACGAAGCGCCGGCACCCAGGTGACAGGTGACCAACCTCAGCGGGGTGCGCGGCGGGGCTTTTGGCCGCCGGGGGGGCTTGGCCGTGCCGGCATCCCCGGTGCCCATAAGCTCGGCCGCTCTCCGCGCCGCGTACGAGTGCGACAACCCGTGGAACCCGAAGCGCCGCAGGTCCCAACGGCGCCGCCATTGCACGGGCAGCGCATACGTGTGGGCAGCAGCGGGGATGGTGGCGTGAAAGGCGGTGTCAAAGCACGCCACAGCCGGCACCTCGGGCAGCATCCGGCTGACCCACTCCAGGCCGCGCAAGGATTTCGGCTGGTGGAGAGGAGCGAGGTCGGAGAGGGCCTCCAGACGGCGCAGCACATCGGGCCCACCAACACGGGCGCCGTGAACTCGCTACCGCCGTGCACTATTCGGTGGCCGACGGCGTCGATAGGGTGGTTCTGGGCGATTACCCGCTTGAGGGAGCCCTGGTCCACCTGGCCCGCGGGAGCGGGAAGGGTTTCCGAAGCCACAAGCTTGTCGTTGCCGTCGAGCACGGACAGTTTCAGGCTGCTGGACCCGGCATTGACGACAAGGACGCGCATCTGGGGCCGTGCTGTCAGTGGGGCCAGGTCCAATCGCGGATTTCGGGGTCGTCGTCGCCGTCCACGCGGGTGTAGGCCCGAGCCCTTACCCGTTCGTCAGCCATCTGCTGGCGCAGCGATGCAGCGTGTGAGCCGAGGAAAGGGACCCGGTCGATCACGTCCATTACGAGATGGAAACGGTCCAGGTCGTTCAGCATGACCATGTCGAACGGCGTCGTCGTCGTGCCCTCTTCCTTGTAGCCGCGCACGTGCAGGTTGTCGTGGTTGGCTCGCCGGTAGGTGAGGCGGTGTATTAGCCACGGATAGCCGTGGTAGGCGAAGATAACTGGCTTGTCTTTTGTGAAAAGGATGTCGAACTCGGCATCGGAGAGCCCGTGGGGATGTTCGCTTTCTGGTTGCAGGCGCATGAGGTCCACCACGTTGACGACCCTCACCTTGAGCTGGGGCAATTCGACGCGCAGTATGTCGACCGCGGCCAGGGCTTCTAAGGTCGGTATGTCCCCGCAGCACGCCATGACCACGTCCGGTTCGCCGCCATCGTTGGAAGCCCAGTCCCAGATGCCGATCCCCCGGGTGCAATGGAGAATGGCATCTTCCATGCTCAGATAGTTGAGGGAGGGCTGCTTGCCGGCCACGATGACGTTGACATAGTGGCGGCTACGCAAGCAATGGTCAGTCACCGAGAGCAGGCAATTGGTGTCGGGAGGCAGGTAAACCCTTATGACTTCGGCTTTCTTATTGACGACATGGTCGATGAAACCGGGGTCCTGGTGGGAGAAGCCATTGTGGTCCTGGCGCCACACATGAGAGGACAACAGGTAGTTGAGCGACGCCAAAGGCCGGCGCCAGGGGATCCCGCTGGTCGTCTTCAGCCATTTCGCATGTTGGTTGAACATAGAGTCGATGATGTGGATGAACGCCTCGTAACTGGTGAACAGGCCGTGCCTCCCCGTCAGCAGATAACCTTCCAACCAGCCCTGGCACTGATGCTCCGAGAGCACCTCCATGACCCGCCCCTCGGGTGCCAGGTGGTCGTCGGTCTCGAGCCGCTCACCCTCCCACTGGCGATTAGTGACTTCGAACACGGGGCCTAGGCGGTTCGAGGCCACCTCGTCGGGGCCGAACAGCCGGAACTGCGTCCCGTTAGCCGTGATGATGTCGCGCAGGAAGGTGCCCAGTACGCGCGTAGCCTCGGTGAAGGTCGTGCCGGGCTTGGGAACGGGGACGCCGTAGTCCTGGAAATTCGGCAGGACCAAGTCACGCAACAATAACCCACCATTTGAATGTGGATTTGCGCTCATGCGACGATGGCTCTTGGGCGGTAGGGCGGCCAGTTCCGGGATAAGGGCACCTTTTTCGTCGAAAAGCTCCTCGGGCCGGTAACTGCTCAACCACGATCCCAATGCCGCCAGGTGGTCAGGGTTTGTGCGAACTTCGGACAACGGGACCTGGTGCGAGCGCCACGTGCCTTCTTCAGCCAGGCCATCAACGAACTTCGGCCCGTCCACCCCTTGGGTGAGCGGAGTACGATCATGGGCCATCGGGGCCTCCCCTCCGCCCCTTGTTCCCGGGCGGCCCGCTGGATGGAGGTCACCCGTTCGATTACCTTGTCGAGGACCGCCGCCATGAGCTGGTGCATTTCCGCCGGGTCATCGCCCGACACCCAGTTGACCTCGTAACCGTAGCCCTCCAGGAGCGAGGTGAGCTCGTCGTCGCCGATGCGGGCCAAGACTGTCGGGTTGGCGATCTTGTAGCCATTTAGGTGCAGTATGGGGAGCACGGCACCGTCGGTGGCCGGGTTGAGAAACTTGTTCCCGTGCCAGCCCGTAGCCAACGGGCCCGTCTCTGCTTCGCCGTCGCCGACTATGCAACACACCAGCAGGTCCGGGTTATCGAAAGCAGCCCCAAAGGCATGGGAGAGGGCGTAGCCAAGTTCCCCTCCTTCGTGGAATGAACCCGGCGTCTCAGGAGCAACATGAGAGGGTATGCCTCCGGGGAAGCTGAACTGCCGGAAGAGTTTGCGTAGGCCGTCCTCGTCGCGAGTCATGTGGGGGTACGTCTCGGTGTAAGTTCCCTCGAGGTAGGCGTTGGCCACCGCCGCCGGGCCGCCATGCCCAGGGCCCATCACGTAAACGGCGTTCAGGTCCCAGTTACGGATCACCCTGTTCATGTGGGCATAGACGAAGTTGAGCCCGGGCGTCGTCCCCCAATGGCCGAGGAGGCGCGGCTTCACGTGCTCGGGCTTGAGCGGCTCGCGTAGCAGCGGGTTGTCGAGCAGGTAGATCTGCCCCACCGACAGGTAGTTGGCCGCCCGCCAATAGGCGTCTATCAGTTCGGCTTCGGTCTCGGAAAGTGGCTGCTCGCTCGATGTGGCGTCGTGTCCGCCTTGGTCGTGGCTCGCTTTCACCTCGGTCATCGTCGCGCCTTCCTTCCGTGCGGGTGTCTCGATGGCGTGTTCTCTCGATGGCGTGCTCGGGCGCCCCGCCAAGCGTGACCTGCGGGTAGCTCCAAAGGCACCTTAGTGACCGGCGGGCGCTTAGTCTGGTTGCTGTGGCTGCTCGCAGGGGTTGTTTGCCACCTGTTCAGGTCGGGCAAGCGACGGCGAAGAGGGGGCGCCAGCGGCCGCCCCGGTATAGTCCATCGCAGGATCATCACAAATTGAATACGGCCTGAACAACAACTGTGACGACACTGATGGTGCGGGGCCAAGCGGCCCAGCCAACAGGAGGACCACAATGAAGACCACTTCCGCAGCGACCGCCAGCGCCGCCAAATTCCTGCTCGGTGCTTGCGCGGTGGTGGCTGCGACGGGCTTGGCCGCTAGCCCCGCCTGGGCCAATCAGAGTGCCCAGCACCGGCATTTCCCGCTGCCGGTCGTAACGAGCACCACCACCACGACGGTCCCGGGCGCAACAACCACGACCAGCACCACGACCGCCGTCGGCTTGCCGTTGCCCCAGGCGCCGTCGGCGGCGCCCGCGGACAACTGCGTGCCGGGGGCTTGGCCCCAGGCCGTCCAGGGCCGCCCGGCGACTTTCCAGGCCGGGGATGACGGCGTTTACCTGTGGCACGACCTAGACGGGGGTTGGGCGCTCCGTGCTACTCACAGCGGGCTGCACGACAGGGTCATCATCGCTGGGACCTTGCACACCGACGGCAAGTTCGTGTTGGTGCACCGCGTCCGGGACGAGGGCAATGACATCGTGGCCGTGAGCGCGAACCATCGCACGATCCTTTTCCGGTTCGTCAACTACGGCTGGGTGGACGGGCTTGACTTCGCCACCCGCTGCTCGACCGGGTTCACGGCCAGCTTCTACATCGCTGGGACGCTCGCACCCACAACTGCGGTGCACCTGGGCGCTAATGCGGTGAACCCGACCAGCAACCCCATCGACGTCGAACGGATGCAAGTGCTCGGCTCCGACGGGGGCGTCCCGCCCACCACCACCACTACGGCCACGCCGACCGCAGCGACCCCTACTGCCGTCGCCTAGCCAACCCTTCGCCTAGCTAACCCTTCGCCTAGCCAACCCGTTGCCAAACCAACCCTTCGCCTAACGAACCCGTCGTCCAACAAAACCGTCGCCGGACCGACCTGGCGGCGCCTCGAGAACGCCGGCGCCTCGAGAGCAGCGGCGTTCTCGAGGCGTTTCCCGGTCACAACCCGAGGCCCCGGGCACTCGTCTCAGGAAGGCCCGACTTCCAGCGTTCGTAGCGCTCGTGGGCTGCTGAAGCCCAAGCGGGCCTCGGTCCGACCGGAGGCGACCATTTCGCCCACCTGGTCGCATCGTCAAGGGAGCTCTCGGCCCCGAGGGCCATCCTCGCCAGGAACGCGGAGCCGAGTGCCGCCCCATCCGGGAAAGCCACCGGCACGACAGGAACTCCGAGCACGTCGGCAATGGCCTGGAGCCAGTCTCGGTTGCGTACCCCTCCGCCGCTCAGGACAAAGCGTTGCGGGCTGGTCCCGCTCGCCTCGGCCAGCTCGACGATGTGGCGTACCGCGAAACCCGTCGCTTCGAACGCTGCTCGCCGGAGGGCTTCGGGGCCTTGTGAGATGTCAGCGCCAGCCAAGGCAACGCGTAGCGACCGGTCGTGCAAGGGCACCCTTTCACCCTTGACCCACGGCCACCACACCGGCACGTCCCCTGGCTCGACGGCCGCCTCGGCATCGGGGCGCAGAGCCCGGTCGACCCAGTCGACCCACATCCCTCCGGCGGTGCTCGCGCCGCCAATCAATGCCTTGCCGGCGACGAAATGTGGCACCCTCCACAGCCCGGGCACCACTTCGGGCCAACCCGGGGCGGTGAGCCATACGACCAGCGTCCCACCGAGCCCGACGAACACATCACCGTCGTGCACAGCACCCGAGACCAACTGCTCGCAAAACCCGTCTACCGACCCGGCCCCGAGAACGATCTCACTGCCCGAGGCAACGGAGCCCTCGACGACCGCGGGGTCGACTTCCCCGATGCGCTCCCCGAAGAACACCACCCTGGGGAGCTGCGCCGGTGAAAGGCCACCCGCTTCGCACACCGAGGGCTGCCATCCTCCCTCACCGAAGAGGGTGCCGGATGCGAAGGCGGACGCCAGGTCGGTCACGCCTTCTCCCCCGAGCGATGCATTGGCAACCGCCTGCGCCGGCCAGTACCCGGCAGCGCCCGGCACGTCGGCCGCGGCCCAGCCAGCAAGGCATGCCATTTCGTCGCTAGCAGTCGGGTCGCCAGTCGCGTCGCCAGTCGCGTCGCCGCCGCCGCGTGCCCTGGCCTCGCCCCCATGGCCATCGGAGATCTCGGGAAGGGGGCTGCCCCCGGCTATCGCCGTAAAGCAGACCGGGGCCGACGGGCCGTCCGGAAGCATCGACTGCCGCAAGCGAGGGCATCATGGCCGAGACCGCTACCGCTTGCGGCCCCCCTTGATCTGATGCCCTCAACTGTTCGAGGGTTTCGCGCAGCAGTGCCCGGGGGCCTTCCCACCAGGTGGCCACTGCATCGTGTTCGAAGCGGCCCGTCGGCGCCGCGATGAGCTTGCTCGGGACGCGGTGCCGTCCGACTATGTTGCCCGCCTCGTCGGCTACGACTGCTTTTAGCGCGGTCGTGCCGATGTCCATCCCCACCACCAGCTCCGAGGTCCCCACCACCAGCCCCGAGGTCTGAGCGGATTGGGATACGTCGGTCATGCTCGGACAGTATTGCAGCGTGCCTGATGCAAGCGGTCCCTCCGGGCGACGCGGCCAGCGCCACCGTGCGTTTGTGACGGCGCCGATGCGCGGCCCAGGCCTGGACAAGCTCAAACAGCTGGCCGAAGTGGTCCACGAGCCGTGGACCGACCAGAAACCGCTGAAGATCTACGACGGCGCCGGCTTGGCTAAGCGTCTGGCCGACGAGGATGCCGATATCGCAGTGGTAGAGGCTGACTTCGTAGACGGGCCCGTTTTCGAGTTGCCCCTGGTCGCCGTGGCCGCCACGCGGGGCGACCCCAACAACGTCGCCGTGGCCGAGGCGACGGCCGCCGGCGTGCCGGTGCTGCGCACCCCTGGCCGTAACGCCGACGCCGTCGCCGAACTTGCCATCGGCTTGCTCATCGCCATTGCGCGAGCCGTCCTGCCCGCTGACCGCGACGTCAGGGAGCTCGAAGTGTTCCGCGACGGCACCATCCCCTACCAGCGCTTCCGTGGATGGGAACTAGCAGGCCGGACCGTCGCCATCATCGGGTACGGGGCAGTCGGCAAAGCGTTGGAATGGAGGCTGCGGGGCCTCGGCATGGATGTCGAGGTTTACGACCCGTACGTGGCAGGCGCAGGCCACGACCTGGAGGAAGCGGTAAGGCGGGCAGACGTTGTTTCACTCCATGCTGCGGTAACCCCCGAGACGGTTGGCTTCTTCGGCGGGGAACAGTTCTCGTGGATGCGTCAGGGCTCGGTCTTTTTGAACACTGCCCGCGCCAAATTGCACGACATGGACGCACTGGTCGGAGCTCTCCGCTCGGGGCAGGTCAGTGGGGCGGGCCTCGACCACTTTGACGGCGAGGTACTCCCAGCTGGGCACCCGCTGTTGTCGATGTACAACGTCGTCCTCACACCGCACATCGGTGGGGCCACCACCGACACCGAGGCTCGTGGCGCCCAGATGGTGGCGGACGACCTCGAACGCCTCCTCGCCGGTGAGGTCCCGCTCAATATCGTCAACCCCGAAGTCTTAGGCACCCCGAGTTTCCTGGAGAGAAAACGATGAGAAGCGTCCCCGAAGCCCACGACGCTGTACTGGCGACAGCGAAGGAAATGCTGCGAAAGGGCCTCGTCGAAGGAACGTCGGGGAACATCTCCGCCAGGCTCCCCGACGGCAACGTGGTATGCACCCCATCCTCGGTCGACTACCAGGCGATGGTGCTGGAAGACCTGGTCGTGGTTAACCCCGGAGGGGAGGTGGTCTCGCGGGCGGAGGGCCGAAGCCCCACGTCCGAACTGCTCCTGCACCTGGCCTGCTACCGGGCTTTCGACGACATCGGCTCGGTCATCCATGCCCACCCCGTGTGGGCCACAATGTTCGCCTGTAGCCACGAGCCGCTGCCGGCTTGCGTGGACGAGTTCACGATCTACGTAGGGGGCGAGGTGCGCTGCGCGGAGTACGCGATGTCCGGGTCCTCCGATGTGGGAGACAATGCAGTCAAGGCCCTGGAGGGTCGAGGGGCCGCCCTCCTCGCCAACCACGGCATGGTTGCTGTCGGGCCGAGCCCTTCAAAGGTCCTCCAGATCGTCGCCATAGTCGAACGCACCGCCCAGATCGCGTGGGGGGCACGCGCGCTAGGCGGCGTTATCCCTATACCGGAGAAGGTCAACAGCGATTTTGCCGGTGTTTACCAATTGATGCGGTCTCTTTAACAGACTTTCAGAGAAAGGTTGGCCCGTGCAGCCACCGAGCGCGGAGCTGGAGACCTGAGTGCCGCGCCAGTATGGGAGAGTGAGCTTGACCCCTCCATTGCCCACCGGCTCGCCGCCTGAGGCCGGCCAGCTGGCACCGAACTACCCCGCGGGACCTCCGTCGGGCGCGCCGGCCCCGGGCCGAGCTACCCGGGAACTCCGTCGGGCGCGCCAGGCCCCGGGCCGAGCTACCCGACTGGCCCGCCGTCGTCGCTGTACTCGTCATCGCCTGACGGCCCGACGAGCGTTGACCCGACGGAGGGGCCGGCAGGAGCCGACCCGACCAGCCCCCCACGTCCTGCGTTCACGGAAGTAGCTCTGGGCGGCGCGCTGTTGCTCATCTGCCTGGGCCTTCACATTGGCGCGATGTTCCCGCCCTACCCAGGCCTCCCGGCGAGCCCGGTTGTCTCCTCGTCGTGGGAGATAGCGGTTTATGTATGCCTGGAGATCGGCTGGGCGCTGGCGGCGGTCCTGGTGCTGTCGCGCGTCTCGGTCGCCGGCGGGGCGGCTCTTGGCGCGGGATTAGGCGCCGTCGAGCTCGGTCTCCTCGCAGTTGACATCGCAAATGGCTTCCAGGTGTCGAACGGGAGCGAAGCAGGTGCCTGGCTGGCATTGGCCGGCCTGGGCTTCGGAGCCGCCGGCGTGCTGGTAACCGCGAGCACGGTCCCACTCGGCATGCCTCGGCCACCCCAGGGCAGGTCGGCAGTGTTAATGCTGCTGGCCACCTTCGCCGTCGTCCTGGCTTACCTGCCCAGCTGGGACAAGTGGTCCGCCGTCGCGCCATCTCTCCATGTGTCGGGCAGCGTGACCGAGGGCAATGCGTTCTCCCAGCCCGCGGTGGTGATGGCCGGCGTGCTTCTCACCGTGATCGGGTTCGCCTTCGTGGCAGTCCTCGGCTCCGTCTGGTCCCCGACAACCGTCGGAGCGTGGGCCACCGCCGGGGCCGTCATCGCCTTGTCCTCCCAGCTCATCTCCGCGGTCTTCCAATTGAGCGAAGCCGTGCCGTCCACGGCGTTCGGAGTGAGCGCTGCACAGGCGCGCTCCGTCGGCTTGAAGATCTCTACCAGCCTGACCGGATGGTGGGAGGCGGATGTCGCGGCCACGGTCCTCCTAGCCCTCTTGGCCTTCTCGGCCGCCCTCAGCTCCCGAAAGACAACGGCGGGCACGATCGAGCTGTCGCCACCTCCGGGCCCCTACGGCAACGGGTCGACGGACGGAGCGTCTGACAATTGGCCTGCCTCGCACCACTGGCCCGGCTCCTAACGCGGCCCGTAGGACGAAGCCGGGCATCCAGCGACGGGCCTGTCGGGCGAAACGGGCCGGCCGGGCGTCCATGACCGCTCAGTGCGCGACATCAGCCGCGCCCGGCGCGACCCGTCGGGCTTCTAGGCGTGACCCGGCCCTTCTGGGTGTCAGCGGAGCAACTTCCGGGCCGGTGGCACACCGAGGTGGGGGGGCCCAGCCGAGATGGGCAAACCACGCCGAGATACTCGTCGCTCAGGCCAATTTCTTGGGCGGGGTCTGATGCCCGCGAGGTCAGGCGCGTCTCGAGAACCGGTCGATCGACAGCTCGCGGACGGCTTTGCGGAACTTGGCCTCGACCGCCGCCTCGGCGTCGTCGAACGACACCTTGACGAAGTGGCGGACCGTCTTGCCCTCGTCCTCAACGGTTGTCTCGCAAGAAACGGCGGCGGCATTGAACGTGAAGTCCTGACGGCTCAGCCGCACTTTCAGCTCCAGGCGCTCGCCGGGAAAATGCGCCCGACGAGCCATCAGCACAAGGTCGCCGGGTGACACCTCGTTGGCAAAAGCCTCCAGGAAGCGCCTAGCGCCATGCGAACGGTACTCCAGAGGCACGACGGCTTGGACTCGCGGCATCAGCCGGCGCTGGTGGCGGCCCACGAACTGGCTCAGGTGCCGTTCCGCGTCGCTTGGCACCCGCAGGAACTGCAACCCCGCCACGCTGGGGGAGCTTTTACGGTCACCGTTGATCAGGCCGTCGCCGGTGCTCGGCGCTGGCCTTGCATCGGGGGGGTAGGGCCGGCAGTGGCGGACCACGGCCGGCAGGATGATCTCTTTGCCTGCGCTGAGCTCCACTTTGACCTCGACTTCGGCTCCCACCTCGATGGGGTCGGGCGGGCAAATCCTGATCCCCCCCACTGAACAGTCAACAGAGTAGAGGGACCACGTGCCAGAGGCCGACTCGACCGTCACGCGGGCCGCGACCGGTATGCGAAACAGGTCCCTGCGCTCGACGATGGTGATTTGGCCCGGCGGCTCGCAAGCAACCGTGGTGCTTATCTGGTACGTCTTGCGGACCACAAATTGCGCCGGTCCCCCAACCGCGAGGGTGCTCACCAGCAGCAGTTCAGGCACCGCCCGAGGAGGGGACTCAATCTCGAAGCGCAGTACCTTGGGCCTCACCCACGAGAGCACGGCCCGGCAGGCCTCCGAACGGTCCGGCAGCTCCTCAGCCTCGCCGTCCGCCACGCTCGATGCAGGCCACAACAGTGCCTCGGTGCCTTCTACAAGAATCCACGTACTGCCCAGGCAAGCCTTCGGGCCAGGCGTGGAGCCGTTTGGCCGATCATGTCACCTCGTCTGGCTAGTACGTACCCTCGGTAGGTGATTATCGGCCGCTCCAGCCTCCCAATTGAGCCTGCCGTCGACTGCCGCCCGCAACGCTAACTTGCGTGCCGAGCGGCTCGGTACACCTGCCCGGCGTAGTCGACCGCCGCCTTGCCCGGCCCCCCGGAGGTGGCAGGTTCGGGGCGATAATCCTCGCCCAGTAAGGCAGCCAGGACAGCGCCTGCGCTGAGGCTTATTGCCCTTAGGTCGTAACCGCCTTCCAGTACCACGACGACCCGTCCAGGCGCGGGAGCAAAGCTCTTGGCTCGGGCCGCGAGGTCTGCGAAATCCCCGGCGCTCAGCTCCAAATTGGCCAGAGGATCTGAGGTGTGAGCGTCGAAGCCCGACGAGATCAGCACCCAGCTAGGGCCGAAGTCCTCAACCGCTGGGGCGATTATTTCGTCGAACGCATACTGAAAGACGTCGCCCGTGGCACCGGGGGGTACAGGGATGTTCATGTTCAGCGCGGGAGCATTAGTGCCTCCGGTCGCCCGGGGGTCACCTGTGCCGGGGTAGAGGGGCGACTGATGCGTCGAGACGTAAAACAGCCCGGGTTCGTCCCAGAAAATTGACTCCGTCCCGTTGCCGTGGTGCACGTCCCAGTCCAGGACCAGCACCCGTTCGCCTCGGGCCAAGAGGGCTGCCGCAGCGATGGCCACGTTGTTCAGGAGGCAAAAACCCATTGCCTGATCGGCCGTTGAGTGGTGGCCCGGTGGCCGATGGGCCACAAAAGCGACACCCTCCCGCGAAGACGTGGGCGCGTCCACTGCAGCCAGGGCACCGCCGGCTGCAAGCAGGGCCGTCCCCCACGAACCGTGGCTGGCAACCGTGTCGGCGTCGAGCGAGCCGCCGCCGCCCGCGCAAAAGTCCTCGACCATCTGCAGGTAGCGGGGCGTATGCACACGCTCGAGCTCCTCTTTGGTGGCCTGCCTGGGAGGCAGGCGGACCACTGCGTCTGTGAGGCCAGCCTCCCCGATGCCGTCCAGCGCGGCAATGACCCGCTCGGGCCGCTCCGGGTGATTGGGCCCGGTGTGGTGGTCGTCGAGGTTGGGCGAAGCGCTCAAGAAAAGCATCCAACGAGATTACTTAGACGGTGCCAACCCCGTGACCTTCGCGAGCCCAAGGCGGGACGTTAGGCCCTACGAACCTCTAGCGCCGAGAGCGGATACTGGACAAAGGCCGAGAGGCCTAACAACGAGAAAGGAACAACAATGCGCAGGAAGTCATTCGACGCCCTTGTAAGTTTCGGTGGGCTCTTGATGGTAGTAGTGCTGGTCGTGGCGGGCGGCCTCCTCTTCTGGGGCTATAGCTACGCAAATAATTCAGTGAGCACCCAGCTCTCCGCTCAAAAGATCACCTTCCCGACCAAAGCCGAGTTCGCCGCAGCGAAGAACCCGGCACCAGGAGGGTTCTCGGAGATCACCCCCGCCATGGTCCCGTACCTCGAGAAGTACGCCGGCCAGGAGCTGACCACCGGTGCTCAGGCACAGGCTTACGCCAACCACTTCATCAATATCCACCTCCAGGAGATGACCGGCGGCCAGACCTACTCCCAGGTGAGCGCCGCCGCCATGGCAGCGCCTCCGGGCTCCGCCAAGGCCACCGCCCTCAATAGCTTGGTGGACACCGTGTTCAAGGGGACAACTCTTCGCAGCATGCTGCTCAACGCCTACGGATGGTGGCAGATGGGCCAGATCGCCTTGATCAGCTCGGTCATCGCCTTCATCTTCGCTGGTATCACCCTGGTCCTGTCCGGCCTCGGCCTGTGGCACTTCCGCAAGGTCCCGGTCGACGAGGAAATCCCGAGGCTCGTCACCACGGGGTTCGTGGCTTCAGCAGCCAACGGCAAGAACGACACCAAGGCGGGCGGCCTAGCCCCTGCGGGAACGGCCACCTCGTAGCGCCTTCAAGGTCAAGGTGGGCCACCTAGGCCCTCCTGCGCACAGGAAGCCCCGGTTTGGGCGGAAACCCCCCCCGAGCCGGGGCCCCTGCGCGTCGCGATGACCTTTGCGACAGTGGCCACATTCGCAAGACTGCCCAGGGGTGTGGCGCCGGCAGCCGAAGGCGCTAACGTGAAGATCGGAGGCAAATAATGACTATCCGGGTTTTCTTGCTGGACGACCACGAGATCGTACGTCGGGGCCTGCGCGAGCTGTTCGAGGCCCAGGACGACCTCGAGGTTGTTGGCGAAGCTTCCAATGCCGACGAAGCCATGCTGAGGGTGCCGCCCACTCGTCCCGACGTGGCAGTGCTCGATGTGCGCCTTCCCGGCTCGAGCGGCATCGAGGTCTGCCGGGAGCTGCGGGCCACCATGCCGGACTTACGATGCCTGATGCTGACCTCGTTCGCCGACGACGATGCCCTGTTCTCGGCCATCCTCGCCGGTGCCAGCGGCTACCTGCTCAAGCAGATCCGAGGCGCCGAGCTCGTCTCGGCGGTGCGACGAGTCGCAGCCGGCCAGTCCCTGATAGACCCAGCGCTCACCGCGGGTGTCATGGAAAGGCTACGCGGCAAGCCGGAAGACGAGCGGATCGCCAAGCTCTCCCCGCAGGAGCGGCGAATCCTGAACTTGATAGCTGAGGGCAAGACGAACCGCCAGATCGGCGCGGAAATGTACCTCGCCGAAAAGACGGTGAAGAACTACGTCTCCAACCTTTTGGCGAAGATGGGTTTTTCCAGGCGCACCGAGGCGGCCGTGTACGCCGCCCGAGCCAATCCGGCTAAGCACGACGACGAAGGCGAGAATAGCTGACAACCTAGGAGGAGGTTCGGCCAGAGGGCAAATCCCCGTGCTGCTGCCCGGCCCCCAGAGCCTCAGAGGGGGCAGCAACGGACAGGTCGACCGCGTCAAATCCAGCGGGGGAGAAATGGCCCATTGTTTACGAACGCGTGCATCATGCCCGGGTACCTGATCACCCGTGTACCAACACCTGCGGCAGCCAGTCTTTCTGCATGCTCGACCACGCACACCACATTCAACCCCGAGAGGATCGTTATTGGTGGCGCCCCACGGGAGTAGCCCCCCGCCTCGTTGAGAAGATCTGGGAGTCTTTCAAAGTACTGCCGGATCGGCGGGAGGGCGGAGCGCTGCCCGAGCTGGTCGCCGGCACGCTCGGAATGAACGCCAATGCCCTTGGGGCGGTTGGCTTGGTCCTTACGGAATTGCCATCCGTGCCGTAGGGCACGACGGGCTAGGGCCGGATGGCCTTGTCGTGCGATTGCCGGTGCGGGCTCGGTCGCTGCATGCAAGACTGGGAGAGACGAAGTGCCGCTGGCTTGTGCCGCCTGTAGGCCCGTGGACATCGAATTAGCAGGCGGGGACGAACTGGTGCTCGACCCCATCGGCTACCAGGACCGAAAGGAACAAGAGAATGTGCCTCGGGATCCCCGGCCAGTTGGTGGAGATGGACAATGGTCACGAACATTTGGCCCGAGTCGACGTATCGGGTGTGACTCGGGTCGTCAACATCGGGTTGCTCGAAGACGAACATCTCCAGCCTGGCGACTGGGTCTTGATCCATGTCGGTTTCGCCATCTCGAAGATCGACGAAGAAGAAGCCAACCTGACCCTCACCTCTTTGCAGCTGATGGGCCAGGCTTATGGCGACGAAATGGAAGCGTTCCGGTCCTCCGATGCGTTTCGTTGACGAATATCGCGACCCGGCCGCCGCCCGTGCGTTGGTGGCACAGATAACTTCCTTGGGCGGTGACGACCATTACAAGTTCATGGAAATATGCGGTGGGCACACGCACACCATCTATCGCCATGGGATCGAGCACATCCTGCCAACCGTCGGTCGAGCTGGTGCACGGCCCCGGCTGCCCGGTGTGCGTCATACCCATGGGCCGAGTAGACGACGCCATTTCGCTGGCCAAGGAGCCGGGCGTCATTTTCACGTCTTTTGGTGACATGATGAGAGTCCCCGGCAGCCAGGGGAACTTGTTGAAGGCCAAGGCCGAAGGGGCGGATGTCCGCTTTGTCTATTCGCCGTTGGACGCGCTGCGCATAGCCGTAGACAATCCCGGCCGCGATGTAGTTTTCTTCGCCGTGGGTTTCGAGACAACCGCCCCGTCGACGGCCGTTACCCTGCTTCAGGCCCGGGCGCGCGGCATCAGCAACTTCCGAGTGTTCTCCAACCATGTAACGATCGTGCCGCCCCTCAAAGTGATCTTGGGATCACCGGATCTGCGCCTGGACGGCTTCCTCGGCCCGGGGCACGTCTCCACGGTAATCGGCCAACGGCCGTACCGTTTTGTCGCCGCGGAATATGGCAAACCCCTAGTTACGGCCGGCTTCGAACCCCTCGACATCCTGCAAGCTATCGCCATGCTCCTGGCCCAGATCCGAGAGGGTCGCTGCGAGATCGAGAACCAGTACTCGCCGCGTGGTGAAAGAGGAAGGCAACCCCAAGGCCCTGGCCGTGCTACAGGAAGTGTTCGAGCCCCGCGAGCAGTTCGAATGGCGGGGCCTCGGGCTCATTCCCGGAAGCGCCCTGAAGCTGCGCCCGGCGTTTGCCGAGTTCGATGCCGAGCTGCACTACCGGCTGCCCGGGATCCGCGTCGCCGACCCCAAGGCGTGCCAGTGCGGAGAAGTGCTCAAGGGGGCCATCAAGCCGTGGGAATGTAAGGTGTTCGGGACCGCCTGCACCCCCGAGACACCGATCGGGACCTGCATGGTCTCATCCGAAGGAGCTTGCGCGGCGTATTACAACTTCGGCCGGATGCACCGTGAAGCGGCAGTGGCTCTGGGACGGATGAGCCCGTCGCCGGTATGACCGGGGTGGCAATGGCGAACGCTGCCGTCCGCCACCGCATCCGGGTGACCGGCGTGGTGCAGGGCGTCGGGTTCCGGCCGTTCGTCCACCGCCTGGCTGTCGGGCTGGCTCTTGCCGGTTACGTCGGCAACGACACGGGAGGTGTCTTCGTCGAAGTCGAGGGTCAGCCAGCTGACGTAACCCGTTTCGAGCGCCGCCTGTTGGACGAGGCTCCGCCCATGGCGCGCATTACCGGGCTGGAGTCCACCGAAGTTGGGACGACTGGCGAGAGCCAGTTCCGTATCGTTGAGAGCGACCGGGGCGGACGGTATAGGACGTTCGTTTCCCCCGACGTGGCTGTGTGCGACGATTGCATTGCAGAGCTGTTCGATCCGGCTGACCGCCGCTACCGCTACCCGTTCATCAATTGCACCAACTGTGGCCCCCGGTTCACCATTACGGTCCGTCTCCCCTACGACCGGCCCAATACGACGATGCGCGGCTTCCCGATGTGCCGGGCGTGCGCCGCCGAGTACGCGAGCCCCGACGACCGGCGTTTCCACGCCCAGCCGGTGGCCTGTCCGGCCTGCGGGCCTCGGATCTCGTTCTCAACTGTCGCGGGCAGGGTCAGCGGGCGCGTAGTCGAGGGCACAGACGCCGCTATCGCCGCGACCCAGGCCGCCCTGGCCGCCGGTCAGGTCGTGGCGGTCAAGGGCCTGGGCGGCTACCACCTGGTCTGCGACGCAACCTCGGCCACTGCAGTGGCGACGTTGCGCGCCCGCAAGGGCCGGGCAGACAAACCTTTCGCCGTGATGGTCCCCGACGTGAGAACGGCCAATATCATCGTCGATGTCAGCGGAGCCGAGGAGGCCGTGTTGACCGGCCCCGCCCGCCCCATCGTGCTGATGGCCCGCCGAGCCGGCAGCCTCCTCAGCGACCTGGTGGCACCGGGCAACCCTTACGTCGGTGTCATCCTGCCTTACACGCCGCTTCACCACCTGCTTTTCAGACCTGTCCCTGGCTCTGCCGCCGCGGCCCCTCAAGTGCTGGTTATGACCAGCGGCAACTTGGCCGACGAGCCCATTTGCTACGACGACGACGACGCCAGGCACCGCTTGGACCACCTCGTCGATGCCTGGTTGGCCCACAACAGGCCGATCCACGTGCCTTGCGACGATTCCGTGGTCCGGGTCGAAGCCGGTGAGGAACTGCCGATCCGGCGCTCGCGGGGGTACGCACCAATGCCAGTGCAGCTACCCTTCAGCGCTGCCCCCTTGGTTGCCGCCGGCGGTGAGCTGAAGAACACCTTCTGCCTGGCCTCGGGTCGCGACGCCTGGATGAGCCAGCACATCGGCGACATGGGCAGCGTCCCAACCCTTGCCGCCTTCAAGGGCTCGGTCGAGCAATTCGGCGAGATGTACCGGGTAAGCCCCCAGATCGTAGTTGCAGACGCGCACCCCGGCTACCAGACCCGGCGCTGGGCCGAGGACCAAGCGGACCGGACGGTAGAGCTCGTCCAACACCACCACGCCCATATCGCATCGGTGATGGCCGAGCACGGCGTGCCGTTGGGAGAGCGGGTCATCGGCTTTGCCTTCGACGGCACCGGTTACGGGAGCGACGGCGCCATCTGGGGCGGCGAGGTGCTCGTGGCCGCTTATGACGTGTTCGAAAGGGCCGCCCACCTGCGCTACGTGCCTCTGCCCGGCGGGGATACGACCATCCGAAAGCCGTACCGCTCCGCCCTCGCCCACCTCTGGGCGGCCGGCATCGACTGGAGCGAGGATCTCGCGCCGGTACGCGCCGCCGCTCCGGCTGAGCTGGCGGTCCTGCGTCGCCAGCTTGAACGGGGCATCCAGTGCGTGCCCACATCGAGCATGGGCCGCTTGTTCGACGCCGTGAGCTCGCTGCTCGGGGCCCGCCAGACCGTGTCCTACGAAGCCCAGGCCGCGATCGAGCTCGAGGCCGTCGCGGGTCCCCACTTGGGTGATGCACTCCCCCCCTACCGCTTCGAGGTTGACGGTGACGAGGTCGATCCCGGGCCGCTCCTGCTTGCGATGGTCGAAGACCTGCGATGTGGGTGCGCACCGGGCGCGGTAGCTGCGGGGTTCCACACCGCGGTGGCAACCCTGATCGCCGAGATGGCCGAGGCGCTCGGCCAGCGCACTGGCATCTATAAAGTGGCATTGAGCGGTGGTGTGTTCCAGAACGTCCTGCTCGTCCGCTTGACCCGCGCTCGGCTCGACCGGCTCCACGTTCAGGTCCTGACACACCGGTTGGTGCCGCCCAACGACGGCGGCTTGGCGCTGGGACAAGCCGTCATTGCCGCGTCTCGCCGCCAATCCCCGGCCAGCCAGGAGGCCCGGCGATGAGCAACGCCAACGAACAGAGCCGTGCGGTCCCCGAACACCCTGGGTTGCTCGAGGCCAACGCCGAGGCCTGGGCCACCTGCACGGACGACGTCTGCATCACGTGCTCAGATGAGGGCCGTGTAGTTGAAGTCACGGCCGTCCACGACGACGGGCGAGCCGAGGTACTGGTCAACGGCCGGGCCGAGACGGTCAACGCCAGCCTGGTGGACGCTGGGCCTGGCGACCTCCTGCTGGTCCACGCGGGGGTTGCTCTTACACGCCTCGAGACCCCTCGCCTTGTCACCGGCGACCCCCCGTGACGGTCGCCGACGATCCCACCACCCCTGGCCAGGAAGCGGAGGTCTTCGACCGCATAGAGGCTTTCCGGCGGCGCCGGCCGCGGCTGTTGGACTCTGTCATCACCCTGGCCCACGGCGCCGGAGGCAAGGCTTCAGCGGCCTTGATCGATGCCGTTTTCCTGGCTGCCTTCGCACCTGGCCCAGGCACCCTCCAGACCGACGCCGCCATCGTGGACCTACCCTCGGGTGAAAGGTTGGCGTTTAGCACCGACTCGTTCGTGGTCAAGCCGCTGCGTTTTCCCGGGGGCTCGGCCGGCCACCTGGCGGTTCACGGCACCGTGAACGACCTGGCCGTGATGGGGGCGCGCCCCCTGGCGCTATCGGCTGCGTTCGTGCTCGAAGAGGGCTTCCCGATAGACGTACTGCGCCTGATCGTGGCCGACATGGCCGAAGCAGCTGCGTCTGCCGGCGTGCCCATCGTGACGGGCGACACCAAGGTTGTCGACCACGGAGCCGCCGATGGCATGTACATTTCGACCTCAGGTATCGGCCTCATCCCAGAGGGCCGCTCGCTGTCGGCGGATCTGGTCAAGAACGGTGACGTGGTCCTTATCTCCGGCACTATGGCGGACCACGGCATGGCCGTCATGCTGGCTCGCGGGGACCTCATGCTCGAGGCCGACATCGTCTCCGACACGGCTCCTCTCAACGCCCTAGTGGAGCGATTGTTGGCCGCGGCCCCGTCCACACGCTGGCTGCGCGATGCCACCCGGGGCGGCGTGGGTACTGTCTGCAATGAGCTGGCCCGCGATTGCAACCTGACCGTCGTGCTGGACGAGACGGCCCTTCCGGTGCGCCCGGCCGTGGGGGCCGCCTGCGAGTTGCTCGGGATTGACCCGTTGTACGTAGCCAACGAGGGCAAGTTCGTAGCTGTGGTGGCACCCGGCGAAGCTGCCGCTGCGCTCGCCGCGCTGCGGGGCCACCCCTTAGGGGCCGACGCCGCCCGTATCGGCGAGATCCGGGCGGAGCCCCCCGGGATCGTAGTCCTGCTCACCCAACTGGGCGGGACCCGGATCGTAGACATGCTCGTAGGGGACCCGTTGCCTCGGATTCTGCTGACCCCGTGCCAGCCCATCTTGTCGAGGCGGGCGCCGACGCCAGCGTCGCCGTAACTACCCGCCGCCAACGGTGGGCCCCTGGCACCCAAGCACCCAAATAAACACTTCACGTTTAAGTGGGTGAGCCCTAATCGCTCCTGCCGGCGCCAGCCAGCTCCACTTCAGGCAGCTCGAGTTGGCCCATGACCCTTACTATGATCTCCCCGTTCTCGGCCTCGACGATAACCGTGTCGCCGGCTCGGAACTCCTTCGACAGGATCATCTCGGAGAGCGGGCCTTCTACCATCCGCTGTAGCGCTCGCCTCAGTGGCCGGGCACCAAGCAGCGGGTCGTAACCTTTCTCGACGACTAGGTACTTGGCCGCCTTGGTGAGCTCGATCCCGAGGCCCTGCGCCTCAAGCTGCCCACGGAGGCGCTCCACCATTAGATCGACGATATCGCTCACCTCGTCCTTGGTGAGCTCGTGGAACACGATGATGTCGTCGATCCTGTTGAGGAACTCAGGGCGGAAGTGCTGCTTGAGCGCCTCGTTGACCTTGACCTTCATCTTCTCGTGGGTCACGGCCTCGTCTGTTTTGGCGAAGCCCACCGAGGCCTTGCGCAGCTCGGCCGTGCCGAGGTTGGAGGTCATGATGATCACGGTGTTCTTGAAGTCGACCGTGCGGCCTTGGGCGTCGGTCAGCCGGCCGTCCTCGAGGATTTGCAGGAGCGCGTTGAACACATCGGGGTGCGCCTTTTCGATCTCGTCGAAAAGCACCACCGAGAAGGGCTTGCGCCTGACCGCCTCGGTCAGCTGGCCACCCTCTTCGTAGCCCACATAGCCAGGAGGAGAGCCGACGAGGCGGCTCACCGTGTGCTTTTCCATGTACTCGGACATGTCGAGCTGCACCAGCGAGCTTTCGTCACCGAAGAGGAACTCGGCCAGGGCCTTGGCGGTCTCGGTCTTGCCGACCCCGGACGGCCCGAGGAAAATGAACGAACCGCTCGGCCGCTTGGGATTCTTCAAGCCCGCTCTGGTGCGCCTTATCGCCTGGGACACTGCCTTCAAGGCGTCGTCCTGGCCGATGATCCGCCTGTGCAGCTCCTCTTCCATCCGAAGGAGCTTGGAAGTCTCTTCTTCTGTCAACTTGTAGACGGGGATCCCGGTCCAGTTGGCGAGAACTTCGGCGATCACCTCTTCGTCGACGACGTTGAAAAGGTCTATGCCCTGGGCTTGCCAGCGTTGCTCCTGGACCGCCTGGTGCTGAAGGAGCTCCTCTTCCCTTTCTTCGAGGCACTTGGATCGTTCGAGGTCCCCTCTCGCCATCGCGACCTCCTTGCTCTTCCTGACTTCGACGATCTCGCCCTCGGTGGCCGCATAACCAGGGGGCGCGGTCATGCGCCGGACGCGCATGCGGGCCCCGGCTTCATCGATGAGGTCGATCGCCTTGTCCGGCAGGTAGCGGTCGGCAATATAGCGGTCCGCCAGGGTTGCCGCTGCCACAACGGCCTGGTCCGTGATCGTGACTCGGTGGTAAGCCTCATAGCGCTCGCGTAGGCCTTTAAGGATCTCGATCGTGTCGGCAAGCGAGGGCTCTCCCACCTGGACTGGCTGGAAGCGGCGGGCCAGGGCGCCGTCTTTTTCCACGTGTTTTCGGTAGTCATCGAGCGTTGTGGCACCGATCGCCTGCATCTCGCCGCGGGCCAGCAACGGCTTCAGCATCGAAGCCGCATCGATCCCTCCTTCCACAGCGCCCGCGCCTACGAGGGTGTGCATTTCGTCGACAAACAGGATGATGTCGGCTCGAGCGCGGACCTCATCCAGGATCTTCTTGAGACGTGCTTCGAAATCTCCCCGATAGCGCGAGCCGGCCACCAAGGCGCCTAGGTCAAGGCTATAGACGTTCTTACCCCGCAACGTGTCGGGGACGTTACCGGAGACGATGCGCTGGGCCAGGCCCTCGACGACGGCTGTTTTACCGACACCTGGCTCCCCGATGAGGACCGGGTTGCTCTTGGTGCGCCGGGAGAGCACCTGCATGACCCGCTCGATCTCGTCCTCCCGGCCGATCAACGGGTCAAGTTTGTGCTCCCTGGCCAGCCGCGTGAGGTTGCACCCGAACTGGTCAAGCAGCGAGCTGTCGCCGCGCACTTCGCGGTCGCTCCGGGCCTTCGCTGCGGGGACTTCTGCCAGGTCGGTGGGGGCCGTGCCAGAAACTGACCCGGTCACCTGGGCGCGCAGACCGTTGAGGTCAACACCCAAGCCGACCAAGACGCCGACGCCGACGCCGTGGCCCTCTCGGAGCAGGCCCAGCAGGATGTGCTCAGTACCGACGTGGTCGTTGCCAGACCCGAGAGCCTGGCGCAGGGCGAGCTGGAGCACCTTCTTGGCACGAGGGGTAAGCGGGGGTGAGCCAGTAGAAGTCGACCCAGATTGTCCAGCATTGTCTTCGACTTTTTGGCGGACCGACTCAAAACTGACACCCTCCAAGTCGAGCAGCTTGGCCGCCGCTCCCTCGCTTTCCTTGAGGAGGCCGAGCAGTAGGTGCTCGGTGCCAACGTGGTCGTGGCCTAACAGGAGCGCCTGTTCCTGGGCCACCGCCATCGCTTGTTGCGCGTGGACGGTATAGCGCTCAAACATCGCTGACCACCTCGCTCATGAGGACATTACGTAGATGCTTTTGATTAACGCGCGGCTCCGACACCGAGGCAGCGTCGGTCTCAGAGTGGTCATTCTGGGCCACCCCAGCCGTGCAGTAGCGGGAGCGAAGTGTGGCGGCGTCCTGTACACATCTACCCATCCTGGCCGGGACGCGGACGGACGAGCCAGGGGCCAACGTCACAAGGTGATAGGTGGGAAGGCCCGGGCACGCTTCGGCCCGTGGAAGGCCACGTCGAGCGGCTTAAGCGCGCGACGCGAGCGCCTGAAAAGAAACGTAGTCGAAGAAAAGGGCCAGGGGAAAGACCCTCAGGACGCCCGTGTTTCCCGAAGACCTATTTACCCTTGCAGAGCAAGCGGGGAACTTCTCCTGCTCGAGGGCGAGCAGGCCGCAAAAGCTGCCCTCTCCGACCTTCCAGGTACCGCCGATCCGGATGGCTTGGCCCTGCACGTTCGTAAGTGCAGGCTGGCCACCCAAGGTCAGCGAATAGCGGCCGTTTGCTTCCGTCGACGAAGTCAGTGTGACTCCGTTGACCTTCGCCGCGACGCTCTTGGATATGGGGGAGCTCGCCTGGGCCTCGATGACCTTGTCGAAGGTCTTACCATCTTGGAGCAGGGCGATCTTGCGAGCCGCAGGCGTCGAGCCGGCGAAGAATGTCACCCGGTCAGCGGTTATTTTAGCCTGGGCGGTAGAGGTGGACGCTCGTAAGGCGTGGACGGTGCTCGCCGCGGCCGTCGCGGTCGTGCCGACGAAGAGGCTCGCCGAAGCGAGTAGGGCCAGAACTCCTCGCTTACAGACCCAACGGTTGTTGCCTTGGGCTTGAGGACGTTTTTGGGGAATTCGGCCGTTCCTAGTCATGAACCGCTGTTTAGGCGCCGTGGTCCTGTCTTTCGATAGGGCTGAAGGTCATTTGGTAGCGAGTGCCTCTTGGCAACTAACCACAAGCTCGGCGCGCCTTAAGGCGCTTGTTTGCCGGCAACTTCAGGCTCGGCGACGGGCTCTGCATGGAACGTAAGGGTTCACCGGCCAAACACCTCAGCACCTCCAGAACCGAGCGCCTCGCGTCCTCGGTCAGAGCCTACGAGCGGCGCCACGGCCGGCTTAGGGCCTAACGTCCTGGGCAAGATTGACTTGGTCCCTTACCTGACGAAGCTGCCTACGATGCTATGAAGGTCCTGTGGAGGATCATGCCCTCACAGTTTTCCGGCTCTGGCTGTATGAACCGGAAATGGCCCGGCCTAAACCTCGTGCTCCCCGCCATGCACAGCTGAAGAGGGGGCCGGCCCGCGAGTTTGCTCGCCACGCATCCGCCAGGGATGCCGCGGTCGTGCCATGAAGGAACTAGGCCTCGGCCAGCAGTCGACGCCGACCGTCGTCGGGCCTCGGTACAAGTGGGTCGTCCTCTCAAACACGACAATTGGCGTGCTGCTGGCGACCCTCAACACGACCAGCCTGATGATAGCTCTGCCAGTCATTTTCCGAGGCATCCACTTGGACCCCCTCGCCCCCGCTAGTTTCCCGTACCTGCTGTGGATGATGATGGGTTATCTCCTCGTCACCGCCGCGCTCGTAGTCAGCGTCGGCCGCATCGGCGACATCTTTGGCCGGGTGAAGATGTACAACCTCGGCTTTGCCTGGTTCACGGTTGCTTCCATATTGCTGTCAATGGTGTGGAGTACGGGCACGACCGGTGCCATGGAGCTAGTGATTTTCCGGATGGTCCAAGCCGTGGGCGGGGCGTTGCTCTTTGCCAACTCGGCCGCAATAATCACAGACGCCTTCCCGTCCGAGCAGCTCGGGTTCGCGCTCGGCACCAACATGATGGCCTCGATCGTGGGTGGGTTCCTTGGGATCCTCGTGGGCGGGCTTTTGTCCGAAGCGGGCTGGAGATGGGTGTTCCTCGCTAATGTCCCGATAGGTCTGTTCGGCACGGTGTGGGCGTACTTGCAGCTCAAGGAAATAGGAATGCGGGTCAAAGCCCACATTGACTGGCTCGGCAACGTCACTTTCGCAGCCGGCTTGGCCATGCTCCTCACCGGTGTCACCTACGGGATCAAGCCCTACGGCCGCTCGCTTACCGGCTGGGCCGACCCCTTCGTGCTTGAAATGATCTTCGGAGGCTTAGCGCTCCTGGTCATCTTTGTCTTCATCGAGACCAAGGTTAAGGACCCGATGTTCCAGCTGACACTTTTCAGGATAAAGGCTTTCACTGCTGGCAATATCGCACAGTTCCTCGGCGCCGTCGGCCGGGGCGGTTTCCAGTTCATGTTAATGATCTGGCTGCAGGGCATCTGGCTTCCCCAGCACGGGTACAACTTTGTCAACACACCCCTGTGGGCCGGCATCTACATGGTCCCGTTCTCGATCGGTTTTGTCATTGCTGGGCCGGTGTCAGGAAAGCTGTCAGACCGCTACGGGGCGCGCCCGTTCGCCACCGCCGGTATGTTGCTGAACGCGGTTCTTTTCCTCGTGGTTATTGCTTTCCCGGCCAACTTCTCTTACGTGCCCTTCGCCGCCGTCATGCTCACCATGGGTATCGCCGGAGGCATGTTCGCTTCGCCAAATACCTCGTCGATAATGAACTCGGTCCCGGCACGCCATCGCGGTGCCGCTTCAGGGATGCGCGTGACGTTCAATAATACGGGCATGCCGCTCTCCATGGGCCTGTTTTTCACCCTGCTCGTGCTCGGGCTCAACGAGAAGGTCCCCCAAGCGATGTACCACGGGCTCGTCGCCCATGGCGTGCCTGTGGCGCAGGCGGCGAAGCTGGGCCACCTAGCCCCGTTGGGCTATCTTTTCGCGGCCTTCTTGGGCCTGAACCCGTTGAAGAGCCTTCTCGGCTCCAGCATTTTGTCGCACCTCAGCGCCACGAACCGGACCGACCTCTTGGGGCGGTCCTTCTTCCCACAATTGATCGGCGGCCCGTTCAAGCACGCCCTGATCTACGTTCTTGCCTTTGCCGCGGCCATGAGCCTGGTCGCCGCCGTCGCCTCTGCAATGCGGGGCACACGGTACGTACACGAAGACGACGAGTCCAAAGCGCAAAAGGCCGCGTTCGCCAAGACCAGCCTGGCCGCACGTGACCCGGTCCGAACCGAGGCGCTGACCAGCCGGCCAGTCGCGATCGTCGGGGAGGACGAAGTTCTACAACCGGGCCCGGCGGCACAACGGGACGGCCCGTACGAACATGTCAAGGGCGGAGATGACAGCCACTATCGTCCGCAGGCACCAGTTCCCTCTCTGCGGCGACCGCACCGGTTATTGCGCAAGAGGGTACGCCATCCCGGCGACCAAGCACGCCGTCGGAGGCACTGAGATGGGCGGTTACCTGGCACCGGGCCTACGGCCCCGGCGCGTGGTGCACCGGCCGGGCGCTACGCCTCGAACCGGGACCCGATCGTGAAGGATCTTGTGGTTGGTATTGACGGCTCGACGACGAGCTGGAGAGCTCTTTCGATGGCGGTTGGCATTGCCGAACGGTACACGGCCCATCTGCACGGCTGCTTCGTCCTCCAGACGCCTGCAGCCGCTGAGATGGTAGCGTTCGGTCTGCCGGTCCCTGAGACCGGCGAAGTCGACGATGGAGACGAGCTCGCACAAACCTTTACCGAAGAGATTGACCGGGCGGGTGTGGTGGGTGACTTTACTTGCCGTAAAGGAGACGTCGCCCATGAACTGGAAGACTTGGCGGAGCAGTCACGCTCTGACGTGATCGTAGTGGGGCGGTCACGCCACCCAACATTGCACCTAGGAGGCGTCCCACGGAGACTGCTGGTAATGGGGCGTCGCCCAGTGATCGTCGTCCCGTAGCTTCCCAGCCGGGGTGGGCGCCGTGACGCCTTTACTCAGGTCAGGATCGCCAGCGTCCCAACAGCGCCAAAGGTCCCATCACCAAAGGCCCCGGGTCATCACGTTGGAGCGGAACGCGGGCCAACAATCTGTTTGCTGACTTTGGGCCCGTTGATATGACGCGTGTCCCCTTCCGTCTGTGCCATCGATACCTACCGTCGCCAATGGGACGAACGGCTCAGGTCTGTGGGCCGCTCGGCCCTGGCCCATCACCCAACTTTACGCGGGATCATGGAGCCAACGACATCTGAGAAGTAGCCATGAAAGAACCTGTCGACCAGCATAGTGGGCCAGTCGACGCCGGGTCTGACGGTCGCAAGGCGAGCCGGACCGGGGGGGTAGCCGTCGGAGATCGGCGCGACAGCCACCCGGGCGCTCGTGCCGTTGGCCCGGCGGGTGGGGGCCCTAGTGCTGGGTTCGCCCCCGCTACTGACCCGCTCGCCGAACTCGAGCCGATCCTGGCGGCGGTGGCCCAGCGTGACCACGTGGAGGGGTGCAGGCGGCAACTTCAGCGGTTGCGTAGGGGTGTGGGAGGTAACGGAGCTCACCCTCGACCGAGTAACTAAAGAGCTGTTGTCAATCGCTCACCGAGCCGCTGGCGAGCACCTTGCCGGTTGAAAGGCCTTTACGACAAGCTCAACCATCGTCGACCCCATTTAGGGGTTCTTTCGGTGCTCATCCTCGCGGCTCTTTGTGTGCACATGGGACGCGGGTACGTGAGTGGCGGCACTAGGACGGGAACTTGGTCCCTTCGCCCAAAGTACGACTGGTCCAGGCACTGGCGCACTACCACCAATTGGCGCGGGGCCGTGCCCGGTCAGGTACCCGAGAGAGACCGACTTGAGACAGGCTCCATAAACGTTCGATGATATTGAGGCCTTCGGCCTCACCCGAGGGACGAATTGCCCTAACTCCGGCCCGGGCGAGGACGCTAGACATGGTCTTGGCGACTGAAAGAGGAGTTTTGAGATGAAAGTCAGGATCGAACGGGAGTACTGCACCGGAGATGGTCTCTGCGAGGAGCTTTGCCCGGATATCTTCGAGCTACAAGATGATGGGCTCGCTCATCTAAAGCAGGACGGAGAAGTGGCTACTGACCTGGAGGACGGTGTGCTCGACGCACAGGCCCAGTGCCCAGGAGAGTGCATTTACGTCGAGCGTTAGAGAATGAGATCCAGCCTCAGGCGACGGGATGGGGGATCTGGCCAGCTTGGTGCACGCGCCGGCACAATGGGTATTTGGGCACCCCGAAGCCGCCGTCGTCATGCTCCTATCCCGTGCTGTTCTCTTGACGGGCGGCACACCTGTCAGATCTCTCAATGCTCGTCGCAGAGAGGTCGACTACAACGTCATGGTCGGCCCCCTTTTCCACGGAAGGGACCCTGGGCACTCCGGCACGCTAGAAATAGGACGAAGCCAGTCAGTCCCATTTTCTGGTTGCCGACTGCAGTCTGATAAGCCGAATGATAAGCCCCGTTGGTCTAGCGCCTGCTAGGCGCTAGGAGCCCAGGAATGCAAGGTCTTCACATAGTTAGCCCGTTCGAAAGCGCCCGCGTCTGCCGATGCCGTCTGGGACATCGAGCCCCGCAACTCGGCCACCGAGCTATACCCGTGTTCTTCTAGCCAGTAGGACAGCTCGGACTCGACAATCCTGACGTGGTCAGGTCCATGGCGCAAGATGGCCGACGTCATCATGGCGACATCGGCGCCGACCGCAATGGCCTTCACGACGTCAGTGCCGGTGTAGACCCCCGATGAAGCCGCCAATGACGGCCCGGGCCCGAGCTGAGGGCGCAATATCGCTATCCAACGTAGGGGCAAGCGCAGCTCCCAAGCCCGGGACAGTTCGACCCGGGGTACCACGCCCATCGTTTCCAGGTCCAGGTCGGGTTGGTAGAAGCGGTTGAACAGCACTAGGCCGGCGGCCCCCGCGCTCAGCACCTTGACCGCAAAGTGGGCCAGGGACGAGTAGTACGGCGACAGCTTCACCGCTACCGGCACGGGCACGCTAGCGCACACATTGCCCACGAGAGCTAGGTCCATCTGCTCTACCTGCCCCGCCGTCAATTGGGGATCAGTTGGTACCCGGTACACGTTCAACTCGATGGCGTCTGCGCCGGCTTCGGCCAGCAACTTGGCATAGCTCGCCCAACCGCCGATGGAGGTGGCGTTGAGGCTAGCGATGATGGGAATAGATACCTCTTTTTTGGCTTGCTGGAGAGTCTCCAAGTAACGGTCGGCGGCGCCGGTGAACTCGCGCATGGCGGGAAAGTAGCCGAGGGCTTCAGCGGAATGTTCGCTCCCTGCTTCCAAAGCGGATGACAGCCCCACCTCTTCGGCCACAATCTCCTCCTCAAAGAGCGACGGCAGCACTATCGCGCCGACGCCGGCGTCGGCCAACACCTTGATTGTGTGGATGTCGCGCCCCCACGGTCCGGCCGAGGCGACAACCGGCGATGATAAACGCAGCCCAAGATAGCTCGTCGAGAGGCCCACTCGAGTGGGGTAAGTCATTGCTTAACCTCCTCATAGTCCTGTTCGGCCTGACCGACGGAACTGCCATCGAGTTCTCCGTCATCGACCTCAGGAACGGTGCGCTGCATACCCGACAGCTGCTCGTAGTAACGCCAACGCTCGGTGACGTCAGCCTGCGCCAGAGCGCTCAACCGAGCCGCCTCGTGTGGGTGAGTTCGGGCCAGGGTGGCGTAACGAGCCTCGGTGGCGGTGAAGTCGGCCAGAGCGAGCGACGGGGCCTTGGAATCGAGCGTGAACGGGTGCCCCGCCTCTGCATAGGACGGGTGGAAGCGGTACAAGGGCCAGTACCCAGAACGGACGGCGTCTTTTTGGTGGGTCATCGATTTCGACATGTCGATGCCATGGGCAATGCACGTCGAATAGGCGATCACCAACGAAGGGCCCGGGTAGGCGTCGGCCTCGAGAAGCGCCTTCGTCGCCTGCAAGTCGTTGGCACCCATAGAGATCTGAGCGACGTACACGTTCCCGTAGGCACGGGCCACGGCGCCCAGGTCCTTTTTGGCACTTTCCTTCCCTGCCGCCGCGAACTTAGCCATAGCCCCGCGCTGGGTCGCCTTGGACGCCTGGCCTCCGGTGTTTGAGTAGACCTCGGTATCAAGCACCAGGACGTTTATATTGCGGCCCGATGAAAGGACATGGTCGAGCCCACCGAAGCCGATGTCGTAGGCCCAACCGTCGCCGCCGACGATCCAGACACCTTTGCGCACCAACGCGTCAGCGAGCACAGCTAGGTGGCGGGCAGCAACAGCGGTGATGTCGTCGTCCTCCGTGGCCAGCCTGTTCAGTTCTTCCTTGAGCCGACCGACCCGCTCGCGTTGGGCAAATACGCCCTCTTCGTTATCCTGGTCCGCGCCCAGGACCGAGGCTGCCAGCTTGGCCTACGGCCCCCGCTAGGGTGCGAAGTAGCGCGACTGCCGCGCGTTCCTCGGCGTCCAGCCCCATGCGGATACCGAGACCGAACTCGGCGTTGTCCTCGAACAACGAATTGGCCCAGGCCGGTCCCCGTCCATCGCTGTTGGTGGCCCACGGGGTAGTCGGTAGGTTGCCCCCATAAATCGACGAGCAACCAGTGGCGTTGGCCACCAACATACGGTCTCCGAACAGTTGGCTCACCAGCTTCAGGTAGGGCGTCTCGCCACATCCAGCGCACGCCCCTGAGAACTCGAACAACGGCTGAAGGACCTGGGCGCCCTTTACCGAGTCGTGAGGCAACAGCGAGCGGTCCAGCTCAGGAATGGCCTTGAAGAAGTCCCAGTGGGCTCGCTCTTGGTCACGATGGGCGGCGGCCGGCTCCATGTTGATGGACTTGTGCTTGACCTCGCTCTTGGACTTCGCGGGGCACACGTCCACACAGACCCCGCAGCCGGTGCAGTCGTCCGGGGCCACCTGAATGGTCATGCTGTGGCCGGCCAGGTCCTTGGAGCGGAAGGGCTTGGACAAGAACCCCTCAGGTGCCCCTGCCAGCGCCTCGGGGACGAAGACCTTCATCCGGATGCATGCGTGGGGGCAGGCGATGGCGCATTTACCGCAGTCAATGCAAATATCCGGGTCCCATATAGGGATCTCCGCCGCGATGGCCCTTTTTTCGTATTTGGCAGTCCCTGAAGGGAAGCGGCCATCGGCTGGCAAAGCAGACACTGGCAACAGGTCACCTTTGCCAGCCATGATCCTCGCCGTAACGTGGCGGACGAAATCGGGGGCAGAAGCGGGAACTACATCGATAAGAGGTGCAGCCGCAATGGCGTCCTTTGGGACCACGACCGGTGCCAGGTACGCTAAAGCGGCGTCAATGGCGGCAAAGTTGCGTTCCACGATGGTGGTGCCTCGCTTACCGTAGGCCTTTTCGACCGACGCCTTGATCCTGGCCACCGCTTCGTCAATCGGCAATACCTTGGACAGGGCGAAAAAGCACGTCTGCATCACGGTGTTGATCCGGTTCCCGAGCTGAGCCTCTGAGGCAATGCGGTCACCGTCGATCACCCACAACTGGATGTGCTTTTCTTGCAGTTGGTGCTGGACGTTGGCCGGCAGCCGGTCCCAAACTTCGAGCGGCCCGTAGGTGCTGTTCAGCAGGAAGGTGGCCCCGTCCCTGGCTACGTCCAAGACGTCGACGCGATTAAGAACCCCGAAGTGGTGGCAGGCAACGAAATCAGCGTCGCTGACCAAGTACGTGGAACTGATTGGCTCAGGCCCGAACCGTAGGTGCGACACGGTCATGGCACCCGACTTCTTCGAGTCGTACACGAAATAACCCTGTACGAAAGCGTCAGTCGCGTCCACGATGATCTTGACGCTGTTCTTGTTGGCCCCTACGGTGCCGTCGGAACCAAGGCCAAAAAAGACGGCTTGGACTTCGCCTGGTGGCCTCGGCGGCCGGAAATCCCGGTCCCAGGGCAGGCTCAGCGAGGTCACGTCATCGAAAATACCCACGGTGAAATGGCGCTTGGGCCATCCGCATTCCACCCCGCGGGCCAGCTCGTCCAGGACAGCCTTGGCCATGCCGGGGGTGAACTCTTTGGAAGAGAGCCCGTAGCGTCCGCCAATAACCCGAGGCGGCGTGTTGAACTGCGGAATGGCCTCGTCCAGCGCAGCGAGGACGTCGAGGTACAAGGGTTCTCCGACCGCGCCGGGTTCCTTGGTCCGGTCGAGCACCGCGATAGCGCGGACCGTGGCCGGTAGAGCATCCACCAACTGCCTAGCGGGGAAGGGACGGTAGAGGCGAATGGTCACCATACCCACCCGCTCTCCCTCCTTGACCAGGGCATCGACCGCTTCGCGCGCTGCCCCGACCGCAGAGCCCATGAGCACGACGACTCGCTCAGCGTCGGGAGCGCCATGGTATTCGACCAGGCTGTAGGGGCGGCCCGTTCTTTCGGCCAAAGAGTCCATGGTTGCCTGAACGATGCCGGGGACGGCGAGGTAGTAGGGGTTGGACGCCTCCCTCCCCTGGAAGAACACATCGGGGTTTTGGGCTGTGCCGCGAATATCGGGAGCATCTGGGTTCATCCCACGGCGGCGCAGCCCAACGAGGGCGTCGTCGTCGATGAGATCTGACATGTCTTGCGGTGCGAGCACCGCAATTTTGGCGAGCTCGTGCGATGTCCGGAAGCCGTCGAAGAAGTGAAGGAAAGGTACCCGTGACCGCAGAGTCGCAGCATGGGCGATAAGGGCGAAGTCGTGTGCTTCTTGGACCGAACTGGCTGCCAGCATGGCCCAACCCGTGCTTCGGGCATGCATCACGTCGGAGTGGTCGCCAAAGATGGACAAGGCGTGAGTTGCGATCGTACGGGCGGCTACATGGATCACCGCCGGGGTCAGTTCCCCGGCGATCTTGAACATGTTGGGCACCATCAACAGGAGGCCTTGCGATGCCGTGAACGTGGTAGCAAGGGCGCCTTTTTGCAAGGCGCCGTGGAGGGTACCGGCCGCCCCTGCCTCTGATTGCATCTCAATGACGTCGGGCACCTGGCCCCAGAGGTTCGGTTTCCCAGCGGTGGCCCAATCATCGGCCAGCTCACCCATAGGAGAAGCCGGAGTTATCGGGTAGATGGCGATCACTTCCGACAAGGCATAAGCCACGCGGGCGGCCGCCTCGTTGCCGTCCATACATGCTGACTGGCAGGTTTGGACTTCGCTTCCCCGGCTCATCGAACTGTCTCCTTCTGCGTCCCCACGCGCCCTTCTTTCCCCGCTTCCTCGTCCCTGCCGTGGCGCACCACCACTACGGGGCATGAGGCGTGGGTGACGCAATATTCGCTCACCGAGCCGAGGAGAAGGCCCATGACGGCACCGTGGCCTCGGCTCCCGACCACCAACAAGTCAGCACCTTCTGCGGCCGCCAGCAGTTCTCTGCCTACCCACCCCTCTTGGACCACGCTCGAGATCTCAACGCTTGGGAACTCGCGGCGAACTTCGCTGGTAATCCCTTCAAGTTGCTGCTCCGCCTCCGGGCCCATGTCGTAAGTCACCGGTGTAGGCGTGGTTAGGGGGAACGCCGCGGGAGCATAGGCCCAGGCCATTACCGCCTCGACCCTGGCTCCCGTCAACTCGGCCTGGCGCGCCGCCCAACGCAGCGCATCCTTCGACGAGGCAGATCCGTCCACGCCCGCCACGATCCGTCCTCTGTGCCCGTTTTCAGCTGTCCCGGTCATCACTCCTCCTCGGTCGTTCTCCAACTTCACAATGGGCCCCGCTGACGGCCGCGTCGCAGGGGCGACGGGCCCGACTACCCAAGCCCTTAGTCCCGGCTCAGCGGGACGAGGCCACAGCTCCGGCTATCCCTTTGGGAAGGGCTGCCCGCCCCGCTTCCAAGCGGGCCACGGGGACCCGGAAAGGCGAACAGGACACATAGTCCAAGCCGATATCGCTGAAGAAATGGATGCTTTCGGGGTCACCCCCGTGCTCACCGCACACCCCCAGCTCGATACCGGGCTTTACGGTGCGAGCGGTGGCCGACGCCATCCGCACCAGCGCTCCCACACCCTGTTTGTCGAGCGTCTCGAACGGAGAAGTGCCGAAGATACCCAGCTCCATGTACAGCGGGAAGAACGATGCCTCACAGTCGTCACGCGAGAAGCCCCATGTCGTCTGCGTCAGGTCGTTGGTGCCGAAGGAGAAGAAGTCGGCCGCTTTGGCTATGTCGCCTGCCGTCAGGCAGGCCCGCGGCAGCTCGATCATCGTTCCGATAACCTTTTCCAGGGCCGTACCGGTTTCGGCTGCGACCCTGTCTATGACGGCTTCGGCTTGCTCCCGGACATGCTCGAACTCCTGGACGGCGCCGACCACGGGGACCATTATCTCCACGTGCGGGTCGCCCCCCTGCTGTCGGCGCTGGGCGGCCGCTTCGGCAATTGCTCGTACCTGAAGCTGGACCAGGCCGGGGATGGCCAGGCACAGCCTTACACCACGGAGGCCGAGCATGGGGTTGGCTTCGTGCAGACGGCGGACCGCAGGCAGGAGCCTTTCCGCATGCTCGTCCGGGTGCCCGGTCGCCCGCGCCACCGCGGCCGCTACTGAGAGCTCGGTCAGATCGGTCAGGAACTCGTGCAGCGGCGGGTCGATCAGCCGGATAGTCACCGGTAGGCCGTCCATCTCCTCGAGTATCGCTACGAAATCCGCCCGCTGGAGCGGTAGCAGGGCATCGAGCGCCGCTTGGCGTTCGACGTCGTCGTGGCCAGCCAGGATCAGGCGCTCGACCAAGCCCCGCCGCTCCCCGAGGAACATGTGCTCGGTACGGCAAAGACCTATCCCCCCGGCCCCGAAGGCGCGTGCGCGCCTAGCGTCGTCGGGCATGTCGGCGTTGGCCCGGACCGACAAGCGGCGCCGGTCGTCGGCGTGCTCGAGTATGCGCTGAACAGATCGCACCAGCTCTCGGGTTTCTACGTCGGAGGAGGCGGCGTCAAAGGTGCCCTCGAAGAACTTGACGAGGGGCGAGGCCATGACAGGCACGGCGCCGCGGTAAACAGCGCCCGTCTTGCCGTCTATGGAAATGACATCCCCCTCGGAAACAAGCGTGCCGTCGGGGCACACAAAGTGCTTTGCCTTGACATCGATAACGATGTCCTGAGCGGCCACGACACAAGTCTTGCCCATGCCGCGGGCGACAACGGCAGCGTGACTGGTCTTGCCGCCGCGGCGGGTCAATATCCCTTTCGCGGCCACCATTCCCGGCAGGTCGTCGGGGTTGGTCTCGGTCCTCACCAGCACGACCGCTTCGCCTTTGGCGGCCCAGCTAGCGGCCGTTGCCGAATCGAAAACTGCCTTGCCAACTGCTGCTCCGGGGCTGGCGCCCATACCAGTGACGAGAGGTCCAGCGGCCGCCGACTGGTCGAAACGAGGGAACATGAGCTCGGCCAAGCCGGCGCCGCTAACGCGCCCCAATGCCTCGTCCATCGAGATGACCGCCTCGTCTACGAGCTGGGTGGCGATCCGGAAGGCAGCGGCGGCCGAACGCTTGCCGACGCGAGTTTGCAGCATCCACAGCTTGCCGTTCTCAACCGTGAACTCGATATCGCACAAGTCGCGGTAGTGGTGCTCGAGGGTCGCCATTATCTCGAGCAGCTGCTGGTAGACGGGCGCGTTAAGGTGCTCCAATTCTTGGAGCGGCATGGTGTTGCGGATCCCGGCGACGACGTCTTCACCTTGGGCATCCTGGAGGTAGTCACCATAAACGCCGCGGTTGCCCGTGGCAGGGTCGCGAGTAAACGCCACCCCGGTACCGGAGCTCAAGTTGAGGTTGCCGAAGACCATCGAAACCACCGTTACCGCGGTGCCCAGGTCATCGGGTATCCGCTCCTGCCGGCGGTAAATGCGGGCGCGCTCGCCGTTCCAGGACCTGAAGACGGCTGTGATGGCGAGATCGAGCTGCTGGCGGGGCGACACCGGGAAATCGCAGCCAGTTTCTTCGTGGACAATATCGCGGTACGTCGACACGAGGTCTCTCAGGTCGTCGACGCCGAGGTCGAGATCGGTCGCTGCTCCCCGAGTTTTCTTCAGGTCAGACAAAGCCGATTCGAACAGACTACCGTCAACACCCATGACTGTCTTGCCGAACATCTGGACCAAGCGCCGGTATGAGTCCCAAGCGAAGCGCTCGTCGCCCGACTGTTTGGCCAAACCCTCGACCGAATCATCGTTCAGGCCTACGTCCAAGACGGTGTCCATCATCCCGGGCATCGAGAACTTGGCCCCGCTACGCACCGACACGAGCAAAGGGTCACTCGGGTCGCCTAAGGTCCTGCCCATCTCGCGCTCGAGGCGCGCCAAGTGCTCGCTCACTTCTTCGAGGAGGCCTGGCGGTAGGACCCCCGTAGCCAGGAAGTGCCGGCAAGCCTCTGTGCTTATCGTGAAACCTGGCGGGACTGGCAAGCCGAGGTTCGACATTTCAGCCAGGTTGGCACCTTTGCCGCCGAGCAGGTCCAACATAGTGCTGTTGCCTTCGGCGAAGTCATAAACGTGCTTTGCCATTAGCCCTCCTTCATCAGTGAAGCCTGGTTGGCCTCTTCGGCTATGGAGCACTCTCTGTCACTGAGGTCAGCTTGTCCCCCTTCAGGGGAGCCGGCCTAGGGTAAAAAGCCTCTCTCGTACCGCCCTTGGTCCTTCCTCCGGCGGCGGCGATTTGGGACTTTCGGCCCTTGTCCTCGACGCTCCTAAAACCGATGAACCTTGGGGAGGAGTGCAAGCTGAATGCCTACCGTTGAAGCTGAGAGGCCTTGGGCTGCGGTCTGTAGCACCGCAGGGAGCGGGCGCGCCAGGGTGGGGCGTCTCGTCGTGGCCGTAAACCGCGTCATCGACCGCCGCGACATCACAACCGTTTTCCAGCCTCTCGTGGACCTGGAAACGGGGGCCGTGGTGGGCTACGAAGCGTTCGCGCGCGGCCCGGCCGGGAGTGCTGTCGAGCCTCCCCTCAAGCTGCTGGAAGGAGCTCGCCTGGCCGGGCGCCTGGCGGAGTTTGACTGGATGTGCGCCGCCTTGGCCTGCGACGCCGTCCTGTGCGCACACCTGCACCGCTCTATGACGATCTTTATAAACATCCAGCCCGCGACCATGCTCACGACGTGCCCGGAAGACCTTCGTGCCGCCATCTGGCGGGCGCAGAGCAACCTCCGGGTCGTGGTGGACATGAACGAGGCCGCCCTCACCGACGACCCGGGGTCGCTCGTTGATGCCGTGCGGGTGGTCCGGGAGGCGGGTTGGGGCATCGCGATCGACAACGCGGTAGCCGACCCGGCTTGCTTGGCTATGCTGCCCCTGGTCCGGCCCGACGTTCTGAAGCTCGATTTCCGGGGCCTGAGGGACCGTTTGCCCGAATTAGCCAAGATGGGCGATGGAGCGCGGGCGTTTGCTGAGCAAACAGGGGCGGCGGTGCTGGTCCAAGGGATAGAAGAACTGGACGATATCGGCGCCGCCCGTATGGCCGGCGCGATGTTCGGCCAGGGATGGTTCTTCGGGCGCCCGGGCCCTTTACCCGACAAAGCGGTCGTGCCTACGTCGGTCTTCCCGCTCGTCCAGGCCGCGCCCGTCCTCGACCATTCAACCCCGTTCGGCATTATCACCGAGCACAACCCGGCCATAATCGCCGAGGAACGCTACTTGGTCCCTCTCATGCGCAGCGTCGAGGAGCAGGTTGACACGAACGGGCCTCCGGCACTCCTTCTTGAGGCGCTCGAGGATGGATGGTCCCAGCAGCCGGGTACCTCTGCCCGCCTGAGACAGCTGGCAGAGAGGGCGGCCTTCTTCGCTGTCCTGGGCACTGACATCGGTGTCTCCCCCCCGACCAGCCCGACCACCCGAACTGTGTCGCTTGGCCCGTCCGATCCCCTGGCTTCAGAATGGGATGTCGTTGTGCTGGGCCCACATTACGCGGTGGCGGCGTCAGCAAGGCCGGTAGATAGCGATGCCACCGGGCCGGGCCGCCTTTATGAATACGCCGTAACTCACGACCGTGACACCATTGTCCGCGCCGCCCAGGTGATGTGGGCCCGGCTACCGAGGCGAGCCCCGACGCTCGGCGTCGAACTGTGACCGGCACAAGAGCTGCGCCTCGACTGGCTCCTGGCTCGCCACTGTTCCACCGTGAACCCTAGGAGCAGGTGGCCTGCCGGGCGCGACGCGGGCATCCAGGGGCCATTTGTCACTTAGTGCCGGGCCAACGCACGCGTGCGCATCGATGATCGGGCTCTCTCCCATCTCGCGCTGCCGCCCTAGAGTGGGCTTCGTGGTGAAGCCCGCGGCGCAGACAGCCTCTGACCGGCAAGTTGGGCACTTGTTAGGAGCCATCTTTTCGGCTTGTCCCGATGCGGTCCTGGTCGTCGACCACGCGGGCACGATCGTGCTCTCAAACCCAGCAGTCACCTCTTTGTTCGGCTACTACCCCGAAGAGCTGGTCGGCGAGCATGTCAACGTCTTGCTCCCTCCGGGTAACCAGGATCGCCACTTAGGCCACCTTCGGGATTTCTTTGCCGCGCCACGAGCACGCCACATGGGTATCGGCCGTGAGCTCGCCGGTCAGCACCGCGACGGCACCGACTTCGCAGTGGAGGTAAGCCTCACCCCGGTCGAGGTCCGGGGCACTCGGTACGCCGCCGCTTTCGTGCGAGACGGGCGGGAGCGTCAACGGGGCATTGACCGTCTGCACGCGGTCAACGAAGTGACTCAGAGCCTGCTCGTGGGCACAAAATCGGGCGAAGTCCTTCCCCTGGTGGCGCGAAGGGCGCGCCGCCTCACCCACTCGGACGCCTCCTGGATCGTCACCCCGGCTAGCCCCGGCAACCTGGTCGTTAGTGCCGTGGACGGGCCTGGTACCGAGGTGCTGCTCGGTACCGCCCTTTCGCCAGATACCAGCCGGTCAGCCGAAGTCATGCGCACGGGAGCCCCCGAGATGATCGAGGACCTCTTCACCGCAACGAACGTCCCCAACGCTGTGGTCGAGCTCAACCTCGGGCCCGGCCTTTATGTGCCCCTTGTCGCTGACGAGCGCCGACTGGGCACGCTCGTACTTGGCCGGGTACGAGGTGGTCCCCCGTTCGGCCCGCTCGACATAGCATTGGCGGCCGTGTTCGCCACCTCCACGGCGGCGGCTCTCGAGCTCGCCGAAGTTCGCGCCGAACTGGAACGTACAGGCATCGTCGCTGAAGAAGAGCGGATCGCCCGCGACCTACACGACACGGTCATCCAGGACATCTTCGGGGTAGGATTGTTGCTACAGGCGGCACGGTCGTCGTCTACCGGGCCAGTTGCGGAACGCATCGACGAGGCGGTCGACCGCCTTGACTCAATAATCAGAGAGATCCGCAACACAATCTTCCGCTTACCGCGCCGGGCTGCCGGGGCCGAAGGGCTGCACGATGAAATGCTGCGGCTAGTGGACAAGTACGGCGAAGAGCTCGGGTTTATGCCCCGGGTTGGGTTCCACTGCCCAGTGGACGTTGTTGTGCCAGAGGCTGTTGCTGCTCAATTGCTCCAAGTCATCGGTGAGGCCCTCTCCAACATGGCGCGCCATGCTCAGGCCGCGTCGGCCGACATGGTCCTCGAGATCGGAGACGGCTGGCTCTCGTTTTCACTGGTGGACGACGGCATCGGGCCGCCTAATGCTCCGACAGCAGGACAAGGCCTAAGGAACATGTCAGCGCGGGCGCATAATCTCGGCGGCACGTTCACCATATCGAGGCACGAGCCGACGGGGACGATCGTGGAGTGGCGAGTCCCCGTCTAACTAGGGCACCTTCGGCCCCACGAATAATGACGTACGGCCCTGGCTGTGATGGACGGCGGCATGTCATTCTGGGTCCTATGGTGACTCGCGTAACCACTACCAGGCAGCCAAAAGGCCGCGTTGTAGTTGGAGTCGACTGTTCTGAAGCGTCCAAGGGCCCATTGCTTTGGGCGGCACGTCAAGCCGAGCTCACGCAGGCGTCCCTCGAAGTCGTCTTCGCCTGGAAGCTACCTTTGATGGCTTACAGCTGTACCGTACCGGCGTCATCTGGCGTTGACCCCGAGTCCCACGCAAGGCTGATGCTGGACGCGATAATCCACAGCGTCTTGGGCGAACCTGACGACCTCGAAATCGTGCCCATTGTGACAACGGGCCCTATCGCAAAAACCTTGCTACGGGTCGCTAAGGGAGCCGACCTTCTAGTCGTTGGGACCGCACACCACGCGCCGTTAGTCGGAATGCTCCTGGGGTCAGTAAGCGAGCAATGCGTAGGCCATGCCACGTGCCCGGTAGTGGTCATCCACCACGACAAGAAGGCTGCCTGAGCAGCCCGATTTCGTCTACAAACAGCCATCAGCTGAGGTTAAGACTGGTACAGGCCGGGCAAGCGCCTTGACCGGGCCGGGCGCCCAAGGTGATAGCCCTGCGCGTAGTCGACACCCAGGCTGCGCAGCCGGGTGAGAGCGTCTTCGTCCTCCACCAATAGAAAGCTAAAGCGCAAACTTAGGCCGAAAGTCCTGGTCCCCAGTGACTTTCTCCCAGGCCAGCGGAGGCTACTCAGGGCGCAGATTAGTGGTAACAGGTCATAAACGGACCGAAGGAGCAGAAAGCCATGCCAGTAAGGGTCGGTATCAACGGTTTTGGTCGCATCGGGCGCAATTTCCTACGCGCCGTCCTAGAAGCTGATGCAGACGTCGAGATTGTGGCGGCCAACGACTTGGCCCCCACCGCCACCAATGCCCACCTTCTCAAGTACGACTCCACCTTCGGCGTGCTGGCCCACGAGGTGAAGGTGTCCGAGGACACCATCGCCGTCGGCCCTCACAGCTTCAAGGTGTTCGCCGAAAAGGATCCTGCCAGTATCCCGTGGGGTGACCTGGGAGCCGACGTGATCATCGAGTCCACTGGTAAGTTCACCAATGGCGAGAAAGCCAAGGCGCACCTGGCATCCGGGGCCAAGACGGTCATCATCTCCGCTCCCGGCACCAACGTCGACGGGACATTTGTGGTCGGAGTCAACGACGACAGCTTCGACCCGCACGTGCACAAGATCATCTCCAACGCCAGCTGCACGACCAACTGCTTCGCTCCCATGATCAAAGTCCTGGACGACGCCTTCGGAGTGGAAAAGGGCCTAATGACCACTGTCCACGCCTACACCAACGACCAGAACCTCCTCGACCTGGTGCACAAGGACCTGCGCCGAGCACGGGCGGCGGCCAACAACATCGTGCCGTCCAGCACGGGTGCCGCCAGAGCTACCAGCCTGGTGCTGCCCAATATGCAGGGGCGCCTCGACGGCTCCGCTCTCCGAGTGCCGGTCCAAGACGGGTCGATCACCGACTTTACCGGCATCCTGGCTCGAGAGGTCACCGTGGACGAAGTCAACGAGGCGTTCAAGAAGGCGGCCACCGCCGGACGCCTGTCCAAAGTGCTCGTCTACACCGAGGATCCCATCGTCAGCTCCGATATCGTGGGCTCGCCAGCAAGCTGCACGTTCGATTCCAAGCTGACCATGGCCCACGGTTCGCTGGTCAAGGTCTTTGGTTGGTACGACAACGAGTGGGGTTATTCCAATCGCCTTATTGACTTGGCGCTCATCGCCGGTCGCGCCTGAACCATGCAGCTACGTCAGCTGGAAGATCTCGGTCCCCTGAAGGGCAGGCGCGTCCTGGTCCGTTGCGACCTCAACGTGCCCATGAGCGGCGGCGTCATTACCGACGACCTGCGCATTCGCCTGCCCATCGACACCCTCGCGTGGCTGCTCGACCAGGGGGCCGAGAAACTGACGGTATGCAGCCACTTCGGTCGGCCCAAAGGCACGCCCGACCCCAAGTACTCGATCGCCCCCGTCCGCCAACGGCTTTACAAGCTCCTTCAGGCTCGAGGCGCCGACATCAGCCGGGTAGAGGTACTGGAGAACTTACGTTACAACCCCGGTGAAGAGGCCAACGACCCCGAGTTCGTAGCCTCTCTGGTCAAGGACCAAGATTCTGTACGTGGACGATGCCTTCGGCGCCGCCCACCGGGCCCACGCCTCCATCGTGGGCCCGCCGGCGTTCCTACCTTCGGCGGCCGGGCGGGTCCTGGCCCGCGAAGTCGACGTGCTGGGCAGGTTGCTGGCCAACCCCCAGCGACCTTTCGTGGCAGTGCTCGGGGGGGCCAAAGTCTCAGACAAACTTGGGGTTATCGCAGCTTTGCTGGAAAAAGTGGACACCCTGCTAGTGGGCGGGGGCATGTGCTTCACGTTCCTGGCCGCCCAAGGCCACAGCGTCGGCGCTTCGCTCCTCGAGCCCGATCAAATAGCGACGTGCCAACGCCTGCTTGCCTCGGTGCAAGCAAGTGGCAGCAAACGCGTCGTGGTGCCAACCGACATCATTGCCCTCTCGGCCGGCGTGGTTTTCGGGCCGGGGAAGGACCCCACAGGTACGATCATGAACTGTGGTCCCGACCTGCCCGATAACTGGCTAGGCCTGGACATAGGCCCAATGACGAGGGATCTATTTGCGGAAATTATTGCCGGTGCGGCCACCGTGTTCTGGAACGGGCCTATGGGTGTGTTCGAGGACCCCCGCTTCGCCGCGGGTACGCGAGCGGTAGCAGAAGCAGTGGCTTCTGCCAAGGCTTTCACGGTCGTAGGTGGTGGCGACAGTGCCAGCGCGCTCAAGGAATTCGGCCTGGACGACAAGGTGGACCATCTCTCCACCGGTGGGGGGGCCTCGCTTGAGTTCATCGAGAACGGCGACCTCCCTGGCTTGGCCGCTTTGCGCTCGGCTGCTGCCAACCGCCAAATGTAACCATTCGCAAGACGAGGCGCCGTGCATGAGCACGGAGGTTTCCCCATAGTGATCTGCCGGTCGCCGTCTGTGAGATAGCCAACACGACAGTCCTTTGTTCCTCAAAGTGTGGGACCACTGTCGCCGAACGTCAAAGCCATCAGTTCCAGGCCACCGCCCAGTTCGCCGGCACAGCCGCACTCGGGGCATACACCGATATGGCCGGCGATGTCGCCCGGCCCCAGTTCCCCGTAAAAGCCGCACCGGCAGCTCATGACCGCAGGTACCTCTTCGAGCGTGAGCTGCGCCTGACAAAGGCAGGCGTCACCCGACTCGGCGAGCTGCGCCGCCAGGATGGCGAAGCTGTCCGACAGCTCGCTCGAGCCCATTCCTGGCGGGCACCGGACCGCGACCACCAGGACCGGCCGGCCCTGCGCCAAGGTCGCGCACTCATTCACAAGTTCTTCGGCGAGAGACGCTTCATGCACGCGCTGCGCCCCTCGCGTGGGGTGCCCGCGCATGGCCGCTGCGCCGCGAAATGCTCGATTCCAAAACGACATTGGGGCGCTCCGGGACGGCGGAGATCGCCAAACGCACGGCGGCCGCGGCTCGAGGGATTGCCGCCTGCACCTGTGGGGACAAGCCTGTACCGAGGCCCAAGGCGACGACCCCCACCGTGACGACCGCACCGAGGGGCGCAGTCCCGAACAGGTAGCAAGACAAGGCAAGCAAGTTGGCCGGGGTGAAGTCCTCCCAGCAGCTTGCTGCCGCCGGCTGGCGCGGTTCCGGCCCAGGAGGCTCCCCAAGCAGCTGCAAGGAGACTGACCCGCCAGGACGTCCGTCATGGGCGGCGTCGATGAAAACCGCGAACCTCGAGCGGGATATGTCGAGCGCCATCTCGGGGAGCAACTGGTGAGCACAGATGATCGTTGCACTTGCGAGGCCGACAGCGCTGTTCTTCTGCCGCAATAAGGCCGTCGCGACCTCCTGGCCGACACCGTCATCGCCCCGGAGCGGGTTCCCGTAGCCCACTATCCATATCGGCCCAGTTCGCATGTCTGACCTCCTCCAGTCCTAGTACGCAGCTCAGCCGCGGGTCACACGGCGGACTAGCTGGCCCTCGGGGCTCACGATCTCGAGCGACAACGGCATTTGCCCGATCGCATGAGTCGAGCATGAAAGGCAGGGGTCGTACGTTCGAATGACCGCCTCCACCCTGTTGAGCGCTCCCTCGCTTACGTGGTCGCCTTTCACGTAGTGGCTCGCCACCTCCAAGATGCTCCTGTTCATGGCGAGGTTGTTATGGCCCGTAGCGATGACCAGGTTCACCCACTCCACGATCCCGTCACTGTCAACGCGGTAGTGGTGAAAAAGAGTGCCCCTCGGCGCTTCTGACACACCGACTCCCTCGCGCCGGTTGATGGCAGCGTGCGCCCGCACGTCGTCGCCGAGGATGTCGGAGTCGGAAAGCAGCTCATCAATCATGTCGATGCAGTGGACAACCTCGATCAGGCGAGCCCAGTGGTAGTAAAAGGAACTGTTCGGGTAGCGGCCAAGGCGCGCGCGGTACTCGGCCAATTCACCGTCCGCGGCCCGTGTGCCCAATTGGTCGACGACGTTGAGCCGGGCGAGAGGCCCCACCCGGTAAAGACCTTCTGGGTAGCCAAGGGGCTTGTAGAACGTTGACTTCAGGTACGACCACGGCTCCACCGCTTCTCCGATGTAGTCCCAGTAATGGCGAGGGTCACCTTTATCCATGAGCACCAGCCCATCGCTATCGATGACCCGGAGATCGCCGTCGGAGTACGCGGCGTTGCCGGTCTCGTGCACCAGGCCCATGTACAGGCTTGGGAAGCTCCCGAAGCAGGCCGCCTCTTCTACCCAAGACGCCAGATTGGCCTTGAACCATTCGAGCGTGCGCGCTGCTCGGGCACGCGCATCTGGCAGGGTCGCAAGGATGGCGTCTCGTTGGGAAACCTGCAGCGGAGCGCTCACTCCGCCGGGGACTACCCAGGCAGGATGGACGCGCTTGCCGCCCAACCCCTCGATTATTTCCTGGCCGAACTTGCGCAACGCTATCCCGTCCCTGGCGAGCTCGGGCGCCCTTTCCACAACCCCCACGATGTTGCGCGTGACGGGGTCATGGTCGAAGCCGAGGAGCAAGTCAGGAGACGAAAGGTGGAAGAAACTGAGAGCGTGCGACTGCACGATCTGGGCCAGGTTCATTATGCGGCGCAGCTTGACGGCCACGGGCGGCACCGAAACCCCGAGTACCTCGTCACAGGCTTTTGCCGACGCAATGAGGTGGCTAACAGGGCAGATGCCGCAGATGCGGGCCATCAAAGACGGCATCTCGTAGAGGGGACGGCCCTGCGCGATGCGCTCGAAACCCCGGAACTGCGTTACGTGGAAATGCGCATCTACCACCTCGCCGGCCTCGTCGAGGACGAGGGTGATCTTGGCGTGGCCCTCTATCCGACTGACTGGTTCTATAACTATTTCGCTCATCCGTGCCTCTTTCGGTCAGCCGAACCTTGAGACCTGGGCCACGTCGGGCAGGTGCCCGTCCAGCAACCCGACGATCACCTCAAATATCCGGTCGGCCGACGGCGGGCACCCGGTCACGAACACGTCTACCGGCACCCACGCGTGTACCGGCAGCGACTCGGCGAGAAGAGCGGGCACGTCCTCGACCGGGATCTGCTGGTGCAGAGTGGCGTTCTCAAGATAGGCCCGCTCGAGCACCGCCTTGGGCCCGATCGGGTTGCGCATCCCCGGGACGTTGCTGGTCACAGCGCAGTCACCCAGTGCCACGACTATACGGCTGCGTTCGCGGACCTCGAGGATCTTGCGCAGGTCGTCGGCGGAGCTGACTGCGCCTTCCACCAGGGTAATGTCCACATCCTGCGGGAACTCTTTGGCGTCCACCAGGCAGCCGTAGACGAGGTCGGCGCGCCCGACAAGCTCCAACAGGCGCTCGTCAATGTCGAGGAACGACATGTGGCAGCCGGAACAGCCGTCCAACCAAATAGTCGCCAGTCGTGGCCTGCGTTGACCGTTGGCCCCGGCCTGGTCGTTGGCCCCTGTTTGGCCGTTGCCCGGAGCTTCAGTCATGGCCCAGCCGCTGTTTCTCCACAAGGTACGGGAGGTAGGGACGGCGGGCCTTGGGTTCCGACACCGAGCGGCCCTTTTCGAAAAGTGCACCTGTCGGGCATACCTGCACACACTTACCGCAGCTCGTGCAGGTCGTAGAGCTGCCCCAAGGCGTCCCGAGGTCGCTGACCAGGCGGGCGTTAACTCCCCGCCCCATGATGTCCCAGGTATGGGCCCCTCGATCTCGTCGCACACGCGCACGCAGCGGGTGCAAAGGATGCAGCGGTTTTGGTCGAGCACGAAACGCTCATGAGTGGCATCCACGTCAATGGAAGGGTGCAGCCCGGCAAGCTCGAAATGGGTCAGCCCGAGCGAGCTTGCCTGTTCCTGCAGTTCACAATTGTGATTGGCCACGCACACTGCGCAGATATGGTTGCGCTCCACGAAGAACAGCTCGATCACCGTCTTGCGGTATTCGACCAGGCGCTCGGAGGTAGTAGTGACCACCATGCCCTCTTCGACCTTGGTCGCGCAGGCGGGGAAGAGCTTGGGGCTCCCGGAGACTTCGACCATGCAAAGCCGGCACGCTCCGACGTCGCTCAGCCCGTCGAGGTGGCAGAGCGTCGGGATGCGGATGCCGTTTTCTTTTGCGGCAGACAGCACTGTTTGGTCCGAAGTGGCAGCAACATCTTTGCCGTCTATTACGAGTGTTCGTACCTCGCTCATTGACCAGCTCCGTCGCTCGGAGCCTCAGCGCCCACCGGTACGGCTACCGCACCACGCCAGGGCTCGGTGCTGATCTGGCAAACGCCGGCTGGGCAAACGCGATCGTCGATGTGGGACAGGTACTCGTCCCTGAAGTAGCGAAGCGTGGAAAAGACAGGGTTCGGCGAACCCTGGCCCAGGCCGCACAAGCTCGTCGCTTTTACCATCGCAGCCAACCTTTCCAGTTGCTCGAGATGAGCCCGGTTCGCCCTCCCGGAACTGATCCGGTCGAGCAACCGGTACATCTCCTCGGTGCCGACACGGCACGGGAGGCACTTCCCACACGACTCCTCCCGGCAAAAGTCCATGAAGAACTTGGCAACGTCGACCATACACGCCGTGTCGTCCATCACGATCATCCCGCCCGATCCCATGATCGAACCCGCTGCGGCCAGGGTTTCGTAATCGACAGGCATATCAAGAAGGCTCTCCGGCAGGCATCCACCGGAAGGCCCCCCGTTTGGACCGCCTTGAACCGGCGGCCATGCGCCAAGCCGCCCCCAATGTCGAACACGATGTGACGCAGGGTGAGGCCCATCGGCACCTCGATCAGCCCGGTATTGACCACCGCTCCAGTCAAAGCGAACACTTTTGTGCCCTTAGAGCGCTCCGTGCCTATCGCGCTCAACCACCCGCCGCCGCGGGTGATGACGGCGGGGATGTTGGCGAATGTCTCGACATTGTTTATTAGCGTGGGACATCCCCACAGGCCCGATGCCGCAGGGTACGGCGGTCGTGGCCTGGGGGTGCCCCTCCCTCCCTGTATTGAGGCGATGAGGGCGGTCTCTTCTCCGCACACAAAAGCGCCGGCGCCGATGCGCACCTCGACATCGAAAGCAAAACGGGTACCGGCAATGTCATGGCCGAGAAAGCCGTCGTGCTCGGCGTGGCGGATGGCGCTAGTCAGCCGCTTCACCGCCAACGGGTACTCGGCCCGAACGTAGACGTAGCCGTGGCTTGCGCCGACCGCGTAACCCGCTATCGCCATGCCTTCCAGCACCTGCTGTGGGCAGCTCTCCAGCACGCTGCGGTCCATGAAAGCGCCCGGGTCTCCCTCGTCGGCATTGCAAACGACAAACTTCCCGTCCGGACCGGCGGCGGCCTTCGCCACAGTCCTCCATTTGAGGCCTGTGGGGTAGCCGGCTCCGCCCCTCCCGCGAAGGCCGCTGTCCACGACCTCGGCGATCACCTCATCAGCGGTCATCGTGGTCACTGCTTTGGCGAGCGCCCCGTAGCCACCGCTCGCGACATAGTCCTCCAGGCTCTCGGGGTCGACCGAACCGCAGCGCTCGAGCACGACCTTCACCTGGCTCGAAAAGAACGGGTCATCGGCTACCGAGCGCCCACCTAACCTCTCGCCGGCAAGGCTGAGGAACAGGTCTCCATCTCGGACCGGGCCTCCTGTTTGGACGCGCTCGAACAGCCTGCCCTGCTCGGGCACCTGGACCAGTGGCCCTGCCGCGCACAGCCCCAGGCAACCGACCCGGCGCACGGCCACGTCGGCCAGCCCCGCGGCAAGGACGCTTTCGCGCAGCTCCTCGAAGACCTGGTCGGAGCCCATGGACAGGCAGCCGGCTGCCTGGCAGACGTTGGCTGATGCCCTCACCGGCCCTGCCGGCACGAGCGGTTCCGATTGCCTGCGGTGCCGAGGCAGGGAGGGCGCCTCGGCACCACCAGGACCAGCGGCTGCAGCACTGTCGGCAGCCGGACGGGTTCCAGTGACGGCGTCGCCAGTCATAGTCCCGCCAGCAATGACGCCAGCTGAGCCGGCTCCACCTTGCCGTGCACCTCCCCGTCGACCACGACCGCTGGTGCCATGCTGCAGGCCCCCAGGCACCGCGCCTTCAGGAGTGAGAGCCGCCCGTCAGGCGTCGTTGCTCCAGCCTCTATCCCTAATAGCCCGCGGACCGCGGCCAGCAACGCCGCAGCGCCGTTGATGTAGCACGCGGTGCCAGTGCAGACGACACAGGTATGAAGGCCTTGGGGTTTCAGGGTGAAGTGCGAGTAAAAAGTGGCGACGCCGTACACCTTGCTCGGAGGCACTCCGAGGCAGTCCCCGACGTACAGCAAGGCCTCGTCGTCCAGGTAGCCGAAGACCTCCTGGGTGGTGTGCAACACCTCGATCAGCCCGTCGGGTCGGTAGCCAAGCCGTCGCATCCTTACGTCGACCTGCCGCCAACGCTTATCGTCGTTCGGGGCTGACCGGCCAGCAACTGCGGTCGAAGCCAATCCAGCCTCCTAGAGAGTCATCCGCTTACGACAGCGGCTATTTCGCCAAGCTATCGCAAGGGGGGACGTCGGGGCCTGGGGCCAAAAGCCCTCATTTGTCTGGCCGTTCGACCCACTACCGAGGGGCGGCGCCTAACATCCAAGGGATATGACCGGAACAGGAACAGCAGGGACAGCGCCCGCCCACCGGCACCATGGTCGACGAATTGTTGTCGGCGTAGACGGTTCGGAGTCGTCCAAGGACGCATTGCGATGGGCCGCCCACCAAGCAGAGCTGACGGGTGACTCGCTCGAGGCCGTAATTACCTGGGAGATCACCCCCAACTCCTACGGCGTCGCCCTACCCCTGCCAAGCGACTATGACCCAGCCGCCATCGCAAAGCAGACCCTCGGCGAGACGATCCTGGATGTCCTCGGGGAAAGCGGTGGGGCCCATGTCCTTGCCCGGGTCGTAGAAGGCTCGCCCGCACGTTCGCTTCTCGACATTTCCAAGGGCGCCGACCTGTTGGTCCTAGGTAGTCGAGGCCACGGTCCGTTCGTCGGGATGCTGCTTGGTTCGGTAAGCGAGTACTGCGCAGCTCACGCCACATGCCCTGTCGTCGTGGTCCGGCACCAAGGCGACGATGTGGACCAACCCAGCGTGGGGCTTGAGCCCCCATCTAAGGAGACCTTCGGCCCTGTAGAGACCGTTCCCAACCGTGGGACGATGGTTTGACTCCCCAAGTTGGGGCGCCCCCAAGTAGCAGGGAGGCGAACATGAGCCAGTGCCACGATCCTTATGACGCGATCGATGGGCCGACGGTCATAGCCATCGCCGAGAGCGGAGCACCGAATGGCGCGCAGTGCCACGACTCTTACGAAAGCGTTGGGTTGACGACGGCCGATCCACTGGCCGTGGCGGCGGAAACCGTCACGACAACAAAACCCGTCTCAGCAACCAAGAACAGGCCCCGTCCCCGCGGCCGGATCGTCGTGGGCGTGGACGGATCAGGTGCGTCGAGGGACGCCCTGCGATGGGCTGCTCGCCAGGCCCAACTGACAGGCGCTTCGCTAGAAGCCGTGATCAGTTGGGAGATCGCTGCAACAAGCTTTTACCCCGTGCCCTTACCGAGCGGCTACGACCCCGCGTCCAACGCCAAGAATGCTCTCAACGAGACCCTCTATAGCGTCCTCGGCGAGCCTGACGGTTTGGAGATAGTTCCTGCGGTCATCCAGGGGCCAGCTGCCAGCACGCTTCTCCGGGAGGCCAATGGCGCCGACCTGCTGGTTGTTGGGAGCCGCGGCCACGGGCCGCTCATCGGGATGCTGCTCGGGTCGGTGAGCGAGCAGTGCATGACCCACGCGACTTGCCCCGTAGTAGTGGTCCACGAGAGCTATCGCGCAGCCTGAGCATTCCGAGCTCGCAAATAGCTTTAGCCGCTTGAGGCGAGCTGCAATGGAGCGCACATGACCGGCTCGATGATAGAGGTGCAAGGAGTCGGCAAGCGCTTTGGCGCGACCGTGGCTCTGGCGGGGGTCGACCTGACCGCCGAGGAAGGCACAGTGCTCGGCCTTCTCGGCCCCAACGGCGCGGGAAAGACGACTTTGGTAAGGATCCTCACGACGCTCCTCAAGCCCGATTCAGGTGCAGCAAGAGTGGCCGGCTACGACGTCGTGGCCGATGCCGGGTCGCTCCGGTCTTCCATAGGGCTTGCAGGCCAGTACGCAGCCGTGGACGATCTGCTGACCGGGCGCGAGAACCTCGAGCTCGTCGGTCTGTGGTACCACCTGCGGCGGGTGGAGTACCGTCGCCGCGCCGAGGAACTGCTCGAGCGCTTCGCCCTCAGCGACGCGGCCGACCGTATGGTCAAGGGCTACTCGGGAGGCATGCGACGCCGTCTCGATGTGGCAGCCAGCCTGGTCGCCAACCCGGCGGTGCTGTTCTTGGACGAGCCCACGGCGGGTTTGGACCCTCGAACCCGCAACGATCTCTGGCTCTTCATTGAAGAGCTGGTCGCTTCCGGCACGACCGTCCTGCTCACGACGCAGTACATGGAAGAGGCAGAACGCCTCGCCAACCAGATCGTCGTGATCGATGCCGGCAAGGTAATCGCACGCGGCACCGCCCTCGAACTGAAAGACAGGATGGGTGGCGCCGTTCTCGAAGCGCGGGTCCGTGACCCGAAGGACATGGCGCGTGCAGCCGAGTTATTGGGAGCGCTCGGGGAAGGGCAGCCCCGGGCAAATCCCGACCAGCAGACGTTGAGCCTGGCAACAAAAGGTGGCACCTCATTGCTCATCGAAGCTGGGCGGCGCTTCGAACAGGAGTGCATAACCCTTGACGACCTCGGGATCCGGCGCCCGTCGCTCGACGACGTCTTCCTCGCCCTAACCGGCGCCCCCCGAAACGACGACGCCATAAGCCAGCTCCCAGCGGAGCCTGTTGAGGCTCAGCGATGACCGGTACCGGCGCTCCGGCAATACAGCATCCGGCTCGGATGACCCCGCGCCTTGCCTTGTTCGACACTGCCGGCGTCGCCAAGCGGAACTTGCTGCGCATGTGGCGTACTCCCCAGATGCTGATTATCAGCGCCATCCAACCGGCAATGCTATTGGTGCTCTTCCGCTACGTCCTCGGCGGGGCCATCGAGGTGCCTGGCGGCAAGTACGTCGATTACGTCGTGCCTGCTGTCTTCCTCGAGGCAGTCCTGATCGGCGGCATGACTACTTCGATCGGTCTCGCCCAGGATCTCAAAAGCGGAATTATCGACCGCTTCCGCAGCCTGCCGATGGCCCGCTCCGCCGTCCTTGCAGGACGCACACTGGCAGACCTGAGCCGGAGCATTACCTCACTAGCGATCATGGTCGGGCTGGGACTAGCTGTTGGCTTCCGCTTCAACAACAACGTCGTTGCCATTGCCGCTGGGCTCGCGTTGGTGCTTGTCTTCGGGTACGCGTTTTCCTGGCTGTACGCCGCCATCGGGCTCGCCACGAAAGACCCCGAAACCGCTCAGGTTGCCGGCATTCTGCCGTTCTTCGTCCTCATGTTCGCCAGCAATGCGATCGTCCCGGTGTCTGATATGCCCGGGTGGTTGCAAGGTTTCGCCCGCAACCAGCCGCTAAGTGTGACCGTTTCGGCCGTCCGGGCCCTTCTGGAAAGCGGCCCGGTTGCCCACTGGGCCTGGCAGTCGCTCGCCTGGTCCGCTGGCATACTGCTGGTCTTTTTTGCCCTCGCGCTCCATATTTACCGTACAAACGCATCCTAAAACAGAGCCGTCTGGCCTACTTTTCTATGGTGGCCAGGCCGATTGGCGCGACTTCGGTTCGCTTTCCGCATAGAAATGAGCCAGGCGCGGGGAAGGCGGAGTTAGCCTTGAGTTCATGTTGGCGCAAGGCTGGCGTGTGCACGATGGCATGTGACACCCAACCGCGTTGGGTTTGAGAAGGCTCAAAGCCGTCGGCCTTGACCAGGAGATGCAGTCGTGACTGCCACAAAGAACTCACCAAAGCACGGCCGATCTCGCCGAGCGCGCGGGCGTCGCCGTTTGCTTCGGTTTCGTTCTCTGCTGGCCATCCCGGCCCTGTTGATCTGCCTGCTCGGCATATCTTTTGTCGGGGCCGCCCTCTCACCAGGCAACCAGGATTTTGAGGCCAAGTGGGCGGACTGGTTACGCGCCCATCACGCTGGGCTGGTGGCGCAACGTTTCGAGGAGCTCTATTACTCGGCCACCGCACCAGCCAAAGGAGGCCAACCGAGAAGCCTCAACAAGATCCCGGTGATCCCGGTGACGGTCGGCGGCACCACAACCACCACTGACCCGGCCCCGGCACGTACCCCTAATCCCACGACGGCGCTACCCGTTACGACGACGACAACGCACCCGCCGGGGCTCCCAGCTCCATTGCCCGTTCCTCTCTTGGTCGAGCCCGCGTTGGCCGGCGAGGGGAACTGGCAACCTACCGGACCACTGGTCCACGGGGTGCCGGCGATGTACGTTGCCCAGTTCCGAGCGGACGACATTTACACGAGCCAGATCACCTCCGCGGTCTGGATCGACCCCAAACTGCTGCGGCTCGAACTGGTCCCTGGTTCGACCGAACCGGGAGGCGCATGGGCACCCCCCGTATGTGACACCCTCCGAACTACCCAGCTTGGTGGCCGCTTTCAACGGGGGCTTCCGCTTCCAGGACGCGCGCGGTGGCATATACCTCGAGGGCAGGGCGGGTGTGCCGCTTGTCCCCGGCGCCGCTTCCTTTGTCATTTACAAGGACGGCCGAGTCAACATCGGTGACTGGGGGACACAAGTCTCCATGTCCCCGGCTGTCGAATCAGTCCTGCAGAATGTCGTCCTGCTGGTAGACCACGGCCAATTGGCCCCCTCAGCCACCTACACCGACAATGCGATCTGGGGTTATACGCTCGGCGGTGGCTACGTTGTGCCCCGCAGTGGCATCGGGGTGACTGCCGACGGGGCCCTGGTTTACGTTGCTGGGCCAGCGTTGACAGCCAAGTCCTTGGCCGAATCTCTCCAACGCTCGGGAGCGGTGCGGGCCATGACGCTCGACATCAACCCCGAGTGGGTGACATTCAACTTTTACGCTCACCCCGCAGGCCAGTCCGGCCAAGTTACGGGCACCAAGCTCTACCCGCAGATGCAGCGGCCCGCCGACCGTTACCTCCCGCCCGTGTCGGAGGCTCGTGACTTCTTCGAAGTGCTGTTACCCGCGCCATCGTCCGGTGGCTAGGTCCTCAGGTTTAGTCTTTCCGCCGCCAACGGCTGATTGAGGTTCGCGTTAGCCTAGTGTGCGCTGGCTAAAGCGGGGCCATTCGGACGGGTGTCGAACGGGAAACGGCCCGTGGATTGCCAGGACCCGTCGTAGCCGATCACGAAGCCCTCGTAGCCCTCAATCGGCTCGATAAAGTCGAGGCCCGCCGGCCCGGCGACCGCAAGGGCGGTGGCCAATGCATCGGCTAGCCCGAGGTCCGGCCCCGTGACGCTCGCCGAGGCGGCGCGGGACGCCGGCTGGCGTGTTCTCGGGTCGATGAGATGCGCGCCCGCGCTCGTACGTCCCAGATGTTGCGATGCCTCCGTCCAGCTCGACGACGCAGACGAAGCGCTGTCGGTTGGTCGGGTCGACAATGGCAACCCGGAAGGGCCTGCCCTGGCCTGGGCAGCCGGATGCGACCACGTCGCCGGCGGCGTTGACGATCCCACCCATGATCCCGGACATGGAGAGGGCACCCAAGGCACGCTGTGCCGCCCAACCTTTTACGTACCCGGTGGGATCGAACCCTCCAGGCATCGCCCACGGGTCGAACCACCCATCGGACAGACCGCGCGCGGTGGTGCACCCCTCCAGCACGGCGGCCACCTCTGGAGGAGCCTGGGCAACGGTGATCTCTCCTCTGCGCAATTGGTTTATCGGGCTGTGCTCTTTCCAGGTGCTGAAAACTGCGTCGGCGCGCTGGAGCACCGCCCTGGCGCGGGCGATCCGAAGATAGACCTCTTTACGGGTGACCTCATCGGCCTCGCCGAAAACATCGATGGTGACCACGGTCCCCATCACCTGTTCGCCGTGGTGGGACAACCACGTCCGCTCAATCGCCCCGCTCGCCGCGTTCTGGACCGGTGTCACTTGAACCCCAACTGCGTCAACGCTGATTGCAGGGACTGCTCGAACCCTGCGCTCGTGTAACTTGCCCCGGAAACGCCTTGGATGTTGGCGCTTTGAGCCTGGAGGGCTTCCTGTTCGAGAACAGGGACTGCTTGCTGGTCGATGGACTGGGAGCGGAAATTGCCACCCTCGTCGATCGACGCGATCGTGACGTTGGTTAGTTTCGTCCCGGAGACCGTTGCCGCCACGGACAGGACCCCATAGTTGTAATTGATGGCAGCGCCGGTAGCGGTCCTGGTTGAGGCGGGTGAAGTGGAGGGGATCGTCTGGCTGGGTGACCCTGAGCCACCCGGGCCTGTTGTGGTGGAGGTTGGTGCGCTCGTCGGTGAACCTCCCGGCGCCGCGGGGCCGAGGTCTGGCCAAGGCTGAGCGTCGCAGGCTTCGTATGGAAGCTCAGGACGCCGGCCAGCCCGGCGATTGTGGCCATCACTACCACCGGTGCACGCTTCATTTCGGCCGCCTCATTCGTTGGAGATCATCTATGCCGATGGCCGTTAACTCGCCCATTAGAAACCGAAACCTTCCTTGTGGATACGTTCCTTCAGTACCCCCAAGCTGAGAGCCGCCGACACGACGTCGTCGGTGAAGCCGCTCGGCCCGCAGATGTAAACGTCCGCGAGCCGCGAGATCGGGCACGAGGCGGTCGAAGCGCCCGAGCAGTCGAAGCGGACCTTGTGGCGTGGGCCGACGACCGCGTAGGCCCGCCCGCCCCGCCCCTCGACGAGAGCGGCGATCTCCTCGCGGTGCACGAGGTCTTCAGGGGCCGACGCCCGCACGACCACGGCCACATCAACCGATGCAGGCAGGTCCTCGAGCAGAGCCCGAAAGGCGTGATGCCGACGCCGGCAGCGATCAGTGCCACGCGGCCCGTCGACTGGGCGTGGTGGGTGAAGGCGCCGTATGGCCCCTCGATCCACACGCGGGTCCCGGGCCTGAGCCGGGCTACGGCGCGGCTGTGGTCGCCAAGAGCCTTAACCGTCACTCGCAGCCATCGGTGGGCGCGGCAGCGCAGACAGCGAGTACGGGTGAGCCTGCCACCACAGGTCCCGTGTGAGAAAGCGCCACTGGAAGAACTGTCCCCCCGACACGGCGAGGCGGTCGATCCGGCGCCCGCGGCAGATGACCGAGTACACGCCGGGCGCCTCCTCGCGTGCCCACTCGACGCGCAACTGGTGGCGCAGGTTGCGGGCGATCGGCACGGCGACGCGGTAGACAGATGACGAGCCCCGCAGTCGATGCCCAAGCCGTCGCCCATATGGCCCGGGCCAGGGGGTGGCCGACGAAGCGACGCCCGTGGCGATCTGGTGGGCAAAGGCGAGCGACAGGGCTAGGTAGGTGTAGAGGTGGACGACCCACCACGTCTCGTACTTGAGCCGCCTCCGGGCGATCCGGACCGAGGTGACGGCCACCATGACCAGCAGCCCGAAGCGACCGCAGCGGCGAGCATGTCGGGGTAGGAGGATCAAAAAGACCCACATCTGGCGCAGCAAACCCGTCCTAGAGGATTGCGCATAGCCGAGGGTGATCAGCATGACGTGGGCAGCGATGAGCCCAAGCGCCCATGGCGCCGTGCGGCGATGCCAGCGAACGAGCCGGTCTTGGCCGACTGCCCGTTCGAGCCAGGCTACGCGGGCGATGAGCACCAACATGATAAGCATAAGGTAGGCGCCGACGAAACCGGCGAGCCTGCCGCCGGCGATGAGCAGGCCCCCAGGGGCCGCTAACGAACCACGCGTCTCCCCTGTGATCACCGCGCCCAACACTGCACCGAAGCCGGTCCCGACAAGTGCCAGGAAGACATCAGGGGCCCAACGACGGGGCGGGCGGCCCGGTCGGTGCCGAGCCAGCCGGTGAGACGGCTCTGGTCGGAACGGGACGCGAGCGGGCGGCCGCCCCGGCAAAGTTAGATCCCGGTCCGAGAGCTCAAAGGGCTCGGTAATTGTCACTTCGTCCTCTCCGGTTCGCTTCGCTGCCACCGCCGAGCGTACGGAGCGGACCTGACGGCGAGGTGAAGCCGAGCCTCCACCCGGCGCTTATTACTTTTGTTTTATTTTCCGTTCACTTTCTTCGAACGGTTCAGCTTCGGTGTCGAGTGCCTGGCGTGTGCTCGCAAGGCCGGCGGCACCTTCTTGAGGACCTCCGCTGTTGGCGGTGGTCCAATCGTGCTCGGGACGGTGGCGGGGCCAGGACACAGCTATCCTGGCGCCTCCTAGAGGCGCTTTCGTCACGGTGCAGTTGCCTCCCGTTGCCCGCACAACGGCATCAGCTATCGATAGGCCGAGGCCGGCGCCGCCCGGCACGGCACTGGCGCGGTGGAACCGTTGGAAAATGTGCTCGCGGTCTTCTTCCGAAATGCCGGGGCCGCTGTCGTCGACGGCGAGCGCCACACGGTCGCCTTCTGCCGATACGGTGACGTGAACTTGCCCTTTGTCGCTTGCATACCGGCAGGCGTTATCGAGCAGTACCGAGACCAGGCGGTCCAGCCACTCGGCGGGAGCGAAGACGATCGGCGGCGCGGCGCCGTTGTCGATAACCGAGATCGTGATGCCCCGCCTATCCCCAATAGCCCTAAAGCGGTCGGCACAAGCGTTAACGAGGCTGGCGACGTCGACTGCTCCAGTGGGAGGGGCGTTGGGGAGCGAGTCCAGCCGCGCGAGCCAAAGCAAGTCCTCCACGATGTGGCGCAACCTCTTGCTCTCTCCAGCAATTTGTTCTGAGGGCACGTCGGTACTCCGGTGCTGACCGCTTGACGTTGAGCGCCAGGCCGACTTCTGCCTCGATGACGCTGAGCGGGGTGCGCAGCTCGTGCGACGCGTCCGCCGTAAACTCGAGCTGACGTCGACGGGCGCGCTCCACCGGCGCCGCCGGCTTCGGCCGATGACCGAGGCGGCGCCATAGAGGATGACCAAGGCAAGCGGCCCCAGGATCGCCTCGATGACAAGCAGGGTCGACAGCGCCGTACGGACCTGGTCGGCAGTCGTCCCGGCGATGAGACGGCCATCAGCGAGCGCGGCGCCGGCTAAGCGGAACGCTCGGCCCCCCACATTGGCTTCGGTCGGTTGGCCTACTTGAAGGGCAGTGGGGGGCAGGCTCGGCGAGTTCGTATCCAATCGCATTGCGTGCTCGGCTTTCGCCGGCACCCACCACAGCACGATGGGAGCGTCGTCGAAGTCGCCCGAAAATTCTGGGCTGTAGGAACCGAGCGTACCGGCAGGGCCTGCCGGGGGCAGCGTAGGGATGACCTGGTGCAGGCGAGCCGCTAGCCGCGAATCGACCTCATGGTTCAGACGGTCGACTACGACGAGGTCGACTATGAAGCACGCCAACAGGTAGAGAACGAGGGCCAGCAGTGTGGCCCCGAGCGCCACCCGGTGGACGCGCGTTCGGACCTGGCGGGCCGAACTGTCGAGCCGCCCGGTTGGCGTGCTCATTGCGACGGGCCCACCAGTCGGTAGCCAGTCCCGCGGAGGGTCTCGATCCGGGCGTCTGAACGGGCGAGCTTGCCGCGGAAGCGAGCGATGTGGACGTCGATCGTGTTGGACCCGACGCCGCTTGCCTCCTCGGGCCACGCTTGCAGCACTATCGACCGGCGCGGTACCACGGCCGGGCTCCGGCGGGCCAGCAATTCGATGATCGCAAACTCGCGCGGCGTCAAGTCGGCACGCTCCCCGGCCACAAAGGCTTGGTGCGTGGCCGGGTCAACGGTCAACAAACCACATCGCAGCAGCGGGCTGCGGTCGCCGCTCGGCCTGCGCAGGAGTGCCCGTAACCGGGCGAGCAGTTCTGCGTAGTCGAACGGCTTGACCAGGTAGTCGTCGGCGCCTTCGTCTAGAGCATGGACCCGGTCAGGCGGGGCATCTCTTGCTGTGAGCATCAGGAACGGGGTGTGGATTCCCCGCCCCCTCGCCCATGTGACAACGTCGAGGCCGGAGGCACCGGGCATACGCCAGTCGAGGACGCAGACGGCATATTCGTAGATACGCAAATAGTCGATCGCCTCGGTGCCATTTGCGACGCCATCAACAACGTAACCTTCCTCCCTCAGGCCACGCTCCAACACACCGCGGAAGTTTTGGTCGTCTTCAGCGAGGAGCAAACGCATGGCGCCCTATCGCAACCGGTCGGCGAGGCTGTTCATGCAAACGTAAGGGTCGTTGCCCACTATGGGCACTGTGGCAATATCCCCCGCAGGGCCCTCACCTCGGTCTGAGTGGTCGGCCTCGGGGCCGAGGCCCTTCGATGGGCGGTCTAAGGGCGGCGTCGAAGCCAATGCCAGGTTGACAGGCATGGTTGCAGCCGTCTTGTTGCTCTTGCTGGCCGCCGAGGGTGTAACTGTGTTGCGCATCCGGGCGCTGCTCACCCCCCATGTGTTCATCGGCATGCTACTGGTGCCACCCGTCCTGCTGAAGATGGGCAGCACCAGCTACCGCTTCGTCCGCTACTACGCAGGTTCGCCGGAGTACCGGCGCAAGGGCCCGCCGCCTGCGCTGCTGCGCCTGCTCGGCCCGGTCGTCGTGTTGTTGACGCTCACGCTTTTCGCAAGCGGTATCGCTTTGTTGTTCGCGCCTCATGGCCTTCGTCAAGAACTTCTTTTTGTCCACAAGGCGAGCTTTGTCCTTTGGTTCGCAGCGATGGCAGTGCATGTGCTTGGCCACCTGCTCGAAACTGCCCGGCTCGTTCCCCGCGACTTCTACTGGCGCACTCGTAACCAAGTTGAAGGAGCAGGCCTGCGCCAATGGGCGGTTGCCGCTAGCCTCGCGCTCGGCGCTTTGCTGGCCGTGCTCTGCGTCGGGCAGGTCGGTCACTTCCTTGCAGGTTGAGCTCTGCGCCTCAGCTCTGTTCTCCCTTGTCACGAGGATGCCCGCCCCGAGAACCATGGCTCTCCCCATGGTTGGGTGTGAGCTGCAGACAGGAAGGAGCTCATATGGCGGCCCGTCCTAACCAGTGGCGGGGTGGGTTGGGGTGGCGCCTCCCGGCCCCAGGACATCGAAACCATCCGGGGTGTTGAGAAGTCCCGGGGCGGTGCCGGCTTCTCCCGTGACGCCGTACTGCCATACCAGGGCGCCGGTCACCGGGTCGATCGCCACCATGCGGTCGTTGTAATCGTCGTTCAGCATGAACGCACCCGACGGCAGCAGCTCAACGAGCGACGGATGGTTTAGTACGCCCCTGCCGGACCTCGGTTGGTAGCGGTAAAGGACCCGACCCTGGCGGTTGAACTCGATGATGGCCCCTGGGTCTTCATAGTCGGCGACCAGATAAGTACCCGGTCCTATCTGCTGTGGGTCGGACGGGTAGCCGATCGGGAGCTGGGCGTCCCAGACAAGGTGCCCGGTCGTGGTGTACTCATCGACCCATGAACCGTTGACCTCCGAAATAAGCAGGTCACCGTCCGACAGGGGCGTGTCGCCGTTTGGAGACCCGAGCGTTGCCGGACCGTGCACGCAATCTCCGGTCGTCCCGATCTGGTCCAGTACCCGCTTTTGCGGGCTTATCACAAGCACCCGGCAGTTCATCGGGTCGGCCGCCGTGATATCGCCGCTCTTCAACACGTAGGCGTCATCGGGGTTGTTGAGGTAACCGGGTGCCGACCCCGCGACGCGGGGGTGGCCGTAGGACCAGAGCAAGCGACCTGATGGGTAGGCGAGCTCGACGATGGTCTCGTTCTCCTCCTGGTTGGAGATGATGGCCGTGCCTTGGCGGATGAAGAAGGCGTCATCGGGGAAATAGAAGCCTCCCGGGGGTGGGGGCGCGTGCTCCGACGGATAGGACCAAAGGACCTCTCCGGTGTCATTGAGCAAAAGGAGGCGGTTGTTCCCCCTGTCGGCCACCAATAGCTGGTCACCGGAGAACGGTGACCCTGCGCCGGGGCTCCCGGCGTCGCCGAAGCCGAAGTTGGGCCGCAGTACTTGGACGGTGGCCGTCGGAGTGCCTCCAGCGACCTCCCCACCCACGATCCAAGCCCTCTGGTCAAGTACCGCCGCGCCGGCGTTGCTAACTGCCACCGGCAGGGAGCCGGCGCGTAGGAAGCTGTGACGGCTCAGGTCAAATGCATAAATCGTGGCCGTCGGCCGCAGCGACGACCCCACTGGCGAACCGCCTCCCGCCAGGTAGACCGTCCCGCCCAGGTCCACAGCCACAGCACCGCTGAGGGGCACGGGGAGCTGGCCAACAAGCACTACCTCGTGCGAGCGAGGGTCTACGGCCTGCACGGCGCGCACCGGCTGACCATTGCTCGCTTGACCTCCGAAAACGTAGATCTTGCCGTCCAGGGCGGCCACCGCCGGGTACCGGACCGCCACAGCTAGGCGTGCCACTATCGAATAATGAACTCCGTCGGTCGTAGCCAACACCTCGGGGTCCAGGGCTGCGCCGTCGTAGCCCCCGACGACGAACGCGGTGTCGCCGATGCTGGTGGCGGCGGCATCGGCTCGCGCTGCTGGCAAGTAGCCAGACGGCTCAACGGTGCCTGGGACCTCGAAACGCTGAGCCGTCGAACTCGGCCCGGTTGTCCCACCGCCGAAGACCAGTGCTTGGCGCCCGATAACCGTGCCGGCCGCGTCGTGGGTTGGGACCGAAAGGTCCCCAACCAGCACGAGATGACCGTTCGATGTGGCAAGCGTAAAGATCCCTGGCACCGAGGCCCCTGCGCTATCAAGTCCCCCGGCGATGAGCAATTGGTTGGTCGGCGCAGGCAAGACAACTTCCCTGCTGACGGGAGCGGCGAGCTGCCAAGGGAGCAACCCGGCTTCGATGGCCGGCAAGCCGGTTCCTAGTGAACCACGACGTGGCGAGCCTACTGAGAGCTTCACAGAGTGTGCCGCCGTCCTAGCAGGGCCCCGCGAGGCAGCAACACCACCAGCCAAGAGCCCCGACACCTGCAGCCCGACAACCGCCAACGCGACCAAAACGACCACACTTACGCCCAGCACAAGCCGAGCCCGACGGAAGTCCCTAGAGCCTGAGCGGCGACCGCGCCGTCGCTTCACTCGACACCCCTTCGGCGCGTCGACGACCGTTCTCGGCATGCTGTGCAAAACCCTGGTACTGGGACCGTCGGCCGAGAGCTAACGCGAAACCTCACCAGCATCTGTGCTACCGGAACCCCAACTGGCTGAGCGCTGACTGCAGGGACTGCTGGAAACCGGCGCTCGTGTAGCTTGCACCCGAGACGCCCTGGATGCTGGCGCTCTGCACCTGGAGGGCTTCCTGTTCGAGAATTGGGACAGCCTGCTGATCGATCGACTCGGACCGGAAGTTCCCCCCGTCATTGATCGACGCGATCGCAACGTTCGTCAGCTTCGCCCCCGAGACCGTTGCCGACACCGAAAGGACTCCGTAGCCGTAGTTGACAGCAGCCCCGGTCGCCGTCTTTGTAGGGGGCAAGACAGTGGTCGGCGCGATGGTGGTCGGCGGTACGGCCGTGGTGATAGCGGCGGTGGTCGTCGGGTTGGTCGTCGGTGCGGCCGTAGCCGGCGGAGCGGCGGTGGTCGGCGGGTTGGTCGGCGGTACGGCCGTGGTGATAGCGGCGGTGGTCGGCGGGTTGGTCGGCGGTACGGCCGTGGTGATAGCGGCGGTGGTCGGCGGGTTGGTCGTCGGTGCGGCCGTAGCCGGCGGAGCCGCAGAAGTACTTGTCGACTGTGGAGGGCCAGTAGTGGTGGAGCGGTCGCGGGTCGCGGCTGACGAGGTGGCGACGGTACTCGAAGGGGCGGCCGGTCCGGCGATCACAGAGCTCGTCGAAGGACCTGCCGGGACCGCAACGACGGGAAGAGCGCCGAGCGTTAGGGTCGCCGATTTAGTGTGGAAACTAAGCACAGCTGCAAGGCCTGCCATTGTTGCACCCACGACGATGGGAGCGCGCCTCACCGAACTGGCTCCAAGTCGTCAACCATCGGCATAAAGCTGGCCGTTCGGCCCGAGGTCCACAGGAATGGGTGAAAGGCCAGTCGTTGCCGGCCCCTGCAGCACGGCTCCTGTGGTCGCGTTGAACACAGATCCATGGCACGGGCAGGCGAAGACGTCGTTTGTCCCGTCGAACTGGACGGTACAACCCGCATGAGGGCAGACGGCCGAGAAGGCCCGGAACTGGCCCCTTGATACCTGGACGACGAGAGCGGGGACCTGCTGGGCCGGATCGGTGAAGCTGGCTGCACCCCCTACGGGCACGTCGGCTGCTGGCCCGATCGCCGTCCCCTTCGGCACCTGTGCAACAGGGCCTTCAGTGGTGGAGGGTGGGACCGTGCTCGTCCGGGGGACCGTCGAGACGGAGCCACCGGAAATAGTGGCGCTCGTTGTCGAGCTGGCGTTTGTGGCGACGCCTTCAGCGATCGGGCCGACCGGGGCCCTGGGTTGAGGGGAGTGAAGAAGCCGCCCAATACCGGCTGTTAGCCCGCCAAACACGCTCACCACTGCGGCGGTGAGGCTCGCCGCCCCTGCTTTTTGGAGGAAGATCCGCCGCTGGGCGTCGGCCGCTCGCTGCCTAGCGGCTGCCAGCTGGCCCCTGCTCGCTCGGGTTTGGGCGTTCAAGCCCACAGTTTCTCGAACCCGCTCGGCGCGCCTGGCGTAGATGTGGTCGAGCGACCAGGTGCCCGAACCTCCCAGAACGAACGGTGTCCATGCGAACAGGAACACGATGTCGGGCCCGTAGTAGTACGGGCTATCCCTGAAGCTCACAGTGAGGAAAAACGACAACGAAAGGAGCACGCCGCCGGTGGCGGCCAGCCGTCCAAAGAGCCCGAGCAGCGTCCCGAGCCCGACGGCGATCTCACCAAAGGCGATCAACACTGCGATTAGGACCGGAGCGTGCAGGGCAAAAGCCAAAAAGTGATGAAGAGGGCTCGTGATCATGGACCCGCGGAGCTGCTCTTGGAAGGAGCCTGACGCGGTGGCGCTAAAAAAATTGGGGTTGGCAAGCTTTTGCGACCCGGCGAACGCGAATGTCACCCCCAGAAAGGCGCGCAGGAGGAGCAAGGCTCCTCCTGGCGCGACCAGCGCCCGCGCTAACGAAAACCGGTTCGCCGGCTCCCAGTTCCCGGAACGGGGACGGGCATTCACGGTTCCTTCCGCCTCCAACGCTGGTGTAGCATCTCCGACCAGCGTAAGGAGCGGACCTTACGGCCACGTGAAGTCGAGCCCTGCGGTGAGTCTTGGGAATTTCTCACGGCTCATATCGATCTACCCCGGTCAAAACCGCTCCAACAACGGGATCAGGCGTAAGTTGACGTCGTTGAGCCCTCCGGCAGAGAGCCCGCGGACGGCGACCCGTCATGGTCGCCGTCGCCGTCGAGCAGGGTGGCTTGCTGCGCGTGCTGGGTGTTGGCCTGAGCTTGTTGAACGGGTACTGCGCCTACGGGTTCGATGGGCATTATGCACCTCCGCTTTTGGACCTTGGGAACAGGTCATGACTTCCATCGGGGCCTGCGGTACCAAAAGTTAGGCCGTGTGAAATTCGACGGGAAAAAGCGGTACCTTACGCCAACATTAATTGGCCAACAACGCACCTTAAGGCGTTTCTCTGCGAGCGGCCCGGATCGAAAGTGACTAGCAAAGCAGCATCATTGTCGCGTTACCTGACGCCAGGTAAAGCTTCCTCCACCACGATGCTCACTCTGGCGATCTTGTAACGGCTTTTGTCCCTGCTTTGTGGACTTGAGCTACGGCCGCCGCACGGCTTCCCGATGACGAGGAAGAGGGCATGGCGGTGGCTCGGTGCTCCTCCGACGGGACGAGGGTTTCGTCCATTGGGCCAGGCACGGACCTGGTCAGCCCGATGGCGGCAGCCACAACAAGAGCCAGCCCGAAGGCCTCGCCTACCAAGTCGGCGGGGCTGTTGCGGAACTGCTCGTCGAAGATGGCCACCCCGATCACCAAGCTGACGACCGGGTCGACCGTCATGATCGCCGGCAGGCTCGACTGGAGCGGCCCGGCTTGGTAGGCGAGCTGATTGAGCAAGAGACTGCAAAGCCAGACGGCGATGAAAACATAGAGGGGCCATGCCGTAATAACGGCGCCCGGGCCCGGTTGAGGGCCCCCATAACCTGTTTCAGCAGGCCTGCTTTCGCCGCGAATGACAGGCCGGTAGCGGTGCCTAACAACGCGGCCGCCGCGCTGCCGGTGGCGCGCCTGCCCGCCACAAAAAAACCGAGGAGGCCAACGCCAATTAGCGCGCCTATGACAAGTGTAGGAAGGGCATCGGCCGGCTTAGTGACGCCGTCAGCCGGCGTCGCGATCGTCAGGAACAACACCAGCCCGACCACGAGGCCTAACGCCCACCGAAGTTCGCTGCGCCGGGGGCGGCGGCGCTCGAGCAGTTGGCGCAGTGCGAGGGCGAAAACGGCGCTGCTAACGAGCAGGGGTTGCACAAGGGTCAAGGGGCCGTCCCGCAATGCGAGAGCGTGCAGGGCGAAACCGGCTATGCCAGCTGCGCTCCCGGCGATCCACATCGGGTGACGGAGCGTCCCTGAAATGAACCCGCCCAACCTGGCGGTCCGGAGGCTGTCAGCTTCGGTCACGAGCCCGGCGCTGCGGTGCTGGAGTGCTGCAGAAACGGCGAAAAGAGCAGCGGCGAAAAGAGCGGCCAAGGTTGCGGTCAGCATCGTCGGCCCCCTGAGCCGCCCGGGCCTAGGCCGAGTGTACGGGCCCCCAGCCAAGCGCGGGCGCTGCCTGTGGGGCAGGCGTATGTCCATTCAAACAAGGGTAAATAGGGGCACCTTAAGCCAGCATGAACACGGCAAGGCCGCAGGTGCAGGCGGTCCTCGGCTTTGCGGTTCGCCGGACTGTGCCGAGCCGTGGAAGCTGGACGGCGGGTCGGGCTCAAGAATAGCGAGCTGACAAGTAGCCCAGTCTCAGCGAAGGTGGCGGATGTCTTCGACGCCTGAGCGGGCTGAGCCGAAGTCGACCCGGATGCGAGCGTCGACCACGAGCACGCCGTCGGGAGTGGCGATCACGGGGTTGCAGTCCAGCTCGGCAACCTCCGGCAAGTCCTCCGCGAGCCGGCTCACCTTGTGGAGCACCTGGACCAGGCCGTCCACGTCGACACCCGGCTTGCCCCGGTAACCCGTGAGCAGGGCCGAACCCCGAAGGCCGGTCACCATTTCCTCGGCCTCGATATCGGTGAGCGGGGCTAGAACGTGTGACATGGTCACCGAGCACCTCGACGGTCACGCCACCGAGGCCAAAGACGACAAGGGGGCCGAACGCGGGATCTTGCAACGCCCCGACGATCGTTTCGACGCCACCCGAGGGGACCATGGGCTGCAGTAGCGCGCCCGTCATGGCTTGGCCGAAGGTGTTCTGCATCTCTTCGTAGGCCGCCGCTACCGTCTCGTGGCCTTGCAGCCCTAGTTGCACCCCCCCGCCTTCGCTCTTGTGGACCGGGCCGAGCACTTTCAGTGCCACCGGACCGCCTATCTCTTCGGCCCACTTGCCGGCCTCTTCTGCGCTGTACGCCTCTACCGTCCGCAACACCGGTACACCGAAGGCGGCGAGCACGTCCATCGCCTGCGCACCGGTGACCCAGCCGGACCTAACGTCGGCACCGGTCTCACCAATGTCGCGGGACAGGCATCGCCGCGCCGCGTTCACATCGACGTCTGCCAGAACCGGTACCTTCCCCGCCGGCTGTTCGCGCCACTCTCCATAGATAAGGGCGTGAGCAAGCGCCCGCACGGCGGTCTCGGGGTAGGTGAAGCTCGGGACAGGGTAGCGCGCGGACCGAAGGATGGCCTGGCCGCTGTCGTCGGCCCCAAGCAGGCTCGCCACTACGGGGCGGGCCACCGCAGGCTGGTCGTCGAGCGACGTGGCGTCTACCCGAGCGGCAGCGCGGTCCACCGCGGCGACGATTGCAGCAGCAACATCGTCGGTCCTGCGGGTCACAAGCGGCGGGGTGAAATTAACTACCACGGCATCGATTTCCCCGCACGAGAGCAATAGGTCGAGGAACTGTTCGTACATGGGCGCGCTTGCCTCCGCCCCGAGGTCGATCGGGTTACTGACCCCGCCGTTGCGAGGGCAGAGCTCGGCGAGGCGGCGCTGCAGTTCGGCGGAGAACTCCGGCACCTGCAAACCGTCGCTGATGCACGCATCGACCGCGAGAACCGCCGGGCCGCCCACATTGCTCAACACGGCTACCCGGAGGCCCTTGCCCAGCGGCTGGGATCCGACCACCTGGGCTACATCGAAAAGCTCTTCGATTGTGTCCACACGGATCACACCGGTCTGGCGGAACAGCGCGGCGACTGTCTCGTCTGAGCTGGCTAGCGCGGCCGTGTGCGAGGACGCAGCCCTGCGCCCAACCGAAGAGCGGCCCGCTTTGACTGCGACGACAGGCTTGGAACGGCTGAACTCGCGAGCCAGCCGGGCAAACTTGCGTGGGTTACCGAAGGACTCAAGGTATAGGAGCGCCACTTCGGTGGCTTCGTCCTCGCCCCACCACGACAGCAGGTCGCTTCCGCTTACGTCGGCCTTGTTGCCCATCGACACGAAGCTCGAAAGGCCGATCCCGCGCTTTTTCGCCTCAGCCAGGATGGCGATGCCGAGGCCGCCGGACTGGGAAGCAAACCCGAGGCGCCCGGACATCGGCGTGTCCCGGGCAAATGTGGCGTTCATCGAAAATTCGGGATCCGTGTTGAGCACGCCGAAACAGTTGGCCCGACTACCCTCATGCCGTAGGAGTGGGCCAGTCGGACCACCTCGCGCTCAAGAGCGGCGCCCTTCACGCCGTCTTCGGCGAAATGCGACGACACGATCACGAGACCACCCACTCCTTTGCGACCGCACGCCTCGACAACGGCGGGGACGGCTGGCGCCGGGACAGCGACCACCGCGAGGTCGACAACCCCGGGGATGTCTTCGATGCTGGCAAAGCACGGCACGCTCGCGATATGGGCTGCGCTCGGGTTCACGGGATAGACAGGGCCCTGGAAGCCTCCGCTGACCAAGTTGCGGACGAGCTCGTGGCCCACGGTGCCCGGCGAGCGGGACGCCCCTATGACGGCGATCGAGTGCGGACGCAGCAAGCGGGCCATCGAACGTGCCACAGCTTTGCGGTCCCGCTCGTACAGCGAAGCGAGCGCCTCGAGCGTAGGAGCGATGTCCATCACAACGCGGATCACCCCGGACTCGAGGTTTGAGTGTTGCGTGAACCCGGCGTCCCGAAAGACCTGCACCATGGCGTTGTTCTCGAGGAGGGTGTCCGCCGCGAAGCGCTTGAGGCCGTTCCGGCGGCCCTCGCTCGCCAGGTACTCGAGCAGAAGGGTCCCGATGCCGAGGCCCTGGTGGGCGTCGTCCACAACAAAGGCCACCTCGGCAACGTCGCTGCCGGGTATACGGTCGTACTGGGAGATGCCAATCAACTGGCCGCCTCGCTCAGCGACCAAGACAAGATGGTCGGGCTCAGCCTCGCTAAGCACGCTGTCAAGCTCAACCTCTGAGAGGTGTGGGTGAGCACCGAAATAGCGCAGCCGTACCGTTTCGGGCGACAGGCGAGCGTGCAACGCGACTACCGCGGGCCCGTCTTCGATCGTGACGTAGCGAACGCGCGCCGTCGAGCCGTCGGCCAGTACGACGTCACGCCCCCACGGCGCGGAAGTCTCAGCAGCCATCAGTTATCTCCTTTGCGTTCGCTAGGTACCAAAGAGGGGTACGAGGGCCCGTACTGCCAGCCGGCAAGCCGCTCTATACGCATCCGGAGCACGGTCGTCAGGGCTGGGTCAACCAGCGTCAACTGCGGCGGGCTTTTGGGTGCAACACCATTCTCCGTCAATTCGCAGTGACCCTGGACCAGCACTTCCCATCTCCAGGCCCCATCGCTGCTCGCCCCTGCTGTTTCGAAAGCTACCACTCCAGGTTCTCGCGGGACCTTGCCCACCAAGCCGAGCCGGGCCCGCACCACCAGAGCGTCCCCGTCCAGCACGCAGCTAACCGGGAGGATGAGAGGAAGAGCGCTGTACGACAACGCCAGGTGGCCCGAGGAGGCGCTGGCGAGAAGCGAACGGCAACGTTCTTCGCTGAGAGCGGGGACTTGACCGAACACGGGCACCTCCACCGGGTCTAATGCTTGAGCGTGGGACATCACGACTCATAGTGCGGCACCGAGGCCGACCCCGGTCAGGGCCGAATGGCCCAAGCTGCGTAGCCGAGGGCCCTTCGCTGCGCGCCGAGCCGGGGCGGCTACCCTGGCTGCATGGCGCCAGAAACCCAGGCGGCCGGAAGGGATGCAGGACTGACCCCGCTGCCCCAGGGCAGTGACATGCTGGCGACCTTCCTGTCGCTCATGCCCGACTCGGCCGTAGCAGTGGACGGGAAAGGGACGATCGTCGCGCTCAACGAACGTACCGAGGCTTTTTTCGGGTACGCAGCGAGCGAGCTGGTAGGCAAGTCCATCGAGATCCTCGTCCCTGAGCGGTTCCGGCACTCCCATCGCTCACGGCGCGCTGAATATTCCTCAGACCCGCTCGCGAGGGCGATGGGTTCGGGCCTTAACCTTTACGCCCGGAGAAAAGACGGCAGCGAGTTCCCGGTCGACATAAGCCTTGCACCTATCGGCTCCGAAGAGGGACAGCTGGTGGTGGCGGCGGTGCGCGACATCACCGAGCGACAAGCCGCTCAGGCGGCCGAGGCGCAGCTAGCGGCGATAGTGGAGTCCTCGGCCGACGGCATCTTTTCCATGTCCGACCGGGGCGTTATAACCAGCTGGAACCCCGGGGCCGAAACAATCTTCGGGTTCAGCCGGACCGATGTCGTTGGCCACCACGTCGGCCTCTATTTCCCCGACGACCCAGTGCTGGAGGAGCTGCTCGACTCCGCGCTCCGGGCGCGTTTCGCCGTCGCAGAGACCCGCTGGCCAAGGAGCGATGGGACCAAGATCGACGTGGCGATATCGGTGTCGACGTTGGCCGTCGGCAACGAGACCGGCTTCTCGGTCGTGGTGCGCGACATCAGTGAGCTTGCGAGCGTTCGGTCCGAACGCGACCGCCTTCTCATCTCCGCAGACCGGGAACGTATTGCGCGGGACCTTCACGACCTGGTCATCCAGCGCTTGTTCGGAGCCGGCCTCCGCCTTCAAGGGGTGCTTGGGCTCATCGACAACCACGCTGCGGTGACGAGGGTCTCGTCGACCATCGACGACCTCGACACGACGATAAAAGAGATAAGGGAAGCGATATTCGCCCTGGAATCGGCGCCGGGAATGGGGCTGAGGGCGAGGGTCCTCGAAGCCATCGCCGACGCCACCGAAGCGCTCGGTTTCAAGCCGAAGGTCTCTTTCCATGGGCCGACAGACCGCGAGGTAGCGCTACCCGTCCAACTTGAAGCCACCGCAGTGCTGCGAGAAGCTCTCTCCAACACCGCCCGCCACGCTCACGCGAACCGCGTAGAAGTGCACGTAACGATGGACGACGAGCTTGGTGTGCTGGTCGTGGACAACGGCGTCGGGGTCGGCAAACCAGGACGGATGAGCGGCATAGCCAACGCCCGTCCGCGCGCGGAGCTCCTGCGAGGTCATCTGGATGTCTTGCCAGCCGAGGGCGGCGGTACGCGCTTCGATTGGCGTGTCCCCATCGCGATGCCCGGCACGGCGGCTCCAGAAGGCGGGACTGGCCCTTCTCGGAAAAGATAGGGACCTTGGGCCCTCCCTATGGCCGTAGCCGCACTGCGATCCTGTTTGAGGGCGCTCGAACGCTAAGGTGCACCCAAGAGGCCGTCACCTGAAGGAGGCCGTCATGTCGGACGCTGCACTCGAAAGCCTGAGTGAAGAGGAATGCCTGGCTCTGCTCGCGCACGTCCAGTATGGGCGCCTAGCCGTCGTCACAGCTGAGGGGCGGCCCGAGATCTTCCCTGTCAACTTCGTGTTGCACGAGCGGACAGTTGTAATCGTTACGGGTTCAGCGGTGCTGCAGTCCTGGGCGCCTCTCGGCCATGTTGCGTTCGAAGCGGACTCGATCGACCCGGCCACCCAGGAGGGCTGGGACGTAGTCGTAACCGGGGAAGGTGCCGACATCAGCGACGCCGTCGACCACCTGTCACTGCTGGCGCGTGCGGACCGGATCGAACAATGGGCGCCCGGCAAGAAGGACCACTGGATATCGGTCGTCAACCCACGTTTCAACGGGCGGAGGCTTTATAAGCCGGCCCCGTCGCCCACGTTCTATTGATTCACCGATGCAACTGCTCCTCGCTCGTTGGGAGTTCGCCACTGTCACGGTGTTCCACTTCTTCTTCGTGCCCCTCACGATCGGCCTCGGGTTCGTGGTCGCAGTCATGCAGACGCTCGCATACCGCCGCCATGACGCGTCATGGGACCGGCTGAGCCGCTATTTCGGCCGCCTTTTTCTCATAGAGATAGCCGTCGGTGTCGTCACCGGGATCGTGCTCGAGTTCCAGTTCGGGCTGAACTGGTCGGCGTACTCCGTCTTCGTCGGGAACATCTTCGGCGCCCCGCTGGCAATCGAAGCCCTGCTGGCATTTTTCATGGAGTCGACCTTCATCGGGCTCTGGATTTTCGGGAGGGACCGGCTCTCCCCTCGCCTTCACCTGGCAACCATCTGGATGGTAAGCCTCGGGACCATCCTCTCCGCCTTTTTCATATTGGCCGCCAATTCGTGGATGCAGCACCCGGTCGGTTACAAGGTTGTCGCCGGCCAAGCCGTGCTGACCAGCTTCTGGGCCGTCCTTGGCAACCCGATGCTGTGGGGCTCTTTTGCTCATACCCTCTTCGGCGCATTCGCGACGGCGGGTGCCCTGGTGCTCGGGATAAGCATCTGGCGGGCCATGCGCGAAGACGATAACAGCGAGCACCGTGCATCGTTCTTGCAGGCAGGCCGCTTCGCTGCGATTTTCACCTTCGTCTCAACGCTGTTCGTGGGCATATCGGGCGACGTACAGGGCCGGCTTATGGAGGTCTACCAGCCGATGAAGATGGCCGCGGCTGAAGCGCTCTATAAAACGAGCTCCGGAGCCCCTTTTTCGTTGCTTACGATCGGCAACCTGAAACAAAAGCCCGTGATCCAGATCAGGGTGCCACATCTTTTGTCCCTGATCGCCACCCTTTCTTGGAACGGGCAGGTGCAGGGGATCAACAACATCCAGGCGGCCGAAGCGGCTAAGCACGGTCCGGGGAGCTACGTGCCGGTTATACCCCTTACCTACTGGTCTTTTCGAGCGATGGTTGGGGCGGGGGTACTTATGATCCTGCTGTCGGGGTGGGGAGTGTGGCTGTGCAGGCGAAAGGAGCTCGACCGTCTCGTCGGGAACCGCTGGTTCCGCCGAGCCGCCCTCTGGGGCATGCTGTTGCCGTTCATCGCCAACACAACCGGTTGGGTGTTCACCGAAGCCGGCCGCCAGCCCTGGATCGTCTACGGCCTAATGAAAACGGCCAAGGGTGTGTCGAGCGTCCCGACGGTGGACATAGCCCTGACGTTGGCGGCCTTCGTGCTCGTGTACGTCGTCCTGGGGGCAATTGACGCCTGGTTGCTTGTGCGCGCCGCCCGGCTGGATCTGGACCATGCCGACCACGGCGACGAGACCGCTGAGGGCTCCGAAACTGCGAGCCTCGTCTACTGAGCAAAATGAGAGAACACAATGCCCCGATTTGCTGATCTCAACACAACGTGGTTTGCCCTGATCGGGCTTCTCTGGGCCGGTTACTTCTTCCTCGAGGGTTTCGACTTCGGCGTCGCCATCGTCACCCCGCTCGTAGCCGCCGACGAGACCGACCGGCGGATTTGCCTGAACTCGGTCGGCCCGGTCTGGGACGGCAACGAGGTGTGGCTGCTCACCGCGGGCGGAGCAACCTTTGCCGCCTTTCCCCTGTGGTACGCGCGGCTTTTCAGTGGTTTTTACCTGGCGCTGTTCCTTGTGCTGCTGGCGTTGATAGCCAGAGGCGTGTCGTTCGAGTTCAGAGGGAAGTTCGACAGCCCGCGATGGCGGCGAACATGGGACTGGGCGAACTTTGCGGGCAGCCTCGTACCGGCCATCGTCTGGGGAGCTGCATTCACGGACCTGGTACATGGGGTGCCTCTGGCGCCCGATGGGCGCTACTACGGCGGGCTCATCGGCCTGCTCCACCCAGTCGCACTCGCCGGCGGGCTAGCAAGCTTGGCGCTGTTCGCGTTCCACGGCTCCGTCTTCCTGTCGCTAAAGACTTCCGGGGACCTTAGGGCGCGCGCGCGGCGAGCCGCATTCACGTGGGGTATCGCCGCCACTGTGCTCGTCGGTACGACGGTGGCCTGGGTGGCCCTAGCGGGACGGCCTGCGACGCCGGGCGGTATCAGCGGCACATTGCCGCTTGTGCTCGGGGTTCTTGCGAGCGTCGCGGTGGCCGCGGCCTGCGTCGTCGTACGGAGCGGCCGGGACGGGTGGGCCTTTGTATCGACCGGCTTGGCGATCCTGCTGGCGATGGCGGCCGTGTTCGCCCGCATGTTCCCCGAGGTCCTGCCGGCCAGCAACCGCGCAGCCAACGGCATAACGATCGGTGCTGCCGCCTCGCAGCACAACACCCTGGTGGTGATGACCATCGTTGCGGCGATCTTCGTCCCCTTCGTTCTGGCTTACACAGCCTGGACCTACTGGGTGTTCCGTCAGCGCTTGACACGGCCACCGGCCGCCGGTACCAGTGCGGGTGCCAACGCCGCCGCACCGGCGAAGGGGATCGCGCCCGCTCCCGGCAGTGCGTGACGCCTCGCCGACGGCCGGCTCTCGAAATGGCGGCCCGTTCGATCGGGCTCTGATCCGGGAGCTGCCAGGTGTCACGGTCAGTGTGGGTGCTTCTGTGGTCGTCGGGCTACTGGCAACGGCATCGGTGGTGGCCCAGGCAGTTGCCTTGGCCAATCTTCTCGCGAGCGCGGTGCCGGGGTCGGGCCCGTCCCCGGACCGCGCCGGATGGTTCGTCCTGCTCGTCGCCGGAGCCGGCGTCCGAGCCCTCGCCGCGGTCGCCGGCGAAGTCGTCGCAGCGCTCGGCGCGTCGCGGGTCAAGGCCGGGCTGCGGTCCCGGCTAGTCGTCGCGGCCCTCGATCGCTCTGTAGCCGGGGAGGCAGGCGGGCCGGGCGATCTCGCAACCTTGGCAGGCCGCGGGCTCGATGCACTAGACGTCTACGTTGGACGCTGCCTGCCGGACTTGGTGCTAGCCGTCGTGGCGCCGATCGCCTTGCTCGTGGCGGTGGGCACCCTCGACTGGGTCTCGGCCATCGTGATGGCCGTAGTCGTCGCTCTCTTCCCGGTATTCGGTGCACTCGTCGGCAAAATGACTATGCAGCTCGCCGGAGAAAGGTGGCGCCGGGTCGAACGGCTCGGACGACAGATTGCCGACCTCATACAGGGCCTGCCAGCCCTCCGCGCCTTGGGGCGTACGGCAGAGCAGAGGGCCAGCATCGCCCGTGCGAACGAGGCACTCCGGAGTTCGAGTTCCAAGGTCCTGAGGGTGGCGTTCCTATCGGCGCTCGTGCTCGACACGCTCGGGTCGGTGTCTGTCGCTCTGGTGGCGGTGCCGCTCGGCTTGCGCCTCCTAACAGGCTCGGTCCGGCTCTCTGCCGCTCTGGCCGTGCTCATACTGGCGCCCGAGGTATTTCTCCCCCTGCGCCGGGCTAGCGCGGAGTTCCACGAGAGCACCGAGGGCCTCGCTGCGGCATCCCGGGCCATCGCTCTGACGAGGTCCGAAGCGGCGTCCGGCTGCAGTTTCGCGCCGCATCTTTCCCCACCTGACCCCGCTCGGGCACCCGTCAGGCTGCGCTGCGTGAGCCTGCAGCTCGAGGGCCGCGACAACCCGGTGCTGGATGGCACCAGCCTTACGATCGCTCCTGGGGAAACGGTCCTCCTCCTCGGGGAGAGCGGGTCCGGCAAGTCCAGCACGCTGTCGCTGTTGCTCGGTTTCCTCGTCCCCACAGGCGGCGAAGTTACGGTCGGCGGTGAAGACCTCCGAAATCTCGACCTGGACGAATGGCGTCGACTGGTGACCTACCTCCCAGAGCACCCGACGCTCCTTAGGGGCACCCTGGCCGCCAACCTCCGCCTCGCCAACCCCGATGCGAGCGACGAAGAGCTGTCGCGTGCACTAACCGATGCCGGCTCCCCCGAGCTGGTGGGCAGCCTTCCCGATGGTCTCGCGACTCAGCTTGGCGACGGGGGGCGAACAGTCTCGGCGGGAGAGCTGCAACGGATCGCTCTCGCGCGGGTGCTGCTACGCCGCGCGAGCCTGTTCCTGCTCGACGAGCCGACCGTGCATCTTGACCAGACTGCCGAAGCCTCCGCGCTCGAAGGCCTCGGGCGTGCACTGGCGGGCCGGAGCGCTTTAGTCGTTTCACATAGGCCGGCGGTCGCAAGGATCGCGGACCGCGTCGTGGTCCTTCGGGGCGGCAAGTTTGCTGAGGTAGTCGCCAGCGGCGACGTTGTCCCCGCGGGCGCCCAAGTCACGAGCGCCCAATTCCCGGCATGCGCCCTCGGGACGGTGCCAGTATGAGCAGGACCAACAGTGCGGTGCGGCTTAGCTGGAAGGTGGCTCGGCTTTCGCCGCGCCGGCTGGCCGGGGTGGCCGGCAGCGGGTCGCTCAGTGCGGCCTGTGGGATCGGCCTCATGGCAACCTCTGGCTGGTTGATAACCCGGGCGTCGCAGCGACCTCCGGTGCTGTCGTTGAGCATCGCCATAGGAGCGGTCCAGGCGTTCTCGCTGGCCAAGGGCATCGCCCGCTACCTCGAGCGCACCAGCGCCCACGGAGCCTCCCTAGAAGTCCTCGGAAGGTTACGGCTGCAGCTCTTCGACGTGCTGGTACCCCTAGTCCCCGGCGGGCTGGGTAAAAACAGCTCAGGCGAAGTGCTGACCGGCTTCGTTTCTGACACCGAGCTTGTGGCCGAGGGGTTCTCCAAGACCGCAACGGCCGCTACCGACGTCACCGCGAGCATCGTGCTGGGAACCGTTCTGGCGTTGCTCACCTTCCCAACGCTGGGCGCCGTCGTGCTTAGCGGTGGTCTTGCAGTCGTTGCTGTCTCTGTCATGCTGGCACGGATCGGGCGAAGGTCTGAGGCGCGTGCAGCGAACGAGCGTGCGGAGCTGGCGAGCCTGATTATCGAAACGGTGCGCTCGGCTAAAGAACTCGTCGCGTACGGGCGCCAAGACCTGGTGACCCAACGGTTGGAGGAGGTGCGCCACCGCTCGGCCTGGGTTTCCGCCCGGCGCTCATTGGCGGCTGGGCTCGCTCGCGCAGGAGCGATCGTTGCCTCCGCCGGCGTACTGGTCGCTGTGGTTGGGACAGGCCTAGCCGCGGTCGACGCCCGTCGGCTGTCCGGTGTGATGCTGGCCGTCGTATCCTTCACCGCCCTCGCTGTCGTGGACCAGTGCGCCAACCTTCCGGGCATCCTCGCTAGCACCAACGAAGCTTCTGCGTCGACCGAGCGGCTTGTCCGGCTTGGTCACCAGACGCCGCCTGTCCTAGAGCCGGAGCTCGACCAGAGCCGGAATGCCACGGCTGGATCTGCCGAGCTCGTCGGTGCGCGGACCACGGCGCCTGACGGCACCCAGATCCTGAGGGGAGTATCCGTGGAGGTCGGGCCCGGCGAACGCGTCGCCCTTACCGGCCCGAGCGGGTCCGGCAAGACCAGCGCCGTCCACGCGCTTCTCCACTTCGTGAGCTGCGAGAAAGGTCAAGCACTCCTCGGGGGCGGCGATGTGTCGGAAATGACCCGCGAGGGCATTGCCGGTTTGGCAGGCTGGGTCTCCGACGAGACGCACATCTTTGCAGCCAGCCTTTCCGACAACTTGCGCCTGGCTCGGCCATCTGCCAGCGATGATGACTGCGATGTCGCCCTGCATCGAGCTGGGTTGTCGGGCTGGTCAGCCTCGCTACCCGCGGGACTTGGCACGGTCCTTGGTGCCGGCGGACGCCCCCTGAGCGCCGGCGAGCGCCAAAGGCTCGGCCTTGCCAGGGTGCTGCTGGCGGCACCGTCCGTCCTGCTGCTCGACGAGCCGACCGCACATCTTGACCCCGTTTCCTCGGCCAAGGTGCTCGCCGAGCTACTTGATGCGGCCGGCGATCGGGCAGTGCTCGTAGTGAGCCACGAACCGGACATTGCCGGGTACGTCGACAGGGTCGTCGCACTGGACGGCGGCCGGGTCGCCAGCGTCAAACCCGGGTCCCGCAGCGATCAGCTCCCCAACCCGGTGACCCTCACCGGGACCGGTGAGCTCGGCTCGGTCCCACCATCGCCCAGCTCGCCGTCGTGGTTGTCTCCCCAGCATTCGACCCGCCCAGAAGTGCCCAACAAAGCGCAGTAACCGCCACCCCCCGCGGGGTCGTAAACGAGGCTCGTTGCACCGGCTATGCCCTTCACCGGCACGGCAAGGTCCGAAAACGGCTCTTTGCTGCCATTGCCGAGCGCCCCGTCGTTGTCGTTGCTACCCCAGCACTCGACGCCCCCCCTTTTTAGCAACGCGCAGTAGTCCCCAACGACCTGAGTGACGCCTGTCAGCCCACTCACCGGGACAGCGACGTCTGACGGCGTGCCGCTGGTGCCGTTGCCGAGGTCACCGTCAACACCGCTTCCCCAGCACTTGACCTTTCCGTTGCCCAGGACTGCGCAGGTCCCGTCGATGCTCGACACACCGGAGAGCCCCTTCACCGCGACCGGGACTGTTGAGTAGCCGGAGGTGGTCCCGTCACCAAGGCTCCCATTGGCGTTGGAACCCCAGCATTTGGCTCCGCCGCCGTCAATAACCACGCAGTACCCGCCCGCCCTGCTGAAAAGCTTCTGGATGTAGTTGAGCCCTCGGACCGCGACGGGCACGCTTGAGGAAGCCGCTGTACTGCCGTCGCCGAGCGCGCCGTCAGCGTTGCTCCCCCAACATTGAGCCCCCCCGCTCTTCAGTTGCGCGCAAAAACTTGTCCCATCGCTGGCCAGGCCCACGGGCTTGAAGACCCCGAGCACCCCCACGGGCACGTTGGAGGAGGCCACCGAAGTCCCATCGCCGAGTTGCCCGTCGGTGTTGTCACCCCAGCAACGGACCGATTCGGAGCTGAGCAACATGCAATAGGTGAAGGCGTTATTTGTCCCACCGTTCGTCGCATCCGATATCCCTGTGACCGCAACGGGGACGTCTGCTTGAGGAAGGGTCGTCGACCCGTTGCCCAGCGCGCCAGAGGTATTGGTCCCCCAACAATCCACGCCCCCGCTCAGGAGCACCGCGCAATACCCACCCTGAGAAGACTCCCCCACCAGGCTCAGAACGCCCGTAAGGCCGTTTACGCTGACTGGGACGCGGGACGCCTTATCGGCGTCGTCCCCAAGCTGGCCGTAGTTGTTCAGGCCCCAGCACTTGACGTCCCGGTGGTACAGGATCACGCAAGCGCCGCTTCCGTCGCTTTCCAAGGCGACCGCCGTGGTAGCAGTCGGGGCAGCGGGGGCCACCTTCCCTGCACCGCCGCCGCACGCCGCAGCAAGGCCGGCCAGCAGCAGCGTCGTCGAAACGGCCCTGGCCGCCGCCCTCAGTCCACGACGGGCGGTCACTTCGTGGCCCGCGGGACCCTCCTCGCGGCAGGCGCCTTCTTGGCAACAGGGACATTCTTGGTAGCGGCCACCTTTTTGGCAACGGGCGCCTTTTTGCCAACTGGCGCCTTGGCGGTAACGGCCGACTTTTTGGCAACCGGCTGCTTGGCCGCAACGGGCTGCTTGGCGGCAACGGGCTGCTTGGCGACAAGGGGCTGCTTGGCGGCAAGGGGGGGCTTGCTTACCGACGACCTGCCCTCCACCGCGGGTGCAGGTGTCTTGCGGGTGGCTTGTTTCGGCTGCGCGGCTTGCTTCGCCACCCTGACGGGCACCGCGATCTTCTTCGCGGCGCCCACCCTCTTGGTTCCCGCAACGACCTTAACCGGAGGCGTCCCGCTGGCCACGGACGCCTTCTTCGCCGACCCCGCGTTCCTGACCGGAGCTGCCTGCGTGGCCGGAGCGGCTTGTTTCGCCGCAGCCTGCTTGGCCGGCGCTTGCCTCCCGGGAGCCGCGGCGCCCGTTGCGGCCCCGGCCTTCTTGGCGGTGGCGGGTGCCCTCTGGAGCGCTGGCTTCTTTGTGGCCGTTAAGGCCTTAGGCGCGCTCTGTTTCACGGCGGCTGCCCTCTTTCCCGGCACGTCTTTGCTGGTGGGAGACCTCCGGCCGGAGGCACCTTTTGCCACTGCCGCCGCCTTCTTGGCGGTCGCGGCGGTGGCAGGCGCCTTCTTGGCACGTCGGGCACCGTCGTCCCGGGCGGCGGCTTGCTCGGCTGCCGTCGCGGCCTTCGCTGGGCGTCTCCCCGCACCGGCTCGGGCGGGCGCAGCCTGCCCGGCCGGGGCCTGGCTGGCCACGTCGCCACGATGGATCTCGGCATTGACGGTTTCGGGTGTCGGTGCTCCGGCAGGGTGCGCAAAACCCGGGAGCGCAAGCTCGATCCCGCGCCTCATGGCGTCGAACGCTTGGACCACGAATGTCCGTTTCTCACCCTTGCGGAGCACCTCTCGCGCAGAACGCGGAGGCTCGTCGCCCATGCCCGCCAACGGTAGATAGCAACGAGCGCTGTCGACGGAAATGAATGCTCCATGCGAGGAGAACTCCTCGACGGTCCCTTCGACCTCGTCTCCCAGTTGGTGGCCGGCGATAAAGGTAATAAAGTTCAACGGCTCGTTGAGCGGCTCCGCCGGCACCTCGCCCACCCGCCTCCGACGCCTGCGTTTACGCCCGCTCTTTGCCGGTTCGACGGCCTCTTCAACCGCGACGGCAATGGCCCGTTGGAGCTTGCGCTCACCGCTACGGCCACGCGAACGTTCGGCGGCCATGTCAAGGCCGCTTTCGTCGGGCGCCTCGGGCAGCTCATCGCGTTTTTTGCGTTTGGCTTCCTTTACAGACTCGCGGCTTCTTGGGCCGCGCACCGGGGTGCGGGGGGTGAAAATCCAGCCCACTCCCGGGACAGGCTTTCCACCGATCAGACGGCCCTTGTCGAAGAGCCACTCGTATTCACCGTGGAACTCCTGGAACGAGTCGTTGGAAAGAACGACAGCCCCGACCTTGTCAGCCACTCGTAGCAGGAAAGCGTCACCCCTCCCGATCGCCCCCGCCGGAGGGCTGACGATCTCCGCCCCTAATTCCGCCTCTTCGAAACGCTGCCGTTCCTCCGGCGGGATCCGGTGGCCGAACGTAGCGTCCACGACGACCGTGACAACGTCGTCTGGGTTCTCAATGAGGAACTCGCGTACCGCCTCGTCGAGTTGTTTGAGTGTCGGCAGCGAACTGCCTTCCGTCGCAATGTTGGAGCCGTCCACGACTACGTGACGAGCCTGCATTTTTCTCCTGTATCGTCATCCAAACGGTCCCACCCCCGAGCCGGTTCGCGTCGCGCTTGCTAGCCGTTCAAAGGCCTTTGGGGCCGTTGGCACAATGCCGCTGCCGGCTCACCGCCACCGCGAAATGGAAACGAACGTCTCCTACGCAGTGCAGGTCGGGCAACAGTGACATGCACCCACTTCCTACAGTGTGCCACTCGGAACGCTCCTCGTGGCGGACCTCGGGCTTAACAGCTGGTCACGGCCACCGAGGGAGCCTGCCCAGGCCCTCTGTCCCCTATGACCCCAGCGCCCTCTCGAGGATGTCGGCCTGTTCGAGCTCATGAAGAGCATGGCTGCCCGTGGCCGGCGAGCCCGAAGGAGATCGCGCCACGACGGCCAAAGTGCGCCCATTTATGTCCTCGGCCAGGCGTTCCCGTGCAAACTCCCATGCGCCCATGTTGGCCGGCTCCTCCTGCGCCCAGACCACTTCAGCGGCCTGTGCGTACCGTGACAGGACCGAAGCGAGCTGCTCGTGTGGCCACGGGTACAGCTGCTCCACGCGCACGACCGCCACCTCGCTCGCGGCCTTTGCGCCCCGAGCGACGAGCAGGTCGAGTGAGACCTTGCCGGTCGCAAGGACCACGCGGCGGACTTCTTCGGGTACCGGTACGGGGTCTCCGAGCACCTCGTGGAACGAGCCATCGGTCAGCTCTTCCACCGCGCTGTAGGCCTCGCGCCCACGAAGGTAGCGCTTGGGAGTGAACAGCACCAGGGGATTCCTGGTGGGTTGGTGGACCTGGCGGCGAAGCAAATGGAAAAGTTGTGCGGCAGTGGTGACATTTGCCACGCACATGTTGTCTTCTGCGCAGAGTTCCAAGAAACGTTCCACCCGGGCTGAGGAATGCTCAGAGCCCTGCCCCTCGTAGCCATGGGGAAGGAGAAGCACCAGGCGCGAATGTTGGTCCCATTTAACACCGGAGGCCGCCAGGAACTGGTCTATGATTATCTGCGCTCCGTTGACAAAATCGCCGAACTGTGCTTCCCACGCCACAAGTGCGTCGGGCGAAAAAAGCGAGTAACCGTACTCGAAACCGAGAGCCGCATACTCCGACAGGAGTGAATCGTAAACAAAGAAGCGGCCCGCGCCGTCACCGTGGCGGCTCGCCATGTCTGCGAGCGGGATGTGCTCAGCTCCCGTGCGGTAGTCCACGTAGACAGCGTTGCGGTGCCCGAACGTCCCACGGCGCGTGTCCTGTCCGCAAAGCCGGACGTCGCGGCCCTCGAGAACGATCGTGCCGTACGCGAGGGCTTCTCCGAGCGCCCAGTCCACCTGCCCCGATGCCCACAGCTTGCTGCGAGACTCGAGCAGCTTGGCAATTTTGGGGTGGAGGGTGCAATCATCCGGTGCCTGGGTCAGGGCATCGATAACAGCCTCCAGGGCCCCGATTTCGACTGCGGTGCTCACCGCTGCTCTCAGGGGGGCATGACGGTGGCCCGGAGGCAGGCTCGTCAGCTGCGGCGGAGCGGACGCCCTAGTCTCATCGAGGGCCGCCTGCAGGCGCCGTGAGAAGTCAGCCAACGCGGCCTCAGCCTCCTCCAGCGTGATGTCGCCGCGCCGGACAAGCGCCTCGGTATAGAGCTTCCTCACGCTTCGATGGTCTTTTATCAGTTGGTACAACAGGGGCTGGGTGAGAGACGGGTCGTCCTGCTCGTTGTGGCCATAGCGCCTGTAGCAGACCATGTCGATGACAACGTCCTTGTGGAACTCCTGCCGGAAATCCAACGCAAGCCGGGCCACCCGGATGCAGGCCTCCGGGTCGTCGCCATTGACATGGATTATCGGCGCTTGGACCATCTTTGCGACGTCAGTCGCATATACCGACGAGCGTGCCGAATCAGGGTTCGTCGTAAAACCAAGCTGGTTGTTGATAACCAGGTGGACAGTGCCCCCGGTTTCGTACGCCGGCAGAGCCGACATGTTCAGTGTTTCCGCCACTACACCCTGGCCCGCAAACGCGGCATCGCCGTGCACTATCACTGGGAGGACCACGTCAATGACCGGTCTCGCAAGGTCGTCATGATCTGAGGCCGTAGCGGCGGAGATCGTGTCCTGCAAGGCCCTCGCCATGCCCTCGACGACCGGGCCCACCGCCTCGAGATGGGACGGGTTGGAAGCCAGGGCCACGTCGAGCTCATTGCCTGAAGCGGCCCGGAAAGTGCCCCTGAAACCCTTATGGTACTTCACGTCTCCGGAACCCTGAACGGTGGTGGGGTCGAGGTTGCCCTCGAACTCGCCGAACAGCTCCTGATAGCTCTTCCCCACAATGTTTATAAGGACGTTCAGGCGGCCCCGGTGAGCCATGCCCATTACGGCGTGCTGGTGCCCCTCGTCAGCCGCACGCTCCAGCAACGCGTCCAGAAGAGGGACCGCCGACTCGGCTCCTTCCAAACCGAAGCGCTTCTGGCCGATGTACTTCGTCTCCAGGAACCGCTCAAGTGCCTCGGCCGCGTTCAACTTGGCAAGGATATGGCGGTGCTCCTCCGGCTCGAGGTGCGTCGAGGCCCCCTCGACGCGTTGCTGGATCCACCGTTTTTGCTCAGGCTCCATGATGTGCCCGTACTCGACGCCGACCGTACGGCAGTAAGCGTCCCTTAGCAGCGAGAGGATCTTCACCTAGCCGCATCCGGTCCTTGCCCGCCAAGCCCTGCGCGAGGAACTCCCTGTCGAGGTCCCACACCGTTAGCCCGTAAGTGGCAGGGTCGAGCTCGGCGTGCATCTGCGGTTCTTTCCAGTCAAGCGGGTCCAGATGAGCGATCAAGTGGCCCCTCACCCTGTAGGCATTGACGAGCCGATCGACTTTTTGTTGTTTTTCCAGGTAATTGGTCGCCGGCTCGAACGGGTCGTTCACGTCCTGGTTGTACCTGACGGGTTCATAGGGCACGCCCATCGAGCGGAAGACACCTTCGTAAAAACCGTCCTCGCCCATCAGGAGCTTGTGTGCCCGCTGGAGGAACAACCCCGACTCAGCACCCTGTATTACCCGGTGGTCATAGGTAGAGCTGAGCGTGACGACCTTGGAGACTCCCAATTCCGCCAGCTGGCGACGGTCCGCGCCTTGCCACTCGGCTGGGTAGTCGATCGTGCCGACACCCACAATCGCGCCCTGCCCAGCCATCAGTCTCGGTACCGACTGGACCGTACCAAGAGTGCCCGGGTTGGTAATGGTTATCGTCGCTCCGACAAAGTCCGGGACTTCGCCTTTGCCTGCCCGAACCTTGCGGACCAGGTCTTCGTAAGCCTTCCAGAACCCACGGAAATCGGCTTCGTCAGCTCGTTGGACCACGGGCACCATTAGCGACCTGGTCCCGTCGGACTTCTCGAGGTCCACCGCAACACCCAGGTTGACGTGGGCAGGCCGGAAAACGGCCGGTCCCCCCGCCCTCGCGGGAGCCCCGGCACCATTGCCGGCCGCGTCGGCGCCGGGGGTCTCGACGAAGCTCGAATTGATCGCCGGCACCACCCGCACCGCCTGAACGACCGCCCAAGCGATGAGGTGAGTGAAGCTCACCTTGCCCGATGTCCCGACGCGCGCGAGCTGGTTGTTCAGGATCAGCCGGTTGACCTCAAGGATCTTGGCCGGGATGACCCGAAAGCTGGTTGCCGTCGGCACGCCGAGGCTCGTTGTCATATTGGAGACCACCCGCGCGGCACTGCCACGCAGCGCTAGCGTCTCGCCGTCTTGAGGCTGGGCCGGGCTCACGGCAGGGCCCTGTTTGGCGTCCGCGACCTTGCTGTCGGCGACCTTGCTGTCGGCGACCTTGCTGTCGGCAGGCTTGCCGTCCGCCGTGGCGGTCGCACCCGGGCCGGCGACGGCGGCGCCGGCTGTTGCTCCGGCTATCGGGGCGTAGCCGGCCGGACCGGCCCCGTTCGGCCCTTCCCCCACGTTCGGAGCTCCCTCTCCGTTTGGCAACAGGACGGGCCGGCGCACCAGGTTGGCCCCACCTGGCTTGTAACCCTCGAAGAACTCGCGCCAGCTCTCACTGACCGAGGTGGGTTCGGCACGGAACTGCTCGAACATGTCATCGACAAGCCAGGCGTTGGGCCCAAGCGTGTCCGAATTTGGTTTTCTGGCGTCTGCCACAATTAACAGCCTACGGCCTCGCAAGGGCCGGCTGGGGGCTCAGGTTGACCCCTGTGGCGTCCGATAAAGGCTTTGTGAGCTCTGTAACTCCGGTTATGGCAGTGAGTAGGGCGGTCGTACGCTTCGTCGAGGCGGGCAACGACGCTGTCTGCGAGCACTGCCAGTCGCCAGTCAAGTTTGTAGCCCGCATAAAAGGGCGCCAGGTCATTGCGAACGTGTACGTCGAAGGCCGCTGGACACGGGTCGAGCACTACCACGAGACATGTTACGAAGAGGCCAACGAGCCCTACGGCACAGCAAGGAGCTGAGCCAGGTCAGAGGCAAGTCAGCAACCTGCGAAGACCCTTAAAGGCGTGCGGGATATCGCGCCGATAAATGTCCCATACCGGCGGCCGGTTCTGTGCAACGCGCCGCCTGCAGGCCAGGACGGGAGCTTCAGGCATCTGACGAACGAGCCGAGGACACCATGAGATTTGTCGCGCCAGGTCCGACTGCGCCAGGTCCGACTGCGCCAGGTCCGACTGCGCCAGGTCCGACTGCGCCAGGTACGACTGCGCCAGGTACGACTGCGCCAGGTACGACTGCGCCAGGTCCGACTAAGGACGTAACGTCTCCAGCCTCTACCGAGGGGCCAGCGGCGCAAGCCACCGCAGAGGGGGCACTTGTTCTCCGTACCGTCGGGCCGCTGAGCGCGGGTTCCCGGGTCAGCCTGCAACTAACCCCCGGCGCCTCTTTCGCCGCTCAGGTCACCTCCGGGGATGGGCGGACTGTCTCGCTCGAATTGCTCGAAGTGCCGCCGGAAGGGTCGCTCGAAACCGGTTCAGTGGTGGAAATGTTCATCCCGCTGGACATGGGGGTGTACAAGTGGCTCTGCATCGTCAGCTCCAACCCCAGCACCAATGTGGCGGAGGTGCAGGTACTCGACGCCCCCATGTTCGTCCCTCGCCGGCCTAACCCGAGGGTGCTCGCCGAACTGCCAGCCGATGTCCGGGCCCTGCTCCCACAAAGCAAAGGACCGGTTCACAAGGCGGTCCTGACAGATCTTTCCATCGGCGGCATGAAGCTCGAGGGATGCCAGCACCTGAGCGCCGAGGACACGATCGAGGTGACAGTCCGTCTCGCGGCCAGGCCTACCGACAATGACGAGACGATCTCGATCATGGGCCGGGTGGTCATGGCCTACCCCAGCAACCGATCGAAGGTTGGCGGCAGCAGCGACGCACACGTCTCGTTCATCGACGGGCAGGAAGAGGCCCTCGAGATCGTCCACCGCTTTGTCGCCGAGCAGCTCAAGCGACGCACCCCGACGCTCTAACCGACCTCGCGCCGGAGCCGCTCGATGCTGGGGCGAATGCCCACGAACGCGCACATCTCCGCTACCGCCTGATCGAAAAGTGCACCGAGGTTCTCCACGACCCCGACAAAGTGCCCATAGAGCTCGAAGCTCACCGAGCCGAAGAGCTGCGTCCAGGCCACCAGGGCGCGGATGATCGCGTCAACGGGCACCCCCTGCATCGCTGTGGCCTCGAGCTGCTGAGCCTCCGCGGCTGCTGCCGCCGAGAGCACCGGGGCGCACCTAGGAATGAAGGGGCTAGATAGAGCGCCGGCGGCGGCGGCATCCCTCACAACGGATGCCAGGACCAAGGTAACCCGGCTAGCAGGGCCAATCGTGTCCTGGGGGGCGTGGTAACCAGGGATGGGCGAGCCATACACGAGCGCGTACTCATGTGGGTTCGCCAGGGCCCAATGCCGCACCCCGTGGCACCCCGCTCTCCAGCGCCCGACAAAATCTTGTCGCTCGCAAGCGGCGTCCGCGGCCTCGGTCGCATCACCGATGGCTTGGTAGGCGTCCACTATCAGCGCCGTTAGGAGCTGGTCACGGCTCGGGAAGTACCGGTAGATCGCCGAAGAAGCCATGCCGAGCTGGCGCGCCACTGCACGAAGGGACAGTGCTGGCGCTCCCGCCTGGGCCACCTGCCGGCGAGCCTCATGCTTGATCTCTTGGACCAGCTCCGCCCTGACGCGCGCCCTTAACCCTGTCGTCGATGCCATGCCCCCAGTCTGCCACGCTTGAAAGCGGTGCACTGTCATGCGATCGGTGCTCTCGATCTCGGCGCCAAATGGTGTATAGTGATCTGTATTGAGAGCGCCGCTCGCAATCGGACCGAAGGGACCATCTCATGGACACCAACTCGAACGACAAGAACCAAGAGCAGCCCAAGCTCTTCCGCAGGGAAATTCAAGGACGGATCTTCGGAGGCGTCGCCGGCGGCCTCGCCAAGTACTTTGCCGTGGATGTGACGCTCGTGCGTGTGGCACTAGTCGCGCTGGCGTTCCTCGGTGGCGCGGGTGTCCCCCTCTACCTGGCTGCGTGGGTGCTGGTCCCCGAGGAAGGGTCCAACACTGCGATTGCGGATGGGTTCTTGCACTACGCCCGCTGCCACCAAGTTTGACCCGGCGGGCGCGATGTTATTCCTTAGCGAGCTGGCGCAGGTTGGTCTTGGCCAGCTCGACGATTTCGTCACCGCCGCCGGACAGGATCGTCCTCATGGCAAACAGACTGAAACCCTTGGCCTGCTCGAGCGTGATCTTCGGCGGTATCGACAGCTCCTGGCGGGCAGTGTGCACATTGACTAGAGCGGGGCCGTCGTGGGCGAACGCGGCAGCGAGAACATCGTCTAACTCGTCCGACTTTTCCACAGTCTCCCCGAACAAGCCAGCAGCGCGGGCAATGCCCGCGAAGTCGGGATTGTCGAGGTCCGTCCCATAGTTCACGATCCCGGCCGCTTTCATCTCCAGCTCCACGAAGGCGAGCGCCCCGTTGTTGAACACGACCACTTTGACGGGCAGGTCCAGCTGGCGGATCGTGATCAGCTCGCCGAGGAGCATGGCCAGGCCACCATCGCCTGAGAGCGTCACCACCTGACGTCCGGGCTGGCTCGCTTGTGCGCCGATGCCCTGAGGCAGGGCGTTCGCCATGGAGCCATGGGTGAAGGACCCGAGGAGGCGACGCTTCCCGTTCATACGCAGGTAGCGCGCCGCCCAGATCGTTGGGGTGCCAACGTCGGCAGTGAAGATGGCATCGTCCGCGGCCAACCGGTCGATCGTGGATGCCACGAACTGTGGGTGGAGAGGGGACTGGTTGCGGCTCTCTCGAGCGAGGCTGTCAAGCCGGGCCGGCGGGCATAGTGGGCCGTCATCTGGTCGAGGTGATCCGCATCGGCCTTCACAGCCAACCGTGAAAGCAGGGCGTCGACGGTGTCGGCCACCGTGCCAACCAGGGCTACGTCCACGGGCACGCGCCGGCCTATCTGCTCTCCCCGCAAGTCGACTTGGATAACCGGGACCCCATCTGGGAGGAACGGTCGATAGGGGAAGTCGGTGCCGAGCATGAGCAGCGCATCGCAGTGCTCCATGGCCCGGTACCCGGAGCTGAAGCCGAGGAGGCCGGTCATGCCCACGTCGAAGGGGTTGTCGTACTCGACGAACTCCTTGCCCCGCATGGCATGTACTACGGGCGCCTTGAGCGCTCCGGCGACAGCGATGAGCTGATCGTGAGCGCCGGCGCAGCCTGCACCGGCCAGGATCGTGACGCGCTTCGCGCGGTTCAGGATCTCAGCGGCGGCGGTAAGTGATGCGTCGGAAGGCCGAACGACGGATTCAGTCTTGAGCACCGGGCGGGGCTGCCACCCCGCCGGGCTCGGGCTGAGGAACACCTCGCCCGGAACGACGATCACGGCCACGCCTCGACGTTCGAGGGCGCTGCGCAACGCGATCTCGAGGACTTGGGGGAACTGCTCGGGGATGCTTACGAGCTCGCAGTAGACGCTGCACTCCCGGAACAGCTCCTGGGGGTGGGTCTCCTGGAAGTACCCGCCGCCGATCTCCTCACGCGGGATGTGGGCGGCGATGGCCAACACCGGCACCCTGCTGCGGTTGGCATCGAAGAGGCCGTTGATCAGGTGCAGATTGCCCGGGCCGCAGCTGGCTGCCACCACGGCGAGCTGCCCCGTGATAGCGGCCTCGGCAGCGGCTGCAAACGCCGCCGCCTCTTCGTGGCGTACGTGTTCCCAGCCGATCGCGCCGTCGTGGCGCAGCGCGTCAGTGAAACCGTTGAGCGAATCCCCGGGAAGGCCGTAGATGCGGCGAACGCCAGAGGACTTCAGGGTCTGGACGATGTTGTCGGCGACGGTGGGCACGGCGGGTTGCTCCTTTCGGCCAAGCGACCTGCGGGCTCCGAGAGGGCCGGCGGCCTCGGCCAGCAAGCCCAGCATGTCGCATTTTCCCATTACGTGTCCAGCGAAAACCTGGTACTAGGTCTCCTCGGGCTCGGTGGACCGGACCGGCGTGGTCCTCGGTGGGCGGTGTCGGCTAACTCGGCGTGGGGTGTCGGCTAACTCGGTGCCGAGTGTGGGCTAGATCGGCGTCGGCCAACGTTCTCGGCGTTGTTTGCCCATCTCGGAGGGGCCCCTCCACTTAGGAGTGCCACGAGCCCAGACGTCCATTCGCCGAGACCGAGAAGCTTGACGCCACGCCAGGAAAGCCGGGCCACGCCGAGAAACGAGCTCATCGCGGCGAACCGGGCGCCTGCGGCGATCGTTGGGCCTATTGGGCGGACCGGGCGCCTGCGGCGATCGTTGGGCCTATTGGGCGAACCGGGCGCCTGCGGCGATCGTTGGGCCTATTGGGCGGACCGGGCCAACGGGGAGCGTTAGGCCAATAGAACGAGCCGTACGGCCGCCCAGCAGAGCTCTGCCCTTACTCGCCCTTCAAGAAAACACGGCGGACCGTCTCCCAGTGGGCCCCGTCGCCGCACATGACGTCCACCTCCTCGGCCCTGCAGTTCACCGGCAGCTTCGCGGCCAGGTCCTCGGCCGCGTCGGACAGGGTGCTCCCCCACGCGTGGCCGGCGAGGCCGACTGTCAGATGGGGCACGACTTCTGGGAACTCGCCCTGCCAGGGAGGCGTGTCGAAACGGTCGGCCAGGACGGTGGTGAGCCGCTTGAACGGGCCTGCCGGGGTAGGCGCCAGCCACAACACCCGGTCCCCGAACCAGGAGACCCGGTCCAAGGAGTACTCGAAGGGCTCTTCCCCGCCGACGAGTTCCTCGAGCTCTTCGAGGTGCTCCTGCTTGATCTGCTCAGGGGGGATCCAGGGGACGACCAACGTGATGTGGGCCGGGACGCCTGTCCGGGCCCAAGGGTCATGGACGGCACGCCACGCTCCGACCAGGGGTTCGGCTTCGGGCACTGGCACCAGCAGAGCGCTTTGAGCGCAATTGCTCGTCGTCCCGACCCGTTGCCGAGCCTCATCCACTGCCTAAGTCCCTCCTACGGCGTTGCCCTCCCACCTACCTCAGACCCTACCCCCCGAGCCGGCGCGGCTGCCACCACCCGGGCGTTCGCCACCACCCGGGGTTTCGCCACCACCCGGGGTTTCGCCGCCACCCCGGCGCTCGCCACGACCCAGCCTCCCTGCGCTGACGTCGTTCAGCGGCCGCCGCCGAGCGGGACGGGTGCCCGGCGGGCCAGGCGCCGAGCATGGCCGGCGCTAGGGGGCGCGGCGAACGGAGGGGCGAGCTCTCGTGGGCTCGCCGGGCGCCTTGGCAAAGTGCGGCGGCCAGGGGGCGTCGGCGAGGCCTCGTTCTTCGGAGTCACGCCGGGCAAGGTCGAGCAGCGGCTGGAGAGAGAACGCCATGCCGTCCGCCCCCGCCGCCGGGTCGCCGATCGCTGCGAAGCGCGGCGGCACCGAAAAAATTGTCAGCTCGTTGGGGTCGACCGCGTCCAGTTCGTCCCAGGTGAACGGCGCGGATACCCGGGCGTTGGGCACCGGTCGGACCGAGTATGCGGAGGCAACCGTATGGTCGCGCGCGTTCTGGTTGTAATCGATGAAGACGCGAGTGCCTCGCTCCTCTTTCCACCATTTGGAGGTCGCGATCTCTGGCATCCTCCTCTCGACTTCCCTTGCCAATGCCAGCGCGCCTTGCCTCACCTCGGTAAAGCCCCACCTCGGTTCGATAGGCACGTTTATATGGATCCCGCGACTGCCGGAAGTCTTTGGGAACCCGGGTATACCGAGCTCTTCGAGGACATCGTGGACGCAGCCGGCGACGCGTCGCACATCGTCGAAGGTCACCCCCGGCATCGGGTCGAGGTCGACGCGCAGTTCGTCTGAGCAATCGAGATCGGAGTCGCGTACCGGCCACGGGTTGAAATCGACACATCCAAGGTTCACCGCCCAAATAATGTGCGCCACGTCAAGGGGGCATAGCTCCTCGGCAGAACGGCCCGAGGGAAAGTGGACAGTCGCCGTGTGGAGCCAGTCGGGCCGCGCTGCGGGGACGCGCTTTTGGAAAAAGACTTCCCCGTTGATCCCGTCGGGAAAACGCTTGAGCACGGTCGGCCGCCGGTAAACACCTCGGAGCGCCCCTTCGCCCACAGAAACGTAGTACTCGACGAGTTGCAATTTCGATACTGGGACATCCGGGAAAAACACCTTGCCGGGCCGTGATATTCGTATTTCGCGGCCATCTACCGTGAGAGCCGCGAAATCGCTACCCGTCGCCACTAGCGCCCTTCCCTTCGCCATTAGTACTTTTCCCCGTCCGGGCCCCGGTGTCGGTCCCGGGCTCGCCGGACGCCGCTCGCTTGGACGCGCCGAAAACGTCGGCCAGCTCCATCGGCACGACGGCGTCGAGCTGGTCGTAGGTGCAGCTCCGCGCATCGCGGTCTGGGCGCCAACGCCTGAACTGAGCGGTATGGCGCAGACGCGTGCCCTGCAGGTGCTCGTAGGCAGCTTCGACCACCAAGTCGGGACGGAGCAGCTCGAAGCTGAGGTCTTTCGTTGCGTTCCAACGGCTCCGGCCCGGGCAATCGCGGCCCGGCCTCCGTGGCAGTCGCCCAGCCCGACCAAGGATGGCCTTCGAGGCCTCCATCACTGCCCACTCGGTAGGGAGCGAGGACCTCGACCAGTTGACGCCGCTGCTCTGCCGCGAAGGCACCGATGACACCAACGTGGGAAAGGTCCCCCGCACTGTCGTACAAACCGAGCATGAGAGATCCGATCTCGGATTGCCCAGGGGTGCCGCTGTCCGCAGACGCGCGGTACCAACGGAAACCGCCGACCACGAACTCGGCTGTGCGTTCGTGTTTGACCTTCACCATCACGCGTTTACCCGCTACGTAGGCAAGGTCGGCCGCCTTGGCCACCACCCCGTCGAGGCCGGCACCCTCGAAGCGCCCGAACCAGTCCTCGGCCAAGGACCGGTCCCGCGTGGCGGGAGTCAGGTAGACGCCGACGGATGGCCCGGCCTCTCCAATTACGTTTTCGAGAAGGCGCCGGCGCTCGTGGAACGGCTCTTTTCGAAGGTCGCGATCGTCGAGTGCCAGCAGGTCGAAGGCAACGAACGAGGCGGGTGTCCTTTCTGCCAGCAACCTCACTCGGCTCTCGGCCGGGTGCACCCGTTGCGAGAGAGCGTCGAAATCCAGCCCAGTTGGCCCGGCAACAACCACTTCGCCGTCGAGGACCGCCCGTTGCGGGAGGACCTGGCTCAGGGCGGCCACCAGCTCGGGAAAATACCGGGTCAGCGGCAGCTCGTTGCGGCTGCCCAGCTCGACCTCGCTTCCGCTACGGAACACAATGCAGCGGAAGCCGTCCCATTTCGGCTCGTAGATGTACTCCCCGCTCGGCAGTTCCCGGGCGAGCTTGGCCAACATGGGCGCGACGGGAGGCCGCACAGGTAGGTCGGCGAAGCTCATGTCTCAGTCACTCCGCTCCGGGCATTCAGGCTCCTGGCTATTGCGGCTGCCAGCTCGCCCTGCTGCACCTGTTCGAGCGACAACGGGAGCCCCAGGCACCAGTTGGGCCACTCGTCGATCGTACCTGGCATGTTGGGGCGCTCCTCGACAGAGGCGGCATCGTCCAGAACAGCGGTAATAAGCGCGCAAGGTGCTTCTCCTAGAGCCGCGTAAGTCGCCTCGATGACCTCGGCCAGGGGCCTGTTGTCGTCCGAACCCGTCCACTGCGAGAGCCGCCGCCTCAACTCGGCGCAACTCTGCTCATTAACCGCCAGGCCTGCGCTTGTCTGGGCGGCGACGTCGCATCCCGTCCAAACGCCTGCGATCGTCGGCAAGTCGTGGGTCGTCACCGCCCCGAGGGCTTGGTAGGACCACTCCGATGGCCGCTTGTCCTCGAACCAAAAGAGCCTGTACGACAGCACCCCGCTATCCGCGAGGACCTCGCGGACGTGGTCCTCCACGGTCCCGAGGTCCTCACCGATGACATAAGCACCAGCCCGCGCGGCCTCGAGGCGGAGCAAAGCGACCATGTCGTGCCAGAGGTACCGGACGTAGGTGCCCTCTGCCGCCTCCGAGCCGAGCGGCACCCAGAACAGGCGGAAGAGGCCCATCACGTGGTCGACCCGGAGCCCGGCGGCGGGCCGCAGGACCGCCCGCAGGGTCTCGATGTAGGGCTCATAGGCGGCAGCGCGGAGCTTCCACGGGTCCCATGGTGGAAGGCCCCAATTCTGGCCCTTGGTGTTGAATTCGTCGGGCGGTGCCCCCACCCTCATTCCGAGAGCGAACGCTCCCTGCCAGAACCAGGCGTCCGCGCCTCCGCCATCGACACCGACTGCAAGGTCGCACACAAGGTGGCCGCCAACGGACGCGCTCGCGAGCTGGGCTTCGCACAGCCATTGCAGCCAGGCGTGATAACGCTTGCGGGAGCGCCCTTCTTGGCTCGCAGCCGACCGCGCCACTGCGGGGTTATCGGGGTGGCGATATTCGGCCGGCCAGTCTTGCCAAGGCAAGCCAAAACGCTCGGCCAGCGCGCAAAAAGACGTGTAACCATCGAGGACTTTGCCGCGTTCGCGTGTGTAGCGTTCGAACCTGGGGTCCCCACCGCCTTGTTCGAAGCGGGCGAACAAAGCTTCGAGGGCTTCGGATTTGAGCGCCCAGACGCCCGTGCGGTCGATCAGTCGTTCAACGTTGAGGGCCTTCGCCTTGACCGCAAGCGTTGCTATCTCGGCCAGGTCGCCCGCTCCAGGTACCTCTTCCACCCTGATGTAGAGGGGGTTCAGGAAGCACCTCGAGCTCGGGAAATAGGGGCTCGGTTCCGGGACCGGCCCCAGCGCCGGGGCGTTCAAGGGGTTCAGCAGCACGAAGCCGGCTCCATTGTCCCCCGCCCAATCGACCAGGCTACGAAGATCGCCGAAATCGCCTATTCCCCAGCTGTCGCGCGAACGTGTGGCGTACAGCTGAGCCGACCAGCCCCATGTGCGCCCTCGGGGGGGCTCCGGGCACCGTGCCGGGCACACGGCGACTATCCGTGGCCAGTCATGCGGAGAGCCACCCGTGGCGGGCTCCTCAGGCTCGAAGCAGTGGTAACCGAGCGGTAGCTCATCCGGCCGCGGGCCGTCAGCGGGCAGCTCGATGGTCCCACCGTTCTCCAGCGTGAGCGTGCCGCCCGGCAGAAATGGCCACGGCCCGGTCTCTGCCGCTGTGAAAAGGGGCGCGTCTAGCCGCGGGCCCGGTGGCACGGTGCCGGACGGGCCCGGTACCCCAGCGCCCATCGCCTCCAGTACCGCCCTCAGAGTGCTCTCCGGGACGTCCCACCATTGGCCACCGACATCCCAGTAGCCGGGCTCGATGCCCCAAGCCTGCAACAACTCCGCCTCGATGCTCACCGGTGACCCTGGGGGAGGAGGAGGCGCCGGCGCATAAAGCATCTTTTCACGCGCCAGGCCGTTCTCGGCACCTTCAGGGCGGTACCCGGTCTGCGAAGCATCGCGGATGCACGTCCTGGGATCCGCGAGAAGGTCGTGCCGCTCGCGTACGCTCGACCTGATGAGTACGGCGGTTACCTTCAGCGGGCCAGCTACTGGCGTTACTACCGGACCGGCGACAGGCGTTGTCATCGGCAGTTGCCGGGTACTGGCCGGGGCCAGCTCCTGGGCGGACCGATCGCTTGTCCGTGACGGCGGCTTTTACCCCTCGCGCTCGCTCAGTGCAGCGCAACGCCTCGCTTACTACACGAGCCGCCTGCCACTCGCTGAGATCGCCACCACTTACCGCTTCCCGCCGACGCCTGAACTGGCGAAGCGCTGGGCCGCGACAACGCCGGCTGGTTTCACGCTCGATGTCCGGGCTTGGTCGCTGCTCTGTGGCGCACCGACTTGGCCGGAGTCGCTCTGGCCCGACCTACAGGGCCACGTGAAGCCCTCGCGGCGCGACGCCACCAAGCTCTACCGCCAGCGCCTCCCAGCCAGCGTCGTCGACGAGTGCTGGGCTCGCTTCAATCACGCGCTTCGCCCCCTGGCAGACGCGGGCCGCTTGGGTGTTGTCATCGTAAGGTTCCCGACATGGTTCAGCCCGAGGCCGGCCGCCTGGAAGGAACTGGCCGAGCTGCCGTCGCGGCTCCCTGGCCTGCGGGTGGCTGTCGAGCTCAGCAACGAGCACTGGTTCGAGGGGACCGCCTGCGAACAAACGCTCGGCGTCCTCGAAGAGATCGGCTTGTCGTTTGTATGTCGCCACAGCGCGGTGCTGGCCAAGCCGGTCATCGCTGCTACGGCCGATATCGCCTTGGTCCGCTTCCCGGGCCACCCGCCCCGCCTGGCGAGCCAGGCCGCCCAAACCGAGACGCTCGCTGACAAGTTGACCTGGTGGGGCCCGCTTCACCGGTACAGCGACGCGGAACTGGCAGCCTGGGTACCCGCCGTGCGTGATCTGGCGTCTTCGAGCTCGGAAGTGCACATGATCATGGACAATTGCTGGCGCACCAATGCCGTGGACAACGCCGCCAGCATGCTTGGCTTGTTGGCCAGCTCATAACCGGCGCAGGCCACATGGAGCAGCTGCTGGTGACGGCTCGCGACGGTACCCGCCTCGTTTGCTGGGACTTCGGTGGCCAGGGCACGCCTCTTCTGATGGTGCACGGCACCGGGCTCCACGGCAGGTGCTGGGCACCGGTGGCGCGCCCGCTCAGCTCGGCTGGTTTTCGCCCGCTCGCCCTCGACATGCGGGGCCACGGGGCCTCGGGCCGTTCTCCCAACGGGGACTACAACTGGGACCTGTTCGCTCTCGATGTGCTCGAGACCTTGGCCCAGCTGGGCCTGGCTGATGGAGCAAGTGTTGCTGGAGCAGGTGCTGGGGCAGGCGGTGCTTTGGCACCCCCTCCTGCCCCAGGTGGTTCTTTGCCACCAACGCCAGGGGTCGTCGCAGTAGGCCATTCAGCAGGCGCGTCGGCCCTACTTTTAGCGGAGGCATCCAGGCAGGGCTCGTTTTCCCGGATCTGGGCATGGGAACCGATCATGAGCATCCCGGGGAGCGACGACAGGGCGCGACGCGGCGCGGAGCTCGCCAGGCGTGCCCGGCAGCGACGTGGTGAATTCGCGTCGATCGATGAAGCCAGGGCGCACTTCCAGGGCCGGCACATGTTTGCCGAGTTCTCACCCGAGTCCCTGGAAGCGTTCTTGGACGGAGGCTTGGTCCCAAACGATGCCGGCGGGTACAAGCTGGCTTGCGAGCCCGAAGACGAGGCGCGGATATACGAGGGCGCCGCCTCCCACGATGCTTGGGAAGGGCTCGCCCGGGCCCACTGCCCCACGCGGTTGCTGGGCGGAGGGCTCGGCCCAGCGGTGCCACCTGACGAGCTGGCGATGATCGCTGCCCAGCTGCCAGCGCGGGGCCCGGAAGGGGCCGGGGCGGCGATGGCGACGGCAACGGCAACGGTGATGCCGATGCTCGGGCACTTCGGGCCGTTCCAGAGGCCGGGTGACATCGCCGCCGACATAGCAAACTGGGCTGCCTGACCCATCTACGGACAAAAACGCGCGCCGGGCAGCAAAACATGTCAGCAGAACGACGGCCGAGCAAGCGGCACCCCGCCCGCTCGCGGGGCTGAGGGGGCTCGGCGGGGCTGAGGGGGCTCGGCGGGGCTGAGGGGGTCGAAGAGGATTGAACGAGCCCTGCGCTTTTGGCGGTTCCACTCGGTGGTCCCAGCGGCTGGTTAGCCTGGCACTCGATGTCGTTGCAGCTTCCGGGTTCGCTCACACCTTCGAAGGTCTCGATGTTCAAGGAGTGCGCGCTCGCGTTCCGCCTGTCGGCGATCGACAAGCTCCCTGAGCCCCCGAGCCTGCAGGCCTTCAAGGGAACGCTGGTCCATCGGGCTCTCGAGCTTTTGATGTGGGAGGAGGAGCAAGGCGCGCGCACCCTCAGGGTTGCCTTCGACAAGCTCGATCGCTCCCTCGTAGAGCTCCTCGCTGGCCCGGAAGGGATCGCCCTTGGCCTCGCCGACGAGCAGGTCGAGGAGCTCGTCGAGGACGCCCGCGGGCTGGTGGCAAACTATTTCGTGCTGGAAGATCCCAACCGCGTCCGGGTCATCGGGACCGAGCTACGGCTGCAGGTGGACATGAGCGCGCCGGCCGGTGACGGAGGCGACGCCACGCTGAGCCGCTTGCGCCTACGGGGCATCATTGACCGTCTCGAGCTCGATGAGCAGGGCGAGCTGGTCGTGACCGATTACAAGACCGGCCGTGCGCCGGGCCAGAGCCAGGAGCAGGCACGGTTGGGTGGAGTCCATTTCTACGCCTTGCTGTGCGAACAGGTGCTCGGTCGCCGCCCCGCCATGGTCCAGCTGTTCCACCTGCGAGAACCTCTCGCTATTTGCAGTACCCCCGACGACCAGTCGATCACCGGGCTCGAGCGCCAGGCGACCGCGATCTGGGCCGCTGTCAAACGGGCGTGCCTCCTCGACGACTTCAGGCCGAAGCCGGGACCTCTGTGCGATTGGTGCGGCTACCACGCCTACTGCCCGGCTTGGGGCGGCGACCCCGCGCTTGCCCGGCTGGCACCAGCCGCTGAGGAAGCCGAGACTCCTCCGGTAGCTCCACCCCAGCTCTTCCAGCCCCCTCTCGCCGTCACCCGGTGACACTGGCGCGCAGGATCGCTGGAGCGCTCGGCGACTTCCCGAACTCGAAAGCCGTCGCCCATTTTGACCAGACTGTCGACAGCTACTTCGAAGCGCACCTGAGGGGGAAGCCGGCGCTCGACCGGGTCATGTACACGGCCAGCGCGGTGGGCGACCACAGCATGATCTGGCTGGCTCTGGCGGCTCTGCAGGGACCTGTCTCGGGGAAGGGCTGGCGCCCGCTCGTGCGGGCAGGGGAATTGTTGGGCACGGAATCGGCGCTGGTCAACGGCGTTGTCAAGCTGGCGTTTCGCCGCCAACGACCGGATGTGACCGAACCGCACCCGTTGCCGCTGCGCACACCGCTGACAAGCAGCTTCCCTAGTGGGCATGCCAGCGCCGCCTTCTTCGCCGCGGCTCTGCTGCGAGGCCGCAGTTCGTGGCCCGCCTACTACAGCCTTGCGACCATCGTCGCTTCCAGCCGCGTCCACGTGCGGATGCACCACGCCTCGGACGTCGTCGCCGGCGCAGCGCTGGGTGCGGCGCTCGGGGAACTTGCCCGGGCCGTTTTCCCGCTGCTGCCACCGCGGAACTGAGCACCCCGGGGCGCCCCAGCAACAGGCCCTGCGCATTCCGGTTGTAATCGCTAACCTTCTCGGTCAAGCTAGACAGGCAAACTATGAGCACAGAGACGAGCCAGGCGAGAGAGAACCTCGCCAATCAACCTCCGCAGGGCGGCTACAGCCACCGCCAGATACTGGTGATCATGTCTGGCTTGATGCTGGGCATGTTCCTTGCTGCGCTCGACCAGACGATCGTGACCACGGCGCTGACCCGGATCAGCGAAGACTTCCACCACCTCAACCTCTACAGCTGGGTGGTCACCTCGTACCTGCTCACTTCCACGGTGACAACCCCCCTCTACGGGAAGATCTCTGACCAGTTCGGGCGAAAGAAGATATTCCAGTTCGCCATCGTGCTTTTCCTAATCGGCAGCGCCCTTTCCGGCCTCTCAGGCAGCATGCTCCAGTTGATCATCTTCAGAGGAGTGCAGGGACTGGGGGCCGGGGGGTTGTTCTCGCTTGCCCTATCGATAGTCGGCGACGTAATACCTCCGCGAGACCGGGGCCGTTACCAGGGTTACTTCGGTGCCGTGTTCGGGGTTTCAAGCATCGTCGGCCCGCTGACCGGCGGTTTCCTGGTAGACGAGGCGTCCTGGCGCTGGGTTTTCTATGTGAACCTGCCGATCGGCGTGATTGCCCTCGTGGTTATAAACCGCGTGCTTCGTTCTGACGATCGCCGCCGGTCGGCCCGCATAGACGTCGGCGGTGCACTTCTTTCGGTTGGCGGCGTGGCGTTGGTACTTGTCGCTGTTCAAAGTGCGGGCCAAGCAGCCAAGTTGACAACGACCGCCAAAGTGCTAGGCCCAATAGGGCTCCTTCTCGTCCTTGCTTTCGTGTGGTGGGAGAGCCGGGCGTCCGAACCCATCGTCCCGCTGCGGCTTTTCCGCAACAACGTCTTCTCTGTTTCCTCGGTGCTGTCGTTGATCACTGGCGGCGTCATGTTCGGGGCGATCATCTTCTTGCCCCAGTACCTGCAGATCGTCCGCCACATAAGCCCGACGATGTCAGGCCTCCGGCTCATCTCGTTGCTGGCTGGGCTCCTTTTCACCTCAATTACTTCCGGCCGGCTCGTGTCCAAATGGGGCCGCTACAAGGTGTTCGTGGTCGTCGGCACCGGCCTGATGTCGGTGGGCATGTACCTGATGTCACTGATCCAGGTCACCACGAACTCGCTCGTCCTGTACTCGATGATGTTCATAGTGGGCGCTGGGCTCGGGCTTTTCATGCAAACACTTGTGCTTGCGACCCAGAACTCGATATCCATGCAGGACATGGGAGTGGGCACCTCGGCGATCACGTTCTTCCGGACTCTGGGCGGCGCGATCGGGGCAGCGGTGCTCGGCGCTGTGCTGATAGACCAGGAGAAGGTGCACCTTGGGGCTGATGTAGCCAAGTACGGCAAGGTGCTCGGGCCGGCCTACAGTTTCACCTCCGGCATGGACCACGCGTTCTTGTTGTCAGTACCCGTCGCGGTAGCGGCTTTCTTGTTGTCGTTCCTGTTGAAGGAGCTCAAGCTGCGCACATCGGTGGGCAACCAGGCTCCCGTCGAGGGCTAGCCGCGATAGCGGCCAGCTCCGGAAGGCGTTGAACTTGCGGCCCAACGTCGTGGTTGATGGGCCAGTGCTCCAAATCGAACAGGACGAGCCCCCTCTAACAATTCCGCTTGCCGAGGGCCGCCGGCGCCCAACGAGGGACCACACCTCGCGGTGGGAAGTGCTTGCCATTTTCGCCATCTCGCTGCTGCTCAGCATCGCCTTGTTCCACCAAGTGTGGTCATGGCCCTTCAGCACGCTGATAGGCGGCGCAGGCGATTCCGACGAGTACACGTGGTTCCTTGCGTGGGTGCCGTTCGCGATCCGCCACGGGCTGGACCCGCTCGTAAGCAGTTACGTCAACTACCCCGGTGGCGTCAACCTGATGTGGAACACATCGGTTCTCCTGCCGAGCTTTTTGATGACCCCGGTGACAGCGATATTCGGTGCCGCGTTCTCCTACAACGCGCTTGTCACCCTCGCACCGGTGCTCAACGCCACCTTCGGCTACGTGGCGTTCCGCCGCTGGACCGGCCGGCTGCCGGCGCTCTGCGGGGCCTTAGTGTTCGGGTTTTCGCCGTACATTGTCTCCCAGTCTGTCGGCCATCTGGCCCAGACACTGCTCGTGAGCGCACCGTTGATGCTCATCGTGCTCGACCGCCTTGTCGTGGTCCAGTCGAAAAAGCCGTGGGTCGACGGCCTTCTCCTCGGGCTCCTCGCCTGGGCGCAGCTCCTCACGGGAGAAGAGGTCCTCGCCATGGAGGCGGCTACCGGGGCTATTGCGATAATGGTGCTGTACGCGATCGGCCGCCGGGACGTAAGGTCCCATTTCGATTACGCGCTCCGGGGTGGCCTAACGGCTGCCGGAGTGTTCGCAGCACTGTCGGCGCCGTTCCTTGCGGTCCAATACTTCGGCCCGTATAAGGTGCAAGACGTCCACCCGCGCAACGTGTACGTGAGCGACCTATTGAACTTTTTTATCCCGACCCACATCACCCAGTTCGCCCCGGCGGCGGCGCTCCGGGTGAGCTCCCATTTCACGGGGAACGGCTCCGAGCAGGGTGCCTACATAGGTATCCCCCTTGTGGCGTTCATCATCCTGACCCTCGTGTTGGCTCGGCACCGCAACGTTACCTGGGTGGCACTGGCACTTTCGGCTTCCGCGGCCGTACTTTCGCTCGGCCCGACGTTGCACGTTGCCGGGCACGTCAGCCATGTCTACCTCCCCGAGTACGTGCTCAAGAAAGTGCCGATCTTCCATAACCTTCTCCCCGACCGGTTCGCCTCGATGATGACCCTCGGCGTCGGCCTGCTGGTCGCACTGGGGCTGGACGAACTAAAGCGCCTCCGCGAGCCGGCCATGGTTTCGAGTTGGGCCCTCGCTGGGGTGGGCCTGGTCGCGCTCACCCCGACCTTCCACTTCGCCGCTTCGGCCAGCCCGCCTCTGGGGGCGTTCAATACGGGGTTTTCCTGCCCGAAGGCCGCTTCCGCCGGCGCCGCCTCCGCCGGCTCGCCAGCCGGTCCCCCGGTTGTCCTGTTGCTGCCCGCAGTGAACGAACTGAACCTGCGCTGGCAGGCAGAATCCGGCTTCTGTTTCGTTATGCCTACCTCCACGGGCATGACTGGGACGAACCGCCGAAGCCACCAGATCCATGGGGCCCTGTTCAAAGCAGGCAGCCCGTCCATGCCGAGCCCGCCCCGTACGCAAGCCGCGCGCCAAGAGGCCGCCCAAGAAATCCAGGCGCTCGGCATCGACGAAATAGTGGTAAGCCCGCAGTCTCCCGCCCAACCGCTCAGGACCCTCCAGGACGAGGCTCAGCTTGTGGCGTGGGTCGAGTGGCTCCTCGGGCAGGCCCCTCGGCAAAGCCGTGACCTCGCCGTCAGCTACGTGTGGGCCGACCTTCCTCCCGCCAGCGCCATCGCCTCCGGCAGGGTCGCCACGGTCCCCGGCGAAGCTGTGCCCGCGGGATAAAAGCCGTGCCGGCGCGATAGAAGCCGTGCCGGAGGAATAACGGTCACACCTCCCGGGCATGATAAGAGCATGGAGCTAGAGCGCATGACGCCCGCAGAACCTGACGAAGGTTGGCAGCAGCCGCAACTCCTCACGGCCCCTCTCCCCCGCGCTACCTCGAGCCCGCGGGGCACAGCGGGCCAGCGGGGAACCGAGACAAAATCGAGCCCCCGCTTGCGCCAAGTGGGCCTCGTCGGCATAGCCCAGGCACGCGAGGCGCTCGCAGAAGCTGCCCGCCGTGCCGAGCTTCGCTCAGACCACAAGGCTGCTTAGGCACCGCCGCAGGGATTACTGACGCGGCCCTGACGGTTCTCGCTAGCGCTGGTACAACAACGGGAGCTAGTACGGTTCGGTGAGTGACATCGCTTGCCGAAGCCCTTGGTTATGAGCCAGACGCCCAACTGCTCATAGTCACCTCCGACGACCTCGGTGTCAGCTACGCGACAAACTCGGCGGTATACGGTTCGCTGCGCGCCGGTATCGCTACGTCGGCCGGTCTCATGGTGCCGGGGCCCTGGGCAAGGGAGGCAGCAGCCAACTACAGGGGGGAGGACGTCGGTGTCCATCTCACGTTGAACGCAGAGTTCAACCTGTACCGCTGGGGCCCTGTCACCCGCGCTCCCTCTTTGCTCGATGGCGACGGCGGGTTCCCCAGGACGTTGGTAGATCTCTGGGAACACGCCGACATGGACGAGGTCCGCAAGGAGTGCCGCGCGCAGATCGAGCGCGCCATCTACTGGGGCTTCGACGTGAGCCATCTCTCTGCACACTTGGGCGCTGTCGAACTTCGCCCCGAGTTCTTCGATGTCGTTTTGGCCCTGGCGGTCGATTTCCGGCTGCCTTTACGCCTCCCAGGTGCCGACCGGCAGCACAACACAGGGTTCCCGTTCCGCCAACTCGCGGCCGAAGAAGGCGTCCTGTCGCCGGACCGCTTGGTGAGGGTTTCCCGGGGCCACAGCGCCAAGGCCGCCCTCGACCAGCTCCTCTCAGACATGCCTCCGGGGGTTACAGAAGTCGTCCTCAGGCCCGCCAGCGACAGCCCGGAGCTGCGCGCAATAATGCCCGACTGGCCGGCGCGCGTAGAGGACGGCGAGATTTCGACGGACACGGATTATCGGTCGCTGGCATTGCGTACCGGGCTCATCTTCACGTCCTATCGAGCCCTGAGGGAGCTGCAGCGGGCCTCTTAGGACAGCCGGCGGGCCACCCAGGCGTCGGGATCGGCTACCAGGTGGGCTATCTCTGGGGGTAGCTCTCCCTTGACGAGCTGGTCGATCGTGATGTGCTCGAGCACGGCGCGTAGGCTTGCACGCACCGCGATCCAAGCATCCTGGAGGTGCTGGGCTGCGCCTTGGTAGGTCAGCGTCTCGGGCCGCAGCCCCTTCACCTGCGCGAGTGGCCCTTCGAGCGCCCTGATGACATCGGCGAGGGTGATCTCAGACCCCGGGCGCGCAAGGTTGTACCCAGCTTCACGGCCACGGTGGCTGACGACGATACCGGCGCGCCGCAGGTCGTTCAGGATCACCCCTAGGAACTTGCCCGGGAGCCCCTGGTCCTTGGCGAGCGCCTCGGCTGTCATCGGCTCTGAGGTGGCCGCCAGAACGAGGAGCGCACGTACCCCGTAGTCAACTTTCGCGGAGATCTGCACAAGCGCAGTGTAGAGGTCTCCAGCACCCGCGAAGGGCTACTAGCCGACTCGGCCCGTAACGTACTCGAGGGTACGGGGGTCGCTCGGGGAATGCAGGACCTGGTCCGCCGGGCCGGCCTCCACCAGTTCCCCGACGCGGTCCTCCCCCATGAGCAACACCGCGACGTTGTCGGAGACGCGGGCCGCCTGGAACATGTTGTGGGTCACAAGGACGACCGTGACCTGACCAACGAGGCCAGTGATCAGGTGTTCGACCTTTGCGGTTGCTATCGGGTCAAGCGCCGAGCAGGGCTCGTCCATCAACAACACCTCCGGCCGCACTGCAAGCGCCCGAGCGATGCAAAGCCGCTGCTGCTGTCCTCCGGAAAGCGACAGCGCAGACGCGTCGAGACGGTCTTTCACGAGGTCCCACAGAGCTGCCTGGTTAAGGGCCACTTCTGCTGCCTCACGCAGGAACGAACGCTTCCTGATCCCGGCAAAGCGAAGCCCGGACACGACATTGTCGAAGATGTTCATAGTGGGAAAGGGGTTGGGCCGTTGGAACACCATCCCGACCCGGCTTCGCACGAGCTCCGCTGGCGTACCGGGGGCATAAATATCCAGGTCGCCGAGCTCTATCTTGCCCTCCACCCGACCGCCAAGATGATCGTGGAGACGGTTGACGGCCCTGAGCAGAGTCGTCTTCCCGCATCCAGACGGACCGACCAGGGTGGTCACCTGCAGCGCGTGTATGTCGAGGTTGACCCCACGCACGGCGACATGGTTGCCGAAGCTGACAGAGACGTCTTCGAAACGGAGCGCCGGCCTCTCTGCGGTGCTCGTCGTGCCGGCTGGACCTCCGGCGCCGATCCCGGGAGGTTCGTAGGAACAGTCGAAGGAACAGGGGTCATCTCGCCCTCCTTGTAAGCGACCAGGCTATGAGACGGGCAAACGCGGACAGGGCGAGGACGGCCCCGAGCAACACGAGAGCGGTGGCCCAAGCCACCTGCTGCAGGGAGGTTTCCGGCTGTTGCGCATCCGTGAAGATAAGCAGTGTCATGGCGAAGTTCGCCGATGCCAACGTGAACAACAATGGCGCCGTTTCGCCAATGGCCCTCGCCAGCGCCAAGAGGTTGCCCGCCACCAGGCCAGGCAGTGAGCCCCGGAGCACTACCGAGCGCACAACGCGCCAGCGCGGCGCGCCCAGGGCTGCGCCCGCCTCCTGCAGGTCGACCGAGACGGTCCGGATGGCCTCTTCGTCGGCGCGCACCATGATCGGCAGCATCAGTACAGCGAGGGCGATGCTGGCTGCGAGCGTGGAAGCCCCGTGCATCGGCCGGACCACTACCTCGTAGGCGAAGATCCCGATCACGATGGACGGCACCCCGCTCAGCACATCGGCGCCGAAGCGCAGGAACGCCGGGATCCGCCCCGGCCGCTCGAACAGGAAAAGAGCAGTCAGCAAGCCGGGAGGCGCAGCCATGAGCAAGGCCAGGCCGACGACCCGAGCGCTGCCAGCGATAGCGGTCGAGATGCCGCCCCCCGGCACGAACGCTGGAGCTACCGGGTGGACCAGGAACCCGAAGGACAGAGCAGGGGCGCCACGAACGACCGTATAGGCAACCAGCGCTACAAGGGGGGCGGCGGCGCCCAAAAGGCAGACAACGCAGACCGTCTGCGCCGACATCCCGAGAAGCCGGCGGCGGCCCAGCGTGTGGTGAGGTCCGGCGAACGCTTCGGCCGGCGTATGCAGGCCAGGCCCGCCCGTAAACGCTTCGGCCTGCGTATGCAGGCCAGGCCCGCCGGTGCTCCCGTCGGGGGCAGCCCACGAGCCAGCTTGGCCGGCGCCGAGCGAGGTACCCGGCAGGACGATCGTCGCGGCCGAACCATCGCCTGGCTGGACCGCCGCGACCGACGCCCCTGGCAGCGCCAGCGGTGCCGTCGCTGGCGCTGCTGGAGCCGGCGCCGCGTAGCTCGCGGAACCCGACGCCCTACCGGCTCTGCGCAGGGCCTGGCCCCCTACGTTTACGACCACAGTCAGGACAAAAAGCACCGCACCAAGGGCAATAACCGAGCTCGCCCCGAGCCCTGGCTCCGCTTCTGCGAACTGGTTCACAATCGCGGAGCCAAGTGTGGCCCCCGGTCCGACCAGCGAATGCGGCCAAGACGGTTCGTTGCCGATCACCAGAGCGACGGCGATCGCCTCGCCCAGCGCCCGGCCGACAGCAAGCGTCACGGCGGCGGCTATGCCGGGGCGAGCCGCCGGCCACACCACTTTGCGGACGACCTGCCAGCGTGTGGCACCAAGTGCCATGGCGGCTTCCCGGTCGGCCACCGGGACGGCGCGCAGGGCGGTGCGCGAAAGCGACACCAACGTCGGCAGCGTCATGATCGACAGGACCACCGCCGCGAGCAAAATGCTGGGGCCGTAGTCGGCCCGCCAAAAACCGCCCCCCCGAGCACCGGCACCGAGTGCAGGAAGGGTTCTACGTGTTCCCGGAACAAAGGGGACAGCACCAGCAGCGCCCAAAGGCCGACCACGATGCTCGGGACAGCGGCCAACAGTTCGACGAGGGTGGTTGCGATTGCCGCCACCTTTGACGGGACGAGCTCGGCCAACGCGATCGCTGCTCCCAGGCCGACCGGTGCAGCCATCACGATGGCAACCGCGGTGGTCACCACGGTGCCGACAACTAGGAGGCCCGCCCCGGAACCAGTTATGTTCGGCGAGTACGTACCCGACCACACGAAGCCCGGCCCGAAGTGGGCAAATGCCTGCGCCGAGCCGGTGGCGATACTGACTGCGATGGCGATTACGACGCCGGCGAAAACTCCCGCCCCCAGCCAGCGGGCCGGGCCGTAACCGCGCCCGCCGCGCCAGGCCTGCTTGCGGGCCAGGATGGCGCGAACGTCGGGCGCGTCGTAGCTAACCGCGGGCGATGGGCCGCCAGGTACAAGACCCGAGCGCTCTCCAGCTAAGTGGAGTGGTAGCTCCGGCCCCTGACGGCCCAAACCAGCGGTCTCTAGAGTTGCCTGCCTCCCCGTGGTGGCGGAGGTGCCTGGCATTTCGTCCAGTGCTTATCCCTAACTTGGCATCGGTTTACCAGTCGACGTTTCCAACTGCTTCAGCGTCGCCTGGGAAATAGAAACGACATTAGCGGGCAGAGGAGCGTAGCCGAGGCTGGCAGCGGTGGTCTGGCCCGTCGTGACGACATAGTTGAACAGCGCTTGCAAGGCCTCGCCTACGGCCGTGTTCGACTGCTCCTGGTACAGCAGTGTCCAACTAAAATTGGCAATTGGGTACGTAGTTGCGCCCGGTTCATTGATGATCGAGAAATTGCTCGGGCTCAGGTTCTGCGCATAACTCCCAGCAGAGCCAATTCCGGCTGCGGACGGCGCTATGTACGCTCCCGAACTGTTCAGGATCGCTGCATTAGTGAAACCCGCCTTTAGGGCGTAGCCGTACTCCACGTAGCCGATGGCACCCACGGTCTGGGCAATGTACGTAGCCACGCCGCTGTTCAGTTGCTCGCCCAAGCCGTAGCCCGTGATTGGCCAGGTCTTGGAAGGGTTCTTCGTACCGATGACCTGCACCCAAGACGGGGCGGTCTTGATGAGGTAGTCGTCGACGTCCCAGGTCGGCCCGGCGCTGTCGGCCCGGTGGACCACCACGATCGGAATGTTGGGAAGGGAGCTGTCCCCGGTTACCGCTGCGATTACCGGGCTGTTCCATCTTTCTATCGTCCCGTCGAGGATCGAGGCCAAAGTCGGGCCGTCAAGCTTCAGCCCGGTCGGCACACCTGGGATGTTGTAGCTGATGGCAACTCCGCCGAGGTCCACAGGTACTTGGAGCACCGTCCCTTTTGCCAAGGCCAGGTCTTTGGTCTGCATCGGGATTTCCGAGTCGCCGAAATTGACGGTGCCCTGCTGTATGTCGCTGATACCCACGCTGCTACCTGCCGGGTCGTAATTGACCGTGACCTTCGGGTGAGACTGGTGGTACGCGTAGAAAACCGGCGAAAAGAAGGGTTCGATCGAGCTGGCCCCAGCCCCGTTCAGCGTGACGGACGGGACGGGTTTGGGCTTGGGCTTCGGCTTGGGCTTCTTATGGCCAGCCGCCACCTTTGTCGCCTGCGCGCTGGCGACCGTGCCGCTTGCAAATGTGCCGCTTGCGATCGGTACAAGCAGCGCCAACGCCACAGCGGTAGCACGTTTCAACATTGAGTTCCCTCCTGGTCGAGCCCCGCGGGCCTACTGGGCACAGTATTTTACTAGATCTGTAGATTCTATGCAAACCCTTACCACTATGACAAGACATGCGAGACAGGTGCGCTCTCGGGCAGGTGGCAGCGGATAAGGGGCGCCCCGTGCCGAGGCGTCGAGGCTCCCGAGCAAATCCAGGAGTCAGCGCACGGTGAAACTGGCGAGGCCTTCTGGCTCCTCGGCGTGGACCTCTACTGCGGACACCCGTGCGGCTGGCGGACCGTGACTACACCACTCGACGAGCTTGTCCACTGCTTCGGGGTCGCCTTCGGCGACTATCTCCACGCGACCGTCGGGAAGGTTGCGCGCCCAGCCGGAGATGCCGAGCGCCCGAGCCTGTTCTGCACAACTACCGCGGTACCAAACTCCCTGCACCCTGCCTCTGACCCACAGGTGCCGGCGGACCATCTCCCAAAAGCTAGCGGCGCGTTACAACAACATCGGTACGGGCTCAGACGACGACCTTGACGACGTCAACCGGTCGTCCGGGCGGGGGCGAGCGAGGTGCGTACTGCGATCGCCTCTTCGTACACAGCCTCCATCCGCTGGGCAATGGCGGCCACCGAAAGCTCCGCTGTCACCAGGTCGCGGCCCCGTCGGCCTACGTCGGCGGCAACCGCTGGGGAAACCAGGTAACGCCGCAGGGACTCCGCCAGCCTGGCGGGGTCATCGACGGGCGAGATGGCCGCCGGGTCTAATCGGCCAACCAGCTCCGAGACACCGGTGCCAGTCGTGCAGACGACCGGACGGCCGGCCGCCAAGGCCTCCAGTGCCACGTTGCCCCAGCTGTCGAACCGGCTGGCCATGGCAACGACCCTCGCCCGCGGTAAAAGCCGCGCAGTTCAACGGCCTCCCGTTCGCCGGCGAAGGTGCAGGCCACGCCCAGGTTGGCGGCCCGCTCCGCCAGGAAGTCGGTGTACGTCTGGCCCTTCATGCGCCCGCCGGCACGGCCGACCAGCACGAGCTGCAAACCGGGGATGTCCGGCGTCAACTTGGCCAGGGCATCGATGAGGACGTCCAAGCCTTTGGCGTTCTCGAGCCGCCCCACGGACAGGACTATCGGCTCTGTCCGGTCTGCCGTCGGGAGGCCGCTCCAGGCGTCGCCGGCCACCGGGCTATGCACCACCACAACGGGTCTCTCGTCCAACCAACCGCTGTCGCGGAGGCGCCTCTCCAGCAGGTTGCTCGGGCAGACGACCACGTCCGCTTGTCGCGCCGCACGCCGTTCGAGCCTGTCGGCCCAGATGTTGTCCCTCCCGAGCGGCAACCCGTCGCACTCGACGACGAGCGATGCGGGAGCCGAAAGCCGGACAACGAGCGCCGGCGCCAAGCGCGCCAACCTGAGTGCGGGCGCCATGAACTCCGAGGCGTGGACTACGTCGAACGTAAGCCCGAGACCGCGGTACTCGTTCAGAAAGGCCGTGGCCGTGGCCAGGCGGAAGCGGGTGGCCCAAAAGTTCGGGAGGTGCCGGGGCCAGCGAAGCCCGGGGACGGGGCGAAAATGGAGGAACACGCCCCCAGCCGTGATATCTCGCCGTTCCAACCCGGGCGTGCAGACCAAGACATGGACTTCGTGACCGAGGCCGGCGAGACCTCGCGACATGTTGGCGGTATAGGTGGCAAGCCCTCCCGAGTGGGTCTCGCCAGGGTACTCAGGCGTCAGGTAAAGGATTTTGAGCGGGCCCCGGGTCACGGACCGGAGGGTACCATGCCCCTGTGGACCGACAACGGACCCTGCCGGCTTATACACTTTTGTCGTTTGATGGTTGCGGGGTCGTCGGTGACACCGGGCTCAATTGCGAGGCATTGGGCGGCCAATTCGGCACCGGCCGCCGGCCACGCGGGAGGTGACTGACAAGCCGCCGGTAGGGCCCCTGGCGGGCGCCCTCGTGGTGGTGGCGCACCCCGACGACGAGATCCTGTGGCTCGCCCCGGCAGTGGCCCAGGCGGCAATGATCGTGGCCGCTCTGCCCGGCCACGCCCATGAGCCCTCGATAAGCCGGGGCCGGGAGGCGGTCCGGGCCGCTTACCCGGTGGGGCCGTTCGAGTTCCTGCCGCTGGTGTCGGCCGGCGTGTACAAACGCTCCGACTGGTTGCGGAGAGTGCCCGTAGAACACGGGGTAACCCTCAAATCGGACTGCCCGGTCGCGGCCGCGTCACGGTACCGCGACAACTACTCCGCGTTAGTGGAGCTCCTCGATCCATACGTCAAGCACCACCCGGTTGTCTACACCCACAACCCTTGGGGTGAGTACGGCCATGAGGAGCACGTCCAGGTCAGCAACGCCGTCCTGGTCCTGGCTCAACGTCATGGTTGCTCGGTATGGGCCTGGGACGGTTTCCCCGAGCGCCGGCTGTGGGTCGAAGGTATGCGGCTCCGCAGCGATTACTTCACCGGCCGAACGGCGACGTTGCCCCGGCGCCAGCTAGACGTCGATAGCCCCCTTTACCGACAGGTGCGTGAGCTGTATGTCGCCAACGGCGCCTGGACGTGGGACCACGGGTACGACCCGCCACCCGTGAGCAGCTACCTGCAGCTGGCCCACGATGGCGAGTCGCTCATAACCCGCAGGGACCACCCGTCATGGGCACGACCGTTGGGCATAGCCGCTTACGGGGCCTTGGACGCTGGCCGACATGGTTCGGCGCTTTGGGCCCGGGCGGCCAGGAAAGGAAGCCGGTTGCTCGGTGGGGCCACCGGGCCAAAGCCTTAGCCCACGTCCGCGGCACGCCCTTTGGCGCTCTCGGCTAACTGGGCGTGGTTGAGGCACCTCGGCGTTGGCCTGGCCATCTTGGTGGGTGGCCAGCCCAAACGTCCATCCACCGGCTCCGAGGAACGCTGGGCCACGCCGGGAAACGGCTCCCTAAAGATATGACAAGACATGACATATCATAAAAGTGTGCTACGTCTCGCGGGCCGAGGCGGTGACCGACGATGAGCTGGGCTCCCGAGATCAGCCTCCGCCAGCTGCAGGCCAACCTGGCGGTCAATGGGCCTGAGCTCTACGTCGGCACCGACGGCCGCCGGCTCATCTGGGCCGGGGCCGAACAGGCGATGCTCGTGCTCGGGCCGCCCCGGTCCGGCAAGACCTCCACGCTCGTGGTCCCCAACGTGCTGGCGGCGCCGGGGCCGGTGCTCGTCACCTCGACCAAGCCCGACGTGCTGCAGGCCACGCTTGCCAGCCGCTCGCAGCTCGGGCGTTGTTGGCTACTGGACCCGACCGGGACGGTACCGCTACCGCCGGGAGCCGACCTGGTCAGGTGGTCACCGGTACAGGCCTCTGTTTCCTGGGAGGAGGCTCTCGTCACGGCCAGGGTCATGACGGCCGCAGCCCGCCCACACGGCTCCTACGGTGAGAGCGCGCATTGGACCGAGCGAGCCGAAGCGCTGCTGGCGCCCATGCTGCATGCATCGGCAATAGCCGGCGGCGGCATCCGCCAGGTCCTCAGCTGGGCGCTCCGCCACGACCTCCACACGCCGATGGCCGTGCTCGCCCGGGCCGGCAACACCGACGGCGGGGCGGAGATCGCCGTCGATGTGCTGGCCGGCATACTTGCCACCGAAGAGCGAGAACGGAGCGGCATTTTTTCGACTACAGCCGGCGCGCTGGCGGCCTACCGCAGTTCGCGGGCGCTCGAACTGGCCGAGCGGCCCAATTTCGACCCCTCCCGCTTCGCGTGCGGCGCCGACACGATCTACGTGTGTGCGCCAGCCCGGTACCAGGCCCTGATGGCGCCCGTCGTCGTTGCCTTCTTGGAACAGGTGCGTGCCGCCACCTATGGCTCCGCCTCCGAGGGCACCCTGCGCCTGCCGGTAACCCTGGTCCTCGACGAGGTGGCGAACGTCGCCCCGCTGCCTGACCTGCCGGCCATGGTCTCCGAAGGTGGTGGCCAGGGGCTGCTCACGCTCGCCTGCCTGCAGGACCTCTCCCAGGCGAAAGCCCGTTGGGGGCCGGCCGCCGACGGTTTCTTCTCCCTGTTCGGCACCAAGGTGCTCCTCCCGGGCATCGGCGACATGAGGACCCTGGAGGCGGTGTCCCGTCTCGCCGGGCAGGCTGACGTGGTCGTCCGCTCGGTGAACACCTCGCCGTGGTGGACCGGCCACCCCTCCGCCAGCACGACGCGCTCGCCCCGCCTCCAGGCGAGGCTCCCTGTCGACGAGGCTCACAGCCTCCCGGCCGGTACTGCCCTCGTGATCGCCGGGGCTCGGCCCCCCCAGCCGGCCTATTTGACCCGCTGGTGGGACTACCCGCCCTTCTCCGATGCAAGGCTCGCCCGGCTCCCTGCCAACCTGGCCCCGGCCGCCGCCGCCGCCAAAACGGCCGTCGCGGCCCTCCCGTCAGGCGTTCCGCTGCCGCCGCCGGCCCCTCCGAGCAGCCCGAGCTCGGAGGCCGACCTCACGGTGAAGTGGCGAGGGGTGCCGGGCCAGCGGCGACTTCACCCTCCTCCACCCCGTTTATGACCAAAGCCGCCCCGTTCTCAACTCGTGCTCAATTGCCCGGGCACGGCTGTTCTCCGGCACGGCAATACCGGGCCTAGCTCCATCCTTGCCCGGCGGCCGCAACGCTCGCGCCCAGCATGCACTCTGTTAGATGCCAACGGCGACTGTGACAGGCCGGGCCCCGCGTTAGTAACCGATCGTGTACGGGGACCGCGCCTCAGGCTCGGCGTCAGCTCAGCCGGCGGCGCAAGTCATCGAGCTCGGTGGCCAGGCGCTGGGGCAGGCGGTCGCCGAAGAGCGCATAGTGTTCCTGGATGCTTTTGACTTCGGCCCGCCACTCGTCCCGGTCCACCTCCAAGAGATCGGCCAGGTCGACATCAAGTCCGAGAGTGTCCAAGGACTTGGGGACCAGGCCGATAGGAGTCTCGGCCGCATTGGCTTGGCCCTCGCAGCGTTCGAATATCCAGCGCAATACCCGGCTGTTCTCCCCGTAGCCGGGCCAGAGAAGGCGCCCGTCGGTGCCTTTGCGGAACCAGTTGACGTAATAGATCCGCGGTAGCTTGCCGGGCCGTGCCGCCGCGCCTACGTCCAACCAGTGCCCGAAGTAGTCGGCCATGTTGTAGCCGCAGAAGGGCAGCATGGCGAAAGGGTCCCGGCGGAGCTGGCCGACCGCGCCGGACTGGGCGGCCGTCGTCTCGGACGCCATTACCGAGGCGAAGAACACGCCCTGGGCCCAGTGGCGGGCCTCGACGACAAGGGGCACCACGGCGGAACGGCGGCCGCCGAAAAGAATGGCCGAAATGGGGACACCGTCAGGGCTCTCCCATTCGGGGGCGGCGACCGGGCACTCCGCGAGCGGGACCGTGAAGCGGGCGTTAGGGTGCGCAGCTTTGCGGCCCGAAGCCGGGGACCAGGGCTGGCCCTGCCAGTCGGTCAGCTTCTCGGGGGGCTTTTCCGTCATGCCCTCCCACCAGACGTCGCCGTCGTCGGTGAGCGCCGTATTGGTAAAGATCGTGCCCCGGGACAGCATCGCTATGGCGTTGGGATTGGTGTGCACGCTGGTCCCCGGGGCGACGCCGAAAAAGCCCGCCTCGGGGTTGACGGCCCACAACCGGCCATCGGCGCCGAACTTCATCCAGGCGATGTCGTCGCCGATGGTCTCCACCTTCCAGGCCGGGTCGCTTGGCACCAGCATGGACAGGTTGGTCTTGCCGCACCCAGATGGGAACGCGCCGCACATGTAGTGGGAGCGCCCTTCGGGGTTGGTAACTTTCACGATGAGCATGTGCTCGGCCAGCCAACCTTCGTCGCGGGCCATGACCGAGGCGATGCGTAGAGCGAAGCACTTCTTGCCCAGCAAGGCGTTACCGCCGTAGCCCGACCCGTAGGACCAAATCTCCCGCGCCTCTGGGAAATGCGCGATGAACTTATTGTCGGCGTCGCACGGCCATGCGGTGTCCGTCTGGCCCGCGGCCAGGGGCGCACCGACACTGTGGACGCAGGGCACGAACGAACCGTTGTCACCGAGGACGTCCAAAGCGGCCTTTCCCATCCTCGTCATCACCGCCATGTTGGCGGCCACATAGGCGGAGTCGGTCAACTGCACGCCTATATAGGACATCGGCGAACCAAGCGGTCCCATGCAGAACGGCACGACGAACATGGTGCGGCCCTTCATACTGCCGCTGAAGAGCCGGTGCAGCCGCTGTTTCATTCTCGACGGATCCGCCCAGTTGTTGGTGGGCCCGGCGTCGCCCTCTTTTTCAGAGCAAATGAACGTCCTGTCTTCTACCCGGGCCACGTCCGCGGGGTCCGACTTGGCCCAATAACTCTGCGGCCTCCGTTGTTCATAAAGACGTACAAAGGTCCCGGACTGCACCAGCTGGTCACAAAGCTGCTCGTACTCTGAAATCGAGCCATCGCACCACAAGACCCGGTCGGGCTTGCAGGTACGTGCCCAGCGGTCGACCCATGCCAGCAAGTCGCTGTTGGTGCTCAATGGATATGTGCTTGTCAAAGCCGGTCCTGCTTTCTCTGTGAATTGTCCGGAGCTAGTGGGTTAGGGATTGGCCCGGAACTGGGCTTCCTCTGTCGACCCAGCTAGAGCGAGCGTGGACGCCGACCCCCCGGTGAGTGTTTTCATTACGTCGTCGAAGTACCCGGCACCCACCTCGCGCTGATGGCGGGCGGCGGTATAGCCCTCCCCCTCGAGGTCGAGCTCACGTTGCTGTAGCTCCACGTAGGCGCTCATGCCCCGACGGGCGTACCCGTGCGCCAGCTCGAAGGTCGACTCGTTGAGGACGTGCCACCCGGCGAGGGTTACGAACTGGAAGGTGTACCCCATCGAACCCAGCTCCTTCTGGAAGCGGGCGATGGTTTGGTCATCGAGGTGCTTCTTCCAGTTGAAAGAGGGGGAGCAGTTGTAGGCCAGCATCTTGTCGGGGTACTGGGCCTTGACCCGCTCGGCGAACACGCGGGCCTCGTCCAAGTCGGGCCTTGATGTCTCGCACCAGATCAGGTCGGCATAAGGGGCGTAGGCCAGGCTGCGCGCGACGGCAACGTCCATGCCAGCCCGTTGGTAGAAGAAGCCTTCCGGCGAGCGTTCGCCGGTGCAGAACTGCGCGGTCGCGCTCGTCGACGTCGCTGGTCAGCAGGTTTGCGCCGAGCGAGTCGGTGCGGGCCACGATCAGCGTCGGCACGCCGCACACGTCGGCGGCCAGACGGGCGGCGTTGAGGGTGCGGATGTGCTGGGACGTCGGGACCAGGACCTTGCCGCCCATGTGCCCGCACTTCTTCTCCGACGACAGCTGGTCTTCGAAGTGAACCCCGGCGGCCCCTGCCTCGATCATGGCTTTCATGAGCTCGAAAGCGTTGAGGGCACCGCCAAAACCGGCCTCGGCGTCGGCGACGATAGGCACCATCCAGTCGCGGTGGTGAAGCCTGTTCCCGTTGCTGGGGTGCCCTGCTCGCTCAGCCCACTCGATCTGGTCGGCGCGTCGCAGGGCGTTGTTGATGCGGCGGACCACTGCAGGGACGCTGGTCACGGCGTACAGGCTCTGGTCGGGGTACACGTTGTTCGGAAAGGTTGGCGTCGGCGGCGACCTGCCAGCCCGACAGGTAGATCGCCTTCAGGCCGGCCTTGACCATCTCCACCGCCTGGGCACCCGTCAAGGCACCGAGGGCACTGACGTAGTCCCCGTTGTGCAGCAACGACCAGAGGCGCTCGGCCCCCTGGCGGGCCAGGCTGCACTCGACATGGACCGAGCCGCGCAACCGGACGACATCGTCTGGGCCGTAGGTGCGCTGTACGCCGGCCCAGCGCCAATCGTTGGCCCACTGGCTAGCGATCTCGGCCACGGCGTTGTCGACAGAGGCAGTCATGAAGTCGCTTGTTCCTTTCGAGGTGTTGGCTCTCAGCTCGCCCCGGCCGAGAAAGCCTTTGAACGTAGTCATGGCAGGTTGGTCCTTTTGGGAGTGCCGGAGCCCCGGGCTTTCAGTGGGTTTCAAGGAAGCAGTTCGTAGGCGGGCAGGGTCAGGAAGTCCGGGAAATCGTCGGCCAAGGCCACTTGCTCGAATACGTCGCGGGCTTTGCTCAGCAGGTCGGCGTCGTAAGTGCCGTCGGCGACCAACCTCTCGACCGTCTCGTCCAGGAGCTCGGTAACCAGCTCCGTGGTCACCACCGTCTTCTCCGGCCCGGCCAGGATCATGTGGTGGTGGGCCCACTGCCAGACCTGGGCCCGGCTGATCTCAGCCGTGGCGGCGTCCTCCATCAGGTCGTCGATGGCCGCGGCGCCGGTCCCTGACAACCAAGAGGCCAGGTACCGCAGGCCGACCGAGATGTTCGTGGCCAGTCCCGCCGGCGTGATGCCGTCCCGCGGGCGGTCGACGTGAGCAACCGGCCGCTGCCGACGTGCGACCTCAGGCCGCTGCCGGTCGAGCTGGTTGGGCCGGTCACCGAGGACTGCGTCGAACTCGGCCATAGCCGTGGGCACCAGGTCGGGGTGGGCCACCCAGGTCCCGTCGAAGCCGTCGCCGGCCTCGCGCCTCTTGTCCTCGGCCACCTTCGCCAGCGCCGTCTCGGTAACCTCCGGCTTGCGCCGGTTGGGGATGAACGCCGCCATGCCGCCGATTGCGTGAACACCCCGCTTGTGGCAGGTCTCGACCAGCAGCTCGGTGTAGGCCCTCATGAACGGTGTGGTCATGGTCACCAACGACCGGTCCGGCAGCACGAAGGCGGGATCGGCGTGGAAGCGCTTGGCGACGCTGAAGATATAGTCCCACCGGCCGGCGTTCAGGCCGCAGATGTGATCTCGCAGCTCGTAGAGGATCTCGTCCATCTCGAACGCGGCTGTGATCGTCTCGATCAGCACGGTCGCCCGGATCGACCCGCGGTCCAACTTGAGGGCGTCCTCGGCCGCCGCCATGACATCGTCCCACAGACGAGCCTCCAGGTGGCCTTCCAGCTTGGGCAAGTAGTAGTACGGCCCGAAACCCCGGGAGAGGGTCTCGCGCCCGTTGTGGAACAGGTACAGCCCGAAGTCGAACAAGCTCGCCGAGACGGGCTCGCCGCCCACCTTGAAGTGCTTCTCGGGCAGGTGCCAGCCCCGAGGTCGCACGACCAAGGTCGCTATCTCTTCGGCCAGCGTGTAGGTCTTGTCGGGGGCGACCAGCTCGATCGTCCCCTGCACCGCGTCTTGGAGGTTGACCTGCCCCTTGATGACGTTGTCCCAGGTCGGGGAGTTGGCGTCCTCGAAGTCGGCCATGAAGACCTTCGCCCCCGAGTTGAGGGCGTTGATCATCATCTTTCGTTCGACCGGGCCGGTGATCTCGACCCGCCGGTCAAACAGCGCTTTGGGCGCTTCGCTGACTGTCCAAAACCCGTCCCGGATACTGACGGTCTCGGGGAGGAAGTCAGGGCGCTCTCCGGCATCGAAACGAGCCTGGCGCTCCGCCCGTGCGGTCAGTAGAGACCGCCGGCGAGGCTCGAAGGCGACGTGCAGGCTGGCGATGAACTCAATCGCCTCCGGCGTGAGGACCCGCTCTGCGTCGGGGTGAGGCGTGTAGCTGATGGTTTCCGTGTTAGCCACGATGCAGAGTCTGCCGAAGAAATACCAACTTGTCGATGCAAACACTTAGATGACTTGTGTTTTGGCCAAACTAATGCAATTATTTTGATAATGCTAACTTCTGACGATCTTGACCCACTGGTCTTCGGGCACCGGCTCCGACACCTGAGACGCCAGTCAGGGATGACGCTCACCGCGTTGAGCCAGGCAGTAGGACGGCCGCCTTCATATCTGTCGCAGTTGGAGAACGGCCACTGCGAGCCGCGCCTGTCTACGGTCAACCAGCTGGCGGCTGTGCTCGGCTGCCGCGCCACCGACCTGCTGGTGGCCAGCGCCCCCAGCCGGAGGGCCGAGCTGGAGGTGGCGCTCGCGCACATGCAGGACGATCCTCGGTACCAAGAGCTGCAGCTGCCGTACCTGCGGCCGACCGCCCGCCTTGACACCGTGGCGTTGGAGCACGTGGTCGCCCTGTTCGACAAGGTGCGCGATCTGTCGGCCGCGCCTTTCCGCGCTGCGCTCGACGGCGTTCCCGAGACACCCCCGACCAGCGCTCGCGCTGCCAACGCCGCCATGCGTCAGGAGATGCGCAGGCGAGACAACTATTTCGAAGAGATCGAGCAAGCGGCTTCCCAGGCGCTCGGTGCGGTGGGGTACAGCGGCCCGGGAGCGGTACCTGAGGGCAACCTGACCGACGTGGCCAAGTACTTCGGGTTCACCGTCGCCCGGGTGCAGGATCTGCCACCCTCCACCCGGTCGATCAGCGATGTCCGGCACCGGGTCATCTACGTCCCCCAGCGCAACGCCGCTGGCGGGATGCGCTCGTCGCGGTCGGTTGTCGCCCAAACGCTCGGGCACTTCGCTCTCGGTCACAAGGACCCTGTCGACTTCGAGAGCTACGTGCGCCAGCGGGTGGAGGCCAACTACTTCGCGGCGGCCCTACTGGCCCCCGAGGCGGCTGCCGTTCAGGTTCTCGGCGACGCCAAAGCTCGCGAGGATATCTCGGTCGAGGACCTCAGCGAGATGTTCTACATCTCTTACGAGATGGCGGCCCACCGGCTCACCAACCTGATCACACGGCACCTTGGCATCCGCGTCCACTTCCAACGGTCCGATCCTGAAGGGGTGCTTTGGAAGGCGTACGAAAACGACGGTGTCCTCCTGCCCAGCGACAGCGACGGCACCGTCGAGGGCCAGCGTCTGTGCCGATGGTGGAGCTCTCGCCGGACCTTCGAGTCGGAGGACTCCTACGCCTTGCACTACCAGTACACCGGGACGGTGACGGGGACGTTTTGGTGTGTCACCCATGTCGACCTGCAACGCAACGACGGTGATGCCGTCACCGTGGGCACGACGGAGTCGGCGGCCCACTGGTTCCGCGGCTCCGAGACGACGCTCCGGGCGGTCTCGACCTGCCCCGACCCCTCGTGCTGCCGGCGCCCAGCACCGGACGCTGTGGCGCGTTGGGCCAAGGTGGCCTGGCCGTCGAGCGCGCGACCACAGCCACTTCTTGTCGGGGCTCCCTACCGACTCGGCGGTCTTCAGGCAGCACCTGGGCGTGGACCTCACCGACGTCTACGGGTTCCTCGATCGCCATTCCGAAGGCCTGCGCGCACACTGACGGAGGCGGGCACCGTTGGGTCGGGGCCACCCTTCCACCAGCACGACGCGCTCGCCTCGCCTCCAGGCCAGGCTCCCCGTCGACGAGGCTCACAGCCTCCCGGCCGGTACCGCCCCCGTGATCGCCGGAGCCCCGCCTCCCCGGCTTTAGGCCCTTGCCTGATCGAACGTATGTTCGTAGTATGGCCGGGTGGGTGAAGGGGCCCTTTACGCCGAGCTGCACTGCCACTCGAACTTCAGCTTTCTCGATGGTGCTTCCCACCCCGAGGAACTAGTCGGAGAGGCGGCGCGCCTCGGTCTCGGTGCACTGGCGCTAACCGACCACGACGGCATGTACGGCGTGGTGCGCTTCGCCGAGGCAGCGGGCACGGCCGGGCTGGCGACCGTTTTCGGCGCCGAGGTCACCTTGGGGCTGACCAGGGCCCAGGCCGGCGTTCCCGATCCCGAGGGCACCCACCTGGTAGTGCTGGCGCGGGCCCTACCGGCTACGCCCGGTTGTGCAAGGCGCTCTCTGTGGCCCATCTACTCGGGAGAGAAAAGGGGCGCCCGCGGGTCGACTTGCCCCTCCTGGCAGCCATCGGGGCCGGTGCCCACCTCGACCTTTCCACTATCTCCATGGCCACCAAAGAGGAACGTCCCTCGTCGCCGGCGTCGGCCGTCCCCCAGCTGCTTCAGGCACCCGAGCCCGCAACGGCAGGCCAGTGGCTCGTGCTGACGGGTTGCCGCAAAGGCGCCGTCACAAGAGCCCTGCTCAGCTCGGGCCCCTCGGCGGCTCGTGCCGAACTGGCACTCCTGCAGCACCATTTTGGCCGCGCCAACGTGGCCGTGGAGATCTGGGACCACGGCGAGCCTCTCGCCACTGCTCGCAACGATGCCCTCACCGAACTGGCCTGCCAGAGCGGGGCGGACGTCGTCGCCACCAACAATGTCCATTACCACCGGCCGGGGCGGGCACGTCTCGCCACAGCGATGGCGGCCGTCCGGGGAAGGCGGAGCCTCGACGATATGGACGGGTGGCTCCCGGCGGCGGCCAGCGCCCACTTGCGCAGCGGGGCCGAGCAGGCCCGCCGCTTTGCCCGTTACCCGGGAGCGGTCGAGCGGGCAGCCGAACTAGGCCGGTCTTGCGCCTTCGACCTGAAACTGGTCGCACCAAAGCTCCCGCCGTTCCCCACCCCGCCTCCGCACACGGAGATGACGTGGCTGCGCCACCTCACAGAACAGGGTGCGCTGCGCCGCTACGGGCCACGCAGCGCCCCGAAACACCCCCGTGCGTACACCCAGATCGATTACGAACTGGACATGATCGACCAGCTCGGTTTTGCCGGTTATTTCCTCATCGTCTGGGACATCGTCCGTTTTTGCAACGAATCGAACATCTTTTGCCAGGGCCGGGGGTCTGCCGCCAATTCCGCCGTTTGCTATGCGCTCGGGATAACAAAGGCTGACGCCGTCGGGCTCGGCCTTTTGTTCGAGCGGTTCCTGTCTCCTGAGCGGGACGGGCCGCCGGACATCGACGTCGACATCGAAAGCGACCGGCGCGAAGAGGCGATCCAGTACGTCTACCACCGCTACGGCCGTGAACGAGCGGCCCAGGTCGCAAATGTCATTACATATCGCCCCCGTTCCGCGCTGCGGGACATGGGCAAGGCCCTCGGGGCCTCCCAGGGCCAGGTAGACGCCTGGTCCAAGCAGCTCGGAGGCTGGGATCCTCTCCCACCAGCCGGCGACGGCCAAAGGGCGGGCAGCGCCGGTGCCGGTGCTGCCGGTGCTGCTGCCGGTGCGGGTGCTGCTGCCGGTGCGGCTGCTGCTGCCGCTGCCGGTACCGCTGCTACCGGTGCTGGTGCTGGTGCCGGTGCCGGTATACCCGAGCCTGTGCTGGGACTTGCCCGGGAGGTGCAGGACTTCCCCCGCCATCTCGGTATCCACTCCGGAGGCATGGTGTTATGTGACCGGCCCGTTTCTGAGGTCTGCCCCGTCGAATGGGCACGCATGGCCGAGCGCAGCGTCCTGCAATGGGACAAGGAAGACTGCGCGAGGGCAGGGCTCGTAAAGTTCGACATGTTGGGCCTCGGGATGCTCTCCGCGCTCCATGTAACCGTCGACCACATAAAGGCTTTTTACGGGCTCGACCTCGACCTGGCTGAGCTACCACAGGACGCTCTCGTCTACGAAATGCTCTGCAAGGCAGATTCCGTCGGGGTTTTCCAGGTGGAGAGCAGAGCGCAAATGGGGACGCTCCCTCGGCTCAAGCCGCGTACTTTCTACGACCTCGTTATAGAAGTAGCCCTCATACGCCCTGGCCCCATCCAGGGCGGTTCTGTCCATCCGTACCTGCGGCGGCGCAACAACACCGAAAAAGTGACATACCTGCACCCTTTGCTCGAGCGAAGCCTCAAAAAAACGCTCGGGGTACCGCTGTTCCAGGAACAGCTGATGCAGATGGCGATCGATATCGCCGGTTTCAGCGGCGCTGAGGCCGATCAACTACGCCAGGCAATGGGGTCCAAACGTAGCGCCGAGCGCATGACCAGGCTACGGGCACGTTTTTATTCCGGCATGGCACAGCACGGCGCGACCGGCCAAGTCGCCGACCGCATCTGGGAACAGATGGCCGCGTTTGCCAATTTTGGTTTCCCGGAAAGCCATTCGGTGAGCTTCGCCTACATCGTGTACTCCTCGGCTTGGCTGAAGTTCCACTACCCTGCAGCCTTCCTGGCTGGCTTGCTCGACAGCCAGCCAATGGGCTTCTGGTCCCCCCAGAGCCTCGTCCTGGACGCCCGCCGCCACGGTGTCGAAGTGCTCCGGCCAGATGTGAACGCGAGCGCAGATTGCTCTGTGCTGCAACCTGCAACTGGGGAGGGAGTGCCGGGAGCGGGAGCGCCGGGAGCGGGAGCGCCGGGAGCGGGAGCGCCGGGAGCGGGAGCGCCGGCCCGGCGGTGCGGCTCGGGATTTCCTACGTGAGGACGATCGGTGCCGACCTCGCCAAGCACATCGCGAGCGGCCGCCCTTATAGCGGGATGGAAGATTTTGTGCGCCGGAGCGGAGTGAACGTTGCGCAGGCCGAGGCGCTCGCTACAGCAGGCGCCTTCGAATGTTTTGGGTCGACGAGGCGCGCAGCACTGTGGGCCGCCGGCGCCCTTGCGCAGGCCGGCCCTGGGCTGGAGACGGAGACGGAGACGGAGACGCCCAGCCTCATCTGGGGACCAAAACGCGCGATAGACGACAAAAAATCTCCCCAGAAAGCAATCGGCAACGGTATTGGGCAAGGCGGGCGGGGCGGACGGGGTCAACACCAGGCGTCGCGCCTGGCCGGGCTCGTGACGGGCGCCGAGGCTCCCCCGCTACCGGACATGGACGCCGTCGAAACAAACCGAGCCGACCTGTGGGCGACCGGCCTGTCCCCAGACAGCTACCCGACTGAACTTTTCCGAAAGGACCTCGATGCTCTGGGCGTGGTGCCCGCCGCCGGCCTGTCACACCTCGCCAACGGGGCAGCGGTCACGGTTGGCGGCTTGGTCACGCACCGGCAACGTCCGAGCACATCCAAAGGGGTCGTTTTTGTCAACCTGGAAGACGAAACTGGCCTTGTCAACGTCATCTGCACCATCTCGGTCTGGGAGCGCCACAAGCGCGTGGCACTTGGCGCTGCTGGCCTGCTGGTGCGCGGAAAATTGGAAAAGGCCGGAGGGGCGGTCAACGTCCTTGCAACCAGCATCGAGGCATTGCCGCCTTTGGCTGTGCCGGCGGCCCTACGCTCAAGAGACTTCCGTTGACGCCCAGCCAACCCACGACCGAGAGGTGAGAATGCTCAACCTGCAGGAGCTACGGGCCGGCGGGCCTTTCGGGACGGTCCTGGTCGACCCGCCCTGGCGTTTCACCAACCGCACCGGGAAAGTGGCGCCGGAGCACCGTCGCTTAGCGCGCTACACGACGATGGGCGCCAAGGAGATCGCCGGGTTGCCAGTTGCCGAGCTCATGGCTACCCAGGGCCACTGCTACCTGTGGGTGCCGAACGCATTGCTGGCTGAAGGCTTGATGGTCCTCGAGAACTGGGGATTCACCTACAAGGCCAACATCGTGTGGCACAAGGTCCGCAAGGATGGCGGGAGCGACGGGCGGGGGGTTGGCTTTTACTTTCGGAACGTCACCGAACTGGTACTTTTTGGGACCCGCGGCCAATTGCGTACCTTGCCCCCGGGACGCCGGCAAGTGAACTTCATCGCTACCAGAAAACGCGAACATTCACGCAAGCCTGACGAGCTATACCCGGTAATCGAACGCTGCTCGCCGGGGCCGTACCTCGAGCTGTTCGCGCGCCACAGCCGGCCTGGATGGACGGCCTGGGGGGACGAGGCGCCGGTGGACGAGCCTGCCTAGGATGAGCCGGCCTAAAAGCTGGGGCCCGCCTCAGCGATCCCTAGGCGGGCTCACGCTTTTCAGGTTCGCTCTCTCTAGCTACAGACAGGCCGGGCGAGCCGATGTGACGGACTGTGGAGCGGGTCCGGACCTGTACCACCGAGGAACCCCGCGCACCTTCAACGTCGTCGTCTTCGGTCAGGTCAGCCACCGGACCTTCGCTGTCTGGCACATGCCCGCTCGGGGCAGGCCTGGCAGGGGCGCGGCTTGCCCGCTCGAGGCTGGCCGACACTTCGGGCGACGCCAAAGTACTGAGCGCGCTGAGGGCGTGCCGCAGGTTGCCGAGCTGGGTGTCGATGAGGTCGCGCCTTTCCATTGCAGCGGCCAGTTCCCTCTCGGAATCGGCACGTACCCGGTCCGCGTTGGCTCTTGCCTCCTCGATGATCTCATGCGCCCGGCGTTCGGCGTCCGCCAACCGCTTGTTGGACACGAGCTCGGTCTCCGAACGAAGACGCTCGGCATCGACGCGGATCTGAGCGGCGTGCTCCTCGGAGGCAGCGACCTGACGGCTCACCGCCGACAGGCGGTCCCCGTTTTCTTGTTCGGCCTGGTCCCGTCGAGCCGCAATAGTCGCCTCGAGCTCCGCAGCCACCTTCGCCGCGTTGGTACGCTGCGCCTCGAAATACGCTTGCGCTTCAGAACGAGTTGCCAGCGCATCTCTTTCGGCGTCGGCACGGATCCCCTCGGCCTGCCGCTTGGAGTCTTCCCACAGGCTTGCCGCCCATTTCTCGACCTCGGCCTTGAGCCGTTCTGCCTCGGACGTCGCCGCCTGGCGCACCTCGGCAGCCTCGGTTTCGGCCAGCACGAGGATCTGGTCGATCCGTTCGCCAAAGCCGCTATAGCGCGAGCCGGCTTTTTGCTTATAGGTGTTGTTCTCGGCGTGCAGCTTCTCGACGACCCTGGTCAGTTCTGCGACCTTGCTGTGCGCCGCCTCCATCTCGCGAATGAGCCCGCCCACATACGCCGTTACCTGCGCCTGGTCGTAGCCGCCCCGCCGCGCCTCAGCAAAATTGGGGATGTTCTCAGCCATCACCAGTCCTCTCCACGACGTCCCTCAGAATAGTCGTGGACCATATAAGGATACAATCGTATGCTTAGGGTGTCAACTTGAACACTCAGTGTGTTGACAGGCTCCGGTCAACGCCGTTTGGCCCCCGACCAGCTAGTTCGGCGCCGGCAGCAGCCCGCGTGCGATCGCTGTCGTAACCGCAGCCGTTCGGTCGTCGACTCCCAGCTTGGCAAAAGCGTGCAGGAGGTGCGTCTTTACCGTCGCCTCTCCTATGTAGAGCGCCTCGCCGATCTCCGAGTTGGTCTTGCCAACGGCGACGAGGCCGAGGACTTCCAGCTCGCGAGCCGTGAGCTCCTGGTGTGCCGGCGCATTGCCCCGCCCAAGCAGTTTGGCGGCGACGACCGGGGCCAGTACGGTCGCACCACCGGCGGCTGCACGGATCGCGCGGATCAGGTCAGCTCGAGGAGTGTCCTTCAAAAGGTAACCCCGTGCGCCGGCTTCAACGGCTCTCAATATGTCGAGATCAGTGTCGTACGTGGTAACGACCACTACAGCCGGCCCGTGCCCTGGCTCGCCGGCGCCGACGATGAGTTTGGTCGCCTCCACCCCATCGGTCCCAGGCATCCGCAGGTCCATGAGGACGACGTCGGGACGTAGCGAGCTCGCGAGCTCGGCGGCCTCTGCCCCGTCGCCGGCTTCACCCACGACCTCAATGTCGGGTTCCCCGGCCAGCATCCCGCGCATGCCTTCCCGTACCACGGGGTGGTCGTCCACGATCAGCACCGTGACGGTCATGGCAGCAAGACCCGCACCGTGGTGCCCATGCCTCGAACAGCGATGACTTCCGCGCTGCCGCCGAGCTCAGCCACCCTGGAGCGTAATTGGCTCAAGCCAAAACCAGCCGGGGCCGTCGTGTCGAACCCCACGCCGTCGTCTGCGACCTCGAGCGACGTAGCTTGCTCGGCGAAGGTGAGCGTCACGGACGCCGAAGTCGCCTTGGCATGGCGCCCGACGTTGACCAGGGCTTCCTGGGAAGCTCGGAGCAGCACGATCTCGGCATTGTTGGACAGCTCCCGGACCTGGCCTACCACCTCGAGGTTGGCTGAGAACCCGAAACGCGGCCCTAGGTCGGCACAAACCCGTTCGATCGCGCCGGCGAGCGAAGCGCCTTGCAACGGCAGGGGTGAGAGCGCGCCGATCAAAGAGCGCGCCTCGGCAAGGCCTTCGCGGGCGGCCGGTTCGGCAAGGGCTAGCGAACCGCGAGCTGATACAAGGTCACCTCGCTCCAAGGCGGCCTGTGCTGCCTGGACCAACAAGATCACGCTCGTAAAGCCTTGCGCGAGCGTGTCGTGGATCTCCCCCGCCAAGCGCTGCCGCTCGGCGAGCGTACCCCTTTCCCGGCTCAGCTCGACCAGTTCGGCCCGGGTGCGTTCGAGTTCCTCGATCAAATCGGCGCGCTGCCTGCTTTGGCCGATGATGCGGTCGATGTAGCCACCGAACAGGCAAGCCAACACCAGCGTAAGGACGCCGAAGATGCTGATGCTGGCGACGGTGGGGGCGTTCACTCCGCTGTAGGCCAGGTTTGCCCCGGCCAAGACCATCGTCATCCCGACGACCCCCGCAAAAGCCGAGCGGAGCGGGAGCAGCATGAAGCACTGCGGTATAAGCGCGAACATCAAGAACCCGGTACCGGGAAAAACAAAGCTGGCAGCGGCGAATATTGTGAAGGCGCCGCACAGGTAAACAACACGGCCACGCTTGTCGTCGCGATTGAACTTATGTGGCGTGAGGACGTAGAGAACCGCTAGGGCGGCGTACAGGACTAGTAGGCAAGGCAGCCGCCAAGTGCCCAGCAACTGAATAGTCCCGAACGTCCCGGTTGCCACCAACAGTGCGGAAAAACCCGCGTGCCACCACGGCATCAGAGCCACCCACGCGTGCTGGCGCTCGCCAGCACGCGTGGCGGGCGGCGGCGGGAGAGTCACTCGCCGCTTCCCGTCCACCTGAACGTCCTCGCAGACACAACAAGCCCGATTACTACCCACACGGCCATCACCAGGGCCATCTCGCCGCGGTCCCAAGAATGGGACGGTTCCACCACCTGGAAGTAGCTCGGCAGCAAGGCGGAGCGGTAACCCTCGGCGATCCACTTCAAAGGGAACAGGCCGGCAAAATTGTAGAGCCCGTGCGACAGCGACGTGAACGGGACGAAGACCCCGGAGATGAACTCGAGGACCAGCAGGGGCAGGTTTGCGACCGGCGCTGCGGAACGGGAGCTACGCGGCAAGCTGGACATGGCGATGCCGAGGAGGGCCAAGGCGGTGGCACCGAGGAACGTTACCCAGATGAAGGTCCACCAACGCTCCAGGGTGCCAGGGAACGCAACGTTGTAAGCAAAATGGCCGAAAATCAACAAGGCCGCCGCTTCCATACTGCACAAGAGGAGCACAAGGACCGCTTTGCCGACGAAATAGGCGGTGCGTGGCATCGGCGTGCCAGCTAGGCGCTTCAGGGCACCGTTTTCTCGCTCAGTGGCGATCGAAACCGCAAGGCTCAGGAAGCTCGTGGACGCGAGGCCTCCGGCGAGCAAACCGGCCGTGTAGACCTGGCTGTAACGCACGGTCGTGCCGTGGACAAAGCCGGAAAATATTGACGCGAGCAGTGCCAGCAACACCAGTGGCAGGGCCACTGTGAACACGACCGCTTCCGAGCTCCTGAAGAACTGGAGTATTTCGACATGTGAACGGGCAATCGCCGCACTGACGAAGGCCCGGGCGGGAGAGCGGTGCCGCCCCGCGGCGGTGCCGACGACGGTCACGCTGCCGACTGTGTTCGTAGCGTTCATTTCCTCGCTCCCTCTTCATTGCTGACGCCGATCAGTTGCAAGTAAACGTCCTCGAGGCTTGGGCGTGCCACCGTGAGCCCAGGGATTTCGCCGCCAAAAGCTGCCTCCAACTCCTTGACGAGCGCCGTCGGCTGGTGGGTCTTGCTGTGCTGCCAACCGTCGGGGCCAAACCACGAGACTTCCGCGGGCGCGCTTTGGCGCCCACCGAGCTCGGCGGGCGGCCCCGTCGCTACGACGCGGCCCCGGTTGATCACAGCCACCCGGTCGGCGAGGGCCTCTGCCTCCTCGAGGTAGTGCGTGGTGAGCAGCACGCTCGTCCCCTCTTTGGCGAGGTCGCGCACGACGTCCCAGAACTGGCGCCGGGCCTCGGGGTCGAACCCTGTAGTCGGTTCGTCGAGGAAAACGAGCTCCGGGTGACCGACTATGCCCAGGGCTACGTCAAGGCGCCTACGTTGCCCGCCCGAGAGCGCCCTGATGCGGGAGCCGCTTTTCGCCGTGAGGCCGACCCGCTCGATGACCTGTTCAGGCTTAGCCGGATCCGGGTAAAAGTGGGAGAAATGGTGAACGCATTCCGACACCGTCAGGTCGGCGACATCGTCGCTCGTCTGAAGGACGATACCCCTGCGGGCCCTCCATGCCGACCCGGCGCGCTGAGGGTCCTCGCCCAAGACCCGGGCCTCGCCGGCGTCGCGCCGTCGGTAGCCCTCGAGTACTTCGACGGTGGTGGTCTTGCCTGCCCCGTTCGGGCCGAGGAGCGACAGGACCTCGCCGCGCTCCATCTCCAAGTCCAGCCCGTCCACCGCAACGGTGCTCCCATAGGACTTACGCAGTCCCCTGACCTCGATCACAAGTTCGCTAGCCATGGTCCTAGCATTACGCATCCCGCGGGCGATAGCCCCAACCGGCCAGGTGGTCTTTTCCTCCACCGAACGGTGGGCCCACCACTGTCGGCGGCGCTTTTGCTACCATGAGAGTCATGGCGTCGCCACTCGCCAGCTACTCCCGGAGGGCGAAACTGGCTGCTGCGGCGCTCCCGAACACACGGCGACTGGAGCGATAATGAGCGACTTCCCGAACTCGTTTCTCACCGATACCTCGGACATGCCGGCGTTACACGCCGTTTTCCGCAAGTCCCTCGCGGCCGCACCCGACCTCATCGGGGGGGCGCCTACCGATGACACCAGCCGCTCGGCCATCGTCGGCACCTACTACGACAATGTCCTGCGTTTGCTGCACGCTCACCATGGAGGCGAGGACGAGCTGGTGTGGCCGAAGCTCCTCGAGCGCTGCCCTGACGAGGCCGAAATGGTCAGCGAGGTCGCTGGCCAACACGAAGTCGTGAGCAAGCTCATGGACGAAACCATGACGCAGCTCCAGCAGTGGGCCGGCTCAGCCTCGGAGCGTGATGCCGCCACACTTATCGGGTTGATGCGCAAGCTCAACAATGACCTGACCGTGCACCTCGATGCGGAGGAGGAGATGATATTGCCCCTCTGCGCTCGCTATATCACCCAGGCGGAATGGGCGGAACTGCCCCAGCACGGGATGAAGCATTTCGACGGGGACAAGCCTTGGTTGATCATGGGCCTCATCTTCGACAACATGCCGGACGGGGCTAGGGACTACGTGCTGGCGAACCTGCCACCACCTGTGGGGCAAATGTGGGTCAACTTCGGCAGCACCGCTTACGCCGACTTCATGGCCGACCTCGGCATCTCGGCCTAGGACCGCTGAAGGGTTAGTTAACGGCCCTAGTGGTCAGGAAAAAACGCGGAGCCACTGTTCCCTGGTCACTCGCGCCAAGACCGAGTTGGTGCGCTTGACCTCTTCGAGAGGCGAGGAGCTTGCCGGCGAGTAATGGTGCCCGGGCCAGAGCCTGAGCCTGCCTGGCAGGCTCGCCAATCTCTGCAGGCTCGTGTACATGGCGTCGGGGTCTGCGCCGGGAAGGTCGGTGCGCCCGCAGCCCTCCAGGAACAGCGTGTCGCCTGAGACCAGGTTGTCCCCGACGACGAAGCATTGGCTCCCCGGCGTGTGGCCTGGCGTGTGCAGCAGGCGCACCGCGACCGCGCCGACCTCCACGACGTCTTCGTCCCTGTGTGCGACAAGCGACGACACCGGCGCACCGCTCATCTCCGACACCCACGCCATCTCGTCCTTTTGGACATGGACCGGGACCTCGGCAAGCTCCAGCAGGTCCACCAGCCCCTGTATGTGCTCCCCAAAAATGTCCCCTCCCACGTGGTCCGCGTGGTAGTGGGTCGCCAGTACCCCGGCAAGCGTCAGACCGGCCTCTTCGACCCATCCGAGCAGAGCCGGCACGTCATAGGCCGGGTCCACCAGCACTACCTCGCCCGAGGAGGCGTCGCCGACCACGTAGACGTGGTTGCGCATTGTGGTCGCGAACTGGTCGCCAGCGGCGAAGTCCCGCCCAGCGAGGAGCTGGCGAAAGTACAGGCCTTCTGGCATCGGCCCATCGTACAGACGGCCCACACGAGCTCGCCGGGAGAGTTCACCAAGCCATATCTTGTAGGGATGACCGATGAGCTTTGCCTGCTCTGTGTGCACGCCCACCCAGACGACGAGTCCTCCAAGGGTGCTTCGACAGTCGCGAAGTACCATGCCGAGGGCGTACGCAGCGTTCTCGTGTGTTGCACGGGCGGCGAAGAAGGCGAGATCCTGAACCCGGCCATGAACAGGCCCGAGATCCTCGAACATCTCCCCGAGGTGCGGGCCGCCGAGCTGGCCCGCGCCGCTGCCATCATCGGCTACGACGAGCTCGTGATGCTGGGTTACCGGGACTCGGGGATGCCCGGCACGGAGGCGAACGAACGACCAGAGTCGTTTTGCAAGGCCTCCATCGAACAGGCAACAGCTCGCCTCGTAGCCGTGGTCCGGCGCACCAAGCCGCAGGTGATGGCCATTTACCCGGCTCACCAATCGCTCTACCCGCACCCCGACCACATCCGCGCCCACGAGGTCGGCTTCGCAGCGTTCCACGCTGCAGGCGATCCCGAGGCGTTCCCCGAGGCTGGGCCTGCCTGGCAGCCGCAGAAGCTGTACTACATGCTCTGGTCAAAAAAGCGCATGTTCGCGCTAGCCGAGAAGTTCACCGAACTAGGCCTGGAACTGCCGTGGGGCGAGGAGCGCCTCGAGATGATGGCTGATGCCCCGCAGGAGGACATCACGACCGAGATCGACGTCGCAAGTTTCGGGCATGTGCGCGACGACGCGCTCCGCGCTCACGAGACCCAGGTCGACCCCAATTCCCCGTTCTGGTTCGGCCTGCCGCCCGAAGTTGCGGAGGAACTGGGCCACTACGACGAGTACCACCTCGCAGAAAATTTCACCGGTTCGCAGCCGCCCGAGGACGACCTCTTCGCCGGTGTCCGCGAACGTGCCACCTTATGAGCCCAGAAGCGGCCGCCGCCGGGACGACCCCTACCGGTTTGGTGACCCTGATCGTCGGGGACTTCGGGCGTACCGGGCCGGCGACGAGGTCGCGCCGGCCTGCTCCTACTAGCAGCACAGAAGCCCCGGATGGCTCACAACAAGGGCCGGCGCAATGGAGCTGCCGATGGTCGGCTGATGGGCCCGGCCCGGTCACTACCGGCTCCGAAGGCGAGCCGGACCTGACGTTGACGCTCGGCACAGACGACGCGCGATCGATCAGGGACGGCCGCCTCGAACCAAGCGTCGCTTTCATGCAGGGGAGGCTGAAGACCTCCGGCGACAACGCGTTGCTGCTCCGCGTCCTCAGCTGGACCGCTACCCCGGCATTTTCGGCCGCGCTAGCGGCCTGGTCCGCCCAGCTAGAACCTTGAGATCGCCCCGCCCGCCCCGACGCGCTCCAGCGGGGCATCCCGGGCAGTGAACATTTCTTCCAAGCCAGCGAGCGTGCCACCGGCAGTCCCGTAAAACGCGACGTTGATCTCACGCTCAGCCATCCGGCGCCGCGTGCGGAACAGCACCGCCACGTACGTGGACACAAAAGGCAGCATCGCTACGACGACCCACCAAGCCGTCATAGACCCGGTGGCGAGAGCCACCAGCGCCGGCATCGAGATGGCAGTGAACATCACGGTGAGGACTTGACGCCGCCGAAGGCTGGCGTTAGCGCGGCGGTTCGCAACCGCAGGCGCGGGCAGCCTTGTGACGGCGCTCGCCCGGTCGAGCGGTGGCGAGAACAATGCCGCGTACCCGTTCAATCCTTTTGAGGCACGACGCGACCAAAGTGAGTACTCACGCACAGGACAAACTTCCCCTTTGACAAGGCAGCTACGCAATAGCGCAGTGCAGGTGCAGCAGCACTAACCGGCCCTGCTCAAGCCGGCTCCTTCGATGCCTCGGAAACTAGCCGGATAAGGACCGCCGAGTCAAGAGGCAGCCCGACTATTGGACGTGCTCGCGGGCTTCGTGGACGAAGTGTGGCCGCAGCACCGTACTGAGTGACCGCCCGGGTGCGGCCCATCCCCTGTTGCGCGCCCCGCCATCCCCCTGTCTAGCGCTCCGCCATCCGCCGCCAGCCGCCGCCAGAACAAGGGCGCCGTCAGGTTTCGACAAGTACCGAGACCGGGCCCTGGTTGACGAGGCTCACCTCCATCATGGCCCCAAAATGGCCCGTCGCCACCCCGGCGCCTGCCCCGCGAAGCTGCGTCACAACCCGCTCTACCAGCGCCTTAGCAACCTCGGGGGCAGCCGCTTTAGTGAAAGAGGGCCGGCGCCCCCTGCTCGTGTCGGCGTAGAGCGTGAACTGGCTGACAACGAGGACCGCCAAGCCGAGGTCCTCAGCGGAACGGTTCATGTTGCCGGTGTCGTCCGGGAAGAGGCGAAGCTGCCAAATCTTTGCGGCTAGGCGATCTGCCGCTATTTCGTCGTCTTCGCAACCCACCCCAACGAGTGCGCACAAACCAGGGCCGATCTTGCCGACGACCACTCCGTCGACGCTGACCGACGCCTCCGAGACCCGCTGGAGCAGCGCACGCACAACGCTGGAGCATAATTGTCGAGCGGCCTGGCGGGCCCGACCGACGCAGGCCGCGGGCTGCTCGGCCCCTAAGCTTGCCGCCCATGGCGGTCGTCGAGGGCCCAGAGCTGGCGCTGGCTCCTGACGAGGGGAGACCGGAACTTCCGACGGAAGTGAAGCCGGCACTGCCGACGGTCCTGAAGAGCGACGGTCAGCCCGAGAGGCAGGGCCGGGACAGGAGCTCCAAGCGGAGCTCGAAGCGTAGCCCGCTCCTCGTCGAGCTGGCCGTGATCGCGTTCTTGGGGTGGATCTACGACTGGCTGCAGGACTTAGCGCCGGTCCGCCTCGGACTAGCGCTCCGCAACGGGCGGGCCATCCTTTCATTCGAGGAGCGGCTCCACATTTCGCCCGAGAGGTACCTGGACCATTGGCTCACGCACCACTACTGGGTCGCCTATATATCCTCGGACTTCTACGACAATGCGATCTTCGCGTTCACGGCGGCAATCGCAATTTGGACCTGGTGGCGCCGGCCCGACATATACAGGCCGCTGCGCAACGACCTGGTCCTGGCGAACCTGATCGGCTTTGCAGTCTTTTGGCAGTTCCCGGTTGCCCCGCCACGGATGCTGGCCGGCTTCACAGATGTCGTCGAAAAGGTGGGCGGCCTTGGCTCCTGGCATAACACGCTGATCTCCCACGCCGACCAGTTGGCGGCGATGCCTTCCATGCACCTGGCATGGGCGGTTTGGTGCTCCGTCGCCCTGTGGCGGCTCGCCGGCAAGAGCAGGTGGCGTTGGGCGGCCCTTGCCGTTGGAGTTGCATACCCTCTCGCCACGGCCTGGGTGGTCATGGCGACGGCAAACCACTACCTAATGGACGTCCTCGCGGGCACGGCGGCCACGGCGGTCTCCGTAGTGGTGGTGGAACTGCTTTTCCCCGGGGCGCTCAAGGCGCTCAGAGGGCTTTACCAGCGGTCGTCGACGTAGGTGCGTACTTCTTCGTCGTAAGTGGCCTTGATCTCCGCCACGACTTCGGCGGGCAAAGGCGGCCTCTCCCCCGCCGCCGCGTTGGCTCGGGCCTGGGCGGGTTTACTGGCACCCGGGATGACCGTCGAAACGCCGGGGGCGTCGGCACACCAGCGCAGCGCCACCTCTGGCAGCGACCAACCCTCGGGCACTGCGAATTTGGCCAGCCGTCTGGCAGCCGCCACTCCGACCTCGTAGGGCACGCCCGAAAAGGTCTCGCCGACGTCGAAGGCTTCCCCGTGGCGGTTGTACGTCCTGTGGTCGCTGGGTGGGAACGTCGTGTGCTCGTCGTAGCGCCCCGACAGCAACCCTGACGCCAGAGGCACGCGCACGATCACTCCGACGTCGGCCTGCGCGCATGCGGGCAGCAACTTCTCCAACGGCTTCAAACGAAAAGCGTTGAAAATGACCTGCACCGTCGCTACGCCGGGCCGTTCGACCGCCTTCAAACCCTGCTCGACTGTTTCGATGGAAACGCCGTACGCGCCAAGGATGCCCTCGCTCACCATTTCGTCGAGCGTGCCGAAGACCTCATCGGAGCTGTAGACATCTGCGGGCGGGCAGTGCAGTTGGGTTAGCGGGAGCGTCGAAAGACCAAGGTTTTCCTGGCTCCTTTCGGCCCAAGCACGCAATGCGCGAGCGTTGTAGTTCGCAAGGAGCTGAGGGACGCGACGTCCACATTTCGTCGCGACAATGATGCCGGCGTCGGGGCGCTCGGCAAGGAACCGGCCCACCAGGCGCTCGCTACGCCCGTCGCCGTAGACGTCCGCCGTGTCAAAAAAACTCACCCCGGCGTCGGCTGCCGCATGCAACGTTGCCATAGCCGTGGCGTCGCTCACGTCGCCCCAATCGGCGCCGAACTGCCAGCACCCCTGCCCAATAACGCTTACGTTATAACCAGTCTTTCCGAGCCGGCGGGTCTCCATGTTCGTTACTGTCTTTCGCTCGATGTAGCGGTCACGACGCTTACGCTACCCGCGCAGCTCAGTCATAGGTGGCCCCGACCCACCAGCGCCTACCCGGCAGCTCAGTCATAGGTGGCCTCGACCCACCAGCGCCGGCCCTCCCGGGCCAGGAGGTACGCACCACCATCCGCCGTGCTCACCTGGAAGCGCGCCCGGCGGCGCCCCCCCGAGTCCCACCAGCGTTCCTCTAACGGCCAGGGGCCAGCCCAGGCGTCTATGACGAGGCCCACGCTGGCACCGCCCACGCTGGCGCCACTGCCGATCCTTAGGCGGGCGGGCGGTGCGCTTGCATTCCCGCGGCTCGCCACGCTTACAGGGTCGCCTGCTTCGTCCAGGAGCTGCGCAGGCAGGGGTGGCTGGTGAACGATCGCCGGCGCGACCCCGGGGAGACGGCCCGGCCACGGCGGCGAGCCTGGGCGAAGGGGCTCCCGTGGCTCCCCCCAAGGCACAAGGAGCACCTGTTCGGTGTAGTCCCGCCCACCTTGGAGGACCGCCGTCAAGGCCGCCCCTGGCCCGAGCAAGCCTTGCACCCGGGCTAGCGCCCTGGCAGCCCTGCTGGCGGCGCCAGCGTCGTTGCCCCACAAACCGAGCTGGCGGCCGTCGTCAGGGCGCACTTCTTCGGGGACAAGGGCAAGCCTGGTGATCCTGCCCGCTTGGGCGGCCGCACCGGCCGGGCTTGCCTGAGCCCAGCCCTCCAGCTGCCAGCGCACCCGTTCGCCGATGGCGCCGGCGCTCAGGGCACCGTCGTGGCGCCAGCTACGACGCAAGGATGTCCCATACTCGGTCTCGGCCTCGATGGCGAGGCGCGTACACACAAGACCGGCCCCGGTGAGACGGTCATGGAGCTCCTCAGCCAACGCTTTGCCCAAGAAGGCTGCCGCGTGCAACTGTTCCGCCGGCGGGTCGAGCTCGGCAGCGATCACCCAGTCAGGAGGGGGCACACGACCCCGCACAGTGCGTTCTGCCAGCCCTCTTGCCAAGCGGTGGGCTGCTAAGCCCTCGGCCCCGAACCGACCGAGCACCGAAGAAGCCGGGAGGGCAGCGAAATCCCCCAATGTCTTCAAACCGAGGCGCACCAGCAGGTCGGCGAGGTCGGCCCGATTGTCGAGGACCTTGACCGAAAGAGGTGCCAGGAACTCGGCGCTCCCTCCCCTTGCCACCACGAGGGCCTCGCCGGTCGGCGCCATCCGCGCAGCCAAACCTGCAGCAAAAAGACCATCAGCGACACCAACCTTGCAACAACCGGCCCAGTCGCCAGGCCCTACTGGCCCTACTGGTCGCCTTATTGGCCCGGGGCCGCCGGCTTGTGCCTCCTTACGGTCCCCGCTCGCTCCGATCGCTCCGGGGCCGCCGGCAAGTACAGCTTCGACCGCTGCCGAAATTTTGGCTGCCAGCGCCAGGTCCCCTCCGAAATATCGGGAAGGCCCACGTGAACCGAGTGCTAATTGCCCGGGGTGGAGCACTTCGACCCCAGGAGCGAACGCTTCGACCGCTGCCACGGCTGGCTCCCACTGGCGAGCCTCTGCGGGGAGGTCTCTCAGCAGGACTTCCAGGTCTGGGCAACGACCCTGTGCCTCCCTCCGCCGCATACCTACCCGGACACCTGCCGCACGGGCCGCCGGCGAAGTGGCCACCACCCGGTTGGCCGAGACGACAGCTACTTGGCTCGAAGGTTGCCGCCCAGCGCTAATGACGGCCCAGTCGGGGCAAAACGCAACAAGGGCACGCTGTTGGCTACTCATCGCGCCCTACCCCGCGATGTCTACGTCGAGAACTGTGCCGGTGGTGGCTTGGCGGCCTGTGCCGGGGATGACCTGGCGGCCTGTGCCGGCGGCAACAACGTCACCCGGGCCCAGGACCGGGTGCCCGGCGTCAACCGGCTCGGGCAAAGGTCCGCCCAACCAGGTCCGGGCACGCCGCTGCCGGGTGGCAGCTCCCCGACCGGCCGACACCACGTCCACCTCACGGCCCCACAAGTAGCCGGACCCGTCCTCGATGCCTCTCCAGCGACCAGCGACGATACCGAGACGCACGTCGGCCGTACCCGGCCAGCCGTCGCCCATCCCGTCGCTCATCACGGCGAGCACCGACCCCCGCTCGCGCGCCCGGGCCTCGAGCTTGCGTGCGTCCGAGCTGCTCACGTGGCCACCCGGCCGCAGGAGCACCATGTCGAAGCCCTCCAGCAACGCTGCGGTCACTACTGCCCACTTCGGTCCCGGCCAAGGGACTACTGCCAGTCGTTCCAGGTCTAGGCCCAACTGGGCAGCCGCCACGAGCCCGAGGTCGGGCGCTCCCACTACTGCGCACCAGGACCCACCGGCGGACGGCCCGCTCAGCAAGGCCAGTGCGAGCGACGTCGTACCGGGGAAGGCTCCCTGCCCTACCATCACCGTGCTCCCCCGGCGCAGGGCTCCCTCGGGGAAAAGACCAGCTAGATGTGTACAGAGCGGGAGCGTGCGTTCCCGAGCGGGGATCGCGCCGAAGCCGGTCTCCACGGGCGCCAGCAACTCTCGGGCCATTTTCGCAGCATAGCCCTAGATGGGAACACCTGTTCGATCACGGCTCACGGTCTCGTTCCGCGTCTGGTCCATCTCTATTCGAAAAAGCGCATACAACTGGACCAGACGCGAAGCGAAGGTACAAAAGTGGACCAGACGCCGCCCTGAAACCGCCCGTCTGGACCGAGTTTTCGCGCGGCGGGGACGAAAAGTGCGCTGTGACGGCGCAGGGCGGCTGTGACCGGCCGCAGGGGCGGGAGGGACGCTGGGCGGCAAGGCGGTCTGACGGCCCGTCAGCCCGTCGAGCCGTCGAGCCGTCGAGCCGTCGAGCCGGTGGGCGCCTCGCCGCTATTCGCCGTTCTCCGGGAGCTCGGGCAGGATCATCACGCCTTCCAGCTTGGCTCCCGTATCTGGATGGGTGAGCCCGTTGCCGGTTAGGGGCGCGTCCACCAGCTCGGGTGCCCAGTCGTAAGGCTTCGGCAGCGGCACCGTCACTTTGCTGTGACCGACGTGGGCGGCGACATGATGGTCGTGGTACGCGCCGAACACTTCGTCGAAGCGCTCCGCCTTGTACACACGACCGTCTATAGAACGGCCTTGGCGTCCTTCTATTACGGCGACGACGTCTTCCCCGTCGATTGTCTTGTAGTACTCCAGAGCGTGGGCAACAGCCAATATCTCCAGGCGGTTCTGCTCGATCACCCCCTGGGTGCGCTCGTACAGCCCGGCCAGCTTCGCCTCGATGCGACCACCCAGGGTGCCGCGCAACATGTCCGGGCCCTCGCTTGGGCCAGGCCCCCCGCCGGTGCCCAGCCGGCGCGCCACCGAATGTGAAGCGATGGAAGAACCCATGCCCCAAAAGCCCTCCATCAGGCTCGCGAACGTGGTTGCCGACTCCAGGTCGCCTGAGACACCAGACGTCGAGTCCCCGGCAAAGAAAAACCGCTCACCCGCGAGCGAGGCCAGCGAAGTCATGATGTCCGTTTCGTGCTCGCTGCGCCATTCGCTGAAACGGTCCTCCGGCCTGATGTACGAGACCATCCCAAGGTAGTTACCACCTTTTTCGATCGTCGCGAGGTCGATCTCGAGGTGGACCTTGCACCGGTAGGCCACGACGGCGTGGCACGCTTCGTGAACTGCGGTGGCGTGCCGTTCCGGGTCGATGTACTCGACGTCTTCGGGTGGGCCAAGCTCCTTCAGCCTCTTGGCCTCCAGCACGTCAGGCCAGGTGATCGCCTCACGGCCGCGACGCAGGGCAACGATGAGCGACTCGTTCACGAGGTCCTTCATAGAGGCACCGGTGGCATAAGGGGTTATCATCGCAAGCTTTTCGATGTCCGTCGGGGACAGCTCGTTGCTGATCTTGGAGAAATAACCCTGATAAGTGCGGACGCGCCCGGCTTTGGACGGGTAACCGACCTTATAGATGCGGTCGATGCGGCCCGGCCGGAGCAACGCCTCGTCCAACGAGTCGGGCCTGTTGGTCGCCATCATTATCAGGAACCGGTACTTCGGTGGCGGTTTCGGCTTCATCCCGAGGACCTTGCGCCCGTAGCGGTTGAACAACCCGCGAGGCTTTTTGAGGCCAGACATCTCCGAAAGCAGAGATTGCAGGGTCCCCATCCCGCCACCACCACCGCCGCCCATCATCATCATCCGGTCCCTCAATCGCCGCGGCTGCTCAGGCCCCGGTGCAAGGTCGCCGGCCGCGTACTGCAGCTGCTCGAGGAGCAGGCTCACCGAACGCTCGGACAGGTAGGAGCCCCCGTGGCAATCACCGGCTGTCCACGGCCACGCCGTCATGCCCCGCACGCCGCCCGGGCCGAATATCCCCCCTCCGCTCAAGCCGCCCCGGTTGCCCAGCGAGTCGGCTTCGTCGAAAAAGACGATCACTCCGCCGTAGCGGACAGCCAGCTGGCGGAGCTTGCGGAAAAGCCGCTTCACCTTCAGGATCCCGACACCCAAGAACATGTTCACAAACGCCCCCGGGTCGACGAAAACGAATGGCTTCCCGGTCTCGCCGGCAACGGCCTCGGCGAGAAGTGTCTTGCCGGTGCCTGGTGGGCCCCATAGCAAGATGCCGCCCGGCACGTAGCCGCCTCTCGCTTCGATCGACTCGGGGTCCTCCAGGAAGACCAGGCACTCTTTCACACGTTCGAGTACGGCGTCCTGGCCCCATACATCGGTGAACCGTGTCTTGATGTCGTCGGGGTAGTAAACGTCGACGCCGCCACGCGACATGTACCAGAAGATAAGGACAAATTGAGCTACGCCGAACATCAGGTAGAACAAGACCTGCACGATCCCAGGGAGCGCCGAGAAGAGCTTGCCGGGCACTTCGAAAAGACCCTCGACTGGGTTCACCTGATAGGCAGCCCCTGCGATAATTGCAGCGACAACGATCAGGAGGACAATGGTGAAAATCCTCCTGGCACGGTAACGGGTCCAATTGCTGAGCCTCCCCGTCCGCCGGGCCAGCCCCCCGAAGAACACCTCGCCCCAAAAGTGGTCCCACGCACCCCAGTGCTCGCTAATGATGTAGTGCGCCTGGCGGACCAGTTCAGCGCAAAAAAGAACTGTCAGCCACCACTTTGCGTTCCAGGTAAGTATGAGCCCGTCCCGGGCACTGATCAGGGGGTCCGAAGAAAGGTTGTACCAGAAAAGGATCCCCCAAACGGCTGCCATGAGGATGAGCAGGCGCGACCGCACCCACAGCGAGCGGGGCTTCCTTCTCTCCCGTCCAGAGACAACTTCCAGCGCAGGCCCGTCGGGCTCCGTCGACTTGGGATTGGATGTCATTGATTTCCCCTGTCTGGGACGTAGAAACTGCTCACGATGTGGGTGATGGCCGAATGTTGGGCTTGGAAACATCTCGGGGAGCAGCCGACCATCAAGAGCCATACCTTGTCAGTGGCGCTGTTCGCCCAGGTTTCCTGGTCGTAATCGACCTCACCGATCGGGGAGGGCAACCCGATCTCGATCGAGTAGAGGGTGCCTCTCATGGCACCGTTGACCAATAGCTCTGGCTGCGCCAGGGTCTGTACCGGGATGCCCTCGCTGGACAATTGGTCGACGGGGACCAAGACGTCGTTCAAGCCCAGCAGCGACATCGAAGACCGCTGGTTGGCCGAGAGAGGCTCGGCCAAGACAACGGCCCATGGGTACGCCGACTGGGTGAAGACGTCGGCGGCGCGAGGCCTGGGGCTGCCCGAGGCGCCGGCCAGGAACGGCGGCTCGGCGCTGACGCCGAGCGATTGGAAGGCCTGGGTCTGCGCTAGTTGGCTCTCGTTATAGACCTTCCAACTGGCCGGCAGGCTGACGTAGAGATGCTGTGAAGCGCTGACCACCGCCTGAGTACCTGCGCAGGCCGTCAACAACCCGGCGGCCAACGCGCCAAGGGCCATGAGCGCCGCGACCCGTGCCCTCCGAGCAGACGTCACGGGCGGCCCCCCAGCAGACGTCACGGGCCGGTCTCGCCCGGCGTGCGACCGGTGCACGCCGTCAACGCCCCTGCCCGGTCACGATGAAACTGTTCACGATGCCGTCCAACACGGCACGGTGGTCCCGGAAGCACGCCGGCGAGCAGCCGACGTCGAGCAGCCAAACCTTGTCTGTGGCGCTGTTCAAGAAAGCGACCTGCTCAAATGAGATGGCGCCGGTCTGCTGGCTGGCGATCTGGTAGGCGACCCGACTGCCCCGCAATGCGCCGTCCACGAGGAACCTGGTCGGCGACAGCTGCTGTACGCGGTCACCATCTTGGTTGAGCTGGTCAATAGGGTAATTCTCGTCCGCAAGAGCCGCGAGGGACGTGTTGGCCTGGTCCTCTCCGTCGAGGGCCACCACTTGGGCCATCGCCCAGGGATAAGGGCCGGACTGGGTGTCGACCGACCGGGCGACCTTCGGGTTGGCACCCGCAACCGTTTCGTACACCGGGTGGCTCTGGCCCGCGAGAGCCGCTTGATTGCTCGCCGCCGGGTCGATCCAGCCGTTCTCCTGCAGGGTCGATTGGTTGAAGACCTTCCATGTGTTCGGGATTTTGAAGTACATGTCCTGGGTAGAACTGCCCACGTAGGTCACCGAGGTCGTACACCCGCTCAAAAGCCCGGTGAGCAGCACGCCAAACCCCACCATGGCTGCGGCGATGCGGCCGCGGCCGTGGCCCACCGGGTTGTCCCCGGCTAGAGAGGCAGGCGACGGGCTCAAGTTAACCAAGGGTACGGCGCGGCCCTGCCCATGGATGCCGCAGGCAGCGACTTTTTTTATGGCGGCTAACTAATTAAGTGCCGGCACGCGAACGGCGGCCCGAAAACCGCGCTGGTGCCTTCAACCAGACGCCGAGGTCCCGATGACGTGCCAGCGACACGCCCAGGACCACCGCCGCAACGAGTGCGGGTACGCCGCCCACGGCCAGTCCCCACCGAGCACCCAGTTCCTGGTCGACCAACCCGACGAGCATGGCCCCCACGGGCGTCGAGCCCACGAAGATCATGGCGTAGACGCCCATCACCCGGCCTCGCATCTCGGGGGCGCTTGCCAGCTGGCATGTCGCATTGCTTGTCGCCAGGTAGAGCATCGAAGCGAACCCGAGCAGTACCAGCAACACGACTTCGATTGCCAGGTCCCGCTCTACCGCGGCCGCCAGCATCACAACACCCATTGCCGCGGCCGACCCGACAACGACCAGCAGACGCGTGCGCTGGCGATATGCGGTGGTGAGGGCACCGAGCACGGACCCGAAGCCGATGGCCACGAGCATGAGGGCGTAGGTGCCCGCCCCTCCCCGGAAGTCGATTTTCGCCAGCACAGGCAGCACGGTGTTGAAATTGAAGCCGAGCGTGCCCAGTACGGCCAGCAAGGCAAGGGTCTGGCGCAGCCTCGGCGTGCCCATTATGTACCTGAACCCCTCGCGGACCTGGCCCTTGGCGTGCCGGGCACGCCGCCCGGCGAACAGCTCACCCGGTCGCATGGCGATCAACGCCCCGATGACAGCGAGGTACGAGAGCGCGTTCAGTGCGAAGCAATCGCCGACGCCGGCCACATCGATCACCACGGCGCCGAGTGCTGGGCCCCTACCCGGGTCAGGTTGAACATGGCGCTGTTCAGGCCGACCGCGTTCGGCAGATCGTCCAGGCCGACCATCTCCGAGACGAAAGCCTGCCGGGCCGGCATGTCGAGCGCTCCGAACATCCCCGATGCGAAGGTGACGATGTACAGCGCCCAAAGCGGCCTGAAACCCGAGAGGTCGAGAGTGGCCAGCGCCGCAGCGGCGACAGCCAACCCGCTCTGGGTGATGAGCAGCAGGTTGCGTTTGGGGAAACGGTCCGCCACGACGCCGCCGTAGGCACTGAACGCGAGCGATGGGACGAACTGGACTGCGCTCACGACCCCGACGTCGAGCGGGCTGTGCGAGATTTGCAGCACGAGCCACGCCAGGGCGACGTTCTGCATCCAAGTGCCGAGGTTGGAAACGAGCTGGCCCGCAAGGAACAGGCGGAAGTTGCGACGGCGGAGCGACCTGAACATCCCAGGCGAGCTCATCGAGGGTCAGAGGCCAAACGGTTGAGCAGCTCAGCCGCTTGACCCAGGACCTCCACCTCCTCGGCAGCAAGTTCGCCCAAGCGCTCGCTCAGGTAGAGAGCACGCAGGCTGCGGGCCTCGGCCAAGAGCTCGGCACCCTTCTCCGAGACGGCCACCCGGGCGACGCGGCGGTCGAGCGGGTCCGGCCGGCGCTCCAACAGACCGGCCTGTTCGAGGCGGGCGGCGATCCGGGTCATCGAAGGCGGGGCAACCCCTTCGGCAGCCGCCAGCTCGCCGAGCGTCAGCTCACCCTTTTTGGAAATGGTAACCAGCGCGGCGTACTGGGACGCCGTGACACCCCCTGCGGAACGTTGCCGGAGCTTGCGTTCCAACCTCATCACGCTCATCCCGAGGCGGCTCGCGACGCTCGGCTCTGCGCTCGCTCCAGGGCTGGGCTCGGCAGCTTCCTGGGCGATTGACATGGCCCCAGAATATCGGTTAGCAACGCTAACTATCTAGGCGTTTTTTAACATGGCACGGGCCGGACCGTGCCAAACTGGGCTAATGGCGATGCGTGAAGATTGCCGGCACTTCCAGAGCAGGACGTACACCACGGGCGAGGTGGCGCGCTTCTGCGTGCTCAACCTCGCGCCCGAAGCGCCTTGGCGCTGCCCGGCCGACTGCTCGCGCTACCAACACGACATCATCGACGGGTCGTTCGTGGTCGGTTCCCTCGTCCGCCCCAAGGTCGAGGACGAGCCCGACATGCCGGAGGGCGATGTGGCCAGCGTGCTGGACGCCGCAGATCTCATCGTGACTGCCGCGGGGCCCGAGATCGTCGCAGAGATCGAGAGCGAGCGGCAGACCAGGCCCTGGTGGAAGGTTTGGAAGAAGAAGGAAGGCGGCGGCTTCGACTTGAGCGCCCGCTGAGCTACCGAAGCGTCCCAGCAGGCCGCCGCCGCAAGCCAGCCACGGGCGTCCTAAGCACCCTTTCCGCCCTTGCACTTCTTGGCGGTGCCCTTACGGGCTGCGCGAGCAGCAGCTCCCAGCCACCGCCGTCGACCACCACGACCGCCGCGCAGGAGACCACCTCGACTACAGCGCCACCGGCCTCCCTCCAGCCGTACACGTGGCAGCGGGAACGCAGCGTCGCGCTCGACCTCGGTGGCGGCGCTACCAGCACCTTGTCGGCGATAGTCGCACCGGGCGCCAGCGGCGACTGGCTCATAGCCGGCACGCAGTTCAACTCCGGGGCCCGGCCGTGGCGACCGTGTGGACCTCGCCCAACGCCACCCGGTGGTCCAAAACGGCACTGCCGACCCCAACCGGAGAAGGTTCCGCTACCGCCAACGCGGCAACCGACTGGGGAAGCCGTGAAGTCGTGGTCGGCTCGGCCGGCACCGGCCCAAGCATGAGGGCCGCTGTATGGGTATCGGAAAACCCGAGCCAACCTTTCCTCCCGATACCGGACAACCCCGTGTTCGACGCCCCTACCTCCGGCTCCGACCAGAGTGGAGCGGTGATGGACACGGCGGCGGCGGGGGCGCTCGGGCTGTTCGCAGGGGGTACCGTCGACGGCCGTGCGACCGTGTGGTACTCGACCGACGGCGAGCATTGGCAGGAGCTGACCGGCGCCGACAGCGTCATCAACCGCGACCCGGGGGCCGTGGTCAACGACATCCTGTCCACGCCGAGCGGCGTCTTCGCTGCGGGGTCGTCGGTCAACGGCAACAGGCTGTCCGCGGCGTTGTGGTACTCCTCCGATGGCATCCACTGGTCAACCGTCCGCAGCGCGGTGAGCACCTTCTTCGGCAACGGCGACCACGTCATAACGTCGGTCCTCGACATCGGGGGGACCGGCAACGCTGAGCTGGGCGCCCCTGGCCCGACGGGCCTGCTGGCGGTCGGCGGCGTTCGGATCGGGGCAAGCTGGCAGCCGGCCTCATGGATCTCACCGAACGGCTTTTCCTGGAGCCAGACCTCGGAGAGCTTTCCGCTCGACGCAGAGCCCCCTGCGAGCCCGGGAGCCATCGCGTACGCGGCATCCGGGGCCGACGGGACCCTGTACGCGGTCGGCGGGAGCCCGGGCCGCCAGCGCCTCTGGCAGTCACCCGACGGTCTTTCCTGGAGCGAGGTGCGACTTCCGGCTGCCGCCGCTAACGACACCGGCTGGCACCTCGGTCTCGTGGCCGCGAACGGGCACACAACGGTCCTCGCCGACAACCTCCCCGGCCAGCCGTACGTCCTGGTCGACCAGGACGGGCGCTGGCGCCAGCCGAGCGCCAAAGGGATCTTCGGCAGCCCAGTGGCGGACGCCGTGCCGACCAGCCTGATCGCGGACAACGGCACTTTGGTCATGAGCGTCGAGCTCTCCAAACCGGGCCGGAGCCTGGGGGACGCGCCGAGTTCAGTTGCCATGCTCACCTCGGTCGACGGCAGCTCGTGGCGAACCAAAAACCTGCACGCCTTCGACGGCGTAACCGTCAACCAGCTCCTGGCTGTCCCGGACGGCTTGCTTGCCGTCGGTTCGGCCCTCCCGGCGGGGACACAAGGCGGCGCGGCGGGAACACAAGGTGGCGCGGCGGGGACACAAGTCCGCGCGGCGGGCGAAGAGACCGCCACCGTCCCGGTCGCCCGCTTGTCCGGCAACGATGGGTCCACCTGGCCCAGCGAGGCGATCAGCTCGACGACGGCGGCGGGCCCATGGCCGCTACCGCGGCGGGGCGGTTGGGCAACAGCCAGTACGTCGTGGGGCAGGCGGGGCCGACGCAGTCGCCTGGTACAGCCCCGACGGGAACACCTGGGAAGCCCCCCAGCCGCTCGACTCCAGCCCTGAGCTCGGGACCGAACGAGCCATCGCGACCTGCGTCACCGGGAGTAGCGCCGTGGTCGTGGGTTCTGTCACCTCGACCGGACGGGGCAGCCTGCCAGTCGCTTGGGTCAGCACCGACGGTTCGTCCTGGGCCCCCTCCACCTTCACGCCCACCCCACCGGCCGGCTCATCGACAGCGGTCGACGGGTGCCTATGGACCGGCGGCAGCTTCCTCGCTTACGGGGAGTCGACCGGGGGCGGCCAGGTCGAGCGACCACAGTTGTGGGCGTCGAGCGACGGCACGGTTTGGCAGCAACAACCGGCCGCGTTCACCGGGCCCGGCGGGGGCGGCCCGAGCGGACCAGAATCGGCCCCCCTCGATGACATCGCCTACGGGACGACCACTTGGCTGGGCCTGAGCGGGGACCGGGACGCGCCCTCGGAAGTTTGGCCCGCCCCCGTCGGCGGAGCCGCTGGGGCGCAGTTCACGCCCGCTGGCCTTTGGACCTCCGACAACGCAGGCAACACATGGCAGCAGCTCGGCACTCTTACGCCGGCGTTCACCGGGACCGTTTACGCCCAGACCGACGCCGCTACCTACGTTAACCAGGAACCCGTCGTGGCCGGCACGGTCGACGGCCAACTAGCCGTCTGGGTGGGGACACCCACGGCGACTACCCCCGTGACCGGCGGGACTGGGACCGGCGGGACGGGGACGGGCGGGACGGGGACGGGCGCTACCGGCGTCGCGAGCGGCACGGGCGTGACCGGCGTTTCCAGCGAGACCGGCGTTCCCGGCACCGCCGTCACCAGCGCGAGCTGAGCAGCCCGGCGGCTCCACCCACGTGTCACCGCCCCCCGCGCCCCGCCCCTGCCGCCCCTGCCGCCGCCGTCGCCGCCGTCGCCGCCGTCGCGCCCCTATCGCGTAAAACTCCCACCAGACGGGCGGTTTCAAGGCGTTGTCTGTTGCACTTTTATACTTTGGCTCCGCGTCTGGCGCAGTTTTATTCGCTTTTCGAATAGGAGCCCACCAGACGCAGAGCGAGCGGGCACTAGGAGCGAGCGGACCGCAGCGATCATCTCTTGCGGCGACATGACAGCCGTCAAATGGGCGACTTTCCAGCCAAAAGCTGCGAGTTCGTTGAGCTTTCGTCTTTCACGGTCAAACGCGGAACGAGACGCGACTCTGTGCGCCCGTCCGACAACCTCCGCCCCGACTCTGTCCTCTGGCCACGCAGCGTCGATTACGTAGACACGGCCGCCGAGCACGGTACTGAAGTGCACTTCGAACGGCATGAGGGCTTGGAGCGCCCGGAACACACGGGTTTCCAGCACGCTGTCCGCGTTCGGCTCTTCGGCTCGTAACGCCAATAGCTCCCGGAGCTTGTCCCTGCCAGGAACATTCTGTCGGGCACGGTTCAGGCAATCCTGCAGCTGCTCCACGGTCCAGCGCCGCTCTATGAGCCCCTCGTCGACAAGCTTCTCTGTGAGAGCGGGCCCGAGCCGGCCCGCGAGGTCCACGAGTGTCCGCGGTGCAGAGGTAACGAGCACGCCATTCCTTTCGACGATGTCTTCCGCCGCCAGATCGGTGCTCCTGTGCACTGTGACACCAGGCGGTCGGGAGTAACCCTGGCGGGGCAGCGTCAACTCGACGCTTCCGAGCGGCCCGTACTCGAACCGGTGCACGGCGGCGGCGCTGGCATGAGAAACGACCGCGTCCGGTCCAGCTGCCAAGGCCGCGGCGACGATCTGCTCCCAAGGCGACAGCGCAACCCCGGCCATCGCATAGACGCCTCGCCGCACTCGACGAAGAGCGCCGGAAGACTCTGCTCGTAACAGTTGGAGGTTGCTGATGCCGATAGCGCTCGCCTGGGCGACCGAAAAAAGCCCGCGTTGGCTGGCGGCGAGATGGCCGAGCGCGAGACGTGTTGTCTTCTCCACGAAGCCCAGAAAACACCCGGGCTGTGACGACCAACCCGTTACGGTCCCAACACAGCCTCACGGCGCCTTAATTGGTTGCCATCACCTGGGCGTAGGGAACGAGCGGAATCGGTTTGCCGGCCTTGCCGGTAGCGACGTCGATCGCCACGACGCTCCCCGCGCTTTGGGCCCGAACTGCCAGGCGGTGTGCCGTCGTCGAGGACGTAGACCCATGTCCCGCTGGGCGAGGCGATGATCGTCGAAGAGTTGAAGCCGACGTGAATGGGGGAACCGGCCACCTCGGTCGCCGTTTTGACAGGGACGACCAGCGCCTGCGAAGACGTCTTGGCGTACCCCAGAGCGTAGGCCATTTGGCCGTTTGGCGTGAGGGTCATGGCCCAACCGTCCGCCTCCGAAGAGGGGCCAAGGTTCACGGTTTTGTGGAGGGTACCCGTGGCAGTGTTGAAGATCAGCAGTGCGGCGTCGCGCAATCCCTGCCCGAGCGCCGCGTCGGGGGTGCCCACGACGTAGAGATCCTGGCCGTTCGGTGAGAGCGCGAGGGCACCCGGTACATAGGGGCCGGTCCCGATCGGTTTCCCGCGGGTATTGCTGGCAGTGGCCAGCGGGACGACTTCGAGGTTGCCCGGGTCGGTGAGGTACGCCGTATTGCTATTCGGCGAGATGGCAATCCCGGTGGCCGTGAGTTTGACCGCCGCAGAGGCAGCGAAGGTGGCAGTGACAACCGGCGTCACCTCGCTGGCACCGAGCACGTAGAGGTCCCGGCCATTCGGAGTGACTGCGATCCCTGATGGGTTACTCGCAACCTTGATGACCTTGCCGATAGCACCCGTGGCCGTGTCTACGGAATAGAGGTCGGACGGGGTACCCGGCGGCTGGGAAGCAGCGTCGAAGCCTCCGAGGACGTAAACCGTGTTGCCGCTCGGAGGGACCGCAACGCCTATCGGGTTGGGGACCTTCACGGTTTTGCCGACCGTATGCGTCGATGTGCTGACCGGGATTAGGTCCCCGGGGCGCCCGGTGTCGTCGTTGTACGCGCCCACGACATACGCCGTGGCACCGTTCGAAGACACTCCGAGGGCGACCGGGTCGGCGTCGACCTTTATGGGCGTGCTGCCTACGTTTGTGGAGGTATTAATGACGGTCAGCGCCCCGGTACCGGTCGGGTTGCCGGCGCTCGCAATGGTTGTACTGGCGACAACCAGGGGCGCGACAGGCATGCTGGCCGCAGGCGCCATGGCTGCGGCGGCTGCGCCGGGCGGCATGCTCGCGGCAGGCACGCTGGCCGCGCTGGCGTTCGGAGCCGGGCCGGCGACAAGCGTTGCGCCGGCGAGGACAGAAATGGCGGCCGATGTGGCACCAAACCTTCTCCGCCCGCGCGGGCGCCGCTAACACGGCGACTGTGTCATCTTTTCGGACTTAGTCCATAGAGTCACTGACACTAACGGGACTTTGAAGATCCAGAGCTGGACTTCGGCCCCGCCTTTGATCGTAAAGGTCGCATAGAAGTTCTGACAGAACTCACTCGCCACCTCGGACCCGGTCACCTGCCCGATTGCTGCAATAAGCGCGATGTAGAACATCGCGTTCAACCATTTGACGCCGAGGCCTAGCGACACCTTGTCTTGAAGCGCCACCTCCACAGCCGATGCACCGAGAGTGACCGAGGTCCCCGGGTCGAACATCCCGCTCAGGTGGAACGATGAAGAAGAGCCGGCGAGCACCTTGAACCCGGACTGGTCCACGACGGAACCCGGCCCCGATACGAGCATCGTGAAACCGCCCCGTATAACAGCGTCCTTTGAGGAGATCCCAAGCGTTAGCAGCAGGCTCAGCTCGTTCTTGGTGTAAAGCGGCACACCCCCACAGAAGGCCGGCGGCGGGCAGACCGGCATCTCGAAGGAGAAGGGCAGGTTGAACGGCGGCAGTTTGGCGCCGATCTGGGTACCGGTCTTGCGAAGCGCAGTGTAGGTGACATGCAGCTTGAAGGTCAGCCCTGATAGGGAAAAGTTCCCCTTGGGGGGCTGGCCCTTGGTCACGTCGATAACCGAGACCGCGTTCGACCAGCTGACCGTGCCATTGATCTGTCCACTGAGAGATAGCGGCCCGCCGCAGGTCCCCGAGACGTTCCCGGATCCGTCGCTCGAATAGCAGAAACCACCGTATGCCTGGAGCCCCGCGGCCGAAGCGACGAGGGAGATCGAGTACGTGAACTTGCCTGTCGGGTCGTGGCCGGTGTACTGCCAACCGTGACCGCTGAAGCCGTCGGGCACCTCTTCGATGCGCCCTGCAGCGCCAAGGCGAGAAGCGTTTTCGATGCGTCCTGCAGCGCCAACGCGAGGAGCGTTTTCGGTGCGCCCTGCAGCGCCTAGGGGAGAAGCGTCGGGTACTGCCCGGGCGATCTCAACTGGTCCCCCGCTGGCATTGGGCGACCAAGCCGCCGTGGAGTCCGTGCCTGCCGAAGCGTCGTTAGTTGCGGTCCCGAAGGCGTCGCTGTAATCGGGTGGGGCATCGACGTGAATGCTCCCCGACTGGACAATGTCGGACAGTTCGGCAGGCGCCGCGGAAACAACGAGCGAGCTCCCGGCATGTTGCACGCCCGTCACGACGGCGGCATCGAAGCCCTCGAGCAACATGACCTTGCCTTTCGCGAGCTCGCCCAGCTTCCCTGAACTATTAGAGAAGGTGTAGGTCGAGCCGTCGGCCGAAACCGAGCGAAGGCTGCTGCTGACCTGACTGGGACTGATGACGACCGTGTTGGGCGTGAAGGTCACGCTCGCGCTCGACGTGGCATGTGGGTCGCCCACTCCCACGGGCACCGCGGTGCTGCCACCCGTGGCGCCACCTGATGACTTGGACGGGCTAGTGGTCGAGGTCGTCTTGGCGGCCGAGCCCGGCTCGGCGCTGACCGCCGGTTTGGTGCTTGCGCTCAAGGCCTCCGTGGAGCCGCCTACACTAGCGAGCAACGAGGCCGCGCAGACGATGGCAATGCTCGGAATTGCCAAACGCCTAGCAGCATTTCTGGGACGGGTCATTGAGCCCACCTTTCGTCGAGCAAAGCGACAATGCTAGGCACGCCGCCAGTGCCCAGAGTTATAAGCACGAAGGAATTTGCAGGAGCGCCCGCTCTAGGCACCAAGCCGTTTTTCGGCGCAGATCTGACGTGGTCAGAAGCCTAGGCCACGGCTGACGATCGATCGGTGATCCCGGAAACCGCAGAAAACCCAGAATCTCAAACGCTCGCGGCACCCGGGCGCAACGAAGCGAGGAAGGCCTCAACCTCAACCCTTGACCGGGTCCGCCGCATGGGTGGCAGAGCGTGGACCAGGTGCCAACGGTAGGGCGCCTTCCCAAGCCTTCTGTCCAGGACGGCGACGACACCGCGGTCCTCCCTTGACCGCACGAGGCGACCGACGCCTTGAGCCAGCAGCGTGGCCGCGCGGGGCACATCTATCAGCTCGAACGCGCGCGCGCCCGAGGGCAGCCCGACGTGCCCGTAACAGGGGGTCATCGGGGCGCGGGAACGGGATCCGGTCGATGGTCACCAAGGACAAGGACGGCCCCGGGACGTCGACGCCTTGCCAAAAACCCATGGTGGCAAACAGGCACGAATGCTCGTCGGACGTGAACTCCGCTACCAGCTTTGGCTTGGGCAGGTCGGACTGCGTGAAAATTTTCCACGGGGTGCGACCGCGAACCACTTCGGCGGCGGCTTGCATGGCCCGCCAGCTGGTGAACAGCGCAAGTGCCCGGCCCTGGGACGCCTCGATAAGCGCGACCAGTTCTTCGTGCATCGCAGCTTCGAAATTGGCCGCCCTCGGGTCGGGCAGGTGCACAGGGCAGTAAAGTAACGCCTGGTCCTTGTAGGAAAAAGGGCTGCCAACGTCGATCTCGTCGTAGGAACCGGGCGAAAGCCCGAGCCGCTCGCCGAGATGCGGCGGGATGGTGGCGCTGGCGAGGACGGCGGTAGGTGCGCCCTCTCCTTTCCAGAGCCGCTCGGTGAGGCCCCGCCCACATCGATCGGTGCCACCCGCAACATCGGCGCATGCTCAGGACCTTCCACCCAGGCGATGTCGCTGTCGGGCAGCTCCAAAATTTCGCTGATGTCATCAATTAAGTGGGACACAGCCTTTTGCGCCCGCAAACGTCGTGGTTCCGGGGCACCGTCAGAAGCACGGCCCGCCTTGCGAAGTTCCTCGAGCAACCGGCTGGCGCGCTCCTCACGAGGCCGAGGGCCTGCGCGACGTCGTCGTCGATCGGCCGCACGAGAGCCAGGTCGCGGCGTGGGCGAAGGGCACCTCCCAGGAGCGTTGCGCCATCTTCCACATCGCTCGCAACCGATGCGTCTGCGACCAGAGCGCGCGCCGAACGTGCCACCGCGACCAGGCGTGCCTGGCTGAGGTCGAAACCGAAGGCGGCGGAAACGATGTCTTCGAGCTCGTGGGCCTCGTCGAACACGACCAGATCGTGAGGGGGCAGCAGTTCGGCCTCCTTGATCGAGAGCGAGGTTGCGTAAAGGTGCGTATTGACCACGACGACATCGGCTTCTCCAGCACGCCGGCGGGCGGCCTCGGCGAAGCACTCCCCTCCCGAAGGGCATTGTGCCGCGCCAGGGCACTCACGCCAACCCGTGCTCACCTGTGCCCAAGCGGCCTCGCTCGGCTCCCAGGCAAGTTCCGCCCTATCCCCGGAAACGAGCGGCCCGGGACCGGCTTTCTTATCCCCAGCGGCTTGCTTGCCCCCAGCGGCGTTCTTGACCCCAGCGGCGTTCTCATCCCCGGTGGCGTTCTTATTACCGGTCGCCCAGGCGGCGAGGCGGAGCACCTCACGGCCGAGCGCCCCGAGCCCTGCTTGCGGAAGCGAACCCACGTCGCCGAGCTGCATCTGCTCGCCTCGCGTCTCGCCACCAGTGAGCTCTGCGACCCGCTGGAGGCACACGTAGTTGGAACGGCCTTTCAAGACGGCAAAGGTGAAACGCACGCCGAGAGAACGGCTCAGCTGCGGCAGGTCTCGCCCCGCGAGCTGGTCCTGCAAGGCCTTGGTGGCTGTAGAGACAACTACCCTTGCGCCGAGAGCGAGAGCGGGCACCAGGTAGGCGAGGCTCTTTCCGGTCCCGGTGCCAGCCTGGACGACGAGATGGCGATGTCCCTCGATAGCCTCGCCGACCGCTTGCGCCATGGCCAGTTGTTCAGGCCGGTCCTCGCGATTTGGGAGGCCCTCCGCTGCACGAGCGAGCGCCTGGGCTATGGCATCGGGCGGCGGCACCAGAGAGCTTTACGCCCGCCTGTAGGCCCGCGTTCGCGAGAGGCACGAAAATGATGATCGCTCCTAGGAGCCAGGCGACGCTTTGCAATACGGACGAGGTCAGGCTCTGGCCGATCACAGGTTGCACGCGGTGGCCGAGAGCGAGGAGCCGGAGCGCGTCGATGACTTCAGTGAAGGGCTGGTTGCGAGCAAAGCCCTGCAACCACGATGGCATCGTCTGGATTTGGACGAACGCAGATGAGATGAACGTCAAAGGGAAGACCCAGATGAGCCCGAAGGCCTGCACGGCTTCCTCGTCCTTGACGGCGAGGCCGATATACGCAGAAACGCAACACACAGCGAGACCCAGCAAGGCCGACAACGCGATCATCCCAATAGCACCGCCGAACCCGCCGCTGAAGCGGAAGCCGACCGCATAACCGACCGCGACCATCACCAGGATGGTCAACAGCAAGCGGAGCGTGTCTGCGGTCAGACGCCCAATGAGGAACGCCGAGCGCGCCGTGGGCATGCTCCTTATCCGGTCGATCCCGCCTCGTTGGAGCTCTCTGGCAAGGCCGATAGCCGTACTGAAGGAAGCGAAGCCCGCAGTTTGGGCGATGATGCCGGGGATGAGATAGTCGACGTAACCACCTGGGACGGGGACCTTTATCGCCCCGCCGAAGACGTAGCGGAACAGCAGGGTGAACATGACCGGCTGTACGACGGTAAAGAAGATGTACGCGGGTACACGCCACCAGACGATCAAATTTCGCTTTGTCATTACAAGCGAATCTTCGATCACCCAACGGGCCCGTTGCGCGAGCCCGGGATCAGTGAGCTCGAACGTCGGGCCGACATCCGCGTTAAGTCCGGTGCTCGCCATCACTGCCCTCCTCTTGGAGCGCGTTTTGCGCCCCCGCCTTTGCGACCCTTACCGCTGCCCGCCGCCGCACCGTCGCCGTCGGCCTCCTCGGCGGCGTGGCCTGTCAGAGACATGAACACGTCGTCAAGGGATGGCCGGCGCAGAGCCAACCCCGCTGTCGCCACCGCGGCAACGTCCAGGGACCGTACGACCTCGACCAGTACTTGCGAACCTCGCCCGCCCGCTCGGACCTGGACACGACGCTCCTCGTTGTCCACGACCGGTGCCCCCTCGCCGAGGGTGGACACGGCCTCGACGGCAGCCTGCAGCTTGGCGCGGTCTGTAACCGAGAACTCGACCACGTCGCCGCCGATGCGGTCTTTCAGCTCCCCCGATGTTCCCGATGCAATGACCAGCCCATGGTCGATGACCACAATGTTGTCGGCTAGCTCGTCCGCTTCGTCGAGGTACTGGGTACAGAGCAAAAGGGTCGTGCCGCCGGCAACAAGCTCACGGATAATCGCCCACATCCCCACACGGCTGCGGGGGTCGAGACCGGTCGTGGGTTCGTCGAAGAAAAGGACCCTCGGCTGGCCGATAAGGCTCGCAGCCAGGTCGAGGCGCCGTAGCATCCCTCCTGAGTACGTCTTGGCCGGCCGCGTGGCGGCGTCGGCCAGGTCGAGACGTTCTAAAAGCTCGCCGGCGCGGCGGCGGGAGGTCTGCTTGCCCAGGTGGTACAGGCGCCCGGCCATTTCCAGGTTCTCAAAGCCGGTCAGGTCGGGCGTGATCGCCGTCGCCTGCCCCGCAAGGCCGATCACGCGCCTCACGGCCGCCGCCTGGTGCGAGACGTCGTAACCACAAACCGTCGCCCGGCCACTGCTGGGCTCCAGCAGGGTGGTCAGGATCCGAACCGCTGTGGTCTTGCCGGCACCATTGGGACCGAGAAGGCCGAGCACTTTTCCCTCGGGGACAGAGAAGTCCACGCCCCGCAACGCCTCGACGGGACCAAAGGACTTGCGTAGTCCCTCAACCTGGATGATCACTCGTCTCGCTCCATCTGTTCATGCTCGGCGAGCTCACCGTCAGCATCGCCCTCCCGGTGGGTACGCATATCCCAACTGAGGCCGTCCATGAACACCCACGTGCGCCTGTGGATGGTGCATGGCCCATAGGCCTGGAGCGCCATCTTGTGACGCCAGCACGGGTACCCCTTGTTGTCCTGGAACTCGTAGTGGGGGTAGTGCGGCGCGACGGCTCTCATCTGGCGGTCGCGGGTGACCTTGGCGAGCATGGACGCGGCCGCTATAGAAAGGCACCGAGCGTCTCCGCGCACGATCCTCACCGTGTTGCCGGTCCCGACAAAGTCCCATTTCCCGTCGATCAACACCAGGTCGGGTACCGCGCCCAGGCCCTCCAAAGCGCGCCGAGCCGCCACCCGTTGCGCTTCGGCCATGCCCAGGGTGTCGCACTCCACCTGCGTCGCAGCCCCGACCGCCCATGCCGAACACCACCCGGCGACGCGGTCGAAAAGGGCCTCGCGACGGTCTTCGGGGAGCATTTTCGAATCCCGCACCCCGTATACCCGCCGGCCCCGCGGTAAGACCGCAGCGCCCACCATCAGCGGCCCGGCCCACGCACCGCGCCCAACTTCGTCGACACCTACGACCGTTTCGTGCCCAGCCGCCCAAGCGTCGCTTTCGAAAGCCAACGTTGGCGGCGTCCCGTAGCGGGCCCCGCTGCTCGCCATCCGCTATACCTTACGCCAAGAGCGCTATCTGGTCGGCTTCCGAACCATCAGGGCCGCTCCTGAAGAAAGCATCTATTACTTCGTGGCCGAGTTCTGCCGTGGTGAGCCGGAGGCTGAGCGCCAGGACGTTGGCGTCGTTCCATTGGCGTGCGCCTCGCGCCGTTTCGGCGTCGGTGCAAACCGCCGCCCTGACTCCAGGGACCTTGTTGGCCGCCATAGCCACGCCAGCGCCGGTGAAACAACAAACAACGCCCACGTCGGCCGTCCCACTTGCCACCGCCTCCCCGACCGCCCGGCCAGCCTCGGCCCAGCGGAGCGGGTCGGCGACCACCACGAGTTCGTAGCCAAGGTGAACGAGGTCGTCCTTCAGCTCCTCGGTCACCGGCGTGGTTTCGTCGGTCCCGAACGCCACTCTCATGGCTTCACGCTAGCAACATCGGGGCCAACGAGGCCCAGCTACGGCAATCTTCCCCATCCCACCGGGCCCAAGCTCGGTGACCGCCATTCCCGCGCCGCCTATATGATGGCGCAGTGAGCTCCGGGGCCCGTGGCACAGGTGCGGTTGTCATCCCTGTGAAAGCTTTTTCCAACGCAAAGATGCGGCTGGCCTCCGTCCTGCGCCCTGAACAACGGGTTGCCCTCGCGCGCGAAATGGCCGAGCACGTAATAAACGCCTCGCGGCCCCTGCCGGTAATAGTCGTCTGTGACGACCTCGAAGTTGCGGCTTGGGCCGAAAATCTCGGCGCTCGTGCCCTACTCGAGCCGGGTCTCGGTCTCAATGGCGCCGTCGGGACGGCTGTCGCGCAACTCGGTGCCGAAGGTTTCGAGCGATTGGTTGTTGCGCACGCTGACCTCCCTCTCGCAACAGAGCTCGAATGGCTAGCGGACATCGACGGCATCGCGCTCGTCCCGGACCGTCACCTCGACGGGACCAACGTGATCAGCCTGCCGGCTCAGTGCGGGTTCTCCTTTTCGTACGGGCCGGGCTCGTTCTTACGCCATCAAGATGAGGCCCGGCGGACGGGGGTACCTTGGCGGGTCATCCACGACCCAGGTTTGGCGTGGGACGTCGATTTCCCGGCGGACATGGCGGCGGTTACTCCCTAAACATCTTGGCCCATTACGGCGGTCCTTGGTCCATGGAAGGCTCGAGGGGCCGCGTCCCTGCCGGGTTGCAGGCTCGACGCCTTTCGGTAACCGCTCTGGTCGTGTGCGTGGCCGCTGCTTTCAGCCTTGCTATGGGCTGGTACCAGCTGTTCGGGCTGCGGGAGTTGCACCAGTACCTCGAGTACGACGACGGCGTGTGGTTCGGGACCTCGGTCCGCCTCGCTCATGGGATTTTCCCGTACCGAAACTTCGTAGACGACCAGCCGCCGGGCGTGCCTGTCGCCATGCTCCCGTTTGCTCTGTGGTCCCGTTCCGTGGGCACTGCGACGGCTTTTGCCGCCGCCCGGGTTGTCGTGCCGCTCGTCGAGACGGTTGGCGTAGTGGCGCTCGGTTGGATGTTGCGCCACCGCGGTGTGCTTACCGTTGCCGTCGCGTGCGGTGCCATGGCCGTGTACCCGGTGTGCCTGATCGACCAGCGCACCGTGATGCTCGAGCCCTTCTGTGCCACTTTGTGCGTGCTTGGGCTGGCGGCTGTCTTCGAGGGGGACAGGCTGAGCGGGCGCACCGGCGCGCTCGTGGTAGGCGGCGCGTTCTTTGGTCTTGCTTGCTCCTGCAAGGCCTTCGCGGTCCTTCCTTTTGTTGTGGTGGCGGCCGCGCTCCTGGCTTCGCCCGCGCGCCGGCGCCTCGTCCCTTTCCTGGCGGGCACGGCGGGAGCCCTCGCCGTGGTGTGCGGGCCGTTCTTCGCTCTCGCCCCCAATGCCTTTGTCCACGACGTGGTCGTCACTCAGCTCTCACGCACGGCCAGTGTCGAACCCTCGATCTATGACCGCCTCACCTCGCTCATTGGCTCCCCGCCGTCGGAAGTACCCACCCCGTTGCCCGATCCCAGCGAACGCACCCTGGCCGTTCTCCTTGCCGTCGTGGTGGTCGTGCTCGTCGTGGGCGGTTACGTCGCAGAGCGCATACGAGCTCGCCCTCACCCAACCGCCGCGCTCCCGGCCGGATGGTTCACCCGCCTCGATACCGTCGCCGTCGCCATAGTCCTTCTCACCGGCACGGCCTTGGCTACTCCCGCCGCCTACTACTACCACTACGCTGCGTTCTTCGGGCCCTTTCTCGCCCTGATGCTGGGGTTGGCCGCGTGCCGCATCGCCTTTCTTGCTCCGGCAACAGCCGCCGTCCTTACGGCCGCCGTACTCCTCGCCGGTGCTGTTCACGCCGTTCACGTCGTCCGGTCCAGCCGCGGTGGGCTACCCGACGTGGCCCTCATCCATCGTTTCGTGCCCGCCGGCGCCTGCGTATTGGGCGATGATGCCCCCACGTTGCTACTCGCCGACCGCTTCACTGCTGCCGTGCCGGGCTGCACGGCGGTAACCGACGCCTTCGGCACGACGATCAGTTCGGACGGCGGTTACCCCGCTATTTCGCCTGAGGCACAATCACCGGCGTCGGTCAAGATCTGGCTCAATGCCCTCGAGCACGCCGATTACGTGGTCCTTGCCCTCGGGTACCAGGAGCGCCGGATCCCATGGGACGCGCCGCCGCTGCAGAACTACCTACGCAATGACTTCCGCACGGTACATTCCGCCGGCTACGTGATCCTAAAGCGTAGGGGGTACGTCGCGCCGGCCCGCTGAACAAGACCGTGCGAAACGCTGTGAACTGGTCAGTCCATTAAACCAAAAGGTGCCTGTCCCCTTACAGGACAGGCACCTTGGACAACGCTAGCGATTGGCCCCGGCTGGCCCAACATCTGCCAGCCGGTACCAACCGACTGAGGGGACTAACGCTTGGCGGCCCTGGCCGACTTTGCAGGAGCCTTGGTCGACTTCGCGGATTTGGTTGCCTTGCTGGCCTTCGCAACGACCTTCTTGACTGCTGCTTTGGCCGGCGCAACCTTCTTGGCGACAACCTTCTTGACGGCAGCCTTCTTCGCGACGACCTTCTTGGCTACGACCTTCTTAGCTACAGCCTTCTTGACAGCTGCCTTGGCCGGAGCCGCTCGCTTGACAACCTTCACTGCTGCAGCGACTTTCTTGGGGGGGCGGCCAACGGGCCGTGCGGGAGCCTTCGCGGCGACGGCCTTGCGGCCGCTCGTTTTGGCCGCAGCGGCCTTAGAAGCCCTGCCTGCCGGGGCGGCCTTGACCGCTCTGGTCGCCGTGGCGCGGGTGGTCGACCTGGCGGCGGGTGCTTTGGCTGCCGCCCTCACGGCTACTGCCTTCTTGGCGGGTGCCGCCTTCTTGGGAGCGGCCTTCTTGCTGTTGAGATCGGCCTTGAAACCAGTGGCCGGGCTGAAGCGGATGCCCTTGGATGCGGCGATCTTGACGGGCTGGCCGGTCCGCGGGTTGCGGCCTGTACGTGCCTTGCGTGCCGTCGGGTTGAAGCTTCCGAAACCGTAAATCGTTACCTTGGTCCCGGACCTGACTTGGTCACCGATTGTCCCTACGAAAGCGTCGACGGCCTCTTCGGCCTGGCGCTTCGTAAGCCCTGTAGTACTTGCTATCTCCTCTACAAGCTGAGATCTGTTCATTGCTGCCTCCTAGGCGTGCGGGGGAAGTTGGGAAGATTTCGCACTGTCTAAACACATCATTAGAGACGGTATCGCGCGCTAAGTCAAGTATTACCCCGTACAAGCTCGTAACTTCGGCATCTCCGAGGCAGAACTGGAGCAACAAATGGCACCGCAGGGTGGCATCACGCTGCTCCTTTCTCTTGCAACCTGCTCGGATCTGGCAAGATGGCCACGTATGAGCACCGCAGGAGGCCAACCAAGGGTTGCTCGACCGGACGCTTCTCACCCGGGCCAGCACCCACCGAACGAGCCAGTTTCAGCCATAGGAGCCGAGTGGGGACGGCTGCAAGAGGCCGATGTTCCCGGTGTCCCTTGGCGAAGATGGGGGCCCTACCTTGCCGACAGGGCTTGGGGCACCGTCCGTGAAGACTACTCGCCGGACGGCAGCGCCTGGTCGTACTTCCCTTGGGAGCACGCCATTTCACGGGCCTATCGCTGGAATGAGGACGGCATGGCCGGCATCTGCGACGACGAGCAGGCCGTCTGCCTAGGTCTCAGCCTTTGGAACGGGCAGGATCCGTTCCTCAAAGAACGCCTCTTCGGGCTTACGAACTCTCAGGGCAACCACGGCGAAGACGTGAAGGAGTGTTGGTGGAACCTCGACGCGACGCCGACTTCAAGTTGGCTGCAGTGGCGCTACCACTACCCTCAAGCGAGGTTCCCGTATGAGGATTCTCGTGGCGGAGAACGCCCGCAGAGGCCGCAAAGACCCGGAGTACGAGCTCGTGGACACCGGGATCTTCGATGCCGGCCGCTACTTCGTCGTTACTGTGACGTGGGCCAAGCACATGCCTGAAGACATCCTGTGGCAAATCGAAGTAGAAAACGTAGGCCCGGATCCGGCCCCGCTGGACGTCCTTCCGACGGTCTGGTTCCGTAACCGATGGAGCTGGGACTTCGGCGTCGCCCGCCCTTCCATCGTGGTCCGGCCCGAGACGGGCACTGTTGCCCAGGGGGCTGTGCAAAACTTGGCCCTTCATTGCGAGGGTACGGGACTGCGGATCCTCGCCGGGGGGCCGGCACGGACGGCCGGCTCCCCGAGCCGTTGTTCTGTGACAACGAAACCAACGCGCGAAAGCTTTGGGGCGCTTCGGGCCCCGACTACCCCAAAGACGGCATCTCCGATCACATCGTCTACGGGACCGAAACGGTGAACCCCGCGCTCAGCGGTACCAAGGCTTCGCTTCGCTACCACTTGGAACTTGCACCGGGTGCTACCGCGCGGATCCGGTTGCGCTTCGCGGAAGAGCCCGGAGACCTAGGTGAAGGCTTTGACGCTGTGCTCTCCAAGCGTAAGGCGGAAGCGGACGAGTACTTCGCCAGCATCTCACCCGTCGACATCACCCCCGACGAATCAACGGTGTTGCGGCAGGCGTCGGCCGGGATGCTTTGGTGCAAGCAGTACTACCACTACGACGTCCAGCGCTGGCTTCACGGGGACCCGACCCAACCGCCACCCCCTTCGCAGAGGCTCGACGGGAGGAACTCCCGCTGGACGCACCTTTCGAACCGCGAGGTCATCTCGATGCCGGACTCGTGGGAGTACCCTTGGTACGCCTCGTGGGACCTCGCTTTCCACGCCGTGGCGCTGGCTCACCTCGACCCGGAGTACGCCAAATCGCAGCTCATACTTCTCGGTCGCGAGTGGTACATGCACCCCAACGGCCAGCTTCCGGCCTACGAATGGGACTTTGGCGACGTGAACCCTCCGGTCCAAGCGTGGGCGGCGATGACCGTGTGGCGTACCGATATGCATCGCAGGGCCATCCAAGGCTTGCCACCTGACTACGACTTCCTGGAGCGCGTGTTCCACAAGATGCTCATCAACTTCACGTGGTGGGTCAACCAAGAGGACGCCGAAGGGAACAACGTTTTTCAGGGGGGGTTCCTCGGGCTCGACAACATCGGGCTGTTCGACCGTTCCCGCCCTCTACCGGTCCCCGGTGTCCTCGAGCAATCCGACGGTACGGCTTGGATGGCCATGTACTGCATCTCCTTGCTCGAGATGGCGTTGCGCCTGGCCGACCACGACCAGACGTATGAGGACGTCGCCATCAAGTTCTACGAGCACTTCGCCTACATCGCAGAGGCAATGCACAGCCAGGGCCTCTGGAACGTCGACGACGGTTTCTTTTACGACGTCATCAGGTTCCCGGACGGGAGCGCGCTCCCGATGAAGGTGCGTTCATTGGTGGGCGTCGTGCCCCTTCTGGCCGTCACGACACTGCACCCCGCACTCGCGGCCAAACTCCCGGACTTCATGGAGCGCACCGAGTGGTTCGAGCAAAACAAACCCGTCCTTGCCGCATACATCGCCCACACCCGGGTGCCCGGGATGGGCGACCGCCGCCTGTTGTCGGTGGGAACCTCCGATTCCTTGCAACGGGTGCTCCGGCGAGTCCTCGACCCGAACGAGATGCTCTCGCCTTACGGGATCCGCAGCTTGTCTCGCTACCACCTGGAGCATCCTTTCACCATGGTGATCGGGAGCTTTTCGTCGAGCATCGACTACGAACCAGCGGAGTCGACCACGCCCCTCTTCGGCGGTAATTCCAACTGGCGCGGGCCGGTTTGGTTCCCCATGAACTTCCTTATCATCGAGGCCCTCTACCGCTACTGGAGGTACTTCGGCGACCAGCTCAAGGTCGAGCACCCGGTGGGTTCGGGAAACCAGTTGAACCTCCGCGATGTGGGCAACGATCTTTCACGGCGGCTCATCTCACTGTTCCTTAAAGGAAGCGAAGGGCACCGGCCTGTGCACGGCGCCAACCGACTGCTGCAGGAAGACCCGCGTTGGCGCGACCTCATATGGTTCCACGAGTACTTCCATGGGGACACGGGCGCCGGCCTCGGAGCGTCCCACCAGACCGGGTGGACCGGCCTCGTCATCCACCTGATCGCAGGACGTGCTTTGGACGAGCCTGCCGGGCAGTAAGAGACCAGCCAGGCCCGCTCAGGCGGCTGGGAGCCGGGCGCCGCTCAGGACGTCCCCAGCAGCAACAACCCAGCCATCGCCTAGGACGGAGAGGGCTTCTACGACTGCCCCCAAGCCCACAACGACGTTGCGGCCCAGGACGGAATAGCGCACCACCGCGCCAGCTCGGACGTAGCCTCCCTCGAGCACGACAGCGTCGCGGACCACTGCACCCTCCTCGATCCGGACGTCGTCGTGCAGGACGCTGTTCGCAATGACGGCCCCAGGGTGCCCCGCTTGGCCCCCGTCGGCCAGACGACGCTCACGCTGTGCCCAGGTCAAGTTGGCTTCCAGGTACTTTTCCGGGGTACCCATGTCGGTCCAGAGCGCATCTGAACCCAACGCGTAGAGCGTACGGGCCTCAACAAGGCGCGGGAACACTTCGCGCTCGATTGATACACGCCTTCCGGCAGGCACCCGCTCGAGGAACGACGGCTCCAGCACATAGATGCCCGCGTTGATCATGTTGGTGGGAGCCTCCGCCGCAGGCGGTTTTTCGATAAACGCCTCCACCATGCCGCTGCTGTCCACTGGGACAACCCCGAAGCGCGACGGGTCATCTACCGGTGTCAGGGCTATCGTCCCTTCCCCGCCGCGCTCGCGGTGGAACTCTATTAATGCTGTGAGGTCTATATCGGTTAGCACGTCGCCGTTTACGACCACGAACGTCTCGTCGCCGATGCCCGCCTCGCCGGCGGCGAAGGCGATAGCACCGGCGGTGTCAAGCGGAAAGCTCTCAACTGCGTAGTGCAACTTGACATCCCCACAGCGACCCCCGGGGTAAGCGGCGAGGAACGCGTCCGGCCGGTACCCAAGCGATAGGACCACCTCATCCACGCCGTGCCCAGCAAGGTGTTCGACGACCCTCTCTATGACCGGCCGGCCGGCCACCGGCAACATCTGTTTGGGAGTGGAAAACGTGAGAGGCCGCAGCCTCGTGCCTTCTCCGCCGACCAGTACGACGGCCTTCACGCCTGTGCACGCCCCCGGCGCGCCGCGAACTTGGGACAAGCCAACCGGGAGGTCCACCGCCGAGCCAATGTCATCGCCCCAAGCTACCCGACCTCACCGAAGCTGGCGACGCTGGTCAAATCAGCCTCGATCGGTCAATTCTCGTTGAATTAGAGTGCTGGAGTGTGAGTTGGCATGGCTCTACCCGGCCGCTCCGCGTCCTCATCGTGTCGGCGACCGTGGGAGCAGGAGACGCAGGGAACGCGCGCGAACTAGCACGGCGTCTAGGGATCCTCGGTCACCAGGTCGAAGTCAAGGACTTTCTCGATGCCACGCCGTTCCGAATAGGCAAGTTGCTGACCAGAGGGTACGAAGCCGAGCTCCGCCACGCCCCATGGGCCTATGAACTGGCCTTCCGGGTCTGGTTCTGGTTCCCGTTCCTTCTGGGCCCCTCGCCCGGTTGCTCAGTTTCGGCACCCGCAGGGGGATCCTCCGCTGGGTGAGGCAGGTACGTGCCGACGTGGTCGTATCGACCTACCCTGTGGCTACCCAGGTGCTCGGGGACATGCGCTGCCGCGCCAAGACCCGTACCCGGCTGAACCTGCGAAAGCGGGCGGCGCTCAGGGTGCCGGCCGTCAACGTGATCACGGATTTCGGCTTCCACCCGTTCTGGGCGCACCGAGGCATCGACCTCAACCTTGCGGTCCATCCGAGGACCGTGCAGGAGGTAGGCCGCCGGACCGGCCAGCCGAGCGCCACTTGCAGCCCACTCGTCGGCCCCGAGTTCAGCGTCGGCCCGAGCACGGCGCGCCGGGCAGCGGGCCAGGCTTGGCCTGCACAAGCGCGAGCTGGCCATCCTTATCTCCTCGGGCTCGTGGGGCGTCGGGGCTGTCCGAGAAACCTTCGAGCTTGTCGCGACGCGGCCCGGGCTGGTCCCAGTCGTGGCTTGCGGCCATAACGACGGCCTCCGCAGGCAGCTCGAGGACCTCGCGAAAGCCAAGGGCTACCGCGTCGTCGTGCTGGGCTGGAGCGACGACATGGCAGGAGTAATGGCAGCGTGCGACGTCCTGGTTGAGAACGCGGGCGGGCTCACGTCCCTCGAGGCGATGTCCGCCGGGCTCCCGCTCGTCAGCTTCCGGCCCATCCCCGGCCACGGCCGCAACAGTGCGGCCGCCATGTCCGCGGCAGGCGTCAGTTCCCTGGCGGCCGGCAGCGACGAGCTCCTCGAAAACCTCGTGCTCCTTGGCCGGCCCGGGTTAGCCCGTTACCGCCAGCTTTCATCGGCGGCCGAACTGTTCTCCGCGGACGCCGCTACGGCGGTCAGCGAACTGGCCGTGTCCGGCGAACCGCCGCAACCCCGTTTGCGACCCGTCGCACGGCTGGCCCGGGCAGCATCGGCCACGGCCCTGGCAGGGGCGCTCGCCTGGGTTGGCCTGACAACAGGGGTGGGCGTTGCGGCCGCCGCCGGCGCAGGAGTGGCCCACCCGCCGCCAGGCGCCGGCAACGTGATCTACCTTGGCGTCCGCTTGAGCCCGCAGGAACTCGCGAGCCGGGCGGTGCAGTCGGCTCTCCTAGAGCTCCACAGCACCGCTGTGGTGGACGCTAACAGCGCGGAGGCTGACCGCAAAGCGGTCCGTGCGCTATCAGCCACGCGCTTGGACGTCGAAAGCGGCGGCCTGGGTGGCGCCGCTGGAGGCCACAGCATGCCTAGTACCCCCTGGGCGCTAGCTCTCTCAGACACGCGCTCCGCCGAGCAACTCTCCGATATCTGCGACCGGACGGTGGCGGTTCTGGTCCCCGACCGCAGCATCAGCATCTTCGACCTGGTCGACACCAGTTCAGCCCATCTGATGATGGTGATCCCGGACGCTACATTGCCCATCGCGCCGGGTGGCCCCTTCCCCCGCCAGGTACTGGCCGTCCCGAAGCTCCAAGCAGGGCAGATCTACGTCGTCGAGGGGCTCAAGGTGACGCCGCAAGACCTCCTCGACCTGCTTGGCAACCTTCGGGCGCAGCTTTCCAGCGATGGCCTGGCCAGCGCCCCCTTCAGCAGGCTCCAGTGAGCAGCCTCGGCATGGGCAAAGCAATCGCCGTTGGTGCAGGTGCGTCTGTTGGCGCAGCGGCACTGGCCCAGCTGTGGCCGGCGACCTCCGGTTGGCGTCGGGCGCGCAATCGCTGGGCGCCGGGCTTGGCCGGCGTAGGCAGGGCGGGACATGTGGCCCTCACCTTCGACGACGGGCCAGACCCCACCTCCACGCCCGCCTTCCTTGACGCGCTCGGCTCTCTCGGCTGGAGGGCGACCTTTTTCATGTTGGGCAGCATGGCCGCGGCTTGGCCCGAGCTCACCACTGAAGTTGTGGAGCGCGGTCACGAAGTCGCAGTGCACGGCTACACCCATTCCAACCACCTGCGTCACGGGCCGGGCTGGGTGGGAAGAGAAATGGTGGCCACGCGGGACAAACTGGCGGAGCTGACCGGCGTCACCCCGGTCTGGGTGCGCCCTCCATACGGGGCCCTATCGGCGTCGACCTTTGTCGGGGCACGCCGGGCCGGCTTGAAGCCGGTGTTGTGGACCACCTGGGGCCGCGATTGGCGCAACGAGGCCACGCCCGAGTCCATAGTCGACGACGTCCAGCGCACTCTCGTGCCCGGGGCCACCGTGCTGCTCCACGACTCCGACTGCACATCCACGGCGGGCAGCTGGAAGGCAACGCTTGCCTCACTGCCGCTCCTGGCGGAACATTGGGACGCCGCCGGCCTGAGCGTGGGCCCTCTCGCGGACCACGGGCTCCTCTAGGCGCCATCGGCACAGATGACGAGCTTCGCACGGGGAGCCTATGGCCTGCGGCTTGGGCCACCGCTCGAGGACGGCTACCTGGTCGATGTCCCATCGGACTGGCCTGAATGGGAACTGCAATGGCGCCCGCTGCCTCCGGACCGGCACCGGGACCAGCGGATCGGGCCGGACGAGGTCCTCTTGAACGTGCTGCCCGAAGGCCAGGTGTTGATCGAGCGTGCCCTCAACCGGTCAACCCTTTTGCTCCGCGAGGAACCACGACCAGAGGCCTGGGCGCACCCGCACCTGTCTTCGACTGCGGTGATTGCAGGCTGGTGGCTCGGTCGCCGTTCGTTCCACGCCGGCGGGTTTATCGTCGAAGGAAAGGCTTGGGGGGTTCTCGGGGAACGAGGCGACGGCAAGAGCTCCATCATCGGCTGGTTGTCCGCCAGGGGTTACCAGGTCGTTTGCGACGACATCTTGGTAGTTGACGGGGACGACGCCCTCGCCGGGCCTCGTTGCATCGACCTGAGGGCGGGAGCAGCCGGCCATTTCAACCTAGGGACGTACATCGGCCACGTGGGGACCCGCGAACGTTGGAGGGCCGCGCTGCCGCCTATCGCCGCCAGGACGCCGCTACGTGGGTGGGTGGTACCTGCCTGGGGGGACGCAGTCAGCGTCGAGCCCGTCAAGCCTGCGGAACGGCTCCCCTTGCTCCTGTCCCACCGCGGCCTGCGAATCCCCGAGGACGGCGGGGCCATGGACCGAAATTGGCTTGCGCTGATGGGCCGGCCAATGGTCCGGTTCCAAAGACCCCAGGATTGGTCGGCTGTGGACGACGCAATGGCTCAGCTGCTCGACCAACTGGCCACCCTGTAACCACCGCTTCACGCCCAGCGCGCCACGCTGATCGCGGCAAAACCATCAGTACCATGGCAGCATCTCGCCAAAGCAACTGCCATATCAGCTCGTGCCTTATCAGCTCGTGCCTTATCAGCTCGATGCTTTCGAGACGGCCACTGGTTATGTTGGAGGAGCAGACCCGGACGTACCGCCTCTAGCCGCCGATGCTCACGACGGGAAGACCCCCCTGGAGGCCCTCGAGTCGGCGGTGCTGCCGGCCCTCTCCAGGCCGCCGTGCCTTGTGGTCTTCTCAGGTGGGCGCGATTCTTCGGCGGTGCTAGCGGTGGCGGCGGATGTCGCCCGGCGAAGCGGCTTGCCCGACCCCGTGCCGGCAACGAACCGGTTCCGCGGGTTACCGGCCACCGAGGAAACCGAGTGGCAAGAAACGGTAGTGCGCCACCTCGGCCTCACCGACTGGCACGTGCGTGATTGGGACGACGAGCTCGATGTCATTGGGCCGGTAGCCCAGCAAGTGCTGTCTCGGTGGGGGCCGGTATACCCGCATAACGCACACTTTGGCATCCCTTTGCTTGGGGTAGCGCGTGGCGGCTCGGCACTGACGGGAGTCGGGGGCGACCGAATCTTCCTCGCTGGGCAAACGCTCCGTCTCGCAAGGCTTCTCACCCTTGACGAACGCCCGCGTCTCCGTGACTGGCGCACATTCGCGGGCGCGGTCACCCCGCGCGCAATCCGGAGGAACCGCTGGAAGAAAGGGCTCACTGCGTTGCCCTGGCTCACCGAGGCTGCCAATCTCCGGTTCAGTGACGCGCTGGCGAGGGACATGGCCATCGGCCCAATTTGGTTTGCCAGGACCGTGCGGGGCCCCTCTGGCGGGAGCGGTCCCGAGTGGCGACGGAGCAGACCCTCAAAGCCCTCTGCGCAGACATTGAAGTGTCAATAAGCCACCCACTTGAGGACCCCGGGTTTCTTGCCGCAGTGGCGTCTGCACTCCCACGCACGGGCTACCGAACGAGGGACCAGGCCATGACCGCCCTATTCGGGCACCTGCTACCGACCACGCTGCTCCAACGCCATACCAAAGCGGCTTTCAATGACGCATTCTTCAACGCCCACAGCCGTGCGTTCGCAGAGAACTGGGACGGTACAGGCCTCGACCCCACGCTGGTAGACGCCGAGCGCCTCCGAGAGACCTGGCTCGCTGAACACGTCGACGCCCGCTCGTTGACGCGATACAGCGTGCGTGGGGCCTAAATCTAATTTCGCGGCCCCCTCGCCCCGTCGATCACGACGAAACCTGAGTTCAAGCACGTCGCCCGGAGAAACGCGCAATCGCTGAGCAGGCATTTCGCATGTCTCAGCGCACTAAGTGGCAAACGGCAAACACTCTCTGTGGTATTGCTTGCTCATATTGCGGTTTTGTTAACAATGCCCCTAAACCCCAATGATCCTTCGCCATGCCGGGTAGGGTCCCCATAACCCCTGGCGGACAGGCAAGCAAAAGGAGGTTAACACCAGTATGCCAAAGCCCTACGAAGCACCAACTCTGCAGCTGATTGGTTCAGTCGCTGAACTGACCCTGTCAGTGAACAAGCACAACAGCTCGTTGTCTGATGGGTTCACGTACTACGGGGAACCTATCAACAACAGCTGAGCTTCGCTCTACGGCGACGCCAGGCGGAGCGTTACTGATTTAGAGGAGTTTGAACCCTTATGGTCAAGCAGGTGAACCCGCGAGAACGCGCGCGGCTGCTCCCCGGAGTCAGGCTCCAAGCCTGCAGATGGGGTGCTGGCAGTTCTGTTGCCAGTCAAATCGGCTCAAACAAATCTTGTTCCTGGCAGGAAGCTAAAAACGCATCCACGTCACGCTCCGCCGTCGCACTGTCCACACCGAACTCGTCCACCAAGCGCTCGGCGAGCCCGCTGGCAGTTGCCCCTTCCACGAGGGCGGCCCAAAGCAGGGTTGCCGAGCCGTTGAGCGTCCAGTATGTCGAGGTCCGAAGGTCCAAAATGACCACCTCCTCACCTACCTCCCTCCAAGCAATCTGGTCAGGAGGCCTAATGCGCCACCTGCCCTCCGACCCAGCGGTGTCCCCCATAACCCCTCCTAGCAGCGCGCAGTGCCAGCTAGCACTCGTTCCGCTGAAGGATAGTTCGCGAAGAGCCCGACATCGCTCCCACGTTCGCCATTTCCAGACAACGGCGGGTAAGGTGCCGCGCACCATGTGGAGGCTGCGTCCTTCTGTCCTGCTCGGAGCCTTGTGGGCAACCTTCGCTGCCCGCACGGTGCGAAAACGCTTGGCGAAAGTGGGCGTCCGGGCTCCGGTCCCACCTCCTCCAAGGTTGGGCCCAAAAGCCGGGATAGGGGTTATGGCCGCCCTCTCACGCCTGAAACCTACTTGCCTTGAACGAGCCTTGGTCCTCCAAGCCTGGATGGTCGCGCAGGGAAGCGCCCGTGACGTCGTCATCGGCGTCCCGCAGGGTGGAATGAAGTCCGGTCCAGCCCACGCTTGGGTCGACGGCACGGATCCATTGTCCACAACAACTTTCCTCGAGCTGCACCGCATTCCACCCAACATCGTGCACTGATCAGCACGTCCGGTCCCACCATTCACGGATGAGCCAATCCCTTTTGTGCCCGGCCCTGAATTTCGCTAAACGGGCTTGAGGGTGGACGAGGCTAATTTCACACTGATTTGTTTTTCGAGTTATCCGGAACACATCCCACTACCGCTTCTGTTAACAGCTTGTGAAGAACAGGTTGCTTCGGGAAAATAAGTCCCTAAATCAATGACAACGGGCCGCATTTGCCCTATGCTAACAACGGACATCACGGCAACGTCCGCAAGCGCACCCTTATCGTCCGGAACTAATCAACTCGAGGAGCCATTGACCGTGAGCCAGACTCAACAAGTAGCAGATCTCGACGAATTCCCGTCCGCTAGACACCACCTCCCCGCAGACCTGAGCGCAAACCTCAGGCTCGGGGACCTCGAGATCTCCGTCCTGAGTGATCCACTCAGCGAGACGCATACTGCTTCCGATCTGATCTTGTCGGCGGCTCGGGTGAGCGTCGTTATGCCCGCCTTGAACGAGGAGGACAACCTTGCTCATGTCTTCGCACGCATGCCGCGAGAGGTTCACGAAGTCATCCTGGTGGACGGGAACTCGACCGACGGGACCGTCGAACTGGCTAACGAACTATGGCCCGGTCTTATTACGGTGTACCAATCCGGCAAAGGCAAGGGCAACGCGCTCACCTGCGGCTTCTGGGCGGCCACCGGGGATATCATCGTGATGCTCGACGCAGATGGGTCGACTGACCCAGCCGAGATACCGCGCTTCGTTGCCGCGCTTCTCGCAGGTGCCGACTTCGCTAAGGGCACCCGCTTCATCGCCGGCGGCGGGAGCGCGGACATTACAACGATCCGTCGTATGGGCAACTGGGCACTAGCAAAGGTTGTCAACCAGATCTGGGGCGGCCAGTACAGCGACCTTTGTTATGGCTACAACGCGTTCTGGCGGCGCTGCCTGCCCTTCATCACGCCGGACTGTGACGGTTTCGAAGTCGAGACTCTGATAAACATTCGCGCTGCGCGGGCGGCACTTCGCATACACGAAGTGCCGAGCTTCGAATACGACAGGCGCCACGGCGTGAGCAATCTCAACGCTCGACGCGATGGTTTCCGCGTACTAAGGACGATTATCTCCGAGCGAGTCCGGCCCTAGATTAGTGGCGGCACCCCTAACTGGTAGCCTCCGGGCAGTAGAGATGCCACTCCGTGTGTTGTTGGTAACAGAGTTCTACCCACCGCTGAAGGGGGGCCTAGAGTTCCACGTTGAGGGCTTGGCCAATGAACTTGCGGCCCGGGGCCACACTGTCCAGGTAGCCACTCTGGGCCCGGACAAGACGGAGACCACGAGGGGCGACGTGCTCGTGCACCATATCCCGAGTGCAGCGTCCCGGCTCAAGTTCCTCTATGCAGATCCTGAGCGCCCGTTTCATCCTCCGGTCTCCGATCCTCTCGTGCGGCGTGGCCTCCGGCGGATTGTCCGGGACTTCCGACCCGATATCGTCCATGGCCATAATTGGATGAGCGCATCAATTCCGCGCGGTCTCGCACCGTTGGTCTTGACCTCCCATGACTACGCTTGGGTGTGCCCAAAGCGAACGCTGATGCGCCTCGACGGGTCAACCTGCAGCGGCCCAGAGCTAACGCGTTGCACCCCGTGTGCCGCCTCCGAGTACGGAACGCTCAAAGCTCTCTTCGTAGATACGGCCACCCGACTAGGCCGTAGCGTCGTGAGGCCGGACGTCCACATTGCCGTCAGCAACGCAGTGGCTACGTCCCTCGCTCCTCATACTCGACGAGCGCCGGTGGTGGTACCGAACTTCGTATCCTCGGCTGTCGCCTCTACGCCCCAGGTGCCAGTGGATGGTTTGCCCGACCGGCCGTTCGCTCTTTTCGCAGGCGCGACGGGAAGCCACAAGGGCATCCAAGTGGTCCTTCGCGCCTGGGAGCAGTGTGATGCACCCCTGCCCCTCGTGGTCGCAGGCCTCGGCGTGACCGATCGTCGCTGGCCTCAAGATGTCGTCTTTATGAGGTTGAGTCACCCACAACTTATCTCGGCCCTCCGTCACGCAGCCGTAGCTATAGTGCCCTCTCTCTGGCCAGAACCCTGTCCCACCGTGGTGCTCGAGGCAATGAGCCTCGGAGTTCCAGTGGTTGCGAGCCGGGTGGGCGGGGTACCGGATCTGATGTCGGACGGCGTTGAAGGCCGTCTCGTGCCGCCGGGCGACCCTCGCCTATTGATGGACGCCGTGTTAGAGATCGTGACCAATTCCAGCCTCAGACAGAAGATGAGTACCGCCGCGCGCGCTCGGGCCGCCGCCTTTCAGGTCAACGTCGTGGTTGAAACTGTAGAGGCGGCTTACCGCGATGCAATAGACGCCTACTCTGCGCGATCTGCCCGGCATGCCTAGCCCCGATCGCTCGCTGCGCGTAGCCCTCGTCGGTCCTGGCTTCCCTCCCCAGCTGGGCGGCATCGAGACGCACCTAGCGAAGCTCGCCGACGGGCTCGCGGCTGCGGGTTGTGAGGTCGATGTGCTCGTTCAGCACGGCCACCAGGACGCTCTCGCCCCGCCTGTAGAGCACCTCGGTCCCGGGGTCACGGTCAGGCGGTTCCGCAGCCGGACCCGTAGCCGGCGCTTCCCGGTAGCTCCGTCGCTCATCCCGTTCCTCCGTTCTAACTCGTCACGCTACGACGTTGTTCATGGGCACAGCTTTCACGCTGTGCCGGCCTCTCTGGCTGCTTTCCTGACAGAGGGCCCATTCGTTTTCACCCCGCACTATCATGGCGGAGGCCACACTCAAGCGGCGCGGGTGCTGCACCAGTTTTACCGTCCGTTTGGCGCGGGGACGTTCCGCCGGGCACAGGTGTTCATCGCGAATTCTCGTCATGAGGCAGATCTCCTGACTGCCGACTTCCCGCTGATTGAGCCGAACCTCCACATCGTCTACCCCGGGGTCGACGTGGATGAGATCCTCGCTGCCAAGCCTTACCCAACGGACAGGCCCGTTATCCTGACCGGGGGGCGGCTCGAGGGCTACAAGCAAGTGGATATTGCCCTGAGAGCTTTGCCACTTCTGCCCAAGGACGTGCACCTTGTCGTCTTGGGCGATGGACCGGCCCTTCGTCGCCTTCGTGAGCTCACCGCTGAACTCGCCGCTGAGTCACAGGTCACCTTCCTGGGCCGGATCGACACTCCGAGCGTCCGACGGTGGCAGCGCACTGCAGCCGTCGGGCTCAGCCTGTCCCGTCACGAAGCATTCGGCCTGACACTTCTTGAGGGCCTTGTCGGGGGGGCCCATGTGGTCGCGACCGATATACCCGCCTCTCGTGAAGTCGCAAGCATTCTCCCCGGGCGGGCCCTGTTCGTACCGGTAACCCCATCCCCCGATGAGGTCGCTGCGGCTATCCACCAGCAGCTCGGCACCACTCGAGTGGCACCGAGCCTTGAAACTATCCCCACTTGGCCCAAGCTCACCTTGGCCTGTCTCAACCTTTACGCCGAGGCGATGCAAGCCCATGACCGGCGGCGAGCGGTGCTGAGATGACAGTGGTCCTCCCATGACAACAGCATCAGCGGTCCCCACGGCCTCATCAGAGGCATCCGGCATGGCCGACAGCCCGTCTACTGTTGAACAGCACACCCTGCTGCCGCTTCTTTCACCGGCCATCGATGCAGTGTTGTTCGACGACTTCCGTTTACCTCAGGCTCGGTCCGCCTTGGCTTGCACGGATGCCGACGTAACGGTACTTATCCGTCAGAGGCTGGCCGCGGTAGCTCTCCGGCTGGCCAACGTCGGACGTCTCTGCCTCCAACAGCACCAACTCCACACAGTCCGGCAGGCGAGTTTTGACCAGTACACGCGCGCACTCGAGATCGTCCAGGCCTCCGCACCTGGGCTAAACGCCCTCAGAGAAGCAGGCATTGCGCTGGTCTTAACGAAAGGGCCGGGAATAGCGCTTTCTTGCCATAACCCGCTTGAGCGCCCATTCGGGGACCTCGACGTCATTGTGCACCCTCACGACTTCAGGCGGGCCGTCACAATTTTGGCTCAGTGTGGGTATAGCCTAGACCGCGCGAAGCTCCCTCCATGGCCGTGGTTTTACACCACTTGCCAGGAGGCAGTCAATCTCCATTGCGATGACGGTGGGAGTATCGACGTCCACCATCATATCCCGCCCTGGCTCTGGGCTCGCTATATCCATCCAAAGGCCTTACTCGCTGATTCGCACGACGTTTCCTTCTGCGGTTATCAAGTGCCCCTAGTTGGCCCAAGCCACAATCTCCTGATCTCGTCGCTCCACATAGTCAGCGACCGCAACAGGCCCGGCGAGACCCTCATGGCATGGCGAGATCTCCTCGTCTTGGCATCTGCCTGCGATCCAGCCGAAGTACTGACACTTTCAGAGCGCTATCACCTCACTGGCTGGCTGCGTTGGATAATGGCGCAACTACCGCCCGATGTGCGACCTGAGGGTATTTGGGTTGCATTGTCGCATTCGCGCGGAGCCGTGGCCCACAGGGTGCGGCTGTCCTTACTTAGCCCACCGGCTGTGGGATCTCGCCACATGATAGGGCAAGCCTTTCGTTTACCCGCCAAAAATGCCATTTGCTACCTCGCCGGGATGGTGGTCCCTTCCCGGCATTTCCTCGCGTCCCACTTTCCCAGCACGCGAAATCGGTACCGCACCTGGTGGCTGGCGTCACTGAAGGGGATGCGGCGCCCCCGGACAAGTCGCCCGACAAAGGGATAACAATGGCTCGTCATCTTGCAGCGGGCCAACTCTCGCCGAACCTTACGCTCAGCAGTTCCCCCATGAGCCGATCGGCCGTGTTGGCCGGTCCGGCAACCAAGCCATGGGTACGACCGGTCCTACTGCCTTCGCCCGGACCTTCCCGCCAGCGCCAATTCGTCGCCCTTGTTGCCGCCATCTCTGTATCGTCATTCGGGATCGTTCTGCTAACGTTTGTTTACCACTGGGCGCAGTCGCGACCTCCCAACTACGACGCCTTCTGGCTGGGCATGCTTTGTATGCTGGGGCCCGTCTGGTTGTTTGCATTGGCTCCGAGCTCTTCCTCGCGAACCGTCCTCGGAAGCGTGACGGCGCTTGGACTACTCACCTATGTCCCTGCGTACCTTCGTGCTCCCAGCGGACCGGTTTTCGGGGATGCGTTGGGCCATTACCTCTCCGTCGCGGACACGCTCCGTACCGGCAACCTCTACGATGCCAACCCAATCGTGCCGATCGCGGCCGACTACCCCGGGCTACACGCTCTCACGGCGGCGCTTGTAACAGCCACGGGAGCACCGATCTGGGACGTCGCGGTTGTACTTATCGCTCTGTTCCATGTCTCAACGTTGCTGGGCATCTTCGCTATTGTGAGAGGCCTCGGAGGGAGCGACCGAGCGGGGGCGATCGCTGCAGTGGTCTACAGCATCAGCCCGCTCTATATCTTCTTCGATGCCGAGTTCGCCTACGAATCCCTGGCTATCCCCTTCCTTGTCTGGACCTTGGCCCTGCTCGTCTATGCGCAAAGAACACAGAACACCCGCCTAACCCTCCTGACCATGGCGGCAAGCACATTCGCCGCCGTTTGCTGTGTCCTTACCCACCACCTGACCAGCTACGAGCTCGCTGTGCTCGTCATCGCGATCGGGCTCTGTCAGCTGGCCGTCAAAGAGTACCGCGGCGCGAAGCTATCGCTGATGCTCGGCGGCCTGACCGCGATCTCTGCCGTCACCTGGGTAATGCTAACTGGGGCTCCCATACTGTCGTACCTGGGATATTTCCCACGCACCGCTTTCGAAGCGATCGGGCCGATCTTCGACAAGATAGTGGGCTCTAGGCCCGCGCCAAGTTCCGGCGGTGTCGCCGCCCCCACCGCGACGAGGTCGCTTTTTACCGGATCCGTACTGCCTGACTACGAACGTTACGCTGCTTATGCCGTTCAGCTAATCGCTATCGCTGTGACCGCCGTCGCAGCCTGGCGCCTCCGCTTCTCCCGCTCAGGCACCCTCGTCGCCCTAGCCGTCCTAGCTCTAACTTATTTCCTACTGCTACCCCTCCGACTCAGTCCAGCGGGCGAAGCGGGGGCTGGTCGCGTATCAACCTTCCAGTGGATTGGCATAGCTGTGGTAACAGGCCTGGGTATCGCGGCTGCCGCCCGTCGCCGACGCTCCTCGGGTCGACACGCACTGCCGCGTGCCTGGGCCAGCCACGGCAGGATGTGGCGCAACCGTTGGTTATGGGTAGCGGCAACGCCTCTTTTATTTGTTGGCCTAGTCGGCAACTATGGCGCTTCGGTGAACGCCGCTGTCAGGTTCCCCGGAACGTTCCAAATGAACTCCACAAACGGGCGCGACACCACGCCGGAGGCGGTGCAATTAGCCCGCCATTTCCTTGCATTGGAGGGACCGAACCAACGCGTAGCCTCTGACTCCTCTACTCTACTTGTCTTCGAAGCCTACGCTTACGCGCAGCCACCGGGCTTCGGCCTCGCATGGCAGCTCTTCGTACCCGGTTACACCTCAGCGCACCTCCAGGAAGTTGCACGTCTTTACGACATCAACGCGATCGTCGTCGACAACCGCATCGCACAAGGTGGCGGAGAGAGCGCTGATCTAGCCGGAGCGCCGGACAACGTCTACCACCTCCCAATTACGGGGCAGACACTCTCGCGCCTGTCCTCGTTCAAGTGGCTTCGTGTTCTCTTTGCAACGCAGCACTACACCGTGTATGAGGTCGTCGAGCCTCAGCCCGCGCTTTATCGCCCGTCTATGCCCCGCCGAACTGGACTGTAGTGCCGACAAAATGAAACTCAAGGCGGAGGCGAAGGCAGTTTCAATCACAGGCTCGGAGCCGCGCTTGGTGCTTAAGGCCGTCGTTGTACAACGCAGCGACCGCTTCGCCAACTCCGTCAAGCCGCGGGCCCTGGTAGAGCACCTCCAGGTACGGGGTTTCGAGGTAGAGGTGGTCGAGTCTGCGGCATTAGGGCGTCGGGGGAGGACTGGCTTAGGCCGCTCGCTGCCCAATCTGACCGTGCCCGCGATGCGCCTGTACGGACTAGAGCTCCTTCAGGCTGCCGCTCGCCTCCTCCTTCGCGCGAGGAGCACTCCCTGGTCTCGCCATTTCAACGGGGTCACCCTCCATTTAGTCATGCGTGAACGAGGGCGCTTGCTCGCACGGCAAGTAACCGGGACCGGTTGTGACGTGCTCATATGCGAGAGCTCGTTGGACCAGGCGGTCGTATTGAACCGGACGGCAGGTAAACAGGTACTCGACCTGCCAAGCCCGTTTGGAGACGAGCTGTTCTTTGCCAAACAGATATCCGAGGCGAGTCACAGAACGATCCGGGCGCTTGAGGACCAATGCTTGTCAGCTAGCGACCGCGTCTCGTTTCACTGGCATACCTATGTCGACTACGTACGCGAGACGTACGAGGCCCAACCTCGTTGGCTCGATTGCTCATATGGTGTCGCACTTAAGGCTGCCCGAGCCAGGTTCTCCGAGCGGCCACGCATTGTCTTCCTCGGTAACCTCGATGCCCCATGGGTAAATTTTGCCCTCCTGGAGAGGCTTAGCGCCCAGTATGGTTCGATCGATGTTTGGGGCGGGCCACCGCCACCCAAGTCTGCGTCCGTCAGGTACCGCGGATATGCGGCGAGCTTGGATGTCCTTGCCGACTATCAAATAGGTCTCGTCACTATTACGGATGACCCGCTCAGGCGCAAGAGCTTCTCTTCGAAGCAACTCGAGTACTTCTCCTACGGTCTGCCTGTCTTGGTGCCGGCCTGGCGGTCTGATGCGCTCCTGGCGCCGGCGAGCGTTCCTTTCACTGAGGAGACCTTCTTAGCCCAAGTGGGACGCCTATCCGACGAGGCGAGCTGGCAAAACGCGAGCGGCAGGGCTCTGCAGCTTGCGGAGGCTCTCTCGTGGGAGGTGGCGTTCGGGCCACTCACGGAGTTCCTATGCTCCTGAGCCCGCGAGCCATGGCGTGGGACAATGGCACTGTGCGCCAACCTCTTAAGCATGGAGCGGGCAAGCGACCGCGAATGTCTGGGATGAGATTGGCATGGGGTGGCCTGGGCGCGCAGGTCTTACTAAGTGCAATAGGTTTGGCGTTGGGCGCCGTCTCGTTGCACGCGCCTCGTGCTGTGCGACTACCAGCAGAGGTTGCTGCGTGCCTGCTCCTCCCGGGATTCGTTTACTTCTCCAGCGTCGGGCGACTGCTGAGCTTGGCGGCTCGGGTGGGAGTCAGCCTTATCGGAGTCCTTGCATGCTGGACTGCGGTAAGCACCGCCGCTCTTTCCTTAGGCACCCGCCTTTCAGGTACTACCACGATCGCGATGCTTGCTGTCGTCTACGTCGTGGGATTGGCGTCGTTCGTTGTTCTCACGGGACACCGCTCTTAGGGCCATGTGCGCGAGAGGACGAGACCGTGTCGCGCCCTAGCGCTCTTGTCGTTTCAATAGGTGAACCCCACGGCGGGTTAGCCAAGGTCGCCGAGCGGACCGCGGCGGGTATGGCCCTTGAGGGGGAGGTGCAGCTGTCCACGGCCGACTTCGGATCCCCACGGGTCAGCGAGATTGTGCGGGATGTGTGGCGATTACGTCGTTCGGCCAAGGGGCACAGGATTGTCGTCCTGCAAGCGAGCCCCCACCACTGGAGCCGCGGGCCAGCGTTGTGCGGTCTGTTACAGGCAGTCCTTGTTGATCTTGCCCTGTTCCGCAAGGCTGTACTTGTCATGCATGACACACCGGACGGAGGTTGGCGGCGGTCCACGGCCTACCCACGGGCGATAGGCCTGCTCCACTGGGCGCTCGGCCGGCGCCTCGTCTTTTTGAGCAACTCAGAGCGGGCCCAGGCGGGTTTGGCGGGCAGAGGTCGTCATGTGCGGGTCGTGCCGCACTACATCGAACCGAGGAACGCTACCTCCTCGCGTCGACCCATGAACACATCGGATCTTCGCCTTGGTGTTGTCGGGTTCATCGACCGGAGGAAGGACCCACTATTTGCGCTGGAGGTGCTGAAGCGGATAGACGGAGCCACCCTGACTTTCCTTGGTGGGCCGCTCGCCGACGACGAAGCCTTTGCAGCCCGCCTGCAGGGCGAGGTCATTCGACACGGGCTCGATGAGCGGGTCAGGATCACCGGATATTTGACTGAAGAGGACATGGACGCGGAGCTCGGTCGTCTCGATATCGGGCTGTGCCTGTACAGACATGCGGCGACATCTGGGTCGCTGTCCACTTTGCTTGCAGCCCGGTGCCCCGTGGTGGCAAGCGACCTTCCAATATTCCGCGAGTATGCGGCCGCCTCGCCGCGGGCCGTTACCATTGTTGATATGTTCCCCGAGTCCGCGGCGCGAGCCATCGCCGCGCTCGCCGTAAGCGAACCGGATTGGACCGGCGAGTTCGATGACGTCATCCGAGCCAGGTCGGTTCCTAATTTTGGCCGCGCCATGTGGCATGCGGCCGGCGTCACTGTCACGCAGTCATGATCGCCGTGTTGCGGCATCGAAGGTCGTGGCTTACGGGTCGGCACCTTGGAGCCGTGCTCGCCCTCGTGGCGGTTTTGGCAGCCCTCTTGGTCTGGGGTTTGTCCAGGGAACGTTCGGGAAGAAGGCCAATCGCTCTCCAGCAGTTCAAGGTTGTGAGCTACATGCCGGTACGAGCCTCTTGGACCAACATGTGGAGCGAGTTCGACCCGACTGAGATCCAGGCAGACTTTCAAAAGGTAGCTGAGCTCGGGGCCAATACGGTTCGTATTGCAATAGACCCTTTTGAGTTCGGTTGGCCAATCGTCACCCCGCAAATGGCTTCAGAACTGAGCCAGGTGCTCTCACTGGCCCAAGCACAAGGGCTCTACGTGCAGCTCACCCTATTTGACTGGTGGAGCAGTTACTCCCAGATATCGCCGAGTGAATCGTGGCTCTCTTCGCTTCTGCGCCCCTACAACAATGACCACGAGATCGCGTTCATCGAGCTCCAAAACGAGATCGACCCCGATAACCCCGCAGCCATGGCGTGGGCCAGGGCCATCCTGCCTGCAGCGAAGGCAGTGGCCGGGGACATCCCTTTGACCTTTTCGATCTCGAGCACGAGCGGGCTCAGTGGCATCTTGGCGTTGAAGTCAGCCCTCGGCGCAGGCCAGGTGAGCTTCTACGACATCCACTATTACGGCTCGCCAGGCGCGGCGGCAGCGACGCTTGGGGCTGTGAAGGCGGCTGTCGCCCCAACACCGCTGTATGTCGGCGAGATAGGTTTCTCGACGTACACGACCGGGGGGGCGGCCCAAGAAGCGAGCTTGGACTCTGAGCAGGCTGGCTTCTACGCCGGGGTCGACGATGCGACCGCCTCGCTGGGCTTGCCGGCGCCAGGCCTGTTCATGCTCAACGACCTTGATGGCAGCGGAGCGCCGGGCCCTGAGAGCGACCAGCCCCAAGATTGGTCTTACGGGCTCTACACGACAACGGGCCAAAAAAAGCCAGCTGAGGCTGTGGTACAGCAGTTCTTCACGACCGGCTCAGTGCCCGTCATCCTGGACCCCACCTTTGAGACAGCTCCAGGCGGGGTGCCAACGGGTTGGCTCTACTCAGGTCCTGGTAGCGGGACCTGGTCCACCACGGTCAGCCGTTTAGGCACACCATCGGTCGAGATCAACGATGGGTCGGGGGCCCTCTCGGCTTGGAGATCGGTCCTCAACACCGGTGCCATCGCTACCGGCGAGAAGATCCAGGTCAGAGCCTGGGCTAAGGGTTTAGCTACCACAGGTTCCAATGTGCTGGCGGTCGCTTGGTTCAGTTCCTCGAACAGCTACATCTCCAACCAGATGTCGTCGCCACTGCCCGCTGGGAACTCCGGCTGGACCGAGCTCGGTGTCGATGCCGTGGCCCCCTCTGGCGCCGCCTATGCAGTTGTCTACCTGCAGTCCATCGGGGACTCGGGCACCGTCTGGTTCGACGACGTGTCCGCTACGGTCATCACGGCCAGCGTTTTCCCGACGCTCACCCCGGTGCGCGGCACCTCTTCGGGTGTCGGAGCCACAGGTCACCGGCGGGCTTCGCGGTAGCGGCGGATCGCTAGTTAACCGTCTTGATCCTGCGCCTTTCGTCCGGTCGACAAGCGCCTGTCCGGCGAACGGGTGGAACGGGATGCCCAGCAACAACAGGGGGAGAGAACAGAACAAAGGACTCAGTGGTGGCAGGAGCGGACGGAGAGAAAGCCGAAGCCAACCAGAGATAGTGAAGCTGTATAGGTGGATCACCGACTAGGTTGGCGACCGCACCCCACTGCCAGACCTTCCAACTCCGATGATGTTTGGTGTGGGGACCATCCGACGATGTCTCACACGGTGCGAGCACGTGATGCCGAGCCCTTAGCGACACAGACGCATTGGCCTGCGCTGGACGGCGTGCGGGCGGTGGCGATCCTCTTGGTCATGGCCGTTCATACTCAGTTGCCCAATGTCCAAGGCGGAATCGTGGGCGTGGACGTTTTCTTTGTGCTTTCGGGCTTTCTGATCTCGTCACTACTGATCGGTGAGTGGGACAAACGAGGGCATGTGTCATTGTCCAACTTCTACGCCCGGAGAGCGCTGCGCCTGTTCCCAGCTCTCGTGGTTGCAATAGCGGTAGCACTATTCGTCATCGCCATCGGGCGCTCCTTCAAGCTAGGCGACGCGACACTCACGGGGCTACCCTTCGTAGTTTTCTACATCGGAGACTTTGCCCGTGCCTTCGGGCCAGCAAAAGAGCTCGGCCTCCTCAGCACGGCATGGTCGCTCGCGGTCGAAGAGCAGTTCTATCTCATCTGGCCGTTCGTGTTCCTTCTGGTTATGCAGCGCGCAAAGCGTAAGGAGCGGGTCGCCATCGTGCTTGCAGCCCTGTCTGTGCTCGACATGGTCTACCGGGTCGTTATGGTCCGCGTTGGCGAGCCCCTCGCTCGGTTCACCTTTGCCGCCGATACCCGCTGCGATGGACTGCTACTTGGCTGTGCCGTGGCGTTTTGTCTGGCAAGCCGCGGAGGACGACCTTTCTCAGATGCCGCTGGGCGCCTCTTGCATGTCGCCGCTGTGGCCGGGCTGTTCCTGACGGCAGTCGTGGTGATCAAAGGGTCAGGTGAGATACCGTGGACCTTCGAAATTGGGATACCGATCGCGGTGGTCGCAACCGCTGTCGCTGTCGCCGCGATTGTCAGCCGACCGCTCGGTCCGCTCAGCTGGATCTCGGGACTAGGACCGCTCGTTTGGCTGGGTCGACGTTCGTACGGCGTCTACCTGTTCCACTACCCGATCTTTGTGGCGGTCCACGCTAACGGCGGTTCTCATGCCGACCAGCTGCTTGGGGTGGGATTGAGCATTGTGGTAGCAGCACTTTCTTACCAGGTTGTCGAGAGCCCGGCCCTTCGGTTCAAGAAGAGGTTTCAGAAGACCGAAGCCCTCCCAGCCCTACCTAGTTGACTTGCAAAGTCCGTCAACGGAGGTGGGCGGCGGAGGCAGCCTCGGGCAACCAATGGGTCCCTCTCGTGGTGGACTTAGTGGTCGAGTACACATAGGTTCCGCTCCCATGTCGGGCTCGCCGTCGCCGACTCTGACGGTTGCCAGGCCCGGCAACGGAGTTGAACTGGCCCTGGCGGTCGCCATCGAACCCTAGCCCCCATCCGGGACTCGAGGTGCTGCCGGAACGATGAAGAGGACACGGCCGGGGACTGACAAGGGCCATGTCGGAATGCCGCCCATGCCGCAACCTCCCGAGAAAAGGGGCCGGCTACGGCTTTCGCTGTCTCTGGCCGGCTATTTTCCTGCTTTTCCTCTCTCTGCCGGCTTCTGTGCCTACGATCTTCTCTCGTCTCCCCCGAGGAAAAGAGCGAAGAGACCACCTGAGCGGTTCATCGTTTGCCTGATCCCGACGAACGTGAGGCTAATGGCGTCTAAGCGGTCCGCTTCGAGGTTTCGGCGCGCGACGACGCTGGTGGCGGCATCTCTGGTCCTGCTCCCAATTGTGTCGCTCGGACCGGATGCTGGAGCATCGACGACGCTGCCAATCGCTCTCCAGCAGTTCAAGGTTGTGAGCTACATGCCGGTACGAGCCTCTTGGACCAACATGTGGAGCGAGTTCGACCCGACTGAGATCCAGGCAGACTTTCAAAAGGTAGCTGAGCTCGGGGCCAATACGGTTCGTATTGCAATAGACCCTTTTGAGTTCGGTTGGCCAATCGTCACCCCGCAAATGGCTTCAGAACTGAGCCAGGTGCTCTCACTGGCCCAAGCACAAGGGCTCTACGTGCAGCTCACCCTATTTGACTGGTGGAGCAGTTACTCCCAGATATCGCCGAGTGAATCGTGGCTCTCTTCGCTTCTGCGCCCCTACAACAATGACCACGAGATCGCGTTCATCGAGCTCCAAAACGAGATCGACCCCGATAACCCCGCAGCCATGGCGTGGGCCAGGGCCATCCTGCCTGCAGCGAAGGCAGTGGCCGGGGACATCCCTTTGACCTTTTCGATCTCGAGCACGAGCGGGCTCAGTGGCATCTTGGCGTTGAAGTCAGCCCTCGGCGCAGGCCAGGTGAGCTTCTACGACATCCACTATTACGGCTCGCCAGGCGCGGCGGCAGCGACGCTTGGGGCTGTGAAGGCGGCTGTCGCCCCAACACCGCTGTATGTCGGCGAGATAGGTTTCTCGACGTACACGACCGGGGGGGCGGCCCAAGAAGCGAGCTTGGACTCTGAGCAGGCTGGCTTCTACGCCGGGGTCGACGATGCGACCGCCTCGCTGGGCTTGCCGGCGCCAGGCCTGTTCATGCTCAACGACCTTGATGGCAGCGGAGCGCCGGGCCCTGAGAGCGACCAGCCCCAAGATTGGTCTTACGGGCTCTACACGACAACGGGCCAAAAAAAGCCAGCTGAGGCTGTGGTACAGCAGTTCTTCACGACCGGCTCAGTGCCCGTCATCCTGGACCCCACCTTTGAGACAGCTCCAGGCGGGGTGCCAACGGGTTGGCTCTACTCAGGTCCTGGTAGCGGGACCTGGTCCACCACGGTCAGCCGTTTAGGCACACCATCGGTCGAGATCAACGATGGGTCGGGGGCCCTCTCGGCTTGGAGATCGGTCCTCAACACCGGTGCCATCGCTACCGGCGAGAAGATCCAGGTCAGAGCCTGGGCTAAGGGTTTAGCTACCACAGGTTCCAATGTGCTGGCGGTCGCTTGGTTCAGTTCCTCGAACAGCTACATCTCCAACCAGATGTCGTCGCCACTGCCCGCTGGGAACTCCGGCTGGACCGAGCTCGGTGTCGATGCCGTGGCCCCCTCTGGCGCCGCCTATGCAGTTGTCTACCTGCAGTCCATCGGGGACTCGGGCACCGTCTGGTTCGACGACGTGTCCGCTACGGTCATCACGGCCAGCGTTTTCCCGACGCTCACCTGAGAGCGCGCCTGGCCGCCCGGCCGCCAGCAACCCACTTAACGGCCCCCAGAACGTACTATGGCGCGCGATCACAAAACGACGGGGCCTGGGATGTTCGTATTGTCAACACCGACCTTCGCCACACGACCGAGTTACGCACACGACCGGACCATTCGCGCACCCGTTCCTGGAATCGCCATAGAAGAAATCGGCCAGTTACCCCTTGGCCGTCTCGATCTCATGGACGTCCGGATCTTGGGCAGGAAGTTCGGCGAGGGTTCTCTCTTTACACGCGGTATACGTACCCCTCCGACGCACACGCGGGGACGCTCTGCACCTCTTCAACCAGGTCAGCTTCACGGCGCAGCGATGGGGGGTCACGTTCGAGCATTGCTTGCCGTGGGCAACGCGCCTGAGGCCTGACCATCCACTCCAAACCACCTTGCGTAAACCGCTCTTCTCCCCGAAGTGCAAATTTGTCATCGGGATCTCGCAATGGGCGCGCCAGTTCCTGCTCGACCACATGACCCCGGAGGCCGCGGCCAGGATAGAACATAAGCTCTTCGTTGTCCCGCCATTCCAAGCTGCTACAGGGGCGGAGCCCCAGAGGGCCCTGGCCGAGCACGAACCCATCATCTTGGGATTTGTTGGGCGGAACTTTTTCCGCAAAGGTGGTGAAGCGGTGCTTGAGGCAGTTGAGCGAAGCGGGGATGCCCTCAACATGCGGGCCGTCATCATCAGCACTGCTGCTAGCAATGATTACCTGACCCCATGCGTTACGGAACCTCATATCACTCGCGTGAGAGAACGACTATCCACGCACTCTCGCATTGCCTGGTACCAGAGCCTCGCCAACGACAAAGTCATGACCGAGCTAACGGCAGCCACCATCGGAGCACTACCGACGATGTCGGACACTTATGGCTACTCCAGCCTCGAGGCCATGAGCCTTGGGCTGCCGATAATTGGCACGAACGTGCAGGCGGGCTCCGAGATCGTCACACCGGACGTGGGATGGCGTCTAGACCTGGAGCTCGGTGCAGACGGCTTTTGGGCTCATCGCCTCGGCCTGACGTGGGATCGCTACCGAGATACTGTCGACTACCTAGCAACGGGGATAGAACACGCGGTTCAGCAATTGCGCAGCGAGCCAGACATGCTGCCGCAACTATCTTTGGGCGCGTTGCGCCGAGTCACCGAGGTTCATAACTCCGAAAGAGCCAAAAAGATGATCTCTATCCTATCCACGGCACTCTGACCCCAGCTGTCTCGGCTCTGAAGACCGTGCCCGAGCCCTACGAATGCCGTGACGTCGCAGAGGCTCCCGTAACCATGCCTTTGCCTAGGCGCAGACCGTAACCCCCAGCCGTCACACCGAGGCTAACCAGGCACATCATTGCGTCGCGGATGGAAGCGGGGGCCGGTGGCAGGCCAGTTGTGAGATACCCTTTCACTCCCGGTAAGAGTGCGCTCGTGACGTACTGGCTGTCATGCGCCATCACGTCGCCACCAAACTCCCTACGCGCATCCGCCTTCGAAGTACCCTCTGCCCACGATCTCTCCACCAAGTATTGCCAGCTCGTTCGTTGCGGGGGGACATGATGGTGCACGACTGCGGCGGGCACATACAGAGCACAATCCTGGCCAAACTGGCCACGCAATAGCGTGAACAGGGCCAACTCCTCGTTCGAGCTGGTCTTTCTGCCCTCTCGAGGGCCAAAATGACGTGGAAATCCGCCCACTGCCAGGAGCGCTGCCCGCGACACCGCCATATTCGCCCCAATAGGACGCGTGATAGTTACCTCCCCTTGTGGGTGCCCCTTGTACGTACAGCCGACGATCCAGAGGAGTTCTTCAGGGATGACCGTCGATCCCGGAGCCCAGTCCGGAATGACTCGCCCCCCGGCTCCCACGACACCCGGGGACGCTATCCCGTGAGCGAGCTCCTCCAGCCAGTTCTTTTCAGCCCACGCATCATCATCAATGAAAGCGATCACGTCCGCCTCACAATGGTTCGCACCCGTGTTACGCGCTGCGGAGGCGCCTTTGCCCTCGCTGCTAATGACCTCTACCGAGGTACCGCCACTCGCGCCCAAGAGCGCGTCCAGTAGTTCGCTGTTGTTGTCCACCACCACAACCGTCTGAGACGGCGCCAGAGACCCACCAGCTATCGAATCCAGACATCGACGGGTGAGGCTTAGGCGGTCCATCGTGTGGGCGCAAACGACGACCGCGATGGAATGCTCCACAGCCCAGCATCCTAGCTTTTCCCGGGGACGGGCCAACTCTCTTGTCGCCTTCTTCTCCCAAGTGCTTCGCTTACGCCCGACGTCGGTATACTCGCGACGTACCAACTAGGGCCGTGTGTTGAGGAGCCAGTCGAGATGGATGTTCTAACTCCGCGATCAGGTCGGTTGGCCGTCTGATGTCTTACAGCAACGAGAATGTTAGACACCTGGCTCGCTCCGTTCGCGACGATTTCCGCGTAGCGTTTTGGCACCTCCTCCTCAATACCTTCGCCGGCAGCATCCTGACCCCCAGGGCTTTACGCCTTGTTGTCTACAGGATCGCTGGCATGAATATCCAGACCCCAAAAATCACCCATGGGGTCATCTTCACTGGTAGGAAGGTCGCGATAGGCCGAGGGACGTTCCTCAATCATGGGGTCCTCGTTCAGGCTGGCCCAATCAACATAGGTGAGGATTGCCAGATCGGCTTCGACGTGAAATTGATCACAAGCACTCATGGGTACGGCCCGGACGGCACACTTCGGGCTGACGCTCATCAGCTACCGGTCACGATTGGGGACAGGTGTTGGATCGGTGCTGGAGCAATCGTGTTACCTGGCGTGACGATTTGCGACGACGTCACCATCGCAGCTGGGGCGGTCGTGAACAGAGACATCACGACACCAGGACTTTTTGCCGGGGTCCCCGCCACGTTCAAACGACCAATGATCCCTGATCAGCCTCTTAGCTCGCAATTGTCCTAGCTAACGCAACGTCGGAGGAGGCGTACGTCGACATGGAACGATCCGAGACGTCCGAGAAGCTCACTTATTCCACTGCGAACACGCCCTATCTAAAGGCTCTACTGCTCTACAGGGAACTGTCGATCGATATCGCTTACCTACCTTGGGATCTACTTGTCAACACTGTCGCGGGTAATCGCGCCGTTCCAAGGGCCCACCGCTTCGCCCTCTATCGCTACGCAGGGCTCGACATCAGAACTCCCAATATCAACTCCGGTGTAATATTCACCGGTAAATCGATACAGATCGGGCGGGGTACCTTCGTAAACTGGGGCTGTTTCTTCGAGGGTGGGCCAATAACCATAGGTGAGCGATGCCAGATCGGGATGCAAGCGCTTTTCACGACTGGCCACCACCCACGTCTGAACGATGGCTCGCTGTCGGCGGCGGGTGAGCGACTAGATATCGTGGTGGGTAATGACTGCTGGATCGGCGCCCGCGCCATCCTGTTGCCGGGCGTCCAGGTTGCCTCCAATGTAACCATCGGCGCAGGATCTGTCGTCACTAAGGACCTCACGGAGCCAGGGACGTATGCCGGCGTCCCTGCGCGACCCTTGCACGCGCCGCGCGTACCCTCGGACCCACCTCGCGGTTATTCGGTCCGTTGCGACACCCTCTGAACCGTTCGGCTTAGCTCGTCCTCAAGACGACCGACCGCGTCGTCTAGGCTCCAGTTCGCCCTTACAGACCTCTGAGCCGCGGCACCTAAGGCAGTAGCGAGGCTGGGATCGGCGATCAGCTTGCTCACTGCCGCCGCCATCGAGTTCACGTCCCTCTCCACCAGTATCCCGGTAACGCCATCCTGAATGGTCTCACGTAGACCACCCTCCGCTACGCCCACAGTAGGTATGCCAGCCGCCGCACACTCCAGCGGCGCATATCCAAAAGGCTCTAGACGCGGGGCGTAGGCTAACAACGATGCTCGCCGTAACACTGCAAGCAGCTCTGCCTGCGGCAGCGCTATATGCGGCGTGAACTCTACTTTGAGCCGTTTCGCCTGGTCGACTAGATCCGCGATGTAGCCAGGATCCCCTCGATTACCAATCCAATGCAGTTCCGGACGCGGCGAAGCGATTGCACCAAGCGCTTCTACGACGAAGTCAACGGCCTTGTGCGCCCCAAACTCCCCTATTCCGACAACAAGACGCTCGGGCGACCTACCTGTGCTGGACCAAAGCTCCGTATCTACGCCGAGATAGCAGACGCGGCTAGCTAGACCATACGCCCTCGCCACCGACTCCGCGGAGAAGTGCGAATTGACCAGAACGGTGTCAAATGCTGCCGCGTTCCCGATCTCCTCGCGCACCTGCCGTCGCATACGCTGGACTCGGGCGACGTCGTAGGCCGAGCGTGCTACGCCACGAAGACCACGCTCACGCTCCGGGAGTGCCCAAGCGTTCGGAGCCTCATATAGCCTCCGGTGTGGTTCTTGAAGGTACAGTACCGACGGCAACTTCGACCAGCGTCCAATCCGCGGAGCTCCGAACCGCGCGCACGTACCGCTTAACAGGACTTCGAACCGCCCAGCGTTGACCTCCTCGGCGACTCGGGCCGAGTGGTGGTCCATCATCCTAAGATGAGCAGCGAGTCCCATTCCGCGCCCATATGGTAAGTAGTCACCATACCGCTGATGTGAAGTGCGAAGCTCAACCTCGTGGCACGGAGCAACTGCGCCTAAGTCAACCAGCGGAGTGGTCGTCGCGGGAGGAGCCCATATCTCGACATCGTGACCGCGAGCGATCAAGCCTCGAACGTGGTCGTACAGTGCCCGCTGTCCCCCACCCGTCGGGAGATTATGCCAAACTGCGATTCGCATAACGGTCAAAGCGTACCCTACCCGGCCCTTCTTTATGGCCAGGGCCCATTCCCGGACCGGGTTCGTACTCCCCGACCGCGTCCAGAGGTAACCCTCTTACGCATCGAACAAAGACCCCGCGGGGTGTTACCTGGCACTGCGATGCAGCCACTGTGGGCATCGGACCCCTCGCTGTCAGCGCTGCTGCTCGCCCCGGGGCTCAGTCACTGACCCGGCAGTGCCGTCGCTCACTGCGCCACACGTTCTCGCGTTTCAGCTGGACACCTCAATGCGTCCCCGGTTACAGTTATAATGTCCTCTGCGGGACTTCGCCTAACCTGTCGCGGAAAGTAGAGTTCCCTTGCCTCCCTCGGGTACACGTTCGTGACAGAGGGCGCTCCTCAGGACCGCACCGGGTCCAGAATGGAGCGGATTGGTGTCCGCGGCCGCGTACTCATCAGCACCGTCTCCCAAGTCCTTGTAAACGCAATCACTGCGGTCCTGGCCATTGTCGTCCTTCGGATAGCGACGAGGCACCTCGGCCCGCATACGTACGGGCAACTCGTTACCGTATTGACCTTCGTGACGCTCTGTACGGTTGTGACAGACCTCGGGCTTAACGGTATTACTATCCGCAACCTCGCCAGGTTCCCTGAGCGGGCCGAGGAGATCATCGGTGACAATCTTTCGGCACGCGGGCTGCTCTGCCTTCTTGCTATCCCCTTGATGGGTGGGGCTGCATTCCTAATTTACCCACGCGAGCGCACTACGGTAGCGCTCGGCATAACTGTGATGTCGATTGACGTGCTGTTCGGCGCGATCGCCGCGACGTGCATGATCTGGTATGCCGCGCGAATACGCAACGAGGTCGGCGCCCTGGTGGCTCTTCTCAACCGGCTGATCTATACCGCTGCCGTCATTGCCGCGGCGATTTCCGGTGCATCCCTTTTCGGGTACATCGGTGCGACACTTCTCGCCGACGGCACGACCGCTACTCTAAGCCTGGTCTTGGTCGGCCGCCATATTCGGTTGCGACCCCGCTTCCGGCCCCGTACTTGGCGTGCCAACATGGCAGGCTCCGTTTCACTCGGGCTGATGCAGATTGTCGGGACCATCTTCCTGTGGATCGACAGTTTTCTAATATCTCTCTATCTCGGTCCCCAGGATGTCGCCTTCTATGGCATCGCATTCGCGATCATCGTTCTAGTCAATTCCTTCTCCTCAAACTTCATGGGGAGCTTGGTGCCCACATTGTCCCGCAGCTCGCAGGAGGACGTCCCCATTGTCCTTCAGAGGGCCTTCTACGCGATGCTTGTGATAGGCCTCCCGGTCGCGGTTGGGGGCGTCCTACTCCGACACCAGATTATCGAGCTCGTGGCCGGCTCACGCTATCTTGACTCGGCGGTACCGCTTGCGATTCTTCTATCGAGTATTGTTTTTACGTTCCTCAACAACGTTTACGGGTATGCTTGTGTTGCCCTCAACAGGGTACGGGTACTCATTTTGGTACAGGTTCCCGCTGTGGCGCTTAACGTCGCCCTCAATCTGCTTCTGATCCCAAGATATGGCATCGATGCCGCCGCTGCCGCCACCCTCGTCGCCGAGGTAGTCTCATTCATCGCGACGACTCTTATATTTCGCGCAAAGATGGGGATCCGCATTTCACTCCGTCCCGCTTGGAAACCTGCAATAAGTGCCGTCGTCATGATTGCCGTGGGCTTAGCAGCCTCTAGCGTGTGGAGTTCTAGGTCCGCCGTTACAAACATACTTCTAGGCGCGGCGGTCCTCGGGATGGTCTATGCGGTTAGTCTTACTATAGTCAAGGGCATCCCCGCCGATATTGCTATTCTTGGAGCGCAAGTGCCCCGGCGCACAGTTGCTCTAGTCAACCGGTTACTTAATCGCGGTGGCGACGACCAATGACGTCTGCTATTACAACCCGGCAATGGGTTTCGGGCTCGCCCCGGGCGCCCAGTCGGCGGGACTGTAGAAGTTGCTCGCTTCCATCTCGGTACCGCGCCGAATGTGTGTCACTTCTTCCGGGGTTAGCCTGTTCATCCATATAAGAGCTGCTTCCGCACTGTTTCGCGTTACCAGTTTAAACTCTTCCAAGGCAGGCTCGACCGGATTGGCACTTGAGGAGGTACGGTCTACGAACTGGCGAGCATCGGCGCCAAAACGCAGCCCGCACGAGCTGTATAGCTCGGCAAATGCGTTAGCGGGATTCCTCGAGAGGTCCTCGTGCCGGACGAAAACCCAATCCGGCCGAGCCGTTCTGTACGAGTTGACGCGGCCGTAGATGACGTTCCAAAGCAAAATGGCCTGATCGATGAGCGCGGCCGGTCTTCTTGCGAACTCCTCGATCTTCTCGGCATAGGACCCGACGCAGTCCCGCATGAAGAGTGGTTGCTCGAGCCAATTGTTGAAGTCGAAATCCCAACGCAACCGGAGCAAGCTGCTGGCCACCGCGGCGGGGTGGCGGACACAAACAACCACGTCGCAATGGTACCGATCACAGATCCAAGGTGCCGAGAAGACTCCTATAGGGTCTTTACACAACACCCGTCGATGGCGCAGACGTGCCAATGACGTGCTCACCAGTTGCCGGCGGTACTTCGTCAACTGATCTCTCTGGCGTAGTTCTAAGACTTGTCCAACGGGGTACCGCAGGGCGAATACCAAGTCCAGTTGTGGGGCGAAGGCGGTCTCGTTGTCCGCTGTAATGTACTGAAACCAGTGTGGAAATGTCCGTTTCACGCGACGAGGGTGATAGCTGACATTAAAGGGTTCGTCTATCAACTCAACGTTCCCGCCGCGACACAATACCTCGGCCGTCCACGTCGTCCCAGAGCGGTGGGACCCGGTCACGAAGATAGGCCGAGTGCTCGCTTCCCGGGCTCCCTGGTTGCTTCTCGGCATTGGGGCGACCCTAGAGGTTCGGGACAATGGCCAGGTTGCTGGCCGAGGCGTCGCAGCCGGGCCTCCTACACAAGACGCAAGCCAGGGACCCTGCGGTTGCATCGTTTGATTCTAAGGGCCGCCTGCGATCAGCTGGCGGCTCCCTCCGCGCTAGGACCCGATTACCCGCCTTTTTGGCTCCGTTGAACGCAGTCGCACCCATTTCGGTTCGGAATTTTCCGCACCTTCTTTAGGTCGCCGAAGTGCCCGAGGTCAAGACGCCCCGCCCGCAGGCGCGCTCGTGTAGAAGAAGGGCGCGATCAAGAGCCCAGCGCCCACCTCGCTCAAAGCCCGCGGTGGCAGACCAGACAGCGAGCATTTGGAACAGTCGGAGCGCGGGGCTACGGTCTCTGTCGTCGCCCATGAACGGATGGGTCGCGTATTGGCTGAGCATTCGCTCACATAGCCGGGGGTGCGAACGGAGCACGCTGAGCGTGATCAGTTGCTTGTACCCGACAAGCCGGACCGAGGCCTGGCGGGCGCGGAGGCTGAAACACTGTTCGTTGGCTATCGCAAGGATCTTCAAGCGGAGGCTGTCCCAAGACAGCGCTGACATGGGTCTGGCTCGGTACCAATTTCCTGGGCGAGTGAGCCAGTCCATGATGCTGCCAGCCTGGTCCGGCCCTAACCAGTCGCTTGGGGCCCAATCCTCGCCTGGGAAACTTAGCGGCACGGCCCGGTCGAACTCCGCCCGTGTCACGGACAGGAGCGAGCCTATTATCCCCAAGGTATCCCGGGACAGCAACATGAAGTTGCTGCGGCACCAGGTGTCGAGCGAAGCACCGAAAGAGTCAATAGGGCGGTGGTATGACTCGATGCTGCCACAGAGTACTGGGTGAGCAGACACGGTGCCCAACACCTGCTGCGTCAAAACGTGCTCGTATCGGTCGCCGTAACTAAGCACCCGGTCGTTCGCGATGAGCAGGGTCTCTGGCAACGCGCCGCGTGAACGGAGCCATCCGAGGCCCTCTTCGTACGCCGAGAACTCGCCTTCAGCGTTGCTACCTCGGACGACTGACGTATTTGGTGGGAGCGCCTGCCCCCTCAAGTAATCCATCACCACGCCGCTATTCGCGACAATCACCCCTTGGCGCTCCTTTGGGGCGCTTAGAGCCGGTCGCACGAACCGCCGCATGGTGTCGCCGGTGCGCGTGACGTCGTAGGCCGCTAGGACGATCGCTAGACTGGGGCCACCGACAGGCGATGATCGCCGCAATGCTCCAGATGCCAAGAGCCCGCTTGCGCTCTCCGCTGGGCGCACAACGGCCATTGCGGCCAGATCGCGAGCACGGCCGAGCATTCTTGCGTACTGGGGGAGAGGTCGTGCCACGGAACTCTTAATGCCTCACAGCGAGCGCCACTAGGAGCGGATGGTGGTCGCTGCCCTTTCCGGTACCAAGGCCATAGCTCTCCAATGAGACGCCATTCGACAACAAGACGTGGTCGATCCGAAGGTAAGGCACCACGGGCTGCTGGTCCCGGGGCCAAGTCATGCGCCACCCCTGTCCGGCGACGACTGCTGCATCCCGAAGCCCGAGAGCCAGGATCGCCTGGAAGTGCCAGTCGTACCAGGTGGCGTTCAGGTCGCCGACAGCTACCAGCGGCCTGGGCTCTCGGGCCAGCTCCTGGCGCACCGCTCCTATCTCCTGATCCCAGAGCGTGGGTTCGCCAGAACCCTCGTACGGCGCATCGGTGTGTAGGACGTCGATGCGCAGCCGCCGCCCTCCAGGTAGCTCCAACCAGGCCCGGAGTTCGGGATGGCCCCAGGCGTACCATACGGAGGCGTTAGCAAACGGGTAGACGGACCACAGGGCCATCCCGTCCGGGCCATAGGCGGCCTCCACGAGGCTGTGGCGGTAGTGGTCCATAACGTGTGTTGATTGCAGAGAGCGCAGCGATGTCGGAGTCAGCTCTTCCATGGTCACGACCTGGGGATTGTCGCGGCGGATCTCCGTGGCTATCTCGTCGAGGTTTCGATTGGACTGGCTGACGTTGGCATCGAACAGCCGGAACGAAACAGAACCGGGGGCGGGCCGGACGAGGTGGGAGATCGGGTCGAAGTCAGGTAGCACCCACCAGAGTTGCAAAGCCACAAGTACCAGCGAGATCGCGCTGAGGGCACGCTGGTGCGAGAACAGGCCAACCGAGACAGTCACCCAGGCCAACATGTAGATCCAGGGTGTCACTGCGATCAGGCCGACAATGAACGACTGGGGCTCACGGTGGACCAAGTGGAAACCGCTCACGACCACCAGGCTGGCAACCGCTGCCCACGACAACCCGAGCACTGTCAACCGCAAAGCTCTCCGGAGGTAGCGGGCGCGGGCTGGCGCGGAGTGGACCCCCACTAGGTTTCGAGTGGGAAAAGGGCTCTCTCCACTAGGGCAAACATTATATGGCCTGCGACGAGCTGGAGTTCTTGTATCTTCGGCGTTTCATCGGCCGGCATAGCCAGTAGGAAGTCGGCATTGGACATGTCACGGGCGTCCCTACCGGTAAAGGCAATGGTCGAGATGCCTACTTTCTGTGCGGTAAGCAGCGCCTCGATGACATTCTTGGACCGGCCCGATGTCGAGATGGCAACAAGCACGTCACCCTCTCTGCCGATTGCCGCCACCTGGCGAGCAAAGACATTGTCGTAGCCGTAGTCGTTGCTGATGGCGGTGAGCACCGAAGTGTCGACACTAAGGGCGATACCTGGGGCTGGAGCCCGGTCGTAGTCTTGCCGGCCCACCAATTCGGCCGCCAGGTGCTGGGCATCCGCCGCGGAACCACCATTTCCGCAGAACAGGACCTTGCCGCCATTTTGAATGCATCTCGCTACGGCCGCCGCCGCTTCGGTCATTGCGGAGATGTAGACAGGGGCGGCTAGCTCAGCCAGGGCGTCCTGGAGTTTTACCAACTCACGCGCAGCGAAGCGCAGTGCTTCTTCTCCGAACTCTGCCCCCGGCTGGACGTTCTGCACAGTGCTTTGCAACATTGCCTCCTTAGGAACTGCTTGTCGTTCTTAGATTTCTTCCGTGGCTTCGCGTTAGATGCCTGGTGAACAGTACGTTGCGGATATCGACGCCCGACCTGTCGCGGTCACACTCGCCTTCCACGACTTGTCATGACGGATTCAACCCTGGAGGTAACCAGCCCAATGACAACCGTGATGAGCAGGGCGAACGCAGACCGATGCCCGTTGATGCCGGCACTCCTTCAGGCGCGTACGCGAGCAATTTCTGACCACGAGGACTTCTATACCCGTATCTCGGCCCACGCTTCGGCGGCAGACGGGCGGATCGCGTGACCACGCCGTTGCATGCGCCGAACGGTGGGGGGCGCGGAGCCAGGACGCGAACCGACCGGAAGCGTCGGCAGGGCCAGGATGCTTTTGCGGCGCCAGCTTCGCGGGCGGAGGTACCGACGTCTCCTCATCCCCCGAGAAGGAGGGAGGTGCGGTGCTCGCCGCGACGATCGACCGAGGTCTCCTCGGTTCGCTCGCCACTCACGTCCAGAGCTGGGAAACTCTAGTGAGACAGGCCCGCCGCGATCCGTCGGGGAGTGCTTCCAAGTAGCCTCCAAAGCCCAGGTGACAAAATGGGACCGACTCCGAACCCGAGGACCGTTGCACTGAGCGCACCGCACGACGAGACGGACGAGACCGGCCCGCCGGTCTCGCGCTTCAACATCAACGACGTCCTTGCGCCGGTTGGCCAGAGCCGCGTCAAGGATCTACCAGGTCTCGTGTGGGGTGCTGTCAAGCTGGTCTGGTCAGCTTCTCGGCGGGAGCTGGTCATAGCTCTGGTCCTCCAGGCGGCTGCCAGCATCGGCCTCGGCGCGGAGGTGCTTGTCGCCCGGGTTCTGTTGAGCGAGTTCATCAAAGTCGACCAAGGAGCCAGTGCGCGGCACGTTGTGCCCGCCCTGGTAGCGTTCGCTGTCGCCACCGCGGTCATCGCGTTCGCCAACACGGGTAGCACCGAGTTGCAACGGCTCCTCAGCGAGCGCGTGGCCCGCCATGCGAGTGGCAAAGTACTCGACGTAGCTGTTGCAGCCGACCTGCTCGCTTTCGAGACACCCGAGTTCCACGACAGGCTACAGCGTGCCCAGGTTAACGCCACAATGCGGCCTCTGCAGATGACCACAGGCCTGATCAGCGTAGGTCAGGGGCTCTTCGGCCTCATCGGCGTCGGCACAGCCCTTTTGATAATCCAGCCGCTTTTCCTCGGACTGGTCGTCCTGGCCTACATCCCCGTGTGGGTCGCCACCCAGAGGGCTAGCAGTGCCTCCTACAAGAGCTTCATCGAACTAACGGAGCAAGATAGGCGACGCCAGTACCTCCAGATGGTGCTCACTCGTAAAGAAGAAGCCAAAGAAGTACGGACTTTCGACCTCGGTGACTTCTTCCGCTCCCGTTGGGAGGAGTTGTACGACTGGCGTATAGCCCGAGTACGGCAGTTGATGCGGAAACGGCTCCGGCTCGGTTTTATTGGTAGCGGGATAATGTCGCTGCTCACAGCCGGGGCCGTCGCCGCCCTCGTGTGGATGGTCTCCTCTCACCGACTCTCTCTCGCCGGCGCTGGCGCTGCTGCGGGGGCCATCGTCCTGCTAAGCAGTCAACTCCAGGGTCTGACCACCGGAGCGGGCCAGCTATTCGAGAGCTCTCTTTTCATCGAGGACTTCAATTCCTTCGTTCGCTCGATGCCGGCGATGGTCGCTTACAGCCACGGCGGGCGAAACGTCCCTCCTGAGCGGTTCCAATCCCTGAAAGCGGAATCAGTCTCGTTCACATATCCGAGCCGGCACTCCCCTAGCCTGGTCGGAGCTTCAATAGAGATCCGCAAGGGCGAGGTGGTCGCACTTGTCGGAGAGAACGGCTCTGGGAAGACCACGCTCGCCAAGAATCCTTGCGGGCCTCTACCGCCCGGGTTCGGGGCGGGTCCTCTGGGACGAGATCGATGCCAGCACTTTTGACCCCCATTTGTGGCGGGACCGAGTGGCCGTCCTATTCCAGGACTACGTGCGCTACTTCCTGAGCGCCAGGGAGAACATCGGTGCTGGTCGCTGGCAGCGCTTTTCCGACCTCGACGCTATAAAGGAAGCCGGCGTCCGCTCCGGGGCGGACAGAGTCCTCGCTCGCCTGGACGGTGGCTACGAGGCGTTCCTCGGGCCGCAGTTCATGGGCGGCGTCGACCTCTCAGGCGGGGAATGGCAACGCGTTGCACTTCCGCGAGCGTTTCCTCCGGGACTCCCCCTTCATCATCCTCGACGAACCGACAGCAGCGCTGGACCCCCGCTCGGAGGCAGAACTGTTTGCCAATATCCGCTCGCTTTTCTCGGGCCGGAGCACGTTGCTTATCTCGCACCGCTTCTCGACTGTGCGTGGTGCCGACCGCATTTACGTGCTGTCCAAAGGAGCGGTGGTCGAAAGCGGCACTCACGATGAGCTCATGAACGAGGGTGGTCTTTACTGCGAGCTCTTTACCCTACAAGCAACTGCATACTTCGACAACCCGGACAACGGTGCCTCCCCGTTGGCCTTCGGAGGTGGTTAGCACCGTAGTAGGGGTTGGCTTGGTCCCTCTCGGAGGCACCCGTCAGTCAGGCTTACCGGTTCGGCGGAGCCGAAGCGATAGCAGCCGACGGGCCCGACGCGACCAGCTTTAAAAGAAGACTGGGAAAGGTGGAAGACTCGGATGTAGGAATGGGTAGAACCCGAGCGCCCAACGGTGCCGCCATGCTGACTCTCTCACAGATCGATCAATTCCATAATGAAGGATATTTGTTCGTCGATCAGGCCGTGCTGGGCACAGATGATGTGCTGAAGACTCGTCAGTTGGCGGATGGGCTCGTCGCATCCTGGCAGGAATCTCCCGAGATGGACAGCACCAAACGTCGCCGGAGAGGCACCCATACTCGAGGTAAAGTACGCGATGAGCCTCGCTCCCGCACTTAGGCGCTCTGGCGTGTTCAAAGATTGCAGGAAATTGGCAGCCGAGCTGCTAGGAGCCAAGCACGTGTGGTGCCATTTCGACCATCTCATCTATAAGCACCCTGGGGCTGCCCGGGTGGCGTGGCATCAGGATTTGGCCTCGTCAAAAACTGGGCTCCTCGAGCGTGCGGTCCATTTCTGGATCCCGCTACACGACCTCACGCCGGAGTCCGGCTGCATGATGTTTGCGCCCGGTTGTCCGTCTCGCGAGCTATTGCGCCACGTGCCGCAGCACGAGGTGGGCGGTACGGCGATAAGGATCGACCCAGGGAAAGGCGAGTTTGAATTCGTTACAAAGACCCTTCCAATGGGAGGGTTCTCTGTCCACTCCCCGCGCACGGTGCATGCGTCAGCGGCCAACCAGAGCGATGACCTAAGGAAGGCATCGGATCCTGCAGTTCGGAGTCGGCTCGGGTCCACTCGGGCTGGCCGCGACCCGACGAGCGTCGGCGCCTTGGCTCCGTCGCCGCTTGATACTCGCGCAGCTCGGCTCCCGGGCGAAGCAGTAGCGGCGGGGGCCAGTACGGTTCGGCCCTGCCCTTGCCCCGGCGGCAAAGCTAGCGTCCTAGCACTGGATAGCGAAGCGAACAGCAGCGCAAGCCTGGCGCATTTCGTCCATTCCAAGCAGGCCGACCTTTTGGACTAGCCGTTGTTTCGGCAACGGCCTGATGTTGTCGAAGTTAGCCACGCACGGCCTGGGTAGGCCCTGGGCATGGCTCAGCGGGACCTCGGTCGGGATGTCGCGTATACGGGTGGTGACCGGCGCCACCAGGATCGTGGTCAGGAGAGGCATGACCGAGTCTCGGGTCAGGACTACGACCGGTCGGCGCTTGTCACCGGGGATGTCTGCGAACCAGACCTCGCCTCGTCGCGGCTCGACGCTCATTCCTCGTCCCAAGGGAGGTTGGCCCATACGTTGGAATCAACCTGTCCGACCGCATCGTCCCCCTGGGGGACACGAGCATAGCCATCGGCCTGAGCCCGTTCGAGCTGGTCCTCGATCAGTGCCCTGAGGCCCCTGTCGAGCACTTCAGAGGTACTTTCGCAGCCGGTGAGCTTCTTCGCCCTTTCGAGGCGGTCTGGATCGACCGTGGCCGATACTTTCACCTTGGCCATGGACTTATCCTACTATCGGATGGAGAATACTCCTACCACCTCGCGGGCGATTGGTCCTCCGTCGAGACCTCCCATCGCGATACCCCGGACCCTCGTCCACCCCGATACGGAGGAGAACCTTCTGGTACAACACGATCTGATGCCGCTGTTCGCTCGTAGTCGTGCCTGGGCTCCGGTCGGCTACGGCCTTGCCATGGCGCTTGGCGGGGTCGCCTTGGTGCGAGCGTGGCGCCCCGAACGCTCTACGGTCGATGTCGCCGCTACAGCGGCCACCCCGTGGTTGCTGGCCCCGTCCTGGCCCCTTCTCGCCGGCGCGCTCGCGGCTCGTCGACGTCGCCTAGTGCTTCTCGCCTCGGCCCTGGCCGTCTATCACGCTACCTGCATCCGGCCCCAGTCCCGGCCCGTTGGGGATCGTGGCGAGTTGGCCGAGGGGCCTTTGGTCCGAGTAGCCTTCGCCAACCTTTTGTACCGCAACCGAGATGTCAGGGGGATCCTGAGCGAACTGGCTGCTGGTGAACACGACATAGTCGCCCTAGCCGAGGTCGCCGAAGCTCATCTGATTGAGATCAACGCACTTCTCCCCACTGCCACGTACCCCTGGAGGTGGTGTGTCCCCGGGGGGTCCCAGGGCCTGGCCCTGATGAGCCGAGTGCCCTTGGACGAGGTCACGAAGTGGATGAGCCAAGGCCACCCGCAACTGGAAGTAACGGCTCGTGCGCCCGGGGCGCTCCCCTTTCGCCTTCTGGTGATCCACACGTGGGGGCCTATCGGCCGCCGCAAGATCGGATCGTGGCGTGCTCAACTGGCCGAAATTGCTGACCGCGCTCAAAATAAGCCCTTGTCGGGCGAGAATTTACCCGTCGTCATGGTCGGCGACTTCAACGCCACTCGCCAACACCGCAGCTTCGACCGGCTCGTTCGGACGGGATGGAGCGATGCCGGTGCCCTTTGCTTCGGCGGCTGGCGGGGGACATGGCCGGCAAACCGGTGGTGGCGGCCCCCTCTGTTCCGGATCGATCACATCCTGACGGGACCGGGCATCTCGGTCCGTTCTAGCCGCGCCGGCCGGGCTCGAGGCAGCGATCACCGGCCCGTCACGGCCGAGTTGACATTGCCGGCTGAGATCTGACCCACGGGGACAGTATCGTTGCGCAAGTGGCTGGCAACGCTAAGCCCGACCTGACAGACGATGGGTCCAATTACGGAGATGACCCGCGGACAGAGGTAGCCCGTCTAGTGCCCGATGGTCGCCGAATCCTCGATGTGGGGTGCAGCCGCGGAGCCTTCGGGGCCGAGCTGAAGCGTCTCCAGCCAGGGCGACTCGTCTACGGGATCGAGCCGACGGCTGCTGCCACTCACGCTGAGTCGCGACTGGACGGCGTTGTCCAGGGTTTCTTTCCGACCGACGTTCCCGATGACTGGCGCGATTTCGATGTCGTGTGCTTCAACGACGTACTCGAGCACCTAGTCGATCCGTGGTCGGTCTTGGAAGACACGATTCGTTTCCTCGCTCCTGGAGGTCGTGTGGTGGCGTCAATCCCGAACGTCAGGTACATCGAAGTGACGATGGACCTAGTCCTTCGCGGCAAATGGCGTTATGAGGACACGGGTGTACTGGACCGTACGCATTTAAGGTTCTTCACTCGTTCGTCGATTGTCGAGCTGTTCGAAGGCGGAGGTTTCGCGATCGACCGACTGGTCGCCACCCACCAGGGGGAGTCCAAACGTCGTACTGCTCGGGTGCTTCGCAAGACGGGACTGACTGGTCGATTTAACGACCTTCTGGCTCAGCGCTATGTTGCGGTAGCTCACGTGGCGGCCTAGCCGCGAAGACCCGGCAGGCAGCGGTCCCTTAAGACGCTGGCGAACGCTGAGGACAGGGCGCGGGCCGTACGCGTGCTCAGGCGCTTAGTGCCTGGTCGATGTCCTCGATTATGTCGTCTACGTGCTCGAGGCCGATAGACAGCCGGATCATCTCTGGTAAAATACCAACTCTGGCCAACTCAGAAGCGTCGAGTTGGCGGTGCGTTGTCGACGCAGGATGCGCGACAAGCGACTTCGCGTCCCCCATGTTGACCAGACGCTTTATCAGCTTCACGCTGTCAAAGAACCGGATGCTCGCTTCGTACCCACCCGAGGCACCAAAAGTCACTATCGAAGGGTAACGGCCTCCTAGATAGCGCTTGGCTAGGTCATGGTGCGGGTGGTCGGTGAAGCCGAGGTAACCTACCCATGCAACACGCCCGTCCTGGGCCAGGTACTCGGCAACATGTAACGCGTTGTGCCGGTGGCGCTCCAGCCTTACCGACAGCGACTCCAGGCCCTGGAGGAGCAAAAAGGCGTTGAGCGGCGCGAGAGTTGGACCTTCGTTGCGCAAACCGACAGTCCGGCACCTGACCGCATACGCTGTGGCGGGAAAATCGCGCGCGTACACGACACCATGAAAGGCCGGCTCCGGCCGATTGAACATCGGGAACCGGGTGGCGTGCTCGGCCCACGGGAAGGTCCCACTGTCGATCACCATGCCACCCAGCGTCGTGCCATGGCCTCCGACGAACTTTGTCAGCGAATGCACCACGATGTCGGCGCCGTACGCGATCGGCTTAAGTGTCAGCGGTGTCGCTACCGTGTTGTCCACGATCAAGGGGACCCCGTGGCGGTGCGCCACGTCTGCGACGGCTTCGATATCCACGACGTTACAGGCCGGGTTGCCGATGCTTTCGCAGAACACCGCCCTTGTGTTCTCGTCGATCAGAGCCTCGATCGTCCCGGCACGATCGTCGTCCGCGAACCGCACCTCAACGCCTTCGCCAGGCATGACATGGCCAAAATACGTATAGGTGGCCCCGTACAGCTGGGGAGCCGTGACTATGTTGGACCCGACGTCAGTGACATTGCGGATGCTTTGGCGGACGGCCGCCGCGCCAGAGCTCAAGGCCACCGCCGCCGTCCCCAGTTCGAGCTGAGCCATGCGACGTTCCAGGACGTCCACCGTCGGGTTATTGATCCTGTTGTAATGGAAACCCGGCAGCTCCAGGTCGAAAACCGCCGCCGCATGTGCTGCACTTTCGAAATCGTGAGCTACTGTCTGGTAGATCGGTACGGCGACCGCTCGCGTCGAGCCCGGCTCATAACCCCCGTGGACTGCAATTGTCTCGTCGTGCACCACTGTTATTGTACGGCAGTCTCTCGACCCTGTGTGGAGACGCCCGATCAGTAGGCGCCGTGCCTGCGCATCACGCTCCCCGGCGTGTGCCACAGGATCTTCAGGTCCCACCATAGAGACCACGACGCCACGTAGGCGTAGTCGAGCTGGCGCAGCTCCTCGAACGGGAGGTCGTTACGACCGGATATCTGCCACAGCCCCGTCATGCCTGGGCGCACGTCGAACCGTTTGGCTGCCCACCCGTCGAGCCCTGCCGCCTCGTCTGGGACGAAGGGCCGGGGACCGACCAGCGACATCTTGCCGAGGAGCACGTTGAACAACTGAGGCGTCTCGTCCAAGCTGGTCTTGCGGAGGAACCGTCCGATCGGAGTTACCCGGGGGTCGTTGTGGAGCTTGAACAAAGGCCCGTCCACGTCGTTGTTCTCGCGAAGATCGATCTTCACCTCGTCGGCCCCGACCTCCATGGAACGGAACTTGATCATCCGGAAGGTCCTGCCCTTGAAACCCACCCGGTCCTGGCGGAAAAAGACTGGGCGGCCGGAAGTTACCACGATCGCGATAGCGATGAACGCCATTACCGGCGCCAGGAGGAGGATGTTCGCAGCGCTTGCAACGATGTCCAACGAGCGCTTTGTCGCCCGGCTGAGCGTCCCAAGCTGTGGTGGGGCGACGTCCATGACCGTCAGGCCATGGAGCTCTTCGATCTGGGACTGCCACGTCACCAGCTCGAAGAGGCGGGGCACGACGCTGATGCGCACCTGGCTAGGAAGTTGGCGGAGCATCTCGACCACCCAGGTGGGCGAGCTCTGAGAGAACGCGACAAGCACGCGGTCCACGCTCATTTCGGTGCATATCCGAGGGAGGTCATGGATCGTCCCGAGGCACGTCTGCAAAGGAGCGCCGGGTGCAACGTGGGGTTGGTCGTCGACGAAACCCAACAAGTCGATGTCACCGCAGCGGCCGAGCCGCTGCGCAAGTGAGGTTGCCACCGACCCTGAGCCCACTATTACGACCCGTGAACGCAGCGTGCTCCTGTGGCGGAGCCCGACGCTGATGGTCGCTCTCGTGAACGGGAGCACGAAGGTGGCAGGCACCGTCATAAATAGGACCTCGACCCACCCGAGCTTGGGAGAACCCGTGAACCGGTGCACGGATGCCGAGGCGGCCAACGTCATAACCGCGCCCAGGGCGAGAGCATGCCACCGTGGCCCGATGTCCATGAACGAAGTCGGCCGAAGTCGCCGTCTGTCGCGCTGGTAAAGACCGTACGCGGCCATTGCCACTATGTAGAGCGGCAGGTACGGTAACTCGTGCTGCATGCTGAGCCCGAAGGGCGGCCCGTTGGTATAACCAAGCGGCTGGCGGGCGAGGGCACCGATCGCGAACGAGACCTCCAAGCTGAAGGCGTCGCCGAACACGACAACAGGTCGCCAAGCGCGCCGCAGCGGTCGCCCGCCGGGAGCTGCCGGCGGCTGAGAGAGGGCGACCTCGCTACCGGTCGTGGTGGCGCTCGCCTTAGTCCGAGCAAGATCGAGCTCTACCCCCAGAGCTTGAGAGCGCCCCACTAACGGCCGGGCCACTACCAGGCCCCCCCGCGGCACACCTTAATCACGGCGGCGTGGGCGCTTGGCTCCAGGCTTGGGCTTTCGTGGAAGTCTCCCACAGGGGTAACCAGTACTGGCAGAAAGGAAGTCTGGAGAAGGTCGGAAGTCATAAGTTTTTTGTTTCAGGTCTCGGTTTTCCGTGGCGCCCACATGACTCTAATCCGAGCTATACCCGCCGTTTGCCGCGTAACGAAAGCTTCTTCTAGTCGCTACTGGAGGTGGTCGTGGGAGCGGGCAGCGTAGCGCCAAAGGGCCCAAATCGGTACGAACGACGCAGGTTCTACCATCGCGTCATCGAACGCCCCGAAGAATACTGCTGGCTACTTCACCGGGTGATCATCTCCAGGAGCTGGCGACGCTCCCCAAAGGGTCGTACCGGAGGACGCTGCAGTGGTATGGCTGACTTCGGGCGGTTGCCGGGTGCGCGCCGCTACACACAATGGAGCCGTGGCGCCAGCGCTGCTCACCCAGCGGTAAGGACTACCTCGTTCGAGCTCACCGTGCCGGCGGCGTACTGCACCGAGTACGAGTGAGAGCCGAAGGCGGTGGCGGAGAACTTGCCTGTTACTGGCCCATCGATAACGACGTAGGTCGCCCCAGCGCTGGGCGAGCCGAGCGTCGTGACGGCGAGCGTGCCGTCCAGGGACTCCCCCGGCCCCGAGATACCGGACACGACGCCGGTAGTCGCGTCGACTGTGACCCCGAGCTCACCTGTGGCCTCATTGGTCAGGGTGCTCCCGCTGCTCAGCGCTAGTTCGCCGCCCTGGGCGACATCGATGGTGCCTGAGTTCACGGTGGCTGGGCCGTACTCGAAATCGCTCGGGGCAGCGAGGTCAACCACACCCCCAGCGTCGTTGGTCAGCGCCACCCGGACATAAGCCGGCTGGCCGGCGGCAAGACCGGACGTGGACAACTTCCCCCCTGAGGCGATGAGAAGCGAGCCCTTACCGGCGAGCGCCACGGAGTGTGTAGCGCTCGGTTCGATCACCAAAGCGCCGCGGACCGTAGTGGAGCCAAGGAGGAACACGTTGGTGTCGGCGTCATTGGTGGTCAGGGTGACGGTCTGGCCCGCAGGGATGTTCCCTGACAGGCTGGAAGTCCCGGTCAGGTTGAAGCCGATCGAGCCAGGCCCGTCAACCAGGCCAGCGTTCGACAGCAGAACGGGCCCGCCCGACTCGGAGCCGCCGGCCAGGGTGAACGTGCCGTTAAAGAGCGTGATAGCCCCCTCGGCGGCCAGCGTGCCGGCGGACTGCGTGAACGAGCTGCCGCTCTCCACCGCCAGCGCAGCCGCGCGGGCGACCTTGAACGTGCCGGAGTTGACCGCGCCGGTACCGTACTCGACGGTGTTGCTAGGGGCATTGAGGGCGACGGTGCCCCCGGGCTGGTTGATGAGAGGTACCTGGACCAAGGCGCCCTTGGCGCCGGCTGGCCCGAAGGTCGACAACCTGCCACCTGAGGTGACTGTCAGAGAGCCCTTACCACCGAGCGCGACGTCGTAAGAGCGGCTCGGGTTGAGGGCCAGGGTGCCCCGCCTACCGACGCCCCCCACGGTGCTCGCCGAAGCGAAACCTAGGAACGTGTCCGAGCCAACACCCTGCAGCTCGAGTGTCGGGTCCCCAGAGGTGGCCCCGATGTGGAGCGCTCCTATCGGCGTATAGCCAACTACGACGACGGTGTAAGTGCCGGATTTGTTGATGCAGACGGCAGTGCCAGCGTTGGGGACGCTGCGCCTCGACCAATCGGCCGCGTCGGACCATGACGATGTCCCTTTTGCCGGGCCCACCCACGAATCGGTACAGGTTCCTAGCGTGCTTGCCTGGGCGATGCCAGCGATCGGCCCAATGCCGGACATCGTTGTCAGTACCACCAAGGCCGCACCGCCGGCCCGAGCCCAGGGGCGGCCGTTGGCCCTGCCTTCAGGAGCACCGCTGCCGATTTCCGTCGACCGTGCGCTACTCACTCTCCTGGCGGTTGCCAACCGGCGGACGACGAATATGCGCATCGTGTTGAGTCTCGCTTTCTCGAGGCCGCATTCTGGTGCTCAGAGCGACGTGCGGCTGCCGGCTACGGGGAGCCGGTTCCTGAGCTTATGGTCAAAGGGTAGCCCGGTTCCCACTGAGGATGTCGTGCAGGACGTGACCTCTTTCCTGAGAGCCGGTTGCCCCGGTACCTGAGGTGGGCAACGCAGTCTGTGCGTGTGCGCCCACGCACAGCAGCTGCACGCTTCACTTCCTGCTCCCCAAAGGCCGGTGAATTTAGTGGCGTTACGCCGGGCCATTAGCATGTTGCCTAAGTGGTCCTAGGGACCCGAAGGGAGCCAACATGAAGCGAAGGATAACGAGGCCAGGAAGGGCGCCATTTGCCGTGGTGAGCGGAGGGGCGGCTGCACTCGTCGGCATCGGGATGATCAGTATTGGGGTAGCGCAATTGGCGGGAACAGCGGGCGCGGTCCCGGTGAGCCCGGCAGCAATGGCGGCGAGCCAGGCGGGCGGTGTCAGCGAGTACAGCAGCGGCAACAGCACTCGCGCCCTGGATGGCACGACCGACGATGAAGGCGCCATCGCGGTTGCCGGCAATCTCACCGCAGGCAACGCTGCAGCAACGCCGCCGACCGCCCTTTTCCTCGGCGCGTTCCTGAACAACACCATGGTGCTTGCAGTTGGCGGCAATGTGAGCGGGAACCTGGCGATTATGAACACGGGAGCAGGGAACTTCGGAGTTTATGGTGGGAGCGACTCGGCTACCCAATATGGTGGGACGGGGACGCCAACGGCTCTCTACCCAGCGTCTAGCACCTACCCGCTGCCAGATTTCAACGCAATTAGCCCGGAACTGGCAACCGACTCCACCACGTGGGCAAACCCTGCTTCCATCACATCAGGAACCGTTTACCCCTCCACCTCCACCTCCAATATCACACCGGTTGGTGGGTTGCTTTATTTGACGGGCACAGACCCCACCCTTGACGTTTTCGACCTGTCCTCGGGCGAGTTTGCTTCCGCCACGAACCTGCTGATAAACGTGCCCGCGGGGGCAGGTGTCGTGGTAAATGTGCCCGATACTGGCGGCATAACGAGTTCTCTCCAGGCAGTGGAATACTGGGACGGCTCGGCTTGGGAGGCCGGGGCTCCTGGGCCCGACGGCGGTTGGTACGCGTCGCCTCAAGTAGAGGCGTTGCGAGCCAACACGCTCCTTAACTTCCCAGACGCCACCAGCTTGTCGATGTCCGGTGCCGGCGTGGACATCAACATCTTGGCGCCCAGCGCCACGTTCACGTTCAACAATGGCCAGCTCGACGGCTTCGTGTATGCAGCTTCGGTGAACGGCAATTTCGAAGGTGACCTTCCCGGCGGCGGCGCTACCCCGCCCACGACCTCGACCACGACCACCACTACGACTAGCTCGACGCTGCCAACAAGCACGACCACGACCAGCTCGACTCTGCCCACGAGCACGACCACGACCAGCTCGACCGTGCCCACAAGCACGCTGCCGCCAACGACTGTTACGAGCTTCCCCTTGTACCCACCTCCGTCTACGACCACAACGGTTGAGGTCCCATCCACGGTGGCCCCCACGACCACCACGACTGCGGCGCCTACGACCACCACGACTGCGGCGCCTACGACGACCACGGTGGCACCAACCACCACGACTGCGGCGCCTACCACGACCACGGTGGCACCGACTACCACGGTTACGGTCAGGACCCACGGGGCTGGGCAGACAACGACGACTTCCACCACCGTGGCTCCGACCACCGTGGCTCCGACCACCGTGGCCCCGACCACCGTGGCCCCGACCACCGTGGCCCCGACCACCGTGGCTCCAACCACCGTGGCTCCGACCACCGTGGCACCAACCACAACGACTACGGTCAGGACCCACGCCGCTAGTCAGACAACCACTACTGCGACGACGGTCCCTGCCACCACCGTGCCTGCGACCACCATCCCGACAGTCACGACGGCCACCACGTTGCCTATCGTGACCACGACGACAAGCCCAAAGACCCTCGCTTTTACTGGTTCTAATGCCGGGGAGACGACCGGCATCGGCGTCCTTCTCATCGTCGCAGGTGGTTCGATCTTGCTCCTGACAAACCGCCGCCGGAGGGCCGCTTAAGCTCACTCTGACTTACTAGTCGCCTCTTCGTTCGGATGACCCCGCCCGGGTGCCTGTAACGCAGGTACCCGGAGCGGGGTCGTCCCGCTAACAACCGGGACCTCGCTAGCGACGGTGGTCGTGATAGACCGGGTATGGGCGTGACGGTCTCAGCCGAGCGACTGGCGGCTGCGGGCCACAGCGGCACCGATCCCATCACAGAGAGTTGCGACGGTCGAAAAGGAAATGAAATCCAAGTTTCGCAAAGCGGCTTGGGCATCCATTGTCGTGGTCATTGCTTTGGTGGTCTTCGCGGGAGCGACTGGTGGGCTGGCACCCCTCGGCATAAAGGCTGGCAGCACGGCCCCGACCACGACCACCACGGTGGCCACAGCCACGACCACGACCACGACCCCGAGCAGCACTGGCACTACGCCACCTAGCTCCCTCTTCCCGAACAGTATCTTCAACAAAAACGTCCAGTCTTGGCCTGTGGGCCCGAACTCGTCTAATTTCGCAGCCGACATCGTGACCGACTACACGAACGCCTTTGGGTCCGTAGGTGTCAATACCAACCGGTCCACCTACGAGGTACCCGCAAACCAGCCCATGGTGCCGCTGTACGTCCAGTCGGGGTGCCACGACTTCACCCCCAACACTGGTACCGAAGCGCCGGTCCCACCTGACGCCGTGCCCGGCGCCAGTTCGGACGCGCCACTCATCATCTACCAGCCCTCCAGCGGGTACGAATGGGAGTTCTGGCAGGCGACCAAGGACGGGCCCGGCTGGTCGGCCTGCTGGGGCGGCAAGCTTCGCATGGCAACCTCGGACGGTGTCTTCCACAACCCCTACGGCCTGTCCGCCAGCGGCATCAGTTACTTGGCGACCGAGATCACCGAGGCAGACGTGGCGTCGGGATCGATAAACCATGCCATAGCGATGGAAGTCACCGCTTGCAACTGGCCGGACCACCCTAACTACGTCTACCCGGCCGACCGAACGGACTGCGGCACCAAAGCTGGCCAGCCAGCAGAAGGGCAATGGTTCCGCTTCCCAGCCAACCTCGCCATGCCCTCGGGGCTTACCCCGTTCGGCCAGATGGTGTTCAAGGCCATCCAGACCTACGGAGCAGTGATCGTGGACCAAGGCGGCGCAGTCATGCTCGAAGCCGAGTCGACCGGCGACTGGGCGGCAGAGGGTAACAGCGGCACGGACCCCATCACCGCGAGCTGGGACGGAAAGCAGGAGTACCAAGTAGTCGCAAACCTGCCATGGGGACAGCTACAGACCGTCGACCCACCGCAGTAGTAAGCTTCCCTGGCGCAGCTCCTCGGCGCGCGTCGACAAGTGCTCTGAGCTGGCGGTCGCTTCGTAGGGTAGGCCGCTGCCTACGAAACGCGGTCGGCACTGGGCGAGGTTGCGGCCCTCGTAAAAGGGAATTTTGTAGCTGGCAAAATGAAAACTGGACACCTGGTCCGCACCCGGCTAGGGTCTTGACGATCCATCCCGAGGCCGGCTTGGTCTCGCTGGGACGTTGAGGACAACCGGCCCACGAACCAGGCGGCCCAACCGGGCACAAGACCGTCTACCACACTCGAGGAGAGACCGTTGCCGGAACACCTGGCCCGTCGCAAAGGTTTGGAGCATTCGGTCGTGAAAACGAGGACGTACGTGCCGCAGCACCTTCGTCCCGGTCCGCAGCACCTTCGTCCCCGTCGGCACCAACCGCGCAATAAGCCCCTAGTCTCCGCGGTCTGCATCGCTACTGCCACCCTCTTGGCCGCAGTCGGAGCCAACAGCGCCCTGGCTAGCTCGGTGGCCAAATCGCCCAGTTCTGCCGCACCCGGGTACTGGCTGGCGAGTTCGCGGGGTGTGGTTGCGGTGTACGGAGGCACCGCCCCATATGGGAAGCTTCGGCACGCAAATTTGCGCTCCGCCGTCGTCGGTATCGCCTCGACGGCCGATGGCCGTGGCTACTGGTTGGCCACCTCGAGTGGCGGCGTGTTCTCCTTTGGTGATGCGAAATTCTTCGGGTCGATGGCCCGAACTCGCCTAAACAAGCCGATCGTCGGGATAGCCGCGACACCGAACGGCCGTGGCTACTGGCTCGTTGGCGCCGATGGGGGTGTCTTCGCCTTCGGTGATGCGACTTTCCATGGGACCGCGCGGCACCTGAGGTCGCCCGTGGTCGCGATGGAGGGCAGCCCCAGCGGCAGGGGCTATTGGTTGGTGGCACGCGACGGAGGCGTTTTCGCCTTTGGGGATGCCCATTTTTACGGTTCAGCCCATTCCATGCACTTGCTCGGGGGCGTCGTCGGGATGGCGGCAACTCCTAGTGGGGACGGTTATTGGCTGACGACGGCACATGGGAAAGTGGTCCCGTTCGGTGGGGCTGGCCACTACGGGTCGCTGCGGCTCGACCACCTGAAAGCTCCGATCGTCGGGATGGCACCGGCCCCCGACGGCGGCGGCTACTGGTTGGTGGCCCGCGACGGAGGAGTCTTCGCGTTTGGGAGCGCCAAGTTCATGGGCTCGGACTCTGGCCACCTGCGACCTGGGCAGTGGGTGAGTGCTATTGCGCTTCGCCTCCTATACCCGCTTGGGTCAAGCGGTGGCGGCGGGCCAACCGCGACGTCCGGTGCCGGCGGCTCGAGCGGGACCACATCGGTTGCCGGGCCTACCCCACCACTTGCCGCGCCCCGCCAACTTGCCGGGCCCGCTCCCGTCGCAGCGCCCACAAGCCCGACGGCCCCGGCTCCCACCAGCACCACGGCGGCTCCCCACCAGAACGGCGGTCAACCCACCACCACGGCGGCCCCGGTGACGGCCGCACCCACTACCGCCGCACCGACTACAGCTGCCCCTACGACCGCCGCGCCTACGACCGCCGCGCCTACGACCGCCGCGCCTACGACCGCTGCGCCCCCACCGACCGGCACCGGCGCCCAGGTCCCGCCAGCATCCTTGTTCCCTGACAGCCTGTTCAATAGCAACGTCGAAAGCTGGCCAGTCGACCCGAACTCGAACGAACTTGTCAGCGACTTGGTCACCGACTACGAGACCGACTACGGCGCGGTCGGCGTCAACTCTATGCCCATTTACAGCGTCCCAGCCGACCAGCCGGACGCCACAGTGTCCCTCCAAAGCGGTTGCCAGCCAGAGTTCCTCACGCAATACGGCAACCAGGTCCCGATCCCTCCCTACGCGGTCCTCAGCACCTCGTCGGATGGCCCGCTCGTCATCTACCAGCCCTCGACGATGATGGAGTGGGAGCTTTGGCAGGTGAAGAGGCAGTCCGCCACCGCCTACACCGCTTGCTGGGGTGGGGAGCTGGACATTGCGACCTCGGATGGGATCTTCCCGTCCCCCTACGGCCTTTCGGCCGACGGTATCAGCTACCTCGCTACGACGATCACCGAGGCCGATGTGGAGTCGGGGTCCATCAACCACGCGATCTCGATCGTTATCCCCAACTGCAACTCCTTCGTGTACCCGGCCCTGCGTGGCGACTGCCCGAGCAACCCGGGCCAGCCCGGTGAGGGACAGTGGTTCCGCTTCCCAGCCAACCTCGCCATGCCGTCCGGGCTGACGCCGTTCGGCCAGATGGTCTTCAGGGCGGTTCAAAACTACGGCATGGTCGTCGTCGACCAGGGGGGTGCCGTGATGCTATGGGCCGAGCAACAAGCCGACTGGGCGGCCGAGGGTAACAGCGGCACGGACCCCATCACGGCTAGCTGGGACGGGGACCAGGAGTACACAGTGATCGCAAACCTGCCATGGGCAGACCTGCAGGTGGTAGACCCGCCTCAGTAGCCGAGGCCAGCTGACGCTCGAGGGCGCGTGCCAACACCTTGCGAAGCCGGTGTTCGCACTGGTCCGGCCCGGAGCGGCCCGGCCCGTCGCGATGACCCGCTACCCTCAAAGCGATGACTGTAGGCTCCCGCAGCTTGGCCCGGGTGTCGGTGGTCGTCCCCGCCCATAATGAGGAACTGGTAATTGGGCGCTGCTTGAAAAGTATCCTCACCGGCGCGGAAAAAGACGAAGTCGACCTGGTGGTGGTCTGCAACGGCTGTACTGACGGCACTGCCGAGGTCGCTCGACGGGCTGCCCCAGGCGCAACGGTGCTCGAGATCCCGGTGGCCTCGAAGATCGCGGCCCTCAATGCCGGCGATGAGCACGCCCGGTGGTTCCCGCGGTTTTACGTGGACGCCGACGTCGAGCTGCCGATCGCGGCACTGAGGCGCACGGCCGCGGCCCTAGAGGAGCCGGGAGTTCTGTGCGCTGCCCCGCAAGCTACCTTCGCCCTCGAGGGCCGCCCCTGGGCCGTGCGAGCCTTCTACGACGTATGGCGGCGTACCCCCTACTTGCAACAGGACATGGTCGGGACCGGGGTGTACGCCCTTTCGCAAGAAGGCAGGGGACGCTTCGGTTCCTTCCCGGACCTGACCGGCGACGACCAATACGTACAGCAGCTCTTCGAAAGGGGGGAGCGCCGCTCCGTGCCGGGCGCCCATTTCGTAGTGCACCCCCCCTACAAGCTGCGAGGCCTCGTCGCTATGAGGACCCGCGCCTATCGTGGCAACCGGGAGCTAGCTCGCCTGGGTTTGGCCCGAACGGACGCGCCACCATCGGGTGCGGCCACGGCACTGCGCATGGCCCTCGGGCCAAGGTCGTTGCCGTCGGCGGGCGTTTACGTGGCGGTCAACCTGGTGGCCAAGAGCCTTTCCGGGGCAGCCCCGCGGGGGCGCTGGGAACGCGACGAAAGCGCCAGGTCAGGCCTTCAAGTAGCACAAGGCAATGGCCGGACGGCTTACGCCGGGCCCCACCCGCAAGCGCACATCTGTTATGTCACGAGCCACTACCCGGCCGTTTCCCACACGTTTGTGATGCGCGAGGTGATCGGGGCCCGCGAGGCGGGGGTGCAAGTCGAAACGGTTTCGGTCCATCGGGCGGAGGCTGAGCACCTCCTCGCCGACGTCGACCGGCAGGAGGCGGCCCGCACCTGGAGCATCTTCCCGCTGGACAAGGCAGCCTTCTCTGCCGTCCACGCCCGCGCCCTTATCAGGCACCCCAATGCCTACCGGCGAGTGCTCCGCTCGGCCCTAGAGGCTGCTCCAGGCGGTCTCAGGGCGAAGCTCTGGCAAGTGTTCTACTTCGCCGAGGGCATCGCGTTGTGGGACCACGCCAAGGGTGTCGAGGCTCGCCACCTGCATGCACACCTCGCCAACGTGGCCACCGATGTGTGTTGGTGGGCGTCCTCGTTCGGGAAGCTCACCGAGCCCGCAAAGGGGTGGATGTGGAGCTTTACGATGCACGGGTCTACCGAGTTCTACTCGACGGAGCGGTTCAACCTGCGTCGCAAGGTCGCGGCCGCTGACGGTGTGATATGTGTCAGCGAGTTCACACGCTCCCAGCTCATGTACCTGAGCACGCCGGAACATTGGGAGAAGCTCCGCGTGGTGCACAGCGGGGCCGACCTGGAGCGTTACCAGTGGGCAGCGCCTCACGAGCGGCCATGCTTCGGCGTCCTATGCGTGTCTCGCCTAGTGCCCGGAAAGGGGCTGGAGCTCCTGGTAGATGCTATCGCCGTCCTGACAGAGCGGGGAACCGAAGTTCAGCTCACGGTGGTTGGGGACGGCCCGTTGGAGCCCTCCCTCCGGGACAGGGCCCGGCACCTTGGGGTGGCGGACAGGGTGTTGCTGGAGGGCGCCGTCGGACAGGACGACATGCCCCTCTATTACAGGGAGGCCGACGTGTTCTGCCTCCCAAGCTTCGCTGAAGGAGTACCCGTGGTCCTGATGGAGGCGATGGCATCTGGGCGCCCGGTTGTGGCTACCCGCATTGCAGGGATCCCCGAGCTGGTCGAAGACGGCACCTCTGGGCTGCTTGTTGCAGCGGGGAACCTTTCCGAGCTGGTGGGGGCCCTCGAACGCCTGGCGGCCGCCCCAGACGTGCGCGCCGAGATGGGCATCGCGGGGCGCAAGAAGATAGAGGAGTCCTTCGATGCTCGACGTTGCGCAGCCCACGTCGCCGAGGTCTTCAAGGAGATGGCGTCCTCGCAGCGTCGAGAGGAACCCTGAAGCGTGGGTGAAGCCGGTGCAACGCCGATGAGCTCGGAGACAGGACAGCTCGAAACCATACCGGTTGTCGTCGTGATCGCCTCCTATCGGCGCCCGGCCTACCTGATGCGGGCATTGCGATCGGTCACCTCGCAACGCAAGGTGCGGCCCCTGGAGACTGTGGTGGTGGACGACGGGTCTCAAGACGGCACCGCGCAGCTGGCGAGCTCGTTCGGTGCCCACGTGATCGAGAAGAAGCACAACGAGGGCCTGTCGGCCGCTCGCAACGACGGGATCCGTTTGGCAACAGAGGCTGCGCAATGGGTTGCGCTGCTTGATGACGACGACGAGTGGTTACCAGACCATCTGTTCACCCTTTGGTCCAACCGGGGCGACCACGTCCTCGTCTCGGGTACCGCCATCGTCCTCGGCAGCTCGGAGAACTCGCACGGCGCGAGGAGGGCGTCGGGAGAGATCCTGCGCTCGCCTGCCAGGCTGCTCTTCCCTCAAAACTCTGTGACTACGAGCGCCGTCATGGTCCGGAGGGATGTCCTGGCCGAGGTTGGGGGCTTCGACGGCCATTTGCGCTACCTCGAGGATCTCGATGCCTGGCTCAGGGTGCTCGAACGGGGTACGGGGCTGCTCGTGGGCGAGGTCACCTGTCTTTACCTCCAGCACACACGCCAGCTGAGCTCTAACCGCCTTGGGATGATGTCGGCCAATGAAACCATCCTCGACAAGTACCGGGGCAGGCCTTGGCTCACGGCGCGGCTGCGCGAGAGCGTTGAGGTGGTGGGCACCTGGGATGACCTGCAGGCGGCCCGCGGCGAACACCAATGGTCCGCGGTTGGTCGGAAGGCGGCCTGGTTGCTGGCGCGACCGAGCCGGGCAGCCGACTTAGCCCGTCTCTGGGCCTTCCGCCGCCAGACGAGACGTTTCTGGCGCCAACATCGCCACCTTGCAAGCCAGAGCGCCGAAGTGCCGACCGAGGCGCCGCCAACCCCGAGCCCGACGCCAGGCCTCGGTGCTTGAACGATGTCAACCCGCGGTAGGTGTGGTGCCGAGCTGCACGCTCACTTCTGTGCGCGGCTCAGCGGAGCCCCTTCGCTTCACCAACTTGACCAGCCTCGTCGGGCCAACGACGAGTACGGCGAAAACCAAGAGCCCGATGATCGCAGGCGGCACGCATTCGACGAGACCGATCGTCCCGACGTGGACATGGGGGCGCACGAGCAGCTCCAACCCCACAGTGACGGCGGCTGCCGCCAGAGCCCGTAATACCGGCATCCCGCGGATCACGCTGGGGATGTCCGGTCTCAGCTGGCGGCGAGCTAGGCGGAACAAGTAGGCCGCGCTGAGCAGCTGTGCCAGGCCCGTCGCGGCAACGACTGCGACGGCCCCAAGCAGGGACGCGGGTATTGCGAGGGCGATATTGAGCGCCATGGCAACGAGCCCGTAGCGCATCTCGAGGCCTGCGCGGCGCATGAGCGTCAGGTAAATGTTGACCATGCCCATCAACACCCAGGGCATGCTTGCACCAATTGCTGCCACGGCGACCCAGCTGGATAGCTTGAAACCCGGCCCAAGCCAGGCTGTGGCACCGAAGTACGCCGCCGCCATCCCCACGGCCGACCAGCCGGTGACAGCGATGACCCACATGCGCTGCATCTCGGCGTACTCTTTGAACGCGCGCTCAGGGCCTTCGCGCCCGTAAACATTACCAAGCCGTACGCTCGCCGGGCCGAGAGCGTTGCTGGCGACGAGTGACAGAGCCTGGCTGAAGTTGGCACCGACGTTGTAGATCCCCACCGTGCTAACCGACAAGGCGCTTCCTATGACCAACGTGTCGAGCTCACTGTTGACCATGTTGGCGATCCCCGCTACTTGTAATTTCCCTGAAAACGCGAGCAAGGGCTTCAGCTCTTCCCACGTCAGCAGAGAAAATCCGCTTCGTGTGAGATAGCGCAAGGAAGTGGGGGCAATGAAGGCGACCGTCGCCGCCTGTTGGACAATGAAGATGAGCGCAACTCCCCGAAGCCCGCCATGGGTGTGGACAACCAAGACCAAGCCTCCGACCCAGATCGCATAGCATGCGAGCCCAGCCTGCACCGCCCGGTCGAAACGTTGGCGTGCCGTTATCACCCCTTGGACGAGCATGTGCGCAAAACCAACTGTGAAGAGCACGGCTATCGTCCGGAAAAGGAAGACCGTCTCAGGCCGCAAAGAAGGGCTCATGGAAAGAATGCCCACAACAACAGGGGAAACGAACCAGTCGATCACACAGGCGATGGCGCCGAAAACAAGTACGACGCCAAGGAGGGTAACAAGGAGCCGTGTGGTGGCCACCTTGTCATCGGTGCCTGCGTAGATAGGGAAATAACGGTTGGCGGTACCAACAAGACCGCCGTTGAAAGTCCCAAGGAACCCAATCAAACTGATTACCATTATCAGCAAGCCATAGCGTTGGACGCCCATGTGGTGGATGACAAACGGCGTCAGGAGAATGTTGCCAGCGGACATGATTATCTGGTACGCCGTTGTCCACCTAAAGCCCCGCATGACAACGCGGAGCATCCCATGGCCGCCAGCCCGGCCATCTATGCCCTGCTCAGATGGCTTTTCCCGCGGAGGTCCCTCGACCTGCAACCCGGCGACCGGGACCGCCGCGGCACCTATTGGGCCTGACGGTGGGACTAGCTGCCCGGCCTGGGACAGGTCATGTCCTTGTTCGGGAAGCACCATACCGATGGTACAGGCGCGACAAGGCCGGCAGCACCGAGGCCCCGTCCATCAGCCACACGTGTGCCATAAAAGGCCCGTGGCAGGGCCCCCCACTCTTACAAGAGCTCGTACGCCCACGAAGGGTGGCGCGAGAACGCAAAGCGCGAACAGCTTAGTTCCCCGACTGAACCGTTGCCGCCGACGTGGGGTAATCTTGCGTTTTGTGGCCGTGAGGCGGCCCGCGGGTATCCCTTCACACTTTTGAGGTTAGATGATCAGTTCCCAGGCTCGCACACCAACACGTAGCCCCTCCCCCGGCCAGCTCGACCACTTGTTGGGCATGAATGGGCACATAGATGAAACGCCGGGCTATGAGTCTATCGGCCGCTCGGCCATGCGCCATCCTGTCCTTGTTGGCGTCGTCGCCGTCGCCGGGCTACTCATCGGGGCCGGCGCTGGGTACGCGTACCCGCCCGCTCACACCGCTGACGCCCAGCTGATAGTTGGGCGGACAGCCAGCTTGTCCATCGAGACGATCCCCGGCCTCGACGTCGCTGTACAGAGCTTGGCCAGCGACTATGCACGCCTGATCACGAGCACCAGCGTAATCTCCGAGGCGGAAGGGTACCTCCACTCCTCGCAGCTCCCAGGGACATTGAGCGCTTCGCCGATCCCGGAGTCGTCCATCATCGATGTCCGGGCTACCGCATCGAGCGAGGCGGTCGCGTTGGATCTCGCCAATGCCGGAGCGCGAGCACTGACAACGGTCATCACGCAGCTCACAAATGACACCCAGGCACAGCTGGCGCCCATACTCGCCAATTACCAAAAGGCCGACGCCACCGCTGAGGCGGCCACCGTCCGAGCGGGTGTCCTTCAGGATCAGCTCGACAACTTGATCGCCGTCATAGGCAAGGCTTCGCCAACGCCCGCGGAGAAGGCGGAAGAGGACTTGCTCACCGGGGAAACTGCTACTGAGCTCACCAAGGCCGACACAGCCAAGCTGGGGGCGCAGAACTACCTCAGTGAGTACAACAACGCCGTACCCCCCTACCAGGTCCAGGAGGAGATGGTCCAGCCGGTAGGGCAAGCCACCAACAGTGGCAGTGACCAGACGTCGACCCTCGAAGCAGCGGGCCTGGGCGGCGCCGTCGGGGGCTTAGTCATCGGGCTGGCCCTGGCCGCTTGGTCCGACAGCCTGAAGGCGCGCCGCAGGCCGAAGTTCGCCCCGTAGCCAGGGCATCGCAGAGTGCAGCGGTTACACTTCCTAACTCAGGCGCTCCAGCACCCGAGCGTCATCAACGTGGTGACCCTCGCGTTTATCGGAGCGGTGGTCGTTGCGTTTTGTTACCTCCTGAGCCGGCTCGATGTCGCCGTGGTCCTTGCCGCGGGGATAGCGCTCGAGCTCTTCTCTGGCTATTGGTCGCTGGTGGGCATCCCTATCCCGCTCGACCGGGTAGTCATCGCGCTCGCCGTTGTCGTACTAGTGCTCAAAGGGGCGCGCCGGGTGAGTGCGAGGCGCCTGGTCCTGCGCCCATTGCACATCGCGTTCCTCCTCGCTGGTACCTGGGCTCTGGCGTCCGCAATAGTCGCTGGCACGCTGAGCCAGCACCTGGCCTTCTATGAACTGCTGGATGCCTTCGGCCTCGTGCCGTTTGCCATCTTCACCCTTGTGCCGATCTTTTTTGGGACAGCCAGACAACGCAACATATTGCTCGCGACCCTGGTGGGGGTAGGCTTCTACCTTGGGTTAACAGCCCTGTGCGAGGGGCTGCACCTCTACCAGTTCCTTTTTCCGCGCTACATCGCCAACCCGAACCTCGGGATCCAGTTCGGGCGCGCGCGCGGGCCGCTCTTGGAGAGCTCGAGCGATGGCTTTTGCATCTTCGTCGGAGGAGTGGCGGCGGCCGTCGCACTGAGCGCCTGGCGTTCGTGTGGGGCGCGTGCGTTCTGCTACCTCACGATTGCCCTCGACGGGGCGGGCGTGTTCTTCACCCTGACCAGGAGCGTGTGGATCGGCGCCTTCGTGGGTTCCGTCGTCGCGATGTGGCTGAGCCCCAAGGCGCGGCGTGTGCTCGTGCCCATACTGGTCGCGGGGGCGCTGGTTGTAGGCACGACCTTGGCGGTGTCCAGCCAGATCCGCAACGAGGTGTCCGGACGAGTTTCCGACCTGTCGCCGGTGTGGGACCGGGAGAACACCGACCTTGCCGCCGCTCGGATAGTCAAGGAGAAGCCCCTTACCGGCGTTGGTTGGGGCAACTTCATAAATGTCTCCGGGAACTACATGTGGCAACAACCCGGTTACCCGATCACAGGGCTGGACATCGAAGTCCACAATATGTTCCTCGGCAACCTCGCGAACCTTGGCATCCCAGGGTTCCTGCTGTGGTTCCTGGCATTTGCCGGAGCCGTGTGGAGAGGGCTTTTACCACTCAAACCCTCCCGATGGCACGATGCGTGCGCGGGCCCGGCGCGTCCGCGGGCACCGGCCAGCGCGGATGAGGCCTGGCGAGAGCCCTGGCGCCTGGGCGGGATCGCGGTCGTGCTCTGCTTCGTGGTCGTGGCAAACCTTGCCCCACTTACCGAGGCGCCCGCTAACATGTTCCTGTGGGTTTGGCTGGGCGTCCTCGCGATCCCCTACACGAGCCGACTGCGCCCGGCGGGGCGCGCGGGTAGTGCTGCGCCAGCTCTGGCTGCGCCGGCTCTGGCTGCTCCAGCTCTGGCAGGGCACGCAGCGGGGCTCAGACCTGTCTACCTCTAAAGCGGGGGCTGGGCGGCCCTGATGGCTCGCTGGGCCCCGACCAGGCGTGGGCCGTTTCAGGCCGCTCACCGGCACAACTCCGTAAGTTCGCTGCATCGCAAGAACTCTTTAGCTGCGGTCGCGTTTTTTGCGGTTTGTGGGGCGGGGACCGCCGGCCTGGCGGTAGTCCCAGGGCCGATCGCTGGGAAACCCACAGCTGCGCCGTCTGCAGCGACCAAGAAGACTGCGCTGATCACCACCACCACAACCCTTCCCGCCGTCCCACCAGCCGACTTCTGGCCCCCGGACCTCTTCAATACGATCGTCAATGATGACGTCGCCCAACCGCCCGGCCTACGCCGGACGTGGCCTGTCCTCCCGAGCTCGTCTCAGTACGCAGCTGACATCGTTGCGGATTACAAGTTGGCGTACGGCACCGTGGGCGTCAACACCGACCTCGCCACCTACAAGGCCTCTGCCACAACCCACCAGGTACCAGTGTCGGTCCGTCCCGGTTGCAACAACTTCATCCCCGACACGGGATCCTTGGTCCCCATACCCACCTATGCTGCAGCTGGGTACAGCACGGACTCCCCGCTCGTCATCTACCAGCCTTCCAGCGGGTACGAATGGGAGTTCTGGTCGGCGGTGAAGACCAGTTCGGGCTGGTCGGCCTGCTGGGGCGGCAGGCTTGACATGGCGACGTCGGACGGTGTCTTCCCCTGGCCCTACGGCTTGTCCGCGAGCGGCATCAGCTACCTGGCGACCGAGATCACCGAGGCAGACGTGGCCTCGGGGTCGATAAACCATGCCGTAGCGATGGGGATCCTCAGCGGCTTCTGCAACTGGCCGGACTACCCCGACTACGTCTACCCGGCCGACCGCACGGACTGCGGTAGCAAAGCTGGCCAGCCGGCAGAAGGACAGTGGTTCCGCTTCCCCCCAAGGCTCGCCATGCCCTCGGGGCTCACACCCTTCGGCCAGATGGTGTTCAAGGCCATCCAGGACTACGGGGTCGTGATCACCGACCAGAGCGGGGACGTCACGCTCTACGCCGAGGATCCATCCGACTGGGCGTTGGAAGGCCACAAGGGGGTCGACCCGATCACAAAGAGCTGGGACGGCCAGCAGGCGTACTCGGTCGTCGCCAACCTCCCTTGGGGGCAGCTACAGACTGTGCAGCCGCCGAGCACGTAACGCCGCTAGGGCCTGGTCGTCACCGCGCCGGCTGACCCACAGCTGTCGTCCCGGCGGGCATCACCTTCAGGGGGTAAAACCCTCCCCCGCCGCCTCGATGGCCGCGCGCATGGCCGCGCGCCCTTCTGGTGTCCGGGATTGCGCCGGCGTGAACGTGGGGCTCTTAAGGAGACGCTGGCGGTAACGGTCGGTAAGTTCTGCGCTTGTCCCTACGACTTCCGCAGGTACCCCTCTCACCAGGGCCCGAGCGGGCACGTCGCGTGTGACCACGCTCCCAGCAGCGACCACTGCGCCGTCGCCGATGGTCACACCCGGCAGGACAAGGCTGTCCGCGCCCAGAAAAACACCCGAGCCGATGCGCACGGGCGCTAGACGCGTGTGCCCGAGGCTACGGCGGCAGGAAGCGTCGTGAGCAAGGATTTGTGCCCTTGGCGCGAGCGTTGTGCGGTCACCTATGGAAATTAGGAACGCCGCTACCGGGTCGATCAGCACCCAGGGAGCAAAGTAGACACCTTCGCCGAGGGAAAGGCCGTTGTCCAAGAGGGCTTGTACATCGACCTCGCCGCGGAGGCGGGCGCGCAGCAAGAACAGCTTGCGGATGCCGCTAAAGCGTCCTGACAAGCGAGAAAATTGCACGATCAGCAGGGTAGCACGACGCCTCCGCGGGCGGTCCGTTGAGGTCTGCTATGCGGGGGCGCCTCGCGCTGCCCCGCCGCCACGTGCGGCCACTTCCTGTTCCGCAATGTCCCACAACCGGGCAAAATAGTGCCTGAGCAGGAAGCGGTCCTTCGCTACCTCTTGGGCCTTTGCCCTCATCCGCGCCACCGCTGCATGGTTCTCGGGTGCCAGGGCCCAGCTCTATGGCCCGCCGGACCGCCGCCGGCTCAGGTTCCACCACCAGGCCGGTTTCGCCGTCGTCGACGTAATCGCGCACGCCCGGTGCCTCGGTAACAATCACCACTTTCCCGAACAACATGGCATTGATGTAACTGTTAAGGCCCGCGCACCTGGGTGCTTGGCGCAGCGTCGTAACCACGATGGTGGCGTCCAGCAAGTGCCGGTCGAACTCGGCCTTGGGGACCCAGCCCAATAACTTCACGTTGCTCGGCAGCTCCCGCTGTGGCTCCCATGAAGAACTCGCCACTTGGACCAAGACGTCCAGGCCTTGGACCGCTTCAGCCAGCAAGTCGTAATCTCTGTACGAGTCCCCACCCGAAAAGATGTACCCACCGTCCGTCGCTTGGGAAGCGAGGTCAGGCGACAATGTGGCCGCGAACGGGACGAAACGAACTCGCTCGTCATCGACATGCCAGCGCGCGGCAAAAGAGCGTTTCTCCTCTGTAGAAAGCACGCAGTAGATGACATTAGGGCCGTCTATTGCCCGGACGCCAAGTTGCCCCAACTTGGGGATGATGCTGGCCAGACCGGGGTGGCGCCTTTCAAGAGCTTGGCTGCTGACGTCCCAAGTGGAGTCGTGGAGGATAACGACGGGCCCGCGCCCACGTGAGCGGACCTTGAGGGCGCCGGCAGCTATCAGCTCTACGTACTTCTGATGGAACCCGCTGCTTCCCAACAATATGACTGCGTCGGCGTTATCTGCCAGGGGCAGGATCCGCTTGAGGAACCCACCCGCTGACGAATCCACGGCTCTCACTACCTCAGCCGGCCCTGGCCAGGGACCATCCATGCTGGCAACTACTCGCATACCGAAGCCTATGTGCCAGATGCAAGAGAACTGGCTGATAGGCCTACCGGGTGGTTGCTAACAGGTGGGCGGGCTGGTCTGGACGCAGGAAGGCGGCGTGACGAGCTGGAGGTCGCTCCAAGGGATGCTGCTCAGCACGGTGCCTTGGTTCCCAGACCCCATCGCCGAAGTGATGGGATCGGTGCCGCTGTGACCGTCGAAGGCCCAGTCGCTCGGGTTTTCACCTTCAAGGTATATGGAACCAGGATTAGCGGTATTGCGGTCCATCACGATCATGCCGTAGTTCTGGAGAGCGTAGCAAACCATGTAAGCCAGCGGAGGGGCGCCGGCAGTACTCGTGCTACAATTCGCCGCCGAAGAAAGGCGGAAATAGTCGCCCTCTTGCAGTGCTGTACCGGGCCCGGTGCAATCCGGGTAAGGGTTGGTGGCCGGGAAAATGTCCCCATCGCAGAGTTGGTAGGGGATTTCGAGGCTAAGCGTGTGGTCGATGCCGCCACCGGTCGAGGACGCATAATTCATGGCATTATAAACGTCTTGCTCCGTGATAGTAGTTGCCGCCACGGACAACCCACTGGCCGAATCCCCGCAACCATGGGGGAAGTCAGGCGGGTTGACGGTGGTGCTCAGCTGGCCACCATTGCCCACATCCCACACGTCAACGTCCGGATTTGGGCTGCCACTCGAATAAAAGGGGTCGATTATCTGGCCCGGGTAGGTCGTGTTACCTGATCCAGTAGACGCGCCGCCCTCACCAAACAACCAGAAATCATATTCCTGCGGGCTGCTTCCTGTTTTCAGGATCGCCACCTCGTCGTCGGTGCTAGCAGAGCTATAGTAGACGTTGCTCGGGACAGGCGCATCGAAAAGGCTGCTGTAGTTACCGGCTGGAGGCGCTGCTGAATTGGCATCATTATCACTGAAATACGCGCCGCACCAATTCTGACCGTTGGTCGGTGTACCTTCAGCCATAAGAACTTCTGGTTGAGTAGACGGCACCATGAGGATGGTCCGGTCCTCGTTTAGCCAAGTGCTTATGCTCCCGCTGCCCAATAGCGCATCCACGGCTGTCGCATCTGTGTTCGCAACGGGCCAGGAAGTCACCAGATGGTTGGTAACATCTGCGCCGAAATACGACGCCGGGGTGGCCAACAGCCCTGTCCCCGTCGGAGCAGTCGTTGGTGCACTAGCGGCAGTCGTGGTCGTGGCAGGGGCCACGGTTGTGGTCGTGGCGGGGGCCACGGTTGTGGTCGTGGCAGGGGCCGTGCTGGTCGTCGGTGCGACGGTGGTCGTGGGCGCAAGTGTGGTCGCCGTGGCGCGAGTAGTGCTGGTCGCCGGTGCAAGTGTTGTCGTCGGCGCAAGTGTTGTGGTCGGCGCTCGCGTGGTGGCGGTCGTGGAGGGAGGCGTCGTAGTCGGGTCGACCGTCGTAGTGGGGTCGACCGTCGTAGTGGGGTCGACCGTCGTAGTGGGGTGAAGGGTCGTGGTGGGGCTCGCTGGCGGGCCCCGGCTCCCACCGGCCCAAGGCTGCCCCCTGACAGCGTCGTTGGCGTTCCCGCCGTCGTGGTGGGGTGAAGCGTCGTCGTGGTGCTCGCGGCCGGGCCCCGGCTCCCACCGGCCCAAGGCTGGCCACTGCCAGAGTCGTTGGCGTCGCCGCCGTCGTAGTGGGGTGAAGGGTCGTGGTGGTGGTCGACCTTGGCTCACGGCGGAACCTTTCCGCGGGGACGTAGGCGACGGCTGACATCTCGGCCGTACTGCGCAAAGCCCCGGCGTCACCGAAGCGGTGGAAAGTACCGAGCGCGTCTAGCTCCAGGTAGCCACGTCCGTTGGGCGACGGGACGATGGCGACCACGTCGCGCGCACCCTTAGTGATCACTTTGGGGGCGTCACCGTAGTTGAGGACCCGGCCCCCGAGAGCGGTCTCCCAATAACCCCGCCCATCGGGTGTGCCGGCCAGCGCACCGAAGGTGACCTGGGCGGGGGCGTGCTTGGCATAGCTGTGGGCATCGCCGAAGCCGTAGACCAACCCTCTGGCAGTAAGCGCCCAGTAGCCCCGGTGGTTGGGCGTGGCCACAATGGCCTTGAACGGCGCATGGCGGTGGGGTGCCTTTCCGTAGAAGGGGGCGTCGCCGTAGCGATAGACGTTGCCGGCGCGGTCCAAGAGCCAGTACCCGCGACCCTCTGGGCCAGAAGCGACGCCGACGACGGTGCCCTTTGCCGGACGGCCCGAGTAAAGCCGGGCACTGCCGAAGGCCATGACCTTGCCGCTAGTGCTCACGAGCCAGTAGCCGTGACCGTCGGGGACTGCGGCGATCCCCGCAACTGTCCCCCAGCCGGCAGGCGCGTGCCCGAAGCTGGGAGCCCCCCCGTAGGCGACGACCGCACCGTCCTTATGAGCCACCCAGCCGCTCCGGTAGCCAGGGCGGGCGGCGAAGCCGACGACCGTGTGCGCACGGGCGGTCGTGGTCGCCACGAGGGCGTGCTCGGGTTGATGCGAGGTGTTGGTAGCGGAGGCGCCCATGGTGCTCACGGCATATGTGGTGACGGCAAGGGCCGCCGCCAGGATGGCAGCCAACTGACGGTGCGCAGCGAGGCCGCGCATTGTCGCTCTCGAATTTCGGCGAATGAGAGCGGGCAGAATGTCCGGACTGAGGTTGGGCATAGCATCGCCTCGACCTCCGGGCGGAAGATGCTGAGCATTTACTTAGCAAACTCGTCGTCGGCTTCCCCCATTTCGGCGATTACGATGTCCTGAGAACTGAGGACGTCCGGGAGGTTTATTCCCTCGGTCCAGCGGGTACAAGGGCCGCGACTCGAAGCGAAAATGAGCGCTGTCGTGCTAGCCAGTATGGTGTGGGGCTCACCGGCGACAGCTAAGGCAGTACCGACCTCTTTAGGCGGGCCGGGGGAAGAGCGCGCGCTCGGCTAGCGCGAACACGATGTGCCCGGCCACCAACTGAAGCTCTTGTATTTTGGCCGTTTCGTCCGCCGGCATGGCCAGCACATAATCTGCCCCCGACATATCGCGAGGGTCCCGGCCCGTGAAGGCTATGGTCCTGATACCTACCTCGGCCGCCGCCGCCAACGCCTGCACTATGTTCTTCGACCGACCAGAAGTCGAGATACCGACGAGCATGTCCCCCCGCCGGCCGATGGCGTGGACCTGGCGGGCGAAGACAACGTCGTAGCCGTAGTCGTTGCCGAGGGCCGTGAGCACCGAAGTGTCAACACTGAGGGCGATACCGGCGGCCGGCGGGCGATCGTAATTTTGGCGGCCCACCAGCTCGGCCGCCAGGTGCTGGGCGTCGGCCGCCGAGCCCCCGTTCCCGCAGAACAGCACCTTGCCCCCACTTTGGATGCAGCTCACCACAGCGGCCGCCGCCGCCGTCATTGCGGTCACGAAGTTGGGGCGGCCGAGCTCGGCCAGTCCCTCCTGGAGCTTGGACACCTCACCTGCGGCAAACCGCAGCGCCTCTTGGTCGAGTTGGTCGAGCCCCGACAAGGCCGGGCTTTGGTCTGTGTCGCTGTGCACCGTTGCTCCTTTGGGCCACCTGGGCCGCCTGAGGCGCCCTATTTCTTATATTTCCGGTTTTTTCTGCTCGTGGTCCACGGGGCCGAGGTACATTACGCTACCCAGCTGTTCACGCTCGGATCACGCTTGGCAGTGCGCGCCTTCCCGCCTAGCATCGTAATGGGAAAATTGTGACGGAGGAACCTTGGAGCCAACCCTGAGCCGCCTGCCGGCTGACGACAGCGGCGGCGCCCAGGACCAGCCAGTGAGCGCCATGGTGCCGCCACCCCCGCCCCGGCCGGCCCCGGCCGCTGCTGCCGTCACTCTCCTGGGCGTACGGCTGGACAACCTGACCCAGCAAGAGCTGGCGGACCACATCGTGTCATCGGCGGCCCGGGGAGCCGGCGGCTGGATGGTCAACCCGAACGTCGACGTGCTGCGCCAGATCGTGCTCGACCCTACGCTGCGACAACTTGTGACGGAGGCGGACCTCGTTGTCGCCGACGGGATGCCCCTGTTGTGGGCCGCCCGCCTGCAGGGCACCCCGCTGCGCGCCCGGGTCCCGGTGTCGGAGGCCGTTGGCCCGCTGTGCGCCGCCGCCGCTGCCAGCGACGTTGGCGTCTTCCTCCTCGGCGGCCCCGAGGGCGTTGCCGAGCGCGCCGGCAAGGTGCTCACTGACCAGTGCCCTGGCCTGGTCGCCGCTCATCTGTGCCCCGCGCTCGGCTTCGAGCACAGCGAAGTGGCCATGGCCGAGATCGACCAAGCTCTCGCCTCGACCGCCCCCGGGATAGTCTTCTGCGCCTTCGGTTTCCCCAAACAGGAGAGGCTAATGAAGGTGCTGAGCGGGCGTTTCCCCGGGACGTGGTTCATCGGCTCCGGCGGTACGTTCAGCATGGTGGCGGGCGATACTCCCAAGGCCCCGGCGTGGATGAGCAGGAGCGGCCTGGAGTGGCTGCACCGGCTGCGCTTGGAGCCGCGGCGGTTGTTCGAGAGGTACATAGTCCGCGACCTCCCCTTCACCCTGCGGTTGCTCGGCTCGAGTGCCTGGGCGCGGTTCTCGCCGTCCAGTCGCCCGACCGGGCCCGCGGGGCGGCGTCATCGCCCCGGTCGGCGCGAAGATGGAGGGCACAAATGACGATCGGGCCGCCCGAAGCACTCCCCCACCCCCCCAAGGGCGCCGCTCGTGGCCTGGTGCGGGCGCGCACACCCTTGCGCATCAGCTTCGCCGGCGGGGGCACCGACGTGCCACCTTTCCCCGAGACCGAAGGGGGCGCTGTCCTCAGCGCCACCATCGACCGCTACGTGCTCGGGTCCCTGTCCGTCCACGCCCACAGCCACGTCAGCATCGAGTCACGCGATTACGGGATCAGCCTGGAACTGGCCCCCCGGACGGGCTTTGAGCCGGACGGCAACCTCGACCTGGTGAAAGCGGCCTTGCGCCGGGTGTGGCGGGAGGAAGAGCACGGCTATGGGATCATCCTTTCGTCTTCGGCCCCCCCCGGCTCGGGCCTGGGGTCATCTTCCGCCATGGTGGTGACGGTGGTGGCGTTGCTCAACGAGTACTACGGCATCGCCATGGGCGAGTACGAAATGGCCCACTTGGCCTCTGTAATCGAACGCGAAGACATGAAGATCGCCGGCGGCCTGCAGGATTATTACGCCGCCACCTTCGGCGGTTTCAATTACGTCGAGTTCGGCGAGCAGGTGATCGTGAACCCGCTGCGGGTCCGGGAGGACGTCATTGGCGAGCTGGAGATGAACCTCCTCCTGTGCTTCACGGGGGCGACCCGGCGGTCGGATTCGATCATCTCAGACCAGACGGAGCGTTATGCCCGGTCCGAGCACGGCACCCTCGACGGCCTGCGCGAGCAAAAGCGGCTCGCCCAGGCCATGAAGGCGGCACTGCTCAGGGGGCAACTGGACGAGTTCGGCTGGCTGCTCGGCCAGGCGTGGGAGGCCAAGAAGAAGATGTCGCCCAAGATAACGAACCCGTTCATCGACGAGATGTACGAACTGGCGACCCGCTCTGGCGCCCTGGGCGGCAAGGTCACCGGCGCCGGCGGGGGTGGCTACATGCTGCTGTACGTGGACTTCGAGCACCGCCACAAGGTCGTCTCCGCCCTGGAGGGCTTAGGTACCCCCTCCGCCGGCTTTTCTTTCGCCCCCCAGGGAGCCCGGGCCTGGGCGCGTTGACCGGCGCCTCGGGCCTCGCCCTGCAGGGGGAACTCGACGCCGTATTCCTCGACCGGGACGGCACCATCAACGCAAAAGCCCCTGAGGGCGCCTATATTTTGTCGCCGCGCCAGGTGCGCTTGCTCCCCGGGGCGGGCGGTGCCGTGCGCCGGCTCAACCAGGCGGGCGTCCTGGTGCTCGTAGTCAGCAACCAAAGAGGGGTGGCGCTGGGTCACATGACCATGGCCGACGTGGCGGCCGTGAACGCGGAGCTGGGCCGACGGCTGAGCCGGTACGGGGCCAAGGTCGACGCTTTCTACGTGTGCCCCCACGAGGCAGGCACGTGCGATTGCCGTAAACCTGCCCCCGGCTTGTTCTTGCAGGCTTGCCGCGACCGCCCTGAACTGCGACCCGACCGGTGCGTGATGGTCGGTGACAGCGAGAGCGACGTCCGGGCTGGCCTGGCGGCCGGGTGCCGGGCGGTGAGGCTCGCTGCCCCCGGTACCGCCTCGGAGGCCGAAGCGGTGTACGCCAGCCTGGCTAGGACCGTGGCCGCACTCCTGCCCGAGGATTGAACGCGTTGCCGATTTCGGAAGTCTCTAGGACCTCAGCGTGGCCCGGTACCGGGCCAACCAGGGCTCCACCTGGGCTTCCCAGCCCTCAGGCAGGCGCTGAGTTCTTTCGAGCTGGCGCAACCTTCGCTCTGTTACTCGTGGCATGGTCGCTGCGGCGACAGCGTAAGCAAGTTGGCCAGGGGCACGGCCCGCCCAGGCGGCACGCACGTAGCCCGACGCCGCCTTCAGCCTCCGTCCCCCCGCAACATTGCGGCGGGCGGCTTCGCGTTCCCACCTGGCCACATACTGGCGAGGTAGCGGGCCGGACTCCGGGAAGTAGCGCGCCCTGACCGTCGCGGCGTCGCGCATGAAGGCGCGCTCATTACTGGACGACTGGCCGGGCCAGATCCGGTAGGCGGCCAGTGGCACGTCTACGTAGACCAAGACGGACAACGAAGCAAGGCGCAGCCAGAGGTCCCAATCGTCGCAGGTCGACAGCTGGGAGTCGAAGCCGCCCGCCCCTTCCAGGAGCGCTCTCGAAGCCAACACCGTCGTGTTGCCAGCCGGGACCATGTTGTCCACTATCAGTTGTGCACGAAGTTCGGAGGGGCTGAACAAGATGACGTCGCGCACCGGCGAAGAGCCGCCAGAGAGGCGCAGCCCGTTGCGCACCGTCATGTCCTCTCCCACGTCAACGCAAGCAGTAGTCGACCAGGCGGCGTCAGGGGCGAGGGCGAGGCTTGCCAGCTGGCGCTCGAGCTTCGTGGGCGCCCACACATCGTCACTGTCGAGGAAAGCCACCCAGGGCGCGTCCTCCGCTGCGGCGATGCCCAGGTTCCGGGCCGCCGGACCGCCGAGGGGGGAGCCATATGACAGTACCTTGAGGCGAGGGTCCTCGATGGCCGCGAGCGCCTCCGCGGTGCCGTCAGTCGAGCCGTTGTCGATAACCAAGCAAGAAAGGTCGCGGTGGCTCTGGCCTAGGACCGACTGCACAGCCTGGACTACGAGATCCCGTCGGTTATAAGTAGGGATGACTACCGCCACCGTGGACGGTTGGCGCCCTTCGGTCCCGGTCATCGCTAGGGCGCTCGGGGAGCTGGGCCCGCACAACTGAGCTTGGACCGCCGTCCGAGGGTTCCCTGGTCAAGAGATGAAAAACCTCGGGGTTGTCAACAGCGACGTCAGCCCGGTGGCCAAGGCACGGGATCTGAGAGCGGTAAGCGTTGACCATGTCGCGCTTTTTGGACGCGTCGGCGCTAGAAGGGAACTCGTCGGGACCGATAGCAAAACCGTTGGCCTGTATGCGTTGTTTGGCGGCTGTTACTTCCAGCGGTACCTCCAAGCGGTACGGTAGTTCTTCGTACACGACCCAACGTCGCTCGGGCCCGTGGCGGGCGACTCGCAGGCACGCTCGCGCTGTCATCTTGTGGTCGCCGTGCCACAAGCCCAGAGGTATCAGCCAGGTCTCGAGCGCGATCTCGGCGACCATCCTACGGAGCCTCTCTTCGACGGAGCTCTCCAGGGCTGGGTCCTCCAACCTAGCGCGCGCCGTCCGCACCGCCCGTGGCCGTAACCGGGCCAGCCTTAAAGGTCGCCCCGCCCGGTACTGCTCGTCCCAGAAGTCGAGCCGGTGCCCGTGCGCTCCGACAACCGCCATGGCATCTTCGTCCTCGACTTGTCGGAGCGCCATTACGTTGTCCCCCGGCTTGAACGACCCTGACGTCTCGTCCCAAGTTGGTAGCGGCCGTACGCTCTTCGGCCCCCGAAAATACGGTCACGACGTGGCTGCCGGGCCGAGCGCTCAACAGGCCCCCACAGCTGAGGGCGGCGTCGTCCATGTGGGGCGAGATGACTCCTATCGGGGCGATATCCGGTGTCAAAGAACTCGGTGCCCTAGCTCCGCCACGACCGCAACCTTAGGCCACATACCCGACTTGTGCTCGACAGTCGCCTCGATGGTGTCGACTGTGAGCCTAGCTATGGTGGTACCGTGCGCGGACAGAAGGGCGCCCGGATATTTCTCGCAGTTGTCGCAGTCGTGGCCGCGCTGTTCTTGTCTCTCAGCGCAACGCTTTTTGTCTGGCCAGCGCAGAACGCGCTCCACGGTGCGCACGCCGATGCGATCGTCGTCCTTGGTGGTCCAGGGCCACGTTGGCAAGTGGCTGTCGAGCTCGCGAAGGAGCACGCTGCTCCGCTCATGCTCGTTTCGGTCGCCTCCCCCCGCTGGAACTGTCCGGGAACGGACCTACCCGGCGTCAGGATCGAGTGCTTCCGGCCTGATCCCTTTAGCACGATGGGTGAAGCTCGCTTTGTTGCCCGTCAGGCCCGCGCGAATGGTTGGCATAGCCTGATCGTGGTCAGTTCGACACCTCAGGTGACGCGTGCTCGACTGCGGGTCAAGCGTTGCTTCGACGGCTCCGTTTACGTCGTAGCAGCAAGGCCTCGTCTACGCGACTGGCCCGCCGAGGTCATCTACGAATGGGGTGCTCTTATCAAGGCGCTGGTTTGGCAAACTACGTGCTAGGCGCGGGCGCCCAATGCACGCTCGATAGTTGTCTCGATGCCGTGGCTAGCGCCTCGATAACGACTCGGCCAAAAGGCTCGTCAGTATCGGACCCGTCGGTTAAGGTGGGTGGATGCTCCTTGTAGGTGTTGACCTCGTCGACGTGGAAGAGGTCGAGCGTTCTGTCGCAGGGTTGGGCGACCGCTACAAGAAACGGCTGTTCAGCGAGCGCGAGCTGGCCTCATACCAGGACGCGGGGAGCACTAGCACCCTATTGGCGGTGCACCTGGCGGCCAAGGAAGCAGCGATAAAGGTGTTGCGCCCAGGAGCCCGGGGGCTCGATTGGCGCTCGATCGAGGTGCGTCGCGAGTTGACCGGGAAAGTGACGGTCCAGCTCTCGGGCACAGCATCCGAACTTGCACGGGAAGCGGGTATAACACGCATCGAGGTCAGCCTGTCCTGCAGCGCCGGGCGGGCTATGGCGGTGGCTCTCGCGTCGCACGGCCAAAGCCCGCAAGCGAGCCGCACGATGCCGGAGAGTGAGCGATAATGGACGAGCAAATACGTCGGATCCTGGCCCGAACACGGGCGCATGCCCCTCGATGTGGCTACGCTTGCCGACGATGCGGACCTGTACCGGGCAGGCATGAGTTCGCATGCCACCGTCAACGTGATGATCGCGCTCGAGGGAGAGTTCGATGTGGAGTTCCCCGAGAATATGTTGACCAGGAGCACCTTCGAGTCGGTCGCCGCCATTCGCGCTGCGCTGATGGTGCTGGCCAACGACCCGACGGGGTGAACCGGACTTCAGGGAAGCCGACTAAGCGTGAAGTATTTCTGGCCGGTCGCGGCGCGGTCGACGGCGGCTCCTAGAGGAGTGAGCTGGGACCGGTAAAAGCCGAGCAGTTCCCGCTTACGGGGAACGACCGGCGTGTCAGCAACGACCAAGGGCTCGACCGAAAAGCCTTGTGCGACAAGGTTATCGAGAGCAGCCGTAATGTCTTCCGGCAACCTCATCGAGTGCGGTAGCTCTGCATAAACGACCCAGGTGCGCTCTGTCATATGAGCGGCCAACCGGGCGCCCGCAGCAGCGGTGATCTGGTGGTCGAAATGGCGGAGCCCTAGGGGCACTAACCAGGTCGTAACGCCCAGGGTTTCGATGAGAGGTTGTAGGCGCGCTGCGACTTCCGAGACTAGCCGCGACTTCTCCGCCTCTTTGCGTGCAGTACGAGCTGCCGGCCGCAGCCGACCGAAAGGTACGGAAAGTGGGGGCCTGAACTGAAGGTCCCAAAACCCGAGATGATGTGCGTGAGCCTGCGCGAACGAGAGCGCCTCGACATCTTCGCTTCGCCGCACTTCCATCACGTCGTCGCCGGGCTTGAACATCCCCGACGCGGCCTCCCAGGACGGAACCTTCTTAATAACCGGACCATCGGAAAAGGCGGTCACTACATGGCTGCCAGGCCGATTGATCAGCAGTTGCCCGCAGCTGAGGGCGGCATCATCCAGGTGCGGCGATAGCACGCCTACCGGTCCCGCGCCGGCCAGGGAAGGCTCAGATTGCATTGTGGAAGCTTAGCAAGCGCCGGCCCGCGCAGACCGTCTCAGGCGTTCCCCTCATTGCGGCTTTGTTTCCGGCCTAGCGCGCGTTTGAGCTTGTGAACGGCCCCCCCGGTGGCCGTGGAGGTCGCTCCGGACGGTGAGAACCGGACGCCCCAGGACAACAGAGCGGCGGCTTGTCCAAGATCGCCGGACTTTGCCGCCGCGAAAGCGGCCCGGAGCGCCACGGCGGAGTAATAACGGCGTACCTGGCGCTGTGCGGACTCGAGGTCGGCAACGGCATCGGCGTCCCCCACCGACCTCGCCCGCTTCATATGGGCGGCCAGGCTACGAGCGTGGGCGGAGGCGACGAAACGCGTGTTATCGCTGTAATTGTGGTCATGCCGTCGATGCGCCCACGTGACCTTGTCGATGTACACGTAAGGTCCGAACTCGACCAGCCTTCGCACTAGGTCCACGTCCTCAGCCCCTTCGAAAGACGGGTCGAAGCCTCCCACGGCGGCGAGCGCCTCACGCCGGACCACGACGCTACAATTCGGCCGATTACCGCCAGATAATACGGTGTGACGGGTGGTGGGGCCCTGTTGCCTTCGAGTCCGGAGATGTTCTTTGTCGGCACCCCTGACCACGTCGAAGGCGGTGTAGGCGCCGACAGCTTCTTTATGGTGCGCAAGAGCTTGGACCGTGGTCGAAAGTCGCTCGGGGTACCAGATGTCGTCATTGTCCAGGAACGCCACTAGCTCCCCTTGAGCTTGTTCCAGGCCCAGGTTGCGGGCTCGGGCGGCACCGCTGCGATCGTCGGAGCGAACGAGGCGGACTCGAGGATCCATACTGACCAAGGCCTTGAGCGCGTCTGGGTCGGGGATTCCGTCGTCGACCACTATGACCTCCCAGTTAGCCCAGTCCTGGCCAATGACAGAAGCCAGCGCTTCGGCCAAGAACGGCGGGTTGCTCTGGTACGTCGGGATGACGATGCTCACTAGAGGCGGAGCCAGGACCGTCGTGGCGGAGCGGCCCTCCTGCCAGCCAGTGCGGCCACTGTCGGCGAGGAGGCGCCGGCGGTCGACTTTGCCTTGCGCCGTCATTGGTAATGAGTTAACGACCACCACCTCGTCGGGCAGGGCACCGGGGGGCAATTGCCGGCTAGCGCCGGCGAGGAGCTCTGCTACGTCCACGTCGCGGCTCGCTTCGACGAAGGCGGCGATCCCAGCGGAACCGTCTTTGTCTATAAAGGCGCAAAACGCACCCGTAACGCCATCGATACGGCGGAACGCTTGGGCAATTTCGGTCAGTGATATCCGGATCCCGTTGCGCTTGACGACATCGTCCAGGCGCCCGAGGTAGAAGTAGCGCCCTCGCGGGTCGTGGCACACCAGGTCGCCGGTCTTGTAAAGAACCTGGTCGGGCACGATATCTTTGCGCAGGACTTGTCGCGAGAGCTCCTCGTCTCCCCAGTACCCGCGCATCAGCTGTTCGCCAGCTATGTAAAGCTCGCCCTCCTCGTCGGAGCCCTCGACAAGTGCACCATTATCGGAGACGAGAAAAAACTCGACGCCCGGGTGGGGCCGGCCGAGCGGGATGCGGCCTGTAGCCACGTCGTCGCGTGTGACCTCATAGGTCGTGACAGCAATTGTCGCCTCGGTCGGGCCATAGCGGTTGAAGACCCTGGCCGCTGGTACAACTTCCCACAATTTTGCGACGTCTTCGGCTACGCACTGTTCGCCTCCCAACATCACGGTATTGAGCTTGCTGCCAGCCAGTTTGGCGACATGGCGCGACGAAACGACGAGCCTCAAATAGCTCGGCGAAAAACTCGTAAGAGTTATCTGTTCTTCTGACACCAGTTGGTAGAAACGCCTCAGGAAGAGGATGCTCTCGCGCTTTGGGACGAGGAGGGCTCCACCTGCCAAAAGCGTGGGGAAGACCAGACCGTACGAGCCATCAAAATGGAAACCTGAAACGGCCAGGCCGCGCGTCGAGCCGTCAAGGCCAAGGATCTGCGTAGTCGTTGCGACCGAGCGGTGCAGCGCCCGCTCGGTGATTGTCACCCCTTTCGGCACCCCGGACGTACCGGACGTATAGATCAGGTAGGCGTCACGCCCCGGGTCGTCACAGCGAGGTGGAGCAAGCCGGGGCCCTGCCAGCATCTCTTCCACCGTAGCGATGGGGCAGATCCCGCTGGGAAGGCTCAGCTCGTCGCGGTCACTGGCGACGACGAGGGCGGGCTCGCAGTCCTGGAGCTGTTGGTCGAGCCGAGCGGGCGGGCTGTCCGGGGAAAGCGGCACAAAGGGCACCCCCGCCCAAAGGCAACCCAGAGCTGACGTAACGAAGGCGGCGGAGTTGCCGAGATGAAGCGCGACCCTGTCGCCCGGGACCACGCCGAGGGCGGTGAGCCCGGCTGCCACGCTCGCCACCCGCTCGGCCAGCTGCGCGTAGTTGAACGACTCGCTGTCGTCTTTTAGCGCCAGTTGCAGGGGCCGGTCGTGGGCGTGACGCAGCACGAGCCCCAAGAGATCGGCTGAGCCCTGCGTCGGCAGGGTTGCGCGCCCAATTGCTCCCATTGACCTGCTCCCGCTGCGTAGTGCGCAACCATGAACGCCTATAGTGTGCGACCTAGGACAAAGCCTTCCTTCATCGCCCAAGCTAGTCGCAGTTGCGCCGGCCAACTGGTAGAAACTTTCCCAGTGGTTTCCCGTGGCTGAGGTTTGCATCATCGGTTTGGGCCCTTGGGGCCTGTGCGCCTTGGAGCGCTTAGTGGACGCGGCGCGGAGGATGCCGGCTAGCCCGCTCAAGGTACACGTGGTGGAGCCGGGGCGCCCGGGCGGTGGCATGTACTCGGTCGACCAGCCGGACTACTTCGTCCTCAACACCCCTTGTGGGCAACACTCGATGTACCCCTTTCCGGAGTCCCTGGACGACGACAAGCTCGGGCGTGGCTTTTACGATTGGGTCAAGCAGCAGGGTTACCGCTGGGAGGGCGTTGAATGCCGGGTCTCAGAGAGCGGAGAACCCGTGGGGCCGCACGATTTTCTCCCCCGCAGGCTCATGGGCGAGTACCTCGAGTGGTTTTACGATGTCCTGGTTTCAGAAGCCCCGGCTAACGTCACCGTCCGGCACCTCCCGACTTCGGCGGTCGACCTCGAGCCCACCATCGATGGGCGCGAACGCGTGCACCTGGCGGACGGGACGGACCTCGTCGTCGACGACGTCGTGCTGACTACTGGTCACATGCAAGATCTCCGCAGTATGAAGCCTCTCGGCCCGATGACGATGAGCCCCTACCCCACCGGCGCTTACGTCGGCTCAACCCAGCCAAACGAGAAGGTCGCGATCGAAGGGATGGGCCTGGTAGCCCTCGATGTCATCACCGCCCTGACCATCGGGCTCGGTGGGCGGTACACAACGGAGCCCGACGGGAGACTGCGCTACCGGCCAAGCGGGCGAGAGCCTTCCCTCTACGTTTTCTCGCGGAGCGGTTACCCGTACTCCGCCAAGTCTTTCGGCGCTGCGGACCCCATGGGCGATTACCAGCCGGCTATCTGCACCACCGAAGCCGTTGCCGCTCTCAAGCGAGATGCCAACGGGCGACCGCGCCGCATGGACGCCCGGGAGGAGCTGCTCCCGTTGGTGTTCGCAGAGATCGAACTGCACTACTACACCTGCGCCGCCCACCGCGACAACGGCCCCGACGCAGCTCGAGAGGTCCGCGAGAACCTTGTCGACGCCTGGGCCGTTGGGACGTTCGGCAAAGTGCGCTCGCAGTACGTGAGCAAATATGGGAACTTCACAGCGGCCGAGTATTTCTTCGTTGGCCGCGCGGCCGATTACTTCGATGGTGCGGACTACGAGTCGAAGGTTTATTCAACAGTCCAGGCTGACGTGTCCGAAGCACTTGTCGCCGGTGGCGGAAGCCCCGTAAAGGCAGCCCTGGAAACGCTGCGCGCTCTGCGGGACACGCTGCGGCTCGCCATAGAGTTCCAAGGGCTAACCCTCGCTTCCTATATCGACTTCCAGGCAAACCTGCACAGCCGTTTTGCCCGCCTGGTGGCCGGGCCCCCGGCGTTCCGCTGCCAGCAGCTGCTCGCCCTCATGGACGCAGGCGTCCTCAGGCTCCCGTTTGGCCCGTCTCCCGAGGTCGTGCCTGCGCCTGATGGCGGCATACTCGTCCGCTCGACCCGTCTCGAGCAACCCTTCGAGATGGTGGTCGACAGGTTCATCCGGGCCCACCTCGACCTGCCTTCGATCACGCGGTCGGCATCGCCCTTGCTGGCCAACCTGGTCCGGCGTGGCAGGGCTCGCCCATTGAGCTATGAGGGCACCCCAGTCGGGAGCATCGACCTCAGCCAAGATTTCCACCCGTACAACCTGAACGACGAGGCGGAGCGCCGTCTTTGGGTTTTCGGTGTGCTGAGCGAGGGAGTGCGTTACTTCACCCTTTACATACCGTCGCCGAACAGCCGGGTGCGAGCCTTCCTCGATGCGGGGGTCTGCGCCAGCGAAGTCGTCGGACGCACGAGCCAGGCTGAGCCGACCAAGGTCCTTCGGTCACCGAAGCGCCGCCCGGCGGTTGCCGTGAGCGTCCCCGACGGAGGCGGACAGGCTGAACCACCAGGTGCAACGGTGCCACGGCCGCTTCGGGTCGCGTTGGTGAACAACATGCCCGACGGAGCTTTCGCGGAGACGGAGCGCCAGTTCCAGCAGCTATTGGAGCTGAGCGCCGACGCTGACGGTGTCCTCATCGAGCGGTACACACTGCCCGGTATCGCCAGGAGCCCGAACATCAAGGCGTTGATCGCAGCGGGCTACAGAGATCTCGACAACCTTTACCGCAACCCGCCCGATGCCCTCGTGGTAACGGGCGCGGAACCGAAGAAAGCCGAGCTGACCGAAGAGCTCTTTTGGCCGGAACTGGAACCGCTGTTGTGGTGGGCCCGCGACGCTGTCCCGAGCGCCCTCGTGTCTTGTTTGAGCGCTCACGGCGCCCTCTGGGCGTTCGACCAGTTGGCTCGACGGCTCCTCATCCAGAAGTGCAGCGGTGTCTTCGAGCAGGTCGTGGACGAATTGCACCCGTTGATGGCCGGGGTAGGCAAGGTCTGGTGGCCTCACTCGCGCTTCAACGAGATCCCGATGGCCGCGTTGTCGGACAAGGGCTACCGCGTGTTGGCTCAATCTGCCGAGGGCGGTTGGACCGTCGCCATAGCGGAGCGTGGCTCGTGCGAGTTCCTGCTCCTCCAGGGCCATCCCGAGTACGGCCGGGACACGCTGATACGTGAGTACCGCCGGGACGTCCGGCGCTACCTGGCCGGGAACCAGGGCTCGTACCCACGCATCCCTGTCGGCCTCCTGGACGGCGAGGGCGCCGAGGCGCTTGGCGAGTTGGAACGAGAGCTCACTGGCAAAGTTCGGGACCCAGCGTTGCTGCAAGGGCCTCCCTTCGAGATCGCGGCGCAGCACGTGAACGCCACGTGGGACAACGCTTCTCGGGCGCTGATCGGCAACTGGCTCCAGTCGGTCCGCCAGAGAGCCGACAAGCCGCTCTACAGCGATACCGCCGCCACTAACACCAATGCGTGACCAGACGTCGGCTCAGTGTGGCAGGCGCTCGAAAAGATAGTAACGGGTCGGTGAAACCCCGTATTGTTGCACGAGTTCTTCACGGTACTTTGGCTCTTCGATAAGTAGCTCGTAGCCCCTGTCAGCAAAGAGCGGGAAGAAGTCGCGCGGCTCAGGCTCCGGTCCATCGGCTACCCTGCCCTCTGTCGAGAGTAAGCGACTACCCTTAGTACCCGGCCCATTCGGCACAATGAACAAATACCTCACATCGTGCGCAGTAACGATGTCCAGCCACGCGGCGATCGACGCGATCGGGCACTCCGAGAAACTATGGATATTGACCGCCAGATCAATCGGCTGGAGCGCGAGCAACGAGTCCAACTCGTCAAGTGGAACGACAGATGCCCGGTCATCGGCGCCCCGAAAGCCGAGGTAATACTCGCAGATAAAAGTTGAAATCGCTACGGCATCGACACAGAACACATGTCCAAAGTCCGGCAATCCCTTTGTGAGCCGGTGCGCAAATCGCCCGTATCCAGCCCCTATGTCGAGGACATTGAAATTGGTGCGCGATGAGAGCCCGAGAGCCCGTTCGAGAAAGTAGATCTCATTGATAGAATCCAGAAGGTCTCTGCTGACGGTTGTACCCCCGATGCTCAGCGTGTTAGCGCCGAAAAGACTGTCCTCCGTTATACGATCGAATATCCTCAGCTCGTCAAGCGCCTTGAGGTATTGGAACGTCACGAAATAATTTACCTCGATGTTCAGGTCCAGGAATTGGTATACATAGGCGAGATCGCCGCGGAACAGCTGAAGATCGACTTGACGGCCGACATAGTCGTCGGTCCAGAGCGAGTGCTTCAGGACGGGATGATCTAAATCGCGATATCGCCTGATGAGATCCTGAAGGCGGGGGTTCTCCGGACGTAGATAGTCCCGAGCGTCAGCTGGGACACTTGAGGTATTCAAAGTGGGCGCGAACAAGGAGGTTTCGTCGATGTGCAATCGGTGAAGTAGCTGTTCGTAGCGGATCTGTGATCGATCGAGAAGCTCCCAATCGGTTCGACGAAGCAATTTCAAATTGACACGTCCGAGTGCGCGGTTCGCTCTGCGACCAAGCGCCGTCATCATGTGAAGCAGAATACCAAACCCATAAGTAAGGGCTGCGAAACAGGCGCTCCGAGCGCAGATCCTGAGCTCGGAGCCTTCAGGCACGAAGATGGCACGGGTCTGCTGGCCCGTAGTCTTGGAGCTCAGGGCGCGAACTGCCGCACCTTGCCGGACCACAGCCGGTAAGGCGCCCCGACCTCGCGCACGTGGACCTCGGGCGTGGCAACGCCGTGCCTCGCCAGCAAATCAACAAGTTCCTCGCGCAGTCGCTCACGGTCGCATGAACCGTCGGTCGCGACTGAGACATCTACGCCGCGGTCTGTCCGGCCGACGAAGAAGTCCGCTACGCCTGGCGAGGCAAGGAAGATCCTCTCGAATTCCCGGCGGGGCACGGCCACTCCCCCCCGCAGCTCGAAGGCCCCGTCCATGCGTCCTCGGATGTCGATGATTCGCCGGTGCGCACAGCCGCAAGGGCACGGCGCATCAGTGATCGTCATGGCATCCGCGATGTCGTAGCGGACCAGCGGCTGGTCCAAGTTGTAGAGGTTCGTCAACAGCACCCGGTCCGCAGGCTGCCCGTAAGGTACGACGTTGCCCTGCATATCCACTGGCTCCAGGATCACCTGGTCGTCAGCGATGTGCATCCCTTCTCCGACCCCGCACGGAAAGGCGTAGGTTCCCTCCGAACAGCCCCAGAACTCTGACAGCTCAATACCCCACGCGGCCCGGACCGCCTCCCGCACCGGTGGAGTGCACACCTCGCCCGCGACACTCACCCAGGTGGGCGCGAGCGTGAGCCGACCAGCTAGTGCTTCCAGGGCCAGCAATCGGATAATGCTCGGCCATCCTTGCAGCGCCTCCACCTTGGGCTGAGCCGCATTGAGGCCGGCGACAAGATCCGGTAGCGCCATAGTGCCCGAGAAGCAGTGCGATGGTGGCCCTCCGCCCTCGAAGGTGCTGAAAGCGTGGAAGATGCCAGATTCATGCTTGGGGCTGCATGAGAAGATTTGCGCCAGGACGGCATCCGGAGCTTCTCCGCGTCGCCCGGTCCATCGGGAACCCTGCATGACGAATGTGACAAACGCTTCCCACCCATAAACATGTAGCGCCTCGGTGCCGGTGGCCCCGGAGGTCTTGATCGCTCGGTACTCGCCATCAAGGTACCGGTCAGCATCCGCATGCTCAATGTGCTCTGTCACGCGAGCGAGCGTCAGCCCAGGAACCGTGACCAAGCGATCGAACTCCTCCATCATCTCGGCCCTGGTCAGGACCGGCAACGACGGGAGGTCGGCTTCTGTAAAGGTCGCCAGATCCCGTCCGGCCAGCCTGGCCCGCCAGAACGGCGAACGGTCGGCCGCCCAAAGGAGCAGCTCGCACAGCCGCCGTCGTCGCTCAGCGGCGAGACGGTCAGGGTCCCACCGGAGACGCCGGGCGCCCTTGAGGTAGGCGTTTTGCAAATCCGCCCGCTGACGCCGCAGGGCACTGCCGTCCGGCGAACCGGGAAAACCAGTGCGCTCCATCCCGTGCTTATTGCCTCTCAGCTCAGGTATCCGAATTCGCGCATGTTGGCGCCCAAGCGGGTTTCGATGAACGAGACTTCTTCAGGAGACAGCTCTCCCTGCCAGCGACCGATGGATTGACCCACCGTGGCTGAGGTCATGTGCTGGTCAAGGACCGCCTTGTCCGCGACGAGGGCGCCGGGGTCCAGCGTGGTCCCCAGAAGGTCCTCGAGCTTGGAGGCATAGGCTTCCGGGCCCGTCACGAAGTCCTCGTAGCGGACCTTGAGCGTCGGTACCGGCAACGTGGCCTTGAACTCGTTGAAGCGGAGCGCCATCCCGACTACTAGGTGCTTTAGGTGGTGAAAGTCGTCGCTGGCCAACGGCCGCCCGAAAAAGCGATCTGAGTATCGGTGGTTGTAAGCGCGGATAGAGGCAATGATGTCGCGAGGGTCACGGACCAACTCGATGACTATCGGCCTAAGCCCTGCCGCCAGCAACGGTTGGAGACTGCCCCAGTACTTCTCCGCATAGAACCGCTCCGTGGTGCCTGACCGCTCGAGAACTTGTTGTGAGAAAGTCGACCAAATGGCCGAAAGCGCTCGGCTGGCCAGCTCCTGTGCATCGATGATGCCGGCCTGGAAGGGGAGCGGCCCGAGCCGCCTGTCACCCTGGTAGACGAACTCTACGATGCCCTGCTCGGTTGTCTGCTGCCCAGAGACCAGTCCTGTGAGGTGAACGAAATACGTCAGGTAGCTGTTGTGGAACGGGTAGGTGCGGTCCAGGGCGACCTCTGGTGAGCTGGCAAGCAACTGCATCATCGCAGTACTTCCCACCCGGCCCTCCAGCATGCGCACCAGGACAGGAGTGAGGAGCCCGGCTCGTCCCTGCCCATCCACGCCAAGAAAGGGTAGCAGCCGCACGTCATGCCCTCCCCGCACTCCGCCCACCGGCAGGCATCGTTCGTGTCCCCCCTCATTGCCCAAGTGTGGGAGGGCTAGCATTATTGTGCCTTGACCAAGTCAGCGACATGGTTCGGCCCGGCCGGGCGCCAGCTCTTTGCCGCGGTATTACGTCCCAGACGGGGACGAAGCACGCGCGGGCGTAGTGCTGTGCCCACCTATGGAGCTGGAAGCGCAGGCGGCGGGGCGCGCCTACCGGGTGCTGGGTGAGCGCCTCGCGTCGTCTGGCTTCCTAGCGCTGCAGGTCGATTACGACGGGACGGCAGACTCGGCCGGTTCCGACAGTGACCCTGGGCGCGTTGCCGCTTGGCAGGCTTCGGTGCGCAGTGCGGTGGAGTTCCTGCGGTCATCGGGAGCCCAGAGGGTTTCGGTGGTCGCAATGCGCTTGGGTGCGACCGTCGCCGCTTCGGTTGCTCGCGACTGCGACCTCGAGGCACTGGTGCTCTGGGACCCGTGCGAAAGCGGTCGGGCCTTCTTGCGCGAACAGACGCTGCTGCGCTCGGTTTACTTGAACAGTCAGGGCCTCGGGCCCAAATACGGGACCGGGTCCCTGGACGACGGTGCGGTAGAAACGCTCGGCACTCTGTACTCGACTGCGACGGTAACGGAACTTACTGACCTGAAACTAAGCGCCTGTCCTGCCCCCTGGGCGCCCCGGGTGCTTGCTCTCTTCCACCCGCAGCGGCCCGCTAGGAACGCGTTGCGAGAGTACCTATCTGCGGCTCGGGTCGAGCTGGACGTAGCCGCCGAAGTGGAAGACGTCACGAGCGCATGGCCGCTCGAGGCGCTGGTCCCGGATGAGACGCTTGCGAAGATCGTGTCGTGGTTGACCGAGGTCTCGGGGGCCAACAAGTCCCGCGTAACAGTCTCCGTGGATCTTGAAGCCATCGTGAGCACGCAGGACGGCGACGTTTTGGAGGAGATCGCATACCTCGGGCCGCACCGGCTCTTCGCCGTGCTGACCAGGCCACTTACCTCCACCGGAGGCGCCACGGTCGTCATGCTCAACTCCGGCAGGATCGACCATACGGGGCCTGGTCGGCTCTGGGTCGAGCTGGCAAGGCAGTGGGCGGGCGCGGGGCTCCGGGTGGCGCGTGCCGACCTGAGCGGGCTTGGCGACAGCCCCCCTCGAGCCGGGTCGGGAACTGACATAGCGCGGCCGCGATCCGCCACGCAGGACATCGACGAGATCGCCAGAGCCCTATGCCCGGATGACACCTCGGAAGTGATCCTCATGGGCTTGTGCTCAGGCGCCCACCTTGCCGTAGAGGCTGCACTTACTTCATCAGTGGGCGGAGTAGTGGCCTTGAACGTCGTTTTCCCAATCCCGCCGGCTCCGGTGGCATACCAGAACGGCGAACCTGGTGGCGCGAAGGGCGCTCCTGGCCGCCTGGCGAGGCTGGCGGTACGCCTGAGAAAAGCCGGAATCCCATCTGCCTGGGCATCATTTGTTAGGGGGGTTGGAAAGGCGCGCGTCGGACGTCAAGTGGTGGTTCCTCCATCACGTGATGGGCAGGCCCGCCCCGGCATTCGAACTCGAGCGGTTGGCAGTGCGAGGCGTCAGCACTTTGGTGATATGCGGTAGCTACGAGGGCAGGCTGCTCCAACTGGGCGAGGCGTTGGGTCTGGCGCGCACCCAACGCGGCCACGATTTCCAGCTTCATATCTTCCCGGATATCGACCACACCTTGTTCACGCAACAGACACGCCGGAAGGTCCTCCCCCTTGTCACAGAGTGGACGTTCCAGCACTCCTTTGGGATGGCTCAGAAGCCGAGCCAAGCAGCCTCGGCCACTGCGAGCAGCGCTCCGTAACGGCCAGCGAGTTGCTCCATGGGCAACAATGCGCCCCGCAGACATCTCGGCCGATGGGAACGCTGACGAAGCAGGCGCTCTCCTTCACGCACATTAGAGTCAGCTACTGATGAGGCCGGAGGACAGCGGGCAGGCACCTGAGGTATCCCTTGTGATCTGCACGCGCAACAGGCTCCCGAGCCTCGAGCGCTCGGTCCAAGCTGCTCTCGCCATTGAGACGACCCGCGAGTGGGAACTGATCGTGGTCGACAATGGCTCCTCCGACGGGACCAGTGACTACCTGCGAGATCTTCGAGCTTCCACAGGCAAGCAACTGCTTACGGTCTACCAACCACGTCCAGGTCTCAGTAGAGCACGCAATTCGGGGTGGGAAGCTGCACGCGCCCCGATCATCGCCTTTACCGATGACGATTGCTACGTCAGTTCAGATTATGTCGATGCGGTTATTTCCGCCTTCGAGCCTGATCCGTCGATCGCTGCGATCGGTGGGCGCGTCCTACTATACGATCCTTCTGACCTAAAAATTTCCGTCACGGAGTCCACCGAGCGCCTCGTCATTCAGCCCTATGGGTTCATTCCAGCGGGGCTTGTGCAGGGGGCGAACATGGCATTTCGACGCGGCGCCTTAGCGGCGATCGGTGGCTTTGACCAGAGACTTGGTGCCGGTACAAACTTCCCCGCCGAGGATGTAGACGCGTTTGCCGCACTTGCGTGGGCTGGGATGTCGGCAGCATACGACCCGCGGCCTCTCGTCTATCACCACCACGGAAGGAAGACGGCAGCCGAGCTGGACCGCCTCACCCGAGGCTACGACGCTGGGCGGGGCGCCTACTACGCAAAGTACCTTCTGAGACGACGCTCGGCGATCCCTTACCTGAAAGGCTGGGGGCAGGCCGCGCGGTGTGAGTTTTCGGGACGCCGCACAGTCCCTCACACCCGCCGAGAAGCCGCATCGGCGGTCCGGTACTTGGTCTCCCGTCTCTATACCCGGCCCCAGGACACCAACCCGCCGCCTCGCGTACGGCGACGCGCCCCCCAAGTCTAATCCCGTTTCGGCAGGCGCTGGCGCCCGTGCTGTGCGCCCACAGCAAGTGAGGCCATGCTGCCTCGATCACGCGGTGGACATGGCGCGCTTCAACTCGTCGGCCAGACGTACCGCAAGCGCGACCACGGTCAGCGTGGGGTTCGCGTAACCCCCTGTGGGGAACACCGAACCACCGGCCAGGTACACCGACGACGACCCATGAAGCCTGCAGTCGCGATCGACGACACCGTGACGGGGGTCGTCGTGCATTCGCGTTGTGCCGAGATGGTGGTGCGCGGTCACGGGAGCCACGTTGCCCATAGTCCCGCAGATGATGTCGTCTTCTGCGTTGACGAGATCGCCCAGGCCACCGGCGCGAAGTTCAGAGGCGAAGATCTCCCGTACACGTCGGATGCTGACAAGATCGCTTTCGGACCACCGCCAATCGAGGCGTGCGGACCGGTAGCCAAGCGCGTCCCGCCGCTGACCGAGGCTCACTCGGTTACTCGGGTTTGGAGCTTGCTCCGGTTGGTAGTACAGCTCGAACGATCCGCTGACCACGCCGGTCCACTCGAAGACGTTTGGCCGGGCACGTCGGTCCAGGTAGCGACTGGTCAGGCAACGGGCCACCGGGATCGTGTGACGGGTCGCCAAAGCCAGGTGCTTCGGGACGTTCGCCAAGCCTTGTCTATGCCTGATCGAGTCGAAAGCGATATAAGCCGATCTCACGCCCCCCCGCTGGGGGACCGAGAGGTAGTACGGGACCGGGAGGTAGTGCGAAAAGATGATCTCGGCGTTGCCGTTGAGCAGTTCTTCGCGACGGAGCACCGTCTCGGAGAGCTTGAGCTTCCCGGTGACGACTTGTCCGTCAAGAACGTGCAGTTGGTACAGGTCCGTGGTCATGGTCGATCCCTCGGGCAAGAACGACCCGCGACCGAGCGAAACTCGGGGGTGGTCCATGAAGAACCTTCCTACGTTGTCGAAGTGGTTCCCGAGACCCGTGGGGCACTGAGCCGTAGAGTTGAGGAGAAGGCGAGCGTTCTCGATCGCTCCCCCCGCCACAACCACATACCGGCTCCTGGTGGTGAACGGGAGACCGCCATGGGTTCGCACCGAGGTGGTTGCCATACCGTCGTGTGCGCTTTCTCCCGACGTCAGTTCGACTGCGGTCGCATTCGTTACCACGTGAACGTGGTCGGACTTGGTCAGTTCAACCAATGGCCGGTGAGTGAAAGCTGTTGCCGGTCCGAGTTGCTCGAGCCGAGTCAGCAAGGCCCCCGAGGGACTTGACAACGGTGTGCGCCCAGTGTCGGGGATCGGACCGTGAAAATCGAAGGGCCCAATGCCGCACAAAACCCGTGCACGGTCGTAGTACGGGGCCATCTCGTCAAACGTGATCGGCCACCCGCTGTGCGGCACCCAGTGCCGGGCTTCGAAGTCGATGGGGTCCAACGGCAGGTAGCGCGCAGCGGGCGTCACCCCGTCCAGGAGAAGGCTGTTCCAAACGGCCGCCATACCTCCGAACTGATTGTGGAGGGCCAGCTGGGGCGAGGGGAAATGGGGGCTCTCGAACTCGAGATCCGAGGTCAGGTCGGCATCCGGTGGTTCGTTCACATCACCGCGCTCGAGCAGAAGGATCTTGGTCCCGGTACCAATTAGTTCCTGGGCGATCACGAGGCCGGCAGGTCCGCTCCCGATGATGCACACGTCGGCAACGAGAACCGTACCCGTGGGGGTACTGCGACCGTCGGTCAGCATGCTATCGGCGACCATCACCGGGGCGCATCGCGAATGTACTGGTCACCAGTTCGCCAAGCCCCCCTTGAGGGCCTCAAGCCATAACCGCTTGTAGCGGCGGTCAGGTTCCAGGTAGTTACCTTCCGCCCACTCGTTCCACGACTTCACAAATAGAAGTCGTTCGGAGCCTTGGTGTGCCCTCACCAGAGACAGCGCACTCTCGACCTGTACCTGGAATGCTTTTGGTGAGGTCCCTAGGATCACAATGCCGCGACGCCCCGAGCGTGGGGTGTTGTCAAAGTTCGGGCAGACACAAGGATGTACCACTGCCTGGTCCCTGAACTTTGGCGGCGGTAGCGCGATATCCGTTTCGTACCGGAAGATATCGGGACCACCAGTTAGCCGCCGGCTGACGTTCCGCAACCTGTCGCCGTTGCGCCCCCGCCTCACAGGGAACTCAGTATAAACAAGTGCATCGAAGCCGTCCACGTCGTGTACGTCATAGAGCCGGCCTCCGGTTATCTCAGCTACGAAATATAGGCCCGGGAGGCCAGCCCTCGAAGCCAGTTGCCTCCACTGGTCTGTGAACATACACGCATCTTCCAGGAGTTCCGGCCTCCTGACATAGAACAGTGGTCGCCCATCTACCCGGATGTACCGGTGGTCAGATAACGCAGGCAGGACTGCCTCAAAGTGTGCGGCATGGTCAGAGTCCCCTGGGTAGGTCTGTTCCATCAAGATCCTCCCGGGCGTCCCATGCCACACTCCAGTCCAGCTTTCGTTTGCCCAAGCAAGACAGAACCGTTGTATGAAGGCCGTGTCCGCTAACGCTTCGTCAAACGGTCTTTGTAAGAGCCGACGACCGGCAAACCAATAGTGCCAATAGACGAAGCCATCAATGCCATATTGGCGAGCCAATGCCGCTTGTCGATATCGAACCTCGGGTACCCGGAGGTCGTAGAACCCCAGCTCGCCGGGAAGACGCGGCTGGAAGTGCCCGGGGAACAGGGGCTTGGCCGCGGTTACATTCGTCCACTCCGTGAAGCCTGGCTCCCACCACTGGTCATTCTCTGGTATGGGATGGAATTGAGGCAGGTAAAACGCGAGCACCAGAGGGCGTTCGCTCGCTTCGACCACGCCAAAGCTTACACCGACTATCCAGCAACCCAATTATCCATGACAAGACCTCCCGCTCGATCATCCTGTACGGTGTTGGTCCAAGGCTGATTGAGGTTGACCCAGGGTTCCTTTGACCAGAGAGGCGACGTGTGACCGACCCATCTACCTCGGCGGAGGAGGTCCCAGCACCCCAGATGGGGGCCGCGAGCACCCTGGACGTCTCCGTGGTGATCATCACCTACCAGCGGCCGGATCACGTGCGGCAATGTTTGGACCACCTCCGGGCGCAGCGACGAGCGCCGCTCGAGGTGATCGTGGTTGACTCAGCTCCGGGAGGGGAAACTCAGCAGATAGTCAGCGACGAGTACCCCGAGGTGCGCTATGCCATCTGCTCAGCCGGTCGCGGAGCGATGGCGACGGCACGGAACATCGGCTTCAATATTGCTACTGGCCACGTGGTCGCCTTTCTCGATGACGACGCGTTCGCCGATCCTGACTGGCTGGAGCGTCTGGTCGACATTTACACGGGCCCTGAGGTCGGAGGAGTTGGCGGGCTCGCTGACAATGGTCGGCCCGGCGAGGACGTCGAAGGAGCCGACCGTATTGGTCTGCTACTGCCAGACGGATCCCTAACCGGTTACTGGGCTGCGAACCCTGGCCGACCAGTGGAAGTCGACCACTTCCAGGGCGCGAACATGTCGTTCCGGCGCACGGCTATCGAAGAGATCGGTGGGATCCGGGACGGCTATCGCGGCACTTGTTTCTGCGAGGACACCGATGTGTGCCTACGGGTAAAACGGAGGGGATATCAGCTGATTTACACCCCGTTCGCACGGGTGGTCCACGTGGCGGGCCCGCTGGCCACAGGCAGGAGGTGGGACCTCAGGTACAGGTACTGGGCGCAGCACAACCATGTCATCCTGCTGGTACGCAACTTCGGGGTGGGATCGGCGTTTCTGTGGCGCTACGTCATACGATCGTGCCGCGACTCAGTCTCCACCGCTGATCGGGCCCGGGATGCGACGGGCAAGTTCAAGGACGGCAACATTGTCGGTGGGCTGAGGACAACCGCGAGGGCCTTCCTCGATCCTCTCGTAGTGCTCGCAGCGACATCGATCGGGCTTTGGCGCGGAGTTCTTTACGCCCGGGGTGACCACGACCGGTCCGTTGGAGGTAGCTTCGTCGGTACCAGTAGGGGTGCTTAGCGCAGGGCCCGCTGACGGCTATAGACGAGCTCCCAGCCGGTCGATTCGCGGGCGGCCTGCGCCTCGGCGAGCACGGCTTCAACCTTGGGGTCAACGGCCGGGGCCGCGGATGGGCCAGGGGCACTCAGCACCGTGGGGTCATGCTCGGCGTCGCCGAGTGCGAACTTTCCTTGGGCGGCGTAGGTTACTGCGTCGGCCAACGTCCCCAAGAAATGGCGCGCAACAGCCTCAGCCTCTTCAATCGAATTACGCCTTTCGAGGGCCCAGCGCTCGCGAGCGTCGCTCAGCTCGATAAAAGACTGCCACTCTCCCTCGACAGGGACGATGAACGCGTCCGAGATGCCAAGGGTGGCCAAACAGCGCCAAACCTCAGCGGGCACAAGCGCTTGGCCGGCGCGCTCTGTGCGGAATATGGCAATGTTGCCGGCGTCCAAGGTCAGGCGGTAGAGCCACCTCCCCCGGTCTATTTGGACTGAGCCTTCGCCGTTCACCCGCGTCATACCTCCGAACTCGGGCCGAGCCACCAGGCCCGCCCTCTTTTTTCCCCATCTCAAGCATTACTTTGGCCCCTCTGGAGGGCGTTCCACTAATTTAGCAAGCCGTTCTGCAAGCCCGGTATAAGCCTGTGGCGTTAGGTCTAAAAGCTGCTGCCGTGCCTGCTCAGGGAGGTCAAGACCACGCACAAAGTGTTGTAATTCACCTTGGGTCGGAACTTTGCCCCTCGTCAACGCCTTGAGACGCTCAAACGGTTCCGGCACGCCGTAGCGGCGCATAACCGTCTGAACGGCCTCCGCCAATACTTCCCAAGCGTCGTCGAGGTCGGCTGCGAGAGCCTCGGTATCGGGAGTGGCACGCGCCATCCCCCGCCGCGCCGAAGCCACGGCGAGCGCAGAATAACCAAACGCGCTGCCAATATTGCGCAACACGGAGGAATCGGAAAGATCCCGCTGCATTCGGGACACAGGCAACTTCTGAGAGAGGTGAGCGAACATCGCACCGGCCATGCCGGCGTTCGCCTCAGCGTTCTCAAAATCGATCGGGTTGACTTTGTGGGGCATCACCGAACTGCCCACCTCGTTTGCCAAGACCCTCTGACGGAAGTAACCGAGGCTTATGTAGAACCACATGTCCTGGCAGAAGTCGATTAGGACGGTGCCAAAGCGGCTCATCGCAGCGAACAGCTCCGCCATCCAGTCGTGGGGCTCGACCTGGGTTGTCAACGGTGACCACGTAAAGCCCATCGAAGCTACAAAATCGCCCGCGATGGCCATCCAGTCGAGCTCAGGATAGGTGGTTACATGGGCGGCCAGCGTCCCGGTGGCGCCGCCCCACTTCCCGGGAACTTCGATGCTGCGGACCGCCCGCAGCTGACGTTCCCACCGCGCGACGAAAACAGCCATCTCTTTGCCAACCGTCGTGGGCGTAGCTGGCTGGCCGTGCGTGCGTGCGAGCATCGGTAACCCGGCGTAGTCCACCGCAACCCCGCGCACTGTCTCTACTAGTGCGGATGCGGCGGGCAGCCAGGTCTCCGCAAGGGCGGCCCGCACCATCCGCGCGTAGGCGAGGTTGTTCACATCCTCGGAGGTGGCGGCGAAGTGGACAAGCTCGGTACGTGCGACGGGCCAACCAAGGTCTTCGACGAGCCGCCCTTTCAGGTAGTACTCGACCGCCTTGGCGTCGTGGTTGGTGACAGCCTCGATGCGCTTGACCGCCGCTGCCTCCGCTTGCCCGAACCGCTCAACCCAGCGCTCGAGAGCCTCGCGGTCGTGGTCGGACAGCGGTGGCAGCTCCGTCAGCTCTGGCAGGGCGGCGAGGTGCTCGAGCCAGGCGACCTCGACGGCGAAGCGTTCCCGGATCAGCGCACCCTCCGAGAAGGTCGCCGCGTAGGGCTCCATCTGGGCGCCGTAGCGCCCGTCAAGCGGTGAGAGTGCTCGCAAGCGCCACTCGCTGGCCGTAAAGGTGGGCTCGTCGGCTCTGGACGCGCCGGACGCGCCGGACGTGCTGCGGGATGGGTCGTCGCTGGCCATAGTTGCTCGCCGGCTACCCTAGCGCCGAGCAGGTCGGAGCCCCTGCCTAGGCAGGCCGGAGCGCCGGTACCATCGCCTCACGCTCAACCGTCGCTCCTACGCCGCCGTCGTCGCGATTGCCCTTGCTCTCGCCGGTCCCGGCCTGGCCGTCGGGGGCCGCGGGCCGACCGGGAACCCAGCGGTGGTAGGGCTCGTCCTTACGGGGGCGGGTGCGACCTTGGTCCCGCCCACCGGGCCTGCTTACAAGGGTTACAGCCCTGACTGTCACCGGCTGGTCGACGCGGGCTTCACCGGCAAGTGCGTGATGGCAACCAGCGCTCTCGGTACGGTCGCCGGCATCGTAGAGGAGGAGACGGCGATCGGGCAGGCGCCGAGCGCGAGCCCCTTCTCGGCGGTCACCAACGGGGTACAGGAACGAGACCTCGTTTGGCATCGTAAGGGTGCTCGCTGGGTGCTCGCCCTCCGGCGCGTCTTCACCGCGAACACGGGCCTGCCGTCGGTCCTGTCGGCCGACGATGTCGCCAGGAACGGCGACGTCGACCTCGTATTCGTCACACCCACCGACCGCGCCGGCTTCGGCAACGAGCTCGACCTCGTGGCGGGGAACGGCCGGGTCACCCTCTACCGCTACCTCGGTCAGGGCTTCGCCGAGGTGCCAACCGGAGGGAGCGTAGTGACTTACGTACCGGGCTGGACGGAGGAAAACGGGCCGTTCAGCTCGTACGACCAAGTGCTCATCGGCTACTCGGGCGGCTCGTGGCGGGTTTTCTCCGAGCAGTACGTCCCTATTGCGGCGGCGCTCGCCCAGCACAAGGGGGCATTCTGGGACAGCCGGGCGGACCCCGCCTCATAGCGGTTCGGGAGGCTGGCGCACTACCTGGACCGGCGAGCCGGGGCATCGGCCGGGCCGAGATCACCAATACTGGGTGGCTCATCTCCTCCGGCTCCGTGCTGCGACGCGGCCGCGGCCACAGCGAGGCGGTCGACAAGGTCGTTGAAAGGGTCTGAGCTGTGGCCCTTCACCCATCTGAACTGCAAGCGCCCGGGCGCTTCGCGGTAAAGGTCGACCAGGGGTTCCCACAGGTCGCGGTTCGCCACTGGCTGGCGAGACGAGCCGGTCCAACCCTTTGCCAACCACTTCTCCCACCAACGGTCCCGGAAACAATTGACTACGTACGTGCTGTCGCTCACTATCTCCAGGGGGCCCTGCAACGAGCGGGCGGCCTCGAGGGCAGCCGAGATCTCCATACGCTGGTTGGTGGTACGAGCGGCGGCGCCGTTGCGCCAGCGCCCGCCAGGCACAGCCCAGGCCCAGCCTCCCGGCCCCGGGTTGCCCAGGCAAGCACCGTCTGTGTACACCTGCGTTCTTGCTCCTGGCTCCTGCGGGCTTCCCTGTTCGGCGTGTGTCATCACACAAGCATGCCCGGGGCGCCGGCTGTCCTCGCGCGGTGGGGGTAGGCTTGCCAGAACGGGCAGCTCAGAACCGGTCCCATCGCAAGGGCCACCGCTGATTGGGCGTCCTACTACCTCTCATGGCGAATTAGGCGCGACGATAGAAGACGTGATCTTCGACGGCATCTCCCACCAGATACCTGACATCGACCCGACCGAGACCGAGGAGTGGGTCGATTCGTTCGACGCGGTCCTCGACGTCCATGGCAAGGCAGAGAGCGCGTTTTCTGTTGATGAAGCTCCTCGAGCGGGCAAAGGAAAGCCAGGTCGGGTTCCCCGCCACGGTTTCGACGCCGTACGTCAACACCATCCCGCCAGACCAGGAACCCTCGTTCCCCGGCGACGAGGACACCGAGCGGAAGATCCGTGCCTACATCCGCTGGAACGCAGCGGTGATGGTGGTGAGGGCAAACCACATCGCCGACGGGATCGGCGGCCACCTGGCAACATTCGCCTCGTCGGCGTCGCTTTACGAAGTGGGCTACAACCATTTCTTCCGGGGGAAGGGTGGAAAGAACCGGGGCGATCAGGTCTTCTTCCAAGGCCATGCTGCCCCGGGCATCTATGCGCGCGCCTTCCTCGAAGGCCGCCTTAGCGAAGGCCAGCTCGAGCACTTCCGAATGGAGCTCGCCGGCGCCGCGGCCGGGTGCGGCGGCCTATCGTCGTACCCCCACCCCCGCCTCATGCCTGAGTTCTGGGAGTTCCCCACCGTCTCGATGGGCATCGGGCCGCTCAACGCCATTTACCAGGCCCATTTCAACAAGTACCTGCACAACCGCGGGTTTGCTGATACGAGCGGCTCGCGGGTGTGGTGCTTCGTAGGCGACGGCGAGTGCGACGAGCCCGAGACGCTCGGAGCGTTGAGCTTGGCAGGACGGGAGCAGCTCGACAACCTCGTCTTCGTCATCAACGCCAACCTGCAGCGCCTCGACGGCCCCGTGCGCGGCAACGGCAAGATCATCCAGGAGCTGGAGGCCGTCTTCCGGGGCGCCGGCTGGAACGTGATCAAGGTCATATGGGGCTCTCGCTGGGACGAGCTGCTCGCGCGGGACGTGGACGGGGTGCTGCTCAACAAGATGAACACCACCGTGGACGGCGAGTTCCAGAAACTGGCGACCGAAGACGGCAGCTACATCCGCGAGCACTTCTTTGGCCCGGACCCTCGCCTCAAGAAGCTCGTCGAGCACCTGAGCGACGAGGACCTGCGGACGCTCCCCCGCGGCGGCCACGACTACAAGAAGCTCTACGCGGCCTATAAGGCGGCAACCGAGACCACCGGTCAGCCCACCGTGATCATCGCCAAGACCATAAAGGGGTGGGCGCTCGGGCCCTCCATCGAGGCGCGCAATTCGACCCACCAGATCAAAAAAATGAACGCCGCCGAGCTGAAGGCGCTCCGGGACCGCCTGCACCTCCAGGCCGAGATCAGCGACGAAGCGCTCGAGGCCGGCGAACCTCCGTTTTACCGGCCTCCGCAAGACAGCCACGAGTTCAAGTACATGATGGGGCGGCGCAAGGTGCTGGACGGTTCCCTGCCGGAGCGGGTGGTCCGTTACGAGAGCCTGCCTGCGCCTGACGACACTACGTTCAGCGAGTTCGACAAGGGGTCGGCCAACCGGGAAGTGTCGACCACAATGGCCTTCGCTGTAATGCTGCGGGGACTGCTCCGCGACAAGGCGATCGGCCGGCGGGTAGTACCGATAATCCCTGACGAAGCCCGCACTTTCGGGATGGACGCTCTCTTCAAGGACTTCAAGATCTTCGCCCCTCTGGGACAGTTGTACGAGCCCGTTGACTCCAAGCTCATGCTTACGTACTCGGAGGCAAAGGACGGTCAGATCCTCGAGGAGGGTATAACTGAAGCCGGTGGCCTGGCGGATTTCACCGCGGCGGGGACGGCTTACGCGACATTTGGACAGCCGATGGTGCCATTTTTCATCTTCTATTCGATGTTCGGCTACCAGCGTGTTGGCGACATGATATGGGCAGCGGCAGACATGCGGGCGCGTGGCTTTTTGGTGGGGGCCACGGCGGGGCGGACCACGTTGACCGGCGAAGGCCTCCAGCACGACGACGGCCAATCTCATCTGTTGTTCTCGGTGGTCCCCAACGTCCAGGCTTACGACCCGGCTTTCGCGTACGAAACCGCCACGATCGTGCGCGATGGCATCGCCCGGATGTACGGGGAAGGCGGTGGCGAGGACATCTTTTATTACATCACCCTCTACAACGAGAACTACACGATGCCGCCAAAGCCTGAGGGCGTGGACGAGGGCATCTTGAGAGGGCTCTACCGCTTCGCTGGAGCGCCTGAAGGACCGGCTCGGCGAGTAACGATCCTTTTCTCCGGGTCGGCGAGCCAAGCGGCGCTGGAGGCACAGTGGCTCCTGGCCCAAGACCATGACGTGGCTGCCGAACTGTGGAGCGCCACAAGCTACAAAGCGCTGCGGGAGGACGCACTGGAGGTTGACCGCCACAACCGCCTCCACCCCTCGCAGCCACCGCGGCCCCATACGTGAGCGAGGCCCTGGCGAACGCGGAAGGGCCGATCATCGCGGTCACGGACTTTATGAAGGCGTTACCCGACCAAATAGCCCGCTGGGCACCGGGCCCTTTCATAACGCTCGGCACCGACGGCTTTGGCCGCAGCGACGCCCGCCCGGCGTTGCGCCGCCATTTCGAGACCGACGCTGCCCACATCGTGGTCGCCGCATTGGACGGGCTGCGCCAGGCCGGCGAGGGCAAGGCGGAGGAAGTCGAAGACGCCATCCGGCGCTACGGCATCGACCCCGACTACCCGGGCGCGGCCACGTCCTGAGGCCCACGCAACTCTCGGCCCGGGGCCCACTAGCTCGCCGGCAGCATAAGCTTCTCGGATGGCGCTCTACCTAAGCGGCGACCCAGAGGCGGACGCACTGCTCTCCGAGGACCCACTCGCGCTGCTGATAGGCATGGTCCTCGATCAGCAGGTCCCCTTGGAGCGAGCATTCAGCTCTCCCCGGGACCTGCGGGACCGCCTCGGTGGCCAGCTCGACGCAGGAGCGATCGCAGCGATGGATCCCGCCGAGCTCGCAGCTGTTTTCTCGGAGAGGCCGGCGCTCCACCGTTTCCCGGCTTCGAATGCCGGCCGAGTCCAGCAGCTCTGCCAGATCATTGTGGACGAATACGGCGGGGACGCCGCCCGCGTGTGGGAGGGCGCCTCCAGCGGGGCCGAGCTCCTCCGGCGTGTGCGCGCGTTACCCGGCTTCGGTGAGCAGAAGGCCAAGATTTTCGTAGCGCTGCTCGGCAAGCAGCTCGGGGTGCGCCCAAAAGGGTGGCAAGAGGTCAGCAAACCCTTTGGCGACAAAGGCACTGATTTCTCGGTCGCGGACATCACGAGCAAGGAGTCGCTGCTCCGAGTTCGTGCCCACAAGGCTCAGCTGAAGGCGGCGGCCAAGGCCAGGGCCTCGGCGCTGGCGCCTAGCCCGTAGCGCCTAGCCCGTAGCGCCTAGCCCGTAGCGCCTAGCCCGAAGCGCCTCGCTCCGGGGTGGCCGGCGGCGTAGCTCCGGGAGGGGCCGGCGGCGTAGCTCCGGGGCCGCCCGCCGGGGCCCCTCAGGGGCCGACAGCGGCCGACCCGAGGTGCCGGTCGAACCACCCGAGCAGGAGCGCTATGCGCGCGGGTCGTGCAGGAGCATGTGGCCGGCACCGGCGAGAACGCGCAGCTCCGCTGTAGGCCTGGCTGCGTCAGCCAGCTCCCGGGCGTCCGTGAGCGGCACGATCTCGTCATTGGCGCCATGCACGATCAACAAGGGCCGCGGGGGCACCTTGGTCACAAGCTCGGTTGGACGGACCTCGCGCCATTCCCGGCCCAGGCCCCCACGTCGGGCGGGTAACCCTTCGTACGGATCACCCCGGCCTCCCTGGCCTGCGCTACGAACTTGCGAGGGTCACCGCCTCGCTCGAGGAACTCGGCGGGAGGAGCAAAGGCGGCCACGCCGCCGATCGAGGGGTCCTCGCCGGCAGCGCAGATCGACAGGGTGGCCCCCGCTGCAAAACCGACAAGCCAGATCGTCTCTATGCCGGGGACAGCTCGCATTGTCTCGACGGCCGTTACCAGGTCGGCCCGCCACCCTCCAAGCGAAAAATCGCCCGCCGAAGCCCCGGTGCCCCGGAAGTCAAAGGTCAAGACGGCGGCGCCCGTCTCAGCGGCCAGGCGTGCGGCCAGCTGGGGGTACCCGTAGCTCGGCGTGCCGGTCTTTTGCTGGGGCTCGGGGAAACCGTGCGACAGGACTATCCCATCGCGCCCGGACCCAGATGCCGCCGAAAAACTGGGCCTGGCCAAGTAGCCGCTCAACGTGGGGCCGTCGGCCTGGGTCAGGCTCAAGGCCTCCCCCGCTGCCCGGCCGCCACCCCAACCGTTGGTGCCTTTGGGAGCACCAGGACCGGCCGCCCCGCTCGTGCTGGCCGGCTCCTCTTTTGACATCCCGCCAGGCTATAGGACCGCGGTAGGCGAGCCACCACCGACAGTAAAACACCGGGGAACGCGCACTCTGGCGTCCCCCGGTGTTGACTAACTGGAAAGGGCAGGCGAGGCCGTTTGGTTTACCGAGGGGGACCAACTCCCGGCCGGCATCTCCTGGGTGTCTGGCTTGGACTAACCAGGCGGTCCAGCAGGCCGCTTAGCGGCCAGCCACCTCCGAGGTCCCAGATCGTTGACTACTGCTCAGCTGGACCACCTCCTTTCTTCGGTAGTCCAAGTCTAACGCGGACGTCCAGCGCCGGTGGCGGATATCCGGCTGACTATTTTCCACTACGGCCGTAGTGGTAATACCTGCCCGGCTAATATCATGGTCCCTGATGCCACTCACGACCCCCTCCGCCTCCCCCGTAGCGACTGCTGCCGGCCCGGCTGGCGCGCCCGGCGAACCGGCTCTGTTCGAAATCCGGGACCTGCACGTTTCTGTCCAGGGCACCGAGATCCTCCGCGGCGTAGATCTGGTGGTCCCAGCTGGTGAACTGCACGCCCTGATGGGGCCCAACGGCGGCGGCAAGTCGACACTGGCGAAGTCCCTCCTTGCGTCGCCCGGCTACGAGGTGACGCAGGGCCAGATCCTCTACAAGGGCGAGGACATCACCCAATGGCCGACGGAAACTCGTGCCAAGGCGGGCATTTTCCTGGCGTTCCAGTACCCGGAGGAGATCGCCGGCGTGCCCCTGGTCCAGTTCCTCCGCCAAGCGCTCTCGGCACGCAAAGGGGTCGAACTGTCGGTCCTCGAGCTCCGCCTCGGCATCATGGAGTGGATGCGCAAGCTCGACATGGACGCCTCCTTCGGGGACCGCTACCTGAACGAGGGCTTTTCTGGCGGGGAAAAGAAGCGCAACGAGGTCCTGCAAATGGCTGTGCTGGAGCCCGACTTCGCCGTTCTCGACGAAACCGACTCGGGCCTCGATATCGACGCGCTCAAAGTGGTGGCCTCCGGTGTCGGCGAAGTGCGGGCTGCTCGGCCCCGCCTCGGCGTCCTACTTATAACCCATTACCAGCGGATCCTGAGCCTTCTGGCGCCGGACGCGGTGCACCTGCTCGTCAACGGGCGCATCGTGGAAAGCGGCGGTCCCGAACTGGCTCGCCGGCTCGAAGAGGAAGGCTACGAAGCATGGAGGTGAGCTCGCTCGCTGCACCGCTCGACGTCGCCCGCATAAAAAAGGACTTCCCGATCCTGGAGCGCGTCGTGCACGGCAGGCGTCTCGTGTACCTGGACACAGCGTCGTCCTCGCAAAAGCCGCTGGCCGTGATCGAAGCCATGTCCCGCTACTACGAGACCACGCACGCAAACGTCCACAGGGGTGTCTACGAGATAGCTCAGGAAGCCACGAGGCTTTACGAGGAAGCTCGGGCAAAGGTGGCCACCTTCATAGGAGCGAGCTCACCAGACGAAGTGGTGTTCACGAAGAACGCAACAGAGGCCATCAACCTCGTCGCCTACTCGTGGGGACGCAAGAACATCGGGCCGGGGGACGTGGTCGTGACGACCGAGATCGAGCACCATGCCAATTTCGTCCCTTGGCTGCAGCTGCGTGAGGAAACAGGGGCCCAGCTCCGTTTCCTCCGCCTCGGCGACGACGGCACGCTCGACCTGGGCAACCTCGTCCAGGTCCTCGACGGCGCCAAGTTGCTGGCGGTCACGGGCGCTTCTAACGTGCTCGGGACCCTTCCCCCGGTGCGCACATTGGTGGACGCCGCGCACGCCGCCGGCGCGCTCGTTCTCGTGGACGGCGCTCAGTATGTCCCACACCTGCCGACCGACGTACTGGACCTAGGGGCCGACTTCGTGGCCTTCACCGGGCACAAGATGCTGGGGCCAACCGGGATCGGCGCCCTGTGGGCCAGGCGCGAGCTGCTCGAAGCGATGCCGGCGTTCCTGACGGGAGGCGAGATGATCCGCGATGTGCGCCTCGACGGGTTCACAACCAACGAGATCCCCTGGAAGTTCGAGGCCGGCACTCCTCCGATCGCTGAGGCCATCGGGCTCGGGGTCGCCATCGACTACCTCCGGGGCATCGGGATGGGAGCGGTACGTTCGCATGAACAGGCCCTGACCTCCTACGCCATGAAAGCTCTCAAGGAACGCTACGGTGACGACATCGTCATCTACGGCCCTCCCCCCTCGGCGGTGCGGGCGGGGATCGTCAGCTTCTCGTACAAGGACATTCATGCCCACGATTTGTCCCAGGTGCTCGACGAGGTCGGGGTCTGCGTGCGTGCCGGCCATCACTGCGCCAAACCGCTTATGCGCTGCCTCGGGGTTGGCGCCACTGCGCGGGCATCGTTCTCGGTTTACAACGACGAGGCCGATGTCGATGCCCTCGTCGACGCCATCCGCGGCGCCGACGCCCTTTTCGGCTGAAAAACCGGAGCATTCGGAGCTGTCATGCCAGGACTTGAAGACCTTTATAGGGAAATAATCCTCGACCACTACCGCAACCCTCGTAACAGAGGCGAGCTGGAGTCGCCGCCTGCTGTGCGGACCGAGGGCTTTAACCCGCTTTGTGGCGACGAGATCGTCGTTTTTCTTGACGTGGACGGCGATGTCATCGCCGATCTGAAAATTGCCGGCCAAGGCTGCTCCATCTCGCAGTCCTCGGCTTCAATGATGTCTGCTGCCGTAAAGGGCAAGACGGTCGCTCAGGCCCGCTCGACCATCAGGGCGTTCCGGGCCATGATGTCGCTCCACGTCCAGCAGTTGGACGGGCCAGGCAGCGACGAAGGCGACAAGACCGGACCGGAGCGCAGTGGAGCCGAAGTCGCTGCCGACGAAGGCGTCGCCCTCGGAGATCTCGAGGCACTTCAGGGAGTCGTGAAGTTCCCGGTCCGGATCAAGTGCGCGACCCTGTCCTGGCACACCTTGGCCCAGGCTCTCGACGAGGCGGAGGGGCCGGCCTCGGGCAGCTGAGGCGCCGGCGGGTTCGGCAGCCGAGGCGCAGGGCCGCGGCGGGTGAGTCGCCGGGCCGCGGCGGGTGAGGCGCCGGGCCGCGGCGGGTGAGGCGCCGGGCCGCGGCGGGTGAGTCGCCGGGCCGCGGCGGGTGAGGCGCCGGGCCGCGGCGGGTGGGTCGCCGGCCACGGGCAGCCTGAGGCAACGGCCCCGGAGGTTCACCAGCGGCGCGGCCCCCGGTCGAGGTGTCCTGGCCCTTCTGGGGACTTTTTTTGTTGCCTACCGCGGTTTGGTCCTCAGATGGCATTTCGAGACCGAGTACTTCAGCTGGGCTGCTCTGATATAGCATGAGATATCATGAAGTCGCTGGGCGCCTAGCCGGTCAGGTGGCCGGTACCGCCCATCCCATCTGCTCGGCGATCTCTTTGCAGGTGTGGCACAGGGGGTATTTCTTGGGGTCTCGGCCCGGCACCCAGATCTTGCCGCACAAGGCCCTGACCGGGGTGCCCATCACGATGCCTTCGACAACCGTTGGCCCGGCGGAGACGAACTCGCCATCGTCTGTCGATACGCCCTCCAACACGATGTGAGCCATGCGCTCGTGGTCGCCGTCAAGAAGCGGCTTCGGCGGAGCGACGGCAGTTTCACTTACAGCGCTCATCCCACAAAGGGTAGCTCTCGATGTAATGAAGAACAGTAGGAAAAGGCTGAGCCACGCCGCGGGGCGGGTACCGCGCACTGGGCGTGCAACGCTCACACGGTCCGTGCGATCGGCGTCGCGGCAGCCGCAGGGTGTAGTCGACCAGCACTTTCCAAGTATCGTTGCCTCATAGGGAAGACCGTTGCGCCGGAAACAAATAGACCAACGCCAGCACTAGTGCCGACCGTGCCCGGTCGGGCTGCTGCTGGCCTGGGCACTACCGGGGTGGTCAACCGCTGGGGCGCGCTGGCGGCCGTGAGCCTAGCGACCGTCATGATGTTGCTCGATTTCATGGCCGTCGCCGTGGCTCTGCCGGCAGTCCGCCACAGCCTCAACGCTTCGTTCCCAGAACTCGAGTGGGTGCTAGCAGCGTTTGTGCTCACGCTTGCAGCATTGGTACTCACCGCGGGCCACATAACGGACATAGTCGGCCGGCGGCCTGTCTTCCTCGGTGGCTTGGCCGTGTTGGCGATCGGGTCTGTCGTCGGCGGCCTCGCCCAGACGCCGTTGGCGTTGATCGGGGCGCGCGTAGTGCAGGGCATAGGCGGCGCATTGCTCTTCGCCACCGGTTCTGTACTGCTGACCGAGACCTTCCGCGAGGCGCGGGGGCGGGCCGCCCTCGCTGTGTGGGGAACCGTCACCGGAGTTGCCGTCGCCGCCTCTCCCCTACTGGGAGGCGAGATCGCGTCGACTATTGGCTGGCATTGGCTGTTCTGGCTGAACGTACCGGTCTCCGTGCTGGCACTCCTGATCGGGTTCGTTGCCATCAAGGAACCCTTGCTGGACCAAGGCGGTGCGGCCACAGCTCCCGGTGCGCGCAGGCGGCGGGCCAGGCGGGACGATAGAGGCAATCGCGTGCCCGTCTTTGACTGGCTGGGCTTCATCCTCTCCACTGGAGCCTTCACCATTCTCGTGACCGGTCTGGTCCGGTCGACGACGTCGGTCGATGGCTTCTACGGGAGCGGGGTCCTGTCTTGTTTCGTCATGACCGCTCTTTTGCTGATCGCGTTCATCGCCTGGGAGACGATCGCGCGAGCTCCGATCCTCGACATGTCCTTGTTCCGCCAGCGAACGTTCACGGGCAGTTCGATCGCTGCCTTCGGGCTTTCCATGGCAGTGCTCGGCCCGGTCCTGTGCCTCGTCGTTTACATGTCGTTCGACCAGGGCTACTCGGAGCTAACCATTGGTACCCACCTGCTCCTCCTGACGGGCGTGACCTTGCCGTTCCTCCCGCTGACGGGGTTCCTGGACAGGTACATCCCTGTGAGGCTCCTAATTTGCGGCGGGCTCGTGCTGGTAGCCGCCGGCTTGTGGCTTATAAGCCGGTTGTCCGCTGCTGGGACCTTGTCCGAGCTGGTCCCGGGATTGATCGTCGCCGGTGTGGGCCTCGAACTGGTCAACCCTCGCTTGGCTTACGCCGCCGCAGCGACGGTCCGACCTGCCATTGCCGCCGCCGCTTCCCGGACCATCTCGACCTTCCGCCAAATAGGGATCGCGACCGGTATCGCAGTGTTCGGTGCGATCTTCGCCACAAAGCTCAACGACAACATTTCGCAACTCACCGCTGGTTTCCCGCAGCTCGCCAATGAAAACCCCTCCATCGCGAACCTCGTGCTCGACGGCCACACGGCACAAGCCCTGAGCTCCGCTCCCGCCGCGGTCCGCTCACAAATCGTGCCGATAATCCATACGGGGTTCGCCGCGGCAGTTCATGATGTCTTTTTCACGGCCGCCTTTGTCGCATTAGCCTCGGCCGTGCTGGCACTGTCGACCCGTTCGAGCGATGTGCCGAGGACCGCAGCGAGCCAGCTGCGAAGGCAGAGCTCAGTGAGCGATGGCGTGGGTAGAGGAGCTACCACTGGGCGGGCGACCGCCCCATCCGCAAACGGTGCCCGGCCCGAACCGGCAGTGGCCTCAGCACCTGAGCCCGAGACATCGACGGCAGCCACCTTGGCCGCGCTCGGCATAACGGTGGCAACTACCCCCCCGCCCGACGAGCTCACCAGGATCGACGAGCTCACCAGGATCGACGAGCTCACCAGGATCGACGAGCTCACAGTGGTTAGCGAGCTGGCCAGGCTGAGGGAACTGGCCGCAGTGGCCACCGAGGCTTTGGCCCCCAACCCACCGGCCCTCGACGCACCGGCCCTCGATGCGCTGACCACCGAAGAACCTGTAGCCGAGGCTCTGGCCCCCGACACGCTGGCCCCCGACACGCTGGCCCTCGACACGCTGGCGCTCGACACGGTGGCCACCGAAGCACCTGCTGCCCAGACACTGGCCCCCGACGCACCGGCCACCGAGCCCGAGCGGGCTCCCCTGCCCCCGTCGGTCGCGAGAACCCCGGCTGTGCATGCATGGCCCGGGTGGCCCGGGTGGCAGGCATCAGATGCTGCTTGGCAGGTTCCGGATGAGGAACCGGGCGACGATGTCGGCCCGATCGTCCAGGCGGACGTGCCCGCGGCGAGCCGGCCAGCGGACGAGACGGTGGCAGAACCACCGGTACAACCGCGACGATGGGTGCGTGGCCAGGTCGCCGCGGCTACCGGCGAGCCCTTGGCCGGCGCGCTGGTGACCCTTGTCACCACGGACGGCGACGAGGCCGGCCACGCTATCGCAGGCTCGGACGGCTGGTTCGCAGTCGGTGACATGCGGGAAGGCATCTATACGCTGATAGCCGCAGCGCCGCACTTCAGGCCCGCCGCCAGTACGTTCGCGCTGAGCTCCGAGGAGGCCGCCGTCATGATCATCCTCCTCGGCATCGGCTCCATGACCGGCAAGGTAACCACCGCCAAGGACGGCTCGCCGATGAGCGTGGACCTCGAGCTCGTCTGCCCGGACGGGGACGTCGCTGCTCAATACCGGACCGGTAAGGACGGCCGTTTCTCGCTCACGGACGTGGTCGAGGGTAGCTACGACCTCGTGGTCCGCCGCGACGGCTACCGGACAGCGGAAGTACCGGTCTTTGTGCACCGCGCCCAAACGCTGACGATCGAGGTTGCCTTGGTTGGGCTAGGCCACCTTTACGGGGCGGTGACGGGACCGGGCGGTGAGTGGGTGCCTGGCGTGCAGGTAACCCTGAGCGACGGGACCGGCACTGTCGTAGCGACCGCCGGGACCGACGGGGCTGGCAGCTTCCGCTTTTCCGAAATCCCGGAAGGCCCTTACACCGTTTGTGCGACGGCGTTCGGCGCCGTCCGCTCGGTCGTGGAGGTCGAAGCAGGTTCGACCGTTGCCGCCGACGTCAGCCTCGCCTCGCCTTGAGGAGCCCTTAAGCGCAAAGATGGCATAGACCTATGAACCAAGCCGTGATTGTCGCAGCCGTGCGCAGCCCCATCGGGCGGGCCTTTAAGGGGTCCCTCGTCGACTTGCGAGCCGACGACATGTCCGCTCAGGTGCTATTGGCGCTGCTCTCCGAGGTCCCGGACCTCAAGCCTGCCGACATCGAAGACCTGATCTGGGGCTGCGCTTCCCCCGCGGGTGAACAGGGCTACAACATTGCACGTGTCGTGGCGCTGCTCGGCGGGCTCACCGAGGTGCCAGCCACTACGGTCAACCGCTACTGCGCCTCCTCACTTCAAGCCATCCGGATGGGAGCGCACGCCATAGTCGCAGGGGAGTGCGACGTTTGCGTGGCCGGCGGGGTCGAGTCGATCAGCAGGTTCGTGAACGGTTACGGCGACGAGATGCCCGGGACGCACAACCCCCGCTTCGAGGCGGCCGAGGAACGTACAGCTGAAAGAGCCTTGGGCGGTTCGCCGCCTTGGGCACCGATCGGCGTTGGGAACCCCAACAGTCTCACAGACATCTATATAGCCATGGGCCAGACCGCCGAGAACGTGCGCGAGCTCTGCGCCGTCTCGCGCGAAGACATGGACCGCTTTGCTCTGCGGTCCCAGGAACTGGCTGTCGCGTCGCAGGACAACGGCTTCGCCGCTCGGGAGATCGTGCCGCTCTCGCTCCCCGACGGGACGTGGGCCCTCCACGACGACTGTCCTCGACGGGACACAAGCATGGAGGCCATGGCTGAGCTGAAGCCGGCCTTTCGCCCAAACGGAGAAGTAACTGCAGGCAACAGCTGCCCGCTCAACGACGGCGCCGCCGCCGTGCTCCTGATGAGCGACAAGCGAGCTCGCCAGCTCAAAATAAGGCCCATGGCACGCGTCGTGGCAAGTGGGGTTTCGGCGATCGACCCAGAAGTCATGGGCCTCGGCCCGGTCGAGGCTTGCCGGCGGGCCCTCACACGGGCGGGCATGACGATGGCCGACATCGACCTCGTCGAGCTCAATGAGGCTTTCGCCGCCCAGGTCATCCCCTGTGTGCAGAACCTCGGCATCGACGAAGACCGCCTCAACGTGCACGGGGGCGCAATCGCCCTCGGGCACCCCTTCGGTATGACCGGCGCAAGGATTATGACGACCCTGCTCAACGGCTTGAACACGGCCGACGCCACCGTCGGGCTCGAAGCCATGTGCGTCGCCGGCGGCCAGGGTATGGCGATGATCGTTGAGCGCCTTTAGATGATCGTTTGAGCGCCTTTAGGCGACAGCCGCTGAACGGGACGGAAAACGGGGTACCTCTATCCCAAACGCGCTAACAGCGTTTCTGAAAATGTCAAACGTGCTATTTTGCCCAATTCGCACCATGCCTGAGCAGCGCTATCAAGCGGTCCTTGACCAGGGCCTTACTTTTCACATAGCGTTCCGAGGGTTGTGATACCGCTAAAACCGCATTTACCTCGCAACGTCGGTTTGGTGGTCGCGGCCCTTCTGGTCGCTTCAGCTGCCCTCAGCCAGGCAGTTCCGTCAGCCGGCGCTGACCAGCTCGCCAACTTGCGCGCCGAGGCCCAGGTGCTCGCGGGTAAGATCTCCGCCCTAGGTCAAAGGGAGGCGGCCCTTGGCGAACAGTACGACGGCGGTGTCGTTGCCTTGCAGCAGGCCAATGCCCGCGTAGCGGCGGCAGTGAAGCAGCTGAAAGCTGCGGTGGCGGACCAGGGCCGTGCGGTCTCCAATCTGCGCCAGGACGCTGTGGCGGCCTACGTAGGCGCCGGGCCGCAGTTCGGAGTGGCTGGCTCTGTACCCCTGGGCAACCTCAACGACGCATTGGTCCGCCAGGAGCTCGAAGAGACGTTTGCATCTGACCAGTCAGACGCGCTCGACAGCTACCGCCTAGCCGCAGCAGTGGCCAGCACCGCCAGGGCCCAGCTCGAGCTCGCGAGGAACGCTGCCGCAAATCAGGTCCGCCGGCTGGAGGCAGACCGCCAGCAGGTACAAGCCGCCGAGGACCAACTGGTCTCCCTGCAAGAAGGTGTGAAAGGCCAGATCGGGACGCTTGTTGCGCAGATCGAGGCCGAGGAATTGGCGGCCCAAGAAAGGGCGGAAGCGCAGCGCCTGGCTGAAGAGAGGGCGGCGGCGGCGGCTGCCGCAGCGGCGGCAGCTGCACAGGCGCAGGCAGCGGCAACTGCTGCAGCGGCGGCTCGGCAGGCCCAAGACACGCAGGCCCAGGACACGGCGACATCAAGCCCGGCTGCCAGCCCAGTTGACAGCACGACAGCCATCCCAGGCGTGTCCTCGGCGGCCGCGACAGCCGTGCAAGCTGCAGAGAGCAGGGTGGGCGACCCCTATGTCTGGGGCGCATCGGGCCCGGGAGAGTTCGACTGCTCGGGACTGGTCATGTGGGCCTACGCGCAAGCCGGTGTTTCCCTCCCTCATTACAGCGGCAGCCAGTACGACGACACCGTTCAGATCCCGATGTCGGACCTCGAGCCGGGGGACCTGGTCTTCCCGGCCGACCCCGGCGAACACGTGGCTATGTACGTTGGCAACGGCGAGATCGTCCAAGCGCCGTATACCGGCGCGGACGTCCAAATAATCCCCCTTAACCCGGCTTTCTTCGTGCTGGCCAGCCGCGTCGGCTGAGCGGCTTCCCCGGTACCCTCAAGAACCTCCTCCGGCACCCGTACGCTCGGTCGGCCGAGCCCGGTCGAGGGCCGTCCGGTGGTCCCTCTCCCACTCGTTCCTGCAGGTCAACCTGCTTTTAATGCCCGTTGACGAGGGGGGCTACTTGACTCCGTTCAAGCCTTAAACTACGCTCAAACTCCGGGTGGCGCACCACCACCTCCCGCCAGCTCGAACTCGGGGGCGGCCTAGACCCTCCCGAGGGCCAAAGCCGGGGGCGAGCTAAGGAAAATTGGAAAGAGGAGGAAAACAAGTAATGAGGAAATCACGCTTGTTTGCCGTGCTCACGAGCGGCGCATGCCTGACGATGATGCTGTCGCTGGGGCCAACGGCAACGGCTAGTGCGTCCGCCAGCATCAAACACGGTGGGGTGCTGCACGTTGTGATGCCTTGGGTTACGATCCCAGACAACTTCAACCCGCTCAACCCAGGCCAAAGCGGTTCCACCGCCGGTGGTACCCTAAGCCTGCTCTACGAGGGCCTCGCCTACGACAACCCCTATACGGGGGCTATTACCGACCTTCTAGCCACAGGCTGGACCTGGTCCAACGGTGGGAAGACCCTAACCATTGACACGCGTACTGGGGTCGACTGGAACGACGGCAAACCGTTCAGCGCCGCTGACGTAGCGTTCACGTTCAACTACATCCACAAGTACCCAGCGCTCGACATAGGTGGGGTGTGGGCCGCAGGCCTCGAATCGGCGACGGTGGGGAAGGCTCCCAACACCGTGGTGCTCACGTTCAAGACGGCCAGTATCGTAAACGCGCCGAACATCATTAAGCAGCTGATCATCCCCAAGCACATCTGGTCGAAGATCTCGGACCCCGTCACCTACCCCAACCTTCATCCTGTAGGTACCGGGGCGTTCCTGCTCAAGTCCTACGAGCCGACCTTCGTAAGTTATGTGAAGAACCCCAACTACTGGCAGCCCGGCGAGCCGTACGTGAGTGGCGTTACTTACGAAGCGGTCAAGTCGGACGACACCGCTGAGCTGTTGGTGCTCAACGGTGACGCCGCCTATACCTACGACTACATCACCGATGCCCCGGCTACTTTTGAATCGGCCCACCCCTGGAACAAGATCTATTGGCCGGCCTACGAGGACAACATCCTCTACATGAACGACGCCGCCGCACCGTTCAACGATGTCAATTTCCGCAAGGCAGTCGCCATGACGGTCAACACGACGCAGGTCGCCAACCTGGCGTACTTCGGGGCTCTTCCTGCTGCCAACGAATCCGGCATCACGACGGGCCAAGTCAGCTCGTGGGTCCCGTCGTCGGTCAGCTCGCTGGAGTGGAGCTACAACCCGTCGGCTGCGTTGACACTGCTGGAGAGCAACGGCTACAAGCTCGTGGGCGGTCAACTCGAGGACCCGTCTGGCAACGTGATACCGACCCTCAAGATCCTTATCGGAGCCGGTTGGACTGACTTCATCTCGGTCGCCACAACGCTCCAGTCGGAACTGAAGCAGATCGGCATAAGTTCAACGGTCGACCAGGAGCCTTGGTCAACCTATTACCCATCGATCCTCGACGGCACCTATCAGTTCGCAGTCTCGTGGTCCAACAACAACAATGCAACGCCCTACTACGAGTACTACGACCTGCTGGACTCCAATGAGATGGTGCCGGACGGCACCGCCAGCACCGGTTTCAACTGGGAGCGTTGGTCGAGCCCGACGGTCGATGCGGCCCTCGCAAGCTACGCATCGACGAGCAGCCTTTCGGTGCAGAAAGCCGACATGGCAACAGTTGAGAAGTCCGTCCTGCAGAACGTCCCAGTCATCCCCCTCACCGGTAGGGCCAACTGGACCGACTACTCGACCCGTTACTTCACCGGCTGGCCGAGCGAGAAGAACGCGTACAACGCCGGCGAACCGCCTGACAATTCCACCGGCGCTGAATTGATGTTCCTGAACGTCCATTTGGGCTAGCGTCAGCCCAATGCCTGCAGTAAAGCTCGGCTAAACCGAAGCTGCATAAAGTGAGTTACGCAGGGAGCGGGCCCACCTCAGGGTGGGCCCTTCCCTTTCAGGTGAACGGCAACGCGAAGACGGAGGGGTAGGGACCGGGTGCAATACCTACTGAGGCGGGTCGGGCTCCTGCTGCTCACGTTGTGGGTTGCTCTCACCGTCAACTTCGCATTGCCGAGGTTGATGCCGGGCAACCCGCTCGAGCTCATGATGGGCAAGCTGGGCGCCCAGGGTGGCCAGGTCTCGGCCTCAGCCGCTAAAGCGATCGCCAAGGCGTACGGCCTCGACAACACCCACAGCGCGATCTCCCAGTACTTCACCTACCTCCACCAGACCGCCTTGGGCCACTTCGGCCTGTCCATCTCGGAATACCCCGAAAAGGTAAGCACCCTCATAGGGCAGGAACTGCCCTGGACTATCGGGCTCGTAGGTTGTGCGGTGGTCATCTCATTCGTTGTCGGCACTGCGATCGGGGCGATGGCGGCGTGGCGGCGCGGCGGGTTCTTCGACAGCCTCCTGGTCCCAACCGGCGTGATGCTGCAGTCGATGCCGGCGTTCTGGTTGGGCATCCTGCTGCTTTACTTCTTCGCCTACCGGTTCGGTTGGTTCAACGTTTCCAGCACTAACCAGGTCGAGCAGCGCCAGCTCGCGAGCTTGTCCGGCCTTTGGGCGATTATCCAAGCCTCTTTCCTGCCAGCGGTTGCCCTGGTCGCTGTTTCGCTGGGCGGCTACGTGATCCTGATGCGCAACACAATGGTCACTGTCATGAGCGACGATTTCGTCAAGTTCGCCCGCGCAAAAGGCTTGCCCGACCGCATAGTCGCCACCCGCTACGCAGCGCGCAACGCAATCCTGCCTGTGTTTACAAACTTCGCTCTTTCGCTGGGCTTCGTCGTCGCAGGTGCCATTGCTATCGAGGTCGTGTTCGACTACCCCGGCATCGCCGACCAGCTTTTGGCCGCTGTCGAGGCAGAGGACTACCCGCTCATGCAGGCGATCTTTCTCATAATCGTTCTCGGGGTACTGCTGGCGAACTTCATATCGGACCTCGTCTATGTCTTTCTCGACCCTCGTATCCGCCTGGGGGGAAGGACTTGAGAGCCTTCCTCCGCAACAAGAAAGCCGTTTCCGGCCTGGGCATCCTTGTGTTTTTCGCGCTAATGGCCATTTTTGCGGGGGTGATCGACCCCCACGACCCGAACAACATCAACTTCACCCCCTTGGCACACGTGAGCGTGGCGCACCTGCTCGGGACCACGCCCGAAGGCCAGGACATCTTTTCGCAGCTCATTTATTCGTCGCGTGCGACCCTTGTAGTTGCACTCGTGACGGGAGCCCTGATCTCGGTTGTCCAGCTCTTTATGGGTGTGTTCTCCGGCTACGTCGGTGGCTGGACTGACGGGGTGCTCTCGACCATAACCAATGTCTTCCTGGTGCTACCGGGGCTCCCGCTGCTGATCGTCATCGTCGCCTACGTGCAGAACAAGAGCGTTACCACGATCATTGTGGTCCTTACGATCACTGGTTGGGCTTGGGGCGCCCGGGTCCTTCGTTCGCAGGCCATTTCGCTCAGGGACCGGCCCTTCATGGAAGCCGCCCGCATGTCCGGGGAAGGGCGCTTGCGCATCGTCATTTTCCATGTCGTCCCCAACATGTTCGGGGTGCTGGCAGCCAACTTCTTCGGAGCCGCACTCTACGGGGTGCTTACATACACCACCTTGCAGTACCTCGGCCTGGGCGATATCAGCCAGCTGACCTGGGGGTCGATGCTCTACGAGGCACAGAACGACACAGCCTTCCTCCTCCATCTCTGGCTCTGGTTGCTCCTCCCGGGTATATGCACCCTGCTGCTCGGCACCGGGTTCGGCCTGCTCAACTTTGCCGTCGACGAGGTGGCCGACCCCCGTCTGCGTAGGAACGACCCCGTTCGGTCCTCCGCCCGGCCCACCCAAGTCGGCGTGCCCGGTACGAAGCCCCAGTCGACGACGACAAGCCCACTGGTGCCTCCACCGTCCGGCGAGCTCACACCGGCTCGAGGAGGGACCTGATGACCTTGCTCGAAATCAGTGACCTTCACGTCGGTTATGGCTGGGACGAGAGGCACACAACGACCATCGTGAGGGGCGTGAACCTCTCAGTCGGAGCAGGAGAGGTCGTAGGGATCGCTGGCGAGTCCGGCTGCGGCAAGTCAACGCTGGCCATGGCGGCGGCAGGTCTGCTCGACCCTCCGGGGCGGATCCTTTCGGGCCATGTCCTTTTCGAAGGCAGGGACCTGAGGGACGTGGGCCGGGAAGAGATGCGAGCGCTCCACCTGGCAGAGATCTCAATGGTGTTCCAGGCATCGATGAACGTCCTGAACCCTATGACGCGCCTCAAGGCACAGTTCCTCGACGCCATGAAGGCGCACGGCGTTCGCTCAGAGGACGAAGCCATGGCCCGCGCCAAGGAGATGTTCGAGCGGGTCAAGCTTCCCGAGCGTTTCCTCGATGCCTACCCTCACCAGTTGAGCGGTGGGATGCGCCAGCGCGCCGTGATCGCCCTATCGGTGGTCTTGAAGCCAAAGTTGCTCTTCCTTGACGAACCGACGACAGCCCTGGACGTTGTCGTGCAGCGCTCGATAGTCGAACTGCTCAACGAGCTCCGCCAGGAGTTCGGCTTTGGTGTGGTGTTTATCACCCACGATCTTTCGCTGCTGGTCGAGATCGCCGACCGGATCGCCATCATGTACGCCGGTGCCATAATCGAAGAAGCCTCTGCACAAGAGCTCTACGAGCACCCCGACCATCCCTACACGATCGGGTTGATGAACGCTTTCCCGCCCGTCGGCTCCGTGCACAAGCGCATGGAGGGCTTGACGGGTCAACCGCCCGACCTGAGCGAACTCCCGACCGGGTGCTCATATCACCCCCGTTGCCCGAAGTTCATCCCGGGCGTATGTGACGTGATCGACCCGCCGGAGATTACCCCCGTCGCGGGGCACCGGGTCGTCTGCCACCTGTTCAGCCAGAAAGAGGCCCCCGTTGGTTAGCGCACTAGGTAGAAGCGACTTGCCTACGGGACCGGCGGCGCCGGGGCCGATCCCCGTCCTCCAAGTCAGCGGGCTCACCAAGACTTATTCCGTAGGTAAGGTGGGCAAACCCAAGATCGTCCGCGCTCTCAGCGACGTCGACCTCTCTGTCGCGGCGGGAGAGGTGCTCGGCCTGGTCGGCGAGTCAGGATCCGGCAAGACGACCTTTGCCCGCTCGGTAGCGTTCCTCGAAAGGCCGACGGCGGGCCAAGTCTTCATAAACGGCCAACCGATGCCGCCGAGGCCCAGCCAACGCCGCCTGCGAGAGCACCGGAGCCAGGTGCAAATGATCTTCCAGGACCCGTACACTTCTCTCGACCCGTTGCACAAAGTCAAGTACACGGTCTCGCGCCCCCTCACCACATTCGGCGTCGTCCCGAAGCACGCGCAACCGGAAGCCGTCAACCGGCTCCTGACCGAAGTAGGCCTTGTGCCACCGGCCGACTTCCTGAGGCGGTACCCTTACCAGCTCTCCGGCGGGCAGCGACAGAGAGTCGGCGTGGCACGCGCCCTCGCAGCGCGCCCATCACTAGTCCTGGCTGACGAGCCGACGTCGATGCTCGATGTGTCGATCCGGCTCAGCATTATGAACCTTCTGTTAGACCTGCGCGAGCGCCAATCTCTTTCGATCGTGTTCGTGACCCACGACCTGGCCGGTGCCTCCTATATGAGCGACCGGATCGCCATAATGTACGCCGGCCATCTCGTCGAAGTCGGTCCCGCGGATGAGGTCATGGGCGAGCCGCGGCACCCCTACACCCAGTTGCTCCGCCGAGCGGCGCCAGATTCCGGCCTCACACTTCACCAGGGAAACCCATTTCGAGGCGCGAGGTGACCCGCCCGACCTGACGGACCTCCCGAAGGGCTGCCCGTTTGCCCCGCGCTGCCCTCAGGTACGCCCAGAATGCCGGACTGCGCTACCCGAATGGCGCCAAGTAGGTCCGGACCACAAAGTCCGCTGCGTCCTGTATTGATCGGCTGGCGCGAATTGAAACGCCGCCAAGCTGGCGGGAACCAATGACACTAGGAGGTCGGCGTGCTGGAGCCTGAGGGCGACAACAACAACAAGTTTTACTGGGGAGCCGCAACTGCGGCCTACCAGATAGAGGGCTCACCACTGGCAGACGGGGCCGGTAGCTGTGTCTGGCACGAGTTCTCCCACACGCCTGGCACCATTTACGAGGGGCAAACCGGCGATATCGCGGCGGACCACTACCACAGATGGCCCCAGGACGTCGCACTGATGAAGCAATTGGGCCTGAACAGCTATCGCTTTTCTGTACGTTGGCCCCGCATCCTCCCGGAGGGCACCGGTGAAGTCAACCGTGCCGGGGTCGCTTTTTACGACCGCCTGGTGGACAGCCTCCTGGAGGCTGACATAGAGCCCTTTGTCACCCTGTTCCACTGGGATCTCCCCGCCGCTTTGTTCAGGCGCGGCGGGTGGTCAAACCCTGACATAGCGAACTGGTTCGGCGAGTATGCCTCTGTAGTAGGCAACGCATTGAGCGACCGTGTCAAGTTCTGGATGACCCTGAATGAGCCCTTTGTCGTGGCAAACGAGGGCCACTTGGTTGGCAATCATGCCCCGGGGATGCGCAACATCTTTCAGGCTTGCCATTGCGTCCACCACCAGATCCGCGCCCATGTCGCCGGCTACCATGCGCTGAAGGCCGTAGACGCGAACCTGTCGGTTGGGCTTGCTGTCCATGACGTCGGGGTTTGGCCGGCCAGCGATTCCGAGAAGGACGTCGCGGCAGCAGAACGCGCCGAGGCGTGGCACAATTTCCCAATGTTCGTCGACCCTTTGGTTTATGGCCGTTACCCTGCCGCGCTTGAGAGCCGGATCCGGGAGTACCTGCCGCGCGGGTACGAGGACGACATGGAAGCCCTCAGAGTTCCGCCGGACTTCCTTGGCGTTAATTACTATTTCACCAACTACGTGCGGAACTGCACCGATAACTGGTTGGGCTACTCCATTGTGGACGAGCCCGACATGCCGCAGACTTCGATAGAGGGTTGGACCATCCGCCCGGAAGGCTTGCACCGGGTCATCACTCAGGCGCACCTTCGCTACAAGTTGCCTGCCATCTACGTGACCGAGAACGGTGCTTCCTACGACGACACACCTGAGGGCAAGACGGTCCATGACGAAGACCGAACGTCCTATCTGAAGTCTCACGTCGCGGCTGTGCTGCAGGCCAAGGACGAGGGGGTGCCGGTGCAGGGCTACTTCGTGTGGTCGTTCCTCGACAATTTCGAATGGGCGCTCGGCTACTCAAAGCGGTTTGGCATCGTTTACGTCGATTACGAAACCCAAGAACGGATCGTCAAGGACAGCGGCTATTGGTACAGCGAGCTTGCCCGCACGGGGAGCATCCCGGCGAGCTGAGCCTCAGGACAGCCGCAGCTTGCCGAACTTGGAATAGCCGGGGACCGGCGGGGTGCCACCGTTCGCCAGAAGCTCGTCCATCACCAGGGTGCATGCACCGAGAGCGACCGCTTCTGAGCCAAGCTGGCCTATTTCTATGGTCACTCGGCTGGCCGTGTACTCCAAAGCTTGGTCGTCCACGTGCTTGCGGATCTTGTCCAGCAGCTTCGGGCCGAACTTCAAACCGATCCAGCCCCCGACAATTATTTTTTCGGGGTTGAACAAGTTGACCAGATTGGCCGCTGCCGCACCGAAATACGCAGCCGCCTGGTCGAGGGCAGCTTCAGCAGATTTGTTGGTGAGGGCGGCTTCCACAAACGAACCTGCCCACTCCTCGGAATCGGGATCCGTTGGCGGTGTCGCAGCAGGATCCGTGCGGTACCACTCCGCCAGGAGTGCTTCTGCGCCAATGTAGGCCTCGACGCAACCTGCGGCCCCGCAGCGGCAAGTCTTGCCACCAACCACAATGCACGTGTGGCCCCACTCCCCGGCACTCGAAGCTGCCCCACGGTAGATCGTGCCGTTCGTAAAAATCGCTGCCCCGATCCCGGTACCCCAAAGCGCCACCACTGCGTGAGTGGCCCCGCGTCCGGCGCCCAACCACATCTCGGCCTGTCCGAGTGCTTTGGCGCCGTTGTCCGCAAAGACCGGGAGCCCGGTCCGATCCCGGACCATGCGCTCGAGCGGAACGTCTCGCCATCCGATATTGGGGGCATGCACACGGGCGTCGCCTCCTAGGTGGGCGACGATCCCGGGCACGGCAACGCCGACCCCGATCAAGCGCCTGCCCTCGGCGTCGAACTGTCCCTGGAGTTTTTCGATAGCGAGGATGATCTGCTCGATCACGACCTCGGCATCATGGTGCTGGGGGTGTAGGCCCACGTCCGCCACTCCCGCGATCCCCATCCTCAAGTCGAAACCCTCAACGCGGATGCGGGTCTCCCCCACCTCTACTCCGATTATCCCTCCGAAGTCGGGGTTAACCTGCAACAGGACCCGGGGGCGGCCGCCGTCAGACTCCTCTAGGCCGACCTCTGATATGAGGCCCTCCTCCAACAGCGCGGAGGTCACGTTAGTTACGCTCCCGCTGCTCAAACCGGTCAGCTGCGCAAGGGCAACGCGATTAAGCGGTCCCTCCAGGAACAAGCGCCGTAGCACTGCGCCGCGGTTGACCCGTCGGAGGTCCCGGACGGTTGCACTTGATTTGTTCGTATAAGAAATGGCCACTTTGCTTATACCTTAGTTCAGCTCCGGGTTCGCCTCGGTCGCTGCCGCCTTGACCTGCGCAGCTGGCTCTGAGACTGCCGATGAAGGGGCCCTGTTTGGAGGGCGCTGTACGGGTATGGTGGCCGCGGGCCAACGGCGCGGGCCAGACCACGGTGCCGGGACAGCATCGGTACGGCGTGCGAGCGTGTATGCCAATGATTCGTAGTTGACACGCCACCCCCGGAAGTGGGGCCACGCCTCGGCTGCGTCCCTGTCCATGGGAAAGCCCACGGTTCGCAGCTGTTCGACTGCCGCGGCGAACTCGTCGAAGCCGAGATCGAGGTCGGCGTCTGGGTCCGGGTCCAGGTCCACTTCCATCCCTAATGCCGAACCGATCGCGCGCAGCGCCGTAAAGCCCATCCGCAGGGCCCGCCTCGGCTCGATGCGCTCATGGCTGGGGCACAGCGCCAGGAGCATCGCCGCCGAGTCCATCACTGCGAGTAGCCCTACGAGCCAGGAAGAAAGCTTGTTGGGGGAGCGGAAGCGCACGAGCACGGGATAGTTGGAGTGGCTCTCCGCGACGTCGGCCGCCCAACGTTCCCATCCGCTATAGAACGCAGGTAGGTCATCGCTGCGTACCGCGACCCCGTAGCGGGTACGCAGGAGAAGCTCAGGGCCCCATGGGGGCGACCCGGCCCGTGCCAGGAGCAGGGTGACCTCTGTCTCGCGGCGGTTGAAGGCCGAGTACAGGGTCGGCAGGTAGCCGACCTGGAGCGCCACGACCAGCACTCCGGTGGCAGCCGCTATGACGTCGATCACGGTGGGGGCCGCCGAAGACGTGGACGCGAAACCCAGAGTGAACATCGAGCTGCCCGCTTGGCGGAAAGCGCTCGGGAACCCGCCGACCGACGGCCACAGGAGCAGGGCGTAAGCCACCTCGTAGCAGATCAGCCAGGTTGCCAGCTGCGCGAGGATAACTGCCGCTCCCTGAGCGGCAAGCACCTTGTCCTTGCGTGCGTAGCTGCGGATCGGCCGCACGATCATCAAGAAGATGGCGTCTACGCCGGTGTCGACGATGTGCGACATGAGAGTCCGGCTGGCTCGGGGTACCACCAGGGTCCGCACAATATGAAGCGTGGTCACAAGCGCGAGCAGAGCTCCGGCTATCACCGCCAGGACGTGCAGCGCTTCCATGCCCCACAGTCTGTCGTGTCCCGGCGCCAGGGCGCCCGTTGGAGGACCTGAGGCGACTTAGCAGAGGCCCCCTCAGGAAAACTTTGGGGGTCCCTAACCCTGCAAACCGACGCCGGCGGCCCTGACATCGGCCGAAGCGCGCCGGAAGGGTACCTCCGCTGCAGGCTTGGGCCTACTTATGAAATAGCCCTGAGCCAGGTCGCAGCCGAGGTTGGACAGCAGCGCCAGGGTCGGGCCATCTTCGATACCTTCGGCGACCACGCGGAGGCCCAGGGCGTGGGCCAGCTCGACCGTCGACCGCACCAGCTGGAGGTCGCGCTCCCGCCCGCCCGCGGCCAATCCCGTTATGAAGACGCGGTCCAATTTGAGCTCGCGCACAGACAGCCCGCTCAGGTGAGCAAGCGAGGTGAAGCCGGCCCCGAAGTCGTCAATGGACACCTCGATCCCGAGCGCGAGCAGGTCGTCGATGACAACCTTGGAGCCGTCGAAATCGGAGATGACGGTGGTTTCGGTTATTTCGAGCACCAGGAGCCGGGCTGGCACCCTATGGCGCCTCAAGAGCTCGTCGACAACCCCGGCGAACCCCGAGCTGAGCAGGTTGCTCGCCGAGATGTTGACCGAGACGCTTACCTCGTTGCCCTGCTCCAGCCAACTTGCGGACTGGCGGAGCGCCTCATCGATCACCCACTCCGTGAGGCGGCCCATCAAGCCAGCCTCTTCGGCCAAAGGGATGAACTTGAGCGGCGGGACCAGGCCGTGCTTGGGGTGCGACCAGCGCACGAGCGCTTCCACCGCGACGATCTGATCGTTCCGGAGGTTCAATTGGGGCTGGTAATGCAGGACCAGCTGACCTTGTTCGAGCCCCTGGCGGAGATCCTCGACAAGGCTCCACTGGTCGTCGTCATCGAGAACAGGGTCGTAGAACGCAACGGCTTTTCCTGCCACCTTGGCGCGGTACATGGCCACGTCCGCGCACCAGAAGAGAGCAGCGCTCTCGGTAGCGTCGTTGGGGGCGAGAGCTACCCCGATGGAGGCGCTCACGCTGGCGCTGAGGGATCCGAGCTCGAACGGCTCCTCCAAGCAGTCCATCAGCCTCTGGGCAACCGACGCCGCTTCGGTGGCGTCCGCGTCCATCAAGACGACGGCGAACTCGTCGCCGCCCAGCCGGACCGGGGTGTCGATCACGCGAAGGGAAGCCATGAAGCGTGCCCCGAGGTGCTCGAGCAGCAGGTCACCGGCAGGGTGCCCGAACGAGTCGTTGATCTCCTTGAAGTGGTTCAGGTCCATGAACAAAAAGGCGAGCTGACGCTTGTCCTCTATTGCCGAGCTGCGCTGCTCCTCGAAAAACTGGTCGAGGACCTGGAAGAGGTGCCGGCGGTTCCCGAGCCCGGTCAAAGAGTCGGTGATCGACTCCATGCGGCGTTGCTCAGTCAGCTTTCGAAGCTCCCACATGGTGAGCCCCACCCGCACCCCGGCCACGACCAGGGTCGCCGTCGCCAACCCCACGGCCACCGGCCCGGGGTGGCGTACCGTCCCGGCGATCAGGATCCCGAGCGCGGCTGTCGCTGCAAGTGCCGGCAGCAATGAACCGATCTGACGCTGTACGACGAGGACATTTTTCTGCGGGCGTACCCACACCGCCATCGATATGACCAGGATCGCAGACGGCCAAGCGATGCTGTTCGTGACGCTCGCGAGCCTGGACATCCCGAAGCTGGTCGACCCGAACAGGTTGAAAGTGTCCCCCACGACGTTCAACGCCATCCCCGTGGCGAGCATCGCCCAGGGGGCCTTCCGGTGGCGCGGCAGCAGGTGAGTGCCGCCTACGATGAGCGTCAGCAACAGCAGGTCGCCCAGCGGGTAAGCCAGGCTGGTGGCGACCCCGGCGGCGCTCCCCCCGGCCGTTAGCAGGATCCGGTGAAATGCGAACATGGCGCAGACCGCGGAAGCCCCGAACGCCGCCACGATGCCGTCGAGCCAGCTAGCCAGGCTGAGCCCGCGCACCTCTTTGCGGAGGAACAGGACCACGGCCACGTAGGCGAGCGGGTAAAACGAGAGGTAGAACACGTCGGGTACCGACGGCGGAGCGGGGGGCGTCGCCCCGCCCAGGGATTGGAACGTAAGTGCAATGTCGCCGAGGGCCCAGGCGAACAGCGAGACGGCCAGCACGATTACCATGACGCGGTCCTGGCCGCGGCGGCTGAAGGCTCGTACCAGGCACAACACGCCTCCTGAGACGTCTATCCCGTCAACAAGCCATCCGTCGATCGGTACAGAGAAAGTGTCGTTGGGGGTCGCGACAAGCCACACGAAATACGCCAACAGGACCGCCGCGAGGACTGCGTAGCAAGCCCAGACCAAGGCGGGAGCGCCCCCGCTCGACCTCCTGCTGCCGTTGGTGCGCGGGGAACGGACCGGCGACATTAACGCGGCCCGCCATCCAGCGCGGGCTCGTGGTGGCCATGCCTATAGTGTCGGCCCGCGGGAAGTCCTCTGAAGCTTTCTCGCCGGATCCGGTCGAGCTCTTAAGTAGGCGTCGAGCTCTGGGCAGGCGTCGAGCTCTGGGCAGGCATGGTCTCGCCGAGCCGGCGGAGAAGGTACCTCCGTTCGGTGCCCGTCCCGACGAGCGCGAGCGCCTCCCGGTAGGCCGCCTGGGCTTCGTCAAGCCGCCCAGCCCGGCGCAGGAGGTCCGCTCGAGTCGCCGGCAGGAGGTGGTAGCCGGGCAGCTTGCCAGCCAGCTCCAACCGCTCGACCAACCGCAACCCGGCGTCAGGGCCTTCGGCCATTGCCACCGCCACCGCCCGGTTTAGCTCGACGACGGGAGAAGGGACCATTTCGTTCAGCCGCTTGTACAGCGATGCGATCTCGGCCCAGTCCGTAGCCGCCGCGGTCGCTGCAGTTGCGTGACATGCGGCTATGGCCGCCTGAACCTGATAAGGACCGGGCCGGTGCTGCCGTAAGGCGGCGTCGAGCACCGCGCACCCCTCGGCGATGACGTCCGGGTCCCAAAGCGCCCGGTCCTGGTCCTCGAGCGGCACCATGTCGCCAGCCCTGTCCAATCGCCCTGCCCTGCGGGCGTCGTGGAGGAGCATGAGGGACAACAGGCCCAAGGCCTCGGGCTCGTCGGTCATCAGTTCGGCGAGCAGACGTGCCAGGCGAACCGCCTCTGCACAGAGCCCTTGGCGCACCATGTCAGCCCCGCCGGTGGCGCTGTAGCCCTCGTTGAACAACAGGTACAGGACTCCTAGCACCGCAACGGTGCGCTCGGGGAGAAGGTGGCCGGGCGGCACCTGATAGGGGATCCCGGCGTTGCGGATCTTGTTCTTGGCGCGCACGAGACGCTTTGCCATCGTCTCGGGCGGGACCACGAAGGCGCGGGCGATCTCGACGGTGGTCAAGCCAGCCAGCGTTCGTAAGGTGAGGGCCACCTGCGCCTCCATAGACAGCGCCGGGTGGCAGCAGGTGAAAATGAGACGAAGCCGCTCGTCCGCGATGCCGCTGTCGGCACCCTCGTACGGCTCGCTCCCCGACTGGTCGCGCCCAGACGGTTCGCCGTCGTATGGTGCCGGGTTGAGTGACGCCACCACGATCTCCTCGTACTTCGCCGCCTCGTTCCTCGAACGGCGCAGCCGGTCGAGAGCCCGGTTGCGCGCCACGGTGGTCAACCACGCTCCTGGCGAGCGCGGGACACCATCGCGGCGCCAACGGTCGACGGCGACGCCGTATGCCTCCTGGGCGCATTCCTCGGCCAGGTCCCAGTCCCCTGTCAGCCGTATCAGGGTCGCGACGACCCGCCCCCATTCCTCTCGGAAGGCGCGGGTCGCAGCGGCCTCAACCTCGGCGCGTGTAGCGCCCACATCGCCTACATCGACCAGATCGGCCTCACCTCGATCGTCCCGTCGCGAGCTCCCGGGATCTGCGACGCAACATCGATAGCTTCGTCAAGATCCTTGCACTCAACGACAAAGTAACCGCCTATCTGCTCCTTGGTCTCAGCAAATGGGCCGTCTGCCGTCAGGACCTTGCCGTCGCGAACCTGAACGGTGGTGGCGTCGCTCGTGGGGCGGAGACGTTCGCCTCCCCTGAGCACTCCCCGGCCCCCCATGGCATTGCCGAACGCCTCGTACTCGGTCATCATGGCCGACCGCTCTTCGGGGCTCAGCGAGGCGAAGCTGCTCTCGTCGTTGCAAATAAGAAGTAAGTACTGCATGGCATCTCCTTTTGTCGTCCGTCCTCATCATTACGACGAACGGTGACGGCCCACATGGACACCGCCGCCCGGCTCTTATCGACAAAGGTCGCGGAGTTGTCGATAAGGTCGCAGACCTACCCGCTAACGGCGGTCGCTGTCCGCTGCGGCCGGGGCCCGAGGCTCGCCATCCTCATCGACGAGGGGGATCTCGAGGCGCAGTTGAGCCGTGTTGACGTCGTAATCGAACAACTCGCCATACCGTCCCCAGTCGATCGCGATGTCCAGCTGCGTGCGAGCCTCCTCCTCGGAGAAGCCTCGCCGTAGAAGGTCGAGGAAGAACCTCTCGCTCAGCGTCCCGTCGGGGCTGCTGGAGAGGGCGCCCACGATCGCCCGCACGAGCGGTGCACGCTCTCGGGCCTGGTGGGCAAAAAGGTGCTTAGCGGTGTCGATATCGGCCGCATTGAACTTTCGGCCCTCCTCGGTGAGCTCGATGTCGGCGCTGTGCACTGCGGCGAAGCCGAGCATCTGCGCAGCGTCGAGCAGAGGGAGCAGGTCGTCCACTTCGAAGCTGAGCAGATGGGCGAGGTTGGGGAGATCTCGCGCCCCCCCCGCCCGGCAAGGATTTCTATCAAGCCGGACATCCCGCCCACCGTCACCTCAGGCAGCGGCGACTCGACCGGCGACCTCTCGGCAACCGATGTCGACGTATCGGCCACATGCGAAGGCACCCGCTGGTCCGGCCCGGTCATGATGTCGTAAATCTCGTCGACGAGCTCTTGGAACCTCGCCTCGTTGCGGTCGCGCGGTTGTGGCATCGGGACCTGGACTTCACTGCGGATGCGCCCGGGGTTGGAGCCCAGCACGAAGATCCGGTCTGCCAGGGTCACCGCCTCTTCGATGTTGTGGGTGACGATGAGCACCGCCTTGGTGGGGAAATCATGGCCCGCCCAGAGGTGCAGGAGCTCGGTGCGCAGGTTCTGCGCGGTAAGGACGTCAAGTGCTGAGAAGGGCTCGTCCATCAGCAGGGCGTCCGGTTCGACGACAAGGGCGCGCGCGAACCCGACGCGCTGGCGCATCCCACCGGAGAGCTCCTTGGGGTAGGCGGACTCGAAGCCGTCGAGACCGATGCGGTCGATTGCCTGCTCAGCTCGCCTGCGCCGCTCACCCGGCGGTACTGCCCGGGCCTCCAGCCCGAGCTCGACGTTCTGGCGCACCGTGAGCCACGGCAACAGGGCGAAGCTCTGGAAGACCATGGCCACTCCGGGGTTCGCCCCGTTGAGCACCGCGCCCCTGTAGCTCACCGCACCGCTCGAAGGCGCGATAAGCCCGGCGATGCAGCGCAGCAGGGTGCTCTTACCCGACCCCGACCGGCCCAGGAGCGCAACGATCTCGCCCTCGCGCAACTCGAAGGAAATACCGTCGAGAACGTGAAGTGGGCTCCCGTCGGGAGACGTATAGGACTTGGTGACATCCGACACCTCGATGATCGTCTGCGCCGTAGACAAATCAAGCCTCCAGGTTGGTGCTCATAACGAATAGCGGGTCTCCGCCAGGTGGTAAAGGCGTCGCCAGAAAACGCGGTTCACAATCACCACGAACAGGCTCATAACCACAACCCCTGTCAAGACTTTTGCAGAACCGCGGGAGCCTCCTGAGTAAGCCGCGTTGGCGATGTACGCGCCAAGTCCGGTCGCCTGCAGATGGTGTGAACCCCAAACGGCCACTTCGGCGACGATTGAGGCGTTCCAGGCGCCACCAGCTGCCGTTACCCCGCCCGTCACGTAAGCAGGGAAGACCGCCGGCAGGATCACCCTGCGCCAGCGCTGGTTTCGCGTGAGGCGCATGTTGACGGCCATCTCGCGCAGGTCGTTGGGTATCGCAATGGCACCGGCGATCGCGTTGAAAAGGATGTACCACTGGGCGCCGATCGCCATGAGGATGATAGACCCGAAGTTGAGAGGCAGGCCGATGGCGATGAACGCAATGACCGCGAAAGGGAACAGCAGGTTTGACGGGAAGCTCGCGAGGATCTGCACGACGGGCTGCGCGTAACGCGCCAAGCGAGGATCCATCCCGATCTTGACCCCGACCGGCACCCAGATGACGGTCGAAATCGCCACTACGACGGCGACCCGCGCGAACGTGATAGCTCCAAGACCGCCCGCATAGACGAGCGCACCCAACCCGACCCGGCGGTCCAGGTAGGACAGGCCCTCCCATGCCCCCCAGCCGACGATCGCAATGACAATGGCCCAAAAGACGAAGTCGCCGAGCCTGCGCCGCCTGACATCTTCCGAAAGCGGGTACTCCGCGAGCCCGAAGGGCCTGGTCGCCTTGTCCAGCGCCCGCCCGACGGGTGCCAGGCCATGGCCCAAAGCGCGCGGCAACTGCGACTGGCGCAAGAAGTCCAGTACCGAGCTGCGCGGCTTCTCGCTCACGTCGGAATCCTCCATCCGGAACTTCTCGGCCCACGCCACAAGCGGGCGGAAGAACAAGACGTTGACGCCGACCACGATCACGATCATGGTCGCGATCGCGATGCCGACCTTGCCCATCGATCCTTGGCGGATGGCGGCGCCGATGTAACTGCCAATGCCCGGGAGATAGGTCGACCGGCCGTTTATGGTTATGGCCTCTGAGGCCGTCAGGAAGAACCAGCCACCGCCCATGCTCATCATGGCGTTCCAAACCAGGCCGATCATCGAGCCGGGGACATCGAGCTTCCAGAAGCGCTGCCACTTGGTCAGCCGGTACATGCGCGCCGCTTCGTCCAGCTCAGGTGGCTGAGACACGAGCGAGTGGTAAAAACTGAACGTCATGTTCCATGCCTGAGACGTAAATACCGAGAAGATCGACGCGCATTCCAGGCCGAGCAGCGACCCGTGGAACACGTTGACGAAGAACACCACCGTGAAGGTCAGGAAACCCAGGATCGGGACCGACTGGAGGATGTCGAGGAGCGGCACCAGGACCTTCTCGCCGCGGCGCAACCGGGCGGCCGCTGTGCCATAGACAAAAGTGAAGACGGTCGATGCGAACAAGGCAATGAACATCCGCAACAGCGATCGCGCCGCATAGTACGGGAGGTGCGACAGCCCGGTGGGCAGCGGGACTGTGTTCCTGCCGGGGGTGAACGAGACGGTCATCGACTTGCCGAGCCGGAGTGCTCCGTACAGCAGCGCCAGCACGGCGAACGCGACAACAATGTCTACAGGGCTGAACCGGCCACGCCGGAGGCTGATACGAGCGGGGAAGGTTCGCCGGGTGGCCACTGCTAGTGCTCCCTCCGCATCCTGTCGGCCGAGTGACCGGGCACGTATGAGCCCGCGGGAAGATTAGCTCGGCGAGACGTAGCCCGAGAGAAGGGCGCTGCCGGGATGTGTGTCCGCTACGACCTCGTCGGTCGCGACCTCGACAACGCTGAAACCCGTGAGGTCACCGTCACCGTTGACGGCTATCGGCCCGCGCGCACCGGGCTTGTACCCGATCACGACTGCGACATGCGCTGCGACCAGGCCCGCCTTGTCCAGCCCGTAAACGGCGACGTCACCAGGGAGCGGCTTGTAGCGGCTCCCGACGGGGTGCCACGTGCCCTTGGCGGAGCCCCATTCGTAAAAGCTCGCCGCCGACGAGTTGAGGTCACCGTTGATGTACTGGTATGTGACATCCGCACCAGCCTGCTTCCAGACCCAAGCCGCGAAGTCGGCGCACCACTCTTCGGCGAGATTGGAGTTCCCGCAATCGTCAGCCCCAGAAACCCAATATGCGCTGTACTTATTGCAGTAGGTCGAGGGCGGGTCGGTCACATAACCCAGCTGGCTCTCCGCAATAGCAGCGATCCTTTTGCGCAGCGGGGATAAGGACGGCACCTTCGGTACCCGGACACTTTCACCGTGAAAATGCACAACGGTGTAGTCATGCGGGCGCGTCGCAAAATAGCCGCCCACAACAAGGCCAACCAGGAGGCAAAGCGCGAACATAGCGCCCACCCACCGCCTGGGCCGGCGCTTCGGGTGCGATCGCGCTCGGACGGGAGCCGCCGTCATGCACTGTCCTCGACCCGAGCACCTTACCGGCGCGAGGGCCTAAAAGATCGTGTGCGCTCCCGGTACGTGCAGTCGCTAGGGCACCTCGTCCTGGGCCGGCTCGTCTTGGGCGGCGCAGTCGTGAGGGAAATCAGTAAAGGTGTGGCAGAGGCCACACCAACCGTAGATCTCAGTCCGCTCCAGCGCCTCGTCCATCAAACCGGCCATATATAGGACTCTCGCGGATGGCTGTGCCAAAGTCCAGGCACTTCTCTTGCTTCTTGGCCTAGCTCGGCCCACGAGCGCTTTCCAGCGTCAGCCGGCCACCGACCGTGAGGGGGAAACCCTCGATGCCTGGCCGACAGCGAAACAACTCAGGCGGTGGTCATAATGCCCTGGATGCGAGCCGAGGCGGTCCGGTGGCGCTTGAGACGATCTTGGATCGCGTCGTTGACGATATGACCTTCTGTCACAACGGACTTGCCGGCAACGACGGTGTGGTAGGCAGTAGCCGGGCCACATCGCAACAGCGCCTCGACGGGGTCGCTCAAGGCACCTGCGAACTTTGGGCCATCGAGCCGCCAGCACACGAGATCCCCCACCGCCCCCGGGCGTAGTACTCCGAGCTCGCCCTGGCGCCCGAGGCATGCCGCCCCGCCGACAGTCGCGAGCTCGAGCGCCTGGCGGGCACCGGTCGACGCAGCTCCGGAGCGGTAACGGGCCACCAGGAGCGCCATCCGAGCTTCGAGCCAGAGCGAGGCGGAGTCTGTCGAGGAGGAGCCGTCGCAGCCGAGGCCCACCGGAGACCCCGCCGCCAGCAGCTCCGCCACGGGGGCCATGCCGCTGACAAGCAGCATGTTGGAGCTGGGACAATGAGCGACCCCGACCCCGGCGCCTCCCAGGCGCACGATCTCGTCCCGGTTGGGATGGACGCAGTGTGCGACCCATGAGCGATCCGTTAGCCAGCCGACCTGCTCGAAAAACTCGACTGGGCGGCAGCCATAGACCTCCTCGCAGTAGGTGTCCTCGTCCAGGTCCTCGGCGAGGTGCGTGTGGAGCCGGACGTCGAGCCTCTCCGCAAGCGCTGCCGTGGCAGACATGAGCCGCCGGCTAACCGAGAACGGCGAGCACGGAGCGAGGGCGATTCGCACCATCGCCCCGAGCGAGGGGTCGTGGTAGGCGTTGACGGCGGCCTCACTCTCGGCGAGGATCGTGTCCTCGTCCTGGCACACGGACGCGGGCGGCAACCCGCCGTCGTTTTCCGACAGGCTCATCGACCCTCTCGTAGGGTGGAAGCGCAGGCCGATCTCGCGTGCGGCGGTGATCTCCGCCCCGAGCAGGTCGCCTGCCCCCGAGGGATGGACGTATAGATGGTCGGTGGTCGTCGTGCAGCCGCCCAGCGCGAGCTCGGCTAAGCCGACAAAGGCCGACAGGTAAACGGCTTCCTCGTCGAGCATGGCCCAATGGGGATAAAGGGCCCGCAGCCAGTCGAAGAGCCCGGAACGGACGGCCGGGGCGAACGAGCGGGTGAGGTTCTGGAAAATGTGATGGTGGGTGTTGATAAAACCCGGGGTGACAAGGCAGCCCTCCGCATTGATCGTGCGATGCGCGGCGGGCTCGGCGCCGCCAGGGCCTACGCCGACAACGAAACCTGAGTCGATCGCGACCCAGCCGCCAGAAAGCTCCGCTCCCCCGTCCATCGTCGCTACGAGCTCAGCCCCAGCGACGACGAGGTCGACGGGGCGAACGTTGTCGGCGACCTGCGCCCCGGACATGGCCATGACTGTACCTGGACGGCAACCGCGCTCCACGGAGTTGTCTTCTGGCGGCTGCTCAGGCACCATCGGTTACACGAAGAACACAAGGGTTTATCTGGCAGGCCCCGACGGGTTCACGCCTGTCCTGTCGAACTGGCACCGCGACGTGCTCGTGCCTGCGGTGGCTGCCGCCGGGCTCACACCCGTCAGCCCGTGGGGCAACTTCGTCGACGAGTTCGCCGCTGCCTTCGCCATGGCACCAGGCCCAGCCCGGACGGCGGTCCTCGCCGACCTGGACAAGCGGGTCGGTGAAGCCAATGCGAAGATGATCGAAACCGCGGCGGGGATCCTCGCCCAGTTGGACGGCGTCGACGTGGACTCTGGTACCGCCAGCGAGATCGGCTACGGCTCCGCGCTCAACCTGTTCATCTGCGGCGTGCGCAGCGATTTCCGCCTATCGAGCGACAACGAGGGGACGCGGGTCAACCTCCAGGTGGAGTACTTCATCACCCGCACGGGCGGACATGTCTACTCCGCCAACGAACAGGCCATCGCGAAGCTGGCGGCCTTGATCCTTTGAGGGCATCCTCGGAACCGGCAGGAGGCTCAGGCGGCGATAGCGACACATCACGCCCGGCTCGGACGCCGCGTCTGGTCGATATTTATTCGAAAAACGTATAAAAGTCGACCAGATGACATGTCAGTGCATAAACGTCGGCCCAGCGCCCCCTCTCTAAGCGCCGCTTGGCGCGACTTTTCGCGAATAAAGACCGCCGGAGGCGCCTCGAGCCTGGCTCGGGCTCCAGAGCCGGGCCGGGCGGAGGCCGAGCCGGGCCGCGCGAAGCTAGAGGGGGACGGGCCGGGCGAAGCTAGAGGGGGACGACGTCCACCGAGACGCTCAGCTCGTTCTTCTTGCTCTCCGTGTAGATGATGCCTTTGACCGGCGACACGTCGCCGTAGTCGCGGCCGTAAGCGTTGGTGACGTAGCGATCGGAGACGAACCGGTCGTTGGTCGGGTCGATGTCCACCCATCCGCCATCGGGCACGAACACAGAAGCCCAAGCGTGAGACACGTCGCTGCCAACCAGGCGCTCCTGTCCCGGGGGGGGAATGGTCTCCAGGTAGCCGCTCACATAGCGGGCAGCGAGCCCGACAGAACGCAGGCAGCCCACCGCCAGGTGAGCGTAGTCCTGGCAGACCCCCTTACGGTCCTCGAGCAGCTCGGACAGCGTGGTGCGCACCGAGGTGGCGCCTGGCTTGTAGGCGAAATCGTCGTGGATGCGCGATTTGAGCTCGGTCAGCGCCTCGCCGAGCGGTCGCCCGGACGGGAACGACTCGGCCGCATAGGCGGCGACGGCTGGCGATACCACGACCTTGGGCGAGTCGAAAAGGAAGTCGTAGGTGCCCACGACATCCACTGTTGGGTCGAGGCGAAGGCGCTCGCGCACGGTTTCCCAGGCCTGGTCAACAGCCAGAGGGACTGTGGCCGGCCGCGTGACGGCGACGATGCTTTCGGCGGTGATGCTCAGCCGGGTGTGTGGCTCAAGCACGGCGAAATGGGCGACCCGGTTCCGGTAGAAGTCCGTCCGTTCGCGATAGTCGTGAGGCTCAGGGTCGATCACCACCGTCGACGATTGGCACTGCTGTCCCGGGACGTCGCGGGGCAACACGTAGAGCTCCCCGTAGCTCGACGACACCTCCGAGTCGTAGATGTACTCCGTGCGGTGGACGACGCGGTAGATCACGAGCCGAGCAGCGAGTGCTGAGGGAGAAGGTGGACGAAGTGGTCGGTGTCGATGGCGTCAGCGGTGCGGAAGAGCAGCTCCAGGAGATTGCTGAGGACGGCGTCGAGCTCCGGGCGTGTGCCGTCCTGCTCAGACCGCGCGAGCAACGCCGTATCGGCCAGTCGGAGCGAGGTCGAAGCCTCCAGTACCAGCCGCTCAGGGTCGCTCAAACGGAGCCCGCTCTCCAGCTTCGGGATGAGGCGGACGTCGACGGCGAGGTGCTCGAGTTGGAAAGCGAGCGACCGGGGGTTGTCCGGGTCGATCAGGAGCAGGTCGAGCAGCGTCTCGAGCTGGGCATGGGAACGGTAGCGGCGGCGGTAAGTGAGGATACTCTCCGCGGCGATGAGGACCGACTCGAGGAGCAGGCTGTCGGTGGCGGTACTGCGCTGCATCGTGACCGTGGCCCTCAGCAGGGCGACCAGCTGCTGCCCGCGCTCGAGACGCCTCCCCGCGTCCATGAACCGCCACCCCGGGTCGCGCACCATGCCCTCTGCGAAGATGCCCGACAGCGCCAGCAAGCCCTGCATGATCCGGCCGAGGCTGTGTTGCACGACCATGAGGTGATCTGGGTCGGACGTCCGGAGCTGTTCAAGCTCGCGCTCGAGGGTCCCTGCCGCCATCCAGATGTCGGCCGACAGCTGGTCGCGAACGGCCTGGGCGGCACCTAGGAGGTGCCTTACCGCGTGGGCCAACGTGCCTGGGCGGTTCTCGTCGATGACAAGGGCGAACAGTTCCCCACCCGGAGCGGAGAGCCGCTCGCCGGCGCCCTCCCCGACGAAGCCAGGGTAGGTCGAGCTGACCCGGGTCAGGGCGGTCAGCAGCACCTGGAGGCATTCAGTACCTGCAGGGTTGGCGCTCCGCTGGAAATCGTTGCGCCGGTCGTGGGCCACCCGTACCAAGCGGGCAACCGCCTCGGCGCGCTCGGCGTAGCGGCCCATCCAGAACAGGTTCTCGGCGGCCCGGGACGACATTGACGCCGCCGGGTCGACGGCGGTGACCGGAGGGCCGGAGGCCAGCCAAAACCCGGAAAGCTTCTCGGGCTCGGAGGCGAGCACCCAGGTGTCCTTGCTGATGGCACCGGCCTGGTTGGAGATCCTCGGGCTGCGCCCTGCCGCAAGGTCGTCGGCCGAAACGTCCGCAGAACCGGCAACCCGGGTCAAGCCGCCGGGCATCGCAGCGTAAGAGCCCTGGCGTGCGACGGCGAAGGCGCGCAGCACACCGGGCCTGGCCTCGAGACCGAAGGCGGTCAGCGTCGGTGCGGACGCCAGCTGGAGGGGCTCCTGACCGACCCAGCTCGCTGGGTGGGCTTCGATCCTGCGCCGCAAGTCGTCCCTCCGGTCGCTTGTGAGTTCCCAGGGGAACACTGCCGTTGGGCCGGTGTGCCGCGCAATGGGCTTCACCACCAGCCGCTCGAGGTTGGCAAGAACGTGGCGGCGGCCAACGTCGTCTCCGCACCACCACGTAGCGACCGACGGCATCAGCAGCTGCTCGCCGAGGAGGTGCTGAGCCAGCCCCGGGAGGAAGGGCAGCAGGCCCGGGTTCTCGAGCACACCGCTGCCGAGCGTGTTGACGATGGAAACTCCGCCCACCCGGGCCACCTCGACGAGCCCGGGGACCCCGAGCCTGGAGTCGGGGCGCAGCTCGAGAGGGTCGCAGAACCATGCGTCGGTCCGGCGCAGGATCACGTCGACGCGCTCGAGGTGACGGAGCGAGCGCATCCACACCCGGCCCTCACGAACCGTCAGGTCTGCGCCCTCGACCAGCGTGTAGCCGAGGTGCGAAGCCAGATAAGCGTGCTCGAAGGCGGTCTCGCTCCACGGGCCGGGGCTGAGCAGCACGATACGCGGATCGTCGGCGTCGGGCGGGGCGACATCTTGGAGCGAAGCCCGCAGGGTGCGAAAGAAAGGGGCGAGCCGGTGGACTTGGGAATCGCGGTAAAGGCTCGGGAACACGCGGGACACAACGACCCGGTTCTCCAAGGCGTAGCCAGCGCCCGAGGGCGCTTGGGTGAAGTCGGCCAGGACGGTGAACTCGCCCGAGGTGTCCCGGACGAGGTCTACAGCCATATTGAAGAGCTGCTGGTTGCCGGGCAAGCGGATCTGGTCGCATTGGCGCAGGAAGCCGGCGTGGCTGAAGACGAGCTCCGCAGGGAGGGCGCCCCGGCGCAGCAGGTCGCGGGGACCGTAGAGATCGGTTAGGACCAGGTTGAGCAGCTCGGCACGCTGGATGACGCCGAGCTCGACACCGGCCCATTCCTGGCTGGCGAGCAGCACCGGCAGTGGGTCGAGCGCCCAGGGAGCGGCCGCTGGGGTACCCGCCTCGCCGGGCCCGTCCGGCCCGTAGACGTTGTAGGTCACGCCGTCGTCGTTGAGCAGGCGGCGAGCCTCAGAACTTCGGTGGAGCAGCTCTTCGAGGCCCAGGTTGCCGATGACGTTGCCGGCGTGGGCCCAGTGTTCGTGGGGCTGCCCGTCGGGCCTGAACATCTCGTCGTACGATCCCGGCACTTGGCGGTACGAGGCGAGGAGCTCGGTGGGCGGGGCGATAGTCATGAGGAGGGCCTGTACTGCTGTCAGCCGGCGGGGGGCGGCGGGTAATCGGGAGGGAACGGAGCACGCCGCAGGTCCAAAGTCCAAGGGTAATCGAGGCTCTCGGTACCAGGACCTTTCGAGGTCGGGCTTGCAGCGACGATCGCGTCGATGTCTACGGGGCCCGGGGTATGCCCCATCGGGGAGAAACGGCTAGCCCGTCGCGCCTCCGCCTCGTTGGCATTAACGGGGAAGTGTTCGTAGGCGAGCCCGCCGGGGTGGCTGACGTAGTAGGTGCAGCCACCGAGCGAGTGACGGTCCCAGCGGTCCATGACATCGAACACGAGGGGGGCGTGCACCCCGATCGTGGGGTGGAGGGCTGAGGGCGGCTTCCAGGCCCGGTAGCGCACCCCTGCCACATAAGCACCAGTCGTGCCCGTGGCGTGGAGCGGCACGGCTACACCGTTGCAGGTAACAATGTGGCGCTCTGCGATAAGGCCGTCCACGCGCACCTGGGCCCGTTCCAACGACGAGTCGACGTAGCGCGCAGTGCCAGCAGAGCTCACCTCTTCACCAAGCACCGACCACGGCTCGATGGCGCCCCTTAGTTCGATCGTGACCCCCGAGACCTCGACCGAACCGATGAGGGGGAAACGGAACTCTAGGAACGGCGCCAGCCAGGCTGCGTCGAAGTCCAGGCCGTGCCGGGCGAGGTCGTCTGCCACCTCTCTTATATCGGCGGCCGCATACCAGGGCAGGAGAAAACGGTCGTGGAGCTCGGTGCCCCAGCGCACCAGCGAGCCGGTATACGGCTCGGCCCAGAAGCGTGCGACCAGCGCTCGGACCAACAGCGCCTGCACGAGGGCCATGCGCGGGTGCGGAGGCATCTCGAAGCCGCGCAGTTCGAGCAGCCCGAGCCGCCCGCGCTCGGAGCCGGGGCTGAAGAGCTTGTCGATGCAGAGCTCGGCCCGGTGCGTGCTACCGGTTATGTCGACGAGGAGGTTCCGGAACAAGCGGTCCACCAGCCAGGGCGGCGCCGGTTCGCCCTCGGCGAGGGTACGGTCTAGCTCGGCGAAGGCGATCTCGAGCTCGTAGAGGCTTTCGTGGCGGGCCTCGTCCACGCGAGGGGCCTGGCTTGTCGGGCCTATGAACCGGCCGGAGAAAAGGTACGAGAGCGACGGATGGTGCTGCCAGTAGGTGATGATGCTCCTGAGCAGGTCCGGCCTTCGCAGAAGCGGGCTGTCGGCTGGCGTAGGGCCGCCAAGGGTCAGGTGGTTGCCGCCGCCGGTACCGGCGTGAGTGCCGTCGAGGTGGAAGGTCTCAGTCCCGAGCCGGGTGGCCCGCGCGTCGGCGTGGACCCCGGTAGTGATCTCCACCAGCTCCGGCCACGAAGAGGCCGGATGGATGTTGACCTCGAGGACCCCGGGGTCCGGGGTCACGAGGAGCCTTACCAAGCGGGGGTCGAAAGGTGGCAGATAGCCCTCGAAGACGACGGGTTGGCGGAGCTTGGTGGCAGCCTCCTGGACCACGCCGAGCAGGTCTAGGAACTGCTCGAGACGTTGCACCGGCGGCAAGAAAACAAAGACCTTGCCCTGCCGGTGCTCGACGCAAAGAGCGCCCCTCGGCACCTCCTCGGGCTTGGTCTCCTTGACCTTTCGGCGTCTGCGCGCTGCCTTGCTTACCGACAAGGCTTGTAGCTCGTCGAATGGCGAGACCTCGGGCTCCTCGGGTGGCTCGGGCTGCCAGGTGAGCGAAGCAAGGGGCAAGCGCAGCCCGATCGGGGAGTCCCCGGGGACCAAGGCGAGATAGCCCCGGCGAAGTGCCCACCGCGTCGTCGCCCAGCCGGGCTGTTGGTCCGGATGTTCGCCGCCCCGGGAGGCTGGCCACGCGGCAGGGACGGGGTGAAGCGGGATCACCCACCCGACGGGGCTGCCCCTGCCAACCTCGTCGAGCGCGGCGATCGCGGCCAGTCGAGCATCGCTCGATGCCAGGGGCCCGTCGGCCGGGGCGATGTCCGTCGCAGGCGGCTCGCCGCCGGGGAGGCTGGCCTCCACCTGGAGCAGGTGCAAGGGGTCCTCGTAAGCAGGGATGCAGCATCCGTCGGGCAACCCAAGAGCCCCGGCGATGGCGTCGGCGAGTGCGCCGGCGTCAACCGTGCCCGTGCTGGCGTCAACCGGGCCGGTGCCGGCGTCAACCGGGCCCGTGCCGGCCTCTACTGGGCTTGCAAGCAGGGAGCGGTCGTCCCAGAGCGGCTCGCCGTCGGAGCGCCAGAGCAGGGCGATCTGCCACCTGGGCAGCGGTTCGCCTGGGTACCACTTGCCTTGGCCGTGGTGGAGGAGGCCGCCCGGCGCGAAACGATCGAGCAGGCGCCGCGCGAGCTCCTCGGCACGGGCCCGCTTATCCGCCCCGTCCGCGGCCGTGGTCCATTGCTCGTCTTCCATGTCATCGACGGCCACGAAGGTCGGCTCCCCGCCGAGCGTTAGGCGGACGTCCCCGCCCGCCAACGCCTTGTCGACGTCATAGCCGAGGGCGTCGATGCGGCTCCACTGCTCGTCGGAGTACGGCAACGTCACGCGTGGCGGCCCAGCCAGGCGCCGGACCGTGTTGGAGAACTCGAAACTGACCTCGCACGGTTCGGTCGCGCCCGAGATCGGGGCGGCGGACGCAGGGTGCGGCGAGCACACAAGGGGGATGTGCCCCTCCCCCGCCAACAGGCCTGAGGTAGGGTCGAGGCCGATCCAGCCAGCTCCCGGCAGGTACGCCTCTGCCCAAGCATGCAGGTCGGTGAAATCGGCAAGTGGGCCGGCCGGCCCGTCCAAGGGCTTCTCGTCGGGCCGCAGCTGCACCAAGTAGCCCGACACGAACCGGGCGGCGAGCCCCAGACGGCGCAGGACCTGCACGAGCAGCCACGCGCTGTCCCGGCACGAGCCGACCGCTTTCTCAAGAGTTTCGTCGGGAGCCTGCACACCGGGTTCCATCCGGACGGTGTAAGCGACGGAGCCCGCGACCCGTTGGTTGACCTCTACAAGGAAGTCGACGATGCGCTGGCCATCTGGCCCGCCCGAGGACGAAAGCAGCCACTCGTCGGTCCATTTGGCGAGCAACGGGCTCGCTTCGTCGCCGGAGAAGTACGGCGCCAGGTCACGCAGAAGTGCGGCGTCGTAAGAAAACGGGTACCGTTCTGCCGTTTCTTCGACGAAGAAGTCGAAGGGGTTGATGACCCCGAGGTCGGCGACCAGATCCACCGCGACAGTGAGCTCCCGGGCTGGCTCGGGGAACACGAGGCGAGCCAAGTGGTTGCCGAAAGGGTCCTGCTGCCAGTTGATGAAGTGGTTTTTAGGCTTAACTGCCAACGAATAAGCCAATATCGGCGTCCGGCAGTGGGGAGCCGGGCGCAAGCGCATGACATGGGGCGAAAGGCGTACCGCCCTGTCGAAGCGGTAAGACATGTGGTGCTCCAGGGCGACTCGTACGCTCATACGCGCAAGAGCACCGTCGGGGCCGCCGGCGCCGGCGACGGCTCCATCTGGAAGTACGTAGTGACGAGCAGTTCGTGCAATTTGGCAAGGCCCTGCTGCAAACGGTCGGCGTAGTCATGCAGGGCCACTGCTGAGGGGCCGTCGGCGCCCAGCGTCCCGAGGTCGGCCCCCTCGAGCAATTGCTGCACCTCGGCACAACCTGCCATCGGGTCGTCATGGCGGACCAGTTCGAGCAGGGCGCGGGAGATCTCGACAAGGCAGCGCTCAACTGAACGAGGGAACTGCAGGTCCCGGAGAAGGAAATTGAGCGTGGCGGGGCCCGACACCATCGGCCCGGCGATGCGGCGGAACATCTGGAGGGCGCAGAGCGAACGAAGCACCCCCATCCACATGAGGTCGGTGTACGGGGAGGCGCCGTCACGCCGGCCGATCAGCATGCCGGCTTGGACGTCCAGGACCCGCGTTGTCATATCCGCCCGCTCGAGGTCACGGCCGATCACGAGGAACGCATAAGTGTCGTCGTGGCTCATGGTGCCTTCGAGCAAACCCGAGAACAGTTGGCATTGACGGATCAATTGGTCAGTCCATGCAAGGCGAGTTCGCCGGTCGACCGCCCTGTTGCGCGTCCGGCCCGCCCACAAATGAAGCCGGTGCAGCACTCCCCACGCGTCGCTGGGCAGGATCGCCTGGGTTACACGCAAATTGGCGTGGGCCTGGGCTATGGACGAAACGATCGAGCCCTGATGATCGGAACTAGTAGCGAGAAAGCCAACCACTTCCTCCTCGCTGGCTTTGGTGTACCGGTCGTGGAAAGCTTCGCCGCTACCGGTCACCGCCAACAGCGGCGTCCAATCGACGCCCGCTGCCTTTGGCAGGTCCAAAAAGAGCTCCGTGTGGACGTGTACGAGCCGGGCTGTCGCCTCGGCCCGCTCGAGGTACCGCCCGGCCCAGTAGACCGACTCGGCGACTCTTGACAACAACGTGGAACCTTCCCTGGTCACGACTGGGCCTGGCTGTGTTGACCTTGACCGTGTTGGGCTTGGCTTTGCTGGGCTTGACTGTGGGGCGGCACGACGCTCGGGTCGATGACCCAGGTGTCTTTGCTCCCCCCACCCTGCGAGCTGTTGACGACGAGAGAGCCTTCCTTCAGAGCGACCCGGGTGAGCCCGCCTTCGGTCACGTAAGGCTGGTCTCCGGAAAGGATGAAGGGCCGCAAGTCGAGGTGCCGGGGCACGATGCGACCGTTGGAGAGCGTCGGGGAGGTGGAGAGCCTCACAATCGGCTGAGCGATGTAGTCGCGAGGATGAGCCTCGACCCGCCGCCGCATCTCCTCTTTCGCAACCTTGGTCGCCATCGAACCTACGAAGACACCATTACCGCCGGACCCGTTAGCCGGTTTCACAACCATCTCGTCGAGATGTGCAAGTACGTGGCTCCGATCTTCTGGGCGATGGCATAGCCAGGTCGGGACGTTCGGGATCTTGGGCTCCTCGTCCAGGTAATAACGGATCAGCGCTGGCACGTAGGAGTAGACCACTTTGTCGTCGGCCACCCCGGCCCCGGGCGCGTTGGCAATGGCGACGTTCCCGGCGCGCCAAGCCCGCATGAGACCACGGACGCCCACGAGGGAATCGGGCCGGAACTCCTCGGGATCCAGAAAAATGTCGTCGACCCGGCGGTAGATAACGTCCACCCGGACGAGGCCGGCGATGGTGCGCATATAAACGCAATCGTCCGCTTCGACAACGAGATCCTTGCCCTCCACGAGATGAGCACCCATTTGTTGTGCGAGGAAGGCGTGCTCGAAATAGGCGGAATTGAAGATACCGGGCGTCAGTACCGCGATGACAGGTGCCTCGCCGGGGTGGGGCGAGAGCGCAGCAAGAAGGCCGGCAAGCTTGTTGGGGTAGTCGTCGACGGGGTGGATGTCGAGGTCACGGAACAAGTCCGCGAAGACACGCTTGGTGACCTGGCGGTTCTCGAGCATGTACGAGACCCCCGAAGGCACGCGCAGGTTGTCTTCGAGCACGTACATAGTCCCGTCCGCGTCACGTACGAGATCGCTGCCACAGATATGGGCCCAGACTCCCTGGGGTGGGTGGGCCCCTTGCACTGCGGGAGGTAGTTCACCGACGAGGACAGCACTTCGTCCGGGAAAACTCCATCGGCGACGACCTTGGCGTCGCCGTAAAGATCGTCAATGAAAAGGTTGAGCGCGGTCAACCGCTGGATGAGGCCCGCTGAGATTTGCGCCCACTCCTGGGTCGAGATCACCCGCGGTATCACGTCGAAGGGCCAGGCCTGGTCGATGTTGGCCGATTGGCTGTACACCGTGAAGGTGATGCCCATCGAGCGGATGGCGAGCTCAGCCGCGGCCTGCCGCCCAGCCAGCTCGTCTCCGAGCAAACCCAGGTAACTGACCACCCCGTCGCAGGCATAACGCGCATGACGGTCGACCAACAGCTCGTCCCAGCATCCCGGGCTTTCGTACCCGTCCCACATTGTCGGCTTGCCCTTCGCTACGGCGGAGCCGGTCGAGGCGACCGTGGAACCGGTCCGGGCGACAGAGGCACGAGTCCCGGGCATGATGACCAAGACTACGGCGCTCGCCACACCCGCCGAGAGCGGCCATATTTCCGGACGATGAATTCCCACCCGGGCCTAGCGTTCTGACCCCTTTGTTGGGGGGTGACGTGCACCGATTTACGGTTGACACCCGATCTGGCCATGACTACCATCAGCCCACAGTCTCCGTCGAGTGGGCCTCGCAATGAAGATCGTCAGTGTCGAGGTCGAGAAGGTGGCGGTGCCAGGACGAACACCCCCGTTCATCTGGCGTGTGGGCCTGCCAGGATCTGAGCCGGACCACATCGGTGGCATCCTGCGCATCAACACCGACGAAGGCATCGAGGGCACGGCAAGGTCCCCCCGGGGTGTGATCCTCGAGGATTTGGTCAACCGACGGGTACGCGACGAGCTCCTAGGCCAGGATCCCTTCCGTCGCGAATGGCTCTGGCACCGCATGTGGGAACTGGACCGGATCGAGGAGTTCCCGATCTACGTGCTCGGCTTGGTCGACATAGCCCTGTTTGACATTGCCGGCAAGGCGCTCGGCGTGCCGACCTACGAGCTGCTCGGGGGGGCGTTCCGAAAAGAGATCCCGGCCTACGCGTCGACCGTGACGTTCTCCTCGGTCGAAGAGTACCTCGACGTCGCTGACCAGTGCCTCGAGTTGGGCTACCGAGCGATCAAGCTCCACGCTTGGGGCGATGCGCGGCGCGACGCCGATCTCGCACAAGCCTTGCGTGCCCATGTAGGTGACGAGACCGACCTCATGTACGACGGCTCAGCAGGCTTTGACCTCGCCGACGCCGTCTACCTCGGCCGGGCGCTAGCGGAGGCCGGCTACCGCTGGTACGAGGAACCGGTGCGAGAGTTCAGCATCACGTCTTACAAGTGGCTGGCTGAGCGCGTCGACATCCCTTTGCTCGTGGCCGAGACCGCCGACGGGGTGCATATGAACGTGGGTGATTTCATCGCCTCCGGTTGCGCCACTTACGTGAGGACGAGCACCCACTACAAGGCGGGGTTTACCGGGGCCTTGCGGGTAGCTCATACCGCTGACTCGTTCCGGCTGCGAGCGGAGGTACACGGCGGGGGGTTGCCGAACGTCCACTTGTGCATGGCCATCCCCAACACGACTTACTACGAATCACTTGTCATGACCAACCCAGCAACCCGAGAGCCGTTAGTCGACGCGAACGGCCTCGTCCACGCGCCCACCAGCCCGGGCAATGGTGAGTAGAAGGGAACGGCCAGGTCTACAAGATTCGTCAGGGGCCCTCACGGCCCGAGCGAGGCGGCCACGGCAGCCGCTACGTGCAAGCGCGTGGTCGGGAAGACCGGCACTGGGCTGTCGGCAGGCGTAATGAGCAGCTCGATCTCCGTGCAGCCCAGCACGACTCCTTCGGCACCGTCGTCCACCAGGCGCATGATGATGTCCCGGTAGGCACGACGGGACTCGTCCCGTACCACCCCAAGGACGAGCTCCTCGAAGATGACCCGGTGCACTTCGGCGCGGTCGTCCGCAGCGGGCACGATGACGCGCAGTCCGTGCCGCTCTATCCGTTCGCGGTAGAAGTCCTGGTCCATCGTGTAGGCCGTACCGAGCAGCCCGACTGCCGATAGACCGGCAGCCCGCACCGCCAGCGCAGTGATGTCGCCGATGTGGAGCAACGGGACCGAAACCGCCGCCTCTACCTGGTCGGCGACCTTGTGCATGGTGTTGGTACAGAGCAAAAGGATCTCGGCGCCGGCGGCTTCGAGCCCTATTGCGACCTCTGCTAGGAGCTGGCCCGTCTCCTGCCACCGGCCCTCGACCTGCAGCTGCTCGATCTCCGCAAAGTCGACCGAGGCGAGCACCACGCGGGCCGAATGGAAACCGCCGAGGCGCTCATGGACCAGCTCGTTGGCTAGCCGGTAGTACTCGACGGTGGACTGCCAACTCATACCGCCCAGCATGCCGATCATCTTTTGCCTGTGGTCCGTCATGCAACATCCACTTGCTTTCAGCCGGCGGATGGGTCAGCTGAAAGCTAGCGCTCCATTTCGACGGGGTCGAGCGCATTTCCTGCGCCTGTCGCTCGGGAGCGCCTCCCCCCCACATGCGGGTCGCGGAGTGATGTCGCCAGTGGTCTCACAGTCTCGCGACGTCACAGGGTGGCGGAGGCTGGGGCAGCCCCCAGAAGCGGCCCAAGCGTTCCCAGTAGGGGTAGAGGTACGGAGAGTGGCTCCACCAACGGAGCGGCCCCGAGCCGGGGCAGCGGCGAATCCCGAGGCAGTGCAAGCGAAATCGGCTGCCGTAGCCGGGCCGGCGCTGCACGACGGCCGTCCCCCGCCGTGTGTTCGCGGAGCGTCGGGGGCGCTGGAGCTCCTTGGCAGTAGTCTTCCGGTCGGGACTGGTCCCCGCCCGCGAGGGGGTGTCCTGGGAGCCGAATTGTTTTCGAGAACGAGACAGGGGGTGGGCCGGGTACTCGTCAGCACGCCCTATGCAACAGGTCTGAGACGAAGAGGCGCCAGGAACTGGAGAGCCAAGTGTGCCCTCGTAGTCGCGATTGCCGCAGCCACGGTAACGGGCGCCACAACTACAGCTACGGCAGCGAACAAAGGAGAGGGAGCAGGCGCAACGGGTGCCGCGGCCAACAGGCACCGCGGGACGACGACCACGACGGTGCCCCCAACTACGACCAGCACCACATCACCCCCGCCTACAACGACAACCAGCACTACCACGACCAGCACTACCACGACCAGCACTACCACGACCAGCACTACCACGACCAGCACTGCCACGACGACGGTGCTGCCAGTCGGTGCGCCGTCTGACCCCCAGGTCCAGCTCGTCCCGCTCTACGAGTACGCCGGCAGCTCGACGCTGGCTAGCGACTGGGCTGCTGCGTGTGCCAACGACGCCGTCGTCGTCGGTGTGGGCGCAAACAGTGGGCCCCCAACTAGCGGTGACGCTGACTGGACATTGGAGGAGGGGGACCTCCTGCCGGCAATGGAGAGCTGTTACCCCCACAGCTCCGTCAAGGGCGAGGCCATAGGGTACATCAACACCGGGTACGGCAGCATCCCTGTGAGCACGGTGGACGAGGAGATGAAGCAGTGGGTATCCTTCGACCCCACCCTCGCCGGGTTCTTCTTCGACGAGGCCAGCGACTCGTCCTCGGCAACCAACGAAAGTTACTACGCCGCGATTACCAGCGCGGCACGCAGCGACGGGCCGACTGAAGTGGTCTGGAACTGGGGCACCGACTCAGGGACCACCTCGTGGCCGTTTGTACGAGGTCAGAGTTTCGGAACTAGCTGGCCCAACTACGTGGTGGTCTTCGAAGGTGCCGCGTCGAGCTTGGAGCAATGGGTGCCGGCAAGTTGGGAGTCGGGCTCATGGGCGAGCGGACAAGAGCCCGTGCCGTACAGCAACAGCCTGGCGGCCATCGTCTATGACACCCCGAGCGCTTCTCTGAGCAGTGTGTGCTCGGCCGTCGACCGACTGTGGAGCGTTAGCGACAACCTGTCCGGGTACTACGTGACCAACGAGAACCTCCCCAATCCTTACGCAGCACTGGACGACTACAACGCGACCGAAGTAGCCGAGTGCTGACAGTCAGGCAGCCGGGCCAACTTCTCACGCTCCCGGGAAGTGCCGAGGACAAGTTTTGGCCCCACTTGGGCCCCGGCTTGGTGGGCGTGCTTAGGCTCCCGCCCGGCTAGTGCGACATCTACACTCGTCTGCGTGACCGACGAGCAGGTCAGGCACTTGATCAGAGAGTCTCAGATAGAAGCGTCCAAGGCCATAGAAATCGGGGACCCGCCCTTTGGCTGCATCATTTCGGACGCCAGCGGCACAGTCGTGGCTCGTGCCCACAACACCCAACATTCCGGCACCGACCCTACCGCTCACGCCGAGATCAATGCCTTGCGCCAGCTCGCCCGGGACCTGAAAACGGGCGACCTGCGCGGTCACATTATGTTCGCGAACGCGTCGAGCTGCTCGATGTGTATGTCCGCCTCGATCTAAGGCTCACATCACGCAATTCTATTTCGGTGCACCTCCGGAGCCCACGATGGACCCATGGCTCCCCATGGAGGAGGTTGCTGCCAAAGCGCGCCATCCCATCGAGGTGCACGGGCCCGTCCTGGGTGACGAATGCGCGGCCCAGATCGCCCTCGGGAGAAGACTTTCGGCCACAGAGCTCTCATGAAAAGGTTCGGGGCCACGCATGTGGCGTCTGCACCGCCGTAACCAGTTCGGTCGGCGCAGCCTTCTTAGCCGAACTCGGGCAGCCGCTGACGTAGACGGCAGAAGGCGTGCCGCCACGTCGCCGGAGCCACTCTCGTACCGGGGCCCCTACTGGGAACGTTTGGTGCCGCTTCTGGGGGCTGCCCCCTCCCTGCGCTACGTCACAGGGTGCCCCCGGTAGGACTCGAACCTACGACGCACGGTTTAGGAAACCGACGCTCTATCCCCTGAGCTACGAGGGCTTGTGCCTTTGACCTGCTGTTATAGCTGAACTAACGTAGCGCACTCGTTCATCCAGAGGGTACGGACTACTTCTGGACTACAACCTCTGGCCGTGCGAGGCACCATGCTAGAGCGGACGCCCGGCACCTGGCGCCTGCGGGTGTTCACCGGGCGCGACGGAGCTGGTCGGCTTGTCCAGGTGACACGCACGTTCAAGGGCAGCAAACGCCAAGCGCAATCCGCCCTAGCCAAGTTCGTGTCAGACGTCGAAAGCGGACAGCCCCGCTGACCCGCGATACGACCACGGTCGCCGAGCTCTTGGACCGGTACATCGAGGACCAGGTGGCCGTGCTTCAGCCTGGAACGGTCCGCGGCGACCGGGGCAAGGCCAGACGTCTGAAGGCCTCGTTGGGCCCGCTCAGGCTGACGAAGTTGACTGCACAGCAACTCGAGCGGACTTACCTCTCCTGGCTGGCTGAGGGCCTCTCCCCCACCACCGTCCACCATTGCCATGCTCTCCTCTCCGCCGCCGTACACCAAGCCGTGCGCTGGGGCATTGTCGCAGCCCCCGTAACGGAGAATGCCAGCCCGCCTCCCCTTAGGGCGCGAACGGCCGCGACCGCGAGCCCGGCCACTATACGAAAGTTGATAGAGACTGCCGAGGAAACTCGCTCGCACGTGCTCGGCGCCGCCATTGCCTTGGCAGCGGTCACCGGGTGCCGGCGAGGTGAGCGCTGCGGCCTGCGGTGGAGCGATCTCGACCTCGAGACGGGCCGCATCTGGGTGCGCAGGGCTGTCAAACATGGGCTCGATCATCGTCAACCGGTGGTCGGGCCGACGAAGACCCACGCCGACCGTTGCATGACCCTCGACCCTCTCGCCTTGGCCGTGCTCATGAGCCACAGGAAACGGGTGGACGAGATTGCCAGCCAGGTTGGCACGGTCCTCCCGCCCGGCGCTTACATATTGAGCCTCGAGCCGGACGGCACCCAACCGCTCAAACCGGACAGTCTGGGCCAAGCCTTCCGGCGAGTGGCCGAACGGGTTGGAGTGAATATCCGCTTTCATGACTTGCGTCATTTCAGCGCCACTCAGTTGATCGGAGCCGGCACGGATGTTCGCACCGTAGCCAGCCGTCTCGGTCACGCTGACCCCTCCACCACCCTCCGGGTGTACTCCCACGCCATTGCCGACCGCGACAAGGCCGCAGCGCAGGTCCTCGGCGAGCTGTTTTCCCGGCCACCGGGTGGCGCGGCCACTGCCGGCTCTTTGCCCACCCCACCTTGACCGAAACCTTGACGGAGAGCTTGACGAATGCCGCCACGTACCACCCCGCGCGCTGGCGTTCGCTATGAAAAAGTAGCCCCCTCTTCGCCGCTTCTAAACAACCGGCGCCTACAGTACCGACCGCAAGCCCGGCGGGCCAAGGGTCTCCTGAGCCGAGGTCACCCAGCATGGCCAATCTTCCACGGTCCCGGGCCCGAGGCGTTGAGAGACCGCATAGCCCGCCCGGCTAGGTTTCGGCCTCGGCCACCTCGCCTCGGCCGCAACTCGGTGATTAAGCTCTCTGCGTCGGTAATCCATCGAGTTAGGACCACTCGGTCAGGCCTATGGGCCGGGGAAACGACGGGAGAACCACCAATGACGAGGACTCTGTTCCGAGGCGGTTGCGTCTTCGACGGTACCGGGGCTCCGCCGGCCCCCGGGGACGTGGTTGTCGAAGACGGCACCATTGTCGACGTCGGCGCTGGCCTGGACGGGGACGAGGAGGTCGACCTGGAGGGCAGGACGCTGCTCCCTGGCCTGTTCGACTGTCACGTCCACTTCACCATGAGCGGGAACCTTGACCCGTTGAGCAGGATCATGCGCCCGTTTTCCCTCAGGTACTTCGAAACCGTGGCCAACATGGAGGCGACGCTGCGGACCGGCATTACCTCCGTGCGCGAGGCGGGCGGCTCGGACATGGGGGTGAAGACGGCCGTAGCCCGCGGGATGGTCCGGGGCCCACGCATGCAAATCTCGATTGTCATGCTCAGCCAGACCGGCGGTCACGGTGACACGTACATGCCTTCGGGGGGTTGCTTCGAGTGGCATCACGAGTACCCTGGGCACCCTTCGAGCCTGGTAGACGGCCCCGAAGAGATGCGCCGTCGGGTTAGGGAGCTCGTGCGGGAAGGCGCCGACGTGATCAAAGTGGCCACTTCGGGTGGCGTGCTCTCACCCAGGGACGACCCACGCCACGGCCATTTCCGCGACGACGAGCTGTCGGTGCTCATGGCGGAGGCGACGGCTGCCGGGCGCTACGTTATGGCCCATGCCCAGGCGACGGAGGGGATCAAGGCTGCCATCCGCAACGGCATCCGCTCCATAGAGCACGGCATCTACATCGACGAAGAAGCGATCTCCATGATGCTCGAGCGGGGAACCTGGCTAGTTCCCACCATGTCCGCTCCGAGAGCGGTGATAGCAGCCGCCGAGTCCGGAACCCGCATCGAGGAGTCAGTGCTACGCAAGACGCACCAGGTCCTCGAGGAACACACGGGCTCGTTCCGCCGGGCGGTGGAGGCCGGTGTCAGAGTCGCCATGGGTACTGACAGTGGGGTCGGCCCCCATGGCCGCAACCTGGAGGAGCTGGCCCTAATGGTCGACAACAGCTCCATGACCCCCCTCGAGGCCTGGGTTGCGAGCACCTCCAGTGCCGCCGCCCTTTGCGGAGTGGACGACCGGCTGGGCACCATCTCACCGGCAAAGCTCGCCGACCTAACGGTCATCGAGGGGGACTTGTCAGATCTTGGGAAGCTCGGCGAGCGTGTCTGGGGAGTGTGGAAGGAAGGCGTTCGGCTCATTTGAGAAACTCGCCTTCGCCCGCGGGGCAGTCCATCGGGTCTCGCCCGGAACGCCCGATGGCGGGCCCGCCACCAGGGTCGGCCTGACGGGCACAGATCGACCGAACCCGGCGCGCTCGGGTGGCGACGGCTGGCGTGGCTAACCGATATTGACTTCGGGCACGCAGGCCCGTCGCCAGCTCAGACAGTCGCCCCGCGGCAGCTGCGCCGAACGCACAACCCGAAAATGCGCGTGAGAGGCCTGACCGGCCCGACTTCGGCGCTTTCCCGGCGCGCAATACCAACGCGGCCGTCGCGCCCCTTGAGCCCCGACACGGGGTGCAGCAGAGCTGCCGTTCTGCGCTCGCTCAAGCCCCCTCGCGGGTACGACCTCGGCCGTGCGCTCTGTTGTCGAGAAGCGCGCATCGTCAATCCTGCGGATCGCTGATTCAGGTCCACGAACGCCACAGCGAGAAAGATGAAACGTCCGGCGTCGTCGGCGCTACAGCTCGGTCGCTACCCGAGAGCCAGGGCGAGGGCCAGGTAGGCTCCCCCGACGAGCCATCTCGTCGAAGACTGAGGCTGCGCACTCGTCGGGTGACAGCAGCGACGTATCGACCTCGAGGTCGTAGTCGGTCCAGGAGTGGACCAGGTGGGCATGCCCTCGCGCTTGGCCCACGATACGGTCTCCACGGTCGCGTTCACGTTGCTCGATCACCTCGGTCGGGCAATGTACCCCGACCCAAACGACGTCTAGCCCCGCCATCAGCGACCTGAACCCCAATGCTTGGTCTTTGGTGAGCCACACGTCGTCCACGACCTGGTCAATACCTTCTTCGGCGCATGCCCTCCAGTACTTCTGAACCGCCCGCACCAAGCCCCGGCCGAGCGGCCCCGCCACGATGTCAAACGCCTCGTGCCCATCCACGACACTTGGCACCCGCGTAAACCCTGGCGCCTCGATGATGTCGGTACCCAACTGGGCCCGCAACGCTGCTCCGCGACCGCCGGTGCCGGCGATGCCAAAGAACGACTCGGCCTGGCAAACAAGGAACGTGTCGATCCCAGAGATCTGGAGCGGACCAGGCCAGCGGTCACGCAGCGCGAGGGCGATGCTGGTCTTTCCCGAGCTGCTCGCACCGTTCAGCACGACGCAGGCCCCAGGCACAGGCGTAGTTTGCCATGCGAGTGCTCTTGGTCCAACTTTAAGTGGTTTGAGGAGAGCGGCGCGCTGGCCCCAGGATGGGTTGGTGGCCGGCCAAACTGCCTACCTCGTGCGCATCTCAGAGGGGGGTGCCGTGTGCAAAACTGAAGTGCCGCTATGGGCACAATGGACCACCGCAAAAGTCGTTATTCTGTATTGGTTTTCGGGGCGCCTACTCTGGGTGGGCCCGCGATCGCGATCAAGCAACGCCTGTTTACGCGAGAACCGTCGCTCGACATCTTTGGCTGAGTCAAGTAGCTCGTCGCTCGGCAGCGCTAGACGGAACATTCCGTACTGGCCGAAGGCTTCGCGGTCGTCTAGCTAGCACGTTGCCGTGGGCGGACGGCTAACGCAGCAGGGTGAGACGAGCTGTGCTCAGTCTGCGTTCACTGCCCCCCGGTCCGGCAGAGCTGCCACGGTTCGGCTTCTCCCGGCCGGCCATTTGCACCGGGGTTTCTCAGCTTGGCCACTGGGGTCGCCGGGCGATGCCGGCACTCGGTGGTCAGGTACGTGCGCCGCTGCCGGCCGGACTGGGCCCTGTGTAGCTAATCGAGAACCCCTCGGGGCTGAACGCCGATGGCGTCGCCACCTGTTGGCCGCCCTGAACCATGAGCATGCGCCAAAGCGATGTCTGACGGCCCCCAGCCATCCCCATGCCACTGAAGCTGACAGAGGGCGAGTAGGCGGCGAGCCTTACAGGACGGCAGGAGGGATTCAGCCCGGGGCAGTTCGACGGCCTCTCGACTACCCATTCGGCGCTCACCCCCGGGCCGGCGTAAGGCTCGGGAGGCGTCGTGAAGGCGAGGCCGTCGGTGTCATCCGCTACCTGCATCTTCCACAAGTCCGGCCCCGCCTCCCAGACGGCCACCGTCATTTTGTCACCGGCCCTGACAGCGAGGCCGGTTATGTCGGTCGTGGGCCCGGGGAGGGCCTCCCACCAGGGCTGCACGTCGTAGCCATCGGGGCTGCTCGGGTCCGGCGTCTCATCGACTCCCGCCTGTACGAGCGAGGTGTCCTCGGGCGGAGGATAGACAAAGGTGCCCGAGCTCGTGAGGCCGTCGACGCCGACCCACTCGGCCGCCTCCGCGCCATGCGGGGTACCTGGTCGCAACGCCGGGACGGTGAAAGTACCTCTGGCCGCACTGTACGGCCCGCCGACCGCGACGTAACCGGACCAAATTAGGTTCTTGATGTCAGTTACCGAGACCGAAGGCGCCCCGGCGGGGAGCACGGGGGTCGGCGCCACCGCTTGGTAGCCCGACACGAGGTGCACGTAGAACCGGCCGCTCGCCATGGAGGTGGCGCCGCGGGCGACCAGAGCCAGTTTGACAGTACGGCCCACCGAGGCGAGGTTGGCGCCGAAGGTGACCTGAGCGCTGAAGTTGCCACCGCCACAGGGTGTCGAACTGCGAGGGTAAACAACGGGAACCGCATAGCTCGTGAGCAGTTCCAGCTGGCAGGAGCTGGCGTTCTTGACGCGCCCGATGACCGTCACGGTCCCGCCGCTGGCGGGCAGTACCCAGGGCACGGCCCGGGCCGACAGGACTAGGGCGGGCCCCGCCGCGGGCGCAGTGCCCGCTGCCGGGCTGGAAAGGGCTACCAGGGTCGCAGCAAGCACAGCCGTCATGGCAAACGCTCGCCGCACCGAACACCTACCTACCAGCCACAAGTCTTGCCGACAACGTTAGCGAACCGAGTATCTGCTCTTGCCCGAAAGGGTGGTCCAGGGTGGACCGGCGAGCCAGTTAGCTATCCTACGCTCGCGCAGGGAGTGGCGCCACGGAAACGTATGACAGGGCTGGTGTGCCTGCCTTCGCTGCCGCGGCGCTCGGCGATCTCGTAGCCTTTGGCCACGGAGACCCTCGCCTTGCTTTTCACGGACATCGAAGGCTCAACGGCGCTCTTGCAGCGCATCGGCGATGATGTGTACTCCGCTTTGCTCGCCGACCATCATGAGATCATCCGGTCAGGGCTCGCCGCCTACGCCGGTAGGGAAGTAGGTACCGCGGGTGACGGTGTGTTCGCCGTATTCTCCTCGCCGCGCGCCTGCGTGGCGGCGGTGGTCGAGATCCAACGTTCCCTTGCCTCCAAGGAGTGGCCCGCCCAAGCTGAGGTGCGCGTGCGGATGGGCGTACACGTCGGTGAGGCCTCGGAAACGGACGTAGTGGGCTTTTCAGGTCTCGAGGTCCACCGCGCCGCCCGTGTCGCAGCGGTGGCGCATGGTGGCCAGGTGGTCCTTTCGGCCGCGGCCACCGCGCTAGTGCACGACGCCCTGCCGGCGGGGGTGATGCTGCGGGACCTTGGCCTTCACCGCCTGAAGGACCTCGGCCGTCCTGAGCACATCTTCCAGCTGCAAGTAGACGGGCTGAGGGCGGATTTCCCCCCGCTCCGCTCGCTCGACAACCCGGCGCTGCCCAACAACCTGCCTACCCAGTTGTCGGCCTTCATCGGGCGCGAGCACGAGCTGTCTGAGCTCCGACGTCTGGTCGAGTCATCTCGGCTTGTCACCCTGACGGGGCCGGGCGGTTCCGGCAAGACGCGGCTCGCCCTTCAGGTGGCGGCCGAGCTTTTGGACGGGTCGGGCGACGGCGTGTGGTTAGTGGAGTTGGCACCGGTCTCAGACGAAGGAGCCGTGCCCCAGGCCGTTGCCCAAGCGCTCGGGGTCACAGGTCAAGTCGCTCGGGCTGCACTCGAGACGCTGATCGATGCCCTCGCGCCGCAACGCATACTGATCGTGCTCGACAACTGCGAGCACCTGATCGGGGCCTGCGCCAAGCTCGCCGACGCAGTGCTTCGCCGCTGTCCTGGGGCCCACCTGGTGACTACTAGCCGTGAACCCCTGGGCATCGGCGGGGAGACCATCTACCGCGTGCCCTCATTGTCGCTCCCGCCCACCGCCGACAACGGCCGGGCCACGATGCGGGGTTCGGACGCTGTGGCGCTGTTCGTGGAGAGGGCGCGATCACAGGGTGTGGGGTTGGCGGCCGACAAGGAGACCAGCGACCTGATCGTGTCGACCTGCCGGCGGCTGGACGGGATGCCTCTGGCCATCGAGCTAGCCGCAGCCCGGCTGCGTTCACTGTCCCTACGCGACCTCCACCGCCTCTTGGACCAGCGCTTCCGCCTCCTCACCGGCGGGAGCCGCAGCGCGCTCGAGCGCCAGCAGACCCTGCGGGCAACCGTCGACTGGTCCTACTCCCTCCTCAACGACCCCGAGCGTTCCCTCTTGAGACGCCTTTCGGTGTTCTCGGATGGTTTCGACCTCGATGCCGCAGGGGCAGTGTGCGCCTTCGGTGAGATACAAGAGTTCGACGTCACGGGCCTCCTCGGGTCTCTGGTCGACAAGAGCCTGGTCGTGGCCGAACCCTTTGGAGGAGGCTCCCGCTATCGTCTGCTCGAGACGATCCGGCAGTTCGCCGCCGAGCGTTTCGTCGAGGCGGGCCCGACGAAGTGGCGTTCGTGGCGGGTGCCCACTGCGAGCACTTCCTGGCGGTTGCCGAGACGGCCGCACGAGAGCTGACAGGCCCCACGCAGGCGCGGTCGTTCGCACGGCTCGAGGCCGACAATTCCAACCTGCGGCGCGCCATCGAGCACGCGGCTGGCGCTCCCCATAAGACCGAACAAGCCCTGCGCTTCGCCATCGCGCTCAAGTACTACTGGTGGGCGACTTCTCGACGGCAAGAAGCGTTCGGCCTGATAGCGCCCGCGCTTGAGCGGCCCGAGGCCCTCGCTTTCCCCGAACTGTTGGCCAGATCCCTCGTCACTGCTGCGCTAATGGCGCGCTACGTCGATGTCCGGAGGTCAGTACAGTTCGGTGAGCAAGCGATGGAGATCGCTCGCCGGCTCGGCGACGACCGGTTGCTCGTCGAGTCCCTGACTGCGCTCTGCGTCGCCTTCTCGTTCGCAGGCGACTTCGGGAGGGGCGTCCCCTTCGGAAATGAGTCTGTCGAGCGAGCCAGGGTACTTGGCGACGATCTCTTGTTGGCTGAGAGCATAAATGCCTACCTCCTGTGCAAGCAGGCCACCGACCCGGAGCGGACCGAAGAGCTGTACCGCGAAGCGATAGCGTGCAGCGAACGCCGCGGCAACGCCGTATTGATTGGGCTCCTGCACAACAATGCTGGCTGTTTCGCTCTTGGGGCGGGGAACATCTCGGCTGCTCGCGCCCATTTTGAGACCTCTATACGGACGACGCAAGCGATTGGGCGGCATCACCAGGGTGCGACGGAGGGCCTGGGTTGGGTGCGACGCGAAGAAGGCGACCGTGAAGGCGCCGGCTCCATGTTCGAAGACGCCGTGCGTGGGAGCCGTCGGAGCGGGGACACCTCAGTTATCGCCTATTCCATCCTGGGTCTCGCCTGTATTGCCGGGGACTTCGGCGACTGGCACCGGGCGGCTGTGCTCCACGGTGTAGCCCAGGCATTTTTTGACGTTACGGGCGAAACGTGGCAAGTCCCGGAAGTCGACTTCCGCAAGACCAGCATCGACCAAGTCAGCGACCACCTGGGTGGGGAAGAATTTCGGCGGCACTATTCTGAGGGCAGGGGTCTCAGCTTGGAGGAGGCGATGGATCTGGCACTCGGCAGAGAAGACCCACCCTGACGCCTTGGTGCTCGCCTGGATGGTGACGAGTGGGCTTTCCTGGGCACGACCTAACTATCCTTCTCGCTCGCCCTCGCCGTGACAACTCGGGAATCTTATGGCTGTGCTAAAGGATGGCTCGGCGCTCGTGTGCCCAATCGGGTGCCCGCGCCATGATGCGCTGCCAGATTACCGAGGCAGAACGGGAATATTCTTCATTTGGTCGCTTCGGTGCTGCGCTCTTCTCCACGGGAGCCGATCGCAGGTTCCGCTCTTGTCTCATGTGCTCACTTCGTCGTGGGTGGCGCTTGACCAGATATGCCGGCTAGGTGCGCTCCGAGCACCGCCGGCCAGCGCTGCCCGTCACTGAAGGAACCGGGTGCCATTACCCAACGTATGCACCCTGGGTCCAAAAGCGGTGGGCCTGGGGCACCATCAACCGCCGCATGGTCCAACAGGACGCCATCGAGCGCGCGCTCCGGCAAGGCACAAGGGACGTAGGGAGCATGGACCCCGGTGGCGTGCCGCGCGGATTAGCCTGGCCGAGGTGGTTTCCCCCAATATGACGGCCGGGTGCGGCAAGATAGCTCGCCAGCGGGCCACCAAGGCTACCCGCCTGCGCTCTCTCCGGCGGTATGCAGGCGCCACTGGCACGGTTGCCGCCCTGGCCTTGGCGGCCCTCGCCGTGCCGGGGACCGGGCTGATCGAGCCCGTTGCGGCAGCCGCGACAGCGGGGGCGGGGACAAGTACCGCGGTGCAGGAGGTGAAGGTACCGGCGGCTGACCTGGAGAGCGTCGGCATCCCCGGCGGGCTGTCCGGACCCGTCCTCCTCCACCACCAGCCCGCCCTTACGGCCGGTGGCAAGGTCGAGGTGGCCTACGTCGGAGGCGGCTGGTGCCCGTTCTGCGCCCTGGGCAACTGGCCCCTCCAGGTAGCCCTCTCCCAGTTCGGCACTTTTACCCAGCTCGGCGGCCCCCAGTCGTCGTCCCCGACCGACGTTTACCCCGGCCTCAAGAGCTGGAGCTTCACTGGGGCGCGCTACGTGAGCGAGTACTTCAAACTGGACGCCTTTGAGTCGGCCCAGGGCTCGTCACAGCCATATCCGCCTGAGCTGAACGCGCTCGTGAACAAGTACGACCGTGCTCCCTATACGACGACCGCGGGAGGGGATCCCCTTCACCGACCTTGGCGACCACTTCCTGGTCATCGGCTCTCCCTCCAGCCCTGCACCTCTCTTGAACCTCAGCCAGTCACAGGTGGCGGCCGACTTGCGCCATCCTGGCAGCGCCGTGGCTCGCACCGTCGACGGGGCTGCCGACTACCTCGTGGCGGCCATGTGCCTGACCCCCGGAGCGTCCTCCTCCCCGATTTGCGCCTCCAAGTTCGCCCGCCGCCTGGACGCCAAGTGGGCGCCGAACTTCCCAACCACCACCACCACGACCACCTCCACTACCTCCACCGCGATCACGACCACGACGCTGCCTACCACCACGAGCTCTTCAACGACTACAACGACTGCAGCAACGTCGACGAGCACAACGACCACCGCGTACCCCTAGAGCGACGACAACGCCTTGGCGGCCAGTCCCAAAATGTCCGAAGCAGTCTTTACGGGCGTTGAGAATTTCGGCTGCCCAGCCATCGCCGCCAGGCCCAGGCGGCGACGCTAGCTGGGTCCTACTGAAAGGTATGACGAGGTGCCCGCAGAGAAACTGAAGCACCGTTTGGGTGACCAGTGGTCCACCGGTGACCCAATTGCTTTCCTGACCGTCATAAATCCCTTTAGCGGCGAACCCGTGGCGGAGGTGCCTGTGGCTGGTCAGGCCGACGTGGCTGCCGCTGTGGCGGCCGCTGCACAAGCAGCGACCTGGTGGGGCGAGCTGGCGCCGGCAGAGCGCGGGGACCAGCTCCGCGATGCAGGCGCTCGCGTAGTCTCGGGGATCGACGAGCTCATCCGGCTCGAAGCGATCGAGATGGGCAAACCGGTGTCGGCGGCGCGTGAGTGGACCGTCGGCTCGACCGGTGCCTTTGCCGAAATGGCCGAGGTAGCCGAGGGTTTCCTGGCTCAGGCGCTTGGAAGTGACGGCAGCGCACAGCTTCGTGTGCCGTACGGTGTCGCCGGCCTCATCGTGCCATGGAACTTCCCGGTCATGATGGCGATCGGCCAGCTGGCTGGGCTTCTCGCCGCCGGCAACACGGTGGTGTACAAACCTTCGGAGAGGTCGCCTAAGTCCGCTGTGCGGCTGGTGGAGCTCCTCGACCTGCCCGCAGGGGTTGTGAACCTCGTACTGGGGGACGGCAGGACCGGCGCCGAACTGGTGCGTGACCGAAGGGTCGGAGTGGTGTCCTTTACTGGGTCGGTCGCAGCCGGCAGAGACGTCGCTGGGTCGTGCGGCAAGTTGCTCCGGCCCGCGCTCCTTGAGCTGGGCGGGAAAGACCCCGTCCTTGTGGACGCGGACGTCGACCCGACTTGGGCGGCCGAGCTCGTGGCCTACGCCGGGTTACTGAACTCCGGCCAAATATGCACCTCGGCGGAACGGGTTTACGTTCACCGTGATATCGCCGGTCCTTTCCTTGACGCGCTCGTCAAGGCAGCCGAGTCGCAAATAATGGGCAACCCACTAGACCCGGCCACGACCCTCGGGCCCATGGTCGACCAGCGGCAGAGGTCAGTGGTGGAGAGGCACGTGACCGAGGCGATAAGCGCGGGCGCGCGGGGCTCTCACGGGGGGGGCGGTGCCCGATGGGCCGGGGACGTTCTACCCGCCAACGGTGCTTGTGGACGTAACACCCGAAATGCGGGTCATGCAGGAGGAGACCTTCGGGCCTGTTCTCGCCGTCCAGGTCGTCGACAGCTTCGACGAAGCAATCTCGGCGGCCAACGCCACCGAGTACGGCTTGGCCGCCATTGTCCTCAGCGAGGACCCCGAGCACATTGCGCGAGCGGGTGAAGTGGACGCTGGCATCGTTTGGGTGAACGGGTGGCAAGCCTACACAGAGGGGATGACCTTCGAACCCGCCAAGGCGAGTGGTCTGGGACGTACCGGCGGCGGCACTGACTTCCTCACAGCCGTCACCCAGGCCCGGGCGGTTGTGGTCACCCATCGTTAGGGCTGATGCAGACTAACCCTTGTCGGGCAGCGTGCCTCGAGAACCAACCCGCGTAGAGCCGCCCTGATCGACGGTTCTCGTGTCACTCACTTTGGAACTCTTGTGCTCTCCCACGGGTTCTCCTCGCACAGAACCACGCGACATATTTCCTCTTCCAGAACATACGCTGTTCGGGTAAACGATCGACTACCGGCCCGGTTAGTGGCGTGTGATCTTGGACTACCTCTTGGACTACAAATCAGCGTGATTGCCTGTCACGGGCCGAGACTCACTGAATGATGCCCCCTTCGCGAGCTGTCTATTTGTCACCAAACAGCACAGGCTGGACGGCCGAGAACGAATTAGGAAACCGACGCTCTATCCCCTGAGCTACCAGGGCTTGTGCCGTCGAAGCAACCTAGCACCGGGCCAAGCGACCTCACGAGACATGGGTCCTTCGCGCTATGCGGTTGCGGTACTCACCTGCGACGCCTCCAAAGCCGGCCCGACATTCAGCACGGGGCAAGCTGCTGAATGCGTCGGGCTGATCGCGATGAGCGGTGGGGGGGTCGTGCGGCAAGCGCCCACGACGTAGGGACAGCGCGACGCCAGACGACAACCTCTGGGAAGCCTGATGGCGCTCGGGATCTCGCCGCTGAGGCGGATCCGTTCCTTTTGATGCCCCGGATCGATCACCGCCACTGCGGACAGAAGCGCACGCGTGTAGGGATGAGCCGGATGGTCGAACACCTCCTGCACTGAACCCGACTCGACGATTGCGCCGAGGTACATGACGAGGACTCGGTCCGCAAAGTGCCGGACCATCTCGAGGTCGTGGCTGATGAAGAGGTAGCCGAGCCGTCTCGAGCGCTGGATCGTCGCGAGGAGCTGCAGAATACGGCGACGCGTCGACACGTCGAGCGAAGCGGTCGGCTCGTCCAAAACGATGATCTTCGGGTCGACAGCGAGCGCCCGGGCAATGCCCACCCGTTGTCGCTGTCCCCCGCTCAGCTGACGCGGGTAACGGTCGAGAAGTTGCGGGAGCAGCTCCACGTCGGAGGCGAGTTGTTTCAGCCGCGACTCGAGGTCAGCACCGGAGAGCCCGGAGTGAAGGCGCAGTGGCTCCTCGATCGCGGCACGAGCCGTCATCCGCGGATTGAGCGAACCATTCGGGTCCTGGAAGACCATTTGCAAGTCGCGGTAGACGTGCGGCAGCTGCCGTCGTGGTACCGAGGTCACCTCGACGCTGCCAAGGCGGACGACCCCACTCGTCGGCTCGACCAACCGGGTCACGCATCGGGCGACCGTTGACTTTCCGGATCCGCTCTCGCCGACGAGGGCGACCGTTTCACCGGCAGCGACTTCGAAACTCACCCCGTCCACTGCGGTCAAGGTCTCGGACGCGCCTCCCCCATGGACGTGGAACTCCTTGCGGAGCGAAGAGACGCTGAGCACGAGGTCCTGGGCCTGGTTCATCATCGTCTGATGCTTTCAAGCCGGCTGTCGGCAATGAGACCTTGCGTGTAGGGGCTTTTCGGATCCGTCAGCACCTCGTTGCAGCTGCCGACTTCGCGCACCTCCCCCGCTTGCAATACCACCATGTCGTGGCACGATTCGGCAACGACCGCGAGGTCGTGGGTGATCAAGAGCGTGGACATGCCGTCCGTGCGATTGAGGTCCACGATCAACTCCATGATGTCGGCCTGGATCGTGACGTCCAGGCCCGTCGTCGGCTCATCGAGGATGAGTAGCGTCGGTTGGCAGATAAGCGCCAAGGCAAGTTGAGCTCGTTGGGCCATTCCTCCCGAGAGCTCGTGCGGGTACTGCTTCATGCGTCGGGTTGCTTCGGGCATGCGAAGTCGTTCCAGGATCTGTGCGGTCGCCTCCAGGGCGCCCTTCTTGGTGACGTCTTGATGCAGTCTGCAGGCATCTGCGATTTGCCTGCCGATGGTGAAGACCGGGTTCAACGCGGTCCGAGCGTCTTGGAACACGATGGCGATCCGCCTGCCGCGTACGGAGCGGAAGGCCTTCTCATCAAGGCTGGCGAGATCCATGCCGTCGAAGGTGATGGATCCCGACGTCCTTACGAACGAGCGCGGCGATAGTCCGAGGGTGCACAGCGCCAAGAGCGTCTTCCCGCTGCCCGTCTCGCCGACCAAAGCCGTGATCGCGGATTTGGCGGCGGAAAACGACACGTCTTTTAGCACCGGCAAGACCTCGCCGGAGGAACGGAAGCCTCCGCTGAGGTGCGCCACCTCGAGAACCGTTTCGCTCCGAGGACCGAGCTCTGCGTGAATAGGGGCGCTCATCGGTCAGGTGCGCCTTGCGACGTCGAGGTCGGTCAGACCGTCGCCGATCAAGTTGAACGCGGCCGCTAGCAAAAAGATGCTGAGACCGGGGAAGAAGGAGATCCACCAGTCCCCTGAGAGGATGGCGGACTCGCCGCCGGCGATCATCGATCCCCATTCCGCCGACCCCGGTTGGAATCCCGAGCCCGAGGTACCCGAGCGCCCCTACGGTCGCCACGACCCACGAGGCGTTGACGGCGGCGTAGGCAAACAACGGACGCATGCTGTTCGGCACGAGGTGGCGGAAAAGCACCGACGTGGGCGAGCGCCCGATCATCCTCGCTGCCTCGGCGAACTGCCAGTTCTTTTTCGTCTTGATCTCGGCGCGCGCAAGGCGTACGTAGTCGGGAAGCGGGATCACCGCCACAACGAGGATGACGTTCAAGATGCTGCGCCCCATCGCGGCGATGACCAGCATCGCGAGCAGTAAGGCAGGAAAAGAGTTCATGACTTGCAACAGGCGCATGGACAGCGCATCGAAGATGCCGCCGTAAAAGCCGACCAGGGAACCCCACACGGTCCCAACGATGACGGCGAGGGAAATGACGGCAGCGGTGATCCCCACGTCGGTGTGCGTTGCGGCCAGCGCTCGCGAGAAGACGTCGGCCCCGACCGCGTCGGTGCCAAAGGGGTGGCTCCAGCTCGGTGCGGCCAAAAATGCGCCGGTGGCGGGGGCGAGCGGCGGGTACGGCGTCCAGAACACCGAAACCAACGCGACCAACGCAAAGAGCGCCACGATGCCGATACCGAGACGGACCGAGAGCGGCAGTCGTCGAAGCGCCGAGCTTTGGCGGGAAGGGCTGACCCGACGGCCCACACGGAAGGCGGACATCAACACGCTGCTCACGCCCGGATCCGCGGGTCAACAACAGAATACAGGTAGTTCAGGAGCTCGTAGATCACGACGTAGAGAACTGAGGCGTATACCACGAACCCCTGGATGGCCGGGAAGTCCGAATCCTGGATGGATTGGAAGGCGTAGTTGCCGACGCCCGGCCAGCCAAAGACGCTTTCCACGAGCACCGAGCCGCAGAAGGTGAAACCGATGATCCCGGCGAGGATGGTCAGGACCGGGAGCAGTCCGTTCTTGAGCGCGTATTGCATGTACACCTTGCGTCGTCCGAAGCCGAGGGCATGCGCCGTCCGGATGTACTCGGAGTTCAAGGATTCCACCATCGATGAGCGGACCATCTTGCAGATGGGTGCGGCAAGGCCTCCACCAAGGGTGACGACGGGAAGTACGAGTTGCCTTACCGCGTCCAACGCTGTCTTCCAATCGCCGTCCAAGATCCCGTCAACCACATAAAAACCCGTGATACGGTGCGGCGGCGTGACACCCGCGGGGAGCCGCCCGATCGGACCAGGTGCCCAGTGCAGTTTGGTAAAGAAGATCCACAACAGCATGAGCCCGACCCAGAACTGCGGCATGGCGATCCCACCGATGGTGAAGAACCGGGCAACGTGGTCGACGGCTCCACCGCGCCTCACCGCCGATGCGACGCCCACGACGATCCCGGCTGCGACGCCGAAAATCAGTGCGTAGGTGGCAAGCTCGGCGGTAGCAGGAAGGCGAGCCAACAAGTCGGCAGAGACCGGTCGGCCGGTTTCGAACGATTTGCCGAGGTTGCCATGAAGGAGCTGGAGGATGAAGTGGTAGTACTGCACCGGGATCGATGAGCCAAGACCGAGGCTCGCGCGCACCTTTGCCCGTTCGGCACCTTCGGCCGCCGCACTCGCAAAGCCGTTCCCGCCGGGAGAAAGAAAGAGGTCCGTCGGGTCGGGCGCAAACACCCGCGTGACGAGGAACGTGGCGGTGACCACGCTGAGGACGACTCCGACCGAACCGAGGAGACGTCGCACACCTTGCCCGAGGCGGGCCCCGCGGATCCGTGGCTTGGGCGCCCCCGGGTCGCGCCCTTCGTCCTCGTCGCGAGGCAGCTCCAGCTGCAGGCTCAAGGACGACAGGGTCACTTGAGCGCGTTCCCTGGTAACAGGCCGCAGAGGTAGGACGCTCGGCGCTTGCTCATTCGCCGTAGCGTAGACAGGAACTGTTTCTGGTATGCGAACTGAATATTAACGGAGCGACGCGTCGTGCTCATCCGGCGACCCTGAAAGTCGCAAGATCGGTGTGGCACGTGAGGTTCTCAAAGCCGCTTTCGGTCACGAGATAGCAGTCGCCAATGTTCGCTCCCGAGCTCAGTGGATCGAGCCACTGTGCGTGAAGGACGAAGACGTTCCCCGCTTCCGCGCGGTCCGTGTTGTGCGACGTCACGTTGAAACGAGTGCCACCGGACATGCCTACTTCATGCCCGAGGTTCGGGTTGTGCGGGCCCGCGACCGCGGGGTACACGTGATTGAGCCGACGGAGCTGACGTTCGAAATCCTCGTCGGGAACGTAGCGCTCTTCGAGGCGCCGTGGGCTGCCGTCCGGCATCGCCTCCCAGCTGAAAGGCATGACCGCCGTGGTGTCATCCTTGAGGTAGCCGCGCTCGATATAGGCGGAGAAGGCCGCCTCGTGTAAATCGCTGAACTTCACGCCCGGCCGGATGAGCTTTTCGGCGCGGCGCACTGCGTCGGTGCACATCTCGAGCGTTGTCTCTTGTGCTTGGGTGATGTCCCCAACTGCGATCATCCGAGCGGACTGCGCCGAGTAGCCGTGGTAGGTCACCGACGAGGCGTACAAGTTGATGAGGTCACCGGAGCGGACGACGTGGCCGTAGGGCTTTCCGATGTGCGTGCCCCACTGGTTGATCCCAATCTGGTACCCGTCACCCTGTTCGCCCCCGCGAGCCATCTGGGCAAAGGTGAACGCCGCGTAAATTTCGTGGTCCGTGACGCCGAGCCTCGTTACGTAGCACATTGCCTGATAGCCGATGTCGATCAACTGTGCTGCGGAGCGGAGCTGGGCTTGCTCAGCGTCAGAACGCACGTGCTGCATGCGGCTGATGGTGGCCAGCGCGTCTGAAACACGGCACCGTGGCAACTCCTCGCGCAGGATGTTCCAGTACTTTGAGGAGCTTTCGTCGCCCATGACACCAAAGTGCCCGGAACCGTAGCCGAAGTCCCGCAGGATCCTGGCGCAGGCCTGGACCGCCTTGACCGTCGGGTCGCCCGGCCGCCCTGCGTATTCGCGCCCAAGCGGGCTCGTCTGCCAGATGGCTTCGACACCGATAGCTTCACCCGCCGGAGGAAGGACGGCCTCCGCCGTAAAGAAAGAGATCAGGTGCAAGCCGCGATCGTCGTCGGTGGGGATGATCAGGATCCCCTCTCGCTCCCAGTCACACGTGTACCGCAAGAACGCGTTAGTGGTGGAAAAATGCCCGCCAATATCCGCATGTACCAGGGTCGCGTCATAGCCGTTCACGGTCGCTTCGCGGCGGATGCGCTCGATGCGGGTGGCGAACTCGTCCTCTGCGATGCGCGGCGCCGGCACGAATTCGAAGTCTGGCTCGAACCCCTCCACCAACTTTTCGAGTCTTGTGATGTTTGTCACCGAAGGCCTTTCAATGCGGCTCTGAACCTTTGCGGGTGCGATGATCAGCGTCAGATGGCCGCCGCACCCGCGAAAGGCGTTTGATTATCCGAACATGTTGTCTATTGGACTTGTTACTCCCACCGGATGGAGGAACCAAAAACGGCCCGATCCTCCTGGCGCGAAGGATGCGCCTGTGATGCCCTTCGTCATTGCGTCCACCGTGGCCGTGGCGACGATCGGGATGACCGGTGCCGCGGCGGCGATGATGTCCTGCGCCTTTTGGTAGGCGGCGGTCCGCGCAGCCGACGTGCCAAGCAACGAGTATTTGGTGTTGATCGCGTCAACCACTGGCGAGGACCAAAGCGAGTAGTTGTTGATCCCGCCAGCCGTCGCCCAGTACCCGATCACGATCTTCGGGTCATCGGTCCAGGCGCTCCAGTTGAAGAGCTCGAGCCCAGGCGGGCCGATCTTCGCTCCATTCGCCGGTGAGGATCGGGCGTCCACGACATCGAACAGCCCTGCCTGGGTCTCAGGAGTGAGGGTTGTCGTTATACCGATGCTTTTCAGGCTTGCCTGGATCAAGATCGCTGTGTTGGTTTGGTCGACATTGGAACTTAGGTAGTAGAGCGGCTCACTTACCGTCGGGTTGCCCGCCGCCGTCATGAGGCTCTTCGCCTTGGCAATGTCGGTCGTGTACCGCGACCACGCCGGGGTGTACTCCGGTGCCGTCGGCGAAACGATGCTGTAGTCACGATTGCCTCGTCCATACACGATGTTGTTCAGGATCGTGTTGTAGGGAAGGGCGTATGCGATCGCCTGACGGACGTCGACGTTTGCGAGCGGTCCCACCTGGCTCGTCGGCGCGCTAGTGATGGCGAACATGTCGAAGTTGCCAGTGTCCTCCCACGGGGTGCTGAGGCCGGCTGCGGCCAGCGAATTGACCTCTTGGTTCGTGAACCCCGCGTCACTGAAGTTCACGGTCCCGCTCTTCAACAGCGAGGCGATATCCCCCGTGGTGATCTGGATATCAATGGTCTTGTAATAGGGCTGAGGCAGCCAGCTAGTTGGATCTGCCTTCAAGACCAAGCTGACGCCTGGGTCCCGACTGGCGATGTAGTACGGGCCCGTTCCTGCCGTGTGGCTACGCAACCAGTTCGCTCCGGTCGGATCGGCGGCCGTCTCATGAGGCTTGACGGCGTTTTCGTCGACGATCCCCGTAAAGAACTGGTCGAAGATCGCGAGCAGCGTGGGTGTGGGAGGAGTCGGCTTACCGGCAGAGTTGACGAAGTCGATCGTCACCGTGCTCGGGTTCACGACGTGGATGTCGCTGGGGCTCGCTAGGCCGTTTGCCTCGAGGTCACCAGCTCCCGGCGTGGACCAAATGCGGGCGAGGCTCCATCTCACATCCTCGGCAGTCACGGTGTCGTTGGTCCCGGCGAACTTCACTCCTTGCCGGAGGTGGAACGTGATGGAGTCCGCTCCGAGCGTCCATGACTGTGCCAATTCCGGGGCCACTTGTGCTCCCTGGAACTCGATCGACCCGCTGCTCTCCTGCTCGAACTTCTCCGAGAGCAGCGTCTGGTAGAGGTTCAGGGTCAGGTCGTGGTCCTGACTGGTGGACAGGTTGGCCGGATCGAGAGTCGTGATGTCAGCAGGCCACGCCGTCACCAGAGTTGTTGAGGCCGCGGCATCGGGTGCAGTACTGGCGGCAGCGAGGGTTGTCGGTGCCACCACCGCAACTGTGGCGCCAACGGCCATGAGCAAGGGCAGAACTGTCCTCTTGCAGCCGAGATGTCTATGAGGCCATTGCGTATTTCTTTCGGACCATTGCATGTGTGGGTGGGCCTTTCTTTTGTGAGCGGAGGTCAACGTCAACAGGGGCTCGCCTCTTTGGGGTGGTGTGGCTAGATGTCCGTCCGGCGCCGGAGGGCTCAGCGGCCCAGCTCCGACCGCTTCCGTCAGGTCTACGGCGTCAGTGTTTCTCGTATACGACCGGAGTGTTAACGGGAGATTAACTGGACGTCAGCGCCGTCCTAGGCGGGGCAAATGTCCTCGTACTCGCGTGGATGCCAAGGGAGTCGTATACGAACTGCCCTCGGGCCAAACGCTGCAGACCGCGCTTGTTAGGGGTGCCCACGTTCACAGCGGCCATCCCCGGATGTCCTTTGGCGGGCTGGGGGCGTAGGTCCGCACCTTGCTCGTACGCAGCCCGAGGCCATGGAGCGACTCGGCCAGCCGCACCGCCGCTGTCACCCCGTCCACCACCGGAGCACCAATGGCGCGCGATACCTGTTCGGCGATGCCGGCCATGCCGGCGCAGCCCAGGCAGACCACCTCGGCTCTGTCCTCCAGGACCGCTTTGCTCGCCGCCGCCGTCACCGCGCCGACGGTGGCTTCTGGGTCGACCTCGAGATCGAGGACAGCCAGGTCGACCGCTCTCACCCCGACGCAACGGCTGCGCAGCCCGTTGAGTGTGAGCCGGTCCTCGATGGCGGGCACGGCCCGGTCAAGCGTGGTGACCACGCCGAAGGTGCGCCCGAGCAGGCAAGCCATATGGGCGGCAGCGTCGGTGATGTCGATCACTGGCACGGTCAGCATCTCCTGCAACGCTTCGCGCCCAAGCTCCCCGAAACCTGCCAGGACCACCGCGTCGTGGCCATCGCCCTCCCGCAGCGCGCAGTCGATGGCGCCCACCGCAGCCAAGTGGCTCTCGAGGACGCTCTCGACCGAAGCGGGGCCGAACCGGGGGGTCACGGCCACTATCTCAGTCCCCGGCGAAGCCGCCGCACGGGCCTGATCGGCGATCAACTCGGTCATGGCCGGGCTCGTGTTGATGTTGATGACGAGGAGCCGCACGCCGCGCGTCGCGCCCTATCGGGCCTGGGCCAGCTCGGCGTCATCCAGGGCGCTATTGTCCACGAGTTCCTCGTAGGCGATGTCCCGGTCGACGGCGCCTGCCGTACGCAACATGGCGACCCACCGGGCACACGCGGCGGGGTCGACCCGTGTGCTTGACCAGGTACCGTTGGCCATCAGTTCGGCGGTCGCCCGATGTAGGGCACCGGCGCCGATGTCAGGCCATTCCCGTGCCAGCAACCCCTGGAGAGGCACCGCGCCAGCCGTCAGTTGTCCCATCGCGGTACCCACGCCCCAGAGAAGGGCGACCAGGCGGTCGTGCAGGGGCTCCAAGCGGTCCCGACGCACGTAATAGACGCTGTTGGGCATCGGCCCGCCCACGTCGGCCAAGCGGCACGTCAGGTGACCGGCGCCCCCGTCCTCCAGCCGGGTGGCACTGAGCAGGTCGAGCAAAATGGCGTCGCCCAGCCCTTTCACGAACAGTTCGGTCAGCATGTCGCTCGACAGGTCGCGCACAAAGCGCGTCCCGGCCGGCCGGACACCGGCTTCCCTCATGAGCCCGGCGGTGAACTCGTAGGGGGCGGTCCCTCCGGCGCCGGGTACGAGCACGGTACGCCCAGTCATCCACTCCCACTCAAAGTCGGCGACCGGGCCCGAGTAACGACGACCATCGGGAAACGGGCGTTCAGCTGGCCAACGACGACTAGGTCTCTCGCCTTGCCGGCGTACATGGCGGGGACCCACAAGCCGCCCAGAGCTACATCAGCGGCCCCGTCGGCGAGGTCGTCGAGGACCCCCGTCCACGGGTCACGGGCTTGGGCAATGACCTCCAGGCTCAGCTGGCCGAACAAGCCGCTGGACGAGGCGTGGTACTCGGGGAGGTAGTTGAGGCCATGAGCGGTGGCCGATACAGCGAGGCGCTCCATCCCTCATTTGTATACGACCCAACGTTTCGGGCACGTTAACATTCCCCTAGGCCTGCAACCGAGGGCCGGGTCGTCGGTCATTACGTATACGATCAGGGAGAGAAGGGAGGGGATCCGGTTCGCGATGTCGTCGCTGTCGGCCCTGTCCCGGTTCGAGTCAGCGTACTTATGGCGGTAAAGGAGTTCGTCTTTGCTGATGTGTTCGTCCATTAGGAAGCCAGCCTGGGAGCTGGAACCGCCGAGCACCGCCATGGCGATGACCGTGTGGTCCAGCCACGAGGACTCGACCCGCTCCCGGAGGTCGAGCAGGAACGCCCATGAAATGCGCTGCAGCACGCGCTTGAGCATCTCCTCTAATTGGCGGTTGCCGGACGCCTTGGCGATGAGCTCGTGGAACTCCATGATCAGGGCAGGCAACTCGTCGATCCGCTGCTCCCTGGCCGCTTTCTTCCCCCGCTCGACAACGTCTACCAAAGCTGCCGCCTCCTCCCCGCCGCGGGCATCGGCTGCCAACCGGGTTGCCAGGACCTCCAGGCCCCGTCGCACCTGCATCAGCTCGATGCTGTCGCGCAACGACGTCTCGGAGACCCGAGCGCCACTGAACTGCATAAGGGTGACGAAACCCTCGCTTTCCAGCCGCCGCAGGGCCTCGCGTACGGGGACACGAGAAACGTGGTGCTCCTTGGCTATCACTTCCTCCGGTAGCCGCTCCCCTGCCTTGAGCCGGCCGGACATGATGTCCTGGCGGATCGCATCGGCGATGCGGTCACGGCGCGGGATCCGGCTTCCGTCTGTCATCACGCATATAACGATAGGTGCCGCTACGACAGGTGGAGGTGACCGGCGCGTTGCCACGACGGCCACGGCGGCCCCGCTCCGGGCCGTACCCCCGTGCTCGTACTGACCCGCTCGGAGGTCACCAGTGTCTTGGACATGGACCAGGTCATCGACGCTGTCGAGCAGGCTCATGGGGCCCTGGCCTCTGGTCGAGCGGCTGACCTCGGTCCCGTGATGCTCCCCGTCCCCCGCTCCTCGGCCCTTTTGGTCCCGATGGTGGGGACCCTCCCCGAGGGCGCAGGCGGGGTGAAGCTGCTAACCGACACGCCCGAAAACTCCCACAGCACCCGGCCCACCCAGCAGTCCACCATCGTGCTCGTGAACACGGCGACGGGAGCCTGCGAAGCCTTCTTGGACGGGGCAGCCATAACCGCCTACCGGACGGCGGCAGCCTCGGCCGTGGCGACCAAATACCTCGCACGCACTGGGCCCGCCGTCTTGGGCTTCGTCGGGGCCGGCGCCTTGGCCCGGGCCCACCTCCTGGCGATCCGCTGCGTGCGCCCAGTTACCAGCGTCCTGGTCTGGAGCCGCAGCTCAGCCACGGCGGCCGCTTTCGCCGCCTTTGCCACCGAGCAAGGAGCCCCGACAACGGTGTTAAGCTCTGCCCAAGGCGTCGTGGAGGGGGCTGACATCGTCTGTACGCTCACTCCCTCGCCCACACCGGTGGTCAAAGGTGAATGGTTCCGGCCCGGACTTCACCTCAACGCGGTAGGTTCGCCGCCGCGAGCGGACTACCGCGAGATCGACACCGAAGGCATCCGGCGCAGTCGCGTGGTCGTCGATAGCGTCAAGGTCGTCTCCCACAAGTCGGGCGACCTGCTCATCCCTTTGGCCGAACAAGCCATAGACAAGGCCCACTTCCGTGACGAACTGGGCCACCTGGTTACCCACGACCGCCCAGGCCGGGCGGACGACCACGAGATCACTCTTTACAAATCGGTCGGGCTAGCAGTCCAGGACATCGCCACCGCCCGTCTGGTCGTGGCGGCCGCTCGCCAAAAAGGACTGGGGACCGACATCGTCCTTTCCAGTTGAACTTCTCACTGAACCTATCGTCTGAGGTGGACATATGACACTCATGTTCCTCAACGGCACCGCTATGTCGGGCCAGAAAGATCACTCCGCCCATAAGGGCTCCACGTTCCTTGGCCCGGCCAGCACCACAGCCCGGTACCGTTTTTTCGCCGTCCGGGACGAGTTCCCTGGGTTGTATCCAGTGGCAAGCGGCGGCCGGGTGATCATAGGGGAGCTTTACGACATCCCCGACGATGTGCTCCATGACCACCTCTTGCCCTCCGAGCCCCCAGAGCTGATGTTCGGCCGCATCGAGCTGCTCGAGGGCGAAAAGGTGAACGCCATGCTCCTGGTCCCGTCTCGGCTCGCCCCTGGTGAGCGCGTGGTCGACATCTCCGAGCTGGGCGGGTTCCGTGCCTATTTACGTTTCCTCGCCGCCAACGCCGCCGTGGCCACCACCTTGACCGTCGACCCTGTCCCGTGAAACCTGCCGGCCCGGTGGACCCTGCCGGCGCCATTGTTGATGGCGCCGCCCTACTCAACCAGCTCGACGAGCTCGCGGCCACGAGCGCGCGCTCCGGCTGGCGGGGTGACCCGGTTGGCCTGGTCGGCCGAGGACCGGACGGCTCGCGCGCTCATCTCCGAGTGGGTGGCAGGCGCCGGGCTCACCACGCGTTCCGACGCCGTCGCCAACCTGATAGCCGAGCTGCCTGGGACCGTTGCCGGACTGGCCCCACTTGTCATGGGTAGCCACCTCGACACCGTGGTCGACGCCGGTCCGCTCGACGGGGCCTACGGGACCGTGGCCGCCTTTGCGATCGTGGCGGCTCTGGCCGCTGCCGGCGAGCGGCTGCGCCATCCGGTCCGTGCCGTGGCTTGGGCCAACGAGGAGGGGGTAGTTGCGCCCCCGTTCACCGGGTCTCGAGCGGCTGCAGGGTTGGACGTCGACACCGACGCGCTGGGCCCCGACGGCCGGCGCCTGGCCGATCGCTTGGCCGAGGAAGGCGGAGACTTCCTCCCGGTCGCCAGCGCCGCCTGGGGCCCGGTGGCCGGGTACCTCGAGCTGCACATAGAACAGGGCCCGGTACTCGACGGCTCCGGGACCCCGGTCGGCGTGGTCAGCGGGATCACCGGCGCCAAACGGGGCTGGGCACGCTTCGAGGGCCACGCCAACCACGCCGGGACTACCCCAATGCACCTTCGGGCCGACGCCCTGGTGGCCGCCGCTCACACCATCCTGGCCGTCCAGCGCCTCGCTACTGCCGGGCCGGTCGCGGTCGCCACCGCCGGGGCAATCGAGGCCCACCCGGGCAATGCCAACGTGATCGCGGGGCGCTCGGCCGTCAGCGTCGATATACGCAGCCTGGACGGGTCGGCCCTGGCCGACGCCTGGGCCAGGCTCAGCCAAGAGGTGGGCAACATCGGCGCACAGACGGCCACGAAGGCCACCCTCTCCGAGGTGTCCTGCTCGGTCCCGGCGCTTGCTGACGCCAGGCTGAGATGCGCCATCGCAGACGCCGCCGGACAGCTTGGCTTGGCGACCGCCGAGCTAGCCAGCGGTGCGGGCCACGACGCCCAGTGCCTTACGGCCCTCGGACCTATAGGCATGATCTTTGTCCCCAGCATCGGTGGGTTGAGCCACCACGCTGCCGAGGCCACGGACCCCAACGACCTGGTGGCTGGTGCCAAAGTCCTTCTCGGCGCTCTGCGCCTGGCGGACGAACGGCTCGACCGATGACGGCCGGCCCAGCCCATCGACTGGCGACCCCGCGTACCCACGAGACATGGTGGGTTACGCCGGCTCGCCGCCCCACCCGCACTGGCCCGGGGAGGCCTCCATAGCCGTCCAGTTCGTCCTCAATTATGAGGAGGGGGGCGAGCGGAGCGTCCTAGACGGCGACGACAGCTCGGAGACGTTCCTTTCCGAGATGGTCGGTGCCCAGGCCTTCCCGGACCGCCACATGAGCATGGAGTCGCTTTACGAGTACGGCAGCCGCGCCGGGTTCTGGCGGGTGATGCGAACCTTCGGCGCCCAGACCTGCCCCTCACCGTGTTCGCCGTGGCCACAGCGCTGGCCCGCAACCCAGCCGCCGCAGCCGCCATCAACCAAGCCGGCCACGAGGTGGCCGGTCATGGGTTGCGCTGGCTCAGCTATCAGGGGGTCGACGAAGCCATCGAGGCGGAGCACCTGTCACGAGCCGTCGCCCTGCTTAGCGGGATAACGGGCTCGCCTCCCCTCGGCTGGTACACCGGCCGAGACTCGCCAAATACCCGCCGCCTGGTCGTCGAGCACGGGGGCTTCCTCTACGACGCGGACTCCTACGCCGACGACCTTCCTTACTGGGTGGTGGTTTCCGGCCGCCACCATCTCGTCGTGCCGTACACCATGGACACCAACGACATGCGCCTGGCGGTGCCTGGGGGGTTCGCCACCGCCAGCCAGTGGGAGAGCCACTGCCGTGACGCGTTCAACCTGCTGTGGCGGGAGGGAGAGGAAGGCAGCCCCAAGATGCTGTCCATCGGCCTGCACGGGCGCATCATCGGCCGGCCCGCCCGCGCCTCCGCATTGGAGCGGCTCCTTGACCACATCCTCACCCGCGACCGGGTCTGGGTGTGCCGCCGGGTCGACATCGCTCGCCACTGGGCCCTCGCCCATCCAGCCCACTGACCCATCAACGAAGGGAGCCGTTTTGCCCACTACATCTGCCCCTAACCCGCTCAGGGCACTGGTCACAGGCGCCGGGTCCGGGATTGGCCGCGCGGTCGTCGACCGGCTGATGGCCGATGGCGGACAAGTCGTGGCTCTGGACCGCACCGAGGACAAAGTCCCCACCGCCGCCAGCATGTTCTTTAGCGTCGATGTCCGGGACGCGGAGCGCGTCCGGGTGGCAGTCGACGAGGCGGCGCGTCGTCTCGGAGGCCTTGACGGGGTCGTGTGCTGCGCCGGTATCGCCATCCGGGGCACCGTAGAGACGGCTTCCCTGGATGACTGGAAGGCGCAGTTCGACGTCAACGTGTTCGGCATCATGACGACGGTGCGCGCGGCTATCCCCCACCTCCGCGCCGCGGGAGGCGGCTCAGTGGTCACCATCGGCTCGAACCTTGGGGTGGTGGCTCAACCCGACCTCGCCGCCTACTGCTCAACCAAAGGAGCGGTCCTGTCCCTTACCCAAGCGATGGCAATCGATCACGCCGCCGATGGGATCCGTGTCAACGCAGTAAGCCCGGGCCCGACACGCACGCCGATGCTGATGGAGACGCTGGCGACGAGCGTCGACCCGGAAAAGGCGCGGAGAGATTCGGTGGCGACGCAACTCCACGGCCGGCTCGTTGAGCCAGAAGAGGTCGCGGCCGCCGTCGCCTTCTTGCTGTCGCCCGCCGCAAGCTCTGTTATCGGGGCCAACTTCGCCGTCGATGGTGGGTACACAGTGAGATGAGGCCCAGATCTCAGCCGCCGGGCTGTGAGATCAGCCGGGCCCGACTCCGCCGCCCGGCTGGCGGGACAGGGCAACGCTGTCGGCTAGGACCAAGCTGCCCGAGCCGAACCACGGCTTGTCCGTAGATATATTCGCAAATCCCGGCTGCCGCCAAAGTAGAGAGCCTGGCCGGCAAGGATAATCCCGGCGCTGCCGCCGATTTGGACTACTTTCTGGACTACAAATCAGCGTTATTGCCCGTCACGGGCCGAGACCGGGGGGACGATGCACCCTTCGAGAGCTGCCTGTTTGTCACCGAACGGCACGCGCTGGACAGCCGGGAACGAATTAGGAAACCGACGCTCTATCGCCTGAGCTACCAGGTCTTGTGCCTTTGACCTGCTAGTTTGCACTACGGTGTCATCACGGTACCAACTGGGGCCGACTTGCTTGGTCCCTCGGAATGTCTCACCCGTAAGTGAGGTGCACAGCCGCTTCGGGGGTATTTATGTGGAAGGCGAGGCTTTCCTCGATGTAGAGCTGCACCGTGGTGGCGTCGCTCGTGAGGTACCCGATCGAATAGTCCTGGCCAACGGTCAGATCGAAGTCGCCGCTGCGCTGGCTCAGGATGACCGCCCCGTCGACTGCCGGCGCCCACACGACCGGGCCGCCGAGGATCTGGCGGAGGTGCTCGAAAACGGGGTAACCGCCATGCTCGGTCGTCTCTGTGACTCCGGTGAAGCACCGCGCCCCCATGGCTATGGCGTATGGCCCGGCGATGTCGGCCCCCCGCAGCAGGGCCACTGCCTTGGCCGCGTGTTCGGGGTAGCGGACATAGTCGTCGGAGATGACAACTGGTTCGTGGGGCGAAGAGGGTGCGATGCCCGCGATATGGCCCGGCGCGTAGCCGTGGAAGATAGCCCGGTCCTCGGCTGCCGCGGCCGATCGGCTGGCCGCGATCACGGCAGCGAGGTCGAGGTCAGTCGCTCCCCGCTCGGCGGCCGCCAACTCGGACCGCGAGAGCGAGAGGCTTGCCCGGAACTCGAGCAGTGGGAGCACGGCGCGCTGGGCCGCCTCGACACCGCTGGCCGGCCCAGCTGATAGCTGGTCGATACGACCCAGGTCGACCGCCGAGTGCTCCCAGCCGAGGGGACCTTTGAAGTCGACCAACCGACGTGCTGCCAGCTGGTGTTTCAGGGACCGACGTGCCTCTTGGTCGATCTGGCCCAAGCCCCGTCGGAAATTGGTGCCAGTTCTCTCATGAGATGGTTCACAGCAGGTTCCCGCTTTCGTTCCGTAGGTTTCCGATGCCGAGGCTCGTGTCGGCCGCAAGGCCCGGGGCCGAGGGGCTGAGGGCCAAGAGGTTGAGGGCCAAAGGGTTGGGCACGGCCGGGCCCACCCGGTGGAGGGTATTCGCGTCGATGTGGCGAAAAGGCTCATCGCCCCCGACTTCCAGCAGGCTCTCTTCTTGGTACGACCAGGTGTTGTCGTCCACCACGGTTACGTGCATGCGGAAACTGGTCGTCCGAAAGGCCCGGTCGAGGAAAGGGTTCGACAAAATGCCGTAGATTTCGGAGCCGAGGGCGGCGGTGAGGTCGAACTCGGTGGCGTCAGGGTCAGCCACTCCGGCGGCCAGGAGCACCTGGCCCCGCGGGATCGCGAGGGTGAACGTCACGGCGCGCGCCGCCGGTTCCCACAGCCAATACCCAACCTGGTCGTGGAAAGTGGGCGGGTCGCCGGGCTTCAACAGGCGCGTGTGGTACCGCAGCCCATAAAACAGCTGTGGGCCGTTGGTCTGGAAGTCGATCGCGTCGAGCTGGTAGTGCTCGACGAACACATCGTGCTCGGTCCCCTCCGCCACTGGGTGGTCGTCGCTGCCCTTTGCCCCTTCCCAGCTCCCGGCCAGGGGGCGTAAGGGCCCCAGATTGGCGAGCGTGTCGGGATCGGCGGGAGGCTCGGTGTAGAAGTCGGCTCCGTAGGGGTCCACCTCCAAACTGTTCGTCACGGGCGGTGCCTTTCGCTGTGATGATGTGGCCTATCAGCGAGGATAGTGAAGCGCGGTGCTATTCGCTTCCTTCGACTGCCTCCCATGCGCAAGATGCCCCCGTCAAGCACATGGTCGGAGAACGCACAAAAGATCACCGGAGCTAAAGCCCGCTGGAACGCCAAGTTTGGATGGTCAAATCCTCGGAGCGGGCGGCGCGTTAGTCGCCCTAAAGTTCGGCGAGGCTCTTCGCGCGTTTAGGGGAACGTTCACACTCGCCGCCTGATCCAAAAGCGAAAGAAGAAGGGACTCAATGATGTCGGCAACCACCGCCCCGGGGGGGCCAAGGCAGGGACCGCTCTGTTGGCCACCTTGGCCATGGCCCAGTTCATGGTCGTACTCGATTTCACGATCGTCAACGTGGCATTGCCTTCGATCCAGCACGGCTTGCATGTCGCTACGACGACGGTCCAGTGGTTGGTGAGCGCTTACGCGGTTACCTTCGGCGGCTTCCTGCTCCTCGGGGGCCGGCTCGCCGATGTTTTCGGCCGGGCCAGGCTGTACGGGATCGGGCTCTGCATCTTCGTACTTGCCAGCATCTCCGGCGGCCTGGCGGTCGAGCCGAAGCTGTTGATCGCGTCGAGAGCCGTCCAGGGGCTCGGCGCCTCGCTGCTCGCTCCGGCTGGGCTTTCTCTGCTCGTCACGAGCTGGCCGGACGGGGGTCAGCGAAGCCACGCGCTCGGCGTGTACGGGGCGGTTGCCTCGGCCGGCTTTGCCGCTGGCGCCGTGATCGGCGGCCTGCTCGTCGAGGCGAGCTGGCGGCTCGTCTTCTTCGTCAACGTCCCGGTGGGCGTGGCGCTGTTCGTGGCGTCCTGGCGCCTGCTGCCCGCGGGCCCGCCACGCCAGCCCGGCCGGCTCGACCTCCCCGGAGCGCTTGCGGCGACCGCTGGCGTGGCCCTGGTCGTGCTCGGCATCACGCGCGCTGGCGACACCCTCCAACCGACCCAACCCGCCGTCGCGGTAGGCGCAGGGTTGCTGCTGCTCATCGCGTTCGTCGTTCGCGAGCGCCAGGCAGCAGCGCCCTTGCTCAACCTTGACCTGCTGAAAGACCGGGGCATCCTGGGTGCGAACCAAAGCCTGCTCGCGTACGGCGCCTGTAACGCGGGTGCAGTGTTGCTCGTCACGCTCTACCTGCAGGAGGGTCGGGGCCTCAGGCCGGTCCTGACGGGGCTGTGCTTCATTCCCCAGGCAGTTGGGGCCTTCGCCCTGGCAGGTCCAGCCTCGAAGTTCGTCCCTGCGCTCGGGCCTCGCCGCGCTCTAGCGGCGGGCATGTCTCTGGCCTTGCTCGCTCTGGTCGGGTCGGCAATTAGCATCGCTCGTGGGCCGCTTATTGGGTTGCTCGCCTCCCTGTTCGTTATGGGGCTCTCGGCCCGCATCGTCCAGGTTGCCTCGACGCTCGCCGGGACACACGGGCCGGTGGCCGCCCGGGGCGAAGGCTCCGCAAGCGCGGTGCTTACTGCGTCGCGTCAGATTGGCTCTGCCCTCGGCGTAGCCGTCCTCTCGGCAACCCTTGTCATTGTCCACGGGAACGAAAGCCACCGCAGCGCGGTGGCCATGCTGGTCGCAGCCGCGTTCGCTGCTGTCGGCCTGATCACGACTCGCGTCATACCGAGCGGGCCGGCGAAACCGCTCTTGTCGCAGCTCGAGCACCGCTTCGCGCGCCACGCCGGCGGACTTCCTTGACGATTGTCCGGTGACACTTTTCGGTCGGCGGATGCGAAAGGCGGCCTCCCTCCATCAGAATTCTCATATCGGTCCTGAAGACATATGGACCCGATTGCAGTGGTGCCCTGCTACCTACCAATCAGCCAAGACCACAGCGGCCGGACGACCTGAGCGGCCCGGCCCTCCCCCGCTGTGGCTGGTCCGCGTCGAGCCGCCACGCAAAGCGTTGCTTGCGACCCAAGCCTCGCTGACCGCCCAACGGCCTTGGCTTTATGTGAGAACCCTCAAGTTCTCTGGACAGATTTCTATCTGAATAGGTTTGGTCAGCCCGTCACGGGGCTTCCTGACGGGCCTGGGCGAGCGCGGCGCCGAGATAGCGGTAGGTCCACTCTTCGGCCAGCGGCCGGGTGCCGCAGAAGATGACGGGGACGGCTGGGTAACGGACTTGCAGGGCGCCGAGGAGGTCGGCAATAAAACCGGGCGGGGTAAAGGCAAGCTTGAAGATGGCCGAGTAAGCGTCCTCGACCACCACCGCGGCGTGAGGAAGGGTTGCCATCTCAGCCAAGGCGTAGGTTAAGCTGCCGTCGTTGAGGCTGCTGGACAGGTCAGCGAGGCTTTTGCGTTCCACCACGGCCAGGATCTCGCCTTGGTGCTCGACGCCGTAGTCGCCTGCGGGGAGGGCCACGTGCTGTTGCGGCCTGCTGGCGGGCGAAGCGGAACGGGTAACGCTCCCTGGTGTCGACGCTGATGATGAGGTCGTCAAGGCCCGATGCACGCCGGGCGGGCACCCGGACGCCGGGGCGCGACGCCCGTGTCGTCTTTGGTGTCTGCCAGAAAATCCCCTCACGGCCCTTGATTGTTGTGAAGATGACCTGAGAGCGATTGTTGCGAGGCCGGTCAAGGACCAGGTCGATGGCCGCCCCGCGGCGTACACAAGACCGGACGGGGGCTTGGTCTACGATCTCTGGCCGCTCTGGCCAGCTTTCGGCCCGGTGGCAGTAGACCTTGGCGGTGTGGGGCCAGCTGTCCGCGGCTTTTAGTACAAGTGGCCCCTCTGGCAGCGGTAGGCGGACCAGGAAAACCAACTTGGAGGCGGGATCGGGGTTGCGGGCGACGCTGAAGGTAGCCGCCAGCTCAGTATTGCTCATCGCCTCCATATCTCCTCTGGGGTAGGCCGGGGTTTGGTGGGTCGGCGCTTGTCCCCAAGGCTACAAGCCCAACGTCCGCACTCCCGCCGACGGACAGTCGACCCGAGGGCGATAGTGGCCCAGTCGCGTCGGGCGCTGGTCGTTGTGGCGTCACGGGGAGGCGACGACCGCGACCCCATGGCTCCTCAATCTGCGCGACCAGCCGCAGGTAACCGTTTCGGTGGGTGGTAAGCCACCTCAGGCGATGCGAGCCGAGGTTGCCGGCCCGGACGAGCGGGCCAGGCTGTGGCCGCTCGTAACCGCCGACCACAATAACTACGCCGACTACCAGCTGAAGACCAAGCGGGAGATCCCGCTGGTGCTTCTGCACCCAATCGAAAGCTGATCGGTCGAGTTGTTAACCATCACCTTTGGGTTGTCTATGGACTACGAGGTCTTCCTGCTCTCCCGGGTCCAAGAGGAATGGCAGCGCAGTGGCGACAGCAGCGCTGCTGTCGCTGACGGGATCGCCTCCACCGGGCGCGTCATCACCGCCGCGGCGGCCATCATGGTCTGCGTCTTCGGTCCCTTCGTGATCGGCGACCCGCTGCGCATCCTCGACGTCTTCGGGCTCGGCTTGGCCGTCGCAATCCTCGTCGACGCCACCCTCGTCCGCATGGTCCTCGTCCCGTCGATCATGCAACTGCTTGGCAAGGCCAACTGGTGGTTCCCTGTTTGGCTCGAAAAGGCCGCGCCTCGACGCCGACAGCCGACCAGCGCTCTCCGCACCGCTCTTGCCGGCCGACAGTAGGGTATGACTCACCGGGACACCACATGGGCCGGAGGTCTTCTCCGCGATCGCTTCGGGTGCGCCAGCGGGGTACCGGTAGCGATCTCTCGAGTGCGTGTTAGCGCGTCGCTCCAGCGATGGAGTCACGTTGGCGAAGTGGCATCGGCATGCGGTACACCTGTCCCTCCCTTAATTGCTCAGGGTGGCCATCCAGGAGAACTTCAATGGCTTTACGTCCGAGTTCGTAGTGAGGAATGGCAATGCTGGTTAGTCCTGGCCGCACCCAAGACGCAACGGGCTCGTCGTCGAACGAAACCACGGACACATCCCGACCGACCTTTCTACCAGCGTCTTCGAGCGCATGGTACGCCCCGAAGGAAAGCCGGTCGTTGAAACAGATAATCGCCTTGACCTCGGTTTTCCGCCTTAGCAGCTCGCAAGTTGCCTCGTAACCAGCCTTCGGCTGCCAGTCGCTGACAACGACGCCTCCAGCAAGTTGAACATCTGCGGCATCGAAGACTTCCCGTATGCCCGTCAAACGCTCAGCTGCCGCGACCACGCCTTTGGGCATCTGGTTCGGCTTTGGCCCGGCGCCAACGACGTGGATGCCTTCCCTGTGGCCCGCCTCCAGGAGCGCCCGCGCCGCGGTGCGGCCTGCTTCCAATTCATCGGGAATAACTGAGGCAATCGCGCAAGGTTTTGCTGGCAGCGCATTGAGGAGGACACTCGGGCCATCGAGCAACCCTTTAGGAATGGCGGCCCAGCGTGTGGACATGGAGGCCAGCACGATCCCGTCGACGCCACGGTCCCGCATGGCATCAATCATCTCTTTCTCCAGCTCTGGGTCGCCTTCGGTCTCGGCAATGATGAGCAGATGATCGCTTTCACGCGCCGCATCGAGCGCGCCCCAAATTAAGTGCCCTGCGAAGGGTGTAGTTGCGACCGTGTCCGATACGAAACCGATCGTCTGAGTGGTTCCCGTACGCAGGCTACGCGAGACCACGTTGGGGCGGTAACCAGTCTCCCGCACAGCCTGTTCGACGCGAACTCGGACCTGTTGGGATATCCGCATCTCGTCGCCGCGTCCGGTTAGCACAAACGAGGCGGTCGTCTGCGAAACGCCAGCCCGCCGCGCGACCTCCGCGAGCGTTACTCGGCGCTGCAAAGGTGTCCTCGCCCATCGTACGCAGGAGCTCCCAGGCACCCTGGGCCGGCCCTAGCACACTCACTCATCGTGACTGTCCCAAGTTCGGCGCAACGCACCCCGAGGAGCTTACAGGCCTGCCGGCCAAGACCTCCGGCCTGGGGTCGCGACCCAACATGACAGGCCCGCTCGACATCACCGTCTCGGGCCCACCGCGTACGCCGGGCCAGTGACCCAGCTGCCACTCGCGAAGCCGTTGCCAGAATGCCTTGACAAGCGCGAACCGACTGGGCATCATGTATCCCCAGAGCTAATTCGAATTAGCTTGACCAAAGGTGCCGCACGCAAAGCCTGTCTCGGGCTCGCCGGGTATTGACGCGGTAAGTCGACCGACGATCCTTTAAGGCCGCTCCGCGTTGCGGTTAGGAAGGAGGATCACATGCTTAAAGGTCCGAGCCGGTTGAAGAACCGGCGGTCGATGCTCTTGAGGCGTCAGTCAGCTTTAGCCGGCCTTCTGGCCGCTACGATGCTCGTGACCACCCCGACAGGTGCTCAAGCAGCCTCTTTGACAGCGGCGGCAGCAAGCGGCCCAGCAAGTTTTGCCGCCAACTGTGGGACGGCTCCGGTGACGTTGCAGGGGCTTTTTGAGACGGGTTTCCCAGACGCGATTGACCTAGCGAACTTGTTCACTAAGCAGTACCCGAATGTCAAGTGGAACATACGCGAGGATCCCTTCGCTACCATAACTTCAAACGCCCCCCTCATCCTGTCCGGGCCGAACCCTCCGGACCTGATGCGGATGCCTCAGATCACGGGCCTCGTCAAGGACCACTTGTTGAAGAACATGGACGGTTACTTCAACACCTTCGGCTGGGACAAGTTCCCGGCGGGCGACCTTGTCCAGTTGAGAGTCGCACCTAGTGGCAGCCCGCAAGGCGTCGGCCCGCTGTGGGCTATGGGTCTCGATTACAGCATGACCGGCGTATTTTACAACAAGGCGCTCGCAGCTAAGGTCGGGATGACCACGCCGCCGTCGACATTAGCCCAGCTCGATGCTGACCTAGCCAGGGCCAAGGCTGCCGGGGTCCTGCCGGTCGAGCAGTTCGACAGCTCAGGTAACGGTGGGCTGATCTTCCCCCTCCAGTACCTGATGGCCGACTATACGATCCAAGCCAGCGGCTCTGTGGCCCCCATCAACGATTGGGTGCTCGACGAACCGCACGCAACGGTTGTCACGCCCGCGAACCTCCAAGCCGTTGAGCACCTGGACCAGTGGATCAAAGACGGCTACTTCAACCCGGACGCCAACGCCGTTTCCTATGCCACCATGATGAGCAGGTTCGATGCCGGTACAGGCCTTTTCATCTTTGACGGGGACTGGGAGTCTGGTGGCTTTGACAGCCACTTCCCCGGGAAGTTTGGCTTCTTCCTTTTCCCGCCGCTGAACGCCGGCGGCAAACAGGGCGCCATGTCCGCCCCGCTCACTTACGGCATTGCGGCCACCGCCAAGCATGCGAACTGTGCCGCATTCTTCCTCAACTGGGTCGCGACGAACCCCGCCGCGAGACTGATGAACGTAGTTGTCGGGGGGTCGAACCCAGGCGGCCCGGCAAGCCTGCCCATCCCAGGCGTAAAGCCAGGGACGGTAACGGCCCAAACGCTGGAAGCTGGGCAAGTGATCGCCAAGGACAACGGGGGCATGGGTTTCATCGCCAACGCCACCGGCCCTATCGACGCAGAAGCTTGGACGCCGGCCGTCCAAGAGCTTTTTGGCGGGCATTTGTCACCCGCGGACGTACTGAAGAACGTGCAGGCAGATTACTTGCAAGAACTCAGTGCGCCCTAGCCTTGACCAGCGATGACTAGCGCGACCTCGCCCGTTCGCTCGATCGGCGAGTCGCACTTGACCGCAGCACCGCCGGCCCTCACCAAAAGGAGGGCCCGCGGTGGTCAGCTACGAGGGTGGTTGTTCGTAATACCGGCGTTGGTCGCATATGCCGCTTTCGTGCTCTGGCCGATACTCCAAACATTCCGTTACTCGTTCTACAACTGGGACGGGGTCAACCCAGCCAAGTGGACAGGCGTTCAGAACTACAGGACAGTGTTCGGCAACGAGCAGCTGATAGGCGTGATCGGCCACGCATTCGAGCTGATCTTGTTCTTCAGTGGCGTCCCGGTGGTGCTCGGCCTTGCAGTCGCCACCGTCATGCGCCGGTTCGTGGCGGGCCGGATGAGCGCCGTCGCCAGGACCGTACTTTTCCTGCCTCAGGTAGTCCCACTCGTCGCGGCCGGGATCGCGTGGAGCTGGATGTTGTCGACTACCGGCGTTGTCGACCAAGTGCTGTCCAACATCGGTTTGGGTCGTTGGGCGCAGGCCTGGCTGGGAGGCTTCAATACCGCGCTCCCTGCCGTCGGGGTCATCGGCGCCTGGGTCCTGCTCGGCTTGTGCACGGTCCTGCTATATGCGGGTATGACCAAGATCGACCCAGCCTTGTACGAGTCGGCCCAATTGGACGGTGCCGGCCCGCTACGCGAATTCCTAGCAATTACTTTACCCGCGCTGCGCCAAGAGGTTGCCGTTTGTGTAACCGTGACGGTGATCGCTGCGCTTTCAGCGTTCGATATTGTCTATATCGCGACCCAGGGAGGCCCCGGCAACGCGACTATGGTGCCTGGCCTTGAGATCTACCAGCTTGCGTTCTACAACCGCCAGGTCGGTCTCGCCTCAGCTCTGGCCCTGGTGCTGATGGTCCTGGTGATCGTGTGCATCCTGCCTGTCCAATGGTTCGCGCGCCGGGGGGTGGACCAATGATCATCGCGCGACGGAACTCCGTCACCGGCACGGTACTGCTGGTCGTTCTTATGGGGGTGACCCTGCTCCCCTTCATCAGCATGTTCACGAGCGCCCTGTTCCCCTCGGGGACCTACCCGCTGGGGATTTCCTGGCCGGCCCACCCGCAGTGGGGGAACTTCGTCCAGGCTTTCAACGTGGCCAATATGGGCGCCATCTTCGAGTCGAGCGTGTCGATTGTGATCGGCGTTGTCCCCGTGTCGGTCCTTATCGCCACGCTGGCAGGGTTCGCCCTTGGCCACCTCCGGGTACGCGGTGGTCAGATCGCCTTCGTGCTGTTCCTGCTCGGCCTGACGCTGCCGTTCGAAGGCGTCATCGTGCCGCTCTATTACGAAATTAGGGATATGGACCTACTTGGGAGCCGGTGGGCTATCATCTTGCCGCTGATCGGGCTCTTCATGCCTTTTGGCGTCTACTGGATGCGAGCTCACTTCGTAAGCGCGCCTCGCGAGCTCTCCGAGGCAGCTCGGGTCGATGGGGCAACCACCTGGCAATTGTTCTGGCGAGTGCATGTCCCTCTGGCACGGCCGGCGCTCGCGTCACTCGCTATCCTGCTGTCGGTTTGGACCTGGAACCAGTTCCTCCTCTCCCTCGTCCTCGTGGACAACCCGACGAACGGGACGATGGCCGGGGCGCTCGGTGCTTTTGAAGGGCAGTGGGGCACCAATATCCCACTGCTGTCCGCCGGTTCACTGCTCATCCTCACGCCGACGATCATCTTGTTTATCGTGTTCCAGCGCCATTTTGTCACAGCGCTTCTTCAAGGCTCACTCAAGGGATAGGGGTTGCAATGTCGTTCCGTCTGCCCGACAAGTGGGTCTGGGACTTTTGGCTCGTCCGTCGCGGCGGGGAGCACCATCTGTTCTACCTGCAAGCACCGCGAGCCCTTGGCAACCCGGCTCTTCGTCACCACAACGCCACCATCGGCCACGCGGTTTCGGCTGACTATCGCGACTGGCGTGTGCTCTCCGACGCCCTCCAGCCAGGCGTGAGCGGCAGCTGGGACGACCTTGCAACCTGGACGGGGAGCACCATTGGGCACGAGGGCCGCTGGTACATGTTGTATACCGGCGTAAATAGGGCGGAGGGAGGCCTCGTGCAACGGATCGGGCTCGCCGCCTCTGACGACCTTGTGCACTGGGACAAGCACCCGGGCAACCCAGTTCTCGAGGTCGACCCAGAGTGGTACGAAGTGCTCTCGCAAGGCCGTTGGCGTGACCAATCCTGGCGGGACCCTTGGCTCTTCCGCCGGCCCAGCGACGAACTGTTTCACGTCTTGATAACGGCGCGCTCGTCGTCGGGACCGGTCGATGGCGCGGGCGTCGTCGCGCAGGCTCGCTCCAGCGACCTCGTCAACTGGGAAGTGCTCCCTCCGCTCACCAACGCCGGTGAATTTTCTCAGGTAGAGGTGCCCCAGCTCGTCCAACTCGACGGGTCCTATGCCATCCTGTTCTCGTGCTTGGCGGAGGACCATTCGGCCGCGCGCCTCAAGAGGTTGGGTGTCCCTGGTCAAGCAGGAACTTTTGCCTTTTCGAGCGCGACATTTCTCGGGGCCGTACTCGCCCACCGACGTTCCCGTTGCTGATAACGACGGACTAGGGGTTCTTTACGCGGGAAAGCTCCTCGAGGAGCAACCTGGCGAGTATGGGTTCATGGGCTTCCGGGGGATCGATGATCGGTATTTCCTTGGCGAGCTGACCGACCCACTACCAGTCCGGCAGGAACCCAATGGTCGCATCGTCGTGGTAACTCATTGACTGGAGGGACCTCCCGCCAGCGGTAGCGCCTCAGTTGGTAAGCAGACCAAAAGAGAAAGAGAGATGAGATGGCGCGATGGGAGCCTAGAGGGTGGACCGTTTTCACCAAACCTTGGAGAGAGGCGGGGTTCGGTGAGCTCGCCAGGCACGTCCGCAAGCTCGGCTTTGACGGTGTCGAGCTGCCCGTGAGGCCGGGCTTTCAGGTCAGCCCGGACAAGGTAGAACAGGGGCTGACCGAGGCGGTCGCTGCTTTTGGTGCCGAGGGGCTCCGCATAGCAAGCGTGGCGGCTGACCCCGCGCTGGGGGGTAATGGCAAGGTTCACGGATTACAAGGAGATGATTGAAAAGCTCCAGCCCGACGGCGTCTATGCCATCGGTCAACCTCACATGTTTTACGACATTTGGGTGTGGTGCCTATCTCAGGGCTGCAACCTTTACGTCGAAAAGCCAATGGGCCTCAACTTGCACCAGGCGACGATGCTGACCGAGTTGGCCGAGCAGCACAAAACCATCACTCAGGTGAGCCACCAGCGCCGCTCGAGCCCGCTGCTACGCAAGGTCCACGCCGCATGCACCGCCAAGGGGCCGATCACCCATGCCGTGTGCGAGTTTTACAAGTGGTCGCCCGAACCTATGTGGGGAGCGAGAGACCACATGATGGACGACTGCGTGCACTCCATAGATACCTTGCGATGGATCTGCGGAGGGGAGGTGGAAGGCTTGGAGAGCCGATGCGCCAGGGTGGGGCCCCAGACATCAATTGGATAGGCGCGACCCTGTATTTCGACAACTCCTCCGTCGGGGTGCTCCTTAACAGCTGGGTGAGTGGCCGGAGGGTGTTCCGGGTCGAGATGCACGCTCCCGGCATATATACCGATGCCGAGCCAGAGGGGAAAGCCTACGTCTACGTGGAGGGCGACTACCAAGGGAAGTGCTATGACGCCAAAGAGGTGGCCGGCGGTGAGGACTTCTACGTCTACGGAGGCTTCCGGGCGACGAACCGTGAGTTCATCGACTCGCTCTCAGGTGGCGCGGAGGTGACGACCTCGCCCTTCCGGGACTGCCTGAAGACGATGGAGGTCGCGGAAAAGATCCTGGCCCGAGCGGCCCTTTCGGGACGAGCGGGCCACTGGTGAACAGTTCGGTGCCCGGCACTCTCGGGCGCCGCGGTGTCGCGGTCGACCCGCGGGTGAACCCGGGGCGAGGCCGATGAGGCAGGCGGACGGGGCACTGGGGAGCTTCAAGATCAACTGTCCCGTTGAAGAGCGCCACTCGACGACCGCGCCGCCGAGCACGGGGTAAAGGACCTCAGCAGTGGCGTGCGTGCCACTCATGTGAGCAACCGGCACGGCCAGCTCGGCGGGCCCGGACGCGCCTGACTGCCGATCTGTCCCCGGTGCAGATCCGGTTCGTCCTCGGTTCCAAACAACCACATAGCTAGCGGAGGCTGCGCGCATCCCCAGGGCGACCCACGGATCCGCCCAACCGGGCAGCCCGAGCGGCCAGAAGGGCACGGCGGTCGCAGAATCCGGCCTGATCCGCTTGTAGGTCCTGATCGCGTCGACCACCAGCTGCTGCTGAGCGGCGCTCATCCGGTCTATGTGCCCAGAGAGATGGACGCGGCCTAGCAGCGCATTGCAAAGCGTAAAGGCGATCTCATCATCGCTCCATTCGGGCTGAGGGTACGCCCAGGATGCGGCTTGCTCCGGCGGGAGCGCCACCGGGGCTGCTGCAGAGATCGGTGGGTAGCGCAGGTAATCCTGCTGGTCGCTGGTTGAATGCAACTGGAACCGCGACAGCAACGCGTAGTCGGTACGCATGCCGCCAGAGGCGCAGCTCTCGACGGTGAGGCCGGGGTGGCGATCGAGGACCCCGTCGACCCAATCGAGGAACGCTCGGTTGTGCGCGAGCATCCCGACGCCGGGGCTCGGGTCCCTGGTGTCGGTACCAGGCGCGACCACGACGTTATAGTCCATTTTGAGGTACCCGACACCCAGCTCCCCCGCAAGGAAGTCCACCACCTGGTCGAGGTGCCCCCGTGCGGCCGGGTGGGACAGGTCGACGTGGTAGCGGCCGCTCTCCGCGACACGTTCACCATTGCGCCCGAAGAACCCTTCAATTGGGAGCTGCTCTGCGACCGGGCTGCGCACTCCCACCACTTCAGGTTCCAGCCACAGGCCCGCTACCATGCCCTCCCCTCTTATGCGGTCCAGCACCTCGGTGATGCCGTTAGGGAACCTGGTCTCGGAAGGGCGCCAGGCACCCACCGATTCCCACCATGGCTCGTAACGGGTAAGCCCCGCTACAGCGCCCTCAAAGCCGTCGTTGCTGACGGCGAGCGCTTATGGGGACAGTTGAAAACGACTCCCCAGGCTGTAGGACGAGCCGCCATTGGTGCTCGGCGTCCGTTGGGCCGAGGAGAGCCAAATAGGCGCCATGCCGCCATTCCCCGGGGTGGGCCGCCTTGGCGTTGTACCGGCAGTGCTCGCCCACTTGCCAGTGCCAGGCACCATTGTTCTCGATCTGCCATAGCCAGGAGTGCCCTGTGCGGCGGTTGACCACGGCGCCCATCGGTAGGTACGTCCCAGATGACCAGCTCCCGACGTTCGTGATGCTGAACGCACCGCGCGGGTCCTGCTTATGCGCCATGGTGTTGAGATTCAAGCGCGTGCCGTAGACCCGGTGATGGCGACGTCGACTGTTCGGCACGGCGGCCTCTGTCACTCCTTGGTAGAGCCAGCCAGCATCCCGGTGACCAGCGATCGCTGAGCGAAGAAGAAAATGATGAACACCGGGGCGATCGCCACGAGGGTGGCCATCGCCAGTTCCGGCCTCAGGACCGGGCTGGCGGCCGCTGACGCAACGGGGTTGAAAGCGGCCGTTGAGGAAATGAGGTAATCCAGTCCGACCGGGAGCGGGTACTGCCTGTCGGTATAGAACATCACGAAGGGGAGGAAGAAATTGGTCCAATCCGACACGAAGGCGAAGAACCCGACGAGGGCCACTATTGGCCGGGCTAGGGGCAACGCCACGTGGCGGAATACCCCCCACTCGTTGCAACCATCGACTCTGGCCGCGGCCAGGAGCTCCTTGGGGATCGTCGATGAGAAGAAAATGTAGGAAAGATAAACGCCGAACGGGAAGAATCCAAACGGGAGGACCACCGACCAAGCCGAGTTCGAGAGATGCAGGAGGTTCATCTCCAAGAAGAGCGGGAGCACGAGGGCGCTGGCGGGCATGATCATCACGATTAGGGTGATGCCGAGGAGCACCTTCCGGCCGATGAACTCCGTCAGCGCTAACCCGTAGCCAGCCGGGACGGCGCAGGCGAGCGCCAGGAACACACCGCCGAGAGAGTAACGGGCCGAGTTCCACAGCCACACCAGCAGCTCGTGGGCCTGGAAGGCGTAGATCTCGGTCCCATGTCCGAAGGAAGGTATGGAAAGACCCCAAAGCCAGCGGGTTCCAGTAGACCAACTGGTGGTCGGTCTTGGTGGGCGCGATAAACAGCCAGATCACCGGGACCACGAAGAAGCCTGTGAAGGCCAGCATTACGATGAACCACGCCAGCCGCGCCCAGGTGGGGCGGCCTGACAACCGACGTCGCCGACGGGTGGGGCCGGCCGCCGACGAGGCGTCAGCTGCCGGATGCCTCCCAACGGGCTGCGCAGTTATCTGGGCCATACGGTCGAGCCGCCTTTAGTCGATCTGGAACAACTTGGAGCGGAAGACGAGCAAGGTGGCCGCCATGAGCCCGACGATCAGGAGGTCGACCGAGATCGAGGCGGCGTAGTTGAAATTGCCGTTTTGAGTGGCGAAATAATAGGCCAGCTGGTTCGGCGACCAGGTGGGGCTCACCATGCCCAAGCTGGCTGCGCCGAGGAGCTGAGGCTCTACGAAGAGCTGCGTCCCGGCGGCGAAGGCGAGGATCAACATGAAGACCACCCACCTCTTGATCAGAGGCAGCTTGATCCGCATGGCGAGCTGCCAGGCGTTGGCGCCGTCGATCTTGGCAGAGTCGACCACTTCGTCGGAGATGTTGTTGAGAGCCCCGTTCATCACCACGATCCAGCCACCTGCGCCCGTCCAGAAGGCGATCACCGCGAAGATGACCGGCAGGTGCCCGGGTGCGATCGTTTGGGGCATGCTGGAATCGTGGAGCCAGGAGAGCACAAAATGCCATGGGCTGATATCGGGGTCGAGCATGAAGGCCCAGACGAGGACACTGGCGGAGCCAGCGAGGGCACCGGGAAGATAGAACAGGAAACGAAAAAAGGGGACCGTCCGTCTTACCCCGCCGTGCAGCAATAGAGCCAGCCCCAGCACCAGCACCACTAGCACGACTAGCCAGATCACCAGGTATAGCCCGATGTGCTCGAAGGCGGGCAGGAACCGGAAATCCCTCCCGGTGGCGAAGAAGTTGGAGAGGCCGGCCCACTGCGCAAAACTGATCGGTCCCACGCTCACACGTCTTCCTGCGGCTTTGGTAAAGGCCAGGTAGACGGCGTAAGCGGTCGGTAGAACGCCAAAAAGAAGGAGCAGTACTAGGTAAACGGCTACGAACGCGTAGCCGGCGCGGTGGCGACCACCAGCCCGCCCGCGCCCAGTGTGGCCCTGGGCTCGCTCCGGGACGGGCAGGCTGACGGTGCCGCTCACTGAGGGAGCTACGCCTTGGTGACGACGGTGAAGCCGTCACTTTGTGCGTAGTTCGAGATAGCCGCCCCCAACCCAGGTAGCTGGGACGACACGCTGTCGCCCGCTGTCAGGTTCGGCAAGACGGAGTCGGTCCATATGCCGATCGTGTCCCAAGGAGTCTCGGTCCAGCCGCTCCAGACCTCGTTAACCGCTTGGGCGAAGGCCGGCGCCAGAGGAGTGGCCCAAAACCCGCTGGCGTCTTGCAAGGCGATCCACGATTTCGCAGCCGGGATGTAGCCCGGGTAACCCTGCGACAGGTTCTGCGACACAGTCGAAGTGGCCAGTCCGACCAGCACCTTTGCGACGGCCTGGGGGTCCGCGGTGTGGGACGACATAATCCAAAGTCCGCCGCCCACGTCGCCCGTATAGGTCCTGGGGGTGCCCGCCCAGCGCAGGGGTGGGTATGCGGCGACAGTCCCCTTTAGCTCGCCCAGTTCGCAGGTGCCGCAGAATATGGCGCCCGAGTACCATGCCGGGCCGGGCATCATGAGCACATGGCCGTTAGGGAATGAAGATGACACACCGTACTGCTTCCCATAGGTGCTGGCGAAGACGTAACTCGGCGAGAGCGCGCCGTCGGCCTGTAGGGGGTCAAGCAAACTAGCCATCCCGGTGCAATTAGGGTCGGCCGGGTTGTCGAGAATGGTGTACGGCTTGATCTCATCGTTCATATGGCACTGGGCCGCCTGGAGGTAGATTTCCTGGTCAAAGTCGTCGCCGATGCTGCCGACTATGTAGCCGGGGTGGTTCTTGGCCACGTCCTCGCCGATCGCCTGCCACTGCTGCCAGGTGGTGGGGACCGTGTAGCCGAACTGCTTCATAAGCGCGACGTTGACCCACAACACGTCGAAGGCGACATCGTTGCGGAGGCACTCGAGCTTCCCGCCGATGTAGCAGTCGGCGAGCGTACCCGTGGCGTAACCCTTGAGGAGCCCGTTCGGGAGGAGACCTCCCTGGTTGAGCACCTCCGGGAAATCGAAGGGCGGGAGGCCCAGCCTTTGGACGTCATTTGCCTCGCCGGAGAACACGATGTCCGGCCAGCCGTGGCCGACGCGATTGAAGAGGCTTACCTTGCTCTCGATGCTGCCAGAGCCGTTATCGCCGCCGTCGAAAGTCACGAGATCGATCTTGACGCTGGGGTTTGCCTTCTCGTAGGCCTTGACCTGCGGTACTCGGGCGGCGTCGACCCAAACCACGATCGGCGCCGAGCTGGCCTGGGCTGGAGCAATGGCGATGTTCGCACCGACCGTGGCCATCGAAACGGCCAACCCGGTTGCTGCGAGGGTATTGAACAAGCGGCGCGGCCGGCCCAGCAGGGCACGGCGGCGTGAGATTGAGTTGTCTTTCATTTTCCTCCTTATTTCGTGGTTCGTTGGTTTCTTAAGCGGTCAAACGGCCTGGCCGGCCCAGGCGGTCAATTGACGTCGGCCACAACAAAGGGCATAAGCGCCTCCGGGTACTCGGCCCTGCCGGCAGGCCAACGCCAGGAGCGGTCGGTGCGGGCACCATGCCGCGCTTGTCGATACCCCGTTCCCGGCGGACTGGGTTACCCCAGACCAGCGACTCGTAGTACGTGCAGTTCGAGATGGCCATGCACAAATGTCGGTTGGTCAAGGTGGGGCCGTGCGGTTCGGCTCGCAAGCGGTAGGCGTCGGCCAGGTGCGCTGTGCGCATGGCACCGGTGAGGCCACCGCGCAGCTCGGCACTGGTGCGGACAAAGCTCGCACAGCCCGAGGCAATGAAATCAGCGGTGTTCATATGCGCACCGTCCGAGGTCTCGCCGACCAGCAGCGGTACCCGGACTCGCTCTGCCAGCCACTTGTACGCGGTTACCGAGAACTCCCGGATCGGCTCTTCGTACCAGAGGTAACCGGCAGCGGCCAAAGCGTCGCCTAGGTAGACGGCATCCGGCAGGTCGAACCCCGCAGAGCCGTCGTACATGAGCGGCACCGCGTTCCCGACATGCTCACGGACGGCCTCGCACAACCTGGCATCCTCCCGGGCGTCGCCGAAAGCGTGCAGCTTCAGAGCTGGGTAGCCCAGCTCGGCGCACTGGTCCGCCACGTCCAGGTACTCGTCGATGGAGGCGTAGGTAACCGTCGACGCATAGGCGGTGATCTCCTTGCGGAAGCCTCCGAGGAGTTGCCAGGTGGGCATGCCTGCTGCCCGCCCGGCTAGGTCCCACAGAGCCACGTCGACCATGCCAAGCAAGTAGAGGGGGATCTCCTCCACGCGGTCGAGCTCCCACAGCTTGTGCCATAACCATTCCCGCTGAAAGGGATCTTCGCCAACGAGGACCTTGCGCAATACGCGGTCAACGATGTCGGGGAACACCGCGCTCGAGGCGAGCCTGGCCTGAAAGGCCACACCGTCATAGCCAGCGTCGGTCGTGAGCTGGAGCACGGCGCCATAACCCTCGGCCGGGCTACCGGGCAGCCCGCGGCGCCAAACAAACGGCGGGTCTGGCGCATGCACCAGGACCCTGTGGACCTCGACCGCGGTGATCTTCATGAGCTCCCTGCGAGAAGGTAGGACATAAGACGACTGTGGTATGATGACACATGCCCGTCGGCTGCGCAAGCCGCGATCACACGACTTGGGGACACCACTTGTCGCAACTGCCCCCACTGGTCGCGTAGGCTCACTAGATGGAGATGTGGAGGGGTTCTCCCCCGCCCCCAAACGAGCCGGCCGTTCCCTTGCCAGCGGGCCGACGCCTATGACATGGCCTGTCGCCGACACCGCTATTCCCTGGAGCCGACGTCCGGCCCGCCTGGGCGAGGCTGTCGTCGCCTCCTTGATCGACCGGATCGTCTCCCGCACCCTCCCGCCGGGATCGTCCTTACCCGCCGAACCCGTTCTGTGCCAGGACTACAGCGTGAGCCGGTCGGTCATCCGTGAGTCGCTCAAGCTCCTGGAAGAAAAAGGGCTTTTGGTAGTAAAGCAAGGGCACGGCACCACGATCTTGCCAACCGAACATTGGAACTTGCTTGACCCCCTGGTGTTGAAGGCAGTTATCGCAAGTGACGACACCCTAGCGATCTTCGATGATTTGATCGACATCCGTGCCGCGTTGGAGAGCCAAATGGCTGAGCGAGCCGCCAACAAGATCACGGACGCGCAATTGCACGAGTTGCATTCTCACCTCGTCGCGCTGGAGCGGATGTTGAACGACCCCGATGGCTATGCCGCGGGAGACATCTCTTACCACGACATGATCTCGAGGTTCTCGGGGCACCAATTAGCGAGATCGATCCTGAGGTCGGTACAACCGCTCGCCCTGACGAGCACCTACTACAGCCGGACGCACCGGGCACCCGAGGACAACATGCGGTCCCATCGGGGCCACGTCGCTATCTATAAGCAGCTGTCTAAGCGTGACCCGGAGGGCGCCGCCCGAGCGGTCAAGGCCCACATTCTCAGCTCCTGGGAGATCTACAAGAACCGGGCACAGGCGGCCCTAGGTTAGCGGCGCCGGCGTATCGCAGGACTAGGCCACCGCACTGGTGGTTGTCTTCAGAGACGCGGCGGCGCCGCCGATAAGAGTAAGTGACGACCGCGGACGGTGTTGTGCGCGACGCGGGCGAGGTGGCAACGCCTGCCACTTGTGGCTCGGTGGACAGCTGCGAGTTCGCGGCTGAGCGGGATCTGCTCATAAGCGTGGTCGAACTCACCTCCCGCCCAGGTTCCTCGCCATTCCAGCTCGCCGACTTCGTTTGCACCCGGCTCGCGTTGACGTTCCACTTTGACCGCGCCTTCGTCTTGCTAGCCGATCGGGCTGCCGAGGTGACCAATGGACCGGCCACTCTGACGTTGGCTGGTAGGTACCCCAGTACCGCCCATGCCCCGATGGCAACCGAAACTCGTGCCGCCCACCGGGTGCTATCTAGCGGGATGGCCGAAGCCTCCTGTAGTGGCACTACGAGCTGGCTGATTGCGGCACCATTGCGCAGCTCCTCGGGCGTGTTAGGTGTGATGGTTGCGGCGAGCAGTAACCGCAAGAGCCTGCGCGAGGAGCACGCGGAAGTGGTGCAGGCCATAGGCCGTCAATTAGCTCAAGCTATTGAGCGGGACACGAGAGGGGAGGAACAGAGGCTCAACGACCGGTCCAGCGCCGCGATCCGGCGGCTGCTCGAGAACGGCTCAGGGGCCAGCACTGTTCGTGAAGCTGGCACTATCCTGGCCCAAGTGGCCGCCGACGCCTTCCAGTGTGAGCGCGCCGGCATGTACGCCGTTGACAGGAATGGGGTTATTTCCTTCACGGTGGGTGTCGGGGCCCCGCCGGACATCTGCGACGCCCTGGCCGCCGCGCTCGTGGGCAAGCGGGCTAATGAATCGCCGGCTTGGCAAAGAACGGCGCAATCGCTCGGCCCGGCCTTGGTTGGCGACTCAAAGCTCCTCCCGGTCCGTCCCGGCGGGCTCGTAGAGACCCTTGGGTTCAGGTCGTACGTCGCCCTCCCGCTCCTATCTGCTGAAGGCCACATCGGCTACGTCATGTGCGGCGATGTCACTGTCTCGCGTACCTGGGCGCATCACGACGAAGCTCTCGCCCGCCAGTTAATGTTGGAGGGCGCGCTAGTCGTCGACAACGCCCGGCTGCGCGAGTCCGAGCGGACGCAGTTGGCCGAAATGCAGCGCCGGGCGTTCCACGACCGACTGACTGACCTGCCTAACCGTGCCCTGATCTCCGAGCGGATGGACGAGGCCCTAACAAAAGCTGACACGGGTGATGTCGCCTTGGCGCTATTGGTTCTCGACTTAGACGACTTCAAGCAGGTGAACGACGCTCTCGGCCACCACTACGGTGACCTCCTACTGCAAAAGATCGGCGCCATCCTGGCCGGACTGGCCCGGGCAACCGACACTGTTGCCAGGATGGGCGGCGACGAATTTGCAATTTTAGTGGTCGGCCAGGGCCCGATTAAGGGAACTGCCGTCGCAATGGCTGAGCGCATCTATAAGAGGCTCCTAGAGCCCCTTTGGCTCGACAACCTCGCCGTGCAAGTAGCGACGAGCGTCGGTATCGCATTGTTCCCGGACCACGGACGGGACCCGACCACACTGTTCAGGCACGCCGACACCGCAATGTACGAGGCTAAGCGTAAAGGTAATGGGCCTGTCGTATATGGCGGAGCCGGAGCCGGCGCGACGGTCGAGCGGCTCATGTTGTTCAGCTAGCTCCACCGGGCTCGATGTGGCTGTGAACGCGTCTCTGACAACTTCCGCGACCTACGGCTAGTGCGCAAGGAACGCTGGCGGTGCAAAGGCGCGGCGTGCCGGGCGTTCGAGGCACGCTGCGTACACGGGAGCATTAGGCTCAGTTGAGAAGGCCCCGGAGAGAAGCATCCGAGAACCCCGTGGGGAGCGTGACCCTTAGAATGCGAATGTGCTGGCCAACGCCGTACCGGCTACTGAAGGACCTGGTTACAGGGGTCGCCCGACAATGTTTGTTGACACCAGCCGACCGGCATTGGTGCCATGAGAGGAGCCCGGATGGCCCAGGCCGATAACCCAAGGCACGGCGGCAGTCCCCGGGTCAGCATCCGCGACATTGCTCAGCAGGCTGGTGTATCAACAGCGACAGTGTCCGCGTTTCTTTCCGGCAAGCGCCCGGTGTCTCTCGCCACCCGAGCGCGGCTGGAAGCAGCGATCAAGATGCACGGCTACCGGGCCAATGCAGCAGCGAGGGCTCTCGCTCACGGGCGGACAAATACCATCGGCTTGCTCATCCCTCCCCAGGGAAGGTCGCTTTCATCCTTCGCAGTCGACTTCATCCCACGGGTGGTCCAGGCGGCACAGGCTGCGGACTATGACGTGCTCGTTTCGATCTCCCTTGAAGAGCGCCAGGTTTTCGCCCGCCTTATCGAGGAGCAGCGCGTCGACGGGGTCATACTGCTGGAGGTTTCGCTCGAGGATCAACGTGTCGAGCGTCTCCGAGCAGAGGGTGTCCCGTTCGTGACGGTGGGGCGCACTGCGCGTCCCGATGACTACACCTGGGTTGACATCGATTTCGCGGCATTAGCCCGGGCGTTTGTACACCACCTTGCCGACTTACGCCATCAGCGCATCGTCCTGTTCAACACCGGGGAAGAGCTGTACTCTCGCGGCTTCGGCCCGGCACGCCGTGCCCAGGAAGGGTTTGTTCAGGCCTGCGAAGAGCTTGGTGTCAGCGGCCGGGTCGTATACAGTGAAGTGAACCCCGAGTCGGGGCTCCGAGTAACCCAAGACTTGCTGTCCGAGGGCCGCGACTTCACCGGTATCGCCGTCATCAATGACCATGCCCTTTGGGGTATCTATCAGGCCCTTGCCAGCGCCGGGCTCCGGGTACCGCAGGACGTGTCGGTTATCGCCCTTGCAGACACCCGATGGCCAGAGGCGTTGTCCCCGCGCCTGACTGCCGCTCACCACCCGGTCGAAGAGATGGCTGCCGAGGCAGTACGGTTCTTGGTCCGTCTTCTCGAAGACCGTGCGCACCCTCCCATTAGCCGCTTGCTGCAGCTACCGATCATCCTGCGCGAATCGACTGCCGCCGCCCCTCTGGCAAGTTATGCCGCCGACCGGGCTCTCGACAACTCCGGCGCCAGGCGCGACCGGTCCGTGCTGGCGCAAGGGCACGAAGCGCATGAGCAGGCCGGGTGATCGGCCCGACGCAGCGGTAACGCGGGCTCTTGGCCCCGTCGAGGAGAGCTCTCCGCGGCGGTGACTTGAGCTTGTCCCGGGGGGTCCCGGGCCCGCTTTCGGGCGCAAAGTCGAACCGCTTAGATAAGCCTTGACCTGCGTCCTCTCATCGGCTAGCTTGACCCGTCATTATGCGCTTCGACCTCCATTGGCTCCCGCAGGGCCGGGACACCACGAGGCGATGGCCCGTCCAGGGAAGGCGGGCCCACAAACGGCATGGCCAAGCACAGGCGGCGCATCAGCGCGCGCTCGCAGAGGCCTACTAGACAGCGTCACTGGAGAGGACCATGAACGCTTACGGATGACCCCGACATCGGCGCAAGCGCCGTAACCAAGCGGCACAAGACCCTCGGCCTTTTGGCCAATTCGGTTCGTTAGTGGCTGAGAAAGCGCTCCGCTACCTAAAGAACCGGCACACGTCAAAGGGCCCCGTGGCCCCGAAGTACCACCTCTCGACCTTGTAACTGGCCGGGCCGACAGCCTTGATTTGTCGTGCCCGAGCAGCGTTCACTCACAAATGCGGGCTCGGAGACGAGAAAACCCTTCGCAGCCCCACCATGATCAAGCAAGCGAAGGACACCGTGACGTCTATTTTCCCCCAGGCTGACGACGAGATCGCTCTGCCTAGGTTCATCGACAACGACCAGGCTCTCACCTGGCGCTCTGGCCCGGAACTCGTACGGATTGAGCCCTGGGGGCAAGACAGCTTACGCGTCCGGGCCACACTCGACACTCTGTTGGAAGGCCATGGCGCTCTCACGGCGCAACCATCCGCCCGCGCAGTCGTCAAGCACGAAGGTGGCAAGACCACGATAACTGCAGGGGCCATCACCGCCTCGGTCGACGCCTTGGGGCACATTCGGTTCCTTCGGAACGATAGCGGGGCCGAACTGCTAGTCGAAAAGCCTATCCATTTCTGGTGGCCAGGGCCGCGTAATTTCACCGCCATGGGAAACGGTTATCAGCAGCTCGAACAGTCCTTTGCTGCGTATGAAGACGAACGGCTCTTCGGACTGGGTCAGCATACCCACGGACGTCTGGACCAAAAGGGCATAGTGCTCGACCTGGTACAACGCAATGCTGAAGTCACGATCCCATTTCTTTTGTCCAACCGCGGGTACGGGTTCCTCTGGAACAACCCGGCCGTCGGACGGGTTGAACTGGGACGCACGGCGACGCGCTGGGTATCCGACAGCGCCCGCCAGATCGATTACTGGGTCACGACGGGATCTCCGGGGCAAATCATGGCCCGTTATGCCGAAGTCACGGGCCACGCGCCCATGCTGCCTTCGTGGGCAGCAGGTTTCTGGCAGTCGAAGCTTCGCTACCGGACGCAGGAAGAGCTTCTCGAGGTCGCGCGAGAGTACCACCGTCGCAGCCTGCCTCTTTCCGTAATCGTTGTGGACTTTTTCCACTGGACCCAGCTCGGCGACTGGCGCTTCGAACCTAGCGAATGGCCCGACCCTCAAGCCATGGTCGACGAGCTATCGGACCTGGGAGTTCACCTTATGGTCTCCGTATGGCCGTCAGTGAGCGTGATGTCTTCGAATTACCAGCCTATGCTGAACGCTGGCTATTTCATCGCCACTGAAAGAGGCGCGCCAGGCCATCATGCGGACTGGCCTGACCGCCATGCGAGCACCCGGCTGCCGGTCGCCTTTTATGACGCGAGCAACCCCGAGGCTCGTGAGTACCTGTGGGAGCAACTGTACGCGAACTACTACAGCTACGGGATAAAGCTGTTCTGGTTGGATGCTTGCGAGCCAGAACTTAGGCCAGGCCACGTCGATAACCTCCGCCTTACCGCTGGGCCAGGAAGGGAGGTCCTGAACCGTTACCCCGCCGACCATGCGCGCACTATCTACGACGGCATGCGCGCCGCTGGAGAAGAACATGTCATAAGCCTGGTGCGGTCGGCGTGGGCGGGAAGCCAGCAATGGGGAGCCTTCCTATGGTCCGGCGATATCCCTGCCACTTTCCAGTCCTTGGCTGCCCAAGTCCGCGCGGGCCTCAATGTCGGCTTGTCAGGCGTCCCCTGGTGGTCGACTGATATCGGGGGCTTTCACGGAGGTGATCCGAGCGACCCAGACTACCAGGAGCTTATTGTCCGCTGGTTCCAGTACGGGGTGTGGTGCCCGCTCTTCCGGCTTCACGGCGACCGTCTTCCGCGCAGCCCACTTTCTCAGGCCATGTCCGGCGGGCCCAACGAAGTCTGGTCATACGGGGACGAGGTCTACGGGATCCTGAGCGACATCCTGCGCCTCCGGGAACAGATAAAGCCCTACGTCTTAGAGCAGATGACCGCCGCCGCCGAGCACGGGCTCCCGCCGATGCGTCCCCTTTGGTTCGATTTTCCCGAGGATGCAACCGCATGGACAATCGAAGACCAGTACTTGTTCGGCCCCTCGGTGATTGTTGCCCCTGTGACTGAACTTGGTGCCCGGTCGCGGCGCGTGTACCTGCCCCAAGGCGTCTCTTGGACGGACGCCTTCACGGGCGAGCGCTTCGAAGGCGGGGAGTGGACCGCGGCGAACGCTCCGCTTGAACGAATTCCCATTTACGTGCGCAATGGCGACTCGGTGCCTCTCCGCGGTGCAAATAGGGCAGGCTCCACCAGGAAGTGAACGGTGATTTCGTAGAAAGGGGGATATGAGGCATAACTATCGGGACACCGAAAATCGGGTTGGGGCCAACACCTCGCACATAGACCGCGAGGTAAGTCCTCCCGTAATGCAATCGACTAATCGCCACCTTATATGTGAGACGTCCCCAGACGAAGGCGCTCATCTTCGTACGAATTGAGAAGCAAGCACAAACGAAAGAGGTAATGCCAATGACATCTACAAACCATCTAACAAAGGCGTCATCGGAGCGCAAAGTGAACGCAACCTCGGCGCACCGGGCCACCTTAGGAAGGCAAGTGCTGGCCACCGCCAGTGCATGTGGCCTCGTATTCGGTCTATCCGGGGCTACGGCAAGCGCGTCCGACATGAGGAGTGCCCTGAGCGGCACTCTTACAATGAACATCTCGACATTCAACGCTCCGGTCCTCGAGGCTGTTATCAAATCCTTCGAGCAGGTCTACCCGAACGTGCACGTCCAGTACGCAGACGTCTCCAACGCCACAACCACCTATATCCCGCTGCTCCAAACTGAACGCCTGGCCGGGAACGAGCCCATGATCGACGAGATCTATGACGTCTTGACGCCAACCCTTGAGGTCGACGGCCTCGTAGGCGACATCACGCCTGACCTCAAGGCTGGCATGCCTTACCCCCAGAGCTACTGGATCCCGGGCTTCTTGTCGTCCTACATCCCGCCTTCGGATGCGCCCTTCGGTGCCGGCCAAGTGTTCGGGTTGCCCAACGAAGCCGACGCCACCGTGATCATGTACAACGAAAACGAGTTCAAGGCCGCTGGCGTACCATTCCCGACTGACAACTGGACCTGGAGCCAAATGCTCGCCGACGCCGCCAAGCTGAAGGTCGGCTCGGGGGCTTCGCAGACTCAGTACGGTATCTGCGAGCGCCCCGACTGGCAGGCCGAGTACAACCCGGTGCTGAAGGCTTACGGTGTGACGTCGTTCACCGAGACCACGCCAACCCTGGACACCCCAGCCGCCCTGAAGGCGTGGACGCTCATGATCGACCCCATGCTCAATGGTGATGCTGTCCCCGAGGCGCAGCAGCAGGCCAAGAACGGCTCGTCCGGTTGCGAACCCTTCTTCGAGTCAGGTGAGGCAGCAATGTCCATCGAGGTACGAGGGAACCTGCCTGGTCTTCAGCAGGCGATCGGCAACAAGTTCCAGTACAACGTGGTCCCGATGCCCTTGGTCACCGGCGCCAACGGCCAACTGGTCAGGCCTACCGGCGGAGGAAGCTCGGGCTTGGCCGTCGCCCCGAACGCTGTGCACAACCCGCTGGTGATCGCCTTCCTGCACTATTACTTCTCGGCCGCGGGTCAGGTCGTCGCAGAGAAGACCTTTGGAACGGTGCCTTCTGTGGCCTCGCTCAACACCCCGAACGCTGTATGGCGTACTCTTGTGGGTGGTCCCGCCAACAGTGACGCCTACGTGATCGCAGCCGGCAGCGCCACCATCGCGCCGCAGACTCCAGGCATAGTTTTCAGCCTGTCGAACACCGACGTCCCCGCCGCTGTAACGGCGGCCACTACCGGCCATCAAAGTGTCGCCAAGGCGTTCACAAACCTTCAGAGCCAGATGGTCGCCGCATACGCGCTCGCCGGCTAACGCGCGCCTGATGCACCTAACGTAGGCCACGACAACAGCTTGACAAGCGACGGCCGGCACGTACACGTGCAGGCCGTCGCTTGTCCTTGAAGATCCCCCGGAGGCACGGCTTTGCCAGCGCCCGCGTCACGTCGCAACGGTCTCGCAGCGGCGACGTTCCTCGCCCCGAACCTCATCCTGTTCAGCATTTTCGTTGTCGTGCCCATCATTGGCGGGCTAGGGCTGAGCTTTACCACGTGGGACATAACCAACGGCCTCCCCAAATGGGTAGGCCTGGCTAACTACCGCAGGATGTTCAACGACCCTCTGGTAGGCCAAGCCGTGGTCACGACGTTGAAGTTCATTGTGTTCGGGGTTGTCCCGACCGTGGTCATAGCACTAGGGCTGGCGATGCTCATCAATGTGCGGTTTCGTCTGGTCGGCGTTGTGCGCTCGCTGTACCTCATTCCGGCAGCCATGTCGTTCGCAGCCTCGGCCGTGGTCTGGCGGTACATATTTCTGGACGGGCCGGGCTATGGGGTCGTGGATTATGTCATCTCCCGGTTTGGCGTCACACCTCCGGACTGGCTTGCCAGCCAGACCTGGGCCTGCCCGCCTTGGACATCATAACGGTCTGGTTGAGCCTCCCAGCCGCCACGATCCTATACCTGGCCGCGCTACAGCGGATCCCTGACGCCCTGGTCGAGGCAGCAACCTTGGACGGAGCGGGCCCGGTCCGCCGGGTGCGCTACATCATCTGGCCGGGGGTACGCTATATGACGGTCCTGGTGGCGATCGTGGCTCTGCTCTCTTTTACCAACGGGTCGTTCGACCTGGTAAATATCTTGACCAAAGGCGACCCTCTGTACGCGACCCAGACGCTGGTCTACTACATCTTCGTTACCAGCTTCAGCTACGGCTTTTTCGGTTACGCCGCGGCCTTATCGGTCCTCCAGGTAGCCCTCGTCGGCGGTATCCTCCTCACACTTCGTGTCCTGTCGAGGGTGGCGAGATGATACGGTCCAGCCGTTGGGCTAGGCGTACAAGAATCCTGGCTGCTGTCGTCATCGGCATCGTTCTGGCGTCCCCGATGCTGTACATGGTGGCCGCATCGTTGATGTCGAACTCGCAGCTGTCGATCCAGCCCCCCCAAGTGATCCCGGACTCGTTGCACTTCGCCAATTACTCCGACGCCTTCTCGGGGCTGACGCAGGTCATCCAGGTACGGAGCTTCATCAACTCGGTGATCTTCACGGTCGCGGTCGTAGGGCTGCAGTGGCTCCTGTGCGTGAGCGGCGGGTTCGTCGTGGCGAAGATGCGCTTCAAGGCACGAAACCTGGTCACGGCTTTGTTCGCTATTTCGCTGTTCATCCCCATCGTCACGACTTTGATACCGACGTTTATCGTGACCTACGAGCTGAAGATGATCAATACGTACCCAGGGCTCATCCTGCCTGTTGTCGCTCAGACCGGGTTCGGGTCGCTCCTGTTCCGCCAGTTCGTGGGCCAGATGCCTGAAGAGCTCTTCGACGCGGCACGTATCGATGGCGCCTCGTGGTGGGCCATCTTCCGACGTCTAGTGGTACCACTGGCCAAGCCGGCCACGGCGGCCTACCTTGCCATATCCGTGCTGACGGCGTGGAACATGTACCTGTGGCCGCTGGTGGCAGCTGAGAGCGGGTCACTCCAGGTCCTGACGCAGACGCTGGCGGTCGTCGGGACCACCGCTCAAGGTGAGATCACGCCACAAAACGTGATCTTCGCGTCGGTCGTGATTGTCACATTGCCGATGATCGCCGTCTTCGTAGCGGTGCAGCGCTCATTTATGAGAGGCCTGGCTGGCTCGGGAGTGGAGTAAGTGTTGAGGACGTCGGCCGTGACGGTCGTGCCTGGCATCGGACGGGCGCCGGCTTCTTGAAGCAAAGGACAGCAATGGAAATTCGGGGACGGCAGCTTCATTTCGGTGTTCATATGCAAGGACAACGGACGGACTGGCCTCATTACCTGAGCGCAGTCCGGGCGGTGGAGGCGTTGGGTTACGGGTCGATCTGGACCTTCGACCATCTCCTACCCTTTTCGGGTGACGTCGGCGAGCCCTGTTTTGAGGCTCTCACTACACTCGGCGCGCTCGCCGTGGCAACGAGTAGGGTCCGGCTTGGGGCTCTGGTAAATGGGGTTGTCTATCGCCACCCCGCGATCCTGGCGAAGGCTGCAGCGCAGGTTGACCGTATGAGCGAAGGTAGGTTCGAGTTTTCTCTGGGTGCGGGTTGGGCGGCGAATGAGTTCCGCACCTACGGCCTCGAGTTCCCCTCCTTGACCGAACGGTATGCGCGCCTAGAGGAAGCTCTGCAGCTCGTGAAGCTTCTCTGGAGCGAACCTCGGACCACCTTCCACGGGCACTACTACCACGTCGACGACGCCCCGTGTGAGCCTAAGCCCCTCCAATGGCCGCGCCCTCCCATCACGGTTGGAGGCACGGGACAAGGGGCGCTGCAGGTTGCCGCCAGGCACGCTGACCGGCTGAATGTTATTGCCTCACCTGAGAAATGCGGCGAGCTCATGACGGTACTTGAAGGCATGCGCCGCGACATCGCAGTGAGCTGTGACGATATCGAGTTTTCCATCCATACCACCTTGGCACTAGCAACAACGAAGGACGCTGCCGAGAGCTACGCCAGCGGCGTTGCAGCTAGTCATGGGGTGGAGTTGGCCACTCTGCGCGACACATGGCTTATCGGTGACCCGGCTGCGGTGATGACCCAGCTTCGACGGTACCTGGACGTCGGGATCAGTCATTTTATTTTCGCGCTCGGTTACCCATTCGATCTTAGGCCACTCCGGCTGTTCCAGGAAACGGTGCTCCCAGCGCTGGTTTGACAGGCTGGACTAGCGCTTTAGAATCCATGACGGCCTTATCAAAGATGTTGAGGGATATCAGAAATCGCTTTGAAGCGGAGCGTTTCGCTCGGCTCGATCGGCGCGGGCGGCGCGTCGAGCGAACCGGGTTCATCTTGGAGTCCCGGATGACTGACTGGGCGCGGAGGCGCGCGCGAGCGACGATCCGAGACGTGGCGGAGATGGCAGAAGTGTCTCTCGGGACAGCCTCAAATGTCCTCAACAACCCAGAGTTGGTGGCACCCTCAACGCGCGCCCGGGTCATCCAAGCCATAAAAGGAACCGGGTTTGTGCGCAGTACGGCCGCGCACCAGCTGCGCGGGGGAAGAGCCGCACAGTGGGCGTCGTACTGTTGGACATAGCGAACCCGTTCTTCGCGGAAATGGTGCGTGGCGCCGAGCATGTGCTGCGAGACGAGGGCTACGTGCTGATGGTCTGCTCAAGTGACGAGTCGGGTGAGCGTGAGCGCTGCTACCTGCGCAGCGCTCGAGGAGCACCGAGTCGACGGCTTGCTGATCGCTCCCGTCGAGGCTGCCCTGGACAACGTGGAAGCTATTGCCAAACGTGGCATCCCTACTGTGCTACTTGGCCGCGACCCGGGAAGCACCGGGTTGTGCTCAGTGGCCCTTGACGATGTAAAGGGCGGGGATCTCGCGGCCACCCACCTTTTCGGGCTGGGTCACGACGTAATCGGGTTTGTCAATGGGCCGCTCACGATCCGCCAGTGCGCGGACCGACGAGACGGTGCCCGCCGGGCCTTCAGGCGAGCAAGCCGCTCAGGCCATAAGCAGCTGCGTGAGGTGGCCGTCAACGCGCTTAGCGTCGAGCACGGAGAGACGGCTGTCGAAGAGCTCCTTGCGCTTGAGCCGCGGCCCACTGCCGTCATGTGCGCCAACGACCTGCTTGCCCTTGGCGTGTTGAGGGGGCTCGTCGCAGCTGGCGTGCAGGTGCCACGCGACCTGGCCCTGGTCGGCTACGACGACGTGACATTTGCGTCCTTGCTTTCTCCCCCGTTGACCTCGGTGCGGCAACCTAAATACGAGTTGGGTGCCTCGGCGGCCGAGCTGCTGCTCGAGGAGGCCACGGGTCATTCCGTCCACACGCACCGGTCGCTTCGTTTCGAGCCCGAGCTCGTTGTCCGAGCGTCGACCGTCGGTGTGCCCGCATCGCGACTTATAGGGAATAACCCCCTTTGCCGGCCGGGCTAGCGGCTAGCCGGCCAGTGGAGATCGGCATCCGCCCGATCGTCGCACTCATTTGCGGGCCCAAAGGACCCGTGCGCCATGGGCATCCACCTCGATCTCACAAAGGCGTTCGGACGGCCCAAGCTGCGCCCCTGACCACAGGTCTTGCACGTTACCGTCGCCGAGCGTGACTTGGACGGGGACAGCAATGGAAACTTCGCGAGCCCCGAGATTGAAGAGGGCCATGTACGATGAACCGCCCGGCCCGTCCGCGGCCCAAATCACGCAGTCCCCGCTGCGAGAAACCTGGCGCGGGTTGCATGCGGACCGGTGCATCTCGAGCACCTCTCTGTTCGTGAGCAAGCCCAATGTCCAGTCGTCGAGGTCCGGGAGAAAACTGCCAAGCATGAGCGGCGACCCCACGATCGACCAGAGGCTCATCATCGTCCCTTGCTCGGCCCGGGTAAACCTCGTCCAGCGGTCTCCACAGCCGTGCTCGCACGAGCGCAGCGCAATCCTGCCGAGCGGCAACATATCGGCGTCCGGCCAGCGGCCGTTCCCCGAGAACGGCGCCCAGGCTCGACAGGGTTCGAACATCGAGTAGAGATCCTCCCACCGGTCCCAGAAATCGCCGGTTATCCTCCACATGTCGGCGTTCTCGCGCAGGTGATCTGCGTGCTCCAGCTCTGTTGGGCCACACGACAGGCTCAGGACGATATCGCGGCCGGCCCGGTCGATCGCCCGCCTTATGCACTCAATCTCACCCGCCGCGTACGGCAGCAAGATGTCGTCGACCTTCACGAAGTCGACACCCCATGTCGCGTACAGCGAGAACAGCGAGTCGTAATATTCCTGGGCCCCAACGGCACTGGGGTTCACCCCGTACATGTCGGTGTTCCAAGGGCAGATGGAGTTCGTCTGGGCGATATCCCTGGCGCCGGCGGTAGTGCCCAAGATTGGCGTGTTCGCGTGCACCGCCTGGCGGGGGACACCGCGCATCACATGGATACCGAATTTCAGGCCCAGGGCGTGGATGCGCCGCGCGAGGTGCTCGAAGCCGCCGCCACCGGCCGCCGACGGGAAACGGTTCGCTGCTGGGACCAGCCGTGAGACCTCGTCCATCTCGAGGGGGACGAAGGGCCTGTACGCAGATGAGGACGCCCCGGGCTCGTACCACTGGATGTCGACAACGATGTACTCCCACCCAAAGGGCGCCAGCCGCGCTGCCATGTACTCAGCGTTCTCGAGGACCTCACCTTCTCGCACGCTCGCGCCGTATACATCCCAGCTATTCCACCCGAGGGGTGGATGGGCAAGCAAGGGCCCCTTCGGAACGTTCGGCACGGTCAGTCTCTATCACCCCCTGAACTCAGATGAGGTCGAGGCGGGCCGCCATTTGAGGCATTTCCGCCATGGGCATCGCTGCCACCAGGAACATGGACTCGCCACCGGCCGGCCGGTTGACCCCGTACATGGACAGTCGGCCTTTGGTGGCCATCCACGCTCGCGGCGAAGAACCGGTGAGCAGGTGCGACGTCGGAGGTATGTGGAAGGGCCGGGCGGACGTGGCCACGATCTCCTCGGTACCCTCAAGCTGGTAGGCGCGTACGACCAGCGGCTGGCCGCCGATGACGATGTGCTCTCCGGCCCGAAGAGCCGTGGTCGGCGGCGAGCCTGGGGTGATCATGGCGACGACGGCAGCAACCTGCGCAGGTTCGGGCGCCGACCGGGAGGCAGCGAGCCAACCGAAACCCCCGGCTGCCGCCACAACAATCAGGCAGGCTGCTGCAGCCAGGCGCAGGTGATGAGCGATGGCGGTATGGACGACCGACAGCCTCCCGTTCCGGCGTAGCACGACGGGGGCGGCCGGTGCCTCGGTGGCCGCGAGGCCGACCGCAAGGGCAACTCGGCCCTGGAGCCCGGCGGGAGCCGGTTCGCGTAGTTGCTCGAGCGCGAGGCGAGCGGCGCGGTCTGCCTGGACAGCTCGCCAGCAGTGCTCACACCCGAGAAGGTGCCCGTCGAAGCGCCGCTCCTCGTCCGGGGAGAGCTCGCCGGCGAGGAAGGCGAGGATGGGCTCCTCAGGACACGTCACGGTTGATGTCCTCCTCGACAAGCAACGAGGCGAGACGCTGTCGACCGCGGAACACCCGCGAGAGCACGGTGTTGCGGGGGCAACCGAGGATCTCGGCCGCCTCGGACGCGCTGTGGCCCGCCAGGTCCATGAGCACGATCGCCAGCCGTTGCCCCTCGGGGACCCTGGCGAGGGCTCTAGAGACCGAAGCCCGATCGATGTTCGCCAGCGCCTCTTCTGGCACGCTCACCGCCTGAGCTGCTGGTTCGTAAGGCTCGGGTAGCGGCACTTCGACAACGCGGCGCGCTCGGCGTCGCCCTTCGCTGCGGGCCAGGTTGAGGCAGATGGTAACGAGCCACGCTTTGGTGCTCGGCCCTCGGTGGCTGGCGAACGCCGCAAAAGCCCGCAAGTAAGTCTCCTGGACGAGGTCCTCGACGTGGTGGTGGTCTCTGCTTGTGTGCCGTGCCACTCGGTACACGGCGTCGATATGGGGAAGAGATGCCTCGAGGAAGGCTCTCCCGTTGTCGTCCATTTGGCTCGCCTCGATCCTATTGGCACCTGACACCTCTGCCTCCGACGTATACAGACGCCGGGCGCGGCAAATTGATTGCGCGGCCCGGGAGTACCCGCTCGGGGCTGCACTGACGGGACCAGTTCCTGGTCTGAACTGCATAGGCCGGGAGGACGTCACGCTCCCGGCCTTTTGCCGATGTACGACTTCCTATTAGTTGACGACGATGCCTGCAGGCGTCGCACCGGCGGGGAGCGACGTCGGGGAGCTAGGCAGCTCGGTGAGGTTGCCGCCGTTCACGGCGAAGGCACCGACTGCGCCGATACGGCTCTCGTCGACGTACAGCGTCCGGCCATCGGGGCTGAGGCGGGCGTCAACCGCGCCCAGGCCGCCGGTGGCGCCAACCGGCGTGCTGCCGAGCAGGTTTAAGGTCCCATTGGGGGCGATCCAGTAGCGGGAGATATTGCCCGATGCCGTGTTCACCGTGAACAGGAACTGGCCGTCGTGGCTGATCTCGACCCAGCACGGGGCGGTCTGGCCGTCGGCGAACGGGGACCCGCCGATCGGAGACAGCGCCCCGTCCCAGGCCACATTGAAGGCCGAGACCGTGCCTGAGCCGGCGCCCATGTTGTGGGCATTGGAGACGAACAACTGGAACGGGTCGGTGGGGCGGAACTCACTGCCGAAAGGCCCAGCTCCCTGGGCGGCGAGGGGAGACCCCGGAGCGGCGGTCAACAGCCCGTTGAAGCCGACGGAGAAGCTCTCGATCTGCGAGGTGCCGCTGAGGTTGCCGACGAGGGTGTTGCCGATCGAGTTGAAAAGCACGTCGTCGGGCTGGGATCCGTTGGGTAGGGTCACGCTCGAACCGGGCAGGGCCACGGTCGAACCGGGCAGTGGTTGGAGCTGGCCCGACGGCGAGAGGGTGAACCCGGTGAAGTTCGGCCCGGCGGCGCCGGAGTTGGCAACGTACACGAGGCCGCCGTGCACTGCGATGCTCACGGGTGTCGGGCCGCCCGAGGAGACCACTCCGCCAGGGACGAGCTGCAGGCTGCCGTTCCAGCCGACCTCCAGGACCGAGATTCTGGCTACTGCCCGCATCTACCGCTAGCAGGTAGCGGCCGTCGCTGCTGAACTGCAGTGCGCCCTGGGAGGCCAGGCCGGCACCCGTGCCGGCGCCGCCGGCCGGGAAAGGCGACCCCGGCATTGGCGTTAGCGACCCGTCGGCGTGGCGATCGAAGGCCCCGATCGTGTTCGTTCCAGCAGTGTTGTCGTCGAGGTAGACATGGCCGACCACCGGAGAAAAGCTGGTGGGCAGGTTCCCGGCGAAGCCAGCTGCGCTAGCAGGGCCGGCGACGAGGGACCCGAGGATACCGGCAGCGCCGAGAGTGGCGACGCCGAGCGCAAGGCGCGCGGCCCGGTTGGTGTTCTTTCGCATCGTATTCGTAACCTCCGCAGGTTTGGGGGGGGAAATGAGGAACGAGTTGTCCAACCCCACGTAATGGAGACGCCAGGCGGGGCGAAATGATTGCAACATTGTCCGTTAGGCTCCACCCATGATCACCTCGGTGCATGCCCTCGTTTACGCCGACGACGCGGAGGCAGCGCGGGACTTCTTTCGCGACGTCCTGCGCTGGCCTTACGTGGACGTGCATGACGGCTGGTTGATCTTCAAGACGGGGCCGTCCGAGCTCGCCGTCCACCCGACCGCGGGAACCCACGGGGCCGAGACCTGGAAGATCGAACAGCACCACGAGATCACCCTGATGTGCGACGACATTGTGAAAACCGTTGCAGAGTTGACGGCCAAAGGGGCGGTGTTCACACGCGAGATCCGTCAGCAGGGCTTTGGGATGACCACCATGGTCCAGGTCCCTGGAGCCGGTGAGATGATGCTCTACCAACCCGGCCACAGCGTCGCCTACAACCTCTGACGCGGCCGGCGGACGGCGCCCAGCGCGGGAGGGCCGGACACGGCCCGGACAGTTTTTCGTGTCGCCTGGTCCAATAACCTTCGAAAAAAAACGTATAGAACTCGCGCCAGGCGCGGCCCGCGCCGCTAAAACTCCGCCAGATGACTGGCTACTCGAGCTCGCTCATCGCCTTTGCTGACCGCTCAGCCATCTCCTCGGGGGGCACATCTTCGATATGGGTGGCGATGTACCAGCGATGACCGAACGGGTCTTCGAAGATCCGGCGCGGTCCCCGTAGAACTGGTCTTCCACAACGTTCAGCTTCGTCGCACCCTCAGCGATCGCCCGTTTGAAGACGTCGTCGACGTCGTCGACGTAAAGCGAAAGGGTCACCGGCGTACCGCCGACCGATTTCGGGCTCTTGGCGCCCGACTCGGGGAACTCGTCGTTGAGCATGAGGACCGAGTCGCCGAAAGCGAGCTCAGCATGCGCCACCTTGCCGCCCGGAGCTTCCATGCGCATCCGCTCCGTTGCGCCCAAGACGCTGCAGTAAAAGGCGATAGCAGCATTGCCGTCGTGCACCGCCAGCGTCGGGCTCAGTCGTGGGTAGCCATCAGGGACCGGCTTTACCTTGGCCATCGGGTCCTCCTCGGACGTTTTTCTTCAGCACTTTTCGGGTGGAGCCTACCCCTCGCTCGACGGTTAGCCGGCCACGGTGAAGCCGAACGGACGGGCCTACTACGCCTTAGCGGTGTCCCTGCGGTAAGAGATCATCGCCAGCCTCCCAAGCGCGAGCGTCCACACGGCGAGGACTTCCCAGCCCTCCAACGGCCAGGACACGTGCGTGAGCCCCGCCCTGCCCGCCTGGACAAGCCAGTACGAGGGGAGCGCCTCCGCAAAATCGTGGAACCAGCCGGTGGTCGCGAGCGGGCCGAACGCACCACCGAAGATGGCAAAAAGGGCGGTCAGCCCGCCAAGGGCCGGTCCCATCGTGTCGGGGGTCACGAGATGGCCCAAGAGGATCCCGAGCGCCATGAACGGCAACAGCCCGACCAGGATCAACCCCGTCATGAGCAGCCAACCGACGGCGGTGAAATGGACATTGAACGACAGCACGGCGGCCGCGTAAAGCACGACGATGGTGATCCCCGACATGACATAACCACGGATGACCTTGCTCGCCATGTAGGCCCAGACCGGCAACGGGGTAATTCGCAACTGCCGTGTCCAGCCGACCGCACGCTCCAGCGAAATGACCGCTCCACCCGACGTGCTCGCGTTCATGGTCCCGAACGAAGCCATACCAGCCAGGTAATAGACCGGGAAAGGTATGCCGTCAATCTTCACGTTGCGGTTGGCGCCGGCGAAGATGACGTAGAGGATCAACGGGATACCGACCGCGAAAATGAAAAACCGACGGTTCCGGAAGGTCTTGATCACGTCGTAGCGCGCGTAGTTGATCGCTATCACTTGGCCACCCCGAGTTCCTCGGCACCGGTCAGTTCGATGAACGCCTCTTCGAGGCTCCCCCCGCGCACCTCGATGTTGAAGGCGCCCGCGAAGCCGGCGAGCAGGGCACGCAACGCCGGGTCCGAGTTGGTACACCTCAGTGTGATGTCGTCGCCCCTCGCCTCCACGGCCGAGACCCCGGGCAGAGAGCCAAGAGCGGCTAGGTCGGCACCGGGCAGTGTGGCGGTGATGGTGCGGGACCCCACCCGGGCCTTGATCTCTGTCGGTGTGCCGTCGGCGACGACCTTGCCGCGTGCCATCAGCACCACCCGGTCGGCATAGGCGTCGGCCTCTTCGAGGTAATGGGTGGCGAAGAGCACGGTCTTCCCGCGAGCGGCCACCGCACGCATAGAGGCCCAGAAGTCCCGCCGCCCTTCGACGTCAAGGGCTGCCGTCGGCTCGTCGAGGACGAGCAGTTCCGGGTCGGCGACCAGCGCGACCGCGAAGCGCACCCGCTGAGCCTGGCCACCTGACAGCTTGTTGGTCCGGCGCTCGGCGATGTCAGCGATGCCGGCGATCTGGAGGGCCTCCTCCACAGCGAGGGGCTTGGGGTAGATCCCGGCGACCAACTTGACGAGCTCACGGATCGTCAGGTCTTTGACCAGGGAACCAACCTGCAACATGCCGCCGACCAGCCCGGCCTTGACGGCATCGGTGGGCGTGCGGCCGAACACCGAGATCCGGCCCGCGTCGGGGCGCTGCAGGCCGAGCAGCATGTCGATTGTCGTCGTCTTACCGGCGCCGTTTGGGCCGAGCAGGGCCACCGTCGACGAGGGGGCGATCGAAATGTCCACGCCTTGGACGGCCTTGACCTCGCCGAAGGACTTGTGAAGACCCGAAATAACCACCCCTCCAGCGTCGCCGGGGGCGGCTGCACGGGTCGCGCTCGAACTCCCTTGCGTTGCGGCCGCCACAACAGCGAGGCTAGCCACATGGCACAGCACGCTCAACCCGCCCGCGGCATGCGGGACATCGTCCCTCCCGAGGCCGAGCTGCGCCGGCAGGTCGCCAACCGCATCCTCGACGTCTACGCAGGATACGGCTACGAGGTGATCGAGACACCGGCTCTCGAGGACCTCGACGTCCTCGTCGGGAGCCAAAGCGGGGAAAATGAAAAACTGATCTTCAAGGTCCTGAAGCGAGGCGCCAAGCTCAACGAGGAAGTGAAGCTCGGTGGAGAACTGGCCGACATGGGCTTGCGCTTCGACCTCACCGTCCCTCTCGCCCGGTTCGTCGCCAATCACCTGAACGACCTGCCGATGCCTTTCAAAGTCGCCCATATCGCACCGGTGTGGCGGGCCGAGCGGCCGCAACGCGGGAGGTTCCGCGAGTTCACACAGTGCGACATCGACATCGTGGGCGAGGCCAGCATTGCGGCAGAAATCGAGCTATGTAGCGCAACAATCGACGCCTTGGGACGGATCGGCATCGACGGTTGCACCGTAAGGCTCAACGACCGGCGCCTTCTCCGAGCGGCCGTCGAGCACCACCTAGGTCCATTGGACCAGCCCGGCGCGGTGTACATCGCCCTCGACAAGTTGGACAAGGCCAGCAGCAAGGACGTGGCCGTCGAACTGGTCCGGGCGGGCCACGACCAAGCTGGCGTGGAGAGGCTCCTTGGGACGTTCACGGAGGGTTCGATGATCGGTCCGCCCGAGGTCCAGGCAGCGCTCGAAGGGACCCGGAGCGCGTTGGAAGGCCAAGGCATCTCGGTCCGTTTCGACCCGACGCTCGTGAGAGGAATGGGTTATTACACCGGTCAGATCTTCGAGGTGTCGCACCCAGATCTTCCTTATTCGCTTGCCGGCGGCGGCCGCTACGACGGGATGATGGCACGCTTTGGCGCGCCTGCGCTGCCCATGTGCGGGTTTTCGATCGGTTTCGAGCGTGTCTGCGAACTGGTCGACAAGAACGCTTTCGGTACCGGCCGGGCGAAGATAGCCGTGACATGCTTGGACGACGAAGAACTGGTGCGCTGCCTGGTCCTTGCACGAGCGACACGGGACGAGGGAACCGTCGTGAACGTCGTGCGGCGAGCGCGCAACGTCCGCAAGCAGCGCGACGACCTGGAAAGGCTCGGCTATACCGAGATCCTCGACGGCGAGACGTTCGCCCGGTAGACGCGGCCCGCCGGTGCCGGCGTTGAGCGAGTGCTCGCGCTCAAGGTGCGCCGGCGCTCAGTAATACCGCTGCCAATTGGCGACCGAAGGGTGGTACCTTCCGGCGGGCCCCTCCCCGAAAAGGCGCAAGATGTTGCCTGTAACGGCTTGCACCACGGGCGACGGGCACGCTGGCAGCGTTCCTTTGCATGCTTCCAGTGCCGGGATCCAGCCGATCGTGCCAGTGGCGAGGACGCCTCCCCCACCATTTTGCCAGGTGTAATAGGTCATATCGGCGTCCATAATGTGGCCCACTTCGGGCGCGACGGGCGAATGCGAGAGGATTTCCACGTTCGGCGGGGAAGGCTGGCTCGTGTCATAGGCGTCATAATCGCCGGCCTCAACGCCTTTCAACTGGGCACCCTGCGGGGCTCCGCTGCCGGCGAACGGCCAGGCGGTGGCGTCGCTCACAACCATCGGGTCGTCAAGGCCGTAACCCTGATAGGTGTCACCGACTACTTCGCTCGGCGGTGAATTGGCCGGCGGCTCTGCCCAGGTGTTACCCGTGGCATTGCCGGGGTCCGTGGCGTATATGGGGTCAGCGGTCGGGTCCCGGTAATCGACCTCCTCCCGGTTAGATCCCATCGGGCTGGCCTGGAGCCGGGCGTGGCGAAGGACCGGAGAAGCACCGAAATAAACGACGTTCACCCCGTCCGCACGTGCTGCAATGACACCGTTACGTTCTTGTATCGTCCAGGTCTCGTCGTGGCCGAGGGTTAGCAACGCCTTGTGGCGCCCGAGCAGGTCCGGGTGCTCTGAAAATGTGACGTCGGTCCAGTAGGTGACGTCGAGGCCGTGTTCTTCGGCCCAGTAGATGAGCGGGTACTCGAGGGCCATGAAGTCCCCAGCCCCGCTCCCATTGGCATAAGGCCTGTCAAAGGACAAGACGACAGCCCGGTTGTCGTACTGAGGGGAGTCGCCTGGAGGGGCGCCGCCGTACATGTCGTAACCGCCCCAGGTGTTCCAGCCCTGCCAGGTGAGGACGCTATTCTGCACGACGTATGCCGCACGGCTGGAGGGGTCCCAGACTGCAAGAGGGATATAGCTCTGGCTGCCGGGGTCGGCGACAAGCTTGAAGAGGTAATCGCCCTGCACGAACTGTGCGCCGATCTTGAAAGTTATGGACGGGGCCCAATTGTCACACGCGACCATGTTGGTGGTCGACGCGAGCGTGCAAGCAGGCTGGGTTACCCCTTTCATCTCCCCTGAACGCCAGACCAACCGGGCGCCCTTCCCGCCGTAATAGCCAATGCGATAGGCGCTTATGTGGTACCGCGCCGCCTGGGTAGTCACGTAGAGGGTGACCTGCTGGCCGGCTCGTGCAGCCGTCAAGTTGGCAAACCCGTTTATGGCGGCGCCGCCGTCGCCGTCCAGGTGCCAGGCGGCCGTGCCCGGCTTTTCGTTCTCGTCGATGACCCAGCGCGCTTCTACGCCTTCGGGCCCCGGGAAGGTAGCCGGCTCCGGCGTTGTCGTGGTGGTAGTCGCAAGCGAATGTGCCGCTTTTGTGACCACGATCGTCGTCGGCGATGAGACATGGCTCGCTCCCAAGGCCGAACACCCAGCAGCCATCATCGATACCGCCACCACGGCCAGCCCCGACCGCCTCTCGAAGTAGCTCATTTTGGTCATCATTGGTGGCGCGGCTCGAGCCTCGTGTTGATTTCGTGGCGCATCGACGGAGTTAAGTCCTCGCCAGCAGCGAGGAGATCCTGGAGTATTTGCGGCTTAATAGTAAACGCGAAGAGAGCCATGCTCACGGTCACACCGTGAGCCGGCCGCCTCACGACACTGATCGCGTCTCCGGCGCTCACCGAGCCCGCTTGGAGGACCCGCAAATAGGCTCCCGGCCTCCCCGACTCGCTGAAGCGGCGGGCCCAGCCCACGACTCCCATCAGTGCGGCGAACGTCTTGCAAGGGATGCGCGGGGACGTCACCTCGAGCAAGATGTCGGGACCGACCCGCCAGCGTTCTCCGATCCGCGCCTCGTTCGGGTCGATCCCGATCGTGGTGAGGTTCTCCCCGAAGGCGCCATCGGGCAGCGCGAACCCAAGCTCGGCTTCCCAGCGGTCGAGATCTTCCCTCGCGAACGCGTAAACGGCCTGCTCATCCCCGCCATGGTTTTCCTTGTCGCCGATGAAGTCGCCCTCTAGGCCGCTCTCACCCTTGACAGGGCCCGGCGCGCTGACGAACACGGGGCGTTCGGCCGGGCTCTTGACGATGGCAGTCTCGCCACCCTTTGCGGGGTTCGGCGCCAGCTTGCCGACGTTGACCGCCCGCACCCACGCGGCCTCGGCTACCGATTTCTCCACGCCATTAGTTTGGCTCTTAGCGAGGTGCCTCGGAGACAATTGGCAGCAGCCTTTCGTACCAGTCCAGCCAGCGCCTGCGCGCTTGCGCCAAAGCTTGTACATCGGCCGCCACTGGTTCAACCACTACGCCGTCGATTTGGCTGGAGCTCAGCTCGACTCCGAGCGCGTTCGCCGCCGCGCCTCGGGCCGTTGTTTCGGGGACCGTGGAGCACAGTACGGGCCGGTCGAGCGTGGACGCGAGCCGCCGCTGCCACCAAGGTGACCGCTCGATGGCCCCGCCGTTTACCACTATCTCGAGCCGTTGGCCACCGTCGGCCTCGAGGTCGGCCAAACCGTCGGCGAGTTGGAAGCACACCGCTTCCACCGCCGCGGAGACAAGGTGGGCACCGTTGTGGCCGAGCCGTAACCCCACGACCGTGCCTTCGCCAGCGGGGACCTCGCTAGCGGGCGGGCGCGTGCCTGCGTGCCACGGCAGCACGAGCACTCCTTCGCTGCCCGCGCCGACCGGCATCGTGAGGCCATAGCGGACGTCGTCGTCCGGTTCGACTGGCGACATGGCCGCCCCGCCAGCCGCTGCAGTCAACGAACCCTCCCAGAGCGCCAGGGCCCAGGAGTAGAGCTGGCCGCCGGTGCTGAAGGCGGCACCGAGCAGCACCCTGCCGTAGTCGACGCAGTAACGCCACAGCCCCGCTGGCAACTCGGACTGGTCCGGTGCAGGCCTGACCGATCTGACCGCTGCCGAAGTACCCACGGTCATCGCCGCACGGGAGGGCGTATCGCAACCCGTCCCGAGGTTGGCTGCGGCTCCGTCGGTGAGCGCCGGGTGCCAGCGCGCCCTCGCAAGTGCGGGCCAGCGCCGTTGCCAGTTACCCGCCAGCCGGCCTTCCCAGCCCGGAGGGGCGAGCGGTGGCAACGCTGCTCCAGGGATGCCTGCAAGCTCCAACGTTTCCTCGTCCCAGGCATGGCCCGCAGTCGCCAATAATCCGGTGGCTGAGGCCATCGAGACTGACATCGTCGGGTCGCCCAACAGCGCCAGCCCGACGTACTCCGACAGGCCCACAAAACGGGCCGGCGGGCGGTCGCCATCGGTCAAAGTACCGGCCCCTGCCTCTGCCGCCATCCACGGCACGCGCCAGGTCCAGTACATCGGGGCAAAGGCACAGCCGGTGCGCTGGCGGAGGATTTCACGCCTACCCGGTCCTATGGCAGCTGCTCCGTCGGGAGGCAATGCGCGTGTGTCGGCCCACGAGACCACGTCAGCCAGCGCGCGGCCCCTGGCGTCAACCGGCAGGACCGAGTGCATCTGGCAGTCCATCCCAACCTCGGTGACACCTTGGAGGTACCCCTTGGCGCCGAGCTCGTCTATGCACGCGACCAGGTCGGCCAAGTAGCTGTCTGCGCCGAATGTTGCCTGGCCAGGTTGCGATGAGCTTACGTGGCGCGGCCGACGTGCAATAGCGCCGTCGACGGCCACGAGCCGTCCCGGCCCGGCCGTCTCGAACACGACGGCCCTGACCGACGAAGACCCGAGGTCGAGGCCTAGGGCGCGTCTTTCCATCGAAGCGCCAAGCTACAAGGGATTCGGGCAACCCGCCTTGAAGAAGTGGGCCAATGCGAAGTGCCGATGCCGCCCGGGCGCCCTCGTGGTGGTCGTGGTGCGGGCAGCGGTCGTCGTGGTAGTCGAGCGCACGGTCGTCGTCGGGGGATCGGCGGTCGTGGTAGTCGAGCGCACGGTCGTCGTCGTGGGATCGGCGGTCGTGGTAGTCGAGCGTACGGTCGTCGTCGGGGATCGGCGGTCGTGGTCGTTGAGCGGACCGTTGTCGTAGTTGGAGCGGTGGTCGTGCTCGTAGAGCGGACCGTTGTCGTGGTGGTTGAGGTGGCGGTCGTGGTCGTTGAGCGGACCGTTGTCGTGGTGGTTGAGGTGGCGGTCGTGGTGGTGGAGCTGGCGGTTGTCGTAGTGGAGCTGGCGGTTGTCGTAGTGGGACCGGAGATAATCGGGCCTCCGCCGTACTGCCAGCACCCGTAATTGACCGGTCCTGTCAAGTCGACGCCGGCCTGAATAGTGGCCATCGGGAAGGCGTTCGCCTCGGCGCACAAGGTCGGTTCAGCGAAGTCCTGGTACTCGACGTTGAGGACCGGCTTACCTTCTTGGACAAAGACGTCGAGAGCTGAGCACTCGCTGTACTGCCAACACTGCTCGTCGATCTCGCCGTCCACCATCGGCGCTTCGCTAGTGATCAACGAGTCACCGTTGATCTCGTTCTTCAGGAAGAACGCCAGACCGTCGGAGTGCGTTATCGCCACCAGCTGGTCAATGTAGGTTTCCTCCTGCGCCATTGTGAGCGTGAAATCACCGATGTTGCCGTCGGAATAGGCATCCACGTTGTCGGCCTCGATAGCGTCGAAACCTTCCTCCTGGCAGAGCGCGATCCGGTTTGTCATAATCGTCTGAAGGGTTTCATAGCCGGATGGGACCGAGGTTGCCCAGTCGGCAACGTTGATGAATTCCTCGCCTGGCCATCCGGGCACACTGCCGCCCAGCTCGGAAGGATCGAACTTACCGTAGTCGGAGCGCCAGTTTTCAGCCGTCCCGGCATCGACGTAGCAGATCGCGTGAGCGCCCATGGCATGGATCGCGCTCACAGACGACTCGATCGTGCTGTCAGCAACAGGCATGCCCGACGACGCCAGGCCGTCCTGGTCACCCAGATCCGCGTCAACTGCCTGAACGGGTGTTGGGCTGCCATCGACAACTGGCGGGATGGTTAAGGGATAGTTCTCTCCGATGACGTAAGCCCACGAAGTCAGCTCTCCTGGCTGCCACCAGCCGGTGGCCCCGGCGTGGCGAGCCACGCCGGGGGCCCTGTGAGAAAAAGGGCGAGAAGAGTAACGCCGAGCAGCACCAACGGCCTAACTCGTGCACGACGAAACCGGCGGAAATAATAAGACTTGTCGACGTAATGCTGTGCAGGAGGAGAACTGTGGAAGTGCAGGCCTTTGCTCCCGCCAGCATTACGCTTCATGTCGTCTCCGGACTTATCGATTTTGGGCCGGAACCCCGGCGGAAGGCTTTATGGTCTCATCTAGCTGACCGTCAAGGTGAACGTTTGAGAGGCAGAGCCTACAGAGTTCTTAGCCGTGATCGCCAACTTGTACCTTCCGGACTTGGTTGATTTGCCCGATAGCGTGGCGGTCCCGTTGCTCTTGGTGGTAAACGTCATTCCTGTGACGCTCCCGCTCCCAGTAATTGTTGCCACGGGGTAGCCGGTGCTCTTGAAAGTGAAGCTGAAGGCGTGACCGCGTACCGCCTTAGCCGATTTGCCACTCGTAACAGCTGGTGGCTGGGCGACGGTGAGCGTGAACGCCTCGGTGACTTTTCCAATTGAGCTCGTGGCGAAGAACTTGAGGTGGTAGACGCCGCCCTGGTGCACCCGCGGCGTGCCGGCCAAAGTGGCCGTACCGTTGCCGTTTTCCGCCCACTTGAGCCCCTTGGGAAGCTTGCCGGACTCGGTAACGACCGGGGTGGGATTGCCCGTCGTCTTGACGGTCAGGTCGAAGGCCGACCCAACCCTAGCCCTGGCGCTCGTTGCACTCGTAATGGCCGGGTGAGCGAATACCGTCAGAAGGAAGGTCTGGGTTGTGGTCCCGGTCGAGTTGGTGGCGGTGAACGTCAGCGGGTAGGCCCCGCCAGCCGTCGCCCCCGTTGTGCCTGCGAGCGTGGCCGTACCGTTGCTGTAGGCGCTGAAGGTAACTCCGGCGGGCAAGCTCCCGGCCTCCGCGATAGCGGGGGCGGGTGCACCGCTCGCTGTCACGAGGATGGTGCTCGCCTTACCGGCGACCACGGTGGCCGACGAAGAAGACGTGAAAACGGGCGCAGTCCCGCTGGCCGGGGTTACCGGCGGTGCGTAGGGAGGGCTCACAGGGCTTAGCGGTGCTACCGGGGGGCTACCGGGGCTTACCGGGGGGATAACTGGGCTTACCGGAGCTACCGGTGCGGCCGCAGCCACAGAGAGCGCAAGGGTCTGGTTAGTGCTGCCGTAAGTGTTGGTAGCAGTGATGTCGACGCTGTCGTTCGCGATATCAGCAGATGTTGGCGTGCCCGCAATGGTCGCCGTCCCGTTGCCGTTGTCGGTGAAGGTGAGATCACCGCTTGCGGGCAGCCCGCTGGCAGCGAGGGATGGGGCTGGGTAGCCGGTCGTCGTGACGGTGAAGTTCAGCGGCGACCCGACCGTGGCCGAAGCGCTAGCGGCGCTCGTTACAGCTGGGCCTTCGCCCACCTGGACGTCAAAGGTCTGGGTCGTAGAGCCGATGGCGTTCGTGGCCGTTACCGTCAGCGCTGTGGTCCCGTTGCTGGTGGGAGTGCCCGAGAGCAGAGCGGTCCCGTTGCCGTTGTCGGTGAAGTTCAATCCGGCTGGGGGTGTCACGGTCTCGGTGATCGAAGGTGTCGGGTAACCGGCAGCGGTAACAGCTACGGCGCCTGTCTGGTTGAGCGTGAAATCGGCGGCGGGGAGTGTCAGCGACGGAGCCGTAGCGGGGTTGACGGTGATCGTCACTGACTGGGTTACCGAGCTGCTATCCGAGGCATTTGCCGCTGTGATAGTGACCGGGTAGCTACCCTGGGTGCCCACGGCCGGCGTCCCCGAAAGAGCCCCGGTGCCGTTCCCATTGTCGGTAAAGGTGATCCCCGACGGCAGTGCCCCGGTCTCACTCAGCGCAGCGGCGGGATAGCCAGTGGTGGTGACGTCGAATGTCGTAGCGAGGGTCGTCGTGAAGGTGGCGGCGTCGGCGCTCGTAATGCTGGGAGCCTCGTCGTTGGTCAGGACGAAGCTCTGCGAGGTCGAGCCGGCGGCGTTGGTCGCAGTGATCGTGACGGGATAGGTGCCACCCGAACCGGTCGCTGGCGTACCAGCGATGGTCGCTGTGCCATTGCCGTTGTCTGTGAAGCTGACACCTGTGGGCAGCGTCGCCGAGTTGTCGCTCAGCGACGGTGCCGGTTCGCCCGTGGTGGTAACCGTGAAGCTGAAGAGTGCGCCCACATTGGAAGTGGCCGATGCTGCGCTGGTGATGGTGGGGGCTATTGACTCGCCGAGGGACACGCTTGACCCGCTGGCCAAGTCGGCCCAGCCCGAGAGGTCGCCGCCGTACTGGAGGCCGCCGCCGTACTGGCTTAGGACCGTGGAGTTGGCGGTGCCGGTGGGCACGGTGAGCGGGACCTCGAGGGCAGTGCCCGAGTTGGTGACGGTCACTGAGCCGTTGGTCTCGGTGGCGGTTACCTGATTACCAGCAAGGGCGTTCGACCAGGCGCTCTGGTCCGCAAGGACGCTGCCAATCTGGCCTTCGGTCAGCTGCAGGTACGGAGTGGTACCGGTGTTAGCGCTGTTGTCCGAGAAGTAGCTCTCGTAGTCGGCCAGCAGCGGGTCGAGGACAGAATAGAGCAGGCCATCGCCGGTCGTGTCTGGCGTGGTCGGCATGCAGCTTGCGCTCGTGCAAGTTGTGCTGGCCGGGGCAGCGCACGTATTGGGGTCTTCGGCCCACGTGGTGGCGGTGCAGCCGGGGAGGATGCCGATCAGGTTGGTCTGGTGGACGTAGCTCGGCTCGGGGTTGTTTGTAAGCATGAAGTCGAGCATCTGGGAGACGACGCTGTTCACGACGTCGGAGTAGGTGAACTCTGCCGGGCTCTCACAGGTCGTGTTCGAGCTCGCAACGCACTGGCCGCCGTCTGAGGTTGAGGTGAAAAGAGTGTTGTACTCGTCCAGCTCCTGGGCCTCAGTCGAGGCGTTGTAATAGATGTTGATCGGGTGGCGAGGGACAACCTGTGCCCCGGGCCAAGTGGAAGTTGGGGTGCCTTCGAGGAAGGTCTGGCCGGCGGCGTACTCGGGGCCGCTGTAGGTCGTCCCGTAACCGAACTGGTCGTCAGCCGGGTTGGGATAAGGCTTGGAAGCGTCGTCTCCGACAGCGGTGATCCCAACCGCCGCGAGAGCCGGAGCAAAGTAGGGGTTCGCCTCCCAGGGCGATTCCTCTGCGTTCTCGTCGACCGGGGGCGTGGTCCAGGGAGCGGTGCCGGGGGTGGCGCAGTAACCGGTGGCGCCCTGGCATTCGGCGGAGGAGCTGCCCGCATCGGTGAAGGTGAGCTCGGTCTCGCCGCCGCCCGTTACGTCGGTGGTGGAACCGCCGGTAGTGTCGGCGGAGGAGTTGTCTGGCAGGGTTGCGGAGAACGGTGTGTTGTAGTTGCCGACGAGCGTCCAGCCGCTGTTGGTAGTGATGTCCTCGCGATAGATGTTGTAGTTGGAGGCGTGGCAGATGGACTCCCACTGCAGCGACACCGACCCGTTGGCGGGGACGGCGATCTCGGGCGTCACGTAGGCTGCCGACTCGCCGTCAGGGCCAAGCCCAGACGTAACGGGGGCGGAATTGAACTGGTCGGTGACCGCGTACTCGTATTCACCTGCGGGCAGGGACCCCGAACCAGCGGTTCCCGGGGCCCACGAGTCCAGGTCGGGCTCGTCGACGGTGGCGGGGTTGCCGGGTACCAGGTCGGCGAAACCGGAGTGGTTGCCGGGCACGAACACCTGGGGGTCCTCGTAGCCGTATGCAAGCGAATCGTTGGTGCTCGAGGTGATCCCGAGCCCGCCGGTACCGGCCGTGGCGCCCGGTGCTGCAGCGATGCTGCTGGTGTTCTCGTTCAGCTCGGCCTCGATGTAGTTCTGGGTGGCGCAGCCGACGTCCAGGTAGGGGGTGTCGTAGGTGTGGCTGATCCACCCGAAGTCGTCGCCATAGGGCTTGTTCGTGGCCGGGTCAGTTGCCTGGAACTCGGCCAGCAACGGGTCGGGGCCAGCGACTCCGCTGTCGACGGTGGTGCCAGCGAAGTCCAAATCGCCAGCCTGCGCCGCCACGGTGCTGCCATAGTTGAACAGCTGGTCCAGGCGGAAGTTGTTGGCCTGAGACCATTCGGCCGCCGAGATCACGTCTTGGGGTGTCATCCTGAGCGAGTCGCCGTCGGCGTAGTCGATCGTGTGGTTCGTAGTGTCCCAAGCGTCGTCGGGCGTGAAGGTGTCGTCGATGTCCATCTCGACGTAGTTGCGGTACTGGCCGAGGTGGGTGCCCTGCGTCACCCAGTTGATAAGACCCGGCGCAAGGAGCAGCCATTGCGTGTCAGCAGAGTTGTAGTTGAAAAACAGCGACATCTCGGCGACGCCGGCTTGGGGGTCGGAGCTCGGGTGCTGGTAGATCCCGGCCAACGTGTACCCGCCGGAATTGTTGATGATGCTTGTGTAGGCGGCGCCGGCCGTCGCAGGGTAGCCATAGGTGCATATCGTGTCGCTTGCTGCCGGGCAGCTTGCGAAGGGGATGGGGCCGGCCAGCTCGGGGAAGTCGGCCAGTCCAGCCGCGGTCAACGTACCCGTGGTGCCGTCTAAGGCTCCTCCGGACACGTCAGTGGCGCCCAGCGCGGGGCTTGGGAACATGTAGCCGTCGACCTGGTTCACACCGAACGTGGACTCGTAGGTGTCCAAGGCGCTCAGTTGGCCGGCCGCGAAGTCGTCTGGAGAGTCGGCGATGACCACGCCATTGAACAAACCCGTGGTGCCGGTGGAAAGGGCGGGCAGGGTCACCGTCCAGCTGCCGGTGGCAGTGCTGGTGCCGGCGCTCGAGCTGGCCCCGTCGGCGTCCACCTCGGTGTAAGGGACCCCCTCGTTGTTGAGCGCCGACTCCCAGGCAGCAGTAGTCGCGTCGGACGGGCCGTCGCCGATAAGGAGGACCTTCAGGTCCAACGTGTTCGGCGTAGCCGCAAAGGCTTGAGTGCCCGAGGATGCGGCAAGTGACCCGGCGACCATAGCGATCGACATGGCTGCAGCAAGTCTGGGCCGGCGGACAGAGGTAAGGGTTTTCATGGCTTCTCCACTTTGGGGGGTTTGCTTGACGGACGTTTTCTCGGGGGCCGCGCCCGGGTAGCTCCCGGAAAGCGTGCCGATTTGGGTACGGGGGCGACGGTTAGGCATGAGCGAAGGGGTTGATGACGGCACGCCGAGCGACGACGGCCAAGACGGCAGCCGAGACGGACGCGGCTATGAAGAACGCAAAATTGGCATTGGGGAGCCGCCAGGACGGGTGGACGACCCGGGCCAACAACGCCCACACTCCGAGCGTGGCGAGACCCGTGAGCCATGCTCGCAACACGAGCTCCATGCGGCCGCAGGACGACACCACCAGTGCGAAGAAGAAAGCGAGAGCCAGGCATGTCCCGGCAGCCAACAGTGGCACCGGGACCACAACGCCTCGGAAATGAGCCAGGACTTGTACGGCCGCGGTCATAACGCTCAGGACGACCAGGTAAGAAAAGGTCGAACGGGCGAGCCTTTTTCGAACCTCTCTCGTGAACTGGCGGACGGTGTTGGCCCTGAACGAGGCGTCCGAGGCGCCTGCGCGCAACGAGCGGAGCTGCCACTCCATCGCCCCGAGGGAAAGGATCATTGGGTAGGCGGCCGCGGCCGGCCAACTATGCAGTCCAGCCTTGGCAGGCTCCAACACAATGAACAGGCCAACGAAGAAACCACAGCAAAGGCCCGTCGCAAAGTACCGGACCGCCGTTGGTAGGTCTGCCGGGCTCAGCACCGGGCGTCGCCACCAGCGAGCGGGCAGATGGCGAAGTGCGGCCAACACGGTGGCGGCGACGCTCACGGCGCTCAACGCCACTGTGGCTACGACAGGCAACGCAAATGGCACTCGGGTGACAAAGACCAAGGACCCAATGGCCCCGGGCAGGAGCAGGGCACCGATCATGCGCTCCTCGCCGTGCACGACCAGTTCGGCCGCCGCGGTCATGAACCCGCACGACGCTGCCGCGAACACGACGCCGGAGAACCGACCGCCCAAAAGGCTGTCGCCGGCCAGGCCAAACGCCGCTGTTGATATCAGTGCGGCCAGGAGGGCCCAGACGACGGCGGCACCGGGAGGTTCCCCCCATGAGTCCCGCGAGAACCCGATATATGAAACGGCTTGACTAAACGCCCACCCACAGATCAGTGCGAGAGGCACCGTCCACCACGACAGCGACGAGCGCAGGGCCAAGGCTGCCCCGGTGAACATCAATGTCGGGGCTGCGAAAATTATCCCTCGGCCCAAGTCGAGCGCGCCACCTGGGCGCACCTTGCGCCGTTTGGCCGCGGGTGCCGGATGGAACTCCGCCATGGTGTAGAGCTCCTGGGCGAGGCCGAAGACGTCGTCGTAAGAAAAACGCTTTTGGACGGCTGCGTTGCTCAGACCGAAGGTCTCCAATGAAGCCGCTATCTCAAGGGGGTCGACCGCGGCCGACACCACGTTGGCAAGCAAGGTCGTCCCTGAGCCCGTGCTTTCGTCTGGAGCTGCCGGAGAAGGCGATGAGCGACCGAGGGCCGGGCTCGACACCCTTGCCGTTGCGCGCACCATCCCTGCCTCGACGCTCACCCGAGCACTCCTGGCTTCAAGAACCGGCCGGGCCGTACCTTCAACGGGGAACCCTGCAACGCGGCCGGGCGGTACGACGGGACGCTCTCTTCCGGCGCCACGACCTCGACGTGCTCGCGCAGGTCAATAGTCTCGCGGTCGTTCTTGGCGAGCTCCTCGTAAAGACCGAGGTACGTGTCAAAGCAGCGCTTGACGTCAAAGTGTTGCACCACTCGGCTCCGGGCCGCCCGGCCAAGCGCTTTTCTCTTGCGCTTGTCTGACAATAACTTCACGCACGCTGCCGCAACCGCTGACGAGTCTTTGGGCGGTACCAGGAGCCCGGCATCGCCGACGGCCTCCGCTACACCCCCGACGTCGGTGGCTACCACCGGGCGCCCCGAGGCCATCGCTTCGAGGACCACGTAGGGCAAGCCCTCCGAGATGCTGGTAAGAACCACGACCTGGCCCGCGTGGTACGCCTGCGCGGGAGGACTTATCTTGCCTTCAAAAGTGGCCGCGCCGTCGGCCAAGCCAAGGTTCGTCGAAAGCTGGACGCAGTGGTCGAAGTAGGCCTCGCCGCCCTCGGGAGTCGGCCCGAACAAACGGAGGCGGGCATCAGGCAACTCGGCCCTGACTTCGGCGAAAGCCCGCAATAGGGTCTCGATATCCTTGAGGGGGTCGATACGGCCGACAAAGACCAATGTCGGCAGCGCCGGCTCGGCCGTCGCGACAGGGAACGCCTTGGGGTCGACGCCGTTGTGGACGGGGCGGATACGTGACGGCTCGGTTCCGTTGGCGACCTCCCAGAGGCCGTTGTACCGGCAGACGGGGGCGACGATGTCGGCATATCGGTACGCCGTTTCGATTAAGAGCTTGAAGAAGCGCAGCACGATACTGCGGGCCAACTGGCTCATGCTGCCCGGTGGGTGCGCGAGGTAAAGTTCTCTCAAGTAGACGCCGTGCTCGGTAAGCAAAAATGGAGTGCCGTTCGCCCATTTGGCGGCGAGCGCCGGCAATGTCCCGAGGCCGTTGGCAGTCGTGTGGCAGAGGTCCGTCTCGGGGGGCGCAACGGCGAGGGGACGTAGCGAATGCTCGAGCCGGACCAAGATGTCCACCGCATCAGCCACGCTGAGACGCTCATGCTCTTCGGAGCCCAGCCGCTCTTGGCAGTTCGGGGCGCCCGCCATGAGCGTGCGCACAGCGTCCTCGGAGGACATAGCAGCCGTGAGCTCGCCGGCACGCGCAAATTCAGCGAGCTCTTGTAAAGACTCAACAAAACCGGCACCACTGTTCTCGACCGCCAGGCTCGCAAAGAATCGTTCTTGGACAGGCGTGAAGCGATTTCGAAGCTCCCGGCTCGCGCGCCGTGCCGGGACCGACGCCCAGAGAGGAACTGTGGTCAGCCGGCCGACATTGGGCGGCATCTTCCAAACATTTTTTTCATCGCCGCTGCCGGTGATAGCCAGGATGTCAAAAGAATGGTCAGGTATATGGGTCAGCATCTGGTCGCACCAAACGCTCACTCCCCCCATATGCTGAGGATAAGTACCTTCTGTTATCAGGGTAATGTTCATCGTCAGGAGGCGATCCCTGCATTTAAACGGCCCGCGCAGGCGGCAATGGCGGAGCGCTCTTCTGCCGGTGCCGTCGATGAAAGAACGAGCTCGGACGCGGCCACTTCTAGCCGGGCTCGGAGATCGCGCTCGGTACGTGGGAGCCGGGCAGCGGTTTTCCTGAGCGTCGTCACAAGAGCGGGGACGGCCTCCCCCCCTGGGGCGGTACGGGCCAGCGCCAGCGCAGCGTCCGCCACTTCACGCATGTCGGCACCAACGGCGACCGCCCGGCCGAGGTGGCGGTCCGCCGCAGTGACGTCGGATGCGGCCGTGGCGCGAGCCATGTCGAGGTGCAGCGAGGCGCTGGCCGTCCGGGGGTACTCGTTCAACGCTCTTTCCAGGAAATTCAACGCTGTGCGCTGGTCCCCTCGGGCGAGAGCTTTCCTGCCCGCCTCTTCCAGGCGTCGTGGTGCCCACTGGTCCGCGCAGCGCTCTGCGAGGAGCAAGTGGTTGGCAACAACCTCAGCCGGCCGTTCGCGTTGTTCGAGAAGCCGGGCAGCCGCCAGGTGCAGCCGGGCGCGGCCCGCAGGGCCCATCTCCTGCAACGTGACTGCCTGAACGGCACCTTGTTGGTGGCGCAGCGGCACCCCAGCGCTCAGCAGACCATCGTCCACGAGGCAGTCCGCGAGCATGGCAGTAAACGTGGCGTCGAGTCCCAACAAGTGGGCGCAACTGGCGAGGTCGGCCTCGGCACCGAGGACAGCCACCGCTTGGAGGAGGCAGAGTAGGGAAGCCCCATCGGCGGGCAAGGCAGCCACGCGCGCGAGCAGCGCCTTGCCTACCCGGACGGGCGCCAGAGACTCAACGGCCTCATGGGACGGCTTGGCGCCGGCAACCACGGAAGCAGACAGCTCGCGCAAGGTAGCCACGACCAGGAGCGGGTAACCACCCGACGCGTCGAACACAGCGTCAACGAGTTCCCCGCCTTTTGGCTCTGTGAAGTTCAGGGCCGAGCCGATCATTTCGGCGACGGCGTCCTTGCCGAGGGGATGGATCGTCATCACGCGCGCTGAGGGTTCGGCACGAATGCGGTCAATAGCCGTCAGGGCGCCTCGCTTGGGTGGCCCTGAAGTGAGGACCATGTGGCCTTTCCGGGGCCAAACGTCGCGCGAGGTGGAAAAGCCATTGACCGGATTCAGGATCTGCGAGGTGAGCGTCGTCCACCGCTACGAGCACGGGACGCGCTAACGAGAGCCGGAAAAGGGAGTCTTCGAGGTGGCGGAATTGAGGGTCTGCGAGCTCGTCGAGGGCCGCTGCGCCGTGAGCCTCAGCGCTGCCATCAGTCTCGGCGACCAGCCACGGCAACTGCGAGTAGAAGAGTTGGCGGACGAGGCCCCAAGGTGTCCCCCGTTCGAGGTCGTTGCCGCGGGCGTTGAGGACCGTCAGGCCCGACTCGACCGCCAACCGCTGGGCTGCCCCGAGCAAGGCGGTCCTACCGGTCCATGATGCCCCCTCGATAATGACGGGACCGTTGGGACGCTCCCAGTTCCCTGAGAACATGGCAGCGATCTCGTCGAGGAAGGCTTCGCGCTCGATAAAGCCTGGGGTGAGCCGGCAGCGTGGAGCGTCGGCGTTCGTGGGCGTTCCTGGCTGGCTCGCTCGCCACGGTCAACTTCCGCCCGAGCCGCGCCGAGGGCAGCTTTCGATGAGGCGCTAAGACCCCGTTTTCAAATTTTCCGGACGAATACACCAGTAGACCTACTTTTCCCGCTCGCGCGCGTCCACCCTGACCATCGGTGGCAACGCCAGACTCGCAACGCCGATAAAAACCGTTCTATGTTGGCCCATTTCGGGACCTGAAAACGCACCGTGCTTGAAATTGATAAATGCTCTAACTCGACTCCTCAGCCAGTATGACGTGCTCGAACAGGACGGTCACCCGGTAGGAAAAGTGGAGTAATTTCGCGAGACTGTTAGCGACGCCGGCACCACGATCAGCGTTCGTAGGGGGCCACGGCCCTCAGCCATGGGCCGATCGGCTCATTTACAACCCTCAGCCGACGGTCCTACAACCGCTTTGGGTCAGCCGCCTTTGCCCCGTCGGTCCCGGCGCGTCGCCAGCGCCGCCCTGATCTCCTCGACCATCTGGCGCCCTTGCCTCGTCACGGTCTGCCAGTCGTACACAAGGATCTCGAAACCGAGGATCCGGAGCTTGTTGCGCCGCGCGTCGTCATAGCGCTTCTGGTCGGGGCTCCAGTGGTAGGTGTAGCCGTCCAACTCCACGAACAGACCACCCGCCAATCGAATGTCCAGACGGTAACCAGTGCCCTCGACCACGACTTCGCACTGCTCCACTTTGACTTTGCTGGCAGCCAGCAACCTCAGCGCCCGGCTTTCGAGGACGCTTGGGACGGGGGCGCCGGTAAAACCACGCATTGCGAGACGCCTGGTCAACTGGGCCGGACCGCTTCGTCCGTGACGCCCTAGTCGCGAGGCCTCGGCCAGCAAGCCATCGACCGTCACCAACCTGACCGCCAAACCGGCATCGATCGCTTCGTCGAGCAGCGCTGGTTCAGCATCGCCGGCCATGTCGACGAGGGTTCGCAGCGGGTTGGTCGTCGGGATGCCCTGCCTATAGGAGACGCTCGCGCTTCCGAGGTCGCAGCTTCGGTGCACTATCACGTCTTCGCGCGCTCGGCCTATAGAGCGAGAGCCCCCGGTGGCTTTGTTCCTGCCAACACCGGGCCGTCGATCTTGATGGACTGAGACAATTGGGACGGACGGCTCATGCTTGACTAGCCCCCAAAGCCAAGCGGCCGACTCGTGAGATGCCACCCCGTTGCTCAATAGGCAAGCGGCATGGATCGATCGCTCCGCGGAGTTGGGCCAGCTCGCCGCGGCGTAGAGCCCCGAACTTCGCCTCGTCCAACGGCCTTGTGACAGAGCCGTACGGAGTTGCGCGGCGGTGACGCCAGCTGCAACAAGCTGAGATCGAGTCGCCAGGCCGTGCTGGCCGCAAAAAGCCTGCTCTGCCAGTCGCCATGCGGAGCTGTGCGCGGGCGGGCGTGGCATACTTCATGATATCTCATGCTATATCAGGTTGCCCCAGCCGGGACCCTCCGGCCCGAAATGCCATCTTCGGACCAAAAAGCGCGCCAGACAACAAAATCGGTCAGTAGATGGGTTGGGAGGGCGGCTAGGGGCGGCCGGGAGGCGGCTAGGGGCGGCCGGGAGGGTTTCGGGGAGGCGGCCGAGGGGAGGCGGCCCAGAGCAGGCGGGGAGGCGTCGGGAAGCGGCCGGGGAACCCTCGGAGCCCTACGGAGCCCTCGGAAGCGCCCGGAAGTGCCCGGAAGTGCAACTTGGGGTAGCCGGTCCCGGGGGTACCGTGAGCGGCATGCCACGGCCGCCAAGCCTCCTCGTCGCCGAGGACGAAGACGGGAAGTTCGCCGTCAAAGTAAGTGACGGGAGGGTCGACACAAACCACCTCGTTTCAGTACCGAGAGGTTTCGGGCCCGACCTCGGGCTCGGGGCGATTTCGGGGGAGGACCTGGTGCGCGCCTCTTTCCTGTTCCTACTCGACAGAGAGCCCGCCACTTCGATCCTGGCGGAGTTCAGCCTCGACCTCATCCCGCGCTATTTCCCCGAGTACCGGAACGAGATCCGCAAGTACACCTAGGGCGAATACACGCTCGCGAGGCTCACCTCGGGGTCGGCAAGCTTTTGCGTGTCAACCGCCCGGCGCGATGCGACGAGGTCACTGACATCCCCGGAAACGTCCCAAATGTTTACGTTCATACCCGCAGCGACGCGACCGTCTTTGACCCAGAAGACTATGAACTCGCGCGCTTCGACGTCCCCGCGGAAAATTACCTCGTCCCACGACGGCGCATGGCCCGAATACTCCATACCGACGTCGTACTGGTCGGAGTAGAAGTACGGGACGCGCGTATAAGGCTCGCGGCGGCCCAACATGTTGCGGGCTGCAGCCGGGCCCTGGTTGCGGGCGGCGGACCAATGCTCCAGACGGACCCGTTCGCCGAACAGTGGGTGGAGCGAATTGGCCACGTCGCCGGCCGCGAAGACGCCCGGCCGAGAAGTCTCGAGGTACTCGTCGGTGAGGACTCCGTTGCCTGTCTCCAAGCCGCCTTGCGCGGCCAGTTCGGTTCGCGGCTCCGCCCCGATACCGACGATGACGATACCGCCGGGGACGGTGCGCCCGTCGACCAGCCGGACGCCTTCGGCGGCGGCCGAGCCCACGACTGCCTCCGGCGCGACGCCGAAATGCATTTCGACCCCATGGTCCCGGTGGACGTCGCGGTAAAACCGGCCCATTTCGGGGCCGAGCACCTTCTGTAGCGGCAGCGGCCCCACTTCGACGATCGCCACCTCTGCACCCAGCTGGCGCGCCGAGGCGGCGACCTCGCAGCCGATCCACCCGGCTCCGACGATGACGGCGCGTCCGGCGGCCTTGATGGCTTCGCGGAGCGTGGCCGAGCTGGCCATGTCCCGCAGGTAGTAGACCCCGGGGAGATCGGCGCCGGGCAACGCGAGCCGCCGCGGCCTGGCGCCCGTGCACAGGAGCAAGGAGTCATACCCGAGACGCTCGCCTGTGGCGAGGCTCAGGGTTTGGTCCCCGACGTCAAGCGAGGTGACGGTCGAGGAGAGCCGAAGGTCTATGCCCTGAGCCTCGTAGAAGCCGTCGGCGTGCACGTAGAGCTTCTCCGGTCCCGCCTCCCCGCGGAGGAACTCCTTGGAAAGCGGGGGCCGTTCGTAGGGGCGTTCGGCCTCCTCCCCCACGAGGGCCACGCTGCCCTCGAAACCTTCTTTGCGCAGCGTCTCGGCGGCCTTGGCGCCGGCGAGGCTGGCACCCACGATTACGAAACGGCGGGGGTCGCTCACGCTGCCAGCTTTGCAGGTCCCCCACGGCTTCGCTCCGGCCTGGAATACTGGCCGGATCACAAACCGTCCCCCCTGGTGGCGAGGCGCTACCTTCTACCAGATATACGTTCGGAGCTGGCGCGACTCCAACGGCGATGGCGTTGGTGACCTCGTGGGCGTCTGCCAGGGGCTTGACTACCTGCAATGGCTGGGCATCGACGCCATCTGGCTGTCCCCCACGATGCCGTCGCCCAACCACGACTGGGGCTATGACGTCTCGGACTACTACGGCGTCCACCCTGACCTCGGCACGCTCGAGGACCTTGACCGCCTCATCGCCGAGGCCCGTGAACGCGACATCGCGGTCCTGTTGGACCTCGTGCCGAACCACTCCTCTGATGAGCACCCGTGGTTCGTCGACGCCCTCACTGGCCGCGACGCGGAGCACCGCGCCTACTACGTATGGGCCGACGGCACAGCTGATGGAAGCCCGCCGAACAACTGGATTTGCGCCACCGGCGAGACCGCCTGGGACTACGACGAGCACAGCGGACAGTTCTACCTGCACAACTTTTTACGGACGCAGCCAGACCTCAACTGGTGGCACGAACCGGTCCACCAGGAATTCGAGAAAATTATCCAGTACTGGTTCGACCGTGGTGCCGCCGGGTTCCGTATCGATGTCGCACACGGGCTATACAAAGACGCTCTGCTGCGCGACAACCCCCCTACTCTGCCAACTGACCACCACGCCATCAGGCGGGGAGGGCTTCGCCCCGTGTACAACGCAAACCGCCCGGAAGTCCACGAGGTTTACAAGCGCTGGCGCCAAATTGCAGACAATTACGAGCCGCCGCGGACGTTGCTAGGCGAGGTTTGGGAACTCGACATGGAGCGCTTCGGGGATTACTACGGCCGCGAGAAGCCCGAGCTGAACATGGCTTTCAATTTTCTGTTTGTCGAGGCGGAGCTGAAAGCACTCGAGCTCGCTGCGATAGCCGAGGAAACCCTCGCCGCTCTGCCGCCAGGGGCGACACCGGCGTGGACGGCCTCCAACCACGACGTCGGCAGGTTCCCGACGCGTTGGTGCAACGACGACGAGCGAGCCGTCCGAGCGGCCCTCGTGGTGCTCTCGACGCTGCCAGGGACGCTGGTCCTCTACTACGGAGACGAGCTCGGCATGCTCGACGTGTACATCCCAGTCGAAGAGCGGCTCGACGACATGACCCGCAACCAGCCGGATAACCTCGGCCGGGACCGTTGCCGCACCCCCATGCCCTGGTCGGCCGGGCCCAATGCCGGCTTCACCACCCCAGACGCGCGTCCGTGGCTGCCCGTCGGGGAGCATGCGACCACGAACGTCCAAGGTGAGCAAGCCGATCCCGCCTCGGTGCTCAACTTGTGCCGCGAGCTTGCTTTTCTGCGCAGGTCTGGCAGGGTGGCACAGCTGGGACCGATGGAGCGCGTGCTGCTCGACGACCAGGTCTGGGCGTTCAGAGCGGGTGGTGTGACCACTGTTGCAAACCTTTCCTCTGAACCGGCGAGGCGCGATATTGGCGAAGGAGTTCTCACGGTCCTGGCGTCAACCCAGCCCGGGGCTCAGGGCAACAAGGTGGCGGGAGAGCTAACGCTCGCGCCGTGGGAGGCGTTGGTCCTCAGCTAGTCCGTCGCGAGTTCGTCTTCGGGGTGCACCGCGAGCGCGGTACCGAAGACGACGACGATGAAGAGCGCGATCGTAAGGATGTGCACAAGCGTGCAGTACTCGCACAGGTGCCTCAGCTTGACCAGTTCGGCGTACATGAGCCAGATCACCATGGCTGCTCCACTAAGCGAGCCCAGCAGCCTGAGCCTGCCGACCCAGGGCGAGGCGGCCCGCCAGGCCCAGGGGTTGCAAAGGACCAGCATCCCCACGGACCAGACGAGGCCGAGCACCGATACTGGCAACCCCAGGAAGTGGGAGTAGACGCTGGTAGTCACCAGCGCACAATCGACAAAGCCCTTGGTCGAGCAGGCCAGGACCGCTGCGCTGCTGAAGTGGGCGTAGGTCAGGTAGCTCGAGTCGAGGACGGCAAGCACGCAGATAATCGCGCTGGTGATCGGCACCCACCTCGGCGGGATTATCGCTGGGCCTGACGCGACCTCCTCCTCGGGCGGACCAGCAGGTGGGCCTCCGGCCGCCTCCCCGCGTCTCAACTTCGGCTGGCTACTTGTCCCTGGCGCCATGGTGGCCACTTGCCTCAACCGCTCGTCGCAGGCCTGGTTTACTTCACGACCGACGAGCCGCCGTGGTGCTGGGGCGACGAAGTGTTGACGCCCCGCAGCCAGGTCGGGACCTGGTTGCACACCCCTGCCGGCTTGTTATGAGTCAGGGTGCACAGGTCACTGATGAAGTAACCGGCGACGGCCTCTGCACCTTTGGAGGTGGCGTTGTTGCCGGCGGTCATGTAGCTCACAGCTGCGAGCATCTGCCAACCGGCGATGTGGCTGGCGTCGTAGGACACCGCGGTCACCAGGTACTTGCCGCCCACGTAGATGAACGGGATCGAGCCCTCGTCAGCGGCGCTCACGTACGGCGGGGCGTCCCACTTCTCCCATATGGCTGACTCGGCGGCGTTCGGGTTCTGGAGCGTCGCCTTGGTGTTGGTCTCGGTCTCGACGGGCACGAAGCTCAGGTAGGGGCTCGTATAGGTGGACTTGTAGAACGAGAACGTTGGCGTGCTCGCGTTGACGTCGGTAGACGACGACGTCGTGCCCATCACGTTGTGGAACGTGCCGAACTTGGAAAGGGCCATAATGAGCGACCAACGCTCGGCGGCACAGTAGGGGCAGAACTCGGCGCCGATGTACAGGATCTCGGGCCTGCCACCGAGAAGTATAACCTTGTTCGAAGCAGGCAACTTGGTCGGCGGCTGGGTGTTGCTGGGCTCGGCAGCGGCCGCCTGGATGAGCTCCTTGGCCGGGACATTTGCGACCTGGTCGAACAAGGCCGTCGTGAGCGGGAACGTCCCCACGACCACGCCGTCCTTGGTGGCCTTGGCCTTCGACCCCCCTGCCAGGTTGACCCCGACGATGACCGCGATCACGACGATGACGACGGCCACAGCCCCGTAGGCCGTGTAGAGGTTGCGTTGGCGGCGCTGCTGCACAGCACGGCGGGCGGATGTCCGCGGGACCGGTCGGGCGGGCTTGCCCGTCCCGTAGCCGCCCGCCTTGGCCGTGGGCCGCTTGGGCACCGACGGGCGCGCAGCGCCGGGGCGGGGCGGGACCTTACCTTTTCCACCGCTGTCTTCTTTGCCTGCCATTTGCGCCTTTCCCCCTCAACAGGGACACCACTCAGGCCATAGCCTAACCGTCGAGGCTAGGACCTGGAAATGCGGCGGGCGGGCGGTTGGCGCAGAAGTGCGCCAAGTTTCAGCCGGCGCTCAGCGCGTGTTCAGGTGCGTGGTCGGGAACCCTATCGTCGTCCGCCTCGATGAGGGAGGCACGGTGACGCTGGCAAAGACCCAGCGGGTCGCTCGCTGCGACCTCGGCACCGCAATGGGCCGACCACGTAGGCCCGCTCTGCGCCCAGCAGCGCCACTCGCGAGGTCTATCGGGGTCCCAGTGAGCCTGGTTGGCGAAGCCGCCTGACCACCCACCAGGGCCCGGGTCGTCGGTGAGCCCGGCGCCGATCTGGTCAACGAGCCGCGTCCCGGGAAGGACCGGCGAACGTCGCCGGCGGAGCGGGCTGAGCGGAGCGAAGGGTATCGGCCCCGTGGTTACGACGTCATGGCCCTGGGGGCGCCCCTTGGGCGCCAACCGAGGAGCCCTTGTCGCCGTCCCGGGACTAGTTGGCCCCCCCGTCGTCACAAAAACGTTCATCCTGCTCGTGGGATCGGCAAAGCGCCCGTAGAGTTGAGGCCCAGAGCTCACTAGGGGTCTTTAGTCCCGGACATTTCGCGAGCAAGGAAGATGGCCGAACTGACAGTCGATACCAGCGAAGTGGTGGTCCGCCTGAGCGCCCTCGAGGCACTAGCGGTGTGGCGCCGCGAGGTTTCGGTGCCGATCGAGTGCCTGACCATGGTCCACGTCGAGCAGTCGCCGCTCGACTTTGTCACACCGTTCCGGCGGGGTGCCTCATGGCCAGGCTCGTTCGCTTTAGGAAGCCGGCGGCGCGACGGCCGGCGCGAGTTCGTGGCGGTGCGGGCCCGCCAGCCAGCCGTAGTCCTCGACGCTCAAGGCTGCGATTGGGACCGCGTCATCGTGAGCCACAGCGACGCTGTCGAGCTGGCCGCCGAGCTTGCAGCTCTGCTGTTGGGGCGGGGCAACCACCGCCAATAACGGCAGCGGGCCGGCAGTCTCGGTCGGTTTCCTCGCCGTTCCTCGCGGTTCCGCGCGGTTCCGCTCTTTTCCGCGGTCCAGGCTGGCTGCAGCTCAGCGGCCTATCGGCCGCCCACGCCGCTCGCAGAGGCGCCCACACTTGTCGAAGGGGTGCCCACGCTGCTCGCAGAGAGGTCGGCCACGCGCGGCTGCTCGTAACCAGAGCTGCCGGCGAGCGCTCCGCGCTCGGCCCAACCTGCGCGCGCGGCCAGGTCGGCCCGCCTGCGAGCGTGATGGGGCCCTTCGCTCGCGCCGGCGACCGTGTACCCGTTACGCCCAGAGCGTTTCACCGTGTACATCGCGGCGTCCGCAGATCGCAGGGCGTCCCTGGCGTTTACGCCCTTGAACAGGTCAAAGGGCGCTACCCCAAGCGATACGGTCACACCACCTGACCCGTTGTTGACCTCGTCGCGCACCGCCAGGACCAGCTTCCGGGCGACGGACTCGGCTGCCCAGCAGTCGCCGTCGTGGAGCACCACCGCGAACTCGTCGCCGCCGAGGCGGGCGACCAGGTCCCTGTCGCGGAGGTGCCTGCGGAGGGTTACGGCCACCTCGATTATCAGCCTGTCGCCCGCTTGGTGGCCGAGCGTGTCATTGACCCGCTTGAAGTTGTCGAGATCCATGACGACGAGGGCACCCCGGGGACCTTCGGTCGCGGAGGTACGCAAGTGCCGGGCGAGCTGAAGCTCGAACCACCGCCTATTTGCTAGCCCGGAAAGAGGGTCCCGGGTGGCCAGGTCACGCAACGCCGCCTGGGAGCGTTTGTGGCGCGTTATGTCGACCACGTAGACGAGCACGTGCTGCGGCCGGCCGTCTCGGTCGCGGACCACCGAGGACACCAGTTCGCACCAGCGCAGCCGGCCACCGCTACAGACCATGCGCACCTCGGCCTTGGCGACCTTCGCCTTGCCCGGGTCACCAGGCCCCGCGAGTTCTGAGAGGTCGTCGGGGTAAACGAGCGCGGTCGAGACGCCGGCCCACGACCGCCCGCTCAGGCTCGCCGAGGAGCGCACAGAAGGCGGGGTTCACTTCCTCGACGCGGCCCTCCGGGCTGACCTTGGCCATCCCGAGGGGGGCCGCCTCGAAAGCCGCCCTCCAGCGGTTGGAGGCCTTCGCCGTTTGCGCCGCAAGCAGGGCCGCAGCAGCTCGGCGAGACTCGACCTTCTGGCCCACCAACTCGAACATCCCGGAAAGCGAGGCCGTGGCGATGAGGGCTGCCTGGACCACTTTCCCGGCACCCGCAAGAAAAGCGCACGTCAGCGAGGCACCAGCGCGTCTAGCCCAGGGGCGAATTACACCCATGAAACTATACATAGCCCCTTATCGGCACTAGCGCGCGGATACTTGAGCGATCCCTGACTACAACTTGGCTACCTCTTGCCCACCGCGACGCGCTTTGGTGACGCGGAGAACCTCAGAGGACCCTCAAGCGGATCGTGTAGGACATCTCCTGCAGGGCGGCGATGACGTCGGGTGGGAAGTCGCTCGGAGTGTCCGTGATGACGTAGCCAATGTCGCCCCGGGTGCCCAGGTACTGGCCCTCGATGTTCATTCCGTGGTCGGCGAACAGGCTGTTGACTCCTGCCAGCACGCCCGGCACGTTGGCGTGGACATGGGTGAGGCGGAACTCGCCGGCGACGGCCGGGAGCACCAGGTTGGGCAGGTTCACCGAGAGCGAGGTGGACCCGGACGCCAGGTAGTCGTGCAGCTTGCCGGCGACAAAACGGCCGATGTCCTGCTGAGCTTCTTCGGTGCTCCCGCCGACGTGCGGGGTCAGGATCACGTTCGGGAGGCCCTGAAGTTCTGAAACGAACGGCTCGCCGCGGCGCTTCGGCTCGCTCGGGAAGACATCTATCGCGGCACCGACGATGTGGCCGCCCTCGATATGGCGTCGCAGCGCCGCATGGTCGACGACAAAACCTCGGGAAAGGTTCAAGAAAATGCTTCCCTCGACCATGTGGCCAAACTCCGCCTCGCCGAACATGCCTTTGTTGCCCGGCCTCCCATCGACGTGCAACGTTACGACGTCGACTGATCCGAGGAGCTCTTCCAACGAAGAACAGCGTTTTGCGTTGCCCAGGGACAACTTGTCGGCGGTGTCGTAGAACCAGACCGACATGCCGAGCGACTCGGCGAGCACCGACAGCTGCGAACCGATATTGCCGTAGCCGACGATACCGAGGCGCCGGCCGCGCACCTCGTGGCTCCCCTTGGCAGATTTATCCCAGATCCCTTCGTGCATCTGGCGGGTCTTATCGGTGAGGCCCCGCTGAAGCGCAATTATTTCCGCAATAACGAGCTCGACCACGCTGCGCGTATTGGAAAAGGGAGCGTTGAAAACAGCCGTCCCATGGGCACTCGCGCTGGCAAGGTCTATCTGGTTTGTCCCGATGCAAAAAGCGCCCACAGCCGACAGGTGCGGGGCTGCCTCGAAGGCACGGTCGGGCACCTGGGTGTTGCTCCTGATCCCAAGCACGTCCACCTGGGCCAAGCGCTCGAGTAGCTCCGCCTCGGGCATTGCCCGGTCGGAAGTCTCGACCTGGTACCCCGCCTTGGACAGGATGGCTGTGGCGTCGGGGTGGATGTTCTCAAGTAGTAGGACGCGAATGTCCTGCGGGGAGTGGCGCTCGAGGGTCATCGCGACAGCCTAGGGGTTGACCCGTGCAGGCCTAAGGGAAATTCACGGGCACGCTGAACGAGCGCCCTCCCACCGATACCGTTACCGTGCCGTTGCTGAACGACGCCGGCACCAAGAAGCCGACGACGATGGCTGCGCGGTCGGCATCGGGCAGCGCCTCTCCGACCTCGGGCTGGCCGCCCGGAGCCGAGAGGCTGAAGTCGGACGCCGGAAGGAACGAGGGCCCCGCTGGGCTCGCACTTGCGAGCACCTCAAGGTAAGCCTCGTCGGGGGCCGGCGGGACAGTACCCCCGTCGCTGCCGGCGAACCAGACGAGTGACGCGTCGCTGAAATGGACCTCGGCTCCGGGAAGGTCCCCCGAAGCATCGAGCGGCTCATTGGTGCCGGCCCGCGCCAGCACTTCGGGGCCTGGCGCGAGCTGGCCGCCCACCAGGGACACCTCCTGGGAGAGGCCCTTGTCGGAGATTTCCAGGAGCGGGTGGCTCCCGGCGGGCACGGAGGCCACGACGGTCAGGTTGGCCGAGCGGTCTCCCCTCGTCCCGCGCGCTGCGGTCGCAGCCGGGCCGAAAGTCACGTCCGTCCCCCCGGCGAGCACCTCGATTGCCGGCTGGTCGGTGCTCGGCGGCCCTGCTCCATCCGCGGCGGCCTCGGACGGCACCGCCCCGGCCGCCTCACCAGGGCCGAGGGCGAGCTCGGCGACCACCAGGGCTTGACCCTTCATTGGCAGCAACAAAGTCGCTAGCGGACGTCCGCCCGAGGTGCGCGCTGTGGCATAGGCGCTCCCACGCGGGCTCACGGCGTCCCGCAGCGCTGGAGGGTCGAGGTGCGAGCTGAGGTAGCTGACCTCGCCGAACGCGACCAGACGGTAGGTCTGGCCCCAGTCGCCTATCAGGTCGCCAACGGGAGCCGGTCGGAGGCCAAGAGGCGGGGCGGAGAGGACGCCGGCCCACCCTGCGCGTTGGCGGGGCACCGCGGGCAGCGCCAGACCGCCGCTGCCATTGGGGGCCGCCGCACCATCGGGCCGCCGGAGCACCTCGCCCCGATGGAGGCCCGACGTGTTGGGGGGGACCGAGCTGCCCAGCAGGACCTTCACGCCCGAACTGGTCGGCTTGCCACTGAGCTCGTAGGTGAGCCAGGGGGCGGAGGGCGAGGACCACGGGAACAGGATGGGACCGCAACGCAGGTACGGTGCCACGTCGTGACCCGAGCTCCCCTGCAGGCTGAAGTAGCAGCGGCTGGCCGACAAGAGTGCTCCCTCGTCCGCGGCCGCCACCGATTGCATCGCCGCCTGCCCCTCGACCAGCACCTGCGAGGCGTCCTGCATCGGCTCTCCCTGCCAGTACAGAGCCGGCGGATGGCTCCTAAGCGCTATGGCAAGGATGATGACCACAAGGAGGACCACGCCCACCAGGGCGGCCCAGCGCCTGGCGAAGACGGCAGCCTCCGTTCGATTTGCTCCGGCCTCGCCCCGCCCAGTCGGTGACCCTGGATGGCCGGACCGTCCGGGACGGTGTGGAGGACCGCCCGGGCCGTTGATGGCGCCAGGGGATCCTGATCCAGGAGAGCCTGGGCCAGGGGAGGCTGGGTGAGGGGAGGCTAGGGAAGGCTCCCCCGTTCCAACCAACGGCTCGGCGGCAACGGGATCCCCGGTCGCGAGCTCCCCGGTCGCGATCGTGCCGATTGCAATCTGGCCCATAGCTGGCTCCCCGATGGCCGGTGCTCCTCTGACCCACTCGCTGTCAGTCGGCTCTGGGTCGAGCGGCTGCTCGTCGAGCGGCACGCTGGCCGCAGCGTCGCCTCCAACGGCGTGCTCGGTCCAGGACTCACCGTCCCACCAGCGCCAGCGCCCGGGCGCGTCTGGGTCTGCGTACCATCCCGGCTCCAGCTGCCTCGCCACGCGACTACGGTAGGTCAGCTTGCGATCGCAACGGTGGCTGCCCGCGGCCCGGCCGTTGCCGAGCCGCCTCGCTCAACCGGAGCCGCGCCCTATTGCGTTGACGTAGGCGACCTCGGCGGTACCAGAGGTGCGGACCGATACATCCACGCCGAGGACCTCTGTGCCTGCCGGCAGCTCGGCCAGCAGGTACGGGGCCGTCCCGCCGTCGCCCACTGCGCCGGGTGCAGCCAGCACGTTCTGCCAGGCCCCGGCGCCCGACTCGACCAAGACGTTCACCGCATGCACCTCTGAGGTGCTCGTGACCGAACCGACGCTGAGCTGGGTGACGGCCACCGGGGCGCCCCAGGACCAATCGAAGTTCGCTGTCCCCCGACTAGCTGCCGCCGTGTACCCGGTGCCGCCTGCGTCGCCCCTACCGTTGCGCTGCAATACGACGCTCGCCGCGCGCGTGGTCGGGACGACTCCCGCGGTCCAGTCCGTTACCCCCGGCTGAGAACTTCCGGGCCCGACAAGCTCGAAGACCGAAGTCTGGTCGTGGTCCGTCGAAATCAACCGCACCGCGCCGACGGCCCTGCCCGTTGAAGCAGTCGAGGCCATCTGGAGTAGGCATGGGCTGTCCATGAGCCCAGGGATGTTCACATCACCGACCATGAGGAAGTCGGCGTCGTCGGCGTGCAGGGCGCTCTTGACATTAGGGACCGTGCAAGATCCCCTGTTGCGGTCCGCAAACGGCCCATAGGGAGTCGTCGCGGTGAAGGCTGTCCAGGCGGTGCGGTGACCGCTGAAATAGGCCACGCTGCCCCTGTAGTCGGTCTCGACGACCGCGCTCGGGGGCCCGATGGCCTTCAAGAGGGCCATGGCGGGCGAGTGGGCGAACTCGGAGCTCTTCTGCCCGAACTTGTACAGGTAGTCCCGCGTAAATCCTGCTGCCGTCGGCACACCAGCTGCCAGCACTGCGACTACGACCGCTACCGACGCCGCCACCTTGGACAGGGTCTGGCCTCCGAGGTCGAGCGCCCACCGCCCGACGACCGCTGCCCCCGTCACGTACCAGATCGTCACGACCGGCAGGACCAGGATCACGCGCCGCTGATTGGTGTACGGGTAGGCGAGCGTCTCGATGAAGTAGGCCCACAGCATCCAGGACTCCGCCGTGGGGTGCCGGCGGTACCAGGACACCGCTCCCACGAACCCGAACAACGGGACCGTGGCGCCCACCGCAGCCATCAGCAGCTCCAGCGTCCCGTGTGTTGGCAACGGGCTGCCAGTCGGCAGCACTGACTGGCGCAGCACCTCCTGCAGGTATGCCCAGGTGTCCCGGACCACCTCCTTGGGCAGCTGATTGAGTAACCCGCCCTGGCCGGGAGGCGAGATCTCGCCCGCGTACCGGTTGCCGATGGTCGACCCTCCACTGGCCCATCTCGCCGCCAGGCCGGGCAGCAGAAGAGCAGCCGTCCCGAGGCCCACCCCAGCCGCACGCGACCAACGCCTCCGCCACAGTTCGTACAGGACCAACCCGGCGACGAGGCCTATCCCCGCCTCTTTCAGCCAAACGAGCCCCGCCATGAGAACGACGACCACGCAAGCGTTCAGCACGCCAGGGCGGCGTTCCCACCGGTCGAGGGCGAACAGTGCCAGCACGAGCACCAACAAGAAGGGCGCCTCCGCCATGACCATCGTGGAGTACGTCGCCAGGACCGTGTTGATCGCCAGGAGGGCGAGCACAGCGACCCGGTAGCAGGGCTTCAGCCCCCGCCGGCCCATCCACGCCCACAAAAGAGGGTAGAGCAGGGCAACGCAAACGGTTGAAAATACGCGCGGCGGCCAGAGCGCGCTACCCCATATCCAAACCAGCGGCACTAGCAGCATCGGGTACCCCGGGAGGTAGTACGCGACTACCGTGGCCCCGCTCGGCATCTTCGAGGTGAGCCAACCGCCAGATGCCAGCACATGGGCCGCCATCAGGTAGTTCGCGTCGTCGTCGAAGGAACCCACACGGTAGGCCGGCGCTACCGCGAAGGTGTGAACGACCTGGACGGCGAGAGGGACCAGCCAACCCAGGGCCATCCAGCGGGGGGTCGCGGAGGACGCTTCGCCGCCGATGCCGGAGAACGGTGCCCACCAAGCGCTGGTGCCGCTCGTCGGGCCCACCGGGCCTCGACCACGACTTGCCAATGGTTCCCGACTAACCTTTCGCTATCGCTCGGCTTCTTCCCAACGCGCCGCTCCCTGACGCGCCGCTTCCCGACGTGCAGCAAGGACCTTCCTTGACGGACGCGCCCTCGGTGCACGATGCTGTAGGGCCTATGCCTGCACCATTGGACCACGGTCGCCTGGGCACGCTGGACGATCCTAGCCAGCCTCCCGCACAGCATCCCGGCGGCACAGGCCTGCACACCGACGGTGACGACGGCACGAGCCCCGAGTTGGGCTCGAGCAACGGCGCTGCGGCAACGGCCGGTACGCATCGCGAACACTCCCTGGCTCATTGGTTGGTCGACGCCCACTGGTTGGGCCGCTGGCGTACGCCTGCCCTACTCAAGCTGTGGCGCTACGGGGCGGGGTCGGTCGTCGCTTTCGTCTCCAGCGTCGTGGTGTATTACGCCTTCTTCAGCTGGGCCCACCTCGGCGCTATCGGCTCCACCTGGGTCGCCTTCATCGCAGGTGCAGTGCCCAACTGGATCCTCAACCGGCGGTGGGCCTGGGAGAAGCGGGGACGGGAGGGCGTCGCAAGGGAGTCCGCCCTTTACGTGATGGTGTCGATCGTTAGCCTCGTCGCCTCTTCAGCCGCCACTAAGGCGACAGCCCTCGCGGTAGTCCACACGAGCCACACAGCAAGGGACCTGCTCGTGACGTTCAGCTACACAGCCTCGGTCGTAGTGCTCTCGGGGCTCAAGTACCTCGTCTATGACCGCTTCGTTTTCGTAGACCGGCGCAGGGCACGAGCCCAGGCGGCTACCGGCACCGGCACCGAGAGTCGCTAGGCCTCCAAGCCGCGAAGGTGAGCGGGTAGACGGCTCGCCCCACTTACGCCTTGTCAGCTACTCGTGCTCGTCTTTGCTGCCCATTCCTCCGCCACCTCGGCGATGCCCTCCTCGAGGCCGACCGAGGGCGACCATCCCCAGCTGCGAGCCAGCGAGTTGTCCACTATCACGGCCGGCATCTCGCCGGCCTTGGCGGGGATCTGGCGCACGTTGAGCTGCGCACCGAGCGCCTTTTCGACGAGCGCTATCAGGTCAAGCACTGAGACCGAAAACCCTGCGCCGATCACCAGCGGACCGCTCAAGCCCGGCTGGGCAAGCGAGGTCATTATCGCCGACACCACGTCGGCGACGTTCACGTAGTCGCGCACCTGCTGGCCATCGCCATAGACATCGAACGTGCCCCCGCTCGCCGCCGTCCGCAATAGCCTCGGCACGATGCTGTCCTTCTCCGACATGCCGGGGCCGTACACGTTGGTGAAGCGGAGCGCCACACCTCGCACGCCATAGGCCGCGTTGTAACACGACAGGAGCATTTCACCTGCGGCTTTCGTCGCTCCGTAAGGGGTCAGCGGGGCGAGCGGCACCGCTTCACGCAAGGTCCCTGACGCTCCCGCACCGACGACGGCGTTCGACGAGGCGAGAACAAAGCTCGTCGCGCCCACCTGGCGAGCCCGCTCCAGCAAGGCCCCGGTGACCGTGACGTTGTTGTCGAACGTGCCCTGGGGGTCCTCGATGGAACGTAGGACCTGTGTTTGGGCCGCCAGGTGCACGATGCCTCTCGTGCCCGTCTCGACCGACGCCTCGATGACGGCACCATCTTTCAGGTCGCCCAACATCACGGTGACGCCGTGGTCACCGGACGGGTGGCACGGGAAGGCCTTGGCTGGACGGCGGTCCACCGTCAGGACGTCTGCCCCTGCCCTGCACAGCGCAGCGACGACGTGGCCTCCTATGAACCCGGAGCCGCCCGTGACAACGACACGCTGGTCCCGAAGGTCCTTGAGGGCCTGGTCTCCAGGACGTACTTGCTCCGCTCCGCTTGGCATCGCACCAACCTATACCGTCGCTGACGCGGCCCGGCGCTGACGCGAGCTCGGCGACCCCGCGTGCTAACCGGGGACCGGCGCCCCCCGGCGACGCTCAGCACTGCCCTCGGCCCTGCGCCTTTGCACAGCAACCGCACAAAGTGCGACCCCGACGCCGGCAACGAGCTCCGCGAACACCCCGAGCCAGCTCAGCGATAGGGCCAGCGATGCCAGGACAAGGGCGAAACCGGCCACCGCAACGATAGGGCCGACCCAGACGTGCTCCGAACCCACCCTCGCGGAGGATCGGACCGCACCGTTGAGAACCCCCAGAACAGCGTGGGCCCGGCGCTTTTGGCCCTCGAGCACCCTGGCCAGCCGGGGGTCGCCGGCTTCGAGCATCGCCTTGATGCCCGCGAGCTGCTGACGCTCCCTTTCCGAGAGCTGCACCTCGTCCTGCGTGCTCATGCCCGGTCCTGTGTTGTCATGCCGTGCCTCTGTTCACTTCTATTTTGCCCTCAAACTATCGATCGTCATCACTTTCGACGAGATAAATCCGATTCTGGAGCGGACTACCAGCCCGACGGGTGCGGCGCCGCCCTGCCGGCGAAAGAGAAGTGCAGGTTAAACACGAGTACTGTAACGGCCATGCCTACGCCCCCAGCACGACCGGGCCGGGCGAGCGCCAAAGCCACTGGGAAGGCGGCCGCCCCGACGAGTGCCCGTGCCAAACCGAGCGCCCGAGCGGGTGCCGCCAAACAGACCGCCGGAGCGGGTGCCGCCAAACAGACCGCCGGAGCGGGTGCCGCCAAACAGACCGCCGGAGCAACTGCGAGAAAGAGCACCCAGGCGAGTGCGAAAAAGAGCTCCAGAGCTGGCGCCGCCACACAAAGCGCCCAAGCGAGTGGCCAAGTCGGCGTTCACGCGACGACCGCCCCCGCTGCCCGGCGAGGATCCGGCTTGCCACGGACTCTTTCTTTCGACATCGGCGGGACCGGCCTCAAAGCATCCGTCCTGTCCAGGCAAGGCGAGCTGCTGCACGAGCCGGTCAGGATCCCGACGCCGTACCCCTTGCGCCCCGAGCAGCTCGTCGCGACCCTGGCCCAAATGGCGACAGGGCTCCCCTCTTATCAGAGGGTATCGGCAGGCTTCCCTGGAATGGTTAGAGACGGCCGCGTGCTCTCTGCCCCCCACTTCGTATGCCCTTCTGGTGAAGGCAGCAAGTCCACAGTGGAGCTCGAAAAGGCCTGGTCCGGGTTCGAGTTGCAGCAAGCTTTGGCCTCGGCTCTCGGTCGGCCCTGCCGGGTTGCCAACGATGCCGACGTCCAGGGAGCGGCGATCGTAAAGGGAGAGGGCCTCGAGTTCGTCGTCACTTTAGGTACCGGCGTAGGGACGGCGCTTTTCTGGCAGGGCAAGTTGGCACCGCACCTCGAACTGGCCCAGCACCCTCTGTCCAAACGCGGTAAGACCTACAACGAGGTGCTGGGCGACGCAGCTCGCAAGAAGGCCGGCAGCGCAAAGTGGAACGAGCGGGTCCTCAACACGATCGAGGTGCTAAAAGCCCTTGTTTTCTACGATCACTGCTACATAGGCGGCGGCAATTCGACCAAGGTTAAGGTCAGCCTCCCGCCCGATGTGAGCCTCGCGGACAACAGTGCAGGGATCATCGGGGGGATCAAGCTTTGGGAACGTACCTAGTGCCACGGCAGTCAACGTAGGCAGCACTAGCCATAACCGCCGCGATGCCGGGCCCCCGGGCCGGGACGAGCCGGGCCCCCCGGGCCGGGACGAGCCGGGCCCCCCGGGCCGGGACGAGCCGGGCCCCGCCCGGGACGAACCGGGCACGCCGCTTTCGTACCTGGTCTTGGAGAGGCCCCCGAGCTTGGCTGTGGAGAGGCCTGGTTACGTGGCTTGCCTGTTTTCTGCTGGTCGACGCCGCTACGGTCGGCGTGTCCGGTTGGGCGAGCTCGTACCGTCTGGCAACCTCTCACCACCGTTCGACGGCAACGGTTACCGCCCTTCTGCCCAACGACCGCACCGGCTGCGTGTACAGCTACGTCGTAAAGGGCCGAAAATTGACGGGATCCTGGGCACCCTGTCCCGGCGGTGTGAACGTTGGGTCGCATTTCCTCGTGACTTACCTACCCTCCGACCCGACGACGTCGCAGCCGGGAGACCCTGCCGGCGAAGTGCTCGGCGGCGCCCTGTTCATCGTGGTGGTACCGGTATTGTTTGGGGCGGTGGTTGCCTTCGCCTCCCGGCGCCGTCAGCTGCAATCCGGCGCGTCCTGAGGCGGGAGCGGCGGCCGCGGCGCTTCGCTTTGTCCTAGGCCAGCACGTCACGCGTGGTCATCCGGGCCCAGGCGGCCGCCCCGAAGACGGCGACGTACCCAGCCTGGAGGACGAGGTCCTTCCATATGTTGTGCCAGTACACCGGCGCGCGCACGAGGTCGTAGAAAGCCGTCCAATAATGAGTGAAAAGCCAGGGGTGGAGGAAGGAAACCTCGGAGATGCTGTCGAGGATCCCCGACACGATGACCAGGCCGACGGTGATGGCAATTACCGCGATCGGTGCGTCGCTAACGGTCGAAACGAACAGGCCTATCGACGCCAGCCCAAACATGGAAGCGCCCACCACGACGGCCGCGATCAGGCTCCGGCCGACGCCGTCGGCGAAGGAGATAGTCGTACCCGAGAGCGTGACGACCGACCCGTGAGGGAAGAGCACGACGCCGGCAATTAGACCGACGACGACTATGTCGATCGCCGCAACAATGCAAAACAGTGCTAGCACCACGGCTTTTGCCAGCAGGAGGCGGGTTCGGCCGGCGGGCCGCACCAGCAGGTAGCGCAGCGTCCCGAGACTGGCCTCGCCGGCGATGGAGTCCCCGGCGACAACCGCCACCGACAGGGGGATGAAGAACGGCATCGCGACCACCAAAGCGGCCAACGCTGCGAAGACAGCGTTGTGAGAAACCCGGTCCACAAACGCAGGCCCGTTCCCTGCTGCCGGGCCCCCGGACAGGCGGACGGCGACGACCAAGAACACCGGCACCGCGGCGAGGACCACGAGCAGAACTCGCACCCGCGCCCGGCCCAAAACCGTGCGGGCTTCAACCAGCCACATTGGGCACATTCACCTCTTGGACCAGCACATTTGTTCGAGACAGCGCCTTGACCAGCACTTTGATTACTTACTCGGTCACATCAGAGCGTAGCGGCGCCTGAAATCTCGCGGGTTTTTCGCGGCGCTCGCGGTCTTTGCGCTGAGGTTCCAGGGGCCACAACCTTACCCCGTGGACGTCTGAGAGCGGACTCTAACAAGGCGCCCATGCGGCCCACGGCGGTCTCGTCCGGGCGTGGAAACCGGTGGCTGTAGTCCGCCAGCGTGCTCGACAAATGGCACGGCGTCCACCCGAGGAGCGGGCGTCCCAGGCAGGGGCCAAATCAAGTTCAGGGCTTGGGGGCATCCCAACTGGCTCACGGCAGCGACGTGTCCAGCGCCCCCGCGTGGTGCAGGTGTTCGTCCAGCCCCTTCTGGCTGACGACCCAGATCGGAGCGTCGTACTGGATCCCGCAGGTGGGGGATCCCAATTGGGTGATGTAGATGCACAAGTCCGTGCGTATGTTGGGGCTGTGCACAGAGCCGTAGCCTGGGCCACAGTGCGCCTCTTCACCCAGGCTGTGGAACGTCGGGTTGACGTACTGGGAACAGTACGAGGTCTCGTACACCGACAAGTCGAGCGGCTCCGGCTTGACATCTGTCACCGTGTGGAACGTGTGGAACGGGTACTCCTTGGCCAGTTTTTGAGCCAGCTGCCAAAGCCAGCCGGACGACAGCGTAAAAACCTTGCCAACGTTCAGGACTTGGCTCTCCATGTACACCGCGTCGCCTGGGCCGAACACCTTGGCGAACTCGCTGGTTTTGAGGCCGGCTTCCGACAACCCGCTGGCGTCGAAGAACGCGCCCCGCAGCCCCGCCTCCTCGAGGAGCTCGCTCGTCGCGTGGGCGAGGTCGATCAACGTGAACGCGACCGCGAACCCGATTGGGCCCAGTACCAGTTCGACGACGTGCGACTCCACCCCGAGCAAGTCGATCCACGCCTTGGCAACAGCTTCCAAGCCAAACTCGGCAGCGTGGGACGCGACGTCGAAGTGCCCTTCCTCCCTGACCATCTCCACTAGGGCTGCGACGGTCTCGGGCTTCAGTTCCCCCTGGTAGTGGAAGATCCGGTACGGGTAAACGGTGATCTTGGACTTCGCGCGCTTGAGGGCGCACGCAGCGGGTGTACAGGCCTGCGCGTAAAGCTCGACGTGAGCCGCGACCAGCTCTCCAGGCGCCCAATACAACAGGCGGACATAGCCCTTCTCGTCGGTCTTCAGGCCGTCCAAGCTGGTGCCGCACTGCTGCGCCGAGCTGTCGGTCTGCGGGCAAAGGAACTGCGTGCCTTGCTGGTGCAGGGCGGGGGCCTCCCCGGTGTCGATGGGGCCCAACGAGACGTCCACCTCAGTGTTGGTGGCGGGTTTTTTCGTCGCCTTGTTGACGACCTTTATGAGGATGTTGGCGCACCCGGACACGCACTGCTGACCCGTCGAGCCAGCTCCGACCAGGGGGGTGGCCTTTGCGGAGCCCGTGAGCTTGGTGAAGTTCACCGGTCCGTCGTCCGGCGCGTAGCTGTCCACCGACATGCCTGAGCGGGTCCCGACGTTCGGGATCGGCCCGACGATCTTGATGAACACCTGCAGGCAGGCTGCTGCCAATGCTGATGCAGGGGTAAGGTCGGCGTCAGCTCGGCTCGGGCCGTTGCCTCCCGTACCGGCCGGCAGGCCGGCACTGGTCGTAGTGGGGGTTGGTGTGCCGGAGGCACAGCCTTCCTCGGTGAAGGTGTGGGACACACTGGCTTCGGTGTAGTAGCCGACGGCCATGCACCCCCAGGACGTCAGGCAGGATATGGCGTTGAGCCTCCGGACTGGGTCAGGGGATGCCGGTGTCGGGACGAGCGTCCACGTACGTCCATCCCAGGTGTTGACCAATCCGCTGGCCCCGACCTCGGTGCAGGCCGTCGCCGAGCTGCACGTCACGCCCGTCCCGTCGGCGTGGAGCCCGGGGTTGGGCAACAATGACCAGGAGCTCCCGTCCCAGGACATAGACAGGAGCTGGTATTCGCCGCCATTGAAGAAAGTCCCCACCGCCACGCATTCCGCGGCCGTGGGGCAAGAGACGTCGTTGAGCACGTTGGTGCTGGCGCTGGCGTCGGGGCTGGCGACGACCGCCCAGGCCTTGCCGTCCCAGGTTTCGACGAGAGTGCGGTCGAAGCCGAAACGTGGCCGCGTTTCGCCGACGGCTGTACAGGCCGAAGGGGAGGTGCACGACACACTGAACAGCCCGTCGATATAGCCGGTGTCCGGGCTCGCCACGATGGACCACGTCGAGCCGTCCCAGGACTCGACCAAGGTTTCGTCCCCATGCCCGGTGGTGAAGCTCCCGACGGCCGTGCAAAACGTGGCCGACAAGCACGACACCCCGTCCAAGTAGTTGCCCAGTGCGGGCGAGCTGTTGGGGCTGGGGACGATCGACCAGGCGGAGCCGTCCCAGGATTCGATCAAGGTCTGCCAGCCGGTCGCCCCAACGTACTCTCCCACTGAAGTGCAGGCGTCGGCCGAGATGCACGAGACGGCGTTGAGGACGTTGGAGATAAGCACGTTCGTCGTGTCGCCGGCGTCCGGGGTAGGCACGATCGACCACGCCGTGCCGTCCCAGGACTCAGCCAGGGTTTTCTCCCCCGAGCGGAAGGAGTGGCCGACAGCCATGCACACCGGGCCTGGGGTACATGACACTGAAGTGAGGTCGTCCCCCTGGGAACTGGCCGTGTCCGGGCTTGGGATAATGGTCCAGGAGCTTGACGGTGCGGGCGAAGGTGCCGGCGCCGTGGTTGGTGTGGCTTGCGCTTGCACCGTTTCTGACGCGGGGGTCATCCCAAACGACAGGGACGCAGCGGCGACGGCAATGGGGGCCAGGACGGGCCACCGGAAGCGCGAACAGCGCAACTGACAAAGCCGGTCCCTCCCCATCGTCGAGTCCCCCTCCCAACCGTGGCGATATCCCGGGCCCGGTGCGATGCTCCAGGCGCGGTCGGTTTGTGACGCGCTGAGCTCCGGCACTTCTTGAGAAGGGAGCCTATGTGACCTCAGGTACCGAAGCAACCAGGACCCCAGCCCGTCGGTGACCGGGTCGAACGACCGGACGCGTCTGGGAGATCCCTGCCGGGACAGGGGTTCTAGGGCTTTTTAGCCTGGAGAGTTTTCGAGGTGTTTCCGCGGGTTGGTCGGTGGTACTAACTGCTTGACCAGCGTAAAAGGTCAGCCAGCCACATCGAAGCCCTCCCCGGTCATGGCGACAAAGGCGTCCTCCAACGACACCTGCTCTTTGACCAACATCCGGACCGCGACCCCGGCTTCCACCAGGGCGCGGCAGCAGTCCTCCGGGAGCACACCGTCGAGCGTTCCCACCACTTGTGCGCCCTGGCGGTCGAGGTCCGCGACCCCCATCCTGCTGAGCACCTCAGCCGCCCTGACAGGGTCGTCCGCCTCGACCCGGAGCTTGGGGTTCGCGTTGGCCCGGAGGTCATCGAGAGTGCCCTGCATCAAGAGCTTCCCGCGGTGCATGACGCCCACATGTGAGCGAATCTGCTCGACCTCAGAAAGCAGGTGCGACGAAAGGAACACCGTTGTCCCCTCCGCCCCGAGCTGGCGTACCAGGTGCCGGATTTCACGCGTCCCTTGGGGGTCCATCCCGTTGGTGGGTTCGTCGAGCACCAGGAGCTGGCGCGGGACGATCAGGGCCAGCGCTAGGCCGAGGCGCTGGCGCATACCGAGCGAATAGGCCTTGTACTTCTTCTTGGCAGCGGCCGTGAGCCCCACGCGGGCCAAGGCGTCGGCGATGCGTTGAGCCCTCGTTGACGAGCGCCGGCCGGGGCCCATGGCGTCGAACCTTGCCAAGTTGTCGTGACCGGAGAGCCACGGGTAAAACGCCGGCCCTTCGACAAGCGCTCCCACGCGCGGCAGCGTGGACATTGCCCGCTGCGGCATCGGCTCGCCCAGCAGGCTCCAGGTCCCCGCGGTCGCGCCGACCAAGCCCAATAACACGCGGATGGTCGTTGTCTTGCCGGAGCCATTGGGCCCCCAAGAACCCATATGTGCTGCCCGAGGGGACAGCCAGGTCGATCCCATCGACGGCCGGGAAACCGCCGAAATGCTTTGCAAGGCCCTTGGTCTCTATTGCGAAGCCCGTCTGTGCCGCCGGACCAGCCGCATCCCCTGACATTTTTAGCGAGTGCCCGGCGACGGGCTTAGGAGCTGGCCGAGGCTGCCGCCTCCAGGACGCTCGGGGTGACAAGCCCAGCGTAGAAATGGCCGTCGGGCATGAGCAGGATGTTCAAAAGGGCGGTGCTGAAGAGCCGTGCCTGCTGGCCAGCCACCTGCACCACAGTGGTCGCAGCATCAACGAGCTCATTGTTCGCCGAACTGAGGGACCCCGGTAGCGAGCCACTCACCACAGTTGCCCAACCCGTCCCTGTAGTCCTGAGGTCCGACGCGGCCGGTGAAGTCGCCGAGCGCCCGTTCCCGCTGGCAAGGCCACCCAGTCCCTTGCCACCAAGGGTACGCGTGATCACCTTGGAACCCGGCGGGGGCGTAAAGGTGAGCTCGCTCGACGGCGGCGGCCCTGGGTGGACCACTCCAGTGAAACCGAGCTCGATGGCAGGGCTCGACTGGCCGATCGCGTAGATGGCCACCTGGAGCGGCACCCCGAGCAACGAGCCTGTTGCCCCAACGTCGATCTCGATGTGGTCTACCGTGCTGCCGCCCGCAGCCTTCGGGGTGACAAGGAGCTGGTAGGCGGGCTCGCCGGCCACGTAGAGCGGGGCACCAGTAGTGACCGCAGTTGTCTGGCCCACGTGCTTCAGTAACGCAGCCGCCAGTTGTCCGGGCGTGAGCGGAGTTTTAGCCTGCGGTAGCCCCGATGGTGCGCCGGCCTGGGCCGCCCCTTGTGAGCCCTGGGCTCCGTCGCCGCCGGCCCAAGTGAAGTGCGTCACGGTCTGCGTCGAGCTGTCCCAGAGCCAGCCCTGATCGCCGTTGCGCACCAGGTCCACCTCTTGTGCAGGCCCGTCGACCAACGCAAGGTGCTCGGCTGTGGCCCCGTCCAGCCACACATTGACTTGGTAGTCGTCAGAAAGCAGCGACAGAGGGTCGAAGCTCCCACTGCCGCCGCCCCCCTGCCCGGCCTCCTGCTCGAGAGCGGACAACCCGGAAAAACCAAGGTTGACCGTCCACTGGAGGGCGCCGCTCAGCTGAGGGGGCTTGGCTCCGGCGATATCCGCGACGACCTCTTGGGCCGACTGGGCCGGCAACCCGGCGGGCGCAGACGCGCCGCTCAGCGTTGGCACCAAGGCAACGAGACCCACCACGGCGAGAACGGCCACGGGGGCCACGTAGGGGGTGCGCTTCCATCCCAAGTACCTCATACCCATCACGCTAGTGCTGGCGCCTCGTTTTACGGCCCCGCGATTGGCCTCCTTGCGGGCCGCTCGTGCTATTCAGCGTGCTCCAACCGAGGTCGCCGGGGCCGCTCGTGCTATTCAGCGTGCTCCAACCGGGGTCGCCGGGGCCGCTTGTGCTATTCAGCGTGCTCCAACCGGGTCGCCGGGGCCCCAAATGCCATCTATGGACCAAATAGCGCGCCAGACAACAAAAACGGTCAGTAGATGGGGTTGAGAGGCCGTACCACTCAGCCGCGGCCTCCTCAGCGCAGCGCCCGGCGCCGCCCCGTCGAGCGGGTGCTCTGCCGTCGCTCGGACAAGCCGTGCTCGCACCGCTCGGCGTGGAGGGCGTCAGGCTCGGAATCGTCCAGCGGGCCGAGCGGGCCGACCACCCATGACAGCAGCAGGTCCGCAAGCTGCGGGTTGCGCGCCAGCACCGGCCCGTGCAGGTAGGTCGCCCAAACGTGGCCGGCAACAGCGCCCTCGACCGTGCCGTCCTTGTTGCCCGTCCCGACCTGGACGGCGCCGATAGGACGTGCGCCCGGGCCCAGCTCTGTGACTGCGCCGTGGTTCTCGAAACCCGTGAGCGTGGGCAGGCCCTGGCTCGCCCACTCGTCCACGGGTTGGACGACTACCTCGCCGATCGCGCGAGGCGAAGTTGAACGTACGGTTACACAGTCCAATAGCGCCAGCCCATCGCTCTGCTTGCCGTCTTGGCCCACGAAGCTCTGGCCGAGGATCTGCAGCCCAGCGCAGACTGCCAGGACGACGGCTCCGTTGTCGACAGCCCGGTGCATGACCCGACTGGCATTCAATTTGGCGGCTGCCAGGTCCTGGGGGAGGTCCTCCCCGCCGCCGATCACGTAGAACTCACAGCCCGCCGGTACCGGGTCGCCGGACAGGACCGTGAGCACCTGTGACTCGTGGCCTCGCCACCGCAGGCGTTGAGCGAGGATGGCCGCGTTCCCGCTGTCGCCATAGGTACCCAGGAGGTCCGGGTAGACGAGCGCGATCGAGATCGTCACGGCGTGGTTACGCCGTGCGAAGAGGCCCCAGGGCCGGATGCGTCCGAGCCGCCCTTGCGCAGCACCGCAAGCGCCTGGTGGAAGGCCGTGTAGTTGGCGACCACGTCGACCCTTTGTGCGCCGACCGTTTTGGCGCCGGCGGTTTGGGTGCCGACGGTTTGTGCGCCGACCGTTTTGGCGGCGGCGGTTTGGGTGCCGACGGTTTGTGCGCCGACGGTTTGGGCGCCGGCCGCGTGCTCCCCGGCGCCGAGGTTGCGGAGAGCTTCGCTCACGCTCGGCTCGACGGTGTGGTCGACTTCGCCGTAGTGCAGCCTCACTGCGAGGTCGAGGCCACGCTCCCCCGTTGCCGTGACCGCCCGCCCACGGAGGAGCTCGAACGGGACGTCCCAGAGCCACGACGGGTCATGGCCGTCGGCCGTCCTTGCGTTGATGGCGATGACCACCGGCGCAGGAGCCGGCGCGAGCATGTCGAACACCTCCGCCCAGCCTGCCGGGTTCTTTGCCAGGAGGAACCGAGCCTGTACCCGACCGACATCGATGGTTGCGTACCGCCCTGCGACCTCGCGCACCTCGGCCATCGCGTGCAGCGCCGCCTCGACGTCGCCCCCCAGGCCAACGACAGCGGCAAGGGCCATCACGGCGTTGGACTGGTTGCACCGCCCGGGGAGCTGGAGGCTTAGGGCATGGCTGGCGCCCGACGCCATCACGACGCAGGGACGTGCGGCATCGTGCTCCAGCCAGATCTCTGGCGTCGGGCGGGAAAAACCACACGACGAGCACTCCCAGCCGCCTTCCGCCCCGAAAGCAATAGGGCCACCGCACTGCGGGCAACCCGTGGCGTCGCTGTTCCAGCGCAGCCCGGCACCAACCCACGTCACCCGTTTCGCGGCACTCGCTGCCCACACGACGAGGGGGTCGTCGGCGTTGGCCACGACAACAACCTCAGACGGCAACTGTTCGCAGGCGTGGCGCCAGCGGTGCGCTACCTGGCGCACTTCGTTGTTGCGGTCGAGCTGGTCGCGGCTCAAGTTGAGCAAGACCAGCACCGCAGGGCCACGCGGGTAGCCACCTTGGGGAGCCAGGCCTCGTCGACCTCGAGGACGGCGGTCGCACCCGGCTCTCCAGCCGCCAGCGCGGCGGCCAAGCCGGCGGGGAGGTTGGCCCCGAGGAGGTTCGTAACGACTGGGCGTTGACCGCCGCCACCGATGGCGCAGGCCAGCAGTTTGGTCGTGGTCGTCTTGCCGTTGGTCCCCGAGACAAGCGCTACCTGCCTGCCCGCAGAGAGCCGCTCGAGCGCCAACGGGTCGATCGCAAGGATGGCGTGGCCCCCAACGACCGATCCCGAACCGCGGCCGGTGGCCCTGGAGAGAGCACCGAGGCCTCCTCCCGCCACAACAGCGAGACGCGTCCGTAATCGCAAGCTAATGAGCAGGCAAGCTACCGCATCGCCGCGGTTGGTACGTGACCGAGCTCGGGGATGTTCACCTCGGTGATAGGCCGAGCGCGGTCGTCCGGGAAGAGAAGCGTTTTCACTTCGTGGGCGCGCATCGCGCCTGCCCAAGTCTGACCCAAGGCCGGGATGTGCACACTTGCCTCACATGCTCTGCCGCCGGTCTCCCATAGCCGGAGCACCCAACCAGCCCCGTCCTCAGACCTCTTGACGACCGGTACCGATACCTGTGAGGGCACCACTTCTATGGCGCTCAACCGGGCCGGGAGCGAACCGTGGTGCCAAGTTTCGGTAACCGCCGGGAACGCGGTGCAAAGTTCTGCGGCTGCACGGGGGACACCCGCTTCAGCCCAGGATCCGGAGTGGGGCAATAGGCGTATGCGGAATGTGTGCCACCCCTGGTCGGTTGCGGGGCTATCGAGCTCGTCCTCGGTCGACCAAGGGCTGTTGTGGTCGGCGTAGCGGGGGCTCCGCACCAGGGTGACACGCAACCGTCCCCCGGCCAGGTCGTAGCCGTACGCGATGTCGGACAGGCAAGCCAGGCCGCCACCGGCGTCATAAACGTCCACCCAATGCTGGAAAACCTCTTCGTGGCCGTTCGTGGGACGCGAAATGGCGCCATAAGGCAGCCCGACGGCGGCTGCAGGCTTGTCCATTGCCACCGGTATTACGAGCTTCACCAGCTTGTGCCGTTCGTGCCAGTCGAGCCGCACCCGGATATCGACATAACCCAAGTCGGCATATACAGATACGTCCTCGTAAAGGCGCGAACGACCCCAGCTATAGGAGAGGCGGAGCGTAGTACGGAGTGGCCCGTCTTCCACCCGGCGAACGCTCAGGAGCTCACACTCGCGCTCGTCGGCGTCGTAGGACACAACCCCGTGAGACCAGGTGTCGCTCGGGTCGTCCAGCACCACGGGCCGGACCGGCTCAGGGCTTAGCCACCGGTCACGCCCGGCCCCGGAAAGTGCAGTAATTCCTCCCGTTGCCTTGTCCACCACGACGGCGACGGTCCCGTTGCTCAGGCTCCGATCGTTTGTGCCCATTTCGGTCCGGTCTGAGACGGCCCCGGCCACGAGGTCGATTGAAGGGCCCGGGTCCTGCAAGAAATACACCCGATAACCGAAGGCCGGCAGGTCGGCCACCACCAGGCTGTGGTGAGGGTACCGTGTGGCCTCTCCGGAGCCCACTTGCTGCACCGGCACCACTTCACCTCGCTCGTCGGTTGCTTCCGAGGAGTCGTGTGGGAGGGTAAGAGGTACGCGGACCGCCCATGAAAGCGGGTTGAACACGACGACTGGGGCCGGGAAGTGGTCCACGTAGGGGTAAGCAGACCGAAACCGGTCGACCCGCTCGGTCCCAATGACCCAAGTGTTCACTTGTGCCGCCATTAATTGGGTTGCCCTCGTCGTCACTTCGTCCGCCACGGCCAGTGCGTAACCATGGAACTGCGCCAGGTCAGAGAAGGCCTCTGGAGTACAGGTGCCGCCCAAGCTGTCGTGGAACTGGTTGAAGAGAACCTGCCGCCACGCAGTCTCAAGTGCTCGGCCGACGTCGAGCACCCCGCCGCTCAAAAGCGAGGAAAGCGCCGCTAATTTCTCGGCCGCTACCAAGGCGCTTTCAGCTCGCGCATTGTCGGCCTTTATGGCCGACACCACGCTGTAGCACCCCACGGCGTGCATGTGAAGGTCACCCTCGACCTCTGGGATCCCGGCAACTCGTCGGTTTGAAAATGTGCCGAAATACCTTTCGGGGTCGCCAAAAGTTACACCCAAGCCCGCCTCGTCCCGGAGCAGCCGTACTTCGTCAATTCCGGCGCGGGTCGGGCCGCCTCCATGGTCACCGATGCCAAAAAACAGCATGTACGGCATCTGTTCCGATGCTGACAACGCCGAGAGCTCCTCGGCTCGGTGGTGGACCAGTTCCCGCTCTGCGTCTGCGCCGGGCTGACCCCCTTCGGGGTGCCCGGAGTTGTAAGAGAAAGGGATCCGGTAGGTAAGGACCCTGCTGCCGTCGGTGCCTGCCCAGGAGAAGAGGGCGGACGGGATATGTTTTTCGTGCTCCTGTGGGCGCATCATTACGTACGCCTCAAGGCCGCTCTTGAGCAGCAACTGTGGCAACGAACCGGCATGCCCGAACGAGTCAATGTTGTAGCCGATGGTGGCTGTCCGCCCAAAGGTGCTCTGGAAGTACCGCTGGCCGTAGAGGAGTTGGCGGCATACAGACTCACCCGAAGGGATGTTGCAGTCGGGCTCGACCCACTCACCGCCGACGATGACCCACCGGCCGGCTGACACTAACGCCCTTATCTTTTCGAACAGCGGTGAGTCCATCTGCTCGACCCACGCGTAGTGAGATGCCGAGCTGGCAGTAAAGATGAGGTCACCGAACTCCTCCAACCTGTCTACGGCCGCTTGAAAGGTCGCCTGGACCTCTCGCATTCCCTCCTGCCATCCCCATATCCACACCGGGTCAATGTGCGCGTTCGCAACGGCCAGAACGCTCGGGGATGCTTGATCGGCACCAGTTGTTGTCATTGTCCCCTCTATGCCCCTTCCGGGTCGTTCCCCAAGTGGAAGAACCTAGCCCGCCCCTCTGGGCAGCCCCGTTGCCTGCGTGCGGGGGCCCGAGGACATGCGAGTGATCACACTGCGCCATAAGGCGGCATTGGCCTGGCGGTCCCCGCGGCGGTTGAGACGGTAGCGCTTGGTTTTCGCCGAGGAGGCCTCGATGGGGGCGACGCCGCACAGGTGTGGCCAAGCCGCTTCAGAGCGCAAGCGGTCGGGGTTGTCGCCGGCGGCCACGAGCAGAGAGGCAGCAGTGCAGGCCCAAGTCCGTAGACGGCGAGCAGCTGAGGCGCCGTGTTGGCCACGAGACTTCTCTCCGCTTAGCCTCTCAGGTAGGCCCGGGATCGCTTCGCAGGCGGCCGAACGGTCGGTTTCGAGTCGATGAAGTGCCGTTGCGCCGGCGAGGGAGCAGGGGTAGGTTTGCACCACTCGGGTGGCCGCCCGGCGCAGGAACGCTTTTGGGGCATGTTCACAACAGCACCTCCCGCCTCTTGGTCGTGTCGGCTCACTGGGAGGTAGGAGGCCGTGACATGACGCTGTTGCGACGTACACCGGGGGGAGCCGCAGCGAGGCCGGCGGCCAAGTTCCTTTGCATCGTGGGCTCTGTCGCTGCTTCCTTGTCGGCAATCACGCTGAGCCAAACGGCTGCGTTGGCCGCTACCGGGGGTTCGAGCACGAACCTCCTACTGAACGGATGCTTTACTGACCCCTCACTGGGGACATCGGCGAACTACTCGGGGAGCTACACGGGCGTCTCACCCGGCTCGACGGGCATTCCTCATTGGACGGTTGGCGCGGGCGGAGTTCAAGCGGTTGGCACATACTGGCCAAAGTCCCCAGGGTGCCCCGGGTCCCTCTGGCTCGCTGACGATAGGCCCGGCTTTGTCTCTCAGTCAGTGCCGACCACACCCGGTGACAAGTATTTACTCCAATGGGAGATCGGAGGACGGGGCGAGGTTGAGGGCCCAAACCCCCTTCACGTTTTGTGGGGTGGCGCCACGGTAGCGGTCCAAAGCGGATCCACGACGACGCCCTGGCAGCCCGGTCAGGTAACCGTTACGGCCACTCAAGCCAGCACAACCGTGGAGTTCTCAGCCAGTCTTTCGGCTGGAGACGGCGGGCCGACTATCGGTTCGGCGTCGCTCACCCCAACGTCCCCGGAGGTCTCCGGCAACCTAGCGGCGATCTCGTACGCCCGGTTGGTCGCGGCAGCCACCAGCCGCATGGCTGCTCAAGAGCTGACCCTCGTGGGAGTGGAGGCGATAAAGGACGACGTTTCGGGCCCGGCCGGGTCTTACTCGTGGAGCCTGGCCCTTGATGGGCTGGCTGCGGGGGCCCCGGTACCGAGCGGGTATGTCCCTGCCACGGAGCAAGTTACGGTCGCAGCAAAGGCCGGGCTGGTCACTTGGGCATCGAACCTGGAAGTGCCCTCGGGCTGCCCTTCCCCGAGCGCTCCAACCTGCACGAGAAAGACCGACAACATTTCTTTTTTGTACTTGTTGACGAGCGCCGGGATCTTCGCACACCCGACCCACCCGGACCTGTGCTGGAGCAAGTTCAGCACAGGCAGTTCTATCGACGGCGGGGATTTTTCCAGGTTGTATGACACGGGCGGGCCTTCGGGGTACCCGCTCTACGGCGACTACGTTCCCCTTCTACATGCGGCCCTGGGTTTCGGGCATGCGACCGTAGTGGTCACCTCGACCTACCCCTTGGGCGATGGCCAGACCGCAACCGAGCAAGACACGGTGGACCCCGCGACCCACCTACCCATCTCCACGTTCATCAAGGTCGCCGCCGCCTCCGGGCACCCCGGTCTCACAGAGGACTGGGTCAACCACTGGCTCAGCACCGCACCGTCTGAGCCGCAGGTCGCGACGCGCTGCTCTTGATGAGAGCGATCATGAGCCGCTACTTCGCAGATGTCGTCCGCCCGAATGGGCCGCCGGCGAACAACGCCCATGCTGGGTGTTAGACCGCTGGCGCAAGCTACCGCATTGCACCATCGGTGTCTGCGAGCGCCAGCTCCTCAGGGCATAGCTCGTGCTCGACGAGGAACGAGGCCTGGCCGACTCGCCACAGTGCAACACCCCTCGGGAGCTGGCAGATGAGGGCCTGCTCGTTACGGGACAGGCCGAGCAGTTCGCCGGCCCGCTCGGCCTCTCCGGGTGCCTGGCCGAAAACGACTCGGGTCTCGGCGTCCGCAAGGAGGCCCTCGGCCAGCCTCTGCTGCTCAGAACCTTCCTGGCCCGCTGCTTTAAGGTCCGAGAGCCGGTGGACGACGGCGACGTTGGCTACTCCATAGGAACGGGAAAGCTTGAAGGTCGCCTGCAGCCAACGTGCCGTTGCGAGATGGCTCAGCAGCGCCCACGCTTCGTCGAGCACTACAAGGCGCTTGGTCGCCGACCCGACCGCCAGAGTGCTCTGGAGCCAGGAAAGGGCACAGACCATCAGCAAACCGAGGGCTGGCGAAGCGTACAGGCGCGACAGGTCCAGCACGACCACCCCGGCCGAGAGGTCCAGCCCGGGCGACGTCTCCCCATCGAACATCCCTGCGAGGTCGCCGTGGACAAGACGGCGCAGTTCCAGAGCGACCTGCCTGCCGTCCTGGCGCAAGCCGTCCAGGTTCGTTCCAAGCAACCGCGCCTGCTGTTCCTCGGGCCGGAGCAATGCCTCCGCTACGAGAGGGAGGGTGGGCAACGCAGTTCGCTCTTCGGCAACGGACAGGGCCACGTCGGCGGCGGCACGCTCCTGGGGAAGCAGCGGGCGACCCAACGAGCTCGCGAGAAGAGCTCCAAGCAGCTCGGCCCGGCGTTGGTGTGCCTGCGAGCCGGCGCGCTGCGCGGTCTGCGCCGGCGAGCCTGCGTGAGCCGTTGGGACCGCCGACGCCGCTGGGACTGCCCGCGCCACCGGGCCGACGTCGAGCGGGTTGAGGCGGAGACCTAGCCCCGGGCCGAGCCGCAAGGGCGTGGCACCAGACGCGGCAGCGAGCGCCCCGTACTCCCCTTTGGGGTCGAGCACCCAACAGTGCCGCCCGAAACAGCGTTCCCGCCACACGAAGGACTTCACAAAGGCCGATTTGCCGCGGCCGATTTGGCCGAACACGACGACATTGGGGCTTGTCAACTTGCCTTTGGCGTAGCACTCCCATGGGTCGAAGCAGAAGAGGCTTCCCGATGCCTCGCGGCCGATGTAACAGCCGTCTACCCCGAGGTCCTCGGGCACCACGAACGGGTAGAGCGTGCGCAGTTCGACCGTGGACGCCCGATGGGCCGGTGGGAGCCCCCTCCTCACACGCCCCTCCCGAACGATAGGGACGATGTCACACGCCCCTCCCGAACGATAGGGACGATGTCACACGCCCCTCCCGAACGGGAGGGCCCATGTGAGCGCCTCCTTCTGCTGCCCGTACAGCAGCCGGAGACAAACCTTGGCGGCCCCCGCCGCCCGCTCCAGGTCGGAGCACGCCGCTTCCAGGGCCGCCTTATCGGCGCCGGAAACGGTGAAATAGCCGGACAACTTGAACACCCCGCGCCCGTCTACCAACCTTTCCTCCCTTCCCTCCAGCGCTTCCGCCTGACGGCGTTGGCGCGCAGTCTCCAGGAACCCGCCCTGGGCCCGCAGCCGGGCATCTGCCACCTGGGCGGTCCTCGAAGACTGCGCATCGCGCTCAGCGCGCTCGGGTGGCACCGGTGCCATCACCACCGAGAACGACCTCCTGCCCGTCCCTATCAGCAGCGGGCTGAGAAAGTCCGGGCCGACACTGCTCCGAGGCCATTCGGCAACCCAATAAGTCCGGTGCCAGGACCCGTCGGCACGGACATCGGCCCAGTGTTCTTCGAGAGCCAGAGGCCAGGGGTGGGCTCCCGGGTAGCGGTCAAGGTTCGGGACCAGGAAGGCGCCGAGGGCGGCGGCCGCACCCGTCCTGTCGAGCACCCCCTCGCATACCAGTCCGACGTTGCGCATCTGTGCTCTTAGCGAACGCACCTCGTTGCGTACTGCGTCGGCGTCTTCCTCGCTCAGCCGGCGTTGGCGGCCTCGTGCCCGAACGCGGCAGCGGACCGCGACGAGCAACAACGTCTCGTGGCGCCACGACCTGGCCCCAACCCTTTCGAGCAAGGCGACGTGACCTGCGAACCCCGGGCTGTCGACGTCTCCGGCACGTTGGAGATGGCCGAGCTGGCTCAGGCTGTCCCCGGGCAAGGCGCGCTGGCACCACTGCAGCCGCACAAGCGAACTGCGGTGGCTCGAGACAGACTCCAGGACGGCCGCCCACGCACCCAGTTTCCGCTCCTTGTCGACGTCGTCGAGCAGCCAAAACGACCCTCCCCGTACCCGCAGGATCGCTGCTGCGGTACCGGCTCTCTCATCGAGGAGCGCGCCGATCGGCCATGGCTCGGCGGGCAGCTCGCAAAGGTACAGGCCGGGAGTGAACACCTTTGCCGGCAGACGAAGAGCACGGCTCGGTCGCTCGTCGGCAGCCCGCACGTCTTCGCGAGCGTGCGCCAGGGAAGTCAGGGAAGAAGCCGGTGGGACCAACGTCACCCGCCGCCGGCGCGCGAGGAACAACCCCGCGATGTTCAGCCATTGCAGCGGAGGGCGGCCCGAGACCGGTCGGCAGAGCACCCCGGCCAAGCCGAGCGAGCCCACGGCGGCGGCCACCCCGCCAATGCCCGGCCAGGCTTTTACTGACGCCAGTGCTGCCAGGCCAGCGAGGATGATGACGGCGAGCTGGCCGGCGCCGAGCCCCAAAAAGAGCCCCCTGCGCTCCAACGGCTCGAAACGGTACGAGGCACCCTCAGCCATGGCCGGCTGGGGTGTTCGTCAACGTAGGAGCGGACTGAGCCCGGAAGTCCTCGGGGTCGGCCCCCGGCCCGAGTTCCTGAGCTTTGGTGAGGGGGCGTTGTTCGCGGAGGAGGCCTTGGCTGACCTGTGCAGCGTAATGACCGGCCGACCCAGAAAGACCGGCCGCGCGGCCCTCTACTCCTATGGCCGCCGTAGCGGCGGCAGCGGCGCTGGCCGCCGGGGTGACTGCTCCCATGACACGGTGCATGCCGCGTTCTGCGGCCTGGAATGGCCGGCGGGAGAGACCCTCGAGGTGCGCTATTGCCGACACCTCAACGAGAGGGACGAGCTTGAGCAACGCCATCGGTGCGAAGGCCGCCATCAATAAGATCGCAACACCGCTCACCGCTGCGCTGGGGTTGCTCACGTCCTGGAGAGCACTGCCACCCAGGCAAAGTGCGCCAACGATGACGGGTTTTGCGAGCATTAGCGCAACAAGCACCTCGATGAGGCGCTTCGCCCAGTGTGCGGTGGCGGGCCAAACCAAGCCGGCAAGCGCCAGCGGCATAAAGAACACCGCCAGTTCGATGGCCGTCGCGCGGAGCACCAGCTCGAGCCAAATGGCCAGGGCGCCCAAAAGTACCAGCAGGCTGAGCGCGGCGGCGAACGGGCCGTCAGCGATGGTTGAAACTATCCCTACCCCGATATCCGTCGCGAGAACGTTTTGCAGGTTAGGGAGCACTAGTTGTTGGACCGTCGACGCGAATTGGTCCGTGAACTGCAAGCCGGTCCTTGTCAGCTCTACGACGGCACCGCCGGCGAGCATCGATATCGGTAAGTAGACGCCCCAAGCGCGGACCAGCCGGCGCATGTCCTGGCGCACGATAGCGCCGATTGTTGCTGCCAAAAGTAGAGGTGCTACAAGGAACTCCTCGAGTGGGAACATAACACCCGCCACGGAAGTGAACCAGTCACCACTTCCCAGGCCAACCGTCGTGGGAGCCATGATCTCGTCCAGCAGGTCGGTGAGAACCGACTGCGCCCCACCCACTATCCATTTGGTGAAAGCCGAAAAAAACGCGTTCGCGCCGAGGGACAGAGGTAAAGAAATGATCGACATCAGTGCAGGTTCACGCCGGCCGAGAAGAAGAACGAGATGATCTGAGAGGCGCCTCCGATCAATAAGGCGGCCACGCCTGAGACAATTACGCCTCTGCGGCCGCTGTAGGACTGTTGGTAATTATGCGTAAAATGACCGAACGCCCACATCACGCCGCCGACGATTATCCCGACTATCGCCGCCAGCAGCGCCCAGTGGCCCACCCCGCTGGCCAGGGTCTCCAGCGTCTGTTCGCCCGGCAGGTCGCCGGTTTGGGACGGCTCGACGTCAAGACCGGTGCTGTTGCTGGCGGCTAGCAATGAACTGAGTACCGGGTACATGGCGGCTCCCTTGACTGGCTTGAACGGGCTGGGTGAGCTGTGGACGCGCTCGGCGCCAATAAGGCCGGCTGCCGCCAGCGATAGCTAGGGACAGATCACACTATCTCTTTCCATATCTTTTCATAGCTCTTGTATGATTTCAACCCATGCTGATCATTAACCCGGCATCGGCTGGTAGCGCCAGGTACTGGGAACGCTCGGCCGTCTGCTCGACCTGGCTGGGCCACGGGGCTACGTTGCTCGGGCTGTCAGGGCCCGTCGACGTGGCGGATTCTCCGTGCTGTCATGCGGGGTCTTGACCCGGGCGGCGTACCTCTCACCTCGCGGCCGGGGCTCCGGCAGCGGCAGGGCTGGGACCTCGTCTTCGCCGCACCAAAGTCTGTTTCCCTGCTTGTGGGGACCGCCTCGGCAAGCAGTGCCGAGCCCCTCGTCAGCGCGTTCCGCGGCGCCGTGGCCGACGCCGTCTCGGTGCTCGAAGAGCGGGCCGCGTGGTTGCGTTCGGGCGGGGAGCAGGTGGCGGCGAGAGGGGTGGTCGCAGCGTCCTTCGAGCACACGGCAAACGACGCGGGCCACCCGCACCTGCACGCCCACGTGGTCCTGGCCAACATCGGCGCCAAGGCGGACCAGGGCTGGGGCTGCCTCGTGAGCAGCGAGCTGTGGCGTTGGCGGGAGGCTCTTGGGGCCGGTTTCCAGTTGGCGTTGCGGTCGCGCCTTAATGATGCTGGCTTCGCCTTCAGATGGGAACTGACCAACGGTGGGCTCGGCGAGATCGCGTCGGTCCCGCCTCGGGCGCGCGCAGTGGCGAGCTCGCGATCGCTGGGGCTGCGAGCGGGTGCTCGTTCGTTCGGGTCGGCCTCGAGCGGCTCGGAGCGCGCCGCCCAAGGCAAAACTCGCCAAGCCGGCGGCCGTGGCAACGGGGTCGGCGTGGGCGGCGGGGGCGGCCGCGCTCTTGCGGCTCTTGGCGCCGCTGGCTGGGGCCGGACCAAGCGGCCGAGGTTCTGCGGCATGCCCTCGGGAGGCCGGCATTGCCGGCGCCACCACCGTCGAGAGAGGCCGTCGCCGGAGCACTTGCCGCTCGAGGCTCGGTCTTCGGGGAGCCAGATGTGCTGGTCGCGGTGGCCGAGATCTCGCCTGGCGGCTACGACCTGCGCCAGGCGGCAGAGTGGTCGCGCCGCTGGTGCGAGCAGGGCCGTGGGGTGGAAATGGCGCCCGAGCCGGCACGACGCTGGACGACCGTGCTCGCCGACGGGATCGACCGGAGGGTTCTGGACATGGCGAGCGAAGCGCGTTTCGCACACCTCGCTCAGGTGAGCCCGGCTCTGGCAGAAGGTGAGCTCGGGGAGCTTCGGGTACCGCCCGAAGTAGCGGGTGCCGCACGTGCTCTGGCGTGCGACGGGGCCGGTGTCGCGACGTTGCCCAGGGCGCCGTGGCTTGCGCAGGCTGCCTGCGTCGACGCGGCACGGGCAGCCTGGCAAGCGGCGGGAATGACGGTGCGCGTCACGTGCCCCTCGGACCTTTCGGCTAGGCGCTGGCGGGCCCTCACCTCTCTCCAGCCTGCAGGTCTCCAGCCCGCAGGCAGTTACGGCGGCCTTTACGGGGGCGGCACCGAGCTCGGCGGTGTGCCCGGAAAGCGGGTGCTCGTAGTGGACGCGGCGGACCGCCTGAGCCCGAGGGCCCTCGCAAACCTGCTCGACAGGGCGTCTTCTACGAGGACCAAGCTCGTCCTTGTCCCCGGGGGCACGGTGCCGGGCCTTGGCGCGAGCCTGGCGCGCTCGTTCGACCAGCTCATAGAGGACCACGCGGTCGTGGGCTTGGCCCAGCCCCCCACCGGCTCGACGCTCGGGCCGGGCCGGGCTGGGCCGGAGGTGGCTCTCCGTGGGATCCTCGCCCGAGGTGCCCTGTCGGGCACCGGCGCGATGGCCCATCTCCTTGCGGGCTGGTCCAATGCTCTGCGTTCGGAGCCGGCGGCGACGATGGTCGCCTTCGGGCCTGCCGAGGTGGAGGCGCTGAACAACGCTGCCCGCGGGCTCCTGGGCCTGGGCGCCGCGGAACTACCGCTGGGCCGGCACAGCTACGCGGTGGGTGACCATGTCCTGGCCCTGCGCCGGATAGGCCCGGCGCGGAGTGCAAGTCATGGGACCGTCGTGGCGCTCGAGACGCGTGGGCTGACAGTCGAGTGGCAAGCCGCGTCCGGCGCTTGGCGCTCCCAGGTTGGCCCTGAGCACGCAGCCTCGCTCGGCTACGGCTACGCCACGACCATCCCCTACCTGAGGTCTTGCGACCCGGAGCACCAGAGCCTTTTGGTGCTGGGCGACCCGACCGAGCTGGCCAGCCGCGCGGCCCGAGTGAAAGGAGCGTGGGTGACCCTGGCCGGCCCGGGGATGCCGAGCGCCGGGCCGTCCGGGGCGGCAGCCAGGCGCAGGGCGGGGCTCGTCGAGCTTTCGACCTGCTGGCCCGACGAGGCGATGCTCGAGCGCGCCGGCCCTCGGCCGCTGGTCGCCGCAAAGCGCCGGCAGTGGGCCGAGATCATTGCTTCGTGTGCACTGGAGCGTGACTTGGGCCTCGACCCGACTATCTCTCGGTCGGGCCTCCTACAGCGTTCCTTGACCGTCGGCCAGTCACCGAGGTTGTAGCGGGGCGGTGTCAAGATGTCCCACACATGGGACGGCCAAGTAAGCACCAGCTTCGCCGCCTCTGGCGCCCATTCCGTATCGTCGCCGGCTTCGCGCTCCTGGGCGTCGCTGTATGGGTCGTCGTAGGTAAGTCGACCGAGCTTGCAGGTGCAAGCGCGTACCTCACCCAGCTCCGCTGGGAGTGGATCGCGCTCGCAGCGGTTGCCGAACTTGCGTGCTACACGTCTTTGGCTACCGTCGAAAGAGTTCTGTTGCGCGCTGGGCAAGTGCCCGCGCGCCTCGGGCGCCTGACGGCTATCACCTTCGCCGCGAGCGCGATCCAATCGGCGCTGCCCGTGGGCGCCGCGTTCGCCGGGGTGTACAACTTTCGCCAGTACCAGTGGCTGGGAGCCGATGAAGTGCTTTCCGGTTGGGTCGTCGTCGCTTCGGGCGCGGTGTCCTTTGCCACCCTGGCGGCGCTCGCAGGCATCGGCCTATCGATGGCTGCGTCGTTGGGTACCACGTTCGACCTTGTCGGGGCCATAGTTGGGGTGCTCGTGGTGGTCCTGCTGGTCGTCCTCGCCTGGGCGATGCGGGGGCGGTTGTTCCGGCTGGCTTACAGGTTCGTAGCCGTTGTCGAAAGGCGCCTTCACCGTGAGCCGGGCCAGCTGAACGAACCTCTCGCGGTCGTCCTGGAGAGGATGAGGGCATTCGCCCCGACCCGGCGTGAGTGGGCCCAGGCTGCCCTAGGGGGCACGGCCAGCTGGGTGGCGGACATTACTTGTCTTGCGGCCGCCTTCCTCGCCGTTGGTGCGCCCGTCCCGTGGCAGGGCCTGCTTCTCGCCTACTGCGGCGGCCAACTGGCGGTGAACCTCCCCATTACGCCGGGAGGACTCGGCGTAGTCGAAGGGAGCCTGACGATCGCGCTCGTAGCCTTCGGCGGCGGCAAGGCACCGACGGTTGCGGCAGTGCTGCTCTACCGGTTGTTCAGTTTCTGGCTCCCGCTGCCAGTGGGCGCGGGTTGCTGGCTGGGACTTGCCGAGAGGCGCCGGCGAAAAGAGCGCGCAGAGCGTGCGATGCGGGCTGAGAGTGCTGTGCGGGCTGAGAGTGCTGTGCCAAACGAACCTGTGCCAAACGAGCCTGCGCAAAACGAACATGTGCCAAACGAACCTGGAGCAGAGGGCCAATGAACGGCTGCATGATTATGACCTTGAAGAGAGCCGGACTTTCCCTTCCACTAAGAGGCTTGCCATCGGTGTTGCGAGCCGTTGCCGTCGGCCTCATGACCGTCGCGCTTTCCGCGGGGGTGGTCGCCTGCACTCACCCGAAGTTGCCAACCCCTCCGGTTGGGCTAGCCGACTGCTACGAGGGGCTCCCGCTCGCCGAGGGCGCCCTCAACGCCCCGCGGGGCAGTTACCAGTTCCACGGGGTGAAGCTGGTGAGCCCGCCTGTGATGGAACGTCTGGTGCGCAGTCGCTTCCCCAAGAACCCGTCTTCGGTGCCGCCGGTCGCAGCTGGGACCAGGGTGTGCGCGTTCGCCTTTACGGGCAACTTTCCCGCCGGCCAGGTCGCCTTTGCTCCCCAGAAGGTCTCCGGAAAAGCAGCGATCGTGCTCGTGACGACCAAAGAGAAATTGCTCTTTAGCTTCGTCCTCGCCAAATTGCCTGAGAACTTCGCCCGCACTTTTACGGGTACATGACTACTGGGGGCGGGAACTCCCTAACGATACGGCCGAGAACTAAGCCGCTGAGAGCTAAGTCGTAAGTAGCTCCCGCGCCCCGCGGTCGGTCGACGGATGGCGCAGCTTGGACATCGCCCGAGCCTCGATCTGGCGGATCCTCTCCCTCGTGAGGTTGAAATGCTCGCCGACCTCGTCGAGCGTCCGCGGCTCCCCACGGTCGAGCCCGAAGCGCAAACGCAGGATTTCCCTCTCGCGCTCGTCCAACGCCACCAGCATCTTGCTTACCTCACCTGACAGGAGAGAGCGCGGCTGCAGCCTCGAAGGGCGACACCGCCGAGCGGTCTTCGACAACGTCCCCGAGCTCGGCGTCGCCGTCTTCGCGGAGAGGTTCTGACAGCGAGAGCGGCTCGGCAGCGTGCCGGAGGATCTCGATCACCTTTTCTTCTTCGAGCTCGAGGTCTGTCGCGAGCTCCGAGGAAGTGGGCCGGCGGCCAAGCTGTCCCTCGAGGCGGCCTCGGGCCTTCGTCACCCGGGTGAGCAGGTCGCCCGCGTGCACCGGCAGGCGGACGGTTCGCCCGGTATTGGCGATCCCGCGGGTTATCGCTTGGCGGATCCACCAAGTGGCATATGTAGAAAACTTGAAGCCCTTACGCCAATCAAACTTCTCGACGGCGTGCATAAGTCCGAGGTTGCCCTCCTGCACCAGGTCGAGCAACGGCAGCTCAGCGGCTTGGTACTTCTTGGCAATCGACACGACGAGCCGCAGGTTGGCCTTGACGAAGGTCTCTGCCGCCTCGTCGCCCTCCCGGATCGAACGCCGCAGCTCACGCTTCTTGGGAACAGTCAACTGTTTGCCCGACCCCATCTCCGATCGAGCTGCGCGGCCGGCCTCTATAGCCTGCGCCAGCCTTGCTTCGTCGTCTTTTGTCAGCAGCGAGTGCTTGCCTATGTCGTTCAGATAGAGGCGGACCAAGTCCTCCTCGGGCTGAGCGGCGTGATTATTAGGCACTTAGTCCGTCGTCCTCATACTAAGGGCACTCACAGTCGCTCCCTAACGTTCCCAACGTCCACCAAGCCGAGCCATACCGCAAGGCACAAGCAGCGTTCGACGATCTCCTGCGCCGGTAGACAAGCATGGCCCGGAAGTCAAATGATATCGGGCCCGCGCCGTATGTGAAGCCTTCGTGAACAAGACGTGACAATCTCTACTCGGATTGGTCTTGTTGGGCGGCTGCGGTTGGGCTCGCGGCGGTGGGACTGGCTGCCGGCAAACCGCTGGTAGATGGGCCTGACGGCGAACTCCCTATCGAGGCGCGTGCCGAGGGGCCCGAACCTGGCCCTGTGCCCGACTGGGGCCCGAGCCTGGCCCTCTACCCGGCTGAGGGCCGCGGCCCTGTGGTCGATTGCTGGCCGGGCCCGCTGTCGGGGTTGGTCGGCGACGCCACTCCGGGCCCTCGCCGGGGGCTCGGAGGAGCACCGGCGCTAGTGCCCGGGCGTTGTCTCGGGCCATCCTTTGAAGCAGCGATGGGCTCAGAACTCAGCTCTTTCAGCACTTCCAGCTCAGAGGCGGAAGTAGCGGCTTGGCGGTTGGCCGCTGTCAGGGCGGCAAAGACCTCCTCACGGTGCACTTGGATGTCTTTCGGAGCGGTGATGCCCAAACGGACCTGGTCGCCCCGCACCTCAAGGACTGTAACTATCACGTCATGGCCGATCACGATGCTCTGGTGAACATGCCTCGTCAGTACCAGCAATCCTCGCTCCTTCCCTGGGCGATGGACGGAGCCTAGCGGCTACACGGGCCTGCTAGCTGCACTTGTCCTGGCCCAGGGCCGATCCGCCAGAGCCAGTGAGGCGGCGTCAAGACTGTTGCTTGGCGACGATCAGCGTCTGCGACTCGTAGCCCGACCCGGAAAGCACAGCCTGCACGGCTTGCCCACTGCGAGCGTTTACCACGAGTGGTCCGAGCAGGTTGGCGGTGGTCTGCTCGGGACGGGAATGAAGCGTCAAGATCACCAGGACGAACACGTCGTCAGGGCCGCTCGCGTCGACCGCCTGGTAAACGTCAGCACCAAAGGTTGGCTCGTATGAAGCGAAGAACACCCCGGGCCCGACGACGACGAAGCGAAGGCCGAGTACATCCTGGCACTCCAGCACGTAAAACGGGCTTTCTTCAGTTCCCCAGGAACGCAATGAGAAATTCTTGGCGCCAGGGAAACCCGGCATGCCGGAGTTGAAACGCAACTTGGCTGCCCCCGGCGACTGTGCGGACAGCGAAGACGCACTGCTGGCGGCGCTCATGATAGGAACTGCGCCAGAGAGGGTTGGATGATCTTGGCGGTCGTCTCGAGTGCGGCTTGGTACGAGGCCTCAGCCAGGTCGAGGCTGGTGGCAACCTGGTCCTCATTGGCATCGGTGATATTGCCCACCTGGGTCTGGAGACTTGACACGGTGTCGTTCGCGTTTGTCTGGTCCTGAGTTATTGCAGCGCTGAGCGACCCGGTATTTCCAGCTGCCTGGGTTACGGTGTTCATCGCAGAGTGCAGTTGCGTCAGGTCTGCCCCGCTGAGCGCCGAGGTGTTGCCATTGGCAAGGTCCTGGGAGATCGTGTCCAAAAGGGCGAAGACGCTCGAGGTCCCGGAACCGAAAACCTGGTTACCGGTCACGCTGACATTTACCGACTGCCCCGGGGCCACGACCCGGCTGAGGGCGGTGGCGCTGCCGGCGTAAGCATATGCGGTGGCGGGGTCGTACGAGGCACTTGTCGGGTCACTGATGCCGCTTGCGGAACCTTGCGGGTAAGGCGTCGTCCCGTAGGTACCTGAGAAAACTGGCTTGTCGTTATAAGTGGTGCCCGCATACCCGAGGATTGCCTGCTTTATCGAGAGCACGTCTGCCGAAAGGGCTGCGCGGTCCGAGGAATCGCTGGCCGAGGCGTTCGCCCCAGACAGGACGTCGGTCTGCACCTGGTTGAGGGCCTCGGTGACAGAGTTCAGTGCACCCGAAGCCGTTTGCAGCCGGGCGAGGCCGTCTCCTGCATTGGTGGAGTACTGCTGGAAACGACCGATCTGGGCGTTCATCGACAGCACTTCGGAAGTGCCGGTCGGGTTGTCGGACGGTTGGTTGAGCGCTTTGCCGGAGGCCGCCTGCTCCTGTAGGAGCGTGAGGCCGCTCAGGTCCGACTCCATGTCGCTAACCATGAGCATCGAGGCGCTGTTTTGAGTGACGCGAGAGATGTCAGACATGGATAATCACCCGTTGACCATGGAAATCAGGGACTGCAAGGTTGCGTCCACTGTGCTTATGAACTTTGCCGAAGCTTCGTAGGCGTTCTGGTACATGACCATGTTCGTCAGCTCTTGGTCTGTGTTCACGCCAGTCGCCGACTGCAGAGCTGAGTTGACGTTTGTCGTAATTGTCTGCTGGTCTGTCAATTGGTTGTTCACAGACGCAGTAGCCTGCCCGATCCCTGTCACCAGTTGGTTGTAGGCCACGTCGGCCTCCACACCGGTGGTCGTCGTCCCGCCCGTCCACGCCGCCGCCGACCCGCCCTGAGACCAACCGCCCACGGGGACCGACATCGTCGCCGTTTGAGAGTTCGGCAGCTCGCCAACCTCGGCGGCCACGGTGCCGTCCTCGTTCGTGGCGGTCGACCCGGCAGGAAGGGGCGAAGCGTTGGCGCCTATGTCGGCCGGGTTGGCAACGAGCGCGGGGTTCACTTCGATGTCGCTCGCCCCTGTACCCAGGAAGAAAGGTGCGCCCTGGTTGCCGGCCTGGTCATACCCCGTGCTCATCAGGTAGTTCACCGATCCCATCAGGCTCTGGGACACCTGGTCCAGGCTCTGCTGGTAACTGGGTACGTAATTGTTGACAACGTCGAGCATGCCGGCCACTTCGCCGCCGCTCGGCTGGTAGGTCGACTTGTCATTGCTCCATACGAGCGAATAGGGCGGCCCGGAGGTGGTGAGCGAGAGCGTCTGGGAGGTGTTGCCCGAAACGATCGACTCGCTCCCGGAGTTGACGTTGACCGTCCCGTCCGGGTTGTTGACGACGGTGACGCCCAATTGGCTGGAGAGCTGGGACACGAGCTGGTCACGCTGGTCCTCCAGCTCGTCGACGCTGCTCGTGGAAGCGGTCCCTTGCGCTATCGACTGGTTGAGCGACGCGATCTGAGAGGCTTCCTGGTTGACCTGGGCAAGCGTGAGCGTGATGCTCTGGACCGTCTGCTGGCTGAGCGTGCTCAAAGCGGACGAGGTTTCGTTCAACGAAGACGCAAGGGTGCTGCCGTCCTGGACGACGGTTGCCTGCGCGGAGCTGTCAGATGGGTCGTTCGCCAGCGTTGACCAGTCCTGCCAATACTGGGTCAACTGGCTGGAGATACCGTTGCTGGAAGGTTCCGGGAAGTTCTGTTGGACCGCTTGTAGGCCGCTCTGCTGCGCGCTGAGCACGCCCTGGTTGCCCTGCTCGGTATAGCTTTGCGATTGCAGGTAGGAATCGGTAAGGCGCTCGACGCCATCCACCGCAACCCCATCGCCGGGACCGTTGCCCTGGGTGTAAAAGCCAATGGTTTGCGTCGATGGCAAGGCGCCGAGTTGGACGCTCTCCTCGTCATAGCCGGCTGTGTTGGCGTTGGCTACGTTCTGGCCAACGGTGTCTTCGGCTACCTGTTCTGCCTGCAGGCCCGACAGCCCCACGGACAGCGCCGAAAAGTCGCTCATCGTTCGTTCACCTCAGATTGCCTCGTTAACCAGAAGATGGCCGGCTGGGTCCTGCATGGGACCACCGGAAGCCGTGTAGGCCTGGGGCGGCGGGGCTCCCTTGCCTGTGAGCCAGTTAAGAGCCTCACGGGCCGCGTCGCGCCCTTTGGCGAGCATGTGCCGGTTGCGCTCTGAAAGGTCGCGGACCTCGCCAGTCAGCTCCAGGAAGGCTTGGCGATGGCGGGAGAAGATAGACGACCAGGGCTCAGGGGCGGCTTGGGAAAGTGAACGCAACCCGGGGTAGGTCTCGAGCCCGAGCTCCAGGGCTGCTGCTTCGACCTTGACGGCACGAAGCAGCTCTGCCGCCCTGAGCTGCTCCAGGACGATCTCTACTTCTCGGGACGCGTGGTTCACCCACCTGACCTTTCCTGAAGTCAGGAGGAGTTGCTCTTCTTCCAACTTGAACACGAGGAGTTCAAGTAGCTGCCGTTCGCGCCACAAGACAGTGGACACGTCGTTCAGCACATGATCGTGCTGCTCTCCAAAGGCCACATGGCTTGATCGGTACCCCCGACCGATATCTGAGCCACCAGAGCCGACCTTTTTCAGTGGCCCCTCGGGGCGGCAGCTTTAACCCTCGGCGGGCTGCTGCGGCCTCTTAACCCTATGTGCAGCGCTCGGGCGCCTTGTGCAGTGCGCGTGGCGCTAGTGGAGGATGCCCGTCGCAAACGCCTGGGTGAGGGCCTCGTGGCGGCTCCTGGCGCCCAACTTGGCGTAGATGTGAGCGAGGTGGCTCTTGACAGTGGCGGGCGTCACGAACAGCGCCTCGGCGATCGCTTTGTTGGAGGCGCCCCGGGCCAGCTGGGCAAGGATCTCCCGCTCCTTGACGGTGAGCACCGGGCCACCGTTGCCGTCAGGTGGCGCCTCAGGCTGGGCGAGCCCGACCAGCAGCGGGACGAACACCGGCTCGACCGCCCTCCCGCCTGCAAGTGACCTGCCCTGTGCCGCCGCCGCCACGGTCGCCACCAGCTCCTCGGCAGTCAACGACCGGAGCGCAAAACCGGCCATGCCGGTGCCGAGCAGCTCCACGAGCTCACTGCGGCTCGGCTGGGCCAACAGGACTACCACTGCGCACGATGGGGCGGCGCGCACGGCATGCGTGACCTCTTCTATAGAGGCACCGCCCAGCAGCAGCACGCTGGCCCGCTCCGCGCGCACCAGTTCGAGCCCTCTGTCCAGGTCAATGGCCTCGCCCACGACGAGCACCCCTCCAGCGGTCAGGGCTGCCACTGCGCCGGCCCTGAACAAAGGCAACGGGTCGACGACAACCACTTTGCCCGGCCCCGTCGTTGCTGCCCGCGAACGCGATGCACGCTCCGGCCAGGTTTGCCGCAGCGGTGAGCCCATGGGGTCCCGGCTCCCGGCCCGCTTGGCTGAACCTGCCCTCGGAGCGGGCTTTCCAGCCGGCTCGCGGCCTCGCACGACCGGCTCGTGCACCTTCCCTGCCGGCTCGCGTACCCGCCCGGCCCCATTCGACCGGCCAGGCCCCACTGCGCCTTTTTCTGAGTTCGCGGCGCCTTTCCCCGACGTCCCAGGCATATTTGCCCTCCTGAAGTGACGTTTGTGCTGAAGGCTCCGTGGGAAATGTAGCGCATCCCTCACACCGCGCACTGGCTTTCGGTAGCAATCCGACCACGCTGAGCGGCAGCTTCGCGCGCTCCATGAAAATGACTAGTTATTAAGCGCTAGCCCTGTCAGGACACAACCAGCTTTGACGGCCCGTTACGAATTCACCCGCGCGGTCTATCTAGCCGCTCCGGCCAACGCCGATTGTGATGGACATGGGTCCGGCCAGCGCAGACAGTGGCGAAAGCGTCACCAAAAGCGCGGCTTTGGTAGGTCAGGGGGAACGGGCGATGACTGAAGGTCAACAGGCGAAGACGGAAGATCAACTGGTGCGGGCTCACCTTGCACTAGTCAATTACATGGTGGCCGAGATCGCTGGCCGTATCCCCCGTCACGTGTGCCGGGACGACCTCATCTCGGCAGGCATGGCAGGGCTCGCCCAGGCGGCGAGGTCCTATGACCCCGAGCGAGGGATCACCTTCCAGCGCTTCGCATCCGCTCGCATCAGGGGAGCCCTCCTCGACGAGCTGCGCTCGCGGGACTGGGCGAGCCGTTCCGTGCGAGCCAAGGCGCGTGACGTTCAGCAGGTAACTGACCATCTCACGGCGCGGCTCGGCCGCCAACCCTCTAAGACAGAGGTTGCCAACGCCATGGGCTCAACGCAGGGCGAGCTCGAGGCGATCAACGCCGATGTCCACAGGGCGCTTGTCCTCAACTTCGATGCCCTCCCGATCGACGGCAACGCGGAGGACGTGCTCCTCGCTAGCGAGTCCGGGCCCGACGACGACGTCTTGGACAATGAGAAGCGCTCCTATCTGGTCGCAGCCGTCGAGCACCTTCCCGAGCGCCTGCGCCGGGTAGTGATCGGCTATTTCTTCGAGGAGCTGCCGATGCAGGTGCTGGCCGAGGAGCTGGGCGTAACCGACTCCCGGATCTCCCAGATGCGCGCCGAGGCGCTCATGCTGCTGAAGGACGCGATCAACTCGCAGCTCGACCCCGAGCTGGTCGTGACCGAGAACCAGGGCCGGGTTGCCAAGCGCAGGTGCGCCTACTACGCGGCGGTCGCCGCCCACGACGACTACAAGCGGCGGCTCGACCCAGACGCGGGCCAGCTGGCCAGCATTGCCAGCCGCCAGCCGGTGGCAGCACTGGCCTAGCGCTCGTCTAGCGCTCGTAGTTGGCCCTAACCGGGCCAGCGCGCTCAGGCCCCCGCCCAATCTGTCGATTACTTGTGTGATGACTGCGCCGGGTGAGCTCCTGCCTGCGGATCGATGCGACCCACCGGCGAAGCGCCTCAGCGAGATTGCGACGGGCGCCAGCTCTACACCGGGCCCGTTCCAGGTCGTCCTGGTCCGACCCGAGGGCTACATCCACTCAGCTGCGTTCGCCGAAGTGCTCGAGTCGGTCGTGTACGGCCTGCGCGCCCTGGGCGCCGACGTGTCCGAGGCCGTCAACCAGCTACTGCCCGGCCGCCAACCGATCGTGTTCGGGGCGAACCTGTTGGGCGAGGCCAATGTCGATGTCCTGCCGGCGGGGACGATCATCTACAACCTCGAACAGATCAGTGAGTCGTCGTCTTGGTGCTCACCCATTTACCTACGTCTGCTGCAAAGCTGCCAGGTCTGGGACTACAGCGCCCGCAACATTGCCTCCCTCGTTCGTTTGGGCGTAACCGCGAAAGTGAAGCACGTACCGGTCGGTTACGTGCCGGAGCTCAGCCGCATCACGGCGGCCACGGTCGAAGACATCGACGTCCTCTTCTACGGCTCGATGAACGAACGGCGTAACAACGTCATTTCCCAACTTCGTCAAGCTGGTCTCAACGCCCATGCTGTTTTCGGCGTATACGGCCCCTCTCGCGACGCCCTGATCGCTCGCTCAAAAGTGGTGCTCAACATGCACTATTACGAAACGAACATTTTCGAGCTCGTAAGGGTGAGCTATCTCCTGGCAAACCGCAAGGCCGTGGTTGCAGAGTGCAACCCGGGTACAGAGCTCGACCCCGACATTGCCGATGCGGTACAGCTCGCTTCATACGAGGGCCTGGCGAGCGCCTGCGTCGAGCTGGTCGCTGACAGCCAGGCGCGCAGAGCCCTGTCGGAACGTGGCTTTTCCCGCATGGTGGCCCGCGACGAGCGGGCATACCTGGCGGCCGCTCTACGCGAGAAAGGCTGAGATAATGCAAGAGTTCCACGAGAACTGGTACAGCGATTTCCAGCTTAATGAACTGTCCAAGCTGGTTTCAGAAGTGCGCGACCTGCCTGGGGTGTTTGTAGAAATAGGGTGCTGGGAAGGGCGCAGCACCGTACAGATCGCTGCGACGTGCGCGCCCCAGCCCCTCCATGCAATCGACCACTGGCTCGGAAACGTCGATGAAGGCGCTAACCACCCTTCGGTGGTTGCGGCGGCCGACCGGGACGTTTACAGCACCTTCCTCCGTAACGTCGAGCCGTTCCCACACGTCGTGGTCCACCGTGCGAGCGGTGAGGAGGCATTTTCAAACTGGGATCTGCCTGTCAAGTTCGCCCACATCGACGTCGGCCACACCTACGAGGCCACGTGCCTGGTAATCGAAGCCGTTGTGCCACATATGGTCCCGAACGGCATCGTATGCGGCGACGACTACCTGGAGTCCAACGTCGGCCGCAGGGATCTCCACGGCGGTGTGCAAAGAGCGGTCGGCGAGCGGCTCCCCTACCACTCTGTGGTAGGGAACCTCTGGTACTGGCACACGTTCGAGCGCCAGTTCATTGTGGGCATGGCTTATTGATGGGGGCGATGTGACGATCCTGTCGGAGGAACCGGCACTTGCCCCTTTCGGGCGGGATGGAGCCGCCGAGGACCTGGAGAGCCGATGGCAGTCGTCGCCCGGGCTTGTCGTGCTGCGCAGAGCAGCCGAAATTGCACGCAGCCTGCCTCTCAACCAGCAGCTGAAGTGGTCCGCCCGTTTGCGGGCGGCTGGGCTCTGGTCCTACTGCCCCCTCGTGGCTACCGCCCAGGACCGGTCGCTTCCGTCCGCCACCAGGGCGCTGGCCGCCGGCGTCTCCTGGGGAGCCCACCGGGACCGCCAGGCTCGCGCAGTGCTCCGTCATTTGCTTCCAACCCTCGGGCGCGAGGACCGGTCCACCCTGGAGGCGACGGTGCCGCTCGAAGCTTTGGCCGATCTCGAGAAGGCCCCGTCCACCTGGAGCGTCACGCCGTTCTTCAATGAACTGGACCTGCTCGAGGCCCGGCTGGTCGAAATGGCCCGGATGGTCGACCGTTTCGTCATCATCGAGGCTCGCCAGACGTTCCGCGGTGACCCGAAACCGCTTTATTTCCAGGAGAACAGCCACCTCTTCAGCCGCTGGTCCGCTCAGATCGACCACGTCGTCGTCGACCTCCCCGCCGGGCCTGACGCCTGGGCGCGCGAACGCCACCAGCGCAACGTCGCTCAGCAGGTCCTCACCGACCTCGGTGCCGCCCACGACGACCTGGTCCTTCTCACCGATCTTGACGAGATCGTGCGAGCTGACCGCATCGATGCCGTGCGCGGGGCGACCGTCACGTCGCCCGTCATCTTGATGATGACCCAGTACTGGTACTCGCTTGAATGGCGCCAGGAGGTTCCCTGGCTCCACCCCAAGGCGTTCCGCTACGGTCAAGTCCCAGCCGGCACGACATACCATGACGTGAGGCACAGCCCCTTCCCGGTCTGCCCCAATGCCGGGTGGCACCTGTCGTGGTTCGGTGACGCCGCTCGCTTCGACTACAAGCTGGCTTCTTTTTCGCATTCCGAGTTCGACACGCCTGATCGCCGCGCGCGTGGCTTCTCGGAAGGCCTGATGAGCGGAGGCCTCGATCTCCACGGTCGTAAATTGTTGCGTTCAGGCGATCATTTCCCGGCCTCCCTGGCCACGATCTTCCAGGCTGCGCGATGAGCGAGCGCCTCGCCGTCGTGAGCGTGATCTCGCATTCCCCTTCCGTGCTAGCGGAGTTCTTCGCCGGGCTGGAGCGAATTGCAATCGAGGATCCTGCGGCGGTCCTGCTTTTTGCAGACGGGAGCGACAACCCGGTCTCCTCGAAATTGCTTGAGGACTTCGCCCGCAAGCGGCCGGGCACCGTTGTCATCCCACCGGTCACCGGTGAGGACCAAGGGGTGTGGCGCCGAGCGGCAATGAAGGACCGGCTACTGGAGAAGGCACTCGAGCTCGGTTGCAGCCATGCCCTGGTAGTCGACAGCAACCTACTGCTACCTCCGCCGCTGGCCGCCCACCTCGTTTCCCTTCAGCTCGACATAGTGGCCGAGGTTTCTTGGTCCGAGCAGGAAGAGGGGGCTTGGGCGTTGCCCAGCGTGTGGCTTTCGGACTCCTACAGCTTGTTCGGGCCCGAACTGGCGGCTGCCGCCCCGAACGAACAATCGGCCGCCGCCCACGCTTTCTTGGCGCAGCTGCGCCAGCCCGGGACCTACCCGGTAGGAGGTGTGAGCGGGTGCACCTTACTGAGCAGGACGGCGATCGAGGCAGGGGCGTCGTTCAAGGCCATCCCCAACCTCAGCCTCGCTGGGGACGACCGGCATTTCGGTGTCAGGGCCGCCGCCCTTGGGCTTTCTCTCTGGGTTGACACCCGCTACCCTCCACTGCGCTTTGACCGGGAAGCGGATCTCTGGGATGGCACTGCACTTCCGGTCAAGGTGGCAGATCGAAGACGGGGGTTATGCAATGGGTACCGAAGAAGCCAACTTGGAGCACGCGGTGGGCAAAGAGCAGCCCGTCCGCAAGGGGCAGCCCGAGCGCAAGGGGCAGCCCGTAAGCACGAAACGGTCCGGGGGTAAGCGTACCGAGCGGGGGTCGTCGAAGCGTTACACAGCTCCGTCGCCGGCCAAGACGGCTGTTGTCAAGGCGCTAGCCAAGCCCACCGGGAGCAAAATGCTTTTCTCCGCCTGCATGATCGTGAAGGACGAGGAAAAGGCGCTGCCTGGTTGCCTCGAGTCGCTCAAAGGCGTTGTCGACGAAATTGTCGTTTACGACACAGGTTCCACTGATGCGACCGTCGAAATCGCGCAAAGAGCTGGAGCCAAGGTCATCGAAGGTTATTGGGACGACGATTTCGGGCGCGCCCGCAATGCAAGCCTCGAGCACTGCCTTGGCGAGTGGGTCCTCTGGATCGACGCCGACGAGCATTTTGTCTGCGACAACGCCACCGACCTGCGGTCTGTTATGCGAGACCAGCTGACCACCATGGACACCGACGCCCTTGCCGTGGACATCAACAACCTAGTCGGGGACGGTTCCGAAACCGGCAACCTCCACCGGGCGCTGCGGATCTTCCGCAAGTCCACCTGTTGCTGGTACGGGTCGCTCCACGAGCAGGTCGATTTGAGAGCCGGCCTGGGCCGACGAGCCATCGTCATGCCGCTCGTCGGGGCCCGCATTGAGCACTACGGCTACATGGACCGGATCGTGGCAGAGCGTGGCAAGTTGCAGCGTAACCTCCGTTTGGCCCAGGCTGAGCTGGCAACTGGCGTCGTGAGGCCGGACCAGGAAGGTGTTCCCCAGCTGAACGTGGGGCGAGCATTGGCGGCCCTGGGTCGCCTGGAGGAAGCACAGGCTTACCTAGACGAAGCCCGGTCACTCGTGACACCGGGGCTCCCGACCAGGACCGTGCTCATGTTCACGGTCCAGAACCTCCTCGGCCTGGGACGTCTCGAGGAAGCCGTCACTGCGGCCCAGCACTTCCGGGAGCTCTGCCAGAACAAGGGCCTGGCTGACTACTTCGAAGGCGTGGCCCAGCGCCGTCTCGGGCACCCGGAGCTGGCGGCCGCCCTTTTCCAACGGGTAGAGCAGTTCAACAACGAGGACGGCTTCGTCTTTTCGGACACGTTGCTGATAGCCGAGCTAGCGGGATCGCTGCTGGAGTCCGGCAGAGCGGCTGAGGCTGCCGACCTATTGGTGCAGCTGGTCGAGCAGAAGCCGGACCTGGCCAACCTTACGGCCGCGTTGCAGGTCTTTGCGGCCACCGGGAAGTCGATCGAGACGCTCGTTGCGGCGATGCCCGAGGACCGGCTGGACAGGATCGCGGCGGCGCTGATCCTGGTGCCCCCTTCTGTGGCTGACCCAATGGCCGAGGCGCTCTTCGAGCGTTTCGGGCCACGGCCGCTGCTGCTGGCAGCTGCCATCCGTTTTGCGCCCATGGTGCCAGTCGGACGGGCACTCGAGTGGTCTGCCCGGCTTCGCGCCGCCGGCATGGAAGGTTCCTGCCCGCTCGTAGCCCAGGCGCTCATCGAGGTGCTCGACCCAGCTGAACGGGTACGAGCCGCGGTGACCGCACACGCCGCCTTCGGAGACCAACGAGCCGAGTCCATCGCCCTCTCGTTGGCGCCGGGAGTCGCCGAAGGTTCTCTGCCGAGCGTGCTGGGCGAGGTCAACGTGCTCTGCCCGGCCCTCCTGGCCAGCTTCGCGACCGCCGCCGCAGGCGCCGCGGCACTAGGAGAGGAACTGGGAGGTACGGTCGAAAGCCGCCACCGGGTCGTAACGGCTACCCTCGCACGGCTCGGGATCCTGAGCTTGAGCGACCAGCCGCTTGCGGCGCGAGCCTAAGCTCCCTCGGTGCTCTTCGACTCGACCAACCCAGCCGCTTGGGACCCAGGCCCCCACCAACACCACCTCGCGATGCGGGAATTGTCACTGTCTTGTGGCTACTGCGTCCGCGACGCCGCGAGGCCTCCATCTCCGAGCGAGCAGATCCTCGCGGTGGCCTTCGGCGCTGCCAAGGAAGCGAGCAAACTCGACCTGGTCTGGGTGGCAGAGCGTTGCCCAACTGAGGAGCAGCGCAACTGGGTGCGGCAGTGGCCCGGCGAGCACTACCGCTTGCTTTCCGGTCTGGTCAGAGCACTTCGCCCAAACCTCGTGGTCGAGGTCGGTACCTTCACCGGGTCAGGTTCCCTCGCCCTGGTCGACGGCGCCCGTGCCAACAACAACGGTGCGAAAGTAATTACCTACGACATCTTTCCCTGGGGGGACATCCCCGGGACCCTCCTGAGGGCGGAGGACTTCGGCTCCGGCGAGCTCGAGCAACGCATCGGGGACCTGGGCCAGGATGCCTATTTCAGCGAGCAACAGACGACCCTTCTGAGCGCGGAACTGATCTTCGTCGACGGCCCTAAGGACAGTAGGTTCGAACCCATCTTTTTTTCCCGCCTCTTCGAACTGCTCTCGGGTTCGCGCCACGTGGTCGCCGCCGACGACATCCACTTCCTGAACATGGTCCCAATATGGAACGGCCTCAAGGTCGACAAACTCGACGTTACGAGCCTCGGGCACTGGTCTGGTACCGGGCTCATGCTCACAAGTTGAGGCGCAAACGCGGAACTCCGCTTAGGACTTGGCTCGGGACTGCTCAGCTCACGGCCCCTTGAGCCGATCCCTCAGAATGTCCGGCAAACGGGCATAAATACCAGGGCGCTCAAGGACGGGCTCCCTCTGACCCCACGGAGGAAAAATGGGTCTCGACATTGTTACCAATACCATGGCCACTGAGGCCTCTAATGACATAAGCACCAACCAGATGAACATGCAGAGCAGCTTGGAGAAGCTGTCCTCTGGGTACCAGATCAACTCCCCGGCGGACGACGCGTCCGGCTATGTGATCAGCCAGCACCTTCAGTCCCAGATCGGTGGGTTCCAGCAGGCGCAGGCCAACACGCAGAGCGCGATCAACGTGGTCCAAACGGCCGACGGTGCTCTAAACGAAGTGAGCACGATCCTGCAGCGCATCAACACCCTGGCAGTGCAGTCCGCCAACACCAGTGCCACCGACCCGACGGCCCAGCAAGCGGCCCAGGCAGAGGTTGCGCAGGCACTCACTTCCATCTCGAACATCGCTGCGACCACCGTTTACGGCGACAACCAGCTGCTCGTTAACGGCACCGCCAACACGGTCGACTACACGTTCCAGGTTGGCAACGACAACACCAGCAACAGCCAGGTGACCTTCTCGGTCACGGCTTTGAACCTCGCCAACCTCGGGCTCGTCCAGAACTCGCTAACCCTGCCCGCAGGCAACCTCAACATCGCAAGTGCCGTCGGCAACGTCTCGGCCGGGAACAACCAGGTCATCCAGGCGACAGCCGCAGTCGCGGCCATCGTGCAGGGAGCCACGTTCTCCTCAGTCGCAGGCGGCGCCAACGCAAGCTTCGCCAGCATCGCCGCCTCGTTCACGCTCGCTGTGAACGGCGGGACAGCGGTCACGATATCCACTACAGCCGGGACCACGCAGCTGTCTACGTTTGAGGCGTCGGTTAACACCGCCCTGGTTGCTGCTGGTTACGCCAACAACTCCGTCACGGTCGGCAGCAACGCCACCGGCCTGACGATCACCGACGCCACCACCGGTGGCAGCGCCTCGCTCACCCTCGGCAATACCGGTGGCGGCCTTGGCCAGGTCGGGCTCTCCGCCGGGACCGTAACCGGCACGAACGCCTCGGTCAGCCTGGACGGCGGCACAGCGACCTCCGTCACCACGGCTCAGAACGTGGCTAACGGCGTCGTCGACGTCACCAACGGCCTCGGCCAGAGCGTCGCCCTCACCCTGAACGGCGGCCTGACCACCGGCACCCTACAGGCCACCCAGAGCTATGCCAACCTCAACGCGGTCAACTTCTCAGTTACCTCGTCCACGGCCATCGCCACGGTAGCCAACGCCATCCAGACTGTCTCGTCGATGGGTGGCACCCTCGGTGCTGTCCAGAACGAGCTGACCGCCATCTCGGACAACGAGAGCGTCATGGTCCAGAACCTGCAGTCGTCCAATGCTCAGATTCAGGACACGAACATGGCCTCGCAGATGGTCAGCTTCACTCAGGACCAGACGTTGGTACAAGCAGGCATCTCGATGCTCGCCCAGGCCAACCAGATCCCACAGTACGTGCTCAAGCTCCTCGGCTAGGCCTTAGCCGGTAAACGGAGACAACAAAACCTGAGAAATAAAGCGGCCGGCTGGCAACAAATGTCAGCCGGCCGTCTCAGGGCTTCACCTAGATAGATCCACTCGACAAGATAGCTCCACTCAGATAGCAAAAAGCAGCAAAAGTTAGCACGCAAGCTCGACACCAGCTTCACCAAAGGGGAGCACAGTTCGATGTCTGTAGGTTCCAGCGGGTCGTCAACTTCACAAGGGCTCGGCTACATCAACACCGCCCAGTCTCTCGCTGCTCTGTTGGGGACAACCAACACCAGCCTGACCTCGTTGGGCGCACCGATGACCCTCTCCGGCCTGTCTTCTGGTATCGACGATTCTCAGATAATCGCCGAGCTGATGGAAGTCAACCAGGTCCCGCAGCAGCAGCTGCAGACCCAGCTCAACTCTGCGTCGACGATGCTCGGGAGCTACGAGAAGCTCACCAGCGACGTCGCCACACTGCAATCAGTTTCGGACACCCTCGAGTCACCCTCGGGTTGGCAGGCCTGGATTCCCGACTCCACCACCCAGGACGCGACCGCCACAGTAGGTACGGGCGCCATAGGCGGCTCGCTCACCTTTTCGGTGGACGCCCTGGCTCAGGCCGATTCCATGATCTCGTCGGGCAACGTCAGCTCTGAAAGCTCCCAGGTCACGAGCGGGCCGCTCCTCGTAGCGGTGGGCGGCGGTGCCCTCGGCATCGGGACGCTAGCTTCCTCCAACCTTTCGGTAGGCAGCCACACCATCGCCGTCACGCAGGCGTCGGCGGGAGCCTCCCTGAGCGCTGCCGGTGCACCGGCCGCCTCGACGACCATCACTTCGGGCACCAACGACAGCCTTGACTACGAACTGGACGGCCAGAGCGAGTCCCTCACCATTGCAGCCGGGACCTACAGCGCCAGCCAGCTTGCTTCGGCGGTGCAGACCGCATCGAACGGTGCCCTCACTGCGAGCATCAATTCAAGCGGCGACATGGTGCTCACGACCACCGCTCAGGGCAGCGCCACCTCCTTCCAGGTAACGGGCGGGACTGCCGCTACAGCACTCGGCTTTTCGGGCACGCCAACGTCGACGGCCAACGGCACCGACGGGATCGTAACCGTGGACGGCGTGTCGAACGACCTCAGCAATTTCTCGCCCGGGAGCCCGGTCACCCTGAACGGAGCGAACGGGTCCACGGTGACGGCGACGTTCACGGGCCCGGTCTCGGTCGGGTCGATGAACGCGGCCGAAGTCAACACCGGCAACGGCAGCCTCAGCTCGGTGGTGGAGGCGATCAACTCGGCCGGTGTCGGCCTGTCCGCGTCTGCGATTAGCACCGGTACCAACCAGTACAACCTGTCTGTGCAAGCCACTTCACCCGGGGCGGCCAACACGGTCAATATCGCCGCAAACGCGTTTTCCCAAATTGGCCAGCTCGTCACGGTGACGGCGGCAGCCGACGCCCAGATCACGGTGGGCAACGGCCCGGGCGCCTTCACGGTGACGAACGATTCCAACGACATCAACGGCCTGATGCCGGGCGTCACCATCGACCTCCAGGAGGCCGACCCCGGCCAGCCCACGACCATCTCGCTCCAGCCCGACGGCCAGACGATGGCCTCGACGGTGCAGACCCTCGTTACAGCCGCTAATCAGCTGATCACGGACCTCAACACCGAGACGGCCTTTACGCCGGGCTCCGGGACCTCCGCCGGCACGGCCGGGCCACTGCTCGGCGACCCGACCACCGAGGCCCTCCTCAGCTCCGTGCTCGGCGCTTTGAGCGGGTCGACCGGGACCAACAGCGCTGGTTCAGCAGGTGTGGTCGGCATCACGATGGGAACTGACGGCACGCTCAGCTTTGACTCGGCCACCTTCGCGGCCGCCTACGACGCCAACCCAACGGCGGTCGCCAACAGCTTCATCGGCGGCGGTTCGAGCTCGAGCCCGCTCATGTCGTTTTACGAGTCCACCGACGCCACGGTCCCCGCGCAGTACCAAGTGGCCGTAACACAAGCTGCCACCCAGGCGACCGACACAGGGACGAACGTGCCGGGTGGGAACGTGACCGTCCCCGAGATATTGACGATCTCCTCGGGTCAGAGCACTGCGGATTACACCACTACGGCCGGCGAGAGCTTGAGCGACATTGCCGCAGGGCTCAACGAGGCGTTCGCCAACGCCGGCATCGGCGTGAACGCTTCTGTGACCGCCGGGGTGCTGTCTTTGAACAGCATGGCCTACGGCTCCGCCTCATCGTTCTCGGTCACTTCAACGGCTTCGGGGGCCGGCACGACTGGCCTCGCTTCCAGTGCGGGCGCCCCCCAGAGCTTCACCGGCACCGATGTGCAGGGCACGATCAACGGCCAGGCTGCCACCGGGGTCGGCCAGCTCCTCCAGGGCGCAACCGGCAGCTCTTCCCAAGGACTGCTGGTCCTGGTCAGCGCGACCCAAGCGCAGCTGGCTGCGGCGGGGGGTTCGACGGCCGGGACCATCGACTACTCGCCAGGGATCGCCCAAAGCCTGGCCAACGTTGCGTACGCCGCCGGCAACCCGACCGACGGCACCCTTGTGAACGCGATCGCCGGCCAGACGAGCACGATGAGCACGCTGTCCACGGATATTGCCGCCTGGAACCCGATCCTGCAGGCCCAAGAGGCTCAGTTGACGGAACAGTACACCGCTATGGAGACGTCGCTAGCCGCCCTGAAGAGCACCCAGAGCTCCCTCACCCAGTTCATGAACTCGAACTCATCGTCGTCGAGCAGTAGCGGCGGATAACCCGCAACCGCAACAGGAGAAACCCCAAATGGCCACGACCCGCGCACGCAACGCATATCTAGCGACCGCCGTAGCCGGCGCTCCTCCAGAGCGCCTGCTCACGATGCTGTACGACGCGCTCGTCAACAACATCGTGTTGGCCGAAGGGGCGTTGGAGAACAAGGACCTCTACACGCTCAACGAAAAGCTAGTCCGGGCGCAGGAGATAGTCCTGGTGTTGCAAGGGACTCTCAAGCCGGAGCTCTGGAACGCCGGCCCCGTGCTCAGCGCCATATACAGCTACGTCTACCGCCTGCTGGTCAAGGCAAATGTGCACAAGGACGCCGGGGCGTTGTCGGAGGCCCGCAAACTGCTCGAGCCTCTCCAGGCTTCTTGCCACCTCGCAGCAGAAAAAGTCATCGCCGATCGCGCTGGCAACGTCGCCAGCACCGCCGCCAGTGCTTAGTACCTACGAAGTCCGCGACGACGAGGGGAGCGGCGACTACGACGACGAGTCACAGCTCGTACTACTGGAAAGGCGAGTCGCCGCCCAGGTTGCCGCCCTATCCCGTGTGCCGCTCAGCATGCCGGTCCCCCGGACGGTCGTGGCGCTCCTTGCGGTTGCGTCGACCGAGCTCGACGGCATAACCCTCCCGCCGCGGTACCTACCCCGGCTCGTCGCGCTTTTCGACCAGCTACAGGGCCTTATCGACAATGTCGCCCTGCGCCAGCGCGAGCTGGGAGGCCGTATCGCCGCCGTCCGATCGGGCCGCCGTGCCGGCCCAGCCGCTCACCTAGTCGACTACGCCGGCTAGCCCGAGCACCAATCCCCAAGCGGCGAGCACCGAGCGCCAGGCGGCGAGCGCCGAGCGCCAGGCGGCGAGCGCCGACAACCGAGCCTGAGCACCGAGCGGCAGGCGGCGAGCGCCAACAACCGAGCCCGAGCGCCGGGCGGCTAGCGCCGAGTGAGCCAAGCGGCTCGGGCGGAGCGCCACCAGGCAACTGCGGCCCAGCAGGCCGACCCAGTAGTGCGGCCGGGTACGCCGCCATGCATCCCCGCCTTCCTTGAGCAGTTCCCCGTTGCAACGCCCGGACAGACGGCCCACTTGAGAAATTGACGTAACTAGGCACTCCGAGCGGCGGCGGCGCCTTAGGTCTGGCCGGCCTATGCCGATCTCGACTTCCGGAGCAGCAGGGAAGCATCGCTTCGTACGCCAGGGACTGGCAAACCGAATTTGTCTTCGGAGGTCATGGTGTACGTATTGCGTTCCGTTCTGCTCGCGCCGGAGAGCGCCGCCTCCAATTGGCTGCTGCCCCCGCGTAACGGCTGCAAAGCCGACCCGGCTGGCTGGGAATGGCACCTCGCCGCCCGCTGCACGTCACCCAACCCTTCGGCTCTTAGGGGGCCCGATGACCAGCGGCATGTTCGGCGACGTCGCCACCTCTGCGATATACCAGGCCATGCAGGGCCTCTGGGACGAGCAGCAGTCCGTGGCCAACAACGTTGCCAATATCGATACCCCTAATTACAAGGCAAAGGACGTCAACTTCGAGACGAGCCTGGCACAGGCGATCGCTAACGGCGACCCGTCCCAGATGCAGGTCACCACTTCCGAGTCGAACGCTCCGAGCGACCAGGACGGCAACAACGTCAACCTCGGTACCGAAATGGTCGAGGGCCAAACGGCGGGCATGCAGTTCCAGACGATGGTCGACGCGATGAACGCGAAGTTCCAACTCCTTTCAACGGCCATCAACGGGCCGTCGAACGCCGGCTGAGATAGGAGAGAGGCGAGATGGGGCTCTTCGACCCAATAAGCACGGCCGTAACCGGCGTCAACGTGTCGCAGACGTGGCTCGACACGATCTCGGACAACATCGCCAACATGAACGATGTCACCTCCCCCTCTCAGGGTGCCTACCAGACGCGTTTCGTGGTTGCCGCTGCCATCCCGGGCCAGGTGCAAGGCACCGGGCCGGGCGCGCAGACCGAAGCCAGTGTGGGCGGCGGCACTGAGGTGGCCGGCATCGCGTTGGGCAGCCCCGACGGGGTGTTGGAGTACGACCCGAGCAACCCACTTGCGGACAAGCAAGGCATGGTCAGGTCGGCCAACGTGAACCTCGGCGACCAGATGTCGAACATGATGATGGCCCAGAACGGCTACGAAGCCAACCTGGCCACGATCAGCCAGGCCGAACAGGCCTATCAGGCTGCCCTGGGGCTGCAGGTATGAGCATCCTGCCCGTCGGCGCGGCCGCTGCGTCCATGTGGCCCGCCGCAGAGACAACCCAGGTCGGGATCGCCGAGCCGACCTCCCCCACTTCTCCGACCGCGCCTGTTGGCGGGGCCGGCGCAGCGGGCGCCGCCAGCGGCGGGGGCGATGGTTTTGCCAACGTCCTCGGCAACGCCCTGGACAGCCTCAGCGCCACGCAGAACACCGCCGACAACCTCGCAACCCAAGCGGCCACGGGAGGCCTCACCAACGTTGCCGACTACATGGTCGCCGCCAATGAAGCCAACATCCAGACGCAGTTGACGTCGGCTGTGCGCAATAGCGCACTCCAATCCTTCCAGGAGATCATGGGGATGCAGCTGTGACGGCTCCTGTGCGCCCGAGCAGCACGGGCCCTGGCAGCTCGAGCACTCTCCTGCGCCTGCGCCGGCAAGCCACCGACGTCATGGCCGGGTTTTCGAGCGGTCAGAAAGCAACGGTCGGCGTGGCAGTCCTGGCGGTGGTATTGGGCGGGTACCTTTTCATGTCCTGGGCCGGCAAACCGAGCTACGTGCCCTTGTTTTCCAACCTCAGCTCCGCGGACGCCGCGTCCATAACCCAAAAGCTTGCTACGAACAAGGTCCCTTACGAGCTCGCTGAGGGTGGCGAGCAGATCATGGTCCCCTCGGCTGACGTCTACCAACAGCGCCTCGACATGGCGGCTGACGGTCTGCCGTCCTCGGGAGACCAGGGCTACAGCCTCCTCGACACCGCCGGCGTGACCACCTCGGAGTTCCAGCAGCAGGTCGAGTACCAGCAGGCCGTCTCGGACGAGCTGGAACAGACGATCGAGTCGATAACCGGCGTCAACTCAGCCCAGGTAAGCGTCGTCATCCCACAGGAGAGCCTTTTCACCTCCAGCTCGGACCAGCCAAGCGCCTCCGTGCTGGTCTCGCTCGACCCCGGCTCCAGCCTCACCGCAGAGCAGGTCCAGGCGATCGTGCACCTGGTCGCCTCCAGCGTCGAAGGCCTTTCGCCCGACAACGTGACGGTCGCCGACAGCAACGGCGATGTGCTGAACGCCCCTGGGACCGACGCAGGCAACGTAGCAGCCGGGTCGATGGACCAGCAGGAGACGTCTTCCTACGACCAGGAAATAGACAATTCTCTCCAGGACATGCTCGCCACCGTTCTCGGCCCGGGCAACGCGGTCGTGCACGCGAGCGCCCAGCTCGACTTCGACCAGACCCAGATTTCCAGCCAGATCTATAACCCGAACAACCAAGCCCCGATCCCCGTGCAGCAGGCGAGCTCCAAGGAAACCTACACAGGCGCCAACGCCAGCCAGGCGGCGCAGGGGATCCTGGGGGCAGGCAGCGCGACGACTCTGCCGGTGAACGCGGCAAGCACTCCCGTCACGACGGTTGCAGCGACGGTGTCGGCAAAGACCACCAAGACGACCAAGACCGGCAAAACGGGAGGGGCGACGTCGAATTCGCCTACAACGACGGCCCCCAACGGCTCCACCACGCCCGCGACAACGGTGCCGAGCTATGTGCAGGCCGGCAGCTCCCAGTCAAACGTCGTGAGCGAGGTCACCAAGACCGTCGACTCCGCCCCCGGTGCGCTCGAGCAGATGTCGGTAGCGGTCGTCGTAAACAGTTCGGTCAAGGGTGTGACCCAGCAGCAGATCACCCAGCTTGTCTCGGCGGCAGCGGGCCTCCAACCGTCGCGCGGCGACAGCATCCAGGTCGCCTTCGTGCCCTTCGACCAGAGCGCTGAGCAGTCTCAAACCGCTCAGATGAAGGCCGCCGCCAGCGCCACCAGCAAGGCCGCCATGATGAGCGAGATCCGCGGAGCCCTCGTGGTGCTCGCAGTCCTCGGGCTGCTCGTGTTCTCCATACGCCGCATCAACAAGACCACCCGTGTGCCCCTGGCCTTGCCGGCGGGCTACCAGCCCCTCGAGCTCGAGGCCGGCGAAGGGTACGGCGACGACGAGGAACTGACTCTCGCCCTGTCGTCGTCCCGTGTGCCCGAGGCCCCGATGGCAGGCTTTGCGCCGGCGGCTCCCATCCCGGCCGAGGTAGCCCAGATCGGCCAGATGATCGAACAGGAGCCCGAACGGATCGCCGAGATGCTCAGGACGTGGCTCGAGACCGGCCCGGGTGAGCGCTAAGTGCCCCCCAGCGAGACCGTCGATACGAAGGGTAGGCCCGTGAGCACCGCCACGATCGACATGAGCGGTGCGCGCAAGGCTGCTCTCCTGCTCGTGTCGATCGGGCACGAACGCGCGGCCCGTATCCTCCAGTCGCTCAGCGAGGTGGAAGTGGAGCGCGTGATGACCGAGATCGCAAACCTCGGCCCGGTCGACGAGGCTCTCGTCAACCACGTCATGAAAGACTTCGTCTCCCAGGCGCACCGCCAGAACCGCGTCCCCCAGGGCGGGGTCGAAGTCGCAAAGGACCTGCTTGCAGAAGCGCTCGGCAGCAGCCTGAAAGCCGAAGCGGTGCTCGCCCGGATCGGCGGCACACCTGCCGGCTCGCATTTCCGGGCCTTGACGGCGCTGGACCCAAATGTGGCCGCTTCAGTCCTGTCGCGCGAGCACCCCCAGACGATCGCATTGGTGTTCTCCAAGCTCCCCCCCGAGCGCGGCCTGGCCATGCTCCGCGAACTACCCGAGGAGCTGCGCGGCGATGTCGCCTACCGTTTGGCGACGCTCACCACGGCCAGTCCGGAGGCTCTTCGTGCGGTCGAAGCAGGCCTCGAACGGCGCATCCTGTCGGTGGCCAGCGGCCTGCGCGAGCGCAATGCCGACGACCCAGCCAAGCCGCTCGTGGAAATCCTGACCCGGGCCGACGCCGAGACGGAACGGACCGTACTGGCGCGCCTCGACGAACTGGACCCTCACCTGGCCCAGGACATCCGCCAGCGGTTGTTCACGATCGAGGACCTCGTAAAACTGGAGGACAAGGCGCTGCAATTGCTCCTTCGCCAGGTCGACACCAAAGAGCTCGCCCTCGCACTGAAGGGGACGACCGAGGGTGTAAAAGACAGGCTCCTGGCCAACCTTTCTGAGCGGGCACAGGAAAACCTCAAGGAGGAAATGGAACTTCTCGGCCCGCAGAGGCTGCGGGACGTGGAAAAAGCGCGCAAAGAGGTCGTGCGGGCTGTCCGCCAACTCGAGCAAGAGGGCTCGATAGTTCTCTCGAGGGGCACTGATGACTACGTCGACTGACCCGTTCGCGCCTACTTCGATGGAGCCGACAACAACGTTGCCGAGCTCGATCGACATGGACGCGTTGCTGCCAGAGCTGAACAGCCCTCAGGAACGCTACGACCACGGCTACAAGCGCGGATATCTCGCCGGCTATGCCGAGGGAGCCAGGCAAGCGCAGGCAGAGCGAGCCGCAGACCTGGCCACGCAAAAGAACGCCTGGACGGCAACCCAAGCGAGGGCGAGCGCTCTGCTCGGGCAGCTTGGCTCCGCGGCGGAACAGTACGTGGCCCAGTACGGCCCGCGCGAAGCAGCCATGACCGAAGAGGTTATAGCGGCGGCCTTCGAGCTCGCCGCCACGGTTGTGGGCAACGAGCTGCGCTCCCGGCCCGAGCGGGCAGTGGAAGTGGCCAAGGCCCTTCTCGCCGACCTACCGACCGGTCCTGCGATCGTGCGAGTCAACCCAGCCGACGAAGCCATGATGGCCGAGGCGGCCACAGCTCTGGCCGCCACAAGGCGGGACAGCCTGGTAGTCCGTGCCGACCCAGCGGTCGGCCTCGGCGGTTGCATCGTGACTTCCGGCGCCACGACCGTCGATGCCCGGGTCGAACAAGCATTGCTGAGAGCCCGGGCTGCTTTCTGCGAGCCGAATGAGGATCCCGACACGAACCCCTACGAGACCGCGGCTGGTTACGGCCCTCCGTCGCTCGGAGGTGAGCAGTGAGCACGGTGATCTCCCTGCAAAAGCGCTTGGACGGAGCCAAGCAAGCGGCGGCGCCGTATTCGACCGGCCGAGTCCGCTCGGTCGTCGGGATGAGCGTCATGGTCGAAGGTGTCCAGGCTGCCATCGGCGATGCCGTGACCCTCGCTCGGCCGAGCGGGGAACTGGTCGCAGAAGTCGTCGCCATAGACGAAGACGGGCTGCTCTGCCTTGCGCTTGGCGACCTGAACGGGATCCGCGCAGGCGCAACCGTCGAGCTTGCACCGGGCAGGCTCACTGTCCCTGTCGGTGACGCGCTGCGGGGCCGGGTGCTCGACGCCCTAGGCCGGCCGATCGACGGGGGACCGAGCCTGCGGGGCCTGCCGAGGGTAGCAACCTCGGGCAACCCACCCCACCCGCTGCGCCGGGCAATGGTGGACAGCCAACTGCCTCTCGGCGTGCGAGTGATGGACACCCTCCTGCCGTGCGGCCGGGGACAGCGCCTCGGCATATTCGCCGGCTCCGGCGTCGGTAAGTCGAGCCTCCTGTCCATGATCGCAAGGGGCACCGAGGCTGATGTCTCGGTGATAGCCCTGGTCGGTGAGCGCGGCCGTGAGGTGCGCGAAATGATCGAGCACGACCTTGGCAAAGAGGGCATGGCGCGTTGCATCGTTATCGTCGCCACCTCGGACGAGCCGGCCCTCATGCGCCTGCAGGCTGCCCAGACCGCCACCCGGGTCGCCGAATGGTTCAGGGACAAGGGCCGCCACGTCGTGCTGATGATGGACAGCCTGACCCGGTTTTGCATGGCGCAAAGGGAAGTCGGCCTATCGGCAGGCGAGCCGCCCGCCACGCGAGGCTACCCACCATCGGTATTCGCCCTAATGCCACGCCTTTTGGAGCGTGCAGGTGCCGGAGAGAACGGCAGCATCACGGGGCTGTACACAGTGCTCGTCGAAGGCGACGACATGAACGACCCCATCGCCGATACCGCCCGGTCGATCCTCGATGGCCACATCGTGCTATCGAGAAAGCTCGCAACGTCGGGGCATTTCCCGAGCATCGACGTCCTGGAGTCGATATCCCGCGTGGCGCCGCGAGTGATGACGGCCGAGCAGATCGCGCAGGCGGCCGAACTGCGCCGCCTCATGGCTGCTTACCGTGACGCCAAAGACCTCATCGAGATCGGCGCCTATGTAAAAGGCACCAACCCCGTCGTAGACCGGTCGGTCCAGCTCCGGGGAGCGATCGACCATTTCCTGCGTCAGGACGTGACAAACATTGCCCCGATATCTGAGTCCTTGGCGGCCTTAGCGATGTTGGCAAGCCCATGAAGCGCTACCAGTTCAACCTCGAGACGGTGCTCCGTGCCCGTCGGGCGCAGGAAAGCGTCGCTCGTGCCGACCTCCAGCGGTCGAACCTGCTTGCGGCGTCGGCCGAAGCCGCCTCCAAAAAGAGCCGCGAACACTACGAAGAGGTCGTCGGCTCTGTGGGGCCCCCTTTATGGCGCACCAGGAACGATCAGAACTTGCGGCCAAAGCGTTGCTTGGTTCTGAGGACTCGACCACAGAGGCCAAGGCGGTTGTCGAGAAAGCTCTCCACGACTACGTGGCAGCGGCCCAGGCGGTCTCTGTGCTCGAGCACCTCGACGAACGCCGCCGCGAGGAACACGCCGTCGCAGCTGCGCACCAGGACGCCACGCTTTTGGACGAATTGTCTATGGCTCGCCATAACAGGGCTCGAGCTCAGGCCAAAAGGGCCAGCGACGAAAAGGCAAGGTGGCAATAGCCCGTGTCCTACGTCGACGGTTACAGCGGGGTGCTCGCCGAGATCAGCCAAATCCAGTCGGTCTTTTCTTCGGCTCCGGCGAGCGCGCCCCCGAGCGGGTTCGAGGCGGTGCTCCAACAGGTGTCGTCTCTGTCGTCACTCGTGGGCCCGCCGGCAGCGGTATCACCCACGACGCCCGACCTTTCCGACAGCTTTGGTTACCCGCTCGAAGAGGGTGACCCGATACCCCCAGGGACTGGCTCCAGCGGGGCCCCCGGTGGCGGCATCAGCGCCGGGCCCAGCGGGAGCTCGAGTACCGCCGGCGCTGCCGGCGCTGCAACCGGCTATCAGCTTTCCGGCCCGGCGCCGCACTGCTAGGCCAGAACTCGGGACCTTTCTCGGCCGAACCATCGGGCGTCCAAACTGCGGCCGCCGAATCCGGGACAGCCCAATCTGGGACAGCCCAATCTGGGACAGCGCAACCTGGGCCCGTCTCGCAGGCCGGCGGTTCGCCCGAGGGCGGCAGCTTCGGAGCGTCTGTCGTGGCGGACGCCCAAAAGTACATGGGCGTCCCGTACCAGTGGGGGGGCACCAACCCCGCCCAGGGGGTGGACTGCTCGGGCCTGGTGCAAGACGTCTTCGGCGACCTGGGCGTCGCTTTGCCGAGGACCTCACAGGAGCAGGCGACCGCAGGCGTAGCGGTCCCGAGCCTTGCAGCCGCCCAGCCCGGCGACCTCGTGTTCTTCCCCGGTACCGACGGCACCGCCTCGGCTCCGGGCCACGTCGGGATCTACATCGGCAACGGCCAGATGATCGACGCGCCGTACAGCGGTGCGACCGTAAGGGTCGACCCCGTCGTCGACCCGACCGCTATCCGCCGGGTCAGCGGACCTTCGACCTCACCCGCCGGCGAGCAGTCCGGCGCGCAGTCCAGCGCGGCCAGCACCTACGGCGCCGACTTCGCCGGAGCTGCGGCGAGCACCGGAGTGCCGGAGGCCCTGCTGAACGCGGTCGCAAGCACGGAGTCAAGTTTTCAACCGGGCGCTGTGAGCAACGCCGGAGCGGAGGGCCTAATGCAGCTCATGCCCTCCACCGCCACCTCGCTCGGAGTGAACCCGTTCAACCCGAGCCAGGCCGTCAGCGCCGCAGCCCACCTGCTGTCGAACTACCACCAACAGTTCGGCTCCTGGTCGCTGGCGCTTGCGGCGTACAACGCAGGCCCGGCTGCGGTCAAGGCGTACTCGGGGGTCCCGCCGTACTCACAAACCCAGAACTACGTGCAGACAGTTCTCAGCCGCGCAGGCATGGAGGGTCAATGACGACAATCGCTCCGATCAAATCAGGCTCGGCCCAGCCGAGCACGCCCGCTGGGGAGGCCGCGGGCTCCGGGGCCGGCACGACCTTCGCCGGCATCCTGGCTGTCATCGCTGCTCCCCCCCAAGACCAGGCTCAGCAGCCTTCGGCGGGCACCCCATCGGGGCAGGGCGTCGCCGCGACGGGTGCTAGTTCGGCCTCTACCGGGCCCACCGGCACCGGGGCAGGGAGCCTCGCCGACGCGACCTCCGGCAGCTCCGGGCAGGGCGGCTCCGGCGTGGGCACCGACGTTGGCACCGCCGGCCGGAGAGGCGCGGGGCAGCCGGATGTCGAAGGTGCCGGCAGGGCTGGCACGACCGGCGCGGGCACCACTGGCGCGCGCAGGCCGGGAGTGGGCACGGCAGGCTCGGGCGGGGCCGGCGTAGGCGCAGCAGGAGCGGGCACGGCCCTCGGCACGAGCAGCGGTCGGGGCACCGGCGCAGGGACGGCAGGTGGCCTGAGCGCGAGTGCCGCCGGTACCGGAGCCGCAGGTGGCGGGCAGTCGGGTACTACGGGCACTGGACCGGCAACCGGAGCTGGCACCCTGGCCGAGACGGTTGCTGCCGAATCAGGCCAGGCGGCCAAAGCGGCAGTTACTGCCATAGCCACGGGGCAGGACATCGGTGGGAACAGCCAGGCATCCCCAGCCACCGCAACGGGTGCGCAGGCCGGGATCGCTCCGACCTCCGTAACGGTCTCGCGGGCAGCGGGGCTGGCTACGAGCGGCGGTGCGTCCACGGCGAGCCGGCAAATCAGCGACCTCGTTGCTGCCGTCTCTCCAGCCGGTGCTGTCCAGATCAGCGTCGGCCGGCTCGGTGGCGGCCAGACCGGCCTGACGGGCCCAGCACTAACGCCGTCGGGAGCGGGCCAGCCAGGTGAGCCCGGTGCCGGGCAGGCAATCGCCGGTGCCAGCCTGGCTGCCACTGCGGGTGCGGCGCCTGCGGGGCGAGGTGCGGGCGACGGACCACGGGTGAACGCCCTCGCCGGAGCCGCCGGGCAGAGCACCGCCCCGGCCTCAGCGGACCTGGCGCACGGCGCCGCGGCAGACGTCGTTGCGTCGCCGGGCGCGACCGTTACGACCACGGTTGAGGCAACCGCTGGCGCACCGGTCACTGGGCCCATGGCACCGAGCGCCGCCAATGGCGTGAACGGGCTCACCACATCGGCTTCCTCCGCCGGCGCCGGCGGCTCCGCCGCTGCGAGCAACGCAATCACCGCGGGCACGGTCCTGAGCGGTGCAGGAGTGGCGAGCACGGGCGCCGTAGCCAATACGACTTTGGCGGGGAACGGCACTTCCCGCTCGGGGCAAGCCGGCCAGACCACCCTCCATGCGGGGCAAGCGGACGCTCATGCAGCTGGAGCCGCGAGCGCTTCTGAGGTCGCACCCGCCGCAACGGGGGGTTCGACAGGCCAGGGCGAGGACCTCTCGGGGCAAAGCCAGGGGTCACGGCAGGGCCAAGAGCCCGGCTCCGCGGCGAGCTCACTAATAAACACGGGTCGAGTGGCCGACACAGGCCGAATGCCCGGAACAGACATGGTGGGACGCTCGACAGGCGGAGCCAGCACGGAGGCTAAGGGCGCGAGCAGCAATGGCCCGGGATCCGTCGTTGGCGCTGGCGCTGCCGGGCTTGCAGGGACTGAGGCCCGCAACACCTTGGCCACCCGTTCTTCGGGAGAGGGCGCTGACCTAGGGACCGGCCGGCCGGGAGGCTCCGAACAGGGCACCGCCGGTCAGCTCGGTACGGGGCCAGCAGTGGCTGGACAAGTGGCTGCCGGGCAATCCGGTCCGGTGCAGGCGGGTCCTTTGGCGGCCGCGAACGGTGCCCAGGTCTCGGTGGCGGCGATCGCGCCGGGGCCATCGATGGCTGGGACTGGCTCGACCGTGGGAACTTCGTCGGCCGCGCAACAAGCGGCCCCGGAGGGAACAGCGAGAGACTTGCCGGTCGCCGACCAGCTCGCCACCGTCCTTGCACCAGCTGCTCACCAGCCTGATGGCTCTTACCAGGTCAACATCCGCCTGCAGCCAGAAGATCTGGGCGTTGTGAACGTCGAGCTCCGCTTGGAGTCAGGCACGGTCAACGTCTCGCTGCACGCAGAGGGCGACGCCACGGGGGACATGCTCCGCCAGAACCTTGGCCAGCTCCGCCAGCAACTCGCCAACGCCGGCTTGACGACCGGTCGTTTCGACGTCAGCACAGGCAGTGGCACCGGCTCAAACCAGGGAGGCCCGAGCGCTGGCCAAGAACGGCCCGGTCGGACTATGGACGGCCCGAGCTACGACGGCTCTGACCAAACCGGCACGACCGCTGCGTCCAGCGGTCCCGATATTTCCACCTCTTCAAGCGGCCTACTCGACGTGAGGTTGTGAACCCATGAGCGACATTTCAGCCACCAGCACCAATCCCCTACAGCCAACGGCACAGCTGCCTACGGGCGACACCGCGGTCGCCGGCGGCGGCACTGCCAGCACGGCCACATTGAACGGGGTCAACTCCGACACTTTCTTGAAGCTGCTCATTTCCCAGCTGGAGAACCAGGACCCCGACAACCCCACCGACCCGACCCAGTTCCTCTCCGAGACCGCCGACTTCGAGGAAGTCCAGCAGCTGAGCGCCCTCTCGACCGACATGACGAGCCTCGTCGGCGCTCAGCAATCGAGCGCCGCAACGTCGATGCTCGGCCAGCAGGTTGCGGGCACCGATGCTTCCGGGAACCCCGTTTCGGGGATCGTGACCGGCGTCCAGCTCACTTCGAACGGCCCGATCCTAAGCGTCGGCAACGACAGCGTCCCGTTCTCGGCGGTCACCGCCGTGACAATCCCGGGTTCATCTCCCAGCACCGGGACCTCGACAACCGGGACCTCGACAACCGGCACCGGCACGAGCGGCACCGGCACGAGCGGGACCGGCACGAGCGGGTCGGGCAGCGGGACACCCTCGGCACCGTCCACCGGCTCGTCGGGCGGCACGGGCTCGAACTGACCAGACCGACCAATAACCACCCCATCTACTGACCAACCACCGACCTAACCGACCACCTACCGACCACTAACCGACCACCTACCAAAACACCTACAACACAGGAGGGCACAACACGTGCTTCGGTCCCTATTCAGCGGAGTCTCCGGTATGGACGCCAACCAGGAATGGATTGACACCATCGGTAACGACATCTCGAACATCAACACGACGGGGTACAAGAGCAACGAGGTCCAGTTCGAGGACCTGCTCGGCCAGACCCAGGCCGGTGCAACAGCGCCGACGAGCACATCGGGCGGCGTGGACCCAACCCAGGTCGGCTTGGGCGTCAAGGTCGCCGGCACCGAGGCCAACTTCACCCAGGGCACTTCGGAGCAGACGGGGAACCCTCTCGACCTGTCCATCCAGGGCAACGGCTTCTTCGTCGCCCAGGCAAGCAACCAGACCCTTTACACCCAGGCCGGTTCGCTGGAGCTGGACGGCAATGGCAACCTGGTAACCCCGAACGGCTTCCTCATCCAGGGCTGGCCGGCGAACGCCAACGGCGACATCCAAACCAGCGCCCCGCTCGGCAACCTGACCATCCCGGCGGGCCAGCAGATCACTGCCAACCAAACCCAGAACGTGACCCTTGGCGGCAACCTGGCACCGCAGTCGGGATGGGCCCCCCCGACCGGCGCCCCTGGCGGCTCGACCGCGTCGGGAGCCTCTACCTCGGTCACGACATATGCAGCCAACGGTTCCACCCAGTCGCTCGACCTCAGCTTCGAACAGGACACCACGCTGCCAGGCACCGCCCCCAAGGGAGCGGTGTCGGCCTGGACCGTCGAAGGCGTCCTGGCCGATCCCGGCGGGACGCCCGACTACACCAACGCCACCACCTCGACGCTGTACTTCGACCAGAGCGGCAACCTGGTCGGCTACACGGACCAGAAGGGCACCACGAGCACCTCGGGCACATCGTTCAGCCTGACGGTGCCGGACGAAACAACCGGGGCCGCCTCTGGAGCCACCCAGGCCTTCACGCTCAGCGTCCCCACCGTGACGGCCAACTCGAGCTCCGACACCGTGTCGGTCCTCAGCCAGGACGGCAACGCCCCTGGCACGCTGCAGAGCTACAGCATCGGCAACACCGGGCTCATACAGGGTGTGTTCAGCAACGGCCAGACACTCAACCTTGGCCAGATCGCCCTAGCGACGTTCGCCAACCCGGACGGTCTCCTGCGCGCTGGCGACACCAACTTCGAGGCTACGGCCAACTCCGGCCTTGCCCAACTCGGTGCGCCCGGCAACGGCAGCTTCGGCACCATCCAGGCCGGCACCCTCGAGGCTTCGAACGTCGACCTCGCCACCGAGATGACTGAGCTCATCGAGGCGCAAAACGGCTTCGAGGCCAACGGGAGCGTCATCTCCACCTCCAACACCTTGCTGCAGGCCCTCGTAAACCTGAAGAACGGCGGCTAATCACCCAGCGGTAGCGCCCGCGCCCCGGTCCAGCCCTGAACCTTAGAGCGCTGGCCGGGGCGTTCGCGCGGGTAACGCGCAATCCCAACATGACGAACGCTCTGAGTGATATTCGCCCTCAGCTACGAGCCGTCGCTGTCGATCATGGGAGGGACGCCTGGGCGCGCCCCTACAAGCACGATGGCCGTGCGTTGGCAGACCCACAGGGCAAGCGCTAGGAGTGCCGTGGCCATTTTGGTTGTAGACGACAGCCACGCAATGCGGATGATCGTCCTGCGAGAGCTGCGCAAGGCCGGCCACGAGACCCGAGATGCCTTGGAGGCCGAAAACGGTCGCGTGGCGCTCGACCGGGTCAGGCAGGGAGGGGTCCACCTCGTGCTCTCCGGCTGGAACATGCCTGAGATGAACGGGATTACACTGCTCCGGGCGCTGCGGCGTGACGGCATCGCAGTACCGTTTGGCTTCATCACCTCCGAGTCGACCGCGCACATTCACCGGGTGGCGCTTGACGCGGGCGCAGACTTCGTGGTCACCAAACCGGTCTCAGCTGAAACCCTGTCAGCCCAAGTGGCGCAGGCGTTGGGGGGCAGGAGACAAGCGGACGGTCTCGGCGCCGCCGTGGCAGGCGAACACCGCACTTTCTCAACAGTCCTGGAGGACCTGGTCGGTAGGGGCGTTGTTACGACCCCGGCGGAGCCTCCCCGGGTCGGGTCTGCGGGTGCCGTTGCCTCCTACGAAGGCGGTTCGGCCGGCCGAAGGATGCTCCTGGTTATCGAGTTCGGGCTGGCAGCCTCAATCGCCGCAGCCTTCTCACGCCTGCCCGCCAAGGACGCCGAGACGTTCATCAGCGATGGTGCCCTGCCCGAGCTGGTCGAACAGGACCTGTACGAGGTTGCGAACGTCCTGTCCACGGTTATCCCTGGGTACGAGGAACGCTGGACGCTGCAGGGTTTGATGGTCCTCAGCGTGATGCGAGAGCTCCCGGAACTGCAGGAAGACGTGAACCCCCTGGCCTGGCGAGGACCTCTCGAGGTGCACGTCACGGGTTACCCGTCGGGGCGTGCGGCCTTCTTGAGCGTGGACGAGTCGTTGTTGCTGAGCCAGCTGTCGGTCCCCGGCGCCTGACACTTGGCTCTTGAGCCGGAGTTCCTGCCCGGACTGCCGTATTTTTCCCTTGTTTCCGCTTGGCACATCGTCTCTACCGGCGTCGGAGCGGCCAAGTAGCCGCCTTTGGCACTTACGTTCAGGCCAGCGCTCATGGTGTCGATCCTGAGTGTGCCGGCCAACGGATTGGCCGGGCGCTTTGGCGCTTACCAATAGCCCCACGGAGCGGGGAATATGATCCTCTTAACTAGGCTCAACGGTCCTCAAATTGCCGTAAACGCCGACTTGATCGAGCGCGCCGAGGCAACGCCTGACACCGTACTGACGCTGGTAGACGGCACCAAATATCTCGTAGCTGAGAGCGTCCAGGATGTCATCGACCGCGTGCGGGTGTTCCGCGCGTCGGTCCTAGTCGCCGCCAAGGAACTGGAGGACAACGCAAGCCAGCCCAGGGCGACGCTTCGCGCGCTCCCCGACCCAAACCCCGGAGAGAGCTGACATGGACCCAGCGAGTTTTGTCGGCATCGGCATTGCCCTGTTCGCCCTAATGGTCGGAATGATCATGGACGGCGGCAGCCCCGCAGCCTTGCTCGCGCCCTCTTCGATACTGCTTACCTTCGGGGGCACTATCGGAGCGGCCACGGCGGGAATGCTTATGAGCGACGCCAAAGGGCTCCCGACGATCCTGAAAACCGCCCTCACGACCAAGGTCACCGCGCCAGATGCCTCGGTGGCCGTGGTGGTGTCCTTCGCGGAAAAAGCAAGACGCCAGGGGCTCCTCGCTCTCGAGGAGGAGGCCCGCCAGATCGACGACGCGTTCCTACGCAAGGGGATCGAGATGGCAGTCGACGGCGCAGATCCCGAGGAAATACGGGACATAATGGAGCAGGACCTGGAAGCCATGAAGTCCCGCCACAGGGCGGGCGCTCAGTTCTTCCAGAACATGGGCGGGTTCGCCCCGACCATGGGGATCATCGGTACCGTCATGGGGCTCCTGCACGTGCTGCAGAACCTTTCGACTCCGGCCACGCTCGGGCCGATGATCGCCGCCGCCTTCACCGCCACCCTGTGGGGCGTTATGCAGGCAAACGTCTTTTGGATCCCGATCTCCAACCGCCTGAAGCGGACGAGCGAAATCGAAGTGCGGCGGATGGAACTTCTCTTGGAAGGCATCCTCGCTATACAAGCCGGCGCGAACCCTCGGGTCGTCGAGCAGCGCCTCCTTTCCTACCTGTCGCCTAAGGAACAGGAAGCGGCCAAGAGCGCAAAGGAAGCCGGGAAGTCGAAGGCAGCGGCCTGAGATGCCCCGGCCGAAGAAGCACTCCGAGGAGAGCCACGAGGAGGGCGCCAGCACCGAACGCTGGCTGCTCACATACGCGGACATGATCACCCTTCTGATGGTGCTCTTCATCGTGTTGTTCGCCATGGGCCAGACCGACATCCGTAAGTTCAACGCCTTCAAGGACAGTTTCCACCAGCTCCAGCAACAGTCGCAGGCAAATGCCCCTCCGGGCGGCCCGGGGATTTTGAGCCAACCTTCGGCGATCGCCCTGTCCGAACAGAACCCGTACGCCAAGCTCGACAGCTCCGCGGCGACCACGGCGTCAGGAAAGCAGGAAAACGGCCAGGACTCGTCCGGCCAGCAGGCCAACGGCCAGTCCCAGCCAGGGCAGGACACCAACCCCCTTCCCTCGGCGAAGTTGTCGGACCAGACATTCACCGGTTTATCGGCCAAAGCCGCGGCGGCCGAGAAACTAGCCCTCAACAAGGCGCTGCTCGCAATGGAAAGGGCGCTGGAAAAGGCGGGTTTGGCCAGCGAGGTCAAGTTCACGTTCGACCAGAGGGGCCTCGTCGTGACCATACTTACCGACCAGATCCTGTTCCCCCTCGATTCGGCTCAGCTCCAGCCTGAGGGAGTAAGGATAATAAACGCAATAGCCCCAGTTCTGGCCGCACTTCCGAACCAGGTTGACGTCGAAGGCGACACTGACAACCAGCCGATCACGGGCGGCCCTTACGCGAGCAACTGGGCCCTTTCTGCGGCGCGCGCTGTGGCTGTCGTCCAAGACCTGATTAGCGACCACGGTATCGACCCGGCCAGGTTAGAGGCGACGGGCAACTCCGACACCCGGCCAGTCGTGGCCAACAACAGCGCTCAACACCGAGCAGAAAACCGCCGTGTCGAGATAGTGATCTTCTCCACCACTGTCGTCACACCGTAAATCAAGAGGTAAAGAGAAATGGCAAAGAAAAAGACCACCCCCGAAACCGAAGACGGAGCCAAGCCCAAAAAGAAGAAACTGCCCCTAATCGTGGCGGCCATAGTCATAATTGGCGCTGGAGGGTTCGGATATATGACAATGACCAAAAAGGCTGTTGCAGCCGCCAAGGGTGCCCCCACCACGACCGTGGCAGGACAGATCCTCGAGGAAACAGCGCTCACGGTCAACCTGAGGGACAACCACTACCTTCAGTTCACCGCTGCGCTCGAGTGCGCCCCGGGCAAGACATACGCGATCCTCGTCACGGACCAGCCCATAGTGCTCGACATCCTCAACCGCCAGGCGGGAGAGATGACAGAGGCGGAGCTGCTCCAGCCCGGTGGCCCCGCCACGTTGAAGGCCAACATCGTGCGGGCGCTCGGCCAGGATTGGCCCGGGCTCGTCGTCGGTGTGTACTTCGAGCAGTTCGTTATGCAGTAAAGCCGTCCTCACCCGGCCCCTCGGGGCCTAACCAGGTACCGCCGTCGCCGCCAGTCGGGCGATCGTGGTCGGACAACCACGGACTGCGTTCTAAAGTCGCGCCCAGCCCTGCCGATCAGAGGGGCAGATGAGCGCGCAAGATACTCAGAACACGGTGGTGCCGCTGGGCCGCGACGGCCGGCCAAAATCGCTTCGGCGGTTCAGGGTGCGGCCCGCCGGGACGCTGAAAGACGAGCACGAGCAGGTGTTGGCCCTGGTCAACCAGAACTTCTGCCGGCTCTTCGCCGTCGACATGTCCACCTACGTCCGCACCGAGGTCGACATCGTCATGTCCCCGGTCCAGCAGTGGTCATGGGACGACCTCCTGAACGCTCTCCCCGAGCCCTACTGCGCTGCCCGCCTCACGATGCCGCCCATGGTCGGGACCGGCCTGATAAGCATCGACGTCCCCCTCGCCATCGCAATCGTGGAGAAGTTGCTGGGTGGCGCCGGTGTCGCCGAGGAGCGCACGGAGCCGCTCACCGAGGTGGAACTGTCCCTGCTCACCGAGCTCAACAACCGAGCCGCCAATGACCTGGCGGAGGCCCTCTCCCTGGTTGTGGAGACGAGGCCCGTCACAGCTCGCCAGGAAAGCCGGCTCGAGCTGATCCGAGCGGCCCCGGGGCGGCAACTGCTCATCGCGCTCGAGTTCGAGATCGACATGAAGAGCGCCAGAGGACAGATCCGCATCGCGATACCGGCTGACGCCTTGATCTCCAAGTTGGAGGGTTTCTCAGGGACCTCCCCCACTTCTGCAACCGTGGCAGACACCGGGCGCCTGGAAGAGTGCCCCGTGGAAGCCTCCGTCCGTTTCAACGAGACCGACCTGCCCTCGCGGACGATCGTCGACCTCGCGCCGGGCCAGGTCATACGCCTCGAGCACCCAGTCGACGAACCCCTAACCCTGTACGTGGGCCGAGTGCCGTACCTGTCCGGCCTGGCCGGACGGCGCGGTCCCCAAAAGGCCTTCGCGGTCATTGGCCCCACTGCCAAAAAAGGAGCAGAGCTTTGAGCGCCGATACCGACCTGGCTATCATGCGGCCCGCTGCGACCGAGGCAGCGGTCCTGCTCACGAGTACTCTCGGCCTCGTTGCCGAACCCGGGGATGGTTTCGACCTGTGGGCGGAGAACACCGCCGAGACCGTAAGCCTTGGCGGCGAAGCGTTGTCGAAGGGCGCGAAGGCATGGAGCGCACCACTCATCGGTCCCCTGGGGCCTTGCGGAGAAGTTGCGTTGGCGTTGCCGGCCGGGGCGAAGGTGCCCGGGGAAGGTCGCGTCGCCTCGGCTCTGGCCAGCACCACTCCTGCCCTCGGCGCCGCCTGCGGGGCCGACCACATCGGGGACATGCAGCGCTCCAACCCCGACCTTCTGCTCAGGCCACGGCCCGGGTTCCAGGCGCTTGCCATACCGCTGATCGCCGGCGAGACCCAAGAGGGCCTGCTAGTCGTGATCACAGCCGTGGGCCAAGTGGCCGCCGAACTTCCCCACCTGGACCCCGCGCCCGGCACCTCGGCCGGCCGTTCCATCGCCAACCTCGGCGAAGTCGAAATGACGGTCAGCGTCGAGCTTGGCCGCACCAAAATCCCGATAAAGGACCTGCTCAACATCCACAACGGCTCGGTGGTCCAACTGGACCGGCCGGTGAGCCACCCGGTCGACATCTTCGTCCACGGGACGTTGATCGCGCGGGGCGAGGTAGTCGTCGTCGACGAGTGCTTCGCCGTACGGGTTACCGAACTGCTCAACGGGGACTGAGAATTGGGCGGGATGATCGAGCTGCTGGTGCGGCTCGCGATATCCATGGCGGTCGTCATGGCAGTTATGGGCCTGGCCGCGCGCTTCGTGCGCCGGCGCCAGGAGGCTGGCCTCGGCGGTGGCGGTTTTAGAGGCAGCCGGGCCGGCAGAGGTCTTGGCACCGGTCGTCTGGGCGCTGGGAGGCTCGGGGCCGGTCGCGGCGCACCTAGGCCGCGGCGTGCCCGCCCCATCCCACCGGTCGAGGTCGTGTACCGGCGGGCGCTAGCCAAGGGTGCCGCCGTGGCAGTCGTCGAGGCGACGGGCAAGCAGTTCCTGCTGGGCGTGACGGAGCAGTCGATCACCCTCCTGGCAGAGTTGTCCGGCCCCGGGGACGCCGCGCCGCTCGACGCTCATGCGGCCGCTCCTACCAACGTGGCCGCACATACGGCTGGGCCGGCTCCTACGTCTGGGCCAGCTCCTACCTCTGGCGCTCAGGCAGGCACTCGTGCAGGCGGCGCCCAGGTAAGCGACCTCGAAATTTGGGATGAGTTCGATGATTGGCAACAGGCCGACCGGATGCCGGCCTCTCCACCCGACGCCAGCAGTTCGGAGCGTCAAAACGCATGGAAGCTAACGCTTGATTCGCTGCGGGAGCGGACGATCCGCCGATAGCTCCCGCGCTCTTCCAACGCTGTTTTGGAGCGCCATGCAAAAACTTAGAAGATCGTTGCCTCTCGCAATCGGAGCCATGCTTGCCGTCGCCGGCGTGTTCGCTCTCGCGAGCCTGGCTACGCCCGCACGGGCCATGGCTTCTCCTATTACATCTCCGACCGCGGCCCAGGTGGGGACCGACCAGGCGCCTACCAACGCGCCGGACTCGGGCGGCTACAGCGACGGTTCGGGAGGAACGGGAGCGGGCGCCGTGAGCGCCTCCTCGCCGGACGCCCCTCAGTCTCCGGCGACCCCGACCGGCACAGGCACAAGCTCCGGCTCGGGTGGCACGATCTCGGTGAACCTCGGTGGCACCGTCAACCAGCCCAGCGAGAGCATCACGATAATCATCGCGCTGACGCTGCTCGCCGTGGCGCCCTCGCTGCTGATACTGCTCACCAGTTTTACCCGCATAATCATCGTTTTGTCCATCACGCGCCAAGCCCTCGGCCTGACCAACGTGCCCCCAAACCAGCTCCTCGCCGGGCTCGCGCTGGTGCTCACGCTTTTCATCATGTCCCCGGTCATAAACCAGGTCAACGCCGATGCTGTGCAGCCGTACCTCCACGGCAAGCTCACAGCCGAGCAGGCTTATACGCAGGCTCAGGCGCCTATCAAGACATGGATGTTGAAGCAGACCCAGTCCGACGACCTAGCCCTTTTTTCCCAACCCGGCCATAAACCGGCATCACCGCAAGCGATGCCCATGTCCGCAGTGATACCTGCCTTCGCTTTGTCCGAGATGCGCACCGCTTTCATCATCGGGTTCGTCATATTCGTACCGTTCCTGATAATCGACTTCGTGGTCAGCGCCACCCTCATGTCGTTGGGGATGATGATGCTCCCACCCTCCCTAGTGTCGTTGCCGTTCAAGCTCCTGCTGTTCGTGATGGTTGACGGCTGGGCCCTTGTCGTGCAGTCACTGATCACGAGCTTCCATTGAACAAGCTCCCCGTTGCAGAAGGCAGCGTGACAGAGCGTTCGGCAAAAGAGCGTCCGGTGAAAGCGCTCCCGTCGAAAGGGTTGGCCGTCAAATGACAGACACCACCGTCATCGAGATCGCTGTCCGGATGATGACCGTGTCCGGCGAACTGGCGGCCCCGATGCTGCTTACGGCGTTGGTCATAGGCCTTGCTGTCTCGCTTCTCCAGTCCATCACCTCGATCCAGGAGATGACCCTTACGTTCGTGCCCAAAATGGCCGGGGTCGCCCTGGCCATCGTCCTTGCGGGGCACTGGATGCTCAGCACGCTCGTAGGCTTCACGGACCAGCTTTTCGCGATGATCCCGCAACTGACGAGCTAATGCCGCCGCAAACGGCCACCTCGGTCGAGGTCGGGCGGGCATGACGTTCCAGCTGTCAGCGGGCGGGTTTTTCGTCTTCATGTTCGCGATGGTGCGCGCCAGCGCATGGTTGGCGTTCGTGCCGCCCTTTTCCTCTTCCACCATCCCCCTTGTCGTACGTACCGGGCTCGCCGCGTCGCTGGGCCTTGCTGTAACCGCCGAACTTTCCGGCGGACCGGGCGGGGCGATGGTCAAGATGGCCGCGACGGTCGGCGCTCAGGACACGGCCGGGTTCATCTCGGACCTCGTGCTGCAGGCGGTCACCGGCGCCGTGCTCGGGTTCATCACCTCGCTCCTGTTTTCCGTGGTGAGCGCTGCCGGGAGCCTCACCGACATGACGAGCGGGCTCAGCGCGTCCACAACGTTCGACCCCATCAGCGGGACCATGAACCCGGTGACGGCCAACACTTTCAACGTGATCATGACGACGCTGCTGTTCGCGACCGGAGGCGACCTGCTTGTGGTCAAAGGCTTCCTGACATCGTTCCAGTCCATCGGGCTGACCTCCAAAAGTGTGGGCCTTCTCGGTACGACGCTCATGTCAGAGGTGGGTTTCTTCTTCCTTGCGGCCGTCGAGATCGCGGCCCCCGTCCTTGCCGCCATGTTCCTCGCTTACGTCGCCCTTGGGCTGCTCACGCGGAGCGCCCCCCAGTTGAACGTGATGTCCCTAGGTTTTGCGATCAACATCGCTCTCGCGCTGGTGGTCGTCGGCATCTCACTGCCGCTGCTGCCGGGCGCCGTCAACACTCTCGTCGACCGGGCTGTCACAGACAGCCTTGGCCTGCTGGGCCTTAAGCCCTGAGACCGGACTGAGGCCAAAGCACCATGCCGGACGAGGACAAGCACTCTAAAAGCGAGAAACCAACCGCCAGGCGCAAAAAGGAGGCGCGCCGCGACGGCACGGTCGCGCGCACACCCGAGGTCGTCACATGGGTCGTCGTATTTGCGGGTAGCTACCTCATGCAGCACACCTTCGAGGCGACCTACGCGCTCGAGCAGAAGCTCTGGTTCCAGATCGCCAATACGATGGGCCACCCTTCGTTGTCCGCCGACGGAGCCGTGGTCCGCGTTGGTGCGGAGGGTGCCCTGCTCGCCCTGGCGCCGGCGTTACTCGCCACGATGGGCATCGCGCTTGCCATCAACCTCGCCCAGACACGCGGCCTTGTTACTTTCACCCCGCTCAAGCCCTCGTTCAAGCGCCTCAACCCTGCAACCGGCCTGAAGAAAATAATCTCCCCGCGCTCGTTGTGGGAGGTCGGTAAGCAGATAGTGCGCATTAGCCTTCTCGGCCTGGTCGTCTGGCAGGTCCTGAGCGGCGTGCTCCCCGTTATCACCGGCAACGGCGGCCTTTCTTCCACCGCGATCGCTTCCATCGTGTCTAGCCGGGCCCTCTCGCTGGTCCGTGAAGTAGCCGCTATCAGCCTCGTCCTGGCGGTGCTCGACTACATCGTGCAGTTCCGGAAGGTGTCCCGCCAGCTGCGCATGACAAAACACGAGGTCAAGGAAGAGACCAAGTCCACCGAAGGCAACCCTCAAATGCGGGGAGCGATCCGGCGCCGCCAGCGCCAGATGGCCCGCAACCGGATGATCGCCGCTGTGGCGAAAGCGGACGCTGTGGTCGTGAACCCTACCCACTTCGCTGTCGCGGTGAGCTATGTGCGCGGCAGCGGTGCGCCAAGGGTGGTCGCAAAAGGGACCGACTTCATGGCTCTCCAAATCCGCGAGGAGGCAACCGCCAATGGGGTGCCGCTCGTCGAGGACCCCCCACTTGCCAGGGCTCTCTACGTGGCGTGCGACCTGGAGCAGGAGATCCCGACCGAGTTCTACGAGGCCGTCGCTCGGCTCCTCACGTTCATATACTCCCTCCGAGCCAACGGGCGCACCTCTCGCATCGACGGGGCGCCGCTGAGGCCGGCCGCGCCGCTGCTCACGGGTGCTACGGGAGGGGTTATTGCGGGCGCCGGCGGGGGCGATGCGGCGAAGGTTGGAGCCGGTGCTGGGGTGGGGACCGGCAATGGCGCTATGGCCGGGCCGGGGGTCAGGGCCGGGACAGGAGCTGGCTCAGGCGAGCAATAGGCATCTCAGGCGAGCAGTAGACGAACGAGCCTCAGCCGACCAGCCGGGTTGCCGATAACAAATATGCCGATCAAGCACGGACGCGACTCGCCGGCCCAAGGACAAGGGCCAGCCGAACCGATTTAGAAGGGCCGGAGTGGCCGAGTTGCGTAACAACCGCTTGACCTTGGTGGGCGTGCCTACGGCGATGGTCTGCGTCGTCGTGATGCTGGTCGTACCTTTGCCGACCGAGCTGATCGATGTCCTGATCACCCTGAACCTCGTTGGAGCGGTGATCATCCTGCTCACGAGCATGTACGTAAAGAAGGCACTCGATTTCTCCGTGTTCCCCTCGCTTTTGCTGATAGCGACGATGTTCCGCCTGGCGCTCAATGTGAGCGTCACCCGCCAGATCCTCCTGCACGCCAAGGCGGGCAACGTCGTCTCCTCCTTCGGGCACTTCGTGATAGGCGGCTCGGTCATCGTCGGCCTGGTCGTGTTCCTCATAATCATCGTGATCCAGTTCATCGTGATCACCAACGGCGCAGGCCGGGTCGCAGAGGTAGCCGCCCGTTTCACCCTGGACGGGATGCCAGGCAAGCAGATGGCCATAGACGCTGACCTGAACGGCGGCCTGATCAACAAGGACGAAGCGCGCCGGCGCCGACGCGAGATCGCGGCCGAAGCCGATTTTTACGGCGCTATGGACGGGGCGTCGAAGTTCGTGCGAGGCGACGCGATAGCGGCCATCGTCATCATGGCGATAAACCTGGTCGGGGGCCTTTTGATCGGCGTTTTCCAAGACGGTGAGCCATTCGGCCAGGCCGTGAACACCTATAGCCTCCTGTCCGTCGGCGACGGCCTCGCAGCGCAGTTGCCGGCGTTGCTGATATCGATCTCGACCGGCATCATCGTGACCCGTGCCGGGACTGACTCCGATCTCGGCACCGACCTCGTCCTGCAGATCCTCCACCAGCGCCGCGCAGTACGCATGGCCTCAGGGGGGGTCATGATGCTCGCCCTCATACCCGGCCTACCGAAACTGCCCTTCCTTATCGTGGGAGGAGCAGTGTGGTTCCTCGCTGGGCGCCTCCCGACCGACGAAGCCCTGCGCGAGCGCGCCGAACAAGAGGCTGTCGTCGAGGTACCTCCGCCGCCGGCCCCCGATTCCCCCGAGGGGCTGGCTCGCGACATGAAGGTCGACCCCCTCGAGCTGGAAGTCGCCTTCAACCTGGTCGAGCTCGTCGACCCCACCCGGGGCGGCGACCTCCTCGACCGCGTCAAGGCTCTCCGTCGCAAAGTGGCCCTCGAGCTCGGCGTGGTCCTGCCACTGGTGCGCACCCGGGACAACATCGACCTGCCGGCCTCGACCTACACGATCCGCGTCCAGGGCGCCGAAGTCGCCCGCGGCACAGCACAACCGGGGCATGTGCTGGCCATCGGCGACATGCTTGGGTCTCTGCCGGGCACCCCGACAAAAGAGCCCGTTTTCGGCCTGGATGCCAAGTGGGCCCCGCCTCGGCACGGGCCTAAGCAGAACGGATGGGGGCGACTGTTGTCGACCCGGCCTCGGTAATAACCACGCACCTGTCAGAGGTCGTGAAACAGAACGCCGGCAAACTGCTTTCCCGCGCCTCGATCAAGGAACTTGTGGAACTGGTAAGGCGGAGCGACCCGACCGTTGTCGAGGAGCTCGGTTCGGCCCAGGTGACCTTGGCCGAAGTCCAGCGGGTCCTTCGCGACCTGCTCGACGAGGGCGTATCAGTGCGGAACCTTTCCAAGATTTTCGAGGTAGTGACGGAGAAAGTACGCACTACACGCGACCCTGAGGCGCTCGTTGAAGCCTGCAGGCAAGCGCTTGGCCCGGCACTTTCCGCGGCGCTGGCGACCGATGGCCACTTGCCCGTCGTCACGATCGACCCGGTCCTCGAACAGCAACTCAGCGAGCTGCTACGCACGAGCGAGAACGGCTCTTTCCTCGCACTGGCGCCTGAAAAAGCGGAGGCCTTCACCCTTGCCGTCGCCCAGCGTGCGCGAGAAGCCGAGCGGGACGGCGAGATGCCGGTCCTCGTCTGCGCAGCACCTCTGCGGCCTGCGGTCAAAAAACTCGTTCGGACCGCGACCCCGCGCCTGCCCGTACTGTCCTACGCGGAGCTTGGTTCTCAACTGCGCCTCGAGTCCAAGGGAGTGGTAAACCTTGCCCACGCTACGGTTTGACGGCACGACGCTGGAGGAGGCGGTTGAGGCCGCCAAGCGCCAGCTAGGCCCGGCACCGAAGATCGTCGCCGCTACACGGGTGCGAAAGGGCGGCGTAGGTGGTTTCTTTGCCCGGGAACACGTCGAAGTAGAAGTCGAAGTCGATGGGGCGGGCGGCTCACGTCGCCCTTCGTCAACTCGCCCTGCATCCAGAGCTCCCAAAGAAAGCCAAGGGCCCAGGCCGCCGGCCTCTTCAGGGGCGGCTCCGTCACAACTGATATCTGACCCGATGGCTGGCTCGATAGCGGGCTCGGCGGCTGGCTCGATGGCTGGCCAGGAAAAAGCCGCTTCGCATGGGCACGGGGAAAGCGGGCGTGAGGGGACCGAGGCTCCAGCGGGTGAGCCGCGGCGAGCCGATGCCCGGGGACCAGATGCGCGGCGAGCGGAGCGCCAGGAAGCTCACCCGCGGCGAGCGGAGCGAAGCGCAGAACCTCGCAGGGCCGAGGCTCAAAGCGCGGGCCCTCGAGGGGCCAAGCCGCATTGGACAGACGAGGGCAGCGGGCTGAGCGACAACGATGACCCGATGTCAGCACTGATCGAGGAGATGGCTGACAACGGCCCGTCTTCGGTGCTGGACCTCGCCGAGAAAATCAATGCCGAAGAGGGTCATTTCGCTCTGGCCGCGGACGGCGGCAGCCAGGGCGGGTCGTCCAGGGGCGGCTCACGCCGGGAAACCCTAGGGCGCGACACTTCTGGCGGAGAGCGCTCCAGGAACGACAGCGCCTCCCGGGAAACCGCTCAGCGGAGGTTCCCTAGCGATGCGCTGGCCGAGCGCGAGCCGATCGGCCCGGTTGCCCGGGCGAACGTGCCCCGGTCCGGCAACCCGAGCGAAGACCGACGTGAGGAGAGGAAAGGCCGCCGGTGGAGGCAAGCCCAACCCGACGAGCGGGCCGTCGAGCAAGCCGTCGAGCAGGGCGCCGAGCAGGGCGCCGAGCAAGCGGTCGGGCAGGATTGGGACGGACCGGAAGGTGCCAAGCAGGCACCTAGCGCGGGCTTTGCCGCTGTCCTGGAACGAATCGCCCGTGAAGCCGGTTTGGCAACCCCGTTCTCAGATGGCAGAGAGGCCGCATTTCGTGCGCCGGAGCCCGCGCCAGCGTCGCATGCCGACCTGATCCTCACCGAGCTGCCCGATCCGCTCGGGCTGACGGCGCCGCGTACACAGGGCGCGCCACGAGTGCAGGCCGTGCCACGCGCAACGGCCGAGCCTCGAGCGACAGCGACGGTCGACCTGGCCGAGCCACGTGCCTCAGCTGCCCCGGTTGCCCCGCCTGCCCCGCGGTGAGTGGACGGAGCCACTTTGGCTTCCCGCGGCCGGCGAACGAGGCGAGCCTCGATGGCTAGCAGCTCCTGCAGTACTAGCTCGCCTCTCGAAAGCTGAGCCCCAGTCTGCACCCCAACCTCTGTCGCAAGCTCTAGCCCAACCTGCTTGGCTGGCTCCGGTAGTGCCGGCAGCACGCCTGCCTCAACCTGCCTCCGCACCGGCATCGCTGGCAAAAACAGCCCCGGCGGGGCACTTGTCCGAGCTCGGGCTCGCACTCCAAAGTCTTGGCGTCCCGGTACAGGCCTGCAGTGCCGTGACGCCCACAGCGACCAGGGAGACGATCGAGGGGGAACTTCGACGGGCGCTTGACTTGGCGCTCCCGCCGTTACCCACGGCTCCGAGGTCGCCCTCGAGCGTCGTCGCCGTCGTCGGGCCGCCCAACACCGTGATGTCCACAGCACGTGGCATAGCGCGTGACCTTGGTGCCTCCCCGGACGAAGTTGCACTAGCCACTCAGCGGAAGGTCTGGCGCAAACATGACCGGGTGATCCTGTCCGCCGAGGTTGCGGCGGAAGAGCGCAGGAGCTGGCGCTGGCGAGACCACCCGTCGGTGGTAGCCATTGAACAGGACGTCCGACCGGAACGTTCCGCCTGGACGACCGAAATACTCCAAGCGCTCGAACCAACCCTGTGCTGGGGAGTCGCCAAGGCGTCCCACAAACCCGAGGACCTGGCCGCGTGGTCCGAGGCTCTGGGAGGCCTGGACGTGCTGGCCCTCGTCGAACTAGACAGCACGACGACTCCGGCCGCAGCCCTCGCCGCACCCGTACCGGTCGGCAGCCTGGACGGCGAGCCGGCGACTCCCGCGCTCTGGGCGACGCTGCTATGCGCCCGGCTGATGGGGTGAAGCGATGAAGACACCAAGTATTCGGCCCGCGATCCTGGTGCTCATGGTCCTTGCCTTGTCCGCACCCACCATCGCGAACATCGCCGGCGGCAGCGAACCGGCAGTAGCGGCGGGCGAGCACATCGGAGCCGCCATCATCGTTTCTTGGTTTGCCGTCGGTGTCGTCGGGTACCTCGTCGACAGCTACCGGTCAGCGGCTCTCCGGCGCAACCGACAACGCCCCTCGCCCCACCAGTAGTTTGCCTTTATGATCCAGATGCGCCCTGCGGGCGAGGCGGACCGTCAAAGCGTCGCGTCACTGCTCGACCTCGCGTTCAACATGCGCAGGAACGCTGTCGACATTCAGGAGCTTCACCGCCGGCTGTGCGCTTTCGACGGGGACCGCCCGGTCGCCTCGGCCAGATTTATCGACTACGACCAGTGGTTCGGCGGCCAGCGGGTCCCATGCGCTGGGATCGCAGGTGTGGCGGTCCTGCCCGAGTACCGCGGCCAAGGCCTGGCTTCGGCAGTAGTGCGCACCGTGTTGCGCGAAGAAAGGGCCAGGGGACGCGCCATAAGCGCCCTCTACCCCACGGCGACCGCGCTCTACCGGAGCCTGGGCTACGAGTTCGGGGGCCTGCGGCTCCAGTTCAGGGCGCCTATCGCGGACCTTCCGGCCTACCGCGTTCGCGGCGGTAGCGCCGGCGAAGTCAGGCAAATGGAGGCTAAGGACCTAGACAAGGTGATGAGCTGCTTTTCGCTGTTCGCGTCGGCCCACAACGGCCCGGTGCAATCGCCAGATCGCGACTGGTGGAACGACCACGTCCTTGCTCCTAAGGGCGACAGGGACCTGCCTCGTGCGGTGGTCGTGCCGGACGGCGAAGGTCTTGCCGGCTATGCCAACTACTACCTGGAACCATGGGGGCCGGGTGGCTTAGGCGAGAACCGCTACAAGGCCGTCTGCAACCACCTCGTCTTCGAGGGCTTTCGGGCGCTGCGGGCGTTGCTGGGTTACTTCAGGGGCTTCGAGAACTCGGCGAGCGAGCTTGCTTGGTACGGCCCGCCCACCACCTCGCAGGTGGCCCTTGCCATCGGGAGCAACGGATTTTCGATGAGGTCAGAGCTGACGCGCTGGATGACCAGAGTTCTCGACGTGCCTCTGGCTCTCCGCTCTAGGGGGTACCCCCTGGCAACCGGGGAGGCCGTCGTAGAGATCGACGACAACCTGTTCCCCGAGAACGCCGGGCCCTGGCTGGTCCAAGCCGATGCTGGCCGGGTCAGCGTGGCGCCGGTCGACCGGGCGGCGGGTGCTCACCGACCGGGAACGGTAAAGCCGTTGTCGATCGGGCTGTTCTCTGCGCTCTACACGGGTTTCGCGTCGCCCGCCGATCTCGTTGTCGTGGGGGCTATGGACGAGGACGACGAGCGGGTGCCGTTCCTGTCGGCATTGTTCGCGGTGCCCGTTCCCTGGATGCCGGACTTCTTTTAGACAGCCGCCTTTTAGACGGGCGCCTCGGCGATGCCCTCGGTGGGTCGTTCGGCCGAGCCATCGTGGGTGCCGGCGACCAAGGTGTCGTCGGTGCCAGCGACCCCATCTTCGTCGGGGCCCTCGACCGGGAGCATCGGGGCTGGCAAGGGCTCCCGGTGCACGATCGCGAGCCGGCGGGTGCAACGGGTAAGGGCCACATAAAGCGCACGCATACCCGATGGCGATTGGGCGACGATCCCGGCGGGCTCGACGACGACGACCGAATCGAACTCGAGGCCCTTGGCATCACCCAGCGCGAGCAGGCTGACCTGGGTGTCGAGGGCTCCGGCACCGACCTCACCTCCGACGATGCCCTCCCCGGCCAGGGCTGACCTGACATCTGCCAGCAGCGTGGATGGCACGAGCACCCCCACGCTCCCGTCGTCGCCGCGGCCGAGCGCGGCGGCAACCGCACTGACCTCCTCGGCGACAGTCCGTCCGATGAGCGACAGCCAAGCTGCATCGTTGAGTGGCTCGGAGGCGAGCGAGAGGAACCTGGGAGCTTGCCCCGTGTGACGTACCGGCTCCGGCGGGGATACCCCGGGCAGCGCGGCAGCGAGGACGCGCCGAGCCAATGCCATCACCTCGGCGGGCGCCCGGTAACTAACCGAAAGGCCGACCAGGCGCCAATCGCGCCGGCGCGGCACATGGGCCATCAGCTCGTCCCAGGACGCAGGCGCCCATGGGCCGGTGGCTTGAGCGATGTCGCCGACAAGGGTCATGGAACCAGACAACGAGCGGCGGCCGACCATGCGCAGTTCCATCGGCGAAAGGTCCTGAACTTCGTCGACAACGATGTGGCCAAAGGTCCGGTGAGGCTGTTCGTTCGGCGGCCCAGGGCGTTGCGGGCCGAGCAACGAGCTCGCCTCGTCGAGAAGGGCGATGTCGGCCTGCGTCCAGCCGACCTCCTCGAGGGAGGCGCTCCGCGGCCGGTAGAGGAGGTCGAACTCTGTTGCGCCAAGGACTCCTTTGCCTGCCAGCTCGATCAACGGCTTCGCCCCGAAAAGGTCGTGCAACAAGGCTTCGGGTGTCAACCGGGGCCACATTCGCTCCAGCAGCTCGGCGACCAGTGGCCGGCGTCGTAGTTCCGTACCGACCTCGGCGGGGCGGGCCCCAGCGGGCCGGGCGTCAAGGAGTTCCCCAAGATCTTCCCCCTCGCCGGGGTCCCCGAGGACAATCTCTATGTCGCCACCCGAACGGGCCGCGTTGGCCTCTGCGCGCCGTTCCAACTGACCGGCAAGATGCTCCCAAAGGAGCGTCTCGACGGCACGGCGGCGCACGTTGTGCGTGCCAGACCGGCGCCGGGCGGCGGTCACGATCTCGGCAGAAGCCTCGGGAGTCAAGGTGAGCACGGCCCTGCCGTAGGGGATCTCGGCGGTCCTTCGCAGAGGCCGTTCCCGCTGGTGGACGGCTCGCCTGATGAACTGAGCCATGCGGGGGTCGCCCTTGAGGCGCGCCACCTCGGCGGGCTCGGCGGCCACCGGCCGCGCTCGTTTGTACAGCCCGGTCGCTGTCGACAGCTCTACACCGGTTTCGCCGAGCGACGGCAACACCTGGTCTATGTAGCGCAAGAAGGTCGGGTTGGTGCCGACCACGAGCACCCCTTGTACCTCGAGCGGGAAGCGGTACGTGTACAGGAGATAAGCCGCACGGTGGAGCGCCACCGCGGTCTTGCCGGTCCCAGGCCCACCTTGGACAACCAGAGCGCCGGTCAGGGGAGCACGGATGATCTCGTCTTGCTCGGCCTGGACCGTGGCGACGATGTCGCGCATCCGCCCGGTGTGAGCTCGCGGCGAGAGCCGCCAGCAGCACGCTCGGCCCAGCCAGCCCGAGCGCTTCGGCCCCGCCCGTACCATCGCCCTGTGCGAATAGCTCGTCTTCCAGGTCCACGACGCGGCGGCCGTCTGTCAAGAAATGGCGGCGCCGGCGCAGGCCCATGGGCCGCGCACCCGTCGCACGGTAGAACGGCTCGGCGACCGGCGCCCTCCAGTCCACCACGAGCGGTTCGTGCTCGGTGTCAGAGATCGCCAGCCGGCCGATGTGAAAGGTCTCGTGCCTGCCGTCTTGTCCTGCAGAGCCGCTTTCGGCTGGGCGGGCTTGGGCTGGTCCGGCTTGGGCTGGGCCCTCGTCGCCCGGGTCGCTGTGGGCCCGGTCGATGCGCCCGAAGATCAGCGCCTCCCGCCCCAGTTGCAGCTTCTCGAGGCGGTTCAGCCCGTTGCGCACCCGGATGTCCCGCTCCGTGAACGACTGGAACGTTCCACCTCTTTCACGGAACGCCTCCCTCAGTTGAGCCTCCGTCTCGGCACGGACTACCTCAAGGCGTTCGTAAGCCCGGTCAATGTAGGCCTGCTCCGCAGGCAGGTCAGGATGCGCCATAGGCCAAACAGTCCACTTTGCTCGGCCGGCGAGCTCCCTGCAAGTTGCCCCCCGGGTTACCGTGGGAAAATGCAAGCCAGCCTGCCGCCGTTCCTTGCGGCGTGCCAGGGGGAACCTGTGCCCTACACGCCTATATGGTTCATGCGTCAGGCGGGGCGCTCTCTGCCCGAATACCGCGCCCGGCGGGGACCGGGGAGCATCCTGGACACCGTCCGGGACCCCGCGCTGGCCGCTGAGCTGACCCTGCAGCCCGTGCGCCGCTACGGCGTGGACGCCGCCGTCCTGTTTTCCGACATCGTCGTCCCGCTCGTCGATTTCGGGGTAGACGTCGCCCCCGGCACCGGCCCGGTCGTCGAGATGCCCTTCCGCCATGCCAGCGACCTCGACCGCCTCCGCCAGGTGCCGACTCCCTACGTAGCTGAAGCCGTACGACTCGTCACCGCCGAGCTCTCCGTACCTCTTATCGGGTTCGCCGGCGGCCCCTTCACTCTGGCCAGCTACCTCGTCGAGGGGGGCCCTTCGACCACGTATGGCCTGACCAAGGCGCTGATGTGGTCCGACCCGGAGTTATGGGGTGCGCTCGTCGAGCGCCTGGCGGAGATCGCTTTGGCCAGCCTGCAGGACCAGGTGGCCGCAGGGGCGGCGGCGGTCCAGATCTTCGAGAGCTGGGGGGGAGCGTTGTCTCCCGCCGACTATCGCCGTTACGTGCTGCCCGCCCTCAAGACGATCGTGGGCGGCCTGGCTCCCCTGAATGTTCCCCGGGTCGTGTTCGGAGTGGGGACAGGCGAACTGCTTTCAACCTTCGCCGAGGCAGGGGCCGACGTTGTCGGCGTCGACTGGCGCGTGCCTCTCGACATCGCCCGCTCCAGGGTCGGTCCCGGTGTGGCCCTTCAGGGCAACCTCGACCCGACCGCCTGCCTGGCCCCGTGGCCGGTCCTCGCCGAGCAGGCACGGGCCGTGCTCGCGCTCGCTGGCCCGACAGGGCACGTGTTCAACCTGGGCCACGGCGTCCTTCCCGCCACCGACCCGGACCAGCTCGCTCGCCTCGTTGAGCTGGTCCACACCGAGAGCGCACGCTCGCAGGCGACCCCGTGAAGTTCGCAGTCGTCGGAGGCGGGATCGCCGGCCTGTCGGCCGCATGGGATCTCGCCGGCGCAGGCGGCACTGAAGTGACCGTCTTCGAGCCGGGTCACCTGGGTGGAAAGCTCCTGACCACAATGTTCCTCGGCCGGCCCGTCGACGAAGGCGCCGACTCGCTCATCACGAGGGTGCCCGAGGGGGTTGCTCTCTGCCAGGAGCTCGGTCTTGGGGAAGAAATGGGGGCGCCGGAAGCCAAGCGGGCGATGCTTTTCGCTGGGGGGAAAGTACGGCCGTTCCCTGACGGCCTCATCCTCGGGGCACCGGCACGTCTGCTCCCGCTGGCACGCTCCAGGATCCTCTCGTTCGGTGGGATCGGGCGGGCGTCGCTGGACTTGGCGCTGCCCCGTCATGACGTGGAGGGCGACGTGACGGTCTGGGACCTGATCGCCTCGCGATTTGGGCCAGAGGTCGCCGAACGCCTCGTCGAACCGCTCCTCGGCAGCATCCACGCCGGCTCAACGAAAAAACTGAGCGCAGCGGCGACTGCACCCCAAATCCTGGCTGCTGCCCGCGCCAACCGCAGCCTCCTGCTCGGTCTGCGTGCGATGGGCCACGCGCGGCGCAGGGCCAGTGACGAGAAGGCCAGCGCCCCCTCCAGGCCCTGTTCGTCGCCCCCCACGACGGGATGCAAGCCCTTCCCGAGCGCCTGGTCGAACGGCTCCGCGGCGCGGGGGTGAGCATTGTGCCGAGCGAAGTACCCGCCTTGCGCCGTGATCGCCGCTCGGTTGTCGTCGAGCCAGCCGGCGAACGCTACGACGGGGTGGTCCTTGCCGTGCCGGCGTCGGTCGCCTCGCCGTTGCTCCGGCAGTTGCTCGGGCCCGACGTCCCGGCCCATCTTGCGAGCATCGCCTCCGCCTCGGTCGCCGTCGTGACGCTCGGCTTCAGCGACAGCTCCCTCGAGGTGCCCCGCGACCTGAGCGGCGTCCTGGTGGCTCCGGAGGGAGGATTGTTGATGACGGCTTGCTCGTTCGGGTCGAACAAGTGGCCCCATTGGGCGGCCCCAGGGCACATCGTTATCCGGGCCTCAGTCGGCAAAGACGGCGACGGACGCTGGAGCGCGCTGGCTGACGAGGACCTGGTCGGGAAGCTCTGTCAGGAGCTGGGCCACGTGCTCGCCCAGCCCACGCCCTCACCGGTCAGCGGTGGGTGGAGGGTGAGCCGCTGGCCCGCCGCTCTCCCCCAGTACGAAGTCGGCCACCTCGAACGAATAGCCGCCCTCAAAACCACGCTCTCCCGCGAAGCTCCGATGGTTGCCTTGGCCGGCTCCAGCTATGGCGGGCTCGGCGTCCCAGCGTGCATCGGCTCAGGCCGGAGGGCGGCTTCAGAAATCCTGGCAGCGGTCCAGGAGCTCAGCGAACCGGCCGCCTGAGGCGGGCCGGCGAAGATCGCGGCGGCGGCGCTTCGAAGGTTCAGGACGTGGTCGGCGATGAGCACGGCGGCAGCTGAATAGGTACTTTTCTGGCCGCCCGGGTAGCGCACGCACTCCGGGTGGACGCAGCCGGTCCAATAGGAACCGTCACTGGCACGCAGGTGAGCCGTCCAAGCGAGCAGTTCCTCGGCCTCGGCGCGGAGGCCCGCCCTTGCCGCAGCCATGGCGCATTCCGCGGTCTCGGCTGCCGTGACCCAGGTCTTGTCGGCGACACAGCGAACGCCCAGCCCGTGCAGGACCAGCTCGCTCCAGCGGTCGAGCATGCGCCGCCGGGCTGCGTGCCCGAAAACCGCCCCGCTCAGCACCGGGTAGTACCAGTCCATCGCCCAGCGGTCTTTCGGTTCGAAGGACCCGGGGCTCTCGGCGACGGCCTTAGCCGCCCGGCCGGCAGCAGCCGACCACGTCTCGGCCTGACGCTGGTGGTCGAGGAGCTCGGCAACCCGGGCCGCCGAGCGCAAGGAATGTTGGAACGACGAGGTCGCAGCGAGCAGAGCGAAATTGCCAACGGCCCCGTCGGGGCCAACGGACCAGGCAATTTCTCCCCCTTGGCGCTGGTAACGCAGGCACCAGGAGATTCCCCGCTCGAGCATCGGCCACAGTTCCGCCAGGATCCCGTCGTCGCCGCCAAGCTGCCAGCACCACAGGGCGCCGGTGGCAATGTAGGCGCAGACATTGGGGTCTCGGCGCGGCTCGATCACCCCGTCGGCCAGGTAGAACGTGCACCAGCTCCCATCCTCCAGCTGGTTCGCCGCCAGCCAGTCGAAGGCCCGCTCGACCTCGCCCCAGCGGCCGCCGGCGGCGAGGGCCATCGTTGCTTCGACGTGGTTCCAAGGGTCGGCGTGGCCGCCCCGGTACCACGGGACCATCCCCCTTCGCAGCTGGAGGGAGGCTATCCACGCAGCGGTCTGGTCGATCTCTTCCCGGGCCAGAGCGCTCATGGCTTGCGGGCGTAGACGACGAGGCTCTTGCCGAGCACCGGGTTGAGCGCCGCCTCGGGCCAGCGGGTGAGCGGCGTCGCCGCCGTGATGTCCCAGACGAGGAGCCGGTGATAGGCCTTCACCAAGGGGTTGGCCTCACGGTCCATCCCTACGGCGCAGCGCAACCACCAGTACGGGCTATGGAGCGCGTGCGCATGGTGCCCGCTGAACGGGACGAGGCCCGCTCGCCGCAGCCGGTCGCACAGTTGGCCCCGGCGATAGATGCGCACGTGGCCGCCGGGGGTGCTGTGGTACTCCTTCGAGAGCGCCCAGTTCACGACCTCGGGGTACCAGCGAGGGACCGTGACCGCCATCACCCCTGCCGGGCGGAGCACCCTGGCGAGCTCCTTCAGCACTTTGTCGTCGTCGGGGACGTGCTCGAGCACTTCGGCAGCGATCACTTTTTCGAACGACGCGTCGGGGAAGGGCAGCGCCATCCCGTCGGCCGCGACGACGTGGCCCTGGCCGCCGTTCTCCGCAGTTTCCTTGTCTTCGTCGAGCATCGCCGCAACCCAACCGTTGGCTGCCACGAGCGCCTCCCGGTCGGAGTCGAGTGCCGTGATGACAGCGCCTCGGCGCATCGCCTCGAAGGAGTGGCGGCCGCCCCCGCAGCCGAAGTCGAGGAGCCTGTCACCCGGGCGAACCCCGAGCTGGTTGTAGCGGACCGTCAGCATGGCTGTTGGCCTTGCGGGGAGCGTTGGGCGTGCTCGGCGATCACCGAGCGGTACTGCTCGACGACTTCCCGCGGCGCAGCGCTCCCATGTGAAGCGCTCGAGCACCCGGCGCCGGCCCGCCTTGCCAAGCCGTGCTCCGAGCTCCGCTCCCGAGTTGGCGGTCCCGGCGAGGAGCCGCCCCAAGGCCGCGGCCAGCGCACCAGGGTCACCCGGTGGGACGAGCAGAGCCGCGAGCCCGTCGGGGCCGAGGACCTCGGGCAGGGCGCCGCCGGCGCTTGCCACCACCGGGGATTCGCAGGCCATCGCCTCGACGGCCGGCAGGGAAAATCCCTCGTACAGCGACGGCACCGCAACCGCGGAGGCCTCGGAGTACATCTCGACCAGCTCCTCGTCGCTCACCCCCGGCCGGAACGTGACGGCCCCCTCGAGGCCGAGCCGCTCCATTGCCTGCACCGCCGAACTGGCAGGGCGGGGCTCACCCACGACGACCAGATGGGCTTCAGGTACCTCGGTCCTGAGCTTGGCGAGGGCCTCGAGAAGGTATACAAGCCCTTTCAGGGGAACGTCGGCGCTCGCTGTAGTCATGATCCGTCCCGGCACCCTCGCGACGTGCGGTAAAGGCCGGAAGAGCTCGTGGTCCGCGCCTATCGGGACCACCGCGACCCGCTCGGGGGCGACTCCCATCTGCTCGACGATGTCCCGACGGGACGATGAGGACACGGTGAGGATGCGAGACATCCGGCGAGCTACCCGGTCCTGCATCCGAACGAAGCCATACCAGCGACGCAGCGACAGCTCCCTCAACCGTGTGGGCGCTTGTCCGAGGTCGACGAGCCTGTCGACGGTTACCGGGTGGTGGCAGGTGCCAATGATCGGCCAGCCGTCAGCCATGAGCCCGAGCAGCCCGCTCCCAAAGGACTGGTTGTCGTGCACGATGTCGTAGTCCCCTCTGCGGGTCGTCAAGAGATCCCTAACCCTCAAGCTGAACGTTAGAGGTTCAGGGAAACCGCCCGTCAGCATCGTGGCAAGTTCGATCAGGTCGGCCCACGACCGGATCTCGCGGATGTTGGGGAGGCGAAAGGGGTCAGGCTCGCGGTAGAGGTCGAGGCTTGGGACCTTGACCAATTGGACGCCGTCGACCGCGTCCAGGGCCGGCCAGGGTTGGCCCGAGAACACCGTCACCTCGTGGCCGAGCCTCGCCAGCTCCCGCGAAAGGAACCGGGTGTACACGCCTTGGCCGCCCGACCGGGGGTTGCCCCTATAGACCAGGAGCGCCACCCGCAGGTGCCCGCGCTCGGCGCTAGTGGAGGTCACAGGTGACCGAGCGGTGCATTTATGCCGGAGGACATGTGCCGTCCAGCGTTGCCGCCCCGGGGCGGTTGGTCAAGCTGGCTGCAACCAGGGCTCCGAGCCGGCGCTGGGTTGGCTCGCAGTTGTCACTGAGTTGTTACTGAGTTGGCTGGGAGCTCGCCCGGAGCTGGCGCCGGTTGGAGCTATCTGCTGGCGCTACGTCGTTGCCACCCGGCGCAGAAAGCGCAAGGACCCGAGGGCCCCGGTCTCCACGAACTTCGACGAGCTGAGGGCGGCGCGGTAGATGTCGTACGGGACCTGGCCGCCGTCTTTCGGGTCGGCGAACACGTCGTGTATGGCGAGCGTGCCGCCCGGGGCCACCTTCGGGGACCAGCACCGGAAGTCCTCCCAGGCCACTTGTTCGCCGTGGCCACCGTCGATGAACAGGAGCGACAGGGGTGCCTGCCACGAGCGAGCCACCGTGGACGACTCCCCGACGACCAGGACGACCTCACTTTCAAGGCCGGCGTCGACCAGCGTGAGCCGCGCCCACGGCAGGGTGTCGGTGAGGCCAGTCCTCTGGTCGACAACCTCCGGGTCGTGATCGTGCCAACCGGGCTGGAGTTCGAGAGACCCGCGGTGATGGTCGACGCTGAAGAGCACCGTCCCGCTCTCCCTGGCGGCTGCCCCCAGGTAGACGGCAGACTTCCCGCAGTAAGTACCGATCTCGAGAAGTGGCCCCAGGCCGCTTCGACCGCCCTCAACACCTGCTCCGTAGAGTGCCAGGCCCTCGTCATCGGGCATGAAGCCCTTTGCCGCACGTGCCACTGCCAGCCAAGGAGGCGCTTCGCTCGAGGCCGCTTCCGGCGAGGGTGTACCGGTCAAGGGTGCTTCAACGGCCGGCGCTCCGGGTGCGGTGCTCAGTGCCCGGTGCTTCAGTAACGAGGCTCTGGGACGAGCCGTTCGCCCGCCGAGCTGTCGTCCTGGGCGGTCTGTGCGTGGCCGATGCTGCCTCCGTTGCCGCCGGCTGCGCCCACGGAGCCGGAGCCGCTCAGCGAGCCCGTTCCTCCGTTGCTCGCAGGCTGCCCGGCGCCCATGGCACCGACATTGGCCTTGGCGCCGACATTGGCCTGCGTTCCCGAAGTCCGGTCGGCGAAAATAATCCGGTTGAACACGAGGAACTTGACGATCCAGACGAGGCCGTAGGCAAACAACTGGGCACCCATGATCGCTAGGACCCTCAGCCCGCCATGTACGCCGTGGGACTTGGTCATCGTGTCCGCCAGCTGCACGGTCCCGGTGGAACCCAGGTACCCGATCAGTGTGAAGCCCCAGAAGGGGGCGACCTCTCGCCAGAGGTGGCTCTTGCCGCTCTTGCCCCACGCCCATTTCCGGTTGAGCTCGTACGATGCCGGCGTCGAAACAACGGCCGCCACTGTGTTGGAAAGGATGCCTGACAGCCCGAACACCCCGGTACACAAAACGAGCGTCACCTGGCTGATCACGACGGCGATACCCGAGACCATCGAGTACCGGATGAACTTGTGCACCGAGCTGTCGCCACGGGTCGGCAAAAGGATGCGCTCGATCGCCGGGATGGACAGGACGCGCCTGGCCAAGCGAGTCCGTACGATGCGTTCGTACAGAGCTACGCTCTCGCGGTCAGAGGCAGGGGGGCCCTGCTTGGAGCTCACCCATCCATTCTACTTGGGCACCCTGATCCTGGTGCGCACACCGAGGCCTCCGTCAGCGCTCCTCCTGCTTTCTACGGCCTCTCAACCCCATCTACTGACCGTATTCGTTGTCTGGCGCGCTATTTGGTCCGTAGATGGCAGTTTGGGCCCCGGCGGCCGGGGTCAGGGCAGCCTGATATAGCATTTAGATGTCATGAAGTATCATGAAGTATCACATGCCCGCCAGCGCGCACAGCGAACGAAGATTTCGCTAAAGGCCAGAGCCACGTTCCTCTAGCATCGACGTGCCATGGCCAAGCCCGACGTACTGACCCCCCAGGCAACCGACTTCCCGCAGTGGTACCAGGACGTGCTGTCCAAAGCCGAGCTCGCCGAGGGCGGCCCGGTGCGTGGCACGATCGTCATCCGGCCCTACGGTTATGCCATATGGGAGCGCATGCAGGCCGAAATCGACGCCCGGATCAAAGCTGCCGGGACCCCGAACGTGTACTTCCCCCTTTTCATCCCCGAGAGCTATTTCCACCGTGAGGCCCAGCACGTCGAGGGTTTCAGCCCCGAGCTGGCCGTCGTTACGCACGGCGGCGGCAAGAAATTGGAAGAGCCGGTAGTGGTACGCCCTACCAGCGAGACCATTATCGACTCGTTCCTGTCCAAGTGGGTCCAGAGCTACCGGGATCTGCCGATGCGCGTGAACCAATGGGCCAATGTCGTTCGCTGGGAACTGCGGCCACGGCTTTTCCTGCGGACGACAGAGTTCCTCTGGCAGGAGGGCCACACAGCGGACGCCACCCAAGCGGCCGCGCACGATTATGCATTGCAGATCCTTCATGAGGTCTACGCGGACTTCATGGTCAACGTGTTGGCTATCCCTGTTCTTGTCGGACGCAAAACCGACCAGGAACGTTTCGCCGGCGCGACGACAACCTGGACCACCGAAGCGATGATGCGCGACGGCAAGGCCCTCCAAATGGGTACGAGCCACGAACTGGGGCAGAATTTCGCGAAGGCGTTCGACATAAAGTTCCTCGACGAATCGGGCCATCAGGCGTTCGTGTGGCAGACCTCATGGGGCTCTTCGAGCCGGTTGATGGGGGCACTCGTCATGGCCCACGGCGACGATGCCGGCCTCCGGGTCCCGCCCAAGCTGGCGCCGGTCCAGGTCGTCGTGCTGGCCGTGCGGACCGAAGACGGGGCTGGCGAGGCGGCCGCTGCGCTAGTCAAGGCACTCAGGGCGGCGGGTTACAGGGCGGAGCTGGACCTGAAGACTGATCTGTCTTTCGGCCGGCGAGTGGTGGGATGGGAGCTTAAGGGAGTCCCAGCGCGGGTCGAGCTCGGCCCCAGGGACCTTGCGGCAGGCACCGCAGTGCTCTGCCGGCGTGACGACGCGACCAAGGTAACCGTGGCCCTCGACAACGTAGTGGCCGAGGTTGGGAAAGTGCTCGAATCGAGCCAGGCGTCCCTGCTCGACGAGGCACTCCAGCTTCGCGAGGCACGAACGGTTCGAGCGGCCAGCCTCGCGGAGGCCGAAGAGGCGGCGCAATCGGGCTTCGCCGTGCTCCCGGGCGACCTGCTTGCGGCCGACGGTGCTGAGGCCCAGCTCAACGCCGGCGGGGTCTCGGTACGCCTTCTCCGCCGACGCGATGGGTCGCTCCCCAGCCCTTTTGAAGATGTCTCCGAGCTGGAGGCGGTCGTCGGCCGCGCCTACTAGACATGGTTGCGGTCAGCCGACGGTGTTGTTGCGGCCAGCCGAGGGCTGGACGAGCCGGGCGCAGCTAGGACGGGGGCCGGAACCTGTAGACGTTGGTTTCCCTTGGTTCGAAGCCCATCCGACGGTAGAGGCGGTTGGCCGCCTCCCTCGATGGGCGCGAGGTGAGCTCCACGGTCTGGGCTCCCCGAGCGGCGGCGAGTTCGACGGCGGCCTGCGTGAGCGCCTCCCCTACCCCGTGGCCCCTAGATCCGGTGTCGACTACGACGTCCTCTATCCAGGCGCGCACTCCCGTCGGCAGCCGGAACGTGACCAGTGTCAGCATCCCGACGATCGGCGCGCTCGGTCTGTCGCCTCCGTCGACGTGGCCCTCACTCCCCGAGCCGTCGTCATATGCCAACAGGAGCACGGTCGCCTGGGATGAAACGATCTGGTCGATCTCGGACCCGCTCGGGAGGCGCGCAGACGCGGACAGCTGGGGCAAAAGGTGATGAACAGCTCTCACCAAGTCTTCTGTGACCTCACGAGCGGGCGATACACGCAGCACGCACAAACACTACGCGCTGGATGTGAGACCGCCTCGCTGAGCCCGTCGCCGCAGCTCGCCGCACTCTCCGTGTGCTCACCACCTCTTACGAAGGCTTGTGGCGAGACAACCACTCCTGGTAGCGTGCGGGCTACGTGGTGGGAAGAGGCTAACGGTCTCCCCCCTGGCTGACGTGCCCCCTACCACCAGGGTCCCCTTGTCCCCCCTGGGGGACCCGCACGTTTCGCTCTACCGGCTCTTAGGCGGGCTACCGGCTCGGCACGCCCTCTGCACGCCCTCTGCACGCCTTCTCCATGCCCTCTGCGCGCCCTATGCGCGTGCTCTGCGCCGCCCGCAGGACGGACCTGGCATTGTCGTTGGATGCACGAGAGCCATGACTGGGCGCGGTTGCAAGCCTACGACCGCGACCACGTTTGGCACCCGTACGCGCCGCTCCCCGCAGAGCGCCCAGCCATCCCGGTTGTGTCCGCCTCGGGCGTCCGTCTGCGGCTCGCCGACGGGCGTGAGCTGGTCGACGCCATGGCCTCGTGGTGGACCGCGATTTGGGGCTACCGCCACCCCGTGCTCGATGCCGCCGTCCAGGACCAGCTGGGCCGGATGTCGCACGTGATGTTCGGCGGGCTCACACACGCTCCGGCGATCGAACTTGCGCAGCGTCTGGTCTCGATGGCCCCGCAGGGCTTAGAAAACGTCTTTTTTGCCGATTCTGGATCGGTTTCGGTCGAAGTGGCTCTCAAGACCGCCATCCAGTACCAACGAAATGCCAGCCGTCCCGAAAAAGCCCGCTTCCTGGCGCTTTCAGGCGGCTACCACGGGGACACTTTCGGAGCAATGTCGGTGTGCGACCCCATCGGGGGGATGCACCACCTGTTTGCCGACGTGCTGCCACAACAGCTCTTCGCTCCCCGGCCGCCGGCAGGCCCAGGCGTCGACCCCGGTTGGGAAGCCGAGGTGCGCGACATCGTGGACAGGAACAGCGACCAGATCGCTGCCGTCATCTGCGAGCCAGTCGCCCAGGGTGCCGGTGGCATGTGGTTCTATGACCCCGGCTACGTGCGGGTGCTGCGCGAGGTGTGCGACGAGTACGGGCTCCTGCTAGTTCTTGACGAGATCGCGACTGGCTTCGGCCGCACCGGGGCATTGTTCGCGGCCGACCTGGCCGGGATAAGTCCCGACATAATGTGCGTCGGCAAGGCTTTGACCGGGGGGTACATGAGCATGGCCGCGATGTTGTGCACCGCCGAGGTCGCCCACGTAGTATCCGGCGGCGAAGCCGGCTGCCTCATGCACGGCCCGACTTTTATGGCCAACCCGCTGGCCTGCGCCGCCGCTCTCGCCTCGACGGGCCTCCTCGCGACCGCCGACTGGCGCCAGCAAGTCGAGCGGGTGCACGCTGGCCTCCGCCAAGGCCTGTCGCCGGCCCTCTCGCTTCCCCGCGTCAGCGACGTCCGGGTCCTCGGCGCAATCGGCGTCATCCAGCTGGACCACCAGGTCGACGTCGCAGCCGCGACGGACGCCGCCGTGGAACGTGGTGCCTGGGTACGACCCTTCCGGGACCTCATTTACACCATGCCCGCCTACGTCACGCCCGACGTTGACCTGGCGACGATCGGTGCAGCGCTGACCGCCGCCGCTGAGGTCGGCTAGGAGCTGGTTGGCTGAACGGTGGGAGCGGGGCTACCCGCCGCGTCCCGGCGGGCGCTCGCAGCCAGGCTGCGCATGAACGGGGGCGACAAGATGGCCAACGCAACCGCCAGGGTCAGGCCGGCAACCAGCATTGCGTCGGGGGCATTCGCGACGGAGGCCACCAACCCGCCGACGACTGCGCCAAATGGCGCCGCCCCTAAGACCACAAGCCGGTGGACGCTGCTAACCCGGCCCAGCAAGTTGCGGGGCACGAGGCGCTGGCGCGCCGTGACCGAGGCCACGTTCGCTACGGCGACGCCGAAGTCCTGCAGGCCGAGCACGAACACCGCCAACACAGCAGAGCGGGTGAACGAGAGGCCGATGTAACTGAGCGCCGCCGCGGCAATCCCCCAGACGATAAGACGTCCCCCACCGAAACGGCGCTGCAGTGCCCCCGCCGAAAACGCGCCGACCACGCCCACGAGCGATGCCACCGCAAGGAAAAGCCCGTAGCGGGTTGAGCTCAGGTGCAACGTCCGCGTGCCGTAGACGACGAGCACTCCGATGACCATGGACTGGCAAAACGCCAGTGACGAGACCGTTGCTGCCAGCATCTTCAAGGAGGGCTCCCTCCGGAACACTCTCAGTCCCTCGAGGAACGCCGCAACCCAACCCGACCTGTGCCGTCCGCGCGCCTTGGCAAGATCCTCCCTGCCAGCCGCGGTCCCGAGTTCGAAGTCGTCGGCGGACCCGGGCAGGCGAGCGCTGACTCCCGAAGGTCCCGGTGCCTGCTGGTAAGTTTCGGCGCCGAAGGGCAGGGGTGCCGGTCGGTAGTTTTCGGCGCCGGAGGGCCCCGGTGCCGGCGGGTAGACGGCCACGTCATGGTCACCTTCAGCTCCGGTGTCGGTGGGTGGCGGCGGGGGGTCGCGGAGGTCGGCGACATAGGGCGTCGGAGGGGGGTCGCGAAGGTCGGCGACGTAGCGGCCCGAAGGTCTCGCATGAAGACTCTCCCGGCGGGCCCGGGGCAGGCTGGAACTCACTAGCAATGCCGAGACGAAGAAGCTAATCCCGTCGGCGAAGAACGGCAGCCTCCGTGCCAGTGCGAACAGGTAGCCGCCGCTCCCCGGCCCGATGAACTGCTGCCCGGCCCCTCCGACCGCCATAAGGCGCCCGTTCGCCACCCCGAGCTGTTCCGGGTACCGCGCGAACGCCGGGACGGATGCCTGCATCGCGAGGGTGAAGGTGACGTCGCAGGGCGCAAGGATGATCGCGACCAGGTAGGCCATCAGGAGATCTGCCGAACCGAGAGTCATGGCGACGACAAGGGTCATCAGAGCGGCGCCCGCCACCAGGTTGCACCCCACCATCAGCCTGCGCCGGTCCACTCGGTCGGCGATTAGGCCGGCCGGCAGCGCCGCGATTGCAGCCGCTGCTCGATTTGCGGCGGTTGCGCCGGCGATGATCAAGGGATTGCGTGTAAGCGCCACGGTCAATAGCGGTATTGCAACCGTGACCAGGCCGTCGCCACTGCCGGAGATGCCGGTCGCGCACCACAGTCGCCAAAACGGCGCACCCAAGCCGCGCCGTGCGGGGAGTACTACGGGATCGCTAGCGGACTTGCCGGCAAGATCTGACGGCGCCTGCTCGACCGAAGCCACCTGCACCCTCCCACCGATCCTGAACTAGCCAAGACCTGGGCCCAAACCCGCGTGGGACAGGTCGAACGAAGGCTATCAGGGTCATGCTCCGGCATAGGTGGACCCGCCAGGGTAGACGGCGTTATCTCACTCAGAGCAGAGGTTTGGCATCAGGCTGCGTCGGTCAGGCGCAAACTGAGATTGGACGGCGCAAGCCGTACGTCGCCTTATCGGCAACCCTCGTCAACGTCGCTCGGACGCTGAGGCAAGTCGCTCACCCGGCATCCCGGAGGCGCTGACGAGCCCCGCACCTCCGCCGGTTCGACTGGCTGTACCTTCCGTCGACGATCCGCGGCTTTGGATCAGCGAGACGGCAGCGATCACGGGTACATCGCCACTCCCAGCTGGGAGCAGGAGCCACGTTTGAACACCGACGGGGGCGAACCGATGGACCATAGGTCCGCCCCTCCAATAAACCCCCCATCCGGGCCATGTCCAGATCCTTCCCATTTGGCGGTCGATTACCCACGACTGATTGCGAACCGGAAAAACGAGACGCCTCCTCAGAGCACCGCAAAGCCAACCGCCTAACCCCGTATTGACGGCGCCCCGCCTAGCCGCACCGGCTGGCCGCACCGGCTGGCCACACCGCCTCGCCGCTAGCGGGTATGAAACCCGTTACCTTGGGATCGGCTTCTCACTTAGTGTCCAGGTCCGGGGCTCATGCCAGTTTGCCCCCGTGATGTGGACCGTAAGTTCCTCGAAAAGCCAACCTTGCCGTGCGTGCACGGCATCGCCGAGACCGAAGTCGGCCGATGTCCGGCCCCACTTGTTGCTGGCCGCGCAGTTGGGTTCGCAAAGGTTCCATGTGTAAACGCCCTTAGCCCGCGCAGTTGTCGAGTCCCATGTCGTCCAGACGAGGCTGACAGCCTGCCCGTTGGCGTCCGCACACGCCAGTACCAAGGTCTTGGGCTTCACGAGGTTCGCACCCATCCCGCAATCCTCAACTTGCGGCACTGCTTTGGTGGTCGCGCCGACCCTCGAAGGCGCGGCCGACGCGACGCCCGCGGGGCTGACGATGCCGGCGCCGACCATTGCCAGAATTGCAAATGCTAGGAACGCGGGGCGTACCCGTCGTGGTGTCATGGCTAAGCATTTTACAGGTACACCCGCGCGCGCCTCGAGCGCCGTCATGGGGGGATCTCCCCAAGAATGCAGGCCGAGTTCTCACGGTGTCTCGGGCCCGCTTTGGTCCCTTCGGAACCCGGCGCGTCCCAGCCGGCGCGTCCCAGCCGGCGCTGTCTCCGGTCCCGTTTGACCCGGCCCTTCTGCTGGTCACGCTGGACGCCAGCCCTTCCCCTGCTCCCGGTGAGGTGCGGCGTCGTATGCTCGCTGCCAACAACCACATAAGGGGAGGAACCATGGACAACGAAGCAGCACTGCGACACTTCTTTGAGCAGATAAACGCGGGCGACGTCGACGCGGCCGCTGAGCACCTTGCCGACGGCTTCGTCGAGCACGAGGTGCTGCCTGGCCTCGAGCCGGACAAAGAAGGCACCAAGCAACTTTTTCGGATGATGATCGCTGCGTTCCCCGATTTGCGCTTCGATGCCGAAGATTTCTTGACGAGCGGCAACAAGGTTGTTGCTCGCTCTCGCGTTAGCGGGACCAACAAAGGCGAGTTCATGGGCATGCCGGCGACTGGCAAGAGCATCAACGTGCAGGCCATCGACATCGTGGGCTTCGGTAACGACGGTCTCGCGGCTGAGCACTGGGGCGTTCTGGACATGATGTCGATCATGCAGCAGCTCGGCGCTATACCGCAGGGCCCACCGGCGTAGACCGGGTGCAGTGGGGGCCGTCCGGAAGTGGGTGATCACCACCGGACGGCGCCGCGGCGGAACTTCTTCGCAAGGTGAAGCTCCGCCGTAAGGTCAAACCACGTGCCCGGGGTGAAACTGGGCTCTGTCCATTCCAACTGGTCCCGCAACCCCTCTTTAGCGGTCACGACCCTCTCCGCCCAGCTCCCTTTGCCGGCTTTCAACCTGGGGGTAGCGGCAGAGCCTGTCGAGCAGCTCGAGCACCGTGATGTGCTGGAACACGCTCGACCTGTAGGTGCTGTGAAACAGGAGCGTACCCCGTTGCATAACGCAGATTTAGCGTGACCCGGCGGCGCGTTTGACGTTGTGCTGTGCGGCCGCGAGGAGGTGATCTGCGGAGGTATTGCGCCGTCTGGCGGGGCGTAGGGGCTTGCCGGTCTTCGCGCGGTACATGTGGCGGTCCGCTTCGACCAACAGCTCCGCTATACCCGACGACTGCTCCGGGGAGCGGCGAGCCCAGCCGATGGAAACCTCTACCGCAACGCCCACCTCCGACTCGGTTCGCTCCGACGCCAGGCCGGCGCGGATACGGGCCTCAATGCCTGCGCACTCGGCGTCATCGAGCCCGACCGTGAGGGCCACGAACTCGTCGCCACCGAGGCGGGCCACCACATCGGAACGCCGCAGCTCCCGGTGCAGCGTCGAAGCGACCGCCTTGAGCCCGGCATCACCCGCCGCGTGACCGAGCTTGTCGTTTAGATCCTTCATGTTGTCGACGTCGAGGAACAGCAAATGGCAAACGACACGTTGGCGGTCCGCCACCTCCAGCACCTGTGAGGCCACTTCCAGGAACCCCCGCCGGTTACGCAGCCCGGTCAGCTCGTCCAGGACGGCCAGGTAGCGCAGCTCGGCAGCCATTTCGGCCACCCGGCGTTCCATCGCGGCCCTCTCGCTCACATCCCGGATCACGGTGCAGGTTCGGGCCTCGCCGTTGTCGGCGCGGAACACTCGGGCGCTCATCTCCACCTCGATAACCTGACCGTCACCGCGGATCATGCGTGCCACGCCGTGAACGATCCCGGTCCGTTCCCGTTCCTCCAGAAGGCGCGCCCACCGATCGTCTGAATGGTCAGCCAGCCCACTACGACCAAGGGTGCAGATGGCGTCCTCAGACATCCCAAGGATCTCGCACGCCGCCGGGTTGGCGGCTATGACCTGCCCGTCGGGGACGGTGAAAAGCACCCCGTCGGGGCTTTGCTGGTACAGGGACCGGTAAGCCTTCGCCCCGATCCGATTGCCAGCTAAGGATCGGTTGCCGGTGCCGACCATCGACTTGTCCCTCCTCACGCCTGGTCAGACCCCCTATTCGGCGAAGCGCGCTCGCGCTTGTTACCTCTCCGAGATTATCGGCACTAGGTCGACCGGTTTGAGGGCGTTCCCTCCTTTGCAGGCCCGCAAATGAGCAGATCTGACTACTCGCTGTGGCGACCACCGAGGCACGCCGCGAGTCGGTGAACGTGGGCGTCCCTTCACCGACATGACCCCACTGCTGAACAACCCTGTTCTAGCTCCGCGAGCGTTTTGCACATGGACAAGCTCCTAGCCAACGGACCTGCCTGCCAAAGGCCAGCGCTGAGCCGGCGAGGGCTCTCCCTTTCCCGGAGGGAACGTGCGGACGACTCTACGAGAGGGCTGTGACCGTAATTCCCGGCGACGCCTCGCCTGCGGGCTGCACACTGAGGGGATGGAGGGTCTGGTGCTCCAAGACGCGCAATACTTCGCTGAGCTCGCCCTCCCGTGGATGGCCGCCGACCCCTACAGCACCAACGTCATCGGGGCCACCTCGCGACTACCTGTGCGGGCAAGCACCCTCTCAGGGGAGACGGCATCTGGGTTGCAGTCTTGGAGGGTGGCGAAGTCGCCGGAGTGGCGATGCACACGCCTCCCTACAATCTCTCTCTACCTCGGTTGAAATCGGGCCTTCCCTCTCAGATTGCCCTGGCGCTCGCCAGAAGCGGCCGCTCGCTGCCAGGGGTAACGGGTGGAGTGGGATCGGTGGACGAGTTCGCTCGGACGTGGGCAAGACAAACGGGAATTGGGATGCTAGTGAGATCGCTGTAGGGTCACGATCTCAGGTGTAGTTGGTGACCTTCCCGAGGGTGGTGATACGCCCGATCGAGTTATTGCCGGAGTTGGTGAACCATAAAGCGCCGTCGGGCCCGGATGTTATCCCTGTTGGCCCATCGATCCCTCTGCCGAGGAACTTGGTGAGTTCCCCGTTGACGGTAATCCGCCCGATCGAGTTGCCGCTGTAGTTCGTAAACCACAGAGCTCCGTCGCGCCCCGCAGTGATCGAGAAGGGCGCGTCGATCCCTTTGCCGGTGAATATTTTGCCAACCCCGTCGGCCGTGATGCGCCCAATCGAGTTGCCGCTGTAGTTCGTAAACCAAATAGCCTTGTCCGGGCCGACCGTGATACCTGAAGGTTCGTCTATGCCGCCACTGCTGTAAGCCGTGATCTTCCCATTGGTAGTGAGAACCGCAATCGAGCCTTTGGTTGTCTTTGTGCCGGCGTTGGTGACCCAGACCGTTCCGTCAGGGCCGGCGACGATACCAACGGGATCGTCTATGTCGCTGCTGGTGCGAAGGGTGATTTTCCCACTGGTTGTAATCAGGCCAAAAGAACCAGGGCTATAAGCATTGGTGAACCAGACCTCCCCTAGAGGACCGCTCGTGATCCCGATCGGGTCCATGATCCCCCGAGCGGTATAAGTGGTGACCTTACCCTTGGTTGTGATCCTGCCGACCGAGTTGCCGATCGAGTTTGTGAACCACAAAGCACCGTCGGGGCCAACGGTGATACCTACCGGCCCGTCGATGCCTCGGCCGGTGTAGAGGGTGAGCTTACCGCCGGTCGTTATCTGGTCGACCGAGCCGGGGTTGTCCTTGCCTCCCAGGCTGGTGAACCACAAAGACCCGTCCGGCCCCGACGTTATGGACGTGGGCACACTTATCGTCGCGGGGTGACCGGACGCCACACGGTGGTCGCCGGCAGCGGTCGCGGGTGAGGCAGTAACCAGGCCACCAAACAGCAGGCCACCAAGCAGCACGCCCAGGCACGCAATGACCGGTACTCTAACGGGGCGCATTCGCACCCTCCTTCGTTGGTCGTCCTACGTCACGGTACACGCCTGACCTCATGGGACGGGCAATCGCTTAGGTGGGCCGTCGGAGCGCATGGCGGCCTAAGTGCCGGCGATGGCCGCGACCGGTAAGTTGGCCAGGAGCCCGGGCGGCACCGGCCAAGGCTTGGCGTTACCAAAGCCGAAGACCGAGCCGTTGCTGGCGGCCATGTAATACCCGTCATTGTCCGGGGTGAGAGCAATCCCGACAATGTCGCTGGCCTTGATCCCCTCCCCGGGCAGCGATCCCTTGAAGGTGACGCCTTTACCGAAGATAAACGCCCCACCGTCGGCGCCGACCAGTACGTAGCCTCCTCCGCTGGAGGACGGCAGGATAGCGCGGACGTCTTTTACATGGATTTTCATGCCGGGGAGCGAACCATGGAAATGGCTTGCCCCGAAAGCGAAAACGCCGCCATCGGAGCCTACCAACAGGTAGCCGCCGCTAGTCGGAGAGGAAACCATCCCGACGACGTCGGAAACATCCAAGTGGAGACCCGGAACTGACCCGTGGAAGCTGGCGTCCCCGAAGGCGAACAGCCCTCCGTCGCGCCCGACGAGCCAGTACCCGCCGCCGTCGAAGGTCGGCGCGATCGCCACTATGTCTTTCGCCTTTACCCCCAAGTCCGGTAAGTCACCGTGCGCGCTTGCGCTCCCGAAGGAGGCGACCGTTCCGTCGGCAGTCACCAACCAATAACCCTTCCCCGTAGGAGTGCCGGCGATACCCACCACCGGTCCGGTCGAGGCGGACGTAGCGATGCCTCCGAGCGCCGTCGCCCCGCCGGCGCCGTAAACAAGGCCGCTCTTGGTGACCAGCCAGTAACCCGCCGGCGGGAAGTTCACGACCTGGCTGTCAAATCCCGAAGTCGAAGGAGAATAGCCCCCATTGCCGGAGAAAAATGCCTGGACGGCATGCGACCCGCCGGTCCAGTACGTAAGCGTGCAGGTCGCCTGGCCCGCGCTGTTCAGAGCCAAGGAACTGCAGCCGGCCAACGCCGCTCCGTTGTCGGTCACCGCAACTGTGCCCCCGTTCGGAAGGGGCACCACTGTGACGGTGTACGTGACCGCCTGGCTCACCAAGGCAGGGTCGGGAGATGAAGACAACGTCGTGGTTGTGGGCGTCGTAACCGCGGGGCTCGAGGAAAGAGCCCACGTACCCCCGCTCGCAGTCGCAATGAGCCCCTGGTCCTCGACGCCGTCGTAGAAATAACCGCCCGCCACGCACGAGGTCGATGACAAGCACGAAACCCCGTTCAGCACGTTGTTGTCCGAGGTTGCGTTAGGGCTGGACGTCACCGCCCAAGTACCTTTCACCATCGTGTCGACGAGGGTCTCGTCGTCTTTTCCGTTGTAGTAATAGCCAACTGCTACGCAGGCGCCGCTCGCCGGGCAGGAGATGGCATCGAAAACGTTGGCGTTCGAGCTCTTGTCCGGGGCGTGGGTGACAGACCACGCTCCATGCACGGAAGTTTCGACGAGCACCTGGTCCTTGCTCCCGTTGCTGTAGTAGCCATCGGCCACGCAGGATCCCGACGACGTGCAGGAAATCGCGTTCAGCACATTGTTGTACGTGCTTTGGTCGGGGCTCGTGGTCAGCCGCCACGACCCGCCCGCAAGGGTTTCGACAAGTGTTTGGTTGCTGTTCTTCTTGTAGTAATAGCCTGCCGCGACACACGAAGCAGGAGATGGGCAAGCGACGGCGTTGAGGGCGTTGGTGTTCGACGTGTTGTCGGCGCTTGTGCTCACCTGCCATGAGCCATTGAGGAACATTTCAACAAGCGTTTGCTCCTTGCTCCCGTTGAAGTAGTAGCCAACCGCTACACATGCACCGGACGACGCGCACGAAACTGCGTTCAGGACATTGGCGTTCGTTGTCTCATTGGGGCTCGTGGTGACCTGCCAGGAACCATTCAAGAGGGTTTCGACGAGCGTTTGGTCAGTTTTCCCATTGTTGTAGTAGCCGACGGCTACGCACGGGCCGGACGCTACGCACGAAACTGCGTTCAAGACATTGATGCCCGAGCCTTCGTCGGGGGTCGGGACGACCTGCCATGAGCCGTTGGCCAGTGACTCGGCCAGTGCCAGGTCCTCGTTCCCCTTGAAGTAGTAGCCCACCGCCACACAGGGACCACCTGAAGGGCATGCAACACCGTTGACCACGTTGGGGAGGAAGTCCAGTTGTGGCGTCAGCAGGTGCTGAGCCTCCGCGCTCCTGACAGGGTGCGCCGCCGCAGAAGAAATACCTATCGCCGCGGGACCACAGGTGAGCATCAGGACCAGACCGACTAGGACTGCTCGCAGTCGGAGCATGCGGTGACCTCACTTTCGCTGCCATTGCCCGTGGGCCCCCTCAATGTCTATACCCCTCAGGAAACGATGATGTTGCAACAACTCTTTCTAGCCGCGGCGAGCGGGCTCCGCAGGCTTCAACCGCTCGTGTACAAGGCGTGAGGAAACAGTGCATAATGAGGGCGTGGCCATTCGTGGCGGCGAGGCTCCCGGCGAGCGTGTTGCGGTCCGGATGTTGGGGCCGTTCACGATGACATTCGGCGAAAATACGGCCGGACCGTGGCCCCGCCCCACCGCCAAAAGGCTATGCGAGCTGCTCCTGGTGAGCCCCGGGCGAAGAATTGGGCGGGAAGTGGCCTGCGAGGCGCTCTTCCCCAACCTGAGCCCTGATGCTGCGTCTAACGCTCTATCAAAGGCGCTGACACTGGCACGCTCGGTACTCTCAGGCCTTGGCGCTCCAGCGAGTGAACTGCTCGAGGCCGACCGGACAAACATCTGGGTCGGCTCAAACTGCAAGCTCGACGTCGACCTCGCGCAGCACGAAGAGGCCCTGCGCTCGGCGTTGCACATGGAGGCTGGGCCCGCCGGGACGAGGCCCTCGTTGTGGCCCTTAGCAAGGAGGGCGTCCTCCTGGAGGACGAGCCGTACGCCGACTGGGCTATAGGCCCGCGCGAGCACCTCGAGACGCTGCGCCAGAAGGCCCGCACAGAGCTGGCCAGAGACCGTGCCCGCGGCGATGGCCGGTCTCAGCCCGAGGCCGTCATCGAGGCGTGGGAAGAGTGCCTAGAGCACGACCCAACGTCTGAGGAGGCCGCCTCCGCATTGATGAGGGTTCACGCGGCTCAAGGGCACCGTCAGGTCGCATTAGAGGCCTACGAGCGTTGCCGCGCTGCCCTGGAGGACCTCGGGCTGCGAGTCTCGCCGGCGCTGGAGGAGCTCCGGCGGTCGACGGTGGCGGCAGCGCCTCCGCGCAGCCGCGGCGGTCCAGGCCTCGCGTCGGCACCCCCGCCGGCGCCTCCCCGTGTCGCCAAGGAGGAACGAAGGCTGGTGAGCGTGCTCTTTGCAGAGTTCTCCGGGCCGGTCGGGATGGGCCAAAGACTGGACCCCGAGGACTTGCGAGAAGTCGTCAGCGCTGCGCTGGCCGGTTTCATTGCTGAGGTGGAAGGTCTCGGCGGCACGATCACCTCGGTGTCGGGTGGAGGTCTGGCGGCACTCTTCGGTGCACCTGAAGCACACGAGGACGACCCAGAACCGGCCGTTAGGGCTGGGGGGCGCATCCTTGCGGCCATCGCCGGACGAAGCTCGATGCCCGGGGCGGAGAACCTCTCGGTGCGCATCGGCATCGAGACTGGGACGGCAATTGTCGGCCCGATCAGGACAGGCGCTGGGGTCGACTATGCGGCAATCGGCGAGGTGGTGCCTGTCGCCGCCGCACTGCAATCGGCGGCTCGGGCGCGATCTGTCCTCGTGGGCCCGGCGACTCGGGCCGTCACGGAGGGTATCTTTGATTGGGGGCCAACAGAGGAGGTCACCCCGGCCGACTCCGCAAAACCCGTGGTCGGCTCCTATCTGGAGCGGCCCAAAGCACGCTCGGTTGGCTATCACGGCCAGAGCAAGCTGGCGGGCCACGCCCGGCTGGCGGGCCACGCCCGGCTGGTAGGCCGCAAGGACGAGGTCGCCGTGCTCGACAAAGCCTTGCGAGAGGCTGTCTCCGGAGCGGGTTCTCCCTCCGGACCGGGCTCGGTCGTGTTCATTGTCGGGGACCCCGGGCTCGGCAAGACGCGCCTCATGCAGGAATGCCGCAAACGCTTCATGGCTTGGGTTGGCGCAGGCACCGGCAGGCTCCCGCTGTGGCTCGAGGGGCGTTGCGCCTCCTATGCCTCTTCGACACCGTACGGCCTCTACCAACAACTGTTGTCCTCCTGGGTCGGAGTAGCCCCGGAGGAGGGCGAGGAAGTTGTACGCCCGGCTCTGGAGAGAGCGATGAAGGCCGTTTTCGGAGGCCATGCCGACTACGTCGCTTTGCTTGCCCACGTGATGGGGCTGCCGGCGGGCCCAAACGAGGGACATCTTGCTCGGCTGAGCCCCGAGGGCCTGCAGCGTGCGATGCATAGGGTCGAGCTTTTTCCTTTACCCGAACAAGCAGAACGTGAACTCGCTCGCGCCCTTATCGGGGAGGACGTCGAGGACAGCGTCGTTGAAGCGGTTCGCGCACGCGTCGATGGGAACCCACTGTTCCTCGAGGAGCGCGTATCCTCGCTCCTCGAGACGGGGGCGCTTGTCAGGGAAGAGGACGAATGGCGTGTCGGTGAAACGATCGAATCAGAGATCCCCGAGGTGTTGGAACGCCTGATCCGCTCCCGGGTTGACCGGCTCGGCCCGTACCAGCGTGAGGCGATCATGGCGGCGTCTGTGTTGGGAGCGGAGTTCCCCCTTTCAGCCCTTAGTGCGGTCACGAACGTCAACGGGGAATTGCAGAAGGCGGTAGCAGGACTGTGTGCGGCACGGTTGGTCACCGAGGTTCGGCAGATCCCGGAACCCGCGTACCGGTTCCGCCACGCGCTTATCCAGGAGGCGACCTATCGGGGGATGCTCAGGTCCGAGCGGCGCCAACTTCACGCTCGCGCTGCTTGGAGCCTGGAGGCATCCTCCTCGGACCGCCTGGACGAGGTAGCAGCGGTGCTTGGACATCATTTCGCCATGGCGGGGGAAACCGAGCGGGCTATCCACCACCTGGAGGTCGCCGCGGACCACGCAGCCTCTGTCTTCGCCAACGACGAGGCGATCGCGCTTTACCGCAGGGCGCTCGGGCTTGTCGCTGAACATCCCACAGCCAACGCGATGGCCAAGGCCAGGGTGGAGCTGCGTGCCAAGCTGGCAGACATCCTCTTGCACACGGGGCGGCACGGTGAAGCCCGAGAGGCGCTGCAGGAAGCGCTCGGCCTAGTTGGCCCACTCGGCCCCTTTCAGGCTGCTCGCCTCCATACCCGGCTCGGGCGGGTCGAGATGGCCGACCATCGGTACGACAACGCTCTTGCTGCCTTCGACCGCGCCGAGGATTTCTTGGGGGAGCCAGCCATCCATGACCAGGCGGCAGCCGAGCTGTGGCTCGAGATCCAGCTCGACGGCCGAGCGCAACTTCACTATTGGCGTGACGAGCCCGATAGGGCAGCAGCGGTCCTCGCTGTGACCCGGCCCGTGGTTGACGGGCGCGGATCTCCGCTCACGAGGCAGAAGTTCTACTCAGGCCTCGCTCTTCAGCGAGCCCGACAGCAGCGTTACCGCATCGATGAGGACATGCTGGCCAACACCAGGAGGGCGCTGGCAGCCGCAGAGCAGGGCGCACCGGAACCCGATGTCGCATGGACTGTCTTCCTTCTCGGCTTCTTCTTGCTCTGGCACGGCGATTTGGCAGAGGCCGAAGAGCAACTGAGGGCGTCCTTGGCCATAGTCGACCGCATTGGCGACGTGGTCCTGCGCGCGAGATGCCTGTGTTATCTCAACTTGACAGCCGTCCGCCGCCACGACGTGGAAGCTGTACGGTCCCTGGCCTCCGAAGCTATGGAAGCGGGCAGGGACGCCGAGTACCCCGAGTATGTTGCCGCCGCCATAGCTACGAAGGCGTGGTTGGCATGGCGCGACCGGCGCTACGAAGACGTCGTCCCCCTTGCAACAGCTGCGCTGGAGCTGTGGGGGACCACCGTCGTGAGGTATTCCTGGTATTGGTTGTGCCTTTGGCCGCTCATAGCTGTGCACCTTTCCGCCGGTGAAATTGACGAGGCGGTTGCGGCCAGCCGTCAGCTCTTAGTGCCACCTCAGCAGTGCCTTCCCGATGAGCTCGAATCCGTTTTGGTGTCGGTAGGTACCGCTTGGGACGGCGGGGACCGCCAAGGCGCCGCGGACAAGCTGGCCGCGGCCCTGGACCTGGCCTGGGACCTGCGCTACGCCTGACCTGTTGAGCGCACGAATCAGGCCGACAGAGCGCTCGGGAAGCGGGTCTCGAAATCCAGGATCGTCGCGTGAACCGGGGCGATGGCTATCCGTGAAAAGGCAACGCCCATCTGGACCACTTGAGCAATCCAAGCCCGGCCCTGGTCGGTACCGAAATAGCGCTCTGCGGCGGATGCGTACTCGGGGACGATGCCGTCGTATTCCTCCACCCTTGCGGTGCCGCGCAGTAGCAGCACATGGTAGGGCCACGACCCACCGTCTATGGTCACAGCGACCTCGGGGTGCGACGAAATAGCCCTCAGCTTGGGTGCCGCTTTTGGCTTACGAGGCGACGCCATCACCACCTCGGAACCCGTCCACTGGAACCAGATCGGGACCACGCGGGGTGTCCCGTCCGTCCACGTGTACGCTAACCGGGCAAGCTGCGCGGAAGCCAAGAGCTCCTGAGCGACTCCGTCATTGAGCACCTCAAGCACGTTCATGGGTTGACTCCTTTCCTGCTGCGGGAACACAACGTCCGAAGGCTAATACCAACACCTACGAGAGGCCTCCCGCGACCGGCAAGGTTTCGGCAAGACGGGTCACGGAAACTGACGGAGCCGGTGAGAAAGCCGGTCCGACTCAGTGAACAAGGAGACCACAATGAACAAGAAAGCTCTCGTTGCACTCGCCGCCGCCGCGACCACTGCCCTTGTCCCTTTGACCATTCTGCAGATGACCAGTGCAGGCGCCGCCGGCGTCAAGCACCAGCAATTCCAGCCGGGAAGTATCACAATCGAATCCTGGCTCTATGCCGTACCCAGCGAGAACGTGCTCTCGGGCACGGTCTGGGACTGTTTCAAGATCAGCGGGGCTATCACCGACGAAGGGGGTGGCCCAACCTGGACCGGCGAAAGTACCTACAAGGCACCGAACACGGTGACGAGCGGCGGCGTGACTGCCGCAAGTCAGGAGTGCTCCGACAAGGTGCCGGCCGGCGGCTTCATCTTCGTGCCACCGCCCGAAGCAGGCCAGTACCAGTTCGCCCAGTACGCAGCGGCACCAAGCTCCCCCGGCGGGCTCAGCACCGTCTACGCCGTCCACACGATCGCCGGGCAAAAAGGGGACATTTACATCACCTTCTCCGGCACCTACAACATGACCGACAATGTCGTGCCGGTAAAAGTTGCGAACGGGTCGACCGTCGACGTCCAACCGCTCACTACCGGTCCAGATTGCACCTGGGTCATTACAGGCGGCTCGGGGGCCTACGCCAACCTGCAAGGCAACGGCACGTGCTTTGCCAACGCCGAGAACACTTTCCCCTGGATCAACCACACCGAACAAGGCCAAGTTTGGTGGACCGGGGCGTCCAAGGCCAACGGCTCTTTTTAGCACCATCAAAATTACCCTCACTCAAACATTGAAAAAGGGGGTCGCATAGGAGGCGAGGCCCCTTTTTCTTCGCCCGCACTACGATCTATACGTTGGAGGCCCCTGATCCCCCCTTAGGAGCGACGTGAGTGCGATCGGTGAAGTTGTCTACCGCGTGATCGGGCCCGAGCACGCCGGCGAGGCGCTCACGGTACAGCGAGCAGCCTTCGTTGCGGAGGCACGGGTCTACGGGACAGCAGAGATCCCGCCTCTGGTCGAGACGCTCGACCAGCTCCGCCACGAGCTCGCCACCACGGTGACGATGAGCGCGTGGCTAGGGAGCCGGCTAGTCGGCGCCGCTCGTCTTACCCTCGACGGCCCGATCGGTTGGATCAGCCGGGTGGCTGTGGCGCCGGACCAGCAGGGCCAGGGCATCGGCTCGGGCCTCCTCGCCGCCCTGGAAGGCGTTGCCCCGCCTGAAGTTCGCAGGTTCCAGCTTGCCGCTGGCCACAGGAGCAGTTACAACCTCGGTATGTACGAGCGGCGCGGCTACCGTGAGTTCTCCCGGCACGTCGACAGTGCGGGAGTGGAGCTGGTGGTGATGGGCAAGGACCGCGATTGACCGGGCCCTGCCCTACATGACCTGTTACCTCAGGGAAAGAGGCTGCCGGACCTGAACATGCGGACGGCTCCTAGCAGGCCGACCCGTTCCAGGTAATCATCGGAAAGGTCCACCATGTGGCGAGGTTCGCAGACCTCCGTGTTCTCGAGCTCGGGGCTCTCCGCGGTCGCTAAGGCAATCGAGCCGCCGGCTGGTCCTGCCCCCTCTCCCGTATGCTCCCCCGGCGCGAGGCGCTCCCCCGCTGACGTACCTGGAACGGCCGCATGACAACGGTGCGGAGCGCCCCCGGTGGATGTGAGAGCGTCGGCAACGTGGACCGCGTCTGCGAGCTCCGGGTCCCGTTGCCGGCCCTCCCAGTGTTCCCGATGACGGGTGACCGCCTCTACTACCCGGTAGTTCATGCCCCAAAGCGAAAGCAGGCAGCCGCCGACGACCGGGTACGTGGCGCCCAGGCATTCGGTCTCGGCCTCGGCTGAGGAGCGGCCGGCAGAGACCTGAGACAGGACCTCGCACAGCTTGTCTGGCGCGCGGTCGGCCACGACCAGTTCGCCGATGTCATGGAGCAGCCCCGCCACGCTCGCCTCATACTGGGCGGCGCTGGTGCGGACAAGCCTTCCTGCGATTTCCGCAACCTCGAGGGAATGCTCGTTAAAGCGCTCCATCCAGTCGCCCGGCAGGAGCTCGCTCGGGTTAAAAACCCGGAAGACCTCCGTTGTTATCGTGAGGCTCCGCAAGGTTTCCACACCCAGGTAAGCAACGGCCTGGCGAAGGTCTCGAACGGTGCTCCTCAAACCCACGAACGACGAATTGACCACCTGGAGCACCTTCGCAGACATAGCGACGTCGCGGGTCACTATCTTCGCCACATCCCCTAGCGAGGCTTCTTCGTCGCAAAGTGCCGCATCAAGAGCAGCGAGGTTGTCCGGCAGGCTCGGAAGGTCCCCGACCTGGCCGAGCATGCGCCTAGTGGCAGCGCTGTTCAGCAGAGCCTGCAGCTCGGTAGCACGCTCCACAGCCTGGATGAGCACCTCGGCCTCGAACGGCTTGGTAATGCATTGATGGGCAACCGGGAGGCTCCGCATCGCAGCACCGGGGTCGCCTGCGCTCGTAAGCGAGATGCGCACGGTCTCCGGTTTGGACTGTTTGGCTCGCCGCAGAAAAGCCGGCCCCTCCATGTCAACCAGGCGCCCCCCGGCGACCACTGCGTCGAACGGTGCGCTTTCCATCTTCGCGAGCGCCGCTGCTCCGCCACGGACGAACGTCGGCGCCCAATGGTGGCAACGTTCCGAGCACATTTTGCGGAGATCGTCGAGCGCTCCCCGGTCCTCGTCAGCGAACAGGACAGAAACCATCAAAATTAGATCGGCTCAGGTGCCGGCAGGCTGAAATGGCCATGAGCGCGCCAACGATGGCACACTTCTGGCAGCTTTCCCTCTTGACATGGCACCAATAGTGGTGCCATAATGACGCCATGGACTTACGGCCGTACGTAGAGACGATCCACCACCAGCTCATCGTGGCTGCCGAGGCAGGAGGGGACGAAGCGAGGGCGGTGGCCGAGCGCTTGACTGCGGCGGTCGACTCCACCGTCCGGCTTGCCCTGCAGGACGCGCTCGTCGCCGCCGCCGAGGAGATCACGTGCGAGCTCGCGCCCGGCTCGGTCGAGCTGCGCCTAAGAGGCCGTGACCCCGAGTTCGTCGTCCGGCAGCCGGAAGGTTTCGGGGGGGAGCCGCTCGGGGCCGGGCGCGATGCGGTGGGCGCGGCCGAGGGCCGGGCAGCCGCTACCCCAACCGACGCAGATGCGGACGAGGGCGGTATGGCGCGGGTCAACCTGCGCATGCCGGAGCAGCTGAAGGCGCGGGCGGAGCAAGCGGCGGCTAACGAACGACTGTCACTCAACGCCTGGCTCGTGAAAGCAGTTGCGGCTGCGCTGGAGCGCGCCGGGGCCCCCAAGCACGACGGCAGCGAGCCGCCCTCGCGCCGCCGCTATGTCGGGTGGGCACGCTAGCGCCAGCCGCCGCCTGCCCACTTCGCAAAAGACCGAGTTCCAAGGAGGACACATGCCCACGTTCGGTACACCTGCGCCGATTTCCGTCTCGCTCGATATCGGTGCCGGCAGCGTAGAGATAATCGCGAGCGACCGCGCCGACACGGTCGTAGAGATCCGCCCCACCAACCCCGCCAAGAAGATCGATGTGGGCGCGGCTGAGCAGACCCGGGTCAACTACAGCGACGGGACCTTGACGGTGAAGGCGCCGAAGAACTGGCGGCAATATGTGGTTTGGAGCGAGTGCGGGTCGGTCGACGTCAAGATAGAGCTACCTTCGCGGTCCCAGCTACGGGGCGAAGCTGGCGTTGGTGATCTCCGTGTCATCGGCCCGAGCCGTGCCGCTCTCGTCCGAGTTGGTGGCCTACTCGGTGAGTGCACGTTCAAGGTTGGAGCCGGCGACATCCAGGTCTCACAGGCCGGGCCGCTGCAACTTCGCACGGGGGTGGGTGACATCGCGGTCGAGCGGGCAATCGGCCACAGCGGAATAACGACCGGGTCCGGTGCTGTCCACGTTTCCCGCACCGAGGGCTCCGCCGTCATAAAGAACTCCAACGGAGATATCTGGGTGGGCGAGGCGATGGCAGACCTGCGGGTTACGACGGCGAACGGCAGGATCTCGGTCGCGCTGGCCCGTTCGGATGTCGAGGCCAAGACGGCCAACGGCAGCGTCCAGATCGACGAAGTCATGGACGGCACCGTGCGCGCCCACACGGCGATGGGCAAAGTCGAAGTGGGCGTGCGTCGAGGTGTGGCGGCGTTGCTGGACCTGGAGACCTCGTGGGGCAAAGTCCTTAACGGCTTGGACCCATCTGGTGCGCCACAACCGGGGCAGCCATCGGTGGAAGTCCGGGCGCGGACGGGTTTCGGCGACATCCGGGTGTTCCGCGCCAATGGACCAGAGTTTGTGGAAAGCCCCACTACGACCGGGACAGCTAACCATGGCTGACGCCCGGCCCGCAATCGAGGTGGAGGACCTCCGCAAGTCGTTCGGGAACACCATCGTGCTGGACGGTATCGACTTCAGCGTGGCGCAAGGAGCAGTCTTTTCCCTACTTGGCCCCAACGGGGCCGGCAAGACCACGGTCATCAACATCTTGACGACATTGCTGCGCGCAGACGCAGGCATGGCGACGGTAAACGGGTTTGATGTGGCGAAGCACGAGGCCCAAGTCCGCGAATCTATTAGCTTAACCGGGCAGTTCGCGGCTGTCGACTACCTCTTGACCGGACGGGAGAACCTCGTTTTGATCGGCGAGCTGCGGCACGTCCCGAACCCAGCCCGAACAGCCGAAGAGCTACTCGGGCAGTTCGGCCTCGCCGAGGCTGCCGACCGGCGCACATCGACGTACTCCGGGGGGATGCGCCGCAAGCTCGATATTGCCCTGGGCCTGATTGGCGACCCCGCCATCATCTTCTTCGACGAACCGACGGCGGGGCTCGACCCTGAAAGTCGCAACATGACCTGGGACACCATCAAGTCGCTTGCCGGTGCCGGTAAGACGATCTTCCTTACCACACAGTACCTTGAAGAGGCCGATCGGTTGGCCGACAAGATCGCCATCCTGAGCCACGGCAGGATCGCCGCTGAGGGCACGCCCCAGGCACTAAAAAGTATGCTCCCGCAAGGTCAGATCGAGCTACGTTTTGCAGATCGGGAGCAGCTGGCCAAGGCCGGACAGGCGCTTTCAGACCGTCACCCGAGCCGGAGCGAAAGCGCCCTCTCCCTTACCATCTCCACCGACGGCACCGTAGGGCAAGTCAACCGCCTGTTCAGGGCGCTCGAAACGGCCAAGATCGAGGTCGCCGAGTTCGCGCAAAAGTCGCCGACGCTCGATGACGCGTTCCTGCAAATTATCAATGACCGCAAAGGAGAACCATGATGCGTGTATTCAGCGACACTTGGACGATGACGAGGCGGAGCTTGCGCCATATCGTTCGCAGCCCGGACACGATCATTACGGTGGTAGCGATCCCGATTGCTCTCATGTTGCTGTTCGTGTACGTGTTTGGCGGCAACTTCGGCCACATCTTCCGTACAGGTCCCGTGAAGTATGTCGACTTCATCGTGCCGGGTATCGTAGCCATGACGGTGGTGAGCGGCATCGCCTACGCGGCAGTACGCCTCAGCATGGACATGCAGAGGGGTATGGTCAGCCGGTTCCGTACCATGCCGATCGCGTCATCGTCCATACTGAGTGGCCACGCAGTTTCGTCATTGTTGTCGAACCTGTTCTCGGTGTTCCTTGTGGTGCTTGTGGGCTTGCTCGTCGGCTTCCGGTCGCACGCTTCAGTCGTCGAGTGGCTGATGTTCGCAGCGCTAACAGCGTTGTTCACCTTGGCTACGACCTGGCTGGCAATTATGTTCGGTTTGCTCGCCAAGACCGTGGAAGGCGCTGGGTCGTTCAGTTACATTCTGCTACTTCTGGTCTTTGTAAGCCCGGGCTTCACGCCGACGGAGAGCATGAGTGCCCCGGTACGTGATTTTGCCGAGCACCAGCCAATCACGCCGATCGTCGATACCATGCGCTCGCTGCTGATATACGGCCATGCCGGCGACGGCGCCTGGGCGGCGTTCGCCTGGTGCGGCGGTCTGCTAGCCCTATGTTATGTTGCCTCTCTTTGGTTTTTCCGGGCACGAAGAGCACCGATGGTTGTCTCACAGTAGACCGGCGAGACGGGCACCGCCGGTGACGCGCAGAAACCAACATGTCACAGGCCGTGGAGCGCTGTCGTCTTGTCTTGTGTAGCAGTTGACCATCATGAGCGAGGCGCTGGGCTAACCGAGGGCGGACGACCAGGTCTTCCGGGAGCTGAGGCCTGAGCTGTTCGGCCTGGCCTACCGGATGCTCGCAATAGCCGCTGATGCAGAGGACGCGGTGCATGGGGCGTACCTCCGGTGGATGGGAGCTGCTGGCGGTCCGGGAGGGCAAACGGGGAACGGCTCTCTTGCCTGCGCGGCCGGCTCTCACCCCGCGAAACCGGCTCTTCGGCCAAGCCACTCCCGGACCAAGACCAAGCCTAGAACTGCGCACCTTGCCGGGTCCCTCGGAATGCCTAAGAAAATCCGAAAACCTCTTGGCACACAAACAGGGCCCGTTCCGGCGCCCAACGCACATCGTCGATGCTGTCGGAGGCGCGCCCGGACCGCAGATTCTGGCTCGAGCCTTGATTCAGGCCCCGCGGGCCCGCTGGGTTCAGCCTGGGGGCAGGTGCGCGTACACTTAGCGGCCCAGAGTAAGGACGGCCTGCGCCGGCACGTGCGCGTTGGACACAATGGGCCCATGCGACGGGTATCAGTTGTCGGCAACTCGGGCGCTGGCAAAAGCCGCTTCGCCGAGCGCTTGGCTGCCGAACTTGGCGCTCCCTGGGTCGAGCTTGACGCCATCCACCATCTGCCCAATTGGGAACCGATCGACCCTGCCACTTTCTATGAGGTCGTGGACAAGATTGCTTCGACCGAGGCTTGGGTGATCGATGGCAGCTACCGCTCGGTTGTCGTAGACGGGCCCGTATGGCAGCAAGCCGACACCGTCGTCTGGCTCGACCTTCCCAGACGCACCGTCATGCGACAAGTGATCGTGAGGTCCCTCCGGCGTGTTGTCCGGCACGAGAGGCTCTGGAACAACAACGAGGAGTCGGTCCGTAACCTGCTGGCTTGGGATCCCCACCTGTCGATCATCCGTTGGGCCTGGACCCAGCACGGAAAGTACCAGCGCAGTTTCGGGTCGGCGATGGCATCAGCAGAGCTCCGTGGCCTCGATTGCGTCCGGCTCACATCGCGGCGCGAAGTGGAGGCGTTCCTGGCTCGTCTGCACGGTTGAACGACATGAAGCAGAACACGCGGTAATGCCTGCCGCCGACAGTTGCGTACGCGATCTCGGCGGGCGGCAGGGCTGAGCCGGTTCGGTTCGAGCGACGAGTGAGCCGGCCTGTAGGCGGGATTCTGTCCACCGGGCCGTCGCCGGCGCCGGATGGGTGGTCATCCATCTAAGCGGTCTACCTGGGGACATCGGCCGGGCCAGCCGTCCCACGTTTGACCTTGCTCCGGGTGGGGTTTACCGAGCCGCCCAGGTCGCCCTGAACGCTGGTGCGCTCTTACCGCACCGTTTCACCCTTACCTAGGCACCGACCTCTCGGACGATGCTTCGGCGGTTTGTTTTCTGTGGCACTTTCCTGCGGGTCACCCCGACTGGCCGTTAGCCAGCACCCAGCCCTTTGGAGTCCCGACCTTCCTCGACCAGGTCGCGGACCCGAACTACCGGGACTGCGCCTGACCGCGACCACCTGGCTGGCTCAATCGTCGCAGCACAGTTTACTACTAGCTCCCGCAGCCCGAACCCAGCTGAGAGGGAGGCGCGAGCGTGAGCCGAAATGGTGAGTCGCCCCGCGCCGGGAAGCCGGCCAGCCGTGGGCCGGGAAGACGCCGCCACCACCTGCACGCCGCCCGCTTAAATGTCACTCGCCCGGTGTTGAATGGACGACATGCCAAAAGCGCCGGCGGCCCTCGAGCTCCACCCGGCCATCGCGGCCTGGTTCGCGGACCGTTTCCCCGAGGGCCCGACCGAAGCGCAGGCCCAGGCTTGGCCGCTCGTCCAGGGTGGCTCAGACGTCCTCGTAGCTGCGCCCACCGGTTCTGGCAAGACCCTGGCCGGCTTCCTCATGGCTATCGACCAGGCCTACCGGGCCCACCAAGCCGGTGAGCAGGTCAGCGGGCGTACCAGGGTCGTGTACGTCTCCCCCCTCAAGGCGTTGGCGGTCGACGTCCAGCAGAACCTCGAGCGCCCGCTCGCCGAGATCGCTGAGGCGGCAGAACGGCTCGGCCTGCCGGTGGCCCCGATCACCATCGCTGTCCGGACGGGGGACACGACTGCGGGGGCGCGCACCGCGATGGTCAAGGACCCCCCGACGCTCCTCGTCACCACGCCCGAGAGCCTCTACCTGTACCTAACGGCCGAGCGGAGTAGGCAGACGCTGACCGGCGTGCGCACCGTCATCGTCGACGAGATCCATGCTCTGGCCCGCGACAAGCGAGGGTCGCACATGGCCTTGAGCCTCGAACGGCTGGAGCACGTCCAGCTGGAGGGACGGCCACAACGGGTTGGGTTATCGGCAACCCAGCGCCCGATCGAGGTGACCGCCCAGCTCCTCAGCGGTGCCGGTGCGACGACACATCTCGCCGGGGCCGTCCAGATCACCCACGGCGAACGCCATGTGGAGATAGTGGACTGCGGCCACCGGCGCGACCTGCGGGTGAGCATCGAGCTACCCGAACAGGAGCTCGCGGCCGTCCTTTCTCAAGAACAGATGGCCGACATCGTCCAGCGCATCGCCGCCCACGTCAAGGGCCACCAGACGACGCTCGTTTTCGTGAACACCCGGCGGCTGTCCGAGCGCCTCGCCCACCTGCTCGGCGAGATCCTGGGACCTGACCAGGTGGCGGCTCACCACGGGAGCCTGTCGGCGGAGCGGCGGCGGCGCACGGAGTCGCGCCTCCGCGCCGGGGACCTTCGGGCACTCGTGGCGACCGCCTCCCTCGAGCTCGGCATCGACATCGGCCCGGTCGAGCTGGCCTGCCAGGTGGGTTCGCCTAGGGCGATCTCGACCTTCCTGCAACGGGTCGGGCGTTCCAACCACTCCCGCCACGGGGTACCCGAGGGGGTCCTTTTCCCAACCACCCGAGACGAGCTCGTCGAGTGCGCGGCGCTGTTCGCAGCCGTCCGCAGGGGCCGCCTCGACGCGGTGCTGCCTCCCACCGCGCCACTGGACATCCTGGCGCAACAGGTCATCGCCGAGGTCTCGGCTGCCGGCGAGTGGCAGGAGGAGGGGCTCTTCGACCTTCTGCGCAGGTCCGCTCCTTACGGCGGGCTATCCCGGGAGGACTTCGACGCAGTCGTCGAGCTGGCGTCCGAGGGGATCCCGACGGGCCGTGGGCCGCGCATGGCCTTCCTACACCGCGACCGCGTCAACCGCGTCCTTCGGCCTCGCCGGGGAGCGCGCCTGGCTGCGCTCACGAGCGGGGGCGCCATACCCGAGGTCGGCGATTACCGCGTTATTGCCGAGCCCGACGACATCCTGGTTGGCAGCGTCAACGAGGACTTCGCCATCGAGTCGATGGCCGGCGACGTCTTCCTCCTCGGGACTCACTCGTGGCGCATCCGCCGGGTCACCGCCGGCGAAGTTCGGGTGACAGACGCCGAGGGTGCCCGCCCGACCATCCCCTTCTGGGTCGGGGAGGCACCGAGCCGCACGGCCGAGCTCTCCGAGGAGGTTTCCGATCTGAGGGTGGCTGTCGCGGAGGAGCTGACCAGGGCCGGCCCCGACGCCGCCGTCCGCTATGTAACAGCGACTTGTGGGCTCGAGCGCGAGGCCGGCCGAGCAGGTCGTCGCATACCTTTCGACCGGACTGGAACAACTCGGTGTCATGCCGAGCCAGGGCGACGTGGTCTTCGAGCGCTTTTTCGACGAGGCCGGCGGGATGCAGTTGGTCGTCCATTCGCCCTTCGGCGGGCGGGTCAACCGGGGCTTTGGCCTTGCTCTGCGAAAGCGCTTCTGCGTGACCTTCGACTTCGAGCTGCAGGCAGCTGCGAACGACGATTCCGTTATTTTGTCGCTCGGCCCCCAGCACAGCTTCCCGCTGTCTTCGGCGGCTCGCCTGTTGCACCCCAACACCGTCAGAGCCACGCTCGAGCAGGCGGTGCTGGCGTCGCCGATGTTCACCTCTCGCTGGCGCTGGGACCTGAGCCGCGCTCTTGCCATCTTGCGCTTCCGGGGCGGCAAGAAGAACCCGTTGCCCATCCAGCGAATGGAAGCAGACGACCTGATGGCCGCTGTCTTCCCGGCGCTTGCTGCCTGCCAGGAGAACACGGCCCCCGGCCCGATCCAGCTGCCCGACCACGTCATCGTCCGCCAGGTAATCGAAGATTGCCTCCATGAGGCGATGGACGTGGACGGCCTGCGGGACGTGGTGGCGAGCCTCCATTCCGGGGCGATCACGGCGCATTTTGTCGACTCGGTGGAGCCCTCGGTTCTTTCCCACGAGATTGTCAACAGCGAGCCGTACACCTTCCTCGACGACGCCCCTCTGGAGGAAAGGCGCTCCCGTCAGGTGCAACTGCGGAGAGGCTTGCCTGTCGAAGCGCGTGACCTTTCTCGCCTCGACACTGCAGCGCTGGAGAAAGTAAGAGCCCAGGTCGCGCCAGCTCCCACCGGTGCGGAGGAGCTCCACGACCTGCTGCTTTCCACCCTGGTCCACCGCCCCCGAGCCGACTGGCACGACTGGTTCAGCGATCTCGTGGCTGCCGGGCGGGCAATGGTCGTCCGGCCCCTCGAGCTCGGAGCGGCCGAAGCGGGCGCAGATGTTGGAGCGGGGGCCGATGTTGGAGTGGGCACCGAGGGCCCGATCGGGCTACCGGACCTCTGGTGTAGCACGGAGCGGCGCAACTGGGCAGAGGCCCTCTTCCCGAAGGCGAGCTTCGAGCCCGATTACAGGCTGCCCCAGGCGGTGCGCTCGCCCGGCTGGTCCGCTGACGAGGCTGACACGCCTGACGCCGACCTGGCTTCCGCAATAGCGGTCCGCGGCCATCTCGAGCTGACCGGCCCGGTAACCGCCGAAGGCCTGGCGTTTGCCTGTGCGATGACACCGGGACAGGCACAGATCGGGCTCGCCCGCCTTGAAGCCGAGGGTTTCGCAATGCGCGGCCGCTTCGACCCGGCGCTCGGGGCCGACGAGCAGTGGTGCGCTCGCCACCTCCTTGCCCGCATCCACAGCTACACGCAGAACCGGCTGCGGCGAGAGATAGAACCCGTCAGTTCGCAGGATTTCATGAGGTTCCTCCTGCGCTGGCAACACGTGGCCCCCGGCACGCAGCGCCAGGGGCGGGCAGGGCTGCTCTCGGTGGTCGAGCAGTTGCAGGGGTTCGAGCTCGCGGCTGGCGCTTGGGAGGAGTCAGTCCTGCCGGCGCGGGTGGAGAACTACCAGCGGCGTTGGTTGGAAGACCTCTGCCTTTCGGGAGAGGTCGGCTGGGGCAGGCTGTCGCTACGCGCACCCGAGGCGGACGGGCAACCCAGGCGCGGTGCCTCCACGCCCTCGCGGGCGACCCCGGTCACCTTCACGCTCCGAGCGGACCTGCCATGGCTCACGATGGCGACCCGGGGAAGTGCCTCCCCTGAGGAACCTGCCCACGGGGCCGCCCGCGACGTGCTCGACGCGCTCCGCTCACAAGGGGCGATGTTCTCCTCAGACCTACCCGGGGCTACGGGCCGGCTTCCGGTCGAGGTGCAGGAGGGCCTATGGGACCTGGTGGCACGGGGGATCGTGACCGCTGACGGGTTCGCTGCGGTGCGGTCGTTGTTCTCGCGCCGCGAAGTATGGGCCCGCCGGCACCTACCCGAACGTCGGCGGCTCGGTTTGCGGCCCAACCCGGCAAACCTGCGGGCCATCCGACAACCAGGGGAGGGGCGCTGGGCGCTCCTGGCCACTTCCGCTCGCACCGCCGGCCCGCCCCTCGCTACCGACGAGCTCGCCGAGCACGTCGCCGGCCAGCTCCTGGCGCGCTGGGGCGTCGTGTTCTGGGACCTCGGTTCTCACGAGGACCTGGCGGTGCCATGGCGGGAGACCCTCTGGGCGCTGCGGCGCTTCGAAGCCCGCGGGCTGGTGCGCGGCGGGCGCTTCGTAACAGGTTTCGCAGGCGAGCAGTATGCCCTGCCCGATGCCCTTGAGGAGCTGCGCCACATCAGGCGCACCGAACGCAAAGGGGAGCTCGTTCACCTCTCGGCCGCAGACCCGCTCAACCTTTCGGGGGTTATCCTGCCGGGCAAACGGGTGCCTGCCCTGCGGACGAACAGTGTTGTCTTTCGAGACGGCCTGCTCGTGCCGGTGGAGCAAAGTGCCGCGGCCGTGGCCGGTGCCAAATGACCGTCTCTAGCTCTATCGCTAGATAACGACTTGGCACAGGAGCCTGGAGCAAAGAAAAAGCCGGTGGCCTCCGAATCGGAGGCCACCGGCTAACAGCTCGACGAGGTCGTCTAGCCGACCAGGGTTACTTTGACGGTTATTGTCTTGCCGCCGGTCAGGCTCACCTTGGTATTCACCTTGATGGTGTGGGCCTTCGCACCCTTCAGCAGCTTTATCCCTGTCGAGTTCAACTGGACCGGGTAGGTGTGGCTGTTGCCAGCCTTGAAGCTGTAGGCAATGCTCCCGACTTTGGTCGTGACGTCGCTCAACGTTATATAACCCTTGCAATTGCTCACCTTGCACTCGAGCTTGATCCCAGGCCTGTGGCCCTTCCCCACGGTCGCGGATTTTGTGACCACCGAGACAACAGGCACAGGTTTCGGCAACGTGGTGGTTGTCGTGGGCACCGTGGTGGTTGTAGTGGTCGTCGGCGCCACGGCACCCGGCCCTGTCACGCTCCCCACGATGGTGATGACGTCCGTGCTGCTCGAGACGCTCGGGTTGATGACGTCCTGGGCCGTAATGGTCAGCACGTCACCGGAGTTGATGTTATGGGGCAGCGTGAGGGTCACCGTGTTAGTCGAACCGCCGCTCAGGGCCGTGACAGTCCCGGAACCCGCTGAGTTAGTCGTGTCCACGATGCTGAAGTAGCCGGCGACAGCGGAGAACGTGGTACCTGTGGGGGCCGCCAGCTCGAGAGTGCTCGAGCCGCCCGTCAGCGCTGCGGTGGCCTCGACGTTGGAAATTGTGTAGGTGGCGAGCGATCCCGTGGTGGACGGGTTGACCGTGACCACTACCCCGGGGCTCGCATTGACGCCGATCGTGTACGCAGGGGCCGTGACGTAGTTGGGGTCGCCAGTCGTCTTGACTTCGAAGTCGCTGATAGTCCCGGCGGCGGGGTTGATGATCCCAGTAAGTAGCACGCTGACCGAGTCCCCCGCGTTAATGGCGTCTTGCAGGGGGATCACCGCTGTACCGCTCCCCAAGAAGCTTCCCGTGGCGACGAAGTTCCACCCGAGCGTCTGGTCGCTCACATCGACGCCCGTGACAGTGCCGAAGTTCGTCGGGCCGGCGAGCTCGCTGAGGTCGATGTCCCCGCCAACGCTCACTGCGTCCGACGCACGGAAACCGACGGTGTAGCTGGTCGTCGCGCCGGCCAGCGAGTTCGAGGGGACAACGCTCACACTGGTGACCGAGTTCCCGAAGGTGGCAGAAGCGGACGTCTCAGGCGTGGCATTGCCGCTTTGCACCGTGATGTCGTCGGATTCCGTAGCCACGTTGTAGGCCGGGTTGGTCCCCTCGGCGGTGACGGTGAGCGTGTCGCCGCTCACGAGAGCAGTCGCGAGTGTCAAGGTTACGCTCGCCCCGGTTGACGCGCCGGTTGTCACCGTGTCCACCGTGGCTGAGCCGCCCGAAGGCGTGTAGGTCACGCTGTAACCGGCGGACCCGTTGTAAAAGCTGATCGTCTCCGTGCCAACGGTTGCGTTTGCCACCAGCGAGAGGGTGTTGCCACCCGAAGTGAGGCCCGTCACCGGCACGTCGGTGATGGTATAGGTCGCGTTAGCGCCGAAGGCAAGCGAGCTGGCTGTCAGCGCCGACCCTGAGGTGCTCACCGAGATCTGGTTGGAGATCGCCGGGTAGTTGTCGCCCGAGGTGGTGACGCTGAAGTCGAAAGTGCCCACCGTGACGGGCGCGTCAGCGGTGTAGATGACCTCCACGGAGTCGCCGGCGCTTATTGCGCAGGCGCTGCCAAGTTCGATCGTGACGGTAGCGGCAACGTCAATGCCCGCGCCTCCCGAGCCGGTGGTCCCCGATTGGATGCACGACGCGCCGACGAGGGCGATATTGACGGGGGTCGACCCGAGGCTTTCAGAGGGCGTAACGGTGACCCAGCTGTCGCTGGACCCGGCCAGAGAGGCGGGAGTCGTGAATGTGACAACGAACTGGGTGGAGGCGCCCGTCGTCGCGGCAGCCGGGGTAGCGACAACAGCGCTCACGGCTCCCGTCGGCGTCCCAATCGTGTAGTAGGTGCTCGTCACGTCCGCGTAGGCGGGCAGAGCGGTAGCGGCTAGCCCGGCGCCCAAGGCGACAACGGTCACCGCGAGGCCAGCACCTAACCACCTGGCGCGACTCAACCCTCGCCTCCGTGGGATAACCGAACGAACTGTTTCTTGCATTGACATCGTCTCCCTTACGGGCAAGGCGGGGAACCCGCCCGCGAATTTGCAGTGTACGCCCGTCCATCGCTCGAGCAACCTTATTGATTGCTAAGAATGGGCACGTCCACGCTCTGGACCTCCTAAAGCCGGCAATAATCAACCGAGCAGGCTTGACCGGCCTGGCGCCTGCGACCAAGCTTGCACCATGGCTATTCAGAATGACGCCCGGCGGAGCGTTATGTCACTGGGTAGCCGTTCCTAATGGTCGGCCTGGAGGCGATCTCCCAAGCCGCCGACCGGCTCAAAAGCGTCATCCGCCCCACTCCCTCGGTATTTTCCAGTGCCCTGTCCAAGCTCGCGGGGCGCCCTGTGTTCGCCAAGCCCGAGCAATTTCAGCGCGCTGGTTCGTTCAAGATCCGGGGCGCCTTCAACAAGATCTTTGTGCTGGCCGAAGAGGGCGCCGTCGAAGAAATCGTGGCCGCCTCAGCCGGCAACCACGCCCAGGGGGTAGCCCTGGCGGCATCGCTTTGCGACTTGCGCTCCACCGTTTTCATGCCCGCGGGGGCGTCACTACCCAAGGTCGAGGCCACTCGCAACTACGGGGCCAGCGTGCATTTCGTGCCTGGCAACGTCGATGATGCGATCGCAGCTGCACGCGACTACGCAGCGAGCGGGCGTGCTTTCTACGTCCCACCCTTTGACGATGAGCTCGTGATCGCCGGCCAGGGCACGATCGGCCTGGAGCTCGCCGACGAAGTGCCGGGCGCCGCGACAGTGCTGGTCCCGGTCGGTGGAGGCGGTTTGCTCGCCGGCATTGCGGCAGGCCTGCGCGGGCGCGGGAACCGCGCCCGCATCATCGGGATCGAGGCCGCCGGGGCGGCACCGATGCTCGCCGCGCTCAACGCCGGGCACCCGGTTGAGCTGGGTTCAGTGGAGACCATGGCCGACGGGATCGCCGTGCGCTGCGTGTCGCAGCTGACCTTCGAGTACGCAAGAGACCTGGTGGACGGTATCGTCACCGTCGACGAGGAACAGATCAGCCGCGCGGTGCTCCTCCTCCTCGAGCGGTGCAAATGGGTAGTGGAACCGGCCGGAGCCGTACCGCTAGCCGCACTCCTCGCGGGCCTCGTGCCAGGCGATAGCCCGGTAGCGCTCGTCGTTTCTGGCGGGAACGTCGACCCTCTCCTGCTCACCCGCCTCGTCGAGCACGGCCTGACGGCGGCGGGGCGCTACCTGATGGTGCGGGTGGTGCTGGCGGACAAGCCTGGTGCGCTTGCAACTCTGACCAACGCTCTCGGGAAACTCGGGCTCAACCTGCTGACTGTCGAGCACCGGCGTTCCGGGGCTCCTGTAGGGGTGAGCGAAGTCGAGGTCATCCTCACCCTCGAAACGCGTGACCCGGACCATCGCGACGAAGTTGTCCCGTCCCTACAGGCACAAGGTTTCCAGGCCGAGCCGTACCGCCACTGAGCTCAGATCCCGTTCGGAGCAAGTCGTGGCTTGAGCACAGTGCTTTGCGGAAGAACCACGATAAACGGGCAAAACTTCGTGATGTCAGCATTGCACGAAGCGCGGTCCTGGGACTCGTCGGCCACCGGTGCCTGGTCGCAGGTGTTGCAACTCGTTTTATACCTGAGGTGCCTTTCGGGCCGATATCGTGGGCCGCTGTGCAGACGACTGACGGGCTTGCGACCGACGCCGTCGATAGCGCGCTGATGGTCATCTCCACATTGGAGCCCACTATCCACGCATGGGCTTACCTCGACCCGGACCGGGCGCGTCGCGAGGCCGCTGAGGCTGCGATGCGGGGTGGCTCGCTCTTGGGCCTCGTTGCCGGTGTCAAGGACATCTTTGACACCGCTGACCAGCCCTCCGAGTACGGGTCTCCGATCTACGCCGGTCATCGGCCACTTGCTGACGCGTCGGCCGTCGCGCTGCTCCGAGAAGGCGGGGCGGTCTGCATAGGAAAAACGGTGACATCGGAGTTCGCTTTCGCCCATCCGGGACCTACCGCCAACCCGCACCGCACGACGCATACGCCGGGAGGCTCGTCGATGGGCTCGGCAGCGGCCGTCGCGGCCGGCATGGTGGACTTCGCTATCGGCACACAGACCGCCGGTTCGATCATCAAGCCCGCGAGCTTCTGTGGCGTGTACGGGTTCAAGCCGACTTTCGGGAGCGTGTCGATTGCAGGTGCCAAAGCCTTCGCCCCTTCGTTCGACACCGTCGGATGGTTCGCCAGGAACCCGTCCCTGCTCGACCAGGTCAGGGTGGAACTGACGGGGCAGCCAGAGGCTGCGATGCTCGGGCACAGCCCCACGATCGGGCTCCTGCGCACAGAGCAATGGAACGAATGTGCCGACGACTGCATGCGTGCCGTCGTAGCAACCGCAGACATAGCACAGGCCCTCGGGGCCAAAGTCCTCAACCTCGACATGCCGGCTCCCATGGCGGGCCTAGCCGGCAAGCAGCCCACGCTCATGGCGTACGAGGCATCGCGTTCGCTCGCGTGGGAACACCGGGCAAAACGCGACGAACTTTCGACCGAATTGAGGGAAATGCTGGACCGGGGCCGCCGTGCCGATGCAGCTGAAATCAACGCCGTCCGCGCTCAGAAATCGTCGGCACTGGCGTCGTGCGCCGAGCTGTTCGCTCGCTGTTCTGTCATTTTGACCCCGGCCGTCATCGGCGAAGCACCGCAAGGACTTGGCCAAAGCGGCGACTCTCGCTTCGCGCGCCTGTGGAGCCTGCTCGGGTTGCCGGCTGTATCCATCCCGGCAGCAACAGGCAGCACCGGCATGCCGGTCGGCGTCCAGCTCGTCGCGCCCGCAGGCGGCGACGCCCACCTCCTCGCGGTCGCAGCGTGGGTCACCGGCGGCAAGTCCGTCCCGGTGGCAGGGGCACACGCGCCTCAGGGCGTCCTGGCCTAGCCCCAGCAAGCCTGAGCTCTTAGGGGCCGAGCGCTTGGGCCGAGCGCTTGGGGCCGAGCCCTGCTGGCCTTCCCGCCCGCGCGCAAAGACCTGGACCTGGTCCGTCCGGGGAATTACGAGGCACCGGCAATGATCTGCCGGTGCCGGTCGTGTAGGCCGTCACCACTCGGGCTGAGGCAAATAGAGTAAATGAACTCAGTTAGATGACGCGTACATTAACGGCTTGCAGCCCCTTAGGGCCTTGGCTCGTCTCGAAGTCGACCTTTTGGCCCTCTTCAAGATTGCGATAGCCCTCGCCGGAAATCGCACTGAAGTGCACGAAGACATCGGGCCCACCAGCGTCCTGGGTGATGAAGCCGAAACCCTTCTCACCGTTGAACCACTTCACAGTGCCAGTTGCCATGACGAATCCCCTCCTTTCCTGGCCTTAGTCAACCCGGGGATCAACGGGTCACGGCCTGGCTCTGTCGAGCCGGAGGGACATCGTCCAACTTTGGTGCGTTACCCTCGGCACCAACGGTAGCACGTCGGTCAGAACGTGGCCTAATCATGCCAGGGCGCGCTATTATGGGTGTACGACTTGGTAGTCGCTATTGGTGGGCCCGGGACCCCGGCTGGCCAACGCTCTCCCCAGTTTTGGACAGCAGGAAGGGGCCCGTGTGCCAGTCAAAGCCGTGCAAGCCGACAACATTCAAGCCGGAACCGTTCTCGCGGGCACCTTACGAGGCGACGACTTACGAGGCGACGACTTGCGAGCGAACGCCGAGTTAGCCGGCAACATGGCCACCGGCAAGGTGCCAGCCAAAGCCACGATCGGCGGCGGCAGAGCACCGTCTGCGATTGCGGCCGTGACGGCCCGTTCCATCACGATCCTGCTCCTGGCCGGGCCGGTCGTCGCAGTAGCCGTCTCGGTGCCCCTGCTGTGGGGCCGGGCGGTCAATCTGACCGACTTGATCCTTGGGGTCGTCCTCTACGCGATCACCGGCCACGGCCTTACCGTCGGGTTCCATCGCCTGTTCACCCACCGGTCCTTCGAGGCCAACCGAGGGCTGAAAATAGGCCTCGCCGTTGCCGGCTCGATGGGGATCGAGGGCTCGGTTGTCAGCTGGGTGGCCAACCACCGCCGCCACCATGCCCACAGCGACAAGGTCGGAGACCCTCACTCCCCGCACATCCTCGACGAAACCGCAGTCGGGCAACTACGCGGCTTCATCCATGCTCACGTCGGCTGGCTTCTCTCCCCGGACATGACGTCGGTGGAGCGTTACGCCCCCGACATCCTGCGGGACCCCGACCTGGTCGCAGTGGGCCGGATGTTCCCCGTGTTGGCCATCGTCTCGCTAGCGGTACCGTTCGGCATCGGCTGGGCTATATCCGGCACCCTGGTCGGCGCCATCAGTGCGTTCGTTTGGGCTGGCCTGGTCCGTATGGCCCTGCTTCACCACGTGACCTGGGGTGTCAACTCGATCTGCCATATGGTCGGACGCCGCCCCTTCACCACTACCGACGAGAGCCGCAACGTGGCTGCCCTCGCTGTGCTTTCTATGGGCGAGTCGTGGCACAACCTCCACCACGCCTACCCCACCTCTGCCCGCCACGGCGTCCTACGCGGCCAAGTGGACTCATCTGCTCGCATTATCTGGCTGATGGAGAAAATCGGCTGGGCCACGAAAGTTCGCTGGCCGGCTGCGGCAAAGGTGAGCGCCCTCACCGTACCGGCTGCCCCCTCCAGCATCGCCGCCTGAGCTGGGCTTGCCGGCAAGCTCGGCAAAGTTCCCAAACACCCGATGCAAGTTTCATAGACGCGCAACAGGGCCCGATCGGGGCCCTGTTGTAGTTCGGACCTGGAGGCCCGCGTAAGCGAGCACCCTCGGACAGTCCCTTAGGTCGACGACATCGTGATCGTGGCACCTGACGGCGGTTGGAAGACCGACGACGACGGGTTCGTGTTCAGGCTCGTGATCGTGAACGCCGAGTTGTCGCTCGAACTGCTGCCCGTGTACTTGACCAACCCGAGGATGCCATCAGAAGTGATGCACCATTCGTCGTCCAGAACCTGGCCGTTGTGCTTGCCGCTCAGCTTGGTGCACTTCAGGGAAATCCCGTTGACGCTCGTGCTCGAGTTGCTCACGTTGTAGCCCTCGAGGGCGGCGACGGCCGAGAGCGACTCAATGATGACCGCATAGTCTGCACCCGTAAAGGCGAACGCCGGCGAGGCGTCGATGGCATCGCTGCCTGTCGCCTCTGCGGTCTCTACACAGCTCCACTTCCCACCGCTGGTGTCCTGGCTGCAGTCATAGGAATCCTTACCGTTAGCGAACCAGGAGGTAGCTCCGCTGCCGTCGGACGCGGGCGTGGAGTAGGACCATTTGCCGCCAGGCTCCTGGGCGATCGTGATGGTGGACGACGTCGAGCCACCGCCTGTCGACTTATAAGTCGCCTCGTATTTGGCGTTCTCACCCTTTTGGATCTGAGACTCGAGGTTTTTCAAGTTATGGGCGGCGTCCGCCAAGTTATGGACTGCTTTTATTGCATTGCCGATCGCGCAGCCTCCGACGCCGAAGCTCAAACTGAGAGTGGCGGCTACTGCTGCTCCGCGCCTCAGGACAACTGGACGAAAAGCCCGCGATGTACTGGTGTCCGGGCTCATAGGGTGGCCTCCTGACCTGGCCCCATATTTCGGGGCGAAGCTAAGTTCTTGTTAACCATAGATGTTGAGGCAAGCGCGCCCACTGATACTCCCAATGAGAGCACATTCCTGGTTTTCGGCTGTTCCACCCGCGAAGTCAAATTTTTTATTTCGACGAGAGCAAGCCTCTCAGTTCCCAGACGGGGTGGGCGGGAGAGGGTGGCCAACTGCGAAGATATGCACAGGGAGTGCGCCCGGCGGTCGGTCTGCCTTGTCGAGCAAGCGGGAGTTGTAGCGCGTGAGGAGCACGACGATCTCATCACCTAGCGCCTTCAGCTCTCCAGCTGTCAAGTACGCGAGGCCATGTGTCGAAAACGCCGACGTGAGCCAAGCCGCCGGGAACGAACGGCGTCCCGACCGCCATTCGCGAAGCGCCTGGTAGGAGCGCTCCTGCACGCTCGCTTCAAGAGCTTCTTGCGCAGAAGCGAACTCGGGGTCGCTCAAGGGCCCTCCCTTTACGCTTACGGTCAGGGCTACGACCCGCCAGGGCCGGCTGCGCCCGCGCCCACCGCCCGCCTCCTCGACGAAGCCGTACTTTGCGAGCGTCTGAAGGTGCCAGGACATATTGCCGGGACTGTCGTCGAGCAGCTCTGCGGCACGGGTCGCCGTAAGGGGCCCCTCCCGCCTGAGGGCCTCGAGAAGGGCTAGACGCACGGGGTGAGCGAGAGCTCGCATCGTGCGAGGGTCGGAAATGTCCCGCTCGTCGTGGGGCTCCGGTGCGGCGGGGCTGGGACCGGGCTTTTTGGGTGTCATCGCGCCGGCCGCAGCACTGAGCGGCGCAGCACTGAGCGGCGCAACACTGAGCGGCGCAACACTGAGCGGCGCAACACTGAGCGGTGCAACACTGAGCGGCGCAACACTGAGCGGCGCGGCAGCACAAGGCGAAGCCCGAGGCTCACGAGGAACCACCCTGCCTCCCTCCGGAGCGAACGCCGATTGGGCCGGTCCGCTCGGGTGGGCCTGGCGGCAGCCGATCGCCGCAGCTCGGCCACGTGGTCGTTCACGAGTGCCCCTGCCAGGCCGGGATTGATCGAGAACATGGTGAGCTCCTCGGTGCTCGGTGTTTCACAAGACCTCTTGTGACAAGACTAAGCGTCACAATAACTCTTGTCAAGCCCTTGCCCTGGGCGGGACCACTTCGGGCTCGTCGCGAGCGAAGCTTGCATGAGGGATGAGCTTGCAGCGAACGCCACGGCCCCGGGTGACCGGCGCGATTGCCGGCGCCAGCGCGGCGGGTTCGATGCTCGGGGCAACCCAACTGCTGCACGGCACCACCGGTTTTACGACCCTGCAACAAGTGACTTCGGGCGGCGTGCTGCGGCTCGTCCCAGGGACGGTCTTCGGTTACGTGATCGACGGGTTGCAAGAAAAAGCACGCCCTCTTTTCCTGCTCGGCCTGTCCGTAGCGATAGTTGTGGCGGGGGCGTTGGCCGGCGCAGTCCTCGCGCTTTGGCGAGCTGGAGCCGAACGGGGACAACCGAGCACCCCCGGCGGCGCCAGCTCGGGGCCGTGGCAATGAGGGCCCTCACGTCCAGCTTGGTGCTGTGGGCGATCTCGATGCCGTTCGTCCTGCTCGGCAACCAGTCGGTACTTTCCGCTGCCACCGTAACGGTCTTTGCCGAATGGCTCGCGGTGGCCCTCTTGACCGAGGCGGCTCTTTCCTCGCCCGGTCCCGCAAGCCGTCGCCGGGCTGCTGCTAACACGGCCGCTGCTGACGCGGCCGCGACCCCTACCCAGCGCACGGGAGCGCTCAGCGGGCCGGTCACCGCCCGAAGGGAGTTCATCGAAGTCGTGGGGGGTGGTGCAGCCCTTGCCACCTTGGGTTACCTCGGCGCCCGCGCGGCCCGCGCTAGCGCCCCGTCGCTCGCCGAAAGCGCCGGGATCGGCAAACAACTGCACCAAACGGCGCCTCATCCGACCGGTGAGCGGTCGTCGGTTTTCGGCGACCTTTCGGGCATAACCCCGACCGCGGACTTCTACATCGTGTCCAAGAACATCGACGGCGACCCGATGGTGGACGGCAAGACCTGGGTGCTGCATGTGGAGGGCGACAAACCCTACTCGCTCAGCTTGCGGGAGCTCCTGGCCGAGCCCCATGTCGAACAGGTGCAGACGCTCGAATGCATATCCAACTACGTGGGCGGGTCGTTGATCAGCACCGGGGTGTGGAAAGGCGTTCCACTTCACCGCCTCCTCGAACGTGCGGGCGTCCCGTCGGGCACCGTCGAGATCGCTTTCGGCTGCGCCGATGGTTACACCGAGAGCCTCCCACTGGAGGTGGCCCTCCAACCATCGACCCTTGTGGCAGACCAGTTGAACGGAGGGCGGCTACCGGACGCCCACGGCTATCCGGCCCGCATCCTCGTCGCGGACCGCTACGGGATGAAGAACCCCAAATGGCTGACGCTCGTGCGCCCTGCAGCTCACCCGATCACCGGATATTGGGAAGGTTTCGGTTGGAGCGACCAGTCGATCGTCAACACAACCTCGCGGATCGATTACCCGCTCAATACGCAGGTTCTCAAGGCAGGAGAACTGGTGCCCGTTCGAGGCATCGCCTACGCCGGCGACCGCGGGATCTCCAAGGTCGAGATCAGCGTCAACGGGGGGGCAAGGTGGCAGCCGGTCACCGTCCAGCCCGCGGCGTCGCGCTTCTCCTGGTCGATCTGGACGTTCCCGTGGGTACCTGCCCGGGGGGACTACACGCTCATGGTGCAGGCGACTGACGGGCAAGGCAACTTGCAGGTCGCGTTCCGAAGCCGGGGGACCTTCCCGAGCGGTGCGACCGGTCTTGCCAATGTGCTCGTTACCGTCACATGACCGGAGGGGGCCCTCAGGGCGTTGCCCAGGTGCGCGCTTGTCCCGGGTTGGGGCCGTCGAGCGGCCGGTAGTTGACGCCGAGCGCCCCCAGCCGGGGCAAATGGGCCGCGAGGCGGCGCTCGAAATCCTCCCAGGAGCGGTCTCGGCCGGACCAGGCCACCTCGGCGAGGGCGCACGCCCGCGGGAAGTACATGTACTCGGCGTGCTGAGGCGTGGCCACGTACTCGCTCCACAGCTGGCACTGCGCTCCAATGACCCGGTGGGCCAGGTCCTTTTCGAGATCGTCGGGCACCGGCTCGAGGCTGTAGACCTGCTCCACGCTGATGGCCGAGCGGATGGCGAGCGGTTCACGGGGGTCGTCGGAGTAGGCCCAGTCGAAGTAGCACCACGGTTCTGGGGCCATCACGACTTCAAGCCCGGCCCGGGCGCCTTCAACGGCGGCCCGCCAGGCATTCTTGCCCTCCCAGCACAGGATCACCGCCCCCGGCGGCGCGCCGGCGTCCACGATCTCGTTCCATCCGACGAGCCGCCTGCCCTTGGCGGATACGACCTCTGACATCCTGGCGGTGAACCACCCCTGCAGCTCCTGGGCCCTGCGAGCCCGAGCCGTTCGCACAACTGCCGGGCGCGGGGGCTCGACTCCCACTCGGTGGTCGGGCACTCGTCGCCGCCAATATGGACGTACCGGCCGGGGAAAACCTCCATGATCTCGTCGAGCACGTCGGTGCAGAAACGCACTGCGTTTTCCTCGAGGTTGAGCACGTGCTCGCTGATGCCCCAGTTGGTGAGCACCTCCAGCTGCTCACCCGTGTTGCCGAGCTCGGGGTACGACGCGATGGCAGCTTGCATGTGCCCGGGCATGTCGATCTCCGGCAAGACCGTCACGAAGCGCCTCGCCGCGTACGCCACGATCTCGGCCAGGTCCGCCTTGGTGAAAAACCCGCCGTGGGGAGTGCCGTCCTTGCGCCCCTCCCTGTAGTGGCCGGCCGGAGACTCGCGCCGCCACGCGCCCACCTCGGTCAGACGCGGGTAGCCGTCAATTTGTACCCGCCAACCCTGGTCATCGGTGAGGTGCAGGTGAAGGACGTTCAGCTTGTGCAGGCTTGCCAGGTCGACGAGCTTCAGTACGAAGTCCTTGGGAAAGAAATGCCGCGACAGGTCCAAGCCGATACCGCGCCACCCAAAGCGAGGTGCGTCGGAGATTTCCACTCCCTCAACGGCGACCTTTGTACGGACGCTTGAAGGGGCCGAGCGGAAAAGGTCGGCCGGGAGCAACTGGCGGAGCGTACGGGTCCCGTAGAAGACCCCCGCCGCCGTGGGGGCCACGATCTCGACGCCGCGCTCTGTGACGGTCAAGCGGTACTTTTCAGCGTCCGGATCGGGGGACCACGGTCCTTCGGCCGCTCCCTTACGCGCCTCAGCGGCCACGTCCTCGAGCACCTCGAGCCTGATCATCCCGTGTGCGCCGTCGGCACCCGGCCCCGCGATAATGACTTGCCAGCCTGTCGCCGCTCTCAGTTCAGAGGCAAGCAGGTCTGCGACCCCTGACGAGGCGCTGTCGGCGGAAATGACCATCCCATCAGAGAGCTCCGCACCCGGGCCCCCTTCGTGGTAACTGGTCGGGCGAGGGAGCAGTTGCATCACGATGAGTGTTCTCCTGTTGTAGTCGGTGCGGCAGACAGCGACGGCGGCGCAGAGCGGGAATGGGCCGGCGAGGCCGGCTCCCGTGCCTCGGCCAGCGCGACATGGCATGCGGCCAACTGGCCGGGGGCGACCTCCCCGAGGACGGGGGTCACGTGCCGGCACTGTTCGATGGCGAACGGGCAGCGCGGCTCGAAGCGGCAGCCCGGCGCCGGGTTGACCACCTTGGGCGGCTCGCCGACGTCCGACGAGCTGGTTTCGCTGAGCGGTGCGCGCGGGTCGGGTACGGCCGAAAGCAACAGCTGGGTGTACGGATGGCGGGGAGAGGCAAGCAACTGCTCCGTCGGGCCGATTTCGACGACATGGCCGGCGTACATGACGATCACGCGGTCAGCCACGTAGCGGGCCGAGGCGAGGTCGTGGGTGATGTAGAGGATGGACACGCCCTCGCGTTCGCGCAGCCTGGCCATCATGTTGAGGATGCCCACCCGGATGGACACGTCCAGCATAGAGACCGGCTCGTCGGCGAGTATCAGCTTGGGCCGCAGCGCGAGAGCCTGTGCGAACCCGACACGCTGGCGCTGGCCACCGCTCAGCTCGTAGGGGTACCTGGACAACATCACGTCGGCTGGCTGGAGCTCGACGGCGTCCATCACCTGGAGCGCCTCATCGCGCCGCGCCGGCCCGTCGATGTCGGGCCGGTGGAGCGATATTGCCCGCATGATCCCGTGCGACACCCGGTAGGCGGGATTGAAGGAGCTGAACGGGTCCTGGAACACCATGGGGACATCGCCGCTGTACGCGAGCTTCTCTTGCCTGCCATGGATAGCGCTGAGGGGGTTCCCCTCGAAGCGGATCTCCCCACTAGTGGGCTTGTAGACCATGGCAAGGAGCCTGGCAATCGTGCTCTTGCCGCTGCCGCTCTCGCCCACCAGTGCGACGATCTCGCGGCGGGCGATTGTGAAGCTCACATCGTCCACCGCGTGCAGCATCTTCTTCGACCACCACGTGCCGAGGTTGAACTGCAACGTCAACCCGGAGACCTCAAGGAGCGGAGCTTCCTCTCCTTTGGGCTCAGTCGGCGGGGGGGCTGGTCTGGCGGTTGTGGGGCTTACTGCGGCAGCTTCGTGAAACCTGCGGACAGAACGTCCGGCGAGGGACTCCAGCGCGCCGGCACCGTCCCTGTAAAGCAAGCACCGGACCATTGAACTCCCCCGCAAATAAAGGGGTGGCTCCTCTATCGAGCACTCGCTCATCGCGTCAGCGCAGCGGGGATGGAACCGGCAGCCCGACGGCGGCGAGGCGAGGTTGGGCGGGGATCCGGCGATGCCGGTGAGGGTGACCTTTTCTCCGCGCACGGAAGGGAACGCTTCGAGCAGCGCACTGGAATAGGGGTGCCGTGGGGTGCCGATAACCTCCGCCGTTGCGCCGAGCTCGGCGATCTGACCGGCGTACATCACCAGCAGGCGGTCCGAGTAGTGACGCACGAGGGAGATGTCGTGTGTCACAAAGATGACGGAAAACCCAAGCTGTTGTTGGAGATCTTTGATCTGGCGCATCAGTGAGCGCTGGGCCACGACGTCGAGGGCCGAGGTGGGCTCGTCCATGATCACCAGCTGCGGCGTGAACAGGAGCGCCATCGCGATCATCGCTCGCTGCCGCATGCCGCCCGAAAGCTGGTGCGGGTAGCTCAACAGGTGGACCGGGTCGATCGATACGAGGCGCAGGACCTCTGCCGAGCGCTCGGCGATCTGGCTCTTCGACATGGCGGTATGCGTCTTGCACGCGTCGCCCATCTGGTCGCCCACGGTCATTACCGGGTTGAGCGCGTTCATCGCGCTCTGCATGACGACCGATAACTCGCTCCACCTTATGCGGCGCATTTTTTTGTCGCTCATCATCGCCATCTCGCGTCCAGAGAAGTTGACACTCCCGCCGGTTATGCCAGCGGGCGGGCTCAACAGCTGCGCGATGGCGTACAAGAGCGTCGACTTGCCGCAGCCGGACTCCCCCACGATGGCAAGGAACTCCCCACCATCGAGGTCGAGGTCCACGTCCTTCACGGCCAGCACCGGTCCCGCGTCGGTAGCATACGCAACGGACAGGTGGCGGACCTCGAGCAGGTGACTTCCCACCCGTCCGCCGTCGGAAAGCCCGTCGCTCGAGGCTTCAACGATGCTTGCCTGGCCGCGGGCCGCCTGGCTGGGGCCCGGCTGGCGCGCGCTCGTCCCGGTCATGCCCGAGGCTCGCTGCGCGCGCCGCACGCTGCGGCGGGAAAGCTTCCGTACCGGCCGTAGAGCGGGGTTGGAGACCTCGTCGAAGGCGTAGTTCAAAAACGCGAAGGCCGCCCCGAGCAGAGCGATACACGCCCCGGGCACGATCGCCCAAAGCGGGCTGCCCGCCTCGAGCGCCTCGTTGTTCTGCGCCCAATAAAGCATGTTGCCCCAGGACTGCGAATTGGGGTCCCCGAGCCCTAAGAACTGCAGGCCAGCCGCCGTGAGGACCGCGAAGACGGCGGTCCCGAGGAACGAGGCCACGATGAGCGATGTCATCGTCGGGATGATCTCGGCCAAGATGATGTAGCCACTGCGCTCCCCGCGCACTCGTGCAGCCCCCAGGAAGTCGCGCCGGCGCAGGGAAAGTACCTGGACGCGGAGCTGACGCGCGCCGTAAGACCATCCCAATGCCCCGAGCACGATGATCATTACGAGCAGCCCGACACTGCGAAGGTAAGCGGCGATCACGATGACGAGCGGGAATATCGGGATGACGAGGAGCACGTCGGTAATAAGTGAAAGGACACCGTCGACCAGGCCGCCCATGTAAGCGGCCGAGACGCCCACGATGACCGACACGATGGTCGCCAACCCACCGGCCGCAAAAGCGATGATGAGTGTCTGGCGAGCCCCCCATATCAGCTCTGACAGGATGTCTTGTCCCTGAGTAGTTGTGCCGAGCCAATTGGCACCAGAAGGGCCAAGGCCAGGTGCGAAGCTCATCGAGGTCGGGTTGTAGGGCGACAGCTCGGAGGGGAAGATGGCTACGAAGATGAAGAACCCGAGCATGAGAATTCCTGCAGTCGCCTTGTAGTTATGGCGGAGGGAACGCCAGGACAATTCAGCTCTGCTCTCTAGTGCGGGGGTCGAGGACCGCTGTCAGCACGTCCGCAGCCAGGACACTGAGCAGGACGGCCATGGTGATAAGCAGGAAAAGAGCCTGCATCAGCGGGTAGTCCAGGTCGTTCACCGATTGCAACAAGAGACTGCCCACGCCCGGGTAATCAAAGACGTACTCGACGAGGATGGCCCCTGAGACTATGAACCCGAGCGACATCGCAAAGCCCGTCAGATTAGGAAGAATGGCGTTCTTCCCGGCGTAATGCCACATAATCCTCCACGGCTTCAGGCCTTTGGCACGCGCCATCCGAACGTAGTCGTCGGAGAGGACCGTTATCACGTTATTCCGCATCGTGAGGATCCAGCCGCCGATCGCTGTTATGAGGATCGTGAATCCAGGAAGGACGGCATGGTCTAGCACGTCGCCGACATAGTGCCAGTTGAGATCCGGGGAATCCGTGAAGATGTTGTAGGGGTGCTCGGAGGGGAACCAGCCGAGGGTCACCGAAAAAATGTAGATGGACAGCAGGGCCATCCAGAAGTACGGGAACGCGGACGTCACGACAAATATCGGCGGGAGGGCGCTGTCAAGCCACGACCCTCTTCTCCACGCACTGATCAGGCCGATGAAGGTCCCCAATATAAAAGCAAGCAATGTCGTGATGCCGACAAGACCTAGCGTCCACGGAAGGGCCTGGTACACCATCGCGTCGACCGATTTGCCAAAACTGGTCGTGAGCGAGATGCCGAAATTGAAGGTGGCCACATGCTCCCAGTACGTCGCGTATTGGGAGGGGAGGCTCTGGTGCGTAGTACCGCCGAGCAGTGCGAGGAGCGAGTGGAGCGCCTGCGGGTTAAGGTGTGGGTGCTCGGCGACAAGGACCTGTGCCGGGTTGCCGGGCATGAGGCGCGGGATCATGAAGTTGAGGCTTATCGCCGCCCATAGAGTGACGGCGAAAAACCCCAATCTCCGAACGACGAACCTCATGTTGCCAGCTTCTCACCCGGCACAGGCCTTTCGCTTGCCTACTTGTAGTACAGGTGCAGCAGGACGACACCCCAGTCCGGCGTCACGTACTGTCCCGGCTGTGCGTAGGGATTGCTCGCTGTCACCCAACCCGCGATGTGCTGGGTGTCGTACTGGTACCAGTCGACCTGCTCGGTAACTGGGATCACGGGCACCTGCGAGAGCATTACCTGCTCGAGCTGGTCGACGACCTGGTGCTGGACGGCTGAGCTGGTGGTCGCCACGTAGTCACTGAGCAGGGTGTCGGTGGCCTTGTTCGAGTAGCGCTCGTAGTTGCTCGACGCCGGTGAACCTACCGGAGCGGTGTTGGCCGAGTAGAGGAGCTGACGCAGTTCGTAGTACGGCGTCGGGCCACCGGTGTCCCACTGGTACGCAAGCTGGAACTTGCCGTCGGAGACGTCGGTGGAGTAGGTCGAGCCGGAGAGGTTGTCCGGCGTCACCTGGATACCGACCGCCTTTAGCTCGCTCTGGATGACGTTGACAGCCGACACCCAGTCGGAAAAGCCAGCGTTATTGATGATCGTGAAGGAGAGCTGTTTGCCGTTCTTTGCGAAGATCCCGTTGCTGCCCTTCTTGTAACCGTCAGCTTCGAGGATAGAGATGGCTTTGGAGGGGTCGTAGGCGTAGGCATTGCCGTACTTGGCTGCCAGGCTCGAGTCGTACCAGCTGGAGAACGTCGGCGTAACCACGTCTGTTTGGTTCGCCCCAGGTTCTTCGCCGTATTCGCCGATCTTGCCGACGAGCGGACGGTTGATACCGTAAGCGATTGCTTGACGGACCGCGACGTCAGACAGGATCGGGTTGGTCAGGTTGGGCCAGAGGGCGACGCTGTAAACGGGAGCGAACCAGTAGTGGTAATACTTCGGGTCCTTGGAAATGTAGACCTTGTTGATATTGGGGATGAACTGAGAGCCCCATTGGTCGACCCCACTCGTCAGGTCCTGGTTGGCGGCATTGTTGGAGAGGTAGGACGGGAAATTGACCGTCTCGATCTTCGGGAGCCCGGGCTGCCAGTAATGAGGGTTGGCAGTGAACCGCTGGTTGGCACCGTTGCAAGCAGACAAGATGTAACCCCCCGTGCCTATCGGGTGTGGGTCCTGGAACGTGGCCGGGTTTTTGAGCGTCGACCAGATGTGCTCCGGGACGATCGGGGTCTGGTCGGCGATGTAATAGAAATACGAGACCGCTGGTGATTTGAAGTTGAAGGCAACCTGATCGGTCCCCTTGGCCACCACGCTGCTCAGCACAGACCAGTCCGCGTTCAAGTCGAGGGCGGGGTCCTTCTTCAACAGGTTGAAGGTGAAGACCACGTCGGCCGCGCTGAACGGCTGCCCGTCGGACCAGGTGACGCCTTTGCGGATCGTGAACGTCAGGGTCTTGTTACCGTCGCTCCACGTCCACGCCGTTGCTAACCACGGGGTCACGGCGCCACCGTTGATGGAGTCGACGTAAGCCAGCTCCTCGTAAACGGGCCCGAACGAGAAGTAGAAGTCGTTCGCGTTAAAGGGGTTGAACTGGCAGGGCCAGCTGAAGCCCCACTCGTCCGCGATGTTGAGAGTGCCGGTTGCGGTGTCCGCAGTCCTGGTCGCGGCGCCGGCTGTAGCAGTCGCAATGCCTGTCGTCAGCATGGCGGTGGCAGCAATGGCACTGCCGAGCACCGTCAACCGGCGTGCCCATCTTGTTGTGGTCACTGGTCTCCTCCTGCTTAGCGGAACATCTGGTGGCCGGTCTGTTGGTATGCCTCTCTTGCCCGACCCCGCAGCCTGCCGCTCGGTCTAGACCAATGAGGCTTGCACAGGCGGATGCCCATGTCAACGCAGTGAACGCTACTACTCAGCGTTTGTCCCAAACGTGTTGGCCTGAGTGCGCAGGCTCGAGCGCGCGGCCGGGCCCGAGCGTGTAGGCCAAGGGTGTGCCCGGAGCGTTTCGCCCCAGCGTGCGGCCGGCGTGCGGCCGGCGTGCGGGCGCTAGCGGTTCTGAGGGAACCCCAGGTCGACGGAGCTAGACGCCGGGTCGGGCCAGCGTGAGGTCACCACCTTGGTGCGGGTGAAGAAGCGGATCCCGTCCGGCCCGTACATATGGATGTCCCCGAAAAGCGAGGCTTTCCAGCCCCCGAAGCTGTAAAAGCTGACGGGCACCGGGATCGGGACGTTGACGCCCACCATGCCGACCTGGACGTCCGCCTCGAAGCGGCGGGCTGCTCCCCCATCACGGGTGAATATGGCCACACCGTTGGCGTAGGGATTGGCGTTCACGAGGGCCAGTGCCTCGTCGTAGCTCCCCACCCGGACCACCGAAAGCACGGGCCCGAAGATCTCGTCGTCGTAGACCGGGCTGCCCGGCTTCACGTCGTCGATCAGCGTGGGGCCAAGGTAGAAGCCCGGGCCGGCGGGCGCCGACTCACGGCCGTCGACCACCACTCGGGCTTGACCGAGGGCCGCGGGCTGGAGGTACCCGGTCACGCGTTCTTGGTGCTCGCGGGTCACAAGGGGGCCCATCTCAGAGGAGGGGTCGTCGCCGGGGCCCACCTTCACCCTCGGGAGCCGTTCAGCGATGGCCTTGACCAGCGGGCCGGCTACGCCGCCGACGGCGACGACGGCCGAGATCGCCATGCAACGCTCCCCCGCCGACCCGTACCCGGCAGACACCGCGGCGTCGGCGGCCATGTCGATGTCTGCGTCCGGCAGGACGACCATGTGGTTCTTGGCCCCACCGAGGGCTTGCACGCGCTTGCCGTTGCGGGTGGCGGTCTCGTAGATGTGGCGGGCGATGGGAGTCGAGCCGACGAAGGACACCGCTGAGATATCGGGGTGCTCGAGGATGCGCTCGACGGCCTCCCGGTCGCCCTGGACCACGTTGAACACGCCGGCGGGGAGGCCGGCCTGCCTCCACAGGTCAGCGAGCACCAACGAGGCCGACGGGTCCTTCTCGCTCGGCTTCAGGACGAAGCAGTTCCCGCAGGCGATGGCGTTGGAGCACATCCACAACGGGACCATGGCCGGGAAATTGAAGGGGGTGATGCCAGCGACCACACCCAGGGGTTGCAGGATCGAGTGGACATCGACGCCCCGGGACACCTGCTCGGAGTGGCCACCCTTCAGCAGGTACGGTGCACCGCAGGCGAACTCCAGGTTCTCCAGGCCGCGGGCCACTTCTCCTTCGGCGTCCGAAAGCACCTTGCCGTGCTCGGCCGTGACGACCGCCGCGAGTTCCTTGCGGTTGGCATCGAGCAGCTCACGCATCCGGAACAGGACCTCGGAGCGCCGCGAGAGCCCGGTCGCCCGCCAGGCGGGGAAGGCTGTAAGCGCCGCCTGCACAGCCACGTCGACCTCGGCAGCGGACGCAAGGTCCACCTCGGCCACCTGCTCGCCGAGAGCCGGGTTGTACACCGGGCCAGTCCGCCCGGAGGTCCCCACGACGGAGCGACCGTCGACCCAATGGCTGATCCTTTTCATGCTGCGCTCCTCCCCCGTTACAGGTGTGGCCCTCACGTTACGGCCTCAAGGCGACAACGGGGGCGCCGGGACCTCGACGCGCTGGCCGCCCTCGAAGGACTCGATCACGAGCTCCGCCAGCTCGATCGCCGCGTCGCCCGGCGCGGGCGTGCACAGGGGGCTCGTCGCCGCAGCGAAGTGCGCGCAACACGGCGTCGGCGTGCTTGTCGAAAGTGCGATGGAACTCGCGGTCAACGTCGTTGAAATAGCCGGCTTCCCAGACCTGGCGCGTCTCGTCCCCGGCCCGCGAAATGTCCAATCGCTTTACAGTGTCCTGCACGAGCAACCTCCCGCCGGTCCCGTTTACCTCAAGCAAGTGCGTAAAGGGATAGGCGTACGAGGAGTCGTACGATCCAACCAGGCTACCCACGGCCCCACTAGCGAACTCAAGCGCGATCGCTAGGGTGGAGTAGACGCCTTGGGTCTTGTTCGTCATCTGGGCCATCACCGACTTGACCGGCCCGCAAAGGAACTCGAGCAGGTCGAAGCCATGGCACTGAGTCTCGATGAGGTTTGCGTGCGGATGGGAACTGGTGCCGGGTTCTCCTCCAAACCGCCAGGTGGCAAAGACCAGTTCGCCCAGTTCGCCGGTTTGGATGGCTGCCTTCGCCCTCTTGACCGGCTCGGCGTAACGGTGGTTGAAGTTGATGGCAAAAAAGAGGTCTCTGCGTGCAGCGGCAGCGATGAGCTGATCGGCTTGGGCCAGTTCGAAGACCAGTGGTTTTTCCGCCAGTAACGGGGCTCCGGCCTCGATTACCTCCAGCGTCGCTTCAAAATGCTCTTCGTTGGGCAACGAGAGAGTCACGAGGTCCGGCCGCTCGGCGGACAACATTTCGTCGATGGACGTATAGGCGCGCGCTCCCCAATGCGCCGCCCTCGCCTCGGCCCGTTCCTTGTGCCTGGCAACGACCGCGCACAGCACCGCGTCCGGGTGACTTGAGAAGATGCGAGCATGCTGTTGGCCCCACTGCCCCGCGCCAATGACCGCCACCCGCGTCGGCGCTGCTCGTGGTCCCGCTGCGGTCATGCCCCCAGCTCCTGAGTCACGACGACTTTGCCTGACTCTCCCGAAAGGAATGTCTTGAATGCTTCGCTGATCTGTGCGACATCGAAGCGGTGAGTGATCACTCGGGCCAAAAGGTCTCGGTTCTCACGCAGCAGCTCAAGGTTGCGCGGCATCTCGTCGTAGCGGAAGTACTCGCTGCCAAGCACGGCCCGCTCTGGAGCGATGAGCTCGTCAGAGACCACCAGCTCGAGAGTCTCGCCGTGGCCCACGCACACGAGGACGCCTCGCTTTGATAGCGCCGCCAGGGCACGGTGGCGGGCCGTGGCCCTGCCGGTCGAATCGAACGCCACGTCGCAGGGAGCCAGCTCAGCGAGCGCGTCTGGCTGCGAGGCGTCGACCGCCTGAGCGCCAAATGACTCCGCATAGCCGAGCCGCCAAGGAGAGATATCACTTATGCAGACCGGGAAATCTCTGCCGAACGTCAACTTGCACATCACGAGGAGGCCAAGGCCGATGGGCCCTGCACCCGCTACATAAGCCGACTCAATGTCGGGACGTAAAAGCCTCGCGCGGGCGATGGCGTGGCTGCTCGTGCCCATTACATCGAGCAACATCGTCGCTTCGACCAGGTCCGTGCCGGGGTCGACCGCGAAGAAATTGGTCTCGTGTACGAGCTCATAGGGCCCATACCCGCCATCGTGAGTAAAGCCCATGTCGGCCCGCTTGTCCAAGCATTGGTTGGTGTAACCGAGGCGACAACTGCGGCAGTGACCGCAGTAGTCCATCAAGAACACGACACCGGCGGTGCCCTCTCGAACTGAGGTCCCCGGCCCTGCGGCCACCACCACTCCCGCCGCCTCGTGGCCCGGGGTAACCGCAGATCCCTCGAAGTACTGCGAGCGGTCAGTGCCACAAATGGCGTTAGCGCGGACCCTGAGAAGAAGCTCTCCCGCCCCAGGGGACGGAACGGGGCGCTCCTCAAAAACAATCTTTCCATCTCCGAGGAACCGCGGGGTGGTGACAATATTCGCTGCCATGGTCACTCCTTTGTTTGCAACGAGCGAACTAGCTTTCGAGGACTGGATGTGGTCCATAAGCAATCGCCTGGCGACGGAAATGCTCCAGGGCACTTGTAGGTCGCCGCTCAAGTTTGCCGGTGGCGTCAGCATCGAGGCGGTATAACCCCATACGGCGCAAGAAGGGCTCCAGGGGACCGCCTGGCACGCCAAGTGGGGAAATCGGGTGGGGCCGTTGTCCCACGCCGTCGCGCCGGTAGAACTCCTCGACCACTGAACCACCTGAGGCCCAGCTCCAGTCGACAAAGTCCATAAGCGGCCACCAGGTGAGCCCAACTATCGGAAGGCCTTCCACCCGCAGAGCGATAAGCCCCGCGACAAGTTGGTCGACCCAGGCGCACTGCTTGTCGGCGTCGCCCTCGACAGCGGTTTCCGTGACCATCAGAGGAAGCCCGTAAGCGAGGTGTGCCCGACGCATTTCGCCCGCAAGAGGCTCCAGACCGCCGTCGAGCGCCACGTGGGCTGTCGTGGCGTCCAGCCTGACGATCTCGCGACTGGACAGCTCCGGATAGTAGTTGAGCCCGAGGACGTCGGGGCGTTGAGCGTGCTGTCTCAAGTCCTCCAGGGAAGCGGGGTCGGCACCGTGGTCCACCAGCCATGACCAGTCCTCGTCGTCGGGGCCAACGTGGCCGAGGAGCAGCCGGGTCGGCATTTGAGCACGCCGGGCCCAGAGCCGGACCTCCTCGGACAATGAGGGATCTTGGGTCTGGTAAACCTGCACCGCCTCCACGTGCACGATCTCTGCCGTACCGTCCGCCTCACGAATGGCTTGTATTGCGCCTTGCACCCCGGCCATTACCGACACGACAACCGCGGCCCAACCATCGTCTCCTTCGCGGTAGGGCGGCCAGATACCTCGCAGCCCGCAAAACGAGGCCGTGACCAGCGGTTCGTTCAGGGGGGTGTAAGCACCGACGGCGCCGTGGTAACGGGTCGCGACAGCTCGCGCATACTCGGCAAGGGCGGCGGGGAAGTCGGGATCGGTAAAGGACCCTGCCAGCCACGTTGGAGCCCCGTAGTGCACGAGGTCGACGATGACATCTAGCTTCACGCGCTCGACCAGGAACTCGACCACCTCGTCGGTCCAGGACCAATCGAAGACACCGCGCTCTGGGTTCACGCGGTACCACGGAAAGCCGTAGCGTAGCGACGTAGCCCCGGTGGCGGCGGCCCGGAGCAGATCGTCACGCCATTGCTGGCTATGGGCAGTGAGGTCGTGCTCGTCTAGGGGGAGGCCTCCGCCGCGTAGCGGTGACCCGATCGCGGTGTCTTCGATCCCGACGGCGAACACAAGCTCGCCGCCAGCGCTGAGCCTGGCGGTCACCCCTTCAACCCGGTTGTAGCGATGCCCTGAGTAAAGTACCGCTGGGCGAGGGCGAAGGCCACCGCCAGCGGGAGCAGGCTGATCAGCGCACCGGCCATGAGCACCCCGTGCTCGACCACGTACTCGCCCGCGAACAAAGTTAGCCCAGCCGGGAGCGTGCGCATATTGGTGGTCGAGGTAACCACGAGCGGCCAAAGAAAGTCGTTCCAATTGGTCATGAAGTAGAACACCGCCAACGTCGCTAGTGCCGGCTTGGCGAGCGGAAGCATGATCCTCGAGTAGATGTACCACTCCGACGCGCCTTCCGCTTGGGCTGCTTCCTCGAGCTCTCGGGGGATGGTGATAAAGAACTGACGGAGCAGGAAAATCCCAAAGGCGCTGGTGGCTCTAGGGACGATCAGGCCCTGGTAGGTGTTCAACCAGTGCATCTTGAACAGGAGTTGGAACAGCGGCACCAGTGTCACCTGGAACGGGACCATCAAGGTGGCCAGCACCAAATAGAATGCTAGCGTCCGGCCCGGGAAGCGCAAACGTGCGAGGGCGTAGGCCGCCAGCGAGTCAAAAAACACCGAACATACAGTTACGCCTCCTGCGAAGACAACTGAGTTCACCAGCAGCCGGAAAAAGGGGAGCTCGTGCCAAATACCCACGTAGTTGGCAAAAGTGGGATGCGTAGGTTGTAGCCGCAGCGGGTACCCGAAGATGTCGCTCTCCGGTTTGAAGGAGGCACCCAACATCCACAGGAAGGGCAGGATGATTATCACTGCCCCCGCGAGCAACACGACCCACTTGGTCCAACGGGACAGCCCCCACCACCACCCGCCCCTTCGCGCCCACGCGGGGACGTCCGAGACGGCTGCTTTCCGTCGGACGCGCTTGGGCTCCACAGCTAGGACCATCAGTTCACCTCTACATAGCGGAACAGCCGGAGCTGGAGCATAGAGATCCCCAGGATCAGCACGAACAGTACCCAAGAAAGCGCCGCCGCGTACCCGGGTTGGGAGTAGTCGAAGGCCTCCAAATAGATGTAGGTGACAAGGGTCTCGGTGTGAAAGATCGGGCCACCGCCGGTCATGACGTAGACGGAGTCGAACAGCTGCATGGAGGCGATCGTTGCTATGACAGAGGAGAACAGTAGGCTCGGCCGGAGCCCTGGCAGTACCACGCGACGAAACCGCGCCCATGGTCCCGCCCCGTCGAGGGTGGCCGCCTCCAGCAATGATTCGGGGACGTCTTGAAGGGCGGCAAGAAAGATCACCATGGAAAAGCCGACGCCTTTCCACACACCCACGAGGATCACCGCCGGAAGCGCCCACGTCGTGCTTTCGAGGAAGTCAATATCGGGTAATCCGACGGCAACCATGGCGTGGGTGATGATGCCGATCGTAGGGTCGAGGAGGAACTTCCACACGATCCCCATCGTCGCCAATGACGAGATCACGGGGAAGAAGTAGACCGACCGGAAGAACTTGTTGATGGAGGTATTGCGCTGCAGTGCGACCGCCAGGGCGAGCCCCAAGCAAACCTGGAGAGGCACGACTGTGCCGGTATAGATGGCCGTATTGCGTAAATCGCCCCAAAAGCGCGAGTCGTGCCACAGGGTCTCATAATTCTGCAGCCCGACGTAGGGCTGGACCGTGGCGAAGAACGACCAGTTATGCAGGCTCATCCAGAACGACTGAACGATCGGGTAACCGACGAAAACGAGCAAGATTGTGACGCTCGGCACCAAGAAGACGTACGCGCGCGCATGGCGGCGCAGCCGGATGGCCCGGCGACTACGGCCGGCCGGTAGCCGGGCCGTCCCGAAGGAGATGTTGGGCGAAAGGGCGCTGCTGTGTTTCACAGAATCACGCCTCTCGGTCTTTGCGGGATCGAAGGCTCCTGGTCACTGGTCGGCCGCGTGGCGGGCGAGAAGCCTCGCTTGCCACTGCCTGGTCTTGATGCTAACCAAAACGGTCGAGCACCGGGGAAGCCGCCCGCAGCAAAGAGGCAGATGCCTGTCTGTACGGGCGGCCGGTGCCGGTAAGGCTGGGTTATGGCCTTGGGCTTACGCTTACTTGCAACCCACGGCTTGGTTGAGCTGTTGACTGGCGGCCTGCAGAATGGTGGCGACGTTGCCCCCCCGCTCGGCCGCGGCGATCGCGGGCGAGAAGATGCTGGAGTCGACGTAGTTGAAGTTGGCCAGCGTGGGCAGGTAGAACTGGGCGTCAGGGCTTTCAGCTGCAAAACCGGCCACGTAAGGGTTTTTCGTCAGGCCTGGGTAGTTGGCCATGTCCGTCCGGGACGGCGGGTAGCCGACACCCTCAGCGAGACCGGCCTGAGCGGGCTTGCTCATCCACCAGGCGAAGAACGTGAGCGCGGCGGCCATGTTCTTCGACTTTGCATTTACGACCATCGGGACCGTGCTCGCCGTCGTGACGAGCTTGCCGATGGCTCCGACCGGGACCGGGGCCAAACCGAAGTTCACCTTTGCAGGCACGTACTCGCCGATCGCCCAAGGGCCGTTGATCTCCATTGCAGCCTTTTGCGCCGAGAACAGGTTGTCGGCGTCCTGGCCGGCGAGCCCGACCTGCGTGATCTGGTCCTTCACGATGAGGTTGGCCCAACTGCTAACGGCCTGAACCGTCTTCGGGCTGTCCAGGACAGAACAACCTTGGGCGTTCAGGATGTTCCCGCCATTGGCCCAGATGAAGATGGGCCACATGGCGATCGTAGCGTGGTCAGCGATGGCCATCCCGTACTGGGTGACCCGTGACCCGGACTTGACCGTCAGCTTGACAGCGTCCTGCTGGAGCTGCGTCATCGTCTTGGGCGGCGCGGCAATCCCCGCCTTGGCAAACAGCGTCTTGTTGTAATAGAGCTCGAGGGTGGCCCAGTTTGCCGGTGCGGCATAGAGGTGCCCGTTCACTGTGAAAGCGGCTTTGATGGCGGGCGGGATGACGCTGGCTGGCACCTGGTTCGGGCCGCTGCCTAGCAACGAATCGATTGGGGCGATCAAACCTTCTTTGATGTACTCCCGGATCGTCCCCACGTTGTAGTCAGGTGTGGCGATATCAGGGCCGGCGCCGGTTGCCATTGCGGTAGGCAATTTTTGCGCAATCGTGTCCCATGGTTCGATGGTCATGTTGACTTGAATGTCTGGGTGTGTCTGGTTGAACTGCTTGACGAGGGCTACGTAGGTCGGCTCGTCCCCTCCGGTGAAGCCGGCCCAATAGGTCAGCGTCACCTTGCCGCCGGAGGCGAAGGCCGCCGGTACCCCGGCGCTCGCGAGGCTTGCAGAGATGCAAGCCACCGCCCCCAGTAATGCCAGTTGTTTCCTCATGTTAAGGCTCCCCTTTCAATTGGTGTCGTGTTGGTGTCGTGTTCGGTGTCGTGTTGGTGTCGTGTTGGTGTCGTGTCGGTATCGGGTTGGTGTCGTGTTCTTGTGTTTGTTTTTCTCCGGTAGGACTTTGCCGAAGCGAAGGGCCTGGTGCTCTGGCTCAAGGCCTGCCACACCCGCACGACTTCCGGACGACAAGTTCTGTCGGCAATAAGGTGACCGGCTGATCAGGCATTCGGCCACCTATCAAATCGAGTAAGCGCAGTGCCGCCACCGAACCGACTTCGACCATGTTGCCTTGGACCGAAGTGAGTGCCGGCTCGACATATCGGGCCAGGGGGATGTCGTCATAGCCGACCAAGAGCACGTCCCCAGGGACACTGAGCCCGATGGTCTGCAGAGCCTCCCGGGCACCCAGTGCCATTTGGTCGTTGGCGGCGAATATCGCCTCAAAGGGGATGCCTCTTCGTACCAGTTCCTTGACGGCGCGAGCACCGCTTTCATCGGAGTAGTCGCCCTCAACCTCTAGAGCCGCGTCAGGGGCAATTGCCGACGCGATAAGTGCGCTCCGGTAACCCGTCAGCTTGTCCTGGGCAGATTGGTGGCCCAGCGGGCCGGAAATGTGGGCTACACGCCGAACTTCATGGACATCGAGGAGATGGCGAGTGGCGACCTCGCCCCCATGGCAGTCGTCGAGGCTTACGGCAGTGGCTCGGGCCACATGCGGGGCACGGCCCACAATGACGATCGGGTAACCAGACCGGGCAAGCCCAATAACATTCGCGTCGGCGACTGCCGCCGATGCCACCACGATCCCGTCGGCCTCTCGCCCGTTCATAAACCGGCGGTAGGCCGAGGCCTCGTCCTCTTCAGTGCGAGAGGTCGACAATATCGTCGAGAGATCATTGTCTGCAGCGACGGAGACAACGCCATCAAGAAGGGCGGTCAGAGTCGGGTGCGAGAAGACGTGCTGGCTCGAATGCGGCAGGACCACGGCAATTGCGCTCACACGCTGGCTGCGCAAGGCCCGCCCAGCCGAGTGAGGGACGTAGCCCAGCTTGGTCGCGGCGATGCGGACGGCTTCTTTAGTCACGGCCGCCACCCGAGGGCTGTCCGAAAGCGCCATCGATGCGGACGTCACCGAGACCCCCGCCAATAGTGCGACGTCCTTGAGCGTGCAACGCCCAGCTAGCTGCTCCACTCACCCCTCCGTCCGAATCGATACAACGGCGTTATCTAATCCCTCTCATATCTGGCTTCATATATGGCAACTTGCCGTTGTCAAATCGATTTGACTTAATCTAGCCTCGAAACGTCTGACTGTCAAGGCAGCCCGCCGTATTCTTCGGTCGGGGGATATGAGCGCTCTAGCAGCCTCGAGCCGCCGGCAAAGGCGCCTCCAAAAGCGCCTCCAAAAGCACCGCCAAAAGCGCGGCTGTGATCTCGAGGCACCCACATCACTGACGCCCATGCAAAGAAATGGCCTCGGCGCTCATCGATGTGCGGTCTGCCAGATCACATTCGCGCTTTTCAGCGCAGTCCCACCCGCCGTCGTCGCGCGTAAGTGCTTCGACGCGCCCTCGATCTCTACTGCAGGGGCCTCTACTGCCCGGGCATCGGCGCCAGATCCGCCAAGAAGCCGGTCACAGTTGACTCCAGGTCGGCGCGGTTGCGTTCCGGGGACAGATCTCTAGAAGTGAGCACCGCCAAGCGGCTGCGGGGTATCAGGCTTGCCAGTTCTTCGGCATAACCGAGGGGGTGGACCGGGTCGCTTGGTGCCCCAATGACGAGCACGGGTACCGATAGGCTCCTGATCGACTGAACGTCCTGGTAAGGGACGGAGGAGGGCACCTCCTCGAGTCGGCGTGCCCTGGCAACGGCCTTCGGCTGGTCGAACTGGCCGAGAAGGCTCGCCGCTCCGCTCGGCGAAACGGCCTCGATCTCCCGGTAGCGTTCCGACTCCTGGAAAATTGCCCGGCCTCCCTCAGGCCCAAGGGCGCGGAGCAGCTTGGCCACTTCCGGGAAGGCCCGGAGATTGTCTGGCAACGGCTGGTTGAGCCAAGCCGGCCGCACAATTACGAGGGCATGCACGCGACCGGGGCCCTTGGTCGCTACCGCCAACGCCGTGGCAGCCCCCATGGACACACCGACAAGGACGAGCTTGGGGCCGAGCTGCAAATTGTCAGCAAGACTCGCGACGTCTTGGGCCATGGCATCGAAGCTCAACGGTCCCATGTCCGCCGTGAAGGTGCTCCCGTGCTCGCGAGCGTCCGCCGCAAGGATGGGAGCCGGGCGGCCACCGACCTCCCCCGGCGTTAGCCCCCAGAGCTGGCTCAGTTCGCCGCCGAGGCCGTGCAACAGCACGACGGCACCGTCGTGGCTCTCGTTGAGCTCTAGCCGATAGTTGGCGGTAGACGCGTAGGAGCCGCCTGCGCTCTCGCCCACTCGGCTGGCAACCACTGGGGTCTCCCCCGGGCTTTCGGGGTCTCCGCCGGCCCCCCCCGGCCTCACAACCCCTTCTACTGACCGATTTTGTTGTCTAGCGCGCATTTTGGTCCATAGATGGCATTTCGGGGTCACCCATTGGCCCGGGCCTCTTGTCTCAACGCAGAGCTGAGCAAGAAGCGCCGGGTGCGGGGGACGTCTGCTTCGGTGCTGTCCTGAACGATCACAGGGACCGGCACCGGGAGCACCGCGTGCAACTCGAAGACCAGGTCGTAATCGAGCTGTCCAAGACCAGCGGCCGCGTAGGAGCCGGTGGAGACGACATCCTTGGCATGGAGGGCAACAGTCTCGGCGCCGAGCACGTCGAAAGCGTGCCGAAGGATCCTGCCCTGGTCAGAGGCGGTAGCGGGCGTAACTAAGTTGGCCGGGTCCAGCACGATCCCGATCAACCTGGCGTCGTTGCCGAGCTCGGCGAGCAGCTCGCTTGCCCTCGCGGCGTCGGCGACGACGTTGCCCGGTTCGGGTTCTATCCCGAGGCGGACACCTGCCCCGTCGGCCGCCGGCAACAGTTTGTCAAGCCCGGTGCGGAGGTCAGCCCAAGCTTCGGGGGAGGAATTGGCTGGGTGAGCGCGCCACATGTCCTCTGCGTCGCGGGTCCCAGAGCACAACGTGACGACCTGCGCACCGAGCTCGGGCGCTCGGCCGATCAGCCACTCGGCCCGGGCCGTGTACTCGGCACGCTGGGCGAGGTCGGGGTGGACGAGGTTATAGGTGCACGAGAGCCCCCAGATCCTGACCGCGTGCGCCTCGAACGTCGATCGGATGCCGGCGAAGTCGACAGCGGCTCCGACTGGCGGGACGGTGGGCGCCCCGATGCACGACAAGTTGAGCTGCACCAGACCGAAGCCGGCGGCGGCGACGGCCGTAGCCACCTCCTCGGCTGTGGGCCTGGTGAAGATGCGGGCGAAAATACCTAGCTCTGCCGTCATATGGGTACTTCCTCGCCGCCCCGGCTGGCGCTGGTCCTGACCGCCTCGATGAAGCGGACAGCGGACACGCCGTCTTCCCCGCTGGGGCTGGCCGGCCCGCCGTCCAGGGCGGCACGCGCAAACGCCTCCAATTGGCGTTCGTAAGGGTCGGTGTCGCCGAAGGACGGGCTTAGCGTGGTGGCGTCACCCTCAAAGAAAAGGGCGACTTCGCTCGCTCGCCTGAAGAACGGGAACGCCGAGCGGACTCGCAGGTGCCCCGATTCCCCGTAGACGTCGAAGCCCTCGGCCCACTTTGCGTGGACGTTGGCGGAGATCTCAAACGAGGCGAGGCCACCGGTCTCTGCCAACCGGCCGGTACCGTGCCAGCTGAAATCCTTGCCCACGTGTGCCACCTCGGCACGCACGGTGGTGACCTCGCCGATCAGGTGGCGGATGCCGTCAAAAACATGGGCCCCGTGGGTGCTGAGCAAGTAACGCTCCCGGTCCGCCTTGTAGGTCGCCTCCACCTCCCGCACGGCGTCGTCCACGAAAGTCTTGGGGAACAGGGTCGCTTCGGTGGGCGGCCGGAGGGCCGCCATCACCCGGTACCAAGCCTGCGCCGTGATGATTGGGCCGATACGGGGCAAGGACGCTCTCGCGAACTCGATACCAGGGTCGTGCCGTTTCATAGCACCGACCTGGAGTTTCAACCCGCTGCCGGCGGCAAAGCGGGCCAGCTCTTCAGCGGCGGGGACGCTGTCAGCCAGCGGCTTTTCGACCAGGACGTGCTTGCCGGCCTGCAGGGCCAACGTGGCCAGGGCGGCGTGGGAGCGGTCCGGTGTCGCTACCAGGACGGCGTCTAGGTTCTGTTGCAGGAGCTGTCCGAAATCCGTGAAACCCGGGACGTCGTAGTGCCTGGCGACTTTGTCGACGACGGTAGGGCTGGCATCGCACACGGCCGCCAGCCGCACCCGATCGGCTTTGGTAGCCGCCGGCAGGTGCGCAACCTGGGAGATCCGGCCGAGGCCGACGACACCGAGGCGAAGTTGGCCGGGTGCCATAACTGGTGGCGTCATGGCGCTCGCCTACGCCGAGCGGGGGCTGGCCGTCGAAGCGGCAGCCACTCCCGTCGCGATGAGGAGGGCGAGCTCTGCGGCACCGATAGCGGTAGCTTCCGGGCCCAGCCGCCCGAGGCCGATGCGCGGCGGCGGGACCACCTCGCGCAAGGGCCGCGACCTGTTCACCGTGGCCCGTGCGGCAGGCAGCAGCCAGCGGTCCGCCGCCTCCGCCAACCGACCGCTGATCAGCACCAGGTCGGGGTCGACCACTGGTACGAGGAGCACGATGGCCCTGCCGATGGCGGCGCCGGCGGCACGCAATACCTTCTGAGCGGTGGCGTCTCCCGCTTCGGCCGCGGCGACAACCTCGGCGCTCGTCGCAGCGTGGCCGGCACGCGCAATGGCCGGGCCGCTGGCGAAGAGCTCCAGGCAGCCCCGGCCCCCGCAGACACACGGTGGGCCTCCCTTGCCAACGCATAGGTGTCCGAGCTCGCCCGCCAAACCCGAAGCACCCAGCAAGAGCTGCCCGTCCACGACGACACCGCCACCCACGCCCGTCCCAAGAGTGAGGACGACCACGCAACGGCTCTCCTTGGCCGCCCGGGCCTCAGCCAGTGCGCTGGCATTGCCGTCGTTCTCGATCACCACCGACAACCCCAGGCGGTGGCGTAGCTCGCTACCCAGGTCCCGGTCTCGGGTGCCCAGGTTGGCACCCAAGATGAGCCGCTCGCGGTCGGGAGAAAGCCATCCCGCCACAGCGACCCCGACAGCCACGACGTCGCCTCCGGAGCTTCCGGCCACTTCCCGGCAGTCCTCAACAGCGGTGACCAGGTAATCGACCAGTTCGCCGGTTGCGCCCACGCCGTGCTCGGACCAGGTGCGGTAGGCCACACGGTGGTCCTCACCAGCGAGGAGGGTGCAAAGTTTGGTGCCTCCGATGTCGGCCCCAACGACCATCCTCGCACGCATCCTGGCCCGGCCCGCCCGCTCGCCCGGGTGGCCGTCGTTGGCCAAAGGCTCCACTCGCTTACGAATCCTTTCGAATCGTTCTTGACTCGGGTCGTTCTGGTGCAATATCGTAGCGTTCCGGAACTTAGGGGGACAAGCGAGCCTCCTGAGGGTTTAGGGAGGGACGGCAATGCTGGCCTATGTGTCTCTGTGGTCAGCTGACCTCTTGGCGCTCGGGGAGGCGGTCGATCGGCTCGGCGAGGTAGCCGACGGGTTCCACCTGGACGTTTTCGACGGCCATAATGTCCCCGAGCTGCTCTTCGGCCCGACTTGGTAGCCGCGCTGCGGGCTCGCACCAATACCGTGCTCGATGTCCATTTGAATGTTTCCGACCCGGACTTCTGGGCTCCGCGGTTCATCGAGGCGGGGGCGGACATGGTCACCGTGCAGAGCGGGGCGAGCCGGGACATCGCCAGCACCCTCGGGGCGATCCGCTCGGAGGGGCCCGGCCATCCCTCGGCTTGGAACTCCACGAACCGGTCGAACAGGCCGAAGGCTTGTTCGACGCCATCGACCGGGTGCTGGTCATGGGTACGGTGATCGGCATCAAGGGTGCCGAGCTCGACCCGACGACGCCCGGGCGCGTGGCGGCCCTGGTCGGGTCCCGAGCTGGTCGCCCGGGCGACGGGCAACGGCCATTGATCGTGGTCGACGGCGGCATCCGGCCCCACACGGTCAAGGTCCTGGCCGAGGCAGGCGCTGACGGTGTGGTCCCCGGTTCGTTCGTTTTCGGCCATCCCAACCCGGTGGCTGCCGTTCGCGAGCTCCATGGCCTCGGGCGCACGACTGGCCCGAAATGAAGGCGGTGGTTGTCAGCGGGCCCGGTCACTGGGGGGTTGAGAAAGTAGCCGACCCCGCGCCCGGGCCGGACGAAGTCGTAGTCGAAGTCGAGCGCTGCGGGATCTGCGGCACCGACCTCCATGTCGTGGCCGGGGAAATCCCGACCGTGCGCTACCCGGTGATCCCCGGCCATGAGTTTAGCGGGCGCGTGGTAGGCATCGGCCCGGGTGCCTCCGGCCCCCCTCTGGGCACATTTGTGGCCGTCGACCCAATGGTTTACTGCGGCCACTGCCAGCAGTGCCGCAGTGGCTGGACCAATTTATGCGCCAACGGCGGAGGCCTAGGGACAACTGTCGACGGCGCGTTCGCTCGTTACGTCAACGTACGCAGCGACCGCTGTGAGCCGGTACCGGAGGGAGTCCCGGCAGAGTGGGCGCCGCTTACCGAGCCCCTCTCGTGCGCGTTACACGCCCTGGACCGAGCCGGGCCTGTAGTCGGTGCCGACGTGCTGGTCACTGGCGCCGGGCCGGCTGGCCTACTACTCACCCGGCTGCTCTCCCTCGGGGGTGCACGGGTGGACGTGGTCGAGCGAGCCCCCTTGCGCCGGGAAGCGGCCACGCTGTTCGGGGCCGACCGCGCGGTAGCCAGCACTGATGAACTGGACCGTGAACGCGGCTGGCAGGTGGTCGTTGACGCTTCCGGCAACCCCGCGGCGATCCAGGAAGGGCTATCGCTGGTACGCCGGGCCGGGACCTTCGTTATCTTCGGCGTGGCCCGGGACGACGCGCGGGTCGAGCTTTCTCCTTACGATGTTTTCAAACGCGAGCTCACGATCGTCGGCACCAATTCGGTCCGCCACAGCTTCGGGAGGGCGATGGCCCTCCTGGCTAGCGGCCGCATCCCCGCCGACAAGCTGCTCGACGAGGCCGTGCCGCTCGATGCGATCGGGCAGGCTTTCGACCGGACCCGCCAGGGCCTCGGGCTGAAAGCAACCGTAGTGGCCCACTGAGCGAGCAAGAGGAGGCACCATGCAAGCAGCCGTATACGACCGGCCCCGCGAGCTCCGGTTGGCAGAGGTCAGCGACCCCATGCCGGGGCCCGGCGAGGTCCGTTTGCGGTCCCGCGTCACAGGGGTTTGCGGCACCGACGTCCACCTCCACGACGGCGAGTTCTTTCCGGTTTACCCGCTCATCCCGGGCCACGAAGTGATCGGCGAGGTCGACATGTTGGGCGAGCAGGCCGAGGGCTTGGCCATCGGTCAGCTCGTAGCGCTCGACAACATGCTCACCTGCGGGCTCTGCGACAAATGCCGGCAGCGGCGGCCCAATTTTTGCCGGCATCTGCGGGCGCTAGGCGTTACCGATCCCGGTGGGTTCGCTGAGTACCTCGTGGCGCCGGCGGCGAAATGTTACCCGGTCGACGATCTCGACCTCGACACGGCTGTCCTGACCGAACCGGTGGCATGTGCCATCCATGGCCTCGACGTCCTGGCGATGCGGCCGGGGTCGGACGTACTGGTCCTGGGCGCCGGCCCGAGCGGCCTGATACTGACCCAGCTGCTGCGCCAAAGCGGGGCCGGGCGGCTCACTGTTGCCGCCCCGACCGAAGCCAAGCTCGAGTTGGCTCATCACTTTGGGGCGGACGGCACCGTCCGCATCGGGCGTGAAGACCCCGACGCTGGCGCGGCGGCCCTGTCCGACTTGGCGCCCGAGGGCTTCGACATCGTCATAGACGCCACAGGGGCGCTAAGCGTCCTCAACCGTGCGCTGGGCATGGTGCGCGAAGGGGGGACTCTTTTCGTCTACGGCATGGCGGACGAAAAGGTTCGCCTCCCGGTCAGCCCATACGACGTGTTCCGGCGTGAGCTGACGATAAAGGGCTCGTTCGCTCAATGCTTCAGCTTCGACCGCGCCGTGCTCGCCCTGCGTCACGGCCGGGTACGCTCCGATGGCTTGATCACACACCGGTTCCCGCTGGCTTCTTACCCTCAGGCGGTTGAAACTGTCCGCAACGACCGGACCTGCGTGAAGGCGGTCGTCCAGTTATGACCCGTCAAGCTACGCGCGGCCAGCTGTAAAGTCCCCCTCGGGTGGGACGACGCCCTCGTTTGCCTTCATTGTTGACAATTGACGACGCGGGCGCGACGATCGTCTCCGTACGGAAGCCCCCACCGCGAGGAGGAACTGTTGACTAACGGGAAACGAGACTTGTTCGACCTGACTGGGCGCCACGCCGTTGTCACAGGCGCCGGAGGAGCCATCGGACGCGCCGTCTCCGTCGGCCTGGCGCAAAAGGGGGCCTCCGTCGTGCTTGTCGACATCCGGGAAGAGCCCTTACTGGAGGCCGCTGCAGAGGTCGAGAAGTACGGCAAGGCCTTTGTGGTGGTGGGAGACACTACGCGGCCCGCGGGCGCCGCTGCCATCGTGGAGCAGGCGACCCGAGCGTTGCCGCAAGTGGACATTCTCTTCAACAATGTCGGTGCTGGCTCGCACACCGTTCCGGAACTACAAACTTTCGAGGAATTCGAGGACAACCTGCGCGTCAACCTCACCGGTTCGTTCCTGATGGCCCAGGGCTTCGGGCGCGGCATGATAGATGGCGGAGTGCACGGCAGCATAATCAATACGGCCTCGACCTGCGGCGTGCGCGCCATGGGCCGCGGCAACTTCGGCTTCAGTATCGCCAAGGCCGGCGTCATCCAGATGACGCGAGAACTCGCCATCGAATGGGGCCATCTCGGCATCCGCGTCAACGCCATCGCGCCTTGCCAACTTGACACGCCCGGGGTGTTGTCGATGATGGACTGGGAGGACCCGAGCGGCATGACCTTCGGGGAACGGGTGCTCACGGGTATCCCGCTCGGTCGGTTGGCCACAACCGCCGACATGGTCGGGCCGGTCCTTTTCCTGGCCTCTGACGCGGCGGCCATGGTCTCCGGCGTGCTCCTCCCGGTGGATGGCGGCAACCTGGCGGCCTGCGCAGCAGGCTCTATCCGGCGCGCCAAGGGCGATGTTTCGACACCGACCCACCGATGACAGGACCGCTCCAACGCAATTCGGCACTTCCTAGATCTCCGCTTCGAAATTCGTAGCATGGAGGCAGATAACCAGATGGACAATGACGACTTGGCCGCGGCCGGTGCGTTCGCTATCGTCGGTGCCGGATCTCTAGGCCTGGCCCTCGCCGTCGCGCTAGCCGCCTCCCGTCAAGTCGTCACGGTGCTCGGGAGCACCAAGTCAACGGCTGGTTTGTTAGACGCAGGCAAGGTACAGCTCGAGGGTCTTCTAGACCTGCGCGTACCGGTCTCGGGTGAGGCCGCGCGCCCTGGCCACCTCTGCGTTGTGGACGACCCCAGGCGGTTGCCGCCGGTGACGGGCGCGATCTTTACCACCAAAGGCCACCAGCTCGAAGCGGCGGTGGACCAGGTGGCCGCCGCAGGGCCCGGGATATTGGGCAATTGCTGGTTCGTCGGTCTCCAAAACGGTGTGATGAAAGACGAGGTCCTAGCGGCCGCCTTCGGGCCCGAGCGGGTGCTGGGCGCCGCAACCGTGCTGAACGCCCGCCGGACCGAGGTGGCACAGGTCACCGTCGGCTCACTCGGCATGACCTATTTCGGCGAGCTGGGCGCGCCGCCGTCGCCGCGCGTCACTGCTGCGTGTGAAGCCTTCGGCGCGGCCGGGCTGCCCGCCACCGTCGTCGAGGACGGCCGCAGCCTTGTGTGGTCAAAGTTCGCCAACGCTGTAGGGATTTTCGCCGTAACGGGCCTGACCGGCCTGTCGACGGGCGCGATGATGCACCGCCGCCCGCTGGTACTGGCGTACCGGTCGCTATTAGAGGAGGTTGACGCCGTGGCTCGTGCCGAAGGTGTGCGGATCGAGGACTACCCCGATCTACCGATGCGGACCTACCTCAATGCGACAGGTGAAGAAGTGGCGGATGTGATGGCGGCGCGCCCGTACGACCCGAGAGGCCCACAGAGCTTCTCCTCGATGGCGCAGGACATCGCGGCAGGAAGAAAAACCGAGTCGGTACAGATATTTGCCGACCTGGCCCGCCGGGGGCGGCACCACGGCATCCCCACTCCCCGGGTCGACCTCGTGAACGACCTCATATCCGGTATCGACGACCGGCCATGAAGATCACGGGTATCGAGACGGTCCGCGTCGACCAGTTCCCGGAGTTCACGGGCCTGCTGGTCCACACCGACGAAGGCGTCACGGGCCTGGGCGAGACCTGCTTTGGCCCCGAGGCCGTAGAAGCGTATGTCCATGAGTCGGTGGCAGGGCGCCTGCTCGGCAAGGACCCGCTGGCGATCGAACGCCACCACAAGGATCTTCCCGGGTTTTACGTCACTCACGGCGGGACTGGCGTGTCGACGCGTGCCCACTCTGCGGTCGACATCGCGCTGTGGGACATCCTTGGCAAGGTCTGCCGGCAGCCGCTCTACCAGCTGATCGGCGGACGCTTCCGTGACACCGCCCCGATATACAACACCTGCGGGGGTTACGCCTACGGCCGCAAGGAGCTGCAGTACCGGGGCACGAGCCGGACGCCCACAGCAGCCGTACCCGTGGACGAGGCACCGCGAGGGCCGTACGAGGACCTCGACGCGTTCATGCACCGCGCCGACGAACTGGCGCTGAGCCTCCTCGACGAAGGCATAACGGCCATGAAAATATGGCCCTTCGACGAACTTGCACGGCCGACCGGTGGCCGCGAGATATCGCTCGAAGACCTCAAAAAGGGCCTCGAGCCGTTCGAGAAGATCCGCTCGGCCGCGGGCGACCGCATGGAGATCATGGTGGAACTTCACGGGCTCTGGCAGACGGTACCCTCCACGAGGATTCTGCCGCGCCCTCGAGGATTATCGCCCGTACTGGGTCGAGGACGCCATAAGGCTCGACAGCTTCGAGGCCCTCAGCCGTTTGCGCGAAGCCACTTCAGTGCGTTTTGCCTTCGGGGAGACCATGGGTAACAAATTCGACTTCAAGCGTCTTTTCGACACCGGCGCGATCGATGTCGTGCTCTTCGACTTCGGGTGGAGCGGCGGGATTTCCGAGGCCCTCAGGGTCGCCGCGCTGGCAGAGAGCTACGGCATCCCGGTTGCACCCCATGACTGCGTCGGGCCCGTCGCGCTTTGCATCGGCGCCCACTTCTCGGTCAGCACTGCCAATGTGCTGGTCCAAGAGACCGTGCGCGCCTACTACACCGACTGGTACAAGGAAATTGTCACGCAGCTGCCGATTATCGGGGACGGCCGCATCTCACCGCGCGAGGCCCCCGGGCTCGGGGTCGAGCTGCTCCCTGGCTTGACCTCCCGGCCCGACGCCCACGTGCGGGTCACACAGTAGAGCGCTCATCCTTGGGAGCTGCACTCGGCGACCATCTTGCGCTCAGGGTGGTCAGCGTCCGCGAGCTCATGTTCCCGCGTCCCCATGCCGGCGGTGGTTCATCAAAAACGAGGCGGTCCAAGTCCGGCGCGAGTTCCTCGAAGACAATGGCAGCCTGGCGGCGGGCCAGCGGCGCCCCGAGACAAAAATGAGCCCCGAGCCCGAATGCCAGGTGGCGGTTTTCCTTTCGGGTGACGTCGAAACGACCCGGGTCAACGAACTGTGCCGGGTCCCGGTTGGCCGCGCCTACGTGCAGGATCACCGCATCGCCCGCCCGCACCTCGGCGTCCGCCAGCACGTGGTCAGCTCCCGCAAGTTGGGACACCATTGGTATCGGGCTCTCGTACCTGAGCATCTCCTCAATGGCGCTGCCAACAACAGAGATGTCCGAGTGGAGCTTGCCCGCCTCACCCGGATGTGCCATCAACAGGTAAAGCCCGTTCGCCAGAAGGTCCCGTGTCGTGCCATGGCCAGCGGCAAAAAAGAACACCGACAAGCCGATCACCTCGTCGTCGGAGAGCATCCCGGAGTCGTGAGCGCTAACAAGGGCGGAGAGCACGTCGTCGCCTGGGTGGGACCGCTTGCCGACTATCAAGCGGCGAAAAAGCTCCTCCAGGGCTATCCAGCTCTGGTTTGACCGGTAGAGCATGGACTGGTCCTCGGGGCCCCATGAGGTGCCAATGCGCCCCGCGAAGCGACCTAAGTCCTCAGTCAAGGCGTGGAACTGGGCCGCATCCGCGCCCTCCATTCCGAGGGCGTGACAGATCACCGTTACCGGTAGTCGCAGCGCGAGGTCCTGAAGTAGGTCCACGGTCTCCAAAGCCCGCAGCTCGCCCACCATGTTGAGCACTAGTTGGGTGATCCGGGGCTGCAATTTGGCCCCAAGCCCCGGGTTGACGAGCTGGCGTGATACCTCACGCATCCGGGAGTGCTTGGCCCCGTCTGTGAAACCAAGCCAATTCGATATATGAGTTATCAGGCCGCTGTACCCGTCCCGGACAGGGCCTGGGATGCCGCGTACGTTGATCTCAACGCGGTCGTGCAAAAGCCAGTCGCCGCGTAAGGCCCGGTTGACCTCGTCGTAACTGGTAACCAACCACGACCCCAGCAATGGGCTCCAGTGCACCGGAGCGACCGCCCGCAGTTCGTCAAGCAGTTCGTAGGGATCGTCGAGCTCGGTTCGACAAAACGACTCGTACTCCCGCGAGGAGATGATGCGTCCCAGAGCACCATTTGTCATCGGTACATGCTTCCTGGACAAGACAAGACCCCACGTCCAGGTGGTCCCTGGACGTGGGGTCTTGGGTGTGTTGTTTTCAGCCTGTTGTTATTGCTTTCAACCTGGCGTTACTTAGGCGGGAGATTGTACTCCTTGAGCGTGGCGACCATGTTGCTCTGTAGCAAGGCAACGGCCTGTTGCGGCGTGATCTGCGCCGCGATCAGCTCGGAGTCAGTAACGAAGAGGGTGTTCTGGATAATGGGGAACGCAGCCGTGTTGGGGATAGCGTTCGGCTCAACGTGGGCGCCGGCGTACTGGACCGCCTGCAGGAACTGCGTGGGCACACCGTAATTAGAGGCGTGGGCAATAGCGTAGGTGAGCGTAGCTGGTCTGGTGGCGACAGCCGCGTCCTTGCTCGAGTTGAGCGCCTGGATCTGCGTGCTCGGCGAGGCTAGCCATTCGATCAGCTCCCAGGCCGCCAGTTGCTGCGAGGCGTTCACGTTTTTGTTGATGAAAAAGCCCCACGGCGCCTCGAGCAGGCAGGTCTGGTTCCACGACGAGCAGGGGATCTCGTCGATGCCGGCGTTCTTGTACTCCTTGGGGTCGATCGACTTTGAGTACAGGACATTGGCCAGGGTCGAGTCGTCCCAGAACATGGCCGTTTGACCGGACTGGAACGCCTGCACGCACTGGGGATAGCCGTAAGCAGAAACGCCCGGCGGGGTGTCCTTCTGCATCAGCTGGGCGTACAGCTTCGCCCACTTCAACGCCCCCGGCGTGTTGAAGAGCGGCTCCCAATTGGCGTTGAGGTACTCACCCTGGTAGTTCGGGGCGTAGGGCAGGAAGTACGGCAGCATCAACAGCACGGGGTAGCCGTTCGGCGAATCAACGGAGCCTCTTATGCAGATCCCGGAGACCTTCTTGGTCGTGAGCTTGTTGGCGTCCGCAAGCACTTGGTTCCAGTTCGTCGGCGGGGTAAGGCCGGCTGCTTTGAACATCCCGATGTTGTAGAACATCTCGGGGCCTGGGTCGACGGTTTGCGGGAGGCAGTACTGGACCCCGCTCAAGGTGCACTGGGCCTCGGATGCCTTCGGTATCCCGGCCAGGTCGAACGACGGAGGTGTCAGCGTCGTGTTGGTCAGGTACGAAGCTATCGGGGAGATGGCATTGAGCGCGTTGTAGGAGGGCGTGAGGCTCTCAGGTTCTTCGTACATGGCGAAGCTGGTGGACTTTACCTCCTGAGCGGCCGTCACCTTGTTCTGCAAGACGTCCTCGGGGATGGAGTCGTAGGTGACTTTGATCCCCGTCGCCTTGGTGAACTCGGGGATGAGCGCCTGCTGCCAGGACTGGTCTGGGCCGTCACCGGTCCACATCGTGATGCTCGTGGCCGGCGTGACCGTAGCGTCCGCCACTCGTGCTGCAGTGGCTGTGCCGGTGAAGCTAAGGGTGGTGCCGAGCATCGCTACGGCAGCGGTTGTTGCGCACCCGACAAGCCGGGCTCTTTGGCGTGAAAGTTTCATACTGCCCCCTTCATATTTGGGCTCTTGTTGTTCTCTCGGTTGTTGGACCTGTTGTTTGGCGTTGGCGTCGTAGGACCACCTGGAGCGGTGACCATCCAAACGTTAACAGTTGACTGTAACAAAATCTGGTCGGGCTGCCAAGAGCAGCGAACGGATTAACCTTGGGTGGCGGAGACCGCGGTGCGCAGGAAACCCCGCTGCACGAAGGCAGCCAGCACCAGCACGGGTACGACCAGGAACACTGCGGCCGCCGCCAGCGTGCTCCAGTCCAATGTGGTCTGGCCGAGGTACTCCTCGATAGCCACCGGCGCGGTCAGGTTCGACGAGCTCGTGAAGATGAGAGCGCCGAAGAACTCACCCCACGACAGGATGCACGCAAGGATCGTTACCGTGGAAAGCCCGGGTATCGCGAGCGGGAGCATGATCCTGCGGAAGGCGGCTAGGCGCGAGCAGCCGTCGACCCGGGCAGCATCCTCGAGGTCGTTCGGCAGGTCGGAGAAGTAGCCGCGCATCATGAACACGACGAAGGGGAGCTCGAAGGTGAGGTAGTAAAGGATGACCGAAAGGTAGCTGCCGCTCAGGTTCAGCCTCTGGTAGATGGCATAGAGCGGGACGATGTAAACGAGCGCAGGCACGATGTAGGCGACGATGAGCCAGCCGGTGATGGCGCCACTTCCCTTGAAGCGCGAACGCGCCAGACCGTAGCCGGCGGGGACACCGAGCAATAGAGAAATGCCCACGCTGAAGGCCATGATGACGAGTGAGTGGCCGATGTCATCGATGTACTGGTTGTACTGGCCGCTTAGGAGCGAACCGAAGTTGCTCAGCGTCGGCTTGAAGATGAACACCGGGGGCATGACGAACGCGTCGCCCGGAGGCTTGAACGCTGTTGTAACGATCCAGAAGATCGGCAGCAGGATATAGACAGCGCCGATGAGCAGCGCCACGACCGTGAAGATGTTCCCCGCTCGTCGTTTTAGGCGTCTCAAGGTAGGTCGCCGGTGGGGATCTGAGGCGGAGCCCGACGGCGAGGAGGAGGAAGCTCGGCTCGCAGCCGGAGGGGCCACTAAGTCGTCAACGGCCACGTCTAGGCCTCCGTCGGTTCATGAGCCCACTTCGGTGCCGACCCTCGTTTGGAAAGCTTGAATATCACCAGCAGAGGGACGGCCATCACGCCCACGAGCAGGACCGCGAGCGCGGCGCCCAGGCCAAGCTCCCCGAAAACGAACGTCGTCTGGTAGACGTAGTAGTTGAGCACGCTGGTGGCCAGGCCCGGCCCCCCGCCGGTGATGATGGCGAACTCCGCGAACTCGCGGAACAAGTTGACCATCTGGAACAGGGCCGCAAAGGCCAGTACAGGGCGCAGGGCGGGGAGCGTGATGTGGTACAGGATGCGCAGTTCCGAGGCGCCGTCCATCTTTGCGGCTTCCACCGGTTCCTTCGGCAGCGAGAGCAAACCTGCCAAGAGGATGATGGTTATGATCGGGATCCCCGCCCACGCGTTGGCGATGATGACCGTGGGCATTGCGGTGTGCGTGCCGCCCGCCCAGTTCAGCTGGGGCAGTCCTAGCACGGACGCGAAGTAGTTGATCCAGCCGTTGCCGGTGTTGAACAACACCGACCAGGCCACAGAGGAGGCCACACCAGGGACAAGCAGCGGCATCATGTAAATGACACGGAACCACGAGATGCCGCGTAACTTGCGAGCCAAAAGGATCGCAAAGAACAAACCGAAGATCATCTCGATGACAATCCCTGCGCCAGCGAAGATGGCAGTGTTCTTGATGGCGGCATGGACGGTGGGGCTGCTGTAAATTTGGTCGTAGTTGACCAGCCCACCCCAGCTGAACGTCGGCCGTACCGGGGTGTAGTTGGTGAACGAGAGGTAGATCCCTACGAACATCGGGATCGCGACTATGGCGCTCACGACGACGAGCGCCGGGACCGTCGCCAATACGTAGAAACGCCTGTCCAGCCACGAGCTGAGCCGAGTGCGCTGTCGTGGCCCCGGGGCGAGGGTCATCGGCGCGACCGCCGGTGTTGCAGTCACCGGTCGACAGTAAACGAAAAGGCGCGGTCGCTCAAGGCGCTGTCGTTGGAGCAGCCGGTCGCCGCGCCCCTGAACAGGGTCATCGTGCGCGAGGACGGGACAATGGTCGATGTTGGGCTGCCAATTCTCTCCCCTCCTGAGCGTCCATGCCTCGTTGGCACGCCATAAGCGACGCCAGACCCGGAGCGTCTTGTCAACAGTATACGATTCGTCACGAGGGCTCAAGGTCGCGGCCCGCTTCGTGGCCGCCCGCAGAGCTCTCAAAGCCCTCGGTCAATTGTTGACGACGAGGCCCTAGATAGATAGGGTACGTGTGCGAAGGCGCAAGCCTCGCGTCGGTCCTGCCGTGAGCAGGTCCGGCCGGCGTGCAGACCGGGGAGATCCATCGTTGACTGCGGACACGAGCCTGGCATGAGCGTTCCAGACGATGTGTTTGCCGTCCCACCGCCGGGAACAGCGTACTCGACGCCGATCGATTCGCCCCTCAATGGGCCCCCTCCTGGTCGTTTTGCTGATGGCGAGGTACTTACCATCCAGTACCGGACCGACCCGGCGGCTATCCGTGCACTGGTGCCTGAGCCGCTGGTCCCCACCAATGACACAGTCATGGTCCAGATCGCACGTTGGGGTGATGTCGGCGGCCTGGGCCGGGATACCTACGAGGCAAATGTGATGGTGGGGGCTCGCTTGGGTGAGCTGACAGGGAGCTATTCGCCCTACTTCTGGGTCACAAGTGACAGGGCGATGGCCGGAGGCCGAGAGCTCCATGGTCAGCCCAAGCGCCTCGGGACGGTGAAGCTCGAGCACCGGGGTGACCTCGTCGTCGGCACGGTGGCCAACAACGGGATCGAGATCTTCACGGGCACGCTCCCCTACAAGGCTGTCGCCAGCTCGTTCGAGGAGCTGTGCCGGCGTGTAAATCTCGTCACGAACATCAACCTGAAGATCGTTCATCAGATCGATGGACGGACCGCGCTCCGACAGCTGACTGCGCGCGACCTCACCGACATCGCCGTCCACGGCTGCTGGGCTGGCCCGTCTACGGCCGAGCTAAGGCCCAACGCGACCTCGCCCCTGTACCGGCTACCTGTCCTCGGCTACCTCGAAGGTTTCTACTGGCAGACCGAGTTCACCCTCGTCGGCGGCCGGGTCATCTACGACTACGAAGAACATGGCTGAGCACGCCTCGCCGGGAGTGTCGGTTGTAGTGGACGAGGTCTTCGACCACCCTGAAGGCCTGCTCTGGGATGCCCGGCAGGGCAGGTTGCTGTGGGTGGACATTTTCGCCGGCCTGGTCCTGTCCCATGACCTCGCATCGGGGCCCATGCAGAAGTGGGAAATGGGTCGCGCCGTCGGTGCAGTGGCACCGCGTCAGGGGGACAGAGGCCTCGTCTGCGCCGTGAGAGAAGGCTTCGGGTTCCTGAGCGCACGAGGCGAGTTCTCGCTGGTGACAGATCAACTGCGCGACCGGCCGTACCTGCAGATGAACGATGGGGCCGTCGATGCCACCGGGCGTTTCTGGGCTGGCACGACGTGCCTAGAGCCCGATGCGTACCCGGGCGCGGGCACGCTTTATTGCCTCGACCCGGTGACATTGAAGGCGACCGAGCAGTTAAGTGGTATCGACGTTTCCAACGGGATCGGGTGGAGCCCGGACGGTCGGCGCTGCTATTACATCGACAGCGCTCGCCGGCGCGTCGATGTGTACCCGTTCGACGCCGCTAGCAGCCAGCCATTGGGAGAGCGCGAGACGCTGGCGGAGGTGGTCTCCGTACCGGACGGGCTTGCGGTGGACTCAGAGGGTTGCATCTGGGTGGCTCTGTGCGGTGGGTGGGAGGTGCACCGGTTCACGCCTTCCGGGAGGCTTGACCGTGTCGTCCGCTTGCCGGGGAGCTTGGTCACCACGTGCTGTTTTGGCGGGCCCGACCTGAGTACCCTCTTTATCGCAGTTTCTGCTCACGGTCTGGACGACAGTTCGCTTGGCACTGAGAAGGCCGGCTATATTTTTGCGCTCGACCCTGGTGTCCAGGGTCTCCCGGGCCCCGAGTTCTTGGGGTGAAACCCGGGCGAGCCCATTTTCATCAACTCAAGGAGGACGGCTAGGTGCAATTGGCGACGGTGTTGTACGGCGAGCGCACATATGCCGCTCGGGTCGGCGACGACCATTTTGAATTGCTGGAGCCGACCGACGTGGGGGCTTTGCTGGCCATGCCGGGAGGGGTGGAGGCGGCGCGCACCGCTGCGGCCACATCTCGGGTGGGGAAGGATGCTGTCACCGTGCGGGCCCTGGTCCCGCGACCTCCCAAGGTCCTCTGCATCGGACAGAACTATCTCCGCCATATCGAGGAAACCGGCGCCACAGTGCCCGACTACCCGACGGTTTTCGCCAAGTACACCCGCGCTCTTATCGGCGACGGCGACCCTATCGTCCTGCCGTCCATCTCGCAGCGCGTCGACTGGGAGGTCGAGCTCGTAGTCGTCATCGGCCGAGAGGTCCGCAGTGCCGAAGCTGAACAAGCAGCAGCGGCCATCGCAGGGTTCACCGTGGGCAACGACATTTCCGCACGCGACCTGCAGGGCCGTACCTCGCAGTGGCTCCAGGGCAAAACATGCGAATCGACGACGCCAGTGGGACCGTGCATGACGACGACCGACATCACGGGAGTTGAACCTGACTTGGCAATCAGCTGCGCCGTCGACGGAGTGGTGCGGCAGGACTCGCGCACCTCTGACTTGCTGTTCAAGCCGGTTGAACTGGTGATGTACCTGAGCCGGGTCATTACCCTCGACCCGGGCGACCTCATTTTCACCGGGACGCCCGGCGGCGTCGGCCAGGGCATGGTCCCGCCCGTCTTCTTGGAGGCGGGCCAGACGGTCACGTCTTCCATCGAGGCAATTGGCAGCCTGGTCAACCGCTGTCGCGCCGCATGAAGACGCCCGGCCACGACACGGGCCCGGCACCACCGTCACCTGTAGACTGTTGCCCTCTACCCTGGTTGTTCACCCCGAGAGGCTGACCGTGACCGATATCAGCAACGCTGGCCTTGCTATTGGCCCCGCTCGCCGGCGTGTGCTCGCAGACGAGGTTGCCGACGGCATCCGGGAGGCCATCTTTTCCGGTCGCATTGACTTGGGCCACAGGTTGGTTGAGGAAGAGCTGGCATCGAACATGAACGTGAGCCGCGGGCCGGTGCGCGAAGCCTTGGTCCTGCTGTCCCAGGAGGGCCTAGTGATACTGGAGCGGCACCGGGGGGCGACGGTGGCGCAATTGGGGCTCGACGAGGTCCACGAGATCTACAGCCTGCGCACGGCGCTCGAGTCGTTGGCTGCCGAGTGGCTCTGCGTCAACGCCACCGAGGAAGACTTCCAACGGATGGCTGCCGTACTGCAGCAGTTCGACAAGCTCCCGCGGCCGCTAACTCGACCGGCGGTGGCCGGGCTCGATGTCGCCTTTCACGACGCCCTCTTCCAGGCCGCCCACCACAGGCGGCTCTACCAAGCTTGGCGGTCGCTGCGCTCGCAGATCTTTCTCTACCTGGTCCACCGGGGTGCCCTGCGACATGACTTCGCCCAGACATGGCTGAAAGACCATCTCGAGTTCCTCGAGGTGCTGAAGCGGCGCAAGCGAGCTCAGGCCGTAAAGATGGTCCAGGGCCACATCACAGGCACGTACCAGCGGGTGCTCGAAGCTAACCGAGAGTCGCCCGGCCCGGACGGGCCGTCCAAAGCTCGTTGACATTGGCCGACAGCGAGCCCGTCACTGCTCCGGCCCAACATGGAACGGTGAGCGACGATGTGCACCCGTGGGTCGCTGAAGCCAGGTCCAGGGTCAGGTTCTCGGTGGTCGGCGCTTTTCTGCCCGACTTTGACGAACTGAAAGCCTTTGTTGTCGGTGCTGAACAGCGAGGCTTCGACGCCTACTGGGTCAACGACCACCCGACAAGGTCGATGGACACCTTCACCACTCTGGCTGCGCTCGCTGCCGAGACGACGAGCATGCGGCTCATTTCGCTCGTCAGTTGCGTCTACTACCGCCACCCGTTCCTCATTGCCCGAGGAGCGGCCGACGTCGATCGCATGAGCAAGGGGCGCCTCGTGTTAGGGCTCGGAGTGGGCGACGACGTACCTGAATTCTCCCTGCTCGGCTTGCCGTTCCCCCCGGCCGCCGAGCGCCACCGAGTGTTGGCGGACGCGGTCCACACCATCCAGGGCCTACTAGCGGGAGAGCCGCAGAGCGACCCCGGCCCTTCGCCCTCACCAACGCCACGCTCAAGCCAGGACCGGTGCAGCAGCCGCGCATCCCTCTTTTGATCGGCGGGGGTGGCGAAAGGTTCACGCTCCGCCAGGTGGCCCAGTACGCCGATGTCTCGAACTTCGGGCCGCACGAATGGGTGGGCAGAGCGTTCGAGCCCGTCGACGTCCGGCGCAAGTACGACGTGCTCCGCCGCTATTGCGACGAAGTGGGCCGGCCGTACGAAGCAATACTCCGAAGCCACTGGACACCGCTGGTCACTCTGGCGCCGGACCACGACCAACTCGACCGAAAGCGCCAAACGGCCCGCATACCGGACGCCAGTTTGAACACGCAACCTCTATTTGCGACACCCAACGAGGCTATTGCTCATTACAGCCGGCTCCTCGACGCAGGGGCCGAGTACTTCCTCGCAACGGTCAACGGGCGGGACCAAGAAACGGTCGACCTACTTGCTGAGAAAGTGATGCCAGCGCTCGAGCACCGCTAGTCACGGGGTGGTAGCCACGTCTTGCTAGTTATTGCTCGTTAAAGCAGGCCCTCTCGCACAAGCACAGCCCTTACGGCCTCAACCTCGTTGGCATCGAGCGGGATTTGGGGCAGCGCCATGGCGTTGCTGGCAATCACGCCCCGGAGCATGAGCGCGGTCTTGAACCCCCCGAGGCCACAAGAGCTCAGGCCCTTCTTGGACGGGTCGGCACATGTCGTGATCTCGAACAGCCGGACCAGCCGGGCCTGCATCTCACGGGCTTTGTCCCAATCGCCCGCCCGACAGCTCTCGTACAAGGCTACGTACCCGTGGGGGTCGACGTTAGCCAGGCCCGGGACTGCCCCGTCGGCGCCCAGGAACAATGCACAATCGACGACGAGCTCAGACCCAGTGAACACCGAGAACTTCTCGAATTGCCGAGTACCCGTGACAACTGCTCGGAAACCGTGAATGTCGTTGCTCGAGTCCTTGAGACCATCGAGGACGCCGTCGCCGGCGAGCTCGAGCACGGTGGGCAAGTCGAGCTTGTTGTGGACCGATATCGGTAGGTCGTAGGCGACGAGCGGGAGATCCACTCGCTCATGGACCTTGCGAAAGTGAAGCCTTACCTCGGCCGGGTGCGCGGACCGTGCGAAGAACGGAGCGGTCAGGACAATTGCGTCGGCGCCGCGCTGCTTGGCGCGAAAGGCGTGGTCGACCACACGGTTCGTCGTCATATCGATGGCGCCGGCCAGTACCGGCACCTGGCCACCGGCCGTCTTGACCGCCACCTCAACCACACGGTCGCGCTGCGCATCGGTGAGGTATGCAACCTCGCTGGAAGAGCCCAGCGTGAACAGGCCATTGACCCCGGCATCGAGCAAGAAGGAGATATGGCGCTCGAGAGAAGCGGTGTCTACTTCGCCGTCGGGGCCCAGGGGAGTGCAGACCGGCGGGACGATCCCGTCCAGCCAACGCCCAGTTCGGCCCGCACTAGGGCGCGACGCACCGCCCACGTTTGGATCGCTCGTCACAGCTCGTTCTCCTTGACTTGTCGTCCGTCTCGTATAGCCTAGCATCGCTAACAGTAAACAATTTACGTCCGGCCCGCTCGGCACAATGCCGGGCCGGCCCGTAAGCGAGGACGGTTCATTATGGAAGTTACCGGCTTGCAAACGACGTCGCCGGGCGCAGACGACTTGGGACCTCGGTTCAGCGGTGACGACCTCGAACGCACCGCCACCGACGTCTTGCGTGCCTTGGGAGCATCGGACGAAACTGCCCGCGTGGTGGCCACCTCGCTCATCATGTCCAATCTCGTCGGGCACGACTCGCACGGGATCGTCCGGCTGATCCAGTACTCGGATTGGGTCAAGTCCGGCCAAATCCGCCCGACCGGCCAGCCTTCGGTGGTTTCCGGGCGGGGCGCGGTCGCCAACGTGGACGGAGCCTGGGGGTTCGGTCAGCCGGCAGCCCAGCTCGCCACGAAGCTGAGCATTGAGTTGGCGGACGCCCATGGCGTTTCTGCCGTTTCCATCAGTGCTTGCAACCATATTGGTCGCCTCGGCGAATATGTCGCCTCGATCACCGCCTCGGGGAAGATGGGGATGGCGTGGTGCAACTCGGGCCCGGTCGTCGCTCCCTTCGGCGGGGCCGGCCGGGTGATGGGCACCAACCCGTTCGCGTGGTCGGCGCCCCTTCGCGACGGGATGGTGGTTTTGGACTTCGCCACCGCGAAGGTGGCCGAGGGCAAGCTGAAGATCGCTCTCGCCGACGGGCATAACGCCCCTCCGGGCAGCCTTATCGACAGTTCAGGGCAACCGAGCGTGAACCCAGCTGACTTCTATGCCGGCGGCTCGCTGCTGCCCTTCGGCGACCACAAGGGCTCGGGGATGTCCATGCTCATCGAGCTGACCGCCGGGCTGGTATCGAAGATGGGTTCTTCGGTAGACCCGGGTTACTTGGGGGGCAACGGGACACTGCTGATGGCCCTCGACATCAGCTCGTTCATCTCTTTGGACAGCTACTTCGAGCAGGCAGAAACCTTCCGCCGTGAGGCGAAACGCATCGGCGCCGGGCCTCAGCAGGTCGACATCCTGCTCCCCGGGGAGGCCGAGGCCCGCGCCCTTGCGGCTCGCAGCAGGGAGGGAGTGGTGGTGGCCGTCGAGATCCGTCGCCAGATCACCGAGCTGGCCGATGAGCTTGGCGTGGACGTCGGCCGCTTCGGCTCGAGGTGAGCGGCGCCATGACACCGCTGCGCGGCACCTGGGGTACAGCTCTTCTGCCCATCCGCGCTGACGAAAGCATCGACTTCTCGGCGCTGGAGACCGAACTTGACGCTTTGTTGGAAGTGGGGTTGGCTGGCGTCTACACGTGCGGGACGGCTGGGGAGTTCCACACCTTGGACGAAATTGAATTTGACGAACTGAGCGAACTGGTGGCGAACAAGGCCAAACGTGCCCACGCCGCCTTCCAGATCGGGGCGAGCCACATGAGCGGTCAAGTAAGCCTGTCGCGCATCCGGCGAGCACGCGCCTTGGCCCCGCCGCCATCCAGGTTGTCCTGCCGGACTGGTTGCCACTCAGCCCCATGGAGGTAGAGCGAGCATTGGAGCGCATGCTCCAAGAGGCGGACGGCGTCCCGCTCGTGCTGTACAACCCGCCCCACGCCAAGACGGTGTGCACCCCCGAACAGCTGGCGGCTTTGGCCGAGGCATTTCCGGGAATGGTCGGAGTCAAAGTGGCCGGCGATGACGCGTACTACTCTCGGCTGCACGCGGCGGCGCCCCAGTTAGCTATCTTCGCTCCCGGTCACGAGCTTGCCCACGCTCGACGGTTGGGTGCTGTCGGTTCGTATTCCAATGTCGCCTGCATGACGCCGGCTGGCGCGCTGGCTTGGGAGAGGCAGATGGACCGGGACCCGGACGGTGCGGAGGAGTTAGGCGCTCGAATTATGGCCTTTTTTGATACCTATATTGCTCCCCTAAAGGCCGGGGGTTACTCCAATACCGCGCTCGACAAAGCCTTGGCAGCCGTCGGCGGGTGGGCACCGATCGGCACCCGGGCCCGCTGGCCCTACAGCTCGGTACCCGACGAGCAGGTCGCGGTATTGGCTCCACTGGCGCGGGCGGCTCTGCCCGAACTATTTTGACCCGCGCCCTACTTGCTTATCCCATCGGTCTCGTCTACTGTCAACATTGTTCCAATGAGACAGACGACGCCGGATCGGTGACCAAGTACAAAGGCGCCAGGGAGACAAATTCGTGAGGACTGAGCAAGCGTTCGCGTCAGCCCCCGGAGCCCAGGACCGGCCGGTGATTGTTGTGGCGGACGGGTCGTTCGGGGATGGTCGGCGTCTGGTCGAGCATTTCGACGAAGTAGATCTACGCTTCGGCGACCTCTCCGACGTCGACGGGCTAGCCGAGCTCACGGCGGGCGCGGCCGCAGTAGTCGTGACCCTGCAGCCCCTGAGGGCGCAGCACATCGCAGCCTTTGCCCCGAGCGTGAGGGTCATCGGGCGTGCCGGAGTCGGCGTCGACACGATCGACCTAGAAGCGGCGCAGGCGGCCGGCATCACGGTGGTGAACCAGCCCGCCTATGGCACGCGGGAGGTGGCGTCGCATGCTGTTGCGCTGCTGCTGGCCCTACAACGACGTTTGTGCGGACTGGACGATTACGTACGCAATGGGTGGTCAGGCCCGCCTCTTCTCGCACCGATGAAGCCGCTTGACGAGTTGGTCGTCGGGCTGGTCGGTGGCGGGCGGATCGGGCGGGCGACGGCGGAGATGCTGGGAGGGTTGGTGGACCAGATCTTGGTGTACGACCCCGCGAGCCCTCCCCTCCCGGGCAACGTCGAAGCTGTGCCCCAGCTCAAGGATCTGCTCGTGCGGTCCGATGTGGTGTCGCTCCATCTGCCGCTCACGCCCAACACCGAGCGCATGGTGAATGGCGCCTTCCTGGCCACAATGTCTCCGGGCGCTCTACTAATCAACGTCTCCCGGGGTGGTTTGGTGGACGAAGCAGCGCTCGTGGCCGCTCTCGACAGTGGGCACATAGGCGGGGCCGCGCTCGATGTGTTCCCGACCGAGCCGCTGCCATCTACCAGCTCGCTCATGGGGGCAAAGAACACGCTCTTTACGCCTCATTGCGCCTCCTACTCGGACCGCTCGGTGTGGCGCTTGGCCAGCTGGACGGTATCGGACACCATCGCTTGGCTACGCTCGGACACCATCGAGCACGGCAACGTCGTCGTCCGGGGTGCCCGGTGATGGCGGGCGCCGGCGAGCCGAGGCCCAACAGGCACAGGTACGGCAAGAGGAGGCCCTAGTGGAGGAGATCTTTATCCCCGCGTCGGGCATGGCCGCCGAGGACGTGCTCGTGACCGAGTGGCTCAAGCAACCGGGCGACCTAATAGCGGCAGGCGAACCGGTGGCAGTCGTCGAAACTGACAAGGCGGTCGTGGAGCTGAGCGGTGAATCTTCCGGACGTCTCTCCCGTCACCTTGTGCCGACCGGCGCCCGTGTACCAGGTGGGACCACCATTGCGTATGTGCTGGCGGACGGTGAGACCGAACCAGGACAAGAAGCGGCTGCCCCGGCGGTGACCGCTCCCCCGCCGGCCGACGCACCCCCCGCCGTCCATGTCGCCGGGGAGAACGGGGCCTCGGTGGAGAACGGCCCTGGCACTAAGCACACGATGAGCCCGCGCCAGCGCCGGGCGTTGGCTGAGGGCCTAGCTTCCAATGGTTACGAGGCCGCTGATCGCCCCGAAGCCGCCGATCGGCCGGAGCGCCGCGCTCCCGACCGCGCCCGATCGGGCAACCGGGAGGCGACTGCGGCGTTGGTAAGTGAGTCCTGGCGCACTGCCCCCCACTTTTCGGTGGGAAAGGATGTGCGAGCCGACGGCTTGACCGACGCCGTGCAAGCAATGAGAGCGGGTGGCACGCAGGCCACGGTCACGGATTTCTTCGTCCTCGCCCTCTCCCGTGCGCTGAAGGATCTCGGCGAGGCGGCCGACGTCGGGTTGGCGGTGGCAACGGAGTGGGGAGTCCTTATCCCCGTGCTTCGCTCGCTCGATGGTGCCTCTGTTGCTGATGTGGCGGCGCTGCGCCAGACAGCGGTGAGCCGAGCGCGGGGACGCCGCCTCAGCTCGGCCGATACTGCCGCCGCCTTTGCCACGCTGTCGAACCTCGGCCCCGCCGGAGTGACCTGGTTCAATGGCGTAGTGCCACTCAACCAAGTCGCTTTGGTCACCGTCGGCGAAATGTCCTTGCGGGCCGCCGTGGAGGATGGGGCGGTCATCGCCGCCCCGATGTTCACCACAGTGGTGACCGCCGATCATCGCCGGTACGACGGGGCCGACTCGGCCAAGCTTTTGGCTGCCTTCGTCGAGCACCTGGCTGGGCTTACCGCTGAGGCTCGGAAGTGAGCAGGGGCTACGGCCTTAGCAGCCCGCCCGACAGCGCCACGGCCGCTCAGGTCGAGGAGCAAGCCGTCGCCTGGCTCCGCACCATGCTGTTGATCCGTCGGTTCGAAGAGCGCGCGGAACAGCTCACCATGCGAGGCAAGGTACCCGGAGGGGTGCACCCCGCTGTGGGCCAGGAGGCGACCGCCGTTGGCTTCGCTGCCGCACTGGCCCCAGGCGACACCGTTTCCGCGCCGCACCGCGGCCACCACCATGCCCTCGCCAAGGGCGTCTCGCCCGACGGCCTCATGGCCGAGCTGTACGGCAAAGCGACCGGAGTGTCCCGAGGCCGCGGGGGCTCCATGCACCTCGCCGGCTTCGATGTTGGTTTCATCGGATCCAATGGGATCGTGGGGGCCTCGGTGGGCCTTGCGCTCGGCGACGCCTTCGCTGCTCACTACCGCCACGAGCAACGCGTCGCTGTGGCCTTCTTCGGTGACGGTGGCATCAATACCGGCCGAACATGGGAATCTCTCAACCTCGCCGGCGCGTGGCGGCTGCCGCTGATAGCCGTATGCGAGAACAACTTGTACGCGGTGGAAACACCGACCGCGAAGGTGACCGGGGGTGGGTCGATGTCGCGGCGGGCCGAAGGGTTCGGGCTGACGGCATTAGCCGTGGACGGCCAGGATGTGTTCGCCGTCCACCAGGCTGCGGTGGAAGCACGGGCTCGGGCCCTCGCGGGGGACGGGCCGACTTTCATCGAATCGCAGACTTATCGTTACTCCGGGCACGGCTCGGGCGAAGGCGTCGCTTCATACCGCAATGCCGACGAGGTCGCCGACTGGAAGCAAACGCGCGACCCCATCGCGCGGTGTGCCCAGCGGCTCTCCGAACAGAGGCTTCTCGACGATGGGGACCTCGAAGAGCTCGACAAGGAGGCTAAGGAGACCGTCGAGGCAGCTGTGCGCTTCGCCGAAGAGTCCCCGTGGCCGGCGCCCCTATGACAGCGCGGTGCTCCCACGCGATGACGGTTTTATAGGAACTTGGCTTCGACCGTGCCGAGCTCAGGGAACTCGGCCCGCACCGTGTCGCCCGGTAGAGCGAAAAGGTGGCCGGTACAGGTACCCGTGCTGACCACCTCTCCCGCCATGACACCCAGGGACTGCTCGCGCAGCCAATTGAGCAGCCAGGTGAGACTGGTGACAGGGTGGCCCATGGCCGCCGCTCCGGTGCCGGACTTGACGTAGTAACCGTTGAGGTAGACGTCCATGCCCGCTAGCGACAGGTCGAACTGGCGCCAGTCGAGGTGCTTAGGCCCTTCGACAAACGCGGCGGCGCCCCCGTTGTCCAAGCACGAGCCGAAGAACCCGCTCGCGCCGTACCAGTCCTCAAATACAGTGTCGCCGATCTCGAGCGCAGGCATGACCGACTCGATCCCGGCGCGGGCGTCGGCCTCGGTCCACGGTTGGTCACGCGGCGGGAAGTCCACGCCGAGCTCAAAGGCAAACTCGCATTCGCAGTTGCGGTAATTGACGAACAGCTCAGCGGGCAGCGTGCCTGGGCTCGAGGCCAGGCCACGACGGTGGATCCGCCCAGCGGACGGGCTCGGCACCCCCTCCGCGCGCCGGATCACCTCGCTCGCGGCGCCGATTTTCCATCCGTAGCCTTCCCAGCCGAGCCGGTTGTCGAGCGCCAAGGAAACCCGGGTCACCGAAGTCCAGTCCCGGGTCTTCAGGCGCTCCGGGAGCACAACGGTGTGGCGAGCGGTACGCCCTTCAGCGATCAGCGTTACGACCTCGTCCACTTCGCCCTCGTCCAGCGCGCTTAGGCGGGCCACAGGTACCGACTGCCCCGGCGGTGTGCGGCCATAAATCTCGCGCCCGCGCTCGCTCAACCACTCGGGCCGGGCGACGGCGCTGTGATCAGGAATGGGCCGGGCTGAACCGCTCACGAGCCCTGCGTGCCCTGGAATGCACCGAAAGTGCTCCGCAGTGCAGCCACGACGTCCGCTACATTGGGCAGGACCTGCTCGAGCAGCGGCGGGCTTTCGGGCATAGTGGTCCGCATAGCGCCCAGGCGCCCCACCGGGGCGTCGAGGTACTCGAACGCAAGCTCCTGCACCGTCGCCGCCACCTCCGCCCCCGGGCCGGCGAACTTCGGTGCCTCGTCAAGGACGACCGCACGTCCGGTCTTTCTCACCGAAGCCACACAGGCCTCAACGTCGAGCGGCGCCAAGGACCGCAGGTCGATGACCTCGGTGCTGATGGGCTCCTTGGCGAGCACCTCGGCCGCAGCCAGAGCCTTCGCCACCCCACCGCCGTAGGTGATGACGGTACAGTCGGTGCCGGCGCGCACGACATTGGCCCGTCCGAGCGGGACGAGGTCGTCGGGACCGCCGACGGGGCCCTGATGCCGGTTAGGCGTTTGTGCATCAAGAAAATAACAGGCTCCGGCGTGCGTAGAGCCGTCTTCACCAGACCTTTCACGTCATAGGGGAACGCGGGCACAACCAAGTTCACCCCAGGCAGGTTCATGAAGTAGCTCTCGAGGCTGTTGTTGTGCTGCGGGCCGCCGTGCGCAACGCCGGCAGTAGCGCGGATCACGAGCGGGACGGGCCGACCAAGCATGAACGGGATTTTGGCTGCTTGGTTGGCGATCTCGTCCATCGCCCCGAAGGCGAAGTCGACGAAGTTCAAGTCGACTATCGGGTGCATACCGGCCATAGCGGCACCGACACCGATCGCTACCATGGCAGCCTCAGAGATAGGGGCATCGAACACTCGGCCAGGCCCAACGACGTCCACCAGCCCTTTGATCTGTGCCCAGTGGCCGCCGCGATGAACGAGATCGGTACCGATCACAAAGATGTCGGGGTTCGTAGCCATCTCTTCGGCCACGCCTTGTGCGAACCCAGCCGAGTATGTCAGTTCATCGGGCATGTTCCCTGACCGCTCTCCCCATAGTTGCCAAGCGGGCCTCCAGAGGAGGCCCGGCGCGTCCTTCCCAAGCATTGTGTGCTGCGCCGCCCAATGTTGTCAATTGTTGACGACGAACAGCCATAAGGTTAGCCTAATCCCCGACTAGGAGAACTCGGAGAAAACCATTGGATCTGTACCCCATGCGGAAGAACCGCCTTCGCGAACTACTCGACGCCGGCTTGCCAAGCCTGGGCACTCACCTGTTGTCCACATGGCCAACGGTCACTGAGTTGGTCGGCCAAACCGGCCAGTTCGACTACATCGAGTTCGTTGCGGAGTACACCCCTTGGACGATGCACGACCTCGACAACCTCGGTCGAGCCATTGAGCTGTTCCCGGACTTCAGCGGGATGATCAAGATCGAACAGGACACGCGTGGGCACCTCGCCATGCGGGCGATAGGCTCGGGGATACAAAACGTTCTCTTCGCGGACGTGCGGACCGTCGAGGACGCGGCTTTATGCGTCCGCTCCGTGCGGGCCGAGCACCCGGGACACTCAGGACGCCACGGTGTGGGACTGCGCCGTGACTCGCGCACCATGCTCCACGCGGGGACGACCGAATGGGTCGAGACATTGGCAGCCTCGGTAGTTGCACTGATGATCGAAAAACGAGAGGCTGTCGAAAACCTCGACGCCATCTTGGACGTCCCGGGGGTGGACATGGTGCAATTTGGCCCGGGGGATTATTCCCTGAGCATGGGACTGGTGCGCTCCAAGGACGTCGCGGCAATCAGAGAGGCGGAGGCGCATGTCATCGCCACCGCGCAGCGGCACGGCGTAGCTCCTAGAGCGGAACTGGCCGACCCCAGCGAGGCCGAATACTACCTAGGGCTGGGCGTGCGGCACTTCTGCATCGGCCATGATGTCGGGATCCTCCACAATTGGTGGACCAAAGAGGGCGCCCGCATGCGGTCTCTGCTCAATGATTTCCCCTAAAGAACCGAGATCAGGTAAAGAGATTTAGCCGGCCACTACCAGGCGCACACCATGGTCTTTGCACATTCGGGCAAGGTCCGCGTTCGCCTCGTCGGTCACCACTGTCTCGACCCGATCGGGGTCACAGACCTTAACAAAGTCGGCGACGCCGACCTTGGTGTGGTCCATGGGGACGATGACGCGACGTGCCCGGTCCATCGCGGCGGTCTTTACCTGAGCTTCGTTGACATCTGCGACGGTGAAACCGAGCGGCGACAGCCCGGTGACACCGACAAAAGCGATATTGAGCGTGAACCGTTGCAGGGCCTCGATCGTGAGAGGTCCCACGAAACAACCCCCGGCTAGGCGGTACTGGCCACCAAGCACGCTGTGGCGGACACCGGCTACCGGAGCGAGGATCTTCGCCACTTCCAATGCGTTGGTCAGGACGTTCACGTTGACGGGGCGCCGGCTCGTCACCTCGTCGAGGAAAGCAGTGGGACCTGGGGAGAGGGCCTCGGCCAAAGCGATCATCGTGGTACCGCTATCGATGAAGATGGCGTCCCCATCTTTTATCTCTGCTAGGCAAGCCCGGGCAATCGCCTGCTTTCCCTCGACATTTGTACCCGCCCGGGCCGACACGCTCGACTCGTAGGCGGGCCTGGCCGCCAGTGCGCCACCGTGAGTGCGCCGGAGCAACCGCTGTGCATCGAGGTCGCTGATGTCCTTGCGCACCGTCGGTTCGGTAACCCGGACCAATGTGGCTAGTTCGCTGACGCGAATGCTGCCCCGTGCGTTCACGATCTCGAGGATCTGCCGCCGCCGCTCGCCCGGGAACATCCGCACCTTGTCCCCGCTCAATGCGACCGGCTCGTCTGGGGCGTCCGGGCCTGCGCTCACAGCACCACCTCTTTACTTACGAATCCTTTTGGATCCGCCATTACTCGAACCCGTATAGTGGAATATCGTAGCATTTCATTATGCCCCGAGAAGCGGCACGGGAGGTGAGCCTGTCGATGAGCGAGAACCTCTGCGCACTGGGCATCGACTTGGGCACTGGGTCTGTTAAGACTGTCGTGCTGGACGCCGGCGGTCATCAGCTGGCAGGTGCTTCGGCGCCGGTGCGGGTGTCCAGCCCACACCCTGGGTGGGCCGAGTCGGATCCCGAAGACTGGTGGTTAGCAGTCCGGGCAGCAGTTCGCGAGCTGGTCGAGACGTTGGATGGCACGCAGGCCCAGATTGGGGCGATCGGGTTGTCGGGCCAGATGCACGGCGTGACGTTGACGAGCGCAAGCAGCGAGCCGCTCCGGCCGGCAATCCTGCACCTCGACCGGCGAGCCCAGGACGACCTCGACGCTTACCGCGCCCTGCCTGAGCAGACCCGCGCCGTGCTGGGGAACCCGCTCGTCCCGAGCATGGCGGGGCCCCTCCTGCATTGGCTGGCGTCCCACGAACCAGAGGTACTGAGCAGCGCTGACTGGGCGCTGCAACCAAAGGACTGGTTGCGCCTGAGGCTCACCGGGAGCGCCGGCAGCGAACCGAGCGACGCCTCGGCCACGCTGCTTTTCGACTTGGCCCGTTCCTCCTGGGCGGGCTCGGTGATCGCTGGCCTAGGGCTGCCCTCACGGGTACTACCGCCCATCGGCCGATCCGGAGCAGTCGCCGGCCATCTCGGCACCGCCGCGGCCAGCGAGCTCGGGTTGCCGCCTGGTACCCCGGTTGCCTTCGGTTGCGCCGATACTGCGGCAGCGCTTGTGGGCACCGGGTTGTCTGACGTCGGGCCCGTCCAGCTCACCGTCGGTTCTGCTGCGCAAATTGTCACCCTTCGCCGGCGCCCGGATCCGGATCCCGGTCTGCGTTACCACGTCTTTGCGAGCGCATCGCCCGACCGCTGGTACGCAATGGCTGCGGTCCAGATCGCAGGCATCGCAATTTCATGGGCGTTGGCCGCCTTAGCTGCAACGTGGGACGAAGCCTACGAGGCGCTTGCCAGCTCGCCAACGGGGGCCAACGGAGCATTGTTCGTGCCTCACTTAACTGGTGCGAGGTCACCCTCTATGGACCCATCAGCCGGATCTGGTTTCGTCGGCCTAGAACTGCACCACGAGCGGGCGGACCTGTTGCGCGCAGTCTTCGAGGGTGTTGCCTTCTCGATTGCCGAGGCTGCCGCCGCCCTTCCAGAGTTCGCCGGTACCCCGGTGCTCCATCTCGCCGGGGGAGGCACACTCCACACCCAGTGGCGCCAATTGCTCTGCGACGTACTCGGTAAGAAGCTGCTCGTTGTCGAGAACCCCAATGCCTCGGCACGGGGTGCGGCGCTGCTTGGCGGCCAGGCTACCGGGATCATCGGGGAAGTCAACGAAGAACCCGTGATAACGCGAGAGGTAGAGCCCGACCCGCAATCCCACGCTTACCTAAACCGGGTATTCGAACATTGGGAACAGGCGGCGGCGGCCCTGTCTGGTTGGCCCGTTTAGATCTTGGTGACAATCGCTAATTCGGGCCAGCCTAATTGGTTCAGCCCAAGCTAACTAGTTCGGGATCGCAGGTGCTTACTACCGCCGCGCTGCCATCTCGTCGGTACGCAGAACGCTCGTAGTATTAGGGAAAATTTAGTCGCGGCACCTAGGCAGGGTGCCCGAATCGTCCTAATTGTCATAGACTTTCCGCTTAGTGAGCGGGAAAGCGAGAGCTTTGGGCCTGGGCCGATTGGCACAGGCGAGCAGGTCACTCAGGGTAGTTTTGATGAGCGCCGCACTGATCGTGGTTGGTTTCGTGATCTGTGCAGTTGTAATCGTTTCCTCGGGAGATGGCCGGCCCCGCATATCGCGGTACGTGGGCGTTACGCCCACCACCACAGCAGCCGAAGAAAGGGCCCAACTGCTGGCGCACGTCAGCACGGCCCCCGCCAACGGGGAAACGGTATTGAGCACGAATGCCGCTGTTGCCGTGCAAACGACCTCCGGCCACCTGACAAGTGTGATGGTTGAGGCATACCCCAGTGGAGCCCGGCTCAGAGGTGGGCTCAATGCCGCGGGCGACGTCTGGTTGGCCACTGGTGGGCTACTGCCCAGCACGACTTACCAGATGACATACAAAGTCGACGGGGCTAACGGGGTGACCGCGATTGGGTTCGGCACGTTCTCGACGTGGCCCACCCCCGTAATCCAAATGTCAGAGGGTGCGGGGAGCCCGAGCACCGCGGCCAGCGGGCCCGCGGCGACCTCAACGTCGCCCAGTGGTGGAGCTCCCTTGAGCTCGCCCCTGACGAGCGGAAGCACGGGCTCAGGTACAGCCGGCTCGGGTACCGCGGCCGCAGGCGCGGCGGGAACAGGTCCCAGCCAGCTCACCACGAGCCCGACCAGCAGCCTCACGAGCCCGACCAGCAGCCTCACGAGCCCGACCAGCAGCTTCACGAGCCCGACCAGCAGCCTCACGAGCCCGACTACCGCTAGCTCGGGGTCACCCAGCGGGGTAGCCTCGGCCCCCTCGGGCTCTACGGGCTCGCCGGACGGCGGCTCCAGCCCGCTTACGACAACCCCGAGCAGCGTCACACCCAGCACGTCACCAGCAGGACCAATAACCACGGGAAGTGGGGCGGCTGAACCAACTAGCCAGGTCACTCCGCCCGTTTCGGCGAGCGGTGTCACCCCGAGCGCGGGACCAACAAGCACGAGCACACCGATAAGCGGCAACGGCGCCCCGCCCGCGCCCACGGCGCCGAGCGGTACGACCACGCCGGTCACCACTTCACCTACGACCGCTACGGCCCCAAGTTCCGCGTCCAGCGGCACCACCACGACTGTCGCTCGGGCGTCGGCAGCGCCGGCTACGTCGACGACTGTGCAAATCCCGGGTACGACTACGACCAGCACCACCCAAACAGCAGCGACGACCACCTAGCCAACCAGGTTACGAAACTGGGGGCGGCGTCCCTTCGGCACTGGCCAGCAACGCGGGGTCCCAGTTACAAACCGTGCACGCATGACGAAATGCCGACCGGGCAAAATCGAGCCCGCTAGCACGTAAGTCAGCGACGTCGCGGACATTGTCCCAATCGAGGATGTACTCACCAAGGACGCCGTCCCAGTGTGCCGCCGGTGGGGAGAGGGTCGCCCCGGAAAACCCTTCAGGTGCCGGGTGCGCGTAGGCATAAAAGGCGGCCTTGGTATGCCTCGCGTCGCCAGGCCACCAACCGATGGCTACTTCCTGCGCGTCCATTGCGTTGCGCATTATGAAGTCGTCCGACGGAGGCCTGGCTGGCAGGCCAGAAAACAGGCTGACCGCAAGGTCAAACGAGCCCCACCATGCGTTGACCGGCGTCTTCCGTCCGCGGTACGAGGCCCGGAAAACGGCCAGCACGAGCGCCGCCTGGGTAGCGGCCGCGAAATAGCGGGCGACCTCATCTGGGTCGTAGCGCTCGTGCACGGTGTCCTCGTCGAGCGGCACCTTCCACGTGACCTCCTGCGGTCTCGGGTCGATAGTCACCGGGCCGGCGAGGCTGCTCACCGTCTCTAATACCTCGCGCGTAACCGCGCCTACGGGGCGATCTGGTGCGAGCGCAACGCGCCCATTTCCTCCATTGCTCGTCTCAATGACCACTTCATGCACGCGGAGGTCAAGCGCAACCACAAGCGTGCCGGAACCGTCCGGCGCAGGCAACGGTGCAGTCTCCCAACCTCGCGCCGTTAACCTCAGCGCCGCATGCTGGAGCTGGGGCTCAGCGGGGGCAAGCACCGCTGCGAGCTTGCCGAGGACTTGGGTGTGCGCGTGCAGGGTGTCGCAAGTAGCGCTCCACTGTTCGTAGTTGACCGCCGGCCACCCGTGGGACATGCCTGCACATTAGCAATTACAGGGAATGTCAGTCCCGGCCATGCGCACCCCCGTTATCGGGTATCTCTAACCAGGGCGGGCGTCGCCACTAAATCCTGAGGCCACAGTCGCTGACGGCGAGTCGTTAGCGTTCCAACACACTTTGTAGAGCTTTGGCCCGTTCAGGTCGACGCTGAACAGTGCCCCCCAAATTCCCCAGTGATCGTCTGCTGGACAAAACCTAGAGGTCGTCTCACCGTCCTGGGTGTACTCGGCATTGAATACGGGTTTGCCCGCCGCCAGGTACGGGCCCCGGTCTCCTCCTGGCCCGGGGAAGGATCCTGGTAGTAATTGCATTCCTCGCTCAAGGCCCGTCGAACAGTGGCTCATCGACCTTGGCGTTGGCGGGGTCGTTCTTTTGCAGGAACGCCAGCCCATCTGCGTGGGCTCTGGTATGCGAGCCAGCGCTCGAAACCCGCCGAGTCTGCTCGAGTTAGCCCCCAGCCTCCGCCTTTTGCCCCGGTAGCGATCGGGTTGGTATATCCGTCAATGTCGTCGTGAAGCAGCCACAATCGGGGCGACAAAGGCGATTATGAGTGCCACTACGGCGAGCGAGCGGTTCACTTGCAGGGCCCTGCCGTCATGGCATCAAGACGTCCGCAGCAGCCTGAGCCCATCGTCCGCGCAAAGCGACGCCCGGCGTTGCGGCAACTCCGTCGCCGCTGTCGGGCCTTTGGTCCAAGAGGCGGAGCATGCCGGCGTCTGTCACCAACTCGTCGCTCGGCAAGGCGCTCTCGTTGGCGGCACTGTTGATGACGCCTGCCAGAGCCCTGGCCATTTCCCCCGTTTGCCCGGGAACGGCCAGGACGCAGTGGGCGCATACACCTAGGCGACGCGCCGAGATCCCCTTTAGCGGCCCGGCGCAGTGAGGGCACTGTGGTGCGGCCGCCGAGACCGCTTTGGCCCCGACGGGTGTCTCTCCGGTCGTTGGCCACGCCGCTGCTGTGCCGGCCCCGCGTGACGGTCGCGCCGCTGCTGGGCCGCAGCTGCAAGGCGGTCCAAGAAGGGGCTCGGGTGGTTTGTCCAACCTCGCGAGTTCGACGTTGCCCAGGTGAGGTGAAGCTCGCGCCGAGCGCGGGTGACTCCGACATGGAGAAGACGTTCCTCCTCCGCGAGCTCTTCGTCGCTCTCGGCGTACGTTGACGGCATCGCTCCGTCGGTCATGCCGACCACGAAAACGATGTCCCACTCGAGGCCCTTGGCCTTGTGCAAGGTGGCCAGGGTTACCCCCGATGCGCGTGGGCCGTGGGTACGAACGGCTAGCGAGTTGACCTCAGCCAGCAGTGAAGTGGCGGTCGCAATCGAAGCTCCGGGTAACGCCTCAACCAGTTCGACGAGGGCTTGTTGGGACTCCCAGCGTGCCCTGGCAGCGCCGAGGCCACTAGGCGGCTTGTCACGGTTGAACCCGGCCCGGGCCAGGAGGGACGACAGCAGCTCTAAGCCGTTGATCTCGGGTTGGGCGTGGGCTGCCCGCCCGAAGGGCACCAGGACCGCCCGCACTTCTTCCCGATCGAAAAACGTGGCGTCCTCGGCGATGACTACAGCGATATCGGCACGGGCAAACGCGGCTTCGAAACGGGCCTGGGTGGCGTTGAAGCGGTACAGGACGGCGATCTCAGACGGCGGTGTCCCAGAGGAGATGGCTCGCCGGGCTGCACCTGCTACCCAGGCAGCCTCGGCCTGCTCGGTTTCAACCTGGGTGATCCTGGGCCTGGCGCCGGCGGGCCGGGTGGCCACAAGCGACTTTGTCTGGCCTCCTCTTGCCACCCGGTTGGCCCAGTCCAATATCTGAGGGCTCGAGCGGTAGTTGCGCGTGAGGTTGAACACCTGAGCGTCCGGGTACCGCCGCGTGAAGCCGGTCAGATAGACCGGGTCCGCGCCTTTAAACGAGTAAATGGCTTGCCGAGGGTCGCCGACTACACAGACGTCGCGGCCGTCCCCCAAAATGGCGTCGAGAAGGCGTTGCTGGGCCGGGTCCGTGTCCTGGTACTCGTCCACCGTCACGTGTGCCCAACGGTCCCGTACCGCCACAGCGACCTCTTCTTCGCCTTCGATCAAGCCGGATGCGATCTCCAGCAGGTCGGCGAAGTCGACCTTGCCGATCCTGGCTTTTGCCGCGTTGAACCTTTCCCAGCAACCGGCCACCAAGGAGGGGTCGACCCCAGGACGGCGACCCGCGAGCATCGCGGCCGCCGAGTAGTCCTCCAGGTTGACGAGCTGGCTACGTGCCCAGGCTGCTTCGTCTATGACGTCACGTAACTCAGCGTTGTCGGGTTCCTGGCCGAGGGCAGCGCGCAGCGCTTCTCGCCACAGGCGCCACTCCTCGTTGTCCGGCAAAACAACTGGTGAAGGCTCCGGCCTGCCCGTTCGTGCCCAGTGGGACTTGGCGACCCACAACCCGGCTGCATGGAAAGTGCGGGCGTCAATACCGCTCACACCCAGCCGGCTCAGCCGCTCGCCCAGCTCGGCTGCGGCCTTGCGAGAATGGGTGATCGCCAAAGCGCGTCTCGGGTCCACGTCTCTGGTGGAAACGCCGTGAGCGAGACGATGCGTCACCGTGCGGGTCTTGCCGGTGCCAGCCCCGGCGACAATGCAAACCGGACCGCTCAGGGCAGTCGCAGCTGCTCGCTGCTCCTGGTCGAGCTCGTCCAGCGCCGCGGTCATCCTGCCAGTGTGCCGCGAGGCTGTGACCGAGAGCTCACAACCTTGCAAGAACCTGGAAGGCGGCTTGAAAACCTGGTGACGGCCGGTCCTACGGCTCCGGTTTAGACGGGCTGTACGACCGTGGCCATGGTGCCGATCAGTTGCCGGCACTGCGTGGTCACCCGCAGCGAGGTCGATGGCCTGGGTAACGGAGCGGAGCAGATGCTCGGCGTCGAGCGGCTCACCGGCCTGAGGCCGGCGTCAGGCATGAAGTAGCCCCACCCCGGCCGAGCGCGCCGGGGACGCGCCGGGGTCGCCTCCGGCGGACTGGGCGACCTCCGCGCTGGTGGCTCCAGCACCTAAATTATCGTAAGCAAACGGATCGGACCACTGATGCCCAGACATTTCGGCTACGCCATCGACAAGCGTTATCTGCCTGTGCTGGTGCCCTTTGGCCTCCGACCCGCAAAGGACGGCGTTACGCTCACCGATGACGGTTCCTTTGTGGCAACCTTCGGCTTTTTCAAGCTTGCAACACCGCTCGCTAACATCACCGGCGCCCATATCACTCGGAAATACCGCTGGTGGACAGCGTTCGGCGTGCGCGGGTCACGCGTTGATGACGGGCTGAGCTTTGGGACGAACCACGACGGAGGCGTGTGCGTGCACTTCGCCGAGAAGGTGCCGTCGAAACTTCGGCGAAGCGGCCATTCCACGCTCACCGTGACCGTAGCCGATCTGGACGGACTGACGAAAGCCTTAGGCGGTGACCAGGCCGAGCCACCCGCTACGACGTAGTCGCCGGGCTGTCGCAGGCGCTATTTGCTCTTTCGTTGTTGCCTAATCGCCCGGATATGCCGATCAAGACGGGAGTCATGGCTTCGGTGCTAGCTGAACTGGCGCAGGAGGCGCTCCGCACACCTTGGCCGCTGCCGAGTAGCTGGGCTCCTCCGCGACCGGTACGCCCATCATGACGCCACCCTGCGAGCTGGGGTCGGGGAAACCCGCAACCCCATGCGCGCGCATGCACTTCGCCATCGCGAGCATTTGCTCCATGTGCTGCTGGTTCTCCGCCGCCGTCGGTATCCACCCGCCGGCAAGCGCATATTTGTGGCAAGCACCGTTCTCGTACTTCTGAACGACCTGTTTCGTGTAACCCAGGTTGTTCAGCTCCCCTGCCGAGTATGGCGGGTCGGGGAAGTGCGCGAGCCCCTCTTTGCGCAAACAGGCCGCGAACTCGGTCGACGCCGCCGTTTGCGCGGCATTCGGCACGGAAGTAACTGGCGCGGCGACCACAGGTTGGCTCGTGGACGTCGACCGCGACCCGACGCGGGCCACACCAGGAGCGGCGGGCCCGTGGCCGCATGCTGTAGCAAGGACCGCCAGAAAGAGCAGAGCTACGATCGGGGCGGCCCGTTCCCTCGTCGAGGCTATGACTGCCATTCGGTCAATTTGTATTCGCTCCGCGGTAACACGGGCATAACTTCGCTTACTGGCTCTCCGGTTGGCTCCTGGGCAGGCCCGGGCCATTGCCAACCGTTGGTCCAAGCGGCTTGGAGAGCATGTGCGACCAATAGCCACGGTTACGGAGAGATCTGGCAACTCGGGGGGCACTGGCCGAACCCTTCCTACCCGGGGGTCGGGTCAAAACGAACGTTTGTTCAGGCCGTACCGGTACTACCGACACGAGGTCAGGCCGGTCGCGGGCGTCGGGTTGCGACATGGAGCGAGTGCTCGGCGGCTCCTAGCCCCAGTGCGCTCCTGTCGTAAAGTAGCGGCGTGTGGAAGTCGGCCCCCCTCCGCAGCCTCGGCTAGAGCCAATCGAGCCTCACGATCCGCAATTCGTGCAGTCGCATATGGCGATGCGGGAGCACATCTTGAAAGGCGGCGCCATCTGACGGGGACCACGTACCCGACGAGTTACGTGACCTGTTGGTTCTGCTAGGTGAATAAATCAGGACTACACCCTGGCGCGTTGGGAGCATGCTCGTTGTTCTCAGGCATCAGCGACGACCCTGATGCTGCGTATCGCAGGCGGCGTTCCCCTCAGGGTGGCCCTACCAGCCTCTAGCCGGGCGATTGGGACTCGGAAGGGCGAGCACGATACGTAATCGATGCCGATGTGGTGGAAGAAATGAATGGACTCAGGATCACCGCCGTGCTCGCCACACACCCCCAGATGAAGCTCGGGCCGAGTCCGTCGCCCCTCCTCGACGGCAATGCGGACCAGGCGCCCAACGCCGTCGACATCGAGGCTCTCAAATGGAGAGACGGTGAAGATCCCCTTGCTCAGGTAAGCAGCGAAGAAGGCCGCCTCCACATCGTCGCGGGAGAACCCCCACGTTGTTTGGGTCAGGTCGTTGGTGCCGAAGGAAAAGAACTCAGCCACCTCGGCGATACGGAAAGCAGTGAGCGCGGCGCGAGGCAGCTCGATCATCGTGCCGACGGGTATGGACAGCCTCACGCCTTCGGCCTCGGCCACTTCGGCCAGGATGGCATCCGCCTCATCTCGCACGAGCTGTAGCTCCATGACAGAGCCCACCAGCGGGACCATGATCTCGGCACGGGGTGACCCGCCCGCCTTGACCCTAACGGCCACCGCCTCGGCCAGGGCTCGCACCTGAAGGGCGAACAGCCCGGGCACAACCAGCCCGAGGCGTACCCCTCGCAGGCCCAACATCGGGTTCGACTCCGATAGCCGGGTCACGGCCGCGAGAAGCCGCACGTCGCCTTCGACCGCTTTGCCCCGCTCCTCGGCCCTTGCAACGCGCACCATCAGCTCGGCTCGGTCGGGCAAGAACTCATGCAGCGGTGGGTCCAGTAGCCGCACCGTCACCGGCAAGCCGTCCATCGCCTGCAGCAGGTCGACGAAGTCCGCCCTCTGTAAGGGCCGGAGGGCATCGAGCGCCTCGTCACGCTCAGCCGCGGTGTCGGCCAAGATCACCCGCTCGATCAACACGCGTCGATCGCCCAAGAACATGTGCTCGGTACGGCATAGCCCGATCCCCTGGCCCCCCAGTCGTCGGGCCAGGCTGGCGTCGCCGGCGTTGTCCGCATTGGCTCGAACCTCAAGGCGACGAACGGAGTCGGCGTGGCACAGGATCCGGTCCACGGCGCGCACCAGGTCGGCTGCGTCCTCGTCCTTCTCCAAGTCTGATAAAACAGCCTCAAGGCCGTGCTCTAGGTAGTGCAGCACTGGTGACGCTACGACCGGCACCGCCCCAACGAAAACTTCGCCGGTCGAGCCGTCTAGCGAGATCACGTCTCCCTCCCGCACCTCGAGCCCCCCCGCACGGGCCATCTTTCCGACCATGTCGACGTCAAGTCCCTCTGCGCCCGACACACACGGTCGGCCCATTCCGCGAGCGACGACGGCCGCGTGCGACGTCCTGCCCCCCCGGCTGGTGAGCACACCTGCGGAGGCGATCATGCCCTCCAGGTCCTCGGGGCTCGTTTCACGCCGTACTAGGACCGCTCGCTCGCCCATAGCGGCCCAGGCGACCGCCGTTGCCGGGTCGAAGGCGGCCCGGCCCACCGCCGCCCCCGGAGAGGCGGCCGTGCCCCTTACGAGGAGCGTACGGGGGGTAGCGGGGTCGAATTGGGGGAAGGTGAGCTGGGAAAGCTGAGCACCGCTCACTCGTTGCAGGCCCTCGTCCAACGTGATCAGCCCTTCGTCGACCAGCTGGGTCGCGATGCGGAACGCCGCCGCCGCCGTGCGCTTGCCTACCCGGGTCTGGAGCAACCACAGCTTGCCCCTCTCGACCGTGAACTCGATGTCGCATAGGTCCCGGTAGTGGGTCTCGAGCCGGCGCATGGCACTGCGTAGGTCGCCATAGGAAACTGGGTCGAGCTGGGAGAAATCTTCAAGCGTCACGGTGTTGCGGATCCCCGCAACTACGTCTTCTCCCTGCGCGTTGGCCAGGTAGTCCCCGTAAATCCCCGGGCGACCCGTCGCTGGGTCACGCGTAAAGCACACTCCGGTCCCTGAGCTGGGGCCCAGGTTCCCGAACACCATGGTGCACACATTGACTGCCGTGCCCAAGTCGTCGGGGATGCGCTCGCGCCTACGGTAGAGGCGGGCGCGGGGGCTGTTCCACGAGTCGAACACTGCCTCGGTCGCTAAATCCAACTGCTCGCGCGGGTCCTGAGGGAACTCCCGGCCCGTGTGGGTGCCCACCAGAGCCTTGAACTCCTCGACCAGCTTGTGCAGGTCGGCAGCGTCCAGTTCAAGATCGCTTACGGCACCCTTTGCTGCCTTTGCGTCATCGAGCGCCCTGGCGAAGGCCGAACTGTCCATGCCGAGGACTGTCTTGCCAAACATCTGGACGAGGCGCCGGTAGGAGTCCCAGGCAAAGCGCTCGTCGCCCGAAGCCTCGGCCAGCGCCAAGACCGATAGGTCATTGAGCCCGACGTTGAGGACTGTGTCCATCATCCCCGGCATCGAGAACCTCGCCCCGGAACGGACACTGACCAGCAATGGGTCCTGAACGTCACCCAGACGGCGACCAACGATGTCTTCCAGCCGCCTCATAGCCAGCGTTACTTCGAAGCGCAAAGCCGCTGGCGCCTCCCCGCTGGCCAGGTACTCCCGGCAGGCTTCGGTCGTGACTGTGAAGCCCGGAGGCACCGGCAGGCCCAAACGGGTCATCTCCGCCAAGTTCGCTCCTTTGCCTCCCAGGAGAGCAAGCTGTTCCATGCCCCCCTCGGAGAAGTCGAACACATATCTGCCGGCCATCAGGAACCCCCCAAGCCCTTCGTTCAGTTGAATAGCATTCTTGCCGGTTTCCCCATTTATAGCTCTGCGGAACCCCAGATGATCGCGGCCTACGGTCCGGCCATCGCAAGCCGATGAAGCGCTGCGCGTTGGTTCCGAACACCTGACGCGACTCGTCCTGGGAAAGATCGCCTAACGCTTCTTTCTTCGGTAGTACCGCGGCGGTCTGGGCGGTGCATGGATATTCGTTCCGCCTGGCGGAGCTAGGCGGGCACCGCGGAGTCGTCTCCCGAAGACGTCCGTCACCTTACGCACCACGGGCGCTGATGCTCCGGCGAACGGCGCGAAGCGTGCTCCCCACGTGTGCGCGTGCTCTCAAGTGACGCATGTGCTCCTCGATCCGTCGCCCAAGCACACTGACGGATGGTCGTTCAATACTTCCCCCCAACAGAGCCCGTTCCGCCGTGGCAAGGCGCCGTTTGTACTCTTGCTGGCCAGCGCCAAGGTCAATTTGTAAAACGCCGCGTGCTGCACTCGCCTGGACGATCGCCATCAGAAGCACTAGCCCAGGTGAATACTTCCCGAAAGCGGGGTCGTAAACAGGAAACCAATAGTGGAAAACACGCTGGCTCCGAAGGCCAAAGTGCATGGCAATCGGTTGGCCGTCAGCTCTCAGAACGGAAAGCGATCCCGTGCAATCGTCCGTGTGGTTTTGATGAAGGTAATGCAACAGGTCTCGCCGCCACGGGGCCGCCAATGAATCTTGGGCAGCGGTCGCCCGATACTGGCTACGCTTCCATGCAACAAGTCCGTCCAGCACATCCGGGTCTTGACAATCGAGATCGACCTGCACTGCACCGATATCACGTTCAATTCGGCGACGCAGGTACGCACACCTCGCAATTACGTCTGAACCTCGGGCCGTCAACAAGTCATGATATGCGTCCAACCCACCTGCTAGGTCAATATAGGGTGAGGGCCGCGATTTTCGTGTCCACCTTTCGAAGAGCGCCGATGGCGAGTACAGCAGGTGATCGAAGTCATACGTGTCGAGGTGCGCTGCTGCCAGCGCGCCTCCGGGGTCGAAAGGCAAATCACCACGCGCCAGGGGCCCTGGAAGTCAGCCAGCGGGAAGCCCACTGGCTCTGCCATCCGCCGCCGACGAAGTTGAACCGGCCATACCACCTGAGGATCGTCTCCGTCGTACCCGACTAGCACGCGTACGCCTGAACGCACGGAGCCGACGGCTGTCGTGAACTCTTCGGTGAGTTGAGGGTTCCTTGGCTCACCGGCAGATCGCACGGCCGACCAAGGGACCTTCGACAGTGGTTCTCCCCTGCTTCCCCCGTGAGGGACCCACCGGAGCGGAGCCACTGACTGAGTTCGCTTTATCAAGACGCCCCCCCGGTTGACAAGCTGTTGACAAGCACCCTGGGTCACCGGGTCTGCGCGACGCCCCCGACCTGCGGTTTCTGGTGGAGGCGAGGAGAATCGAACTCCCGAACCTCTTGCATGCCATGCAAGCGCTCTACCAACTGAGCTACGCCCCCAGATGTCCAACCCACAATAGCTGACGGGCTCAGAGGTCTCGGGGTGGACCCAGCGACCTGACCTTCGGGCATCCTTGACAGCGCCAGGAGATGCCGTTAGCTTCTTGAAATCGATTACTGAAATCGGTTCTTCCTCGAAAAGGTCCCCCCACCGTGAGCCCGGTCCACACCCCCCTGAGGATCAATGACGTCGCCCAGCGAGCCGGAGTGTCGCCGGCCACGGTGTCGCGGGTGCTCAATAACAACCTGTCGGTCACCCAAGCCAAGCGGGAGAAGGTGCAGGCGGTCATCGATGAGCTCGGCTACCGGCCCAACCGGGTGGCCAGCAACCTGCGCCGGCAGCAGGCGCAGATGATAGGGGTGGTCATTTCCGACATCGAGAACCCCCACTTCACCGCCGTCGTCCGTGCCGTCGAGGACGCTGCGTACAGACAGGGTTACCGGGTGCTGCTGTGCAATACGGACGAGCAACCGGAAAAGCAACGGTCCTACCTGGGAGTGTTGACAGCGGAGCGCGTAGCCGGGGCCATCATCTCGCCGACGGAAGCCAGGCCCCGGAGATCGGCGAGCTGATCGACCACGGCACATGCGTCGTCGCCTTCGACCGGGATATTGCGGACCGACGGGCTGACGCCGTTGTGGCCGCCAATGCTGAGGGGGCCAGGACCGGCACGGCCCACTTGATCGCGTGCGGGCATTCCAAGGTCGGCTACATAAGCGGTCCCCTCCGAGTCGAGACCGCCGCCGAACGCCTCCGCGGCTACGACGAGTGCATGAAGGAGGCCAAATTGGCCCCAATAGTGGCCTACGGCGACTTCCGTTACGAGGGAGGTGCGCGGGCAACCCGCGAGCTGCTAGCAAGGGGCGCCACTGCCCTGCTCGTCGGCAACAACCTGATGGCCGTTGGCGCGCTCCATGCCATCAAAGAGGCAGGGCTAAAGGTCCGTCGCGACATCGCGCTCGTCGCCATCGACGACCCTCCGTGGGCTGAGTTGACCGACCCTCCCCTGACGACGCTCGCGCAGCCGGTGCGGGCCATGGCCGACTCTGCCGTGGAGATGTTGTTGGAGAGGCTCGGGGCGGGCCGGAAGCGTCGCAAGCGCCTGGTGTTCGACTTCGAATGGCGGCACCGTGGTTCGTGCTGCAACGAGCAATCCCTGGAGGTAGCCAGATCATGAGCTGGCCCGTCGCACATACCTACGGTCAGCGAGACAGGGCCAGGATTTCGCTCCCGGTCGGGGGCATCGGGACGGGCACCGTCGGGTTTGGTGGTCGCGGCCAGTTCCGTGACTGGGAGCTGGAGAACCATCCCTCCAAAGGGCTGTCGTCAGCGCTGACCTTCTTGAGCATTTGGTGCCGAGGGGCCAATGGCGAGCCGGTCGCCCGCGTGCTCGAGGGGGCACTTTTCGACGAGGAAGTCGAGGGTGAACAGGGCTCTCCTGCCCCGGTCGCCGGGTTACCCCGGTTCCACGATTGTCACTATGAGGCTACTTACCCATTTGGCCGGGCGGTGCTCAGCGACCAACACATGCCCGTCCGTGCTTCTGTAGAGATGTTCAACCCGCTCGTCCCTGGTGACGAGGACCTGAGCGGTCTTCCCATCGCGATCATCACGGTAGTCCTCGAGTCCGACAGCGACGAGCCCCTCGACTGCAGCGTCATGTTCTCGTGCGAGGCCCTAACCGGGCATGCGTCGCGCAGCGCCGGCTTGCCCAGTCGTCCGGTCGCCAGGCGGCGGTCCGAAGGAGGTGTCGAGGGGTACTTCCTGTCGGACGAGTTCTTCGACGCCGAGGCTGAGGGCTGGGGCTCAATCGCTTTGGCCGCCCTCGGCGAGGGGTCTTGGACGGGGCCAATTTGGGGGCTTGGCAAGTGGAACCAGGGCATCTCCGCCATGTGGCGCGGCTTCATGGCCAACGGGATGCCAGACGAGGGGGTCTTCGGTGTCGGCCAGGAGGGCCCGGCTCCGACATTCGGCTCCGCGGTGGCCGGCACGGTCGGGGCGCGAAAGACGCTGCCTCCCCGTGGAAGGGCCGAAGTGGTGTTCCTGATGGGTTGGCACTTCCCGAACCGGCACTCCTGGGTTGCACCCGCAAATGGGCCGCGCGGTATCAGTGGGCCAGAAATCATTGGCAATTTCTACGCCACGTCGTACCGGGACGCATGGGATGTCGTCGCTCGCCACGCACCCCAGGTAACCGAGCTCCGCCGCCTCACCGAACAGTTCGTCAACGGTTTTTGGTCGACCGACCTCTCCGCCCAGGTCAAGGAGGCGGCCCTGTTCAACCTCAGTACTCTGCGCAGCCAAACGTTTTTTCGCGACGCCGACGGCAACCCGTTGGCATGGGAAGGCTGCATGGACGATGTCGGCAGCTGTTTCGGCTCCTGTACACACGTGTGGAACTACGACCTGGCCACGCCATTCGTGTGGGGCGGGCTGGCACGGCGGATGAGGGAGATCGAGTACCTGTACGCCACTGCGGAGGACGGGGCCATGAGCTTTCGCACCCTGGTCCCCCTGGACCGTGCTGGCGAGTGGGCTCAGACGGCGGCCGACGGCCAGTTCGGGTGCGTGGTCAAGTTGTACCGCGAGTGGCGCCTTTCAGGAGACGATGCCTGGCTGCAGCGGTTGTGGCCATCGTGCCGGCGTTCCATTGAGTTCGCCTGGATAGAAGGCGGCTGGGACGGCGACCGGGACGGCCTCGCCGAGGGCCCGCAGCACAACACCATGGACGTCGAGTACTACGGCCCCAACCCGATGGTGCAGTCGTGGTACCTTGCCGCTCTCGAAGCAGCTGCAGAAATGGCGGTCGCCGTTGGCGACTCGGAGTTTGCCGGGACCTGCCTCAAGCTTTTTGCCACGGGGACGGCGGCGACGGAGGAGCAGTTGTTCAATGGCTCCTATTACCAACAGCGGATAATACCGCCGCGAGACTTTTCAACCGTGCCGGCCAAGCTGCGGCACCCGAACATGGGGGCGGAGAACCCCGACGACCCCGAGTTCCAGGTCGGTGACGGTTGCGAAGTCGATCAGCTCGTAGGCGACACATATGCGCGGCTGGTCGGGCTTGCACCTGTCTACGACGAAGGTCACTCGAAGACCGCCCTTTCCTCCGTCCACCGGCTCAACTATGTCGATGATTTCGGCGACTTAACCAACTACGTGCGGACATACGTGGTGGATGGCGAGCGGGGCCACCTTGTGTTGTCGTACCCCAATGGGCTCCCCGAGCACCCGATGCCCTACTGGTGCGAATCCTGGACCGGCCTCGAGTACGTGTTCGCCATGGGCTGTGCACAAGCCGGCGAGCTCCGCCTCGCCGAAGACGTCGTCGTCGCCGTGCGAGAACGCTTCTCAGGCCGCCGGCGCAACCCCTTTGATGAGGCGGAATGCGGCCACCATTACGGCCGGGCCCTCGCTAGCTGGGGGTTGGTCCTCGCCTTGGCCGGTTTCCACTATGACGGGAGGGACGGGAGCCTCGCTTTCGATCCCCCCGGTAAGCAGGGCGGCCGCTGGTTTTGGTCTACGGGTGGTGCATTTGGCACGGTCGAGCTCGCCGGCGACGACAGCGGCACAACCCAACGATTGCACGTGCTGGGTGGGACCCTGCGCGTTGAGCGTGTTAGAGCCCGCGGGTTGCTCTACACCCTGCCGGAGCCGGGCCTGCTCGGTCCCGGGGATTACGAGCTGCAACCCACCGGGGAGCCCGCTGCAACGAGCGTAAACAGGAAGGGGCGAGCATGACCATCTTGGGGAGGGCGAGTGCTAGCTGACCTGTGGAACGTCGGGAGTTCCCACCATGGCCGCAGCAGGGCCGTTAGCCCCGAAAACCCGACGGGCGCCAAGGGCCAGGCTGCGCGGGCCGTTGCAGGCACCGGTGCTGCAGCCGCTCGTGCGCTCGGGCCGGGTTGGAAGATCTCGCCGAGTATCGTCGTCGGGCCTGGCTCGGTGGCGGAGCTGGCCGATATAAGTGGCCCGGGCATCATCAGGCACATATGGCTAACGACCACCGCGCACGGACGGGAGGCGGTGCTCCGCATTTACTGGGACGGCAACGACGTGCCCGCTGTCGAGGTGCCACTCGGAGATTTCTTTTGCAACGGGTGGGCCTCCTTTAGCCCCGTCGCATCCTTGCCGATCGTCGTGGCGCCGCACCGGGGGATGAACTCGTACTGGCAGATGCCGTTCAAGTCGAAGGCTCGCCTCACGCTGGAGAACCTGAGCGCCAAGGACCTGACCCTCTACTACCAGGTGGACTACTCCGAACAGGAAGTTGCCGGGGACACCGGCTACTTCCACGCCCGTTGGCGGCGCGACAACCCCCTGGGCGAAGAAAGCGTCCACGAGCTCTTGGACTGCCCGTCAGGGGCAGGCGTCTACTGCGGCACCTACATGGCCGTCGGCGTCAATTCGCCGGGGTGGTGGGGAGAGGGGGAACTGAAGTTCTACCTCGACGACGATCGGGAGTTCCCGACAATCTGTAGCACGGGGACAGAGGACTATTTCGGTGGGGCCTGGAACTTCGACGTCAAGGGCGAGGGTTACACGCGCTACTCGACCCCTTTCCTGGGCCTGAACCAGATCATCCGCCCTGACGGCCTCTACCTCTCGCAGCAACGATTTGGTATGTACCGCTGGCACGTCTTGGACCCCATCGCCTTCGACGACGGCTTGAGGGTTACGGTCCAAGACCTGGGTTGGAACGAAGACAGGACCTACCGCAAGCGTCGCGACGACATCGCCTCGCTGGTCACCTGGTACCACGCCCTCGCCGCCTGCCTCCCGGCGCGAGGGCTCACCCTGGCCGAAATGGAGGTCTAGCCGGCCGTGTTGACAGTTGACATAGGCGCGATCTCGCTGGTAGCGTTCCTGCAATCGATCTCTGGTATGGATTCCTGAAACCGATTCCAAACACGGCGTTCGTCCGTTGGCCCTATCAAATCGGTCCAACTAATCAAATCGGTCCAACTAAATGGTGAGCCCGATTAAAACAAATAGGAAGGGAGAAGCAATAAGTTGAGCGAAGAAGCCACCAACAAGATAAGCCGGCGCCACCCGCGCCGTGTACAGGACGGCGCCCACACCTGTGGCTACCGAGCATCCCAACAAGGCCGCTTTTTCAAAAGGAACATCCCTGCGGATCGCTACCGCACCCTGGGCTGGCACGACGACGTAGGGGCAGAAGCAACCGGCGTTCAACATCACGGCCAGAGGCTGGCCGCGGAGCGCGACCCGTGGCGCGCTTGTCCCCTGGACGTCCTCGCAAAGATCGCGTCTGCCACCAAGGCAGTGCCGGCAACGCCCACATTTTGCCTGCCAGTTGATCACGACGTGGTCGCCAGGTCGCGGAGATACCACGCCCTCCCCCACCGCCTCAACCACACCTGCGCCTTCGTGCCCTAATACAACCGGGCAGACGCGCGCATCGCGAACCGCCGCGAGGTCCGTGTGGCAAACACCGGCGGCCACGATCTTGACCAGCACCTCGTTCGCTCCCGGTGGGCTTATGGACACCATTTCGATGGCGGGCAATCGACCCAGTGCGGGGAGCACCAAGGCGGGGTACAAGTTCACGTACCGCTGCTCACTGTCCTTCGCTCCACGAAGCTACCGGCCGGGACAGGCTGGAGGTCCAGGCTGTGGCCATAGTCGCGAACCTGACGGAACGGGATGTTCGCAACAGTGTTGTACGAGGCGATGTAGCCCCACCGAGGTGTATTGCTCGTATTTGCGTCTGACCTGTGCAGGAGGTTGCAATGGAAGACAAGAGCGTCACCCGGCTCCATCTCCATGTACGCCAGCTCGAAGCGGTCCAGTGCAGCAGCGAGGTACTCGGGGTCGGCACTCGACTGCCCGTCGACACGGACGTGGTTTATACGGCCCAATGCATGTGCCCCGGGCAATACCTGCAAGCAGCCGTTCTCTCTCACAGATTTGTCGAGAGCGACCCAAATGCTCAGCATTTCGGGGGCAAGGCACTTGTTCTCGTACCAGTACCCGAAGTCCTGGTGCCACTCCCAGGCCCCGCCTTGCAGGGGTTCTTTAACTGTCATCTTGTGGCTGTAGAGATAGATGTCCTTCTGCAGCAACTCTTGAGCGATGGAGACGAGACGCTGGTCGCGTGCGACAAGGCCGTACATATCGTCGCCCGCCTCGTACCACATCTTCAACAAAGTGGTATTGCCTTCCTTGTCCTTTTTCTCCATCATGTTCCCGGCGGCTGCGTCTCGGCGAAGCTCGTCGCGTGCGTGGTCCCGGAAGGTTGCCACTTCCTCCTGCGACAACATCCCCTCGATGAGGAAGTAACCGTCTGCGGAATAGTCGCTCAGTTGTTGCGGTGTCAGCATCTCCCGGCTCCCTTATTGGGCCCATGTCTTCGGTCCATGTTTATGAACAATTATGGTCAAATGCTACTTCGACGACCCCGCACTGTCAAGGTCAACCACGCAGCGGAAACCAACCGTGGAGCATCGGTCGACACCCGGTGCGAAGAGCATGAACTTCGCGCTGCGCTCGGGCCCGAGCGGCCCGCCCTCCGCGTACCAACCTGAACCACCGAGCACCATGTCGGAGCCGCCCTTGAGGATGACGAAGCGACTGTGGCCATCGGAATGTTCGCTCTCTGTCCATTCCCAGACCCGAACCCGGCCATAGAGGGCGTAACCCTCGGACACTGCCACCTGCCACTCGTCCTCGGTGGGGAGCCGTTTACCAGCCCAAGCTGCGTACGCCCTGGCGTCGTCGATGTCGACGAAGGTCACCGGCCAATCGGCTTGCTGTGGCGGTGGGCTGCCATTGACCCAGTGGCCCAGGAAGCGGTGGGGCACCTTTGGCGAGTAGCCGGTCGATAGCAGGAAACGGTGGAACTCTACGTTGCTGACCGGCATCTGGTCGATTGCGATGCCGACGACGTCCAAGGAGCGCTGGCTGGACCGCTCCTGCTCCTGGTCGGGAAAATCCTGGTTCAGGTGATCGGCGCGCACATAAGTCCCGCACTCGCGCAACCGGAACACCGACTCAAACGAGCGCGGCCCGGCAGCGACGACGCGCATTCCGGGCGAGAGCGCGCGGGAAGCCGATTTCTCGATCGGGCGGCGCAAGGGCGGGTCGACCGAAGCAATCGTCTCGGGATAAGCGGTCCGGGCGCTCGGGCTCTCGGCGTGGGCACTCCCTATGGCCGACCAGACCTCGTTCTCGGTTTCTTCGCTCGTGGTGACCAGGCAGGCGATGCCGCGAGCGGGGACCGTCACGCTGGGCTCGCGTGCGTCGATCCTCCGGCAGGCGAGGACGTCGACAGCCACTGTCCCGGGCGTGAGAGCAAAGGAAACATCTGTTTCGGTCGCATCATGTTCGGAACTATTGGCGAGCGCCCACAGGACCGTCCCGCCGCTCTCCCAGCGGCTGGCGCGCAAGTCCTTGTTAGGCATGGGGACAAAGGGTGTCCAATCGCCCAGGCTTAGCAAGTCAGAAAAGGTCTTTTGAGCCTTGTGCATGGACTTGAGCAGGAGCTTGTCGCCATCGTCCCACGGGTACCAAGAGCCGAAAACGTTCTCCCAAACGACCACGCCCGCACCGTTGAGCCAGGCGGTAAGGAGCTCGTCGCGGTGCCTGTCGTGCCACCTCCGCACAAGGTGTTGCATGTGCCGCTGCTCAAACCAGCGGTTCCGCATGAGTAGCCGTTCTTTGAGGGGCGCGATCCATTGCGCCCAGGACATCAGGTGGTCGCTCACGCCGACCAATGGCACGACGTCTTCAGACTGGAAGACATTGGCAGGAGAAACCTTGTCGATCTCGCTTCGGAGGTCCTCGGGTGCGTTAGCGAGGGTATCGAGGAATATCCCGTCAGCCTGTGCGACCGAGACCAGCTCGGCCAGTGCCTGAGCATCGGTCACAGGTTCCCGCCGCGTCTCGAGATCCCAAGGGTTGTAGTCGACGACCGCCCTCACGCCACGCCGGTGTAAGCGGTCAACTATGTCGGCGAGCGCGGTCAGGCCTCCCGGTATGTCTCTGTAGAAGTCGTACTGGTTGCGTTCGTCAAAGCCGATGCGCGGGTAGGCGTGCCAAAGGATGAGCGCGTCGAAGCCACCAAATTCTCGCTCTGCCGTATCGAGGTACTGCTCGACGAGGAACCTGCCAGAGCCGGGGTCGTAGAAACTCTCGTCCCACAACATGACCAGCCCGCATACGAAGGCTTTGCGAGCCCATTGAGATGCCGCCACGTCGTAGCGCCTGTCGTCGCTCAGGTACTCCTGGCGGGCCTTCTTGCGCCACTCCGTAATCTCGCTGACCCAAGCTGACCAGTCCGCCTCGTCGACTGGAGCCGTCTTCAGGGCCTCGAACTGCTGTTCCAGCTCCGATGGCATCGTCATCCTCAATCCCCGGTCATTGGCGCAAGAGGAGCGAGGTGACCCGGAGAAGTTTGCTATTGATCCAAATATCGGAGTACTCGATCGGCCGACCATCGCGCAGGTACGTCACCTGCTCCAGGTACTGGACGGGAGCTCCCCTTTTGAGCTGTAGCGCCCGCGCAACTTCGTCTGTCGCACTCTCGGCACTGAACGTGCGTCGGCCCGACCCAATTCGTAAACCGAAACGCTGCTCCAAGGCACCGAACAAGCTCATCGAAGTGAAATCGACCTTTTCCAGCCCGGGTGCCAGATCCAGGCGAACGTAATTATGGAGCAGGACTAGGGGGCCTTTTACGGTGGAGCGCAGCCGCGCCAAGCGAAGGACTCCCTGACCGGGGACTACGTCCAAAAGGCTCGCTACCGGCTTGGGCGCTTCCACCACGGCGAGGTCAAGGACCGAAGTCGTCGTCAGGATCCCTTGAGCGGCGAGATCTTCAGATAATGTGCTGAGTTTTTGTGCGATCGCAGGTTCGATGACCGTTGAGATCACGAAGGTGCCGCGGCCCACCACCTGCCTGAGCGCGCCTTCTCCGATCAAGGTCTCGAGGGCTCGTCGTAAAGTGCCACGGCTAACGCCAAGTTGTTTAGCTAAGTCCGGCTCAGGTGGTAGGCGATAATTTGGCGGCCACTGCCCCGAAACGATCCGCTCGCGGATGCCGTGGGAGATTTGCGCATGAAGAGAGACGGCCACATCCCGCTGGGGTGGTTGCACGGCGTCCGCGGAATGCGAGGCTCCCTTCATCGGATGCCATGATAGGGGCCCACTGTGCGGCGGTCACGGAGCAAGACGCTCGTACTCCTCTGCCCGCGCCACGAGACAGCAGGGGGACGGTTCAGCTCGGGCCTCAGCGGCCGATAGTTCTCTCATGCCTGGTTACTACGCCAGGCGACCACGCTTGGGGACCAAACGGCATGGACGCCCGGCCATCGTTTACTTCGCTGCTCTGACCGGCCTGGCGCTGCTGTTCTCTGCCGTCGGTCCTTCGGCGACGGCGACGGTCACCGCGAGGCCAGCGAGCGCGGCAGCCGTGCCGGGCTCTTCTTTGAGCGAGCTCAGTGCCTCGGCGGGTTCCAGGGTCACGGTGAGCGGGAGCGGCTTCCAACCGGGTAGCGCCGTGAGAACGGAGATCGGTAGCAAGCCGACCGGCGCGAGCTCTGTGCTGGCCGTCGGTGCCGCGGGCGACGTCAACGCAGCTCTAAGGGTGCCCGCGGGCTCACTGCCAGGTTGGGCCGACGTGGTCCTCCGGGGGGTCGCTCCGGATGGCCACGTGCTGGTCGAGGAGGTGGCGCTTCAGGTGACCGGGTAGGTGACTAACGGGTGGGCAACAGGATCAGGTCGGCGCGGCTGATCAGCCCGGTGGCGAGAGCCCACTCGGCCAGGTGCGGGAGGGCATTCTCCCCCAGGAGGTTGGGCACGCCGGCATTGGTGAACCGCGTCCGCAGGTACTCCACCCTCTTCACGAGGGTCGTGCGGGGCCAGTCCAGGCGAGCTGCGGCGTCGGCGTAGCTCTTGGGATGGGGGTCGTAGCGGGGAAATGGTTCGAGGTAGCCGGCAAAGAGCGCCACGAGCGCCAACTTGTCGGCTGGCGTGATGGACACGTCGGCGGCAGCCCGGGTGGGGTTGCCATCGGTCTGCGGCCCGGTGGCTGGGCCGTGGCGGAGGCCGTCCAGAGCGTCTTCGGGCAGGTCAACGGTCAGCGCGTGTCGCCTAGTCGCTCCCTCGACGATCACCGTGATCGGCGCTGTCAGCGCAATGCGCCTACCGGGCGGTAGCACGGTGCGTATGCCCACGTCGTCGACAACTTCGAGCGGCCGGACCGTGCTCTTGTTCACGAGCCACCAAACGCCGGCGTCGGCCTCGAGAGAGCCAGCGACGCGCGAGATCCCGAGGTCGGAGGGGTCGAGGCAGAGGTTGGTCCGCTGCGAGCGGCCGAAAGTGAACGCTTCACCCGTGGTGACGTCGAAGCGCTCCTTGCCGCGGCCGATTGTGAGACTGGACTTTCCGTCTGCCACAACACGCAAGGTACAACAGGCCGCGCCTGCACGCTGCCCATGTTCACTTTTCGGACAATGCCCTGATCATTGCTATGCCTCCGACGGCTCTCCGAGGCTCTCCCTGGCTCTGCCACAGTTCTGCGGACGTTTTGTGTTGCGTAGCGCGCGTTTCGCTCCCGAGATGCGCATTCGGTGGCACGAGGGCGGAGACTGTAGCGGCGGTCCGACGGGCGCCGGCACGGGCTCCGGCACGGGCGCCGGCACGGGCGCCGGCACGGGCGCCGGCAGCGGCCGGCACGGGCGCCGGCAGCGGGCCGGCAGCGGGCCGGTACCGGGCCGGGCCGGGCGGAGGCCGGTCCGGAAACCGGGCCAAGAGCGGTGCGCCGGCAGCGTACCCTGTAAGGCCATGAGCTACGCGTACGACGCTCAAGAGATCGAGAGCCGCTGGCAGGCCCGTTGGGCGGCGGAGCATGCCTACGAGGTTGACAACGACGACCCGCGCCCCACCGCGTACGTGCTGTGCATGTACCCCTACCCGAGCGGCCCCGCTCATCAGGGCCACGTGCGCAACTACACCTTCGGCGACCTGAACGTCCGCTGGCGCACGATGCAGGGTTGCTCGGTGCTGAGCCCGATCGGCTTCGACAGCTTCGGCCTGCCGGCGGAGAACGCGGCGATCAAGTCCGGGGTGCACCCGCGCCTGTTCACCGACGCCCGCATCGCTGAACTGTCGAGCTCGCTGAAGCGTCTGGGCGCCAGCTACGACTGGCGGCGTGTGGTGAAGAGCCACGACCCGGCGTACATGCGGTTCAACCAGGTCATCTTTCTTCGCTTCCTGGAGGCCGGGCTTGCGTACCGGAAAAAGGCCCCTGTCAACTGGTGCCCCGGGTGCAACACCGTCCTGGCCAACGAACAGGTGCGCGCCGACGGGACCTGCGAACGCAGCGGCGACCTCGTCATAAAAAAGGACCTGGAGCAGTGGTTCTTCCGGATCACTTCTTACGCGGACGACATGCTGGCCGCCATGGACGGCCTGGAATGGCCGGAGCGCGTGAAGACGATGCAGCGCAACTGGATCGGCCGCTCGGAGGGTGCCCAGTTCGAGATGGCGGTCGCCGGCTCAGCAGAACGGATCGAAGTCTTCACCACCAGGCCGGACACCTCCTTCGGCATGACGTTTGTCGTACTGGCTCCCGAGCACCCTCTCGTCCTGTCGATAGTTACCCCGGACCGCCGGGAAGATGTCATGGCCTTTGTCGAGCGAGTCCGCCAGGAACCCGATATCGAGCGCCAGTCGACCGAGATCTCGTTGGAAAAGCGCGGCATTTTCACGGGGGCCTACGCGGTCAACCCGTTCAACGGCAAAGAGGTCCCGGTCTACTTGGCGGACTATGTCCTGATGGGGTACGGGACCGGCGCGATCATGGCCGTGCCCGCGGAGGACCACAGGGACTGGGATTTCGCAACGGCATACGGGTTGGCGAAGGTCCGCACGGTTCAGCCTCCCAAGGGCTGGGAGGGCGGCGCTTACACCGGCGACGGCCCCCGGATAAACAGCGAGTGGCTGGACGGCATCGAAGACACAGGCGAGGCGAAGGCCAAGGCGATCGACTGGCTCGAGGAACATGGCCTCGGGAAACGCACCGTGCAGTACCGCCTGCGCGACTGGCTTGTATCTCGCCAGAGGTACTGGGGTTGCCCGATACCTGTCGTCTATTGCCCTGACCACGGGATAGTCCCCCTGCCAGAAACTGAACTGCCGGTACTGCTGCCCGACGACGTCGAGTTCCTTCCGACGGGCGAGTCCCCGCTGCGCAGCGACGCAGCGTTCCTCTGGACGACCTGCCCGATCTGCGGCAAGCCCGCCGAACGTGAGACCGACACGATGGACACATTCGTCGATTCATCCTGGTACTTTCTACGTTTTTGCGACCCGTGGACAACCGACGCCCCGATCGACGACAAGGCGGCGGAGCGTTGGATGCCGGTCGACCAGTACATCGGCGGCATCGAGCATGCGATCTTGCACCTCATGTACGCGCGCTTCTACACGCGGGCTTTGGGCGACGTCGGCCTGTCGCCCAAGCATCTCAAGGAGCCCTTCAAGAGGCTGTTCACCCAGGGCATGATCCGCATGGACGGCACAAAAATGTCGAAGTCCAAAGGCAATTTGATCGCACCAGAGATGTACTACGACTCCGTGGGAGCCGACGCTCTGCGAATCTTCCACCTCTTCGTCGGGCCGCCCCAGGACGATTTCGACTGGACCGATCAGACCGACGAAGTAATTGAGGGCTGCCGCCACTTCCTCGACCGCGTGTGGCGGTTGGGGACCGGCGAAGCGGACGGGTCGCGGGGCACGGACCGCGAACCCAGCACCGAGGACGAACGGGTCGTAAAGGCAACTCACCGTTTGATCGAGAAGGTGACCCACGACTTCGAGCGCTGGTCCTACAACACCGCCGTGGCGGCGCTGCGGGAGCACACCAACGTCCTGTACCGCTACACCCAGTCCGCGGGGGGAGCCCGGCGGGCGACCCTGGACGAATCTGTCAACACGATGCTGTTGCTGCTGGCCCCCATAGCGCCCCACATGAGCGCCGAGCTTTGGGAACGCCGGCACGGCGAAGGTACCCGGGTGCACGCCGAAAACTGGCCCTTGGCCGACCCCGCGATGCTCACCGAAGAGCGGGTGACCCTGGTCGTGCAAGTGAACGGCAAGGTGAGGGAACGCATCGAGATCTCCCCCACAGCGACGACCGAGGAATGTGTGGCGGCTGCGCTGGCCTCCCCCAAGGTGGCGAGCCAGTTGCAAGGTCGCGAGCCTGAGCGCGTGGTGGCGCGGCCGCCTCACCTCGTCAACATTGTGACCTGACTCAGAAGGTGACGGGCGCCCAGAGGTGGCCGCCGTCGAAGGTCATGATCATCCTGGTGGTCGTCGACGTCGATTGCACGATGCCCACACCCTGGAGGGGGCTCGTGAAACCGAGGTAGTTGAGCTCGCCGTGGTACACGACGGTCCAGGTATGGCCGCCGTTGAAGCTCGCCGTGAGTTCCTGGCCCATGTCGCCGTGGGAGAGCAGGATGGCCCCCGGCTCCGGTGAAGCGAGGACGTTGCCGAAGAAGTCCCCCTGCGGCCCGAGCTCGGGGCCGGCCTGGAAGGAGCTCCCACCGTTGCTCGAAAAGTAGATCCAGCTCGACCCGAGGGTTGCCCCTTTGGGAGCACTCTTGGAGAGCCCCTCAGCGAAGCCACCCATTACGCACACCGCGACCAGGTTCTCCGGCGTGGAGGCTGCCGGGATGGCAAAACTGTTGCCGACTGAAGCACACGGCGGCACCCACCCCACCCATTGGCCGCCGACGAGCTCGGCGCTGCCAGTCGTGCCCCGGTCATTGCCCTCCACCAACCAGCCGTGCGAGCCCTGAAGAACGAAGGCGCCCGACTGCTCTCCCCCACCGGCCGGGGAACCCAGGCCGACGGCGTTGTCGTGGCTCCAGCTGTCGTGGGTGAGCGGCGAGCTCTCCACGGTGACGCCGAAGCCCTTGTCGTGGGCCATGAAATACACCTTGCCGGCCGCGGCCTCCAGGTCGAAGATCGAACCTGTGGGGTCGAGCCCGGCCGGCAGCCGGTCCTGCACCCAGGTGGCGCCTCCGTTGTGAGTGGACCAGAGGGTAGGTGCGCTGGTGCCCTGGAATTGGGAAGGCACCAACAGACCGCCGTAGATCCACCCGTCGGACAAGTTGGCAAAGCGGACGTTCAGCCCACCCCCACAGCACTCGTCGAGCGCCGAGGAACCGCTCACTTTGCGGTCTGCGGCCGCAACCAGGGCGGCGGGGAGCGGCCTCGTCACCCAGGAACCTCCGGCGTCAGTGGTTTCCCGAAGGCCGAGACACGTGCCAGAGGCGCAAGGGCTCGTCCCCAGGGCCCACCCGGTCTTGAGCGATACGAAGGTCACCGACAGCGGGTCGAACCTGGCTGCAGCCACCGCCGCAGTTACGGCCGGCGCCGGTGCTGAGGCCACGGCATCACCGCTAGCCAGCCCCGTCATGGCCAAGAGGCCGGCCAGGAGGCCAGCACCTACCGCCATAGACATCGAAATTGACCGCCGCGCTCCGTTTGCCCTCATGGCAGCCAGAATACGGCGCAACTAGGAGCGGATCGCCGATCCCAGGTGGGCTGACCTCCCCATTCGGCCTGGGAACCGTGCCGCTTCGGAACCGTCTGGCCCATCTGTATAGCGAAAAACGACCAAAAGTCGCGCCAGGCGGCGCTGGGCGTATAAAAGTCGCGCCAGGCGGCGCGCCTTTAGCGGCTCTCGCCCCGCAGGAACCTCTCCAGCTCGGCGGCGATCTCATCGCCGGTGGGCAGGTTGCTGAACTCGATTGCGGAGAGCCCCAGCTCGGAGTCGTGCTGGGTCTCGAGCTGGCGGACCATGGCGGAATGTTCCTCGCTGGCTTCGATCAGCGCCTGGATCTGGTCACGGGCGGTGTCCCCGGCCCGATGGAGCGCCGCGGTGTCGATGCGGATGCTCGTGAGCTTGGACAGCTCGTCGAGCAGGGTCGCGGAGGCCTCGGGATAAGGAGTGCCGGAGGCGTAGTGAGGGACGCGGGCCCAGACGCCGATCGATGGCACCCCAGCCTCCCCGAAGGCGACCTCGAGGACCGCCTGCGCCCCGGCCGGGACCTCCATGGTCGCTGGGAGGAAGCCAACTCGGCCGGCCAGCTCGGCGCTGCTGGCGGTCGCCGCCAGGCGCACCGGCCTCGTGTGCGGGACTGGGGCCGGGAAGGCGCCCAGGCCGACCACCATCTCGACGCCGAGGCGCAGGCCGAGCGCCACCACCTCATCGGTCCATTCGTGCCAGCGAAGGTCGGGCTCGGGGCCGGCGAGGACGAGCAGGCTCCGCCCGTCGGTCTCGGTCGCAAAGAGCAGGCGCAGCTCGGGCCAGGTAAGGCCGCCGTGGGTCCCGTGAGAGATCCGCAGCACCGGCCGCCTCGAGCGCTGGTCGAGCAGGGCATCGGAGTCGAAGGTGGCCAGCAGGTCGTGCGGCACAGACTCGAGCAGGGCGTTGATGGCCGTCGCCCCGGCGTAGCCGGCATCGACCCAGCCGTCGAGCCCGAGCACGAGTACCGGGCGTTCGAGCTGGGGCCAGCTCCTGATGGACGCGAATGTCATAGAGCTCCCATTGGGAATGTCACGCTCCTGTGGGACGCTATACCTACGGGGCCCGAAAGGTGGGCCACCGTGGCGCAGAGCGCCGGAGGAGATATGACTGCAACGTTGGACGTAACTGACGCCACTTTTGAGGCTGAGGTCTTGGAACGCTCCACTCAGGTACCGGTCGTGGTTGATCTTTGGGCCTCATGGTGTGGCCCATGCCGCACGCTAGGGCCCATTTTGGAGAAATTGGTGGCCGAGAGGGACGGAGAGGTAGTGCTGGCGAAGGTCGACGTGGACACGAACACCCGCGTGGCCGCCAGTTTCCAGGTGCAATCGATCCCCGCCGTGTACGCCGTACGCAACAAGAAGGTTGTGAGCGGGTTCATCGGTGCTCAACCCGAGGCCACTGTTCGTGCCTGGCTGGCCGAAGTGGCACCGGCGCCCACCGAAGTGGACCAGCTCATCGCAGCTGGGGACGAAGCCTCGCTGCGCAAGGCGGTGGCCCTCGAGCCTGCCAACTCGACGGCCATCATTTCCCTCGCTTCGGTGCTGATAGCCAAGGGGACCTCCGACGGCAACAAAGAGGCCCTCATCTTTCTCGAACGCGTCCCCGAGACCGCCGAAGTGCGCCACCTGTTGGCGGAGGCACGGGTTGGCGACGGGGCTGCGGGCGGCGACGATGCCGTCACGGGCAAGCTCGACGCTTTGCTCGACCGCGTGAAGGACGACCCGGCGGCCAAGCAGGAGTACCTCGACCTGCTCGAGCTCATGGGCGAAGACGACAGGGTCGCCGGGTACCGCAAGGCGTTGACGGCTCGCCTGTTCTGAGGAGCCGAGCTACGGCGGAAGGCGGTAGCGTCGCTGGCGCCATGATCACCACGCTGTCCCCGGTGCTGCAACTGGGAGGCCGTCGCTACGACCTGACCACCCGGGCGCTGGTCATGGGCATCCTGAACAGGACCCCGGACTCGTTCTTCGACAAGGGCGCCACCTGGGACTGGGACGCCTTCTGGCGGCGGGCCGACCAGATCGTGAGCGAGGGCGCCGACATCCTCGACGTGGGCGCGGTCAAGGCCGGCCCGGGGCCGGAGGTGGACGAGGACGAGGAGCTCGGCAGGCTGATGCCGGCCGTCGAAGGCCTCGTCGCCCGCTTCGACCTGCCGGTGTCGGTTGACACCTGGCGGGCCTCGGTGGCTGCCGAGGCATATCAGGCGGGCGCCGTGCTCGGCAACGACATCAGCGGCTTCGCGGACCCCAAGTACCTGGATGTCGCGGCAGCTGCCGGGGCAAGCGTCGTGGCAACCCACATCCGCCTCGCCCCGAGGGTCCCGGACCCGGAGCCCGTCTACAACGACCTGGTCAGCGACGTCTGTGCGTTCCTCACCGAACGTGCCAGCCGTGCCCTTGCCGCGGGCATCCCGGCATCCCGGGTGTTGGTCGATGCCGGGCTCGACCTTGGCAAGACGGCCTCGCAGTCCCTCGAGCTTTTGCGGGCTTCCTCCACGCTGGCTGCGCTGGGCTACCCGCTCCTGCTCTCGGCGTCCAACAAGACCTTCTTGGGGCTCGTCCTCGGCCTGGAGATCGACCAGCGCCGGGAGGCCTCCACCTCGGCCCACGCCCTTGGGATCGCCCTCGGGTGCCGGGTGGTGCGGGCGCACGACGTGCTTGGGACCTGCCGGGCCCGCGACATGCTGGCAGCGATAATGGAGGCGCGATGAGCGGCCCCTCAGGCGGCGCGTCCAGCGGCACAGGAGGCGCCGGGGGAGCCGGGGGCAAGGGCCCGCCGACAAAACCGGCAGCTGGCTGGTCACCGGGGACGACGCCTCGCTCCTAGGGGACGCCGTCAGCAAACTGGTGGGCGAGCTTGTCGGCGACCGCGAGCGGTCCTTCGTGGTGGAGGACTTCGCCGGCGAAGAGCTCGACGTGGCAGCGGTCGTGGACGCCTGCAGGACACCGCCGCTGTTCTCCGACCGTCGGGTGGTGGTGCTGCGCGAGGCCGGCGCCCTGACGAGCGACCAGCTCCAACCGCTCCTTTCCTACCTGGAGGAGCCGATGCCCTCGACAAAGCTCGTCGTGGCCGGAGGAGGTGGCACGCTCCCGGCCAAGTTCGTGAACGCCTTCAAACAGACAGGGGCGGCCGTGCTCAATACCGACGTCGGCAGCCGGGAAGCCCACGGCTGGGTCACCGAGCGCCTGTCGCACGGGCCGGTCAAGCTCGAGCCAGCCGCTGTCGCCCAGGTCGAGGCACACCTGGGAGAGGACCTCAACCGGCTCGGCATGCTCCTGGTCACCCTGGAGGCCGCCTATGGGACCGGGGCGCGGGTCGGTCCCGAAGAACTCGCGCCCTACCTCGGCCAGCCCGGCTCGGTGCCGCCCTGGGACCTCACAGATGCGATCGACCGAGGCGAACCCGTGGCAGAGGCGCTCAAGCTGTTGCACCGCCTCATGGAGGCGGGTAGCCGCCACCCACTGGTCGTCCTCGCAATCCTGCACCGCCACTTCGGCAACATCCTGCGGGTGCAGTCACCCGACATCGCGACCGAGGCCCAGGCGGCCGAGGCGCTCGGCATCGCCAAGGGCCGCAGCACCTTCCCCGCCCGCAAGGCGCTCGACGCCGCCCGCCGCCTGGGGATGCGAGGCAGCGGGGATGCCGTCATCGCACTAGCCGACGCCGAGCTGGCCCTCAAGGGCAAGTTGGACTGGGAACCCGAGGTCGTGCTGGAGGTGCTCGTAGCTCGCCTCTGCCGGCTTTCCCGCACGGCGCGCGGCGCCCCTGTGCATGCGGGTGCGAGGGGGCACGGCCGGCACTGAGCCCGGCGACGGCTGGTGGGCCCGGCGGTAGTACGTTCAGCGCCGGGCTGTTAGGCGCAGGGCCCCGCTGACGCGGCGGTTGGCCTACTCAGCGCTGGCTGAGGTACCCGCGTGCGCAGCTTGGCGCATGAGGGCTGACTTGCGATTGGCTGCCTGGTTGCGGTGGATGATGCCACGCTGGGCCGCCTTGTCCAGCTTCTTGACCGCAATGCGCAGGTCCTCGGCCGCGGTCTCCGCGTCCGATTCAAGCGTGGTAAGAGCCGTCTTGACCCGGGTCTTGACCTCGGACTTGGCGGCTTTATTGCGCAGCCGGCTCTTCTCGTTGGTGCCTATCCGCTTTATCTGGCTCTTGATATTTGCCACAGGGAGTTAGACGTTAGCAGCATCCGGAGGCTTCTCGCGCTCGCCGGGACGCTCGCCGGGACGCTCGGCGGGCGGCGGGCGAGGCGCTCGGAGGGCGGCGGGCGAGGCGCTCGGAGGGCGGCGGGCGAGGCGCTCGGGCGGGCCCCCGGCAGGGCCGGCTGAGCCGGTTCGACCGTGACCGGCCAACCTATAGGCCAAACTGGGAGCTACAGCGCAATGAGCACCCTGACCTCCTCCACAAGCGCGGACAAGATCCGCAACCTTTCGATCGTGGCCCACATCGACCACGGCAAGTCGACGCTGTCCGATCGCATCCTCGAGCTCACGGGTGCGGTGAGCGCCCGGGACATGCGTGACCAGTACCTGGACTCGATGGACATCGAGCGCGAGCGGGGCATCACGATCAAGGCGCAGAACGTGCGGGTGTACTGGAAGGGCTACACCGTCCACCTGATCGACACGCCGGGCCATGTCGACTTCAGCTACGAGGTGAGCCGAAGCCTGGCCGCCTGCGAGGGAGTCGTGTTGCTCGTCGATGCGGCGCAGGGCATCGAGGCGCAGACCCTGGCGCACGCCTACCTGGCGCTCGAGCACGACCTCGAGATCATCGTTGTGCTCAACAAGATCGACCTCCCTGCGGCCGACCCCGAACGCTGCGCCGCCGAGATCGAAACGGTGCTCGGGATCCCCGCCGAGGAAACGCTGCGCGTATCGGCAAAAACTGGCCAGGGAGTGCCCGAACTGCTCGACGCCATCTGCGAACGCATCCCGGCGCCCAAGGGCGACCCGGCGGCACCGCTGCAGGGGCTTATTTTTGACTCCTACTACGACCAGTACCGCGGCGTCGTGAGCGCCGTGCGGATATTCAACGGCCACCTCACCTCTGGAGAAAAGCTCCGCTTCATGCAGACCGGCCGCGTCCACGAGATCGAAGAGGTCGGCGTGCGCCTGCCGGCACCGAGCGAGGTGCAGGGCCTCGGGCCGGGCGAAGTTGGCTACATCATCGCCGGCATAAAAGACGTTGGGGAAGCCCGCAGCGGCGAGACGATCACCGACGCGGCCCGGCCGGCAGAGAAGCCTCTCGAGGGTTACCTGGAGCCGAAACCGATGGTTTTCTGCGGGCTTTACCCAGTGGAAGGTGACGAGTTCGAGTCGCTCCGGGATGCGTTGGAGAAATTGCGGCTGAGCGACTCCTCGGTCTCCTACCTCCCCGAGTCATCGGCTGCGCTCGGGTTCGGCTTTCGCTGTGGCTTCCTCGGCCTCCTCCATATGGACATCGTCCGTGAGCGGCTCGAACGGGAGTTCAACCTGTCGCTCATTGCGACGGCCCCGAGCGTCGAGTACATCGCCCGGCTCACCGACGGATCCGAGGTGCGAGTGCACAGCCCGGCCGAGATGCCTTCGCCGCAGAAGATCGAAGTGGTCGAGGAGCCGTTCCTCCAGGCGACAATGCTGCTGCCCTCCGAGAACACCGGCACCGTAATGGAGCTTTGCCAGGCGAGGCGCGGGGAGATGCTCCGGATGGAGTACCTCTCGCCCGAACGCGTGGAGCTCGTCTACAAGATCCCCCTCGCAGAAGTGGTCATGGATTTCTTCGATGCGCTGAAGAGCCGGACCAAGGGCTACGCCAGCCTCGACTACGAACAGGCCGGTTTCGAGCCGGGAGACCTCGTCAAGATAGACATCCTGCTGAACGGGCTGCCCGTGGACGCTTTCAGCGCCATCATCCACCGTTCAGACGTGAACGAGTACGGGCGGCGGATGACGGAGAAATTGCGTGAGCTAATACCGAGGCAACTGTTCGACGTGCCGATCCAGGCAGCGGTCGGGGGCAAGATCGTTGCCCGTCAAACGGTGAAGGCGAAACGCAAGGACGTTCTGGCGAAATGCTACGGAGGCGACATCACCCGCAAGCGCAAGCTCCTCGAAAAGCAAAAAGAAGGCAAGAAGCGCATGAAGAACATCGGCCGGGTCGAAGTGCCGCAAGAGGCCTTCATCCAGGCCCTACGTCTCGACGACTGACCTTTCCCCCGCTCACTTCTTGGCGGGGAGCGGGATGCTCTGGGCGAAATGGAACACGTCATCGGGATCCCACCTGGCCTTAACCTGGCGGAGACGGGTGAGGTTGGCCCCGTAATAAGCCTGCTCCCAGTTGGGCAAAGCGGGGTCGATGTAGTTCTGATAAGCCTCGCCGCTCATGTAGGGCCGCAGCGTCGCGTACCAGTTGGTCATCCAATTGCGCGCACCCTGGATGTCGTCGGGAGCGGCACCTTCTGGGTAGACGGCCGCATACTGCGCCGAGGCCAACGCCTTGCGGTGGACGAAGGCCGTGCCACCCGGTGCCACCCGGTTTATCGCGCCGCCCCATGAGTCGAGGACTATCCCTCCCGGGCCGCCCTCGGGTTGGCGCCGCTCGATGCCGGCGAGCACTGCCTCGACGCCGGCGTCGTTCAAATGGTCGTTCAAGATGTCGGACTTTGCGACGGTAATGGTCCTGGGCAGCGTGCCGCCGGGGTACTTGCCGCTCAGGTGGCACGCCGTTTCAGACAGCCCGCGGCAGCCGGCTTCGATGTACATGGCATCTTCGAAAGCGTTCTGGGCTATGACCTGGTTACTGGGCACGCCCGCCACCGCGATGAGCCTGTCGAGCTGTGCCTGGGCGCCCGCCTGGCTCCCCGCCCAGACGCCTGCCACCTGGACATAGGGGTTGACGGTCCCGGGGTCTGCTTCGAAGACGCAGTTGGACCAGAGCGCATCGGGCCCTGACGGAGCCCACTCCAACCACGCCGGCAGCAACTGGCGCGCTGCTTCCCATGGCCAGGTCGCAAAGAACAACGCCGTCTCTGTCACCGGGAAGGGCGAAAAACGGAACTCGGTGACAATGCCGAAGTTGCCCCCTCCCCCACCGCGGCAAGCCCAATAAAGGTCAGCGTTTGTTGCGGCATCGGCCGACACTATTTCGCCTGCAGCTGTGACGATTTCGAGGCCTTCTATGTTGTCCGACGTGAGGCCCCAAAGCCGGTCCATCACCCCGATCCCGCCGCCGAGGGCCAAACCGGCTATCCCGACGGTGGGGCACGAGCCGGCGGGTATGGAAAAGCCCTGCTGCTCGAGCCCTGAGTAGACGTCGATCAGGCGGGCTCCGGCACCAACCGTGGCTATCCGACCGGTCTCCGCCGTACCAGCCGCCAGGGTCACCTGGGACATGAGGCTTACGTCTATTACGAGCCCCACAGTTGTGGAATATCCGGCGTAGCTATGGCCCCCGCTCCGAGCGGCGATGGCCAAACGGTGGTCCCGGGCGAAAGTTATGCACCGAGCGACGTCATTTGCGCTGGCGCAAAAAGCGATCGCAGCCGGGTGGACGGTGTCGAACAGCGGGTTGTAGAGCTCGCGGTCAACTGGGTAACCTGGCGACCCGGGCAATGACAGGCGCCCGGTCAACTGGCCTTCGAGCTTCGCCCAGCCGGATTTGGAAGGCTGGGCCGCGGCGGCAACCGGGCCAAGGTGTGCTGCGGCGGCAACAGGGCCTTTCCGTGCTGCGGCAACCGCGACCTTTGTCGGCGACCCGTGGGCTGCGCCGACAGCGGTCAGAGCGCCCATCGCCCCGAGCTGGAGCAGCCGGCGACGGCTGATCTCCCCAGCCCCCCCGAGTCCCATCGGGCCACGCTACGCGCGCCGGCGCGCCCGATGCGCGCCACTCGGGTGGGAAACCCTCCCTTTCTGGGCGTAGCAGTCGTTTCTCGGTGCCTAGGGAGCCCGCATTTGGCCCCTGGCGAACCAAAAAGGACAGCGCACGCCAAGCAGCACAATGCACGCCCCGAAGGGACAACGTGCGCCGAGAATGGCCTTGCGGCCTAGCGCAACCGCGCGGCCGGTTACGACGGTCGGCCGAGATAACCCTCGCGCTGCAGGTAGAGGATGACGTGCTGGGCGGCGGCCTCGGCGCTGAGGTCGGTCGTGTCGATCCGGACCTCGGTATGTTCCGGTGCCTCGTACGGGTCAGAAACCCCCGTGAACTCCTTTACGATCCCGGCGCGTGCCTTGGCGTACAGGCCCTTGCGGTCGCGGCTCTCGCAAACCTCGATCGGGGTCGACAGGTGCACGAGGACGAAGCCCCCGAGCGGCTCGATCATGGAGCGCACTTCCTGGCGCACCGCCTCGTAAGGAGCGATCGGGGCGCAAATCGCGATGCCGCCGTTCTTGGTTATCTCCGAGGCCACCCAACCGATCCGGCGGATGTTGATGTCGCGGTGCTCCTTGGAAAAACCGAGCTCGGAAGAAAGGTGCTTTCGGACGACGTCGCCGTCGAGGAGCGTGACGGGCCGACCGCCCTCCTCGAGTAACTTCGTAAGCAAAATGCTGGCGATCGTGGACTTGCCGGCGCCGGACAGGCCGGTGAAAAAGATCGTGCAACCCTGCTGGTCGCGAGGCGGGTAGCTCTGGCGAAGCTCCGCCGCAACCTCGGGGAACGTGAACCACGACGGGATATCACGCCCCTCCGCCAAACGCTTGCGCAGTTCGGTGCCCGAAATGTCGAGGACGCGTGTGCCGGTAGGGACCTCGTCTACGGGCATGTACTCGTCACGGTCTTCGACATAGACCATCTGCTGGAAGGGCACCATACCGATGTTCAACTCGCCCGCGTACTCGCTGAGCATCGTCTGTGCGTCGTAGGGCCCGTAAAAAGGTTTGCCAGTGGAGTCGTTGCCGGGGCCGGCGTGGTCACGGCCCACGATGAAATGGGTAGCCCCGTAGTTCTTCCGGATAATGGCGTGCCACACGGCCTCGCGGGCCCGCCCATGCGCATCGCCAAAGGCAATAGGGCGAGCGTGGCCGTCGAGTGAGGGTATCCCTTCAACACGGCCTGGTAGCAGCGAACCCTTGTGTGATGGTCCACATCGCCCGGCTTGGTCATCCCGACCGAGGGGTGGATGAGCAGGTTGGCCTCGAGATCGCGAGCTGCTCGCAGCGTCAGCTCGACATGGGCGCGGTGCATGGGGTTGCGCGTCTGGAAAGCAACGATTTTCTCCCAGCCCAGCTCGGAAAAACGCTCCCGAAGGTGCGCCGGGGACAGCCTGAGCGACTTGTAGTCGTAATGGTAAGGAGGGCTGACCACCTCGAGCTCGCCGGCGACGTAGACGGGGTTGGCCTTGTCCAGCAGGTAGGAGACGCCAGGGTGGGCCTTGTCGGTCGTGCCGAAAACGCGCTTCGCTTCGTGCTCCCGGTCGGGACGGTAGAGGTCGGAGACATGGACGACTGCGAGCATCACACCCTCAGGGTCCCGGAGCGCCAGGCTCGAACCTTCACCCAGAACGGCCGCATTTTCCTCAGGGATATCGAGGGTCACCGGCATCGGCCAGATCGTGCCATCAGCAAGGCGCATCCTGTCGCAGACGGCCTCGTAGTCCTCCTCGCCGAGGAAGCCCCGCAGCGGCGAGAAGCCGCCGTTGGCGAGCAGGTCGAGGTCGCAGATTCTGACGGGGCGTCAGGTCCCACGACGGCCAGTCCTTGGACTGAGCCTTTAGCTCCGCTGCACGGTCGGGGTTGGCTACAAGGTCGACAAGAGCCCCCCCGTGGGGGCTTATGAGCTGCTCAGGCACGAGTTCCTCCAGTTGGGCGGCCGAATCTTGACAAGGTTAGTCAGGTTTGGCACGGACGGGCAAAGTCGCCACGTAGGCTGGAAAACCTCCGACGGCGCCACTGCCCTTCTAGGGTACGTCACGAGTGGGTGGCTAGCACTCGGTAACCTTGACTGCCAGAGATGCTGGACGAACGGAAAGCAGCCATCCTCCGGGCCGTCGTGGAGTCCCACATAAGGACAGCCCAGCCGGTCAGCTCCTCTTTCGTCGCGCAACTCGGCGACCTGGGCGTCTCCCCGGCGACGGTCCGCAACGAGATGGCGGTGCTCGAGCAGGACGGATATCTTTTCCAGCCGCACGCCAGCGCCGGCCGGGTGCCGACCGACAAGGGCTACCGGTTCTTCGTCGACTCGCTCTCCGGCCCGGCCCCGCTGGCGGCGGCCCAGTCAGAACTGGTGCGGTTGTTCTTCGCAAGGACTCACGGTGAGCTCGAACGCATGCTGGCTGAAACGAGCGGGCTCCTCTCCCGCCTCACCGACTACGCCGCCGTGGTCGTAGCCCCGAGCGCGCCGGAACCTGGCCGCGTCCGTTCCCTGCAGCTTGTGAAGCTTTCGACCCACCTGGTGCTGGTCGTCGCCGTCCTCAGCAACGGGGCCGTCGAGCGACGCCCGCTCGAGCTGTCCGCCGAGGTCTCCGACGCCCAGGTGGACAGGGCGGCGGCGTCAACAGCGATGTCCCTCATAGGTGCGACGCTGGAGAAGCCCGGGCCGCTGACCCTGAGCGGGGACCTGGCTGTGGACGCCTTGGCGGGAGCCGCCGTCCAGGCGCTGCGGGCCCCTGAACAGACAACCAGTTCCGGCCAAGTCTGGGTCGGGGGCGCAGCACGGATGGCTGCCGCCTTCGAGGCGGTGGGCACGATCCGCACGGTCCTAGGGATCCTGGAGGAGCAGTACGTCCTGGTGACCTTGCTGAAGGACGTGCTCGACCGGGGCCTCACCGTGGCGATCGGCGCCGAGCACGGGATCCTGCCGCTGGCGGACTGTTCGGTTGTGGTGGCGCCTTATGAGGTAGACGGGGAGCGGGCCGGTACCGTGGGTGTCCTCGGGCCGACCAGGATGCATTACGACCAGGCCCTTGCCGCGGTTGCGGTGGTCTCCAAGAAGTTGAGCCGGGCCCTCAGCGAGGGCGGCGACGGTGACGATCTAGGTGACCTGGAGAGGAGCTCGCACCGTGGCTGAGGAGAAACGTGGCTGAGGAGAAACGTGGCTGAAGAGAACCGTGGCTGAAGAGGACTACTACGCCGTCCTCGGTGTAAAGCGAAGCGCCACCGAGGACGAGATCAAGCGCGCTTACCGCAAGCTCGCCCGCGAGCTCCATCCCGACAGCCACGCCGGGGCGGCAGTCGCCGGCAACAACGAGGAACGCTTCAAGGTCGTCAACCGCGCCTACGAGGCCCTGAAAGACCCCGAGCGCAGGCGCCAGTACGACATGTTCGGGCCCGCAGGTGAACGGGCGGGCGACCCGTTCGCCGGCTTCGCAGGCGGCGGCGGGCTGGGCGACATTTTCGACGCCTTCTTCGGCGGCGCCGCCGGGCCGTTCGCCGGGCGCGGGCAGGCCAGGCAGGCGGGCCCGCCGCCGGGAGAGAACGTCGAAGCCCTGCTCGACCTCGAGTTCCACGAGGCCGTGCTCGGAGCGGAGAAGGAAGTCACCGTCCGCGCCGCGATGACCTGCGAGACCTGCTCGGGTTCGGGTGCAAGCCCGGGGACCACGGCGGTGACATGCACGACGTGCCACGGGACCGGGGAGCTCCGCCGCGTTCGGCAGTCCCTGCTCGGCCAGATGGTCACCTCGAGCCCGTGCCCCCGCTGCGGCGGGTCGGGGCAGGAAATCCCGACGCCGTGCGCCGACTGCAGGGGCCAGGGCCGGCGGATGGAAGACCGTGCCTACACCGTCGACGTCCCCGCGGGGGTCGACGACGGCTCCACGCTGCGCCTCTCCAACCGGGGCTCGAGCGGGCCCCGTGGCGGGCCGCCCGGCGACCTCTACCTTCACCTGCGGGTGCGGCCGCACCCCCTCCTCAGCCGCGACGGCGTCGACCTGCGCACGGACCTGCATGTGACGATGGCACAGGCAGCCCTCGGCGCCCAGCTCACCGTGGAGACCCTCGATGGCCCCCAGGAGATCACCGTCCCCCCCGGTACCCCTACCGGCCACGAGCTGCGCTACCGCGGCCAGGGGGTGCCCCACCTCCAGCGCCGGGGACGCGGCGACCTGCTCGTCACCGTCTCGGTCGAGACCCCGACGGCGCTGACTGCCGCCCAGGAAGAGCTCTTGCGTCGCTTTGCCGCCGCCCGAGGCGAGGAAGTTGCGCCCCCCGACGCCGGGCTGCTCTCCCGCATCCGCGGCGCGTTCAAATAAGGGAGGAAAGGATGCGCCGCTCGGTGGCGCACGTGTTCGTCGATGACCTCGACCGGCCGGTACTTTCCGACAAGGACATCCATCACCTCGCACGGGTGCTCCGCTTGCGCGTAGGCGAGCTCGTCTCGGCGTCCGACGGCCTGGGGGGTTACAGGCTCTGCGAGTGGGCAGGCGCTGCGGCCGCCGGGGTGGGCCGGCACCTGTCGCCCCTCGAGAGCCCGATCTTCGAGGCGCGGCCCAAGCCCACTCTCACGGTCGCCTTTGCCCTCACCAAGGGGGAACATCCCGGTTTGGCCGTCCAGAAGCTCACCGAGGCCGGCGCCGACCGGGTCGTGGTGATGCTCACCGACCGCTGCGTCTCCCGCTGGGACACCGCCGGCTCGGAGCGTCAGATGGAGCGCCTCCGCGAAGTGGCGCGCCTGGCCGCCATGCAGAGCCGGCGGTGCTGGCTGCCCTCGGTCGAGGGCCCGGTGGAGTTCGCCAAGCTCGTCGCGGCCGAGCGTGAGGATGCTGAGGCCGGCGCTGGAGCCCCTGCTGGTATTGCCCTCGCCGTCCCCGACGGCGCCCCGCTCACCTTGGCCACTCCTACGGTGCTCATCGGCCCCGAGGGTGGCTGGACCGACCGGGAGCTGAACGCGGTACCCAACCACGTACGCCTCGGCCCGCACGTGCTCCGAGCGGAGACCGCCGCGCTGGCCGCCGGCGTCCTGCTGTCAGCGCTGCGAGATCATCTGGTGGTGCCGGCGGCGCCCGCCTAGAACAAGGCTCGGTACGCCCGCCATCCTCCTGGCGCACTGATGTCCGTGACTCCGGGTGCTCCAAGGGCGGCCTTGCGAAGGTGCAGCCCCAGTGCTCCGGCGCCATCCGCGAGTTCGATAATGGACAGTTCGAGACTCGCTCACGTAAGGAGGCCGCGGTGCGACGCCAGTTCCTCGGTAAGCCGCGGCCACACCACCGGGTCGTGCCCCGGTACCAGCCTCAGCCCCTCGGTTGCGGCGATCGCCTTCAGTCGGCGGAATCTGTTCGACAGTCTCTTCCGGGTCGCAGTCGACCACCCCGCCGATGGGCAGTTCGTGGTCGATGTTCTCCTGCAGGTCGGCGGCATCGAAAGCGAACACGAACCCTCCGTGCCGCACCGACTTGTCGTAGCGCACAACGAAACTCTGATGGCCGGGCGTATGGCCAGCGGTCCGGACGGCTGTGACCCCGGGTGCTATCTCGACGTCGCCGTCCGCTAGGCGCCAGTCGATGGTCGGGTCGTCGAAATCGATCCGATAGATGCCGTTGCGTTCGGCCGCCACCGGATGAGTCATGGGGTAGTCGAGCTCCGAGCGCTGGAGGTGGACCGGGACCCTGCCCGCAAAGTGGCGCAGGCCTCCGGCATGGTCGTTGTGAAGGTGGCTGACACCAACCGCTTGGATACTCCTCGAGACCGATCCCCACGGCATCGAGCGCGTCGAGCAGCGGGTCCCCATCGCCGGGGGGCAACGAGGGCACAATCCCGGCCTCTGCGCCATGGAAGCGGCGGCGGAGCGCCAGGTCGCGGATCAGGCTCGGGTTGAAACCGGTATCGAGCAGCAACCACCCGCCGTCGACCTCGATCAGCACCCCTGGGACCGGCTCGACGAGCCGCTCCTCGGGAGGTGCACCGTGCACAGACCACCGCTTGGGGAGGTCCTCCCAGCCGAGGGTCACGAGCACGACCCGCTTGACACCGGTGGCGGCCATGGCACTGTCCTAGCACGCGCCCGGGCAGGCTGGTCGTCCCTGGATTGCCTCCGGCGCCCTCCGTTACTCAGCGTTCACAAACGGGAAACAAGCCGTTTTCCGACGCACGGCAGGATGTCCCGGTGGGTACGACCTGCAATGGGGCGGGCGGGGCAGCCCGGTCGGCTCGCCGCGCCCCGGACCGGACTGAGAGGATTCCCGTGAGCTCACAACTTCCGTCCCGCCCGGCACGCGCCCATCTGGGACGTTCCGTCGCCTACCACGCCTGGGACCAGGACCAGGCGCCCGAGGTGGAGATAGAGCCGGGAGACGAGGTGGGGCTGTGCTTGCGCGACGGCGCGAACGGGCAACTCGACAGGAACAGTACGGCGGAGACGATGCTCGGGCTCGACCCTACCCAGATGGACCCGCTGACCGGACCGGTATGGGTGAACGGTGCCGAGCCCGGCGACGTGATCACCGTTGAGCTGCTCGAGGTCAGCCTCGCCAAATGGGGCTGGTCGGGCATCATCCCCGGGCTGGGCCTGCTGCACGACAAGTTCCCGGGGCCTCTCCTGCGCAAATGGGACCTGACCGGTACCGGGGTCGACATCGGGAACGGGGTGGAGATCGCCATGTCACCGATGGTCGGAGTCATAGGCGTCGCCCCGGGGCAACCGGGCCGCTACTCCACGGTGGTGCCGACCGAAGCGGGCGGGAACATGGACGTCAAGTACATCGTGGCCGGTTCGGTGGTGCACCTGCCGGTGTTGACCGAAGGCGGTCTGCTGTCCTTGGGCGACGCCCACGCACTGCAGGGCGACGGCGAGCTGAGCGGCACGGCCATCGAATGCGAGGCCAACGTGGTGATCCGGGTCGGGCTCGAAAAAGGCGGTGGGCTGGACGCACCGGTGATCGACACGGCGCCTTACCCGGTCACACAAGAGCCGATGCGAAGCTTCGTCGGGGTGGGGCCGGACCTCTTCGAAGCCTGTCGAGAAAGCGCCCTGCGAGCCACCGACGCATTGGCAAGGGCACTCAAGGTGGATGACGCAGACGCCTACAACCTGCTCGGCACGATAGGCGAGCTGCGCATCCACGAGATCGTGGACAGGCCCAACTGGGTAGTGGGATGCATGCTCCCCCGGAGGATCTTCGCTTGAGCGACGCCGCTCCCAGGGTGCAGATCTGCATCGGCGTCGACGTCGACGCGGTGGCCGGCTGGCTCGGCTCCTACGGGGGTCAGGACTCGCCCAACGACATCCAGCGGGGCATGTTCGCCGGCGAGGTCGGGACCCCCCGACTGCTCCGGTTGTTCGACCGGCTCGGTATCGCAACCTCGTGGTTCATCCCGGGGCACTCGCTGGAGACGTTCCCCGCCCAGATGCGCGACGTCGCCGCGGCCGGCCACGAGATCGGCGCCCACGGCTACTCGCACGAGAACCCGGCTTCGATGAGCCCGGACCAAGAAGAGGCCGTGCTGCTCCGATCGATCGAGCTATTGGAGGAGCTCACCGGTACCAGGCCTCGAGGGTACGTGGCGCCCTGGTGGGAGATGTCGGAGCGCACCGCGTCACTGCTGCTCGCCCACGGGTTCTCCTACGACCATTCCCAGAACTACAACGATTTCGTTCCCTTCTATGCCAGGGTCGGGGACCGGTGGGCCAACATCGACTACGACCAGCCCGCGGAGTCGTGGATGAGACCGCTCGAACGCGGGCAGGAGATCGACCTCGTCGAGTTCTGCGGCAACTGGTACCTCGACGACCTACCTCCGATGATGTTCATCAAGCAGTCCCCGAACAGCCATGGCTTCGTGAGCCCGAGGCACCTCGAGGAGATATGGAACGACCAGTTCGAATGGGTGCTCCGCGAGATGCACTCCGCCGTATTTCCGGTGACCCTCCACCCCGATGTGAGCGGGCGCCCGCAGGTACTCCTCATGCTGGAGCGGCTAATTACCTACTGGTCGAGCAGGCCCGAGGTCGAGTTCGTCACGTTCGGGCACGCCGCCGACACCTTTCGGGCCCGCTACCCCTTCGACGGACCGCAGCGGCCGACACCGTTCGGATGACCCCGCTCGGCGACCAGCTGGCATCGATCTGCAACGACCTGCTCCGCGACACACGGGCGGACCGGACCACCGTCCGGCTGGACGCGGACGAACTAGGGCTGACGGTGAACCTGACGGCTGCAGAGGCCGTGGCCAACGGCACGAAATCTATCGCGGCAGATTCGTCCCTCGACCAGCGTGCCCTCGACACAGTGCGCTGGCTGGCCGCCAACCGCCGGGTGCTCGTCCAGCCCGACTTCTCCGAGGCGCCTTTCCCTCCACCGGCGCTAGTGCAGGTCTATGGCGTCAACGCCCAGATCCTGGCCCCGGTCCTTGACGGGGAAGCGCTCGTCGGATGGGTGTCGGTGCACAGTGCACACCCTCGCCCGTGGTCCGACAGCGATGTGGCGGCGGCCGAGCGGGCCGCAGCCGAGAGCACGACCTGCGTCAACGCGGCGCTTCAGCGTGTGCGAGCCGGGCGTTATTCCAGGACGACGCGGGGGTCCGCGACGCTCTGAAGGATGTCGACGACCGTGTTGATCACGACATAGCCGATCCCGAGCACGATGGTGACGCCGCTGATCCCCGGGAAGTCGGCTGCCGGAATGCTGAGGTCGGTGTACAGGCCGATGCCAGGCCAGGCGAACACCGTTTCGATGACCACGACGCCGGCGAACATGAGCCCCACCTGCAGGCCGGTCATCGCAAGGGCGGCATTGAGGGAATTGCGCAGCGCGTGGCGGAACAATACGGTCCGCTCGGGGAGCCCCTTGGCGCGCGCGGTCCGGACATAGTCCGATCGCATGCTGTTGACGAGGCTGGTGCGGAGCACCCTGCCAATCGACACCGCTGGGCCGAGCGCCACACACACACCGGGCAACAGGAGCATTACCCAAGCGTTCCACTCCATCCCCCAGTCTCCGTGGATCAGGCAGTCGAGGACCGGCATATGCGTCGGTCCAGTCGGCGCGTTGGTGTAACTCGTGTCGCCGATGACAGAAGGCACCCAGTGGAGCCTGTTGAAAAAGAGCAGGATCCCGAGCAGCGCGAGGAGGAACGTGGGAGCGGAGGAGCCGGCCACCATGACGAGCCGCAAGAGCGCCGAACCGCGCCAGCGGGCCGCCGACGCCATACCCATGAAGGCACCCAGCACCACGGCGAGGAACAGACCGAAAACGGTCAGCTCGAGGGTCGCCGGGAGGTACGTGGCCAAATCGGTGCGGACCGGTCGCCTCGTGCGAAGCGACTCGCCGAAGTTCCCGTGGAGAAGTTCCCAGATGTAGTGGAGGAACTGGGCGGGTATGGGCCGGTCGTAGCCGAGGATTTTGGACTCCTTGGCAATCGCCTGGGGGGACGCGTTCGCCCCCAGGTAGGCGTGCACCGGGCTGGTGCGGCTCAGCTTCTGGAGCAGGAACATCACTGCAGCCAAAGCGAAGATGATGAAGACCATCGATACGAGCCGCTTTGCGATCAACCTTGCCATCAGCGGTCTCCGATCAGGTCTCTGATGCCGTCACCGGCAAGGTTTGCCGACAGTGCGATCACGAAGATGGCCAGCGCCGGCATGACCGGGACCCACCAGTCCTGGTCGAGGTACTGCAGTCCTCGCGCTGCCATCGCCCCGAGCTCGGGAGCCGGCGCGGGCGCTCCGAGACCGAGGAACGAGAGCAGTGCCAGGACGATGATCAGGTTGCACACGTCGAGGCTCGCCGTCACCAGTACTGCGGGCACCACGCCGGGGAGCAGGTGCCTGAGCGCGCGCCGGACCGGGCTTACGCCGGCGAGGCGCGCCGCCTCGAGGTGGGGGCGGGCCGCCAGTGCCCGAACCTCGGCCCTGACGATGCGGGCGTAGAAGGGCCACCAGATGATCATCAGCGCGATCAGCGTGTGGAAGAAGCTCGGCCCGAGCGATGCCACCACCGCGATCGCCAGGAGGGGGCCGGGAACGGCCAGGAACAGGTCGGTGAGGCGCATGAGGACGTTGTCGACCAAGCCGCGGGTCACCCCGGCGATCAGCCCGACCGCCCCGCCCACCACGACACCGGAGCTGATGACCACGGCGCAGGCAATGAAGCTGGCCCGCATGCCGTAGAGGATCCGGCTGAAGATGTCCTGGCCGATCTCGTCGGAACCGAGGAGGGAACCGCCATGGAACGGTGACCCGAAAGGGGCCCCTGCCGGCACGATCGGGTTGTGCGGGGCGATGAGCGGAGCAGCGAAGGCCGCCGCCGCCAGGAGCAGGAACACACCGATTGCGATGCGGTCGCCGAGCTCGGCGCGTCGGCTCGCCACGTTGATCTGCTGCAGCCGGACAAGGCCCCTCCGCGGCGGCTTCAGGACGAACGGCTCAGCGACCGCCATGAGGAGCTCCCTGTCCATCGAACAAGTCCCATGCCCGCCAGCAGGCAACGGCCCTCGGTTCGCCATCGGGCCGCTCAGCCAAGAGCTGGACCGACGTGCCGCACTCCTCGGTCGCAGACGGGCACCGGGGGTGGAACGCGCAGCCCGGCGGGGGCGACAGAGGGTTCGCGGGCTCGCCCTTGACGACCACGTGCTGGTGCTCCGGCCCCGGAACGGTCTCGAGGAGGCCCTTCGTGTAGGGGTGGGCGGGATGCGCGGAAAGGTCCTCAGCATTCCCGATCTCCACGATGCGTCCGAGGTACATCACAGCGATACGGTCGGCGACCATCCGCGCCACGGCAAGGTCGTGGGTGACGAACAGCACCGCCATGCCAAGCTCGTGGCGCAGCCGCCCGATGAGGTTGAGGACGGTCGCGGCGAGAGAGACGTCGAGAGCGCTTGTCGGCTCGTCGCACAGCAGGACCTCGGGCGGGACGACGGTGGCCCGGGCAAGCGCCACCCGCTGGCGTTGGCCACCAGACAGTTGCCCGGGCTTGGTGGCCGCCACCTCGGCGGGCAAGCCGACATGGGCGAGGGCCTCGGCCACCTTGGCGCTACGCTGGCCCCGCGAGAGCCTCTCCTCCCGCAGACGCTCGCCGATCTGCTCTCCTACGGTGAGCCACGGCGTGAGGGATGCCCCCGCATCCTGGAAGACCATCTGCGGGCGAGCTCCCCTGCCGAACTCGATGCTCCCCTCGTCGACGCTGTGGAGCCCGGCGATCGCCCGGAGAAGCGTCGACTTCCCGCACCCGCTCTCGCCCACCAGTGCCACCGACTCGCCCTTTTCTATCGAGAGGCTGATGCCGCGAAGCGCCAGAAGATCTTGCCGCTTGCCCCCCTTTTTCAGTGCGAACCTCTTGTGCACGTCGTGGACGAGCACGGCCGGGCCTCGCCCGCCGGTCGCCTTGTCTTCCGAGCCCGACCATGCGCCGGGCACAGATGTGCCCCCGTAGAGATCGGCCCCGATCTCGGCGGGGTGGAGGCAGGCAACGGACGAGGTGACCGACAGCGTGGTCATCTCTGGCATCGCCTTCTCGCACTCGTCACTCCTGCTCGGGCATCTCGGAGCGAACGCACAGCCCGGGGGCAGGGCCCTCGGGTCGGGCGGCTCGCCCGAAAGGGTCGTCACCGGTCGCGACCTGTCGGTGTCGAGCTCCAGGCGTGACCTGAGCAGCCCGTGGGTGTAGGGGTGCCGGGCTGAGGTGAAGATCTCCGAGGCCGGGCCGAGCTCGGCCAAGCGCCCTGCATAGAGCACGGCGATCCTGTCACTCACCTGCGAGGCAACGCCGAGGTCATGGGTGACGAGGATGAAGCTCGTCCCAAGCTCGTCGCACAACTTGCGGATCAGCTCGAGGATCTGCGCCTGGACGGTGACGTCGAGCGCCGTTGTCGGCTCGTCGGCGATCACGAGCGAGGGCGACCCGGCGATCGCCATGGCGATCATGACCCGTTGACGGAGACCGCCGGAAAGCTCATGCGGGTAGGCACCGGCCCGCGCGACCGGATCGGGGATGCCCACCGAGCGAAGCAGTTCCACCGCCGAGCCGAAGTCCCCCGATGCCTCCGCCACCTGCTGGCCGACGCGCATCGTCGGGTTCAACGACGTCATCGGGTCCTGGAAGATCGCGCCCATGTGAAGCTTGCGCACCAGGCGCCGGTTCTCCGCGTTCGCAGTCACCATGTCGACCCCGCACACGATCGCCTGGCCCGAAACCTTAGGAGCCGGCCGGTCGGGCAACAGACCGAGCAGCGACAGGGCCATGACGCTCTTCCCTGACCCCGACTCGCCCACCAGGCCGAGGATCTCGCCCGGGCCGACGTCGAGGGACACCCCACGGACAGCGCGCACCTCGCTCCCCCCGCGGGTGAACGACACGCGCAGGTCCTCGATCTTGACCAGAGGTCCTCCGTCGGAGCCCGACCCGTGCAGGAGCTCTTTATCGCTCTGCGACCCTGACATCCGGTTCAACAAGGTGGTCATGATCGCCCGCTCAATGGAGTACCGACCCACCGTTCACGCAGAGCGCCTGGCCGTTGACATACGAAGCGTCGGCCCCGCCAACCAGGCCACCAGCTGGCCGACGTCCTCGACCGTGCACAGGCGGCCGGCGGGCACCCCGTCGACCAAACGGCGGTGCACCTCCTCGAGCGAGACGCCCTTGAGCTCGGCCTCGGCCTGCTCCTCGGCCAGGACCATGTCTGTCTCGACCGTCCCCGGGCACACGGCGTTCACGGTGATCCCCGCCGGCCCGAGCTCGAGGGCGGCTGCCTGCGTCAGCCCGACGACGGCGAACTTGGTGGCGCTATAGCCTCCGAGGCCCATGGCCGCTTGCACACCCAGGTCGGAGGCGACGTTGATGATCTTGCCCCTGGTGGCGGTGGCGATCATCGAGCGGGCCGCAGCCCGCAGGCCGTGGAAGGTTCCCATCAGGTTGACGTCGACCATCCGTCGCATCTGCTCGGCGGTGGTCTCGGTCAACGGGGCGAACACAGACACCCCTGCGTTGTTGACCCACACGTCGAGTGAGCCGAGCTCGGAGAGCGCAAGGGTCACTAACGCATCCGACATCGTCGGGCCCACGACATCACCTTGGAGCTCTCTCACCTTCGAGCCCAGGTACTCGCACGCGGACAGCGTGTCGTTCACCGCGTCCTTGTCCTTGTGCCACGACAGCACCATGTCGAACCCGGCGCCAGCCAAGGCGGTCGCAATCCCCCGGCCGAGCCCGCGTCCTGCACCCGTCACGACCGCCACTCCACGACGGGCCCCGGGCTTCACGGGGCCACCAGCCACTGGAAAGGTTCCAGTCTTCCGGTGTCGCCCGGGAGAAACCGCTCAGGATGCCACTGGATCCCGAGCGCCCGCCCGACCTCAATGGCCTCGACCACACCGTCGTCGGACCAGGCCGACACCCGCGCCCGCGGCCCGGGGTCGGCCACGGCCTGGTGGTGCAACGAGTTGACCTTGGACTGCCCGGCCAACACGGTCTCGGCCTGCGATCCTGCCTCCACCTTCAAGGCGTGCACCCGCTCGTCCTCACGTTCTCCGTTGTCGTGGCCCGGGAACCCCGCGGTGGGCAGGTCGGCGACGAGAGTGCCTCCTAAGGCCACGGCCAGCAGCTGCATCCCGCGGCAGATGCCGAGCACCCGCTTGCCCGCGTCGAGCGCGGCGTGCACGGCCGCCACCTCGGTACGATCACGATCAAGATCGCAGCCTTTCTCGAGGCCGGTCGGCTCCGCCCCGTACATGGACGGGTCGACGTCGGCTCCACCAGTCAGGAGGAGCGCTCCCGATGACCGGACGAGCTCGATGACCCAATCGATGTCAGCGCCGGGCCCGGCGGGGAACATCGCCACGTTCGCACCGAGCTCCCAGAGCGCCTCTACATAGCCGTGGTGGACGGAATACCTCGTGACCGGGTCGCGCCCAACGGCGACGGCCACCGTCGTCGCCGATGTGCGGGTCACAGCGACGCCCCGGCGGTCGCGACTTGAAGGGGAGCGGCCGTCTGGTGGTGGTCCTGTAGGGGTGGCTCCTCGACCCGGCCTCTCTCGATCAGCGACACCAGCGCGTCGACGCTCAGGTCCACCAGCCGTGCGCCCAGCTCGGCGTTGGCCTCGGAGGGGCGGCCGGTCACCCCGTTGGTGGACAGCGAGGTGGCCGTATACCGGAACACCAGGGCCCCGGTGCGGTCGGGGTCGTCGGCAGTGGCTATGCGGTCGATGTGCACGAGCTCGGGCGCAAGGGCCAGCATCACCGACGTCTCGGCGCGGTTCGCGTGGACGTCCTCCCCGTCGGCGGTGACCGTCGCCAGCACCTCGGGGTCGAGCGCCCACCAGCCCACCACCGCCGTGCGCAAGTCGGGTCGCTCGTGGCGTAGGTGGTCCGTAGCGCAAAGGATGCTGGACTGGTTACCGAAGTGGCCGTTCACTACTACGAAGCGAGAGAGGCCTGACCCCGACGCCCACTCGACCCGGCGTCGCACCACGAGCGCCAACTCCTCGGGCGACACCGACAACGTGCCGGGGAGCTGGGTGCCGTGGCCATAGCTGCAACCGACCGGGATGGCCGGGAGGACGACGGCCCCGGTCCGCTCCGAAGTGGCGTTGCACAGCGCGGTGGCGATAATGGTGTCGGTCCCCGTGGGGAGGTGGGGGCCGTGCTGTTCGGTAGCGCCCACCGGGATAAGCCCGATCTCGTTAGGACGCGACCGGAGATAAGAGCCGACATCTGGCCACGCGAGGTTCTCCCACCGCACAGGGCCCACTCGCTCAACCCATCCTCAGGAAGTAGTCGCGCTCCCAGTCGGTGACCTGCGCGTGGTATTCGTTCCACTCCGCCAACTTCATGGCCACATAGGTGGACTTGAAGTCTGCGGGAAACACTCTTGCGCTGAGCGGGTCCTGGTCGAATGCTTCGATCGCCTCGAGGAGGTTCCGCGGCAGCCGCGAGGGCAGCGCACCGTCGGGCGCCGAGGCCGACTGCCACTCGTAGGTGATGTCCTCGACAGGGTCGCCGGGATCGAGACCTTCGGTGACACCCTCGATGCCTGCGGCGAAGAGGAAGGCCGCGGCCAGGTACGGGTTGGCGGTTGAGTCGACGCACCGGTTCTCGATGCAGGGCCGGTTGCGCGGCAGGCGGAGCATGCAGCTCCGGTTGTTGTCGCCGTAGGCGGCCCACACTGGTGCCCACGACACGGTCCCGTCGGCCAGGCGCGGCTGGAGGCGTTTGAACGAATTGACGGTCGGAGTGCACACAGCCGCAAGAGCAGGAGCGTGGCGGAGGATCCCGGCAATGAAGGAATACGCGATCTTGCTCCACCCGCGTCCACGCTCGTCGTCGGCGTCGCGAAAGACGTTCTCGCCGGTGTTGACGTCGACCAGGCTCATGTTGAAGTGCGCCCCCGAGCCCCACGACTCGGTGTAGGGCTTCGGCATGAACGTTGCGAACATCCCGACCTTCTTGGCCATCTGCTTGACCAAAAGGCGGAAAAGTGTGAGGCGATCTGCCATCTTGAGCGCCGGCGCGAAGTCGAAGTCGAACTCGTACTGCCCGTCTCCCCCCTCGTGATCAAAGCTGAACACCCCGAACCCGGCCTCGTTCATCGCCTTGACGATGGGGTCGAGGAACCCCATGGCGTCCAATGTCGACTCCACGTCATACGCCGGGCTCGGCCGCAATTGCCCACTCGAGGCGGTTGGTTCGAGGTACCCGCGAGGACGGTCCGGGGCCGTCGCGAACTGCTTAGGATCCTGCACGATGTACAGCTCGGGCTCGACACCGAGGCACATTTCGAACCCCGCCTCCTTGACCGCCTCCACCTGACGTTTCAGGATCGACCTGGTGCAGTGGGCAAACGGCGTCTCCCCCCCGAAGTACAAGTCAGCCGTCATCATGGCTATACGACGGTCCCAGGGCAGGATGCACAGCGTCTCAGGATCGGGCATGGCGACGCATTCGTCCTCATTGGGTGTCATCACGCCAAGATTGCCTAGGCCACGCGGGGTGTAGCGCTCGTGACCGGCCAACAAGTCGCCGAGATGTGCGATCGGCACGCACTTCGACTTCGCCCGCCCACTGATGTCAATGAACGAGGCGAAGACGTACTCCACTCCCTTGTCGGCCAACGATCGGGACCACTCGCGGTCCTCGTTGGTAACTTCACGCACCGTGTCCATGAGCCGTTCCTTTCTCTGCGTTCTTGCAGCCGGCCGCTGGCACCTGAGCAACGACAAGCCCAGAGTTCAACGATCTCCCGGGCTTTTATCCCTCCGTGTCACGGTCGGGAAGGCTCCGTCCGTGTGCACCTCTCGGACCAGGCTCCCTCGTAGAGGGACGGAACCCTAGGTGCTGGCTGATTGTGTGAACTTCTTCGGTACCACCTCGGTCGAGGTGGCTTTCACTCGTTCACCATCGCCGACAATATTCGTAGACAATGTCGACATTGTTTCCGATGGATGAACGCTCTATTTAGCGGGCCTCACGCGGGGTACAGGCCGTCGAGGAGCACGGTGTACGGGGCCGACACCACGTGGCCTTGCGGCAGGCCCTTGAGCCACGGCTGAGCGACGAAGACGTCGTTGCGGTCGGCCAGGTTATAGAAGCACCCCGACTGGCCCTCCTCGTCGCCGACCTTGCCGAAGAGCGGGATGTTATCTGTGGAAAGTGCTTGCGACAGCTGGCTGTCCAGGCCCGGGACCTTACACTGGAGGAAGTTGGCTCCGCCCGTGGAACCCCAGAAGATGTGGCCGCTCTGGTACGGGTCGTACGCGTCGGGCCAGATGTACTCCACGAGGAGGCCTGGCGCGTTGGACGGGACCGTCCCGGGAGGGGACCAGCCGTAGACCGTGCCGGTGGGATATCCGACGGAACTTGCCTGGAGGCCGGTCTGGTCAAGCTGGGCAACCAGGAACGAGGCGATCAGCTGGTCAGAGGGCGAGCTCGTGTCGTACCCGATGGTGAGGGTGCGTTGCGATGCGGGCAGCGACGCCACCAGCTTCTTGAGGGCATTGGGGTCGTAGACATCGTCCTGCACCGACATTTTCGGTGGCACCATATTGCGCGGGTAGACCTGAGCGGCCACGGTGCCGACCCCGGGGTAGACGTCACTCACGATCTGCGCCACGTTGATGGCGTGGAGGAGGGTGAGCCGATGGGCGGCGGTGGTGAGGAACCCCGATTTGGGGTTCACGTACAGGACCTCGGACTGGAGTGTGGGGAGCGAATATACCGTTACGCTCGAGTCCTTCTGGTACGACTTGATTGCCTGGTTAGTCAGGTCGTGGAGCATGGCCGCGATCTGACCGCCGTTGAACTCGGACTCCTCGGTGTTGAAGTTGTCGATCACGGGCAGGTTGACCGTCGTGTAGTAGGGCTTCTTGCCCCAGTACTTGGGGAAGGCCGTCAGCTGGTACTTCACGCCCACGTCTGCTTGGGTGAGCTCGTAAGGGCCGCTCCCAAGGTCGTGGGTTTTGAGGTACGTCTGATCGTTGTCCGATCCGGCGTGGGCGGCAAGACCGGTCGGGCTGTAAATCCTTGGACCATATGGCGACGCCAAAAAGTCGAGGAACGAGCCGTTAGGAGCAGTCAGCTTTACAATCGCCGTGTAGCGGCCCGGGGTTTGGACCGACGCGACCGCCTCGGACATGTACGCCGGCCCGCCGCCAACGGCCGAGTCCCGTGAGAACGAGGGGCCGATGGCCGAGGAGGTGAACGGTGTCCCGTCGTGGAACTCGACGCCGTGGCGGAGCTGGAAAGTGTAGATCTGGTCGTTCTTGGACACCGTCCAACTCGTGGCTAGATCGGGCTCGATCACACGCTTCGCTGTACCGGGCTCGTACTGGACCAGGCCGTCGTAGATGTTGTCCTGGAGCAGGAGCCCCTGGCCGGCGTAGAAGACCGCGGGGTCCGGTGGCTGCCCGGGATCCTGCAGGAACGACAGGGTGAGCGTATGGGACGTGGGGACCGTCGTCGTGGCCGACGCGTCCGGCGTGCTCGAAGCGCAAACGGTCAACGCCAGGCTTGCAGTACCAACCGATGCGGCAATGGCTTTCGCCCGCCACATGAATGCCTTCATGTACCAACCTCCGTGAGCTCTGGGACAGCATTTTTTCTTGAGTTGATCCCTGACAAATCCGTCCTCCACGTGAACGCGTCGACCACGGCGTCGGTGACCACCCTGGCGCCGTGTTGGAGGTACTCCATTGCGTCGAGCGCTGCATCGTGACGTGACGTGCTCGAGCCGACGACACAGTCCTCCACCACTCGCACGTGATAATCGTGCTGGTGAGCGTCCACGAAGGTGTAGTGGACACAAACATCAGTAAGGTTCCCGATGAGGATGAGGGTCCCCACGTGCAGCCCGCGCAACAAGATGTCGAAGTCCGTACCGAAGAAAGCGGAGTAGCGCCTCTTCACGACCAGGTACTCGTGGGCTTCGCCGTGCCGGGGAGTGAGGGTCGGCCACAGGGCGGTGGAGGGTTCATCCTCTATGCAGTGCACGGACTCGGATCCGTCGAGCTCGCGTCCGAAGTCGATCCCGCTCCGCCTGTGCGCCTCTTGAGTGAAGATGACGGGGACGTTCCCGGTCCTCGCCGCCTCCAGGATCCGCTCGGCGTTCGCAATGACCTCTGCCTGACCGGCGGCCCTCTCGATCCCCGATGCCTCCGACGGGAGGAGCAAGTCCTGCTGTATGTCGATGACGACAAGGGCCGGGCTGCTCATAAAGAGGCCCGGCCCGTTCGGCTCCGACTGCAACACACTGCCCTCCTTGGGTGCGCGCGAGTTTTCGGGTCACACAACGCGCTGGCTGCTACCTAAGAAATCAGCCGTTTGTTTCCGGCGAGCAACCGCAAAGTTTCCTCTGTGTGAACACTGCTGACGACAGGAGACGGGCTCACCTGGCGAGCACAGCAGCGATGGCTGCGAGCCTTGGGCACCGCGCCGCAACGAGCCGAGTGTTATGTGCTCGTCGCTCCACTCAGCCGGTACCCTCTGTTGGGACGCATCTGTCGTGCTGGCACGAGTGGACGAGGCGTAAGAAGTTCTGGGCACCGGATGGGAGCGGAGAATGGGACTGATCGATGACGCGGGAACGCTGGAGGGTGAACTAATCGAGCTTCGACACGCACTTCACCGCGCGCCGGAGATCGGATTGCACCTTCCGCATACGCAGGCTCGGGTCCTCGACGCTCTCGAGGGGCTACCGATCGAGTTGAATGCTGGTGACCAGCTCAGTTCGGTCGTCGGTGTGCTCCGTGGTGGAGATCCCGGTCCAACTGTGCTCCTGCGCGGGGACATGGACGCCCTGCCAGTCCTAGAGGCGAGCGACGTGGCATTCAGGTCTCAGACTGACGGGACGATGCATGCTTGTGGCCATGACATGCACACCGCCATGCTCGTTGGTGCGGCACACCTTCTTTCTGCTCGGTCGGAAAGCCTTCGGGGGTCAGTGGTCTTCATGTTCCAACCCGGCGAGGAAGGCTTCGACGGTGCCGGTAAGATGCTCGACGAAGGTGTGCTTGCGGCGAGCGGATCCATCCCTGTAGCTGCGTACGCGTTGCATGTACGAGCAAACGAGGTTGGGCACGGCACGTTCGCATCCCGACCGGGACCGATTATGGCCGCATGCGATCACTTTTCTGTCACAGTGAGAGGACGAGGAGGGCACGGATCAGCTCCTCACAGTGCCAAGGATCCAATCCCCGCAGCCTGCGAGATGGTGACGACCCTTCCTACGTTTTTAATGCACAATGTCAGTGCATTCGACCCCGCGGTTATCACCGTCGGGCAGATTCACGCAGGCAATAGGTTCAATATCATCCCGGTCACAGCCTGGTTCGAAGGTACCGTTAGGACGTTGTCGCCGCAAGCTAAAGAGGTCATTGCGACTGGTATGACCCGCGTGTGTGAAGGAATAGCGGCGGCCCACGGCCTCGAAGTTGAGGTCCAATACGCGAGCCAGTTCCCGCTCACGGTCAACTCGGCTGATGAGGCAGCGTTTGTGGCGAACACGGTCGCAGATGTTTTCGGACCGGAGTACTTCCTCGAGATGCCAGTTCCCGTAGGGATATCCGAGGACTTCTCCCGGGTGATCGCCGCCGTGCCGGGTGCAATGACCTTTCTCGGAGCAGCCAAGCCGGGCGCGGATGTCATGAACTTGGCTGACAATCACTCGCCGAACGCGCTGTTCGATGACGGTGTCCTAATTCGGGGGGCAACCCTCTACGCCGAACTCGCGACGAGAAGACTTGCGGGTTTGCCGAACGCTGGCCCGTAGCCGTCAGGTGCATTCGGCCCAGTTGCGGGGACCGGCGCGCCCGGTACATAGTTGCGCCTTGGACGACCGCCCTCTGGACCTCCTTATCCGCGCACAGCGGGTCGTTGCGGGCGGCAGGGAGGGGCCCCGAGCCATCGGCGTGCGCGACGGGGTCATCGCAGCACTGCTCCCCGTCGATGCGGGTGCCTTGGCAACGGAGGAGATCACGATAGATGCGGACGCCGTCGTTCTCCCCGGCGTTGTCGACACTCACGTGCACGTGTGCGAGCCGGGGAACACAGCCTGGGAGGGGTTCGCCACCGCCACGGCAGCCGCAGCTGCGGGTGGCATCACGACCCTCGTCGACATGCCAGTCGACAGCGTCCCGGCAACGGTCGACCCCGATGCCCTGGCGGCCAAACGCCAAGCGACCGAGGGACAGCTGCGTGTCGACGTCGGGTTCTGGGGTGGGGTGACGCCGACGAGCCTCGCTTTTATGGGTGCGCTGCTCGACGCCGGCGTGGTCGGCTTCAAGTGCTTCCTTGTCGATTCGGGCGCAGAGGACTTTCCACCGCTGGATGACGAGGGCCTTGAGCTCGCCCTTGCGTCCACCGCTCGCATGGGCGTCCCGCTGATGGTCCACGCCGAGGACCTCGCTGGCGTCTCAGCTTCGAAACCGAGCCGCCACTACGCGGACTGGCTCGCGACGCGGCCACGGGCGACCGAAGACCGCGCCGTGAGGCGCGTGGTGGAGGCGACGCGGCGCACCGGAGGGCGCGCCCACATCGCCCATCTCTCCAGCGCGACTGCGCTGCCGATCGTGGAGGCGGCTCGCGCCGAGGGGGTCGCGGTCACGGCGGAGACCTGCCCGCACTACCTGCTGCTGTGCGCCGAGGAGATCGCCGACGGCGACACGGCAGCGAAGTGCGGCCCTCCGGTCCGGGACGCAGCCAACCGCACGGCTCTCTGGGAGGGGCTCAGGGCCGGCGTGGTCGATGCGGTCGTGTCCGACCATTCACCGTGCCTGCCGCAGATGAAGTCGCTCGGCACGGGCGACTTCTCGACCGCGTGGGCCGGGATTTCCTCCCTGCAGGTCGCGCTGCCGGCGGCGTGGACGGCCGCCCGGGCGAGGGGCTTTTGCCTCACGGACCTCGTCCGGTGGATGGCGGAGGCCCCTGCCGACCTTGCGGGCCTGCCGGCCAAGGGACGCATCGCCGTTGGGGCCGACGCAGACTTGTGCGTAATGGCCCCCGAGGAGACTTTCGTCGTTGTCCGGTCCTACCTCCTCCATCGTCACCCAGTCTGTCCCTACGTCGGCAAGGAGCTCTTTGGAGTAGTACGGGCCACAATGCTGCGGGGGCATTGGATAGAAGCTGACGGCCCGGCGTTGGGGCGGCTCGTAAGGAGGAGCGCAGCGTGAAGGTCCTGGTGGTCAACGTCAACACGAGCGAGCACATGACCGCCACGATCGCTGCCGCGGCGCGGCGGGCCGCGTCGGCGGGTACAGAGATCGTGGCACTGACACCGCGCTTCGGCGCCAGCGCGGTGGACTCCGCTTTCGAGAGCTACCTATCGGCGGTCGCCGTGATGGACTGCGTTGTGGCCTACGAAGGGCCGTACGACGCCGTGGTGCTCGCCGGCTTTGGAGAGCACGGTCGCGACGGCCTTCAAGAACTGGTCGTAGCTCCTGTGATCGAGATCTGCGAGGCTTCGGCTCATGTCGCACAGATGGTGGGCCGGACCTACTCGGTCGTGACCACGCTCCAGCGTTCGGTGCCGCTCATCGAGGACCGGTTGCGGCTCGCCGGTCTCGCCGACCGCTGCGCTTCGGTGCGGGCCAGCGGTTGGGCGACCGCCGAGGTCGACGCCGACCCGGAGGGGATCTGCAGGCGCGGTCCTGGCGCAGGCGCGCGAGGCGGTTGAGGAGGACCATGCCGAGGTGATCTGCCTGGGCTGCGCAGGGTTTGCCGGTCTCGAGGACACCATCAGGGCCGAGCTGGGCGTCCCTGTCGTGGACGGCGTGGCGGCCGCCGTCCGGCTGGCGGAGGCCCTAGTCGGACTTGGCTTGACCACCAGCAAGCGCTGGACGTACGCATCGCCCGAACCCAAGCCGATCGCCGGCTGGCCGCTGACAGCCCGTTGACAGGCAACCCGACCCCTGGCCCGGCCCCCGCGGCCGGGGAGTGCGACCTCGCCTCCCGCTGGGTCGGCGGCACCGTCGTCGCCGCCAGCGACGAGTCCTTCGGCGAGAAGGAGAACCTCCTCGACCCCGCGCCCTGGAACTCGCTGCCGGGCCGGTACGGCCCGCGGGGGGAACTAGTCGACGGATGGGAGACCCGGCGCCGACGGGGCGGCCCGGGCGAGGATTGGGCCATAGTCCGGCTGGGGGTGCAGGGTGTTGTCACTGCAGTCGACGTCGATACCACGTCGTTCAGCGGGAACCACCCTGTGACCTGCCGCATAGAGGCGACGGGGTGCGAAGGCTACCCCGGCCCCGCCACCCTGCTCGGCCCAACGGTCCGATGGGAGACGCTCGTGCCCGACCGTGAGCTCGGCGCCAACGCCCATCATCTCCTCCCCGTGGCCTGCGATCGCTGCTGGACGCACGTGCGCCTGGTGATCGCGCCCGACGGCGGCGTGGCGCGCCTGCGGGTGTACGGAGCCGCCCTTCCCGACCCGAGGAACTTCGACGGCGTCTCGGTCGACCTAGCGTCATGGAGGACCGGCGGGCTGGTGGTTGCGAGCAGCGACGACTTCTATGGGCCGGCGCAGGTCCTCAACCGCCCTGACCAGGCTCGCAACATGGGAGAGGGGTGGGAAACGCGACGCCGCCGGGACGGGGGCCACGACTGGGTGCTCATCCGCCTGGGCTATACCGGAGCGGTGTCGAGGCTGGTGTTCGACACGTCCTTCTACCGCTACAACGCCTCGGAGGCGGTGTCGGTGACAGGGTCAACGACGCGCGACGACACCGGTGACTGGGCGCTGCTCCTGGCGAGGACCGTGCTGCAACCGGACACTTTCCACGACCTCGCGGCGGAGCCTGCCCCACCGGTCCGGTTCATCCGCGTCGACGCATACCCCGACGGAGGGATCTCCCGCATCCGGGTCGTGGGCCATGTCGACCCCGCAGCTCGCGCGTACGCGGGGCGCAGCTGGTGGAACGCCCTGCCCGAGCAGCAGGCGCAGCAGGTGCTGGTCGATGCCGGCGCCCTGGCCGTTAGTGCGCCCGGGCTCGTCGGTGATCGCCCGGTGGCACTCGACGGCCCGGCCCCCGAGCCCCTCCGCCTCCTGCTGGACGGGCCCGGCCACCCGGTGTGACGGCGGGGCCCGCTCGGGCAGGGCCGAGCGCGTGCGAAGTCAGCTGGTGATGAGGCGGCCGTCGGGCCCACCGCCGAACCCGTCGGCATCACCATCGTGCCCGCCCCGGGGCAGCTTCGGCACGTCTTCCATCAGCCGCACCGTGTAGGGATCCTCGGGCCGCTCGAAGACCCTTGCAACCGGCCCGCTCTCGACCACCCTCCCCTTGGACAGCACCAACACCGACTGGGCGATGGAGCGGACCAGAGCCAGGTTGTGAGTGATGAATACAAGGGAAAGCTGCCGCTCAGCCTGGAGGCGCCGCAGCAACTCGATGATCGTGGCCTGAACGGACACGTCTAGGGACGACGTGACCTCGTCGCAGACGAGCAGGTCGGGGGAGACCACGAGCGCCCGGGCGATGGCAACCCGCTGGCGTTCGCCTCCAGAGAGCTGATCGGGGTAGCGGGAGCTGAAGTCCGGGCCCAAGGCGACGTCTTGAAGCACGCGGGAGACCCGCTCGTCGCGCTCGGAGCGGGTCAGGGACGGGAAGAAGTGGGCCAGCGGCAGCTCGACGATCCCACCGATAGTCGAGCGCGGGTTGAGCGAGGTATAGGGGTTCTGGAAGATGAACTGCATGGCCTGCAGGTCCCGCCGGGACCGGCGGTCCGCCGTCCTCGACAGGACCTCGCCGGCGAAGCGGACTTCGCCCGACCATGAGCCGTGGAGCCCCACCAGGCAGCGGGCAAGTGTGGTCTTGCCCGAACCGGACTCGCCAACCACCGCAAGGCACTCGTTGCGGCCGACGCTCAGGCCGACGTCGGAGAGGACCTGGGTGGGCCCGTAGCGAGCCGACAGCCCCGAGGCGCTGAGCAGGGCGTCCTGGGCCCGTACGGCTCTGGGTTGCGCCGACAGCCCCTCAGCCCGGCTGGCGTCGGGGTGTGCGGTCAGCTCGGTCCGCAGGCAGCGCACGAAGTGCTCCCCCGGCAGTTCCACGACCGGGACAGGGCCCTCGGAGCAGGCCGGCAATGCCAGCGGGCAACGGGGAGCGAACTCACACCCGCGAGGGCGGCGTGTGGGATGAGGAGGTTGCCCGTCGATCCCCTCGAGGGCTTCGGAACGCTCCGGGGAAGGGACCGCGCGGAGCAGCTTCCTCGTGTAGGGATGGGCGGGCGCCCCGAAAACCAGTGCTGTGGGGCCGTTTTCCATCACCTTGCCTGCGTACATGACGGTCAAGCGGTTGACGAGGCCACCGACGACGGCGAGGTCGTGGGATACGAACACTGCGGCCACCCCGTAGGCCTCGCAAAGGCTCCGCACGGTGTCCAACACGAGCCGTTGCGTCGTCACGTCCAGGCCGGTCGTCGGCTCGTCGAGCACGATCACGCTCGGCCTCAATGCGAAGGCCATGGCGAGCGCCACCCGCTGCTGTTGGCCGCCGGAAAGCTGGTGCGGGTAGGCATTGAGCAGGCCAGCCACCCCTCCGAGACCAGCCTCGTCGAGAGTCTGGGCCACCCTCGCCCTCGGGTCCCCGAGGCCCTTCGCCGCCACAGCATCGGGGTGGGCGCGAAGCACCTCGATGAGCTGCGTCCCGACCTTGAGCACCGGGTTGAGCGCCGAGGCTGGGTCCTGCGGGACGTACGCCACTTCGGCGCCGCGGAGCTGCCGTAGCTGTTGTTTCGTGGCCGTCACCATCTCGGTGCCCCCGACCAGCACGGTCCCGCCCGCCACTTCGAGACCTCGGCGGGTGTGCCCGAGCAGGGCGAGCGCTACCGTTGTCTTCCCCGAACCGGACTCCCCCACGAGCCCCATCAGCTCGCCGGCACGGACTTGAAAGGACACGTCGTCGACGACGTCGACGGTGCTCCCGGCCAAGCGCACGCGCAGCCGGTCCACGTCGACCATTACCTCGTGGCTCGCGCCCTCCGGCCCGCCGCTGCTGCTGCTGCCGCTGCCGCTTCCGCTGCCGTGAATGCTCACAGCTCCCCCCCGACAGAAGGCAGTTCCAGCATGGCTGCCGTTTCCGCCTCACGGTCGATCCCGATGGCAACCCGGGCCACCGCGTCGGTCCACGTGTTGATGCCGATCGTGAGAAGCGCGATCAGGGCGGCTGGGACGATGACTGCCCAGGGGTTCAACACCAGCCCGATGCGATTTTCGTTGATCATGGTGCCCCAGTTCGGCGCCGGTGGTGGCTGGCCGAACCCGAGGAACGAAAGGCCGGCGATGATGACGACCGAATAGGTCATCCTTAGGCCGCTCTCTACCATCAGGGGGCTGATCAGGTTGGGAAGGATTTCTTTGGCCATGATCTTGCGTCGCTTCACTCCCAGTAGCTCGACCGCCTTCACGAAGTCCCGTTCGGAGACGTCGAGCGCCGCCGAACGCATAACCCGGGCGACCTGTGGGGCATGCGAGAACCCAACGGCCAGGACCGTCAGCCACACCGTCGGGCCCACGATCGACACCAGCAGCAATGCAAATACCAACTGGGGGAACGCCAAGATCACGTCCACGGTGCGCATGATGACCGTGTCCCAACGGCCCCGGAGGTAGGCCGCGGCGATCCCGCTGGCGCTGCCGACCGCCACACCGAGTGCCATCGCCCCGGTAGCCATCGCCAGGAGCACCCAACCTCCGTTGAGCACTCGGGAGAGCACGTCGCGACCCAGCTCGTCGCCGCCCAGCAGGGCACTCCCCGAGGGCCGGGAGAAGGGGGCGACGATGCTGGCCGTGTCCGAGTGAGGAGCTAGGAAGGGCCCGAGCACCGCCGTGGCGACTACGAAGCCGACCACCGCCAGGCCGAACCTGCCCCGCGGCAGCGATGCCGCGCGGCGCAGGACCACCGCCCAGGCGCGTTGACGCCGAACGGTTGGCTTCGTCGAGCCAGGAGTGGCGGCGGTGAGCAATGCCATGGCCTAGCGGGGCTGCCGGCGGCGCGGGGTGGCCAGCAGGGCCACGACGTCTGTCACGATGTTGACGAACACGTAGAAGCCGGCGAGCACAAGGACGATCATCTGGATCGTCGGGACGTCCCGGTTGTTCACCGCGCTGACCAGGCTCGAGCCGATCCCCGGGAAAGCGAACACGAACTCGACGACGACGATCCCTCCGGCTAGGTAGAGGAAGCTGAGCCCGATCACCTGGACAACCGGCGCGATCGCATTTGGCAGGGCGTGAACGGCAAGTACGCGCCAGGTGGGCAGGCCCTTCAGCCGGGCCATCTCCGCGTAGTCCGACGCCAACGCCTCGACGGTGGCGGCCCTGGTCATCCGGAAGATGTACGGCACGATCACGACTACGAGCGTCGCCACCGGGAGGATGAGCTCGCGAGGCTCAGCCCAGGCCTGGGTCCCAGGCGGCACCATCGACACCGCCGGGAGCACGTCCCACACAACGGTCGCGAACATGATGATCATGGCGATCGCCACCACGAACTCGGGCAGCGCGGTGACCGCCAGCGCGAGCACCGAGCTGGTGTGGTCGAGCAGCGAGTCCTTGCGCAGCGCGACCACCGCTCCCAGCGTGACGCCGATAACGCTGCCGATTACCCCGGAAAGCCCCACCAGGGTTGCCGAATTGGCCGCGGCGGGGCCCACGATGCTCCAAACGGGCATTCCGTTCACAAGGCTTGTGCCCGGATGGCCGCCAAGGATCCCGGAGATCCATGAGCCGTACTGGACGAGCACAGACCGGTTGAGATGGAGCTGTTGTTCGAGGGCGTGCACCGCGGACGGTGTCGCAGAGTGGCCCAGGATGGCGATGGCGGCGTTGCCGGGGAGGACCTGGGTGGCCGCGAAGATCACCACGGAGACCACCCACAAAGTGACCACCCCGAGCGCCACCCGCTGGACGAGGAGCTTGACGATCGGGTGTGGCGCCCGCGCACCGCTCCTGCGATTGCTCATGACAAAAACGCGTAGTCCTCGAAGTTGAAGTTCCCGAGAGGCTCGCCGACCTTACCCGTCTGGTACCCGGTCAGGTTGGAGCTGTACGCGTCCAGGGAGTCCACGAAACAGGGGATGATGTAGCCCCCCTGGTTGAAGTCGATCATCTGCATCTCGTACTCGATCTCCTTGCGGACGCTCGCATTTTGGGTCTTGTTCGCCTGGTAGTAGAGGCTCGTGTACTTCGGGTCGTTGAAATGAGTCTCCTGGAACGGCGACGTCGGCAGGAAGGTCTGCGCAACCTGGCCCAGGTAAGGCGAGTAGTCGTAATAGATCTGCGAGAACGGGACCTTGGTGTAGTAGTTCGGGCCGAAGAAGTCCCCGGCGCTCACTTGGTTGATGTTGACAGTGACCCCGACCGCGCTGGCTTGCTGCTTGAACACGGTCGCCATGTTGAGCGCGCTCGAGTTAACGGCCAGCGACGTGTAGAGCGTCACGGTCAGGCCCCTCTCGTAACCAGCCTTCGCGAGCAGGTGCTTGGCCAGCGGGATGTCCTGGTCCCGGTGCAGCGATTGGTCGTAGTCGGGGTCGTACGGCGAAGTGACATCCGCTGCCAGGGTGCCGAAACCGTCGAGCGTGGTAGCGATGAACTCTGGGCGGTCGATGAGGTAGCGGAAGGCCTGGCGGACATTGACGTCGTTGAACGGCGGCTTGTCCACCCGCATCGTGAACGGCTCGATGGACCCGGTCCGGGACGGGAGCGCCACGATGCCAGGCGTCTTTTGCAGGATCTGCATCTGCGCCCCGCTCAGCTGCCCGGTGCAGTCGATGACCTTGCTGACAAGAGCGTTCTCGACGGCGGTGGGGTCCTGGAAGTCCAGGATCGTAACCGAGTCCAGGTACGGGAGGCCCGGCTTCCAATAGTTCTTGTTGCGCACGAAGACGCTCTGCTGGCCCGGGGTGAAGCTCTTGTACATGAACGGGCCTGTGCCGTTGGGCTTGTCCTTCTGCGTCCACCCGTCGGGCGCGATGTACAGGAAATACCAAAAAGACGCCAGCTGCTCGGGGAAGCTCCCGAACGGGCTCGTCATGGGAACCTCGACGGTCAGCTCGTCGAGCTTCTTCAATCCCTTCAGGTCCACGGGCGAAAGGACGAGCGCCCCGCCGAGCGGGGCCTTCGGGTTGAGGATCGTCTGGAGCGTGTAGATCACGTCGTCTGCGCCAAAGGGCTTCCCGTTGTGGAACGTGACCCCCGGCTTGCAGCGGATGACCCAGTTCGCGGTCGAACCGTTCGGGGCGATCTCCTCGGCCAGCACATACTGGAGCTGCGCCTGGTTGCTCAGCTGGACCAAGGGTTGGTAGAGCTGCTGCGCGCGAGCCGTCCCGATGGCACTGATGCCCCCGTAGAACGGGTTGAGCGTGTCACTGCTCCCCCCGCCGGTGAGCCCGACGTTCAGGTTGCCGCCCGTGCGCTTGGCCTGCGAGCGGAGGATGGCCGCCCGGGCCAGGGGCGAAGCCCCCGCACTGGCGGCGCCCGGCGCCCAAACGTCGAGCAGGCCCCCGGCGGCCACGGCGGCGCCACCGGCTAGCGCTGAGCGGAGGAATGATCGCCGGTCGACCCTCGGACCGGCGACGTTGGCGTGCCCGTCCCCGTTCGAAGTTGATGTTGTGCTCATGTCAAGACTCTCCTGTTTATTTGGCTGACCGTTATTTGGCTGACCGGCCCTAAGCACCCCCCGGCGGCGTCGGCACGCCGCACTGCCCTTGTCTCCCCGGCCGAGAAGGGAGTGGCATGAGGTATCCGTCCGAGCCGCACTTCAGGCCGGCTCGCCGATCGTGACCCGATGGATCGTGTCGTAGTGTTCGCGTCGGGCGTCCTCGTCGGGGAAGTTGTAGCTCCGCTTGCCGTTCAGCCTCATGAGGTGGAGGCCGAGCTGGCTGAGCGGGAGGGACGCCAACACCGGGGAGAGCTCTTCACCGACCCCGCCCGCCAGGGGGAGGTGCATCGCCGGGCCCGGCGGCGCCTGGTCGCTGACGAACACCGCCGCCGCATCGACATAGTTGATCTCCGCCAGGATCTCGGCTGCCCTGTCGGTCGCTGCGCCGCTCGGCGCTATCAGCACGACCGGGTCGCCAGGTCGGGTGATGAAGTACTGCTCGTGGGCCCATTCCTCCAAGTTGGTGGTGACGGCGAGCTGTTGGCCACCCTCGAAGAGCTTGGCCGCGCCGAACCTCGCCGTCGCCTCGTTTGGCCCAGCCCCGAGGAAGGTTGTCATGCGTGCCCCGACCAACAGCCCCGCCGCTGCGAACGATGCGTCCTCGCCTAGCCGGAGCGTCTCTCGCGCGAGCTCCGGCACGCTCTCCAGCTCCTTCGCGTAGCGGTTCACCCCGTCCGAGCCACCCCCCCCTTCGCGCGCGAGCTCGGCGGCAAGCATCAGCAGCGTGACGAGCATGGCGGCGTAGGTGCTAGTGCCAGGCGAGAAGCCGTAGGTCGGGATCTCGGCCGATAGGACCTGGTCCGAGGCCTTGGCGAGAGGACTGTCCGATGCCCCCGTCAGGCCGATCACCTGGTGGCCGAAGGCGCTTGCCTGGCGAGCGGCCTCGATCGTCCGACCGGTCTGGCCGGAAAATGAGACGGCGACGACCGCTGTCGCCTCGGGTTGGTAACGCACCCCGTAGCGGGCGAAGTCGAGGGCGTGCTCGCAGTGCGCCCGAAGCCCCGAATGGCGGTTGAGAGCCAGGACTGCGGCTTGGCAGGCAAAAAACGAGTCCCCGCACCCCACGAGGACGAGATGGCGGACGCCGAGCTCGCGAAGCCGCTCCGCAGTCGACGCAGCTTGCGCCGACATCTCCAGGCGGGCGCTGATCACCTCTGGGATCGTGGCAATCTCGCGCTCCATCACGTCGCTGTCGTCGGCCTCAGCGGGCTTCGCGAGCGTCTTCGTCCTCGCCGGCAAGCCCTGCTCGTAGGATGCGCGCAACCGCTCTGCCACGGCTTTGCGACGTAGCAGTCGCAACGAGCCGCTGGCGCCGATTGCAGCCCCAGCCGTCGCGGCACCCCGTTGGGCGGCGTGCTCCAGGTCGTCTCCGAGGGCCAAGCCGGCGGCAAGCCCACCGCAGAAGCTGTCGCCTGCTCCAGTGACGTCGACCACATCGACCTCAGGGGCAGCGATCCTGAGCACCGGCCCATTCGACGTGCCTAAGACCGCGCCTTCGGTGCCGCACTTCACGACCACGGCCGCCACGCCCTCGTCCAGCAGCTCTCGGCACGCCCTGTCTGGGTCGTCGTAGCCGACGACCGCGACCAGCTCCTCACGGCTCGGCAGGAACACGTCGACCTGGCGCGCGAGGGCTAAGAACTCGTCCCGCCCCTCCGTCCAGGCTTCGTGCGTGTCGAGCGTCACGACCGCCCGGCCGGTCACTCGGACGCGCTCGACGATGCGGGCGGCGGACAAGAACGGCATGGCCGCCACGTGGACGACCGGGGTACGCCCCTCCTGTGCGGTCCACTCGTCCGGCAGGTCCTCGGGGCGGGGAGCCACCTCGAGGCTCCTTTCCGGAGGCGTCCTGTACACCCAGCTCCTGCGCCCGTCTTGTTCGTACACCACCCAGTTGCGGACCGTCGGGCCGACGATACGGTGCAGTCCAAGGGTGTCGATCCCCGCATCGCGCAGCCGGCCGAGCGCCGCCGCCGGGAAGTCGGCCCCGACCCGGGCCACCACTCCTACGGCTACCCCCCAGATCCGGGCGCCAGCGGCGGCGTGGAGGGTGTTGCCCCCTGGCGAAGCCATCGTGGTTTCGCCGTTGGCGTGCACGACGTCGTCGATCGTCAAGTTGCCGATGACGACGACCTCAGGGCCGGGGCGCTCCCGTCCACCCCCTGCCCGGCCGCGCCAAGCCCCGTTTCACTCATGGTCGGGCCCACTCAATGGTCGGGGGCCGCCTGGCTCATTGTCCGCGACCGCCCCGGTTGTCCCCGAGGACGGGAAGTGCAGGATCCGGTCGTCCAGTCGGTAGCTTTCGAGGCTGAAGCGGAAGCGCTCGACGCGGTACAGCACCCTCGAGAACTCCACGGCCGCGTCGTCGCGGTCGTAGGTGACCGAGTCCGCCCGCAGGACCATCGTGCCGGTGCCCACGGCTAGCGGCACGGCCTCGTAGTCACCTGCGTGGACGGCCTCGATCACGCTTTCCGCCCGGACAAGCTTGACGCCATAGACCGTGTCGAACGTGCGGTAGAGGGATCCGCCTACGAGCTCCCGCTTCTCGATGCCGGGGAAACGGGCTGGGTCGAGGTAGGCCGACAGGAGGGCCACCGGGCTCGCTTCCAAGTGGGCCAGCCGCTGGATGAGAACGAGCTTGCGTGCCCGCACGCCCAGCGCAGCAGCCACCTCCCTGGGAGCGGGGGCGAGGCCCGAGTACAACATCACGAGCTCGGGACGTTCGCCGTGCTGGCCGTGGCTCCCGCTGAAGCTGGACAGGATCGAGAGCTTCTCCTCGAACTTCGATTGACGGACGAACGTGCCCCGTCCCCGACGCCGGTCGAGGTACCCCTCGGCTGCGAGCTCGACGAGGGCCTGCCGGACCGGGGCCAGGCTGACACCCCACCGCTCCGCCAGTTCCTCTTCCGACGGGAGCCGCGCTCCGGGAAGGAGGCGGTCGGCGACGATCTCTTGGCGGACGAGGTCGTGGATCTGTCGGTGCAACGGCACGAACGAGCCTCGATGTAAGGCGAGATTGGCCACCCAACCGTCGGCCCCGCGTGGCTCGCCGGTCGGCTGCTCCCTAGGCACGGGTGCCATCACAGCCGCCATGTCCCCAGGTTGCGTCCCGAGCGTTTCCCGCGTGTGGCGGCAACATTAACAGAAGATTATAAGTTTCCCGGGAGCGCCGCCGCCGGTCGCCCGCCGTGGCACCGAAAGCTCAGGCTTGCTGAGGTGGAGCCTCGGGCGACGGCCCGGTGCGCTTGGGGAGGTGACCGTTATTGACGAGCGTCCCGAGGACGTCGCAGATCACCCTCACGCCAAGAAGGGCCGTTATTTCGGCGTTGTCGTAGGGGGGTGAGCACTCGACGATCTCCATCCCGGCCAGGCCGGGAGCGGCAATGCGCTGCACCAGCTCGAGCGCTTCGCGGGGCAGGAAGCCGCCTGGTTCCGGCCACCCGGTCCCCGGGACGAACGCGGCGTCGAGGCAATCGACGTCGAAGGACAGCCACACCGCCTCGGCTCCGTCCCAGGCGACCTCGAGGGCGGTCTCAGCGGCGCGTTGGATGCCCATGTTGACGCAGTCGTTCACGGTCATGATGGTTGTTTCCCGCTCCCGGCACACCTTGACACCCGGCCTCGGGGCCTGCCAACCACCGATGCCCAGTTGCACGAGGTTGCGAGCGGGGACGTTGGCGATGTCGGTGGCATGGAACCACGGCGTCGTGTGCATGCGCTCGTCGAGGTCGGTTTCCTGGGTGTCCACGTGGCGGTCGAAGTGGATGATCCCGAGGTTGCCGGCGAGGTGCTCGGCGACGCCCCGGACAGTCGGGTAGCCGATCGAGTGGTCGCCGCCCAGGACCACGGGGAACGCTCCGGAGGCGAACACGTGCGATACGCCCTTGGTTATCTGGTCGAAGGTCTTTTCGATGTTGCCGGGGATGGTGAAAATGTCACCCACGTCGGCGATGGTCACCGATTCGCGTAGGTCCACCCCCAGCTCGAACGAATAAGTCCCGTAGAGGGCCGAGATACGACGCATGCCTTGAGGGCCGAAGCGAGTGCCAGACCTGTAGGTCGTGCCCCCGTCATGGGGGGCGCCGAGCACGGCTATGTCGTACTCGCCGCAGCGACGGACGTCCTCCACGTACGGTGCCTTGAGGAAGGTATTGATCCCCGCGAAATGCGGCAGCTCCCCGCGGCTGAACGTCGGGATCGTCTTGTCGACGATCGAGTCGGCTCCGGGGAGGCCGAGCTCCAGGCCTCTGCGCTGCTCGCGTTCCAGAGCGGTCGTCGGCAGCTGGGCCTCGCGTTCCAAGGCTTGCCGGGCTTCGGGGCCGTGGTGGCCGTGGAAATGGCTCATCTCTGGTTGCCTCCTTTGTTGCGCCCGCTTATTGTGCCACGGACCACGATTGTCCTCTGCTTGACGGCCCCTCTTGACGACGGCACCCCCGCAGGCTGTACACTGCACTGACTCGGCGGGTCGTGTAGTATGGCGCGAGCAAAACACGCACGGTGGTTTTTGTTCGGATGCCCCCGGGTAGAACATCGGCGGGAGCGATGTGCCTTCGGTCACATTGGGCCTAATTAGGAACAAACCCCCTAGCTGGAGCGTTAGGTTCTTTACGATGAGTGATTTCACGCGCCGCACAGGTTCACGAAGCGCCATGGGCGCTGGCCCCGACTTGCTGGGCCTATACCTGGATGAGGCCGGGAGCTTTCCTCTGCTCACCAAGGCAGACGAAATGCGGCTCGGGCAGGTCATCCAGGGTGCCCAGACCGCTCGCGAGCAGCTGGAGACTGCTACTGGCCTGACACCTCGTGCCAAGCGCGACCTCCGTAAGGCCATCTCCGCTGGCGATGACGCCACAACCCAGTTCATTAACTCCAACCTCCGGCTTGTCGTATCGGTAGCCCGCAAGTACCAGTGGTCGGGCCTGCCCCTCTCCGACCTGATCCAAGAAGGCAACCTCGGCCTGATCCACGCTGTCGAGAAGTTCGACTGGCGCAAGGGCTTCAAGTTCTCCACATACGCGACCTGGTGGATCCGCCAGTCGATCGGGCGTGCCATCGAGAACACGGCACACACGGTCCGCATCCCGGCTCACGTCGGTGACGAGATCCGCCGCGCCCGCCGGGTACAGGGAGAGCTGGAAGCCAAGAACGGCCGCCCGCCCACACTGGCCGAACTGGCCGAAGCCCTCGAGATCGAAGAGAGCGTCCTGGCCGAGCTGCTCCACTACGACAGCGACCCGGTCAGCCTCGACGCCGCAGTCGGCGAGGACGGTGACACGAGCCTCGGTGACCTGGTGGTCAACCACTCCGCTCAGTCGCCGTTCGAGATCGTGGCGCAGGCCCTTCTCGCCGGTCAGATCGATGACTTCCTGAGCCGGTTGTCCGAGGACGAGCGCCGCGTGCTGTCGCTTCGCTACGGCTTGGACCGGGGCGAGCCCCGCACCCAGGGCGAAGTAGGCGAGCTGCTCGACCTTACGGCCGAGCGGGTCCGCCGCATCGAGCGCGACGCCTTGACCAAGCTGCGCCGGGCACTCGCAGGCAGCGACGCCCGCGACCTTCTCGCCAGCTGACGTCTCCGGTGGTCTCCGGCTCTGCCGGAGAAAATAGGACACCAGGCGGAGACCTCGGGAGCCTCCGCTCGCTAGCGCTAGCTTTGGCTCGATGAGTGCCGTTCGCGTCCGCATGGCGCCGTCCCCGACGGGCTACTTCCACGTAGGTAGCGCGCGAACGGCGCTGTTCAATTGGCTTTTCGCACGCCAGCAGGGCGGCACCTTCGTCTTGAGGATCGAGGACACCGACGCTCAGCGCAACCGAGCCGAGCACGCCGAGGGCATCGAGCGTGCGATGCGCTGGCTCGGGCTCGACTGGGACGAGGGCCCTATTTACAGTCCGAGCGGGGCGCGCTCTACGAAAAAGCGATCGATCAGCTGCTGTCCAAGGGCCTCGTGTACGCCTGCGACTGCACCGCCGAACAGGTGGCCGCCCGAAACAAGGCCGCCAACCGCCCCCCCGGCTACGACAGCTACTGCAGGGACCGCGGGCTCGTGCCGGCAATCGGCCGGCTGCTCCGGTTCCGCACCCCCGACAGCGGGAGCACCTCCTGGCCAGACATAATCCGCGGAGAGGTCGTCTACGAGAACTCGTCGATCGAGGACTTCAGCGTGCGCAAGTCCAACGGCCAGCCGCTTTTCATACTGGCCAACGTCGTCGACGACGGGGACATGGCGATCTCCCACGTGATCCGGGGCGAGGACCACGTGCCGAACACGCCCAAGTACCTCTTGCTCTGGGACGCGCTCGACCTCGGCCCACGGCCGCTTTTTGCCCACCTGCCGCTGCTGGTCAACGCTTCCCGCCAGAAGCTCTCCAAGCGCCGCGACAAAGTGGCCCTCGAGGACTACCGCGACGATGGCTACCTCCCCGAGGCGATGCTGAATTACCTGGCGCTGCTCGGCTGGTCGCCGGGCGGGGACAGGGAGGTCCTTTCCCGAGCTGAGCTGATAGACGAGTTCCGCCTGGAAGATGTCAAATCGTCGCCCGCATTTTTCGACGAGCAGAAGTTGGCCTCTGTAAACGCCGCCTATTTACGGGACTTTTCTCCCGGTGAGCTCATTTCGAGGGCCAATGGATGGCTCACCACGCGTTGGGGCCCCATCGCTCCCCTGGTCCAAGAACGCGCCCGCACCTTCGCCGAGATCTACTCGATGGTCGACTTCTTGTACCTGCCCGAGATCAAGATCGAGCAAGCCGAATGGGAAAAGGTGCGCCGCCAGCAGCCGGCGTTCATTCCCCTGCTCGAAGCGGCCGAGGCCCGCTACGCCGAGTGCGATTGGGAGGCATCGGCGGTCCGCGACGCCACCGTGGCCGCCGGGGAGGTCGCCGGTATCGGCAACCTTGGCAAGGCGCAGGCACCCGTGCGCCTGGCGGTGACTGGGCGCACGGTGGGCCCGCCTTTGTTCGAGTCGCTCGTGCTGCTCGGGCGCCGGCGAACACTCGCCCGCCTCGCCGCCGCCCGGGAGCGCGCAACGCTCGAGTCGTAGGAGCCGGCGTGGGGCTCGGGCTCGTTTGCTCGGGCTCGTTTGCTCGGGCTCGTTTGCTCGGGCTCACCGGTACTGGGCGTGGTTTTCGCACCTTGGCGTGCCAGACGCCACAAGCGTGCACCGGCTAGCACCGAAAACGCCTTGCCGCGCCGAGAAACCCGGATGCGGTTGAAACCCTCGTCCCAAGAAGTGGTACCACTGGTCTTGCTCCCCCCACGAGACATGACTATGGTTCGGTTAACAGTCTACGGTGCAGCACAACGGCAGAAAGGGGGAGCAGGAACGCCAAGTCCAGTGCCGGTTCTCAGCCACTAGTCCCGTTTAGCCCGACGAGAAAGATGCCACGACTTCCCGCATCTTTCTGGGCTTACCAGTAGGCGAGGATCCCACCCAGAAGAGAATTGGTCAAGGTTGCGGATCGGTAACGCCATGCAAGCAACGTGAACACTCAGTGTTGGCTCGCGGAAAATCACGGCGGTACTTGGAATATGTCCTTCTTTTTGGAAGAGAGGTGGGGAGAGATCAGTGCCCACTGAGCCCCGAAAACGCGCGGGGCGCGAGAGATGATAGGCCTGCGCGTGCCTGACACCGCTCGGGGCGAGATGGCCGCGGTTGCTCCTAGCCTCGGGAACGAGCTCGCCCACCTCCTCCCTGCGCGGCGACTGCTGAGAGGTGCGGGTGCACGTCCGTCGAGCCCGCGACTGGAGGATTTGTACCGATCAGGCCGACGAGGGCCTCGCCGCCAACTGGTGCGCTCGCGCCCCGCACAACGCCGTTGCCGCTCCCGTGCCCGGGATCATCCAGCAGGTCTTCCCCGACTACCACGGCGTGTCGCTGTACTGGTGCGAGCTACCACCGGTACCCGTCCCGACCGGTCACCGAGCGCTTATCAACTTCGAGTCGGCGGACTACGCGGCCAGGGCGTGGCTGAACGGCAACGAGATCGGCTTCCACGAGGGCGATGGGGTGCCGTTCGAACTCGACGCGACCGAGTACCTGGCCCCGGACCGGGTGAACCTGCTCGCCGTGCGAGTAGTAAACCCGACCGGCGAGCCGATCGATGGGCTGACCCTAAACGAAGTGCCACACGCCAACAAGGTGCTGCCCGCCAAGTTCCGGCCAGGGTGGTCCTACAACTTCGGCGGTATCACCGGTGAGGTGGTGCTGCACATCGAGCCGGCGGCACGCCTGCTGGGGACCGTCGTCCGCTCGCAGCTGGCGACGGGTGTAATAAGCGTCGACGTCACCGTGCCGAAGGCCTCGCTGTTTGTCCCCGGCGCGGCGGCAGGGCCGATGGTCGTGAGCGTCCTGGTGAGCGAGGAGCGCAGCGGGCTTCACGTCGCCGCTGCCAGCCGGCCCGTTGAGGTGAGCGGCTCGCCTGGTGACCACTCGGTTGTCCGTGTCGAACTGCAGGTCCCGCCGGACGAGGTGAGGCCCTGGGACGTCGACGACCCCTTCCTGTACCTCGTCCGTGTGCAGCTCGAGCACGGAGGCGGCGGCGCCGCGGTGGACGAAAGGACCGTGCGCACCGGGTTTCGCGAGCTGCGTTTGCGCGACGGCTGGTTCGAGCTGAACGGCCGGCGCATTTACCTGCGTTCCACTCACACCGGCACCCACTACCCCATCGGCCAGGTCGTGCCGCAGAATGCCGCGCTGGTGCGCCAGGACCTGGTGTACGCCAAGGCAGCAGGCTTCAACACCGTCCGTTTTTTTCCCGAGGCCCCTGACGTCGCCTATATCCGCTCCATGGCGGAGCGGTTCCTCTCCGACTGGGACCGGTTCGGGATGGACGGGGTGTACTGCTTCCCTGAGGACGCTCTCGGCGATAGCCAGCTCAACCAGTCGCTCCATCGCGCGACCACTTTCGACCTCATTAGGGCCAATGGGAACATCTCCGGGTACAACCTCACTGGCATGCTTGACCACGCCCTGACGGGTGAGGGCGCATGGACCTTCTGGCGCCGATGGAAGCCATGCGCCATGGACACCATGGCAGCGGGATGGGCGCCGCTGCGCTGGTGCCTCGATGTGACCCCAGCCGTCAGCTTTCCAGGCGGCGAAATTGACTTGAACCTCTCGCTCGCCAACGAGGACGTGCTCCCGCCGGGCCGGTACCCGGCCTGCGTCGTCATCGTCGGCCAGGAGGGCTGGCGCTGGCAACGCTCAGTCGAAGTCGCCATCGACGGTGGCCGCGGGCCTCTCGCTGTACCGGTGCTCGCCGAACGCGGTCGCGCTAGACGTCGTACCGGGCCGGTACCGCTGCGCCGCGTCTCTCGGCACAGCGGCGGCTCCGGCGGCAGGCCGCACCACTATCGAGGTGATCACGCATTCTGCCCCGCTCACGCCGCGACGCAGCGCCGCCGCGCTCGGCTTCAGCGAGGCAGAACTGGACTGGCTGGCGGGGGACGGCTTTGACATACGGAGCGGCACCGAGGGGCTGACCAGTTCCGGGTTACTGCTTGTCGGGCATGCCGGCGAGCTCGACGAGGACAACTGGCGAAGCGTCTCTGCCGCTGTCGACCGCGGGGCTACGGCGGTTGTACTCAACCCCTGGGAGCTGATCGCCCCTGACGAGACCTCCGTGGCTCTCCCGTTCGACAAGCCGATCTCGTGCACGAGCTTTCGCGACTGGCTCTACCACAAGGAATGTTTCGCCACTGCGCCCGATCTCGTAGATGGCTTGGCCGTGCCGGGCCTCATGGACTGGCGCCGCTTCGGTCCCGTTCTGCCTCGGCACCTATTGCAAGGCGACGCCGACAAAGTCGCTGCCTTCGCCGTCGCTGTCGGGTTCCCATGTCCGGGAGGCTACGTATCCGGCTTGCTCGCGGCGAGCTTCCGCCAGGAACACGGCCAGAGTCGTCATCAGTACTTTCGACCTGTTGGCCCATCTCGGCTCACTTGCCGTTGCCGACCACTTGACCACCAACCTCCTGCGGTACGCCACGTCATGACCCACGCCACTACCCAAGATTGGAAATAAACCGTGTCCATCACTAGCGCCAACCCTCTGGCCCTCGAGGACGAAGCCTGGCGAGAACAGCGGCGGGCATCGGCCCGCCGAAAGAAACGGAGTATCAACCTCAAAGGTTGGGCCTTTCTGGCCCCGACCTTTATCTTTGTCGGCGCCTTCTGCTATTGGCCGGCCATCCGGCCCTCGAAGGAGCATTCACGTCGTGGGACGGCGTATCAGCTCCCGAAATGGATCGGGCTCAACAACTTCGACCAGCTCCTACATGACACCGTCTTCTTGCGACTCGTTCCTCCACCTGCTCTGGTGGTCGCTATTCGGGATCCCAGTCGGTATCGGGGCGAGCCTGCTCGTCGCGCTCCTCATTTACCGCTTAGACAGTAAACGGGCGCAGTACTGGTTCCGCGTGGCTTTCAGCCCTTACACTTTGCCTACCCGGTATAGTCGGCATCCTCACATGGTCAGAACTTCTTCGAGATCGGCGGCGTAATCGACAATCTCCTTCGCGACGTCGGGCTCGGGCGATTTGAGACTGCCTGGCTCGCAAACCCGCACACCGCTCTCGGCGCGCTCATCTTCATGGGCTTTCCCTGGCGTGGCTGCCTTCGCCATGCTGGTTTTCTACGCCGGCCTGCAGAGCATCCCGAGAGAAATCCTTGATGCCGCTGCCGTCGATGGCATCTCATCCCTGAGGCGGGTCTGGCACGTAGAACTGCCCCTGATAAAGGGCCAGCTTAAGGTGATCCTCATCCTGTCTATCATCGCGATCACACAAAATCTTCTTCCGCCCTTGCTCCTTACCCAAGGAGGTCCTGCCAACGACGACGTTGACGTACCGGTGCTTATATATGTACGAAAATGCCTTCCAGTACGCTCAGATGGGTTACGCCCTCTCGATCGCCTTTATTCTGTTCGTGGCCTCATTGGTCCTGGCCCTCGTCACTATGAGGTACCTCCGTACCGATGACGAAACGCGGAAGAAGGTTGCATGACAGATCGTCGGCATCATAACCTGCGGGTCAGGGTGCCTCATTATTTGGTCCTAACCGTCATCGGGGTACTTTCGCTTTTCCCCATGTACTTCATGGCCGTCACGGGGCTGAAGAACGGGATCCAGTTAGAGCAGAACCCGTTCAACTTGGCCATAACCCATCCGTTCGGGACCTTCTATCAGCCAGGCCTGGGACTACATCGATGGTGACCTGCTGCGCACGGTCCTGATCATCGGCAGCCAGCGTCGTGGGCATAACTCGTCCTCGGGATGATGAGCGCCTACGCGTTCGCACGTATGGAATTCCTTGGCAGTGGCCTCTTGTTCTACGCTAATCTTCGGGCTCTTGTTGATACCCAGCTTCCTCACTCTCATACCGCTATTCCTCGAGGTCAGAGGCTATCGGCCTGCTCAATAACCCGCTGGCCTTGATCCTGCCCTATATAGCCGGTGGGCAGGCCTTTGCGATCTTCGTGTTCCGCTCGTCTATACAAGGCATCCCAGAGGAGCTGTTCGAGGCTGCCCGGGTCGATGGCGCCAGCCATCTCAGGATGCTGCTCCGCATTGCCACGCCCCTGTCGCGACCGATCATGATCGCCGTCGGGCTCCTCAACGTAACGGCGATCTGGGGCGATTATGTCTTCCCGAGCCTCGTGCTGCCGGTCCCTCGCCAGACTGCAGCCATGGCTATCGGTAACTTTCAGCCGCCGCCTTCGGTGCCCTAACATTAATGTCGTCAACTTGCAGTTCGCTGCCTACACCATCGTTTCGGTACCCATAATACTGCTATTCATCTATTTTCATTACGCTACTTTATCGCCGGGTTGGCTACCGGTGCCGTGAAGATGTAAGCTCTCCCGATGTAATAATCAATGCAACAATAAATAAGGAGGAACAGCTTAGCGTCATGACAGCAAACCCATCAACAATTAAGAAGACAAAGCGGCCAGTCAAAGGCCATTGAGTTGTGCCGTCAGTGCCGCGGTCCTAGCTGGTGGCATGACGGCCACGCTATCCAGCGCGGCGACCGGCGACGATCGAGGATACCCAAGCCTGAGCTACAAGGGTACGCTCACCATGTACGCCGCCGGCTACACACCGCCGATCCCCGGGGTCAAGACGGCGCCGGGCACGGTAGCGGACCCCGAGATGCAGGACCGCCGCGAACGCGTTCGAGAAAATGTACCCCGGGATCAAGATCAACTTCGTGCCGGGACAGCGCATGGTTCGGAGCCGGCTCAGTGGTACATCTCCGAGGCAGCCGCCGGCAGCTCTGCCCGATGTTTCTTGGGTGCCGGGTTATTATGTAAACGTAACCTTGCCCATAGGTCTGTTCCAGGACTCTGACGCCGGCGTTCAACCAACCAAACCCCTTCATCCCCGGTAACACGAAATGGATCAGCACGATGAACGCGGTTGCCCTGCGTGCGGATATCGTGCCCGGGAACACGCCGGGTACGAGTGGGCTATACGTGGTGAACGGAGACTGGGGCGGCATCGGGTTTTATTACAATAAAAACCTGTTCCGTGAGGCCGGCATCACCGCTCCCCCGACGTCGTGGAACCAGCTCCAGGCAGACTCCGTACAGATAGACGTGCACTTGAGCCTCGAAGCGCGTTTACGCCGGTGCCGCGATCGCACCGTACATGTACAACTGGCTCTCGCACATTTTCACTGCAAACTACCTAGGTTCGAACAGGATGCGCACGATATTCCAAGATGCCCTCAGCGCCTCATGCCGCCGCCTATCAGTCGTATTTCTACGCCAATGATGGCGACTGGTTGAACCCTGCCAAGAACCCAGAGCTGACCACTTGGTTCCCATTAGGCAAGGCGCTCATGGATACCTGGGACCCCAAGGACGTAGACGTCGCCGCTGTCACCGGCTTGCTGGACACCTCGGTCTCGACGGTAGCAACGTTCTTCCTTGGGCCAGCAGGTCGCGTACGTGTTCGTCAACGGGTACGCCATCCCTAGCGGAAATCGCCACTCTTCCGAAGTCCCAGCAGTTCCCGGTCGGGTATTTTGAGATCACGAGCTTGAATGGGACCTCGCTCCTATGCGACCCATCTGTCGATATGGCAGGACAACGGGGGGCCGACCCAGAACTTCCAATACGGCATTTCGTCCTCCAAAGCCGATAGGTCGATGACCCCAGCGAAATCCCAGGCCGCCATGGCGTGGCTACAGTTCATCTCGCAGCCGAAGTGGAACTCGCTGATCGTGAACGCCGAGGGTCACGCGCTGACCGATCCTCCAAGGTGCAACGGCCTCACCGGCATTGCAGCCGATCCTGAAGCAGTTGAACTCGGAGTCGAAGTACTACTACCCCATGGCCCTCTTCGACAGCTTGACGGCACCCTCCTTCCAGGAAATCGATGGCCTCTACCTCGAGTACGTGGACGGATATATCTCGTTGGGGACGGCCTTGTCGGAGTACGACACCGATGCTGCGTCGGTCATCAAGCCTACAACGCTGACGCACCCCCAGCTCGTGGCCTCTACGATCGCCTACGAGAACAAGGTGCTCGGTGTCAAGTAGTACTTAGGTAGTAGTTGCATTACCGATTAGCCCTCTTCGTCTTGCGGGTGTTCGGGACGGTCTTTTCGACCGTCCCCCCGCTTCACTCGAATACGAACGGTGCTCTCCGAGTAAAAGCGAAGCTCCTCGCCGACATGCCAAGTCAGCCGCCAGGACATGCCCGTTCACAAAAGCGATTGACTCCCGACCAAAGAAGACACGACCAAGCGATCTCCTCTCGCTCGCTAACGCGACGCATCGGGGTCAGGTCGCTCGCCTCGCAGCAAATGACGCCGGTCGTATTCGCCGAGCGACCTGCAGGACGATGTTGGTGCGCACCGGTCCTCGCGCCACGGCGTTGCATCGGATCCCTAATGGCCAGTACTCCACGCAGACGTACCGCGTGAACGCCTCGACCCCCCTTTAGCGGTGTCATAAGCACCCGTAACCCGCAACCCCGTGCGCCGTGGATCGAGGACAGGTTGACAATCGAACCCGGCACCGAATGCGCGAAGGAGCCGAGCGCCTCCCGAGCCCCCATCACTACCGCCCGTAGAGTTGATATCGAGAACCTCGTCGATCACCTCTGCGCCATGACGTGAAGTTGGCTCAGGCGCACCACCGCTGCGTTGTTCACCCATGCGCGCAACTCGCCGTGCTGCTCGGCGACTGTTCCGAGCCCGAGCAAGGACCTCGGCCTGGCGAACGTCGCCCGGCACTGCCACGCCGCCGATCGGCCCGAGCGCCTCTTCGAGCTCGCAAGCGTCGCGAGCGACGCCCACTACAAACCAGCCGTCCGCTGACAACCTCGCTGCGATGGCTCTTCCGATCCCCCTGGCGGCGCCACTCACCACCGCGACCGCGATCGCTCAGAGCCGGTCACCATCGCCACAGCCTAACGGTAGCGCTGAGCGGACCAAGACTCAGCCAACTATGAGGACAATGTCGCTGGAAGTAGGACGAGTACGGCGGGAGGCGGCGCGTCACCCACCACAACGCTAGGATCGGTTCGTGCCCGGTCGAGGGGAAGAGCGATCGGGAGCGAGCGCAATGCTACCGATCGGCACAGCGGAATTCGACCGGCACCTCGTCTCGCGGGAGTTCATTGCTGACCCTTACGCGACGTTGCAGCGATTGCAGCGCGAAGCACCCATTTATTGGAGCGACTCGGTCGGTGGCTGGTTGGTGACGCGTTACGACGACATTATGCCTACCTTTAGGAACACCAGCGACTATTCCAATGAGGGACGCCTGGGGCGAGCCGCCGCCCACCTCTCAGCGACAGACCGTGAAAAATTACGCGTGTTCGAACAGCATTATACGACTAAAGGGTTGCTGCACTCCGACCCGCCGGACCATACGCGGCTCCGTAGGTTTACCGGTAAAGCGTTCTCACCGAGCAGGATCGAGGGCATCAGGCCAAATATCACAAAGGTCACCGGGTCGTTGCTCGACAAGTGCGCTGACCAGGGCGGGATGGAAGTGGTCCACGACCTCGCCAGTGCTTTGCCTGTGGCGGTCCTGAGCGAGTTGATGGGTGTACCGGAAAGTGACCAGTACCTTCTTTACCGCTGGGCAGACCAGCTTTTGGGCTTTCAAGGTACCAACAAGCCATCGTTGGACCTGCTCTTGGCCGCTCAGAGCGCTATCGTCGAGATCCGCCAGTACCTCAGGGAGGTGCTGCAGGCGCGCCGGAAAGACCCAGGCGCGGACCTGCTGAGCGCTTTCGTAGTGTCTGAAAATGAACCCCAGGGCCTGTCCGAGACGGAGATAATCAACACCTGCCAGACTCTGCTGGTGGCCGGCCACGAGACCACGACGTCCCTGATCGGCAACGGCCTCGCCCTGTTGCTGGGAGACCGTCGGCACTGGCAGCGTTTGCTAGATGATCGCTCGCTGGTGCGCTCGGCCATCGAAGAGATAGTCCGCTACGAGAGCCCGGTTGCTCGCCAGCCGCGGCGTGTTACCCAGCCCGTACAGCTGGGTGACGTGGCTCTGCGTGAGGGAGACATGCTGTTCCAGATGCTGAACGCTGCCAACCGCGACCCCTCGCACTTTGAGAGCCCGGACGAGTTCCGGGTGGACCGCAGTCCCAACCAGCATGTCGGTTTCGGGTTCGGGGCACATTTCTGCATCGGTGCACCGTTGTCTCGAGCCGAAGGCGAGGTCGCGTTCACAGCGCTCCTCGAACGTTTCCCGACCTTGCAGATGGACGACCCTGTGCTCGCATGGGACAGCTCAAAGGCTAATTCCCGCGTACTGAGATCATTAGCGGTCACTTTTTAGCCTCCGGGGTAACAAGCATCAGCAGGACATTCACGAGGGAGCCGGAACCGACGGAACTCATGACGACCGTGAAACCTCCGAGCAGCCCAACGAGCATCGTCGGCAGGGCTTCAGGCGGATGGGCTCCAGGGCCAATTCGACGCGCTATGCCGCGCCTGTCCGAGCTACTCGGCTCGCAGGACAAGGGCGGTCGGAGTGCCTGCTGCGCTGCGCCCAGGAAGCGCGGCTACCAAGTTGGCAAAGGCAATAGCACCCAAGGCAACAGTTACCACCCACAGGACGGGCACAGTGGGATCTGGCACTGCATTAATATTCTTCGCAAACAGCGTCCAAACCTGGCGTCCGATCACAATGCCGAGCGGTATGCCGACAACGATACCCACGGTCGCAGCCACCGTTGCTTGAGTAGCGACCGCTGCCGCCAGCTGGCGGTTGGTGAAGCCGAGTGCCTTCAGCAGTGCCAGGTCTCTCCTGCGCCGACGGACGGACGCGGCGAGGGTTAGCGCGAGCGCAACGAGCGTGCCCACGCCGAGCCCGACAGCCAAGGCGACCGGGGTAAGGCCGATGGTGCGGTAGTTGACGATCTGCGCTGGGCGCTGAACTCCCAAGACGATGACGTTGTTGCCGCCTGCCTGGGGGTCCGTGGCGAACACCTTGTTCGCGGCGCTAGCGATGCGTTGCATGTCAGCCCTCCCGACGGCAGAGCTAACCCCGTCGCGAAGCCGCACGAAGACCAGTTCTGGGCCGTTGAGGTTCGGGTCGCGACTGTGGCTGGCTTGCTGGAACGCTGGGGGGAGGATCCCTTCTGATATGAGCGCGCCGGTCCCCATAGAAGTGTGGTCGGCGATCAAGCTGGCATAGCCAACCGCGGGGAACGTGGCCGTCCCGACGATTTCCAAGCGGGTTGGCGGGACATACATGGGTCTGTCGGGCGGGCTGCCGAAGCTCAGGACGACCGAACCACCGACGTGCTTGTGGAGGAGAGCCAAGCTGGCCGCTCCCAGTACGATCTGGTCGTTCGCATTTAGCCCATGACCGGACACGACAGGAGGGGACAGCGCCGCGCCGGGACTGCTCAGCAGAATGGGAACATTTTGGCCGTCGACCTGGGCGTTCGTATAGTTGTACCCTGCCCACGAGGAAACGTCGGGGTCGCGGTCCAGCAGCCCGAGCGCTTGCGGAGGGACGTCGTTGCTCGGGTCGAGGGTATAGCTCCAGTTCCATCCGTAAAGCGCGGGATGGGACACCAAGGTGTTCAGACTGCTAGCAAATGTCAGGGTGGTCACCACCAGCGCGACCGCCAGCACAGTGCCCAGCAAGGCCGAACGGACCGGGACGGCGGTTCGGCCCCGTCCAGGTTCGAGAGCGAACCGTACCCCCACGACTCCCGCTACCGGGCCTCCCGCCCTTTCGGCGAGGCTCCCAAGCCTCGAGCTCAGCGAGGGGCCTTGCGGGGCTCTCCCGGCGACTCGGTGCGGTGCTCCTCGGTAGGCCAAGGCCGCGGCACCCGCCCCGAGGGCCCCACCAGCACCGCGAACCCGAACCCGAGCACCGTCCAATCCAGGGCCGTTCCCAAAGCGGGATAGACCGGGCGCACGGGGCCTAGCGGAGCCAGCGGTGATAGCCCGACAGCCACAGCGACCGCCACCAACGACCCGACGATCACCGCGCCCAGGACGCCGATCATCCCGTCACCGCTGGTCACGGCCGGCGCGGCGCCCAGGGCCCGCATAACTTGGCGGTCCTCATCATCGGAGTGCAGCAGGCGGGAAGCAGCCTGCAACCCAAGGACCAGGCAGACCACGCCGGCGACCCCCCCGAAGGCGCCGAGAGCGATCGACTCCGGTTTGACCGCCAGCTCCACCTCCGCCACGACACGCGACGTCACATGGAAGTTGTAGTACGAGCCCCGCGGTACGAGATGGATTATCTCCCTCTCAACGGCAGGCACGTCGCGGGTGCCGCGCTCGAGCTGCAAACCGTAAAGCACCGGTAGGTTGGCGGTTGGCGACAGTTCGCCTGTTTGGCGGATTAGCGCCGGGGTCAGCAACACGAATCCCTCAGAGCGGTCTATGTCGTCCTCGACCACCTCGTTGTTGAGTATGACGATCCCGACCACGGTCGCATCCACGCGCAGCCGTGGTGTCACCCTTGGCGTCCCGAAGCCTGGCAGGGCCTCCTGCGCGTTCGTGTAGAACCCAAGGGGCAATACTTGGCCGGCACGCACCTTGAGCTGCTCGGCGGCGCTAGCGGTCATCACGATCTCGTCGGACCGGTGGGGATCCGCCATGCGACCCTCGACGACTGTCACCCGGTCCTGTTCTGCGAACATCCCGTCGGTACTACCGCCGATGGCAAGATGGCCTAAAGCGTTGAAGTTGGGCGCGCCATCGGGGACCAGCGGCACGATCAACGGCGACGCTGTGGTCACTACCAGCTTCACCTGGGCCAGGTGGGCGATCCTGGGGGTCAAGTCGACAATCGGGGAATTGGTGCTGGCGCTGTAATCCGAGAATGTCATATCCGAGGGGTTTGTGCTGGCCAAGAACGTCGGGTACGACGACTGGGTGCGCCGCGCCGCCGCCACCGAGGCCATGGCGACCCCACCGATCAACCCGATGAGCACAACCATGCTCAGGTAGCCACCCCATCGACGACTGAAAGTGGCCTGGGACCGGTACCAAACGACCCGGAGGGCTTGGCTCATGTCACGGGAGACCTCCGAGGACGCTTCGACGAGTACGTGCCTCTCAGTCTCGTTTCGCCGGTGGCAGCTGTCGAGGGGGCCAGCCGCCCCTCCCCGGCCTCGTACTACCACCCCTGCGTCCGCCTCGCCGCCGCCCAGTCGCGCGCCCAGCTCGGAGCGTGACGTTGTCACTCGTGCGGCGACGCGAGTGTGACCCTAAGCCTGAGAGCCTTGCTCGGCTAGGTCTACGAGGCGGGGCCGGATCCGCAGGGCATATAGGGCGCTCGCCACGAAACCGATGCCGACCGGTGCCCCGATGCCCATAAGGGCGACCCAGGTCGTGCGGTCGAAGCCCGCCGCCTGCCAGTCTTCGGACAGGTGCAGGGTGGCATCGACGGCGCCCCACAGAGCCAGCCCGACGAGGGCGGTGAAACCTAGCGCCCAGGCGAGGCCTGAAGAGCTCGTGATCAGAAGCCCGAGGCCGGAGGTCACCAAGAGAGCGACGATTAAAGGCCGGACGACCTTGTCCGGTGCGCGGGTCGAAATGCGCGCGCCGATGAACGTCCCCGGGATGCTGCCAATGATCAGGCTGCCGGCCACGTCAAAGTTGATATGGCCAAAAAAGAGCTGGCCCAGCGCGGCGGAAGCCACCAGGGGAACGGCTTGGACGAGGTTGGTACCGACCTGGACATTGGACGACAAGCGGGGGTAGAGAAGCATCAGAAGGACGATGACCAGCGAGCCGGAACCGACAGAAGTCATTCCGACCATGAACCCTCCGAGCAGGCCGACGAGCAAGGTCGGGACGGGTTTCAGGCGCCAGGGTGCCGAGTTGTCGGCAACCCGGCCGCGCCGCCGAAGCCGGGCGCTGAGAGCGGTCTTGGTGACCAGGCTGGCGCAGGCAACAACTAAAGCCCAGCCCAGCAAGGTTTTCAGGTGGGCCTGATCGGCGGCGCTGTCGCCTAGTTGGTTGAGGAACCAAGCACCGCCAAATGCCGAGGGGACGCCGGCCACCGCAAGTAGCCGGACCAGGGCCCAGTTGACGCTGCCGTGAAGGGCGTGGACAGTTGCCCCCACCGGCTTCATAGCGAGGGAGTTCACGAGGTCGCTTGCAATTGCGACACGGGGGTCGATCTTGAACAGCAGCACGAGCGCCGGTGTCATCAATGCTCCGCCACCCATGCCGGCAACGCCCACGGCCAAGCCACCCACGAACCCGGCGCAGGCGAGCAGCCAGGTCGACGGATGGGCGCCCGCAGTTGCGGTGATGTGCGTAACAGCTACAAGTTGTTCAATCGGCCCGATCGCAAAACTCTACTGGGCGGCGAAGGGTGCAAGGCCGGAGCCCGGGAGGCCCTGGTGTCGTCGGCTAGCATGGCCGCTGCCCGTTCGGGGGTGGTGTAATCGGCAACACGACAGGTTCTGGCCCTGTAATTGGGGGTTCGAGTCCTCCCCCCCGAGCCACTCCGACAGAACAAAGCCCCAGGCCGATGGCCTGGGGCTTTCGTGTGACGTACCGGGGGCTTAATTCACGGACAGCGTGTCGGCCACGAACACGCTGTCGATCGCAGCGAGGGCCTCGGCCAGGCTCTGGTCCTCCGCGACACCGAGATCGAGCGGGATCATCCTGGGCGACTCGCGAGCGAGTGTGAGCTCCGTGTTGATGAAGCTCGCGTTGTCGACGCCGAGCGACGTGAGCGCATGGCGGAGCCACGGCTCCCGATGGTCCCATCCGTCGCGCGGGGTACCTGGGCCGTAGCCACCGCCGCGCGCTGACACGATTACGAACTCCTTGTCGCCGAGCTTGCCCATCGTACGTTCCGACACGATCCGGTCGAACCAAGCCTTGAAGGTGCTGGGCGGCCCGAAGTTGTAGAGCGGCAGCCCGATCAGGATTGTGTCAGCGGCCAGGACTTCGTCGACGAGCTGCGCGCCGAGCGCGACTGCCGCCGCTTGCTCGGGGGTGCGATCGGGCTCGGGGACGAACTGTGCGAAGAAGGCCACGTCGTCGAGGTGCGGGACCGGGTTGGCGGCGAGATCACGGTATGTGACGATGCCGTCGGGGTTGGCCGTCCGCCAGCGGTCAGCAAAGTGCGCCGAGAGCTTCCGGCTTCTTGATCCCTCAGTACGGAGGGAGGAGTCGATATGAAGTAGGTGTCTCATAGATCATTAGTGTATCACCAGTTAATTGTAATACACCAACTATCTGTCAGGAGTGTACAATTGACTGGTGAGCACGACCCGGACGAGCGAGGAGCAGCGGCTCTTGCCCCTGCTGGACTACCTCGCACGCGTCGGGCGCCGCTCCGCTGAGGCTTCCATGGCCCCTGGTGGGCTTCGTCCTCGTCACCTCATCGCCCTCAGGCTGCTCCAACAGCAGGGCTCGGTGACCCAGCAAGCGCTCGCAGAAACCTTGAGCCTCGACCCGAGCAACGTTGTTGGGCTACTCAACGACCTCGAGGAGCGCGGCTTGATCACGCGCCGGCGCGATCCCGAGGACCGCCGCCGTCATATTGTCGAAGCGTCCCTGCTTGGGAAAGAACAGCTGGAACTCGCCAATGCCCGGCTCAGCTGCGTCGAAGACGAACTGCTGACCTCTCTGAGCGCCGAGGAGCGAAGCACGCTTTACGAGCTGCTTGTCAGAGCGGTGGGTGTCGCGACGCCTTGCACCCTCGAGGAGGGACCGACGGCCTGCGCTGGCTGACGCGAGCGCAGGCCTCAAGACGCGTCCGGCCCAAGGCGACGTTCGATGTCGTCGAGGCGGCGGCTGATCGCGTCGAGCTTGCTGGCCTCGGATGCACCTGAGGCCTGCTTGGCGTAAGCGAAACCGGCAATTGCCGTGGTCACCGCTCGGTAGGCGCTTGCACGGTCAACGCCAAAACTTCGAAGAACGCGGCTCGCCTCGCTATCGGAAGCGCTGAGCAACCCGATGAGCAGGTGCTCGCAACCGATGTAGTTGTGCCCTAGGTCCACAGATGCTTCGAGGGCCGAGGCAATCGCCAGGCGCGACGGGAACGACAGCCCGGTCCACAAGGAACCAGGGTTGCTTTCTAGGCCGCCTTTTTCAGCTGGCCCGGGAACCCCGGCTTCGTCAACCTCCACGCGCAGGGCAGCGCTGCGGAGTTCTTCGAGGTCCACGTCGAGCGCCACAAGGACGCTAACCCCGAGATTGTTGCCCTCGTCGAGGAGACCCACGAGCAGGTGGGTGGTCCCCACGAGGTCTAGCGGGCCCGACAAGTCACGAGCGAGCCGGATAGCTTCGGAAAGCCGGGGCGTCATGCGGCCGGCGATCCGAGTGGCGATTTGAGGGATAACCGCAGGGTCGAAGCCCGGGTCACGCAGCTGTTCGACGATCTTGCGGGCCCGGCCTACGGCGCGCACGGCTTCGCCTAGGGCCTGCTGGCAGACCGGTGAAACCGGGATGCCGGCCTCGCGCACAGAAGCTGCCAGATCGTCTGGCAGGTACACGTTGATCTTAGGCATCTCGCCTCCTCATAACCCGACTATAACCCCAATAGGGTTATAACCCCCTCCCCGGAAGGCCACGTCAAGGAGAGGAACTCCCGGGAGGCTCTGGCGACGATGAGAAGCGCCGCCAGAGCCCTCCAACCGAGGGGTCAGTTAGAAGTAATGCGGGCCCCAGTTGAACGCCACTTGAGCGGCGCCGGCGACGCAGTCGTAGGCGTAGAAGGTGCCGCTCCAGTCAGAGCCCCACTCCGAACCGGCACCCTCAGCGGTGGCCGTGCAGTGGAACCCGTCAGCGTTGTAAGCACCTCCAGCTGCTGGAGGAGCACCTAGCCCAGTGATGTCGGCCTGGGTGCAGTTGGCCTCGTACACGGCGATCTGGGCCTGGTACGAGCCGTCGCTGAACTCTTGGTACTCGCATTGCCCATCGCCCAGTGGTGAGGGGAGGAGGCGGTGGCCAGGGCCGAAGTAGTCCGTTCCGGGGTAGTAACTGCCGCCTCCGCCTTGGACGACGTGGACACTGCCACCGCTACCACCAGATCCAGGTCCACTTCCACTGCCACCGCTACCACCAGATCCACTTCCACTACCACCAGATCCGCTGCCGCCCGATGTCGTGCTGCCCGGAGCCGGGGCTGACCCGGGTGATACCGCCACCCCGACCGGCGACTTGCCGCTATAGATCAAGTTGTTTTTCACGTCGGTGCCGTCGAGGTCCGCCTCCCCGATGGTGCCGGGGGATGGGATGGCGAGGGTCGCCAAAGCGGTCCAGTAGATGTGCTGTCCTTCGACGGTCACCCGGGTCGGGCTGTTGCCGGCATGTGCGATGAAGCTCTCGTTGACGCCGCTGCCGTCCAGGTTCGCCCGCCCGATCGAGCCCACGCTGACGTTGGTCCAGTAGATGTGCTGTTTGTCGATCGCCATCCCTTCCGGCCCCTTGGGGCCGGTGATGAAGCTCTGGTTGACATGGGTGCCGTCGAGGTCAGCCTCCCCGATCGTGTTCGAGCCGAAGTTGGCCCAATAGATGTTCTGGCCGTCGACCACCACCCCGTCCGGTTGGTTGAGGCCGGCGATGAAGCTCGGGTTGACATTGGTGCCGTCGAGGTCAGCCCGCCCGATCTTGCCAATACCGGTCGAGCCCCAGTAGATGTACGGGCCGTGGACCGCCAGCCCGTAGGGCGTGTCGGCGGGGATGAAGTGCTCGTTGACGTCGGTCCCGTCGAGGTGCGCCCGCCCGATCGAGCCGCTACATGCGCCGTCTTCCGTGCACCCCGTCGCATTGCCCCAGTAGATGTACTGGCCGTGGACCAAGACGTTGCTCGGTCCGCTGGCCCCGGTGATGAAGCTCTGGTCGACCCCGGTGCCGTCGAGGTATGCACGCCCGATCGTGTTGCCGCTGGCGTTAGACCAGTAGATGTGGCCGAGGGGTGCCGCCTGGGCGGTGGTGACATCGGTCAAGACGAGCCCGGAAAGCAGGACAAGCGCCGCGGAGACGGCCGTAAGGGGCCGGCGCCACGCTTGCAACCGGCCCGGACCAATGATGTGAGCACTCATGTTCGTTTCCTCTCGTTGGTGTTGGTCCGGGACGCGCTTCAGCATCGGTTACATGCCCAATAGGGACCGGCCGTTTGCCGAAGGGTCGCTGACATGACCTCAATAGTGAACGGCGCAGGCGTCACACCCGCGGCACACTCCTCGTCAGGGTGAGTGCGCGGGTGGCTGTTTGGGTGTCGTGAAGCCCGAGAGGTCGGCGGGTTGCGCTCAGCCAGCGAGCAGCGGCACGAGGACGCTTGCGTCAGGGCTGCCCCAGCCCGTCACGGGGTCCCAACCAGCCTTGGCCTGTGGCGAACTCCAAAGCCGAGTGGATAGCGGCCATTTCAGTGGGAGTATACACTTAGGGTGTACTCTCGGTTAGTACCAGCCAGCCGGAGCTCCTATCGAAAGGACCACATATGCCCAGGGACCGTCTTTTCCAGTCCCGCAGTGCAGCCGTGCTCTGGACCGCCGTACTCGGGACCGCCGTGCTCGGGAGCGCCATGCTCGGGAGCGCCATGCTCGGCGCCGTCATCTGGCCCACCTCGTCCGGCGCCGCCAGCACCGTGACCGCTGCCGCTGGCCGTACCCCGGCGACTGGGGCTGTCCATGGCGTGGCGAACCTCGTCATCTACAGCATCAACAGCGACGGCCCTGACTTCCAGGCCATCATCAGCGGTGCCATCGGCGATTACGGGCCAGCTGTAACGGTCCTGCCCGACGGCAAGGTCGACCCGGAGCACACGAGCGAAATGGAGCTCGAGCTCCGGCACGGGACTTTCCGGCTCTATATCGAGCCGATCGCGAACAAGTTCCGTGCCAAAACAAGCCATGAGCCGGTCTTCGCGCAGACCTGCTCGGACTACTTCGACGTCACCGCCTCCGTGCCCATCGTGGTCGGGTCGGGCACGGGCTCCTACCGCGGGATCACCGGCAACTTCTCGTTGAACCTCATGGGCAACGAGGACCAGGTCAGCCCGCCCTGCAGCAACGTGTTCGCCCGTCAGATCCTCTTGCTGACCGGCTCGGGGACGGTTTCGTCCTGAGCCTGTTAGGAGGCTCCCTCAGGCGTGCGCCACGACCGTCATTAGACGGTGACGGCGGGCCAGCGCACGCTGATTAGGCCCGTTCCTCGGCGAAGCGCCAGCGGGTGTGGCGATGCACTATGGGATCGGCGGTGCCCAGACCATAAACAACGCTGGGAATTATCTCGTAAGGCTCGTACGGGGGAGGCCCGGCACCCGGCGCTGCGTAGGGCGCCTCAAAACCTCCCTCGACCACCGTTACCGGCCAGCTGTACTTCGATCGGTAGGCCTCAGCGACGGGATCGAGCGCGGCCGTGCTTTCCACAGGCGATGCGGTGCCTTCGATGACGATGTGCATGTCGTCGGCCATGATCGCAACCGAGCACCTCGGGTCACGGACGAGGTTCCTGCCTTTTTGCGCGGCCCGGCTTGACGTTGTGCAGAGCACTCCTCCGGTCCAGACGGCCAGCACCGGTCTTGTGTGGGGGCGGCCGCTCGGGTGCAAAGTGGTCAACCAGTACCAGCGTGCGGCGTCGATGCGGTCCTCGGCCTCCTCCCAGGGCAACGGCGCTACATCGTAGCCCTGAGGGTCGATCAGCGTGCCGGCCGGGTGCAGTTCCTTGGCGTCCATGTGTCCTCCCGTCAAAATGAAATATATGTCGCTCGACGAAAGGAGCGTCGGCCGCAGCGACACCCGACGGACAAGCAGCTAGGGATCGATGACGGGCGGCAGGTCGAAGCGGGCTATGACGTCGGCACCACCAAAGCGCGTGATACACGAGACCTGGTCCTCCCTCAACGAAACGACCAAGAGGCCGTTGCCCCGGAAAGCCGACGTGGACAGGTCGAAGAGGTAGTAACCAAAGGCGGGCTGGCCGTTCGCTCGGGTCGCGACGAGCTTGACCTTTTGGCCCCAGGACAAGAACGACTTGAAGAACTCACCGACCGACCCCCGGCCGCGGAACTCGATGGGCTCGGGTGGCATCGCCAGCCTGACGTCTTCGGCGAGCAGCGACAACACCTGGCCGATGTCGGCGCTCTCGAATGCCTCGACAAAACGGTTGACAAGTGCTCTTTCCTCCGCGGTTCGGGGAAGGGGGACGAAGTCGCTGTCCCTAGGCGGACGGAAACTGCCCCTCGCCCGTACGAGAGCGCTGTTCACAGATGCAGGAGTCGTACCAAGAATGTCGGCCGCTTCGGCTGCGGGGAAGCCGAGGACGTCGCGGAGGATGAGGGCGGCCCGCTGCTTGGCGGGGAGGTGCTGGAGCGCTGACACAAACGACAATGCGACCGACTCACGCGCCTCGTATCGTGCCTCGGGACCGGGCGTAGCCTCGTCGATCCAGCGGTCGGGGTAGGGCTCCAGCCAAGACGGGTCTTCGGCCGGGACGGGCTCGGCCGCCGTAGGGAAGGGCAGCCCGCCGGCGCGGCGGGGACGGCGGGACTCGTCACGGAGGTGGTTAAGGCAGCGGTTGGTCGCAATGCGGTAGAGCCACGCCCGTGTAGAAACGCCGTCGAAACTGCCAATTGAGCGCCACGCTGACAAAAGGGCCTCCTGTAGCACGTCCTCGGCGTCTTGGGCGGAGCCGAGGATCCGGTAGCAGTGGACCTGGAGCTCTCGACGGTAGGGGTCGGTCAGCTCCCTGAAGGCTTCGCCGTCGCCGCGTTGGGCAAGAGCAAACGTTGTCTCGGTCATGGCGCTTTCGGACTTCTCCTTCGCTCGGCCGGCGGTCTCCGACAGTAACAACACCAGCGCGCCGCCGAACTAAGCGCCACCCCGGCGATGAATCTCCTGCGCCCAGCGGTGTTCATACCTTCGTCCGACTTATCCAAGGAGACCGAAGGCGCGAAATGTCCTTTCTCAGACTGATAAATCAGTCAGCCCCACAATGTCCCCCGCACGCCGGCCGCGGCTGGCCGCCCGGCCGGGCGACATACACACTGGCCCGCGGGGTCAGGCGCTGGCGGGCGTTCGCCTTGTTGGCCGTGGCCTTCTTCATGACCATCGTCGACTTGACCATCATCAACGTCGCCCTCCCCACCATCGGCCGCAAGCTTCACTTCCCCGAGGCAGACCTGCAATGGGTGGTCACCGCCTACGGGCTGACCTTCGGTGGGTTCCTCCTGCTTGGCGGTCGGGCCGCTGACCTGTTGGGCCGCCGGCGCCTGCTGATGACCGGCCTCGCCGTGTTCACCGCTGCATCGCTCGCTTGCGCCCTGGCGCCCAACGACGGCTTCATGATCGTCATGCGGGGCGTCCAGGGCCTCGGGGCTGCGCTAATGCTGCCGGCAGCCCTGTCAAGCGTCATGAACATGTTCGCTGAGGGTGCCGAGCGCAACAAGGCGCTCGGGATATGGGGCGGCATCGGAGCCGGAGGGGCCACGGTCGGCTTGCTGGCTGGCGGGCGCTGACCCGTTACCTCGGCTGGGAGTACATCTTCTACCTGAACATCCCCATCGGAGCCGCCGTGATGGCGCTCGCCCCGCGGGTCGTACCCGAAAGCCGGCTGTCGATCTCGCGACGGCGTTATGACCCCCTTGGCGCGCTCAGCGTCACGGGAGGCCTCGTGTTGCTCGTGTATGCGATCTCCCAAGCCCCAGAGGTGGGCTGGGGCGCCGCTCGCACGGTGGCTTTGCTGGCCGCGTCGGCTGCGCTTCTCGTCGGGTTCTTCGTCGTCGAGACCAGGTCCGAAGCGCCGTTGCTCCCCTTGCACCTGTTCCGCTCCAGCACTGTGGCTGGAGCCAACATCGTCGGGTTCCTGCTCGCGGCGAGCTTCTACACGTTCATATTCGTGGGCACCCTGTACATGCAGCAGGTGCTCGGGTACTCGGCCCTAAAGACAGGTTTGGCTTGGCTAACGGCCTCGCTCACCTCTGTGGCCTTCGCCGGCCTCTCGCAGATGCTGGTCACCAAGACCTCGGCCAAGGCTGTCATGGCGCTCGGGATGGGGCTCATCGGAGGCGGGGTGGTCTGGGCCACCCAAGTGCCGGTCCACGGCCATTTCTGGGCGCACTTGGCCGGGCCGTTCTTCGTGACCGGCGCCGGCACCGCCTTCGCCTTCATACCGGTCTCGATCGCAGCCCTGGCCGGAGTCGGCGAGCGCGACGCCGGCGTCGCCTCGGGCCTGCTCAACACGGCCCAGCAACTCGGTGGGGCGATCGGTGTTGCCGTCGGGTCGACCGTCGCCGGGTCGCGTGCCCACGCCCTGGCTCGCATGGGGTACGGCACGGCGGCCGCTCTGACAGGCGGGTTCAGCCGGGCGTTGTGGGTATGCGGGCTGGTAGGCCTGGCCGCCGTGCCGCTCACCTTTGTGCTGGTCAGACGCCAGGAGCTGGCCCGAGCAGTGGCCGCCAGCCTGGGCAAGGAACCGCCTGCGCTCGTGCCTTCCGAGCGATGACCCGCCCGTGCCGCACAACCCAACCAATCAATGAACACCCACAAGGAGGACCAAACAAAGATGACCACTGAAGACCTGTCTGACAGGACCACCATCGTCGTCGGTGCCAGCCGCGGACTGGGCCGCGGGATCGCCACCGCCCTCGCTGAAGCTGGAGCCCAGGTTGTCGCCGTGGCCCGCACCCCAGCACCCTTCCCGGAGCCCGCCACGGGAGGCGGCACGGTCCGCCTCGAAGTTGCGGATGCCAGCGAAGCCACCGTGGCAGGCACTCTGCTCGACCGCTATGAGCCCGAGGCGGTCATCGTGGTGGCCGGGGCAAGGCCGCTTGTTCGGCCGCTGCAGCACCAGACGTGGGAGACGTTCTCGGTCAACTGGCACACCGATGTGCGCATCACGTTCCACTGGCTGCGCGAGGCCCTGCTCAAGCCGCTCCGGCCCGGCAGCAGGGTGGTCGTCATCAGTAGCGGTGCCGCGCTGGCCGGGTCTCCGCTCAGCGGTGGGTATGCCGGCGCCAAGGCCACCCAACGCTTCATCACGGCGTACGCTCAAGACGAGGCGAAGCGGGCTGGTCTGGGCATCACCTTTACCGCCGTGCTGCCCCGGCTCACGCCGCTCACCGACCTTGGTCGGCCGGCGGTCCGTGCCTACGCGGCTCGCAGCGGCCAGTCCGAGGAGGCGTACCTGGCCCAGTTTGGCGAGCCGCTCTCCCCAGAGCGCGCCGGCGCCGCGGTAGTCGAACTGGTACGCGCCGATGCCGCCGGCGTTGCGCCCGCTTACCTCCTTGCGGGCGACGGGCTACAGCAACTGCCCTGAAATACGCAAGCTCTCGGCTGACCGTTGACATGGCTGGGGGGAGGATGTAGGACAGTGGTGGGCGACTGGGAGCTCAGCCAGCGTCGCTTTCGCGATCCGAAAGGAAGCATCCATGGCCTTTGTCCAGATCATCGAGTACCGGACCTCCAAACCTGACGAGATGCAGGCGGTCGCTGACGAGTGGGTGAAAGCCACGGAAGGTAAACGCAGGGCGCGCCGGAGGGTCCTGTGCAAGGACCGAGACAACGAGGGCCGCTACGTCAACATCGTATTTTTCGACTCGTACGAGGAGGCAATGGAAAACTCGGCCATGCCAGAGACCGATCGGCTCTCGAAAAAGATGATGGGCTTCGCCGACGGCGCCGCGAAGTTCTACAACCTCGACGTCGTCGACGACCAGGAGTAGCCTCCCGCGAAAACGAGCCGCGTGCCCCAAACCCAAGGAGGGACCGATGATCACGACAAGCAAACGGAAATTGAGCCGCAGCTCCGACAAGATCCGTGCCTCCCGAGCGTTCGGGCGCGGCGCGCTAGTCGCGTCGGTCATGGGTGTCGACCTTCGCATCGACGGCAGCTGCCCCGACAACATCCTCGTCGGCGGGTAACAGGCCAGCAACAGCAACAATTCGACGACTCCTACAGCGCTCACCGATTACAGTGCTGCCAATTTCCCGCTCTCGTACGGCTCGCACACCTTGAACTTTGTAGCCGAACCGGGCCCGGGGATGGGCTTGACCCGGCAACAGTGCAACAAAGCACCCTCGGTTGCGAGCACCACCGTCAAAGTCTCCGCAAGCCCGCCTGTGATCGTCTTCTTCTATGGCACGGCCCTCACCATGTGAAGGTCCTCGTCACGACCATCGCATAGCGCGCGCGCCTCGCCAGTCCCTTGGCCATGGTTCGGCGACAAACGGCCGCGTTATAGTCTCTGGCCAGAGCAACGATCCCTCCGGTGGCAAGAAGGCTGGCGGTGAGGGCTAATTGAGGAGCGAAAGTGCCGTACAACGACCTGCCGGCGGACGAACTTGTCACGTATTCACCAGAGCTGGTGTCGCCTCCGGACCTGGAGTCTTTTTGGTCGACGACCCTCGAAGAGAGCCGGGCCGCCGCACGGCCGCCTGTGTTCGACAGGGTGAGCACTGGGCTTTCCCTGGTCGACACGTTCGATGTGACGTTCTCTGGCTTTGGGGGGCACCCGGTCCGGGCTTGGCTGCACCTCCCCGCAAACCTCGAGGCGCCTATCCCTGCGGTAGTGCGCTACCAGGGTTACGGGGGCGGGCGCGGCACGGCGCTCGAGGTGACCACATGGACCTTGGCCGGCTACGCGACCCTCTTGATGGACACTCGCGGTCAGGGTTCAGCATGGGGCCCGGGCGACACTCCCGACCCGGTTGGTTCCGCCCCTTCGTACCCGGGCTTCATGACCAGAGGGATCCTCGACCCGCACGAGTACTACTACCGCCGCGTTTACACAGACGCTGTACTGGCTTTGGAGGTAATGAGGGCACACCCGTTGGTACGGGCGGACAGAGTGGCGGTCACCGGCGCCAGTCAGGGGGGCGGCATCGCTCTGTCAGTTGCGGCCTTGGTACCGGACCTTTGGACTGTGCTGGCGGACGTCCCGTTCCTCTGTGATTTCCCCAGAGCGACTCAGATCGTGGACACTGAGCCTTATGCCGAGATCGTGCGCTACTTGAAAATCCATCGCGACCACACCGATGTTGCGTTTTCGACGCTCGCTTACTTTGACGCCGCGGGATTGGTAAAGCACGCAAAAGCACCCGCGTTGTTCTCGGTCGGGCTGATGGACGAGACCTGCCCCCCCTCCACAGTTTATGCCGCATTCAATCGTTACGGTGGGCAGGGACAAGTCGATAAGCGGATCGTGGAGTACCCGTTTAACGACCACGAGGGTGGCGAGATCTTCCAGAGGGCCGTGCAGCTCGAGTGGTTGGCAGCCCTCGGGCGATAGCAGGGGCCGTTTTTTCCCGCTTCTGCAATAGTCAAAACCTGTCGAACGCTTCTTTGCAACAAGTTTGCCTTGTGTTCATCTTGCGTTCAATCTAATCCTCGAAGCTCCGCGCGGCCAATAATCGGCTTCCTCGCAGATGGTTAACTACAACGTCGCCGGCCTGGGCGCCAATGTCCATTTGAAGTTGAGCGGGAAACTCCTGTCCGCCATTTACGAGGGAAAGGTGACCACTTGGGATGCCCCCCAGATCAGGGCGCTCAACCCGGGGGTGAGATTGCCGTCGGAAAAGATCGTCGCTCTCCACCGTGCCGATAGCAGCGGCGATACCTTCCTTTTCAGCACTTACCTTTCCGCCGCCGACCCGAACGGTTGGGGCAAGTCCATCAGCTATGGCACCAGCATCGCCTTCCCGGCGATACCCGCGTCGCTCGGTGAGACAGGCAACGGCGGCATGGTCAGGGGGTGCCAAAAAACCCCGGGCTGCGTGGCATACGTCGGCATCAGCTATCAGCCTCAGACCCAACGAGACCATCTCGGTATGGCAGCCCTGGGCAATCACAGTGGGAACTACGAAGTCCCTACCTCCGGCTCCATCACAGCTGAAGCTGCCGCGTACATGTCGAAGACACCAGCGGACGAGGCCATTTCTATGATCTACGGCGACGCGTCCGGTGGCTACCCCATCATCAACTACGAGTACGCCATCGTGCCGCCCAAGGAGCAGAACGCGACGGTGGGCCAGGCGGTTAAGTCCTTATTGGACTGGGCAGTTAGCCCGACGGGCGGCAACTCTGCGAGCTTCCTGCGTCAGATCAACTTCGAGCCCCTCCCTGCAACCGTCGCCAAGGAATCTGACAACCTCATATCCAAGATCGGCAGTTAGTTCGGCAATCAGGTGAGCCTGGGCACCCCGTCAGCTCCGGCCGGCGGGGTGCGGCCGGGCTACGCTCGTCCGATATGGCGACGGAAACCCATGGGTCGTTCCCAGTTCTTCGGCAGGTGGTCCTAGACACCACCGATGCACGAGGGCTAGCAGAGTTTTACCGCGAGCTGCTCGGCTACGTCTACCAAGAAGGTGACCAACCGCCGCCCGCCGGCGGGGCCGATGACAAGGCCAGCGGCTGGCTGGTCATCCATCACCATTCGGGGTCCCCTCGCATAGCCTTCGAGCAGGTGGACGCTCTTGCGGGGGCGACCTGGCCGGAAGGCCCGGTCCCTCAGCAGCTCCACTTGGACCTGACGGTCCCGAACTTGGAGGATCTCGAGATCCACCACAGGCGCGCGATTGCGCTTGGTGCCACGGTGCTGGAAGACAGGACCGCCGACGAGGAAGAGCCGCTCTGGGTCTACGCCGACCCTTCCGGGCACCCGTTTTGCATCTTCGTGGCCGCCGACTAATGGACAGCGCAGAGGCGAGCCGCTTTGCAGCCCAATGGGCTCACGACTGGAACAGCCATGACCTGGAGGCGCTGCTCAGCCATTTTTCTGACGACGTCTTGTGGACATCGCCTGTGGCGGCCCAGATCGTCGAAGGCAGCGATGGCGCCCTGCGGGGCAAGGCGGCGCTGCGCGCCTATTACGCGGAGGGGCTACGCCGCACGCCCGAACTGCACTTCGAGGTTGTCGGCGTGTACCAAGGCGTAAATGTGCTCGTCATCAACTACCGCAACCAACGTGGCGCCCTGGTGGACGAAGTCTTGGTTTTTGACGACGCCGGCCTGGTCCGAGAAGGCCACGGCACCTACCTCGGCAGCGGGGCGAGCGCGGCCACAGGTCAATAGGCCTGAGGACGGGCGCGTGCTTAGCGAGCCTCGACGGCTAGGCGTATACCCAGGCCGACCAGGACGGCCCCCGTGAACCTTTCCATCGCCCGCTGCACGCGAGGCCGCAGCAGGTTGCGGGCCCCCTGGACGGCCCAGGCGAGCGTGGAGTACCAGATCACGTCAAACGCGACGATGGTGGCGGCCATGGCCAGCGCATACAGCAACGGACTGGCGTGGGGTCGGAGGAACTGGGGGAACAGAGCGATGAAGAACACGGCCAACTTGGGGTTGGTGACACTGGTGGCCAAGCCCGAACGCCACCCCGAGACCCTGCGGAGAGGGTGCTGCTGAGCGCCCTGGGCCTCCCGGTGAAGAAGCGACCTGGCACCCAGCACGATGAGGACCAGAGCACCGCCTAGCCGCAAGGTCGTGTACGCAACCTCGGAGGCTGTGACAAGCGAAGCTACCCCGACCGCTGATCAGGCACCCCCAGAACAGCACGCCGATGCTGTTGCCGAATATGGCGCTCAGGGCGGCACCACGCCCGTCGCGCACGGCCACTCTGATGATGGTCGCTGTGGCCGGACCGGGCGTGAGCGTCACGATCAACGCGACCAGGAGAAACTCAGGCGCCGACCGCACGGGCTCACGATAGCGGTCGGTCGCCGACAGAATCCTGGGTTTTTCGGGGCGCCCTGTTTCTTGAGGGCCGCGAGTGCTTTCGCCGGGCTCCCGATGGCTCGCGAGGGCTCGCTGGGGCTCCGTGGCGGCTCCCGATGGCTCCCGATGCCCCCGAGGGCTCGCTGGGGCTCCGTGGCGGCTCCCGAGGGCTTACTCACCGGTTCTTCGGACCTTTTGTGTTGCCCTACAACGCGTTTAGTCCGCAGATGCGCCTTTGAGACCACAAAACACTTGGTGGCCAGAGCCGGGTCAGCCCTGGTCGTTCAGCCTTGCCGGTCAGCCGGATGGGCAGGCGGATGGGCCGGGCGGATGGGCAGGCGGATGGGCCGGGCGGATGGGCCGGGCGGATGGGCTGGGCGGCGATATATCGACGCCCGCGCTCGCACCTTGTCGTAGGTGCTGGCACTACGCCGCGACACCGGCAAACATCCTTGGCGAGCGGGGCACGCCCGGCGACACTTGGACCGAGGAGGTTGATTTGGGAGCCCTGAGGCTGGTACTTCGCGGGAGTTCCGCCGGCGCTGGCGGTCATGGCACGCGCTCGCAGCGCTCATTGCGGTTGTCAGCGGGTTGGTCCTGTTTGCGACCGCGGCCGGCCGACGGACCGCCTCGGCCTTTCCCCGCTTCATCGCAGCCCATGGTTACGACGCCGAGGTGTACACCTCCGTGCCCCTCCCCGAGCTGGCCAAGTTGCCTACCGTGGCCTCCGCGATCGAAGTCCTCGACGAAGCCAATGGCCAACCGACTTGCACCTGCGGGCACCTGATCAACACCAACGATTTCACCTTGGCCTGGGTGCCACCTAAGGCCCTTGGCCGCTTCGCCCAGCTCGTCTCCGGGCATATGCCGGACCAGTCGTCGCCGGACCAGGTGCTGGCCTCCTTCACGCTGGAACAGGATTACGGCGTCCGGGTCGGGACAGTCATCCGGGTCCCCCTTTACGCAGCCTCACAGTTGCCAACGCTGAACAACGCCGTCGGGGCTCTTCCCCCACCGAAAGGCCCAACGGTCTCGTTGCGTGTGGTCGGGGTCGAAGCGGCCGAAATCGAGTTCCCGTCTGGGCAAACACCCGTCTACGACGTGTTCGCCACTACCGCGTTCGCCCGGAGCGTGCTGCCACGGACGGCGAGCTTCTTGGGTTACGTGGTGCGCCTACGCCACGGACAGGCCGACTATGCCTTGTTCCAGGCTGAGGCTAAAGCACTCGGCGTGCAAGGTGCTCCCAACCTGGGCACGCCGGCTGCGCTCGTGGAGTCGTCTGTCCACCCGCAGGCGGTCGGGTGGTGGGTCCTCGCCGTACTGGCAGGCCTTGCGGGCTTGGCCGTGATATCACAGGCACTGAGCCGCCAGAGCATCGTCGAGGGCGAGGACTATCCCACGTACGGGGCGCTCGGCCTGAGCACTCGCCAGCTCACAGCGATCGCGATGGCGCGCACCATTGTCGTGGCCCTTCTCGGTGCCGCCGGCGGCGTCGTCATCGCGATCTTGCTCTCACCGCTCGCGCCGGTAGGTGAAGCGCGCTGGGCCGAGCCGTCGAGGGGCATTTCCCTAGACGGCCTGGTCCTTGCCGGTGGCGGCTTGGCAAGCCTCGCCGCAGTGGTGGTCCTTGGGCTTTGGCCGGCGTTCCGTGTAGCACACCTGAACAGGGGCGCCGAAGAGGACCGACAGCGCAAGACGTCGGGCGTCGTGGAGGTCCTAATCGCCTCAGGAGCGACCCCGGCCATGGTGGTCGGGGCGCGCCACGCGCTCGAGCGTGGACGCGGCCCGACGTCGGTCCCCGTCGGTACGGCTCTGCTCGGCAGCGTCCTGGCAGTTGCTGCACTCTGCGCCACGGCAGTCTTCGGCGCCAGCCTGTCGCACCTCACAGAAACGCCCGCGCTGTACGGAGATAGGTTCCAGCTAGCTTTCTACGGGGCGGGCCCCGGCAGCCCAGGGGTTAACCGGCCAAGATGATCAAGGCACTTGAGCGCAACCCTGCGGTCGAGGGGATCACGATCGGGTTCGGCCGGGCCGTCTCGATAGGCGGCACTAGCGTTCAAACCCTGGCGGGTGAGCCCATCCGCGGCTCGATCATGCTGTCGACGGTGGCGGGCCAGTTCCCCGACGCCGCGGGCCAGATCGCGCTCGGCTCCACCACTCTTCGCGACGTCGGGGCGCATCTCGGGTCGGTCGTCCCGGTCACTTTCCAGGTGCCCGGTGGGGGCGCCCGGACGGTGCCGCTGCGAGTGGTCGGCGAGGTCGCGTTCCCCATCGGCATCGGCAACGAGAACACCGGCCTGGGTACAGGCGCAACGATGAGCATCAACGGGTACTTTGCTGCCGGCTGCCCACCCGGGCGATCCCACCAAAGGTGCGTCGCAGTAATCGAAGATCAGAGCTCACCCAGCCTCCTGGTCAGCGTCGTGCCCGGCCCGCGGGGCCGCGCTGCGGTAGAGCGTTACCTGAACGCATTCCCCGAGGCCACTAACATCCCCACGGTCCCGGGTGCCTTGGTCAACTTCGGCGAAGCGGTCAACTTCCCTCTCATTGTCGGCCTGGTATTAGCGCTGTTCGGGGTGGCCACCCTCGTCCACCTGTTGGTGGTGAGCGTAGGTCGTCGCCGGCGTGAGATGGGCCTGCTCAAGGCGCTCGGGTTCGTAAACACCCAAGTGGCAGCGGCAGTGTGGTGGCAGGCAACAACCGTCGCCCTGGTCGGGATCGTGATCGGCATCCCATTCGGCGTCGCCGCGGGTGACGCCGTTTGGAGGGCGTTCGCAAAGAACCTTGGTGTGGTCCCGGTCTCGGTTGTACCCGTCCCGCTCATCGCGGCCCTGGTGGCGGGGGCGCTCGTCGTAGCCAACCTGATAGCGGTCGCCCCCGCAATCACTGCGGCGCGATGTGAGCCGGGTGAGCTCCTGCGAGCACAGTGAAGGGCACGGCACAATGCCGCTGCTGAGACCTCTGCCTTGGGGCGCCGGAGGGTGCGGCGCGGCGCCGGAGGGTGCGGCGCGGAAGCTAAACAGTAATTTCGTCTTTGAGGTTTTCCCTCAGCCAACTGCGCAGCTCGTCGTTGTCCGCGTGACCATGGACAGCGCCGGCGTGCAGCACCGCAGCGGCGATCACCTCGTCTTCCTCACCTGAAATTGTCAGGGTGCACCCGCTTTCACTGGGGAAGTCCCTGCAATCTGCAACCTTTCGAGCCATGATCTTGCCTCCTTTTATTGTTTGGTTTGGATGTTGTGCGGGTTGATCCCGCCGTGCCGTGCTACCCCTTGACGTACGAGAGCTTCTCGGTGATCTTGCCGTCGCGTACCTTGAACACGTCCACGCCGCGGACGTGGCCCCCGTCCCAGTCATAACGCCATCGCTGGACCACGCGGTCGGCGGCGGAGAAGGTCTCCTCTGCCTCGAAATGCGACGACGCGTCTTGGAATATTGGTCCCCAGGCGCGCCGTATCTCGTCGCGGCCGACGTGGCGGGAGCCATCGGGGGCAGGGCCGGTGGAATCGAACACGCAGTCATCACTGAGAAATGCCATGGCTGCGTCCAGGTCATGAGAACCCCAGGCTCCCCCAAAGGCCTCTACAACTTCAATTGCCGACATGATCTACGCGCGGGCGTAGTCGCTGGCGCCAAACCAGTCCACGACCACAACAGGTTCGTCTCCCACGACCCACGCGTCATGCCCACTAGGCAGCGAGGTCACGTCGCCTGGCTCGGCCACGAACTCGGTCCCGTCGTCCATCTGTACGGCCAACCGCCCCGACACGTGGTACTGGAAATGAGGTGCCGTGCAACTGTCGGTCCCGGCTATGGGTTTTACGTCGTTGGACCAACGCCAACCGGGCTGGAAGACGAGCCGCCCGATGTCAGCGCCCCCGACCTTCAGGATCTCGGCGCGGCCATTTGGGAACTCCCTCACTTCGTCGGCGGCCCCGAAGGTACGATGCTCGGTCTTTTGTCCCATGTCCCACCCCTTTCCGGCCCACCTAGCGGGCCGCCAACCATTACAATGGCTTCACGTGTAGTCTTACTTACTAGTAGGTAAGAGGTCAATAGTGAACCTCCAGGAGGTACGAATGGCCAGCTCACGGCGGGACGCGGGGTCGAGCACAGCGGCTGACATCCTCGACGTAGCCGAGAGATTGGTACAAAGCCGGGGGTTCAACGGTTTCTCCTACGCAGACGTGTCTTCCGAGCTGGGCATCACCAAGGCGGCGCTGCACTATCACTTCGCCGGCAAAGCCGAGCTGGGCGAGAGCCTCATCAGCCGCTACAACGAGCGCTTCGACGCCGCCCTCGCCGCGATCGACGCCACGGAAATGTCGGCGCCGGACAAGCTTCTGGCCTACTGCGACCTTTATCGTGGCACGCTCCGCGGCCAACGGATGTGCCTGTGCGGGATGCTGGCCGCCGAGTACAACACCCTGGGCGAGCCGATGCGCGACGCTCTAGGCAGGTTTTTCGACCACAACCGGGACTGGTTGGCGGCGCTCCTCGAGACCGGTCGCAAGGCCGGGGCCCTCCGTTTCGCTGGGCACGTAGACCAAGCTGCCCAGACGATCGTCGCGGCCCTCGAGGGAGCGATGCTGGTGGCCCGCCCGTACAACAACACCACCGTTCTCGACGATGTCATCGAGCGGCTCCTTGCCGAGTTCGCCCCGGGACGGTCCCCGGCGCCGACTTCACCCGGCTCGGGCCGCTCACACTAGAGGGAGCCTCCCGGCCCGCCCCCGCCTATGACCTCAGGTACATTTGGTGCCGCGGCACGTTGGGCGCGTGGTCATTGTTGTGCGAGGCGGCTGCGGGACAACATAGTACGCGGTCACATATAAGTCGTTGGCGAGGATGTCGGTGCCCAAGAAGCCATCGCCGAACGAAAAGCTCCATTCAAACCCTGGCGCGGGACCTGTGCTTTGGCAGGGGTCTTGGATAGTGACTGCTTCGCAGGTCCAATACAGGTACGGTCGTAGGTCGTTGAACCGGCCGACCGCGATGTCGGGCGACGCGACGACGGGCGACCCCTGGCTCAAGCCCAAGTGGTCATAGAACAATTCCCCCATTGGGTTCATGTCGCCCGCGCAGTTGTACGCGGGGCATTCCTTGGCGGCCGGGGGCAACATCCAGTGCTTTCGGTCGAGGTAGCCGGCGCCGTCATAGTTGCGCATGTCACTGACAAACTGGACGGCTGAGCTCCACGTCATAGCGCCGTCCGCGTCGACACATATCGCAGGGTTAATTGGGCTCTTGCAGCGGGGCAGTCCGAGGGTGTTGCTGGCGGCCAAGTTTGCGTCAGCCAGCCATGTCACGTTCGTTACCGGGTCATAAACCGTTTGCCCCCCAGGGTTTACTTCCAACCCATTGCCAATGGCGCGCGGAGTACCAGGGATCTTGCCCGGGATCATCGGCAGCACGTACGAGAAATTCGGGTCGGTATTTGCACCTTTGAAGCCGTTGCCGAACGAAAAAGTGGCATGGCCACCCGCACCCGGGCTCCGCGACCAGTAAAGGTAAGGCTGGAAGTTGCTGAACGGGCCGACGGTGTTCGCCGGAATGGGGACCGCAGTGTTGGGGGCGCTAAGGCCCAAGTCAGTGTAGAAGAGCGAACCCAGCCCGTTGTCGGCGCAATTGAAACCGAACTGGTTTCGGTACGGCTTCGGCCCTACGCGCGGGCAGATGGTGCTGGTGCGCGGTTCTGAGTTAGGAGTGGTCGGGAGCTGCCAGTTGGCGTGGCCCAGGTAGTCGGCGGACCTCATGGCGTCGACCCATGCGACGGCCGACCGGTAGTTCATCGAGCCGCTTGGGTTGACGCACGGCGTCGTGGTGGCAGCGCTGCATACGGGAAGTCCGAAGCGGTTGCTGGCCGCCAAATCGGCATCCGCGAGCCAGGTGACCCCCGTGGCGCCGTCATAGACACCGAGCCCGTTAGCGCCGGTACCGGTGCGGCGGGCGGTCCGGTGGCGGTGGCGGCGGCGCTCGACTGGGCGGCCCCCGCCAACCCGACCAAGACTACATAGACCACGAAGGCCCAGCGAAGTGCGGGTCGCCGTACCTTGAGAGCCGAGACCACCGCCACAGTAAGGTAGCACGCAGCGGGACAGGTGCTCAGACGTCTTCGTAGAGGGCTTCTCCCCGTCTGAGGCGGCCGGCGATCCTGACGACCTGGGCGAGCTCGCGCCGTGTCGGCGTGTGGGCCGCAAGAAACCGTGCTGTCCCAGCCAGAATTAGCGCTACGGGCTCGGAACCAGCCGGCCAGGCGGCGGCTTGGCGGACGGCGGCCTCGTAGGTCTGGTACCAGTGAAAATCGGCGTCCTCGTTGAGCAACGCCGACCCGAGAGCCTCCAAGACGGCTCCGACCTCGCGCCCATCGCGCAACCATGCGTAAACGATCGCGCCAGCCTCGTCGACCATTCCCTCCTGGTCCCAACAAGGTTGCAGGCCGGAAAGATCGGGGTGCCCGGGAGCAAGAGCCGGCCCCGAGGAGGAGGAGGAGGCGGCGGTCGAGGAGGAAGCGGTCGAGGAGGAAGCGGTCGAGGAGGAGGCGGTCGGGGAGGAGGCGGCGGAGGCGGCGTGCTGGCCGGGCAAGCGGGCCGGAGGGATATTGAGGAAACGGTCGAGGAAGACTTTCATCGCCGCTTGGTAAACGCCCCGCAAGAGCTCCGGCGTTGCGGAGCGGTTTATCAACTGGTGGGTGGCGTTGGCGGTGGTGAAGCCGTGGTGGACGACATCCCAGTCGCCGTGGTCGTTTTGCGTGTGGAAACGGGTAAGGCGGAGCGCGGCCGCGTAGGCGACGGCACGGGCCAACTGTTCGGCGCTGGCCCCCTGCTCTGCAGCCTGGTCCAGAGCGGCGATGATCTCGCCGGGGTCGTCGCCGAGCACGTCCCAGGCGAGCGCCTCTGTCGCCTTGTCGTCAAACGTCCCCGTACCGCCTGGGGAACTTGGGCTGCCCAAGGAATTCTGGGCGGCGCCGGGCCAGTGGTCGGCGGGCGATGACTGGACGGGCCGAGGAGACCGGGAAGGTCGTGTGGGTGCCGCCACTCCCCCGTCTCTTCGGAACGCCCGGACGCAGCGGTCTGTTGGGCCAGGGTGGGGAGCACGGCCTCGGCGCGCTCCCAGCCCAGGTGGCCGAGCGCCTCGAAGGCCTTGTTGGTGAAGTCGATCGTGTGGCCCTCGTCTACGAAGACGTGGTCGGTTATGGCCGCACCCATCAGCGCGATCACTGCCTCGGACGTGGCCCCCGAAGCGGTCGAGGTCGCAAGCGCTCGTTCCGCCGCGTCGCCGTTGCGGGTATCGATAAAACGCCGGTACCACGACGCCAGGCGCGCGGGCGGGATGGTCGCCGGCAGCGGGGGCAGCGCGAAGCGGGGCGGGTGGCCCCGGGTGTTCCGGGAAACGAACCGCAGCCCGTGGACAAGGGCGAGGGGCCGGTCCTGCGGCGCCAACGCCGGGAGAACATTTGCCATCGCCGTCAGCACCGAAAGCCCGGCGCCCCAACCTTCTTCGCGGTTCAACAGGCCGAAGTCGGCACCCTCGCGCACCGCAGCGAGAGCCCCCTCCTCCGGGCCGAGCAGCTCCATCAGGCCCAGCACGGCCTTGGCAAGCACAAGGGTGAGGCCCTGCTCGAGGCCCTCCGCGAGCCGGCGAAGGTGGTGCCCGGCTGGGTCGTTCTCGGCGCGCAGCACCACGAAGACATCTGGTCCGTCGACCTCGACGCTGTGTGCCCGGACGTCGTCGGCGAAGGGGTCGAGTGTGCCTCCCGAGGCGAGGTCGAAACGGGCGTGGTGCCAGTGACAGGTCAAAAGACCGTTCTCGACGGTCCCGCGGTGGAGGGGAAAACCCATATGCGGGCAGCGGTCGTCCACGGCGAACGCCTCGCCGTCGGCCCAGAACACGCAGACGGGCTGCGAGCCGACCTTGCCGGCCAGGCAGCCCTTCGCCCGCAGATCCTCGGTCGTCCCGATCCTGGCCCGCTGCGGCTCGTTCAAACGGTCGACCATCGGGCGGCTCCCCTCGATGTGAGGCCGGTAACGGTCTCAGAGGCTGCAGAAAAGACGGGGTCGCCGCTCAGGTCCAGGGCGCGCAGGGCGGCCTCCACGAGCTTGACTTCATGGGGGTCGCCGCTGGCCTCGGCTGCCGTCGCCAGGACTTGGCGTGGGGCGCCTGCAACTCGGACCTCCGTGACGGGGCGGGCGCCGGCGTACATCGCGCTGTGCTCGCCTTCCAGCTGAGCGAGGGCAGCCGAGCGGTCCGAGCCAGAAAGGTGAGGCGCGAGAAGCTCAATTGCCATGGCGCCGGTCACCCCATGGAGGAAATAGATGCTCGGTGAGGCCAAGTAGTAGCGGGCACCGTCGGCCGCTGCGGCCACGACCGATTGCTGAACGTCGTCCACCTCATCGGCGCCGGACGCCACCTGGCCCGGCCGGTAACGGGCCGCCCAGTAGCCGAGCGCTCGTGCCAGTTCTTCGCGTCGGGCCGATGTGTCGGCCGCCTGGATAGCCCGCACCGCGTGGCCCACCCGGATCACCCCGTGAAATAGTGCCGTTGCCATCCCCGGGACCAGGCGGGGCACCCAGACAGCGACGACCTCGGACCATCCGTCGTCGGCAATCGCCGTTTCAAAATGGCCGATCCACTCCGGCAGGGCTTTGTAATCGCCCAGAGACTGGCGCCAATCGAGGGTTGCTCCGGCTCTCGGCGTGACGGCCGGGCCGGCGATGCGGGCGAAGCGCCTTGCCCACTCCCCCAGTTCGCCCTCGAAACCGAGGGCGTCGAGAGCCTCGCACGCCATGGCACCGTGGTTGACGAACCCGTTGGAGAGCTCGAAGCCAGCCGACGCCATGCGTTCGAAGGCCTCATCGAGATCTGTGCCGGCACCGCGTGCAGAGGCTGCGGCCGGTCCTGGCGCCGTCATGCGGCCTCGTTCGTGCCGCCGGTCACGTCGCGGGCGGACCTGCTGAGCGAGCCCGGGTCGACGCCCCAGCTGATGATGCGCTTTGGGTGGACACGGATCACCTGTTGGCTCATCTGCGCGATCGGCGGCTTCACCCCGTCGAGCGCCTCGGCAACTCCCCGGATCTCGACCCCTCGTACGACCCAGGGGTCGACCGAAGCGAGGTCGTCGACCACGAAGGCAACGTTGGGGTTTCCCTTCAGGTTGCGGAACTTCTTCGACTTGGCCAGGTCAAAGCCGAAAATATCGATCGTGCCGAGCTCGGCGTTGACCCAGAAGCCCACGGGGTTGTTCTGCGGGGCGCCAGAGGGCGCAACGGTGGCGAGGCGGCCGAGGCGTTGCCCTGCCAGGTAGGCGAGCTCGCTGTCGGTGAAAACTGCCGTTTGATTGCTCATGGCGCTAGCTTAAGACCTCAAGTTAAGTTGAGGTCAAGTGGCTATGGAGCGCGTGCCCCCAGAAACCCAGTTGCTGAGCGTCGGCCAGCTTTCCGCCCGAAGCGGCGTCGCCGTGTCGGCTCTTCATTTCTACGAAGCCCAGGGCCTTATCCACGCCCAGCGCTCCCCCGGCAACCAGCGCCGCTATGCCCGCGAGACGCTCCGGCGGGTTGGCTTCATCCGCGCCTCCCAGGCTGTCGGGATACCGCTGCGGGTGATCAAGGAGGCCCTCGAGCGGCTCCCCGAGAGCCGGACGCCGACCCGGGGGGACTGGGCTCGGCTGTCGGCGACCTGGCGGGCCGACCTCGACCAACGCATCAGCCATCTCCAGTCGCTGCGTGACCGCCTGTCGGACTGCATCGGCTGCGGGTGCCTATCGATCGACCGTTGCCGGCTAACCAATCCCGACGACGTCCTCGGCGACGAGGGCGCAGGTGCCCGCCGGCTCCTACCAGCGAGATGACGCTGCACCGGGTGCGATTTTCTACCCAACGATTAGGCGCATTGCCTAAGTGGCAGCCGTAATCTGGCAGTCGATGGCCTCGAGCTCAGGCACCGGGTTGCTGCGGACGTACCTCGGCACTGCGCCCGGCGTCGGCAAGACCTACGCCATGTTGGCAGAAGGCCGCCAGCGAGCCGAGGAGGGCGAGCGCGTGGTGATCGGCTGGCTCGAACGGCACGGCCGCTCCGAGACCAAGGCCCAGCGCGGCGACCTCGAGATCGTGCCGGCGCGGGCGGTCGAGTACAGAGGCAGCACCTTCAGGGACATGGACATCGAGGCGGTCCTTGCTTCGGGGGCCAACCTCGTGCTCGTCGACGAGCTGGCTCACCGGGTACCCGACACCAGGCGCTGGCGCTGGGAAGAGGTGGCGGAACTGCTCGCCAAGGGTTTCGACGTCCTCACGACGGCGAACGTCGCCAATCTGTCGTCGGTGCGCGAGTACGCGGCCCAGATCACAGGGGTGGGCGCCGTCGAGTACGTGCCTGATGAGTTCGTGCGCTCCGGAGAGATCGCGCTGGTCGACCTGCCCGCTGCGACGCTTCGCCAGCGGATCGCCGAGGGAAAGGTGTACTCGGCCGACCTCGTCGGGGGCGCCCTCGCCGACTACTTCCGGGCTTCCAACCTGGAGGCGCTGAGCGAGCTCGGCCGAGCGTGGTTGGAGGGCAACGCCGCGGCCGTCGGCGACGACCTCCTCGTCCGGCGGGGTCTGGCGGAGCCGCAGCTGCGACCGGTGGTGGTAGCCGGCGTCTCCGGGGCGGGCGAGGACGAACGTGTCATCCGCGACGCCTGTCTGCTCGCCCGGCAGGACGATGCCGACCTGCTGGTCGTCCACGTCAACGTCCTGGACGGGTCGTCCTCTCGCCGCCAGCGCCAGGCATTGGACCGCAACAAGGAACTGGCGTCCGAGCTGGGCGCCAGCTACATGGAGCTCGAGGGGAACTCCCCCGCCCCGGTGCTCGCCGACATCGCCCGGGCCCGGGAGCGTCCCGGGTGGTCGTCGCCAGCCGCCCGCCGCGCCTCGGGCTGCTGAGCCGCTTCAGCTTCGGGGCGCAGCTGCGCCGGCTCCTCCCCCAGGTGACCGTGGACGAAGTGCAACCGGCCAGGGCTTAATCCTTCGCGGCGGACGGGCTATTGACCTGAGGGGGCGCCTGTGCCGGCTTGGCGTCGATGTACTCGTCGGTTACGCGGTTGATGTAGGCGAGGAGGCCCGACTCGATGCGGTCAAGCCCCCGCTTGTCGTAGGACCTCGTCACGGCCAGGCCCAGCACCAACCAGATGACGAACCCGATGCCGGTCATGAGCCAGGCGTGGTCCAGGCCGGCAGCGCCCTGCGCGTTGAAGTAAATGATGGACCGGACACCGCCAAGGACCTGGCGCAGCGGCTCGAAGTTGCTGACGAAGCGGTAGAAGGCGGGCACCGCCTGGACTGGTATCGTCCCACCCGAGGACGCCAGCGACAGGTAGATGAACACCACCATGGCGACCACTTGGCCGAGCGATCCCAGCCAAGCGAAGAAAAAGAGCGTGCCCTCGGCCACCACCGCAGCAGCGAACGAGGCGTAGAGCCACAGGAGCAGGACGTGCGGAGCGTTGGCGTTCATGATCGCGACGCCAGCCAACAGCAATAACGCGGCGAGCACCGGCGCCGCCACGGCGGCTATCGCCCACTTGGCGAGGAGGGTCTGGACGCGGCTGATGGACACCGGACGGCGCTGTTCCCATCGGGGGCCGATCTCGGTCGCGCTGTAGCCGAGGGCCACATCCACCGAGGTGTTCACGATCGCTGCGGCCAGGAAGCCGCACATGATCGTCAGCAGGGCGATATAGAACGCGCTCAGGCCGAGGCCAGCGTTGTCAGGCAACGGACGATAGCTGACCTCCGTCAAGGTAACGAAGGAGGAGAGCTCAGAACGCTCCGCTGACGAGGATGGGGCCGGCAGGTGGTCGTCGGTGAGCACCTGGTCGGCCAGATGGCTCGAGATCTCCGGTACGGCCGCCCCGAGGGCACCGCTGGCCAGGCTCACCCCGACGCCACCAAGGCGGGGGTTCGTGAGCAGCTCGATCTCAGGGCCGGGCGCGGTCGCTTCGATCTGGGTTGCAGGTTTGGTGGCGGCGAGAACCGAGGCGGTGAACCCGGATGGGACCACGACCGCTGCGTAGATGTTCCCCAGGCTCATCTGCGCCTCGGCCTGGGCGAGCGTTTCGGGTTTGAGCGTCAGGAGCCGTGATAGCTCGGAGCCGCTCATGGCGCTCGCGACTTCCTTGCCCAGGTCCACGTGAGCCCCGTCAACCACCAGGCCGCGGTCCTGGTCGACCAGCGCGACCGGAAGATGGTGCAGGTGGGAAATGGGGTTAACAATGGAGCCGAGGTAGATGATGCTGATCAGGAAGATCAGTACCGATGCGGTGATCAGCGGGGCCGCCCACAGTGCTGGAGCCGTCAGGAGGCTGGCTGCTCTCGCTCTCGGTGCGCGCGCTGCGAGCGGTCCCGTCGGTTCAGGTGTGCTCATGCGCGGATGTCTTCGTGTCGCACTGAGGCCCGTTCATGCGCGGATATCGTCGTGTCGCACTGAGGCCCCGCCTCGGTGCTCGGGGCTCTCAAATCTTGGGCTCCAGGTGCTGTTGCCGATAGCCGGAGATTAGCCACTAAATGCCGACCGTTGCGAGGCGTTCGGTAGGGCCAAGGTGCTAGGCGCACGAAAGCGCCCTCTGAACCGGTGACGATTAACTCCTGCGGCGCAACATCAAACTCCTGCGGCGCAACATCTTCGGGTGCGGGGCGCTGATCGCTCGCCCTTGCCTGATGCCAGGACCTCGGCTATCGTCAGGCAGACGGTGCCCTTGCTGCTTGTTTACAAGGAGTGGTGATGAAGACCCGACGCATATGGCCCACAGTCCTAGTCCTTTCGAGCCTGCTGTGTGCGTCGGGGAGCTTGGCGGGTGCCCAGACCCTGCCGACAAAGGCAACAACCGCGTTCAAACTCACCAAGGTGAGCGTGTCACCCGACCCGATGATAGCGAACAAGGGAAACGGGACTTTAACAGCTCATTGGACAGGTCATCCTGTGTTCCCCGTGACGATTATGGGTTCATCACGCAGCTGCCCTCCGGGCATAGAATGCGACTCTATTTCTCACATATTTAGTACGCCTTCCGACCCACTAGTTGTGAAAAACTTCTGGGTTTGTATAGGCACCGTCCCTGCTGGTTTCGAATTCAAGTACTGGATCTGGGCAGTGGATGCGAAAGGTCGTGTATCGGCCAAGTTAAAGCTAAACGAGCCCTGCCACGACTGAGCTGCGCCGTCAGCGCAGCGTCGATTGGAAGCAGGTGACCGTGGAGGAGGTGCAACCGGCGCGGGTTTAATCTGTCACGGCTGATCGGGAAGGCGCTGGCCCTGCGGCCCGTTCCAGCAAAGCTGCATCAGCGTGGCGTCGTCTCGAAGTTTGCCGCCGTTGTAGTCCACGACCGAAACGAGCAGGCGCCGCAATATTTCTTCAGGCGGCTGGCCAGATGCTGACTGTTGTGACCACATATCGGCCAGGCGCTCGACCCCGAAGCTGTCGCCGCTTGGCGATCGCCCCTCGACCATTCCGTCAGTGAAGAACAGGACGCAATCGCCCGGTTCCAGGTCCTCCCTCGCAATCTCAGCGGACGCCGCTCCAAGGCCGAAGGGAAGCGACGGAGGGCAGCTCAATTGCCGGACCACCCGGTGCGATCGCAAGAGCAGCGGCGGTGGGTGGCCAGCGTTGGTCCACTCCAGCACGCCCGTGTCGAGCGCCAAGCCAGCAATGACGCCGGTGACGAATGCTTCGCCGTGGTACTGGGTGGCGACCGCCTCATCGATTGCAAGATGGGCCGCCGACAGCGGCTCTCCGGCTCGTCACGCGTGGCGGTAGGCCCCTATAGCCAGCGTGGTCATTAACGTCGATTCGACCCCGTGCCCCATCCCATCGAAGAGCGCCGCATGAAGATGGTCGTAGTTGAGGGCGTAGTCGAACGCGTCGCCGGCTATCTCGTACGCCGGCTCCAGCCGACCGCAAGCAACCGCCTGGGCGCAGCGGACCGTGAGCGGTGGCAACAGGTCCCACTGCATGCCAGCGGCGAGGGCCATCGTGCGGCTACGCCGACGTAGGTGCAGCTCGTCGGTGGCGCGGGCGAAGGCCCGGACGAGCACTCCGGCAAAGAGCCCAAGGCGCGTGCAGTCTGCCAGGACCTGGTCGTCGACCCTAGGCACGGTGAGCGCGATGGTCCCGGTCCGCTCACCCCTCTCGACCACCGGCACCCATACGCGCACTCCCTCGCCGCGCTCCCTGGTTACCACCTCACCGGTGCGGAACACGCGCCCAGCGACGGACGTGGCCACCTCTTCCTCGCCGAAGATCGGGTCGCTCAGGTCCGGGCTTAGCAGCACGGGTTGCAGGACGACACCTTGGAAGTCGGCCAAGTACACGAAGATGTCCTGAGCCCCGATGGGTGCGGCAGCGGTGCGGATCAGGCCGATCAGCTCCCGCGGCGAGGCTTCCACTACGGCGTCGAGCGCGGCCGAGTAGTCGAGTGAGCTCACGCTGCAAGTCTGCCACCTGGGGCCCGCACCATACGCGCCGCACTAGTTGTTCGCCGCCCGGCGTATCGCCGTGACGTGTGAGCTCGCGGCGGGACGGCAGGCCGGGGCGCTAGCCTGAGCCCCGAACGATGAGCTGCGTGGGTACCGTTACGGTCTGCACGGCCCGGGCCGGGTTGGCCTTGCGGGCGCGCAGCAGGTCGACGGACGCCCTGCCGATAGCCTCGGTGCCCTGAGCGACCACCGTCAAGCCAGCGCCGATCACGTCGGCCAGAGGGAAGTCGTCGAAGCCGACTAGGGCCATTCCCCCGAACGTCGGCCCGAGCAGGCGTACAACCTCCACCGTCACCGACACGTTGCCGGTTATGAGCGCCGTCGCCGGCCAGCGCCCGCCGCTCACGGTCGCCAACGCCGCCGCCACCCGCTCGGTCCTGACCGGGCCGGGGTGCACCATCCCCTCGACAGGGTTGCCTTGGTTTGCCGCGCACGCCCTGAAGGCGTTGGCGCGCTCTCGGCCGGTGTAGATGCGCTCGTCGTCGCCGATGTAGGCGACCCGCCGGTGCCCGTGCAGTACCAGGTGCTCATAAGCCGCCTCGATACCACCACGGTTATCAGACAGGACCGTGTCGACGGCCACCCCGACGGCGGGGCGGTCGAATGCGACGACAGGCAACCCGGAGTCGATCTCGTGCTGCAGGTACCGGTGGTCCTCGGCCGTCGGCTCGATGATGATGCCGTCCATGCGCCGGCGGCACATGGACATGATGGCGTCGCGCTCGCGCAGCTCATCGTCCTCGGTGGACATCGCCACAACCGTGAGCCCGACCTCGCGGGCCGCCTCCTCGATGCTACGCAGCACCGGGTGGGCGTCAGATATGTTGCGCACCGCCGCCCCGACGGTCGCGCTGACACCGCTGCGGAGCTGGCGGGCCTTTTCGTCGGGCTGGTAGTTGAGCTCGGCAATAACCCGCAGCACCCTCTCCGCCAGGTCCTCGCCGACCGTCGGGTCCTTGTTCACGACGCGCGACACAGTCCGCAACGCCACGCCGGCCTGTCGGGCGACATCGACCATCGTCGGGCGCCGCACCGGCTCCATGCGGCGCCCACCCGGCTTGCGGTGCGTAGGCATGGCCCCATCTTGGTTCATTTTGACCGCCGCTCGCCTTGACACCCAGAAAACGGGCTTGCACCGTCCGGGGCCGTGAGATAACGTTATCTCCTAGCTCGCGCAACGACAACTATTCGGACCCCGCTGCCGGGAGGAGCGGAGGCGCGCGCCCGAAGACACGGAACAAGGTTGCCGGACCGGCAGCGCACTCGCAGTAGAGCCGCGAGGTCTCTGCTGCCGCGAGGTCTCGACCACATGGCTTGTCCGGCGCCAGGGAGATCAGAAGTCACGGGGAGGCTGCTACTTGTCGTTGAGAAGGTTGGTCCGGTGACCCACAGGGCCCGCTTGGCCTTGCCCGGCGTGCCCGCGAGCATCGACCGGCGCCTGGCCCCGAGGCACACGACCTCGGCCGCCCGCCGCCGCCAAAAGCTCGTGCTGGTCCTGCTCTTGTTGGGATTACCGACCCTGTACATGGGTTTCTTCCTCGGCTACCCCATCGCACGCGCCATCTACCTGTCTATGACCAACGTGGCCCTGACTGGGCCGCAGGCCGCCCACTCCCAGTTCGTCGGCTTAAACAATTACACCACTCTGTTCACGTCGGGCCAGTTCTGGCAGAGCCTGAAGGCTTCCATGGAGTACCTCGCCGGTTCAGGCGTCATCGGCCAGGTAGTTGTCGGGTTCTTTCTTGCTGTCTTCATAGGGCGCTTGCCCAAATTCGCCCGCTCGGTACTGCTCGGCGTCATGGTAACCGCATGGGTGATCCCTGAGATCGTGGCCGCGTTCGTGTGGTCCGGCTTCCTCTCCACACCCGACGGCCTCCTCAACCGGCTAATCGGCTTTGCCGGCGTCGCACCCGTCCCGTGGCTCTACGGCCACGGCATGCTCTCGCTCATAATCGCCAACTCCTGGCGGGGCGTCGCTTTTACGGTCCTCGTCCTGGGCGCCGCCCTCGAGGCTGTCCCAAAAGAGATCCTGGAGTCGGCACAGGTCGACGGTGCCTCCGAATGGGCCTTGACCCGCCGGATCCGCCTGCCGCTCATACGGACACCTCTGGCTACCGTGCTGGCCCTGACAACGCTATGGACCCTGGCCGACTTCACCCTCGTGTTCGTGCTCAGCTCGGGGAACGGTAACTCGACCGACGTCCTCCCGGTCTATACGTACCTCCAGTCCTTCTCCTTCTACGAGCTCGGCTACGGCACGGCATTGTCGCTCGTGCTCCTCCTACTCGTGTGCGGTTTGGCATACGCATATGTCCGCCTTGGCGCATCTCAGGTCCGATGATCGCCGCCTCGCACCCCCCCGCTCGCCGTAGCCGAACATGGCGCCAGATCATGAGCTCTGCGCCGACGTGGGTGATCTACATGCTTGTCCTAGCCTTTTTCGCCCTACCCCTTTTCGTCTTGGTGTCGAGTGCCCTGACGGCAAATGCCACCGCCGATTTTGAACCGCCGGTACACCCGACCTTGTCGAACTTCACGACAGTTGCAACCACGCAGGGCTTCGGCTCGTCGCTTCTGAACGGCTTCGTGCTTGCCGCTGGTTCGGCGGCGATCGCTATGGTCCTCGGCGCTGCTGCGGCGTACCCGCTGTCACGGTTCCGCTTCCGCGGCCGCGTCGGTTTCCTGCTCGTTGTGCTTTTCGTTACCGGTGTACCCGTTGCGGCACTGATCGTGCCGCTGTTCGAGTTCTTCAAGGAATTCAACTGGCTCGACAACATCTTCCCAACCACACTGCTCATGGCCGCGTTCGCGACGCCCATCAGCATCTGGCTTATGAAGGCCTTCGTTGACAACGTAGACCCCAGCCTGGAAGAGGCCGCATGGATCGACGGGGCCAGCCGCCTGAAGGGCTACGTCAAGGTTGTGCTGCCGATCATGACAACGGGGTTGCTCGTAGTGTTCCTCCTCAATTTCATTCAGGGCTGGGCCAACTTCTACGTGCCTTTCATCCTGCTCGCTAGCCCGTCGAAGCTGCCTATCTCGGTGACGATCTACCAGTTCTTCGGTAACAACGGGACCGTCTACTACGGCCTCCTGGCGGCGTTCGCGATCTTTTACAGCATCCCGGCGGCTGTGCTCTATGTCTTCACCGGCGGCCGGTTCGGGGGATCGTTCGCGACGGGCTCGGTGAAAGGTTGACATGAGTGTGACAACGCTCCGGCCAAGAAGGGAGGAACGACAAACAGCAGTGAGGTAACGGTCCACCACTTCCCGCCTACTACTTCGTAAACAGCACACCGAATCGAAAGGGGAACGAATGTCAAAGAACATGCGCACAAGACGGAGGGTGCTCGGCACCGTCACCGCAGTGGCTGCTGTTGGCAGCCTTGCGGTGGTCCCGGCCACGCCGTCGTACGCCGCCGCCAATAAAGTGCTCAAGATCGAATTCTGGTACCAGTCCTCGCCGGGGTCGACCGACCTCGTCGGGCAGTGGCTAAACGGCGTCATCCCGGCCTTCGAGAAGGCCCATCCGGGTGTGACGGTAGACAGCAACTACATCGATGCACCGGAGTCTGCGTACTACACCAAGCTGGACCTACTGCAATCGTCAGCATCGACGTCCCCCGACGTCGTGATGGAGGACACCTTCCTCATCTCCTCCGACGAAACTGCGGGGTACCTGCAGCCAATCACGAGCTATGTCGATAGTTGGCCGCAGTGGAAGGATTTCTCACCGGCGATCCAGACCCTGGCTGCTTACGACGGCCAGGTATACGGGGTGCCGTACTCTACCGACGACCGGTACCTCTGGTACAACGCCAATATCTTCAAGCAGGCCGGCCTGACCGTGCCGTGGCACCCGGCCAATTGGGCGCAGATAATGTCCGCGCTCGAGACGATCCACACGAAGCTGCCGAGCGTGATCCCGATGAACATCTTCGCGGGGGTCCCCTCCGGAGAAGCCTCGACCTTCCAGGGCTTCTTGATGCTGCTGTATGGGACAGGCTGGACGTTGTACGACTACAGGACCAACAAGTGGGTCGTGAGCTCGCCCGGTCTCACCGACTCTTTCAATTTCCTCTACAACGTGTACCACGATGGCCTGGGAGCGCCTCCTGCGCAGGAGCTCACGACGACCTGGCGCACGGACGTGAACGCCACTCTCATGCCCAAGGGCCAGCTCGCCGTCGACCTGGACGGTAACTTTGCTGCAGGCAACGGTGGCTGGACTAACAAGAGCTTCCCCAACTGGCAGAAGGTCGAGCTGTACACACCGATGCCGACCATGGACGGCCAGGCCCCCGGCTACGACACGCTGTCCGGCGGCTGGACACTCTCGGTGAGCAAGCACTCAGCGAACCCCAGCTTGGCCATGGACTACATCGAAATGGCGAGCACGGCAGCGGGTATCGCGAAGATCAACACCCTTTGGGGCACTCTCGCGCCGCGCGCCGACGCCGCCTCTATAGCGTCGTACGCCAGTACGCAGCCCAACCTCAAGTTCTCGTTGAGCCTGCTCAAGTACACGAACTACCGGCCGGCGTTCCCGGTGTACCCGAAGCTCTCCTACGTGATCCAGGAGCTCACAGGTGACGTCATCTCCGGGTCGATGACCGGTGCTCAAGCCGCCGCTTCGTACACCAGCCAAGCCACCAAGATCGTCGGCGCGGCCGACGCCGAGAGCCTCACCCAGCCTATGTCTCACGCTCAGCAGTACCCGTAGGCCGGGCTGACAACTAGTCACACCAAAGACCGCGCGGCCCGCCTCCATCGGCTTCCTCCCGGGGCGGAGGCGGGCCGCCGGGCGCTTGTCCTGGCGACTGCCGGGTCACCCCTTGGACCGACCCTCGGTTACGTTCCCCCGGGCGTGTGCGAGCAGCTCGTAGCTGGCCAGCCGGTCGGCCTGGCTGTAAGTGCTCGTCACAACCATGACCTCTTCGACGCCGGTGCGATCGGCCAGCTCGGCCAGGTCGCCTAGCACGGTGGCTTGGTCGCCAACGATGTGCGAACCGGTCGCCTGGTCGATCACCGCCTGTTCTTCGGGCGTGTAGGGGTACGCGGCGGCCTCTTCGGGACTGGGCAGCGTTGAGGGATGCCCGGTCCGCAGCCGGAGCGAGAACAGGCGCGTTGAACCGTGCAACCAATAGGCGCGTTCAGAGTCGCTTGCGCAGACAACCGAGACACTGATCAGGCAGTACGGTTCGGCCAGCACCGCCGACGGCCTGAACGCTTTCCGGTACAAGGCCAATGCCGGCAACGTGTTCGCCGCACTGAAGTGGTGCGCAAAAGCGAACGGCAAACCCAAAGAACCGGCCAGCTCGGCGCTGTAACCGCTCGAACCGAGCAGCCACACAGCGGGCTCGTTCCCCTCGGCCGGGATGGCTCGGGTCCTTCTCGGCGGGCTCCCATCGTCAGCCGGGTCGTTGAAGTATGCCCGTAGCTCTGCCAACTCTTCAGGGAAGGCCTCCGCTGACGATGCGCCGACGTTGCGTTGCAGCGCTCGCGCTGTCATCCGGTCGGTCCCGGGTGCGCGACCGAGACCGAGGTCGATCCGTCCCGGGTACAACGCCTCGAGCATCCCGAACTGTTCGGCTACGACAAGCGGCGCATGGTTGGGGAGCATCACCCCGCCGGAGCCGACGCGCATCGTTAACGTCGCAGAGGCGATCTGCCCTATCAGCACCGCCGGGGCAGAACTGGCGATACCCGCCACATTGTGGTGTTCTGCGACCCAGTAGCGCCGGTACCCCCATTGCTCGGCGTGGCGAGCCAGGTCGACGCTTCGCCGCAAGGCCTCAGCCGTCGTTACCCCCGTCGGCACCGGGCAAAGATCTAATACCGATAGCGGGACGGGCAGGCTCACGTAGGGCGCAACACGGCGGCGATGGGCGATGTTCCCGGCCGGGACCGACCGCTCAGTCGATGGGGGCGTCAGGCTCCCGGTCGGCTGCGGCAAGCTGAGGGACGACGCTGGAGTGACGCGGCAGCCAATTCTTGCGCAGCCCAGCCGCCGCCACCTTTAAACACGGCGGGCCAGTCTGAGGAGAAAAATATCCCCGAGAGGCCCGTCATTCTCGACAGGTGAGCTCAGCACGCACGTCCGCCCGGCCAGGCCCAGTGGACCGTGGCCAAGTGCGAGAAATAGGCGACGCTTAACCGTCGGCACAGACCTCGCAGACTTCGGAACGTGCGCTCTAAAGCAGCGCAAAGACCCGTACGACTCTGTAAGCGGCATGCTCGGAGCCAGGTGCCACCATTTTGTTTATCCCCTACTGGAGCACTGCTGGCGGTAGACCCGGGGACGGCAAACTTGACAATGCCATTAAGCAACAGGCACTCTAGTTGTCTAGGCAAGGTGCCGGTGCGCGGCCACTGCCCGAGAAGGAGGGAACGTGAAGAAGGCTCGGGCCATCATCTTCAAAGGCATCGGCCAGGTCGAGCTCGCGTCAATCTCTCTCCCTGACCTTCAAGAAAATGAGGTGCTCGTCCAGACCTTGGTGACGGGTATCAGTCAAGGGACAGACAGGACAATGCTGGCTGGCAGCTACAGGGGCGTCCAGGACCGTTACCCGCTCATCTATGGCTACCTGAGGGTCGGCAGGGTAACGGAGACGGGCCGGAGCGTCACGCGGTAGCACCCGGCGACCGGGTGTTCGCAGGCCTGTCCGGGAGTCGCCTCGAACCTAGCGATGGGTACGGCCCCACCGGGGGCGCATATACCTCGCACGGAGTTGCCCACGAGAGCGACCTCGTGCGCCTGCCCAATGACATCTCGGACGACTTGGCCGCCATTTGCGGCTTAGGTGCGATCGCTTATGAGGGCGTGGCTATGTCAGGTGTCAGGCCCCGACAACGCACCTTGGTGACCGGGCTCGGGGCTATCGGCCAGTTCAGTGCCCTGTTCAGCGTGCTGGCAGGGGCTGAAGTGGCCGCCGCCGACCCCATCGACAGCCGCCGCGACCTTGCAAACAAACTGTGTGGGGTGACCACGTTCGACCCCGGGGCCGTGCAGCTCTCAGAGGCGCTCACGAAATGGGCACCGGAGACGACACGACCTTGGCCCGGGCGCAACGGCGTGCCTACCTCGGGGTACGAGCAGTTACGCTGGCAACAGGCCGGCGGGCCTATCGACGTGGCAATCGATACGACGGGCAAGGCAGATTTGGTCAACAGTTACATTGGCATGATGAACCGGGAAGGGACCATCTGCCTCCAGGGGTACTACGGCGGTGACATCGTGTTCGATCACCACGCCGCCCATCTGAAGCGGCTCAGCTTCCGCCTCCCCGGAGGGATGGACTTGCAAGATTATGAAACCGTCATGAACCACGCCCGCCTGCGCCCCGACCTCGAGCGGCTCGTGCAACGACGGATCCCCGTGGAGCGGGTGCCAATGGAGCTGCCGCAGCTGCTCGAAAACCCGACTGAGGCAGTGGGAGCCGTAATTGACTGGACGTGACCGGCCCCGACCGCAGCGGGACCTGGGGGCGACCGCTGAAGAGCGGTGGGCGCTGCGCTGAGCATGGGCACGGACAGCAGCGGCTTGCCCGAAATGGCGCTCCGGCTATCGAACGCCGGACGTTGGGGACCGATGACGAACGGGGCACGCTCAACCACATCACCGCCCAAACGGTTGTGAACGCCAGCCGGTTGGTGCAGAGCGGGCGCGTGGTCTCGGCCGCCCACGACGTTAATTTCAGCGTCACGCCCAGCAACCCGCGGCCCGGCCTGTTCCAGATGTTGTTCCGAGAGGACCGCGCCAGCGCCGCGGACTCGGTGACTATTCCTTGTCACGGCTACGCCATGACCCATATCGACGCTCTCTGCCACGTGGCTCTCGACGGCCTCACCTACAACAACCGTAAAGCGGAAGAAGTAGTTACTCGCGACGGCTTGACCTTCGGGTCCGTGCTACCCCTGGCCGACGGCATCGTAACGCGCGGAGTCCTACTGGACGTCCCGCGCAGCGTGGGGAACGCTGGCTGGACCGCGAAGCCACCGTAACCGTTGCCGACCTGGAGGCGGCCGAGGCCGCCGGCGGGGTTACTGTCGGCGAAGGAGACGCCCTCGTGGTGCGCATCGGCTTGGCGGCACGCGAGGCAGTGACAGGGCAGTTCCCGAACAACGAGCGCACAGGTCTGGAGAACGCTTGCATCCCGTGGATGTTCGAGCGCAAAGTGGCACTTTTCGGAGGCGACTGCGTCGAACGCCTTCCCAGTGACGACCCAGAGTGGATCCATCCGCTCCACTCCGTTGGGCTCGCACGTATGGGCCTGGTCCTCGTGGACAACATTGCCGTTGAAAAGCTGTCTGAAGCGTGCGAAGAGGAGCAGCGATGGGAGTTCTTTTTCACCGTGGCTCCTCTCAGGATCCCCAAGGCCACGGGTTCGGCCGTCAACCCCCTCTGTATATTCTGAAAGAAAGCAAATGACAACTGAAGCACCCGTGACATCCGGAGCGCCCCTCAGCGGCGTGAGAGTACTCGACCTTTCGCGCTACCAGGCGGGGCCCAAAGCGGCGATGATGCTCGCCGACCTCGGCGCCGAGGTCTTCCGCGCCGAGAACCCCGAAACGGCGCGAGATGGCGGTTTTGCCGGCCCCTCCCACCACGGTCAGAGCATTTACTTCGCTGTCTATAACCGAGGCAAAAAGAGCATCGGCCTGAACCTGCGCCGGCCAGAAGGCAAGGCCCTATTGGCCGAGCTCATACCTCACATCGACGTGCTGATCGAGAACTTCCGCCCCGGCTACCTGGACAAGCTTGGCTTCTCCTACGAGCGCTTGCACGAGCTCAACCCGAGGGTAATCCTCGTTTCGATCTCCGGGTTCGGTATCGACGGTCCTTATTCCAACCAGACCGCCTTTTGCAACGTAGCTTTGGCCGCCTCGGGCTATCTGGCCGTGAGCGGAGACCCGTTCAGCCCGGTCCACCACACCGGGGTCTCTATCGCCGACCGCCTCGCCGGCGTACATGCAGCCATCGGCACCATGGCCGCCCTCGTCGGCCGGGCCACGACAGGGCAAGGGCGCCATGTCGACGTCTCGCTTATGGACGCCGCCCTGACGATGATCGAGCTTCCCTTGGCCACCTTGCTGATGACCGGGCAAGGCCCTCCCACCAGTAATGAAGGGCGTCGTGCCGGCTCCTCACCGAACCACGTCTTCCACGCACGGGACGGGATGGTGCTTATCAATGCCCCCAAACAGGAGCAATGGCTGCGCCTTCTCCACGTCATGGGGCGCGACGACTTGGCCACCGACCCCCGCTTTGACACTGAGATCAAGCGCCAGAGCAACGACGCACGGATCGCCATCGAGGACCTCATCGCGGACTGGCTCAAGGCAAAGCCGCTGAGCGAATTGGTCGACGAGCTCATCGAGGCGGCCGTCCCCGCGGCTCCCGTGCGCACCATCGACGAAGTGGCGACCGACCCGCAAGTGCTCCATCGCCGGATGATCGCAAGCGTCACCAACCCGTTGAACGGTGTCGAGATGCAGGTCACCGGCAACCCGGTAAAGCTGTCGGGCATGCCGGATGAGATCGGGCCAGTGCCCGAAAAAGGCCAGCACAATTGGGAGGTCTACGCCGGCTGGCTCGGCTACAGCGAGGAGCGCGTCAAAGAGCTGACGGCCCAGCAGGTCATTTAGCCCCGGCAGGTCATTTAGCGCCAGCAGGCCAGTTGGCGGGCCCAACGACCCCCCCTGGCGGAGCAAGACAGCCAGAGCAAGACAGGAGGTACATGAGGACCGCGTTGGTGGGCTGCTCCGTGCTCGACGGGAAGGGCGAGTCCCTCAACCAGGTGTCACCATCCTGGTCGAGGACGAGCTGATCGTCGCCATAGGCAGCGAGCGCGAGTTCCCGTCCGATGTCAAGGTGCACGATATGGCAGGCCGGGTGGTCATGCCAGGGCTGATCGACTGCCATATCCATTTCGCCCTATGGTCGCTCGACCTGCTTGGGCACCAGGACACCCCTTTGTCTTACCTGTCCGCTCAGACGTACAAGGCGATGAGCGATGCACTTCGCGCCGGGTGTACGTCGGCCCGCGACCCCGGCGGGCTGGACGCGGGCTTCCGTGACGCGGTCAACGACGGCCTCGCCCCTGGCCCACGCCTCCAGACCAGCATCACCATAATCTCGCCCATAAACGGTATTTGTGACGGCAGTAAAAGCCAAGGGGGCACTGTCCCGTACATGCCAGGGATGCCCTCGCCCGAGTGCACAGGCCCGGTCGAAGCGCGCGCTAAGGTGCGTGAAGTTGTCCGGGCGGGTGCGGACTTCATAAAGATCGCCACGACGGGCGGCGTCAGCAGCCGCCGACGCGCCCCGCAGCAACAATTGTTCACCGTCGAGGAGGTGTCTGCGATCGTCGACGAGGCACACGCCTGGGGGCGACCGGTAGCCTGTCATGCCCTCGGCGGGCCCGGCCTGCTCATGGCGGTGCAGTGCGGTGTCGACAGCATCGAGCATGGAGTCTGGCTCGATGACGAAACGGTCCGCGAGATGGCCAAACGGGGTACCTGGTACGTCCCTACTCTTTCGACCTACGAACTGCATGCCAGGCAGGGCGGGCCACTGCAAAAGGCTCGCGCGGCCGAGATCATCATGAGCCACGCCGACAGCGTCCGGCGTGCTCGCGAGGCGGGAGTGCGTATCGCGTGCGGATCTGATTCTGGCGTCTACGATTTCAACTTTGCTTTCGAGCTCGAGCTGCTGGTCGCTGCGGGCATGTCACCGGGCGACGCAATAGCAGCGGCGACCTCCCAAGCGGCCGAATGCCTGGGTTGGCAGGCCGAGGTGGGGGCGCTCAGGCCGGGCCTGAAGGCCGATCTGCTCGTTGTAGAACGGGACCCGACGCGAGATATCACCGTCTTGCAGGACGCCTCGGCCGTTCGGGTCATCAAGTCGGGCGTGCCGGTTGGCGCACCGGGCTGAACGGCGCCTATTCACATCGGGGAGAAGACTGACTTGGTCTCCAGGAACTGGTCCACCCCATCCGCGCCGGATTCTCGCCCCCATCCGGATTCCTTGAACCCGCCCGTCGGCATGGCCACATCCGCCGGCGGGTGGACGTTCAACCCGACGCGGCCCGCCCGCACCTGGCGCGCCACCCGATTGGCCCGGGCCATGTCCCGAGTCCAGACACTGGCCGCCAACCCATAGCGAGTGTCGTTCGCAGCGGCGACGGCTTCATCGTCGTCGTGGAACGGCATCGCTACCGCCACCGGCCCGAAGATCTCCTCGCGTGCAATTCGCATCGTGGGCTTTACGCCTACCATCACCGTGGGCTCGAAAAAGTAGCCCTTCCCTTCGATACGACGGCCGCCGGCCAGCGCTTCGGCCCCGTCTGCGATGCCGCTTTCCACATAAGACACCACCCGCTGGCGTTGCTGCGACGAGACCAAGGGGCCCATCTCCGAGCTTTGGTCGCTCCAGTAGCCCACCTTCAACCGCACGGGCCCGCTCGCTGACGCCGCTGACAAGCTGCTCGAATATGCGTTCATGCACAATTAGCCGTGACGCCGCGGTGCAGACCTGGCCAGCATTGGTGAAAATAGCGTTCGACGCTCCTTGCACAGCTCTGTCCACGTCAGCATCGTCGAAGACGATCATCGGGGACTTGCCGCCGAGCTCGAGGGTCAATTTCTTCATGTTCCCGGCGGCGGCTCGCACAATGGCCCTGCCCACCTCCGTCGACCCTGTGAACGACAGCTTGTCCACGTCCGGGTGCTCCGCCAAGCGCTTCCCCGCTTCCTCACCGTACCCAGTGACAATGTTGACCACCCCGGCAGGCACGCCGGCTTCAGCGCACATCGTCGCGAGCCGGAGAGCGCTGAGAGGGGTTTCTTCCGCTGGCTTGACCACGGCCGCGCAGCCCGCGGCGAGAGCAGCAGCCAATTTGCCGCTCACCGAGGCGAGCGGCCCGTTCCAGGGGACGATAATGCCCACTACCCCGATGGGCTCCTTGCGGGTGTACGCGTGGAACAACGAGGCGCCCTTCACGAGGTCGACGGACTTGCCGTCCATCCGTTCTATCCACCCGGCGTAGTACCTGAACGTCGCCGCGCACTGAGCTACCTGTGCCTTTGCCGCGCCGAACGGCATCCCCATCGTCCGGCACTCCAGCTCGGCAAGACCGTCGACGTCGCCCTCGATCAGATCAGCCACACGCCACAATGCTTTTTCACGATCGCGAGGCGCTACCCGGAGCCAGGCCCCTGTGTCGAACGCTCGCCGGGCAGCCGCTACTGCTCGGTCCACGTCGGCCGCAGCCCCACGCGGGACGCGGGCGACGGACTCTTCGCTACCTGGGTCGACCACGGCGATCTCCAAGCTAGAGACAGCGCCGACGTAGTCACCCCCGACTTGCATTTGCCACCTCGCTGGGACCGCCGGCGGGCCCGTCGTCGGGCGGGTCATCATGGCGTAAGGCCCGTCGTCACGCACTCATGTGCAAAGGCAAAGATGTAGCGGCCCGAGCTGCTGGGCACCCGGACCGCGTCAACCACGGTGCCCTTTTCGACAGGCTCCCCACAGGTACAAAGGACCCGCCCCGGCAGACGCGCCCGCACCCTCCAGGTCGACCAAGCCGGAGATGTAGGGGACAGCTCCGGCCCATTCCTGCCCACCGGTAGCGACATGTACTGTGACCGCCACGGCCAGGCGTCCGCGCCCGCTGATCGGTACAAGGGTCGAGCCCGGAAATGAGCAAACGAAGCATACGGGCAGCACCGGGAACCGGACGGTCGCGCACCGGTCGCACACCTGCAGACAGAGCTGCCCGTCCTCGACCCGTGACCAGAACGCCGACGCCTCCGGGTGCTGGACCGGGCCGGGCCCGACAAAGGACGCGTCCAGTTGTACGACTTCCACTCAGCTACCTCCTGTCGGGGAGAATTTCGTTGTTCACGTGCGTGGCCCGGTCAAAATAAGCGAGTCGCCTCGCGGCGTCGCCCACTGGAGCGCCCTCACATCAGGGAGCTGCCGGGCGCCCGCTGTGCCTCGGAGCTGGCGGACCATCTCGATCAGGTGGCCGTAGCCGAGCAGATGGGCCTCGGACAACAGGCCCCCATTGGTGTTGACCGGCAACGGCGACGACAGGCTTGTCCCGGCCTCGCTCACATACCGCCAGGCTTCCCCTTCGGGACAGAAGCCGAAGCGCTCCAGGACCATCCACAAATTACTGGAGAAAGAATCATACGTGTACAGGGCATTTATGTCAGCCCGCGGAACGCCGCCTTGCTCGTAGATCCCCACCGAGCGGCTTAGGTCCAAAGGGCCTTCGCGGCTCACTCCCACCCCCAGCCCTGGTCGGGCAAACATGATGTAGTCATCGCGGCTGGTGCGCAGCCCTTGGCCGGCGACGAGCTGCACCGGCGGAGGTGCGAGGTCGAGGGCGCGCTCGTGTGACGTGAGGATGAGGCAGGTCGCGCCTTCGCTCGACAGGCAGTAGTCGGGCCTTCGGAAGGGCTCAACGATGAGAGGTTCTGTGAGGTAGTCCTCATAACTCATCGGTTTGGCCCGCATGATTGCCATGGGGTTGTGCGAGGCGTTGTCACGGGTCCCCATGGAGATCTGCGCGAGGTCCCACTGGGACGCTCCGTAGCGCTGCATGTACTCCCTCGCCACGAGTGCGGTCGCTGCGCCGGGGGTATCGAGGCCGTGGATATCCCATTCCCCATGGCCGCCCCCGATGTCCCGGAGCCCCTCTTTCGGCCCGCCCCCCCCTAGCTCGCGCAGGTACTTCCCGTAACCTTTCCCCGTTACCGAGCTGGTTGCTATGGCCACATAGCTCGCCAGGTCGGCATCAATGACCATCGCCGCCTCGAGGAGGGTGTTTGTCGCCCATCGGCCGTGTGACCACAGCTGAGTCGCCCAGCGCAGATCGAGCCCGAGGGCGATGGCAAATTCTTCGTAGTCGACGCCGTTCGGCATGCCTTTGGCAGTGATGAACCCGTCGATCGCCGACTTGTCCAGTCCGGCATCGTCCAAAGAGCGGGCAATAGCTTCCGCCTGCAGGGCTAGAGGGCTTTTGCCGAGGTTGAAGCCAAACTCGGTGCTCGTACCGATCCCGACAATGCAGGCATCAAACACCACTATTTACGCTCCAAGGCCCAACCGTGGGCATGCGCCCACCCGGCGACTGCCATTTCGTTGCGAGAGTTACGCACCCACACTTCGAGCCCAACGTTGTCGCTACCATCGGCCTCCGGGCTCGGGCCGGTGACGCACCCGTGAACGGTGATCGCTTCACCGACGAACACCGGTTTCAGGAACTTAACATGGAGGTAGCCACTTGTGAACCAGGAGGCACCGCAGGCTTGGGTCAGCAGCCTCGAGATGAGGCACACCATGTGCTGACCTTGGATGAGCGGTCGATCAAGCCCGGCTTCCCTCGCCTTTTGGAGGTCGTTGTGGATATTGCGGACGTACTCGCCTGCGCGCGAAAACAGCGAGACCTGCGAGGGGGTGACATGGTACTGCAGGGGGCGCAGCGGCGTCCCGGCGGCCGTATGAGAGCCGACGCGGTCGGCAAAGCCAACGTCGCTACGAAATTTGCCCTCCACCCGCCGCGCCGGGCGCTTTGCCTGTTGGCGGCCAGCCACCTCACCAGGCACCGTACGCATGATCTCCCATCCCCGGTGACGGACAAGGGCCCGCCCGTCCTCGCCCCGGGCTGTCGCCTCCATGACGACATAACCTTGTCCCCGCCGCTCGAACCTCTCCACGTAGGCCCCCTCCAAGGTGACTTCTTCACCAACAAAAACAGGGTTGTCGAACCAGAGCATCTCTTCGGTGTGCAGGCCGACGACCTCGTTAGGGTCATAGACCAACGTGAAGAGCTGGAGGAGGTCATTGGCCAATATGGCGGAGTGCCCGATCGGGCCTCCAAAAGGCGACTCCGTGAAGTGCCAGGGCCCGTGGTCATCGGTTATGTAGGCAAATTGCTTTACCTTTTCCGCATCTACGTTCAGCGTGACCGGGCCAAAGGTTTCGGGTACCCGGACGAGCTCGTACAACGGCTCTCGTGCCCCGTAGGCGCCGAGCACGTTCGGCGACGCCCACGTAGGTAGCTCGGTGGAGGCACTGGCGTGGCCCATCGTCACCCTTTCGTCCCAGTGTGCGCTGACACAGGGTCGTTCGCCGTCAACGACGCTTCATCGCGCCAGGCGCGGGACCATCGTGCAAACGTCTCCCTCGAGGAAGCGGCGCTGCTGGGGTCGGGGACAACCCGCGCTGCGGCTCTTACCATTTTGCTCCCTGCTTCGGGCCACCCGGACCATCCATTGCTAGCGACTGCAGCTGCCATGGCCGCTCCTAGTGCCGATGCTTCCTTGTTCTCCATAAGGACTACCGGGATGCCGAAAATATCCGCCCTCGCCCGCACGGCGCGGGCCAAGGTCGATGTCCCACCCACGAGGCGCACCTCCTCGCAGCTCAAGCCGATCTCGGCCAGCGACGCTAAGCCTGTAGCGACGAGGCAAGCTGCGCCCTCTTCGGCCGCCCGCGCCAGATGGGCGACGGTGTGCGAGGGACGCAAACCAGCGATCGAGCCCTCGCGGTCTCCGCGCCAGCTCGGGAACCTCTCGCCCGTGAGGGCGGTGAGAAAAACGAGCCCGTCGGCGCCCGGCGGGACAGCTTCGATTCGGCTGTCCCAGACCCGGTAGAACTCGCGCACCGACGAGGCTCCTGCCAGCCCCGCTATCCATGCCATTGCTCCACCCGTCACTCCCGTCGGGCCGCCGACGGTCCACAGTTCCGGGCCGATGAACGCGTTGACTACGGCGCCCCCGCGCTCGGCTGGAGGGAGCGAGACGGAGCGCATGATGGTGTCGGTCGTGCCGGCCACGTCCACGGTTATGCCCGCCTCCACCGCCCCCGCCCCGACGGCTCCAAGGGTACCGTCAGGGCCACCGACAGCCACGGGCACCCCGACGGCCAGACCGGTGCTGCTCCCCGCCTCCTTGCTCACCGTGCCAGCGAGGGCGCCGGCTTCCAGCACCGGAGGCATCAACTCTGCCGGTACGGCGCAGGCCTCCAGGAGCTCGTTCGACCATTGCCGCTGTCCTACGTCGTACAGCATCGTATAGGAAGCCGACGTGGCGTCGGTGATGACGTTGCCCGTCAGACGCTCGACCACGAAATCCTTCAGCGTGAGCGCCGTCACAGTGCGGGCGTACACCTCTGGCCGATGGTTGCGGAACCACAGCAAGCGAGGTGCCGTCAGTTCTGCGGTAACGGACCGGCCCGTGAGCGCTCCTGCTCTCGGTCCCAAGCTGTCGGACAGCTCCAGCGCTTCAGCGTGAGCTCTCTGGTCTGACCAAGTGACGAGATGAGTGCTCGGGTGACGGTCCTCGTCGAGCAGCACGAGCGAAAGCTGACCAGTGACGCCGACGGCACCCATGGGCCTCACCGCCGATGTCGCCGCCCGTACCAGTAGGCATGTCTTGCGCCACAGCTCCTCCGGAGCGATCTCGGCGCCGACGCCGACAAGTCCCGTAGCTTCCGCACTGGTCGCCTTCTCCCAGGCGATACGCCCGTCATGGTCGAACACAACTGTCCTCACCGATGACGTCCCGAGGTCCAGGGCCAAATATGGGCTAGGCATCGTTTGGTCTCAGCTGAGCTCGCCGGGCGGCATTAGATAACACCTTGGTCTTTTAGGTCCTGCAGCTCGTCTTCGGACATCCCGAGGATGTCGCAATAGACATCTCTGTTGTGCTCGCCGATGGTCGGGGGCGGTCGCCGGACCTGTCCCGGAGTCTCGCTGAACTTGATCGGTATGCCGGGCACCACGACTTTGCCAGCGGTCGAATGCTCGACACCGACGAGCATTTCTCGGGCGACAAGCTGGTCGAGACGCACCACATCTTTTATTTCCAGGACCGGGCCGCACGGTATGCCGGCTCCGCCAACCACCTCCTCGACCTCCGCCACGGTCCGCTCGCCTATCCAATCGGACACGATCTTTTCGATCTCGTCGACGTGCGCCATCCGAGCCGGGATACCGGCGAAACGTTCGTCCACCGCCAGTTCTGGCCGGCCCATCAGGGTGCACATCCGCCCGAACAATGCTTCGGTACCGGCGTGGATGTAGATATAGCCGTCACGTGTCCTGAACACATTGGCGGGGGCGGTGAGCAGATCCCTGGAGCCGTGCCGGACCGGGTTCATCCCCAGTACCACCGATGCAGAGGGCTGAGTGCCGAGCGTGGTGAACAACGCGTCCAGCGAGCTGACGTCGACTACCTGACCTCGACCGGTGCGGTCGCGGTGCATGAGCGCGAAAAGGGTGCCGATAACCCCATGGAACCCTGCGATGTAGTCGGCGATATAGGTGCCCGCCAGCGTGGGCTCTCCCTGCGCCTGCCCAGTGACGCTCATGAACCCTGACATCGCCTGAGCAATCGCATCAAAAAGGGCGCGTTGCGAAGAGGGCCCGGTTTGGCCGAACCCGGAGATCGACGTGATCACCAAGCGGGGATTTATCTCGTGAAGGCGCTCGTACGAGAACCCCATTTGCGCCAACGTCCCAGGACGGTAGTTCTCGACCAGGACGTTCGCCCACCTGAAGAGCTTCTCCAGGATCGCGGGCGCCTCCGGGGACCGAGAGTCCAGGGTGGCGCCAAGCTTGTTGCGGTTGTACATCATTATGTACAAGCTCTCGCCGTTGATGAACGGGGCGTGGTGGCGCGCGTCCTCACCGGACGGGCGTTCGAGCTTGATCACCTCCGCGCCCATGTCGCCGAGCATCTGGGCGCACAACGGCCCTGCGATAAAACGCGACATGTCAAGGACTTTCGTGCCGGCAAGGACTTGTGCCGCGGCAATCTCGTCTGTCACGTGAAGCAGCTGTCCGCAGACATGGTCAACTGCCGTGGAACACGGGCTTGCGCTTTTCGGCAAATGCCGTAGCGCTTTCCCGGAAGTCGTCGGTGAGGTGAAGGGCCCGTTTCCTGACAAGGCGTGACTCCAGCTCCAGTTCCTCCAAAGCGCCCCGTCGGATCTGCACGGCTTCCTGGACGGCCAGCGGCGGGTGAGCTAGAAAGGCCTGCGCTAGCGACTCGGCCTCTTTCATGTGGCCGCCGCTCGGCGCCAGCCGGTCGACGACGCCGCGCTGATGAGCCTCCTCTGCGCCCCAGTAACGGGCCGTGAGGCAGACATCGGTGGCGAACCCGCTGCCTGTGCGATGTGACAGTATTTTCCAGAAGTTCGCAACCCACAGACCTCTGGGGATCTCCGGTATCCAGAACTGGGCCCCTCGGCAGCCACGATCATTTCGCACATGAGGGCCATGTGCAAGCCGCCACCGATGGCGTAGCCATGTACTGCGGCGATGATCGGCTTCCAGTTTGTGAAGCGTTGGAAGAGGTCCTCGATGTGGGCACCACGCCCCTGCGGGCTGCCGAGCCGGGCGAGCTCCTCCTTTGGCCGGAGCTGGCGCTGCTTGATGTCGGCACCACTGCAGAAGGCCCGCCCCGACCCGCTGATGATCCCCACGAGTGCATTGGCGTCGTCGTCAAGTTCGTAAAGGACTTCGCGGAGCCGCTTTATGAGGTCATCGTTGAGAGCGTTCAGCACCTCGGGCCGGTTCAGCGTGACATACCCGATCCCGTCACGTTCTTCATAACCCACCAGTTCTGAGCCCATAGACGCCTCCATTCGATAGTGGTCGCTCGCACGGCCCTTGCTCGTCCTAACTTTCGCCCGCCGCCTTCACAGCACGCGACCATTGCGGCAGTTGGTCCATGTACGCGGGCGCGTTCCAAGCCCCGACGGGGGTTTTGCCGTACACGATCGGGAAACCGGGCAAGTGGACCTCGCCCCCATCGCCCCGTGGCAGTACCTTCAGCATGCCACTGGCCCGGGTGGACGGGTCAGAAAAAGCCTCGTCCAAGGTACGTACCGGGCTCCCGGGCAGTTCGTGGGAGAGGAAGATTCCTGCCACTGCTCTGCCGTCCGTGACGCCAGGATGTCCCCCACGACTACATCGAGCTCGCCGGCGTTGCGCAACCGGGCCTCGTCATCGACAAAACGGGGGTCCTCGGCTAGCTCGGGGTGCCCCACCGCCAGGCAGAAGCCCTTCCAGAACGGGATCGTTATGGCCAGCACAAACCACCGGCCGTCCTTGGTCTGGAAGGGCCCGTAGGGCCGAGCACCGCTGCCGCCCTGACGGGGCTGGGGGCCAAAGTGCACGCCCAGCGTCAGGGCTTGAGGCACTCGGTAGGAGTGCAAGGCGATCTGGACATCGAGGAGGGAGATGTCAAAGTGGCAGCCCGAGCCTCCTTGCTTCACCCGACGGAGGGCGCTCAAGATAGCGACCGTCCCGTAAAGTGCCCCTGCCAACCCGCCAATAGGATGGCCCCAGCGTACAGGGGAGGCGGCCGGGCCTACGTCGCCGGTGATGCTCATGGCCCCGCCCAACGCCTGTAAGGTCACGTCGTAGGCCGGCACTTGCGCCCACGGGCCGACTGCTCCGAACCCCGTGGCGGAACACGTCACGATGTCGGGCTGGACCGCCGCCAACGTACCGTAGCCCACCTGCAACCGGTCTTTGACTCCTGGCCGGAAATTGTCGTAAACAACGTCGGCGGCCCGCACGACCTCTAGGAAACGAGCTCGCTCGGCGGCGTCCTTCAGGTCCATCCGGACGATCTGCTTGCCCCGGTGCATCGCCCACCTGAACGCGTCGGTGAGCATGAAGTCACCCGGGGCGGCCCACACCTCGCGTGGCCGCAGGGGTACGGGCCTTTCGATAAGCAGTACCTCCGCTCCGAGGTCGGCCATGATCTGAGTTGCAAGCGTTTTGCTGGGCTCGTTACCGTCCAGCTCCACCACTCGTATGCCCGCTAACGGTGGCGCCGGGGTGGCGCCCTCGTGCGCCTGGCCGGGGTCAGAGCCCCGACGCTGAGACGGCGACCAGGAGATTTCATCGGCCGGGTAAGGACCACATGGCGCGTAGGCCTTGTCTGGCGGTGCCAACCCCATGGGGTCCCCGGCCACCTGAGCGGTCCTGCCTTGCTCATCGGTGACCTCGACGATCATCTTGCGGGCAGTCACCTGAGGGTGAGCGAACGCTTCTTGCAACGAGTTCACCTTGCCCGCTGGCACACCTGCGGCAACGAAGACCGACTCCCATTCGGCCGCTGTCCTCGTTGCCAAGATCTCGGCGATCAACTTATCGATCTCAGCTTGGTTCGCATTTCTGGCGTGCTCGGTGGCAAATCGCTCGTCGGACACCAGGTCCTCGTCCCCCATGGCGGCGCAGGCGGCAACCCAGTGCGACTGCGCGAAGCCGATCGCCACCCAACGACCATCGCTGCAGCGGAACGGCCCGTAGGGTACCGTGCCGGCTCCCCCGCGGTGCTGATCGGCTTGGGCCGGCATGTGGGCGTCGAAGATTTGCGGGACCCGGTACGTGCTCAGGGCAAGTTGGCAGTCGAGCATGGAGACCCTGAGGGACTGGCCCATCCCGTCGCGGTCGCGCACGGCCAGCGCCCCAAGGATTCCGATCACCGCGTAGAGCGATGCCGCCTCGTCGCCGATCGGGACCCCCCACCGGCACGGTGGCCCGCCCGGAGCGGCCGGGCCTGTGATGTCCATCGCGCCGGCCGCTGCCTGCACCACCGGGTCGTAGGCCGGCATCTTGGCCCACGGTCCGTCGGGGCCAAAACCCGAGATGGAGCACAGGATAATGTCCGGCTTGACCGAGACGAGTTCGGAGTAACCACACCCCAGCCGGTCCAGCACGCCGGGACGGAAGTTCTCGACCAGGACGTCAGCCTCCGCCACCAAGCGGAAGAGCACCGAGCGGCCCTCCTCGGTCCGCAGGTCGATGGCAACGTCGCGTTTGTCGTGGTTCACGGCCCAGTCGAACGCCTCGCCCATGGTCAACCGGCCTGCTGACTTGGGGGTTATTTCGTTAGGCGGCAGCACCCTGATGACATCAGCGCCCAGGTCGGAAAGGACCCGGGTCGCGAACGGCCCAGCCAAAAAGCGACAGAGATCCAACACTCTTAGGTCGCCTAGCGGGGCCGTGGGTGACGCAGTACGTGGCATATCGGCGCTCATCTCATCCCGGGGCTGTCTAGACAACTAGTACATTAGCTCGCTGAAGACACCGCTGCAAATAGCGTACGTACCTTTCGCCCAACGCAGCGCTTCCGCCCAGCGTTTTCGCCCAGCGCAGCGCCGGTGCTAAGGGGTCAGTACGGCCCGCACCACGGTCGTCGAGCGGTTCGACCATTCGGACTCAGCCATAGCCTCATTTACCTGCTCGAGGCTGAACTGGTCAGAAATAACCTCGTCATAAGGAACCTGGCCCATCGTCTTGACCATAAGGTCCATAAGCGCCGGCAGGCGGCCGTGGCGGTAGCCGCTCGATCCCATCACGCGCTTGCCACGTATGATCGCCCGCGGGTCCAAGCTGAAGGACCGACCGCCCATCACATGTCCGATCTCGACGAGCGTGCCCGCAGGTGAGAGGTAACCCACGCCTTCGGGGATGAGCTCGGTGATGCCGACGAGCTCCATAACGATGTCGGCCCCGGCACCTTCGGTGATCTCCATAATGCGCTCTCGCCGACGCGCCGGTGTGTCGAGCTCGTCCACATTGATGACGAAGTCAGCGCCGAAGCGTTTCGCCAAGGCAAGACGCCCTGGGAGCCGGTCGAGCACGATGACCTTGGCTGCACCGCTGTGGGAGGCGATCACCGCCGCGCTGAGACCGAGGCCGCCTGCGCCTTGGACGACCACATAGTCGCCTTCCCCACATCGCGCGCCGGCTAGGCCCTCTGCCGATGTCCCCATGGCGCAGTTGACCCAGGACAACGCCCGGTCGGGGAGCTCCTTCGGCACTCGGTAGAACGGACGCTGCCGCGCTCGACATAGAAGTAGTCGGCGAAAGTTCCCGTAAAATAGGGCCATTTGCCCGCCGGGGGCGGGTATTCGTCGGGGGGGTTGGTGCAAAGGTTGGTGTTGCCACGGGTACATTGCCGGCACCTGAAGCATGCCGTCCCAGACCAGTGCATGACCCGGTCACCCTCCTTTACCGGGCGGCCTAGCCAATCAGTGCTGACACCGGGCCCTTAACCGCGCGATCACCCCGGTGCCTTCATGGCCCATGACGTGGCCGTTCGCTTTGATGGGGTGGAACTCCGGCTGGCGGTCGCCGCGCCATGTATGAAGATCTGAGCCACATATCCCCGCTTGGGTCATCTTGACGAGCACGGCTCCCGCCTCGGGCTCGGGTACTTCGTACTCCTCGATCTCAAAGGGCTTGGAGTACTCCTTCAGCACGACCACCCGTCCCTTCACCGAGCTACCCCCGTCGCTACCTCTCCTACGCCATTTGCGCCCTCTGGGACCGTCACTGCGCGAGGCAAGCGGATATGGCCGACGCCGTCTTCGTTGCTGATCTCGGTGCCAAACGGTTCCGAGACTCGTTGCAACCAGCAGATCACCTCGTCCGCTAGTGCCCTTTTGGCTAGCATCGGCCGGCCTCTCTGGCTCATCGGCCGTCCGAAACCAATGTCCAAGGGGTACAGCTCGACGTCGACGAGCTCGAAGTGGGCGAACCGGCAGACTGCGATCACGCTCTGAAAGAAGGCGGGGTCGGTCGGAAAGCCGTACGCACCGTCCCCTGAGCGTATTGCGCCCCAGTCCCCCGGCGTGTGGTCGTGCCCCAGCCCCTGCCTGGTGTAGGCGGGGTCAGGCTGGCCCTGGACTGTGTCGTTGTTGAAAATGAAATTACCCAAGCTGTAGAACACCGGCCTGCCCCGGTAGATCTCGATGCCACGCAGGATGTGCGGCCCGTGGGTCGTGACCACGTCGCACCCGCCGTCGATGGCCCAATGGGCGAACTCGACCAGGAACTGCGGGGGCGTCTCGCGCGCCGCCTCGTGGATGGTGCCTGTATTGCCGCTCTCGTGGCAATGGACCCCGTACACGCGCCAGTCAGCCTGTTTGCCCGCCCCTCTCAGCCATTTTTCGATGCCGGCCAGGTCTTCTGGGTTGCAGGTGGTCTCGATGTCGTAGTCGTCGCCAAGCCGGAAGGTCTGACCGAACAAACGCACCTCGGCTTCCTGGTCGTAATGGTGTGCCCGGTGCGGGAGGAACTGGTCATGGGCCTGTTCGTACTCGGCGTAGCCCAACTTAGCTTTGGCCTCCCGTAAAGCATCGAAGGTCGCCTTCGGGACGCGATGGACTTTGTTGTGGCGAAGAGCATTTATGCCCGGTTTCCCGGGGAAGTCGGGCCGCGCCAGGCCCGCCTGGGACTGGTCGGAGAACGTAGTGGTCGCCCCCATTAGCGCCACCCTTCCCTGAGCTAAGTCTGCCAACGCCGGCGCGCGGGCACCGTCCAGGGTGCTGCCCCCTCCAGCGGACCAAAGCCCATGCTCCCTGACGTTGGCCATAGTGGCCAAGAACCCAGCTTCGTTGTAGTCGTAGGAATGGTTGCTCGCCGTCGTCACAGCGTCGACGCCCATCCACTTGAGATCGTCAAGGCACTCGGGGCTGCCGACCTGCCAAGAGACTGAGTCAGGCTTTTGCGCCCAGCTCATCTCGAAACGATGGACCATGGTCTCCAGGTTGGCAATGGTGATGTCGGCCGACCTCAGTACCTCGCACATGGCGAGGAACTCGGGCTCGCGGAACCGTGATACGCGACGGTTCATCATGGCGTCGCCCACCAACGCAATGGAGATGCTCCCAAGTTCTGCTTCGTACGGCATCCGTCGTCCTCTCCTGGTTCCCAAAAATTGCTATTTTGCCGCACCGCTAACGGGCGGTGCTAAGTTACACGGGCCTCCAGCAACAGCGCCTCAGGGTCGATATCGTCGCGGATGGCGCGCAGCTCATCAGAGGTGGGCGCCACCGTGGTACCGGCACCCTTGCCATCGCCGAGGGCAAAACCTGTACTTCCGACAACGTCACTAAAGCGCACCCCGGGGTGGACGCTCCGGAGACGGAGCACGCCCTCGTCGTCGAAGTCAAAAGTGGCGAGGTCGGTGACAACCAGGGACGGCCCTCCACCCGGAAGCCCGAGGCGTGCCCGGCCCTGCCTGCCGCCCGGGTAACCGACGGCGGACACATAGTCCACTTCCTCGACAAATGTGCGCTTCTCTTGCGGCATGACGATTATCACCCGCCCCGCGTGCGCAGCATGGTCCGTTTGGGCGATCGGCCCGACAAGGCGCACCTTGGGTGGGCTGCCCCTCCCGATCTGCACTGCGTTGACATTGCCGGTCCGGTCCAGCTGTGCACCGGAAATGAAACCGACAGATATGCGTCCCGTGCGGAAAGTGTCCAAGCAGAAGTCGACAGGCACTCTGGCCCGCGCCCGCCAACCCAAGAGGGCGTCGTCGGAGAAGGAACGTGGCAGCTCCGCCAGCTCCGGCTCGAACAGGACCCCGTACTGCGCGCTGACGTCTTTGCCATGGACGCGGCGAGCGACCTCGCAGGCGACCGATGGTACCCCCACGGCCCGCACAAATGCCGGGCCGCCCGTACCGAGCCCGATGAAACAATGGTCGCCGTCGCGCAGTTCGTGGGCAACCGTAACGGCCAGCAGCTCCGCAGAGCTGAACTTCTCAGTCATGGCCGTTTGTAGCGGATAGTTGGGCCGACAGCGGGTGCGACAAGCTCTGAAGTAGGCGCGGGCCGAGGCGTCGGAGGTACTCGTCCTCGGGGATCTCGACCCACGATGCGATGTGCTCCTTCATGGTCTCGTCCTGCAACGAGGCGTCTACGTAATCCTGGAGAAAATCCGTGTCGTAGGCGTACCGGGAGTCACAAGCGCAAGGGTGCGCACCGAACGGTGCTTTGACCACTGCATCGACGTAGCGTCGCGGCAACACCGTGAGCTCCGGGTTGTCAAGGACGAACTCGTCGCTCACGATCTGCTCCACCGTCACGATGAGGCGCTTGGCGGCGCGGCCGATGTAGACATCGAACGAGGTGTCAAGCCACGGCTTCGGGTCGAGCAGTACGTTGCCATAGCGGTCGGCCATGTGCTGGTGCAGCAGGGCAACGTCGGGCCGGACGGCCTCGACCAGTACCACTTCGCGGCCGTCAAATGGGTTGGTTGCCACTCGGAAGCGTGGGTTGTTGGCGAGCATGCTCGTGCCGAGCGGCGACAGGGCGGGCGTGAACGGTGCGCCTTGGGCGGCCCCCCGGAACACGTCGATGGCGGTCGTCTCGGAGTGGTCCCAAACCGCCAGCTCCCCGCGCTCCACGGCCCGGCGGAAGTTCCGGCCCAAGCCGAACTGTGACAGGCTCACGCAGGAAGTCTCCGCCGTCCTCATCACGCCAGCAGCTGCGAGGAGGTCGAAGTCGATCCCATTGTTCCAACCCATGACATGCAGGTCACGCTTGCGCTGACGCACGAGCTCTCTCACCATCGCCATAGGGTGCCGTCTCAACGTGTGGCCGCCGATAGCAACCACCGACCCATCGGCGATGGTTGCCGCTGCCTCGGCCAGGCCAACGACCTTGTTCGGCCGGGTCATGCCTTGTCGTCTCCGATATAGATTCCTGTGGGGTCGATCCTGGTGCGCAGGACATCGAGTTCTTCAGCCGTCGGGGGCGCGGTCTCGGGTACCTCGGACGGGATCTCGAGGGGAAAGCCAGTGGCGCCGGCCACTTCGTCCATGCTCACACCGCCATGGAGGCTCTCCACGGTCATCTGGCCGCTGGTCTTGTCGAACCCGAAGACACCGAGGTCCGTAATGAGGGCGATGGGACCGCCTCCAGGCAATGGGCTACTTTCACGCTCGCTCCGGCCACCTAGGAAACCGGGAGTCGTCATGTACGCAAGCCGTTCTGGGAACCTTCGCTTCGAGTGCTTCGCAATTATCATGACGCGCTCAGCCATGCTGGCAATGTCGTTGGCCCCTCCTGAACCGGGCAGGCGCACGGTCGGTTTTCGGTAATCGCCGATGACGGTGCTGTTGATGTTGCCGTAGCGGTCGATCTCAGCCGCCCCGAGGAGCCCGAGCGTGACCTTCCCGCTCTGGAGCATGCCGAGAGCGCCTCGCATCCCTAGGTGCAGCGCAGCCCCGCGCACAAGGCGCATGTCCCCCACACCGGTGGCGAGCCTTGTGGGGTTGGCATCTACGATCCCGGACTCGAAGACCATCACCAGCTGGGGAGCGTAGAGGCGCTTCGCCAGGTAGACGGCCACCATTGGCAATCCCGTGCCGACCAGTACTACGTCCGAATTATTGATGCGACGTGCGGTCGCGCAGGCCATGACCTCGTTCCTGGTTGCCTCGTCCCTGGTGGCGGTGGTCATATCCCCTCCGAGTCATAACCCCAGTACGGGTCGGCGCGGACCTTGTCCAGGCGCTTCTGGCCGATCTTTGCAAGGTAGGCCCAGTGGTCACCCTTCAGTGACCAGATGTACCGTTCCAGGTACTCTTCTGTCCCCTCGGTCGTTCGAGAGGCCTCGTAGTACTCCTCGAGGTGTGCCTTATCGGCACCGTAATAGCGGTACGTCCCGGTCGGGTGTGCGCCGAAGGGCGCCCACACGATGGTGTCGACGAGGAACCCAGGTATAACGGTCGACGCCGGGGCGGCTCGCGTGACACGGTTGGGCACGATCTCCTCGACGCTCACAATCACGTGCCGCGCGGCTCGCACCTGTTCCTGGACTACGGCGTTCGGCCCGAAGAGCTGTATGTTGCCGTCCTCGTCGGCGCGCGCAGCGTGGACCAACGCGATATCAGGGCGAAGCCGTGGGACAAGGTAGACCGTCTCACCAAAGAACGGGTCGGTGTAGCGATGACCTTTTGCCTCCGGGAACACCGTGACCTCTTCCAGGCTGGTGGACATCATTGAGCGGACGGCCGCGAACGGCAAACCTTCCCCCCCGGCTATAACGCGGGATATGAGCCCAAAATGGCTATAGTCCTCCACCTCGAGCGCGCCTGATTCGATGGCCCGGGAAATTGCACGGCAGCGTCCGAGCCCCTCGAACATCAGGTTTGACATCCTGAGCTTTCGGACTAGGCCGGCCCCGATCAAGAGCTCGGCAGACCAGGCTTCGGCTACCGCCGACAGCTCGAGATCCTTGACCCGGCTGGCCACTAACGAGCGCACGAGCGCCATCGGGTTGATGGTGTCGGCGAAACCTCCGACCACGATGTGGGAGCCATCGGGTACGAGGGAAGGGACTTCTTCCAGGCCTCGGAGGGTAGCGCGGCCCAACTTCCGTTCAGCCAAGGCCGGTCTCCCGGGCTCGTACCCGAACGCGGCCTAGCACTCTACTCCTCCGCGTCGAAAGCCTGGAAAAGCGGGTGGCTCCATGCGCTCAGTTCGGGATCGATACGTATATCGACAAGGTAAGGGCGGCCTGCTCCCATCCCCACCTGCAGGGCCTCGCGGACCTCTTCTGGGTCGCGCACGCACGCCGCCTCGATACCAAACGCACGAGCAACCGCAGCGTAGTCCACGTCCCCGAAGTCGACACCGATCGTGCGTTTCCCGTACTTCATTTGCTGTTCTTGGCGTATGTTGCCGTAGCCCAGGTCGTTTAATAGCACTATACAGATGGTCAGTTCTTCGCGGACGACGGTCTCCAGCTCAGCCATCGTCATACCCAACGAGCCGTCACCGATGAGCACTACCACGTCACGCTCTGGGTAGGTGAGCTTGGCGCCCAGCGCCGCCGGGAGAGCAAAGCCCATGTTGCCGAAGCCAACCGGTTTCATATAGGTGTTCGGTGCCCGCACCTCCCAGAGATGGGTCCAAATCCCCGGGTTGCCGGCGTCGACGATCAACAGCGCGTTGTCGGGAGTCACCGAACGAAGCACGTCCACTACGTATGTGGGGTCGATGGCTCCCATGCGCCCCTGGGTAGCCACGGCATCTCGACGCCAGCGTTCCTTCGCCGCCTGCAGCGACCCGAGCCGCTTTGTGCGTTTCTCGGCCAGGGGGCCGTCACAGCTGGCGGGCAGCGCCGCCAGCAGCTGCTCGAGGACCGAGCGAGCGTCACCTTCAATACCCAGTGTCTGGTTGGCGTAGGCGCGCCCGAATTGGCTCGAGTCGGTATCGACCTGAAAGATCGTCGGCGGCAGCTGGATCGACCAGCGCCCCGTCGAGGGGCCATTAAGGCTGTTGCCCACGGCGAGGAGGACGTCCGCGTCGCTTATAACACGTGACGACAGCGACGTCCCCATCCGGCTGAGAGGGCCGAAGACATGCGGGTCGGTTGTCGGCACGACCCCGATCCCATTGAAGGTCGTGACGATCGGCGCGTCAACCCGCCGCGCCAGCTCCGCCGCCGCTTGCCCGGCGCCGGAAATGCGTGCGCCGTTGCCTAACCAAATGACCGGCGCTTCAGCGCCCTCCAAGGACGCTGCCATCTTGGCGACGAGGCCGGGGGCGGCGAGGCCGCGACCGGTCAGCGTTGTCTCCACGTTTTTCCGCAGCTGGCTCGAGATCGCAACGTCGGAACGGGGCACGGAGCCTTCTATCGCGTCTCGCGTCAAGTCGACCAGGACAGGCCCGGGACAACCGGAACAGGCACGCACGTAGGCCTCTACAAGGGCCTGGTGGACCATGGAAGGGCGCGTCACCAGCTTGGACCACTTCGTCAGGGACTCGAAAATACTGATGTGGTCTGCCCCTTGGGCATCATCGCGCCCAAGGTCCCAGCTGAAATTGTTGCAAGTGAGCACGATTACCGGGCTCGAGTCACGGAAGGCGCCCCCTATGCCCGTCAACAGGTTGGTCGCGCCCGGCCCGGTAGTCGCGAGGCACACGCCGGGGCGTCCAGTAAGGCGCCCGACGGCGTCCGCTGCGCATGCAGCTGCGCCCTCGTGCCTGGTGGTGACGAAGCGCACCTTGGTCGAGTCGATGAGAGCGTCGGTTATGGCTAGAACTTGGCCTCCAGGGATGCCGAAGACGTGCGAGATACCTAACGCCTCGAGTGTCGCCACAACGACCTGACCGCCGGTAACGCTGTCCGATTCAGGAAGACCACTCATCCGGTTCTCGTTCCTTTGCGAGCTCAACAAAGATGTCTAGATAACTAGCCTACACGCTCCGGCGCGGACGTCAAACTTCGCACGCAGGCTCGAGGGGTGCAAGCGCCCAGGCTCGCAGCCGGGCCTAGGGCACGGGGTAGTAAAGCTCGGTCCCGTCGGCGCCGACGTTCGAACCGGCTCGGCCTTGCGCGACGAGCAGGACCAGGTGGGCGTTCGTTTCGAGCACAGCCAGCATCTGATTGAACTGGTCGAGCTCGTCCAACCGCCGCTCACGCCGCGTCCATAACAGCTGGCCGGCGACCGCCCAAGCGGTGTCGGGACCGTCTCTCAATGCCGCGTCGATCAGGTCGAGGCGCCGCCCGTGGTGGTCCACAAGCTCGTCCACGCGGGCATGGACGCTCGGGGCGACGGGTCCGTGAGCAGGTAGGAGCGTGGCGTCCGGCAAGCTGCGCACCAGCGCAAGCGACCGTAGGAACGCGCTCAGAGGGTTGGCAAGGGGCACCTGCTCGAACCCGATCGACGGAGTGATCCTCGGCAAGACATGGTCGCCGGCAAAAAGTGCTCGCGTGTCGGGGTCATGGAAGACCACATGGCCTCGCGTGTGACCGGGGGTCTCGATAATGGTGAGTGAACGACCGGAAGGCAGTGCCACCTGGCCGGGTACGAGCCACTCGTCGGGGAAAGCCCAGTTCCGTGCGTCGAGTGGCGGCATCTGCTCGCGCCGGTGCTCCAGCTCCGACGCCAATGTACGGCCCCGCACTTTTTGAGCGCGTCCAGCTGCCATGCCAGGGCTCGGCGGCTCGGGGACCCCAGCGCCTCGAGCGATGGCCTTTCTCCGATCCCCAGGCTCACTTTCGTACCAAGCTCGTGTCGGACAGCGACCGCCTGGGTGTAGTGGTCACGGTGCACATGCGTCACCAAGAAATTACGAATGTCACCCATTGAGAGGTCGATCGATGCAAGGCCGTCTCTCAAGCGCTCACGCGACTCAGGGATGTCCCAGCCGGGGTCCACTACGTCCACCGCGCCCGCCCCCACGATGGCATAGGCGTTGACCGCCCGTAACCCGTCGTTCGGCAAAGGAAGGGGGATACGGTACACGCCTGGGATCACCTCGAAGATCCCGGCCGCCGTCCAGTCCGCTTGAGCGTCACCGCTCCCCTTCTCAGTCACCACTTGACATCCTTGGGCGGCCCTACGTCCTCGGGGCCCACATCTGGGACCCGGAACTTCACTTCGTCGCCGGCCGCCTCCTCGCACAGGCGCAGTTCACTACCCACCCAGCTCTGGTCCGCCCAACCACGGTTCATCATTTGCACGTGGCGCGGATATGACAAGCCTGCCAGGATCATGGGCGAACGGACGCTGTCCGCCAGCTCCAACGCCAGGGCCAGTTCTTGATAATGCTGATATGTCTTGCCACCCACACTAAAGTCGCCGCGCAGGACTCCCTCTGGCAGGCTGCTCTGCAATGTGGACATGCGCCCCACCGTCCCCCGGCGGACGATCTCCCAGACCATACGCGGCTCGACCCCCGCCTTGACTGCCATCACGAAGGACTCCATAAGGGCCTGGCCCATCACGGCGCTGATCGAATTATGGGCCAACTTGCATACGTTGCCGTTGCCAATGTTGCCGGTGAAGAAAATGGACTTCCCGATAGAAGAGAGGATCCCACTGATTTCTCCGAACGTGTCCTCGTCCCCGCTGGCCATCAACACCAACGAACCTTCCACGGCTCCCCTGTGGCTCCCGCTCACCGGGCAATCAAGCATGCGGACCTGGCGCTGGAGAGCCGTTTCGTAGAGGCGCCTCACCAGCAGTGCGCCACTGGTGCCCAGGTCGACAGCAATTAAACCCACCCGAGCAGACGCCAATATCCCTTCGTCGGCCGTGAACACCTGCTCCGTCATCCCCGGGGAGGGTAAAGACGTGAACACCACGGCAACGCCATCAACCAGATCCCTTACCGAAGGGGCGGCCTTCGCTCCCGCTGATACCACGGCGTCCATTGCTTCAGCACGGACGTCGAAGACGGTCAGGTCATACCCGGCCCTAGCCAGGTTCGTAGCCATTGGCCCACCCATCTGGCCCAGCCCGACAAAGCCAAGTTTTCGCTGATCTGGGGCCATCATTTACCTCCGCCACTAGGGGGCCGTACGAACGGCCCTTCGACTAGGCTCTCGGACCATCGAGGCACACGGACACCATTAGGAGGCGCAGTGAGCAGCCGGTCACCCGCCAGGCAGGCGATGGACGAATATATCCGCGAGAACCGCAACTGGGGCCGCTGGGGCGAAAACGACGAGATCGGCGTGCTCAATATGGTCACCGCCGAAAAGCGGTTGCAGGCAGCGCGTTTAGTTCGCACGGGCCGCCTCGTATCCTTGAGCCGGCCCGTACCGGTTAAGGCTGGGCCGAACAACCTGCAGCCCGTACAGCATTATATGAAGCGCTTACCACGCGGCGAGACCGGTGGCTCCGTCGAGGACTTCGTCATGATGGGCTGCCACGGCACCTCGTCGACACATATGGACGCGCTTTGCCACGTTTGGGCGGAGGACGGCATGTGGAACGGACGAGACCCCGACCGCGAGATTACCTTCGACGGCGCCATGTTCGGCGACATCAGCCAGTTGGCTGGCGGGATCGTCACGCGTGGAGTACTGCTCGACGTAACCAAGTACCGAGGCGTGCCATACGTTACATACGACGAGCCTGTCCATGCGTCCGAGCTGAAAGCGGTCGCAGCCGCCAGCGGCACGGTAATAGAGCCCGGCGATGCTGTTGCTGTCCATTGTGGCCGCGAACGATGGGACCGCGAAAACATGCCGTGGGGCTCCGGCATCGTGGACGGGCCGGTGTTCAAACGAGGAGAGGTCAGGGCCGGCCTGCACACGGACTGCGTCCAGTTCCTGCGAGACGTCGACGCGTCGGTGCTGCTATGGGACATGATGGACCTCTACCCGAACGACCTTGGGATGCCGTTTTCCGTCCACACGGCGATATGGGCCTTCGGCGTCGTACTTATAGACAATTGCCTCCTCGAGCCTCTGGTCGACGCCTGCGCCGAAGAACGGCGGTCCGACTTCCTCGTGTCCCTGGCGCCGCTACGGCTTGTCGGTGGCACCGGTTCGCCGGTAAACCCTCTCGCGTCATGTGATCGGGGCCGGGACGCCCCCCGGTTTCGGAGGACCACCGTCCATCAGCACCCCTTCGCTCGCAGCGAGCACGACCTCTTCGTCGTTGTGGTCCTCCCGACGCTCCGGCTCGTCAAGGCCCGCCGGCAGGACCCGAAGACCCTGAGGTGAAACCGAGATATATACCTGGTCACCCTCGGAGGGTGCCAGCTCTTCACGGCTTCTTCCCCGGACCAGCTGGCCAGTGACTTCGACCAGCAGCTCCACGTGCGCACCCTTGAACATTGCCACCCGCACAACGCCTGACCAAGAATTAGCCGCCTGAGGTACCTGCTGTTTGCTCACGACTACTGCCTCCGGCCGAGCGACCACCACGACCTGGCCTCCGCTGCCTACTTCGGCAGGCACGTTCTCAGCTGCGATGACGAGCTTTCCGAGGTCCGCTACAGCGACGACCTGGTCAGCGCGACCCTCGGTGCTCGACAGACGCGCTGGCCAGAGATTGGCCACACCGATGAAACTGGCGACAAAACGCGAGGCTCGGCTGACCGTAGATCTCGGCGACCCCTCCTGCAGCACCCGGCCTTCCCTCATCACCACCACGCGGTCCGAGATCACCATGGCTTCTTCCTGATCGTGCGTGACGTACACCCCGGCAAACCCGATGCGCTTTTGCATGGCCAGTAGCTCGACCCGCAGTTCCTCACGCACTTTGGCGTCGACATTCGACAGTGGCTCGTCGAACAGGATCACTTTCGGGTCACAGACGAGGGCGCGGGCGAGGGCAACCCGCTGCTGTTGGCCCCCGCTCAGCCGGGCCGGAGAACTCGTTGCGGAGGTGTGGCATGCCGACGACCCGGAGCATCCCGGACCGCGTGCCTCGATCTGCGCCTTCGACCACCGCCGCAACTTCAACGGATAGAGACATTGCCGAAGACCGACATGTGAGGCCATACGGCGTAACTTTGGAACATCATGCCAAAGTCCCGGCGCTCGGGAGGCACGATCACGCCGTTCTTCCCTGATGACAGAAGACTTGACCCGCTCCAGATTTCGCCCCCAGTGGGTTGTTCCAACCCTGCAATGCATCGGAACAGCGTTGTCTTCCCGCAGCCGCTCGGCCCTAGGATCGTGACCATCGAGCCGGCTCTTGATCTCCACCGACACGCCGTCGATGGCGGCAAAGGTCGACCCCCGCTCCCGCCGGAACCGTTTCTCCAGGTTCACGACGCGGATAATGGCCCCTTCGTCAGGGCTCGTCGAGCCAGGTTTGCTCACTGTGGTACCCCTTCGTCGATCGATCCTCGAATAGTCCGCCAACCGCTCGCCGGCCACGACACCCTTCGGGAAGGCTTCCTCGACCTTGCGCAGATCCTCCGGCGTGAGCGTGACCTGCGTCGCCACGATGTTCTCTTCAAGGTACTTCCTGCAGTCCATCCCGGGGATAGGGACAACGTCATCAGCCTGCGCCAGGAGCCAGGCGAGGGCCAATTGCGCCACAGTGGTCCCTTTTTGCTGAGCTATTGCTGCCAGCCCGGCCAGCAGACGCCTGTTGTGCTCGAGGTTTCCCGGTTCAAAGCGCGGGTTTGACCCTCGGAAATCGCCCGGCGCCAAGCTGTCAACGGCGACGGCAACGTCGGTGAAGAAACCAGCTCCCAAGGGCCGGTAGGCGACAATACCGATGTCGAGCTGCCGCAGCACCGGGAAGATGATGTCTTCAATGTCCCGGGTCCAAATTGAGTACTCGCACTCGAGGGCGGTGATCGGGTGCACCGCATGGGCGCGGCGGATGGTCGACACAGATGCCTCTGACAACCCGAGGTACCGCACCTTGCCCGCATTGACGAGCTCGGCCATCGCCCCCACCGTCTCCTCGATGGGCACGGTCTCGGTCAACGCGGTGTTGATAATAAAGATCTATGTGGTCCGTGCCGAGCCGGCGGAGGGACGCATCGCAGGCCTGGCGCACGTACTCGGCGTCACCGCGGACACCGCGGACGCCGTTGGCGTCCCGGGTGCTCCCGAACTTCGTAGCGAGTGTTACCTCGTCGCGGCGACCAGCGATTGCCTTACCGACGAGCAACTCGTTGGTGTGCGGCCCATAGGCGTCGGAAGTGTCCAGGAACGTGACCCCGAGGTCGATTGCACGACCGACCGTCGCCAGTCCCTCGTCCTGGTCCTTCGGCCCGAAGTACTCCGAGATCGGCATACAACCGATGCCCATCTCGGAGACGGTAAGCCCCGAGCCGCCGAGCTTGCGTTGTTTCATCGGCCCGCCCCATATCGGACGTCGTGGCGCCGGCGCGTCATTTCCGATCTCGATCGTGACCTTCACACCTTCTCCTGACTCGAGCGTTTCCCAAGCGCTGCCTATTTCATCGATCTTGAACGTGTGGGTGAGGAACGGCGCGAAATCCACAAAACCAAGCTTCAGGCAGTCGAGGGCGCGTTGGTGCTGCTCCTGCTCCCGAGGGACCCTGAAAATGACCGACCAGTTCCTCGGGACATCGCCGCCCCAGGTCCAGTCGAGCGCCATCCGCTGCTGCTCGGGCACCGAGTAGACGGCCAATCTGCCACCTTCGGCCAAGTACCGCGGGATCGTTTCGAGAAGCTCGCGGTCCCCCGCGCTGTCCAAGATGAGGTCGTAGCGGGCGGGAAGTCCCTGGGCGGCGTCGCCGCCGTCAGGTAACGTGCCCTGCACGACAGCGTCGGCACCGAGCTCGCGCGCGAGGTTGAGCCGCGAAGGCTTGCGCCCTAAGGCAACAACCGGGCTCGCCCCCAAGAGCTTGCACACGCGCACAAGGAGCAGGCCCACCGGGCCCAGGCCCACAATGGCTACGCTCTGACCTCGGGTTACACCGATCTGTTCGGTCCAACTCAGGATCTCCTTGAGCGTGATGAACATGCCCCCCGTTAAAGGGTCGAAGTCGGCGGGGAGCTTCTGCTGGGACAACCACCAAGGCGAGATGGCCTGGTCGGGTTGGTCGTGTTGCAGCGCCTCCCAGTCGGTCACGGTACCGAGCTCGGCCATTCCTCCAAGTAGCGAGGACATGCCTCCTAATTGCTCGTTCGGGTAGACCGCCGTGGTGCGCAGCACGAGGTCACCTACGGAGAAATTGCGCACCCTGTCGCCGCAAGCCACCACCCGCCCGAGCGCTTCGTGCCCCAAGATGCCGGGGAACGACCTACGGTAGAACTGGCCCTTTACGATCCGCTTGTCCGTACCGCACAACCCGCAGCTCAAGGTCTTCGTCAGGGCCTGATAGGGGCCACAGTTGGGCTCGGGCACATCTCGGACGGACAGCTGACCGGCGGCCTCGACGACGACGGCTTTCATTGTCTGACGACCTCTTTACATTGCCTAGGGTACGCGACGCGGACGGATTGGCGGGTCGCCACGGCTTCCTTGATGGCGAGGGCGACAGCTAGGGCGATCAAGCCGTCCATACCGGACGCCACCGGCTGGCCCGTGCCGGACACGGCGTCAACGAAAGCGCCCACGCCAAGCCGGTAGAGATGGTTGGAGCCACCTCGAGCAAACGGCCGTAACCCAAGGTCATCTTGCAACGAGACCTCGGCGGTGGGTTCGTTCGCTGTGAGGAGGCCCCGGCCCAACAGGCTCGCTTTGGTCCCATGCACCTCCAAGACAGTGCCCGCAAAAGGGGTGACGAACGACTCATATGTTGACGCAACTACGTCACCGCTGAAGCGTTGGAAGGTAGCGACGGTATGTTCGGCTTGTTTGGTCCCCGGGTACTTGACGGCGGTCGCGCCGACCTCCACCACTTCGCGGCCCATCACAAACCGCATGGCGTCGACCGTATGGGTGCAAAGGTCGAGGATCACCCCACCCCCCGACCCGCTCCCGAGAAAGCGCCACTCGTCTGGGCCGGACGGGAGCCGCAATGCATGCTGAGCTCGCGGAGAGAGGACCTCGCCGATCGAACCATCGAGGACCGCCCCGCGGATTGCCCGCAGAGCCTCCCCGTTGCGAAGATGAAAATTGACCGCGAAGACGACCTTGGCCCGTTCGGCCGCTATCACCATAGCCTCCGCGTCGGCGAGGTTGAGTGCGATGGGCTTTTCGCAGAACACGTGCGCACCAGCGGCAATTACCCTCGCCACTTGGTCCGCCCGGCGGTCGTTCCTCGAACTGACGTAGGCCGCGTCCACGCCGACCAGGGCACGGTCCAGGTCGTCGGTGCCCAGAGCAATATCGTGGGCCGACGCGAACTCGGCGGCGCGGTCGGCCGATGAGCTGTACACGCTCACGACTTCTTGATCCTCACTTCGCAGAGCGGGCAAGAAACGTCGGGCCGCTATTGCGCTCGGCCCGACCAAAGCCCAATGCAGCTGGCCGCCGTTCACCTTTTACCTCTAGTTGCATAGGACATCGCGCGCAGCACCGGCATCAGCTCGTCAGGTTGGACCCGGCGAGGGCGATCCCGGTGTCGCGGCGGCGGGACCGTCGGCCGTAGACCAGGATAACGAGGCCGACAACTATCAACGTAGCCAGGCAGACAAATATGCCGAGGACTGCCAAGTTGGAATAAACGCCTTCCGTGTAGATCGACAGGATGGCGTAGCCCACCACGGGGTTGCTCGGCCCGGACAGGATGGCTGCGGCGGTCAAGTCTCCCATGATCAAGACGAATATCATGGCCCAGGCGTACGCCAGGCCGGGCCTCATCAACGGCCATAAGACCTTGTACGAGGTGCGGAACCGCGACCCTCCACTGACCCACGAAGCCTCGAGGAGGTCGTTGCCTACCTGGCCTCGGGCTGACTCGGCAGCCAAGGAGCCTTGGGGTGAGAACGTGACAAGGTAGGCCAGCACGAGGATGAGCAGCGTCCCCGCGAGATGGAACGGGCCCCCACCGAATGTGACCAATATGGCGACGCCGATCACCAGTCCCGAGATCGCGGCTGGGATCTTGGTCACGGCGGCGACAAAGGACTTCAACGCACCCTTGGCCTGGTTCGTAAAGGTCACTACTATCGTCGCCGTGGCCATGATGACCGAGGCACCGATCGCCGCAAGTTTTAGGCTGGTGATGAGGCCGGACCTGGCTAGGTTCATCGACGGGTCATCAAAGAAGGCCTTGAAACTAGTGAGGGTGAAGACGTTCGGGTTTATATCGGCTGACCAGTAGGGTTGCAACGCCACAACGAGAAGCGCCAGGAGCGGGAGAAGTGATACCGCGACGAGGTAGGCGATCAGGATGCTACGTGCCACCCAACGCCACCTCCCCAGGCGGACAATGGCCGTGGAGCTTGCCTTGCCTGAAATCGTGACCTGCCGGTGGGTTTTCGATGAAATCCACTCATGGGCCAACCAGGCGGTGAAAATGAACGCGAACAGCAAGATGGCAGCCGCTACGGCCAGGGGGAGGCCGCTCGGGCCCGAGTCCACCAAGTTGACTATGTAGACCGACAGAGTTGGGATGTTGGCACCCACACCAATAATGGCGGGGATCGAGAACAGCGCCATCCCGATGATGAGTATCAACAGGGCGGCCGACGCGATCGACGGTGCTATAGCAGGCAGAGAGACCCGCAGAGCGGTCCGGAACGGCCCTGCGCCGCTCATTCGAGAAGCCTCTTCCAGGGCCGGGTCCATGTTGCGGAACGCGGGCGACACCACCAGGTAGGCGTACGGCACGAGCGAGATCGTGTAGACGAACACAAGCCCAGGCCAGCTCTCGACATTGAAAGGACCGGTCGTTAGGTGGATGCCTACCCATCCCAGAACCTCGCGCACGTACCCGTTCACGAACCCAGCTGATGACTGGGCCAGCAACACCCAGCCGATCGCCAGGGCGACGGGCGGGATGAAAAGAGGGACCAACGGGGCCAACTTCGAAAAGGCCCCGAAACTGGCATCCGTGCGTTCGTTCAGCCACGCGAAGATCGAGCCGATAGCGAGAGCGGCCGAACCTGCTATGCCGACAAGGATGAGCGTGTTGCGAGCGGAGATCAAGAACCCGTGGTCGTGGACGAGCACCGACATCGGTGACGCTGTCGGGGACCCGCCCGGGAAGAAGTAAGTGCGAACGGTATCAATGAGCGGGTACAGGATCAGCACGAGCAATGCCAGCGTGATCAACAGCCCAAGGGCCACAAATACGTCAGGGCGGCGGCGGTGCAAGCGTCCCAGGCCCGTCGATTGGCCCTCGACGGTCGTTTCACCCTCGACCGTCATTTCATCCTCAACCGTTACCATTGGCATGTGTGCCGCACCCCCTTTCTATAACTGTGCCTAGGACCTCTCGGACCCCTAGATGATCCCGTCCTTCTCCAGGTCGCTGATCTCTTGTTTGGTCATGCCGAGCAGCTCTCCGTAAACGAACTCGTTGTCCTCCCCATAACAGGGGGCGCCGCGGTTGACCGTGCCTCCCACTGTCACCTTCGACGACGACATCGTTACCGGTACCTCGGCCACCGGCCAAGTGCCGATCTTGGTACCCGTGAGCTCGGTGAGCCAGTTCAGGTGCTTGAGCTGAGGATCTCGGTCGCACCTGTCGGCCGCTGTCTGGCATACACCAGCCGGGACCCCAGCGGTTTGCAGGGCAACCATAGCTTCGAAGGCATCCTGCCTCCTCGTCCACTCGGTGACCACCGCCTCCAGAGCGGCTGGGTTGCTCACCCGGTCGGACAGGGCCCTAAAACGTTCGTCGCCCTGCCACTCGGGATGCCCGGCCGTGCAGCACAGGGCAACCCACTCCTGTTCGGTGAAGCAGGTGATGGCGAGCCAGGAATCATCGCCCTGGCACCTGAACGCGCCGTGAGGCGCTGCCGGCTTGTAAGGCGACCCGTTGCCGGTCCGCTGCCAGGGGTTGCCATTGGCGGACCAGTCGAGAAACGCCGTGCCGGCGATGAACATCCCGGACTCGCACTGCGACGAATCGATCCACTGGCCCTTGCCGGTAGCGTTGCGATAGTGGAGCGCCGAGATGATGGCGAGGGCAAAGTTGTACGCGCCCATCCAGTCGAGGTAGGAGTAGCCCCATCCGGCCGGCATCCACGGTGAGGGAAATCCGGACATCTCCGAGGTACCGGCGAACGCAGCTGCTATTGGGCCGACCGTCCGGAACTTGCCGTACGTTCCCTTCGACCCCATACCCGACTGCTGGGCGTAGATGATGTCTGGCTTGATGGCACAGAGCGCTTCGTAACCCAGGCCCCACTTGTCCATCACACCGGGGGAGAAGCCCTCAGCGACAATGTCCGACATGGAGATGAGCCTGCGGGCGATCTCGAACCCTCTCGGGTCACGGATGTTCAACGATATGCCGCGCTTGCCTGGGTTCTTGTTATGAAATTGCCCACCCATATCGGCGTCCTTGACGCCCTCGAGAGGACCCGTCGCGCCCTCGCGCAGCCGCTCGCCCGCCCACCGGCGCCATCGCCGAGGCAGCTATACGCGAGTCGGGATGGCCTCTCCACTCCACCTTGAGGCATTCGGCGCCCAGCGCGGCCAGGTAGCGGGTCCCGCCCGCCGAGGCCAAGAACCAGCTCAGGTCGAACACGCGGACGCCTTGCAATGGGAACAGCGCTCCGGTCTTTGGCCGGGCTATCGGCCTGGGACGTTCGCGGTTGCGACCTGATGACCGGTGGCTCGCTGAAGACTTCTTGCTCGTCTTCGTTGAGAACCGGCGCCCTTCTGCCTACCTGCCACGATGTCTCAGTGGAAACCCACTTCGCCACCACGTCCTGGAACGTACGGCCGAGCTCGGGATGCTCGATCAGGCCGAAGACTCCCCGCTTGAGCCAGTGGGCGTCCTCCATGTTCTCTTCGGGCCGGCGCAAGGGGGCCAAGAGCAGCCCCGCCAACTGAGCCTCCCGCCAGGGCGCGGTACTGAAGGTGAACTTCCCGAAGACCCTCTGGAGCATTTCTCGGCAACGAAGCTCAAACTCGGCTTCCGGCTCGCTGCCTGGGATATCGCGGCCTGGCGCAGCGTTCTCCTTCGCCGGGGCCTCTGGGGTTATCCGGTCGTAGGCCGCCTGAAGAGGGGCGCCCATCCCGTACCGGTCGAGAAAACCGATCAGCTTTGCTGCGTCTTTGCGGCCCAAACGCGCGGTGACCCACCGTCCATCCTTGGTGTGCATGATGGTCGGTACGGCGGACACCGTTTCTGCGGCATGACGGCAGGTTTGGCGGGCCAACGGCGCTGCCCGCATTGCCCAGCTCATGAGGTCCAGCTCGGTACAGGTAGATACTGCTTGATGTACGGCGCACGACAGGTGCTGGCCGAGGCCGGTCGACTGGCGATGGATGAGTGCGGCCACGATCATGATGGCGAGCTGCTCGCCGGCAATATGGTACGCATGCCACATCTGGGGGGCGATAGGCGGTGTGTCGTAGGTCCCGTCCGGGAACGGGTCGTACCCGCAGTTCATCATCGGGCCACCCAGGGCCAGGTGCACCAAGTCAGAGGCCTTCCAGTCCGCCCAGGGGCCCGAGTCCCCGAATGGGCTAATGCGAGCCGTCACGAGAGCGGCATTGGCCTGTCTCAGCCCGTCGAGCCCGAGTTCCCTGGTGTCCAAGTAACCCCGGGGGGTCGTGTCGATCAGGACGTCTGCGCCAGCGACCAAAGCGCGGAACCTTTCCCTGTCGTCGTCGCGGTCTAGGTCCAATGCCACGGACTGCTTGCCGCGGTTGTAATGCCAGAAGAACAGCGAGCTTTCCGGTCCAATGTGGTTGTCCAGGAAGGGCCCTATCTGCCTTGTCGGGCTGCCACCGGGCGGCTCCACCTTGACAACCTGGGCACCAAGGCCGCGCAGCACGAGCCCCACGTACTCTCCCTGTTCGTCGGCGATCTCGACGACCCGGACACCGTCGAGGCAACCCTGCCCGAGCGGCGGTGCGTTTTTCTCCTGGCTCGCTCACATCTTCCCTTTTTTGCATTGTGAATAAATCCCCTTGTCCCACCAACGGACCCTCTCCCACTGGAGCGCCCGCACCGACGAAAAGTTGTGGCAATGTGCCGAGCCCCGCAGGATATGCAGTGTCACATCACGCGAGGCTTTGTAAAAGGAAGGTTCAGATGACGGGTCGACCGAGATATCGCGCTCGCCGTAGCCCAAGAACACCGGTACATCGACCCTAGCCGTGTCAGCTAAGACAATGCCCGGGATCCGCGACACCACCCACATGGCACCCTGGCGCGGCCGGCCGGCCGCCGCGTCGGCGGCGATAACCTCCGAGGGCTCGTCGCCCCAATAGAAGAAGTCACGTTGAGACGCCCGGTACTCGTCGAAATGAGCCAAAGTAGGCTGGCCCCGTAGCTGGTAGAGCGACGCCTCGGCCTCTTCAGGGCTGCGGCCGGCGACCAGCTCCGCCAGGGCCGCCTCGAGTGCTACCTCGTGGTCGGCTATGTAGCCGGTCCTGGAGCGCTCGAGGTTGGTCCAGCCGAGCACGGCAATGGCGTCGAAGCTGTGGTGGCGGGCCTGCTGGCGGACGACCGTCATCCCCCCGAGGGAGTGACCTACACCTAACCTACGGACGGTCTCGAGACGCTGGAGCGACGTCGCAAGCGTCCCTTCCAGGAGCCGTCGGGTCACCTCCTCCACCAGTATGTGGCCTGCCAAGGCGACTTCGAGCGAAGTGACACGCCAGGGGTCATCAGATGTGCGGCTCTCCCCGTGGCCCAGAGCGTCCCAGGCAACGACGATGTCGCCTCGGTCTGACATGTACTTGGCAAAGCTGTAGCTGTCGTCACCCGTCAGGTCAAAATCCCAGTACCGTCGATTATAGGTACCTCCATGCCGCGCAGAACATTACTGTCGGCACTCCGCTGACCTGGCGGGGCAACGAGACGGTGGCGACCAGTTCTCCCTGCGGCCCACCGTGATCGGGCAAAGACAAATTGAGGTCGACACGGTCAAATGTCCGAACTACCACGTTCGATGGGCTTTCCGTCTAGCTTGCGAGGCCCCCCGGCGCCCAAGTCCAAGAGCGACCGGGGGGTACGCAACCATTATCTCAGCGTCCTACAGGTGGCTTTACGCTAACTGGTGGGAGCCCCGAGAATCTGTCAATACCCGCGCTTTCCAGAGTTGGGTTATTAAGCCCTGCGAAGAGGCCGTTTTTGGCCAATGGTGGCAATGTCCATCCCGCGGGCGGGGTATAGCAACCCTTCGCTTTGATGGGAGGAGGTGCGAGGTCGACAACTCCAGACTGGCAAGGCTTCGCAATTGCTTCTTGTGTCATGAAGAAGTTGAACAGCACTTTCACCGTGTCCGGGTGCGGCGCCGTCTTCAAGATCCCCACGCATCCCCGGGTGCCAATATCTGGCCCGGTGAGCGGGACGAACTTGAGCGGAGCCCCTGACTGGATCAACGAGGACGAGCTGTCTACCTGGCTGAGGACACTGATCTGGTCGGCCCCTGACGCTACGAGCTCGGCCCCGGTGATGGAGCTCTCTTCGAACGTGGGGTCCTGCGCCGCAAGGCCTTTGAGGTAGCTGGGCCCGAAAGCGTTCTCGAGGATCAACATCCCCTCCATATAGTAGTTGCCTGCCTCGGCCGGCGCCCCAGCTGAAGCGGGTGCGCCTTCAGTCGGGAGCGAAATCTCCATCTTCCCCTTCCAATAAGGGCTCAACAAGCTCTGCCACGACGTTGGAACATCGGCCGCAGGTACGAGCTTGGTGTTGTAGACGACGCCTGTGATGTCAGAGATCACGGTGACGCACACGTTGGAGTTGCCAGCGTAGAACTTCAGGCTCGCCGGCCACTTCGACCAGTTCGGGATTCCTGCCTTTGCGAGGTTGTCGAACTTGTTGGCGTTTTGGTAGAAGAAGTTGTAGTTGACGTCCTCGAGATAGTCGGTCTCGGCGACGCCTGCGGTCCAGTCGGAGGTGAGCCGAGTCTCGAGCTCACCGTTGGGACCGCTCTCGGCCACCTGGAACAGCAGGCCTTTTGAATATTTGTTGAACGCGCTCTCATCGACGGCTTGCCACGTCTCGGGCCGTGTGTCCAGCCCAACGGCGGAGCCTTCTTTCTGGGCCGCTGCAACTACTGTCGCCCATTTCGACCCCGTTGCCGCGCTGGCGGATGGCAGGCCGACGCTCGTTGCCACCAGAGCGATCGGCAGGCTCGCAGCAATGGCGGACAGCAAGGACAGACGGCGCTTTGTCGTACTTTTAGAGCCCTTCATACCTCATCCCCTTCGCTTGGTTAGATGTTTGGACGCATCAAGACCGACCGTCCATTGTTTTATCTGCCATACCGCGGCGCACAGGCGGCGGCTGCGGCTGCGGGCCCCGACCGACGTTGGCTTCCAACATCGTTGCTCCCCATCCTGGGCGACGGGCCACCTGGGTGGTCCTGGCGGTTGCGGGCGTTCGCACGTCCACAGCATACTAAGATCGTCTCTAGATGTCTAGACGACCAGTGGGGTGACCACCAGGGATGTCAAAAGCAAGAGTCATCGCAGGTAGGAGGCGGCTCAGCGCCGTAACCGGTTGTCTCGAGGACCGTCCTGGGTGCGTGAATGACCATGAAAGGAGTGGTGATGGCAAATCCAAGGGCCGACGCTATGCATGACTCGCACGCACTCTCCCGATCGTGGCAGGACGGTGAGGAGCCTTGGCCGCTGAACGAGATGCTGGCCTCCGGCATGGTCCGACGCAAGTGGCAAGAGGTGATGGCTGAGTACCAACCCGATGTCCTTGCTCTGTGGAACGAGCGCCGCCTGAAGTGGAAGCCCCGCGAGGTTGAACCGAAGGTCCGAGAGTTCCTTACAATCGCGCTCGGCATGGTGACCCAGTCTCACCATTTGGCAAACCACTTCAACGCGGCTTTCGAAAAGGGGGCCACCGTCCAGGAACTGGTCGATGTCTGTGTGATAACTGGGCACCTGACGGGTGCCCAGTCCTGGGACCTCGGGCTCGCGGAACTGGACGACGTGATAGCGACGCGCACCGAAATGGGCCGTGCCGTGCCAAGAGACAGGACCGGGCTGAAGGACAAGGGGGACCTGTGACCGCCGTCGGCAACGGCCAGCCCGTCACGATCGATACCCATACCCACTACGTCCCACCACAGGCGAGGCACATCCTGTCGGGGCTCCGCAGCACGGGGGCTGGCGGCCTGGGGTTGGCCAGGCTCATGTCGCTCCCCGACGACAACGCCATGTTCCGGGTCGAAGAACGGCTGATGCTGATGGACAAGCACGGGATCGACGTTGCCGTTGTCTCGCTCTCCCCTCTCGACGTCCTGGACGACCAGGGGCTGACGCGGGATCTGGTGCAGGCGGGCAACGACGGGCTCCTCGAGCTGTGCGGGGCGCACCCTGACCGCTTCGTCATGTTAGCCAGCCTCCCCATGCCAGACCCGATCGGCTCACTGACCGAGCTCGACAGGCTCGCTGGGGAGCCGGCACTGCGAGGCATCATGTTCCCGTCTCAGGCAACCCTTCATCGCCCGGACCAGATCGGGATGGAGGCAATGCTGGTGCGCTCAGCGGAACTAGGGCTACCAATTATGGTGCACCCTTCGGGGACCAGTACCGACTTCGGGACAATGTTCGATGACTTTGGCTTGGGAATTTCCTTCCATTCCATGCTCAGCGGGCCTCTCGTTGTCCTGCGGATGATGGCAGCCGGCATTTTCGACCGGGTACCAGACCTAGAGGTGATCGTCCCCATGCTCGGAGGGGTGCTGCCGTTTGTCGGGTACCGCCAGGACGGACGGCTCAAGGGGAAAATGGAAAAACGGCCGACCGAGTACATGCGCACATGCGTGTACCTCGACACGTCCTGTTTCCCTGCCGGGCCGGCGTTCCGTTGCGCGATCGAGGCAGTCGGGATCTCTCAGCTGCTGCTTGGTTCCGATTACCCGTCATGGGACATGGAATTTGTCGTGACCGCGTTGCAAGATATGGGCCTGCCCACCGAGGAGCGAGAGGCCGTACTCGGGGGCAACGCCTCAAGGTGGTACCTCCCGAGCCGCCCCCGGACACCGAGCCGCGGATCTTCGTCTAACCCCAGCGCCAGCAGCGAGCCCTGACGATGGCACCGTTCGAAAAGGCCCCGTTGGGCCCGACTGGTTACCATATCGGCCGACTTGGCTATGGTTCCTTGAACCTAGGCGGGCGGGGCACGCGGGCCGCCCGGATCGTGGACCCAGCAATTGCCGAACAGGTCCTCAACGGTGCCCTGGACGCGGGCATCGACTTCATAGATACGGCCCCGGACTACGGAGAGGCTGAAGAGGTTATCGGCCGGTACTTGTCCAAGAGGCGAAGTGAGTACATCCTCGCATCCAAATGTGGCTGCCCGGTGGGTGCTCTTGGCTCCGCTCCGCCCCCGCCAGGACGCCCGCGCGAACACGACTACTCCCCGGGCAACATACGCGCCGGCGTCGAACAGAGCTTGGGGCGGATGCGCACGGACTACCTGGACCTGGTGCAGGTGCACGAAAGCCCGTCCCGGGCTTTGATGGAGGCTGAGGACTCGATCGCAGCAATGTTGCAATTGAAGAGCGAAGGCAAGGTCCGTTTTCTCGGCATCTCCTCGACCCTGCCAAATGTCACGGAGCACTTGGCAATGGGGGTTTTCGACTCGTTCCAGGTCCCGTACTCAGCGCTCCAGTTGGACTACGAGAACATAGTGCGCCAGGCGGCCGCTGGCGGGGCCGGTGTCATTATCCGCGGAGGTGTGGCCCAAGGCTCTGTTGCCATCTCGGCCGCCGAAGCCCCGACCTACCGACAGGACCAGGTACGTCTCCAGAACGAACTGTGGGACATGGCCGCCCTGGACCAGGTTCTCGACGGGATGTCACGCATGGAGTTCATGCTCCGCTTTGCCCTGACGAACCCTGACGTGACCACCGTGGTCGTGGGCACCGCTAATACTGGCCATTTGGCTGACAACATCTCTGCCGCCAGCCGTGGACCGCTGCCTACGTCGCTCTACGCCGAAGCCCGCCAGCGCCTCACCGCAGCCGGAGAGGCAGCTAGAGCCCAGCGCGAAAAGTCCTAACAATGCCTGCTCCCACCGTTCAACCGTCAAACCCACTCGAGCAGGCCGAGCATTTCTCGCCCCTGGACAACAGAGTTGCGATAGTTACCGGCGGAGGCGGGAGCATAGGAGGGGCTGTCGCAGCGCGATTGGCTTCCCAAGGCGCGATGGTGGTTGTAAATGACCTCGGGAGCGACCCCGAAGGGAACGGCACTACCAACGCACAAGCCAACGCAACGGTGGACCGGATCCGTTCTGCGGGCGGCAGCGCCGTGCCGGACTTCTCGTCGGTAACCGATCCCTCCCAATGCGGTTCGCTCGTCCGCAAGGTCATAAAGCGCTACGGGCGGCTCGACATCGTCGTCAACGCCGCCGGGAACATGCGGCGCGGGTTGCTCGCCGATTGCCGGTTGGAGGACTGGCAGTCCGTCCTCGATGTCCACGTCGGAGGTCACCTCAACATGATCGAGCCGGCGCTGGAGGCAATGGCCACCGGGAAGGGCGGCAAGATCATCAACGTGACCTCGAGCTCGGGGCTCCTGCGCGCGCCTGCCGCTAGCGTCGCTTACGCCACGGCTAAGCGAGCCGTGGCCGCTCTGACTTGGCACCTGGGGAGCCACGCGCCGCCGGGGATATCGGTGACAGCCGTTGCTCCGATAGCAGACACACGCATGACCTCACCCTCGGCGCGCCTTCTGGGCTCTCAGCCCGGGCACGCCCTGGCTACGGCGGACGACATAGCGCCGGTGTTCTCGGCTATTGCCAGCGCTGATGGCCCCGGGCTCAGTGGCCGAGTGCTCTTCACCAATGGGCGCGAACTGTCCACGATCGACGCTCCCCGGTGCCTCGAGTCTGTCGATGTGGGCACCGACAGCGAGCTCCTATGGCACATATGTGAGCAAGCGGCCCGCACTAACAGCTCCGGGGGCGGTGGGCTCCTAACCCGGTCCAGTACCCCCTCAGGTCCACAAGCCGCAGTCAGGCCCGACCTGCGCGTCGCCGTCCTGGCCGAGGCACCCATCGACAACCTCCTCCACCAGGGGCTCAGGCCCTACATAAACACCTTTATAGTCCCCGGGCCCAACGTGGTCACGCCGTTCGACATGCCCGACTTGGCGGCCGCTCTTGGTCCTAACGCCAACATCGGTGCGTACGTGATCGCCACCCGGTCCCCGCGGGGCGAGGGATCGCCTTTTCCGGACCGGGCGACCACGCTCGCGCAGCTGGCTTCCCACGCCACTTGGGCGAGAGCAGTGCATGCCACCTCCCAAGGCGTCAGTCGCAGGTCCAGCGTCTGGCATGTCCTGGTACCACCATCGGGAGGCCTCATCCAGCATGAAATGGTGCGAAATGCGCTTTCGGTCCTAGCGGTAGCCACTGCCCCCGAAGATTCAGAGCAAGCCCGCTCGTACTCCCTAAGCCTCGCGGATACTCACGCAGCCTCACTGTCGGCGCTGGGCACCCTGGTGAGCACACTCCACTCCCGCGACGTCGACGCCCTCCTGTCGGGGCACCCACTCACAATTGCTTCTGGCCGTATCGGCTTGTGGTCGAAAGCGACCATATCAACCACCGCGACGTCCACAGAACGATGGACTGAACAAGAGGTCCTAAATGCGCTAGCAGTACTCGATGGTTGACGCGCTTCTCAGGCCCGGCAGGAGCACGGCGCCAGGGGGCGTCATCTGCCACCATGTAGGTGTCTTATCCGAACTATCTCGCAAGTGCGAGAGGACGGTCATGAGCCCTCTTCCGATGTACGAGAAGATTTTCAACGATATCCTCGACCAGATAAGGGCCAAGGCCCTGACTCCCGGGGACAAGATACCGAGCGAGACGGATTTGGCCGCGCAGTACGGGGTCAGTCGCATGACCGTCCGCCAAGCCCTTGACCAATTGCTTGCAATAAACCTGGTGGTCAAGCGCCGTGGCTCGGGCACATTTATCACTCAGTCGAACCCGACGTTTCGCCACCTCAACAAGCTTCAATCGTTCCGGGGCGAAGCGCGCCTCGAGAACGCGCACGTCCACACCGAGGTCAAGTTCCAGGGCCGTCTCTCTCCGCCCTCTATCGTGACCGAACGACTGGCCTTGAAACCGGGGCAGGAGGCTGTCCGGCTCGAGCGCGTTCGTTTTGTGGACGGCACACCCGCTGCAATCCAGGATTCGTGGCTCCCGTATGGCTTGGCCCCGCAACTTGCGCGCGTAGAGCTGATCGACGGGTCGCTCTACCGCACATTGACAGACGTGTGCGGTATCCGGTTATCTTGGGCCGACCAAGAGATATCGGCCACCGCCGCCACAAGCGAGCATGCCGCTTGGCTATCGATCGACCGGGGAAGCCCGCTAATTGCAACGACCCGGCTGTCGTACCAGGACTCGGCCACCCCGATCGAGTACACGCGTGCGTGGTCGCGGCCAGAATTCCCGCTCATCGTAAGGCTTGATGCCGAAGAGGACCGGTACTGACCTTGCGCTCCGGGACCGCGAGAGGGGCACGGCCCACATGAGCGTCGATACCGGCGCTGGTGCTGGCCGATCCGTTCCACCGGGACCAAGTTACACGTTGACATTACGAATTTCGGCCCCCAGCCACCCAGCCTTGCTGGCGCAGCTCGCCAGCCATATAAGTTCAACAGGGACAATGGTCGTCGGGATGGACCTGGTCGACGTTACCCCGACTGGGGCCACCGTAGACCTAACGGTCCAGGCGGCCGGAGAAGAACAGGTGGACGCCATACGAGCCGCTTTGGGCCGGGCCGGGTGCACTATACGGCATGTCTCAGACCGGACGTTCCTTTACCACCTCGGAGGCAAGATCGAAGTAAGCCCGCGCGTCGCCGTGCGCACCCGCCAAGATTTTGCCACTCGCGTACACGCCCGGAGTGGGCAGGGTTGCCAGCGCCATCGCGCGGCGGCCCGAGGATGCCTGGGCGCTCACCGCCAAGGGCAGCTCTGTAGCCATCGCTACAGACGGCAGTGCAGTGCTCGGGCTAGGTGCGTTGGGACCTTTGGCTGCACTGCCTGTAATGGAAGGAAAGGCCCTCCTATTCAAGCATTTCGGTGGTATCAACGCTTACCCGCTATGCCTGGACACCGCAACGCCCGAAGCCCTCATCGAAGTGATAGCAGCCATCGCGCCTGGCTTTGGCGGCATCAACCTGGAGGATATCGCTGCTCCCGCTTGCTTCCAGGTCGAGACCGAGCTACAGGCTCGACTGGACATCCCCGTCTTCCACGACGACCAGCATGGCACCGCAGTCGTAGTGCTGGCCGCGGCAATCAATGGGTGCCGCCTGACTGGGCGGGCCGTTCGAGATCTGCATGTTGTACTTGTAGGTTGTGGTGCTGCAGGAACAGCTGTCGCCGAGTCCTTGCTCGCAGCTGGTGTCGAAGACATAGTCGTCTTCGACCGACAAGGTGTGCTGGGCACCGGGCCTGAGGTCGCCGCTCATCACGCCAGGATCGCCGCCCGCTCGAACCCCCGCGGGATCGCATCCTTGGGCACCGCGCTAGAGGGCGCTGACTTGTTTATCGGGACTGCTCGGCGGGGATCCGTCGACCCGGCATTGTTGGGCGCCATGGCTCCTTGCCCCCTCGTGTTTGCTTTGTCGAACCCTGAGCCTGAAATCTTCCAAGAGGAGCTCAGGCCCGATGCGATCCTAGCGACGGGTCGTAGCGACTTTCCCAACCAGATCAATAATTCCCTCTGCTTCCCGGGTTTCTTCAAGGGAGCTCTCGCGTCTCGCGCCCGCTACGTCACGCACGCGATGAAGAAGGCAGCAACGTTGGCGATCGCGGGCTCGGTGACGGACGAGGAGCTGGCGCTTGGTGTCATCATCCCGTCGATGTTCCAAGCCCGCGTCCACGAGCAAGTCGCTACGGAAGTAGCAGCAGCCTGGTCCAACGAGCATCGAGAAGAGATCCTGACTGGCAGAGCCGCTAGCTCTGACTGGCAACAAGTGGGAGAACCATAGCCAGTGGGTGACCGCCGGTGACTAGCCGCGCCAACAGCGTCCTAGTAAATCACGAAGGTGGCTCAGGATCTTCGAGCACGCCTGTGAGTGGCAGATCTGACAACTACAAATGGGTGGCATTGTCCAATACCACCCTCGGGATGTTCATGGCCGTCCTTGACGGGTCGATCGTTATCATTTCGCTCCCTGCGATCTTTCGGGGCATTGGCCTCAACCCTTTGAGATCGGGCAACGTCACCTATCTGTTATGGATAATCATCGGCTACCTGCTCGCAACCGCGGTGCTCGTTGTGACGTTGGGCCGGCTTGGCGACATGGTCGGAAGAGTAAGGATCTACAACCTCGGCTTCGTGGTCTTCACGTTGACGTCAGTTCGCGTTGTCGCTTGACCCTCTCCGAGGCGCCAGGGGGGCTATTTGGCTGATCGCGTGGCGGCTTTTGCAAGCGATCGGCGGCTCGATGCTGATAGCCAACGCCGCGGCCATCGTGACTGACGCGTTCCCGGCCGATCAAAGGGGGATGGCGCTGGGAGTGAACCAGATCGCGGCGCTGTCCGGCCAGTTCATCGGGCTCGTGGCTGGTGGGCTGCTTGCCACATGGGACTGGCGCGCCGTGTTCTGGGTAAACGTCCCTTTTGGTGCGTTCGGCACCATCTGGGCCTACCTCAGGCTCCGCGAGACGTCGGAGCGACGGCCCACACGCATCGACTGGTGGGGCAATATAACCTTCGCTCTCGGTCTAACGTTCCTTCTCGTCGCCATCACCTACGGGATACAGCCCTACCACGGCGAAGTGATGGGATGGACCAGCCCCTTCGTCGTCGGCGGGTTGGCAGCGGGTTGCGCTTTTCTCCTGCTGTTCGGGTTCGTCGAGACGTGGGTGGCGCAGCCCATGTTCCCGCTTGCACTGTTCCGGGTGCACGCATATGCAGCGGGGGCCCTGACGACGCTATTGGCCGCGATCGCACGGGGCGGGCTGCAGTTCATGTTGATCATCTGGCTTCAGGGCATCTGGCTGCCCCAGCACGGCTACAGCTTTGCGCGCACCCCATTGTGGGCAGGCATATTCTTGTTACCGCTCTCGGTCGGTTTCCTATTATCAGGCCCGATCAGCGGTCGACTCTCCGATCGCATCGGGGCCAGGCCACTGACGACCGCCGGTCTACTGACTTTCGCGGCGAGCTTCGTCGGCCTGCTCCTGCTCCCCGTCGTTTTCCCGTACTGGGCTTTCGCCCTTTTGCTCGGCCTGAGTGGGGTGGGCTCGGGGATGTTCGTGGCACCCAACATCTCAGCCATAATGAACAGCGTCCCGGCGGAACATCGGGGATCGGCTTCAGGCATGCGTGCGACGTTCCAGAACTCAGGTACTTCACTGTCGATCGGCGTCTTCTTTTCTCTGTTCATCATCGGCCTGCACAGCAAACTCCCTAGAGCCTTATCGGCGGGTTTGCAGTCGCACGGAGTCCCGCGTGAGATCGCGGCGCACGTGGCGTCGCTACCACCCGTCTCTACTGTCTTCGCAGCTTTCCTTGGCTACAACCCCATCGCCAATCTGCTAGGCCCCAGCGGGATCCTGTCCAGATTGCCGAGGGACAACGTTGCCGTGCTAACGGGCAAAAGCTTTTTCCCGGCGCTCATCACTGCGCCTTTCCGTTACGGGCTGACGCTCGCGTTCTCGGCCGCCGCCGCCATGTCGCTGCTCGCGGCGCTTGTGTCACTCCTTCGAGGAGGTCGCTATGTCTATGGCCCACAGGAAGAACGGGGCCAGGATGATCGCCCGTCAGCGCCCGGGCCGGATTTCGTCCAAGCGAGCGAAATGATAGCTGCCAGTGACTAGCCCTGGATCGCGGCCGGGGGCGGCAGGGGCTGGCCTATCCCGCTCAGGACCGCGGTGCCGTCGCCGGCGCCGCCGTCTTCAACCGCCCCGTCCCCGTTGTGCGGGAGTAAGGGTGCGCCCGGCCCGGTGACGGGCGCTGACATCGGCTAGCGGTCCATGGACCGCGTGAGCCCGGCCCGAGACCGCACGGCGGGCCGAGCGGCTCTGAATAACTAGCTGTTCGAACAGGGCGTCCGCCTCGTGCACATCCCTGTCACGGAACTCGGCACGCACGTCGCGCCCGGCCGCGTCTACGTGGACCGTAGCCAGGTGCAAGAGGCGTTGCACCGGCCCTTGCACCCGGCGCACGCTCTGGACCTTCTCGAGGGGCACCCAGGTCGTTACCTTTTTCAGCCTCCCGCAGCTCCCCGCCGCAACGAGGCCGTTGTCGCCCGCAGCGAGGAAGTGGTAACTGAGCGGGGACTTCCAGCGTGCACGCCGAGGGGGTTTGGACAGCGGGAACTGTTGCAATCCGAGCAAATTGGAAAAGAGCTCGTCCGCTAGCGGTATCGGGCCGACCGGAAGGAGCGCCTTGGTGACCTTTCCAGACCTGGTCCCTTGTTCCCGCCCCGGCGAGCCCGCCACGTCCACCTCGAGCCGGCACCAGCCCAAAAAGTGCCAAGTGAACGGCTCAGACTTCCTAACGGCCTGCACCCGAGCGAAGGGGATCGTCTCGTTGACCGTGGAAAACAGGCCCCGTTTCAGCCGGATCCCGTCGGGAGCGGCAGCGACGGCGAAGCCGTACTCGGTCGCGACACGGCGCCAAGTCACCCTTGCCAGCCCGAAGAGGTACAGGCCTAAAGTCAAGCCCGTCCCGGTCTCTGCGCCGTTCGCCGACTTCGGAGAAATGGACTCAAGCGCAAGTAGCACGACGACAAATACGACCGCCACCAGGGTCCCGGGCTGGAGGATCGCGGATGCCACCAGCCTCCCCGTCGGTACGGTTGCCAAGGGTCGTTCGGCCGGCTCCGGGGTCGCCATGTCGAGGCCGTGATGCCCTGCCATGAGGCGGGCCCGGAGGTCAACCGCTTCCGCCTCGGACAGGTATGTGAGCTTCCCGCCCGACTTACCCCCTCCAGCCAGGCGGATCCGCAGCTCTGCCAGGCCGAACACGCGGGCCAAGAACGGCCGCACCACGTCCACCGCCTGGATGCGTGCTACCGGCAACTGGCGAGCATCCCGCCTGAACAACCCCGTCTCGATGCGCAGCGTCACGCCGTCGAGCGCCCATTTCGTCACGAGCCACCTGACGACGCCGATGACAACCGAGGCCGCCAGTATCGCGATCCCGACATATATCGTCACCTCGCGGCTGGCGGACCCTCTCGACGCCTCCTCGCTGCCCAGGAGCGCCACAATCACCAGAGCGCGACCCCCCAGGACGACGGGCGTCCATGGGTTCAGCCTCTGCCAGTTCAAACCGCCTGTACCGCTATCTGTCACACGCCTGCTGCCTTTGCCTCCCCGAGCGCTGCCAGGCGGTCGCGCAGGCGGGCGGCTTCGACCGGCTCAAGGCCGGGGATGCGTGCATCGCTCGCCGCAGCTGCGGTGTGAAGCTTGACGGTCTTGAGCTTGAAGAGCCTCTCCACCGGGCCTGCTGTGACGTCCACGAACTGCATCCGCCCGTACGGCACCACGCTCTGGCGGCGGAACATCACGCCTCTCGAGACCACCAGGTCCTCCTCCCGCTCCTGGTAAGCCCACGCCCGGAAACGCCGGTAGGCCAGGAACAGGTAGAGCACTCCCGCAAGCAGGACCACGACGGCCAGGCCGACCGCCAGGCCGGCTCCCTGCGAGGCGGTCCCCGCAGCGACGGCGATGGCAACGAGCACCGCGACCACGGCTCCCTCGGTAAAGCGCATGGACCACAGCTTGGGTGAGGGGGTCAACCACCCGGGGTTACTGTTCACGTTGGACCTCGATCGGCACTGGGAAACGTAAACCCAGGTTACGACCAGCCGTCCCCCGGCGTGGAGCCCGCTCACCGCCGGCGTGGAGACCGTCACCGCCAGAGAGGTCCTCCGCTACCGGCCGGCTCCACGAGCTTCCGACCAGGCCGGCTCCGGCCTTGGTCTAAACTGCTCCCGCTTGGCCCCATCGTCTAGAGGCCTAGGACACAACCCTCTCAAGGTTGAGACACGGATTCGAATTCCGTTGGGGCTGCCAGCAGACTAGCAAGTCAAAGACCCGGCGGCGAGGTACCTTCCCGTCCGTCATGACAAGCATCAGTTCGTCCATTCGTCTCCATGTCGACTAGCCGCTCTGGTCATCCTTGGCTCTTCCACGGAGGATTGAATCAGCTTCGTCGAAGGGCCTACGTAGAAATGTCCCGTGATCAGGCTCATCGTGATGATGACGTACCTCGATGTCTGCGCCGTACGAGGCCAGATCCGTAACGTACGACCTTGTGCGCCTCACCAAACGCGTGAGGTAGTCAAGAGCTGCCTGATCTCTCATGCGTCGCTGGGCACCACACGCGACGTAAATAGGAGACGAGTGGGCCACGATAGCTCGCTTCCAGCCATCACGATGGTGTGTGATAGAGGTTGGACCCGCACCACCGACCCGCGCACAAAGCCACCCGGGCCCATCCACTGCGAGCCGTTCGGCGATGCTGAGCTCATTGGTGCCGCCCAAGCTCTCGGTCGAGGCCACAACCTCTCCTCGCCATACGAGCTCGAGCCTGAACAGAGGAAAGATGCTTCGTGAAAAAGCCCGTACTTCGACGTGACCACCTCGGCTGGGCAGCAGTATCTCGCTCCCTATATGCCCGCCCTCCACGAGCAGCTCGAGGATTGGCCCGCTACTGACATACGTGCGGCCTGCGCGAAGCGCAGCACACCAACTGTCGAAGTCGAACTCGTCGCCGTCCTGAAGTCGTACGTAGGTACGGCTGAGGCCGACCGGCACATCATTGGTCATTTTGTCTGTCCCTCCCGCTAGCGGGATCGAAAACCCGGCGTTGAGGTACCGGTAGTACTCCCGGTAGGTCCTCTCCGGTGACTCCGCCAGCTCCAAAGCGTCGGCACGTCCAGTTACAATCACCGTGGCCGATTCCGAGTTCGGGACTGGAAAGTGCGGCACAATCGTTGTGCCTCCTTGAGCGTGGCAATGGTCCGCCCAGGACGACACGGTCGCTTCTAACCCGTCTCCCATCTCAGACTCACTCGGTCCGTCGGTACACCATGGCATGACCGGCTCCTTCAAGCCAAGCAAAGAGATGTGCCCCAGAAAATGCTGGCGGTTCTCTTGCGAGGTGTAAACGATGTGCTTGCCATCCGAGCTCAGCACGGGCCTTCCGACGAAGTCCTCGGCATTTGTGAACAGGCTGCCCCACTGCGATTGCAGCAAATTGACGACCGACAGCCCTTCGGCCGCCGCTTCCAGGAGACCTCCGTTCGTCGAGAGGAAGTGTACATGGGTGTCTCCGCTATACCAACCGCCCTGCGTTGAGTCGCAGAGGCGTTTGAGCCTGAACGTGAGGGTTCTCGTGGACTCGTCGACCGAGACTGTCTCGTCTATAGGCCAGTACTCAAAGCCTCGTGCTACTTGGACGCGCACTTGGCCACGCGGCAACCAACCCTGGCAAGTACCACTGACGTAGGCGTAGGTCGTCCGTCCCAATCGGACATCTCCACCCACGTCATTGTGCCAACTGTCTAGGTCGCTATTTACGTGGTGGGGGTGGCCATGCGGCTGGAATGGCACGCCCTCTGGCGTCGAGAAATTGACTCGGCATGCAACAGGTTCACCAGTGACGTCGTCGACAACGCGTGTGTGCACCCAGTTCCGCTCATGCTCGACGATTCGGAAGATGCCTGCACTTCGCGACCCATCACTCCGCAGGTCACGCCAGCCCGCCTCGTGGAGCACCTTACCATCAGCCATCAAGCGGAGCTTGGCAGACGGTAATGCTGACACTCTCGCATAGACCTGGTGAACCAGGGAGCCGGGCTCGTCCCCCCAAGAGCGCAGACGGTCGGTAGCGGGCTCGCCCGGTGTCAACGACGTTGTGTAGCCGACGGTACCCCTGTCCACCTCCACTGTCAGTCTGTTCGGCTCGTGGCGGTAGTCCCAGGGTATCGCAGCCACTATTGAGCGAGCCGGTTCGGGTCGGAGCGGGTGCTCGTTCTCAAAGCCCAAACAGAATCCCACCGACTTCAACAGGCGCACCGCCACCAACGAGCTCTATCGCCTTCAGCCCAATATTGGGTGTCGGGTTCAACCACGACCACAGGTAAAAGCTCCAACCGGCTGGCGGCTGCCCAAACTCTTCGGCATCAACCGCCCAACGAGCGCCCTCAACTACCTCGGTTTGTCGACGACCGGAGTCCGCAAACGCTCCCCGCGTACGGTCCGGGAGCGAGTCAGCCTGGTCTGGTAGCGCCAGGCTCGGACGAAGTCCCCAATGCTCTCTGTCTCCCATCCACGGTGCAGCTATTTCGAAGGCTTCGCGTATGCTGACCCGCTTCGAAGAGCCGTCTTCAAAAACGAATACATACGTTGCGTCCTCGCGCTCCACCCAGTTGACGCTGGGACCACTCGTACTCGCAACCCGGTGAGCGAAGGTAACCGTCGTGCAATTTTGCGCTCCTGGAAGCGGCACGACGACTCGCTGGCCAGACAATATACGCACCACCCGCATGCGATCGCCCTTTCTCGCGAACACGAACGGCAGCCCGCGCAGTGACACCTCACCCAGTCGAGGCTCAGACCCTGGCACGGCTACCTCGTCGTACGCATTGGTATGAGCAGCCAGGTCTAGTGCTTCATAACCGTTCATAGAAATCAACCTCCCGATAGATGCCCTTCGCCTTACGCCAATCTGGCGGCTTCCATCGCGAACGACGTCCCCCGGTCACGGTAGGCGGGCGGCGGCGGGGATAACCATCGGACGACAGCGTCCTTGATCGCGAAAGCGAAGAACAAGTTGCCAGCGGGCGTGTAGTGACCGTTGAACAATCGCCCAACGTACTGGTCGGGGCTGATGGCGAACGAGGCGTAGTCGCCTACGTGGCAAGCGAGCGCATCGACGAAGGCGAATCCAAGGGCCTCGAGCTGCCGGAGGACCCACTCGTCCTCCCGAGTACCGTCTGTAAGGACTCGTCTCACCGCCGGCTCGGAGTAGCTGAGCAGCACCAGTAGCTTCTTGTCCCTAGCGGAGAGCTCCTCACGAAGCTGTTGCAGAATGAGCAAGGAAGAGCGGAAAGCCATCGCAGAGTACAAGCTCTCGGCGGAGCGTCCCGCCGCCACCGGCGTCTCATAGGACACGACCACATCTAGCGCGGAGGCAAGCTGTTCGTACTCCCTCAGGAACTCGAAGTCCCCGGTCCTCCGTGCCACTAGCAAAATTAACGACGAAGTCCTTCTCGAACCTATTCACCAGAAAGTCATAATTGCATAGCTGATAAAGCGACTCCGGTGTGCTGAACTCATTGGCGACATGTACGAGTTCTGCAGTGACTGGGTCGAAACGAAGATGCGCCCAAGGGTTGGCGTGAAACATCGAGGTCGTCAGGGACTGGTCGTAATCCCGCCAGACTCTCCCGACGCGCAGGAGCCGGTAGGCGTCCAGGTTGCGGTAATGGTCGTCATCGAAGATATTGAACAGGACGAGGGCCGCGCCACCACTGACGTCCAGTTCCGTGCGCCGGAGACGCAAGTACGCCTGATAGACGCCATAACCTCCCACGCCGAAGTTCTGCATGGGCTCGCCGATATGCGCCGCCAGGACCTCCTGCCAGGTTTCACCGTCGCTCACCTGATGGCATTGGGTGAAGCTGTCCCCGTAAGATGCCATGCGGCTTTCATCACCGGCATAATTGATCATCAGTCGCTCGCCGCGACGACCATAACGGTACGTCGTGATCGCACCGTCGATACCATCGGGAACCTGGGAATCGTTCGGCACGTACCCGAGTTCGGCGTCGAAGCGCGCCCACTTCGGAGCCTTCGGGTCCAAGAACCGGTCGACTTCAGTCTTCGAAAGGACTGCATTGCGCAGGAACTCGTGAACGGCATCAAGGAACGTCTCAGCGTTGGAAGCCATTGCCAATACCTACCATTTCTTACTCTATCGAGATGACCCGACTGGTCCAGACCTCAACTATCTAACTCCTGTTATACCTAAGGTTGAACGCAGTAGCTGACGTTGTGAAATTGCAAACAGCGCCACGACCGGAAGGCTGACGATAATTACGGCCGCCGCGAGGATTGTCCACGCGCTCTCATTGGAACCGTAGAAGTTGTAGACGCCCCGGGTTACAGGGAACAAACTCGGGTTCGCTAAGAACACCTCTGGGCCAATAATGTCATTATAAACGGCCAGGAGCGAATATACAAAAGTGATCACTATGCTGGGCCACGCAAGGGGGACGATGACAGCCCGGAGGTAGCGCAGGTAGGGCGCGCCATCGAGCAGACGCGGCCTCATCCAGCTCTCTAGGTATCGAGGCGATGAAGGCCGTGAGTATGACCACACCGAACGGGATCCCTGTCTCCACGTGAAGGATGATGTAACCGGGACGGTTATCGAAGAGGTGGAGCCAGCGTGACTCTATGAATAACGGGATGACCGGTAGTGGAAAGCAGAGCCCGATCACCAAGAAGCGGTACAGCCACGAGGCGTGCCGGATCAAAGAGCGCGCTATGGGGAAGGCCAGCAGCAGGCCCAAGGCCGTCGAAAGCCCCGCTGCTACCACCGAGTAGAGGACCGTGTTGCCGAGTTCCGGCCCAAGGTCACCCTGCTGCCAAGCCGCGCCAAAGTTAGACAGCGTGGGCGCGGAGGGCGTGAGCGGGTTGGTAATGAAGTGGTTCGGGGGCTCGAAGGCGATCATGATGACATACGCGATGGGGATTAGGAAGAAAAGGGCTATTAGAACTCCACTGCAGGCCGCTCGTATACGCTTTGGGTTGGTGAAATGCACAAAGCTCTCCTGTCCTAGGCGAAGAGGTGCCGTTCGCGGTAGCGCAGGAGCGCGGCTAACGGTATAGCGACCAGCACGGTTACCACCAGCAAAACAGTAGTGACGGCGGCACCGAACCCAAGGTCGGCAGACGCCCCGAAAGCGGAGTTGAAGGCGAGCATCCCTAGAGTATCTGTATTGAACTCGCCGTCAGTGAGCACGTAGATGATGTTGTAAGTAGTGAGGGTGCCGATCACCGCGAAAAGCACGTTGACTGTGACGGTCGGGGCCATCAATGGCCAGGTGATGGATCTAAAGCGGCGCCAGGCCGTCACGCCGTCCACGTCCGCCGCCTCGTACAAGTCACGGGGAATCGTCTTCAGGCCGCCGATGAACACGACCATCGTGAAGCCGAGCGCTTCCCACGTAAGGACCACGATAAGGAGTGGAAGCGCTACCGTCGTCGAGCCGAAGAAAGCAGAATGGACGCCGAAGAGGCCAAAGAAGCTTGCGGCGGGGCTGTCGCTTGGGCTGAAAAGGACGAGCCAGGTAAGTCCGACGATGGTTACCCCTAGGACCACCGGAGTAAAAGCAAGCATCCGAAGGACGGTATTAATCCTCCCCTCACGTTGAAGCCGATGGGCCAGCGCCAGACCGAGCGCGTTTTGGACCACGGTGACCCCGACTACGAAAATGGCCGTGGCGGTCAGGCTGGAGATGAACCCTGGGCGCTGGGTCGTTAGCAGTTGGGTGTAGTTGCTCCAACCGACGAGCGATGTCGGCGAGCCGGCAAGGCCGGAGTAGTTAGTGAAGGACACGAGAATGTTGCCGGCCACCGGAGCTACACCAAAGACTAGGAAGAACATAAGACCGAGAGTGATCCCGGCCCACATGCTGATGCCGCGATCGGACCGAGAGAAGCCGCGCTGGGTTCGCGCGCTTCCGCGAGCGGACCGCTCGTAGGAGCACACCCCTACGAGCGGTCCGGCGAGGCACTGCAGGCCATCGACCACGTATCGCGGCTATGACGCTCACGGCTCTCAATCCTTAGCAGAGCTCAGGAGGTCTTCCAGGCACTCTGGTAAAGTTCGGCGGCCTTTGTCGGTGTGGTACTGCCAGCCATGACTTGGAGTTGCAACGTTGGCCAATTGGCGTTCGTGTCGTAATAGCCTTCGTCCTGGTAGAGGATCGGAAATACGCCAGATACGTTAAGGCCCTGACCGAACATGCTCCCAAGCACGTGCGAGGCAACGCTACTGTAGCTCCCGCCCGTCTCGGTAGGCGAGATCCCGGTGATGTCGACGTACTGCTGGTAAATGGGCTTGCTGGAGAAGAACGCCAGGTACTTTAGAGCCGCGGCTTTGTCGTGCGCCTTGCTAAGCACCTCGAGGTTCAGGTCTGGGGCTACCAGCGGTTGGTTGAGACTGGCTGTGTTGCTCCCGGGGAACGGGAAGGCTCCCATCTGGAGGTTCGGATTGGCCTGTTGGATCGGTCCCAAATCCCATGAACCGTCGAGCAGCATCGCGGCCTTGTTCGTCGCGAAGGCTCCGGCCATCCCTTGGTATGACTCGCCCGTGTACCCGGGTTCTAGGTACTTCGCGATCGCACCTTCCTCGGTCATGGCTTGGACGAAGTACGGACTGGTCCAGCTCTGGGTTCCCTGGTCAATAGCCGACCCGAGATTGTGGCCGGCCACGTGTGGGAGCCAAAGCTCGGCCATGAGTGGTTCTGTGAGGAACTGCTTCGCAAAGATACTGACGCCCCCGCCAAGCCCTATCCAGATCGGCGTGACATGGTTCGCACTCAGCGTCTTGCAGACAGTAAGGAACTGAGTGTACGTCTGGGGCACGGTGAGATGGTACTTAGCGAAGTCCGCTTTATTGTAATAGACCACCCACTGGTACGAACCAGAGGCGATCCCATATATGGTGCCGTTGTAGCTCATGGACTGGAGCGAACTGTTGGTGAAGTTCTTAAGGAATGGTTGGCCATTGAGAGGCATGAAGACGTGGTGAGTGGCCCAATACTGGAACAGCGTTTCAGTAGAGCGAGATGGGTGTGGAGGCATTGGCTGCACTTCAGTGTCCCCGCTGCCCCAGGTGACTATGTCAGCGCTAGCGGAATCGACGGTGGTTTCGAGAAGAGTCAGATAGGGACCGGCGGTATTGGCCGCCGTAATGTACTGTACCTTGATGTCCGGGTACTGTTTTTCAAATTCGGCGTTGATCTTCTCGAAGGCTTGGTTGGCACCAGGGTTCACCCAGTTGATGATCTTCAGTGTCTGAGAGGCGTCGCTCGCAGGCAGGCGAGACGCTCCGGCGATAGGTGCCCATGAGATAATGAGGGGCGCGGCTGCGAGAAACACCAGGCTAGCCTTAGCGAAACCAGTTTTTTTGCGCGAACTAACCATTGGCATCGATATCGTTCTCCTTTCGATTGGGTTTGATTTTTGGCCGCGGACTACGGATTTGAGGTGTATGAAACCCTGGCCACGCGCCAAGAAGCAGCGGTGTGAGCAAGTGTGACTAAGACTGTTGTGAAAGGGACGGCAAAACAGTCACGATAACCTGGAGGTGCGCCGACGTCTTTGGGTACGACGCCTCAGTCCAGTGGTGTTACGACGCCTCAGTCCAGTGGTGTAAGGAGTGTAGCCGAGGTCCAGAAATTAGGGCACGGCGAGCAGAGAGCTTGTGAATCCTGCTCCTCTTTCGCACATACCATTTCGAGGCACCTCGCTAGGCCCCCGGTAAGTCTCGGGTGTGGCCTTGCCCTAGATTTTAGCGAAGGCTAGGCGAGGGCGCAAGGCGGCGATGAGACCGAGGCTGTCGCGGTGACCAGCAGCGTGGTCAGACCAACATGGGAGAGCCGTCGCGCTGGACCTCTCAACGTCTCACCTCCGTCTGCAATTTGAGCATCAAAGGAGCGTCATCAAGCTTGCCTTTTAAATCGTCTACTCGACGCTTCTTCTCCGGCGGAAAGCTCCGCGCCACAACCGTAAGATTTTGTCGTTCCGCCCGAGTGAACCCGTACTTAGCTCTGGTCCTTCCTGTGTAGCACTCAAGACACTCAGATACCGCGGTGATCCTCGTCAAGGGGTCAGAGGAGGAAATTACAATGCCGGAGATTTCACCGCACCCTCTGCCCATGTTCGGCGCTGCCCAATGACTGCGCTGTGTCGGCCTCGCCGTGGTCCCCTAGCTTGGATGTCCCGTGTGCTGCACTGAAACGCCCGAGGGCTACGACGGCCAAGTAGGCCCCGACGGAACACCTGAGAGTCGTGAGGACGCGCCCGGCGCGCTCGAGGGCGGCCTGCACGGGCGCGACCCCATGGCTGCCATGGCAGCACTCGCCGCCCTGAGCGCTGCTGCGTTCGCCTACGTGACGACTGAGAGCCTCCCTGTGGGTCTGCTCCAGCCCATGTCGCACGCCCTCCACTCGTCGCTGGTTGCGACGGGCCGGCTCGTGACCGTTTACGCGGCGATTGTCGTTGTGCTCTCGGCCCCCCTGGCCCACCTTGCCAAGGGGCTGCCGAGGAAAGCCACGATGTGCGTCCTGATGGCTGCCTTGGTGCTCACCTCGCTCGCCGCCGCAGCAGCCCCGAGCTACGGCTGGCTCATGGCCGTGCGGGTCGTGACCGCGCTCGGGCAAGCTCTGTTCTGGTCCCTCGTGATCCCAACGGCCGCCAGCTTGTTCCCGGCAGAGATGACGGGCAGAGCAGTGGGCTGGATCCTCGGCGGCGGGTCCATGGCGGTCGTCCTCGGTGTCCCCGCGGGCACATGGCTTGGGCAATTGGACGGCTGGCGCGCAGCCTTCATCGGAGTTGCGGTGCTGGCGGCCGTCTTGTCAGCTCCGATAGCGCTTTTCCTGCCCAGTTACCACCCTGCCGAGACCCATGCCGGGACTGGCTCGGCGCCCGACCGGCGGCGCTACCGCCTCGCTCTCGCGACGACAGCGTTGGCCGTTACCGGCTTCTTTTGTGTGTACACCTACGTGAGCCCGTTCCTTACAAAGGTCGCCGGGCTCGCCCTCCGCGACGTCGCCGGTGTACTACTCATTACTGGGTCGGCAATTGTGGCCGGGGTCCTGGCGGGGTCCGTCTTGTCTCGCAGGCGACCAGACATCGCTCTCATTGTCCCGGTCGCCGCGTTGGCGCCGGCTTTGATCGGCCTCTACCTTGCCGGCCGCGTGCTCCCAGCGGCCATAGCGTTTGCTGCCGTCGTCTGCTTTCTTCTCGGCGTTTACGATGTCACCAACCAAAACTACGTACTCGTGGTGGCCCCGGCCAGCACGGATATCTCCTCCGCCTGGACCTCCGCTTCGTTCAATGTGGGCATCGCCGGGGGTTCTCTGGTGGGTGGCTTGGTACTCGACGGGTACGGCCCTCGTGCGACGGCGCTCGTCGGCGCGCTAGTGGCCGTGGCCGCGCTTTTGGTGGCCGGTGCAGCAACTCGCCGGCCGCGTGGCACCGGCGGCGACGCGCGAGCCCGGCTTCACTATCTAAGGGTCTCTAAGGCCAGGTGATCTCGGCTTAGCTCTCATGGCCCCCGCCGGGGCCGGTCTGGTCGGATGAGAATCGGTGTGTGTGTCGGTCCGGGCAGACGTCGTGTTTCCATGGCGCTTGGAGCCCGTTCTTAGCTTGACGCGGGGGTCTCGGGCGCTCCGTTCTGTCGCTTCGAGCACGCACCTCAGTTTCTTCATGACGAGATCCCCATCCGGTCCGCCACGCTCAGCTCAAGGTGACCGAGGAGGTCGGTGACGATGGAAGTTGTGGTCGAGCGGTGCGCGTTCTTGGACGTTCACCGAGACACGGTGATGGCCTGTGCCCGCTTTCCCGACGGGGCGGGCGGTCGCCGGGAGGAGGTATCGGAGTTCCGTACCACGACGTCGCAGCTGTTGTTGCTGGCCGACTGGCTGACCGAGCGCGGCGTCACGTTGGTGGGCATGGAAGCCACTGGTGTCTATTGGAAACCGGTCCACTGGGTTCTTGAAGACGCCATCGACGAGGTGTGGGTGATCAACGCCCGGCACATGCGTAACGTGCCGGGACGTAAAACCGATGTCGCCGACGCCTGTTGGGGGGCGCAGCTGATAGAGCACGGCCTAGTCCGAGCGAGTTTCATCCCGCCCCGGCCTACCCGCGAGCAGCGAGACCTGACCCGATATCGCAAGTCGGTCATCGAAGAGCGAGGACGCGAGACCCAGCGCCTCCATAAGGTCCTCGAAGACGCCGGGGTGAAGTTGAGCTCGGTGACTAGCTCGGTGCTGACCAAGTCCGGACGGGAAATGATCGACGCGCTCATCGCCGGAGTGCGCGACCCGGCGCTGCTGGCCGAGATGGCCCAGGGTCGGATGCGCTCGAAGATCCCCGAGCTCCAAGACGCCCTGGCCGGACGGTTCAACGCCCACCACGCCTTGTTGTGCAAAGCGATGCTGGCCCGTATCGACCAGGCCGACAAGACCATCGACGAGCTCACCACGGCCATCGAGGTCTTGTTGGGCCCTCATGAAGCGGCGGTGACGTTGCTGGTCGCGATCCCGGGCGTGAGCTATCGCACCGCCCAGGTGATCCTGGCCGAGATCGGCACCGACATGTCCCGCTTCCCTACCCCTGAGCACCTGGCCAGCTGGGCAGGCATGTGCCCCGGCAACAACGAGTCCGCCGGCAAACACCGCTCCGGACGAACCCGTCACGGCTCGAAATGGCTGCGCATCGCCCTGGTCGAGGCCGGCCACGCCGCAGCCCGGTCCAAAGACAGCTACCTCGCCGCCCACTACGCCCGGGTCAAAGGACGGCAAGGGCCCGGACGCGCCGCCGTCGCTGTCGGCCACTCCTTTTGGTGATCGCCTGGCACCTGCTCTCCACCGGAGAAACCTACACCGATCTCGGCGGCGACTACTTCACCAAACGTCGCACCAGCACCGCCCACCAACGTCGCCTCGTCGCCCAGCTCGAAGCACTCGGTCGCAAAGTCACCCTGGAGCCAGCCGCCGCCTGACCGCCGTCACAACCAACCCAAAAAGCAACCCCGCCCGATTCCATCGCGGCCCATCGCGAACGCTTCCGGGAGATTCTCACCTCAGAAACCATTGGGCTGACGGCCGCTCTGACGCCCTCCCCGCGGGCGATCGCCCGCTGGCGATCCCTCTCGGAGCGCCGTTTGTGGCTCAGGCCCGCCTCTTTCCGGTGGTTGTGTAAAGTGCTTCTCGTAAAGAAGCTCCCCCGGAGGTCCCCTTGGCACCTGAGCAGGTGACCATCTACGACGTCGCCCGCGCTGCTGGCGTCAGCATCTCGACGGTCTCGAACGCGCTGAACCGGCCCGACCGGGTCGCCGGCTCGACGTTGGAGCAGGTCCTGGCTGTTGCAGACTCGCTCGGGTACGTCCCCAAGGCGGACGCTGTCAGCAAGGCGCGCCAGACAATGCGCCGCATCGGGGTGCTCGCCCCCTTCAGCAGTTACCGGTCGTACCTCGAGCGCCTAGCCGGGGTGCTGGTGGAAGCGCAGGGCGCAAGGGTGGAGGTTTCGGCCTTCGACCATGAGTCCCTGGCGACGGCCTCGTCGCCGGTGTTGGCCAGCATGCCCATACGGGGCCAAGTCGACGGCATCATCGTGATGGGCATGCGGATCGAGGACGTCATCGAGAAGCGGCTATTCGACCGGCATGTGCCGACCGTGGTCGTAGATGCGGAAAGTGCCCGCTTCCCGAGCGTCGCCTGCGACGACCGCAGCGGGGGGGAGCTCGCTGCCCGGTACCTGTTTGGCCTGGGCCACAGGAGCTTCGGCTACGTCGTGGAGCCCCAGGCGTCCCAGTACGACTCGCAAGCGATCAGACGGCTTTCGGGGTTCCGCGACGCGCTCGAGCGGCTCGCCCGAGTGCACTGTACAGCTGATCGAGGCAGGCTCGTCCACCCAAGCGACACGCCTGGCCACCAGGGCCATGCTCGATGGGCCGAACCGGCCGACGGCGATCATGGCGCACTACGACGACCTCGCGATCGGGGCGCTGCTCGCCGCCAAGGACGCCGGGATCGCAGTCCCCGAAGAGTTGTCGGTCATGGGCTGCGACGATGGCCCGGCAGCGGTGGCCAGCGACCTCACCACCATCCGTCAGCCCTTCCGCGAATCGGGTGCGGTCGCGGTGCGCCTCCTTCTCGCCACGATCAGCAGCTCAGAGATGTCGCGTAGCAGCGTGTACCTCCCCTTGGAGGTCGTCGAGCGGGCGACCACGTGCCCCCCTCGGGGCGGGGAAAACGGCCCCAACGGCTCAAGGCGTGGAGGGTCGAGGCGGGCGTCCCACAGCTTGTAAAGTGCTTTTGTAGAACTACTTGACATCGCTGTTGACCGTCGGGTACATTGCGACATCGTTCCCTCAGCCACCCTCACAAGGGGGGGGCCGGGCAGGTAGGCCCGGGTTAGAGACGATAGAAAAAGGGGGCCTGACGTGCCGAGGTACGACCTGGATGACGACGAGCTAGTTCGTTACCAAACCTCGGTCGCGCCTCCCGCCGACCTGGCGGATTTCTGGGGACGCACCATCGCCGAGGCTCGCGCCCTGGCGTGGGAGCCCAAGGTGGAGCCCATCAGCTGCGGCCTCAGCGTCCTCGACGTTTTCGACGTCACCTTCAGCGGCTTCGGCGGTGAACCGATCAAGGCCTGGCTGCACAAGCCTGCTGGGGCGGAAGGCGACCTCCCGGTCGTGGTCAGGATCCCCGGTTACGAGTGTGGCCGCGCATTGCCCCACCAGATCAGCCAATGGCCCGTTGCGGGGTACGCCTCCCTCACCATCGACTGCCGTGGGCAGGGAAGCGGCTGGGGGTTGGCCGGCGACACGCCTGATTCCGGCGGTTTCGGGCCTTCACCCCCGGGCCTCCTGGCGCACGGCATCCTCGACCCGGAAACGTACTATTACCGGCGCCTTTATACCGACGCCGTCCTCGCCGTTGATGCGGTCCGCCAGATGAGGGGCGTGGCGGCGGGCTCCGTCGCTGTCACCGGGACAAGCCAGGGTGGCGGTATCACGCTCGCCGTGGCCGGCTTGGTCCCCGGGATCACCGCCATAATGCCGGACACCCCGTTCTTCTGTGACGTCCCGCGCGCCCTGGCGCTCAGCGACCGAGGGCCGTACCTGGAGCTAGTCAGGCACCTTGCGACCTTTCGCCAGCACGAGAAGCGCGTCCTGGAGGTCTTGGCGTACTTCGACGCCACCCTTCTGGCCCGCAGTGCTGACGCTCCCGCGCTTTTCTCTGTGGCATTGATGGACCACTGGTGCCCCCCTTCGACGGGTTACGCAGCCTTCAATGCCTACGCGGGCCCTAAGGAGATCCGCACCTACCCGTACAACGACCACGAAGGCGGCCAGTTCCACCATGAAGCAGAGCAACTGCGCTGGCTACCGACTGTCATGCCGGCCGCGATCTAAAGGCATGCGGCTCTTGACCTCTCTGGGCGGAGGTCGAAAGGCTTGAGCCTGTCCGTCTCCGCCGCGTCGACGCGCCCCTTGGAGGGTAGCGCTCCCCGACTGCTGCCGCCTCGCCGCCGCGAGCTCGGCACTTCGAGCACAACCCAGGCGACCGACGCTCTGGCCCCAAAAGGGCGCCGCAAGCGAGGACGTTTAACTCCCCGTGAGCGTCGTGATGCACTAGCGGCCTATTTGCTCATAAGTCCCGCGCTGCTGCTCTTCATCTGTTTCATAGCCGGCCCGCTGATCGGGGCCATTGTGCTGAGCCTGTTCAACTATGACCTGCTCAACCCGCCGAAGTTTGTCGGGCTCGGCAACTTCAGGTACCTGATTCACGACAGTGTGGCCTGGAAATCGCTATTGGTAACAACCGAGTTCACGATCGCCAGCGTCGTGCTCCACGTCCTGGTGGGGCTCGGCCTTGCCTTGGCGGTAAACCGGAAGATGTCGACGGCGTTACGTTACGGGCTGCGGACCGCGATCTTCTTTCCCGTGCTCATCTCCTGGGCCGTCGTCTCGCTGATAGCCGAGTACACCCTGGACCCGAACTTCGGCTTCATCACCTACTATCTCGGCCAACTCGGGATCCACAACCTGAACGTTTTCGAGAATTCCAACACAGCGTTAAGTGCCATCGTCGGGGTCGACCTCTGGCACACAGTTGGGTTTTCCTTCATCGTGCTCCTTGCCGGGTTGCAGACGATACCGCCCTATCTTTACGAAGCCGCCCGAGTGGACGGCGCCGGCACCTTCCGGGTCTTTCGGACCATGACGCTACCGATGCTGTCGCCTTCGTTGTTCTTCGTCATCGTCATCTCGTTCATCGGGGCCTTCCAGATATTCGACCCGGTGCACATCATTACCCAGGGTGGGCCAGGCAACGACACTGAGTCCATCGTGCAGTACATCTACCAGAACGGGTTCACCAACCTGTACATGGGTTATGCCGCGGCACTGGGGCTGGTCGTACTGGTCGTCCTGCTTGTTGCCACCTTGGGCCAGTTCGGGCTCGCCCGGTTCTGGGTCCATAACGAGGTCGCGGACTAACCAATGCAGACCGCTCACGCGCCGGCATTGGCCAAGGTCGCCCGCAGCGCCCGCAGGCTCAGCGCCAACGCGATCCTGCTGCTTATGGTCCCCATCTTCCTGGCCCCGGTTATTTGGACGGTGGTGCAATCGTTCCTGCCGGGAAGCGGTGCCCTCAAAATCCCGCCGGTCTGGGTCACTGCCCACCCCACCATCGCCAACTACTCCTCGGTGTTCAACCTGATCCCTTTCCTTACGTTCCTGTTCAACAGCGTGAAGATCACCCTGATCGTGACCTTTGGGTCGCTCGTGACAAGCGCACTGGCCGCTTACGCGTTCGCCCGGCTCCGGTTCCCTGGCCGAAATGCCCTGTTCTTCATGTTCCTCGCCGCGTTGATGGTGCCCAATGTCGTGACTGCCGCCCCTACGTATGTCCTCATGCACTCCCTGCACCTGGCCACCAGTCAGACCGCCGTATGGCTCCCTGGGCTGATCAACGTGTTCGGGATATTCCTCCTGCGCCAGTTCTTCCGCGGGATACCGCGCGACCTCGAAGATGCCGGCCGGGTCGACGGCCTTACGACCCTGGGCGTGCTCCGTCGAGTGATCCTGCCGCTGTCCAAGCCGGCCCTTGCCGCACTTGCCATCCTCATCGGCACGACGACATGGAACGACTACTTCTGGCCGAGTATCTACCTCACCAACCGCAGCCAGATGACACTGACGGTTGGGCTCGTATCGCTCCAAGGTGAGTACAAAGAGGGCTCACCCCTGGTGATGTTCGCGGCCATCGCAATGACTGTCCTGCCCCTGCTCATACTTTTCCTCTTCACCCAGCGGGCAATAACCCAAAGCCTCGCAATGACTTCGTTCCGCTAGTCCACGGGTCTCCGCAACCCGACGCTCACGGGTCTCCCGTCCCCGTCGGAACCACAAACAAGCCACAATGGCAGACAGAAAGGTGAATCCAATATGGACCGTCGTGAGTTCTTAAAAATAGCAGGGGCCACTGCCGCGATCGCCGGCACTTCGCGGTTACCGGACCTCCTCGGCAGGAAGAGCGACCTGGAACCCGATGCCAGCGTAACCGGGCATTTCACGTTGGCCTTTTTTGGGGCGTCTGACATCATCAAGGCATGGGACGTAATCTTCGCTGACTTCAACAAGGTGTACCCGAACATAAAGGTCGACGCCGTGCCCATAGCAGCTTCCACCTGGACCACCTACGCCGACGCTGCGATCCTGCAGATGGCCGGCGGACGCCAGTTCGATGTTCTCCAGTCAGCAATCAATGTCCAGCGCCTGATGGTAACCAAGGGTATCGTGGCGCCGCTCGATGAGTTCATCGAGCGGGACAAGGCCCAACTTGCTCCATATTTCGCGGACGAGAACCCGAAGTTCCTGGCTTGGAACAAGTCGCTGATCTCGAGGGGTGGCCCGACGTACTACTTGCCGGCCGACTACAACACCTACTGCGCTTGGGTGAACACGGAGATGTTCGAGAAAGCGGGTGTCCCGGTGCCCTCCGACGGTTGGACCTGGGACGACCTTATGGCTGCGGGCGAGAAGATCTGCACCTCGCCGGGTACGTACCTCATCCACTGCGACCCGACCGACATGTTCTTCTTCCAGCCCTGGGCGCTAACGAACGGTGGGACACTACTGAACGCCGACTGGTCGAAGTCCACCCTGGCCAGCCCTGAAACGATCGAGGCGGCGGCATTTGCACAATCGCTTTGTCTCAAGGGTTACTCTCCTAAACCCGGGGGGGCATTCGACGACGTGGTCGAGTTCGTCGACAACAAGCTCGCAATATTCGGGTGTGGTATGTGGCTGAACCCCGGGATCGTGGCCGCCAAGGCCGCCGGGAAGGTCAAGATCGTTGCCTGGCCCCAGAAGGTCCAGAAGGGGACCTCCGTCGGGTGGAACGCCTACCCCATCACCAAGTCGTCAAAGAACAAAGAGGCGGCGTGGGCGTTCCTGAAGTACGTAGCGTCGACGCGGGCCGTGGTGAACCTGACGGCGACGGCCCAGGCGACGCCGGGCCGCAAGTCCGTGTTCTTTGCGGACCTGCACAAAGCGGCTCCCGAGCAAGGCATCGACGAGTTCTGGAACGAAGTCAGCTACGCCACACCCGTTCCGTCCCCCGACGCCTCGGACGCCGTCAATGCGGCGATCATCAAGACCGTCACCCAGCTGTACTCGTCGAACGCCGATCCGACGACCCTCATGACGGCCTGCGACGCTCAGGTAACCGGGTACCTCAACAACAGCGGTCCGGGGGGCATCAGCTAAGACCCCAAAAAAAGGCGGGGCCCACGTCTCGGTCGTACCCTACGACCGAGACGTGCCGTACCGGCGACGGCTCCATCAAGGCAAGGCCGCCCTCCATTTCTTGAGGATCTCGTAGCTGCTGAAACGGATCGGATGGACCTTGAGGCCGAGCGACTCCCAGAACTTTATGGCAGCTAGCCACTGTGGCACAGTTGCGTCCATTCCCCACTCCGACGAGGCGTTGGTGATGTAGACGTCCTTCTTCGTACTAAACCAGGCTTCGCCGGAAATGGCCGCCCTCGTGGCGATGTTCGTCGGGCAAGCGACGGTGACACCGTCCTCTTGCTCCTTGACCAACTTGAGCTCCGGCTTGCCTTGTGTTGCATGGATTGTCCAGAAGTACTTGAAGGGATGGTCGAAAAGCGGGGCCAGCACATCGTCGGGACCAGGCACCTTGGGGGTGGTGTCGCACTTGCTTTTTTCCAGGTGTGGCAACTTCGATGGCCAGTCGCGCTTTTTGGCCCGTGAAGAACCGACGGCGGCGTCTATGTCCATCCGCTCGAAGAGTGTCCTGCCTTCCTTTTGAGGGGCCTTGTTGAGTGCCCGTACGGCCGCGGCCATCTCGGGCGACCCGGGCTCAAACTGGCCCACCAGCTTGTCCAAAACGAGGCGAACGTCGGCTGGGCTTGTAAGGACCTTGGCCAGGGTCCCGGCAAACAGAGCGATAATGCCCGGCCCGATCGCGCGCAGCTCCCATAGGCGCACGAGGTCCTCGACGTCCGGTGACGGCCCCAAGCCCGGCCCCCATGAGTAGCACGCTTCGTCCCAGCACAGCGAGAAGTGCCCATCCCAGTCGCAGTGCCAAGCCAGCTCCAAAAAACCGTCCTGCTGCCTGCCTCCCGCAGGCGCGAGGCCATCGGCTACGAACGCCGCAAGGTAGGCGGCCCGGCGTCGGACAGCAAGGGGGACGTCCTTGTTGCGGCGGGCTTCGGCCTGGGTAAAGCCGTACTTTGCACGCCATGCAGCCGCGGCAGCCGGGTCAGCCAGCTCGCGGCGGCCGAAACTGATCCTGATCGACTCCTCGGTCAGGGCGTCCAAGTTGGCCAGTGCTTGAGAGAACGTCGGACCGGATCGGGAGGACGGGCCGATGGGCTGGGGACTATGTGTTAGAGGGACGACTGCCCGCACCCTCGACCGAACCCCATCGGCCTCGGGAGCTCTCCCAAGCTGGTCAAGCTCGGCCGCAAGGAGCCGAAGCGACGATGCGAGCTTTGTCTTCAATAAGGGACGGGCTTCGGAAAGACCTTCGAACAGGGCCACCGCTTCACTTGCGGCGCCGAAGGCTTCCTCGTGCCGCCCGAGGCTGCCCAAGCACATCGCCCGGTTATGCAGCCACGCGGCGAGCCCCTCGGCCGACTCTTCGGGTAAGGCTTCGGCCAGCTCCCGCATGATCCCGACCGCCTCGGTTACTGCATCGAGGGCTTCCTCAAGCCGGCCTGACTTCGCCAGGCAGTTCGATTGGTTCCCGAGCGAGGTGCATAGGCTGACCCGGTCCTGGGTGTTACCACTGGCGGCCAGTGCCCTCCGAAGGACAATGGCCTCGGCTATAGGGTCGAGCGCCTCCTCGTGCCTCCCCACCATGGCGAGACGGATCGACAGGTTGTTCAGTGCAGCGGCTAGACCGTCACGGTTTGCACCAGGGATGACCTCAGCCAGTTCCCGGAAAATGGATACCGCTTCGGTCGCAGCGACGAGCCCCTCCTCGTGGCGCCCGAGGGCCTCGAGCATGACCGACTCATTGCAAAGTACTCCGGCGAGGAGCTCTCGCCGGGGGTGAAGGCCGGCCCGGTCCATCTGGTACCAGTGCTTGATAAGGTTTGCCGCCACAGTGACCGCCTCTTCGCGGCGCCCCGTGGAGTTCAAATCGATGGACAGGGCGTTCAGGGCGGCGCCGTAGTCCTCGCTGAAGCGGCCGAAGTCGCTCTTGCTCAGCTCCCGGTATAGAGCGACCGCCTCGGTTGTCCCGTCCAACAGTTCGTTGGGCCGGCAGAGGCGCTGTAGGCACTCCCGTCTGTTCAACAGCGAGTGGGCAAGCTCGGGACGGAACAGAGGGCGGCAGAACTGGACGAGTTCCCGATAGAGGCGGACCGCAGCCGTTATCTCGGCGAGCGCTTCCTCGTGACGTCCGAGCCCTGACATCTTCAAGGCGTTCGCACGGTGCTTGTCCGCGAGCATGGACTGCTCCCTGACCGCTGCCTGGACCTGGTCCGCGTCTTGGGGACTCAGCTCTACCCTCCGAAGCGTGGTGAGGTCGATCGCAGCCGCATCCCGGGACAGGCCGTTGTCTGGTGCCCCGTCTTCGCCGTCTTGGCCAATGTGGCTTCCCAGGGGAGTCTCCTTCACCCGCGGCCAAGAGCTCGCTTGACAGGCTCTACGAGGCCGACGTTGGTCCTGACATCGGGTCGCTAAGCACTGCGCTTGAGGACCTCACGAAAGGGCGGAAACGGACTACTACGCCGCCCCTTTCATCTACGTATCGGTGTCATGTCCGCGTAGCGGCCCCGGCCGTGGCGCCACGCGGGGCAGCTTCGTCCAGCGCCCGCATTTCGTCCTCGGACAGCTTCACGTTTACAGCCTCGATGTTCTGCTGGAGGTAACTGCGGTGCTTGGTCCCGGGGATGGGCACAACGTCGTCTCCCTGGGCCAGCACCCAGGCAAGGGCGACCTGGCCAGGTTTCACGCCGCGCTGGTCAGCCACCTGAGTGACCCGCTCGACGAGCTCGAGGTTCTTGGCGAGGTTGTCGCCCTGGAAGCGCGGGTGGGCCCGGCGGACGTCGTCGGGGGCCAGGCCCTCGAGGCTGCGGATCGTGCCGGAGAGGAACCCGCGAGCGATCGGGGAGTAAGCGACGAAGCCGATCCCGAGCTCGCGAACCGTGGCGAGCACGCCATCGTCCTCGACGTCGCGGGTCCAAAGCGACCACTCCGTTTGCAAGGCGGTCACGGGGTGCGTGCTGTGCGCCTGGCGGATCGTCTCGGGGGCGGCCTCGGAGATACCCAGGTGGCGCACCTTGCCTGCCTGCACGAGCTCGCTCAAAGCGCCCCACGTCTCTTCGATGGGGACGGTGGTGTCGACCCGGTGCTGGTAGTACAGGTCGATGTGGTCGACCCCCAGGCGCTCGAGCGAGGCGTTCGCGGCCTTGGCCACGTACTCGGGACGGCCGTTGATACCGAGCCTGCTGCCGTCGGGGTTACGTTCGTTGCCGAACTTGGTGGCCAGCACCACCTGGTCGCGTCGGCCGGCGATCGCGTGGCCCACCAACCTCTCGTTAGTGAACGGGCCGTACATGTCGGCGGTGTCCAGCAGGTCGACACCAGCGTCCAAGGCGGCGTGGATGGTGGCGATCGACTCGTCATCATCGCCGGTCCCGTAAAACTCGGACATGCCCATGCACCCGAGGCCCATGGCGCTTACGGTCAGCGCAGCGTCACCGGTCCCGAGCGTGCGGTGGGGATAAGCCAAGACGTCCTCCCTTTCTTCGTTTGCTGGTCGTATCCTGGCGCACGCGCGCTCCCAAGCGGCGCTTGACATCTATAAGAGCATCGGCTGAGCACCTGTTCCCAGGGTCGTGGCCGTGACCCTCAGGGCCGATGGCCCTGAGGTGGTGTCTTGGTCCAGGATCTCAGCCTTTAAACGTTGGAACTCGTCGGCCGTAATATCTCCCCGGTCGCGCAGGGCGGCCAACCGGGCGAGCTGGTCGGTCTTGCTCCCGTGGCCGTGCGGGTAGCTGAACCATGCCGTGTCTAGCCCCGCCGCAGCTTGAGCCTGATGAACCCGCATTTTGTTACCACGGAAGATCAGGTACAAGATGATCCCTATAAGCGGGAAGATGATGACCAGGAACAGCCAAAGCGCTTTTTCCCAGCCTCTCATGTCGTGGCTGCGAAATATGTCGATAAAAATCGAGATCTCTAACCAAATTTCGATGAAGAAAAAGAAAACCCATAGGATCGAATAGGCGACCTGGCCGGCTCCGAATGTGGCAATGATCATTGCGCCCTCCTACGCGGGTGAGTTCGCGACGGGGTCAGCTGACATCTTTTGCGGCCTCTTCGACAGCCTTGTCGACGTCCTTCCAGAGCACGTCGAGTTCCTTGGCAACGTGCTTTTCAGCCTTCAACTCGGCCTTGTCCAGGGCTTCCTCCAGCTTGCCCTCCCCGACAACGACCAGAGCGGCCTCGCTGTCATCTAGAAGGTCCCCGAGCTCTTTGACGTCCGAGCGAGAGAGCCCACGCCACAGATGGCCGATCGTCGCACCGACGGCTGCTCCGGCCAACGCGGTCCCAGGTATCGCGGGCGGGAACACTATGCCGATGAGGGCGCCCACAACCGCACCACCCCAGCCGCCGCGCTTGGCCGCCAGCTCGTGCTGATGGATATGGACCTTGCCTTGCTCGTCCTTCGTGACCACGGCGACGTCGTAGGTGCCGACGACGCCGACCGCGTGGAGGTCCCGGACGACCTCATAGTCGACTTCTGCGGCGGCCTTGTCCGGATAGGTCCCGATGTAGATGAAGATTGCCTCTGGCTTTGCCATGTGGTTCCTCCTGTCATCGCTGTGGGTCGATCTTGGTAAAAGTAGACCACGCACAAGGTGGTTTGTCACCAGTCGTCCCGACTGATTTTCGGAGTGGGACCAACTCGCTGGCACCGGACGCCTCGGGACCGCGGTCGACCGGGTCGCCCCGTACGCGGCGGTCCTGCGCGGACCATAGAGTGTCCCCCAGTCCGGCAGATCAGGAGGTATGTGAATGAGCGTCCAGGTCGTCAGTCACCCGCTAGCCAGCTCCATGCTCGCCGACCTGCGCGACCGCAACACGCCGCCCCCACTGTTCCGCTTGCTCGCCAAACGGTTGGCCCTGGTGCTCTGCCTTGAAGCGACCAAAGGCATGCTCACGACGCCGGTCGAGGTAGAAACGCCGTTGGCCCGGGCGGCCGGCGAGCGGCTGGCCCAACCTCTGGTCGCGGTCCCGGTACTGCGGGCCGGGCTCGGGATGCTGGACGCGGTGACGGAGCTCTTCCCCGAGGTCACGGTTGGCTACGTCGGGCTGGAGCGCGACCACGCAACCTTCGAACCCTCCCTCTATTACTCCAAGCTCCCCCCGCTCGAAGGACGCGCCGTGCTCCTCCTCGACCCGATGCTCGCCACAGGAGCTTCGGCGGCCGCAGCTTGCGGTGAACTGGAGAAGGCCGGCGCCGCCCAGATAACCCTCCTGTCGGTGGTGTCGGCACCCGAGGGCATCGCCCGTCTCCAAGGGCTCCATCCCGAAGTCAGTATTGTGACGGCCTCGATCGACGTCGGCCTCGACCAACACGCCTACATCGTCCCAGGCCTCGGCGACTTCGGGGACCGTTTGTTCGGGACCGTTTAGCTAACTCGGCGGACCACCTCGGCCAGCGAGCGCACGGCGAGGCTGGCGAGCGAGAGGTTGACAGCGGCAGTTCGCTGGGCCTGCCGGACGAGCGATGCAACCGGCGCGAGCGCAGCTCGGTTCGTCGTTAGCCATTCTCGCCCGGCATCTGCTCCTGGAAGGTCTGGATGATCAGCCAACGCGGCTATCGCTGCAGCCGTTCCTAGGTGAGCAAGGTCATCGGTTAATGCATGCTGTTGCCAGCGGTCCCAGCGGTCCAGCGTGGTCCGCGATCGCAGCACCTCGGAGAACTCAGGCAACGAGAGCCCGGCGCTAACGGCCCGGTGAGCCTCCAAGGCGACCTGCATTTGTCTACGGGAGGCTCTCGCCACCTCTGCAACCTCCCCTACAGAGGCCTTGACCTCCAACCGCGAGGCCCACTCTGCAACAGCCGGGGGTACGCCTCGGGCCGTTAGGTTCTGGGCCCGCTCAGCCATAGTCGGTGGCGCCGGCCATGGGAGCTCCCGGTCAAGTGTTGGCGGGACGAGTAGGCGGTCGAGTTCCATAGAGGCCGGGCGGCAGCGTTCGATCATCTGGCTTGTTGTGAGCCGGTCAGGCGAACACAGGTACCATCGGACCAGCCTGTTGATTGACGTGCTGAGTACGACCCATAGATCGGCCAATGCGTCATCAGGTACGGAGCTCGAGAGGCGGTCAACCTCGTCGTAAAGGCCCGCGATCCCGAGCACCTCCCTCGCTGCCCAATAGGCGGTGATTACCTCAGATAAGTGGCGGCGCGACTCTTTTGCCACCTCATGAGCCCATACCGGCCCCATGCGGTCGACGACTTCGTTTGCGACTTGGCACCCGATGATCTTGTTGTACAGAGGGTGGAGCGGTACGAGGCCAAAAAAGGCGTCTTGAAATGCCCCGGGGAAATAGCTGAGAGCACAGGTTTCGAAAGCGGCCCGGGTGACTTCGGCAGAACCAGCCAGAGACGCCGCGATATCGATCCTGGCATAACCTAGGACGACTGCCACCTCGGGACGCGTGAAACCAGCACCGGCGCCGCGACGGCGGTTCAATTCACCAGCATCCGGGAGGCTTTCAACCGTAGGGTCGAGGCTGCCTCCCTCTTTCAGCTCCTCCATCAAGGATTCGTAGCCCGGAAGGTCAGTGGCACTGGTAACCGCAGCATGATCGAGAGAGCCGATGCTCCGCGAAACATCGGTAAGGACTGCCCGGACCACTTCATCGGCGACCTGCGCAAGCATCTCGTGCCTTCTCCCGGCGCCTAGCCGACCATGGGCCTCAGCCAGATCGAGAAGGACCTTCAGGTTCACCTCGCGATCTGACAAAGCGACGCCACCCGCATTGTCCACGAAGTCCGCGTTTACTCGCCCACCCCTGCGCGAATAACCGACGCGAGCGCGCTGCGTTACGGCAAGGTTCGCACCCTCGACGATCACGCGCGCTCGGACATGATCGGCGCTCACCCGCACGTCGTCATTTGAAGCGTCGTCCACTTCAACATCGAGCTCGTCGGGAGCCTTGACAAATGTGCCGATGCCACCGAAGAAAATAAGGTCCGATGGGGCCTCGAGGATCGCTCTGACCAGTTCGGTCGCCGAAACCCGGCTCGGCCCCAGGTTGAGGACTGAGCGCGCCTCGTCGGACAGCGGGACCTGCACGGCTTGGCGGGAATAGACGGCCGATCCCGCTGACGCAGTACTCAGGTCATAGTCACGCCAAGAAGACCCCGGAAGCCGGCTGAGCCGAAGCCTCTCTTCATACGAACGCTGTGGGTCAGGCGAGGGGTCGACAAAAATATGCCGGTGGTCGAAAGCCGCTATAAGGCGCAGTTCCCGGCTCTGCAGCATCCCGTTGCCGAACACGTCACCAGACATATCGCCAACCCCCACCACACGAATGGGTTCGCGTTGAGGGTCGATCCCAAGGGCATGGAAGTGGCGCCTGACGGCGAGCCAGGCCCCCTTCGCCGTAATGCCGAGTGCCTTGTGGTCATAACCATTGCTTCCCCCCGAAGCGAAGGCGTCACCCAGCCAAAAACCCGTCTCGGTGCTGATTTCGTTGGCGAGGTCCGAAAACGTGGCAGTGCCCTTGTCAGGGGCCACGACAAGGTAGGGATCTTCCCCGTCCCGGCACCATATGCCGCTTGGGTGAACGATCTTTCCGTCCACGATGTTGTCGGTCAGGTCGAGAAGGCTAACGATGAAAGCGGCGTAGGCGTCTCGGGCTTTGTCCCGACCAGCGGTCAGATCGCGGAGCACAAAGGCACCCTTGGCCCCAGTAGGGACGATGAGCGAGTTCTTTTTGACTTGAGCACGGGCTAGCCCAAGTACTTCGGTCCTTAGGTCCCGCTGCCGCTCGCTCCAGCGGATCCCCCCTCGCGCCACCGCTCCAAACCGCAAGTGCAGACCGTGGAACCACGGCGTCCATACGAAGATCTCTGATGTCGGCTTCGGCGCTGGCAAAAAGTGCACCGATGCGCTCGCGAACTTGAGAGCCACCGGGCCCCGCCTGAGAGCCCAGTTGCTGCGCGTGGTGGCCTCCACCAGTGAGAGCAGTTCCGACAGCACTTCGTGATGCGCAAGGTCAGGGACGCGGCGAGAGCGCTTCAAGCACAGTTGCCCACGCCCCGCCGTCGTGATCAGCCCCTACATCGTGGGGGCCCGGGCCATACGGGGGTGCCGGGACAAGCCGATCGTAGAAGAGCTTGATAACGGCGGCCGCGACCGACGGGAACAGGACGAGGGATTCACCCATCAACGCCGCCCGCTCGGTCGCCCTCGGGCCTCCCACGGCCTGGCGATATGCCTGGTAGGCGCACAGGAGGTTGACCTCGTGCCAAGTGAGGTCGGCGCTCAGTACCAACTTATTAAGTATGTTCAGCTCGGAGTCGCCCGACAGGACGGCCTCGATCGCCTTCACAAGCCGCCCGCCGGCACTATTCAGATCGAAGCCGAGCTCCATCCCTGGCGTGCGGGCACGAAGGCCTATATCGTCCAGGTAGAAACCGGGGCCGGCCGGTCCGAGAACAAAATGCCACGGGACAGCTTCCACAACGGCTAGGCCGAAGCTCTCCAAAACTGGGAGGAGGGTGGAAAGCTCGAGCCGTCGTACCCCACTCCGCCGTAGTCGAAAGTCTTCGTGCGCCGTACCTGGCCCCGGGTCGACAACGAAGTGCCCGTACTCACCCTCAAAGCTAGGGCCCTCAGAGCTCTCTCCGCTAAGACCGTCGACGAGATCGCCCTTATTGTTGTGGTGCTCGGCCTGTTCACTCGCTTGCAGGATCAAAATTTCGAGCCAGTCGCGAGCTGCAAGCTCCGGAGGTGTTTCTTCCACATAACCAGGCGGAAGGGACGACAAGAACTCTCGTTGCTCCCTGCTGGCACGTTCGCCGAGGGCCTGGCCGCCCCTTCTCGGACGGGGATAGCCGGTGTCAACCAACCTTTGGAGCTCAACTCGAAAGGCGTCGGCCCAAGTCGTTGGCGGACTGCTGGTCATGGCGCGGGAACGTCTCGGCGACCAGAAGGGCCGCCATGGGGCCCGACTTCGACAAGTGAGGTCGGAGAACCGAAGCGGTGCGTGGTGATAGCGATTGCCTGTTCTTGCACGAACGCAAGGATCTCAACCCGGCCGGCCTCGACGACGGGCTGCGCGTACAGGGCGATCTCCGGCCTGCCGCAGCTGTCCTCGGCGAACACAGCGCGTTGGCCGCCCAACAGACGGACACGTGCGGCGCTGAGACCGGCCAGAGCCGTGCTCCAGGCGGCCCTGTCCTCTACAAGAGGGAACAACCCGATGTGCCCAAGAGACTCAGTGACGACCCCGGGTAACGGTTCCGCGACCGAGATGCGGAGAACTGACCCAGCCCGGAGACCGGCGGCCACGACCCGCAACAGCTCGACGGGCTCGCCGCGCTCGAAGCGGATCCAAACCGGGACCGGGACGTAACGCAGCACGTTCTGCTCGACCCGCAGCCCACTTACATCGCGGGCGATGCCGAACTCGTTTTGCCAGGCGGCAGCGTCCGAACCAACAGAGCGCTCAAGGAAGTCGCGCTGCTCGGGAGCTAAAACAGCCGACACGAGGTCGATCAGCACGCGGACTGCTCCGGTCGCCGGGGCGGTGACCATCGCCGGCGCGGAGGTCCAATCCGACAGGCCGACGAGATAGTTGGGCCCGCCCGCCTTGTTGCCGGCCCCGACGGACGAGCGCTTCCAGCCGCCGAACGGCTGGCGGCGCACGATCGCACCGGTGATGCCGCGGTTGACGTAAAGGTTGCCGGCCTGGGCCCGCTCCAGCCATACGGAAATCTCGTCGCGGTCAAGCGAGTGCAGCCCAGCCGTCAGCCCATAGTCGACCTGGTTCTGCATCTCAATCGCCTCGGTGAGGTCCTGGGCGGTCATCAGCCCAAGGACTGGGCCGAAGTACTCGGTCAAATGGTACTCGGACCCCCGCGCGACGCCGGACTTGACGCCCGGCGACCACAGCCGTCCGGAGCCGTCGAGCTGGCGAGGCTGGACCAGCCACGTCTCGCCGGGCGCAAGCTCGGTGAGGGCTCGGCGGAGCTTGCTGGAGACCGGCTCGATGACCGGGCCCATCTGGCTCGTAGGGTCAGAGGGCCAGCCCACCTTGAGCGACGAAGTTGCGTCCACCAGCTGCCTTCGGAACCGGCCCGAACGAGCCACCGAACCGACGAGGATGCACAGTGAGGCGGCCGAGCACTTCTGGCCGGCGTGGCCGAAGGCTGAGGCGACGATGTCCTTAACGGCGAGGTCGAGGTCTGCGCTCGGGGTGACGACGATCGCGTTTTTGCCGCTGGTCTCGCCGAGCAGCGCCAGGTCGGGGCGGAACGTGCGGAACAGCGCCGCGGTCTCGAAGGCGCCGGTGAGCACTAACCGGTCTACGCGGGGGTCGGCTATCAAGCTCCGGCCCAAGGAGCCCTCGTCGACATGCACCAGTGCCAATGCACCGGAGGGGATACCGGCGTCCCAAAGTGCCTGGACCATCATTGAGCCGGTACGCCGCGCCTGGGTCGCCGGCTTGATCACGGTGCCCGAGCCGGCTGCGAGAGCCGCGAGGGTAGAACCGGCCGGGATCGCGACGGGGAAGTTCCACGGAGGCGCGACCACCGTTAGCTTGACGGGGACATGACGGGCGCCGTCCACCTGGTCGAGCTCTTCGGCCAAGGTGGCGTAGTAGTTTGCGAAATCGACCGCCTCGGAGACTTCGGGATCGGCCTGGTCCAGAGTCTTACCGCACTCGGACGCCATTACCTCCAGCAGGTCGGGCCGGCGGCGCTCGAGCTCGACGGCGGCCCGACGGAGGACCGCTGCGCGCTCGGCGCCGGACCGCGTACCCCAGTCACCGCCGGCAACTGACCCCAGGATCCCGTCCAGGACCGCCGCGTCGGCAACGGTGTGCGCGTCCACCAGTTCGGCGCCGAGGGTGGAGGTGGTCACCTTGCCGATGATCTCGTAGGCCCAGGCCCGGTTGCCCGGCAGGGACGGGTCTGTGTCCGGTGTGTTGGCGAAGACATCTGCCACTGTCGGGTGCTCGGTACGCCGGTCCTGTACGCGGTTCGCCGCCGGCACGAACTCCGGTCCCTCGTCGTCGAGGGCCGACAACGATGCGAGGAACCGCGACCGTTCCCGCTCGAACAACGAACTGTCGTCGTGCAGCTCGAACGCCGCCGACATGAAGTTGTCGCTGCTGGCACCTTCCTCGAGCCGTCGAACGAGGTAGGCGATCGCCGCATCGAACTCGTCCGGGTGGACCACAGGCGTGTAGAGCAGCAGTCCCCCGACCGTCTCGCGAACGGCTGCAGCCTGGCCGGCGGCCATCCCCAGCAGCATCTCGAACTCGAGCCGGTCCCGCACTCCCCTCTGACCGGCCAGCACCCATGTGTAGGCGACATCGAACAGGTTGTGACCGGCCACCCCGAGGCGCACGTTCGCAAGCCGCTCCGGCGTCATCGCCCAACGCAGGAGCCGCTTGTAGTTGGCGTCAGTACCTTGCTTTGTTGCCCACGTTGCGAGTGGCCAACCGTGGAGCGCGGCCTCGACGCGCTCCATCGGAAGGTTGGCGCCTTTGACGAGGCGGACCTTGATGCAAGCCCCGCCACGAGCGCGTCGGCCCGCCGCCCAGGCCTGCAACCGGAGCATTGCCGACAGTGCGTCGGGAAGGTAGGCCTGCAACACGATGCCGGCCTCCAAAGCGAGCAGCTCCGTCCGGTCCAGGACCGCCATGAATACTGCGATCGTCAAGTCGAGATCGCGGTATTCCTCCATGTCGAGGTTGATGAACTTGGGCGTGGACGCGTTCGCGGCCAGCGTGTAGAGCGGCAGGAGCCGCTCGGTTATGTACCCGACCGCCTCGTCGAATGCCCACGCTGGGACCGGCGGCACGGTGGCCGAGACCTTGATCGACACGTAGTCGACATCCGGCCGCATCAGCAGCCGTCGAGCCCCATCAAGGCGGCGCGCGGCCTCTCGCTCCCCCAGCACAGCCTCGCCCAGCAGGTTGAAGTTGAGCCGGGCCCCAGGCGAGCGGATGCGGCCGACAGCCCGCCCAAGCCGGGCGTCTGTGGCGTCAATTAGGAGATGGCCCACCATCGACCTCAGCGCAGCGCGTACGACGAACATGACGGCTTTCGCGGCCGCGCGCGAGATCACCCCGGCGACGCGGAGGCCCAGGCGCAGGTGCCAGGGCAAGAAGCGCGGTGGACGAGCGGCCAACTCGCGCAAACTGGCAGCGGCGACACGAGCATCCTCTGGGCGGACGACCCGGTCGACGAATGCAACCGTGAAATCGAGGCCATCGGGATCCTTCAGGAGGGCAGCAAGCCGCTGTGCCGACCGGTCTTCCCGCAGTGCCGCTGCGGCATCGACCCAATGTCGCACGAGTTCCTCGACCTCCGCCACAAAGGCGGCTTCGCTGCTGCGCTCGCCGGCCGTCGAAATGGTCATCGTCCGCCTTAGCAACCTAATGCTGCCTAGCCTGCAGGCGGCGCCGGAAGCGATCTCGGGCTCGCCCGGCCCCCCTATCGAAGGGTCTCTAGGCCGGGTTACCTTGGCTTCGAAATCGCTAAAGCCTTTTGCTCGCCGCGTGGACGACGACGACCGCAACCGGGGAGATCCGCAGCAACTCGTGGGAGACGCTTCCGAGAACGACTTCAGCAACCTCACTTCGGCTCCTGTTGCCGACGACGATCATGTCGGCGCCTAAGCCCTCCGCGAAGCCTGCCAGCTCCGCGGCAATCTCGGTCGTCCCGCGTTCGTACTGAAGCTTGAGCTCAGCGGCAACTCCCCGAGCCCTGGCGGCCTCCGCTGCTTGGTGGAGAACGGGATCAGCCTCCTCGATCCGCTGTTGTGAGGGCCCGTTCTGCGGGTCCTCTTGGAACAACTCCTCTGCCAAGGCGGAGAAGTGAACGAAGACGACCTGGGCACCCGTACTCGCAGCCAACTCAAGGCCGATATCGGTCGCCCGCTCGGCTGGCGGGGAGCCGTCCGCTCCGATCACGATTCTCTTCATCAGTTGTTTAGGCTAGCCACTCGTTGCCTTCCTTACCGGCGTAACGCCCAAGCAGCCAAGCCAGCGTGTTCCCTGGGTACGACGTGCGCTTGCCCTCAGAGAGCGTTGGCGGCCAACGATCCAACCTCGGGAGTGAAAATGCGTATCGGTGCAGGACTTGATGCTCGGTTGGGGCTCCCGTTCGACGAGCTGCGCGACGCGGGGCAGGAGGCCGCGGGTTGGGCTTCGAAAGCCTGTGGACCCCCGCAGGAGGAGTTCCGGACGCCTTTCATGTGTGCACCGCTTGGGCTTTGGACACGCCACTGCACACAGGGATTCCCGTTGTCCCGGCCGCCCGGATGTGGAGCCCGCTGGCGTTGGCGGCTCAGGCGGCCACCGTGGGCCAGCTCTCCGACGGCCGCTTCATCCTTGGTATTGGGACGGGAGGGTACGGCCCGGGGTTCTGGGCGTCGGTCGGGATGCCAAACCGGCCCGTCGCCGTGATGCGTGACTATCTCACGGTCGTACGGGCGCTACTGGCGGGCGAGACGGTCACCTACGACGGCCCCGCATTGCGTCTTCGGGACGCCTCGCTCGCTCTCGGCGGCTTGGCCCGGGTACCGGTCTACCTGGGTGCGCTTGGCCCGCAGATGCTGCGCTTGGCCGGCGAGCTAGCGGACGGAGCCCTGCTGAACTGGGCCACTACGGCCCGGATCGCAGAGAGCCGGCGTCTCTTGCACCAGGGTGCCGGCCGTGAGGGACGCGACCCGGCGGAGGTGACGTTGACCATGTACATCCGGGTCTGCGTCGACGACGACATCGATGCGGCCCGTCGGGCGCTGGGCAAGCAGGTCCTCACCTACGCCATGGCCACGCCGGGTACGCCACTGACCGCCGGTTACCGCGGGCTGTTCGGCGAGATGGGGTTCGGCGAAGTCCTCTCCGAGCTCGAACAAAGGAAACATAGCGGGGAAACCCTGGATGCTCTGGTCTCGGCTGTCCCCGACGAATTTTTGAACTCGGTCGGTTACTTCGGCCCAGCGGCGGGCGCAGCCGAAGCCTTCGCTCGCCTATCGCAGGGCCTTGACGAAGCCATTGTGCGGATCGTGACCGCCCGCTCTGGCCTCGAGCCGGTGGTTGCAACCTTGGAAGCATTCACTCCGGACCGCGTCCGCAAGGCGCTTGAAACTCGGGACGCTGGCCGGGCGCCCTAACTTCCAAAGGCCCGTAGGTGCTCGCGAGCTCCCGCTGGGACGGTGCCCCAGGGCTCGATACCCGCTGCCTCTCGAGTGAACTTCACGAACACAGCGAGGTCCTCGTCATTGCTGGCGCCGAGGCTCTCGAGCCCAGCGAGCCACCAAGACCACAATTCGTCTCCTGGCGGGAGGAGGCGCATAGCGAGGTCATGGGCGTCGAGCATCGCTTCGTAGTTCCCCTCCGTCGCCGCCATCCGCACCAGTACTCGCATGCGCGGATCCGAAAGAGGGTTGAGCTTTGGCATCACGAAGGTGGGGCCTGCCGGGAGCCTCGCTGTCTTCTTGCCTAAGAGTGCTATGTAGTGAGGCTACTAGGCCCTCCGGGGCCGTGCGTTGTAATACCTCAGATGGCACCTCCGGGGCAACCGAAGGCTCGGACTGGCAAGCCCGCTGGTTACGTTCTCGGCTCGTACCGCATCGCCACCGCCCCCGAGCCGAACTCCAGCCGGCTCACGAGCTTCAAGTCGACATGCTTCGATAGCCCCGCGAACAACGTCGGCCCGTGGCCCGCGAGCCTGGGATGCACCACGAACTCGTACTCATCGATCAATCCCAGCTCCGTCAACGCCAGTGGGAGCTTCACACCTCCCACGAACAGTCCTTCGCCCGGCTCTCGTTTGAGTTGCTGAACGGCCTGACCCAAATCCCCGCGCAAGAGTTCCGCATTCCAATCGACCGGCTCCAGGGTGCTCGACACGACGTACTTCTTTGCCGCGTTGATCGTCTGGGCGAAGGGTTCCATCCAATCAGGTCTCGCTCCCGTCGTCGCCGGCGGCCGCCAGGATGATTCCATCATTTCGTAAGTCACCCGGCCAAAGAGCAGGGCATCGGCGTGGTGGAGGTTCTCGACCGCGTGACGATGCAAGTCTTCGTCCGCGGGGATTGCCCGATGATCGCAGCACCCGTCCAATGTGACGTTGATGGAGTACCGAAGGGGTCGCATTTCGCAAGAGTACCGCCGGGGCGACGTCCGCCTTACCGGGGAGATCGGTCTGCAAATGCGGGCTTACCGCCCGTGCTGTCCGGGCACAACACATATTGGTCCTGGGGGCCGGGGCACGCTCCTGACGCCACCGTCTTGGCGCTCGGCTCGGTGAGCCAGTTGCGGCCCCACTTCGCCTCGTGCAGGTACACCGCCACCTTCCGGCCCCCCCACAATGTCGCAAACGACGAAAACGGGGCGCAGATTCGGGTTTGCACCGGTCCCTCCGGCCCTTGGGCGAGCTTTTGGGCTGGGTTGCGCCACCTAGGCTGAGCGCGTCTCGTCACGTATTGAGGTTCAGGCCCCCGCATTGGGAACGGAAGGCAAAGACCTCAGGAGCTCCAAATGGGCCCGGGACCGCTCTGCGCCCCACCAGGCGCTCAGCTGACGTCTGGCGTACATCCGGACCGCGGGGAGCCAGAAAGCCTGTGCCAAACCCGAAAACGCTGATGCGGGCAACTTTGCTTGCAAGTAAGGCGTCACCTCGTCCCAACGGCGGCCCCAGGCTATCTTGGCCAATGCCGGAAGCTGGCGTAGCATCGCCGGCCCGGTTGTGCCCAGCAGCGTTGGGAGGTGGGACAGTGCTCCGGCTAAGCCGGAGCGCACGATCCCCGGCCACGAATAAAACCGGCGAGTCGCCTCGAGTATCCCGAGTTGGAGGTCGAGGGGGGACATCCGAGCCGGCTGCATAACCACCTGGTGGCCGTCGAAAAGGGACCAGTCATCTGAGAGGAGCCGCCGCTCGGAGCTGACTCGTTCCCAGAGCTTGGTGCCAGGCAACGGTATTTCGGCCATCAACTGGAACGTGTCGATACCAATGCGACGCGCAAAACGGGCGGTGGCGCCGGCGCTAGCGACATCGTCGGTGTCCAGCCCGCCCACGAACATGCCGTGCACAGCGATCCCATGCTTGTGCAGAGCCGCGACTGCTCGTTCCTCCGTCGCCACCGAAAGTCGTTTACCCAAGCGGGCCAAGCCTTCATCGGTTATGGTCTCGAAACCGATCATGAGCATCTCGGCACCCGCCCGGCGCATGAGCTCGAGGAAACGGTGGTCGATCTGCGGTCGTGCCGGTGAGCACAGGACCACGTCGGCCCGGGCCTGGGCGAACCACGGTAGCGTCAGGTCGGCCGCCATAATGGCCTCGAGCAATTGCGTCGTCCGCGCCTTATTGACAACGAAGTTGTCGTCATAGAAAAAGACCCGCTCTGCCCCCAGGGCCGCGATCTCCTGCACTACCTGCTCAGTGCTGCGGTGGCGGACCGAGCGCGAGAACATGGCGGTGACCGAACAGAACTCGCAGTCGAACGGGCACCCCCACTGGGTCATCACCGGCCTGGTGGCCATTTTCTCGTGCCCCGCCACCAGCGTGAGGTCGGGTGCCGGCAAAGCCATGAACTCGGACTGGCTCGTTATCGGACGAGCCGGGTTGTGGTGTGGCTCGCCGTCTGGCCCTCGGAACGAGAGGCCTCGGACGTTGCGGAGGTCGTCCCCTCTTGAGAGGCACCCGACGAGATCGAGCATCGTCGCCTGTCCTTCGCCGCGCACCACGAAAGGTGCATGGTCTAGCCCCTCGTCAGTACAGAAACTGGTGTGCGGGCCGCCGAGGACGACCGGGACACCGCATGACCCGAGCACGTCGGCCAAGCGGTACGCCGAGGGAGCAGTCGACGTCGTAGCGGATATGCCGACGATGTCCGCCGCCAGGCACTCGTCAAGGTCGACGGGAGCGATGAGCTCGCAGTAGACCTTGACATCGTGGCCGGCCCGTGACAATAGCGCGCCGATCAGGGGCAAGCCGAGGCGTGGCAGAAGGGCGTAGTCGTACACCGTGTGGCCGGCCGGCCGGGGCTCGACGAGGCGTACACGCACGCTGTTAGTCGACCGCCCAGACGGTACGGACAACAGAGACCAACGGCCCCAAAAGCAGAGGCCAACGGCCCTCAATGAACGGGATAACCGTGGTAGCCTCGGTCTGGTAAGGCGTTGCTCCAGACCCCGGTAGCGCACGTGATGTCAAGAGTGCCTACGAGGGTGGTGTCGATGCAATGGTCCTAGTGATCGTCGTTGCGATAGTGGTGGTGGTCTTGCTGGGCGGCGGCGTCCTGGCCTACAACGGCTTGGTCCGACGCCGCAACCGCGTACAAGAGGCCTGGTCGGAAATAGACGTCGAGCTCAAGCGCCGCCATGACCTCATACCCAACCTGGTCGAGACGGTAAAGGGTTACGCCTCCCATGAGAGCGCGACTTTTGAGGCCGTAACTGCGGCGCGTGCTGGGGCGGTGAGCGCCGGGGCCACCGGCGACCCTGCCAAGGTCGGCCCTGCAGAGAACGTCCTGTCACAAACGCTGCGGTCGCTGTTCGCGGTGTCCGAGAACTATCCCCAGCTACGTGCCGTCGAGAGCTTCCTCCAGCTGCAAGAGCAGCTCACTGCCACTGAAGACAAGCTCGAATACGCCCGTCGTTTCTACAACACCAGTGGCCGGGACTACAACATTGCTTTGCAGAGCTTCCCCCGGAACCTGCTGGCGAGCTCGTTCGGGTTCCACGCAGTCGCCTTCTTCCAAACCGACGAGGCCGAGCGCGAAGTACCAGAGGTGAGCTTCACGGGCCCGCCGAACGGCCCTCCTTCCAACGGGCCTGCTTCCTCGGCCCCGCCGGTCCCAACGGGTTCCGGTCCTCCCACGGTTTGACCTGAGCAGCCATGTACGAGCAGATAGCCAAGAACAAACGGCGGGCCGCTGTCTGTGTCATTTTGTTCTTCGTTGTGTGGGTTGGGATCGGTGCGTTGCTCGGCTTCCTGTGGGCCGAGATCTCCCAGCCGCCTTCGGGGCCCGACCTCGGGCGTGGCAGGGGACATAACTGTGGGGATCGCGGTAGCAGCGGTCCTGGCTCTAGCCGGGATCGGTTTCTCGTTCACCTCGGGTAGGCGCCTGGTCCTTTCGGTATCAGGAGCCCGCCCGGCTGACCCCGGCCAATACCGCCAATTGCATGACATCGTCGAAGCCCTAGCTATTGGAGAGGGCTTCGCAAAGCCCGAGGTTTTTGTGATCGACGACCCCTCCCCTAATGCCTTCGCCACCGGCATGAGCCCCCAGCACGCCGCCATCACGGTTACTACGGGCTTGCTGGCAATAATGAACCGCGAGGAGCTCGAGGGCGTCATAGCCCATGAAATGAGCCACATCAAGAACTACGACGTACGCCTGCTGCTCATCGTTGGCACGCTGATCGGGCTGGCAGGGCTACTAGCAAGCGTCGTGTGGCGCTCGGTGTTCTTCATGCGCGGCCGGGGACGTCAGTCGGGCCAGTTGATGATCATCGTGTTCGCCGCCGGAGCGCTCTTCGCCGTGGTGGCCCTCATCTTTGGTCCCCTGGTGCGCCTGGCCCTGTCGCGCCGGCGCGAGTCGCTCGCCGATATAAGCGGCGTCGGGCTGACCCGTAACCCAGTGGGGTTGATCAGCGCCCTGAAGAAGCTCCAGGCCAACGACAAGCCCTTCGCCAAGTTCAACCACGCCACCGCGGCGATGTGCATCGACGACCCGCTCCAGCATCACGAAGGCCGGTTCCACCACCTCTTTGACACGCACCCCCCTATTGCCGAGCGTATTGCCGCGCTGGAGCAACTGTCCTACGCCCGAGCGGCGTGAGCCTATGACATGGCCCGCGGAGAACACGAAAGGAAACCTACCGTGAACAAGCCCACAGAATTCACCATCGGGAGCGAAGTCTCTTGCAGCGACGGTGTCTGCGGCGACCTGAGACGAGTTGTCGTCGACCCCGTCGCTCGCGTCCTCACCCATCTCGTCGTCGAGCCGAAGCACGGCCGCGCAAAGGGCCATCTCGTCCCTGTCGCACTGGTGTCATCGACAAGCCAAGGAGTCCTGCTGGCATGTACAAGGGATGAGTTCGACAAGCTTGAAGAAGCCGAAGAGACACAGTTACTACCGGGCGGGACACGGGAGTGGGGTTATGGCCAAGACCAGATGCTTTCGCGGCCCTATTACGGGCTCGGCGGCGGAGCAGCGTTGAGTATGGGAGGCCTAGGGATGACGGAGGGTGACCGGCCAGTAGTGGTCACCAATGACCGAGTGCCCTTGGGCGAGGTGGAGGTGCGCCGGGGTGAGCACGTGTTTGCCACCGACGGCCCCATCGGGCGCGTCCAAGGGCTGGTCATCCACCCAGGCGACCACTGCGTCACCCATGTGCTCCTCGACGAAGGCCATCTCTGGGGTCAAAAGAGAATTGCCATCCCGATAAGCGCCGTCAAAGACGCTGCGGACGGCGTCCGGCTCAACATCACCAAGGACGAAGTACGCGACCTGCCATCAGTCGAAATCGACGAACACGTTTGACCTAATGGAGCCACGACCAGTCTAACCGAGGGCGAGATCCCCACGGAGCGAGCGGCATCACCGCGGAGCTCGGTCTGCAAATGCCTGCCGGGCGGCATGATAGGCCCCGACTACTCGCGACAGTACGGCGTCCGTTGCCTCGTCCTCGCGCGTCTGCTCAGGGTGGTCCCGGCGCCAGTCCATCATTCGTCCAGCCGCTCTGTGGAAAGTGAGCTTTGGTGCGAAGCTTGGGACGAAGCGGTGGATCTTGGCATTGTCGAACACCGCGCGATGGGCGAGGTCGCCAACCAACAGGTCGGACCAGAACCAGTCCGGGGCGACGACGGGGAACAGTTCAGAGGCAACGTGCACCAGTCTGGCGTCCACTCCTAAGGCGTCAGCGACGATCGTGTAGATCTGGTCCCACGTATAAATATCCTCACCGGTAATATGGAATGTTTCCCCGATCGCCCGCGGGTTGCCGAGGAGCCCGATGAGGCCGACCGCGAAGTCCTCCGCATGCGTAAGGGTCCACAGCGAGGTCCCATCGCCGTGGACCGGGATTTCTGCACCGCGAGCAATGCGGGCCACCACTGTCCATCCCCCCGGGAGAGGCGGGTTGGCATCGTCGTAAGTGTGCGAAGGGCGCACAATGGTGACCGGGAAAGCTTCGTCTCGGTACACCCGCTTCAGCACTTCTTCGGCGCGCAGCTTCGCGCGCGCGTACTCAATGAACCGGTTATGAGTAGGCGTCGACTCGACGATCGGGACCTGGAGCACCGGCTTGCCGTAAACCGACGCCGAGCTGATCTGCACGTACTGTTTCGTACGGCTCTGGAACGTTTTTATGCTGCGCTCGGCATCGCCGGCGTCGTAGGAAAGGAAATTGACAACGGCGTCAAAATCGAGGCCCTCTATGGCTGAGAGAACCGACGCCTCGTCGGTGACGTCCGCTCTCAGCCATGTCACCCCCTCTGGCAACGCACGCGCTGCACGATTGTTACCTCTGTTCAAGCCGTAGACCCGCATGCCGCATTCGAGTGACAGCCGTACGCAGGAGGTGCTGATGGTCCCCGTGCCCCCGATGTAAAGCACCCTGAGGTCGGTCATATCTCTGTCCATCATCTTGCGGTCTTTCCTTTCGGTTTGCCTGAGGCGCCGTGGCGCCGGCTTTTAGAGCCGGCCTGCGTACCAGTCTTCGAAGCCGTTTTCGACAACGGACACCAAGATGTCCTCCGGCCGGACGCCATGCTGGCCCAGCCTCTCGACAATGGCCCGGTAGAGCTTTTGCTTGATGGCGACGCTGTACATGTGCACCATGGTGATCCTTATCAGCACCAGGTGCCGCCGCTCTACCCCGTTGTACCGGGGATCGAACTTCAGCTCAGCGGCGTCGTGAGGGCGAAAGACCTGGAAAAGGTCGTCCGCCGTGATACCCAATGCCTCGATCTGGGCCTCGTGGATGGCGGCGCTGAGCTCCTGGTGGAGCGAGTCGAACAGCTCCCGCTCAAGATCAACTTGGATCAGGGGCACGAGAAATCTCCTTCGGATCTCATGACAACCAATGCTCCGGCCCGGGCGCGAGCGCCTCGATCTCCGACCAGAGGTCGTCGGGGATGGGATAGGCCGCCAGCGTCAGGGCCTCGTCATAGCGCTCTGGGCGAGACATGCCCACGATCGTTGAGGTAATGCGGGGTTCACGCAGAGAGCACTGCAGGGCCGCGGCCGCCATTGGCACCTCGAAACGCGCACACGTCGCCTCCATGGCCGACACTGCACCGAGGAGCGCTGGTGACGCAGGGCGGTAGGCGTACTTGGGAGAAACTGCCGGGCCCTTGGCCAGGATCCCACCTCCGAAGGGGGCACCGTTTATAACCGCGACGTCGGCGGCGGCACAGTCTTCCAGCAGGGGCTCAGCCGAACGGTCGAGCAAGGTCCACCGGTTGTGAGTCAACACCACCTGAAAGCTTCCCGTGGCAACGAAGCGGCGCAGGAGCCCCACCGGGCCCCCGGCGACACCAATGTGGCCCGCTAGGCCCTCGGCTACGAGCTCCCCGAGTGCGACGACAGGGCCATCGGGGGCCATGGCTTGCTCGAAGCTGATCCGCTCGGGGTCATGCAGGTAGAGCAGGGGAAGATGGTCAAGCCCGAGGCGGCCCATGCTCTCTCGGGCCGAGGCCAGTACCCTTCGCCCGTCGAAAGGCCCACCGTCCTCGGGATCCACTTTGGTAGCCAAGAGCAGGCCCTCCGGTACGCCCCCCAGCTCGGCCAGCGCGGTACCGAGCCGCTCCTCGGACAGACCGTAGCCGTTTGAAGTGTCGACGAAGTTGAGCGGCCCTGCGAAAGCACGGCGGGCGGTGGCCATGGCTTGTGGTTCTGGCAAGGGAGGTCCATAAACGGGTATGGCACCTATCTCGCCCGCGCCGACGCAAAGCCCCGTCACTAGCCGCCCGGTCCTGCCCAAGAGGCGAGGTGTGAGCACGTCGACTGTCACGGGTTGCTCCTCAACTTTCTCTTTGGGGATCGTCACATTCGTCCCACCAATGGTGTTCCGGCTCGTAGCCGAGCAGGCGCCTGGCTTTTTCGATCGACAGCAAAGTGTCGTTCGGGCCAAGCCCGTCGGCGAGCGGCGTGCCCGGGAAGCAATGCTCGACGAGGTCAGCATTCGGCCGGCGCACAACCGTTTCGGCGTTCGCTACCACGAACACCTCGGCACCGCGATGTCCCGACTCGAGCGCCTTGCGCACCGCCTGGGCGCCGTCGTGTGCGTCGATATAGCCCCACAGGTTCCAGCGGCGCTCGTAAGGGTCGAGCTGGAAACTCGGGAACCTGGCGTAGTCCCCTATTAGCTGCACGTTGGAGAAGCGCAAGCCGAACATCTTCAGCTCGGGGTCACGGCGGCAGAACTGCTCGGCCATTTGCTCGGCGAGCAACTTGGAGAGGCCGTAGGCGCTCTCCGGCCTCGGCGGGGACTCCTCGTCGACGGGCAGGTAGGTCGGCGCCATACTGAAGGGCAGCCCGAAGATGATCTCGCTGGAGGCGTAGACGACATTGCGCACGCCGAGCCTTCTCGCTGCTTCGAAGACGTTGTGGGTACCGGTCACGTTGTTCTTGAACGTTGTTGTGTTCGGCGTACGTCCCGGTGCCGGCGTGGCGGCAAGGTGCACGATAGCGTCGCTTGACTGGCAGAAGTCGACCCCGTCGATCGCTTCGAGCACCTGGCCTGCGTCCTGCAGGTCGACCTGCAAGAACGGGCACAGCTGCTTGGCAGGTGCGGCGAGGTCGGCGTTGAGCACGTTGTGCCCGTGCGCCACAAGGTCGGCTACAACGACGCCCCCTAGCTTGCCGCTCCCCCCGGTGACGAGGACGTTCATGGGCGCTAGGGCCGGTGCACCCGGGCTTCCCACGTGAGCGCTCACTTTACAGCGCCGGCGGTGAGCCCGCGCTCGAAGAGCCGCTGCAGGCCGAGGTAAGCGACGATCTCGGGGATAGCCGTAACCACGGCCGAGGCGAGGATTTTCGTCTGGTCGTCGTTGAACTCGCCGATGAAAAACTGCGGGACGAGGGTGATCGTCTGCATGTTCGTCGCCTGTTCGAACACGAGTGGCATCAGGTAGTCGTTCCACGCGGCGATGAGGGTGAAGATGATCACGGCGGCGGCAATCGGCCGGGTCAGCGGGACGATCAGGTGCCTGAAGGTCCGGACGGGGCCGGCGCCATCGACGCGGACCGCCTCGAACAGCTCGTCGGGCAGGCCGCTGATGAAGTTGCGCGTCAACAGGACGGCGAAGGGGATCTGCAGCGCGGCCAGGGGCAGGATAACCGCCCAGTAAGTGTTGTACAGGTTGAGTTTCTGGTCGGTCGTGAACAGCGGCGCCAGGAGCACAACCTCGGGCAGCGTCAGGCAGGCGAGAAGCATCCAGAAGTAGACCTCGCGCCCGAAAAGCCTCAGCTTGGCGAAGCCATAAGAGGCGAGCATGGCACAACCGTAAACGAGGGCGATCACGCTGGCCGAAATGATGGCGCTGTTAATAAAGAAACGAGCGAAGCCCGGCACCCCGGCGACCGCCCTGTAGTTCTCGAACCCCTCACCGGCGAGGGATCCCTGCAGCATCACTATTATCGGGAACAGGTACGGCAGGACCATTATCGTTACGACGACCTGGAGGAGGATCCGCTTCCAGCGCTTGCTGACCTCGAACATCATGCGAGCGATCTCCTCCTGCGCCACAGCTGGAGCACGACCCCGAATATCACAGCGATCACCAGCAGGACAATCGAAAGTGCCGCCCCGTAGCCGACGTTGTCGAGCTGGATGATCTCCTGGTAGATGTATGTCCCGAAGAAGTTTGTGGCGTAATCGGGACCGGCCTGGGTGACCAGCCACGGGATATCGAAGGTTTTGAGCGCCCCGATCACGCTGAGGGTGGCGAGGGCGAAGGTCGTGCCAGCCACGCTCGGCCAAACAAAGCGAGTAATGACCTTGAGGTTGCCCGCGCCGTCGAGGCGTGCGGCCTCGAGGACCGACTGGTCGATCTGGCTCATCGCCGCGTAGTACAGGACGAACGTGAAGCCGGTGAACTGCCAAACGGTGATCGCCATCAGCGCCGGCAGCGCCGTCGAGGTCTGCCCGATCCACGGCTGCGCCAGCGAGCCGAGCCCGACGTCGTGCAGCAGCTCGTTGAACTGACCCCCGGGGGCCAGCATCGCCCGGAAGACCGGCGCCATGATCGCCGGTGCGAGCACGACCGGGATGAAAATGATCACCTTGTAGACGACTGCCAGCCGGATCCGAGAGTGCAGGAGCACAGCGAAGGTGAGGCCGAGGAAGGTCTGGACCGTGAAGGTGACGGCGAAGAACACGACCGTGTGGCGCACTGCGCCCCAGAACAGCGGGTCGTGGAAGAGCTGGGTGTAGTTCCCGAAGCCGACATGCTGCGGGTTCGGGCTGATGCCGTCCCAGTTCCATGTCGAGATCAGCCCGGTGTAGCCGATGCAGTAGTAGATGAGCCCGACGCACAGGACGAGCGCCGGGAGGATCCAGGGGAGCCCGGAGGCCACCTTGACGCCCCGGCGCCGCTGGCGACCAAACAGACAGGAGGCGGGCGCTTCGCCAGATTGATCGCCGAGGCCCTGTCGGACCATGGCCATGCGAAACGCCCGCTCTCTCTAAGCCCTCTGCCTGCTGCCTACTTGAACTTGACGCCGGAGGCCACCGCCGCCTTCTGCAGCGCGTTGGCCGCTGCCTGCGGCGTTTCCGACCCGGTGGCCACACCCTGCGCTGCCGACAGGATGCCACCGTTGCCCATCTGCATCGCCGAGCTGAGCAGCAACTCACGGGGTTCAGTCACGCTTCCAACGCTAGCGGCCAGGTTCTTGACCGCGCTCAGCTGCAAGCTGGGGTCGACGATCCCTGCTGCCGCGTAGTTCGGCGTCACCGACTTGAGCGAGGGCAGGTCCTCGAGCTGATTGGCTACGTACTGCTGGCCGGCCGTCGAGGTCGCGAGCCACTTGGCGAAGGTCTCTGCGGCGGCGGTGTTCTTCGACTTGTTGTACACCGCTAGCCCGTAGTCGGCGTCGCCGTACATCGCGCTCGGGTGGCCGCCGACGTTCGGGAACGCGATCGGCAGGATCGGGAACGGCTTCGGGTTGCTGACTCCCGCCGCTTGCAACGCCGAGGTTAGGCCGCTCTTAGTTACGTTCGCCGTGTACCAGGTCCCCATCATGATCATCGCGTACTTGCCGGTGAGGAACTCGTTGTTGCCATCGGGGTACTGCTGTACGCCGAGCGAGCCCGGCTCCATGATGCCGTCGGAGAAGAGGCCCTTCCAGATCGTCAGAGCCTTCACGATGCCGGGGCTGGTCCAATCGGCTTCACCCCTGGATGCCGCGGTCCACAGCCCGGGCTGTACCGAGTTTGTGATCGATTGCAAGGTGTCCTGGAGGAAGCCCTCGGTCTCGTTCCCCTGCACGAAACAGCCGACCCCGTCCGCCTTGAAGGTCTTACATACGCTCACCCACTGTGCGAGCGTCGTCGGCGGAGTGACGTTGTACTTCTTGAACAGGCCTTCGTCGATCCACAAGGTCCCGGCGTACACCGAGCCGACAGACAGCGCCGTGAGCTTGCCGTTGTAGGTGAAACCGCTGACACCGCTCGGTGCGATCTTCGACTGCCAGTTGCTGCCGAGGGCCTCCGCAGCGACGGGTGCCATGTCCGTGGCGAAGGAGTTGAACTCGGTCACGTAAGCGCCCGGCTGCAGCTCGAACAGGTCGGGGCCTTCCCCGAGACGAGTGCCGGCCGCATCGCCGTCACGTAGTTGGCGATCGTGATCAGCTTGAAATTGACCTTGATGTTCGGATAGACCTTGTTGAAGCTCGCAATCTCGGCGTTTGCCTCTGCCGAATCGGTTGGCGTCCATCCCCACCAGTTGATGGTCCCCGAGATGCCCGCGGGCGTCCTGGTCGTCGCCGGGTGCGTCTGTGCTGCTCCTGCCTGTGCCCCGGCCGCGAGCGGCACGCAAAGGCACAGCGCCGCTAGCGCGCACGCCTTGGACTTGCGTCTACGTATCATATGTCCCCTCCCCTTCCGTTTGCGGAAACTTTTCGCAGTGTTTTAGCGAACTCTACCCCCGACGGCAATGACCGTCAAGAGGTTCGCAAGAACTTTCGAGACCGGCTCTCTTCCTGTTGCCGCCGAGGACTTTCAGGACCAGCCATAGCTGGGAACGGCTCGAGGCAAGCCCGGGCCGCTGGGGCAGCGTTGACGAGGTGGAGGGCTTCCTTTGACATAATCTTTCGCAGATGTTACGCTTGATTTCGCTGCAGCACCCGGCTTGCGATGCAGGACAAATGCAAGCTTCTCGAGCGGGGGGCTGCCCACGGGGCGATCAGCGATCAAGGGAGGCGCGAGAATCGGTGCGGACCGAACGCCAACGGAAGGGAAAGGAGCCAGGATGGTGGTACCGAGTGGCGGCAATTCTCACGGCGGCTCCGGTCGTCGCAAAGCCCCCAAGCGCGTGACCATGAGCGACATAGCCACCGAAGCCGGCGTTTCGGTCGCGACCGTGTCGAAGGTGCTGAACGGCAGCGACCGTGTCTCGGAGGAGACGCGCACTCGTGTGCAGGGTTTGCTTTCCGAGCACAAATATGAACGGCGGCTGGCGGCCGCTAGCGGGCCTGCCGCGATAGTGCACTTGGTACTCCGCGAGGTGAGCAACCCCTGGGCAACCGAGATAATCGCAGGCGCGGTGGAAGCTGCCCGAAGGATGCACGCCACCGTTGCGGTGACCGTCCTCCCCGATACCGGTTGGCACGGCAGTTGGCTTGACGACATTTCCGCGCGTGGCACGAAGGGCGTGATCGTGCTCTTGGCGCGCCTCAGCGAGAGGGAGAAGGCGGCTTTGCGCTCGAGGGGCATACCCTTGGCGGTAATCGACCCACGCGGGGAGCCTGACCCGAACGTCCCGACGGTTGGCGCCACCAACTGGTCGGGCGCCTATGCCGCGACCCGCCACCTAGCGGAGCTCGGCCACCAGCGGATCGCGATTATCTCTGGCCCTCCCGACTTGTTCTGCAGCCGCGCCCGGATGGACGGCTATCGCTCGGCGATGGAGGCGGCCGGCTTGCCGGTCGACCCCGATCTGGTGCGTTGGGGCGACTTCCACGTTGAGGCCGCTTTCAAGCACGCGACTTCAATGCTGTCGATGGATGACCGTCCGACCGCGATATTCGTCGGCAGCGACCTGCAGGCTATGGGCGTGCTGGAGGCCGCACGCCTCGCCCACGTACAGGTGCCCGCGCAGTTGAGCCTCGTAGGTTTTGACGATATCCCCTTGGCGCGCTGGATGTCCCCGCCGCTCACGACGGTGCGACAACCATTGGCCGAGATGGCGGGAACGGCGGTCCACCTCGTCCTGTCGCAGTGGGAAAGAGTGGGCAAAGAAGACCGAAGCGTCGAGTTGGCGACCACTTTGGTGGTGCGAGAAAGCACTGGGCCACCGCCGCGCACTGTCAGGAGGGCTTCATGACCACACCAGCTCGGTTCGTGCACACCAAGGGGACGACACTTATCGGGATCGACGGCGAGCCCCTTCGTCTCCGAGGTAGTTGCATCGGCGGATGGCTCAACATGGAGAACTTCATTACTGGCTACGCCGCCAATGAGTCGCTCATGCGCTCAGGCGTACTGGACGTCTTGGGCCGGGAGCGTTACGAGCTGTACTTCGAGACCTTCCTGTCAAACTTCTTCGGGGAACAGGACGCTTCTTTCCTTGCTTCCATCGGGGTCAACTCGGTCCGGATCCCGATCAACTACAGGCATTTGGAGGACGATGCCGCTCCGTTTCTGGTGAAGGAAGAGGGGTTCCGCCACCTGGACCGGGCGATTGCCGCCTGCGCTGCTAACGGTATCTTTTCGGTAATCGACCTGCACGCAGTGCCTGGGTCGCAGAACCAGCACTGGCACTCAGACAACGCCACCCACCGGGCGGTTTTTTGGGAGCAACGCCAGTTCCAGGACCGGGCCGTACACATTTGGGAAGCGATCGCGGACCACTACAAGGACAACGTGTGGGTGGCGGGCTACAACCTCCTGAACGAGCCGGCAGACGAGTCTCGCAAAGCGATCGGGCCGTTCTACGCACGGCTCAACGAAGCCATCCGCCGGGTGGATCCGCACCACGTCCTGTTCGTCGACGGGAACACGTACGCGACCGAGTTCGACATCTTCGAGGAAAGTTGGGACAACACGGTCTACACGTGCCACGACTACGTCCGCTCGGGCTTGGGGCGAGGGGGACCGTACCCGGGCATCACTGATGGCGTGTATGTGGACAGGGCGAAGGTCGAAGAGATTTTCCTGAAGCGCTGTGAGTATTCGCGCCAGACCGGCACCCCCGTGTACGTCGGCGAGTTCGGGCCTCTCTATTCGGGGGACGAGGCGGTAGATGCGCAACGCAGGCAGATCCTTGCCGACCAGTTGGAGATATACGATCAGTACTCGGCCGGGTGGGCGCTTTGGACCTATAAGGACGTGGGACGCCAAGGCTTGGTGACGGTGGAACCCGAGTCGCCGTACCTTGAGCGCTTTGGCGCCTTCATCGCCAAAAAGGACCGCTTGGCCGCCGACCAGTGGGGCACCGACGGGGAAGGCCCTTGGGAGGTCAGCCGACCGGTCCAAGAGCTCATCGCTCATGAGGCGCCCGACTTCGACCCTTACCCTTGGGGCCGTTTCGATTGGGTACGGACGCTGCTGCTCAACATAACGGTGGCCCAGGCGCTGGCGCCACAGTATGCGTCGGTCTTCGACGGCCTGACCGATGACGAGCTGGTTGCGTTAGCAGAGTCCTTTTCTTTTGCCAACTGCGTGGTGCGCGAACCCCTGCGTGAGCAGCTGAGCAAGGCCTTGGGGATTAACAACGGCTTAATGGAGGGTGAACAGCAGCACCGCCCCGCTCAGATCGCAGCCAACTCAGAGAGCCCACGGTTGCGGGAGCCGGGTTCCTTAACCAGTATTCAGATGTGACAGACGGGGCCGACACCTTTGCCCGCGCCCAAAAAGCCGGGCCGGCGCCGCTCAGCCCTGAACCGACGGTCGTCCGGCGCCCAAAACAGCCCGGCCCGATGAAGACCCTGGCCGGGAACCGGCCCCTGACGCAGCTCGTCGTCGCCTTCGCCTTCGTCAGCACGGCCGAATGGGCCTACGTCACGGCGTTGTCAGTGCACGCCCTGCGTGAGGACGGGACGATCGCCGTCGGTTTTGTGGGGTTGCGCTTCTTTGTGGGTGCCATCAGCAGTCTCATCGACACACCGGCCTGGCTGCTCCGCCGCGGCCGGAACGCTCTGGCGTGGGTCTCGTCGGCGCGTGCCATCGGTCTCGCAGCCAGTGCCGTCCTGGTCGCTGCTGGCGTCCCGCTAGCCGTTCTCCTCGTATTTCTGGCCCTGGATTCGGCTGCCTCGGGCCAGTACCGGCCCGCGCAGTCGCGGATAGTTCGTTCTCTGGCCCGCAGCCCCCAGGAACTGGTCGCCTCCGCCACAGGGACGAGCACGGTGAAGACTTTGAGCCAGGCCCTAGGGGGCGTCGCCGGCGGCACCCTGCTCGCGGTCACCACACCAGCTGTCGTTTTCGCAGGGGCGGCAGGCTTGTTCGTCGCCGCCGCTGTATTGAACTTCCGGGTCAAAACGGTGCGACTGGGCCCCGACGAGGAGGCCCATCTCGCTAAGGCGGGGCCGATCTTGGCCCGCTTCGCCGAGACGGTCGCCGATGCCGCCCGGGTCACCCGTCGCTCCCACCTCGGGGGCATACTCGTGCTCAGCGGTCTGCGCACCTTTGTGCGCGGGATGTGGCTAGCGGTCGCCGTCATCGCTTCGATCCGCTTGCTTCACGCGGGCAGCACGGGCGTGGGCCTGTTGATGCTGGCCGCCGGTATTGGCTCGCTTATCGCCGCACCACTTTCCTCGTTACTGATCAGGCGGGCTCGGGTTGGGACCCCGGCCGTCCTGGCACTCGTCGCCTGCGGGTTGCCTCTGGCCGTTATAGCGGGGGTGCCCGTTTTCAATCTCGCCATGGCCGTTGTCGTGGCTTGGGGTGCTGGGATGGCGCTGGCGGACATAACGACCACGTCGATCGTGTACCGCTTGGTGGAAACGCCCATGGCCCCAAGGGTCACCGGCATCATCGAATCGACCAAGTTGGCCCTCGAAGGCCTTGGGGGTTTTCTGGCCCCGGTCCTCGTCCTGGTTATCGGTGTCCGAGGGGCCCTGTGGGTGGCGGCCGCGCCCCTTCCGCTCGTCGCCGTCGCCGGGTGGAAGATGCTGCACCGCATGGATGCCACTGCCGGAGAACGAGCGCAACTGCTCGAGCTGGTCCACGGGATCCATTGGCTGCACTCTTTGGATCTTCCGTCGCTGGAAAACCTGGTGGGCCGCTTGGCACCCGTGTTCGTCCCAACGGCGGGGACCGATGTGGTCCGCCAGGGCGACGAAGGCGATTTGTTCTACATCGTGGTTTCGGGGACTGCTGATGTGCTCGTTAGCGGGTACGTAGTGGGGGCAGTGAGCCGGGGCGACAGCTTCGGCGAGCGCGCCCTATTGCGCGACGTTCCCCGTATGGCAACAGTCAGGTCTCTGAGCCCGATGCGCCTACTTGCTTTGTCACGAGAGAACTTCCTAGCTGCAGTCGCCTTGGCCGACCCGGGCGATGCTCCAGCCGCTTTGACCCTCTCGGCGCCGGATGGCAGGCCCTGGACGAGGGCCCGGCTCGCTGACTGCCTGTCCCGGGTGTCCCTCCTTTCTCATGTGGGAACCACTGAGTTGGGACAGCTGGCGGACGGAGGCGTCCGCGAGGAGTGGCCTGCAGGCGCGTTCATCGTAAAGCGCGGCGATCAGGGGGACTGCTTCTACTTGCTCCTGCAAGGACAGGCCGTGGTCATCGCAAACGGACAGGAGACCGAGCTCCGCCCAGGTGACTCCTTCGGCGAGATCGCCGCGCTGCACGGCGTGCTCCGCCAAGCCGATGTCATGGCTGCGACGCCGGCGCTCACGTTGAGCGTGCACCGGGACGACTTCTTACGGTTCGTCCCGGACGTGTTGCGCCCGCAGGCACGTGGGTAGGATACGGCCGAAGGGCTCAACGGGCCGAAGGGCCGAACGGTGCTGAAGGCGAGGTGAAGCGTGACCGACGTAGCTGCTCACTCTCGGGTCGCTGTCATCGGTAGCGGCATCATGGGTTCGGCGATGGCCCGCAACCTGATCGCAGCCGGGATACCCACGACGGTTTGGGACCGCTCGAAGTCAGCGACAGAGCCACTCTCGAAGGCAGGGGCCTCGGTGGCAGCGACGGTGGCGGAGGCAGTCCAGGATGCGCAGGTGGTGATTACCATGCTGCCGACGGTGGAAATCGTTAGCGGCGCCCTCCTGGACGACGGGGTCAGCGCCAGCTTCCTGCCCGGTGCGGTCCTCGCCCAGATGGGCACCATCGGCGTGCCGGGGACGACCGACCTCAAAGGAAGCCTCGGCAAGCTCCGCCCGGATGTGATGTTCGTGGACGCACCGGTCTCGGGCAGTAAAGGCCCTGCCGAGTCAGGCCAGTTGCTTATCCTGGCATCGGGGCCGCCCGAGGCGCGGCCAATCGTGGCGCCCGCCTTCGACGTAATCGGCCGCAAGACGGTGTGGTTGGGAGAAGCCGGCCAAGGGACTCGCATGAAGCTCGTCATCAATGCGTACATGTCCGTGCTGATCGAGGGCATAGCCGAAGCACTTGTCTTGGCGGGCCGGCTGGGCATAGACGCCGCACAGCTGGACGATTGCATTGCAGGCGGGCCGTTGGACGCCCCGATTGCTGACGCCAAGCTGCACAAGATGGAAAAGGGCGATTTCGCCCCGGAGTTCCCCCTCGAATGGGCGCTCAAAGACATCAACCTCGCCATCGATGAAGCAGATGACGGCTCGGTGCCGATCCTTACGGCACTGTCGGCGCAGTGGCAGGCGGCCGTTGACGCCGGCCACGGCCGCGAGGACATCAGCGCTGCGGTACTGGCCTTGGGCGACCACGACTAGGGCGGTTCACGCCCTCGACTAACGCCCTCGACTAACGCCCTCGCCTAACGCCCTCGCCTAACACCCTCGGCTAACGGCCTCGGCTAACCGGGCGTTGTCTCGCTATCTCGGCGTTGGCCCACCTGCCTGGCGTGGCACGAGCCCAAAGGTCCATCCGTTTAGACCGAAAAACGGCGAACCACGCCAAGAAGCCTTATGTTACGGTCAAAATCGACGGTCACGGCTTCCGTCGGAGCAGTTCAGGGCCCGATCGCGCAGCTCGGCCAGAGACGTGACCCCAAGAAGCTGCATGGTCCGCTTCAGCTCGGCGGTGAGCAGGTCGACAGCCCGGCCCACCCCCGGCTCGCCGCCGGCACCCAGGCCGTAAAGGTAAGCCCGGCCTATACCGCACATGTTGGCGCCTAGGGCGATGGCCACGGCGATGTCGGCGCCGTGACGGATACCGGAGTCAAGGACTATCGCAGGCTCGAGACCTATCGCCTCCCGCACCGGCAGCACCAGGTCGAGCGCTGGAACGCATCGGTCCAACTGGCGGCCTCCGTGGTTTGACAGGTGGACGCCGTCGACCCCCAGAGATAAGGCGCGCTTGGCGTCCTGCGGCCCCACAGGGCCCTTCAGGAGCAGCGGTCCTTTCCACCAGGAGCGCATGTCGGCAATGTCTTCCCAGGTCACGCTGGGGTCGAAGATGTTGGCCATGTTGCTGGGGCTGACCTGGTCCTCGCCTACGTCGGGGTGGCCCAGGTTGGCGAACGTCAAGACCGGTGACCGGACCATGTTGCTCCAGTAGCTGACGTGGGTGGCGATGTCGGCCACGGCACTGGGCCGGAGCCTGGGCGGCACGGTGAGCCCGTTACGGGCATCCCTGCGCCTAAGACTGATGACCGCAGTGTCGACGGTCACCTCGAGCAACCCGTACCCACTGGCTTGGGCCCGCTCGACCAAGGACCGGGCCAGGCCGCGGTCGCGCGTCACGTAGAGCTGGAACCACAGGTCGCCGTGGCCACCCGCGCGGAGGTCCTCGATGGAGGTGGTCCCCACCGTGGACAGGGCGTAGGGGACGTTGTGCTTCTCCGCCGCGGCCGCGGTGGCCACCTCCCCGCCGGGGTGCGTCATCCTGGTGTAGCCGGTGGGGCACAACGCCAGGGGGGCGTCATAGCGGCGGCCACCAAAGAAGGGGGCGCTCAGGTCAGCCGTGGTCACGTCTTGCAGTACCTGAGGCGTGAACTGCCATTGCCCGAACGCGGCCCGGTTCTCCGTCATCGTCACTTCGTCCTCAGCACCGCCGTCGATGTAGTCGAACACCACCGCAGGCAGGCGTCGCTGGGACAGCCGGCGCAGGTCCTCGATGCTCAGGCAAGCACTTAGGCGCCGAGCTGTGGCGTCCCACTCGATCGGCCTGAGCTGGACCATCTCCCTGATCTCGGAGAGGCGCAAACCTATCCCCTCCTCAGGCTGGCGACAGAAGAGCTGTTCTCACCACTGGTTGAGCGGCGAAGCCAATTAGGCGTCTGATCACGTCGGTTCAAGCGGCAATGGTACGGCGTCGCAGCTCGCCATCGCCAAGTGGGTGGCCGTGATGAACTCGGCTCGCGGCAAACGATTGCCCGTGGGCACTGAGCCGGTGCCCATGCAGCTCGAGGACGTGGACTGGTTAGCCATCCCGGTGTTGTCGGTCCACGAGGTGCCCGGAGGGGTGACCCCTCCCGTAACCCCACGCGTCATCGCCCAAGCTAAGGACACCGGTCCGGCCGGGTTACGAGTGAAGGGTCACGCCCAACGTGGCGATCCCTCGCAAGGTGATGTTTTCCTTATACGGTGGTGGATCCTGCTCCAGCTCGATGGCCCGGAAGCGCCTGGCGAGGGCGCCGAGCGCGACCTGGCCCTCCAGTCGGGCCAAGGGGGAACCGATGCAGGTGTGCGCCCCAAACCCGAAGCCGAGGTGACGGTTCTCGCTCCGTCCGATGTCAAAAATCTCCGGCCGGCTGAACTGCCTTTCGTCGTGGTTGGCCGCGGCAGGCAGCGTTACCAGGCGTTCGGAGGGGTGAACGGTCCCGCAGGAAAGCTCGATGTCAGCGAGCGGGATACGGCCGACGATGTGCACCGGCGGGTCGAAACGCAACACCTCCTCTACCGCGCTCCTGATCAGCGAGGGGTCGGCGCGGAGCCGCTCCAACTGGTCGGGATGGCGAGCAAAGGCCAGCACGCCATTGGCGATCAGGTTGACGGTCGTCTCGTGACCGGCGACGAGCAGAAGGTAGAGGATCCTGAGCAACTCGACCTCGGTCAACTTGTCGCCGTGCTCTTCAGCCTCAAGGAGGCCGGACAGTAGGTCATCACCCGGCTGGCTCCGGCGCCGGGCGATGAGGTCCCGGAAATAGGCCATCGCCTGCTCCTCGGCTGCGCTGTGGCGTTCTTGGAGCCCGGGCGGCCAAGTGAAGGGAGGGTCGAGCCCTCTCGCCGTAACCGCCGACCATTCTTTGAACTCATCCACTTCATCTGCTGGCACGCCGAGCATCTCGCAGATCATCAGAACAGGAAGCGGGAAAGCCAGGTCCTCTACCACTTCCATGCTTCCGGCGGCCTCGGCCCGGTCGAGGATCTGGTCGACGATCTGTTGCGCCCGCGGGCGGAGCTGCTCGGCCCGTTTCGGGGTAAAGGCTCTGCTCACCAGTCCGCGGAGGCGAGTATGGTCCGGCGGGTCCAAGAACAGGAACGAAAGCGCCGGAGCCTCCGCCTCAAAGGTCGGTTCCCATTCGGGCGATTTGCGCCAGTCGTTGCTGGCCGCCGGGTGCCGGTACACCGTCATGCAGTCCTCGTAACGCGATACCACCGTGAGCCCGAACGGGCTGTGGTGCAAAGGCTCCTTTTCGAGCAAGGCGCGGTAGGTCGGGTAAGGATCGGCCTTGAAGGACCGGTCCGTCGGGTCCCATCTCACGCCCACGACGTCGCCTCATTTCTAGGGTTAAGAGCCGCTCGCCAAATAACATAGCCCGATAGGAGTGGCCGCTGACCAGCCATGCACCCCGGGTAGGGCGCGTTGACGGGGGACCTTCCCGGAGCCACTATTTGCCTTGAAAATATTGGCAAGGCTCCCGGCGTCCAGGGCGCCGAGAAGGTGATCGGTAACTATGCCGGCTCCGTCTGCGGTGGTTAGCCACCTCGAAGCAGGGTGACGCGTATGACTTCTAACGTGGGGCCGCCTTTTTTTTAAAGCCCTGCTCGTTGTCAGTGCACGTCGGCTCTCGCCGTACGTTCTGCTTGCTCCTCGGCTGGCTCGGCCGCCTTGATACGCCGGAGTTGCCGACGTGGGTCGGAGTGCGATGCGCAGGCCCTCCACGTCGTTGGCATGGAGCAGCGTCAGCAGGACCAGGTGTTGACCTGCCGTCTCGTTGACAACGTCTACCTGCGGTTTCGTGGTGACCAACCGAGACTATTTATGATCGCTTCTAGGAGATGCAACTGAGCCCGCATGAGACGGAAAAGCTGATGGTGTCCCTGGCCGCGATGGTCGCCAGGGACCGCTTGGCCCGGGGGGTCAAGCTCAATTACCCCGAGGCGGTTGCGATCCTGTCGAGCTTTGTGATGGAGGGTGCTCGAGACGCCCGCAGCGTGGGCGAGCTCATGTCTTCCGGGCGGAACGTCCTTTCACGTGAGCAACTTATGGACGGTGTCGCCGACATGATCGAAGAGGTCCAGGTAGAGGCAACGTTCCCTGACGGTACCAAGCTCGTGACGCTGCACCACCCCGTGCCATGATCCCCGGAGAGATCCTGTTCGGCCAGGGCTCGGTGCCCATCCTGGAAGGCCGGCCCATCACAACTCTTCACGTGGAGAACACCGGTGACCGGCCCGTTCAAGTCGGCTCCCATTTCCACTTCGCCGAAACCAACCAGGCCCTGCGCTTCGACCGGGCCGTGGCGCGGGGCCAGAGGCTGGCCATCGCCGCCGGCACTAGCGTCCGCTTCGAGCCCGGCATAGCCCTCGACGTCGAGCTAGTGCCCTTTGCCGGGGCTCGCTATGTCGCCGGCTTCAGGGGCGAGGTCAAGGGGCCGGTAGATGGTTGAGCTCACCCGCCCACGCTACGCCGCCCTTTACGGGCCCACCAGTGGCGACCGGGTCCGCCTGGCCGACACCGACCTGTTCATCGAGGTGACCGAGGACCTTTGCGGCGGACCAGGCAAGGCCGGCGACGAGGTGGTCTTCGGCGGGGGCAAGGTCGTGCGCGAGTCCATGGGCCAGGGCCGGGCCACGCGGGCCGAGGGGGCCCCTGACCTAGTCATCACCGGGGCCATAATCCTGGACTATTCGGGCGTTTTCAAGGCTGACGTCGGTGTCCGTGACGGGCGTATCGCCGCAATCGGTAAAGCCGGGAACCCCGACATCATGGACGGCATCACCCCGGGGCTGGTTATCGGCCCTTCGACCGAGATCGTTGCCGGCAACGGCAAGATCCTTACGGCCGGCGCCATCGACTGCCACGTGCACCTTATTTGCCCGCAGATCCTTGAGGTTTCTATTGCTTCGGGCGTTACCACGGTCATCGGGGGCGGCACCGGGCCGGCCGAGGGGACCCGAGCCACGACCGTGACCCCAGGGGGCTGGTCCCTGGCCCGAATGCTAACCGCCCTGGATGGCTGGCCTATCAACATCGCATTACTGGGCAAGGGGAACACGGTCTCCGAAGAGGGCATGTGGGAACAGTTGCGCGGGGGCGCGGCCGGTTTCAAGCTCCACGAGGATTGGGGCTCGACCCCGGCCGCCATCGATGCCTGCCTGCGGGTTTGCGACGCCGCTGGCGCCCAGGCGGCGCTGCACACCGACACCTTGAACGAGGCGGGCTTTGTAGAGTCCACCGTCGCTGCCGTGGCGGGCCGGACCATTCACGCGTACCACACCGAGGGTGCTGGCGGCGGCCACGCCCCGGACATAATTACCGTTGCCGGGGCTATGAACTTCCTGCCATCGTCGACCAACCCGACCCGTCCTCACACCGTCAATACCATCGACGAGCACCTGGACATGCTGATGGTGTGCCACCACTTGAACCCCGCAGTGCCCGAGGACCTTGCCTTTGCCGAGAGCCGCATTCGCCCTTCGACTATCGCCGCCGAGGACTTGCTCCACGATATGGGCGCCATTTCGATGATCGGCAGCGACTCACAGGCGATGGGCAGAGCGGGCGAGGTAGTATTGCGCACCTGGCAGACAGCGCATGTCGGTAAACGCCGATGGGGACCGCTCTCCGGCGACGGGGCCGCGGACAACGCCCGAGCCCGGCGCTACGTGGCCAAGTACACGATCTGCCCGGCGATAGCGCACGGCCTCGACGGAGAGGTGGGCTCGGTGGAGGTGGGCAAGTTGGCCGACCTCGTTCTTTACGACCCCGCCTTTTTCGGTGTCCGCCCGGCATTGGTAATAAAGGGCGGTTTCATCGCCTGGGCGCAAATGGGCGACGCAAACGCGTCAATACCTACACCCGAACCGGTGCGGGCTCGACCGATGTTCGGTGCCAGCCCGGCCCTAGCGCCGGAACTGTCGGTAGCGTTCGTGGCCCCGGTGGCTATAGAGGACGGTCTGGCCGACCGCGTAAGGGCCCGGCGCCGGCTCGTACCAGTCCGTAACACTCGTGCGCTAACCAAATCCGACATGCCGCTCAATGACACTCTCCCGGCGATAAGGGTCGACCCTGACAGTTTCGCCGTTTGGGTGGACGACGAGTTGGTAACTGAAGACCCGGCCCGCGAGCTACCTATGGCGCAGCGCTACTTCCTCTTTTAGATAAAGGGAGATCCTCTACTCGTGCTCGCCTCCAGTACCCTGCTGGCCCTGGCTGACGGCCGCTTTCCGGCGGGAGGTCACGCCCACTCCGGTGGCCTGGAAGAAGCCGTGGCGTCGGGCCGTGTCGCCAGTGCCTCCGACCTCGCTGAGTTCCTGGCCGGGCAGCTCCAGACGATCGGGCGAGTGGACGCCGCCTTGGCCGCCCTCAGCTGTTGGGCCTCCCCTGCCATGGACGATCTTTCGGCCCTCCAGGCAGAGGCCATCGCCCGTTCACCTTCGCCGGCTCAGCGACTGGCCAGTAGAGCCAAAGGACGAGGCCTGCTGAGGGCCGCTGTGGCCATGTGGCCGCCTGGCGCCGTCGCCTGGCTGGCCCAGCTATCTGACCGCGTCCCAGGAGGCCCGATGTACCCCGTGGCCTTGGGCTCGGTGGCGGCGGCCGTCCGGCTCGGGCCTGTCGAGGCCGCCCTGGTCGCGGCCCAGGGATCGATCAGCGCACCAGCCTGGGCCGCGACCCGGCTGCTTGGCATCGACCCATTTGGAGTTGGTCGTTGCCTGGCCGAGTTGGCGCCGGCCGTAGAGCAAGTGGCCCGCGAGGCCGGCGCTCTCGCCTGCTCCCCTAGCCTTGCCGAGGCTATCGCCGAGCTGCCTGCCGGCTCGGCGGTGCTCGTCGAGATCGGGGCCGAAACCCATGCCGTATGGGAGGTACGTCTCTTTGCCTCCTGAAGCCCACGTGCATTCCGAGAGCGTGCGTTCGCGGCCGGCCGAGCTTGCGAGCGGCCCCGATCTCGGGACCGACAAGGCCGATTTCGCTACCCGCAAGGCCGCTTCGGGTGGGCATCGGCGGCCCAGTCGGCAGCGGCAAGACCGCCCTGGTGGCCGCCCTTTGCCGTGCTCTCGCCTCGAGGTGGTCGGTGGCGGTGGTGACCAACGACATCTACACCACCGAAGACGCCAAGATCCTGCTGAGAGAAGCAGTCTTGCCCGCCGACCGGGTCGTGGCCGTCCAGACAGGGTGCTGCCCACACACGGCTATCCGCGACGACATCTCGGCCAACCTGGAAGCGGTCGAGTCCCTCGAGCACGCTCACCCCGGCCTCGACCTCGTGCTGGTCGAGTCGGGCGGGGACAACCTCACCGCCACCTTCAGTTACGGCCTGGTCCACACGCAGATCTTCGTGATCGACGTAGCCGGGGGGGACAAAGTCCCCCGCAAAGGCGGCCCGGGGATCACCTTGTCGGACCTCCTGGTCGTCAACAAGACCGACCTGGCGCCGTTCGTAGGAGCAGACCTGGCCACCATGAGCACCGACACAGCCGCAGCGCGCCCCGACCGGCCGTTCATCTTCCTGAGCCTGGTCGAGGACCCCCAGGCCCTTCCCGTGGCCGCCTGGCTGGAAGGGCAGTTGAACGCCCCGTGCGTGCCCGAGCGCAGCTGACAGCGGCGGCACCTCGTGCCGTCTCCGCCCCCGGCAGCACTGGTGCGGGCGGCACTGGTGCGGGCGGCACTGGTGCGGGCGGCACTGGTGCGGGCGGCACTGGCGGGCGGGTCTCATGCGGGGTGGTCTGATCCGGACGGCGGGTCGCGCCTAGCCGAGGGGTGCCGGCTCGCCTTGGTCCGCGACGCCCCGCCGGTCGCCTTTCGCGCCACGCCCGAGGCCGTCTACCTGGTTGGCACGGCGGCTTCCCCCGTCGGCGACGACAAGGTCATCATTGACGTGGAGGTCGAAGCGGGCGCCGCGCTCAAGGTCCGCTCAGCCGCTTCCATGATCGCCTGGGCATCAGCCGGCTCGTCTCTGGAGGTCAACGTCTCCGTCGCGCGGGGCGGTTACCTCGACTGGCACCTGCAACCGATGATCGCGTCCGCCGGGTGCTCTTTTTCTCAGCGTGTCAGGGTCAAGTTGGCCAAGGGGGCCGCGCTGCGTTGGACCGAGGAAATCGTGCTCGGTCGCCACGGCGAGCAGCCAGGCCGGCTCAGTCTGCGCTTAGACGCCGACATCGACGACATTCCCCTGCTCCGCCACCAGCTGGAGCTCGGGCCCGGTGTACCGGGCTGGGACGGCCCGGCCGTCCTAGGCCCCAACCGGGCCGTCGGGTTGACCTTCCTTACGACGTCCGGCGTCGCCAACGGAGGGCCCGGGGCGCCCTCGTCAGGGACGGGCACGGGCTGGGCCGTCATGGCCCTCGAGGGACCGGGCGTCCTTGTCAGCGCCGTCGGCCCCGATTTGGCCCGCTTGCGGCTCGGGCTCGACGAGGCCTTGAGCCACTGCCCGCCTGCGCCTACTGCTCGTCCTCGTCTAGGCGGCTGAGCTCCTCGTCGCTGAGCTTCAGGTCGATCGCCTGGGCGCAATCGCGCGCGGAGGCGGGGCGGCTGGAGCCGGGGATCGGGATGACATGGTCGCCCTTGGCGAGCATCCAGGCCAGCACCACTTGCTGGACCGACACCCCGTGGTCGTTCGAGACGCTTACGAACGCGGGGTGCTCGGTGCGGAGGCGGTCGCCGTTGCCAATTCCGCCGAAGGGGCTATACGGCAGGAACGCAATGCCAAGTCGGCCACAGTGCTCCAGTTCGCCCTCGCTGGAACGGAACGAAGGGGAGAACTGGTTTTGCACGCTGGCCAAATTGCCCTCGCCGAGGATGGAGCGGGCCAGATCGATTTGAGCGATGTTGGCGTTCGAAATCCCGACCATGAGCACCTTTCCCGTGTCCAAAAGCTCCTTCAAGACCCCGATCGGCTCCTCGTAGCGGACCTTCGGGTCGGGCCGGTGGTACTGGTACAAGCCGATGACCTCCACGCCCAGGTGGCGCAGGGATGCCTCGGCGGCACCGCGGAGGTAAGCGGGGTCGCCGTTTACCGTCCAACTGCCATCGCCGGGACGGATATGGCCGCCTTTGGTAGCAACCAGGACGGAGCTCCGGTCGCCGCCCCACGACGCCAGCGCTTTGGCTACAAGTACCTCGCCGTGGCCCGTCTCCGCCCCGCCGAGGCTGTAGGCGTCGGCCGTGTCGATCAGGGTCATGCCTGCATCCAAAGCGGCATGGATGGTGTCAATGGACCGTGCTTCGTCCGGGCGCCCTTCAATGGACATCGGCATCTCGCCGAGGCCGATCGCCCCGACCTGCCGTGAACCGATCCGTCGCAGCTCCATGTCGTTCTCCGATCAATTAGATGGCCTGACCCGTAAAGGCTACCTGGCCTGCGATGCTTCGACCACCAGGCGGGTGGGAATGGGCCGGCGTGGGCGCCTCAGCCCGGAGATCGGTCGGAGCGCTCCAAACGGTCGGAGATGGCCGACAGGAAAACCGCCGCCTCGGCGCCGTCCGCAACCCGGTGGTCGACCGACAGCGTGAGGTCGAGCTGGGCGACGGGGCGTACGGTCCCGTCGATCACACCAGGACGGTCCTGGATCTGCCCAGCGGCCAATATGGCGCATTGGTCCGGGTCGATCAGGGCCTCGAACCGGTCGACCCCGAACATCCCAAGGTTGCTCACAGTGACGGCGACTGGCCCTGCGAACTCCTGGGTCAACCGGCCCTCGCGTGCCAAGGCTGTGGCTCGCCGGACGGTGAGCGCCAGGTCTTCCAGGCTGAGATTGGCCGGGCATGGCACTCTCGCCACGATCAGGTTGTCGCCGGCCGCCACGGCCACTCCGACATCGCCCCGGCCGAGGCGCCGGTAAGAAGGCCCCGCTTCGTTCCAGGTACGGTCCAGTGCGGGGTGCTCGAGCAGGGCGGCGGACACGGCCTGCACCAACATGTGGGTGATTGTCAGGCCTTCTACTTCTGCCGCCAGCCCCCGCATGGCGGTGGCGTCGATGGTCTTGGATATGGAGAAACGAGGCACCAGGGCCGCTCGGGCCAAGCGCCGAGCGATGAGTTGGCGGTTGGGCGGCACGGGCTCCTCGCCCGGCGCTGGGGTCGCCGAGCCCGAACCCGCCGTGGCCGAGCCCGCCGAGCCCTGCTTGTCGATGACCTCCTGCACGTCGCGCCGCTCGATGCGCCCATCTGGGCCAGTCCCCGTCAGGCCGCTGAGCTCGATCCTGTGCTCCCGGGCGAGCGTGCGAGCCGCCGGGGTGGCCTGCACCCGCCCGTCGGGAGACGGCCGCCGCGTCTCGACCGCCGCGGGAATGTTGGCTGGCGCCGGGGCCTCGGAGGTGGCCGCGCTCGTCGACGGGAGAGCCTCGCCGGGCTCGCCCAGCCAGGCGATCACGGTACCCGAAGCCACGATCTCACCCGGCTGGCAGGCCACCTGTAGCAATGTGCCGGTGGCCGCCGCCTCGACCTCAAGGGTCGTCTTGTCCGACTCCGCCTCGAACAGCGGCTCGCCCTCGTCCACGTGCGTGCCTACGAGCTTGAACCACTGGACCAGCTTCATCTCGTCACTGGACTGGCCGAGGGCTGGCATCCGGATGGCGTGGGCCACGTTTCTACGCCATGACCTGTCTTACCGCCGCTACCACGCGCGCCGTACTTGGCAGCACGGCGTTCTCCAGTATGGGAGCGCAGGGCATGGGGACGTCCAACGTGGCCACCCTTTTCACCGGGGCTTCCAGGTAGGACAGGCATTCGTCAGCAGCCCGGGCCGCCACCTCTGCGCCCCAGCCACCCGTGAGCGTGTCCTCGTGCACGATCACCAGACGGCCGGTGCGCCGCACCGAGCCGAAAATTGTCTCCCCGTCCAACGGTTGCAAGGTGAGCGGGTCGATGACCTCACAATCGATGCCTTCGCCAGCGAGCTCCTCGGCAGCGGCCAAGGCGCGGTACAGGGATATGTGCGTCGCGACCACGGTGACATCGCGTCCAGGGCGTTTCACGACAGCCTGTCCGATCGGCACCACATAGTCGCCGAGCGGCACCTCGCAGGTCAGGTCGAAGCCCCCGGCCGCTTCGCGGCCCTTGCTCCCGTAGAGCATTTTGTGCTCGAAGACGAGCACCGGGTTGTTGTCCCGGATGGCGCTCTTCAGGATGCCTTTGGCGTTGTACGCGTCCGATGGCGCCACGACTTTTAAGCCCGGCACGTGGGCAAAATAACTCTCCGGGCACTGGCCGTGCTGTGCTCCCCGGGTGGTGGCACCGACCGGGGCCCTCATGACCATCGGGACCGAGAGCTTGCCGCCGGACATGTAGCGGAGCTTGGCCGCCTGGTTCACAAGCTCGTCCATGCACTCAAAGAGAAAATCGGAGTACTGCATGTCCGCGATGGGCCGCATGCCGAGCACCGCCGCGCCGACAGCCGCCCCTGCGATCGCTTTTTCACTGATCGGCGTATCGATCATCCGTTCGTGGCCGAACTCCTCCACCAGGCCGAGGTAAACGCCGAAGGCGCCCCCGAAACCGCCCTCCACCCCGATGTCCTCCCCTATGAGAAAAATTTCCGGATCGCGGCGCATTTCTTCGGCAATGGCCTCCCGGAGCGCCTCTGAGATCGTCAGGCGGCGAGTACCGGCGGCCGCCCCGGGCAAAGTCTGTGCCCCAGTCAAAGGCATTGCGTCAGGCATAGACATCTTCCAGTGCTTCCTCCGGCGAGGGGTACGGCGAGCTCCTGGCGAACTCGACAGCGTCGTCCAGTTCGGCCTTGACCTCGGCCTCCAAACGGGCTTCGGTGGCGTCGTCCAAGTGGGGCCGCAGCACCAGCAAAGGGTCGCGCGACGCCCATTCCTCTTCCTCCTCGCGCGTCCGGTAGCCTCTCCCGTCGCTGCGGCTGTGGCCCGTGAACCGGTACGTCTTGCATTCGACCACGAGCGGCCCTCCGCCAGCACGCGCCGTGGCCACCGCCCGAGCGGCCGCCTCCCGCACGGCTAGGACGTCCATCCCGTCGGCGATCTCTGCTGGCACCCCGTACGCCCGAGCCCGCTCGGCCACGTCCGCCACTCGGGAGACCAGGTCGTAACGCGTGGACGCGCCGTAGAGGTTGTTCTCACAGACGTAGACGACCGGGAGGTCCTTTACCGCTGAGAAGTTGAGGCTTTCGTGGAAGGCGCCCTCGTTGGTGGCGCCTTCGCCGAAGAAGCACACCGCGACCTGATCGGTCGCTCGCAGCTTCATGGCCAGGCCCATCCCGGAGACGACGCTCGCCCCTCCGGCAACAATCGCGATGGCAGGGAGCATCCCAACCGCTGGGTCGCCGAGGTGCATCGACCCACCTTTGCCCTTGCACGCCCCGGTCCGCTTGCCGTAGAGCTCCGCCATGGCCTCGCGCGCCGACACGCCCTTAGCCAGGGCATGCCCATGGGGCCGGTGCGTGGAAGTGACCCAGTCGTCGCGGCGCAGGACGTCGCACACGCCTACAGCCACAGCCTCCTGGCCCTGGTACTGGTGAAGGGTCCCGGGGATCTCGCCTTCCAGGAACAGGCGGAAGACGCGCTCCTCGAAGCGTCGAATGAGCAGCATCGCTCGGTACAGCGCCGGTGCCGAGGGCCCACCGGTCTCGATCATTTGCTCACTCATAGAGCTAATGATCGCTGTTGCGCCCGTGCGCTGTCAAGCGGCCGCCAAGACCTGGCGCCCGGTGCCGATACTGGCAACGAGCACGTCCACTACTCCAGTACGGAGCGCCCCGAGCACCGAGCGGGCCTTTCCTTCCTCGCTGCTCACGGCGATGACCCGTGGGACGGCCCTCAGGTCATCGGCACCCAGCCCGACCACCCGGTCGCCGATGCCGCCTCCCGCCGGCCTGCCTTCCAGGTCGAAGAAGTAACCGAGGATGTCGCCCACGGCGCCCGCCTCCCTCATCGTGGACATCTCGGCCGCGGAAAAGCAGCCCATCTGCACCACAGCGCTGTCGTTGCGGGCGTCGCCGATGCCGACCAGGGCGGTCTGCGCCAAGCGGGCACGGGCTAGTGTCTCGCGGACGTCGCTGTGGCGCATGAACGCTTCCCGGCTGGCCGCACTTTCCGCATATGCGGGCGCGTACAGGCTCTCTGCATTGCCCCCGAACCTTTCGGCCAGGCGCCTGCAGATGTCGTTGGGGTTGATGCCCGTGCCCACCTGCGGTGAGCCTCCCATGGCGGCGACGAAGGTGCAGGAGCGGCCGGTTAGCCGGGAGAGCTGATCGGGCACCGCACCGACGTTGCGCCCCATGCCGACGGCGACCACGTCGCCGTCGCGCAGCGACCGGGCCAACAGGTCCCCAGCCGCGCGTGCAGCCATGGCTCGCTGCGCATCCTGGCTGAACTGGTCCGCCACCAGCACCGCCCCAGCGAGCCCGAAGCGGGCAGCCAGGTCTGCCTCGAGTTGGGCACTCAGCGCCGGATGGGTCCTGATCGCGATGTCGACGACCCCATCGTTCCTCGCCTTTTGCAACAGCCGGCCCACCTTGGGCCGCGACAGGCTGAGCCGCGAGGCGATGTCGGCCTGGGTGACGTCCTCCATGTAGTACAGGCTCGCCACCCGGGTCATCAGCTCTACTTCCGCTTCGCTCACCGGGGCCACCCGGCGGAGGTGTGAGGTCTGCGGAAGGCTGCTACCATGAGCCGATCATAGGGTCTGGGGGTGAGCGTTTGCTCAGGATGACGCTCAACCTCATGCGATAGGGGGTCTTATGCTCAGCCGCCAGCAGTTGCAGGATGCCCAGGAACGTGCGGCGGCTGCGCTGCACGACGCTCGGATCGCGATTACCCCCGTCGAGGCCGAGCACCTTGAAGTGGCCGACTTTGGTTTCGGCGAACTGGCCGAGACCGGGCTGGAAGTCGTCGTCTACGTCAACACGTCGCGGGTCTGCGCCAAAGAGATCGTCATGTTCCCTGGCCAGACGTGCCCCGAGCACATCCACCCGCCGTTCGACGGGGGCCCGGGCAAGGAGGAGACCTTCCGCTGCCGGAGCGGCACCGTCTACCTGTACGTGGACGGCGAGCCCACGCCCAACCCGCGCTACCGGCCCGCCCACGAGGACCACTTCACGGCCTGGCAAGAGGTCGTGTTGCACCCCGGCGAGCAGTACACGGTGTTCCCCGGGACCAAGCACTGGTTCCATGCTCCCGACGGCGCCATCGTCTCGGAGTTCTCGACCCATAGCCGCGACGACCTGGACATTTTCACCGACCCGGCCATCCGACGGGCGACCAAGCTCGTCGATTAGGGGCCCAGAAATGACCGTCACATGCTTCGGCATCCTTGTGGCCGACGTGTTCCTGCCCCCGCTTGCTCACTTCCCGCGGCCCGGAGAGCTGATGGTCACGGCGGACTTCCTTTTCCAGCCAGGTGGTTGCGCCGCCAACACGGCCCTCGACCTGGCCCGTCTCGGCGTCGGTGCCGCGGTCAGAGGGACGGTGGGCGCCGATGTTTTCGGGGACCTTGTGAAAACGCAGCTCGGTCGTGAAGGCCTAGACGTGACCGGGGTCACCCAGACCGAACAGGTCGGTACATCCAAGACAGTCATACTTGACGTGCCCGGCGAGGACCGTAGGTATATCCACACAATTGGCGCCAATGCCGCCGTACGGGCGAGCGACCTCGACGGCGTTGCTTTCTCCGATGGCGACGTCCTGTACGTGGGTGGCTACCTTGTCTTGCCCGGTCTCGACCCTGAGAGCTTGGCCGCCCGCCTCGCCGCGGCCCGGCAGGCTGGCGCCCGCACGGTCCTCGATGTTTGTGTGCCCGCCGACGGAGAGGTGCGCTTCGAAGATGTCGCTCCCCTGCTGCCATATGTCGACCTGTTCGTGCCGAACGAGGACGAAGCTCGCGTGTTGTCGGGAGCCGAAGAACCCAGTGGGCAGGCCGAGGTTTTCCTCTCTGCCGGAGCGGGAGCGGTGGTGGTCACCAGGGGTGAGGCCGGTGCCCTGATGGCCGCAGGCAGCGTCCGGGTGGAGCTGCACGCTCCGGGCGTCGAGGTCGTGGACGGGTCCGGAGCGGGGGACGCCTTTGCCGCGGGCTTTATCTGCGGGTTCGTCGAAGGCTGGTCGCTCGAGCGCAGTTTCGCGTTCGCCACCGCCGTCGGGGCCTCGGCGTGCACTGCCCTTGGTTGCACTGCGGGCGTTTTCTCCCGCCAGCAGGCTGAGGATTTCGTCATCGGCCACTCGCTGGCACCCGCCTAGATCACTGGCGGCCTCAAAAACTGTTGCCCTCAAAACCACCGGAAAGGTAAACATAATGCCGATAGTGCCCATGCCCGACCTCCTGGCCGCCGCCCAGGAAGGCGGTTATGCAGTCGGTTACTTTGAAGCCTGGGACTCCTATTCGTTGGAGGCGGTGGCCGAGGCAGCCGAGGCGGAGCGGTCCCCGGTCGTGCTCGGCTTCGGATGCGCGATGGTCGACGGTGCCTGGCTGGACGGCGGTGGTATCGAGCTCCTCGCCGACATGGCGACGCACGCTGCCGAGATGACCACGGTGCCGGTAAGCGTCTTGTTTAACGAGACGCATACGCTGGAACAGGCACAAAGGGGCGTCGAGGCGGGCTTCAGCGTGGCCATGGTCGACACGTGCGATATACCCGAAAATGAAGCGCGCCGAGTGGTAGCCGAGCTCGCCCGCTGGGCCCACCAACGCGGCGCCGCAGTAGAAGGCGAGCTCGGGCACCTCCCCAACTTCACCGGCACCGCCGTCGACACCTCCGGTTCGCACCTGACCGAACCAGACGAAGCGGGCGAGTTTGTCCGTGCCACCGGCGTCGACTGCCTGGCCGTGTCCGTGGGGAATGTGCACCTTCTCGAGGGCCGTGAGGCCGCCCTGCAACTCGACCGTCTCAGTGCAGTCGGCCAAGCCGCGGGCGTCCCCCTTGTCCTGCACGGAGGGACCGGGCTGCCAGCCGACGCTCTCCCGGCGGTGATCGCTGGCGGCGTGGCCAAGATCAACGTCGGCACAGGGCTCAAGCGTGCCTTTTTGGATGCGATGCGAGAGGCGCTCGCCCGCGACGCCAGCCCTCACGACCTGCTCGGGTCGCACAAGCCCGCGGACGCCGCGGTCGCAGGCAAGGCCAAGATGTGCGACGAAGTCAGGCGCCTAATGCACCTGTACGGATCCGCCGGCCGAGCCGAGGCCTAGGCGGCGTCTGTAACCTGCAATAAGCACTGCCTAACCACGGCTCGATTTCGAGACGGGAGTGGAGCTTGTGAACGAACTTGGCCCGGAATTCCGCATTAGCAATGAAGAGTTCGACCGTACCTTCGAGGAGCTCAGCAACTGGGGCCGCTGGGGCGACGATGACGAGTTTGGCACCCTGAACTTCCTCGGCGAAGCGGAGGTGGCAGAAGCTGCCAAGCTGGCAAAGACGGGCCGGCGGGTATCGCTTGGGCGGCCCTTGGATACCGTGGCCGGCGCCGACAATAGCCGGCCTGCGTTGCACTACATGTCACAAATGGGCGACCGGAGACCTGGCGAACCGACCTCCTACATGGACTTCATCGGGGTGGACTTCCACGGCAAATCGGCAAGCCACATCGACGCCCTTCCCCACATCGCTTACAAGGGCATGTTCTATAACGACAAGCGGGCGTCGAACGTGGTGGGCTCGGGAGGCTCGTCGTTTGCTCCCATTTCACGCCTCGCGGACGGAGTGCTGGCCCGAGGTGTCCTGCTCGACGTCGCGCGCGCCCGAGGGGTCGACTGGGTGGAACCGCCGACCGCCCTTGGTGCCGAGGACCTCGACGCGATCGCCGGCTCCCTGGGTGTCAAAGTGCGTCGCGGCGACGCCGTGCTCTTGCGCAGTGGGCAGATGCGCCGGCGCCGGATTCTGGCCCCTGGGACCCCGAGCAGGCCGGGGTAGGGTTGGCCACCTCAGCAATGGGCTGGCTCGCCGAGCGCCAGGTTGCCATCATGGGTGGGGACGGAGATAGCGACGCTCACCCAAGCCCGGTGGAGGGAGTCGGGCATCCCATCCACGTCTTGGCCATTGTCGCCATGGGCATGTGCCTTTTGGACAACCTGGACCTGGAGAGGTTGAGCGAGGCATGCTCGGAAGCGGGGACGTACGAGTTCCTCTTGGCGGTGGCTCCTCTGATCGTGCCGGGGGGACGGGCTCGCCCGTCAATCCCATCGCGGTCCTGTAGCTGTAAGCAGTCAGTCCCGGCGGAGGCGGGCGAGGACGTCTGAGTTCCCGGTTATGCGCACGCCGGAGCCGGATGCTTGTCCCATGTCGATCTTGCCGCCCAACAACCCGAGGACCAAGCGCGTGGGGCCCTCGAGCGTGAGATCAGGGGCCGCAGCTCGCCCTACCGTCGAGCGGACCTCGCCGCCGCCGACCTCGATGAAAGCCGAATTGTCGCCCGATATCAGCTGGACGACAACAGGGTGGGCCTCGGGATCGGAGTCGACCGTGAACGCCTCCGCTGCGTAAGCCATCCAATGTGCCCGAAAGGCATCCCCGGGATGCTCGTCAACCATGAGATGGCGGCCCCAGTCCCCCAGTGCCTTGAGCACCGGCTCGAGCGACCGACCTTCCGCCGTTAGGACATAGAGCGTCGTCGCGACCGGCGGCGGTGCCTCTTCACGGGCGATCAGCCCATCGTCTTCAAGATCCTTGAGGCGGCTGGAGAGCAGGTTGGTGGCGATGCCGGGCAGACCGTTCTTCAGGTCGGTGAAGCGGCAGGGACCCTGCTGCAACAGCTCCCTGACGATGAGCAATGTCCAGCGCTCCCCCACCACATCTAGGGCACGCGCGACCGAGCAGTACTGGCCATAGCTTCGCATAGTCGCAGTGTAGCAGGGTTTGGTTGATAAACAAAACTAATCGGTTGACAATCTCAACTGAGCCGGGTAGGCTCCAGCCATGAACCGAGATAGCTCTAAGCCTCTTGTCCTTATCTCCCTGCTCATGGCTGCTTTCGTCATCAACCTGGACACAACGCTGGTCAATAACGCCCTACCGACGCTGACCCGTGAGCTCGGCGCCACCAACACCCAGCTGCAGTGGGTGGTCGACGCTTACAACCTCGTCTTCGCAGCGCTCCTACTGACCTCGGGCAGCATTTCCGACCGCTTCGGCCGCAAGGGCATGCTGATGACGGGCCTTGCCGTCTTTGGCGTCGCAAGCTTCGTGGGAGGCTTCGGTACCAGCCCTGGGGAGCTGATCGCCGCGCGGGCGGTCATGGGCATGGGGGCGGCCATGACCTTCCCGGCAACCCTGTCCCTGCTCACCAACGTGTTCACCCATCGCAAGGAAAGAGCGCTCGCAATTGGTTTGTGGGGGGCAACCAGCGGTGCCGCCATCGCGCTAGGGCCGATCGTCGGCGGTTTCCTGCTCCAGCACTTCAGCTGGTCAAGCGTGTTCTTCACGCTCGGCCCCGTGGCAGGAGTGTCGATTGCCCTCGTTGCGATCTTCTCCCCGTCGTCAAGGGACGCGAGGGCGCACCCGCTCGACGGCGCGGGCTTCGTGCTGTCCGCAGCGTTCATGGGCCTGATCGTCTACACGATCATCGAAGCGCCGAACCGTGGCTGGGGCTCGTCGCTCTCGATCGCAGGCTTCGCCGGCAGCGTGGTCCTTCTCGGGCTCTTCGTCGCAAAGGAGCGCCGCAGCAACTTCCCGATGCTCGATGTCCGGCTGTTCAAGAACATGCGCTTCACTGCTGCAAGCGGCTCGGTGACGATTGCCTTCTTCACCCTGTTTGGTTTCATCTTTTTGATTACGCAGTACTTCCAGTTCATACACAACTACAGCGCGCTGTCGGCAGGCGTACGACTTCTCCCCGTCGCTGTATCCGTTGCCGTTGGCTCCATCGTTGGCACTCGCCTTGCTGTCCGTTTCGGGACCAAGGCCATCGTCACCATCGGCCTCCTCTTCACAGCCATCTTCTACCTGTGGGTCTGGAGAGTCATTTCGACAACGACTGGTTACGACATCATCGCCATGCAGATGGTGCTCTACGGCCTTGGCATGGGCCTCACCTCCGCACCCGCCACCGAGTCCATCATGGGCGCCGTCTCCGCGGCCCAAGCGGGAGTTGGTTCGGCGGTAAACGACTCCACCCGGCTCCTCGGCGGGACACTCGGCGTCGCCGTGATTGGCAGCGTCTACGCCTCCCTCTACGGCAACCGGCTCGACAAGACACTACCGAGCCAGCTCCCAACGACAGCCAAAGTGGTCGCTCATCAATCCGTCGGCGGTGCGTACGGGATCTCGGCGCACCTGTCCAGCTCCGGCCAGCATGTGCTCGCCCAGCTTGTCCACGAGGCAGCCTCGAACGCTTTCATCCGCGGGATAAGCATCAGCTGTCTGGTCGCAGGCGTCGTAGCACTGGCCGGAGCTCTCCTCCCCGCCCTGTTCCTGCCTGCACAACCGCCGTCGTCGCCAACTGGGCTCCTGCTCGACCTCGACGGCACAGAGGCAGCCAACTTGGACGGTGCGCCTGCGGTAGCTTCACGAGGGTGATCGAGCGGTGGTGAACCCGGGCCTGTTTTCCCAAGCTGACCTCGACTACGCCACCGAGCTCGTTCGCCGCACCATGGGGCCCACCCCCCAGCACCAGTGGCCGCTGTTGAGCGACGCCGTGGAGGCTCGGGTTTGGGTCAAGCACGAAAACCACACGATGGTAGGTGCGTTCAAGGTTCGCGGTGGGTTGGTGTACGTGGACAGGCTGCTACAGCGGCGACCTATGGTACCCGGCCTCGTGACAGCAAGCCGGGGCAACCACGGCCAGAGCTTGGCCTACGCGGGGCGAAGCGCCGGTCTGCCCGTTACCGTCGTCGTGCCCCACGGCAATAGCCCCGACAAGAACGCGGCCATGCGTGCCCTTGGCGCCACGCTCGTGGAGGCCGGTAACGACTTCGATGCGGCAAGGGAGCATGCCGCCAACATGGCCAGGGACGGCGGGCTCGAGCTTGGCCCCGCCTTTCACCCCGACCTTGTGCTAGGTGTCGCGACCTACGCTCGAGAGCTGTTCGAGGGCGTCGATGACCTGGATGCCGTCTACGTGCCGGTCGGTATGGGTTCGGGCATTTGCGGCCTCATTGGGGTACGGGACCTCATGGGCCTGAGTACCGAGCTGATCGGCGTGGTTTCGGACCGGGCGCCCGCCGTGGCGCTGTCTTTCCAGGCCGGCAAGGTCGTAACTACGACCACAGCCGAGACATTCGTCGACGGCGTCGCTTGCCGCGTACCGGACGCCGTCGCAATCGAGACGATCTTAATCGGCGCCTCCAGGGTCATCAGGGTGAGCGAGGACGCGACTGCGGACGCGATGAGGCTGCTCTTTTCGAGCACACACAACGTGCCTGAACCGGCCGGCGCCATTGCCCTCGCCGGCCTGATGGCCGAGCGCGACCAGATGGCCGGAAAGCGCGTGGCAGTCGTGCAGACGGGTGGCAACGCCGACTCGGCCATGCTCGCCGCCGTCTTGAGCGGGCTGACCCCGGGCGCGTCTGGGCGGCACACAACGCCGCCCGTAACCGCGGTGCGTTAGCCCGGCTGCTCACTACGAGTCGAGATCACAGGCGCTGGCACCGACGCAGTCGCGCGGGCTAAAGAGGCCTGGACCGCTGCCCAAGGTAGGACGTTGGCGAGGACCGCAGTCACGATGTTGCGGACTTCGTCCGTTTCCGGCACGACACCTTCCCGACCGGCGAAGAGCAGGTGACCCGCTCCGACCAGAGTGAGCGCGAGTGTAGGAACATCGGCATTCGCTGCGATCCGGCCCAGGTCGCGCTCCCCAGTGAGATAGGCAGCGATCATTGCCGTGCCTTCCCCGATGACCGGGAGGCGAGCCGCGCCTGCTTGGGACAGCTGGGCTCGTAATTCGTTGCGCGACATCAGAAGACCGATGATCTCCAGAGCAACCGACCCGAAAAGATCCGTAAGCGCCCCGGTGAGGTTGTCGACGACGCTGCCCAACCCGGCGCTGTCTTGCAAGGCCGCCGCCTGGCGGCCGACGTGCTCGACGCGGTCGAGGACGAGCTCGGCGAGGAAGCCGTCGAAGTCGGGGAAATGGCGATGAAGGACACCCTTGGCAACACCAGCCTCTGTCGTGACGGACCGGCTCGTCAGCCCGCTCGGCCCATCCCGGAGAAGGACGCGCTCGGCCGCATCGAACAGCTGGTCGCGTGCGTTGCGCACGGGCACTCCCGTAGGCACGGCGACCTCTCTCCTCTCGTCCGAGGACCCTTACGCTGGCCAAGTGGGCGCTCGCCCATTTATAGTGGGCGCATGGTCACTATACCGCCGGGGTCCTTCCCGCCCAGCTCCGAGCCTCACCGTACCCGCCAGATAGCCGAGTCGTTTGGCTCCGACCCCGAGCGCTACGACCGGACGCGTCCCCGCTACCCCCAAGCCCTCGTGGACCGCATTATTGCTGCTAGCCCAGGCCCCGAGGTACTCGACGTGGGCATCGGCACCGGCGTCTCCGCTCAGCCGTTCCGGTCGGCCGGGTGCCGAGTCCTGGGAGTCGAGCCCGATGAACGCATGGCCGAGTTCGCCCGACAGCTCGGGTTCGCAGTCGACGTAGCGAAGTTCGAAGAGTGGGAAACAACTGGACGGACCTTCGACGCCATCATTTCTGGCCAGGCATGGCATTGGGTCGACCCGGTCGTCGGAGCGGCCAAAGCGGCGGCGCTGCTGCGGCCCGGTGGCGTGTTAGCCGTTTTCTGGAATGTGTTCCAGCCTCCGCCGATCCTGGCGGAAGCGTTCCAGGCGGTTTACCTCCAGGTGTTGCCCGGCTCGCCGTTGTTCCGGGCAGCGGTGCCCGGAATAGGCGCGTACTCAGGGCTGCTCGACATAGCCGCTGACGGGATCCGAGCCGCGGGCGCGTTCGGTGAGCCAGAACGGTCGGAGTTCGACTGGGAATGCTCCTACACCAAAGGCGAGTGGCTGGACCTGGTACCCACCTCCGGCGGTCACAGCAATTTCCCGCCTGGAAAGCTCGACGAGCTGCTCGCGGGCCTCGGCGCCGCGATCGACGCGGTGGGCGGCCGCTTCACAATGGGGTACGTCGCGGTGCTGCTCACCGCCGCGACACCAGGCGTCAGCGCCTGACCGTCCCCGCGCCCGACTGTCCCTGTCCGGTGCGGTGCGGTGCGGTGCAAACATTTCCCCGGTTGATGGGGCGCCGCGCAGCACACTAAGTAAGCGAGCCCCGGCCGGGGTACGCACGACTAATGGCGCAGAGCCTCTGAACGGAAGGACGATGATGGTACTCAAGACCGCAGCAGGGGCGATGGCCGCCGCGATGCTCCTAGGTGGCGCCGGGCTGGCAGCTCATGGGAGCTCGTCGGTCCATCTGGCCGCCGCAATTTCGAAGCCTCAAGATCCGAAGTGCCCGACGGGGGTCTCGACCGTCACGGTCGACGGCTACGCCACCGCCCAAGTGGCCCCAAATGAGATCACCATTAGCCTCGGGGTCCAGAACCAGGCAACAAAGGCCTCGGTCGCCCTGAAGGACAACTCGACCAAGGCCAACGCCCTGGTCGCCAAACTGATAAGCGACGGCGTAGCAGAGGACGACATCCAAACCTCCAACCTGTCGATCCAGCCGGTCTACAGCGGCCCCAAACAGGTGCTGACGGGCTACCAGGTGAACGACACTTTGACCGTGACCCTGCTCAACCTGAGCAGTGCGGGCGGCATCATCGACGATGCGGCGCAGATCGCAGGAAATTCCATTGTCGTGAACAACATCTCGTTTTCGGTGCAGAACGACGGGACTGTCCTCGCTGAAGCGCGGGCAGGGGCCGTGCGTCAGGCGCAAGCACAGGCGCATGCGATGGCATCCGCTGCAGGTATGGTCCTCGGGACGCTTTGCTCTCTAGTGGACAACACCACACCGCCGCAGCCCAACTCGGTCGAAGGTCAGGCGCCTCTCGCAGCGAGGGCCGCCAGCACTCCCGTCGAGGCAGGTCAGGAAACGGTGTCAGCCGACGTCACCGCTATTTACGAGCTCGACACCCCCTGAGCAGAGCTCCTCAGGTGACGGGCTGGTAACGCGCTACGGAAAAGGCGAGCAGCATGGGCACGTTGACAGCAAAAACGGCCAGCATGCAACTCATCACAAAAAGGATCTGGCCGCGGGTGCCATCGAACACAAAGATGTACTCCAGCATCCCCGCGATCACGAGATAGGCCAGTAGCGACCACTTGGCGACCAGGAAAAAACTACCCCAGGCAAAATCTCGCAGTCGCGCCAGCAGGACCACGTTGGTCGCTACGACGACGACGGCAAGCACAAGCAGTACCTCCGCGAGGCCAAGGGGTGGATGCGCAGGCAAATGAGCAGCCATGAAGATACCGCCCGCGATGACGAGGGCCATTGAGAGGACCGCGATCTCGGCCACGGGTGGCAGTTTTCGGTTGACCAGGTCTGGTCCGGCGCCGAACTGGGGGCTGCTCACGACGATGCCAACCTCGTCATAATGACCAACGTGGCGACCTGCATAGCTCCGGTAACGCCGGCTGTGTAAATGAAGCGCTTCATCAGCTTCCCTATGAGGGCCCCATTGGGAACAGGCTTTTTCAGCTCGAAGAGCACGGCCAGGTTGGCCGGCTCCAGGAGCCCGATGGCCACTATGGCCATCACGCCCACCACGACCATGCTGGCCACGACCCAGCCGTGGTTCGGGGAGGACGCCAAGAGGTTGCCCTCGTGCCGGGCGAGCTGCCAGCCGGCAGCCAAAGTGCATATCACCAGGGTCGGCATGAGCAACAGCATCTTCGGCATCAACCGCTTGGAGAACTCCACCCTGGCGGGGATGCTCATCCGGCCCATGATCGGCCCGATGATGAAACCAAGGAAAAGGTCGATCCCAGTCCAGAGGGCGCCGGCGACGACGTGGAAAAAGTCGATACCCCACAATTTGTTGAAGGCAATGGCAACGACAACGCCAACTAGGGCAACGGCCACGATCGGCAGGCCGGCCAGCGGCACGATCTGAAAGGGCTGGGCAGGCCCCGCCGCTCCCGGAGGGCCGCCGTGGGTGAGCGGTACAGCAGCTCCCGCCGGGACGGGGGTGGCAACGACATCTGTCATGCGCTCGCTCCCTTCGCTGGTAACTCATCGGGCCCCAAACAGGGCAAGAATACATATACCACGTGGTCACGGGCGTCCGCGCTCCGAAGCTGACATCATGCGACGTTCCCTCGGCGAGCATCGGGCAACCTGGAAGTGGCCATGGTGGGCCGGCTGGCGTCGACGCTAGACATATATAGCGCCTGAGTGCTATACTAAGCGTGGATCCAAGGAGGCGTTCAAGATGCCCGATCCCAGAAGTTCTCCCGCCCCCCGCTCACCCAAGCCGACGGCCGGTCCCGTGCGACCGTCCCGGCCAGGAGCGACGGCGACGCCAGCGAACATCGCTACCCCGAAAAAAGTAGTAAAGCCAGTGAGTAAAACGACCGCGGCGAGAACAACCACCGCGACTAGTAAAACGACCCCGGCTAGTAAAACGACCCCGCCGACGGCCAAGACGCCCACTGAAGGCGTCCGCCTCGTCGCCGTCCCTCGTCCTGCCGGGACCGCCGTTCCCGCCAAGCAACCCCCTGTCGAGGCGCCACGGACGACGGCGGCGGTTGGGCCGAGGCCGGCGGTTCCCGTACGGGTCACGCCAGCCATAGCGCACGAGGCGGCGGCGGTTCCCGTCGCGGTCGCACCAGCCGCAGACCACAAGCCGGCGCCACCCAAGCGGATGTTGGTGGCCTTGGGGGACGAGGTGCTCGGCGAGGTGCGCCTGGCGCAACGCGTCACTCTGGACGCGATGGCCGGTTGGCGAGCCGCAGTGGGCAAAGTGGTCCCCGAACTACTGACAGCCCCGTTCCTGCGCGATGGCGCTGAAATCGCCGAGAGCGTGGGTGCCGTCTTCGACCTGACCGACAAACTGTTGGCCAACCAACGCAGGTTTGTGCGCCAGTTGGCCAATCTGGTGCCTTGGGCGTGACCCTCTAGGGGCTGCTCTGGGCCTGACCCTCTAGGGGACTAGACGGGCCGGCCCGGAGCCCAGCCAGTTTTCAGGACAGGGAGCGCACCACGAGTGCGTCGCCTTGGCCGCCGCCCCCACACAGGCTGACCACGGCATGACCGCCGCCGCGGCGCCTCAACTCGTACAGGGCCGTGAGGGCAAGCCGGGTACCTGACATACCCACCGGGTGGCCGAGCGCGATAGCCCCACCGTTGGCGTTGACCCTGTCCTCGTGCAAGCCGAGGGCGTCGACCGAGGCTAGCGCCACAGCCGCGAAAGCCTCGCTTATCTCTATAACGTCAAGGTCGTCGAGGGTCAGCTTGGCGTTGGCCAGGGCAGCGCTGATGGCGTTGGCGGGTTGCTGGAGGAGCGAGGGCGTGGGACCGGCGACCTGGCCGTAACCGACGAACTCGCCGAGCGGCGTCACCCCCAGTGTCTGCGCTGCCCGCCGCGAGGCCACGATGACCGCTGCGGCGCCGTCGGAAATTTGCGACGCGTTACCGGCGGTGATGGTCCCGTTCTCATTGAAGGCGGGCTTGAGACGGCCCAAAGATTCGAGCGTCGTCCCCGGGCGGATACCTTCGTCGCTGTCCACGACGATGGGTTCGCCGCGCCGCTGGGGTACGGTCACCGCAGCGATTTCCTCAGCCAGATTGCCGTTTTTGACAGCGGTGGCCGCCTTTTCGTGGGAGGCGGCAGCGAACGCGTCTTGGCGTGCGCGGCTGCTGACACCCTCGTTGTAACGGTCGGTAGCCAGGCCCATCGAGATGGCGTCCAACGCGCAAGTCAGAGCGTCGAGCAGCATCGAGTCCACGAGCACCCCATCGCCGTAGCGGTACCCGCTACGAGCCTCTTGGAGCAAGTAAGGCGCCCTCGTCATGGACTCCATGCCTCCGGCGACGACAATGTCGGCCTCGCCGGCGGCGATCATCTGGTCGGCCAGGTAGATGGAATTGAGGCCGGACAGGCACAGCTTGTTGACGGTCATGGCAGGCGTGGACAGGGGGATCCCGGCCTTGACGGCAGCCTGACGGGCGGTCAGCTGTCCCTGGCCTGCTTGCAGGACCTGGCCCATGTACACGTAGTCGACCTGGCCAGGCTGAACGCCAGCGCGCTCCAAGGCGGAGGCGATGGCGACCGCCCCCAGGTCGGTGGCACTCAGGCTCGCCAGAGCGCCGGCCAACTTGCCGATCGGCGTGCGAGCGCCTGAAATTATGACTGATCCGGGCATCGTAAATCCTCCTAGGCCAATTTCGTTTATTGGTGTCCAATACCGACGGTGGGACTGTGGCCGGACTGTAGCTACATGTCGAGCCCGCCGTTTACCGCCATTATCGAACCGGTTATGTACCCGCTGTCGTCGTCGATCAAGAAGCGGACAGCGCGGGCAATCTCGTCGGGCCGCCCCAAGCGTCCCACCGGTATGCGGTCGATGACCGTTTTGAGAGCAGCTTCAGGCACGGCGGCTAGCATGTCAGTGTCGATGAAGCCCGGGGTCACGCAGTTGACGGTGACGTTCTTGCGCGCCATTTCCAGCGCCAAGCTCTTGGTGAAGCCAAATAGCCCGGCCTTGGAAGCCGCATAGTTGGCCTGGCCGAAATTGCCCATTTCGCCGATGACCGAACTGACATTGACTATGCGCCCAAAGCCTCGTTCCACCATGTGGTCGACAACGGCCTTGGTCATATAGAAGCTCCCGGACAGGTTGACCCGCAGGACATTGTGCCAGTCTTCGACGGTCATTTTGCGCACGGTCTTGTCGCAGGTGACGCCGGCGTTGTTGACCAGGTAGTCTAAGCGGCCGGTGATAGCCAGCACTTCGCCCACCAGGCGGGTGCAATCCTCGGGCAAGCCGACGTTGGCCTGATGGACCGAGACCGACCACCCTTCGGCCCGAAGCCCCTTCTGCAGCTCCTTGGCGGCCTCGGGGTGAGAGTAGTAGCCCGCCGCTACGTGGATGTTGTCTCGAGCCAGTAACGATGTGATGGCCGCCCCTATACCCCGGCAGCCGCCGGTAACTAAAGCTACTGGCATGTCGCTCATGGTCCCTCCCCTTCCGTCTTCGCGACCCGCCGCTATCCCCGGGTCAAATACAGATATCTCATTGAGAGGAAACCTACGCCAGCGCCAAGGCTACAACGAGGGGCCGAATGGCCCTATTCGGGGGGACCAACGGGGGCCATCCGAATTGCTTGACATATATAGCATACGACTGGTATACTAAGCAGCAGGAAAAGAGAGTCGAGATACGACAAGCAGTGGCGGTAGGACCGCCCATCATCGTAGGAGACGAAAATGACCGAAACCACCACCTCCACCAAACCCAAGGCAAGCACGACCAAGACGGCCCCACTGTCAGCGGCCATTCGCGACGAGGTCATCGCCTCGGTCAAGCAAGCTCAGCAGTTCACCCTCGACTCGGTCAGCACCTGGGTCGACGTGGTCGGAAAAGCCGTCCCCGAACTGCCCCACATGCCCTTCGTTCCCAACCGGGCGGAGGTTGTCGACAGTCTCGGTAGCATGTTCGAGTTCACCGACGAGCTGTTGGCGTCGCAGCGCAAGTTTGCCGCCGAACTGGCTAATCTGCTCGTCCCGGCCAGCTAGTCTCGCCGGTCCAGCGTGAGACCGACCATCGGTAAACCGGTCCAGGGAGTCTGCAGCGATGCCGGCTGACGACCGCGACATATTCGGCTTGGCCCGTACCTACGGCGCAACGCCGGTTGGCTAAGCTGTCCCTACGACAGATGGCCGACTTGGCGGGCGTGTCCAACCCTTACCTCAGCCAGATCGAGCGGGGGCTCCACGAGCCGTCGGTGCGTATCCTCCGCTCGATCGCTGAGGCGCTGAACCTGTCAGCGGAGACCGTGCTGGAGCAGGCCGGGCTGCTGAGCCGCGACGACACGGTGCCGACGAGCACCGAAACGGCCATCCGCCACGACCCTGACCTTAACGAGGACCAGAAACTGGCGTTGCTTTCGGTTTACCGAAGCTACCGGGCGCATGGCCAGCCGCCGGCGGGAGCCGGCGAGGAGGGCGACGGCCGCGCCTAACGGCGGGGCAGGGACTCGAACCACTCCGTCCCGAAGCTCGGGTCGGGGGCCAGGCGAACGTACGGCAGCGACGTGTTGCGGCCCACGCTCACGCTTTGCGTGTCAGACGATGTGCCGGGCAAGACGATTACTTCCTCGCCGTGGTGCCAGTTAGCCGGCGTGGCCACGCGGTACTTGGCCGTCACCTGGCACGAATCGAGGAGACGGATGATTTCGTGGAAATTACGCCCGGTATTGAACGGGTAGGACAGCGACGCCTTGATCCGCTTGTCGGGGCCAATGATGAAGACCGACCGGACGATAATGATCTCGCGCTTTTCCGATGCCGCACCCGGCTCGTTGCTGCTGGCATCGGGGAGCATGTCGTACAGCTCAGCCACCACGAGATCGGGGTCTGCGATCAGCGGGTACGTGACGGGGTTGCCACGGACCGATTCGATGTCCTTGGCCCACTCCGAGTGACAGGAGACGGGATCCGCACTGAGGCCGATCACCTTGGTGTTGCGTGCCGCGAACTGAGGCAACAGGCCGGCGAGCGAATCCAGCTCAGTGGTACACACGGGGGTGAAATCCTTCGGGTGGGAGAAGAAAAGAACCCACGCATCACCGATCCAGTCGTGGAAGTTGATCCTACCGTGCGTCGTGTCGGCCTCGAAGTTCGGCGCCTCGGTATTTAGGCGCAGCGACATGGCCCTCCTTTCACCCGGCCCAACCAGGGGCCGCTAGCTGGGCGGCACCAGACAGAACTGGCTGCCACCTCGTAAATCGAGTATAAAAAGGCCGCCTCCTGACGGGGCAGGGACGAAAGACCCTTTTCAATTGGGCCTCCTATCCTTGCTAGGCATATCAAGGCTATGCTAGGTATAGTTGGCGTGGTCGGGGCCCTTTCCAAAGGAGGGCTCACGGGCAGAAGGGGATGCACATGGATTCTCAGTTTCGACGGACGGGTAGCGATCATCACAGGCGCCGGCGGCGCTCTGGGCCGCTCCCATGCCCTCGAGCTCGCCCGGCGCGGTGCCAAGGTCGTGGTCAACGACGTGGGCGGCTCGGTCCACGGCGAGGGCGAAGCAAAGAGCCCGGCCCAACACGTGGTCGACGAGATCACCGCCCTCGGCGGGCAAGCAATCGCCAACTTCGCCAGCGTCACCACCCCGGCGGGAGGAGAGGCGATACTCGCTTCCGCCCTGGCTGCTTTCGGCCGAGTCGACATCCTGGTAAACAACGCCGGCATACTTCGGGACCGGGCGTTCCACAACATGGGGAGCGACGACATCGACGCCGTCCTGGACGTCCATCTGCGGGGCGCGATGTTCGTCACCCAGCCAGCCTTCAAGCTGATGCGCGAGCAACGCTACGGCCGCATAATCAATACGACATCGGCATCGGGCCTGTTCGGCAATTTCGGCCAAGCCAACTACGGTGCGGCCAAGGCCGGCCTGCTGGGCCTGACCCGGGTGCTGGCTCAAGAGGGGGCCCGGGTCAACATCTTGGTCAACGCGATCGCCCCCCTGGCCCGCACGCGGATGACCACCGGCCTCCTAGGCGACTTGGAGGCTCTCCTCGACCCCCAGTGCGTAAGCGCTGTGGTCGCCTACCTGGCTCACGAGAACTGTGCAGTTAATGGGCATGTTTATTCGGTGGCCGGGGGCCGGGTGGCCCGTATCTTCATGGCCGAGTCCCGCGGCGTGGTGCTGCCCGACCTCACGGCTGAGGCCGTCCGCGACAACCTGGGCCCGATCGACCTCCCCGACGATTTCATGGTCCCTGATTCGCTCAGCGAGGAGAGCGACATAATCCGACAAGCCATCGGGGCCTGAGCCATGGCCGAAAAAGTCGACAAACCTTCGCCCCTCCAACGCTGGGCCCACTTGGTGGACCCTGTCGGGCTAGGCGCCGCCGTGACCCGGGCCATGGCCGAAGTCGCCCGTCGCCCTTCCATCGCCGTGCCACCGACGGCCCGCTGGCTCGGTGGCCTCGTCCAAGCGTCGATGGCCACAACAAGCCGTCTGGTCGGCAGTGGTACTGAGGGGCCGATGGCCCCCGACCCCCACGACCGACGCTTCAACGACGAGGCCTGGAAGCAGAACGCCTTTTTCTACGGCCTCTTGCAGCTCTATCTATTGAATAGGCGCTACATCGCAGAACTGGTGGAGGCGGTCGACCTCCCCGCACCGGCAGGGCCCAAGGCCAAGTTCATGACGGGGCTCATGGCCGATGCCCTCGCCCCGACCAATTACCTTTTCACCAACCCCAAAGCGCTGAAGCGCGCCTTCGACACCGGCGGCCTCAGCCTGGCCGCGGGAGGCCGCCGCTTTTTGCACGACCTCTCCACCAACGGTGGCTGGCCCGCCCAGGTGAACAAGGAAGCCTTTGTCGTAGGCCAGAACATGGCGGCCACCCCCGGGCGGGTGGTCTTCCGCAACGAAATGATGGAGCTCTTGCAATATTCGGCGGTCACGCCCGAGGTCTACTCCACTCCGGTCCTGTTTTGCCCCCCGTGGATCAACAAGTACTACATAATGGACCTGTCGCCGGGCAAGAGCCTGGTGGAGTGGGCCGTCCGGCACGGGCTCACTGTTTTCGCCATGAGCTACCGCAACCCCGACAGCTCGATGCGCGACGTGTCCTTCGACGACTACCTCTTCCAAGGTCCCCGTGCCGCCATCGATGTGGTCCGTTCCATTACCGGGGCGGACAAGGTCAATACCGTGTCGGTATGCCTGGGAGGCACGCTGAACTGCGTCCTGGTCGCATACCTGGAGGCCCATGGCGAGGAACTCGTCAATAGCTCCACCTACCTGAACACCACAATCGACTTCACCGATGCCGGCTTGCTCCAGGACGTGTTCACCGACCCCGCTACCGTCGACGGCATGGTCGAGCGCATGGAGAGCCGCGGCTACCTCGATGCGGCTGAGATGGCCCATACTTTTGACCTGTTGCGGGCGAACGACCTCGTGTTCCGGTACCTCCAGTCGAGCTGGCTCATGGGGGAAGACCCCCCGGCGTTCGATCTGCTCGCCTGGAACAACGACAGCACGCGCATGCCGGCCAAGATGCACGCCTATTACCTCCGCCGGTGCTGGATCGAAAACGCCCTGGCGAACGACGAGCTGGAGGTAGCGGGCACCCCGCTTATCGTGTCCAAGAACAATAACGACAGCTATTTCGTAGCTGCCGTCAACGACCACATCGTGCCGTGGAGGGTCAATTATCGGGCGACCCAGCTGTTCAAGGGGAACCGGCGGTTCGTGCTGACCTCAGGCGGCCACGTAGCCGGTATCGTCAACCCCCCGTCGTCCAAATCGCGGCTGTGGACCAATGAGGACCTGCCCGCCGACCCCGACCAGTGGCGGGCCGGCGCTCAGGAGGCGCCCGGTACTTGGTGGGACGACTGGCTCGATTGGGTGCGGCCCCGTTCGGGCAATTTGGTCCCGCCGCCGCCGATGGGCAACAAGCGCTACCCGGCAGGAGAGGACGCCCCCGGCACGTACGTGAAGGGCTAAGTCAGGGGCCCAGCGCAAGGGTCGACTTGAGCCAGCGGTCTCCCGGACCACTTATTTGTGAAGATTCTGGTTCGGCCCGCGACGTGCAATGCTACGAACGTGCCGTCAATCAGCATCGACCTACCTGCTGGCCCCCTCCCCGCTTACTTCTCTCGGCCCGAAGGGCCGGGCCCGTGGCCTGGGGTCGTGGTTGTCCACGACATCCTGGGCATAAGCCAGGACCTACGCAACCAGGTGGACTGGCTCGCTGGCGAGGGTTACCTGGCCGTGCTGCCCGACCTGTTCCGCGGCCGCAACAAGGCTCGCTGCATGGTCTCGGTCATGCGCCAAGCTACAGCCGGTGAGGGAAGGGTCTTCGATGACATCGACGCATCACGTACCTGGTTGGCGGCCCAAGACGAATGCACCGGTGCAGTGGGCGTGATCGGCTTCTGCATGGGAGGTGGCCTCGCTCTCCTCGTTGCACCGAAGGGGCGCTTCGTGGCGTCCAGCGTCAACTACGGCAGCGCGCGCAAACAGGCTTACACGGCCGACTTCCTGAGCGGGGCGTGCCCGATCGTCGGCAGTTTCGGAGGCAAAGACAGGCCCTTGCGCGGTGCTGCAGCTCGGCTCGAGAGCGCTCTTGCGACCGCGGGGGTCGACCACGACGTGAAGGAGTACCCCGACGCCGGGCATGGGTTCATTAATGACCACGAGGGCGCCGGCGACCCAATGCCGTTGTTGTTGAAAGTTATGGGGAAGCTCACCGGGATGGGTTACAACGAAGAAGCGGCTCGCGACGCCCGGGTTCGCATCGTAGCGTTCTTCGATGCCCACCTTAAGAACTAAATCCCGGTCTTGATCACCCAAACCGGTCCGTTGCTGTTCTGTGACATAAGACACATGGAAACTAGCCGCTAATTCATCGAACACCTGTTCCCATCCGGTATCATGGAGAGATGGGCGGGGAGGCGCTAGCGACCTTGGCGGGAGCAGTCGACGCCCTGGATCTCCAGCCGCTCGGCCAGGAAATAGAACTGGCGTTATGGTTGAGGGACCGCCTCGACGCCAAGATTTGTAAGGCCCTCCGGCGTTTTGATGCCGACGAGGCCTGGAGCGCCGACGGCTCGCTGTCTCTTACCTCCTGGCTGGCGGCTCACGGTCGACGTTCCCGGCGGGACTCCTACCACGAAGCATTACTGGCGCGCCGATTGGCCGAACTCGAGGTGACGGCGACGGCATGGGCAGAAGGGAAGCTTTCTTCTGGGCAGGTGGCCGCCATAGTGGCGAATGTCTCTGCCGAACGCGCTGGGCTTTACGCCGAGCACGAAGAGGAGATGACGCCGCTGCTAGCAGAGCTCTCGGTGGCCGATGTGGCCTCGGCGATGCGCTCCTGGCGTCTGCACGCTGAGGCGACAGAGGACCACCCCGACAGCCAAGAGCCGTCGTCGGAGCTGCATATCTCGCAGGTCATGGACGGGCGCCGGGAGGTCTCAGCGCACTTCGCGCCCGTCGACGCCGCGGTGATCGAGGCGGCCATCGCCGCGGCAGACCAGGGCGTGCCGGGTGGGGAGGACGGCCCGCTCCCGAGTACTGCGCAGCGCCGGGCCGAAGCTTTAGTCGATGTCTGCCGGTGGTTCCTCACCAACTTCGACAAGGCCGCCCCGGGTTCCCGGGAGCGGCCCCAGGTCTCGGTCATCGTCGGGCTCGACGACCTGGCCAACGACGGCCCGGGGCGCCTCGCTGACGGCACTGCCGTCTCGGCCAGTACCACGTTGCGACTGGCGTGTGACGCCGTGTTGCACCGCATCGTGATGACCGGTCGCTCCACGATCTTGGACTACGGCTCGGCCACGCGGACGATTAGCCCGGCGTTGTGGGCGGCGCTGGTCGTACGCGATTGGCATTGCCGCCACCCCGGCTGCGACCGCCGCCCGTCGTGGTGTGAGGCACATCACGTCGTGCATTTCTCCAAGGGCGGCCCGACTCGTCTGTCCAACCTGGTGCTGGCGTGCTCACGCCATCACCATCTCTGGCACGACAAAGGTTGGGAGCTCGAGCTCAGCCCTGACGGCACCCTCGTCCTTCGCTCACCCTCGGGAGTGGTGCTCACGAGCCGGCCGCCCCCGGCCCGCTTGGTCGCGTGAGTTGAGGAACCAGCAATAAAACGCACCATCCGTGCTCCGCGCACGCCGCAGCCCACAAAGCCAGGAGCCGATGGTCGGCACTTGTAAGAGCCCCCCCACGGCGGATGGTAATGAAGCGAGGGTCGCGATCTTTGGGGAGGATCATCCAGTTGTTGAAATCCCATGACGCGGCGTGGCTGGTTCAGGGCAGGAAGAGCATGCCCTGAGCCGCGGCGGCAGGTCCTCTCAAGGGGACCCGAGAGATGGCGCCCGTGGCGGAGTTGAGCTGGCCCAAATAGTTGGGCGGGAACCCTGGGGCCGGACAGGTGGCCGGAGCGTTGTTGGCGTCACAAGGCGTGGCTGCTACGAACACCTCACCTCTCTGGAACGGCCCCGTGATCTTGTACACGGTGTTATCGGAGTTGTCGGTGGTGTAGATCGCGCCCGTCCCGTCCGAGGCCCACGCCGTGTCGTCCACCGAGCCCGACAGCGCCAGCACCGAAAGCGACTGGGCGGAGGTGCCGGCGTCGTGCACGAAGATTTGCACTTTGTCGCCCTGACTGGTGAGCATGAAGTCCCCGGCGAACCGGGTCGCAAAGGCGGGGACATCCTCGTTGGAGTCCGGGTCGGTAAGCGCCAGGTGCTGGACTGTCCCGAGCGAGCCGCTAGTCCTGGTGGCGACGGTCGCCGGAGCTTCGTCGAAGAAGAGCGGGTGCATAGTCGCTATACCGGTGGCGGCGTTGAAGGTTGCTCGGTACACGGCAGGGTAAGTGGGCTGGGGAGCTGCCCTGCCCGTGGTGCCGGGAGCGGAGGCACTAATCAGGACCATGCCGTGGTAGATCGAGATAGCGTCCGTCCCGCCTTTGCTCGGTAGGGGCTGGTTGTAGCGGTAGTGGACAACGCTCGCCGTGGCGGGGCTCAGGAGGTAGATGCTCGAATGGGCGTCTTCGTTGACGGTGGCGATGACCTGTCCTGTCGCCGGGTCTGCGGTGAGACCGTCGCACTTGCCCACCACGTCCCATTGCCCGATCGCGACGCCGGCGAGGTTGAACTCTACGACGGTGCTGTCCAAGTTGCCGGTCGAGCTGGCCTGGCCCTGCGGGCCGACGCCATTTTGGAAGCCGACAAAGATACCCCCGTGGAGGAAGGTGATGTCGTCGGGGTCGGAGATCGGCTCCTCGCCCTTCGCAGTGGCGTGGAAGATGTGAGCGCCGGAGGCGAATATCCGTGAGGTGAAGGTACCGGTCGCAGCTGGCTGAGCCGACGCAGCCGGCTCGTAGGCGCTGATCGCCAGGGCGGACGCCGCAAGGAACGGCGCGGCGACACAAATGGCCAGTGGGCCCGGCACTTTGGCCGAACGCGTCCAGAACTTATTCAAGCCAGCTTCTCCCGTCCCAGGGCCGCCCCCTCGCGGCGACGGCAAGCATTCCACTTGAACGCTACCCTGCGCCCGTCAACATCTCAGTGAACATAAGGCGAACACTTGGTGTACGGCAGCGAGCTAGCATATTTCGTGCCTGCTTGGGTATGCCCTAAGTGCCACCGCCAGTTCGGCAGGCGGGGCCAGTCTCACGAATGTGCTCCGGCCATGTCCCTGGAGGACTACTTCGCTACAGGGCCGGCTCACGAACGGCCCGTGTTCGATGCCGTCATCTCCCACCTGCGACAGGTCGGCCCGGTGCACGTGGAGCCGGTGTCAGTTGGGATTTTCCTCAAGAAGTCCCGCACGTTCGCGGAGCTCCGCCCCATGACGAAATGGGTGGCGATCTCGTTTTCCCTACTTCACCCGGCGAAGCACAAGCTCGTCACGCGAAAAGTCCTCCAGTACAACGGCCGTTATTATCACGTGGCCAACGTCGTCAACGCCTCTGAAATCGACGAGGACCTGCTAAGCCTGCTCACCGAGGCGTACTTGAGTTCTCCCGAGTGAGCGGCCCGCTCAGGACCTGATCAGCGCGTCAACAACAGCCTTCTTGGCCAGCCAGGTCTGGCGGCTCTCCTCGGATTGGTCGGCCATGAAGTTGTCAATGGCCATCTCCTCTGCGTACAACGCCTCTACTATCTCTCGCTGTGTCATCTCAGGCGTCCCTCTCACCGCCGGCTCGTCCGGCAACACTGTCCTAAATAAAGTGTTGCCGGAACGAGTGATCTGCCAACCCCAGATTTGTGAAGATCCGATGAGGGTGGGCCGGGTTCGCGGGATCCTTGCAGCTAGCCGCGCCGGGAGTGCCCGTTGGCGCCCGTGACGGGAAAGGACTCGAAGGGACGGCTGGGTGGCGTCTGCCCGCGCGTCGCGACCTGCACCGCCGGGTTTAGCCTGTCGGCCACGAACCGGTGGTAATCCTCTTCTGACTCCCATATGTCGATGATCCTCCAGCCGACCGCAGTTGGGCCCGCCACGTGGGCAATGAGGCCCGCAACAGGCGCGTCCCCGACTTGTTTATCGACCTTGGTCGCCATCTCCTCGTTGATACCGGGCATCTCTTGGCAGTACGCGTACATGGTCCCACCTTTCAGCTAGAGTGTTCATCTATCGGATTTAGTGATACTATATTTAAATGTCAGGACCTGTCAAGAGGCGTTCCTACGACAACACTCGCCGCGAGGAGGGAGCGCGTCAGACCCGGCGGAGCATCGTGACGGCGGCTCGGGAACTGTTCGTCGAGACCGGTTACCCGGCAACGACCTTCCCCGCCGTAGCGGACGGAGCCGGAGTCAGCGTCCAGACCGTCTTTGCGCATTTCCCAACCAAGCGCGGCCTGCTCAAGGAGGTCATCGACCAGGCGATCGTCGGCGATGACAAGCCGGTGCCAGTTCGTGAGCGTCCTGAGGTCGCGGCCATCGTCGCCGAACCAAGTCCCGAACGGAAGCTTCGTATTCATGCCGCCATGGCAGTTGCGATCTCGCAGCGGGCCACGTCGGTGGACCAGATGCTCCGCAGCGCCGCCGCCGTTGACGCCGAAGCTGCAGAGCTGTGGCGGCGGGGCTCACAAGAGAGGCAGCGTGGGATGGAAGAGTTCGCGGCCCATCTCTTCGGAGGTGGCCACCTGCGAGAGGGCCTTTCCGCACACGAAGCCGCAGACCGCCTCGCCGTGTTGATCGATCCTGAGCTGTACCGACTTACGGTCGGTGTACGGGGATGGTCCCCCGAACAGCACGAAGAGTGGCTCGCAGAAATGCTCATCGCCTCGCTGCTCCCGGCAGCCCCCAAAGATGGCGGCCCCGCGTCGACCTGAAGGTTCGGGAGCACTAGTCGCTATTGGCGCAAAAACCTGTCCATCAACGGGGCGGTCGCTCGTGGCGCAACGAGCCCCGGGAGCCCCGGAGCACGTCCGAAGCCAGATAATCGCTTGGCGGAAGTTACCCGCTGATCGCAAGGGTAATTTGAATGCTCGACCCATGGGCCTAGGCCGAGTCCCTCCGGACGAGGACGGTAGGAAGCACGACCTGGCGCGGCCCTGACCGCCCCCTCATCAAGTCGTGGAGGATGTTCACCGCCTCGACCGCCGACTCCGCGAGCGGGTTGTGCATAGTGGTCAACGGTGGCTCCGCCATCGCGGCCGCCGCCGAGTCGTCGAAACCGGCCACCGCAACGTCCTCCGGTATACGCCGGCCCGCTTGGCGCAGCGCGGCGATGACGCCCAGAGCCATGAGGTCGGAGGCCGCGAAAACGGCGTCGATGTCGGGATGGTCGTCCAGGATCCGGGCGGTGCCCAGACGGCCGCTCAAGATCGACCAGTCACCCTCGGCGGCGAGGGTGGCCCGGAACGCCTCGCCGGTGGCTTTGCGGTAGCCCTCGAAGCGGTCGCGGCCGCTGCTGGTATTGAGCGGCCCCGTTACGTTGGCAATTCGCGAGCGGCCCTGGCTCAGCAGGTACGTCACCATTTCGTGAGCCCCGGCCTCGTCGTCGATCGCCACCCAGGAAAGAGCGGCTTCGTAACCGAGAGGCCGGCCCATTACCACCAAAGGCAGATGGCTGGCCGCCAGGCGGGCCAACATCGGCTCCCCCAAACGGGGTAGGGCCAGGAGCGCGCCATCGACGTGGCCGGAGCTCAAGTAGTTGCCCAGGAAGGCTTCTTCCTCGTGGTCCGAAGCCGCAGTCACGAGGAGGTGGCGGCCCCGGACACGCAGTTCGCGGGTAAAGATCTTGACGAACATCCCGAAGTTAGGGTCCTCGAAGAGACGCTCCTGACCCTCGGAAATGACGAAGGCGACCGAGTCGGTGCGGCCGGCAGCGAGGTTGCGGGCAGCCTGGTTGACCGAGTAGCCGAGCTCCTCGATTGCGCTGTTGACGCTGGCCATGACGGCGGGCCGGACATGGCGCCCCCCGTTGAGGACCCGGGACACCGTCCCCCTGGACACGCCGGCGAGGTCGGCGACGTCCTCAATGGTTGGCCGATTGCGCCTGGCCGGGCGGTGGAGCGCCGGAGGGGCGGACTGCGCCGCGGCCGGCGGAGGGGGCGGCGCCGTGGCGGGCACCGCCGGGGCGGCTGGGGCAGGCAGCGCTGGGGCGGCCGGAGCGGGCAGCGCCGGGGAGGACGGGGCGGGCGATGCCCTCTCGGTGTCGGCTACAGGGTGCACGTCGGCGGATCCTAAGAGAGGCCGCGAGTCGTTGACCAGCGCCGCTGCGGCTGACCTGGCCCCGGTCCGTCCTCATGGGGCAAAAAGTCCCACGACCCGACTCCCGACCCGTTCATGTCCGTGCTATGGTACCCCACCGTTGGTTGGGAGCGCTCCCAAACACCGGTTGGCCAGGGTGGCAGCCTGTTTCCTGCGTTCTCATGACTTGCAGCAATCGAGAACCTCAACCAAGGGGGTAAACCATGAAGCTCAAGAAACTTCTATCTGTGAGCGCGACCGCAGCGACGCTGTTGGGAGTGCTGGGCGGTACCGGCATCACTTCGGCGTCGGCCTCGTCGTCCAAGGTCACACTTACCTGGTGGACCTGGACGACCAACCCGGAGAAGGTCATCGCCAACTTCGAGAAGGCGTACCCGAACATCACTATCCCTGCCCCTCCGAACTACGGCTCCGGTGGGACCTTCTACACCAAGCTCACCACTGAACTAGCCGGGAGTACTGGGCCGTGCGTGACCCAGGTCGAGTTCGACCACCTCCCGACCTACATCGATGCCCACGACCTGGTGAACATCGCCCCGTACGTGTCCTCCTACGCCAAGGACTTCCCCGCATGGACCTGGCAGCAGGTCTCCCAGGGCTCCGATGTGTACGCGGTGCCGGAAGACATCGGGCCCATGGCCCTGATGTACCAGCCCAGCGTGCTCAAGAAGTACAACCTGCCCGTGCCGGCCACCTGGACGCAGTTCGCCTCCGACGCGGTGGCGCTGCATAAGGCCGATCCGGCCATGTACCTGACCTACTTTGCCCCTAACGACGCCGACCAGCTGGAGGCCTGGTTCTGGCAGGCGGGCGCCACTCCCTACGTGATCCAGCCCAATGGGACCTGGAAGATCACCCTCAACGGCCCGATCGAGCAGAAGGTCATGAACTTCTGGGGCAGCCTCGTAAAAGAGGGTGCCGTTGCCGTCGACCCGGACTTCAGCGCCGACTGGGGCCACCACATCGGAGCCGACCGCTACGCCGCCATGATCGGCGCGGGGTGGTCGCCCACCTACATGGTCGATGCGTACCTCCCCGCCGGTTCCACCCAGCAGTGGGCCGTCGCCCAGATGCCGCAATGGACGCCGGGTGCACACGCCGCCGCTAACTGGGGCGGCTCCACCAACGCGGTGACCAAGGACTGCCCGTCCGACATGGTCAAGGACGCCGCCCTTTTCGCGGCGTACATCAACACGTCCAAGAGCGGGCTCGCCATCGACGAGTCGCCGGCCACGCCGGCAGGCGGTGGGCGGGGCCTGTTCCCGGCCGCACTAGCGCGCGCCAGCGTGCCCGAGTTCGCGGCGCCGGTCCCCCATTTCCAGGGCAACATCAATGCCCAGTTCGCGACCTATGCCAACAACGTCCCCACCACCTTTGAGTGGAGCCCGTGGGACAACGAGTTCGGCAACTTCGTGACCACCCAAATGGCGGCCGCCGCCGGTGGCAAGGAGAGCTGGACCGCCGTGCTCAACAACACCCAGTCCGAGCTGGTTTCCTACGCCAAATCGGCAGGGTATTCCGTCGAGGGTTGAGCCACGGGTGCCCGTAGGGGTACCCGGGTAAGGTCCTAGCCGTTCCCTTCAGCGGGGACAGAGCGAGAGAGGGGTAAAGCCCTCTCTCGCTCGCCCGTGCCGGGGCGCGAGACTAGGGCACCGGGCGATGCTCGGCAACAGTTGGGACGGCCGAGTTGGGACGTCCCAAGGGTGGCACGGGCCAATTGGGACGAGGTGGAAAGGGGGCTAGATTTGTCGGCGCAAACCGTTGAAGCGACAGCATTTTCCGGCCCGACTGCCTTGGCGCCGGGAGGGCACGGGCGACGGCAAGGTCGCTTGCGGGTGAACCAGGGCCGGGCCGGCCTGGGCATGACAGTGCCTTTCCTGGCCGTGTTCGCGATGTTCTTCGTGGCCCCGCTGATTTATTCCGTCATCCTCAGCCTGCGCTCCCCCCTTACCAACAGCTTTACCGGGTTGCTCAATTACCGCACCGTGTTTTCCAACGGTGAGTATTGGAGCGGGGTGGTCCGTATGGGCTACTTCGGCCTCATTCAGGTGAGCATCATGATCGGCATGGCCATCCTCCTCGCCCTTTTCTTGGACAGCCCGTACTGCCGGGGGAGGAAGTTCTTCGCCCTTGTTTACTTCCTCCCGTACGCAGTCCCCGGGGTGATCGCAGCGATCCAGTGGGGGTTCCTTCTCGAACCCGACCTCGACAGCGCCCTCAGCATCCCTCACCACCTCGGGCTCACCGGCGCGGCGGTGACACCGCTTGACTACCGGTTGTCCCTGTACGCGATCATGCTCATCGTCACTTGGGAGTTCACCGGTTACAACATGACCATCTTGTTGACGAGCCTGACCAACGTGCCCCACCAGGTGCTCGAAGCGGCCAAGGTCGACGGCTGTTCGGAGCTGTCCATCGCCACTCGGATCAAGCTCCCCCTCATCCGCCGGACGATTGCCTTCATCGTGATCCTATCCGTCATCGGTACTTTGCAGCTTTTCAGCGAACCGGTCATACTCAACGAGATCGCGGCGATCGGCAACAGCTTCACCCCGAACCAAATAATTTACAACACGGCTTTTTCCTTCGGGAACGAACAGCTGGCGGCCGCTCAGTCCGTCATCCTGGCCGCCATCACCATCGTGGCGACCGTGACGTTCTTCGGCCTCGTACGGCGCAAGTTGGACCCCTTGGCCGCTACAAGGGGGCGGTGAAAAGATGACAGCGGCAACTATATCCCGGCGCCGTTCGCCGGCCTCGGTCGGCTCAGGTGGGCGATTGGCGCGGCGGCTGAAGACCACCGTAGGCACTGCAGCCCTCCTGCTTGCTGCGGTTTACGTGATCGCACCGATCTATTGGCTCGTCGTCGCCTCTTCCAAGAACGCTGGCCAGCTGTTCAATACTTCCACCTTCCTGCCTCCGGCCCACTTGAACTGGATCTCCAACTTGAGGTCCCTCTTCTCCTATAACAGTGGGGATTTCAAATGGTGGTTCCTGAACTCGGCGGTCTACGCCGTCGCGACCGCAACCTTGGCCACGGCGGTATCAACCCTGGCCGGCTACGGGCTCGCCAAATACCGCTTCAAAATGCGGGGGGCCATCCTCGGCGTGGTGCTCGGAGCGCTCGTCGTGCCGGGGACCGCCCTGGTGGTGCCGCTGTTCCTGCTCGAGCACGACTTCCATCTCACCAACACCTACCAGGGAGTCATACTCCCGTTGATGGTGTACCCCTTCGGGGTGTACTTCATGTCCATCTTTTCCGCCGACGCGGTCCCTGACACGCTTATCGACTCCTGCCGCATGGACGGCGCCGGGGAGTTCCGCACCTTCTGGCAGATCGGCCGCCCCATCCTCATGCCCGGCATGGTGACCCTCTTCCTGCTCTCGTTCATCGGCACCTGGAACAACTATTTCCTCCCCTTGGTCCTTTTGGGCACAGAGTCAAAGTTCCCCCTCACGGTCGGTCTCGGGGCGTGGGCAAGCGACCTCAGCCTCGCCGGCGCCGGGCAACCGCTTTACCCAGAGGTGATCATCGGTTCGCTCGTTTCGGTCCTACCGATGCTGATCCTGTTCCCCTTCTTACAAAAATACGTAGCCAGGGGCCTAACTTTGGGAGCGATCGCCGGTGAGTAAGCGGACGCGATACGGGGGGGACTACAACCCCGAGCAATGGCCGCGCGAGATGTGGGACGAGGACATCCGCCTGATGGGCGAGGCCGGGGTGGACCTGGTAACGGTGGGCGTCTTCTCGTGGGCCGAGCTAGAACCGGCCGAAGGGACCTATTCCTTTGGCTGGCTCCACGACCTGCTCGACCTGCTCGGAGCGGCGGGGATCGGCGTCGATATGTCCACCCCGACGGCGTCGCCCCCTGCGTGGTTGTCGGCCCGCTACCCCGAGATCCTCCCCATCGACGCGCGAGGTGCGCGCTACAGCCCTGGCAGCCGGCAGCACTTTTGCGTGTGCAACCCGGTCTACCTGGACAACGCTGAGCGCATAGTCGAGCGGCTGGTGTCGGAGGTGGGTGACCACCCGGCCATCGAAATGTGGCACGTCCACAACGAGTACGCCTGCCACGTCCCCTACTGCTACTGCGACCACCACGCTCAGGCCTTCCGGGCGTGGTTGGAGCGGCGCTACGAGTCCGTGGACGCGCTCAACGAAGCGTGGGGGACCGCCTTTTGGAGCCAACGCTATGGGACCTTCGCCGAGGTGCTGCCTCCGCGGATGACGCCGACGTTTATAAACCCCAGCCAGGAGCTCGATTACCGGCGGTTCAGCAACGATTGCTTCTTGGACGAGTTCCGGCTCGAGCGCGAGATCCTGAAAGGGGCCGGCCCTGGGATCCCTGTTACGACCAATTTCATGGGCTTTTTCAAGCCTCTTGACTATTTCGAGTGGGCCTCGGAGCTCGATGTCGTCTCGACCGACAATTACGTAGACCCGGGCGACCCAGAATGGCCCGTGCTCAGCGCCATGCACTGGGACCTGGTCCGATCGCTCAACAAAGACGTGCCGTGGATGGTGATGGAGCAGACCAGTTTGCGGGTCAACTGGCGGGAACACAACGCCGCCAAGGCGCCCGGCCAGATGCGGGCGATGAGCTACCAGGCGGTCGCGCGGGGAGCCGCTGGAGTGCTGTTTTTCCAATGGCGTGCATCGCGAATGGGGGCGGAAAAGTTCCACTCGGCCATGCTCTCGCACTCAGGAACGGCCTCCCCGGTCTGGGCTGAGGTGGCCGGGCTGGGCAAGGAACTGGCTGGGCTGGGCTCGTTCGAGGGCGCCGCAGTACAAGCTCGGGTGGCGATGGTCCTTTCCTGGCCCAACTGGTGGGCCCTGGAGGGTGGCGCCAAGCCGGCCAACGACCTCCACATGCTTGACCAGTTGGTGTGGATGGGCAGACCGCTCTACAACAACGGCGCGACGATGGACTTCTGCCGCCCGGGCGAGCCGCTAGGGCGCTACGACGCCGTGATCGTCCCGAGCCTCTACCTATTAACCGAGGCGGAAGGCGCCAACTTGGTCTCGTTCGTGTCCAACGGGGGGACGGCGGTCGTGTCCTTCTGGTCCGGCATCGTCGACGAGCACGACGCCGTCTACCTCGGGCCTGACGGCGGGCCCTTGCGCCCGTTGATGGGCTGTGACGTCCTAGAAGTGGCCCCGCAAAGACAAGGTGACGTGCTCGAGGTGGAATGGGAGGACGGGACCAGGACGACCGCAACGTTCTGGGCCGATGTGGCGACGGAGGGCGAAGGCCACGTTTTGGCCCGCATCGCCAGCGGCCCGTGGGCCGGCCACCCCGTGGTGTTTGAGACGCGGCTCGGCACAGGTGTCGCCTACTACCTGGGGGCCCGCTTGGACGACGCCGGCCTGTCACGGGTTTACGACCGGGCCCCAGCGCTAGCAGGTGCTAGGGCACCAGGCCGATCGGGGGGCGGACCGGAGGGGGACGGGCCGACGGCAGGCGCGATAGAGCGCGTCGTGCGCGCGTCGAGCACCCATAGCTTCGAGTTCCTCATAAATCACTCCCGTCACGAAACAGAGGTGGAGATCGCGCCGGACGGGTTCGACCTGTTGGCTCGGAGCGCCCTCGGTCGTCGGCTCGTGCTCCCACCATCGGGCGTCGCTATCGTGCGGCGCGCGGAGCGTGCTACGGGTGGTTGACGACTGGCAGGACCACCATGTCCTGGAGCGCGGAAGGCTGCCACCCCGGACCGCGTTCGTCCCTTTCCCCGACGTAGCCTCCGCGAGGTCCTACGAGCCGGCCCTGTCTCCCGCGGTCCGTTCGCTGTCGGGCACCTGGCGCTTCCGTTTGGCGCCCCGACCTTCCTCCGCACCCAAAGGGTTCGCCGAAGCCGACTTCGACGACGGGGCATGGGACCAAATCCCGGTCCCGTCGCACTGGCAGCTCGAGGGCCATGGCCACCCGCAGTACACCAACGTGGCCTACCCTTTCCCGGTTGACCCGCCTCGGGTGCCGTCCGAGAACCCGACCGGTTGCTACCGCCGCGAGGTGGAGGTCGACCCGGCATGGCTGGAGCCCGGTTCGGCGGTGGTGCTGCGTTTCGAGGGTGTCGACAGCGCCTTCCACGTGTACTGGAACGGGCCCTGGTCGGCTATAGCCAGGGCAGCAGGTTGCCTTCGGAGTTCGATGTCACCAAGTCCGTAAGGGCGGGCCGCAACGTGCTCGCTGTGGTTGTCTACCAGTGGTCGGACGGGAGCTATCTCGAGGACCAGGACATGTGGTGGCTCTCGGGCATCTTCCGCGATGTCTCGCTGCTCTGGCGGCCGCGGTCCCATCTGGCGGACGTGCTTGTCGATGCTCCCTACGACTACGTCGCAGGGACGGGCACCGTGGTCGTCAGGGCGACGGTTGCGGGGGCGTCCCGCAAGGGCGCAGCTTTGGCCGTGGAAGCTGAGGTCTACGACGGCGATCAGCGCGTTGCGGGTGCTGTGGCCTCCCTCGAAGGCGGGCTAGCCACGGCGAGCCTTGACTGCGGCTCGGTCGAGCCCTGGTCGGCCGAGGTCCCCCGCCTTTACGACGTGGTGGTCAATCTCCGAGCCGGTGACGGCGCGGCCATCGAGGCAGTCGCCGTAAAGGTGGGTTTCCGCCACATCGAGCGGCGCGACGGCCGGTTCTTCTTCAACGGCGAGGCGATCACCCTTCGGGGCGTGAACCGCCACGAGTTCCACCCCGACCACGGGCGAGCGGTGCCCTTGTCGTCCATGGTGAGCGACGTGATAGCCATGAAACGGCACAACATTAACGCCGTCCGCACTGCCCACTACCCACCCGACCCGCGCTTTTTGGACCTGTGCGACTTCCACGGGCTCTACGTCATCGACGAGGCCGACCTCGAATGCCACGGCTTCGGGATGACCGGCGACGAGAACCAGCTGTCTAATGACCCGTCCTGGCTCCCCGCCTACCTGGACCGTTTGGAACGAATGATCGCGCGGGACCGCAACCACCCGAGCATCTTGTTCTGGTCGCTCGGCAACGAGTCGGGTTGTGGCTCTAATCACTCCGCCATGGGCGAGCGGGCGCGGGAGATGGACGGGTCCCGGCTCGTTCACTACGAGCGCTGCCCTGAGGCCGAGATGGCGGACGTCTACGGGTCCATGTACACCGACCTGGCCACCTTCAGCGCTCTCGGCGCCAGGACTGGCCTCGACAAACCTCACGTGCTCAGCGAGTACGGCCACGCCATGGGCAACGGCCCGGGGAACTTGAAGGAGTACTGGGATGTGATCAAGAGCCACCCCCGGCTCCAAGGCGGCTTCGTCTGGGAATGGCTAGACCATGGCCTCCGCTTCCCGGGGGGTGCCCGTCCGGACGCGTTCGCGTACGGCGGCGACTTCGGCGATGACCCCAACGATGGGAACTTCGTCATCACCGGGCTGCTTTTCCCGGACCGCACGCCTTCCCCGGCGCTGCGCGAGCTGGCCAAGGCGCAACAGCCGGCCGACATAAACCTGGTCGACCCGGCAGGAAAGCTGGAAGTAAGCAACGGTTACGATTTCCTGGCGCTCTCCGAGTTGGAGGCCAGCTGGTCCTTGCTCGAAGGCGGGGTGCTCGCCGCCCAGGGTGCGCTGGGCTCGTTGTCCGCCGGCCCGGGTGAGACAGAGACCGTCCTCGTCGGGCCGCTCCCGCGCCTCGAGGGCGAAGCGGTCCTGAACGTGTCGTTGCGCACGCGGTCGGACACCTCCTGGTCGCTGGCTGGTCACGAGGTGGCCTGGGAACAGTTTGTCCTACCCAGTCCCCAGCCACACGAGGAGGGGGCCGACCACGAGGCTCGCGCCGCCCTGCGCGCCCGAAGCACGCAGCTGCCCGCGGCCCAAGTCAAGGTGGGCAAAGACGGCGACCGGTTGGCGGTGCTAGCTGGCGGCAACACCGCGACATTCGCCGGCGGGCGCTTGGTTTCTTGGACAGCAGCCGGCGCCGAGCTGATCGATCAGCCTCCCCAGCTGGAGCTTTGGCGAGCACCAATAGACAACGACCTGCGTGGTTTGTGGGTGCCGGCGGTCGCCGAGGAATGGGCGGTAGCCGGCCTCCATCACCTGCAGCACCGCGTTGAGGGCATCGAGAGCCGGAGCACTGACGGAGGAGCCGAGGTCGTGGTCACCACCAGGGCGGCGCCACCCTCTTTGGCCTGGTGCGTCCGCTGCACGTACCGGTACGTGTTCGACAGCCTCGGACGGCTGGCCATCTCGGTGGAGGGTCGCCCGGAAGGCGACGGCCCTGCTACTTTTGCCCGGATCGGCCTGGTCACCGCGTTGGTGCCCTCGCTACGCGAGGTCGCCTGGTACGGCCTCGGGCCTCACGAGACCTACCCCGACTCCAAGACCGCTGGGCGGCTCGGTCGTTACCGGGCCTCCCTCGCTGAACTGGAGACGCCGTACGTCGTGCCCCAGGAGAACGGCCACCGCAGCGACGTGCGCTGGTGCCAGGTTTCCGACGACCACCGCGGGGTCCTGGTGACGGGCTCTCCATTGTTCGGCTTCAGCGCTCACGCCTGGTCGACCCAGGCATTGGCCAAAGCCCTCCACCAAGACGAACTCGTGGCCGAGCCGCGCACCTGGCTCCACCTCGACCACCGCCAATACGGCCTCGGTTCAGCCGCATGTGGCCCGGGCCCCCTCGAACAATATGTCCTGGCCAGCGGGCCGTTCCGCTTCGCCTTCGGGCTGTGGCCGCTGTCGCCTCTGCCTCTCGACCCCGGGCCCCTCGCGGCCGAACTTGGCAAGGTACTGACAACCCTGACCTAGGCTCTCGGTTCGCGGGCAATCATCGCCGACCCTCGGCGGGGTCATCATCGCCTTCCCCTCGGCGACCCTGACCAGGACCGTCCCGCCGGCGACGGAAATGCGGGCCATTTGACGGTGAAGACGTGCAGCCGAGGTCGATGAAGCCTTCGCCGGTCGCCGTGCTGGCTGGCCTGCTCGGCTCTCTGGTGTGCGGCTCGCTCGTGTCGGGGTCGCTCGTGTTGGGGTCGCTCGCGTTCGGGGCCCCGGCTGCGTCGGCAGCCACGCCGTCGCCCAGCGTCCTGTCTGCCCGCGCCACACCGAGCGCTTTGGGGCCGGCCGGCGGCCAGGTGCTCGTGAGCGGCACGGTCAAGAACGCCAATACCTGCCAGCTCGTGCTTCTGTCGCACCAGTCCTTCCCCGTCGTCTACTCGCACAACCCGACGACGGGGTGCCAGGGCGGGGCCTACTCGGCGCACGTCACTATCGGGGCCAACCCGAGCGCCACAAAGCGCACGGTCGCCTTCGTCCTCGTCGCCCGCAACGGGACCTACACGTCCAGAGGGTACTTCTACGTCGCGCTCGAGCCGCTGTTGGTCCCCAGCGTCCTGTCTGCCCGCGCCACACCGAGCGCTTTGGGGCCGGCCGGCGGCCAGGTGCTCGTGAGCGGCACGGTCAAGAACGCCAATACCTGCCAGCTCGTGCTTCTGTCGCACCAGTCCTTCCCCGTCGTCTACTCGCACAACCCGACGACGGCGTGCCAGGGCGGGGCCTACTCGGCGCACGTCACTATCGGGGCCAACCCGAGCGCCACAAAGCGCACGGTCGCCTTCGTCCTCGTCGCCCGCAACGGGACCTACACGTCCAGAGGGTACTTCTACGTCGCGCTCGAGCCGCTGTTGGTCCCCAGCGTCCTGTCTGCCCGCGCCACACCGAGCGCTTTGGGGCCGGCCGGCGGCCAGGTGCTCGTGAGCGGCACGGTCAAGAACGCCAATACCTGCCAGCTCGTGCTTCTGTCGCACCAGTCCTTCCCCGTCGTCTACTCGCACAACCCGACGACGGCGTGCCAGGGCGGGGCCTACTCGGCGCACGTCACTATCGGGGCCAACCCGAGCGCCACAAAGCGCACGGTCGCCTTCGTCCTCGTCGCCCGCAACGGGACCTACACGTCCAGAGGGTACTTCTACGTGTCGCTTGTTGCCAGCCCGACGCCGCTGCCCTATCCGCCGCCTCCGCCCACTCCAGCCGGCCCCAGCAGCTACCCGGGAGGCGTCACCGGGTACGACGTGTCCTGGCCCCAGTGCACTTCGACGACCTCGGCGCAGACCAAGCCGCTTCCCGGCGCCCCGGCATATGCGATCGTCGGGGTCAACAACGGGACTATCGGCACGTTGAACAGTTGTTTTGCGGCCGAGGCCGCGTGGGCAGGCAAGAACCTTTCCGTTTACGTAATCCTCCAGCCGGCGCCAGGGGGAAGGCCGGTCCCGTTCGAATCGATGGGGCCCGAGGCGTCCTGCTCAAGCACCAACAGCGAGTGCGAGGGTTACGACTGGGGTTACAACTACGCCGAAACCGACATCGCTTTTGTCAAGGAAGAGGGCGCCGACCCCAAGGTGTGGTGGGTGGACGTCGAGACCGCTGAGGGTTGGCCCACTTCGCCGGCGTTCCAGCCCGTGAACGCCGCGATAATCCAGGGGGCTCTCGCCGCGATCAAGCAGGCAGGCGACATCGGGGGGATCTATTGCACCTGGTACCAATGGGGGAAGATAACGGGCTCCTACATACCTCTGGGACAGACGCCTCTGTGGGTCGCCGGCGCGCTAAGCCTGAGCGACGGTTATTACAGCGCCCAGTCTTACTGCCAACGCGCCCTGTCGCCGGGCGACCCTGCAACGCTGAGGTCAGGGCCGATCGGCTTCGCCGGCGGCGTGCCCTGGCTCGTGCAGTATGGCTACGCAGGGTATGCACCAACTCACATAGACGTCGATTACTCGTGCGGCTAGGCGACCTTTCGCCAACCGGGACCGGTCAGATGACGCGGTCATTACCCCCGTCGATAGGGACTTGAGCCCCGGTGACCTTGGCGAAAGTATGGCCGCACATGGCGACAGCGAGCTCCGCCACGTCCTGGCTTGTCACCTCGACGCCGAGCACGCTCCGGCGCCGGTATTCCTCCGGGCTCACGCCGTACTGCTTAGCACGTTGCGCGATGACTTCCTCGCTCCAGATCCCGGTGTCGAAAACCGCGTTGGGGTGGAGCACGTTTACGCGGATCCCTTCGCCTCCCCATTCGAGAGCTGCCACCCGGCAGAGCTGGGTCAGCGCGGCCTTGGAAGCGGAATAGGCGCCCGCGCCCGGCCCCGGTGCCCGGACGTTCTTCGAGCCCACAGCAAGGACCCGGCCACCCCTCGGCGCCAGTCGCAGGTAGCGGTGGGCCATGCCCATAAGCGCCATGTTGGAATCGAGGTTGATCGCGAAGATCTTCCTCCAATCAGCCAAAGACATCGCTTCGACCCGGGTGCTGGGTGGGAACACGCCGGCGTTCAACACCAGGATGTCGATACCACCGAACGAACGCACAACCTGGTCCAGGTTGCGCCGCACCGCCGCCTCGTCGGTCAGGTCGCAAACCACGCCAAGGTAGGCGAGGCCTTGCCCGGTCTCGGTGACCTGGTCGCTCTTGTCGATGCCGCAGACGGCGGCACCTCTTTCCAACAGAAGCTGTGCGATCGCGCGACCGATGCCGGAGGCGGCGCCGGTGACGAGGGCCACCTCGCCTGCCATTTCGAGCGGGGAGCCCTTGCGCCAGAGCTTTGCCTGCTCGAGCTCCCAGTACTCAACCTCGAAGAGCTCTGCCGCCGTGAGCGGCTTCCATCTTTCGAGCGCCTCGGCACGGAGAATTGCCTGGACAGTGTGCATGTAAAGGTCGCCTGCAGCTTGGGCAAGGGCGACGGTCTGGCCCGCGGTACAAAGGCCCAGACCGGGGTCGAGCACCACTCGGGGCGCCGGGTCGAGCATCCGCAGGGGCGGCTCCCCGACAGCACGGCTCTCATGTTCGTGGAAATATGCCCGGTAACGTTCGGCGAACCCCTTGACATCGCGCCCTAACATCGGCACCCGCTTGGTAAACAGCAAGTGGTCCGGGGTTTCTGGGCCTCTCTGCGACAGATCAGGTACATCCGGTCGGTTGGCAAAGTCCCGTGCTAGCGCGTCGTCGTGCCAGCGCAGGATGAGCGGCGTCCCAGCCGCCGCCGATACCTTGTGGCGGAGCTCTGCCACTTCGAGAGCGTCGGGCTGCCCCACTGAGCTCGACGAAGTGATCGATGATGCCACTATTTCCCAAGCATTGTGGCGCTTAAGGTAGTCCTCTGCGGTCGTGACGAGGTCGACGAGGCGCTCGTACGATTCTTGGGCCGACTCCCCGAAAGCGATGACCCCGTGGCCCATCAAGATGATCCCCTCGGTCGTCGGGCTCAGCTCGTCGCGGACAAGCCGAGCGGTGGCACGGCACAAGTCGAAACCTGGTTTGACGTAAGGGACAATGATCACGCGGTCGCCGTACGCAGAGCGGAGGTGGTCACGGCCTGATGGTGTGTTGCCCAAGGTGACGATGGCATCTGCGTGTGCGTGGTCGACGTAGCGATGGGGCAAGATGGCGTGCAGGATCGACTCGACCGAAGCGGCCGGAGCGCCTGGTTCTATAGATGCCAGCTGGAATTGTCGCGCCATCTCCAAGTCGCCGAGTTGCTCCAACTGGGCAAGCGCGCGCAGGTGCTCGATGCGCAAAGGCGCGAAGTCGGCTTCCTTGATCACCTTTAGGTCGCGCCCGGACCCCTTGACGTAGAGAACATCCTCGACAACGCCAAGTACATTCGTCACCTTCAGCTTCACGGACGTGTTCCCACCACCGTGCATTACCAGCTGAGGTTCGGCACCGATGAGGCGTGAGGTGTAGACCCGCTCGGCCAACTCGCCCTGCTTACCCCGGTCGCCCGCAGGCTCACGCCGGTCGTCAGCACGCCCCGTGGCCGGAGGTGGGCTCCAGGCGCTCTTCATCGGTTATCGACCTCCCCGTAGGACGCTGAGAGCGGCCTTCGGCCCGCAACGATAGCTGTTTGCCGGCCTAACTGGACCTGTCCACCCTGATGTGAGGAAGCCCGTGAGCTTGAAAACCGCAAATGCCCGTTTCAAAACTCCACATCGATGACGCCCATGCAAAGAAATCGCACGATCGGTGCCCGATGTCGGGTTCGTGCGATCACATCGCTGACGCCGGGGTCGAACTTGGGGTCGCGCCCGGCCCCGCCGGGGTCTCGCCTAGGCCGGCCGAGCTCCGGTTGGGGTCATGCCTGCGTCACGCCGGGTCACGGCCGGGCCGCGCCGGCCGGCTGTCGGTCCGGGCTAGCTTCCCTGACCGGCGCGGACCAGCCCGATCTCGTAGGCATATACGACGGCCTGGACTCGGTCACGCAAGCCGAGCTTGGACAGCACCCGTCCCATATGGGTTTTAACGGTCGCCTCGGCCAGGAAAAGCTTGCTGGCGATCTCTGCGTTGGAGAGCCCTCCGGCTACTTCGACCAGGATCTCCCGCTCTCTGTCGGTAAGCGTTGAGAGCCGGGCGTCGCTACTCGCAACCGCTGGTTCGCCCGGCCCAGGGAGATGGGGAAGAAAGTTGTCCAGCAGGCGCCGGGTGACGCTGGGGGCGACCACGGCGTCGCCGTTGGCCACGGCCTGTATAGCTCTTGCTAGTTCGGCTGGGAGCACGTCTTTCAGGACGAAACCGCTGGCACCGGCGCGCAGGGCACTGAAGACGTACTCGTCGAGATCGAAAGTTGTGAGCACCAGGACCCGCGACTCCGGGGTCTGTTCGACGATGCGGCGGGTAGCCTCCACTCCGTCCATTCCTGGCATCCTGATATCCATCAGCACGACGTCGGGTGCCAGCTCTGCGGTGAGGCGAACGGCCTCGGCCCCGTCTTCGGCTTCTCCCACGATGCTGAGGTCGGGCTCCTCCTCGAGCACCATCCGGAACCCGGCGCGCAGGAGGGGCTGGTCGTCGACCAGGAGCACGGTCGTCTTCAAATGCTCTGCCCGGGCGTTCGAGCCAGCGGCAAGGGGGCGCTCGGCAGGCTCACGGACCGCTCGTCCTGGAGGCTGATCGCTTCGGCGCCGCTCGTTGGACGGCGGCCATCGTCAGGTGAGCGGGAGGGCCGGGCAACAGGCGCTATCGGGATGCGCGCTTCGACCAACCAGCCGCTGACGGAAGGGCCTGCGACGACTGTCCCGCGGTAAACGGCTGCGCGCTCCTTCATACCCGACAACCCGTGCCCGGTGCCCTTGGGCGGACGATGGTCGGTCCCCCGGCTGGGAGCCCGGCCGTTATCCTGCACCGAGACGGCGAGCAGGTTCGGGCTGTAGTCCAGGGCTACGGCCAGGCTGGTGGCACCGACGGCGTGTTTGAGGGCGTTGGTGGTCGCTTCTTGCACGATCCGGTAAACCGTTAGCTCGGCTCCCGGAGGCAACGGGAGCGGCTCGCCATTGATGGCCAACGATGCGGCCAAGCCCGTGGTCCGGACCTGGGCCAGTAGCCCATCGATCTGGGCCAGGCCGGGTTGGGGGGCCAGCACTTCGGGGGCGCCATCGTCCCGGAGCACGCCAAGCAGCCGCCGGGTGTCGCCCAGCGCTTGGCGTCCGATCCGGGAGAGGTTCTGGATCGCAGTGCTCGCGCGTTCGGGATCCGAGTGGAGCTTGGCGTTGGCCCCGTCAGCCAGGCTGATCATCACGGCCAGGCTGTGGGCAATGACGTCGTGCATTTCCCGGGCGATGCGTGTCCGCTCGGCTGTGGCGGCGATCAGGGCCTGCTGCTCGCGCTCTCGCTCGAGGCGCTCGGCGCGCTCGGTGACGGCAACCAGCCGGCTGCGGCGGGACCGGAGGTTGGTCCCGAGCAGGAAGGCAGCGGCCACCAGGCCGGAGAGGAACACCGTGGACCGTAGCCAGCTGCCTGCCAGGCTCCAGCGGAAAGAGGCCATGATGGCGCCCGCCTCGACCAGGGCCGCTCCGGCGGTAGCTACAACCCGGGATCGCTGGCTGGCCAGGGTGTAAAGGGCCACGAGAAGGGCCACGTCGGCGACCATTTCGACCCCGAGGGCCCACTGGACGAGGGCGACCAGGGCGATAATCGCGAACACCGCCACCGGGTAACGACGCCTCCAGACGAGCGGGACGATGAGCCCCACCTGCAGGGCCCATCCCGTAGGCCGGGAGCCGACCCGGTCCACGAACCAAGCCGCACTGACAATGGCGACCGCTAGGGCGACGCTGGTATCGGCCAATACTGGGTGGGCGTCAGCCAGCCGCGACCCCAGCTGCCATAAGTCCGGTCGGTGGGTGGCCGGCTGTTTGCCATTGTCCGCTTCGCTGTCCTTGTCAGCTTCCGTGGGGTCAGCCGTGACCCACCGGAGACGGGATATCCCGGGGCGCTCCTGACCGACGACTTTCATGCGGTCCGCTCGAGAGCGGGCGCCCCTCGCACGGCGGTGCCCTCGTCGCGCTCTAGGGCGAGAGGCGCAGGGAAGTGGTAGCCCTCACGCCGCCGGGTGGTGACGCTGTGGATCGACAAGGTGCCCTCGCTCCGGTTCCACTGCCAGGATACGACCCCGAGGACGATTGCCCAAAACAGGGCAGTGCCGGCGCATGGGATGCCAACCACCTTGTGCAGGGTATCGGGCCCTCCCGTACCGAAGATCGCGATGGCGAAGGCCAGTGACCAATAGCGGGAGCGAAGTAACGCTGGGTGCGGACTTGCCGGTGCTGCCGCTTTTAGGGCGCCGGGAAAGCGGGGGCCTACGGGTGAAACCGCGGGGTCACGTTGGCTTCCAGCGGGCGAGGCTTTCATCGAGCGTGCGGATGAGGCAATCGTAGCTAACGGCGATGTCCTGTGGCATGCCGAACCCGCCGCTGGCCTCCAAAGTGACAAAGCCATGCAGGGCTGCCCGCAGGACACGGGTGGCGTGCACGGCGTCATCGCCGGCGAGCCCATAGCCGGCGAGAACAGCGAAGACGATCTGCAATATCCGCTCTGCCAGCGCCGCGCGCTCATCCTCGCCGGGGCTCGGGGCCGCGATGGTGGCGGCATATCGTCCCGGGTGCGCACGGGCGTATGCGCCGTACGCGAGGGCCACTTCCCGCAAAGCCTCCGGGCCGGCACGCCCAATTGCAGCCGAGCCGAGCGCGTCCCTCAGCTCGGCCAGAGCGAGCAGGCCGATGCCGCGACGCAGGTCATCGAGAGAGCCGATGTGCTTGTAGAGGCTCGGCAACCTGACACCAAGCCGGTCGGCGACACCGGCCATCGTGAGCTGGTCCCAGCCAACTTCGTCGACGAGCTCGGCCGCCTCTGCAATTACGACGCTCCTCGACAGCCCCGCCCTAGGCACCCTTGAAGACCTTCGACAAAAACGCGAGCATCGCCGCGTTGACGACCTCAGGGTATTCGGCCTGGGGGAAGTGGCCGGCGCCCGGGACCAGCACGACCTCGGCCTTGAGGCGTTCGGACATCCAGCGGGCTTCGGCAGGAGGGTCGCGGAAGTCGGGGTCGCGCTCGCCCATGACCACCAGGGTCGGCGCCCTAACCTCCGCGACCCTCGCCTCAGCGGGGGCATGGCTGGTGCGGGTTGTCTTGCGGAACGATTGGGTGTAGCCGGGCCGGCGCATGCTGGCCACGAGCGCAGCGCGGTGCTCGGCGAAATCGTCTGGGCGCCGTCCGGGGTACAACCTCGGCAGGTAAGACGCCCAGGCGGCGCGGGCCCACGGCCCGCCCATTAGCAACCGCTGAAGCAACGAAGTAACCGCACCTGTCGGCTGGTCACGCACGAGCGTCCCCAGGAGCACGAGCCCGACCACGAGCTCGGGCCTAGCTGCTGCGACTATTACCGCAGCGGCGCCTCCCATGGAGTTGCCCACTATTACTGCAGGCCCGCCCAGGTGGTCGACCAGCGCCTCCACGTCAGAGGCGGCGGCCAGGTCGTCGTAGCTCGAGAAGGTGGCGTCGCTGTCGCCGTGACCGCGAAGGTCAATCGAGGCAACCCTGAACCCGCTGGCGACGAGCGCCGGCACCGTATAGCGGTAAATGCTGCGCAGCTCGCCCATGCCGGGCACGCAGACCACCAGTGGCCCGTCACCTGACACCTCATAGGCAACCCGTCCGCCGTCACGGTCCAGGAACTGCACGTCGGCGCTCCCGCGCTCGACTGGAGCTGTGCTCATATGATCCCCTTTCGCAGATTTGGCTTTTGGTTCGCTCGAAGCATGCACCGGGCTCAACGCAGGGCGCCCCGAGGGCGCGCAAGGCGAGCGCATTGGCGGTAGCAACTACGCCGAGCGCTAGCCCGGCGCCCACCGAGACCGACACTGACGCGGCGGCCGACGCCCCGAGGAACACCACGAGCTATGGGGCTGGTAGAGCCGCCCACTGGCTAGTCGAGGCGCTCATCGGGCTGGCTGACGGACCGGTCGTCCGGGTCATGGTGGACATTGTTTCGTTCCTCCAGTAGCTAGTGCTATTAGCATTTTAGCTAGTCTTACTAGCCATGTCAAGGCCCTGGGTTGCCTGGGAATAAGCCCCGGCTGGCAGGGGGATAACGCGGGGCAGTAAATCGCTTGCGGCCAAAGCGAGGGTCTGCCTGTAATGGGCGTGACTGCCCATCGAGCGTGAGGAGGTCACAGTGGAAAAAATCTTCGACCCCACTGTACCCACGCCTGGTCTCTCCGGGAGCCCGTTCACTTCAGCCTGCTAGGTGCTCCCCGAAGCGCCACAAGCTTGCTCGTAATCCCCGCTTCAGCTGCGTAGTCCTGCGCGGCGTTACCGATGGAGGTCGTCTTGTCTACCCACCCTTATCTAGTCGCGCGCCTTTCCGCTCAGTACCAAACTGAGCTGGAGGCTCGAGCGCACAACCATCGCCTCCGACGCGAGGCAGCCAGGGCTCCGGCTCTGCTACAACCAAAGGTCCCTTCGCGGCTCCCCCGCCATTGGCGCTGGAGATATCTCAGCCGGCGGGCCCTTCGACTGTCACGGGGCTGACCCCACGGGCAACACGATGGTGAGGTCAGTAAGGGACCACCTCGCGGCCCGCCACGGATAATCGTGCGGCCTGAGGACCAAACGCTGTAGGAGACCAAACGCTGTAGGAGATGGGATTTCGTCAAAGGTGGGAGGCACGTGAGGGCAGGCGGTCGAAGAACCGCCCGAGCACGTAGCTCGGCACGGCGGCGATCGCGATCATCAAAATTGCAAAAGGCGCCGCCTGCCCGTAGGCGAGGTTTTGCTGGTAGGCCCAAAATTGTGTGGCGAGCGTTTGGACGCCCGTAGGCACGAGGATCAACGTCGCAGTGAGCTCGGTCACAGCGGAAAGGAACACCAAGCAAAACGCGGCTGCTAAACCCGGCGTAACGAGAGGGCGGGTCACCTGCCAAAGGACGGCTAAGCGCCGTTTGCCAAGAGATCTGGCGACATCTTCGAGGCCGCGAGGAGCCTGGGCCACCGAGGCCCGCACCCCGACCAGGGCAAGCGGGAAGAACATGATCGCGTACGCAGCTACGAGCATCGGCGCCGTCTGGTAACCCCAGGCATTCGCATAGCGGAGGCTGAAATAAGCGAGCGAAAATGCGATAACCACGCCGGGCATCGCCAGGACAAGGTAGGTGCTGCGTTCGAGCAGCGACTGGAGCCGCCCGCCGTGGCGGATGGCCAAAATAGCTACTGGGAGCGCCATGAGTGTCGCTACGGCCGCGGCACAGCCGCTGTAAAGAGCCGTGTGCCAGGTAGCGTCGGCGATGGACAGGCCCTGGAGGACGCCTTTGGCCCCTGCCACCCACCAGTACGAAGCCGATGCGACCGGCACACCGAGGGAAAGCGCCACGAGGAGAGATAGCCCCAGCACTGCAGGAACGGTCCATTTGCCCAACCGGTGCCGCACGATGATGCGCTGAGCAGTGCGGCCGGCCCGGCTGACACGGCCACGGCCTCCCCCGAGCGATTCACCGGTAAGCACAACCAAGCCGATGACAATTAGCACGAGCGACAGCGCGCACGCAGCGGGGACCTGGAACACCGAGAACTCGGTGAAGATCTCGGTCGTAAAGGTCTGGTAGGAGAGGATCTCAAAAGCCCCGTACTCAGCCAATAGGACCAGGGCCACGAGGAGGCAGCCCCCCAGGATGGCGACTCGGGACTGCACGATAGTGACCCGCCAGAACGTCTTCAGCCGGCTCACCCCGAGGCTCCTCGACACCTCCTCGAGGGCGGGGTCGGCATTTCGCAGGCTGGAAGCGACCGGCAGGTAGACAAGCGGGTAAACGGCGAGGGTCATCACGAGCACCGCGCCGCGGAAGCCGGAAATGTCCCGGCTTAGCGACGCCCACCCGAAGCTGATGACGAAATCGGGTATCGCCAGCGGCACCACGAGGAGCACAGCCCAGGCCCGGCGGCCAGGGAGGTTTGTGCGTTCGACGAGCCAGGCGGCACCCGTGCCGATCACGGTGCAGAGGGCGCTCACGGCGACGGTGAGGCGTACGGTGTTCCACAGCAGGTTCACAGTGAGGGGCCGGTCGACAAGCGACATGACTTTACCGACACCGGCTCCCTGCGCCTCGACCAATAGGAAAGCGAGCGGCACGAGTAGGACCAGCGCGATCAGGACGCTGGCGACGATCAGCCCCATCGGCCGTTGCGCGCGCCTGGGGAACATCGTCAGAGCAGCCCGGTCCGCTGCAGCAGCGCGATTGCGGTCGAACCATCACCGAGCTCGGAGATGGTGATCGCGTTCGGCTCGAGCTGTGAGAACGGCGTTTCGGGGGCCGAGGTCTTGACGCCGTCGTCAAGGGGGTACTCGAAACTGATCGAGTGCGCGATTATCTCCTGGCCCTGTTTGGACACCAGGAAAGCTAGGAACTTTTGCGCACCCGCTTGGTTCTTCGACGACTTGAGGACTGCGGCGCCCGACACGTCCAGGACATAACCAGGGTCATGCGGGGCAAAATAGGTGATCTCGGAGTGGATCTTGGCCTTTCCCAGTTCCGCCGCCATCCGGTACCAGTAGTACTGGTTGACGACCCCGAAAGCAACGGCGCCCCGGTTGACCTCGTCGGCTATGGTCTCGTTGTCCGGGTAGACGTGGCTGCCGGCGTTCACTGAGAATCCCGTGCAGCCAAGCGAGGGTTTTCGTTTGCCCGTAAGCCTTGTCGACCGAGGTGACGATCGGCTGGAAATCGGTCTCGCCCGCCGCAAACGCAAGTTTTCCTTTGTACTTGGGGTCGGCGAGCTGTAGGACCGTGGTCGGCAGTTGGGATCTGTTGATGAGCGAGGGGTTGTAAATCAGCACGCTCACCCGGGCGGAAATGCCGACCCAGTCGCCCTGCGGCGAGTTGTACCTGGCCGGAGTCTTGGCAAGCGTGGACGGATCGACCGCAGCCAACAAACCCTTTTGTTGCAAGTACTCCAGAGGCGGCGAGTTCTCCGTAAAGAAGACGTCGGCTTCGGGGTGGGACGCCTCCATCACGATCTCGTCGGTGAACGTGTCCTCGTCGTCGAAACGCACTTTCACATTGATCCCAGTGCTTTTTTCGAACGCGGTCACGAGGGTCTGGGTCGTCTGTTCGTGTTGGCCGCTATATAGCGTTATCGAACCGAGGTTTTTGCCCGGACCGCCACAGCCGGCGAGAAGAGCTGCAGAGATGACCAGCCCGCTCGAAGCGAGCACTGCCAACGTCTTAAGCCGGAGCGGGATGATCGTTCGGTTCCTTTCGATGTGAGACCCTCGATCATTGTTAGGTATACCTAATATTAGGTGAGCCTAACAGTAGCTCTGCCTGCCTCGGGCCGCAAGGCTGGGTAGCGGGTCAGCGCCACCACGGGCGCTTGCGCAACTCGGCGACCACTTCGGTCGGCCCGACAAGGCTCGTCAGGTCTCGCCTCACATGGTCGAGGTGCTGGCGGACCCAGAGGTCGTAGCCGGTCGGGACGGCCCCGCTTTCGCCTCCACCGGGCAAGCCCGCCAGCTCCTGGGCCACTGTCGATGGGAGGTGCCCGACCTGCGAGGCGAGGGAATCGCATACGCCGGCGAGGCGCACCGCCTCGTTGACCAGAGCGGGTGCGGCCGGGCTCGGCTCCTCCTGGGGCCGGGCGGGCCCGGCGATCGATTGAGCGGTCAAGCGAATGCGCGAGGTACCGGCGACCAGCTTCCAGAGCTGCTCCTTGGGCACTTTCTTGGTGCCCTGTTCGGCCAGCGACGCCCGGAGGGCATCGTCGAGCCGGGCGCCCGCCTGGACCGCGGAGGCTCCGGTATCGGGCGCGCGCCCCGGGCACCGAGCGCCCAAGCTGTGGCCTGCACGAGGTAGACACCGCCGCTGTGAAGGGCGTCCGCAAGGTCGTCGCCGACGACACGTGTAGCGCCGCGCGGCCAGAACAGCACTCCCGCCAGGGCGCTCACGCCCGCACCGATGGCGACGTCCTCGACGCGGATCTCCCCCACCTTCCAGCCCACCGGGACGATGATGTTGTACAGGACGCTGATCATCACCGTGAATGCGGCCTGGCCCACGGCGAACGGTGCCGTCCCGGGCGCGTACGACGCGATCAGCACCGCAATGGGAAAGACCACCCAGAGCACCGACGTGTGCGTGCCGATACCGAGGATCAGCACCGCACCAATGAAAAATCCGACCGTTGTCCCGACCAGCGCCCTCAGTGCCGTCGCGCCGGTCGAAGCAGCGTTCGTCCGCAACACCGACAAGGCGCCGAGCACAACCCAGAACCCGTGCTGCACATTGGTCAGGTCCGCCACGCCGACTGCGACCGCCAGGGCCACCGCCCCCCGGGCGCTGTTCACGAACCAGACGGAGCGAAGGCTGGCGTGGCCCGTGACGAGACGGCGGGCTGCGCTGAGAGAGGCGGTGTTGAACGGGCCTGGGCGCCTTCACCGACGAGATCGGCGCGCCCGGTCCCTCGCGCCAACGGGCCAGTTCGGCAGCGACGACCGAAGGGTCGACCCGACGGCCAGCGATCAATGCGTCGACCGCGACGCTGCGGGCCGCCGTGGCCACGATCTGAGCATGGAAAGACACGTGGACTTCATCCGCGCCCGAGCCGTCGCCGTCGAGCGACGCGACCCTGGCGGCACTCGCCAACCGCAGCTCCTCGAGAGTGCCCAGGGACAGCTCCACCTCGGTCCCGGATAGCAGGCTCGCGGTGCCCCGCAGCACATTGACTGCCTCACGGAAGAGCCGCCGGTCGGTCTCGTCGACAGCCTTGAGATCGGTCCCTTCCCGTGTCGCCTCAGAGACGAGTGTGGTGAGCCACTCGAGGTTCTCTACCAAGTTGGCCAGCCCCTGGTCCGGCGCGGCCAGCCCGGTAGGGCGGTACGGAGCCGTGGTGAAAGCGGCAATGAGCGCCTGGTTGGCTGCTGCGGCCGCCTCGGCTAGCACCGGGCTGCATTCGGTGTTGAGGGCATATTCGAGCTGGTCCGCGAGCGCCGTCGCCGAGCGGGCTGCCGAAGCCCGCACCCTGTCCCCCGCTGGCCGCGGGGAGAGCACCAAGACGGCGAGCGTGCCAATCGCCGAGGCAAGCCAAAACCCTTCGAGCCGTGACGGGGCCAAGCTCATCGCTGCCGGCGAGGCGGCCGGCAGGACGTAGGTGAGCATTGCGGCCGTCGCCCCGATGGCGGCGTTGGGCCCGGTCATACCGGCGAACAGGACACAGAACGTAACCACAAGGGTCACGGCGGCTGCGATCGCAGCCTTCGAACCGGTGGAAGACCCGGTGCTCACCGCCGTCCCGATCACGATCAGCACGCTGCCTGTGCACGCCAGGCCGAAATGAGCGACGAGCTTGTCCCTACGGGTCCCGCCAAAGCCGGCGAGCACCAGCGTGGCGAACCCGCCGAACGCGGAAAACGTTGCTATCTGGGGGTTTTTTACGACCTGGCTCGTGAACGCGAACATCGCCGGAATGACAAGGGTCGCCCTGAGCGCGCGAAGCGCGGCCATCTTCGACCAGACGGGACGGAACGTTGCCAACCACGCGACAAAACGATCGCGCGTCGGTCCCTCGAACCGCGCAGGCGCGCTAGCAGGGGCGGCGGGAGCAACCACGCCGGTAGTGTATTCCCTCATGGACCGGGCCCCGGAGGTTGAGCAATTGCTCCGCGACTTGATGGCGCGGGCCAAGGCGGGCGACGCCGACGGTGTCGGGGAGCTGTTCGCCCCCGGCGCAGCCACCCTTCTGGTCGGCAGCGAACCCGGCGACTGGTACCCGGACGGCGAGGCGGCAGTCGTCCACCTCCGCGACTCGCTCGAAAAATATGGTGTGGTGCCGTTCGAACCCTACGCACCGGTGGCTTGGTCCGAAGGCTCGGTCGCTTGGTTCGCTGACCGGCCGACCATCGTGTTCCCTCAGGTGAGGATCCCGATCCGCATAACCGGCGTGGCCATCGCAGGTGCGGACGGCTGGCGGATAGTGCAGATCCACTTTTCGTCTGGCGTGCCCGACGAGCCGCTGCTCAACGGCTGACGGCGGCACGGCTGACGGCGGCCCCGCGCGGCATCGAATCGCCCGTCACGTCAGCCGCGCGGCGTCAGTCGCCCGTGGTGTCAGTCGCGCTTTTCGACCCAGTGCTCGCGGCCGAACATCCGAGCGAAGGGGTGGTTCCACGATGACCCCAGGTCCTGCGGGCCCTGCGGGACCTCGACGGGCGTCCCCGACGGCTTGGGCAGGTTGGCCGCCTCTTCATCGCTCAGCAGGGTGCGCACCTCCGACCGCCTGATCTTGTCGATCTGGTCTCGGTCCACGAAGCGGTGGCCCCTGTGGACCTTTACGACGATCCCGTCGAAGAGGTCCAACTCAGGTACCTGCAAAACGTGTTCGACCGTACCGAACTGCGTGCCGCTCGAGCTCGCCACCGGCGTGCCCCGGGTCAGCGCCATATAGGAAACCTCGTCGTCGTCATCGTTAGAAAACGTCATATTCCCTCCTTAAAGTGGGCGATGTTCACGGCTAACCTCGGCACGGCTGACGCCAGGTCGGACGCGCCGGATGCTCAATGGCTCGGCATACCGCCAGAAGAAGCGCTTCGGAGCCAGGGCGCCCGACTGCCCCGAACCCCACCGGGAGCCCTTGGACGAGCCCCATCGGAGCGGTGGCGATCGGCCAGCCGGCGATGGCCGCAGCAGACGTGATACCTGAAGACGTTTTCGGGTGGGGGCCCAGGACGAGGTCGCTCTTCCAGGCAGGCGCATAGGTGGGGCCGACGAGGACGTCGGCATTGGCCATCGCCGGCTCGAGGCAGGTGCCCAAGGCCCATGACAGGTTGCGGGCGCGAGCTGCCCGGTAGACCTCCGTGTCGCAGCCGCCCAGCGCGACGGCACGCTCGAACATGTCGTGGCCGAAATGTGCAAGCTCGGTCGCAGCATTCTGGTTCTCGTGCTCGATGACCTCGGGCAGGTTCTGCGGCCCTCCGGGCCCCCTGGTCGGGAGGTAAGCGGCCAAACCGTCGAGGAGCTCGCATAGCAGGACGATGTCCTCGTCGTTGTCCTCGGCGGGCGACGGGCGCGGCGGGGTCACGTCGTGGACCACTACACCGCTCGCAGCGAGCTTGCCAACTGTCTCGTCGAACAGCTCGTCCGTGGCCGGGTGCCCCGTGCGCATTGTGCGAGCCACCGCGACGCGCAGGCTGCCGGGGCCCTCCCGCGCCCGGTCCAGGATCCCTGGTTTATCCATGAGAACCTCGAGAAGAAGCGCCACCTCGTCAACGGTCCGAGCCATCGGCCCCGGGCTGTCCTGACTGAAACTGACGGGGACGACCCCTTGGGTGGGGACCGAGCCCACGGTCGGTTTGATACCGGCAACCCCGTTGAGCGACGCCGGGCAGGTGATCGACCCGTCCGTCTCGGTCCCGATCGCCAGCGGGGCAAAGCCCGCTGCCAATGCGGCGCCCGAACCGGAGGAGGAACCGCCGGCGCTGCGGTCCAGCGCCCATGGGTTGCCCGTGAGGCCGCCCACGGCAGACCAGCCAGAAGTCGATCGGGCCGATCGGATGTTCGCCCACTCGGACAGGTTGGTGGTCCCAAGGATGATGCCGCCCGCCTCCCTCACGCGCTTTACCAGCGGGGCGTCTGCCGCGGGCACGCGGCCTACGAGGCTGGTCGCCCCGGCTGTAGATGGAAGCCCGGCTACCTCGATGTTGTCCTTCACCAGCACCGGTATGCCGTGCAGCGGCCCGTTCGGCCCGTTGCTATCGGGGGAACGGGGTGCGTCCTGGGCGCGAAGCTCGTCCTGGGCACGAGCCTCGGCCCGGGCCGTCTCCGATATAGCGAGCACGCTCCTGAGCGACTTGTGCGACCCGGGGGCGGGCGCATCGAGAACGGCGATCCGTTCGAGGAGGAGCTCGACCAACATCCCGGCCGGGACACGTTCGCGCTGCATTGTGAACACGTCAGCGTAAGCGAGGTCGTCCTCCACAACATCCGACCCTACGGCGGTTGCAGAGAGTGGGGGCAAGAATACGCCCATAGTTACGCGAGCTCGCAGCTCGCGACGGGGACGCTTCCCGGTCCCCTAATACACGGAGAAGTCGGGTGGCAGCTGGGCGCGACCCGAAAGGGCAAGCAGGACGAGCTCGCCTTTTCCTTGTTTCACGAGCGGATCCGCCAGGAAACGCAGGCTCTGCTGCACTGCCCCCGTCGGGACTGCAATTTCCGCCCCGAGCGCTCTCGTGAGGTCGATGCCGTGGATCGTGAGCTCGGCGATGCGCGACGGCAGGTACTCGGCCAGCGTCATCGTCCTGAGCGGGCTCCCGAGGGTCGCGTTTGCAGAAGTCTTGCGCACGAGGGCGGTCACCCTCGCTGCAGTTGACCCAACCGCGCCCTTGGGGTCGTCACCGAGAGCCAATACCGCCTCGCGCGCCCGCTCCTTGATCCTCGCGTCGCTGAAGTAGTCGCTCCCCGGACCGATCGGTGGCTGGGGCCTGAGGAGGTACTCCTCCACTGTCGTATGGGCCCGGTTGCCGTGGCCGACGAGCTCTCGAACGGTCCAGTCGCCGAGGGCGGCGGAGCCCCAAGCCGTGTCAGGCACCGCCTGCACCGCTTCTACGAAGAAACCGGACGCAGCCTCGTAAGTGTCCGCGAGAGGGCCGTCCATGGGCGCATCCTATCCATCGAGCCGGTGAGCAACAGCTCCTGTCTGGACTTTCGTCAACTGCGCCGGCGGCTCAACCCCCCCTCAACCCCAGCCCTAGGCTGACCGAGAGGGAGGAAGATGGTCACGTTCTGGCGGCGTCCAAGAAGCACCTCCCGCGCGGGCCGCAAAGTGAGCCGGGCGGTCGTGGCCTCTATGGTGGCGTCCTTCATGGCGAGCGGTGCCGTCACCGGACTGGCCGTCACGGGCCTGGCCACCCTGAACGCTGGCCCGGCCGGCGCCAGCCCTCTCCCGGGCGCCCCGGGCTGCGAGATCTTCCCGCCTGACAATGTCTGGAACACGCCGGTCGCCTCGCTGCCTGTCGACCCGCGCTCGGCCCAGTACATCGCTGCCATCGGCCCTGGCGACCCGCTCCACCCCGACTTCGGGCAGGGTGACTGGGACGGCGAGCCGATCGGCATCCCGTACAACGTGGTCCCGGGCTCGCAGCCGAAGGTACCCGTCACCTTCATGTACGCGTCGGAGAGCAACCCCGGCCCCTACCCCATCCCACGGAACGCCCAGATCGAGGGCGGCCCAAGCAGCACCGGCGACCGCCACGTGATCGTCGTGGACACGGGCAACTGCACCGACTACGAGACGTGGGCCTCCTACCCCAAGGATGGCGGCGCCTCGTGGCAAGCCGGTTCGGGCGCCATTTTCCCTCTCACTTCCAACAAGCTTCGCCCGGCCACCTGGACCTCAGCCGACGCAGCGGGGCTCCCGATCCTGCCCGGCCTCGTCCGCCCCGACGAGGTCAAGGCCGGCGTGATCGACCACGCGATCCGAGTGACCGTGCCGTGCACCGACACCCGCTTCATCTGGCCGGCGCGCCATGAAGCCGGCCAGAACGACCCGAACTGTCCCCCCATGGGGCTACGGCTCCGGCTGAGGGCGAGCGTCGATATTGCGCAGTACCCGCGCATGGACCGTGTCATCCTGCAGGCCCTCAAGACCTACGGGGTCATCGTGGCGGACAACGGGACGGCCTGGTACATCCAGGGGACGCCGGACAGCTACTGGAACAACAACACGCTCCACGAGCTCGACGGGGTGACGGGGAACGATTTCGAGGCGGTCAACGAGAGCTGCCTGGAAGTATCTCCCAACTCGGCCCAGGCCGACCCGGCTCACTGCTGAGGCTCTCGGGCGTGCTGGCCCCCCGGTCGCCGGCCCACCGGACCGCGCTGGCCCCCGGGGCCTAGCTAGCCCCCCGGCTTCTCGGCGTGACCTCCGGTTTCCCGGCGTGGCCCATCGTTCCTCGGCGGGATCCGATCGACTTTTGGGCTCGACTTTTGGGCTCGTGGCACGCCGCGCTGAAGGGCCCACGCCCAGGTAACCCAACCACGCCGAGTTATGGTTTGCCAGCCGGGTGCGCTGGCCCTCCCGGCACTCTCAGAACCCTCAGCACTGTCAGCAGGGCGGGCCGGTCAACGGTCGCAGGGGGACGGCCGGCCGTTGTAACCTGCACGAGGAACGCCTTTCCCACTAGGAGTTATCGCGTCCGGACCCAGCGACAACGAAGCGCCCGACGGGCTCGCGTACAGGTCCGCCCGAGGCCGCTGGGTCATAGCGGCAGCGGTCCTCGGCTCCGGCATCGCGACCCTCGATTCGACGGTGGTCGGCATCGCACTTCCGGCTATCGGCCGTTCATTTCACAGCGAGATCGGCACGTTGCAGTGGGTCGTGACGGGGTACTCCATAACCCTCGCCGCCTTCATCCTGCTGGGCGGAGCGCTCGGTGACCGGTTCGGGCGGAAGAAGATATTCCTCGTCGGGGTGATCTGGTTCGCCGTCGCGTCGGCCTTCTGCGGCGTTGCTCCTAACGCCACCAGCCTGATTGTCGCCAGGGCACTTCAGGGAGCCGGAGGGGCACTGCTCACCCCGGCCAGCCTGGCGATCCTGCAGGGGTCTTTCCGCCGCGACGACCGCTCCCGGGCCATCGGCGCTTGGTCCGGCCTCGGAGGCCTGGCAGCCGCAGCGGGCCCGCTGGTTGGCGGCTACCTCATCGCCGTCGGGTCGTGGCGCTGGGTGTTCTACATCAACGTCCCGGTCGCGATCGCGGTCCTGCTGATCACGTCGCGCCATGTCCCCGAAACCAAAGACCCGAACAGCAGGGGCAGGGTGGACAAGCTCGGGGCCGCGTCGGCCGTCGTGTTCCTCGCGTCGCTCACCTACGGTTTGCTCGAGGCCTCGAGCCGCGGCTGGACAAGCCCGGTGGTCCTTGCCGGCCTGGTCATCGCCGCAGTCACCGGCCCGCTTTTCATCGTGGTCGAGCGAAGGGTGAAGGACCCGATGCTCCCGCTGAGCGTGTTCAAGTCCCACCAGTTCAGCGCGGCCAATGCCGTGACGTTCGTCGTCTACGGCGCTCTCAGTGGAGCGCTGTTCCTGGTGCCGGTCGAACTGCAGCTCGTTGTCCACTACACGGCTCTGGGATCCGGGCTCGCCCTCCTGCCGATCACCGCGATAATGCTCGTCTTTTCCCCGCGCTCCGGACGCTTGGCAACACGTATCGGCCCACGTTTACAAATGTCGCTGGGCCCCGTTGTCGCCGGCGGCGGCCTCGTGCTACTGACGCAGGCGACCCACTCGGGCAGCTACACCACGATGGTGCTGCCGGCAATGCTGGTCTTCGGCGTGGGCCTTGCGATCACGGTGGCCCCTTTGACTTCAACGGCAATGAGCTCCGCCCCCGCCGAACACGCAGGGGTCGCGTCGGCGGTCAACAACGCCGTCGCCCGGGCAGCTGGGCTCATTGCCGTTACGGTGCTGCCCCTTCTCGCCGGCCTCACCGGTGCCGCAGCGTTGCAGCCTCATCATTTCGCGACGGGTTTTCGCGTCGCGCTCATCATCGCCGGCTGCACCTGCGCTGCGGGCGGCCTTCTCGCCGCCGCCACCATCCAGGACCCATCGGGAGGTTGGCGCCAGCGGGTGCGAAGCGCAGGGAGCACAGCCCGGCCGGTGGCGTGACGTAGAAACGGTCATGTTCCATAGGAAAACGATCAAATGTCCGACCAAGCTCCTGCTCGCGAGCGGCCGTCTGGCGGACTTTTGGTACGGCGGGGACCGCTTGGCGGATCTTTAGTCGTTTTTCGATCAAAAGTCGACCAGACGGCGCCGTAGCCGCCGCTTAACCCCGACCTACGGGGCCGGGGGCAGCGACTTCAGGGCGGTCAGGAGGTCCGTACCATCGGGAGATCCCAAGCCGGTGCAAGCGTTCCAGCCGGCGTGCGCCGAATATGCACCGTTTGACCCGGAGGTGATCTCGTGCAACGCGGCCATCCCAGCGGAAGAATAGAGGAAGGGCTGTAGGAAACCGACAGGCTGGCCGAGGGACTGGTTGAGCAGAGCTATGAGGCCGGCCCACAACGGGGCCACTGCGCTCGTGCCGCCTACGGTCATAGTCTCACCGTCGACTCGCACCTTGTAACCGGTGTCCGGGTCGGCGTCGCCGGCAATATCCGGTACGCCACGGCCGGTTGTGCCACCCGGGTTGGCGGACTGAGGGACATTGGCGTTTTGCTGGTACGGGGGAACAGGGAACACGACGCTCACGCCGCCTCCTCCCGCGCCGCCCCCGGTCCCGTCGTTCCACGCCGTTTCGGTGATGATCTGGCCAGTCGTGGAGAGCTGCAGGCTCGTCCCGCCGCAAGCGAGGGCGTGCGGAGCGGACGCTGGGAAGTCCACATGCGCGAGGCCGTCGTTCACCCCGTCGCCGGAGCCGTTGTCGCCGGCCGCGACGGTCACTGTCACACCCATGGCCGCGGCCGCGGCGAACGCCTGCTCCATCTGCTGCATCGCCTGCGCGGTCCACGTGCTCTCGGCGCTCCCCCAGCTAATGGAGATAACCGAGGGCCGGCGTGCCGTGTCGTGGACGGCGGTCGTGACAGCGTCGATAAAACCTTGGTCGGTGTTGGGTGCGAAGTACACCGAGATGTTGGCAGCTGGCGCGACGCTGCCGAGGACCTCGATGTCGAGCATCACTTCGCCATCGGGACCGTCGGGTTTTCCTGGACGGTTCTCACCTTTCAGCACGCTCACTGCATGGACGGCCGGCAGGGTGATCCCGAGCGACGAGAAATAATCGCTCAGGTCGTCCTCCCGGAACCCTCCGCCGAGCTCGATGATCGCAACGGACTGGCCGCTGCCGGTGAGCCCGTTCGGGAACGAATAAGCCGCCGCCACCTGTGGAGGGCTGTACTGCGTCGACTGCGGGGCGAGGCTTGCCCCGGAACGGAAACGGAAATGGGGCTGCGCCTGGGGACGCTCGTCGATCCCGAACACACCGGTGACTATGCCGTCGAGCTCGGCAGGCAGCGTGAGGCCGCCGACCCGGCCACGGTATGGCTCGCCGCTGGGAGACCGGTAGAGGGCGACCGTCGCCTCGAACGCGCTCGCAATGGAGCCCACCGGACCGGAAAGCTCGATGCTGCGTCGGGCAAGGTCGACATCGCCGACGGAGAGGCCGTGGTCAGCCGCAAATTGTCGCACAGCTTGGACGTCTGCAGCGTCCGCACCATGAGCGGCGCGGTATTCCTCTCGCGAAAGGCGCCCGGGAGGGGCCTCGGTCCCCCGCAAATATACGGTTACGGTGGCTTGGGTCTCAGGGTTTACATTGCCGATGCGATCATGGACCGGGGCGTCACGGTTGCTCCCGGGGAGCGGTTTACGCGAGAGTTCAGTCATAGCTCTCATCTTCGTCCCTCGTGCTGTTCTCGTCCAGTGCCAACCAGTACCAATCACTGCTACGGGGTGAACAAAAAGTGACAACCGCGCCAACGCCAACAAACAACCTAAGCTCGGTCGACCACATCGTGGTCCTCATGCTGGAAAATCGCTCGTTCGACCACATGCTCGGCTTTTTGTACACCGCTGAGGGCAATGTTTCGCAGTCTGGCGCTGCCTTCGATGGCCTAACCGGTAAAGAAAGCAACCCTGACCAAAACGGGAACCCGGTGCTTGTGAGCCAAGCGACATCCTCCAGGCCGGACCTCTATTTCCTGCCGGGCGCGGATCCGGGGGAGGGTTACGCTGCCACCAATTCCCAGCTGTTCGGGGCGGTCGAACCGTCCGGACAGCCGACCAACGCCGGCTTCGTCACGAACTATTCCTCCACGCTGACATGGGAATCGCGGGACCCCAGCTGGTCGGTCCTGCCCGGGACAATGGCCGCCGAGATCATGGTGATGTTCACGCCGGAGACGCTGCCGGTGCTTTCGGCGCTGGCGAGGGGATTTGCCGTCTGCGACCAGTGGTTCTCCTCGGTGCCGACCGAGACATTGCCCAACAGGGCGTTCGCCTGCGCCGCAACCAGCCAGGGCCATATGGACGACAAGGCCAACTCCTTCACTGCACCGAGTATTTTCGGCCTGCTCTCCAACAAAGGGACCAGCTGGACGATCTATGGCTACGACAGTCCTCCTCTAACACGCCAACTTTTCAGCGATATCACTGAAGCTGACGAAGCGCACTTCGGGCTTTTCACAGATTTCCAAGCCGCCGCAGCCCAAGGGACGATCGCAGCCTTCAGTTTCCTCGAGCCCAGCTGGGAATCGACCGGCAACAGCCAGCACCCCAATTACGACGTCGCTCTTGGAGAACAGCTCCTCCACGACGTCTATTACGCCCTCCGCAACGGGCCGGCCTGGGCGAGCACGCTGCTCGTGGTCACTTACGACGAGCACGGCGGATGCTACGACCATGTCCCACCGCCGGGAGGAGCCGTTCGCCCCGACGCCACCCTGGGCGAGTACGGGTTCGACTTCACACGCTTCGGGGTGCGCGTGCCGGCTCTGCTCGTCTCGCCGCTCATCGAGCCCGGGACGATCTTCCGCGCGCCGGCGGGCGGCGCCCCGTTCGACCACACTTCGCTACTTCGTACCGTCGAACTGCGGTGGGGGCTGCCATCTCTCACGGCCCGCGACGCCGCAGCACCGGACATCGGTGCTGCGCTCACGCTCGCAGCCCCGCGGGCCGACGACCCTTTAGCCGGCGTCACGGTCCCGGTCTCGGCACAGGCGGGGCCGTCCGCCGGACTGCCCTCTCACCTGCTCAAGGTGCACGCCGAGCTGGTTTCGCACCTTGTTGTGCCGGGGACCGCCGAGGAGACCCCCAACCTGCGGACGAGCGCTGACTACACGGCGTACATCCGTTCCAGGACAGCGGCGTGGCAACAGGCGCGTGCACGGGGCGCCGGAGGCTACCGTTCTCAGGCGTGAACCGCTCCCGGCACCGCTACGGAAAGCACCGCTGGCAGGTAGCTGACCTGTGGCTCCCGGGCTCGGGGGACGCTCCCGGCCCAGGCGACCTCGCTGTGGTCGTGCTGGTCCACGGCGGCTACTGGCGGTCGTGGTACACCAAAAGGCTGATGGACGGGCTCTCGGGAGCGATCGTGGCCAAAGGATGGGCCGCGTGGAACATCGAGTACCGCCGGGTGGGCCCCTCGGAGGCGGCGGGTGGCCGGCGACGTTCGCTGACGTCGGCGCAGCGGTTGACTACCTTCAGTCGTTCCCGTACCTGGACCTCAGCCGGGTCGTCACCTGCGGCCACTCCGCCGGCGGGCATCTGGCGCTGTGGGCCGCCGCCCGGCACAGGGCGCCGGCGGGTACGCCCGGGGCCCCACCTGGCGTGCGCCCGAAGGCGGCGATGGCGCTCGCCGGCGTGGTCGACCTCGAGCTGGGCGTGGAAATGGGCCTCGGCAACGGGGCGGTGAAGGCGTTCCTCGGCGGGCCCCCGGAACAGTGGCCTGAACGGTACCGTGCGGCGTCCCCGGCAGCGCTCCTGCCCCTAGGTATCCCGCAGGTCCTGGTCCACGGACTGGCCGACACCGTGGTGCCGCCCGAAATGAGCGAGCACTACGAGCGGGCCGCCGTAGACGCGGGCGACAACGCTCTTTACGTGCCGGTGGCATCGGCGGACCATCGCGCAGTGATCGACCCGGCCAGCGCAGCCTGGGGCATAGCGACTGAGCACCTGGAGGACCTCCTGGCAGTGGCCCCCGGTACGGGCTCGAGGCCCGTCCCGGATTAGCAGGACGCCGCGTACCTCGCAAACAAATGCTAGTTGGCACCTCCTTCGCCACTGCGTGATGGAGCGGCCCGCGTGATGGAGCGGACCGCGCGATGGAGCGACCTGCGTGGTGGAGGGCCGAGCGCGCTAACCCTGCCTCTTCAACCGGCCGGTCTTTTTGGCCCAACGTTCGGCAACCCCGAACACGACAAGAGAAGCCGGCACAAGCACCAGCCCGAAGACGGCGAGGATTGCAATGGTCCCGGCCTGGTTGCCGACGCTGCTCCCGTTCAACAGCGCGTCGCGGATCCCTCGCAGCAGGTACGTCGCCGGCGACACGTGGGAGGCAACCTGCAGCCAACCGGGCAGGACGTCCACGCTGTAGTAGACACCCGAGACGAGCAGGACGAGCGCTTGGACCATGAACGACATCTGTTCGCCGCGCTCGGGGTAAAGAAGCGGCAGGATACTGGCGAGGATCCCGAGACCGATCAGGCTGATGCTCCCGACAGCCACCACGGCAGCCGCCGTCGCCCAGTCCGCGTGGCCGAGGTCCACCTGGAAGAACGGGAGCGCGCACGCCATGATGAGGCTCGTCCGTATAAAGGCATGCAGGATTCCAAAGGCGGACATGCCGACCAGGTGCACGACGCGGGGACCGGCGCCATCAACGTGTGCTCGATGGTGCCCTCCCAGCGCTCCCACATGACAGTAAGGCTCATATCGTCGAGAACGGCCGACATGTAGGCCCAAACGAGCGTGCCGATCAGCAGGAACATCGTCAGCCGTGACAGCTCCCCTTTGCTCACGGTCCCGCTCCGGCTCGCTTCGTTGGCAATGAAAGTAATGGCGAGCGTGTTCACTACGCCGTACACGAGCCACACGACCTCCCATGCCCAGTAGCGCTTCCAGAGGTTGGTCTGGCGCTCGAAGAAGGCCCACCCGAGGCCCACCCGGCTCGGTGGCCGGGAACGCAACAGTTCAATTGTCGCCACCGCTATACGCCTCCTTCTGCTTGCTGGTCTTCGTTTTCGTCCTCTTCGATGCTGCGCCCGGTGAGCTCGATGAACACGGCCTCCATGTCGACCTCGTCGAGCGGGCGCCCGGCAGCCACCTGTTTGCGGAGCTCGAGCGGCGTCCCCTCGGCGACGAGCCTCCCGCCCGAAAGAAAGCCGATCCGGTCGCACAGCTGCTCCGCCTCGTCCATGTCGTGAGTCGTGAGCAGGATCGTCACTTGGGACTCCCGGCGCACTTCTGCGACAAAGCCCTGGACCTCCCGTTTGCTGCGGGGGTCGAGACCGGTCGTAGGTTCGTCGAGCAGCATTAGGCGCGGGGAGCTAAGGAACGCCCGTGCCACTGCGACTTTTTGCTGTTGCCCCCGTGAGAGGTGCAGCATCGGCTCGCGGGCGTGCTCGTCGCCGAGGCCGAGGCGGGTAAGGATCTCGGCGCTGCGGCGGCGCACCTCGGGACCGCTCATGCCGTAAGCACGCCCGAAGAACAACAGGTTCTCCATGGCCGACATGGGCCGGAAGAACGACGGGTCGGCGGAAACGCGGTTGAGCAGTGGCCGGACCTTCCCAGGTTCCTTCACGACATCGTGGCCGAACACGTGCACGCTCCCGCCGTCGGGCAGCAGGAGCGTGGAAAGGATGCGGATGAGCGTGGACTTGCCCGATCCGTTGGCGCCCAGGATCCCGTAGATCTCGCCCGTCTGGACGGTGAAGCTGACATTGTCGAGGGCTGCCCTGGGAGGTTTCTTCGCCTTTTTGCCGCGCGTCAGCGACGCCAGCCGTTTATGGCGGAACGTCTTGGTCACATTGCTCACTTCGAGTGGAACAGGTATGCGGCCCACCGCCACTTCCTGGTCCGCCGGCGCAAGCGGCCGGGCTTCAGGGATGTTCATTTTCTTCGTCGTCTCCTCGCGCTAAAGCCAATCGGGTGTTGTGGCTTGTTGCTGCCCCTGGCGGCGCACGCTGGCGCCCAGGGGCTCAGAGGAAGACGACGGTTTGCACGGAACCGGATCCTAACGACCGCGCCGGCTCCGGCCAAACGATTTTCGCCGAGCGGGGGGCTACATCCCGTAGGCCTCGAGCAGCCTCAGCCAGATCTCGCTGATCGTGGGGTAAGAGGGGACCGCGTGCCAGAGCCGGTCGAGGGGTACTTCGCCGACTATGGCGATCGTCGCAGCGTGCACCAGCTCGCCGGCGTCGGCCGACGAAAGTGGCGCCGACGACGACGTGGCGGTCCTCGTCGACGACCATGCGGGCTTGGCCGTTGTAGTTGTCGGCGTACAAATGGGCCCCGAAACGTCGCCCATTTTGTAGTCCACCACCCGGATGTTGAGGCCGGCGGTCTTGGCCTGCGCCTCGGTCAGGCCGACGCTGCCAACCTCGGGGTCGGTGAAGATGACCGAGGGCACGGCCCGGTGATCGGCGGTGGCGCTGTACTTGCCCCACGGCGTCGGGTCGAAGTTGCCCTTGGCACGGGCGGCGATCCCGTCGCCGCAAGCTCGGCCCTGGTACTTGCCCTGGTGGGTGAGCAGCACGCGGTGGTTGACGTCCCCGCATGCGTAGAGCCAGCCGCCCTCGACGCCCTGGACGGCCATCGTGTCGTCAACGTCCAGCCAGCTCCCAGGCTTCAACCCGACCGTCGCCAGGCCGAGGTCGTCGGTCCGGGGCCTGCGGCCGGCAGCCACGAGCATCTCGTCGACGACGAGCTCACCCTCGTCGAGGGTGACCAGGACGGTCCCGGCGCTCGTGCGGTCCACCCCCCTGATGGCGATGCCGGTCCGCAGGTCGATGCCCGACTCCTTCATCGACTCGGCGACAAGGTCGGCGGCGAAGGGCTCGCTGGCCGCCAGCACGCGCTCGGCTACCTCGAGCACGGTCACATGACTACCCAGGCTGTCAAAGGCCTGCGCCAGCTCGCAGCCGGCGACCCCGCCCCCCAGCACCGCCAGCCGCGGGGGCACCTCTTTTGCGCTGGTGGCCTCTCGAGTAGTCCACGGCTTGGCCTCCGCCAACCCCGGCACGGGCGGCATGGCGGGCGCCGAACCGGTAGCTACAACAACGGCATGATCGGCCAGCAGGGTCACCGGTCCTTCGCGCGTGAGCACCACCACACGGCGCTCCCCGGCGAGCCTGCCCTGCCCGCGCACAAGGTCGATATGGGCCTTTTCGACCCAGCGGACCTGGCTGGAATCGTCCCAATTGCTGGTGAACTGGTCCCGCCGGGCCAGCACGGCATCGACATCAAGGTCGCCTGTCACCGCTTCGCGCGCCCCACCCACCCGCTGCGCAGCCCGCAACGCCGCCATCGGCCGCAACAGGGCTTTGCTGGGCATACAGGCCCAGTAGGAGCAGTCACCGCCGACAAGTTCGACTTCGACAATGGCCGCCGAAAGCCCACCTTTTACGGCGCGGTCAGCGACATTTTCCCCCGTCGACCCGGCCCCGATGACAACGACGTCGTACTTGCGGCTCTCAGCCATGGCTCTCCCTACCCTGCCGGAAAACAGCTATAGAAGCTGTGAAACTGTGCAAGAAGTTCTTACCGCCAATAGGGCCGAGCTCACCCGCACAAAAGCAACCCGCCATCGGGATTTCCCCCAGGAACTTGGCCACGAGCCCCGCGTCGTGGTCAGGTGCCTGGAAAAGTCGTGCGCCTCTCCCGTTGCACGTGAACAGCAGCGCCGCTGCGGGGCTTTGGCCCGACAATGTTGCCGCCTCGCGCTCCAGGGCTCTCCTGAGGTCTTCGTCCGCGGATTCCGCGTCGCGCACGTGGAACTGCACAGTCTGGCCAACAGCTATTTCGCCGCCGACGACGATGGCCCCGCTCCCGGGGTCCGCACCGATGACGCCGCGGATAAGGAAATCTCCATGGCGCTGCTCGCTGCGGTACTCGTCGATCACAACACCCAGCTGCAGCCCGCCGTTAGCCAGTAGCTGGCGGTCCCTTTCTGGCAGTTCACTGACCAGTTCCTCGAGGCGCTGGAACGGGGGTCGCCCCCCGAGCTCATGCATGACATTTCCCTCTGCGCCTGTCACCGTGAACGGGCTCCCTAGGGGCCGGCACCCCTGTGAAACGAGCAGGTCGACCTGGGCGCCCGCGAACCTCGCCCCCACCGCCCCTCTCAGCAGGACCTGGTCGTCGAGGAAGAGCTGGCTCCGGCGTTGCTCCGCACCCCCGCTAGCCATGCCGCCGACGACCTGGGTGCCAGGCACATTGGCATTGACGTGCTCGAGGAGGTCGCCCGCCGGGAAGCTATAAGGGTCGCACAACAGGAGGTGCAGGCCGCTACCCCGTTGGAAGTGGTACCCAGCGAACAAGCCCCCGCTCGGCTCCTGCAGGTAATCCATCGAGAAGGTCTCTACGGGCCCGGTCCCTTCAGCCAGCCAGAGCGAAACACCAGGATTCTGTTTCGACCTCACGCGGACCGCCGATCACCGAGCTCGCTACGCAGCCGACGAGGGGCATCTGGCCCGTGACCTCGCGCACGGCGCCTAGGAGGTCTTCCGCTCCGGTCGAGTAATGGGGCGTCGCGAAGAGCACCCCGAGGGTCGGCGCAACGTGGCGCAGCGACGCCAGCGCCTCTTCGGCGACCCTCGTGCCTGCGTCCGTGGGACCGGCGTCGAGGACCAGGGCTGCTGCCGCCCTCATCAGCGGAGCGGCTTGATCAAGGTGTCGGTGAAGTACGGCGACGAAAAACTCGTTCGTTCACCGGCAACTTTGCCGGGTACCGGCAACAGCCGGGCGGAGAGGGGCTTCCGCAAGCGCACTGCGAGGCTGGCCATGTCGCAGATCACCTTCGTGATGTCGTCAACAGAACAGTCGCCGGCCAAAGGCACCGTGTCGAGGCCTGTGCCGCAAATAGCCGAGTAAGCCAGCAGCTGGTCGACCCCGAGCCGGCCTTCCGCCCAGCGCCGGGCGAGCAACGCGTCCTCCATCACCGGCAGCATAAGGCCGCAAAAACCACAGGTAGGTAGGGCCGTGCTCCTCAACGCCGCTGTGAGAGCGGCCACGAGCGCGAGCGTGCCCGGGTCGCCGACGAGCCCATGTCCCGCAAGCTCCATTGCGGCCGCAATGCTGTCGTCGACGTTCGGTGCGGGGGACAGGTCGATGCCGGCGAACTCCAAACCCAGCGCTTTAGCTTGCTGTTCGGCAAGCTCGACAACAGGGCCGGCGTGGCGCAGGAGCGCCTCCCGGGTGCGCCCAGTCACCTCGTCGAGCTCGGCGCCTCCCTCGAGCGCCTCGGCCACGATCCCCGCTCCCTGCAGCCCGACGCTCAGGTTGGCAGAGCCGGCGTGGTAAGCCGCTGGGAAAAATGGCGCCCCCGGCGCGACACAGGCCAACGCCGCAAAACGGAAGTTCCCAAAGCCTTCTTCGGTCTCCGCCGCCAGACGCCGGATCACCTCGGCCGCCGCCCTGGCCGCCCCCACGTCCAGGCCCTCCTCGACCGTAGCAACCATCACCGAACCATTGAGCGCCCCGTAGTTGGCAATCAGGTCGGTCAGTGCGTTCATCTGCTCGGTGCTGGCGTCGCGCAGAGCTGGGCCCAGCGAACAGAACGGCACCCCGGCGCCCTCCAGCGCACCCTGCAGTTCTCCCCCGTAATTGGCGAGGTCTTTGGGCGACCATCCGGCCAGGTCCACGAGCAGCGGGCGAGCCGACAGGCGGACCGTCTGCACCTCGTAACCGGCCTGCTCGAAGGCGGCGCTGGCCCGGCCCAGCTTCTCCCCCATATCCTTTACGACCCTCGTCGGGAGCGGATGGGGCTCGGCGACCCCGATCGTCAGGGCTCTGATCGGGGTCTTCGGCACCAGCTCAATACCCTATTCCGTGCGGGCCTTGGGCCGGCGCTCTCGCCGCCGCACCTGCGCACGGTTCGCCCTCGGGCCGGCTCGCCCTGGGGCCGGTTCGCCCTGGGGCCGGTTCGCCCTCGGGCCGGTTCGCCCTCGGGCCGGTTCTGGGCCGGACTATCTCGGCGGGAGCAACCCTTTTCACCCGTTGGTGCGACCCCTTCCTGGCGTGGTCCTAATACCTCGGTGTGGTTCTCCTACCCCGGAGTTGTCCAACCAATCGGGCGTGCCACGAGCCCAAAACTCCATCAGTCCGTACCGAGAAGCGCCTAACGACGCCAGGAAACGCCATCGGCGACCAAACCGGCCACCTCGGGCGGCGGCCCTATCACCGTCGGCACCCAGTTGGCGTCGCTAGAGCCAGGCGATGTCGTCGTCGGCCTGGTCGGTCACCCGCTCGCACGTCGGGCAGTACCAACGAGCCTCGAGCAACGTCCCACAGGAACGATGCCGGGGCCCTCGGCCTCGCCCCCCGCCGCGCGTGCGCCCCAGCGAGCGAGCAGGCGGAGCGCCCCGGCCAGTTCACGGCCTTCGGCACTCACCCGGTACTCGTAGCGCGCCGGGCGCTCGGAGTAAGGGACCGCCACGACGAGGCCTTCGCGCTCCAGCCGTCGCAGGCGTGCCGACAGGATGTTGGAGGCGAGGCCAGGCACGGCCGTAGTCAGCTCGTTGAAGCGTCGCGGGCCGTCGAGCAGGGCGTCGATAACAAGCAGCGTCCAGCGGTCTCCAACTCTGGACATCGCGCCATCAAGTGCCGGGTTGCCAGGTGCCTGGTCCGACAGTTCGCTCACGTTCCCATCCTCCCACTCCAAAAGTCTTCGCCGGTACGGCTCGACCCTCTGTTAGGTTCTCAGTTGCAAGTTGCAAGTTACATGCTGGGAGGAGAAAGAAGGATGGGTACACCGTTGGGAGAGTTCTCGAAGGCGTCCGCAGCTGTCATCGCCGGCGCGGCGCCGTCCGTTGTGGGAGTTGGGCCGGCGGGTAGTGGCGTGGTGATCGGCGACGGACTGGTAGTCACGAACGCTCATAACCTGCGTGGAGAGATAGCCGTCACCTTCGAAGACGGACGGGTAGCGACTGCCACAGTGGCAGGGGCGGACCTTGACGGTGACCTGGCCGTGCTTTCGGTCGACACCGCTGGCAGCCCCGCGCTGGCCTGGTCCAACGGCGAGGTTGCGCTCGGCGAGGTCGTGATCGGGCTCTCCCGACCGGGTGGCGGGAGCCTGCGGGCCGGCGTCGGTTTTGTAACGGGGCTCGGCCTTGCCTTCAGGGGCCCCGAGGGCAGGACGGTCAGCGGGGCGCTCGAGCACAGCGCACCTCTTGCTCGCGGTTCTTCAGGCGGCCCGGTGGTCGACAGCGAGGGCCGTCTCGTGGGAGTCAATACGCACCGATCGGGCGAAGGGTTCTACCTGGCACTGCCGGCCGGCGCAGACTTCAAGGAACGAGTGGACGCGTTAGGACGGGGAGAGTCGCCGCGTCGGGTACGCCTCGGCGTTGCTTTGGCCCCACCCAAGGTTGCCCGTAGGCTCCGCCACGCCGTTGGCCTTCCTCAGCGTGACGGCCTTCTCGTGCACGCCGTCGAAGAGGGTGGCCCAGCTGACCGTGCGGGGATCCGCCGCGGCGACCTCATCGTCTCGGTCGGCGGGCAGCCAGTCGCCACGGTCGAGGAGCTGGCCGCAGGACTAACGGCGGCCGGCGAGGCCGGCTCCGCGGACCTGGTCGTAGTGCGCGGCGTCGACGAGCTCGCGATCGCCGTGAACTTCCAAGAAACCGCCCCGTCAGGACAAGCGAGCGCCTGATGGTGGCCAAGACGTGGGGCTCCGCTCAAACCGAGCGGGCCGGCCCCGCGGATGCTGAGGCGGGGGGCGCGGCCCTTGCCCCCCCGCCCAGCGTGGGCTCTTCCAGTGCTGGCTCTTCCAGTGTTGCCCCTTCCCGCGTGGGCATTGGCCCGTCGGCCGATCTCGACGACCTGCTGCTGGACAGCTATTCGCGCACGGTCTGCTCGGTAGCCGAGCAGCTGCTGCCCTCGGTGGCTGCCCTCAGGGTCGAGGACCACCTGCGCCGTGCGAAAGGAGCCGGCTCGGCGGTGCTCATCTCGGCCGACGGGCTGCTGGTCACGTCGGCGCACGTCGTCCACGGCTCCACCCGCGGGACCGCAGCGTTCATGACAGGCGATGAGGCACCCTTCGAGGTCGTGGGTACTGACGGGCTCAGCGACCTGGCGGTGCTCCGAGTTACCGGCAGCGGCTACCAGCCGGCCCGGCTCGGCGATGCAAGCCGACTGCGGGTCGGCCAGCTGGTCATTGCCATCGGCAACCCGCTCGGCTTCGAGGGTTCCGTGAGCGCAGGGGTAGTAAGCGCGCTCGGCCGCAGCCTGATGGCTTCGGCCGGCCCTGGGAACCGGCTGCTGGGAGACGTCATCCAGACCGACGCAGCCCTCCACCCGGGGAACTCGGGAGGCGCTCTCGCCAACAGTTCCGCAGAGGTCATCGGGATCAATACCGCCCTCGTCGGCCCGATGGTCGGCCAGGGTCTCGGGATGGCTGTGCCTGTCAATGAGACGACCCGCACAGTCATTGGCACCCTCGCTGCCGGCCGCCGGGTCCGACGGGCCTATCTGGGCATTGGCGGTGGGCCACGCCTGCTCCCACAGCCTGTCGCAATGCGCACTGGCTTTTCACGGGGAGTGGAGGTTGTCTCGGTCATCACCTCGAGCCCTGCCGGCGAAGCCGGTATCAGGCCCCGCGACGTGATCGTCTCCCTGGACGGCAAACGGATCGAGGACGTCCGTGAGCTGCAGGCTTTGCTTGGAGACGCCTACATCGGCCGGGTCGTCACGATTGAGTACGTACGCGACGGGCGGCTGGCGACGTGCAAAGCCACTTGCGTGGAACTGCCTTCCTCTTAACCTCGGATTAACCTCGACCAGAGCGAGGACTGTCGTAACGAGCAGATGTGAGCTTGGACGCTAAAGGGCGCCCGGAATCGTGCCGAATGCGACAAAGAGGTCGATTTGGGCATTTCGGGCTCGCTGCAGCGCCCCCGGGCGCCTACATCGAGGGGAGGACCATGCCAGGCATCGATGCCAGGTCAGGTGTGAGCAACCCGCGGGCAACTACCGATCTGGCTACGGGGGGTAGCGACCTCGCCCATGAAGAGGGTCTCGCGACGGCATTGAGCGCCTTCCTGTCCCAGTTGCACTCGGGGTCCGACGCACCTCCCGCCCTGTACGCGCCCGACCCCGGGCCTGCCGTAGTCCAGGCTCTCCGCGCCAACCGTCTTCCCTCGCTGGCGGCTCGCGCGCGGGCAAACAAGCCTCTCCCGCCCGCATTCAGGACCGGGAGCCCCGTCTCTACGCTGGGAGCCCGGGTACCCCAATCAGACGCGTGGGCCGCCCCCGACCCAGGCACCAAGACCGAGGCCGGTCCCGGTCCGACAGCGACGATCGAAGCACACCAAGCCACGGGTGCTCCCAGCGCAAAGGTCGACCGGCCGGCCGCCGCACAAGCCGCCGCACTCGTTCAGGGCGGGCCGGGCCGCGCAGCCCGGACCGTGCGCAACCGACCCGTCCCCGAGATACGGGTGGACGACCTGCCCGAGCCCTGGCTGCTGAGCGACCCGACTGTGGTGAACGAGCCGACCGTGGTGAACGAGCCGACCGTGTGAACGAGCCGACCGTGGTGAACGAGCCGACCGTGGTGAACGAGCCGACCGTGGTGAACGAGCCGACCGTGGTGAACGAGCCGACCGTAGTGAACGAGCCGACGTTCGTGAGCGATGTGACGACCGTGAGCGACGTGACGACCGTGGACGACGTGACGGCCCTGAACCTGCCGATGGCGGAGCCTCAGCCGAACGTCGCAGACGAGCCGATGACGCTACGCGAGCAGGCGTTCCTGCTCCCGCCTCATGATGACCACATCATGCCGCAGCACGACCTCAGGCACGACCTCATCCCGCAGCATGATGACCACCTCATCGCCCCCGCTCCCGGGGCCAGCAGGCAACGGAAAGCGGCAGTAGCTGGGCTTGCCCTTGCCATCTTTGCGGCAGCCACATTGGGCATCTCCGTGTACTGGGGCTACAGGACCAACGACACCCTCAACCAGCGCAACCAGCAGCTAGCTATCACTCAAGCGAGCTTGGGCGCGGTACAGGACAGCCTGAGCGCGGCCCAGTCCACACTTGTCCGCCAGCACCACGACTATGACGCCTTGAAGGCTGGCATCAAGCAGGTGGCGGAACAGTACGTTGCGACAAAAACGCAGCTGGCCGAGGTACAAAGCGCTCTTGGCCGGACACAGGGCCAGCTCACGCAGGCTCAGACCCAGGTTGGCCGGGCACAAAACCAACTTGGGAACACGCAGCAAAATCTCTCGACGACACAATCACACGCAGTTCAAATCCAGCGGGGGGCGCTGCTTCTGCAGCAGACTGTGCAGCTCCTGGCGTCTCTCATCGTGCTCGAGAACAATTACATCGCTGCAGCACAAACCCACAATGCCGCCGGGATGAAAAGCGACCTAACAGAGATGCGCGCCCTGGAGGACCAGGCGCAGACGCTCGAGCCCAGGCCGAGCCCACCAGCCCGCTGATGGCCGTCGGGCACTCCGCTAGACATCACCCCGTCGCGTTTGCTACTACCGGGCCCTAGTGCTGTGGCCGCATCGGCCAACCCAAGCACTTTGAGCCCGAGGAGATAGCAATGCTCGCCAGGAAGCTCGCCACCTCTGATGTAAACGCCGACGCCTCGCTCGCTCCGATGTACGGCTCGCGCGACCTGTGCGACCCGGTCCCCCGCTACGAGCTGCCGTCCGGGCAAATGCCGGCGCGCTCGGCCTACCAGATCATCCACGACGAACTTAACCTCGACGGCAACCCGGCGCTCAACCTCGCCAGCTTCGTCACGACGTGGATGGAGCCAGAAGCCGACATGCTGATGGCCGAGTCTCTCGGCCGGAACTTCATCGATGCGGACGAGTACCCTCAGACGACCGAAATCCACAATCGCTGCGTGAACATGGTGGCGAGGCTGTTCAACGCGCCCGAGAACGGTGAGGCCGTCGGCTGCGCCACCGTCGGCTCGTCGGAGGCGATCCATCTCGCCGGGCTGGCGCTCAAATGGCGCTGGCGGGCGCGCCGCCAGGCGGAGGGTCTGCCGGCCAGTAACCCCAATATCGTGCTGGGCGGGAACGTCCAGGTTTGTTGGGAGAAATTCGCGCGGTACTTCGAAGTCGAGCCGCGCTATGTGCCCCTATCGCCCGACCGCTATGTGATCGGCGTCGAGGAGGCCATGCAGCTAGTGGACGAGAACACGATCGGGGTAGTCGGCATCCTTGGCAGCACCTATACAGGCGAGTACGAGCCCGTCAAGGAGCTCAACGACGCCATAATAGAGCTCAATTCCCGGCACGGCTGGGACGTCGCGCTGCATGTCGACGGCGCGAGCGGGGCTTTTGTCGCACCGTTCACACAGCCGGACCTCGCCTGGGACTTCCGGCTTCCAGCCGTACGGTCCATAAACGCGTCGGGGCACAAGTACGGGCTTGTTTACCCAGGCGTGGGTTGGGTAATTTGGCGCAGCGAGCAGGATCTCCCCGACGACCTGATCTTCCACGTCAATTACCTCGGTGGCGACCAACCGACCTTCAGCCTGAACTTCTCCCGAGGGGCTGGCCAGATCCTGGCGCAGTACTACAACTTCTTGCGCCTGGGACGCGAGGGTTACACGCAGATAATGGAAGGCCTGGACGGGACCGCCTCCTATCTCACGAAAGCCGTTGAAGCGATAGGGCGTTTTGAGATCTTGAGCAAACCGAGGACCGTACCGCTGGTGTGTTTCCGCATGGCGGAGGAGGCGGGCGGCAATGGGCACCGGCCCTACACGGTTTTCGACATTTCAGCCCATCTTCGTCAGCGAGGTTGGATAGTCCCTGCCTACAACCTGGCCCCGAACGCCGAGCACATTTCGGTCCTGCGAGTGGTGGTAAAGGAGAACTTCTCCCGTGACATGGCAGATCTTCTTGCCGAAGACTTGGGCCGCACGATCGAGCATCTCGAGCAACACGGCCCTACGTATCAAGGGACCACCCACGCTCGACCGGCCCAGCCCGCATAACAGCGGCCGCTGCCGCCCGTCCCCACCCTAAGGGCCACAAATCAGCCCGCGGCGTTTGCTGACCCAGGGACCGTCGGACCAGGGCCCAGCAAGCTAGCGTTCAGCCCTTGGGACAGCCAGGGGCCGTTGTCCCTTCGAGGGCCAGCAGCGCGCAGAAGCTCTGGTCACCGACCTTCCATATTCCACCCTGGAGCACGGCGATGCCCGTCTGGTCCGCCAGTGCCGGCTTGCCGCCCACGTCGAGCGAGTACTTCACCTTCGCCTTGGTCGCAGAGGTCAAGGTAACGGACGCCACGGTAGCAGTCACGGTCTTGGCTAGCGGCGCGATCATCTTTGAACTGGCTTGGCTTTTGATTACGCCAGCAAAGCTCTGACCGTTTTGCAGCAGGGCGATCTTTTGCTTGACCGACGTCGAGCCGGCGAAAAACGTTACCCAGTCTGTCTTGATCTTGGTGCGCGTCGCCGCCGGAGTGGTCGACAAAAAGCTCCCTGAGGCGAGCGCCAGGACAAGTACCACTACGAACAAGCGACCGCTCGACCTTTGGGTCAAAGCACTACCCCCTTGTCGGATCCCGCCTGGCCCTTTCGGTGCGGACCAGCGCTTGGCTATGCACCACGCAATGTAACATGCGCCCGCGAACAAACGGGCCACCGGGGTTGCGGCAAGGTGATTTGGCTTGCGCCCAGCTCGCATGGCTTACAGTCAGGACCGTGTGCTTGACCGTCGCCGTGGCCCCCTCCGATGCCGGCGCGCGCTAGGACAATGTTCGCTCGCGGCCACGTCGAGGCACGGGAGCTCCGATGAGCCCGTCGAGAGGGGGCGGCGTCCGCAGCAATTTCGCCCTCGCCGCCGTGTGCGCCGTGCTGTTCTTGACCTTCCTCGACACGACGATCGTGAGCGTGGCGCTCTCCGACGTCCAGTCCCGGCTGCACGCCGGGGTGACCGCCCTGCAGTGGGTCGTCAACGGCTACGCGCTGACGTTCGCCAGCCTCATGCTGGTCGCCGGCTCGTTGTCTGACCGCTTCGGGCGGCGAAAACTGATGCTTGGCGGGCTTGCCATCTTCGCCGCGGGCTCGCTCCTCGGCGCCTTGGCGCCCAACAGCGCGGTGCTCATCGGTGCCCGCGTCATTATGGGCGTCGGCGCCGCCGCATCGGAACCGGGGACGCTGTCAGTCATCCGCCACATCTTCCCGGACCGCGAACCGCGTGCGCGAGCACTCGGCGCCTGGGCCGCCGTGTCCAGTCTGGCCCTTGCCCTGGGGCCGGTGATCGGCGGCACCCTCGTCGGCCTCGGGACCTGGCGGGCCATCTTTTGGTTCAACGTGGGCGCCGCCGTAGTAGTCATCGCGCTAGCGGCCGCGGTCGTGCCCGAAAGTTCCGACCCGCAGGGGGCACGCCTAGACATCGCCGGCTCTGTCCTCGGCGCCGCCGGGCTCGGCGCCCTCACCTTCGCGGTAATCCTCGGGGAGACCGACGGTTACAGGGCACCGCTCGTCATCGTGCTGTTCGCCGTCGGCGTGGTCGCTCTCGTCGGGTTCGTGCGTGCCGAGCGGGCTAGCCAGGCTCCCGTGCTCGACCTCGCCTACTTCCGCTCGCCTCCGTTCTCCGGCGCGTTGATCGTGGCGTTCGTGGCCTTTTTCGGCATATTCTCGATCTTTTTTTTCACCGCGCTCTACCTCGCCGCCGTCATCGGTTATTCCCCTTACCACGTCGCCGTCGAGTTCGCCCCCATGACCGTCGCCATGATCGCCGCGGCCGGGCTGGCAGGGCGGCGTGTGGCGCTCGGGTCAGCCAGGGTGGCCATGGCGGAGGGATGTGTGCTCGCCGCGACCGGGATCCTGCTCTCCGACCTCCTGCTGAGTGCCCCGGCGCCGTCGAACTGGCTGATGGCGACGCTAGCGCTGGCTGGCTTCGGGTTCGGCACCGCGGTAGTACCGGTGACTTCGGTGACCCTCTCCGTCGTGCCGGCCGAGCGCTCGGGGATGGCGGCTTCGGCCACCAACACCAGCCGGGAACTGGGTGCGGTCTTTGGCGTCGCCGTGCTCGGTGCCCTGGTCAACGCCAACCTCACTTCCGGCCTTACCAAGCGGCTCCATGCCCTGAAGATCCCCGCCAACTTTATCTCCGTCATTATTAACGCCGTCGAGACAGGGATCGTCCCGAGTGGCCTGAAAGGTGGCGGCACGATCGAAGACAAGGTGATCGTCGCCGCTTATGCCGCCTTCCGGAGCGGTCTGAAAACTGCCTTGCTGACCTCCGGGATCGCCCTGCTGATCGGCGCAGCGATAGCCGCAGGCACGGTCCGCGATGCACAACGGTCGAAGGATGTACATCCGTCCTGAGGTGGAGGGCCCGAAGGTGGAGGACCTGCAAGACTCCCAGCTGTACGTCAATTTGGACTGAACAAGGACGGCACGATGACAGATGAAGCGGGAAAAGCCGGAGGGATACAAAGCGAACTGGAAAAACTAAAGGCGTCGATCGAGAAATACACCACGGGGAAAAGCGAGCCGACAGCAGCCGCCCTGGCCGGCGTCACCAAGGCGGTCCGCGACCTTAGCGACCACGTAGCGACCCTTGCCCGGCACATTCAAGCGATCGAAGACACCCATCCCGAGTGGACTACACACGGCTGGGAATCCCCGCCTGGAAGCGATATCCCGCCCGGCTAGACCTGTCAAGGCACCGTGGCTAACGGTGGCACCAAGGGTTGCCCCCGGGGTAATTGTCGTCCCGGGCGTTCAGGTGCGCGACAAGCTTTGCCAAGTGCGCGATGAAGCGCCCGGCGTCCTCGTCCTCGAGGTCCGTCAGGAACCGTGTGAGGGCGGGGGCGTGGCGGTCACGCATTTGGGCAACCGCCGGCTTGGCCTTGTCAGATAGCGAGACGACGACACGACGCCGGTCATTTTCGTCGTGCTCGCGCACTACCAGCCCAGCTCGTGCGAGGTCGCCGACGACCATGCTGGCGTGGGCGATGCTCATGTCGGTACGCCGGGCCAGCTCCGAGACGGTGGCAGGCCCCGCCACTCCGAGCGACACGAGGGCGGCAATGTGACGCTCGCGGTGGCTCCCGCCCACCTTCAGGATGGCCGGCACCTCGCCCGCCCGCCGTTTCAGGGCGAACGCCAGCTGCGGAAGAAGCGGCGCCAGGCGGGCGATGTGATGGTAGTGATTTTTCTTCAAGAGATTTTGATAGTTAAAACTCCTTAAGTTATAGTGTAGCTGGCTGGACCCCTAAAGGAGCGAGATGGCCGACAACACCAACCATTACTCGACGTACTCCCCGCAGGACCGGAGCCTGCGAGCTTCGGACCATGACCGGGAGGCCATCGGCGACTTCCTCCGCCGCCAGCATGTGGCCGGCCGCCTCGACGCCGACGAGTTCGCCGACCGCTACGGGCGCTGCCTCGAGGCCAAGACCTATGCCCAGCTCGACGGCCTGATCACCGATCTCCCCTTCGACGGCCGGGCGGCTTACCAGCGTGGTCCGGCCGCCTGGGCTGATGGTGCGTGGGCGGCCAAAAGGTGGCGCGCTGGGCGGCGCCTGTGGCGGGTCCCCGTGTTCGCTTGGGTGATCCTGTTCTTGGCGCTCGCCGTCGGTGGCCACGTCTGGCTGTGGCTGGCGTTCCCGCTGTTCTTCTTCTTCGTGCTGCGACCGCTGATCTGGCGCTCTGCCTGGCGGGCAGCCGGCCCTGGCCCCGGGTGGGGACAGCGTGCGCCATGGGGCCCATGGGGTTGCCGGTCCGGGTTCGCCAGGCCCGGCGGGCCAACCGTCTGAAGCCTCTCCACTCACCTTGCAGGGGAGGCCCCACGGGGAGCAGCGGAGCTGGAGCCATAGGCCGGACGGGTCAGGTCGTGTGGTTTGTCTGCTCGGCGTGGCCGCCGAACTCCTTGCGCATCGCAGAGAGGATCTTGTCGGGGAAGTCGGCCTCTCCGCGCGAGCTGAAACGCTCGTAGAGCGCGGCGGTCAAGACGAAGGCCGGCACCGCCTCGTCGATGGCAGCCTTTATCGTCCAGCGGCCCTCGCCTGAGTCCGAGACTCGGCCTTCGAAACCGGCGAGCTTGGGGTCCTCGTGGAGAGCGTGGGCCGTCAAGTCGAGCAGCCACGACGCCACGACGCTCCCCCGCCGCCAGACCTCGGCGATCTCAGGCACGTCCAGGTCGTACTGGTAGTGCTCCGGGTCCGTGAGAGGAGTGTTCTCGGCATCGATGGTGGCCGCCGCTGATTTGCCGATATTTGCCTTGTTGAGGATCCCGAGGCCCTCGGCGTAGGCAGCCATCATCCCGTACTCGATGCCATTGTGGACCATTTTCACGAAATGCCCGGCGCCCGCTTGCCCGCAATGGAGGTAGCCTTGTTCGGCGCGGGAAGGGCGCCCGCTTCGGCCCGGAGTGCGCGGCGCGGCATCGAGCCCGGGTGCGATGGAAGCGAAGAGGGGATCGAGATGGTCGACGACCTCGGTTTCCCCGCCGATCATAAGGCAATATCCCCTCTCGAGACCGAACACCCCGCCGCTGGTGCCCACGTCCACGAAGTGGACACCTTGCTCTTTCAACTTGGCCGAACGGGCAATATCGTCGTGGTAATAGGAATTACCGCCGTCGATTATTATGTCGCCCGGGGACATGAGAGCGGCAATTTTGGTCACCGTTTCCCCGGCGTAGCCAGCCGGTACCATGACCCACACCGCTTTCGGGGCGACGAGCTTTGCCACAAAGTCTTCGAGGCTTTCCGCACCCGTCGCGCCTTCTCCTTCCAGGCCCTTCACTGCGTCGGCATTGACGTCGTAGACGACGCAGGTGTGACCGGCACGCATCAACCGGCGCACGATATTGGCGCCCATGCGCCCAAGCCCGACCATCCCGAGTTGCATGGCTGCCTCCTAAGTTTTGTCCCGAGCACGGCGAAACCGCCGGTTGCTCCGGCAGCCTCACACCTTCTGATGGCAACCTAGTGTCTCATTGCCACCTAATGCTTCTCGCACCGCAACGACACGAGGGGCAGCCGGCGGGGCATCCAGCCATCCCGCCAGCAATACCTGAACACCGCCCTTACACGCGGTAGCTGAGCTCGGCCGCACCGCTTATCGCCGTCAAAAGCCGACCATCCGCGTCCGGCGGCGCCGAAAGGACGAAAATACCGATGTGGGTTATCGCGCCAGACATGTCTTCCCCGAGCTCGCCACCGAAAGGATTCGCCCGCGCCGGCGTCTTGTTGGTGCCCGGGTCGGGGGCGTAGCGCTGCTCATTGCAGGAGCGGCCGTGCTCGCCGTGGTGGTCATTGACCACAACACGCAGCCGGGCAGCCCGGTGGCCGCTTCGTCCAAACAGCTCCCTGCTGGGGGTGCCGCGAAAACCGGCCCCGGCACGGCCGCAAATGGCAGCCACGGGACCACGACGGCTGCAGAGATCCTCGAGTTCGCTCGCTGGCCGCAAGGGAAATGCTCGCGTCTCGACACGGGCCGCTGGCAATGCGACCTCGAGCGGCGGCGGCTCGGGCGCAGGGCCCGGTGCGGCAAGCTCTTCCATCAACCCGGCGTCGGCTGTGAGCCCGGCAGTCAACTTGCCGGTCCCGGCCCACTTCGGGCCGTTGCTGAGACGGACATGGGCCAGTGCCAACCCTGGGAGCGCCGGCGTTAAGGCCTCCGACATCCAGTCGACCGCGGTCGGCTCGGTTTTTTACGCTGAGCAGCCCGCCGTGCACACCTACTGGGCCATATCGCAGTTCGTCCCATCAGCTCTGGCCGAGTCCCGCAGCAGCACTCCGGCAGGGGCAGCCCTCCTGGCAGAGTTCGACGGCACTGCGGTGTTCAAAAAGGTACCCGCCCACCATTGGACCTATGTCGGGTCGTTCAACACGGGTACCTGCCCTGGGGCCCTGCCGGTCCCAGTATTGACTGCTTGGGGGCTGTGCACCGTAGGTTCTTGAGGGACCGGCCCTGAGGCGGCCATAAGCGCCTTGTTTCGCAGAATGGCAGCAGAATGACATCAGAGAAGGCTCTGAGCTGCCGATCCCTACAAGGTGAAGAAGGCCCCCTTTGCCGGCCCGGCCCGAGAAGCGGCACTCCTATTTGCTATTTGCGGCGTCGTCGCCCTGGCAGGAGCACCGATGCCGGGCCCGGTACACCGCTTGGCGGTCGTTGCGATCGGGACCGGCTGCTTCGCCCTTGCCGCCGTGATCCGGGTGCTCCCTTGGGAGCGCTGGGGGGACTCAGCGACGCTGGTACTTGTCGCCCCACTGCTTGCCTTGGTCGGCCTGACAGAGATCGCGGGCGTCCCGGCCCGCACCGACACGGTGCTCGTGTTCCTGCTATTCGCCTGGGTGGGTGCCCATCAACCGCGCTGGAGCTCGCTGTGGCTAGCTCCTTTGGCGGCGATCGCCTACACGGTACCTATGGTCGTGATGGGCCGGTCCACGCCCCTCGGCTTCCTAAGCGTGTTGCTCATGCTCGTTGCTTGCATGCTGGTGGCAGAACTGATCGCCCATATCGCCGAGCAACGGCGCGCCTCCGAAAGGGAGCTGCGCTTCCTTGCTGACAACACGAGCGACCTTGTGGTGCGGTGCAGCCTGGGCGGGGTGGTCCTGTACGCCTCCCCGTCTGCGGAGCGCATGCTCGGCGTGAACCCCAGGGACCTGCTCGGGCGCCCAGTCAGCGACATCTGCCACCCCGACGACGTGACCCCGGTGCTCTCGCTGAAGGAACGGGGCCCCGGAGAGGTCGTCAGGCACACCCGCCGGCTCCTGCGCGCCGATGGCACATACGTCTGGGTCGAGGCGCTCACGCAGTTGGTACCGGGTGCTCGGCCCGGGACTTTTGAGACCATTTCCACCTCGCGGGACATCACCGAGCGCCGCAAGGCCGAGGAAGCGCTGATGCACCTCGCTACCCACGACGAGCTGACCGGGCTGCCCAACCGCTTCTTCCTGTCCCAGAACCTCGGCCCGACGCTTGCCGACGCGGCGAGGCCTGGGCTGAGCGGCGTGGTGCTCTTCGTCGACCTCGACGGTTTCAAAGCGGTCAACGACAGCCTCGGCCACAGCTATGGCGACCGGCTCCTCATCCAAGTGGCACAACGCCTCGAGCGTGTCACCCGCGCAGGCGACATGGTCGCTCGGTTCGGGGGTGACGAGTTCATCGTCGCGTGCCCCAGCACGGACGTTTCGTCAGCTCAGCTTGCTGAGCGCATCGAGCACGAGCTGTCTGTGCCGTTCGAGCTCGACGGTCATATCGTCACGATCAGCGCCAGCGTTGGTTGGGCCCACGTCACCGAGGGGGTTACTCCCGAAGCGCTGATGGCCCTCGCCGACCGCGCCATGTACGCAGTGAAGGCGCAGCGGCGTACGGCTCCGGGGATCTACGCGCCGGACTTCGCCGGCCAACCTGCCGACCGGCCACCTGCCGACCGGCTACCTGCCGGCGGCCTGCCTGTCAGCCCATCGAGCGTAACCCGCACTTCCTAGGGCAGGATCACCAGGTCGTCGCGGTGGACGACCTCCTTTGGGACCTCGCGGGGTAGTTCGGAGGTCCGCCGGCCTGCCCATTCGGAGAGCGCCTTGGCCGTGTGGCGCACAAGGCCCTTGGCGAAGACTTCGCCGTCGGGGCCTGTCACGGCGACTGCGTCCCCAGCGTTGAACTCCCCGTGCACCTCGCGTACTCCGGCCGGCAACAGCGAGACGCCCTTGGCCATGAGGGCTTCCTTGGCACCGGCGTCCACGACGACGGTGCCAGCTGGGGCGAGGGCGAAGGCTATCCAGAGCTTTCGGGCAGACAGGCGCGCAAGGCGTGGCTTGACGACCGTGCCGACCCCGGGCGCGCCCGCCGAGCGCGTCCCGCAGCACTTCGGCTCGCTCGGCCGAGGCGATCACGACCCGGACGCCCGACCAGGCCGCGATCTTCGCGGCTGCCAGCTTGGAGGCCATACCTCCGCTCCCCCGGTTTGTGCCCGCGCCCCCGGCCAGGGCGAGCACCTGGTCGACCTCGCGCACCTCTTCCACGAGCGAAGCCTGCTCATCGAGGCGAGGGTCCGCCGTAAACAAGCCGGCCGCATCGGTGAGCAGCACCAGCAGGTCGGCCTGGAGCAGGTTCGCCACGAGGGCCGCCAACCGGTCGTTGTCTCCGAAGCGGATTTCGTCGTCGGCGACGGCGTCGTTCTCGTTGACGACCGGGACGACACCCAGTTCGAGCAGGATGCGGAGTGTCTCACGCGCATGCAGGTACTGGGCGCGGTGCATGAAGTCGAGGGGGGCCAGCAGCACCTGGCCGCCTATCAGCCCGACGGCCTCGAGCGCGCGCTCGTAGTGGCCCATCAGCCGGCTCTGGCCGACGGCCGCGACTGCTTGAAGCAGCGCCAGGTCGGTCGGCCGCGGGTAGAGCCCAAGCACAGGCAGGCCGGCGGCGATCGCCCCGCTCGTAACCACGACGACCCGGTTGCCGGCCTTGTGAAGCTCGGCCACTTGGGAACAGAGCTTGGCCATCGTCTCTTCGACGACGTGGCCCTGCTCGTCGGTGATCGACGAGGTCCCGACCTTTACGATGACGGTAGCCATCAACCCGGTCCGATCAAGCTGGGCCCGTCACTTCGGCCCCATCAACCTGGTTCCCAGTCGAACTCGAAGCGGCCGATGCGGACCCGGTCACCCTCCTTGGCGCCGGCCCGGGTGAGAGCCCGGTCCACCCCGAGACGCTTGAGGCGCCCCTGCACGTAGGCGAGCGCGCCCGCGTCCGTGAGGTCGGAAATAGCGACCGCGCGCTCGGCCTGGCGGCCCGTCACCACCAGCGACCCGTCCGGCCCGCGTTCCACGAGCACGCCCGTGGGCACGGGCCTGTGCAGCATCACCCGGCGTGGGCGGGGCTGGAGGGCTCGGGCTCCCTCGACCAGCTGCGCCAGTTGGCCCATCAGCCACGGGATCCCCTCGCCGGTAACGGCCGAGATCGCCGGGAAACCTGAGTGCGAGCGCCAGGGCTCCGAGGCGAGGTCGGCCCGAGAACCGACCACAAGGCGGGGCCGCTCCATGAGGTCTGGTTCGTGCTGCTCGAGCTCTGTGAGCAGGATGCGCTCCTGCAGGGCCGGCTCGCGCCCGTCATCGGGTGCGAGGTCCAACATGATCAGCAAGACCCTCGCCCTTTCGATATGGCGCAGGAACTGGTGCCCTAGGCCCTTGCCCTCGCTCGCACCTTCCACGAGCCCCGGGATGTCGGCGACCACGAACTCGTGCTCGTCGAAGCGCACCACACCGAGGTGCGGCTCCAGCGTGGTGAACGGGTAGCTGGCGACCTTTGGCCTGGCCGCCGAAATGCGCGAAATGAGCGTCGACTTGCCGGCATTGGGGAACCCGACGAGCGCCACGTCGGCCATGAGCTTGATCTCGAGGTTGTACCAGGCTTCCTCGCCGATCTCACCTTGCTCTGCAAACGCCGGTGCTCGCCGGCGGTTGGAGAGGAAGCGGGCGTTGCCCTTGCCGCCCTGTCCTCCAGCGGCGGCCAGCCAGCGCGAGCCAGCCTCGTTGACCTCGGCCACCACCTCGCCCGCGAGGTTGCGCACAATCGTCCCCTCAGGGACTGGTACCTCGATGTCGGTCCCGGCCCGCCCATGCTTGCCCTTACCGGAGCCGTGAGCGCCGGAGGTGGCGCTGCGGTGGGGGTGGTCTTTGAAGGAGAGCAACGAAGCGACGTTGTGGTCCGCGACCAGCCACACGTCCCCGCCCTTGCCGCCGTCGCCCCCGTCCGGGCCTCCTTCAGCGACGTGCGCCTCACGGCGGAACGAAACGGCGCCCGCACCGCCGTCACCGGCCTTTACATGGAGCTGGCACTCGTCAACGAACACGAACGGACCTCGGGCGCAAGTGAGAGGTTATTAGGCCCCAGGGACCGAGCCCGGAACGGGCCCGGGTGATGTCAGTTGTTCGCCGCGTCGAGTGGGACGACGCCCACCACGCGCCGGCCATTGCGATGGGCGAAGCGAACATGCCCGTCCATAAGCGCGAATAGGGTGTCGTCGTTGCCCTTGCCGACGCCCGTGGCCGGGTGGAAGCGAGTGCCGCGTTGGCGCACGATGATCGACCCCGCCGTCACGAGGCCGCCGTCGAAAACCTTTACGCCAAGTCGCTGCGCGTTGCTGTCACGGCCGTTGCGAGTGCTGCCGCCACCCTTGGTCTTGGACACTTGCTCAGGCCTCCCTGGTGATCGCGGTCACCTCAATGGTGGTGTACCGCTGGCGGTGCCCCCAGGAACGGCGTCCACGGGTCTTGTTCTTGTAGGTGAAGCCCCGTACTTTGGGCCCTTTTTGCTCGCCTACGACCCGGGCGCTCACGTTCGCCCCAGAGAGCTCTGCGGGCGTTGACAGCACCGTGGTGCCGTCCACGACCAGTACCGGCTCGAAGGAAACCTGGTCACCCTCGGCCGCGCCGAGAAGCTCGACCGCCACGCGCTGGCCTTGTTCGACGCGCTCTTGTTTGCCGCCTGTTTTTATCACTGCATACACAGGAGCGACAGTATAACGGCAATGCCCCGCCTGCGTTCAGCGGCAGGGCGCAAGTAGGCTGACCCGGAAGCTCGGTAGACATCCCAAGCACATGACGAGGAGGCACTCCCGATGCCCAGCGCTGAAGCGGCCCAAGGGCCCGCGACCTTGACCTTTGATGGCGCGGAGATCGAACTACCCGCGGAGAAACCGACGCTCGGCCGCACGGCCCTCGACGTTTCCAGCCTTTCTCAGCACGGGCTCGCCGTGTTCGACCCGGGGTACGCGGACACGGCCGCTTACCACTCGGCGATCACGTTCGTCGACGGGGAAGCCGGGCGCCTCTTCTACCGGGGCTACCCCGTGGAACAGCTCGCTACGTCGTTCTCCTTCCTGGACATCGCTTACCTGCTCATCTACGGCGAGCTGCCCAGCGCCCAGGCGTCGGAGGAGTTCGTCGCAAGGGTGAGGGACCCCAAGCTCGTTCTGCACGTCGGTATCGAGCGTCTCTTCGACTCGTTCCCGCAATCGATGCACCCGATGGCGATGTTGGCGATCGCCACCGAGGCGCTCTCCGCGTACTCTGACGACGGCCCGAAGTCCGACAACGGCGCCCTCGTCGAGCAGGCAGGGGTACGGCTCCTGTCGGCGATGCCGATATTCACCGGTTATGCCCTCTCGACGCTCCGCGGCCTTCCCCGGGGTAAGAGCAACCGGTCGCTCGATTACGCCGAGGACCTGCTCCAGCTCTGCTTCGCAATCCCCGGGAGCGAGCACCTGCCGGACAACGCGACAGCAAGGGCGCTCAACACGCTACTTATCCTGCACGCAGACCATGAGCTCAATTGCTCGACGGCCACTCTTCGCATGGTGGCATCCTCGGGAGCCGGCTTTTATGCAGGAGTGTCCGCTGCCATAAACGCCCTGTGGGGGCCGCTCCATGGAGGGGCCAACCAGGAAGTCATAAAGATGCTGCAGGAAATAAAGGACTCCGGCCAACCGCTCAGCCATTTCGTCGACAAGGCCAAGGACCGCAACGACTCGTTCCGGCTCATGGGGTTCGGCCACCGTGTTTACAAAACGACCGACGCGAGGGCCAAGGTGATCCGCCAGATAGCGCTGGATCTCGTGGAAAAACGTGCCTCCAACGACCCCCTGCTGGACATCGCGCTGCGCCTCGAAGAAGTGGCACTGGCTGACGATTTCTTCATTTCCAGGCGCCTTTACCCGAACGTCGACTTCTATTCAGGGATCATCTACCGGGCGATCGGCTTCCCCGACGAGATGTTCACGCCCCTCTTCGTCGCCGGGCGCACCGCCGGCTGGGTCGCCCACTGGCTCGAGCTCACGAGCTCACCTGCCAACCGCATCGGCAGGCCGACACAGATTTACACAGGCCACAGCGAACGGCGCGTGCCCGCCCGCGCCAGCTAGCACTACCGCAGCGACCTCCGGGCTACAACAGGGATTCGTCGAAGATGATGCCCCGGCCGCCGCAGGTCGGGCAGGTTTCCGAGTAGGACTCGACGAGGCCCTCGGAAATACGCTTCCGGGTCATTTCGACAAGGCCCAGCTCGGAAATGTCGAAGACCTGCGAGCGGGTCTTGTCCCTTGCGAGAGCCTCACGGAAGGTGCGGATAACCTCCGCACGGTTCGCCATGATCTCCATGTCGATGAAGTCGATCACGATTATCCCGCCGATATCGCGCAGGCGGAGCTGACGGGCTATTTCTTCGGCAGCTTCAAGGTTGTTGCGGAACACCGTCTCTTCGAGGTTCGAAGTGCCTACGTTTTTGCCCGTGTTCACGTCGATAACTGTGAGCGCCTCGGTGCGCTCGATGATGATGGACCCGCCTGAAGGCAGCCAGACCTTGCGGTCGAGAGCCTTGTGGACCTGCTCGTGCACCCTGAACCGCTCGAACAGCGGCAAGGCCTCGTCGGTCGGGTCGACCAGCTCGACACGGTCGGCGAGCTCGGGCGTGATGCTGGTGACGTACTCCTTCACCTGGTCGTAAAGCCGCTGGTCGTCGATCACGACGCCCCGGTAGTCGCGGTTGAACTCCTCCCGGATCACGCGCACTGCGAGGTCCGGTTCGCGGTAGAGCAGTTGCGGCGCCCTCGAAGTCTTAGCGATCTGCTGGACGCTCTCCCACTGGCGCATCAACCGGCCGACGTCGCGGCCCAGTTCGTCCGCGCTCGCACCCTCGGCTGCGGTACGCACGATGAGGCCATGGCCGGCGGGACGGATGTCGTCCAGGATCTTGCGCAGGCGGCGCCGCTCGTCGTCCCCGAGGCGCTTGGAGATGCCGTAGGTGTCGCTGTCGGGGATGAGCACGACGAAACGCCCGGGCAAGGAGACCTCCTGGGTGAGACGTGCCCCCTTGGTGCCGATCGGGTTCTTGGTGACCTGGCAGATGATGCTCTGGCCCGTACGTAGCAGCTGTTCGATCCGGGCGTCCCGGGCCGCCCCCCGAGGCGGCCCCGGGTCGGCTTACCATCGTCGTCGGAGGTGGGCGGGTCGACCTCGTCAGCGTCGTAGTGGAGGTCTCCCCGGTACAGCACGGCGTTCTTCGGAGTGCCGATATCGACAAAGGCTGCTTCCATACCGGGCAGCACGTTCTGCACACGGCCCAGGTAGATGTTGCCGTCGATCTGTGTGGCATCGTCGGCGGGGCGCGAAACGTAGTGCTCGATCAGGGTGCGGCCTTCGAGGACGGCGATCTGGGTTGCGGTCGGGCCTACATGGACCGCCATGAGATAGCGACCGAGCGGCCGGTTGCGGCGTTCCAGGTTGGCCTTGTCCGCGGCACTGGTCCTGTCGCCGGTAGCCCGCCTCACCGCGCCCGACCGGTCGGGTGCGGCCACTGTGACAGTGGCTGCGCCCCCCCTGGTCCTGGGCGCCGGGCGAGCCTTTGCGGCCGGCGCAGCGAGCTCGGCCCCGCCGGCTCGTTCGGCCTCCACCGGACCGCCCGGACCGGGCCGGGGGCACCCGGCAGGGGCTTGCGGCGGCGCGGCCGGCGAGCCGCCCCGCCCGGCCCTTCCGCGTCATCACCGTCATCGAGGCCGTCGGCACCAGTGTCCTTAGCGAGCACCTTTGCGGGGCCAGTCCCGGCGTCCTTGCGCACCCGGCGCTTGGGGGCCGGCGGTGAGCCGGGGCGGGTGTCACCGATCTTGGGTTTGGCAACCGGTGCGGCAGGCGGCTGCTCGTCGATTTCAAGCAGTGCCGCCGCGGGCTCCGTACGGGGCGGCTCGGTTTCCTCTTCCGGCCCTTCGTCGTCCGACGAGGAGGCGAGCAGCACTCCGGCACCGTGCCGGCTCCGACCGCCCCGTGATCCCCGCCGGCGCCGCCGGGGGGCCTTTGCTACAGAGCCAGCCGTCCCGTCGAGGTTAGTAAATTCGTCCCCGCCGGTACCGCCCAGGGCGGCCGGCTCAGGGTTGGCGTTACCTGCTTCGCCAAGCAGTGGGTCCGACATTTAGGATTTCCCTTCCAAGCAGGCACGCTGGGCAGCGTGCCTTGCGCACGTCGCGACCAAGACGTCAGGTGACGTCCCCGGCTGGGTTTCTGAGGCCCATGCCGCGCGCCGTCGCGCGCCATCATCGAATAAACCTGCGGGTTCACGCCTTTGACCGCTCCTGCGCCGAGCGAAAGCACCGGCTGGGCTGCGCTTACCTGGACTTCGCCGCTTAGGGCCGACCGCGCCGTCGTCCCCGCACCGCTAGCCAAGACGGCGCCTCGTGTCTCTCGTCCTCTGGCAAACCTACAGAGGCGGGACCACAGCCAGCTCATCTGATCGCTCCGAGCGCTGGTGCGCTCGCCAACGCAGTTGGCCTGGCGGTCCCGAACGAGGTCATCTGAGTAGGGAAGTCTAGCGACCAAGCGCCCCGAAACTGACGGACTTGCTAAGGGAGGGTTAATTCGAGGCTAAGCCTTAGCTGAGACGGCGCATCGATACGTTCACGACCAGCCCGATCGCTATCCAGTCGATGACCATCGAGGAGCCGCCGGCGCTCATGAACGGCAGGGTGATGCCGGCGACGGGCATGATGCCCATCGTCATCCCGATGTTCTCGAAGACCTGGAACGTGAGCATGCTGAGCACCCCCGCGCAGATAAGGGTCCCGGCGAGATCCCGCGAGAGCACGGCCGCTCGCCAGGAGCGCCAGATCATGAGCACGAACAGCGCCAGCAGGAGCGCCGACCCGGCAAAGCCGAACTGCTCTGCCACGGCGGTGAAGATGAAGTCGGTCGACTGGTTGGGCACGTAGGACAAGTTGGTCTCTGTCCCTTTGAACAGGCCCTTTCCCCCCAAGCCGCCGTCGGCGATCGCCGCCTTCGACTCACCCAGCTGGTACTCGATGTTCTCCGCGTAAGGGCTGGTAGAGCTGCTCGAGGTGCCGACCCCGCTGGGCGCCACCAAGAAGGTGAGGAGCCGGTCCTTTTGGTACTGCTTGAGCACCCCGAGCTGGAGGATCCCGCCTATGGCGATCGCCGCCAAAAGGGCGAGGACGATCATGTGCCTGCCTTTGGTGCCGCCCATCAGGAGCATCCCGATCATCACGACGGCGAGCACCATGGCACTGCCCAGGGCGTCCTGCTTGTAGATGAGAGCGAACGGGAGCACCGCAAGGGCCAGCACGACCACGAGGACCCGCCCCGACAGGTCTCCCTTGCGGCTCGCCAGGAGCGCGGCGAGGGACAGGATCAGGCTCACCTTGACTATCTCGGAGGGCTCGACCTGGATGCTGCCGACCTGGATCCACGACGTGGCGCCCAAGGTCGACCGCCCTATCGCGATCGTCGCCAGGAGGAGCAGGAGGCTCCCGACGTACAAGACGGGCGCCCAGGAGAGGTAGCGCCTGTAGTCGAAGAAGACGGTGGCAATGAACGCAGCGCCCCCGACCACGGCGAAGAGGAGCTGCTTTTTCATCTGCGATTCCGGGTTGTCGCCTGCGACCCCGAGGGGGATACGCGTCGTCGAATAGACCATGAGCACCCCGATGGCCGTGACGGCCACCGCTGCTGCGATGAGCAGCACGTCCAGGTGGTGCCACGCCGGAGCGGTGGCCGGCCGGCGCGGGACACCCAAGGCGGTGTTCGGGCCGACGTTCGGCAACGTGGTGAACGCCATCAGCCTGCTGCCCCGGCCGGGTTGGTGCTCGTGGTCGTCGCGGCGGTGGTCGTGGTGGTGCAGGGGACGAGGGTCGTGGACGACGTCGTTGTGGCGTCGCTCGGGCCGCACACGACCGGCTTGTTCAGCCCGAACAGGGTCTTGTACACCTGTGCCACAGCAGGGGCGGCGACATCGGCGCCGTAGCCCGACTGCTCGAAGACGGCGTCCACGACGAAACGGGGGCTGTCGGCAGGGGCAAAGCTGGCGAAGACCGAGGTGTCCTGCTTGTACTCCGGCCACGGCACCTGGTTGGCCCCGCAGGCGGTGTACGCCGGGCAGAACTCGCCGCTCACCTGGGCGGTCCCGGTCTTGCCGGCCACCGGGTACTCCGCCAGCGGGAAGTTCTGGAAGGCAGCGTAAGCGGTCCCAAGCGGTTCGGAGACGACACCTTCAAGTCCCTGGAGGATCGCTGCCTGGTCGTAGGCAGAAGGCATCGGGACCCGGTTTTTCACCTGCGGGAAGAAGCGGACAAGGATCTTCCCGTTCGCCCTGTTGCCTGTCCCGGGCGCCTCCACCGCGAGCGCCATCTGAGGTACGTACAAGGTGCCGCCGTTGGCGAAGGCAGCGTAGGCGTTGGCGAGCTGGAGAGGGGTCACCTCGTCCTGGCCTTCGCCGATCGCCTCCTGGACCTCGTCCCCCGGCTCCCACACGCCGTCGGGGTAGTCCTTGGGATATTGGGCGTGCTCTTTTGCAACCACCTCCGCGTCGGGGACGAGCCCCGGTGACTCGGCCGGCAGGGCGATGCCGCTGTAGTGGCCAAGGCCGTACTGGGAGGCGACGCTTTGCAGCGGGTCGAGGCCCTTGACCTGACGGCCGGCGTCGTACTCCTCATAGAACGCGCCGCCCACGCTGTAGAAATAGGTGTCGCTCGATTGGGCAAGAGCGCTTTGCAGGTCGACCCACCCGAGTGCGGTGTTGTCGTTGTCCGCAAAAGTCTGCCCACCGATCTTGTAATTGCCGAGGTCGTCGTAGTAGGTGGCCGGGGTGCGCATGCCGTCGCGGAGCATGGCGGTGGCGGTGATCAGCTTCCAGGTCGACCCCGGGGCGTAAGGAGTCGAAATTGCCCGGTCGATCGTCGGGAAATTGTTCGATGGGTTTTGGTAGTACGCCCATTGGGCGCTGCTGATGCCGGCCCCGAGGAAGTCGGAAGGGTTGTAATCGGGATTGGTGGCGAGCGCCAGGACCTGGCCGTTGCGGGGGTCAAGGGCGACCATGGAAGCCGCCGGTGCCCGGAAATCGTGCGTGTAATTGGTGGCTTGATCGGGCGTCGCCCTCGCCTTGGCGAGGTATTGGGAGAGCGCCTGCACCGCAGCCTCCTGGTCGGTGAGCGACAGCGCGAGGACCAGGTTGTCGCCTGGCACCGGAGGCGTGTAGCTCAACCGGCCGAGCACGTTGCCCTGGGAATCGACCTGGAGCTCCTCCACCCCGGGCGTGCCCCGGAGGTACTTCTCGTAAGCGGCTTCCACGCCCGCTTGGCCGACCTGGGAGCCGGGCTGGTAGCACGGTACGCCCGCCCCGCAGTTTTGGCGCTTGTCCTGGGTGTACTCCGAGCCGGTGATCTGGCTGACATAGCCGATGATGTTGGCGGTCTCCGCGCCGTACGGGTAATAACGCACCGGCTCGGCCTGGACGCTCACACCGGGCAAGAGGTCCTGGTTCTCGTCTACGGCCAGCACGACCGATTCCCCTACCGCCCACGGCAACGGGACCGGTTGGTAAGGGCTGTACTGGACGTTGTCGATGGCTGCCTGCACCGTCTTGGCAGGTTGGCCGAGGAGGGCCGAGAGCGCGTCCACCAGCCCGGGGTGGGCGAGCGCCTGATCGCGTTCGACCGTCACGACCTGTTCGATCTTGTCGCCGGCGAGCAGCACCCCGTCGCGGTCGAATATCTCGCCGCGAGGTGCCGGGATATAAACCGTCCGGATCCCCTGGCCCTCGACCGCCAAGGCCGGCAGCGTCGTGGCTTCCACGCCCTGGAGGTACCAGAGGCGCCCGAGAAGCGTGGCGAACAGGCAGACGATGACGACCAGGACAGCGGTCGCCCTGATCCGCAGCGAGCTCGTTTCGCTACCAGCCGCGCTCCCCGTCTGGCTCACCAGGTCACCGTACCCGGGCCTGGACGCGCCGGCGGCGTCGGCTGCGTGCGCTCGGGCGGCGCCGGGTGGAAAGCTCTGAGAAGCCGCCCCTCATCGGCGGCGGGAGAGACGAAGGGGGCGCGCTCGGCCCCTTCAGTGCCCAACCCATCAGCATCGCCGCCGGCAGCGCGAAGACCGCCGCGTAGCAGGCTTCGATGAAGGCCACCTCGGCTACCCATTTCTCCCCGGGGGCCACGAGCTGCGCCTGGCCCACGACGTAGCCGATGGCTACGAACAGCAGCACCCCGAGCGCCGTTCCCGCGGCGGCGACGATCGGCACGATTGCCGGGTGTGGGCGCAGGAAGTTCGCCCTCGCCCAGCCGACGACGTAGCCGGCCAGGCAAGCAGCCAACGCCATGAGCCCGACGGGCGTGTTCTGCAGGAAAAGGTCGCTTATCAGCCCCGCAACGAACCCGACGAGAGCACCTTCGTCCGGCCCGCCGACGAAGCCCGCGCACACAGCGAGGAGCAGCATGAAGTCGGGGGCGACATCGTCAACTCGCAAGTCGTTGCCGAAACAGGTCTGGACAAGGATGCCCACCAGCAGGACGGCGCAGGCCTTGACGGCCACCCTGGCCAGCGCAGCGCCGGTCAGCCGGTCTGTGGCGACCAAAGCAGAACTCTCACGAACTGGAGGTTGACGAGGTTGGCGTAAGGGTTGGCCGATATCTCGAGCTGAAGGCCGCCCGGCGGAGAGCTGACCGACGAGACGGTGCCGACCGGGATGCCGGGGGGGAAGTACTCGACCTGCAGGCCGCTCGTGACAAGCGCGTCCCCTCGTTTTACGCCCGCGCCGACATTGACGTCTTCAATTTGTAGCGGGTTCCCCTGGCCGAGGCCGGCGGCTGCTCCGACCACACCTGTGCGTACGACGCGCACGCCCACCGTGAAGCTCGGGTCGTCGATCAGGTCCACAGTTGCCAGGTTCGTCGACACCGAGATCACTTTGCCTATCAGGCCACCGCCCGAGACGACGGGCTGGCCGACGACCACACCGTCGTCGGCGCCGCAATTGATCTCGATCGACTGTTCGAAATTGGCGCTCCCGATATCGATAACTTGTGCCGCCACGCTCGGTATACCCGCCAAGTAGTCGAGATGTTCCTGCGAGATCACCTGCTCGGACTGCGCTTGCTCGCTAAGCGCTTGCACCGCCGCCGTCTGGTCGTTAGCCAATTCCTGGCGTAACAGCTCGTTTTCTTTCTGCAGAGAGCCGTAATGCGCAGCGCCGTACAAGAAATTCCCAACAGGTTCCAAGGCGGAATGCACGGCCGATTGGAACGGGTTCGCGACATCATTTGCGTAAGAACGGGCTTTTGCAAATACCCCGTGGTTGCCGCTGCGGTCAGACAGGGTTACGAACGTGACACCTAGCAGCACCAGCACGAGCAATAGGAACCGGCCTCGCGGGCGCCGAGGGGCAGCCACTGCTGCGACCCCCTATCGGGAACTTGTCATGAGCACGTCAGAAAGGACACCGAGCTGTTCGAGGCATTGCCCGCTCCCGAAGGCCACCGACTGCAACGGGTTGTCGGCTATCACGATCGGCATGCCGGTCTCGGCGGCAAGCCGGGCATCCATGCCGTGCAGGAGCGCCCCGCCGCCGGTGAGGACGATCCCTTGTTCCATGATGTCGGCGGCCAGCTCGGGGGGTGTCTTGTCGAGGGTCATCTTCACGGCATCGACGATCGCCTGCACCGGTTCTTCAATCGCTTCACGGATCTCTTCGGTCGTCGTAACTATGGTCTTGGGAAGCCCGGTGATCAGGTCTCGGCCACGGATCTCGGCGCTCACCTCGTCCTGGAGCGGGCACGCCGAGCCGAGAGCGATCTTGATCTCTTCGGCGGTGCGCTCGCCCAACGCCAGGCTGTACTCCTTCTTGATGAACGCGATGATCGCTTCGTCCAGCTCGTCCCCTGCGATCCGCACGGACTGGCTAGTGACGATGCCACCCATCGAGATCACGGCGACCTCCGTCGTCCCGCCGCCGATGTCTACGACCATGTTGCCAGTCGGCTCGTGGACGGGCAGGCCGGCTCCGATGGCAGCGGCCATTGGTTCCTCGATGATCCACGCCTGGCGGGCACCGGCAGCTTCGGCCGCGTCCATGACGGCTCGCTTCTCGACGCCGGTCACCCCCGAAGGCACGCATATGACCATGTCGGGCTTGGACAGCCGGCTCGGGTGGACGCGCCTGATGAAGTAGGCGAGCATCTTTTCGCAGATCTCGAAGTTGGCGATCACACCGTCCCGCAACGGCCGGACCGCCTGGATATGAGCTGGGGTGCGGCCGATCATCCGCTTTGCCTCCAGGCCCACGGCCAGGGGCTTGCCGTCCCGGATATCGATCGCGACAACGGAGGGCTCGTTTAGGACGATCCCGTGCCCTTGCAGGTAAACAAGGGTGTTTGCCGTACCGAGGTCAACTGCAAGGCCTCGCCTGAAGGAAGAGAACATTCTGTCGCGCACCGTTTTCTAAGCCTCCGTTGAGGCTCAAGGCTAACGCACCAGCTGCAGTCGTGCCAAAGCTCGCGGCTAAGGCATGCTCGCCGAGACCCTAGGGCTGGCTCCCGAAGAACAGTTCGATCTCCCGGCGTCGCCGACTCTGCGCTGTCGCTGCCGTGGATCAAGTTCTCCGTCATGGACAAAGCGAGGTCGCCCCGGATCGTCCCGGGCTGGGCCTGGGCGGGGTTGGTGGCACCCATCGTGTTGCGCACCACCTGCCATGTACCGACGGGCCCCTCCACCACCGCGAGCAGCACCGGGCTTCGCGTGATGTGGTCGATGAGGCTCTCGTAAAAGGGCTTCCCCACGTGCTCGCCGTAGTGGCGACCAGCGGTTTCCTTGTCGAGGTGGCGGAGCTCGGCGCGCGCCAGGCGCAGGCCACGGCGCTCCAGCCGCCCGATTATCTCGCCGACGAGCCCTCTTTCGACGGCGTCAGGCTTGCAGATGACCAGGGTGCCTTCGAGCTGTTCGGTTCCCACAAGGGAGCGAGGATAGCGGCCCGGCCCGGTCACAGGGGCAGGCGGAGGGACGAGGCGCAGGCGGCGGGGACGGGCTCAGGTGAACGGGGTGCTCGGCGCCAGACCGGGCTCGCCCAGGAGCACTGTGCGGGCAGCCCCGACGACGTAGAGCGACCCGGTCACGAGCACAAGCTCCTCCGGCTCTGCCTCGGCGAGGGCCACCTCGAGCGCCTCGGCTACCGACGAGGTCGCTATCGCCCGGCACCCGAGCGAGCGGGCCGCCTCGGCAACCTCTTCGGCCGGCTGGGCGCGGGGCGACGGTGGAGGGCAGGTGACCACCAGCCGTGACTTCGCCACGTCAAGCGCTGAGAGCATCTCCACGGCATCCTTTCCCCTCAGCATCCCGACGACCATCACCCGGGAGCGCCCGCCGGCGAGCTCATCGTTGACAGCGATGGCCGAGCTTTTGGCGCCTGCGACGTTCTTCGCCCCGTCCAACACGACGAGCGGGCTTTGACGGACGACCTCGAGCCGGCCAGGCGAGGTGACCGCTGCCGCGGCCTTGACCACCAAGGCCTGCTCGAGGGGCTTGCCGAAGAACGCCTCGGCCCCCGCAAGCGCAGCGACGAAGTTGTCCGCCTGGTGGCGCCCGTGGAGGGGGAGGTAGACCTCGTCGTAGTGGCCCTCTGGAGTGCGGAGGTCGAGAGACCTGCCCCCCTCCGCCAGCTCGGCCGATTCGACGGCGAAATCCCGCCCTGCCAGCCAGAGAGCCTCCGGGCGCTCTGCGGCGAAGATGTCGTAGAGCTCGGGGTCGGTCTCGCCGAGCACCAGGGTCGTCCCGGCTTTGACGATGCCGGCCTTTTCCCGGGCGATGTGCTCCCTGGTGGGCCCGAGAAGCTCGGTGTGGTCGAGGGCGACGTTGGTGACGATGGAGACGGTCCCGTCGGCGATGTTGGTGGCGTCCCAGCGCCCGCCCATGCCGACCTCGACGACCGCGACGTCAACCGGGCGATCGGCGAAATACCGGAAGGCGGCGGCCGTGAGCAGCTCGAACCAGGTCGGCCGCACCTCGTCGCCGAGGAGGTCCTCCAGGCCGGCCAAATCGGTAAGAACTTCGGCGAGATCCGCGTCGCTAATCGGCTGGAGCCCGACCATAATCCGCTCGTTCAAGCGTTGCAGGTGGGGGCTAATGAAAGTACCGACGTTCAGCCCTTTGGAAATGAGCAGCTGGGACACGGCACGTGCCGCTGACGTTTTTCCATTGGTACCTGTCAGGTGAATAACGGGCTGGGATGCCTGCGGGTCCCCCATGACGTGCGCGAGGCGCCGCATGCGCTCGGGCTCGGGGGCCTGCAGTCGCGAATCGGCCAGGATGCGCTCGAGATTTTGGTGGCGGTCGAGCCACGCGAGAGCGTCACCAAGGTTCATTTCCGGCCAACTCTAACCAAGGTTGCGGCGGCGTTCCACCTGTATTGATGCTGAGCTTGATGCTCTAGCTGGCAGCGCGGCGAGCCCTCGGCTCTTTGTGGACGACTTCGGTGCGGGGCACAAGAGTCGGGTTTACCCGCTCCAGCACTACCGAACGGTCGATGAGGCACCTGCCGATATCAGAACGGCTCGGCAGGTCGTACATGACCTCGAGGAGGACTTCTTCGAGGATGGCCCGCAGCCCGCGAGCACCCGTGCCGCGAAGCATGGCTTGCTCGGCGACGGCCTCCAGCGTGTCGGAGCTGAACTCGAGCTCGACACCGTCAAGTTCGAAAACCTTGCGGTACTGCTTGAGGAGAGCGTTCTTCGGCTCCGTGAGGATCCGGATGAGGGCCTGCTTGTCGAGGGTGGAAACCGTGCCGATGACGGGCAAACGGCCAACGAACTCAGGGATCAGCCCGAACTTCAACAGGTCTTCTGGGAGCACGTGGGAAAGCAGCTCGTCTTCGCTGCCTTCGTGGGCACGCCGGATCTCAGCGCGAAAACCGATGCCCTGCTTGCCAAGGCGGCTCTGCACGATCCTGTCCAACCCTGCGAAAGCGCCGCCGCAGATGAAAAGGACGTTCGTCGTGTCGATCTGGATGAACTCCTGATGGGGGTGCTTGCGCCCGCCCTGGGGGGGCACGGAAGCCGTTGTGCCTTCAAGGATCTTGAGCAGCGCCTGCTGGACGCCTTCACCCGAAACATCGCGGTGATCGACGGGTTCTCGCTCTTGCGGGCGATCTTGTCGATCTCGTCGATGTAGATGATGCCGGTTTCAGCCTTCTTGATGTCGTAATCAGCTGCCTGGATTAGCTTCAGCAGGATGTTCTCGACATCTTCGCCCACGTACCCCGCCTCGGTGAGCGCCGTCGCGTCGGCAATGGCGAACGGGACGTTCAGCATCTTTGCCAGTGTCTGGGCCAGGAAGGTCTTCCCGCAACCTGTCGGGCCGAGCAAAAGGATATTGGACTTCTGGAGCTCGACGTCGCCATCGGCGTAGCCGCCAGCCTGCACCCGCTTGTAATGGTTGTAGACCGCCACCGAGAGGATCTTCTTGGCGCGTTCCTGGCCGATCACGTAGTCGTTCAGGAAGTTGAAAATCTCCGTCGGCTTGGGGAGCTCGTCGAAGCGGACCTCGGTCGGCTCCGAAAGCTCCTCCTCGATGATGTCATTGCAGAGATCGATGCACTCGTCGCATATGTACACGCCAGGTCCGGCGATGAGCTTTTTGACCTGCTTTTGTGATTTGCCACAAAAGGAGCACTTGACAAGCTCGCTCGATTCGCCGAACTTTGCCATATCTGCTCCTTCCGTGCTCTTAGGCTACGCCGGCGGCCATGGGCACACCGGCAAGCTCGCGGGTCGTTATCACTTCGTCAATGATGCCGTACTCTTGAGCTTCCGGGGCACTCATAATGAAGTCCCGGTCCGTGTCCGAGGCCACCTTCTCGGTGGTCTGGCCTGTGTCCAGGGCGATCATCTCGTTGAGCAAGTCCCGCATCCGGATGATCTCCTTGGCCTGGATCTCGATATCTGCCGCCTGACCTGCCGCCCCACCGTAGGGCTGATGGAGCAGGATCCTGGCGTGGGGCAGAGCGTAGCGCTTGCCCTTGGTGCCGCCGGCGAGGATCACGGCGGCCGCTGAGGCAGCCTGGCCGTAGCAGAACGTCGAGATGTCGTTGCGGACGAACTTCATCGTGTCGTACACCGCGAACAGCGCCGTTATGTCGCCGCCAGGCGAGTTGAGGTAGATGCTGATGTCCTTGTCCGGGTTCTTGTACTCGAGGTACAGCAGCTGGGCGCACACGGCATTGGCTACGTAGTCGTCGATCGGGGTCCCCAAGAAGATGATGTTCTCCTCGAGCATCCGGCTGAACAGGTCGTAACCACGCTCACCCCGGTTGGTCTGCTCGAAGATGCCGGGGACGTGGTACTGGCTCATGACTCTCACCTGTTGCCCCCGCGGCGACGGCCCCGGCGCTTCGCGACGTGCGCATGTGCGTGCCCGGCGTGGCCAGCATGGGCGGGCGAGGACCCCTCGTCAACTTGGGAAGGGGTTTCAGCGAGGGCCGCCGCAGCAACCAGATCGTCGCCTTCCTGGTTATCGCGTTTCAGCAGTGCCTGGTCCACAGCGTTCCCCTCATCGTCGGTTACCTCGGCATGCTCGACTACCCAGTCGAAAGCCTTGCTCTTCTTTAAATTCTGAGCGTACCGCGAGACGCCGCCCTGTGCGTTCGACCTGTTCCCGGAAAGCCCTCGGGTTGATCCCTGCTTGTACGGCGAGGCGGTCCATGAACTGGTCAAGCTCGGACTCAGAAGGCTCGATCCCGGCGGCCTTGGCCACCGCTCGCAGCGCCAGGTCGACCTTGACGGCGGGGACCGCCTGCTCCCGGAGCTGGGCTATCAGTTCTTCAAGGGTGCGGCCAAGCGCATCCAGGTAGCGCTGGAGCGGGACGCCCTGGGCGTCGAGGCGGCGGCCGAGATCCTCGGCGTTGCGTCGGACCTCGACGTCAACGAGGACCGCAGGGGGCTCCTCGTCCACGAGGCCTGCAAGCGCCTCGAGCGTGGCATTGCGCAGCGTTAGCGCGGCCTGGGCGCGCTTCATCTCCGAAAGGCGGTTTTCTATGTCTGCGCGGAGCTCGGCAACCGTGGAGAACTCGGACGCCTCGGAGGCCCATTCGTCGGTTACCTCCGGCAGGATCTTCTCCTGGACCTCCTTGACGACCACCTCCACCTGGACCTTTTCATCGCCGAGCGCCGCCTCGAAGCTGGCGGTCCCGCCGGCTTTGGTACCCGGCAGGTGCTCGTCGAGCTCGGGGAGGTCGTTGCCGGCGCCGAGCTCCACCGAGTAGTCCGTGTAGGACATCGCAGGAAAAGGCTCGCCGTCTTTGGTGGCGCTCATGTCGACGACCACGCTGTCGCCGGGAGCTGCTTCGCGCTCGACGACGGCCAGTTCGGCGAAGTTGCCCCGCAAACGGTCGACCTGAGCCTGGATGTCCTGTTCTGTCACGAGAGGGTTCGGGACCGTCACCTTCAGTCCCTCGTAGCCCTCCAATTTCAGCTGCGGCCTGACCTCCACCACGGCGTCGAAGGCCAGCGGCCCTTCCTCCTGGCCGGAGGTGACCTCTATCGAGGGGTCGCTTATGACGTCGACGCCCTTGTTGTTCACGGCTTGGTCGTACCAGACAGGGATGTTCTGGTCGAGCGCTTCGAGGCGTGCCGCCGGTCGGCCGATCCTCGCTTCGAGGATCCGGCGAGGAGCCTTCCCGGGCCGGAAACCCGGCACACGCAGGTCTTTGGCAAACTTTTCGAAGGTCTGGTCGATTGCCTGATCGACCTCGGTCTCCTCCACCTCGATGGAGACCTTGACCTTGTTACCCTCCAGCGGGGCGACTTGGGCTTTCATATGAGATGGGGAGCCTACCTCGCGTTGGTGCCGGGGCGGGGTCTGCTCTACGCTCACACCATGCCTGATCAGAGCGACCTGCTCAGCACAATCCCGCTCTTCTCCGCTCTTCCCAAAAAGGACCTCCGCTCACTGGCGCACAGCGCCAACGACATGACTTATGAGGCAGGCACCCAGCTCGCGTCCCAGGACGAACTCGGAGCAATGTTCTTCGTCGTTGTCTCAGGCGAGGCGGATGTCCTGGTGAACGGCCAGCATCGCAAGCGCCTCGGTCCGGGCGAGTACTTCGGTGAGATGTCGATGATCGACCGGGCGCCCCGCTCGGCAGACGTCGTGGCAGCTACCAAGTTGCGGTGCCTGGTCTTCACCCAGTGGGAGTTCAGACCGTTCTTGAAGGCTCACCCCGACGTGGCGTGGGGACTGCTCGAAGGGCTTGTGAAGCGTTTCCGCGAGGTGCAGCGAGCAGTCTCAGCCGACATCCCCTAGGGCTTCGGCCGGCGGGGCCACTGCCTCTGCTGCGGTAGCATTCGTCCTCAGGTGCTTGCGCCGGGGCCGCCGGGGAGTAGCGCAGTTGGTAGCGCACCTGCTTTGGGAGCAGGAGGCCGGGGGTTCAAGTCCCCCCTCCCCGACCAGAAACGTGCAGGTCATACGTGGTGCCGACGGGCGCAGAGCTAAACCCGAAGAGCTCCGTGCGCGCTGCGGGCGCGACGGCCTACGCACAGGGACCCTACGCACAGGGCCAGCCGTGGTCAGCTAGTGCTTACCCCCGTCCCGATTAAGTGGCCAACGCCGTAGGTTACTGATGCGGCCACGACCGCAGCTAGTAGTTGACGGCCCGCAGTGTGCCAAACGCCTTGGCCTGAAAAAAAGCCGATCGCAGCTCCCAATGCCACCGCCGCTGCGGCACCGATCACGATGGAGGCGAGGACAGCCGCCAAACCGTGGATGAAGAACCACGGCAGAAGCGGGAGGACCGCCCCGGCCGAGAACGAAAGGAACGACACCACCGCGGCTTGCCGTGACGAGCCGGCGTCGTCAGGGTTGACGCCCAGTTCAAGGCGGACATGGGTGTCCAACGCGACACCAGGACTTGCCATGAGGATGCGGGCGACGGTGTCGGCATCTTTAGGAGGTACTCCGCGGGCCCGGTACATGGCCGACAGCTCGCGCTGTTCACCTGCGGGGTCACTGGCAAGCTCCGCCCGCTCGACTTCGATCTCGTGCCGGACCAGTTCGTCGTGGGCCTTCACCGACACCAGTTCCCCCGCGGCCATGGAGAACGCTCCGGCCAGGAGCCCAGCCACGCCTGCAAGACGTACGGCGCTCCCGCCCGTGCTGGCGCCCGCCACCCCTAGGACAAGTGAGATGTTCGTCAGCAACCCGTCACCAGATCCGAGGACGGCCGCTCGGGCTGCGCTACCCTGCACGTCGCGGTGACGGCCGCCACGAACGGCACCAGGCCGGAGCAGTCGGCTCAGCCTTGACCGCGACCGGACGGCGGACGATGACTGCCGGGACGGTGGTGCCGGCGTCCCAGGCTTCCTCGGCCCCCTTCTTTCCACGATCAGAGCATGCCCCAGAAGCTCGTCGCACGCCCAAAACCAGAGGCGGGGCGTTGTGCCCACTGGCACCAAGAACCACCACAATAGCGCCACGATGGCGCCCTCATCGGGGGCCAGGGGTGCTAACCCCGGTGGAGGTGGCGGCCTTGTAAGAACGGTACCGGTGCGCCAAGAACACAGCGATGCCCACCGCGGCGAGGGCACCCAGGAGGTAACCGGCGTCGCTGAAGCCGTGCATGACCGAGCGCCAGCTGCTGCCCACCTCGTAGCCGATGAGCGCCATGGCGCTGTCCCAGATGAAGCTCCCGGCGGCGGTGAGCAGAGCGAAGCGCAGGAGCGGTACCTCGGCCACCCCGGCCGGCAGGGCCGCGAAATTGCGGACTACCGGGAGCAACCGGCTGGCGAAGACGCCCCAGCGGTCGTGGCGGTGGTACCAAGCCTCGGCCCGGTCGAGGTCTCGGTGGCTGAGCAGGATGTAGCGCCCATAGCGGTCGACGAAGGCACGGCCCCAGGCCCGGCCTATGAACCAGGCGATGACGGCACCGACAACTTCCCCGGCCACGCCGGCGGCGATGGCGCCGTTCAGGCTGAGCTTGCCCTCGAAGGCAAGCACGCCGGCAAAGCCAAGGGTCAGCTCCGACGATGTCGGTACGCAGCACGACTGCAGCATCGAGAGGATGAAGATAGCGGCGTACCCCGACGAGGCTACGAAGCTGGTCGGGTTGAGCAAAGCAAGCAAGATGGCTCCTAGCGGAGACGGTTCGGGCTAGTTGCGGCAGATCCGCGGCGGCTTTTCCACCCGGACCAGCCCGGCACCGGTTGTCTGCGCCCTGGGCCGGCGACCGGCCTGGTTGGGGAAAAACCTCCTCCAGCGCTCATAAATGCCTTCTTCAGGCCGGACGGGCCAACATGGCGATGAAGTCACGGTTCCAGGCCGGGTCGAAAAAGCGAGATGGCGTGCCCGTCATGCCAGGCAGCAGGTCAGCACCGTTCTGGGGTGAGGCCGCTGAAGTGGGCGTCGGTGGTGAATAGGTGGCGAACACGGTCCAGTACGGGTTGATATCGAGTTCCATGGCTCGCACTGCCCCCGCTCGTGCCAGCAGCGAGGCGAGGTCGACGACGGTCAGCGAGGGACCAGCCACGTAGACGAACGCGCCGTTAGCCGTCTCGCCCAGGCCCGAGCGCCAGACATTGGGGATACCTCCCAAGGTTGGGCCCCAAGTCCAGATGTCGCTCGGGTCGAGGCTGGGAACGGCCTGTCCGTGGTCGACGAGCAAGTTGAGGTTTTGCCTGACGGCCACAACGTTGGGGGTCATCCGGGCGTCCCTGCCCCACTCCCCGATCTTTGCCACGCCGTTCTTATAGATGACTAGCGATGCGGCACCGACCCGCAGGGGGAAGACCATCTTGCCCTCGGAAAAGTACCCGCCGTCTGTCGATGGGAACTGGAAGCCTCCGTTGAAGGCTGCTACTAGCGCTCGGGCGGCTGAGCCCTGGACGGGTGCGGTGTACTTCCACCCGTAGCCACCCGGGCTGAGGCTCCCCGAGTACAGGACCGGTCGGAGCAGTTTGGTGTCCATCCAGGCGACGCCGGCCACGGCGCCTGGATCTTCGGGAGGCTCGAGCGTGGTCTCGTAAATGACTGGTCGGCCGTCGACGAGCCGGCCGACGGCGCTCCAGCGTCCTTGCCCGGGCAACGCGGTGCCGGCGAACGGGCTAAGGGGCCGAGGCACGGGAAGCGCGTCGGTCCCGGCTCGTCTGCCCGCCACCGGTGCGGCTGACGCTGTGACCGACGGTAACAAGAAGAGGGCAGCCAGGGCGGCAACCGCCGACGACGCCCGCCGTTTCAGAGGGGCGCTGACGGGCCTAGGTGCTCGGGATGCCTCTCTATTCACCTTTCCTGCCTTCATCTCTTTGACGGTACGGCCACAGCCTTTCGCCTACATGAACGTCGCTCGGCCTCTGGTGGGCGCAATCCTGCAACCCCCAGGCGTTCGTCGGGGGTGACGAGCGCAGGCTTTCGGCAGTCCCAGCAGTCAGGCTCTGCCAGTTGAGGTCCCGATAGGCCTAGCTGGGCGAAACATAACCGGAGAGGACAGCCGGGGCTGTGCCGGGAACATCAGCTTGGTACTGGTCCATGCCGATCTCGACGGCACTGAAGCCAGACCGGTCCCCGTCACCGTTTATGGTATTAGGCCCCCGGTCTCCCGCGGAAAAACTGATGACTATGGCGACGTGTTGGGCCACAAGGGCAGGGGCGTCGAGCCCATAAACGGCGACGTCCCCTGGCAATGGGACATATCCTGAACCGATAGCGTGCCAGGTTCCTCGGGCAACGCCCCATTCGTAGAAGCTGGCGGAAGACGAGTTCAAGTCGCCGTTAATGAACTGGTATGTCACTTCTGCCCCCGCCTCCTGCCAGACCCACGCGGCGTAATCAGCGCACCATTGTTCGTCGAGGTTGCTGTTGCCGCAGTCGTTCGTCCCCGAGACCCAGTAGGCGCTGTACTTGTTGCAGTAGGTGTTGGGCGGGTCTGTCCGGTAACCGAGCTGGCTCTCGGCAATAGCAACGATGTTGCCGCGAAGCGCCGAAATCGCTGCGGCCTCGGTGACGTCCTGGCGCAGAGCCTTGGTGAGCGGGGCGAGGCGGCTGTCGCGCGCAGGCGCCGCCCCGACTGTTTGCCCGGCCAGCGAGCGAGGCATGGCGGGGCGGAACAGTAACCCGACGGTCCCTACAAGGACCAACGCCACCAATGACCAGCTGCGCTGGCGTTGCCGGCGCCTGCGGGCACGAAGTTGGCGCTTGTGGGCGAGCTCTCCCGGCTCCGGGACTTGGCGAACGGCGCCGAGGACGCCCCTAGCCGACGCCCTCGGACCGGACACGCCGGCTGCGGTCACTTTCGTGAGGCTACGGGCCGAGCCTTGCGGCGAGATGAACGCCGCCAAAAAGCGCGCCAGCGGTACTCATCCTGACCCGCCGGCCGTAGCTGGTCTTGTTTTGTGAAAGGTGCAACCAAGCTTCGAGGCCAAGTGGGCCGACTGGTTAATAGCCCACCACGCGGGGCCGATGGCCCAAACGTCGAGCTCAGTTTCGAGAGGCTTGATTTAATGTCCGCGTAAGGCTCGCCTCTTAGCCTTTCACCGTGGGCGCTTCCCAGCCAACACCGGCGAATGCGCCACAATTTATGGGGCCACGCGGCCCTGCGCGGTGAACGGGCGAGCAGCGCTGAGAGCGCGACGGTCGGCGCTGGAGCGCTTTCTCCAACTGGAGACGCAGATGGCACTTCCTGGCATCGTTTATCGCTATTACGAGCTCCGGCTGGCGCGTTCGCTTCCCAAGGAGAGCCTGCCCCGCCATATTGGGGTGATCCTCGACGGGCACCGGCGCTTTGCCCGCGAAGAAGGTTTCGCAAGCTATGAGGAGAGCTACCGGGCCGGCATGGTCAAGCTGGAGCAGCTGCTGGAATGGTGCGCTGATCTAGGCGTCAACGCCGTCACCGCGTGGGTCCTATCGACCGAGAACCTGCGCCGTCCATCGGAAGAACTGCACCCGTATTTCCAGGTACTCGCCGAGCTCTTCGGGCGCCTGCCGGACTTGTCGGCGCGAGTCGGCTTCGCCCTCGCTGTAAGCGGGAGCCTCGACCTTCTCCCCGCAGATTTGGCTCTCTCGGCGAAGGAGGCTGTCGCCCGGGCAGAGGGTGGTCGGATGAATGTGAACATCGCCCTTTGCTACGGGGGCCGCCAGGAGATAGTCGATGCCTGCCGGGCCTTGGTGGCCGAGCTTGCCGCCCAAGGCGTCACGTCACCCGAGATAGCCGACGCGATTGACTCGCAGGGGATCGCTAGGCACCTCTACGCCGCCGACCTACCCGACACAGACCTCGTTGTACGCACAAGCGGCGAGTCACGCCTGTCGGGTTTCCTCCTCTGGCAGTCAGCCTACGCTGAGGTCGCTTTCGTCGACCCCTACTGGCCGGCGTTCCGCCGCGTTGACCTGCTCAGAGCGTTGCGCGACTACACGCTCCGGCAACGCCGCTTCGGCGCGTAGAGCCGGTGCCGGGAGCGTCCCCGCGTCCGTCAGCCTCGGTCGCCCCAGGAGGACAAGTTGGGGCTGGGAGAGCGCTCAATTCGGCCCTAGCGCCGTCGGCTCGGCGCCTCAGTTCTCCTGGGCCGTCACGTGCCTCGCAGCGGCAGGGCAGCCGTGTAGGCGGCATCGGCCTCTGCGCTGCTCAAATAATGGTTGGCGACCAGTTGGTCGAGCACGTGGCGCTGGCGCAGTTTGGCGAGCGCGAAATGCAAGATAGGGTCGTAGGCCGAGGGCGCCTGGGGAAGACCGGCGAGAAGGGAAGCTTCGGCCCAGGTGAGCTCGTCTGGGTTTACGCCGAAATAGCCCTTGGCCGCAGCCACATCTCCCCAGTAGCCGTTCCCGTAGTAGATGGCGTTGAGGTACATGTTGAGGATCTCGGGCTTGGAGTAACTGAGAGCGAGCTTGACGCCCAGGCCGATCTGCTCCAAGGTGGCCCCGAAGTCGCTCGACGTGGCGTAGAGCTGCTTAGCCAGTTGCTGGGCGATCGTGCTCCCACCCGGGTCACCGCCCGCGTGCAGGCTCGCGATCGCCGCTCTGGCGGCCCCGTCGAACACGTTCACAAAGACGTTGGAGTAAAAATGCTCGTCCTCGACTGCGACTACGGCGGCGGCAAGCTTGGCCGGGACGGGCAGGGGGCCGATCACGCCATTGTTGGCGCGCACTAGAGCGGCCACGCGATCTGGGGCGTTGGCGACGCTTGGCAACGCCAGTTCATATCCGACCCCGGCGAGGGCGACGACCACTCCCACAGTGACCACGGCGAGAACCAGCCGCAGCCAAAGGGACTTGGCCGAGCGCGCTGAACGTCCTATCGTCGGCGAGTCGTCGCTGCGTTCCGAGCTGGGGCATTGTGCCACGCTTAATCAGCGCTCAGCCATGTCGGGTGTCGACGAACCTTTACGGGCGACCGATCCTTATGCTACACCACGCCAGGGATGTCGGGCGAGCGAGAACGGGCAGCATTAGAGCCGAGCAAAAACGAGCAGCATTGGAACAGGTGGGAGCCAGGCGTTTACCACATGAACTTCGCCCAGGCTATTGTCATCGGGCTCCTGCAGGGCATAAGCCAGCTTTTCTCGGGGTCCAGATTGGGGCGCACTGTGCTGGTGCCGCGCGGATCGACGGCGCGTGGGCGCCATTCAAAGGCTCGACTTTCCCGAACTCCAGGTCCACCCTTTACACTCGGTTGCACTATGCCAGCCGACCGGAGAGGACCAAGTGCGAATCGTTGAGCAACTGGTCGACGGCTAGAGCCGTGCCGTAACACTTGGTCAATTGGCGGCCCTGGATCATGCCGCCCCCTTGTTGGCTGTAATCGAGCGTGCTGGCCGCAGCGCCAAAGCGCCAGGTGTTGTATACCCCGCGAGCACAGCGTCGAGCGTTGCTAGGGCGCGCCCTGTCAGTTCGGTCCTACGACGAGCGGCTGCTCGTCGTAGGCGAGCGCGAACAGGCACAGCAAGCCCACGTCGTCGCCCACCAAGACGCGCAGGCGCAATGCCGCGGTCTCAAGACACCAGTGCTCGTCGAGGACATCCTTGACGAGGTGGCACGTGGCCATGTCGAGGCGCCCTTTCTGGCTCCGGGACGTGCCGCTCACCTGGGGGCCCTCGTCAGGTTTGCCAACTCTGACGCTAACGCGCAAAGCCTGCCGTGGTCCACCCTCGGACTGCCTTGGGCAGTGGGTACCGCAAGGGCAGCGGTCCTCGGCGCGGGCTCACCACGCGCCTCCGGACGAGTTGGGCCGACGTCATATGGTGAGCGGTAAGTAGGCATACCTTCTCCTCCTGACGAGTGCTGCCGGCCGTTCGGGCCGGTCCACGGTTCTCCCAATAGAGTCGCCTTCCAGCCTTGCGAGGACATGAAGTGACGGCTTTTCTTAGGGAACATCGCGTCACTTGTTGGCGCTATCTGGCTGCCATTGATCGCGGTTGCAAATCGTGGTCGTCAGAGGCCTCGGGCCCCGGGGAAGAGATCATGGGTCTTCGACGATCCCCTCGCCGGAAGATGACCTGCCGGGAGGATTGGGGGTCGGACCTTGTCAGGCCAACTGCGGCGCCAATTACGAGCGCCAGCCCGAAAGCCTCGACGACGAAGTCCGAAGGCGCGTTGCGGAAGTGCTCATCAAATATGGCCACGCCGATAACAAGGCTGACGATCGGGTCGACCGTCATTATTGCCGGGAGGCTGGAACTGAGGGGGCCAGCCTGGTAGGCAAGCTGGGTGAGAAGGACGCTCAAGTTCCCGACGGCGATAAGGGCATAAAGGGCCCAAGAAGAGGCCAACGCGACAGCCCCGTGGTCGAGCGTCCCCATAACCGCTTTTAGGAGGCTGGCACTCGCCGCATATGACAACCCCGTCGCCGTACCCAACATAATCGCGGCCGAGCTGCCGGTGGCGCGCCGACCTGCCACGAAGAAGCCGAGAATGCCCAGGCCAATTATCGTGCCGAGGAGAACGGTCGGGATGGGGTCAGCCGGTTGGGCGACGCCACCTGCCGGCGTCGAGATGAGGATGAACAACACCAGCCCGACAGCGAGTGCGCACGCCCACCCAAACTCGTTGCGCCGGGGCCGCCGGTGTTCAAGGAGCTTGCGCAGGGCGAGGGCGAAGACGACACTGGTGACGAGCAACGGCTGGACCACGGTCAGCGGACCATCTCGTAATGCGAGGGCGTGCAGTACCAAGCCGCCGTCACCGGCAACATTTCCGATGATCCACAATGGGTCACGCAGCGTCTTGACCATGAAGCTGACCAGCCCCGTGCCCGAGCCGGCGACCAGCCCGGCGCTGCGGTGCTGGAGCGCCGTCGCCACTGCGAACAGGGCGGCGGCGGACAACGCAGCCAATGTGGCGACAAGCATCTTCAGTCCCTCCGCGACGGCGGTGCCGGGACGACCTCGGCAATATCGCCCCAGAACCGGGCCGGTGCGCCAACTTTCAAGGCCACTCGGTGATGTTACGGAAACAACCTTGCAACAAGATGAAGACCGTTTGGGAGAGCGGTGATCCGAACTGTTTCGTCCACGTCGTTGTAAAGGTGTGTTCGAGAACATTGAAGGGGCCAACCCGGAGCTGCCACAGCAAGAGCCCCAGGCTTGTGCGGCGCAGGAACCTCAGTCGGAACACCGGTCAGAGATGGAACGGCCCCACTAGCGAAGCTGCCCCTGAAGCTCTCCCGAGGCTGGCCACGCCGGTCAGCTGGCAGATCGCCTTCGACACCGAGAAGTCGGTGAAGGCCACCGCCGAGCGACTGGTCGAGCCCGGCGGACAGGGTCAAACGGGCTGCCGCAGTTGAGGCACTCAAGCATCGCCGTCAGCTCAGTCCGGCACCGGTGCTCACAATGGCCCCAGATCGCGGCGACTTGTCGCGCCGGGAAGGGCGATGGAGACGATGGCGCCACCTGCGTCCCGGTTCTGGGCCATCGCCTCCCCCCCGTGCGCCCTGGCGACCGCGCTCACGATCGCCAGCCCGAGGCCGGTCCCACCGTCGCTGCGGGCCCGCGCATTGTCTGGGCGCCGAAAGCGTTCGAAGGCGTGAGCAAGGAAATCCGCAGGGAAACCCGGCCCGGAGTCCGCTACCTCGATCGTGACCCCGCCCCGGTCATCGCTCCTCCGGGCCGAGATCACGATCTGGGTCCCCCTAGGAGCGAAGTGCAGCGTGTTGTCAACCAGGTTGTCCACGGCTTGTCGAATACGGTCGGCGTCGACCTCGGCCATTAAGCCGGGGGTTGCTTCGACCCGGCAAACAATGCCGGCCGGCTCGGCCCGCCGGCGAGCGTGTGCCGCGCTTTTTTCGAGTAGGGCGCCAATGTCAGTTGGGACGAGCCGCAGCGCCATGCGGTCGCTGTCACTGCGGGCGAGCAGTAGTAGGTCGTCAGTGAGCCGGTTCAGCCTCGCCGCCTCCTCTGCTGCACGGGCGACGGCCAGCCGGAGGTCCTCTGTGGTCCTGCCCGGCCGTCCCGCCAGCTCGAGCTCACCCCGCAGCACTGCAAACGGGGTGCGCAGCTCGTGGCTGGCGTCGGCTACAAAAGCTCGCTGACGGGCCAGCGCGCTGTGAAGACGGCCGAGCAAGTCGTTCATCGTGCTTGCTAGCGCGGCGATCTCGTCCCCCGTGCTCGGTACCTGGAGGTCCGGCTGCTCGTCGCGCTCGGAGCGCGCTGCGACCTGGCGGCGGAGGCGCTCCACGGGGGCAAGGGCGGCCCGGGCCAGCTCGTAAGCGCCGATCCCCGCGATTGCCACGAATACGAGCCCGCCAACCAACAGCTCCTTTGACACGTCGCTCATCGTGTCGTCGAAGGTGTCGAGCGAGGCGCTGGCCACAGCCACCCAGCCCGCGTGGCCGCTGAACGGCTCGGCCGCCAGCCGCGCCCGGTCGCCCCCGATCGAGGATGTAAATGTCAGCCGCGACTTTCGGGCCAGTCCCAGCTGCGCGGGGCTGAGCAGAGGGGTAGTCCCGGCATCGTGGCTTGCGCCTTGCACCACCCCGTTCGAGCCGATCACTTGGACCAAGAGCTCGCCAGGAAGGCGGCCCGCCCGTGTTGGCACGGCGCCCCTCCGCTGGTGCCGGCCGAGCTCGGGAGATAGGCGCCCGCCTGAGCGAGGACGGTCCCGAGCTGGGTGTCGATGCTCGATAGCAGGCCCGCCGAAAGATTGCTTTCTAGCAGCCAACCGCCAAGAGAGAAAATGGCGGCAGAGGCGATGCTGAACAGCACCGCCAAGCGTAGGCGGAGCGGCACGCGGATGACCGTTACGTCGTTTCGCTGTGGCGGAGCCGGTAGCCCGTGCCGCGCACGGTTTCGAGGTCACGGCGGCCGAAAGGGAAGTCGATCTTGCGCCGGAGGTACCGGACGTACTGGTCGACGACGTTCGAGGTGCCGTCGTAGGCGATGTCCCAGGCGGCTTCGAGGATTCGAGACCGTGTGAGAACGGCGCCCGGGTGGCGCAAGAACAGCTCGAGCAGAGAGAACTCCTTGGCCGACAGCTCGATCTCGGAGGTTCCTCGCCAGACTCGCTTGGACGCCGGCTCAAGCTTCAGGTCGCCCTCAACGAGGGCCACTGGACGAGCGCGATCGTCGCGGCGGGCCACGGCGCGGAGGCGCGCCGCAAGCTCCAACAGGCTGAACGGCTTGACCAAATAGCCATCGGCACCGACGTCGAGCCCGCGGACTCGGTCACCGATGTCGTCGCGCGCAGTCAACATGAGTACTGGCGACAAGATGCCGGCCGCCCTCAGCCGCCGGCACACCTCGAACCCGTCGAACCCGGGCAGCATCACGTCCAACAAAATGGCGCCGTAGGGGGTTTCACACGCCATGCGGACGCCGCCCGGACCATCGTGCACTACGTCGACGGTGTGCCCTTCCTCGCCGAGGCCCCGCTTCAAAATGTCCGCCATCCGGATCTCGTCCTCGACGACTAGAAGTCGCATGCAACGAGGTTACGCTGCGCCCGAGCCAGACCTGGTGCGGCTTGCGGCTCCTAGCCAGCTATTTGGGACCCTCACATCAGGGTTTGACGGCCGGCATTTCTTCCCGCCCGAGGCGCGCCCGTGCCCCGCCGCGTAGGGGCGGCGGGGCACTTCGGCTGGGGAGGAGCGAGGACCAGTCCGGCTGCGATGGTGCTAAGGGCCCGGCCCCGTCGACGAGGCGTCGGGTGCCGATGTACCCAGCGCGCCATCGGAGCCAGGTCCAGCTGTCGGCCGGACATCGAGCGCCGCCGCGCTCAGGCCGTCATGGCGAGAGAGGCCATAATGCTCCACAAGGCTCGTGTGGTGTTCGGGTTCCCGACCGGCGGCGGGCGTCGGCGACTGGGCGGAGGCAGGCCCGGCCATGACAAGCCCAGTCCCGGTGGTAGTTGCAGTCAGGCTGACAACGACGAGGGCGACCAACGCCGCCGTCCTGCGAGGGTGTTGCCCGTAACGTACTGAGGTGGTACTCATATTCTTGGTCCTTTCTTTTGAGTTCCAAGTCCCCTTGAGGGATATCTATATCGTGCGCCCTCCTCGTTTGACCTCCGTGAGAACTAGGTAATCTCGTCTCACATCTTGGGGCCGTCGTGAAGGCCGGCTGATGGCTGGCCCAACTACGCGGGGTCAACCGCGCGGCCGTCGTGGCTCTTAGCCAATCCGGTTCGGATATTTACGGATAACGCAGCCTGCCTTCATGTCCTAGCCGGGCACTTGTGACGGCCCACGGACCATCAAGGGCAAGACGTGCTAGTCGAGCCGGCAGTAAGTGCTCGTTCCCCGGCGCGATGACGACGGCACCGAAGATGTGAGCAGGAATTATCTCGTTCTCACCGATCTCAAACGAGGCAGGCGCACGATGAAGATGTCCCATTCAAAGTGGGCTCAAAACGAGAGAGGACCAAGAACATGCGCACCAGTTCAGTAACTCATGGGCCACAGCACTCGACCGCTGGGTTGACCGGCGTCACCAACTTTGCTCCGACAGCGATGGAACGTCCCATAGTCCAGGGAGCCTTTGCCCAGCCTCCAACAACCTCGGGGTGTCGCGTTTTACCGATCCGCGCGGCCCCTGGCGAACATCCGGGCGGTCCCAAGAAAGTTGGGGCTGCTGTTAACCGACCTGAGTTCGAGGTCCCCTGGCAGCTGCCGGCGGCCGATCATGAGTACGAGACTGGGGCCGGCGAGCCCGATGAGGGTTCGCCGGCCTCCGACCGCGACCCTCAGTCGTTGGCCCGTTCCGCTGGTCTCCTGACCAGGGCGGATATCGCCGCCGTCGTCGCCTGCCGGGACGCGGAGATGACTGTGGAAACGGCGTCCGCCTTGGCCCCCGGCTTGTTGCCCGGTGTCGTGTTGCGCTTCGAAGACCACCTTGGGCCCGGCGCTAAAGTCGCAGTAAGGTTGCTCTTGGCTGGGCGCTTGGCGTGGGTCAACTGCCTGCCGCCGCCGGGCTTTCGGAGCGGGGCCTTGATCGCCGTGGCGTCCTTAGCGCCCTTCAAACGTTTGTTGCTCGTTGCGTCCATCGGTCGTTTCGAAAAACGGGATCTCGGGTTGGCCGCCGCCTATATGACGCAGGCCCGAAAGGTCGCTAAGAAACCTTTAGACCTGCAGGAAGCAGCGGTCTAACTGCGTCACCAGTACTTGCCGACCCACCTTGCAACTTGATGTCTGCGAGGCGGGGCCATCGCCTTTTCCTCGGCGTTCGTCGTTTGGAACAGCGCTCGCCTACGGAAGTTCTCTGAGGACGAGCCGAGTTCGAGTCGGGCAGTGACCGTGAACTTCATCACCGCGAACGCGAGTGCCGCATGACCTCGCATCTTTCTTCCACGGGACCGGTCACGGTGCGGCTCGCCGTCACCGGGATGCACTGCGGGTCGTGCGTTGCCTTTGTCGAGGAGGTGCTCATGGACCAATCGGGCGTGGCGGCGGCGACGGTCGACCTCGAGGGGGGCACAGCCCGCGTGACCTTCGACCCGTCCGGAGTGTCGGTCGACGCGCTGTGCGCCGCGGTCACCGGTGCCGGTTACGGTGCGTCGTTGGTCGGCGACTGACGACCCGCTGGGCACACGCGTCAGCCACAGGGGCCCCACCGACGTTGTCAGCCAACGCGGGGTAGATGTCGAGCGATAAGGCCGATCGTGCAGGGCGATGGTGGGCGCGTCGGGACGAGGCGTGGCTGCGAGCCCACTCCAAAGGAAATGGCAGCAGCCGCCAGGGCCGCAGGAAGTATGGCGCCTGCCCATCGGGCCGTGTGAAAGTACCCGAAGCCCGAGCCCGTACCCGACCGGCGCCGCCCTAGGGGTGCCAACATAGGACGCGGAGGAGGGCTCATCAGCGCTACTAGGGTCTCGACAAGGTCGTCGGGGACCGCTCTGCTTGCTCGCAAACTCAGCGGACGCCCGATAGCCGGTACGGCCGATTCGAAATCTCGGCACGCCTGGCAGGCGACGAGGTGAGCATCTAGGGACGGTGCGGGGAACGGCGGCTGCTCACCGTCGAAGCGGGCCGATATCGCCTCGCGTGCCTCCTCGCAGCACACGATCACCCGCTTTGTTCGGAGACGAACACGCCTCGGACTGGGGTCTCTGGGGATCACGACGAAGAGCCGTACTGGATGGGGACGTCGATAACCTGGCTCTTAACCCAGTTGTTCGACGTCGAGCCGAGGGACCAAACGCTAGCAACGGTGGCACGGGCGACGAGCGCAGCAGCGGGTACCCCGGGGCCGAAGGCGACCGTGGTCGTTCCCGGGGGCGGCGAAGGCAACTCCCGCCACGCGCTCGTTGAGCCTTCCGCCACGAACAGCCCGTCCGTGCCAGACGTCGCCCTAAGCAGGACGAAGAGGCCGCTCCCGTCCGCAGGCCCGAAGGACGTCACTTGTTGGTCGGGCCGTAGCGGCAAAGAGGACGAGATGCTCCACCGGCCGCGGCTAGTTAACCAGGCCGCGACGAGGTAGGTCCGGTTGCCACTGCTGATCGCAAGCAGGGCAGAGGTGCTTGCTTGTGCGGCCCCTAAAGCCAAGACCTCGACCCGACCACGCTCAAGGGGTTGGGGAACGGCGGGGCCGACCAGGCGCCAAGCCCCGGCGCTCTGGCCGAAGATCGCGACAACCCCAGGACGGCTACAGCTTCCCCCCACGAGGGGTTGGCCAGCAAGGTAACCGACTGCGGTGAGCGACCCGAGCCCGCAGGAGCGGCCCGGTCCTCGCGCCTCCGCCAGAGCGCTCTGGCTCACTACTTCTCGCCAAGTGGAAAGACCTCCGCCGCTGGACAGCACCTCGGTGCCGTCACGATCGTTTACCAGGGCCAGGGCGTGGCCGGAGGCATCCGCGGCCAGGGCATCGGGCCGCGCCGCAAGCCCCTCGGTAACAAGCCCGTCCGACCAGGAGCGTCCTGCGTCCGAAGTTGAGATCAGGGGCGAATAAGTGAGGCGAGCTGAGGGCCGGATCCCCACTATCACCGAACGGCTCTGGGATGAGGCGAGGACTAGGCCGCCGTTTGTAGCGGTAGCCGCGGCCTCCACTTTGTTGGACCATAAAACCGCCCCCGGGGCTCGGAAGAACAGCTGCCAGAAGGTGTTGAGGGGTTGTTCGAGGTTGCCCATGGGGACGGTGGCCCAGGTCCCCGCCGACGTTTGGACAGATGTTGCCAGCGGGGTTGGGATCGAAAGGGAGCTAGCCGAGGAACGAACCGATGGGGCACCGCTCGTCGAGCAGGCGACCAAGGCCAGCGCGGCGAACCCAAGGGCCCCGAGGTTGGCCGCCTGATGCAAAAACTGGTGCGAACTGGATGCTCTTTCAGTCATCGCTTTCAGTCATCGCTCACTAAGCACGCTCTTGATCGTGCTGGCGAGTATCGCCGAAAACGACGAGCTCATTGCCGCCGTTGCGGGCCCTGGGTCGGTGTCCAAGACGTAGCGGATGTGACCGGTGGCGTCTATCACGTACGCGAACTCGCCGTGGCTGATCATCGCCCCCGCGGGCAGGTAAATGACCTCTTCGCCATAAGACTCCCATATGTCCCTTAGCTCGGGGAGCGAGCCGGTGAGGTACCGCCAGTTTGAGACGCCCTCGAGCCCTTCTTGGTGGTCAAAGGCCGCCAGGTAGTCCGGCGTGATGAACTGGGGGTTGGCATTGATGGCGACCATCTCGACTCGGCGGGCGGCTGAGCCCAGGGAGGTGTCAGCACTGCGGAATTCCTGGGCGATGACCGGGCAATCGGTCGTGCAGGTGTCGTCTAGGAACGTGAGAGCGACCGTCTTGCCCCGCAGGCTGGCGAGAGACACCGGCTTGTCGTACTGGTCGACAAGGTTGAAGCCCGAGGCAGGTTTGTCAATGGCCTCCGGCGTGCCGTCGACGGCTTGGGCCAAGATGGGGTCGGCGTGCGGGCTTGTGGCTGCCGCCGCCATGGGGACGGCCCCGACAAGGACGATCCCGATGGCCCCGAGCGCTGCGATGGAGCGGAACGTGTAAGTGGGGTCCGCCACGAGGCGGCCCCACAACGACGTGATGCCAACCGATGCCGTTAGCGGCACCACCGTTGCGGTCTCGACGACCGCAGGGGCTCTGGTGACAGCTAGGTAGCCGGCGACGAATACAAGTGTCATAGGCACCATGCTGTTGGGGTCGGTCCCGACGCCTCCCAGGAAGCCGAGGTCTTGGACGAGCACCCAGGTGGCGAGGCACACGACGGCGCCGCCGATCACGCCAATGCGCACCAACCGGGGCCGCGCGGATAGGAAGGCGGCTCCGATCGCCGCCAGGGCGACGACGACGAAGAGGTTTACGGCCCAGCCATGCGCAGCGTCGAAGCGCCCGAAGGCAGCCACCCAAGACGAGAGCAGGCTTGGTTGGGGCGTCTGCGCCATTTGCTGGACCATCGCCGTCAGCGTGCCTGCTGTGGCCGCGGGCCGAACCTGGCCTTGCCAGAACCCCCGGCCGGGCCATGCCTGGAGCAGCGCCATGCCGACAAAGAACAGGCCCATCGTGCGGAGCACCACCTTGCCAAGGCGGGGGCCGGTCCACGCTTTTTCGGGCAAGGCGACCAGGGCTCCGGCAAAACAGTAAAACAGCACCGCCCCCGGTGCGCCGAACAGCCAGCTCAGGCCGGGGGCAAAGATCCCCCCGAAGGTCTCACCGAAGATCCACACGTTCAGCCCCCACACGACACTGGCGACCCCGCCAAGCCGTGACCAATCGCCTCGTGGCGCGGCGAGTAGCCAGGCACCGATGCCGACCTGGATCCACACTGCGGCGGCAGCAGCGGTAACAGGGTGATAACTCCAGACCGTCGCCGCCACATTCACCAGGTGCTGCACCCAGGTCGGTGAGGCGGCTGTGGTTGGCTGCACCACCTGGGGCACCATGCCGAGCGGCATTGACGCCTGGCCCTGGAGGATTCCGTCAAAGACCCAGATGAGACCAAATGAGACGCGTAACAGGCGTCGGGCGACGGGCTCGGGACGAGACATTGTGGAGTTCGAAGTGCCCGTTGCCGCTGCCCTTGCCCGACGGAGCTGTGCCGAACGCTGGAGGTTCCACACCACCAAGATGAGAGCGATGATCAAAAGGACCACTAGTCCCTGATGGAAAAGCGCGGTTTGAAAGGCGGAGACGATGGCGGGGTTGTTGGTGCTGAGACCGGTGTTCATGCCAGGCATGGCGCTCAGGTCTCCTTTGTGGGTGCTTGAGCGTTGGCGTCAGCTTGCCGAACACGGCCGGCATGGCTGCCGTCCTGGTTTGGTGAGGCCGTCCTGATGGCGGCCACACGAGTTGAGAGATCACGGTCCCACTTCATACGTAGATAGTCGAGCGAGCCCCATGCTTAGTTCCCGATATCTTTTGGTGGACCGAACTAGGGCGGTAAGGCAGCCCGGCTATCGTGTCCGCCGTGGACCCACTCACCTGGCTCGCCCTTCAGGCTCGGGCTGGCGATGCGGACGCCCTTGGTGCGTTTGTGGGGACGAGCTACGAACAAGTGTGGCGGCTCTGCGCCACGCTCGTGGGTGTCCAGGAAGCCGACGACACCTCTCAAGAGACGTTCGTCCGTGCCGTACGGTCCCTACCGCAGTTCCGCGGCGAGTCCTCGGCCCGAACGTGGCTCCTGGCCATTGCGCGTCACGTCTGTGTCGACGAGCTCCGAGCGCGCGGCCGCCGGCGTCGGCGGGACACCGTCCTCGAAAGCAGCCAGGAGCCCTTAGACGCGGACGCTAGCGCTGGTGTAACAGCGGCTGACCTTATCGGACGCCTCGATCAGGACCGGCGGACGGCGTTCGTGCTCACTCAGGTGCTCGGCCTCTCTTACGACGAGGCGGCGCGAGTCTGCGAGTGCCCACCGGGGACTATCCGCTCTCGCGTCGCAAGAGCCCACGCTGACCTGATCAGCTTCCTGGCCCGACCAGAACGGGACTGTCGTCAAGACCGCTCTTCCTCCGCATAAGCTAGTTTGCAATTCCATGCCGCGGTACGCATGACTATTCGCGGGGCTTAATCGGCCCCATTTCACTATCCGCAATTCTCCCGATGGCACAGCTCACTTGTTTGCAGGATATTTCCTTAGTCCCTTCACGGGGCGCGGTGCCCAGCTAATCCCGGCTCGGGCGTCGTTTACCGGCTGCTGAGGAAATCGCATCTGTCTCACGTCGCCCTTCCCGGCAAGTGGCGCACGTACCGATCAGGTCCAAACGGTGGTCGCTGTTCACAAAACCGTTGGCAGTAGCCAGGTCGTCCAGGTAGCGCGCCATCGCCTGCTCGAAGGCCGGTGTGGGCGTGATGTCGACGACGCTCCCGCAGCTTGTGCACAGGAGATGGTGGTGGTGCTCGGTGATGTCTTCTGCCAGTTCGAACCGGGAGTACTCGTCGTTGGCCGCGACCCGCCGCACCACCCCTGCTTGCTGGAGATCGACCAGGTGGCGGTAAGCGGAGCTGCGGGGCAAGCGGGGCGCCTGTTCGGCGATCTCCTCGATGGTCACCGGGTTCCCAGCTCTTGCCAAAAGTTCGACGATCTCGCGCCGCCCGCTCGTGTAACGCTGGGAGATCTGCCGCAGGCGCTGCTCGGCCAAGCCGTGGACCGTTTCGATCACGACCGCGACCCTAACGCGCGGTGCCACCGGGCCCAGGAACGCCCGACGACATACCACACCGCGCCCAGGCTGCCGACGAAGAAGCCGATCGGCCAGTTCGACCAGAACGAGGCGGCTATCGCCAGCCATACCGTCACCAGCGCCAGTGCCGAGGACAGGAGCATTGCGCCCCCTGGGCGGTCCGTGAAGTAGCGGGCAGCCGCCGGAGGCCCGATCATGAGGCTGAACACCAGCAGGGCCCCGACTACGGGCAGCGCCATGGTGGTCGCCGCGCCAACAGCCACGAGGAACCATAGCTCGACCCGGTCAGGCCGGGTGCCCTGCGCCGCCGCCAGTTCGGGGGCGACCGTCGACAGCACCAGGCGACGGTAGAGGAGCACGACCAAGCCGAGGCAAGCCGCCCCGATAGCCGCTGTGGGCAGGATCTCCGACGCGCTGACGGCCAGCGGTTCGCCGAAGAGCAACGAGAAAGTCTGCTCGGAGTACTCCGTGCTCATGCTCAGGAAAAGTGCACCGATGCCGAGCAGCGTGACGAGGGAAAGGGCGGTGACGACGTCGTGGCGGCCCCGACGGCCCCACCTTGCTATCGTGACCACCCCGAGCAGCGAGAACGCGCCCACCCCGAGCAAGGTGTTGGCCCCGATGAGCGCGGCACCGGCGGCGCCGGTGAAGGCGCCCTGGGGGATGGCATGGGCGGCGAAAGTGGCCCCCCGCAGGACCACGAAGAAACCTACGGCGCCGGCGACCACTGCCATAATGCTGGCTTCGGTCCATGTGTTGGCCATGAAACCCGTGAACAGGCCCGAGAACATAAGGCTCGCTACCCTTGGCCCACTGCCGAAGTGGACGGATCGCGGGCGAGTTCGATAGCCCGGCCCGCCTCCACCCTTCTCGGGCGGCGGTCAGCCCGTCCCTTGAGTTGGGCGAGAAGGTACACAGCGAGGACGAGCACAACGACGAAGAAACTGACCGGCCAACCTGAATGGGAGGGTGGCCAGGTATAGCTGTCGTAGGCCATCACGATCCCGGCAAAGGTGGCGGCCATGCTCAGTGCCGCGGCACAGGCCATGGCCCTGATCGGGCTGCGGGCGAGGCGCAATGACGCGGCTGCCGGCCCGATGAGAAGGGCCGTGCTCAAGATGGCACCGATCGTAAGGGCGCAGAGGGCGACAGAAATGGCCAGGGCGCTCATGTACACCATGCCGACGGAGCGCACGCGTACCCCTTGTGCGGCAGCCAGCTCGGCGCTGACCGAGATCAGCAATAACGGCCTGTACACGACGCTGATGAGCACGAGCCCCACCGCTCCGAGGATGACCACCAGGGGCAGGGTCCCGGTACTGACGGCGAAGATCGAGCCGAACATCACGGTCACCACTGCCCCGGTTGTGCTCCCGCTCGTGACGCTCAGGTACAAGAACAGGGCTGATAGCCCGAGCGACGCGCCGAGGACTATGCCGGTAACGAGGTCCCTACCCCGGCGGCTATTTGTGCCCATGAGCTCCATAGCCCCCGCCCCGAGCAGCCCCATGGCCGCGAACCCGACCAAGGGGTTGATGCTCGTGACAACGGCAACCGAGCCGCCCGTCGAGGTGATGTCAGCGAGGCTGTGGCCGGCGAAGGATTGTCCCCTGATCACGGTGAACACGCCCACCGGGGCGCACACACAGGCGACCACGACCGCGACGATGGCGGCAGTTTGTACGGCCGCGTTCCCGAAGAACCCAGCTTGGAAGATGGCGTGCCAGACGCTCATACGCGGGGGGGCTCCACGTTGTTGGCGAGAGCCATATCGCTCGCGCGGCTCTCGGTTCCATGGCTCGGGCCGAACTTTGCCTCAGGGCCGGGCTCGCAGCCCTCCTCCCGGTGCTCCTCGCCCACCGAGACGATGACCCTGCCGTGGGAATGGAAGACGTCGACGTGGTGGCCATAAAGCCTGGAGAGGACGTCGCTGCGCACCACCTCGTCGGCAGTCCCGGTGGCTGCCCGCCCGCCAGCCAGGTAGATAACGCGGCTCATGACCGGTAGCAGGGGGTTCATATCGTGAGTCGAGAGCAGGATGGCCACGCCTTGCTCTCGGGATATGCGGCCAAGGAGCGTGACGGTTTCATGGGTGCTGTGAAGGTCGAGGTTGGCGAGGGGCTCGTCGAGCAGCAGGAGGCGCGGGTGGCGGGCCAGGGCGTGGGCGATGAGCACCTTCTGCTGCTCGCCCCCCGACAGCGCGCCAACTCTGGCGTCGAGCAGTGCCAAGCCGTCCACGGCAGCCAGCAGCTCTTCGACCCTGGCCCGTTTGGCGCTGGACTTCAGCGGTATGCCCAACCGGCGGCCGTCTATGCCCAGTTCGACCAAGTCCCGGGCCCGCACCGGGAGGTCCGGGTCGAGCAGCACCTTCTGAGGGACGTAGCCGATGGAATGACGTCCCGACCGCCCACCGGCCAGCGTTACACGGCCCGACGAAACTGGCTGGAGGCCGAGGACCGCCCGCAGCAGCGTGGTCTTGCCGGCACCGTTCATCCCGATGAGGCCTGTGACCTCCCCTGCTGCGACCGAGAACGAGACCTGGCGGAGGACCTCCCGGCCCGACAACGAAACCGACAGGTCCTCAACTGACAGGGCGGCGCCGTCGAGTGCCTGGTCCGCCTTTCGGTCCAGCGGGCCCTCGGTCCTTGTCCCCGGCTTCACAGCCGTACCGTCGAAGTCCCCTTGGTCACGGCTGCCAGCAAGGCGTCAACCTCGGCCAGCATCCAGGACTGGTAGTTGTAGCCGGGGACCGGCATCGTCTCATAGACGCCCACCACAGGGACATGGGCCTTGCTGGCGTCGGCCAAGAAGCTGGCGGTCAGGCTGTCCGTGACCTGCTGGTTGTAGAGGAAGACCTTGACCTTGTGGCCGGTGATCAGGCTGTCTTCGGTGCTGATGTCCTGGGGGGAGGGGTCCGTCCCGTTCATTATCGCGGCCTGCAGGGATTGCGGCGTCATGATGTCGGCGCCCGCCGCCTGGAGCATGTAGTCGGCAACGGGCTCGGTGACCGCAACTGGGGTGCGCGAGTACGCCTTCTTGAAGGCGGCGATAGCGGCGAGCCACGGTTTCAATGACGTGACAAAACGCGTGTCGTTAGCCTGAAAATAAGCGGCATGGGTGGGCTCGAGCTGGGAGAGGTCGGTCGCCACAGCGTGCGCCACCAAAGGCATGGTGCGCGGGTTGTACCAAAGGTGGGGATTGAAGATGTCGCTGGAGAAACCGAGGAGGTTCTGGGCGACGATGACGTCACGGCCGCGGCGGGAGCTGGCTGCTTCGATCTTGTTCATGAAGGTGTCGTAGCCCACGCCGTTCTGCACTATCAGCTCAGCTTTGCTGACCACTTCGGCCACGCTGGCGCTGGCTTCGAACTCGTGGGGGTCAGTGTTCGGGTTGCTCATGATGGCGCTGACGCTGACGTAGGGCCCGCCGATCTGGGAGATCACGTCGGCGTACTCATTTTCGGCCCCGACGGCCACAATCGGCCCGGAGCTGCTGTCAGCGAGAGCAGGACTGGCCGTGGCCACTGAGCCGAAGGCCACCATAGCCAGGGCCGCGGCACTGGCGAGCAATGGGGTTCTAGGGGCGAGGTTCATGTAGTGGATACTACTCCAAGACTGGGTCTCAATACAAGTACTTGCCGCTCCAGGCCCCACACCCTGCCGCTCGGCAAGCTAGGTCGTCACGACCGCCGGGGCGGGCGGGAGCCCCAGGTAGGCCAGCACGCGGTCTGCGTCCGCACGCAGCTCGGCGAGGTCTTCGCTAGCGATGGGCTCGAGAGGGCCCACCGTGACGCGGCCGTTGGCTAGTCCCCAAGTCGCCACCGCTCTCCCCCCGACAAGGGCGCGCGCAGTGAAGGTGAGGCACAGCTGGTCGAGCACCGCAGCCACTTCGCCGTCGGGACCTGGTGTGCCCGCGAGCGCCCTTCCAAAGGGAAGGTAGCCTCGGCGCCCACCGGGAGAAGTCACGGCGGCGTTGCCGTCAACCCCAACTCCGCATACGTAGCCTGCGCCGTTTCATTCTCCGTCCCGCTCATGCCCAAGGCCGTCCGTGCCGCCTGGTATTTGGCCCCACACTTGTTGAACAAAACCAAGGCCTCTTCTAGGCGGCCCTGCGCTCGGGCCAGCACAGCCGCTGAGTAAATACCCCCCTCGGCCACCGCCTCGGCGTCGGCAAAGGCAGCCGGCCCCAGGGCCTCGGCTCGCACCGCCCCGTACCAGCCGCGCCACGGCGACACCAAAGATGAAGGTGGCTCGGCCATTAACTCGGCCGCCTCCTCGCGCCGGCCGTGGTGCAAGAGCACGTCGGCCCGCATCATTTTCATAAAAGAGTCTCTCCCCTGCCGGGCGCTGGCCACCGCCTCTGCCTGGCCCCACCATTCGGCCTCGGCCACCTGGTTGCCCCGGTAACCACAGACAGCGGCGGCACAGCAAAAGGCCCGCAGGAGCATGGAGTTGCCGTTGCCGGGACGTTGTAGAGCGTCGGCGTACGCGCCTGAGACTTGTTGGAGGCATTGGTCGAACTGCCCCAGGAAGAAAAGAGCAGGGGCCAGTTGTGTCGACCCGCCAAAGATGATGCCCCGGCCGCGACCGAGCTCATCCAGCAGCCGCCCGGCGGAAAGGGCCTCCTCGAACCGTCCCAGGATGCAGCCCAGCTCGCAGGACATGTGGACGGCGTCGAAGCGCTCAAGGAACTGGCGCGACCGGTGAGGGTCGAACCCCTTGGTGATCTCCAGCCTTTCCACGATGGCGGCCTTGGCCGTGGCCATGTCGAGGCGTTTCAGGGCGACCGAGCACCAGCCGTCGAGGGCGCTCGAAAGGATTGCCATGTCGCCACATTCCCTGGCCGCGGCTAAGGACCGTTCGGCATCAAGGCCCATTCGTTCTACGTCCCGCCCTTCCCAGTCGTTCCGCCAGGTGCGGGCCAACAAGGCCCTCGCTCGCGAGCACGGGTCGCCGGCGGCTTCAGCCGCATACCATGAGCGCTCGACCAGGGCGGCGGTGGCCTCGGGCTCGCACTGGCGGTCGGCATAACATCTGAAACGGCCCATGAGCTCGACCGTTCCCGAGGTGGCATAGGCCTCGGCCGCTGGGTCTCCGGCGGCTACCGCCAACTCGGTGCCCAGTTCGAAAAGGGCCACCGCCCTTGTGCCATGGGACCGGCTCCAGGCCAGATCTGCACCTCGGATAGCGATCTCGGGCTCCTTGGAAGCCACCGCCGCCGCTTCGTACAGGACTTCGGCATCGGACCAGTGCCCATGGCCAAGTTCCTCCCAGGCCCGGGCCAGCCCCAGGGCCAGGTCGGTGAACTCGGGACGGCCCAGCTCCCGGGCCGCTTCGACCCCCGCCGCCAAGTCGTGCTCGTCCCCATGGCTCAGCCCCTGGTCAAGGGCTTGGAGCGCCCAGTCCACCAGCCGGTGGCTGACGGCGTTCTCTTCACCCGCTGTGCGCAGCCGCTCCCTGGCGTCGGCCCGCACCAATTCCAGCTGGCGGTAGCGGTCCTCCAGGCGCACCAGCAGCGAAGCGTCGACCAGGTGGGCCACACCGGCCGCGACCCGGGCCCTCGCCTGGGTGGGCAGCAGATCCTCAGTCACCGCCAGCCGGAAGGCCCGCGCAAAACGCTTACCGCCCGGTACAGGGCCTGCTCGTCGACCGTCAGCAGCTCATAGCTCCAGTCCAGTGTGGCCCGTAGGCTGCGGTGGCGGTCCCGGGAGCGTTCACCCGAGCCCAGAAGGTCGAGAGCCTGGTCGAGGCGGGCGGCCAAGTCGTCGAAGCTGAGGGCAGCCAGGCGGGCGGCAGCCAGCTCTATGACCAATGGGAGGCCTTCGAGGCGCTGGCAGAGGTCGACCACCTTGGCCTCGTCCAGGCTGGGGCCGGACTGGGGCGACGCTTGTTTGGCTCGTTCCATGAACAGCCGACCGGCGGCGGCCGGGAGCAGTGGGCCTACAGGCAAGACGTGTTCTGCGGGGAGGCCTAAGCGTTCCCGGCTGGTGGCCACGATGCGGTTAGGTGTGGAAGCCAATACGTGGCCGGCGAGGGCGGCCGCACCCTCTAGCACGTGCTCACAATTGTCGAGCACCAGGGCCACGGGGACCGCGGCCAGCTGCTTGGAGACCGCTGACAGGGCGCTGGCCCCCGGCTCGACCATGCCAAGGGCGCCGGCAACAGCCCTCGCCACCGCCTCCTGGTCGCTGCCCCGGGCCAGGACGGCCAGGTCCACGAACGCAGCCTGCCTATCCTGCATGGCGCGCAGCAGCAGGCGGGTCTTGCCTACGCCCCCTGGCCCCACCAGGGTGACCAGGCGTTGTTGGGACAGAGCGGAGCCCAGCTCTGCGAGCTCGGCCTCCCGGCCCACAAAAGACGTCGGGGGCTCGGCCGGCCGGTACAGCTGGACGGCGTTGGCCGCCGCCTGTTCGCAGGCATAGGCGGCTAAAGCGCGGCGGTCGCCGAGGTCAAGCTTGCGCAACAAAGAGGACACGTGGCTCTCTGCCGTGCGTTCAGAAATGAAGAGGCGCTGGGCGATCTGGGCGTTGCTCAGGTGCTCAGCGAGCAGGCTGAGGACCTCGGTCTCCCGGGGCGAAGGGTCCAGTTGCACTAACGTCATTTTGCCGTCTCCGTGACCCGTCGAGCGCCTAATAAATTGCCTCGGTACTGGCTCCGTACTGCCTCCGTGCTCGCCCCGTACAGGCCAGGGTGCCAGTCCGGCGGCCGCCACTTAGAGGCTGCCCTCAGTGACCCCGCAGGCTGGTGGTGACCGCTGCTGCACCGCAGCCTCGCTGAGGACCGGAGGATCATGCACCCGTCAATTGCCGAGCAAGTCGCCTCGATGCACAACCGAGAACTACTGGACCGTTCCCGAGGTCATTTTCGGCCTACAGGGGCCGGTAGACATGTCAGCTTTGGTGACCGTTTACGTATGGCATTGTCAAGGCGCAAGCGTGGTACTCGAGGGCAAGTTGTCCCGACGTTAGGCGGCGAGATCGCGGGGTCGGAGTTGGCCCGGCCGGCTGCAGCGGGAGGACCTCCGCCCAAGAAACTGCCACCGGGCGTGACCGGCAGACAATGTGATTTGACTGGGAATGTAACGGTTCATCTAATTCGGAGCCGGCCTAGCCGTAACGAGTCCTAGCTAGCTGGAGGCATGGCTGAGCATAAGACTGCTCCTATCCCAGCTCGAGCTCGTAGACCTGTCCGACTAGGTCGACGCCGAAGCTGTGGTGTGGCTCCTCGGCCTCCAAGACAAAACCTCGCGACAAGTAGACTCTCCGAGCGGCCACGAGCGGGTCGTTGGTCCACAGCTTCATGCGCCCGTAGCCGGCACCGCGGGCGAAAGCCACGCATTCGTCCACCAGCCGACCTCCGAGCTGATGGCCTCGGGCGGAGGGATGGACAAGCAGAATCCGCAACTGGGCGGTCGTGTCGTCCGCGGCGACACAGAACACGCACCCGACGCGGGCCCCGTCCAGTTCAGCGATCCAAGCCGCCTCGTGGGCCGGGTCGTGGTTATTGGCGTAGTCTGCGACGATCCTGGCCACGAGCGCCTCGAAGCTGCCGTCCCAACCGAACTCCGCGTCGTACACCTCCCCATGGGCCATGACCACCCAGCCCAGGTCCCCAGGCCGTCCCAAGGGCCGTACCAGCGCTCCGCCCATCTCGCCTCCCCTACTGACACAGTCGTTTCAGTGGCAGACTAGCGCTGTGAGCGAGCCAGTGCGAGCCCCTTCTGCCCGCCAAAGCGAGCTCCTTGAGCTCGCATACCAATACGCGCTACAACACGGCCTAGCCGACCTGTCCCTTCGGCCTCTAGCTGAGTCGATCGGCTCGAGCCCGCGAGTTCTGTTGTTCCTGTTCGGCTCCAAAGACGGGCTCGTGCGTGCTCTGCTCGCGCGCGCCCGTACCGACGAGATTGCCCTGTTGGACCGCGTCCGCCGCGACAAGAACCCTAGTGATCTGGCCAACATCGTTCGCACAACATGGGGATGGCTGGCCGCTGGGCAGCACCGAGCTCTGCTGACCCTCTGGGCGCAAGCCTACGCTCGTTCGCTCAGAGAACCGGACGGCCCCTGGGCCGGTTTCGCTCGCCAGACAGTCGAGGACTGGCTCGGTGTCCTCGCCACAGGCCAACCGGCGAACCGTCGACGGAGCGCCGCCGGAGCCGCCGAGCGCAGCCTGGCACTTGCGGTGCTGAGAGGTTCGCTGCTCGACCTTCTCGCCACCAACGACCTCGAGCGCACCACTGCCGCCGTTCACCGGCATCTCTCCGAGAGAGCGCGAACCTCGTCATGAAGCTCGCAGCGCTCGAGGTGCTTCCACCCTCGCCGGAAGGCGGCGAATTGCCCATACTGCTTGGTTCGTTGAGTTGGGCGGCGGAACGCGAACGACGGTCACGCGTGCCGCGAGCACCGGCAATCAGGAGCTCTGCCGTTTTGGCCCGCTGTGGATGGCGTTCGCGCCTCAGTGCTTGGCTATGCACATGACCAACCAAGAGGAACCCACCCAGATAGTCAGCGCGACTCGTGAGATCGGCGCCAGCGTTGAGCGGATTTTCGAACTCATTGCTGACCCGGCGTACCAGCCCCGTTGGGACGGCAACAACAACCTGAAAGAGGCCGCGCCCGGGCAGCGCGTGCGGGCCGTAGGCGACGTATTCACCATGCAGCTGACCGTGGGCAGCGCCCGGGAGAACCACGTGGTCGACTTCGCCGAGGGTAAGCGAATAGCCTGGCGACCGGCCGAGCCCGGTCAAGCCCCGCCCGGGCATCTCTGGGCCTGGGAGCTCAAACCGCTGGCCCCGTCGCGGACGCTGGTTACCCACACCTACGACTGGACCAACCTGACCGATCAGCAACGGTTCGCTCGAGCCCGGGCGACAACAGCCGACAAGCTCCAAGCCTCGCTCGACCGGCTCGCCGCCCTAGCTGAGGGCCTGAACGGGCTGCCAGCATGACCACACCCGACGTCTCGCTCAGCTAGGCCCGCCGGAGGTCCTCCGGCTGCACCTGGTGCACAGCCACTTACGTTTTCCGCTTACGTGTTCGTCCCGCCGTCTGGATGGTCGGCAGCGCCCTTCCTTGACAACCGCCGGACGCGCACCCAGGCGTACAGGGTGGCTACGATCACGACTCCCCCCAACACCATCAGCAAGACTGCACCGAGCGCCACGCCCGCAGCAACGAGGCCACCGCCAAGAAGAACCTTCTGCCAGGGCCGGGCGAAATAAAGGACCTGGCGAATGCCCCTGCCCGCTCCGCCGAGCATCTATCGCTCCTTGTGTGCTCTGAGTTGGCGGCGGACCGGTCCTTCGGCCGCCAGCCCCAGGCGGCCGGCCAGGTCCGACAACACTCGTACGACGTCGGCCACCGCCGCAGGGTCATCTTCAGCGAGGGCGCGCCCAAGTGCGTCGTCTGCGGGCACGGCGCCCGCTTCGAGTACTCGCTTGGCATGTTCGGGCGCGAAGCGCGCTAGGGTACGGCGCCGGTCCAAGGGGTCAGTGGCCGTCTCGAGCATGAAATCGTCCCTCAACTTGGCGACGCACTCCGACACGTAGCCCTGGGGCAGCCCGGTCCGAGCGGTGATGTCGTTTACCGAGGTGCCGGGGTGGGTGAACACGTCCCGGAGCACAAGGACCGGACCGGCCGGCATCCCTGCGCCCGGACCCACCCGCAGGGCTTCTTCACCGATCTTCTGTAGCCGCCGGCCCAGGGCCACCAGCTCGATAGCTTCCATATCGTTGACGATACATCCTTTAAGTTCTATCGTTAGCGATATGTCTCGCCCTGCACCTTCACCCCAGCAGCGGCAATGCCGACCCATTTAGCAATATCGCTACGGAGCTAGCCAACGAGCTGTGCCCAGTAGCCGTCGCTTGCGGTCTTCTGCTTTGGGAGCGGGCTTGGGCTTGACCGGCTATTCTCTGAGTGTATACTCTCGGTATGAGCGTTCGACGGTTGCTGCTCGTTGCCCCCGCTGTTATGGGCCTCGCTCTACCCGCGGCCGCCTGCGGGGGCGGCTCGCCGGCCGGCGTCGCGAGCCTCGGGACGACCACGACGGCGGCGCCCGCCGCGGCGAGGGCCGCCGGTGGCTCGGCCGCGGGCTCGCCACTCGTTGAGTACGCAACGTGCATGCGCTCTCATGGCGTCTCGAACTTCCCCGATGCGGCCTCGTTCGGGTCGCCCGATGGCATCAAGGCGGCTAAGGGCCAGATGGTCCAGGCCTCCGCGAGCGAGGCTTCCTCACCAACGTTCCAGGCCGCGCAACGGGCCTGTGCGGAGTACTACGGGCCTCCGACGACATCGACACAAGTCAGTGCCGCAGAGCTGCGCAAGCTTCTCGCGGTTTCGCGCTGCATGCGCGCCCACGGGGTCCCGACGTTCCCCGACCCCAACCCCACAACTGGCGCCATGGACCCCCCAGCCAGCATCCACAGGAACTCTCCGCAAGTCATTGCAGCCCTGGAAGCGTGTAGCTCGCTCGGCAAGGCTGCCGGTCTCGGGCCTCCCAGCACGTGACAGTCAGCCGCCGTTGCTTGTACCGCTTGCCTGCGTAGGAATGTGAACTTGGCCATGGGCTGTCGGGAGGCACGTCCTTGCCGCGGCGAGCTCGGCCGAAGTGAGCTGGTGGCTGTTGATCCCGGTGCCGGCGAGGTTGAAACCGCCCTGGCTGTTGGGGTCAGGGAAGTTCGGGACCCCGTGGTTGCGCACGCAGTGGGCGAAGGCGAGCAGGTCTTGGAGCTGCTGGGCGCTACTGACTGAGTTCGGGCCGCTGGGGAGCTGCGCCATGGCGGCGCCACAGGCCGCTGTGGCCTGGCTGACGACCGAGCTGGGGTAGGCGAGAAGGCCGGCCTTGTCGAGCATCATCTGCCCCCTCGACGGGCCGAGGTGGCCAGGACAGGGCCCGGCAAGTCGGGGAGACCGTGCTGGCGGAGGCACCGCGTGGCGAGAAGGGCGGCGCTTGTAGGGGCGGCAGCGATGGTGGTACCCGTTGACCTGGCCACATGCGCCACCGGGGGTGAGGCTTCGTGCGAACCGCAGGCCGCCAGCGCCAGGCCGAGTAGGACCAGTCCGCCGGGAGCGAGCCGCCCGGGGCGCCTTGTTGGCTCACGATGCAACAGTGACAGTTTTTCGTTCATGGGAGAACGGTACGAAAAGGCCGACAACATTGAGACAACATCGTCGATCGGCTCACGAGGCATCGCGGCGTACCGGATCTCCGGAGTGTTATCGCAGTGTTGTCCCCATTGAGCCACGATGGATGGCATGCGGGTGCTTGTCGTGGAGGACAACTCGGTCGTCGCGGACGCAGTGGCCGAGGGGCTGCGTGACCAGGGCCTGGCCGTCGACGTCGCCTACGACGGGCCGAGCGGGCTTGAGAAGGTGGTCGTGAACACATATGACGTGGTCGTTTTGGACCGCGACCTGCCCGGGCTGCACGGGGACAAGCTCTGTGAGCAGATCGTCAGCTCGTCATGCCCTAGCCGGGTACTGATGCTGACCGCAGCCGGGCAAGTCGAGGACCGGGTCGAGGGGCTGAACCTGGGTGCCGACGACTACCTGGCCAAGCCGTTCGACTTTTCTGAGCTGGTGGCGCGAGTGCGGGCCCTCGCCCGCCGTAGCCCGTCCGCACCGCCGGTGCTGAAACGAGGTGACCTTGTTGTCGACCGGGCCCGCCGCGCCGTAACCAGAGCTGGGCGTCCTCTGCACCTGGCTCGAAAGGAACTGGGGGTGCTCGAGGTCCTCGTGTCCGCGGACGGGGCGGTGGTCAGCGCAGAGGAGCTTCTCGAACAGGTCTGGGACGAGTACGCCGACCCGTTCACCAAGACCGTCTCGGTCACCGTCGGGCGCCTGCGGCGAAAGCTCGGAGACCCTCCGCTGGTAGAGACCGTCATCGGCAGCGGGTACCGGATCCCGTAGAGATGCCGGAAAGCGAACTTCGGCGCAGGATCCTCGGCCGCCGTAGCGTGCGGGCCCGAATTGCTCTGGCATGCGTGGGCCTGTTCCTCGTTACCGGCGGAGCGTTCGTGGCCGCTACCTACACGCTTGTCGACCACAGCCTCGCGGCCACCGTTGTCACAGGGCAAGCCAACTTGAACAAGCCAGTCAACGTGAACAAGCACTTCCTCAAAGCCTGTAACTCAGGGGCGCAAAATGGCACGCTCACAGGCCCGCAAGTACCAAAGTGCAAACAAGCCTTTGCCACAGCTGCCGAATTCGGCGCTGCCATGGAACGACTGAAGGACCTTCACGAGCTGCTCTTGTGGTCACTTGTGGGTCTCGGCGTCGCCACCATCGTGGCCGGCCTGCTCGGATGGGCCATCGGGAGGCGCATCCTCCTCCCGCTCCACAAGGTCACCGGCACCGCTAGGCGCGCCTCGCAAGAACATCTTCATGAACGCATCGGTCTCGATGGGCCCCCAGACGAGCTCAAGGAGCTCGCCGACACCTTCGACGACATGTTGGACCGCCTCGACCTCGCCTTCGCGAGCCAGCGACGGTTCGTGGCCAACGCCTCGCACGAGCTGCGGACCCCGATCACCTCCATGCGCACCCTCATTGACGTGGCCATGGCCAAGCCCGTCCGGACCACCGAAGGGCTCGAGACAGTCGTCGGGCGGGCCCGGGAGGCGCTCGACCAATCAGAGGCGATCATCGCAGGCCTGCTGACCCTTGCCCGGTCCGACCGCGGCCTGACCACCCGCGAACTTGTGGACCTGGAAGCGGCAGCGCAAGACGCTATCGATGAAACCAGCACCTCGGCCACTGCCTCCAACATCGTCGTCGAAGCCGACCTGTCGGCTGCTCCGACGCTCGGCGATCGCGTACTTGTCGAGCGCCTCGTCGCCAACCTCGTGGACAACGCAGTCCGCTACAACGTGATCGGCGGCTCGGTACAAGTCGAGACCGGTACCGGCCATGGCCAGTCCTACCTCTCGGTCACGAATACCGGGCCACTGATCCCCAAGTCGAAGGTGTCATCTCTGTTCGAACCGTTCACCCGGCTCGACCAACGAGTCGCCAACGGCCAAGGCGTCGGCCTCGGGCTGTCCATCGTCGCCTCGGTCGTCGCCGCCCACCGTGGCCACCTCCAAGCAGACGCCCGCCCCAACGGTGGACTGAAGATAACGGTTCGGTTCACCACCACAGCGCCGTGGCCCCTACCCGACCAAACACGAGCGCCTGACCAAGTGCAATACAACACGCGCTGATCTTGGGCACTTGGACTACGCCATGCCCACTCACGATGTTCCTTGATCGGTCCGAGATCTCGGTATGGCGCGCGCGACCCGGGCAATTAGACGGAGTAGTCAACCATCACTTTGCCGGCGAAAGCCTCTACACGGCTTCTCCCCTCGCTCGGCCAGCCACACACCAGGTAGTCGAACCCCGCATCCGCCATGGCCTCGATATTCGCACGCACCGTGGAATCCGCGTCCGACAGAGAGAGCGACGACGCCCTGCCGATCGCGGCAGGATCCCTACCGGACTCCTCGGCTAGTTGGTCAAGGCGCGCCGATAGCCCGGCCAGGTTCTCAGTACCGGCGCCGGTGTGCCAGACGTCGGCATAGCGCGCCACGAGCGGCAGCGTCCGGCGTGGCCCCGCGCCCCCGATCCAGATCGGTGGATGGGGCAGCTGGACGGGGACCGGTCGCATGCTCGCCTCGTCAAGCTTGAAGTGATGCCCGTCGTACGAGACGACGTCGCCCGTGCTGAGACGAATGATGATCTCGAGAGCGTCCTCCAGCCGGTCGAAGCGCTCGCTGGTTGGCGGGAACTCGATCCCGAGCTGGCGGTGCTCGGCCTCGTACCAGGCCGCGCCGAGGGCGAGCTCCAACCGTCCGTGGCTCGCGTGGTCAACGGTGATCGCTTGCGCGGCCAGGACGGACGGGTGTCGGTAGGTCACACCGGTTACGAGCAGCCCGAGACGTATCCTGCTCGTCGCAGTGGCCAACGCGGCGAGTGTGGTCAGGCCTTCAAAGCACTCGCCCGGGCCCTCGCCGTACATGGGGACGAAGTGATCGAACCCCCACGCACCGTCGAAGCCGAGCTCCTCGCCGAACCGCACGCGACCCACGACCTCGTCGAAGGCCATCCGCTGCTGGGCGACGTCGATCCCAAAACGCATACGGCTGAACCTAGCCGGGTGGGTGCCACGGCACAACAGCCGCAGCTCCGACAAGAGTCATAAACCGATATCTGAATTCGATATCGAATAGGGTCATGCCCCATGCGGGAGTTCCTGCGAGGAGCCGTGCGGCTGCACATCCTCCATCATGCTGCCCACGGTGAGGTGCACGGGGCGTGGATGGCGAAGGAATTGGCCCACCACGGCTACCGGATCAGCCCGGGGTCCCTCTATCCCACGCTGCAAAAAATGGAGACCGAGGGGCTCCTCCGGTCGAGCCAAAAGGTCGTCGACGGTCGGGCTCGCCGTTCCTACGTAGCGACAGCCAAAGGTCGCAGGGCTCTTGAGTCGATCAAGCGCCAGCTCAGAGAGCTGGCTACTGAGGTCCTTGGCGACGAGCCCCGATGACCGGTGCCGAAGGTGAGGCCGAGCCCCGACCTGTGCCGCGGGTCTCCCTTGGCACCATCGCCAAGGAGTGGGGCCGTCTGGGGTGCATCGGGTTCGGGGGCCCGCCGACCCACATCGTCCTGCTCCGGCGGATGTGCGTCGAGGAGCAGCACTGGATCGAGGCCCAGGAGTTCGAAGATGCCATCGCCACGACGAACCTTCTCCCCGGCCCGGCATCGACTCAGCTGGCGATCTACTGCGCGTGGCGGCTGCGCGGGCCGATCGGCGCTGTGCTGGGTGGGCTGTGCTTCATCGTCCCTGGCCTGGCGCTCATCCTGGCACTAGCCGCGTTCTTTCTGGCGAGCCACCCGCCTGATTGGGCCCTCGGCGCCGCTGTCGGTTCTGGGGCTGCAGTGCCGGCCGTGGCACTTCAGGCCTCCTGGCGGCTGGTACCGGCCAGCTGGAGCCGGATCGGCAGCGAGCTCGTCCAGCGGCTCCGCTGGTTCGCCTACGCAATTTTGGGAGGCGCCGCCGCAGCTACCGTCGGCCCGTACCTGGTGCTCGTCCTCGCCGCCTGCGGGCTGGCCGAGATCCTCATCCGCCGTCAGGGCCGCCCGCGGTCACGGCGCCCGGGCCGGGCGTTCGTCCCTGCTGTCGTCCTCCACGGGGCCAGCCTCGGCGGTCTCGGGGCGTCGGCCTGGGTGGCGTTCAAGGTTGGCGCCCTTTCGTATGGGGGCGGGTTTGTGATCATCCCGCTCATGCAGCACGACGCCGTCACCACTTATCACTGGATGACCGGCGCACAGTTCCTCAACGCCGTTGCTCTTGGTCAGATCACCCCGGGCCCAGTCGTACAAACCGTAGCCGTGGTCGGCTACGCAGCCGGGGGTGTGGGCGGCGGGCTGTTGGCCGCGCTAATCGCCTTTGCGCCCTCGTTCGGTTTCGTCATGCTTGGCGGTCGGCACTTCGACCGGATCCGAGCCAATACTGATGTCGAATCGTTCCTGACTGGAGCCGGGCCGGCGGTCATCGGCGCCATAGCGGGATCAGCCATCCCGCTCGGCCTCGCTTTTGGTCATCTCTGGCAGATCCCCGTGCTCGCCGGCGCGCTCGTCTGGCTATTCGTCGCGAGGCGGGGGGTGGTAAGCGCGTTGCTCATAGCCGGGTCGATCGGCGTAATCGTGGCTCTCGCCGGGGCCCCCGTCTGACGAGGCTTGCAAACACCTGGCGGTTATCCTTATGCATGGCCTCGCTCGACACGCTTCGGGCCTAATTAGTGCTTGCTAACGACTCACACTTGAACACTCGTGCCGAGCGTACGGAGGAACGATAGGTGGACCTGGCTAGCGACAAGTCCCGCTCCATGCGGGTACCCGGCCGTCGGGGCCCCACGAGCGGCCAGGTCCCCCTGATCGGTCGCATTTTCCCTGCCCCCGTCGCAGCCAAGGTCCCAGAGGTCATCTTCGTATTCTGGGTGGTGAAGATCCTCACAACCGCCGGCGGAGAGGCGACCTCCGACTACCTCAAGACCTGGGGCAACATCCGGGGCGGCGGCGCCGAGGTGCTCGTGTTCCTCGTCGGGCTGGTGCTGCAGTTCGCTACCCGCCGCTACCGGGCCTTGGCTTACTGGTTCCTGGCTTTTGCCATAGCGATATTCGGTACGGGCGTCTCCGATTTCCTCCACCTCGACGTCCACATCCCCTACGCGGGGACGACCCTGCTGTGGGCGGTGGTGCTGGGCGCAATCTTTTGGCTTTGGCAGCGAAACGAGGGCACACTTTCCATCCACAGCGTCACGACACAGCGTCGCGAAGCTTTCTACTGGGCAACGGTATTCGCAACCTTTGCCCTGGGGACCGCTCTCGGGGACTTCACGGCGACATCGCTCAATTTGGGGTACCTGGCTTCGGGCATCCTCTTCGGCGTGCTCATCCTGCTCCCGGCCCTGGCGTGGTGGCGGTTCGGGCTGAACAGCATTGCCGCTTTCTGGATGTCCTATGTCCTAACGCGGCCGCTCGGTGCGTCCTTCGCCGACTACATGAGCAAGCCCCGGGCCCTCAGCGGGATCAACTTCGGGGACGGCCCTACAGCGGTCGTCTTCGCCGTAGCCGTCTTCGCACTGGTGTTGTACCTCGCCGTCGCCCGTCTGGACATCCAACGAGGACCGGCGGTGCAAGGGATGCCACGTAATCGTCTTAGGTAACAAGCGCGCAACAGCCCTTGTTACGGACCTGTAATCGCCTGAGGTGTACTACGTACGTATGGCAAACCACCGGCGCCTGCGTTGGCGAGCGGCCCGAACAGCGCCCGGGATAGCGGGGAGCATGCTCACCATCGCCCTTGTTGGCTCGGCGTGCGGAGGTGCTAGCGCGCCAAACTCGGTCGCCCACCTCGGGAATTCGGCTCCGACGACAACCGCTCCCCCGGCCGCGTCGGGAGGCTTTCCGAACCTGCAGCAAATGTACGAGGCGGATCTTGTCTACGCCGGGTGCATGCGCTCACACGGCGACGTCGGCTTCCCGGATCCGGTTCTTGTCAACAACAGCCACGAGCACGGCGTCACGATGGAAGGTGCCGACCAGAACTCGCCTCAGTTCGTATCGGCCAACAACGACTGCAAGCACGTTCTCCCCAACGACGGCAATGGCCCGTCGCAGGCACAACTCGCGCAGATGATGACGAGAGCCCTGAAGTACTCCCAATGCATGCGCTCGCACGGGCTGCCGAACTTCCCCGACCCGACCGAGAGCCCCAACGGCATTTCTTTACGCCTAGAGGGCATCGACCCCAAATCGGCCCAGTTCCGGTCCGCCCAGACGGCTTGCCGGTCCCTCTCCCCTGCCGGTTGAACCCCATGACCGGTACCTCATGGTCGGCGCAAGCGGTACCGTGGGCTACGTCGGGATGATCGGTTGGCCGAGAGGCAACTCAGTGCTAGGCGGCATCGCGGGACCGGGACGCCTCGCCGAGGGCCTGTCTGTCGCGGCTGGCGTCGCCAGCCTTTCGCTCGCGCTCGCCGCCTGCGGGGGCAGCGCACCATCGGCGAGCGTGGCGCATATCGGCACGACGACGACAGCCCCGGCAACAGGATCTTCGGGCTCCGCCCCGTCGTCTGGGAGCCTAAGTGGCCAGCTCGAGAGGTTCGTGTCCTGCATGCGCCACCATGGCGTGCCGAACTTCCCGGACCTGGTCATGTCGGCAAACGGCAGCGCGGTCGCCGTAGGGCCCGTGTCCATCAACAAGGGCTCGCCGGCGGTCCAGGCGGCGCGTGGCGACTGCCAATCGATCCTCCCCGGCGGCACCGCTCCCAGCCCGACGATCACGATCACCGCGAAGGACCAGGCCGCCTACCTCAAGGCCGCTGCGTGCATGCGCGCCCACGGCGTGCCAATCTTCCCTGACCCGGTCTTCTCGGGCAACAGCGTGAGCTTCCCCAAGCCGCCCGGGATGAACGCGAACATCGCGAACTCGCGGACGTTCCTCAGGGCCCGGGAGATCTGCGAGATGCTCATTCCGCCCGGGCTCCCGTTCTCCAAGCAGGCCGAAGGCGGCAAATGATTGCCCTAGGCGTCGCGACACACAAACAGGAGCGTTCCCAGGGCTAGGACCAGTACAGCGTAGCCTCACGACATCCTCCCTTCGCTGCCCGTGCTCGCTTTGTACTCAAGCCCCAAAAGTCGGCCGGTACCCTTGCAGTTCCCATGGTCGGCGCCAAAGACCGAAACCAGGAGACGGAACGCGCCGGCGTGGGCCGCCTTCAACTCGGTCCACCCGCCAGGCCCAGGTAAAAGGCATGCGCCGGTCACAGTTGCGGCGGCGAACGACCACGACGGTGCCCAGCGGATCTTCACCACGCTGGTGCCGGCTGCGGAAAAGGCGACCACTACGGCTTTGGGGCTAAGCGCGATAACCGAGGCCGGAGCACTGGCCAATCCCTCGCTCCCCAGGACTCGCCACAGCCGCCAGTGCGACGTGTGCCAAACCTCTTGCAACCCGGCGACCGCCCCCGAGCGGAGCAGGGCGGCCTCGGCGGTTGCGGCGTAATCGAGCGGTGCGTCCGGAAGGGCGACGAAGGAAACCCCATTCGACAGGAGCCAGGACCGGTAGGAGGCAGGCGTCAAGGCTCCCGTTTGGTAGAAAAGCCCGTTATAGGCAATGTCAAGTTGTCGTTCCCACCCGCGGGCCAGGCTGAAAGTGGGAGCGATATAGGCGGATTCCCAGTGGTGCTGGGTGGGGGGGACCTCTACGCGGACGGGTTTACCTTTGCTGAGAACGTCAAGCTCGCCGATCAGCGGTTGGTAAAAAGCGGCGGTGCTGTAGGCGCCGTTGGCCGGTCCGCTGAAAGTCTCCACGATCGCCCCCCAGTGCCAACCCATAAGCCCTATAGCGACGATCGCCGCGACTGCGGCTGTCGTGGCCCGGTGCGCACCAGACAAAACCACCGGCGATCTTCGGTCGCCTTGGCCCCTTCGGCGCCAGGCTAGGCGGGGCAGGTAGCAAAGAACCAAGGGAACGCCGATATAAGCGCCGAGGCGCGCGTCGTTGTCGCCCATAGGAGTGGGAACGACAAACAACACCACACTCGCCCCCGCGTACAGTAAAGCGGCGACCCGCACTGGCCTCGGCGTGGCGAGGAGCGGGCTGGCCAGCAAGGCGCAGACGGAGAGCACGGCCAGCAAGTCCCCGTACGGGAAGGGGAAATAGCCTCGCCCCGGGTACAGGATCGACAGCGTGGCTGCGCTCGCCAAGAAAACGCCGGCCGCCCCGAGTTCGACCGACGCCTGTCGTGGTGAGCGACCCCAGTCGGCGATGGCCACAGCGCATAGGACTAGGGCCAGGAACGAGCCGACCACCGGGCTCGTCAGCCCCGTCACCACGCCAAGACCGAGCCCCCCAAACAACAAAAGGGCGGAGCGCCGCCCGCGAAGACGTCCCCCTCCCGGGGTACGCCACCGAGCGAAGCACCAGGCGCAACCCAATGCAAGTGCCTCAGCGGTAAGCGTCGGCAACTGCCCGATGGCGACTTCCACCAGCATCGATACGGCGAAATACCAGCTCGCCGCCGGGCGCCTACCTACCTCTGCGGTGACCAACCTGTCGAAGCTCAAGGCGGCGCCGGCACACGACAATGCCGCCAAGGGCCACAGGCCAAGGACAGCCGCGCCAGCGGGGTACAGGAGGCTGTAGTTGAGCGGGTAGCTGCCTCCGTACCAGCCCGGGTCCCAGTAGGAGATCCCGTACCGGACGACCTCACCGACGCGGTAAATCTGGGCGGCCCAGTCGGTGCCCCGCCAGCCGACGACGTAGCAGAACACGCAGGCGGCCACGGCCAGTAGCGCCGGGCGGCTGACCTTAAGAGCGGCTGCGGCCAAGCGCCTAGCCTTCGCCGGGCCTGGCCCTTCCAGATGCCACTGTGAGGTGCTCTTGGCCGCCGCGCCCGCTCCGCGCTCGTCCAGTAGTTGTACCGGCCACATCGTCAACTCTCGGGTCGCCACCTCCTCCTAATGCGTGGAAACCTGCAGGGGTGCACGGCGGGCCGCCGTGACTGCGCGTCCCTTGCGTGCGCCGGCAGGCGCAAGGCCCGACCTGGACAATCCCACGGCGGCCGCCAACATGAGAGCGAGCCCGGCTGACTCGCCCAACAGGTCGACCGCTCCGTTGCGGAACCCTTCGTCGAACACCGACGCTCCAATCACCAAGCTGACAAGGGCGTCTACCGTCATGATCGTTGGCAGGCTCGAGCTTAGCGGCCCGGCCCGGTAGGCGAGCTGGGTGACCACGATGCTGAAAGCGCCGACGGCAATGAGAGCATAAAAGGGCCATGAAGCAGCCAGCACCCCCACCCCGCGGTCGAGCAGGCCCACGTCTTCTTTGAGCAGTCCAGCCACTGCGGCATAGGAAAGTCCCGCGGCCGTACCGAGCAGGGCCGCGGCGGCATTACCGGTGTAGCGCCGGCCGACCGCGAAAAACCCCAAGACGCCGAAACCGATCAGCACACCCACTACCGTGGCTGGGACGGGGTCGGCAGCCTGGGCGACGCCGCTGGCCGGCGTGGCGATGGTGAGGAACAGGACCAGGCCGAGCGTCAGGGAGGTCGCCCAGGCAAGTTCGCTGCGCCGGGGCCACCTGCGCACGAGGAGCTGGCGAAGGACGACGGCGAAAACGATGCTCGTGACCAACAGGGGCTGGACCACGGTGAGCGGGCCCAGATGAAGCGCCAAGGCGTGCAACGCGAAACCGGCGATATCGGCGAGGGCACCAATGACCCATAAGGGGTGGCGCAATGTCCTGGCCAGGAACCCGGCGAGCCGCTCGGCAGGCTGACAGGCGTCGCTGACGAGCCCGGCACTACGGTGTTGGAGAGCAGTCGAAACGCCGAACAAGGCGGCGGCCAGCAGGGCGATTATCGTAGTTACCAGCACGATAATCCTCCCACACGCGTTCGCCCCGGGCCCGTTCGATCGGTCGTGCTCATGGTCCCCCGGGGGCCGGCACCGCCGCTGCCAGGACGGCCGGGACAGGTGCCGCGACGTCGGCACGGTCGGCGGAAGCGAGAGACCTGAGATGGCGCAGGAACCGGAGTCCCTCGCGAAGGTCGGCTTTGGACTTTCCCGCCTGACGGCGGGCGAAATCGAAGCCGACGTTGCCGACAGAACGCGGCCGGCACCGTACGGCCACTTCGAGGAGGATCTTGTAGCCGCAGGGGCGCAGCGTGACACCCTCGAGCACCGATCGGCGCACGGCGAACAGCCCGCCGAGCGGGTCCGCCAGCCGGCGGCTGGACGGCACCAGCACATGAACCAAAACCCGGCAGGCCCACGAGACCAGGTGCCGCCACCGCCCCGCCAACCCCGAGGTCCCTCCCGCCCACGCATAGCGGTTGCCGGCAACCAGATTCTGCTTCCCCTGACAGCACGGGCGCAACAACGGCAGCGAGGACTTCGGGAGGATGCTGCAGGTCGGCGTCCATCACAGCGATCACTTCACCACGGGCCACTTCAAAACCAGCGCTGACCGCTCCTCCCAGGCCGCCCTGGCGCGCCCCAGGGGCACGGTGCACAAGGCGGACCGCAGGTTCGGCGAGCATTGCTTGGCTGATCGCGTCCGGGGTGCCATCGTCGGAGTCGTCGACGAAGACGAGCTCCCAATCGAGCCCGCTGGGCCGAAGAGCGGCTCGTAGACGCGAGACCAAAGCCGCGATATTGGGGGCTTCGCTCCGGGTCGGCACGACAACTGACAGGGTGCAGCCATCGCCTGCCCTCATAGAGGCGACGCTAAGCCGATCAGCGACCAAACTCGACCACCTGAGGGATGAAATTTGAGGGCCGCATGTACGACCCCAGTCGTACCGTACCCCTCGAGCGCGTTGCCACCTCGGTTCTGTCGATTTCGCCGCTTCGGGCCGGCCGGGGCCGACGACCGGCGACGACACTGTTCAGCGGGCTGATGCCGCCAGATTCGAGGTAGAACGCTTCGATCTCGGACAGGCTCCGCCGCAGGGAGCGGCCCTCGACCCAGCGCTCCCCTGCCTGTTCCATCGTCTTGACCACGTCGGGACGCATCCACAGGCGGCGGACCTCCTCGACGAGCTTCGGCACGTCCCTGGCCTCAACGGCGAGGTTGCGGCGCACCATCTCTGCGGTCGAAGCCGTCCCGTGCCCGGCCAGGGGTGCGAACGCGACCACGGGCCGGGGAGTGCGGAGCGCCTCCAGGACGGTGACACCAGCCCCATTGGTGACCACCACGTCGGCAGCGGCCATCAGCTGAGGCATGGTGGACACGTAGCCATAAACGTCCAGTTGGCGCTGGTGAGTGCTGGCGATCCGGCTCAGTTCGGTCTTGAGACCCGCGTTCTTGCCACAAACGGCGAGGACATGCACCGGGGGGCCAACCCGACCAACGCCTCGACACCAGCGCCGATGTCACCGAGGCCCCAGGCCCCGCCCGTCACCAGGACGTAGAAATCCTCCTGGGGAAGCCCGAGCACGCTGCGAGCCTCCGCACGGTCGAATGCTCCGAAACCGGCCTGCACGGGGGCCGCTCCCAGCCGCATCGATCGTCCGAAGTCAGGCATGCGGGCGTCGGCCGGCGCGGAGTCGTACATGACGAAGTGCATGTCGATCCCTTGGTAGGCCCAGAGCGGGTGAACATGGAACGCAGGTATATATGTGACCGTGGGCGTGTCCATTGCCCTTTTCGACCGGAGCCAGTCCAGGGCAGCACTTCCGAATGGGTAGGTCGAGATGACGAGGTCAGGCTTCTTGGCTTCCAGGACGCTGGAGAGCTGGTGCCCAAAGAACGGGCCGAGGATCCTCTTCATTGCGCTGGCGAAGCCGTCCGAACGCGACAGGAGGTCGTAGAACACGGCATAGCTCCAAGGGACCGCCGAGAGCTGGAACCCGTAAGCCCAACGAGCGGCGCGAGCAAACCGGGCGCCTCTTAGTTCCATCGTGTCCAGGCGCTCCACCACGCATCCCGGCCAGCAGTCCTGGATCGTGTCGCTCAGTGCACTGGCGGCGGCGTTGTGACCCTCGCCCATCCCAGCCGAGACGATGAGGACGCGCCGGGGCAAGGGAACCTCCACGTTCAAAAGCTATGCCGGACGGGGTGGGGTTTCGAGCCACCTGAGGATGAACTTAGAGCGGTTCATCTACAACCCCAGTCGTACGGTAACGGACCAATGGCTAGGTTGGCGGTCAAGACTTGGCCCGCCTCGCCCGGTAGACGGAGCCGCCTAGCAGCACCACGACCGCCGCCGGGAAGACGGCGATGGCGGCTGCGTTCAATGAGGAAGCTTTTACCAGGACGGCGACCAAGCCAATCGCAACGAGCACACCGATCAACAGCTCAGGGGTGTCGCCGACCAGGAAGTCCCACCAGAAAGCGCCGAAGGCTTTCAACCACCGCACCGGCAACGGTGCACGAGACGACGTCGGGGCCTCAGGCACGAGCCTGTTCCGCGCTCACCTGCCGTGGCGATGGACGGAGCATGACCACCAGCGCCCACGTCACCACGGCGTAGATACCTACGAGGACAAGTATGGCTAGGTCGCTACCGGGCCACCTAACCCCGAGGCCCTCACCGGCCCAGAAGGTCCCGAACGACGTCAACATCAGGCCTACCACTGTCTTCATGGCGTTCTCGGGCACACCCGCCAGCTGGCGGGCAACCACCACGCCAACCCCGGCCACGACAAGTATGGCGGCTCCGGCGGCCGCGCTGGCCAGCCCCAGCTGGTGGTCGCCGCCGCCCAGGCCCAGCACGATGACGATCACCTCCATGCCCTCGAGGAACGTACCTTTGAAGGCGACGGCAAAACCCGTCGCGTCGACCCGGCCCCTAACTGCAGGGCTCGGCACATCGGCCACGGTCAATGCGTCCACGTGCTGTTTGAAAATGGCGTCTTCGTCGTGCTTGGCCTTGAGCCCCACAGCCCGCAAAACGGCTTTGCGCAACCACTGCAAACCGAAGACGAGAAGCAGGGCCCCCACCACCGCCCGCAAAACGTTGACCGGCACCAGGTAAACCAGGGCAGGGCCAAGGGCAGCCACGAGCACCACCAACGCCCCGATGGCGACCGCCATGCCGACCAGGGCCGACCGCCACCCCCGAGAGACACCGGCGGCGACGATGATCGTCAGCGCCTCAACGCTTTCGACGGCGCTGGCCAGGAAGACGGCCACGGCCAGGGTTACGTCACTCGTGGTGGGATGCATGACTGAACTAGCTTGGCCCGAACGGCAGCACTTGCGCGCTGCCAACCGCGTTGAAGTCAACTTGGTTTGCGCGACCGTTTCCGTCCGGTGCGGCGTGGCCGTCGTCGGCCGGCAGGACCAGGCAACCGTCGGGGCTAAGGCGTATTCCCACAGAACTTCCCCGTTCCCAGCGCTGATCGGAGAAGATCCTGGTGAAAAGGATGGGCCCCTCGGCGGCCAAGGCGTGCTCGTAACCCCTCCCGGCGAACGCGACGTCACGGACCTGGGCCATGAGCTGGGCGTTGGCTGGGGCCACGATGTGCACGGCGGAGGGGCGGACGAACATCTCCAAGCGCGCTCCATCGTTGACCGGTCGTGGCAGCGTGGCGGTTATGACCGCGCCGCCCGGCCCCGGCAGCCGGACATCCACCAATTGCGCCCCGGGGGTGCCCGTGCCGCTGCCTACCCGCGTTACCGGCGCTTCGGTGCAGATCCCGGTGAACCTTGCCACGAACGGGCTCGCCGGCTGGCGGTACAGCTCCTCCGGCGTCCCCCATTGCACGAGGCGGCCGTCGCGCAGCACACCGACGGCGTCAGCCAGCGAGAACGCTTCGGACTGGTCATGGGTGATGTACACCGACGTCGCCCCGCTGTCGCGGGCCAGGGTGGAAATGGCCAGGCGGAGCTGTTCGCGCATATCGGCGTCGAGGTTGGACAGAGGTTCGTCGAACAGCAACAGGCCTACACCTCCCACCAAGGACCGGGCCAGCGCCACCCGTTGCTGCTCGCCGCCGGACAGCTCGTTGGGGTAACGCTCGGCCAGGTGGGCGAGGCCGACGCGCTCGAGCATCTCTTGCGCTCGCCGGTGTGCTTCGGGACCGCTCACGCGCATCTGGCGGAGCGGGAACAACACGTTGCGCGCCGCCGTCATGTGCGGCCAAAGGGCATAGTCCTGGAAGACCATCGCCAAGCCGCGGCGTTCGGGCGGTAGGTGCAGGTTGGTGTCCGCGACGACCTTGCCGCCGATCGAGATGCGGCCCGAGCTCAGCCGCTCGATACCGGCCAGGCAGCGCAACAGCGTCGTCTTGCCCGAGCCGGAGGGCCCCAACAGCACGACGAAGGACCCCGGCTCAACCTGGAGGTCGAGAGCCGAGAGGGCCGCTTTCGGGCCGAACAACTTGGTAGCGCCAACGATGTCGACCCTTTCCCCGCGGGCTGCCAAGACCTCAGGCAACTGAACGCCACCCGCCCATGCGGCGCCAGCCTTTCGGTGCCAGCAGGCGGAACCCGCCCAGCACCAGCCCGATCACCAAGAAACAGGCACCCAGCGCCACCACGGTCATGGCTGCGCCCACCTCGGGGTGATAGTTGTTGTTCCAGCTGTCAATTGCCACTGAGACCGTCTCCTGGCCGGGAGGGTAAAGCAGTTGAGAGATGGGCAGTTCCCAAAAGGTCTTGGTCAGGGTCACCAGCCAAACCAGCACCAGGACGCGAGAAACGACCGGGACGTAACACGAACGCAGCGCCGATAGGGCCCGCGCACCGTGGACCCGCCCGGCCTCCATCAACGAACCGTGCACCTGCGCCACAGGGCCCATCATGATCCTGGACGTCGTGGGTATCGATGTCGCCAGGTAGCCCATGACGAGCAGCGGCAGGGTCTCGTACAGGTCAACCCCGAGGCGGCTCGCGACCGGCAGGTTGAAGGCGAAGATGTACCCGGCGCCCAGCACGATCCCCGGCAAGGCGATCGACCCGAGGATGAGCAGGTCGCCGGCTTTGGTGAACCGCCCGGGACGCCTTGCGACCAGCAGCCGGGCCACCGCGAGGCCCACCACGACTGTGATGGTGGCAGTTATGGCGGCCAGCATCGTCGAAAGCAGCACAGGCCCGGACGTCCCCGACGCTCCCTCTGCGATCGAGTGGCTATAGGCGATGTCGCCCGAAAAGACCTCCCGGTAGTTGGCAAGTGTCAGCGCCTGGCCACCGAGCGGGCTGCCCAAGTTGGCCACGAACGAGCCGGCGAACGCCCCCAGACCGGGAGCTCCCAGCGCCACCACGAAGAACAGGCCGACCACCGATGTCAGCGACCACTTACCGGCTCGTCCCAGACGGTAGCGCGTGGCGGGGCGGGTACGGCCGCTCAAGATGGCGTAGGAGCGGCCGCGGGTCACCCTTGACTGGAGGGCCAGGGGAATGGCGGCTGAGGCCAGCAGGAGGATGCTGATCGCGCCCGCCACGGGGAACTGAGCGGGCAGGTTGTTGATGGCTTGGTAGATGCCATAGGTGGCCATGGTGAAGCGGGACTGGAAAGCCAGGGTGGAAGCCACACCGTAGTCGCTCATAGTTTCCACGAAGACCAGCGCGACCGACGCCAGGACGGCCGGGGCCAGCACCGGGACCACGACCCTGAACGTGGCGACCCGGCCCCCGCCGTGAACCCGCACGGCTTCCTCGAACTGGCTCCCGAGGCCGCCCAGCGCGGCCGACAGGGTGAGGTAGGCGTACGGAGCAGTCGCCAGGGAGTCGACAAGCACAACGCCGATGGGGCTGAAAATGATGTGGTGGACCAGGGGGCTGTACAAGCCGAACTGGGAGAGGACGCCGTTGGGCTCCGTCAGGTACTGCCAGCCCTGGGCCATCAACCAGGTAGGCACGAGGAGCAGCCCCCACATCATCCCGGGCCATATGCGCCGGCCCCCGATGGTGGTGCGCATCGATAGCCACGCCACACCACCCCCGATGACCAGGTCGATCACGCACACGACGGAGCTTACCCAGAGCGAGTTGAACAGGCCCAGGAACGTGTGGCCCTGGAATGCTTGGGTCAGGTTGGAAAGAGTGAACCACGAGGTGCCCTGGTCGAAGAGCCGGGGCGAGAAAACCTGGACCAAGAAAGCCCCGACGGGCACGGCCACCAGGAAGGCCAGGATGGCCCACACGAGCCACTGGCCGGCGTAGTGGCGAGCCGCGTCGGCCACTTTGGACCGCAGGGCGGTGGCGCTTGGTCGGCGCGCGCCGTTGCCGCGGCTGAAGCCCGCGGCGGTACCGGTGCCATTGCCGGTGCCGTCGTCGTAGGGACCAGCCCCGGCGGGGCTGGTCCCTTGGCCTTGTCCGGTCAGGGCGGCCGGCAACGTTGGGGTCAATTCGACCGGCCTGAGCCTGGGGTCACTTCAAAACCCCAGGTTATTCAACGATGTTGTCGGTAAACCAGGTGTTGACGGCGTCCTCGCGGGCACCCCAGGTGTACGGGTTGATGTTTTGGACGTGGATGCTGGACAGCGGAGGTAGGGCTGGCAGCGGCTTTACGCCCTGCAGGACCGGCCAGTACAGGGAGTCTCCGGTGGGGTCGCCGCTCTGCATGATCTGCTGGCCCTGGGTCGACAAAACGAACTCGATGAACTTTTCAGCTTCTAGTTGCTCGGCCTTGGGCGCTTTGGAGTCGATGCCAAGGGCGCTCGGCAACGCTGTCACCGGGTCGAGGAACTTGACCTTGATCTCGCCGTGGGTCTTGAGGCCCGCACCGATGCCGGCGGAGCTCTGGATCAGCGCCAGCTTGATGATGCCGGCTTCGAGCACTTCGAGTGTGTTGCCGTTGGTCAGGTTGACCTGCAGGCCATTGTTGTTGAGGCCCTCGTAGAACTTTTCACCTTGCGCCACGCCGCCCAGGTAGTTCATCATCCCGGCTACGAAGGGGTAGGTGGGCCCCGATACCGCGGGGTCGTTCATGCCGATCTCGTTGGCCCATTTGGGGTTCAACAGCTGTTGCCACGTCGTGGGCGGGTCCGGCACCTCCTTGGGCTCGTAGACGAGCGTGCCGGCCATGGTCAGGCCCGTGGGGACGTAGCTCTTGTCTGCTGGCACTGCCTGTTTGCCCAGGCTGTTCCAGCTCACCATGGGCTCCCAGCCCTTCATGAGCAGTCCCTGCTGGTCCAAGGACGCGAAGGCGGTGGCCCCGTCGACCCACAGGAGGCCCCACTTGGGGTTGTTCTTCTCGGCTTCGACCTTGATGAGCAAAGGCCCTGTCGAGTCGTCGTCCAGGCTGACGTGGATCCCGGTTGCCTTCTGGAAGGCCGTGGTTTCAGCAGAGTCGTAACCCTGGGCCGAGTAAACAACCAGGGTCGGGCCAGAAGTCGTGGCTGCCGCGGCCACCGTCGCAGTGGTGGCGACAATGCCTGTCGTAGCCATAGCTGCCGCAGTCATGACGGCGGCGGCAAGCTTTGTAGTAGCGGTGGTTTTATCGCCTCGCGGCAAGCCTGCATTGGGGCTTAGGTGGGTGAGCATGTGGTTGTTTTACTTATCAAAAATGAACGCTCGGCCTAACGGAGACGACTTTTCAGTTACAACGGGATTAATTCCCGGATAGGGCAGAGTTTCGTGCGACCTCAGGATTAGTTTCGAGACCTTCATCTACGACCCCAGGCGTACGACGCGGGGCGGATGGGCTAGCTCGCCAGCCCAAGTGATGCCCGAGGGGCAGCGGCTCAGCGGACGATGGGCTGATGCAGCTCCGTGACGTTGCGACTCGGGTCGTCGTCGTGCCACTCGTGATAGAGCTCCCGGCAGGAACCGGCGAGCCGGTAGCCACTGTCATCGATCCATCGGACCAGCGCCTCCCAGGCGGGCACGATGCCGTCGTCACCGCCCCGGTAGATGGCGGCAGCGACCTCCACGATCGGAAGGTCGACAACGTGTACACGGTCGCTGTCAGGGACCTCTTGATCGCCGACGTCGAAACCCGCGAGGAGCACCAGCTCGCCTTCTTGTGCGGTGCCGCCCTCGTCTTCGTAGCAGCCAACCGAGATCCCTGGTTTTGCGCCGACCGACCCGAGGTGGGCGACGACCTCGGGAAGAAGGCGCCCAAACGCCGGCCCGATGTCGGCATGAGTCAGCCCGCCGGCGACGGCCTGTGCGACCCTGATCGGCTGGGTGTGCTTGATCACGATGTCTTGTACGTCCATGGTTTCGGTCCTTTCCAATGTTCGGATGTGCGCTTCGACGCGGCGCATCCGCTCCTGTTCCTCACCGACGGTCTGTGCAAGCTGCGCTCGGCGCAGCCGCAGCATCCCCCTCAGCTGGTCGACCGGCGGGTTCTCGGCGAGGAGTTCCCTGATCTGCTCGAGAGTGAAGCCCATGTCGCGCAATGCCACGATCCGGTGGAGCCGGCTCAGTTGATGGACGCTGTAAAGGCGGTAACCGTTTGCGGGGTCAACCTGCTCGGGCGCGAGGAGCCTGAGCTCGTCGTAGTGGCGGAGCATGCGAGGCGACACTTGCCCGAGGCGAGCGAACTCTCCGATGTTCAACATGACAAGACCATCAAAGACCCTCACACGGTGTGAAGGTCAAGCGATCACAGCGGCATCCTCTCCGCCTTGTCGTTGACCTCGCGGCTCGAGACGCCTCCATTCGGCGACAAGGCCACGGATGAGCGACCGGTCAGCTGAGCCCTAGTTGACGCTCGATTGTTTCAATGCGCCGACGTAGCTCCTCTACCTCGGCCTGAAGGGAGCGGGCTTGCTCGAGCTGACGCCGCGACCGGGACGAGCCGAGCGCCCGGTCGACTACTTCGTCGAGAGGCACGATGCGCTGCGGGCCGTGGGCGCCGGCAACCATTTTCGAGGGGATGACCCCGCTGCGGTACCAAGACCGCAATGTCGAGCGTGAGACCCCGGTTGCGCCCATTGCTTCCTCGAGAGTCACCCACCCTTCTTCTATGGGCTGAGCGGCTAGCTCGTCGAGTATGCGGTCCCAGTCCTTGATGGAGCTCTCTCCCTCGTCCACCCTGTCACCACCACCGTCTCGTAGGACCACGCTGGCCAACCCTACCATTTGATAGGGACTTGACATGGGTAGTTATAATCAAAGCATGTTCGAAAGGTTTACAGACCGAGCTCGCCGCGCGGTCGTCCTTGCCCAGGACGCAGCGCGAGACATGGGCCACCAACAGATCAAGCCTGAACATCTACTGGTCGCTTTGGCTGAGGGGGAAGGGATCGCCGCCAACGCAATGGCCCAAAGCGGCGTCGACCGCGCCGCCCTGCGCGACAAGGTCGCTCAGCGCTTCGAGGCCAAACCCACAGCGAAGAAACTGAACAAGGTCCCCTTCAGCCCTGAAGCCAAAAAGGCCATGGAACAGTCCTTGCGAGCCTCTCTCGGGCTCGGCCACAACTACATCGGCACCGAACATCTTTTCTTCGGAGTGGAGCGCGAGGCAGAAAAGCGCGGCGAGACCCTTGACGAGTTGCTCGGCGTCAGCACAGAACGTGTGCATGAGCGGGCCCTGCAAATACTCACAGGGGCGAGGCCCGCAGCCTCGATGCAGTCACCGGCGCTCCAAGCAGCCATGACGGCCGCTGCCCGCCAAGCCGGTGGGGCGAAGATGACCACAGGCCACCTGCTCGCTGCGATGATTGCCGGTACAGACAGTCAGGCGGCCAAAGCCCTCGCGGGCCTCGGGGTCAGTGCTGAGGCGCTCACCGCCGCGCTCACAGCGGTACCCTTAGCCGGGACCAGCGACGCCACCCCCTCCGCGGAAAGCATCGCCATCACCGTCGGCGACACGACGACGCTCATCAGCGACCCAGAGGTTGTCACTGCCCTTCGACGGCTCAACGCCCCCCAGCTCCGCGAGGTGATCAAGAAAGTTATAGGGCCTTTCAGTCCCGACCAAGCAACGGGCTAAGGGTGACTGTCGCCAGTTGATTGGCGGCTATCCTCACCGAGGTAGCCACCCACCACGGCATCTCCCGGGCAGCCACCGTTAGGCCTGCTGACTGGTTGCTCGGTCGCGTGGGCCCGTCGCGCCGGCCCTGGTCGGCGCCGCCTGCATCTCGTCATCGGCGATCGTCGTCCAACTGGCCCACACCGAAGCCGGTACGACGGCGTTCCTTCGCTGCGTGCTCGCGTTACCGGGCCTTTACGCCCTCGCGCTTTGGGAACAGCGCCACTACGGCCGGCGCTCGGCCCGGGACCGCCTAATGGCGGCATTTGCTGGCGCCTTCCTCGGCGCCGACCTCGTGCTCTGGACGCACTCGATTTACGATGTGGGCGCGGGGATCGCAACCGTCCTCGGCAACCTACAGGTCCTGTTCGTGACGACGATTGCGTGGGTCGTCCTGCGGGAACGCCCCCGGAAGCAATTTCTCATTGCTTTGCCTGTGGTATTGGGTGGCGTGGTGCTGCTCGCCGGCGTGATCGGGCACTCCCGCAGCGGCGAACACCCAGTAGGCGGGGTGCTCTACGGTCTCGGCACCTCGGTCTGCTACGCAATTTTTATCCTGGTACTGCGAAGAAATACCAAGGGCCTGGCTCAAATAGCAGGCCCGCTCGCTGACGCGACCCTGGGTGCGGCTCTCGCTGCGCTCGTCCTCGGTCTCGCTTTAGGGCAACTGAGCTTCCATATGTCGCTGGCCGCGTTCGGTTGGTTGGCCCTGCTCGCTTTTGTCAGCCAGACGCTCGGGTGGCTCCTTATCACCTCGTCGCTACCTCACCTGCCAGCCACCATCGCGTCGCTGCTCCTGTTACTCCAGCCTGCGGCCTCGCTCATCCTGGCCGCATTGGTGCTATCCCAGCGGCCGACGCTCGTCCAGCTGGTGGGGGTGACCCTGGTTTGCGCTGGGGTTCTGATCACGGCCCGGTCGGGCTGGAGCCGCGACACGGCTCCCGAGCCTCCAGCCGGGTAACCGACATCTGACCACTTGGCTCATCTGGCGCGCTTGGCGTCGCGGTAGAGGGCGGCCAGCCCGGATGCGCAGGCCTCCCACGTGTAAAGAGCTGCCCGCTCCCGGCCGCGCCGGGAGAGTTCGACGCGGGCAGGCTCGTCGCCTAACAGCTCCTCGAGGGCCTCGGCGAGGGCGTCGACGTCGCCCACGTCGACCAGCCGGGCCGCGTCGCCGAGCACCTCCTCGAGCGCGCCACAACGAGTGGCCACGACGGGCGCGCCAGCAGCCATCGCTTGGAGCGGCGGCAGCCCGAACCCTTCATATAGTGAAGGGAAGGCAAAGAGGGTCGCTCCGGCCATGAGCGCGTCGCGAGCTCGGTCGTCGACCCACCCGAGGCGGACCACCTGGTTGCCGGCCGGGCAGGCAGCAATGGCTTCTTCCAGTTGGGCGCTCCCCCACCCGTCGGGGCCCGCATGGACCAGTGCCAAACCGGGATAACCCTTGGCAAACAAGCCAAAGGCCCGTACGAGAGACGGCAAATCTTTCCTCGGTTCCACAGTCCCGACGGCCAGGACGTACTGGCTCACCCAGTCGGGCAGGAGCGCGCTCCGGGCAGCTAGGTCACCAGGTCCATCCAGGGGCCCGGCGGCGTCGCTGGGCGGCCACACGCCCGGGTGGACCACCCGGACCCTGTCCGGGCTGGCACCGAGGGACGCGACCACCTCCTGTGCGACCGAGCTCGTGTGGGTATGCACCCATGCCCCCCTCCCCAGGGCCTTCCTGACCAGCTCGGGATAGGCACGGGCCGGCGGCAGGCACAGCTCGGGGAACCTCAGCGGGGTCAGGTCGTGAACCGTCACGACCGTGGCCGCCCACCACGCTGGCGGGACCACGAAATTGGTGCCGTGTACGACATCGGTCCTGCCGACGAAGAGCTCCGCGGGTGGGAAGGACCAGTGCGCCCACGCCTTGCTGAGAGGGCCGGCCGCCATCAGCCGGTCATGCACGGCGACCCCGGCCGGGACCTCGGAGGCGATGGCGTGCCGGCGCCGCCCGCTCATGGAGTAGGCGCCCATGGCGAGGTCGGCCCTTTCGGCGAGCGCCTGCAAAGCCCCCGCACAAAACTCCCCCACCCCGGTCCGAGGCCCGATCAAAGGCGTTGCATCGAAAGCCACGCGGAGGCGGACCTCTCTAGGGGGCGAAGCCTCGCTCACCGCCCAAGGTTCGCACAGTTTCCGCCTTAGCCGGCGACGACCTAGTGGGCGACGACCTGGCGGGCGGGGACCTGGCGGGCGACGACCTGCTGGGCGGGGACCTGGGCGAGACGTAGGCGACGCCGCACGCCGGGAGGGTTCGCCAATCGGACTGAAACCCGCCCCGCGGGCGCACCGGTGCGCCCCGTTGGCGTTTCTCGGCGTGGTCCGGCCTTCGCGGTGTGGTCCGGCGTTTGTCGGCGTTGGCGGAGCGAGTTTTCGGCTCGGGGCACACCCGGCTGGACAGGCACCGCCGAGGTACTCGGACTACGCCGAGATAGGGGTGCCCAGCGCCGGCCCACGCCGAACTCGAGCGCGATCTCGCGTGCTGGCCTCGCGGGTACCGGTCTGGCCGTACCAGCCGATAGCTCAGGAGCCGGAGGAGACCACGTTTATGTCCCCGGAGTCGTCGCTCAGGTGAATGACATTGTGGGATAACGGGTTTGTCGGCACGTTGATGTTGCTGGAGCCGGAACTCGCATGGGCTACAACGGAGTAGGAGACGTTCGCCGGTACCGCCACAGTGATGTCGCCCGAGGCGTCGCTGACATCGACGTCGTGGGGTGCGCGGTCGAAGGACAGGTCAACATCGCCGGAGCTGTCGTTCGCCTGGATCTTAGTGGCGGAGATGTCGGTACCAGTGATGTCGCCAGAGCTGGCGCTCAATACCAGTGGCCCTGACACGTAGTCCAGCGTTATGTCGCCCGACGCGTCGTCCAGGTCGAGCGCGCCCGTCAGGTTCCTAACAATGACGTCGCCCGAACCGGAGGTGGCGCGCACGGCCTCGCCGGCGGGCGTTGTCAGGGTGAGCTCGGCGCCGCAGTTGCCTACCCAGAAGCAGTTCGGGCCCACCAAGAACGTCCCCGTCGCCGTGTGCTCCCATTTCACGACAGGGTGGAAAAGGCTGTAGTTGACCACCCCGCTAAGGACCGCCTGCTTACCGGTGCCCGGCACCACCGTTATGTCGCCATTGCCCACTCCGACGGAGACCTTGTTGGCAATCGGCGCCGTGATGGGCGCGATCCGGTAGCTGTCCTGACCAACCAGGGCGACGCACTGGAAGCCGCCATCAACGATGGCGGCCAGCACAAATGGCAGGCCGAACAACAGCGCCCTGCGCCGGCCGGGGGTGAGAACGAGGGGCTGGGTCAACGGTCTCTCCTCATAGCCCGAGGTAGGTGAGCACGGCCAGCACTCGGCGGTGATCGGTGTCGGTTGGCGCGAGGCCGAGCTTCATGAAGATCGAATTGACGTGCTTCTCAACCGCGCCCGGGCCGACGACCAGGGCGGACGCGATGGCAGGGTTGGAGCGGCCCTCTGCCATCAGCGCCAGAACGTCGCGCTCGCGGGCGGTGAGCGAGCCGAGCGGGTCCTCCTTGCGGGTAAGCAGCTGGGCCACGACCTCGGGGTCGATCGCGCTCCCACCCTGGGCCACTCGCTGCAGCGCCTCCACGAACTCGGCCACGTCCGCGACTCGGTCCTTCAACAGGTAGCCGACGCCGCCACTCGTCCTGACCGAGAGCAGCTCGGTGGCGTAACGGGCTTCCACGTACTGCGAAAGCACCAGCACCCCGACCGTCGGCCACCGTTTGCGCACCACCAGCGCAGCCCGCAAGCCCTCGTCACTGAAGGTCGGTGGCATACGCACGTCGACGACAACCGCATCGGGGCTATTGGCGTCAACGGCTCGCAGAAAGGCCTCGGCATCGCCGGCGGTTGCTACCACTTCGACGCCCGCCTCCTCCAACAAACGCGTGAGGCCCTCCCGGAGCAACACCGAATCCTCGGCGATCACGATTCGCACGGGATCTCCACGTCGATCACGGTCGGGCCGCCAACGGGGCTCAGGATGCTCAAGTGGCCGTCCACCGCCTGGACACGGTCAGCGAGACCAGCCAACCCCGCCCCTGTTGGCACTGCGCCCCCGCGTCCGTCGTCGCGCACGATCACGCGGAGCATGTCGCTTTCGGAACGGACGGTCACGCTGGCGGCCGCCGCTCCAGAGTGCTTGGCGACGTTCGTCAGCGACTCAGCGACCACAAAATAGGCAACTGCTTCCACTGTGGCCGACGGCCGTTTCGCGACCTCTACCTGGACGGTCACGGGGACCGTGCAGATCGCCGCGAGGCCCGATAGCGCGGCATCGAGGCCTCGGTCGGAAAGCACGGGCGGGTGCACGCCGCGCACCAGGCTGCGTAGCTCGACAAGTGCCGTCTTGGCATTCTCGTGGGCTTGGCTAATCAGGGTCTTCGCCCCCTCCGGGTCGTCGTCAAAGTGAGCCTTGGCGCGGCCGAGCTCCATGGCCAGTGAGACCAGGCGGGCCTGGGCGCCGTCGTGCAGGTCGCGTTCGATACGGCGCCGGTCGGCGTCCGCAGCGTCCACCATCCGGGAGCGGCTACGCTCCAGTTCCCCAACGTGGACCGCAAGATTGCGCCGGGTCGGCCCGAGCAACCTGCGGTCGACCCAGACCTGTAATCCCGCCATCGACCGGGTTACGTAGGGAGCGTTGAGCAACACGACGACCCCGACGACAGCGGCCGCGACCATGGTCGGCGTGCCGCGGAGGACCCAGCCGAACGCATCCGCCCCACCACGAGGAAGCGCCGAGTTGTAGGCGGGCAGAGCGATGAGAGCCAATGCGATTGACCACACCGCCACGGCCACCGCGTAGCCGATCGTCGTTACCGGCAGGAGCACCAATGCCCCCGCCAACTGGCGCCAGCTGCTCGAGTCGGTCAGCCTCGCCATCCACCGCCGCGGCCAGCCGCCCTCGGGCAATGTCTTCTTGCCGGGCGCCGGGATCACTTGTCCAAGCATCAGCGATACGCGCGCCCGCTCGAAGGCGCCGAGAGCGCGACAAACCTCGAGCGTCAAGCTGAGTACCGGCAGGCCGACGAGCGCCAGAGGGAGCAGTCCGGCTCCAAGTGCGAGCCCAGTCACGGCCACGGAGAAGAAGATCGCCGACAACGGGACTCCGCTCACGAGGTAGACCATCGCCAGCCAGGTCCGCGGCGAGAACACCGGGCCGACAATGCGAAGGGTCACTGAGCTCACCAGAACGACTGTACGGAGGCGACGCCCAAGTATCTATACGGCGCACCCGCCAATTGCCCGGGGGGCCGGCACCCCGACAAACACGTGGGCTGGCCTGCTTCTTTTCTTCTGGCGCTTCCCTCATCGTTAGGTACATGTCACCAACCAACCAACAAACCGTCCTTACCCGCCCCCGGCCGGTCCCCCGATCTACGGGCCCGGGCACCGGCCCCAGCTCAGTTCGAGGCCCGCATGCACTTATGGGCCGGCTCGGTCAATCCGTCGTCCGCCACCGCCGGGCGGTGCTCGTGTTTTGGTTCCTCGTCGCGATAGCGGGGGTCGCGATGGTGGGCAATATCACTTCCAGCCTGTCCTCCAGCAATTCGCTCCCCGGGCTCCCGAGCTACGCGGCCAGCCAGGAGATCCTGCACATCTACGGAACAGGAGGAGACAACGCGCCCACGGTGATGGTGCTCGAGCTCCCCAGCGGCCAACGCGCCGAGACGACCGCCGGCCGCGCCGAGATCAATGCTGCTCTGGCGCCTCTCACCAGCAACAACACGCTCCGGGTCCTGTCGTACGCCAACACCGGCGACCGACGGCTCCTGGCTGAGGGCGGCCGGAGTGCAGCCGTCTTGGTGTTCGGGAACAACAACGAGCCCACCTCCTACACCTTGGGAGCTGCGGTCCGGGCCAGGGCACCGGCAGGGATGACCGTGGCGGCAACCAATTACGACGACCTGGCCAACGGTTCGCAGAGCAAGGGCCTCGGCGTGCTTGCCGAAACAATCGTCGGAGCAATCGGCGCCCTGATCGTCCTCGCCGTCGTCTTCGGGTCGCTCCTGGCCCTCGTCCCGCTGGCCATCGCATTCGTGTCGATCATGGGCACTTTCCTGCTCATCGGAGCCGTGACAACCGTCGCCCCGGTCAGCGTCCTGGTCAACTACCTGATTGCCTTGATCGGCCTCGGCATCGCCATCGATTACTCCCTGCTGGTGGTCACCCGCTGGCGCGAGGAGCGTGGGCGCGGCCTGGCCAACCACGAAGCGGTTGCAGCCGCGGTTGCCACCGCCGGGCGGACCGTGGCCTTCAGCGGGGTGACCGTCGGGACCGGGCTCCTGGCCCTGGTTGTCCTGCCGATACCGTTCCTGCGCAGCCTGGGCTACGCCGGCATCCTCATCCCCCTTGTGAGCGTCGTGGTAGCCACCACATTGCTCCCCGCCCTGCTGGCCACGATCGGGCCTCGGCTCGATTGGCCGCACCGGCGCAGCGCTCCCTCGGCACACCCGAGCGGGGCGTGGGCCGCATGGGCCCGCGGCGTGGTGAGGCACCGCGTCCTCGCTGCGTTCTTAGCCCTCTTGGTGCTCGGCGGGCTCCTCGGCGTGGCATCTGGGATCCGGGTGGGCTCGGCGCTGCCGGGTTCGCTGTCCACCTCAGGGCCCGCCGCGGCCGGCCTCGCAACACTGGAGCACGACGGCTTCCCGGCCGGGATGCTCAACCCCGTGGAGGTACTCGTCCCGAGCGGAGAAAGCGCGACCTCGGTGGCTCGCCAATTGGGCGGTTTACCGGGCGCTTATACAGCTGTCGCCCCCACCGGCCATGGTTGGGAGCGCTCTGGCACAGCCCTGGTCGACCTGGTGCCGGTAACAGTTACGACCGCACCCGGGAACACCGCTCTCCTTGACTCGGTCCGCTCGAGGCTGGGTGCAGTAGCACCTCGGGCCTTAGTCACGGGCGGTGGGTTCATCGAAATCGACATCCTGCACGCCCTTTACGGACGTTCGCCGATCATCCTCGGGTTGGTCGCCCTGATCACGCTTGTGATCCTCGCAATCTCGTTCCGTTCATTGGTGTTACCGGTAAAGGCCTTGTTCCTGAACATCCTCTCCGTCGGGGCAACAATGGGAATCCTCGTGCTCGTCTGGCAACGAGGGGTCGGGTCGCACCTGGTTTGGGGCATCCCCGCCACGGGTGCGATCATCGACTTCATTCCTCTGATGGTTTTCCCCTTCTTGTTCGGGCTTTCCATGGATTACGAGGTGTTCGTCGTCTCCCGGATCCGCGAGTGCCATGACGCCGGGCAGCAAACCGACGACGCCGTTGTCAGCGGAGTCGCCCACACCGGGCGGCTGGTCACCAGCGCCGCTCTCGTTCTCGTCCTCGCCTTCGCTGCGCTCGCCTCCGGGCCGGACGTCCCGCTCAAGATGTTCGCCACTGCCCTCGCCGCCGGCATCCTCCTGGACGCGACAATTGTGCGGGCGGTCCTCCTGCCTGCCGTCGTCTCGCTGCTCGGCGAAAGGGCCTGGTGGTGGCCCGCCCAACGCACCCGGGCCGCGGGGGCCGCGCTGGCGGCGTCCCGCTCAGACGAGCCCGAGCTGGTGGGTACTCTAAAGTAAGGTCGAGGCACCGCGGGCGTAGCTCAATGGTAGAGCTCCAGCCTTCCAAGCTGGTCATGCGGGTCCGATTCCCGTCGCCCGCTCCATCCAAAGCGGCTGCTCAGGGCCTGTGTGGGGCTCACAGTACTCCCCTCCTAAAGGCTCGCCTGGGCATTTCGGGTAACTCGCGGGCGACAGTCGAGGAACGGGCACTCACCGAGCGGCCAATGGAAGCACTGAGTTGGCCAAGCTGTGGCGCTCCGCACGCAAGCGGGAAGCAGCCCCTCTTTGGACATCGGTCCTCGGTCCTTTCCTTGAGTGGTGGGGCCGTGGCGGCAAGCACCCTGAAGACCACCTGGCAGACTGGGTACCAGCCACCTTTGCCCCAGTACTGACGTACACCTGTGGTGAGCTCGGATGCGGTGGTGGACTGGTCCGGGTCAGCTTCAAGCGACGGTTCGTCGTCTGGAGCGACTTCAGGACAGTGCCGGGAGCAGCACAGCGCAGCGCGCCGCTTCGTTGGTCTGCGTCCGCCGCGCCAGCATCACCTCGGCCAGTTCTTCTGGCCGCTCGGAGACCAACGAACGCAGGGAAGCGTGCTCGGCTGGAGAACCGAGCAGGTAACGGGCGGCACCGAATAGAAGGTTTGGCTGGCGTTTTGCCGCCGGGAGCCGCTCAAGGAACGACATGACCATATCGTCGCGAGCCACAGCGAGCGCCAGTTGCTCGTAGGCGGGGGAGCGCCCGGCCGCCTCGTCCACCGCAAAACGCCGGTAGTTCTCGGATGTCCCGAGGGCGGGGTCGAGACCTTTTATAGCCATCGAGCCACTCGGTCCTCCACGCTCCATCGACCGCGGGGGACGCTCACCGCAACACCCTGGTCGTTCGGGGGGTTGGTTACGTGTTCGATCCCGGTCAAGGTTGCAGAGGCAGTGAGAAGCCCCAAACGCTGGTTGGGCGAGACAGCACGGCACTTTATGGACGCCCCGGCGACCGAGTTCCTTTCACATGCAGACATGACTAAGAGCATCTCTCAGCTCAACGTCCAGGTGGTACTCGTCAGGGTTCATTTCAGGATTAACTAGCCGGAGGGGTTCCTTCCATCCGGTATTGAGTGCCGCAAAATGGCGATAACTTATCAATGACACATCCAATGGATATTTCCAGGGGCGTGTCCATGGACGTACCCAAGACCGATCCCACTCGACGCGATGCACCGTCCACTGGCTCCGCGCGGGAACTCTATGCGGGATCAGGCACCATTTGGAAGGTCCGCCAAAGTTGTCGCCCGCGGTCATGCGAAACAAATAATCACTGTAACAGCTCTTTGTTGTGGAACCAGAAGAAATAGCTTCTATCCAAATACCACGGTATTGGATAACGCCGCCCCGAGAAGGCCGGACATAGTCGAAGATCGTTGTTCCGGGCGGTGTTAGTACGAGTTCATCGACATCTGCGTTGATGACACCAGCTGCATGTCGCAAAAAACGCGACTTCGCGTGCTCAAGGGCTCCGTACTGGCAATAGTCAGAATCCCAGGGAAGGTCTGGGCCGATCTGTTGTTGAAACCTATTTGAACCTGGTGCTCGGTGGTTGAAACCTTGTGGTCCAAATTTGAAGGGCCATGCGACTATTGCAGCAAGCTCGATGTCATCAACCTGCTCTATCGCCGATTGGAGTTGGGCAAGCGAATACGAGGTGGAGCCATTGTCGTAGATCAGGACTGCGTCGACGCCGTGATAGCGCGCGTGGAACTTAATCCAATCCTGTACCCATGCCAGATCGTTGTTCTTCGAGACTGTGAGGAGGACCTTACGTTCTCTAAATAGTTGGGCGAGATCGGAGCCAATCGTTGCGCTACAACGTGACCCTTCGAGAGGAAAGTCGATGGTCATTGCGGTTCGGTGAATGCCTGTGATCGTGGTCCGTTGAACGTTGTGGAGCTGTGTTGTCTTGACCTTTTTGCTTCGCCCCGTTGCGGCGAGACCATCGAGAGCAACGGCCTCGAGATTCCTGAGCGGAGGGCCGACGAACCTTACAGCGTCATCGCACCGAAAGATGTCGTAGAACAATGTTCGGTCGTCAAACTGCTCCTCATAGCCAAGTGGTCGTAGCTCGGGGGGCCGCGGTGGATCTCTGCGCAGCAGTGCATCGTGGGGTAGCGATACTGGTGAGACTGCGATCATCTGAACCTGGGGTGGTGGCACTGAGTTCCTCGTTGATCGTCTAGCAACAGCTTACCGTTCGCGAATAGCAGACGATTGAGTCGTAAGTCTCAACTGCCGGACATAAACGGAAAGGGGCCGAGCCCGCACATCACGACCGCCCGTGAGTTGCTTCGAGTATCCCTGATCGCTGTTTGCGTCACCGATTTCGACTGTGGCGGATCGGCTCTTGGGTGTCATCGCCGATTTGCACTCTCACCCGGCGCGCCCGCGACAGCCTGCCAGTACGGAAATGGCTCCATCGGAGCCTCTAGCTCCGGGCGCCCACAAGCCCGCTGCGCCCGCTGAAACATATCGACGCAGCGGGCGGCACTGGTTAGCTGCCCCCGTCCAGCAAACGGGTCTACGTGTTGGCAACGGACGATCCCGAGCACGCGCCCCCGCGAAACGTCGAACCGGCAGACGACTGGGAGATACGGAGCGCACCGCTGTTTAGTTCTTCGCTGGCAGTCCGTGTCGTCGAGCCAAAGCCCGGCATCACCTACTCGGGGCGCATTGCAAAAGGATCACAGATTGAGGACGCCGAACGGAGCGGGCGGGAGGTTCGCTAGCGATCAAGGTTGCGGTAACGTCCATGAGCCCATGGTCACCGAGCCGAGCCAGCCCTTCGAGAACTCCGTCCGGGGGCTCTTGTTCGGCTCGGTCGCGGAGTGCTACGAGCGCTATCGGCTGGACTACCCCAACGAGTTGGTCGACACCATATTGAGTTACGCCGGAAGGGCTGTGCCCACGGCGCTCGAAGTCGGCGCCGGGACCGGGAAGGCAACGCGGGTGTTCGCCGCCCGTGGCATCGAGGTCACCGCGCTCGAACCCGACGCCGACATGGCGAAAGTATTGGCGAGGATGACCCAGGGGCTCACCGTGAGGCCAGTAGTGACCACCTTTGAGCACTTTCGCACCGAGTCCCGCTTCGAGCTGGTATATGCCGGGGCGTCATGGCACTGGACTAGCCCGGGTACGAGGTGGGCCCAGGCCGTCGAGCTACTGGTCCCCGGCGGCGTGCTCGCGCTGTTCGGTGCGCCCGCCGAGCTGAAAGACCCCACCCTGTTCGCGGCCGTCGACCAGATCGAAAAAGGGGTGCTCCCAGAAGACGACTCGGTAGACCGATACCCATGGTCGACCGAGGAGATGGCCGCCGCCGACGGCTTGGCCGAGATCGCACAACATGATCTACCCCGCGTCGCGACGACCACAGCCGAGGACTTCGTGGGACGACTGGCCACCGTTTCGGCCTACCTCAAGGTGGCCCCCGAGCAGCGAGCCGATTTGCTTCGTGAGGTCCGCGCGGTGCTGCCAGACCATGTCGACCTCGACACAACAGTGCACTTATCTCTGGCTCGACGGGTCGATCACTGGTTGAGCTAGACCACCACCAGGGTGTTGCGCCCGGCGAGGACTGCGCCGCACTCGCTGCATATCGCCGATTGTGGCCGCACGACAGTCGGAACTCGGTAATCAGGTGAGCGCGTGTTCTGGGACCTGTCATGGCGGTGAGCGGTGCAACCCGAGGCGCCGCTGGCCGAATGTGAACGCCGGCGTCACAGCCATGAGCGGCCCCCCAAGGCTTTGCCACTGAGCGGGCCTGGTTCCGACCCGTTCTGAGGCGCTGCCCGAGACGCGCTCTTGTGTACGCTTTGTCACCAGCTGCTCATCGAAATTTCGATAGAACTCCTTGGAAAGGGGACCAGCAACATTGCCCCGGCCTGCCAAGTTGTGCGCTGTGCCCCGGAGTGCGGTCGTCTTCGTACCAGGTGTGCTCGTCGCGGGGCTCTGTATTGTGGCACCCATTTCGGCCTCGGCTACCGACGCCGCGTCCTGGGGCAACCCCGGCGTCGTCAGAACGGGGCTGGTGCTGGCCAGCATGAGCACCGACAAGTCCCGCTACGACCCAGGGGCCGTGGTCAGAGTTGCGGTAGATGTCACCAACGACACTGGCGGCGGGATCAGCGGCGGTGATGTCACCCTGTACGCCATGCACCTACAGACGCCAGCCAGCGCGCCGATCTCCAAGCCGCTCATCGTCAGCAAGGGGGCGTCCTTGGTGCTTACCTTCGACTGGACAGCGCCGCCGGCCGACTTCACGGGCTACATGCTGACAGCCGTGGCCACAAACCATTCCGGCACGCCGCTCGACTCCATCAACGATGCTGTGGACGTTTCATCGTCGTGGGCCAAGTTCCCTCGCTACGGCTACATGACTGACAATACCTTCGGGGACCCGAGCTTGACCCCGTCGCATGCCGCCTCGATCATGAGTGCCATGGTCCGTTACCACATCGATGGGCTCCAGTACTACGACTGGCAGTACAACCATGACCAGCCGCTGTGCGGCACCATCAGTTCTCCATCCGCGTCCTGGACCGACGATGGCAGCCAGGAAACTGTGTACGCGTCGGCTCTCGAAGACCTGGTGAAGGCCGGCCACGCCGACAACATCGTAGCGATGGCGTACAACTCCATCTACTCAGCAGACAACGGCACTTGTTGTCACGCTCCTAATTACTTGCACCAAGGGCTCGGCATCAGCCCCACCTGGGGCATCTACACCGACTCGGGCCATACGGCACCAGCGGCGTTTCAGCAGTGGGACTACATGAGCCCGAGCAACCCGAACTGGCAGCGTTTCATAATGGGCCAGGAGATGGAGGCGATCGACGCGTTTGATTTCGACGGCTTCCACGCTGACTCCTTCGGGGACCTCGACGCAGTCGAGTACACCTTCACCGGCAAGCCGGCCGGGGTCGCGAACGACCCTTGTACCACCGACACGGTTAATGCCAACAGCACCACCGCCGTCCACAATGTCGCCGGGTCGCCGACATGGGTCAACGGCACCTACCCATCGTTCTTGAAGTACGCCAAGAGCGTCTTGGGGAGCAAGTACCTGATCTTCAACCCCGTGACCTACGACCACGCCCACTGTGAAGCCAACACGAGCCCGGTCAGCATCCTTTACTCGGAACTATGGCCCAGCAGCGAGGACCAGTACTGGAGCTACAACAACATCCGCCAAGCCATCGACGAGGGCTTTCAGGAGAGCGCGGCCGTGAGCCCAGGCCATCAAGGCAAGTCGCTCGTCGTCGCCGCCTACCAGGACTATTCACCGGTAGGCCTGGGCACCTTCGAGGCCCCCGACGTGCTCCTGCTCGATGCCACCATCTTCGCCAGCGGCGGGAGCCACATGGAACTGGGCGACTACGGCTGGATGCTCGACAACGCGAACTTCACCAGCGGCTCCACACCCATGAGCACGTCACTGGCCCAGTCAGTGCAAAGCTATTACAACTTCCTGACCGCCTACGAGGACCTCCTCCGTGACGGCCAGCGCAGCACCTCCCGGACCGTCTCCATCCAGGGCCAGACGGTGCGCAGCCAAGCTGCTCCAAATAGCGTCTGGGCCTTCCCCGAGGCTGACCCCAGCAATGAGCTAATCCAGCTCATCAACTTCGACGGCGAGAAAAGCGTCCTCTGGCAAACCGGCCTGTGCAGCGGTTGCACCGAGATCGCCTCACCGCACCCCGTACCTACGAAGCTGGCCAACGTCCGGGTCAAGTACTACTACGTCGAGCGGCCCAAGGCGGTCCTGTTCGCCTCGCCGGACTACAACGACGGTACTACCTACCAGGTGCCCTTCACGCTCGGCACGGACGCCGAGGGCGCGCTACGTATCGTTCACTTTGCCGAGCCTTAGCTACTGGGACATGGTCTACATGAACCCGACGGGCCCAGGGGCGCGCCGGCGCTCCCAAGGGCGCCGCGCCGTTAGAAACGCATGAACGCCTTGTGGCCGCTGGCCTCGGTGCCCTGTGCGGCCTCGTGGCGGCGATCATTGCCGTAGTCCCGATAAGTGCAACCGTCTAGCCACTGGTGCGACGCCGGCAAGCGGGGCACCGTTGGCACAAACCGCGATGTCTCGGGCGCCACGGCGTTCAACTCGGAGATGGTCGGCAGCCGACGTTCCACGAACTGGTCGACCGACCAGCCTCCGACGACCCGTAGCCACTGGCCCTTTGGGGTGCGCGCTGCCTGTTCACGCAGCATCGCCAACCCCTGACGCAGGGTCGGCAGCCCGTCCCAGCGCAGCTCCAGCAGGTAGTTCAGCCCACCCCGGATGACGTGGAGGTGGGAGTCGTTGAGGCCGGGAATGACCCGCCGCCCGAGCGCATCGACGACTCTGGTGGCTGGCCCTACCAATAGAGCGACGTCGGCCGCCTCGCCGATGGCGGCAATACGCCCGTCCCGGACCGCGACGTCTGTCGCTGAAGGATGAGCCGGGTCACCCGTGTGTATGCGCCCGTTTCGCACCACCAGGTCCGCCGAACCTGCGACGGTCTCCTCGCGGTCTCCACCAGCGCTCATGCAGGCGTGCCGTCAGCCATCCACCGGTCGAACAACGCCACCCGGTCGGCCGGCCATGGGCCGTCACAGGGCATGCTCCCGTCCCGCAGGTGCGTGCCAATCGCATCGGCATTGGCGCGGACATCGTCGTACGACCACAGGTCGAAAGCGCGCATCATGGCCGCCCGGTCGCTCGCCCGGAACAGTGGCTTGATATCAGCTGTGAACGTTACGGCTTCGGGCGGCGGCGTGGTCATAGTTGTCCCTCCTCAGGTCGGTCCGGCATCAACTATGACACTCACCGAAGGGTTCGTCGTCCCCGAGCCGGGGGAGTTTTCCTGGCCCTTCTCGGGCAAAGGCACGGTCGTTCCTGCCCGGCCGAACAGAGCACGTGAACGTGGTGACCGGCCCCGGTAACGTTCTGGGCCAAGTTCGGACACGCGGGGAGCTCGAGTGGTCGACATTGAGCCGGTAAAAGTCGGATGGATTGGTACAGGGGTGATGGGCTCGCCCATGTGCGGGCACCTGCTCGAGGCCGGCTACCTCGTAAAGGTGTTCAGCCGCACCGAAGAGCGTGCCCGTTCCCTGGTCGAGCACGGAGCGCAGTGGTGCGCTTCACCTGCAGAAGCGAGCGAGGGGTCGGACGTCGTCCTGAGCATGGTCGGCTATCCGAGCGACGTCCGCGAAGTCGTCCTCGGCGACCACGGGGTGCTTTCTACGGCTCATGAGGGCTCGACGATCATCGACATGACCACGAGCGAGCCGCTGCTGGCACAGGAGATATTCGAGGCTGCGGCTGCCAAGGGCGTCGGTTCGCTTGACGCACCTGTATCGGGTGGCGACGTCGGTGCCCGCAATGCTTCGTTGGTGATCATGGTGGGCGGCACCCAACAGGCATTCGACCGTTCGCTCCCGGTCCTGCAGCGGCTGGGGAAGGTAGTGACCTTGGAGGGCGGGGCGGGGTCGGGGCAGCACACCAAGATGGTCAACCAGATTGCGATTGCCTCGGGCATGGTGGGAGTCTGCGAGGCCCTCCTGTACGCCTATCGCGCCGGTCTGGACATCCCGAAGGTCCTCGAGACGATCGGGGCGGGCGCCGCCGCGTCGTGGTCGTTGACCAACTACAGCCCTCGCGCCTTGCGCGGGGACTTCGAGCCGGGGTTCAAGATCGACCACTTCATCAAGGACCTCGGGATAGCTCTGGCGGAGGGGCGAAGAATGAAGTTGTCGCTGCCGGGCCTGGCGCTGGCCGAGCAGCTCTACGTCGCCGCCAGTGCGCAGGGGCTCGGTCAAAAAGGTACACACGCTTTGGTCCTTGCCTTGGCTGAGCTTTCCAATATCGATTGGCAGCCCTCAGCCTCCTAGACATCCCACGGCCGTAAATGTCAAGCGGCCTTGTTGATTTCTTGTTCGGCCCGATGGGCCAGGCGATGTTCTCGTTGTAAACGCTGTGGTGGTCGAGGCAGCCGTGAAGGATGCCGACGAGACGGTTCCCGAGTGCGCGTAACGCGGCGTGGTGGGTGTCACCGGCAGTTCGGCGAAGGTCGTAGAAGGTGCGGGCTCCTGGCGACGCGTTGAGGGAGCTGAACGCCCACAGGTAAATGGCATCGGCGAGGCGCTGGTTGCGGGCGTAGCGGGCCAGCACGACCCGTTTGGTGCCTGACGCGCGGGTGATGGGCGAGGTGCCGGCATAGTTTTTGCGAGACTTGGCGCTGCCATACCGGTTCGGCTCATCGCCGAACTCCCCAAGCACCCGGGCTCCGAGGACGGTCCCTAGTCCTGGTAGGGAACGGACCACCTCGGCGTCCGGGTGCTGATCAAAACCCGCTTCGAGCTCCTTGGTGAGCACGGCGATCTGAGCGGCCATGGCGGCGATCACCGCCACGCTGGCCGCCACCGAAGCACCCATCGCAGCCGAGATGGCGGCCGGCGCGGCCAGCTGGGGTGCCCGCAGGACGGCTTGGATCTCGCTGGCGCGTTCGGTGACCCGGCGTTGTCGGCCGCCACGGCGCAACGCGGCGGCGATCTTCGAGACAGACAGACCACGACCTAGTTCCGGCGTGGGCGCCACCCGGAGCACCTCCAGGGCATCACCGCCGCTCAGGTCGTCAAAAGCGGCCAGGGCTGCCGGGTAGAACTCGCGCAGCGTGGAGCGCAGCGCGTTGGTCTGGCGCCCCTTCGACCAGATCATGCTCTGGTGTGCCCGGGCCAGGATCTTCACTGTCTGCACCGCCTCCGAGTCAGCCGTGACCGGGCGGTGGTTGTGACGGTCGGTGCGGACCATGTCAGCCAACACCTTGGCGTCACCGGGATCGGACTTGGCTCCAGAGCTCGAGTGGCGGTCCCGATATCTCGAGGTGGACATCGGGTTCACCGCGAATACCAAGTAGCCCGCTGCGACCAGTGCGGCGACGAACAGCCCTCGGTCGGTTTCGATCCCGATGACCACCTGCGAGGGATCATCAACATGGACGCCGACCAGGTCGTGGAAACGACCGATACCCTCCACTCCCTCCGGCAAGCGACCACCCGATAATCGCTTGCCTTGCTCGTCCTGGACGTGCACATCGTGATGGGCCTCAGCCCAGTCCACCCCGACAAAAATCATCTGGCTCCTCTCGCTCTCAATGGCACCAACACCGAGCCCGAGGGCACCAGCAGCTCACTAATGGATCAGTGCTCGAGGCACGACATCCCACCAGCTGTCACGGGAACCTCACCAACCAGCAGGGGCACGGTCTAGGAGTAAGGCTCAAAGCCCTGAATTTGGACAGTGCTCACCTGCTGGCGGCTCAGCTTGACCAGCTTCTCCCGCTCAGCGGTCGGAGTGGTCGATCCCCATTAGAAATTGCCCCTGGCGTGTACTTCGCCGCAGCGCCAAGCGCAATTCCGGCAACCTGCGACGCCGTCAACTCGCGCCAGGCGATCGCCTGCCGTACAAAAATCCACCAAACGACGCCGTACAAGAGGGCGTCGTGGCCAGTTTCGCGCACCCCGGCCGACCGGGCGGCACTCGCCCGAGGAATGCAGGCACTTCTGGCCGCGGACGACGCAGGCGATGCCGTGCGCGGACGCCCGGCGCTCCCGACTCACCGAAAGCCCCCACCCACCGAAAACCGGAGAAAGGACAGCAAATGACGAGTACCGATACCTGCGAGAGCTGTGGCATGCCAATCGAAACCGGCCGCTACTGCTCCTATTGCACCGATGGAACGGGCGCTCTGCAGTCTTTCGACGACCGCTTCGAGCGCATGGTCGCGTGGCAGGCTCGCAGCCAGCCGGAGGCCAGCAGGACCGACATCGAGGCGTCCACCCTCGCCTTCATGTCCACCATGCCGGCGTGGCACGACCACCCACGTGTCGAAGCTGCCCGGCGCGAGCGGGCGACAACGGACTGATTGACGGCTCGCAGCGGTCCGAGCTGGGCTCTGCCTGCTCCTTCTAGGCCGGCGATGTCTGAGGTTTCCCTACTCGACAGAGTTAGGTATGCCTTATAAAGGCTAGATTGGGTACATGAGGTCCATATGACACGGGTCATCGCCTCGGGGCTGAAGAAGTCCTTCGGTGGCCATGTCGTGCTGGACAACCTCGACCTGGAGGTGCCGGAGGGTTCGCTGACCGCTGTCCTAGGGCCCTCGGGCAGCGGCAAGACCACCCTGCTGCGACTGCTGGCAGGTTTCGACCGCCCTGACGAGGGCCGGATCTCGATCGGGGGGACGGTGGTGGAAGATGAGCACACTCACCTCCCTCCCGAGTCTCGGCGAGTGGGCTATGTCCCCCAAGACGGCGCCCTTTTCCCGCATTTGAACGCGGCAGGCAATATTGGCTTCGGGCTGCCGCGCGCCGAGCGCAAGAGCGGGAGAGCCGAGGAACTGCTCGAGCTCGTGGGCCTCGCCGGGGAGGGCCAGCGCTACCCCCACCAGCTGTCGGGTGGGATGCAGCAACGTGTCGCCCTCGCACGGGCGCTGGCCACCCGGCCAAGCTTGGTGCTGCTGGACGAACCTTTCGCCTCCCTCGACGCAGCCTTGCGGGCCGAAGTGCGCGCCGACGTGGCGAGGGTGCTGGCCGACACCGGGACGACGTCGGTGCTGGTAACCCACGACCAGGACGAGGCCCTTTCTCTCGCCGACCGGGTGGCCGTGCTACGGGGGGGCCGGGTCGCGCAGTGTGCCGGCCCCGAGGAGATCTACCTCGACCCACTCGACCCGGCTTTGGCCAGCTTCGTGGGCGACGCCAACCTGTTCCCGGGGACCGTCCGGGGTGGGATGGCGGTGACGGCGCTCGGCCCGCTTGCGATCGCCGATGCGAGCACTCCTGTGCGCGAGTCCGAGGAAGTGCTCGTGCTGGTGCGCCCGGAGCAGGTCGAACTACATGCGGCCAACGGCGCCGGAGGTCTTACCGGACGTGTCGTCAATTGCCACTACTACGGCCACGACATGCTGGTGACGGTCGAAATGGCAGGGGTGGCCGGGGCGGCGGGCGGCCGCTCGTTCCTCAGCGCCAGGCTCACCGGGCGGTCGCCGCTCGGTACGGGGAGCGCTGTGACGGTCGCCGTCGGCAGCCCCGTGAAGGTCTGGCGGGCCTGAGGCCGGCTTCGTCCCTGAGGCGCGGCCCAGGACTTGGGCCTCGATGAGCGGCTGCGGCTAGGGCTGGAGCGCAGGGTCGGGAGTGCCCACCTCGGCAAATCCCTTCGCCCGCAACAAGCATGAGGCGCAGGTCCCACATGGCCGGTTTCCCTCGCCAGGCTCGTAGCAGCTATGGGTCAACGAGTAGTCGACCCCGAGAGCAAGGCCTCGTTCGATGATCTGCGCCTTGGTCCAGTGGGCGAGCGGCGCGTGGATGCTCAGGTGCTGGAGACCCTCGACCCCGGCTTTGGTGGCGATATTGGCCATCGCCTCGTAAGCAGCGAGGTACTCAGGGCGGCAGTCCGGGTATCCGCTGTAATCGACTGCATTGACGCCGATGAAGATGTCGCTGGCGCCGAGGGTTTCCGCCCAAGCGAGAGCGAAGGACAAAAAGATCGTGTTTCGGGCCGGCACATAGGTCACCGGGATCCCGGGGGTGAGGTCCCTCACGTGTGCGTGGTGGGGTACGTCGATGTCGCCTGTGAGCGCCGACCCGCCGAAGGCCCGCAGGTCAATGTCCATCACGATGTGCCTTGCCACGCCGATGGACTCGGCGACGCGGCGAGCGGCCGCTATTTCGACCTCGTGGCGCTGGCCGTAGCGGAAGCTCAAGGCATACGGCTGGTAGCCCTCCGAAATGGAAATGGCGAGGGTGGTCGCCGAATCGAGCCCCCCGCTCAGCAGGACCACTGCTGCCTTGCCCGGTGCCACCTTGCCCGGGCGCTTCACATCGCCGGCCATCACCCCAGCTTGCTACGGCGCAGGGACTATCTCCACAAATGGTCGGTATGCGGCGACAGGTCACGGAAATCCGTGCCCGGGTCGTCGAGGCGTTCGTAGCAGGACTGGAGGCCGACGCGGCCCGGGCCCCAGACCCGGAGCCAGAGGTAGCGGTTCCCCCAGGTGCGCCACAGCTTCATCCCGGCTGCGGGGTACTCGACGTGGAGCTGCATCCCGACCGTCGGGTCCTTGAAGAGCAGGGCGGGGGGCTTGATGAGGATCGACTCGCCTTCTGCCAGCTCGCGCATGTAGGCGTTGCCGCTCGCCTGGACCATCACGAGGCCGGGCTGCTCGCCCGCTTGAAAGCGGTCGAGGAACTGGCCTACCGGGTAGTGCCACTCCTGCTGGTTGTTGTCCCGGCCACGGTCACGGTCCATCCCGGGCGCACCCGCCATCTGCATGCCCATCTTGAGCAGGCTTCCTCCGGCCGACACCGGCTGCTGCTGGCCTCCGGATGTCATGAACCAGACGTTGGTGGGGGCCCAGTCGTAAGCGACGCCCTTGGTGGCGACCAGAAGGGTGTGCTCGCGGACGTCGACCGCCGCGCCTCGCTGGAGCGGCAGGGCGATGAGCTCGCCGGGCTCGTCGTGGGAAAAGGCGATGCGCCCTGGCCCATCGGCGGTGAGCATCACGAGGGGCATCCCGGCACGGTGCCTGGTCCAGGGTTTGCTGAGGGGCATGGCGTCGACGTGGACGGTGGGCTCCTGCCACAACAGCATGTTGTGGGTGAAGTACACGCCGTCACCGGCCGCAAGGCTCATCTCGGCTACCGGCACCAGACGGCCCTCGACCTGAGCCTTCGACTGCCCGAACTGGATGCGGGCCATGTCCGCTATCGAGGGCAGCTCGGTCCACCCAGAGGCGGTGGTGCGAAGCTGGATATTGACCGGCGCCCCACAATTTGGGCAGCTCGTCTCGGCGCCGGTGGAGGTCTGCTTGCAATAGGGGCAGGTATAAGTGCTTTGGGCTGCGGCTGTGTCAGTCATCTCACTCGCTCCCGGTCTTGTGAGGCCGGAACATCGACTGGATCCCGACCCGGCCCGGCCCGGTCATGCGGAACATCGTGGACCCTCCGCCGCCGACCAGGGCAGAAGCCACTCCCCCGATACCGCCGCCCGAACGCAGCTGCCCGGCCGCCTGGGCGATGCCGCCGACGTTGACCATCGATGTGACGCTCTTGAGGCGCCCGAACATGCCACCTTTTTTGGCGGGTTCTGCAGGAGGGGCGGCTGCGGCCGCTCCAAGATCCCCTCCGCCGTCCCCCCCAGGCGTCGGGGCTGCTGCAGCACTGTCCTCGATACGGCCCTTCATGTTGATGCTCGTGACCTCGATGGCGACCTTGGAATCCTTGTAGAAGAACGCACCAGGGTCGATGAGGATGGTCTCGCCCTCGCCGAGCGTGCGTTCGAACACGTTGCCGTAGCCGTGCAGGACCAGCAGGCCGGGAGCGGACTGGGCGACGAAGCGGTCGAGGTACATGCCCGCGTCCGCAGCGAGCATTACGCGGAACCCGCCGATCTTCTCGTAGGTGAAACCCAGAGAACCGCTGGCCAGCACGAGCGCATGCTCGCGCACGTCGACTTCTGCCGGCGCCTCGACGGGGATCACGACCAGCTCGCCCGTCGCATCGCGCGAAAAAGCGACCCGCCCTGGGGCGTGGGCGACACTGAGCACGAACGGCATCCCCGACACGAGCCGCCTGGCGCCGCCGGGTGTGCTCAATACCGACATCGGCACGGTCTCGTCCTTCCAAAGCATCGCGTGGTGCTCGAAGAACACGGTGTCCTCCCCAGCGAGAGTTACCTCCGCCACGGGCACGACGCCTGCGTCCAACTGACAGCCGCTCGCCGACCAGTGGAACTGGGTCAGGTCGCGCAAGCGAGGTGCCTCCCGCCACCCACTGTCGGTCACCGCATCGCGCACGTCGAGCGGGGCCCCGCAGCGGTCGCAGGTGCGAGCCGAGCTCGGGCTCTGGGCGTGGCACCAACGGCACTGGATGCGCTGCTCGACGTCGGTCATAAGCTGCCTCACCCCCGCTGGATGGCTAAGACGTCCGAACGTTACCACGGCGCGGCCCGCTTACAGAAGGCCCGCTTCCATCCCGCTTACGTAAGGCGAGGGCCCGGCTGCGCATCTGCCATCCCGGCGCACTACCCTCGGCGATTATGGGAACGGTGATCGAATTTCCGAGCAACGGGACGGTGGGACGGGGTTACCTCGCAACTCCCGAGGCGGGCACAGGCCCCGGCCTGGTTGTCATCCAAGAGTGGTGGGGCCTGGTCGGGCACATCACAGACGTGTGCGACCGCTTCGCGGGCGAAGGCTTCGTGACCCTGGCGCCGGACCTCTACCACGGCGAGACTGCAAGCGAGCCCGATGAGGCCGGGAAGCTGATGATGGCGATGAGGCTCGACAAGGCGGGCAAGGACATGAGCGGCGCTGTCGAGGCCGTGGCCGCTCGCTCGAACGGCAAAGTCGGCGTCGTCGGTTTTTGCATGGGTGGCGGCCTCGCTCTGATGGTCGCGAGCCAGAGGCCCGACCTGGTCCGCGCCGTGGTGCCTTTCTACGGGGTCGTGCCATGGGAGGGAGCCCAGCCCGACTACGGCGCTATTACGGCTGCAGTGCTAGGGCATTATGCAGAACATGACGACTTTGCCTCCGCCGAGGTGGTGGCCGCCCTCGAGTCCACGCTACGAGAAGCGGGGAACAACGACGTGATGTTCTACACATATCCGAGCACGGTCCACGGGTTCTTCAACGACGAGCGCCCCGGCCAGTACTCTCCAGATGCCTCCGAAGTTGCGTGGGAGCGCACCATCGAGTTCCTTCACTCCCGCCTCGGCTAGGCAATCGTCACGCCGTCACGTCCGTGAGGAAAACCAGCAGGCGCCTGGCGGACGGGCGCGAGATCATTTATTACGACGCGGTCACCACCGCCGAACGCAACGCCGTGGACGGCAGGGACCTCCCGCCCCTGATCGCTGAGACCGAGCTGAGGTACGACCCCCTGCTGCTGAGCTGGGTGATGTACGCCTCGCACCGCCAAGTCAGGACCTACCTCCCCGCCGCCGACGACTGCCCGCTCTGCCCAACCAGGCCCGGCCACCCAAGCGAGATCCCTGAAGCCGACTACGAGGTCGTCGTGTTCGACAACCGGTTCCCAGCCCTTACCGGCAACGGGCGCTGCGAGGTCGTTTGCTATACGTCAGATCACAATTCCTCGTTCGCTGAACTGTCACTCTCACGCGTCCGCCTCCTCCTAGAGGCGCTGATCGACCAGACCAATACCCTCAGCGCCATCCCCGGTGTCGAGCAGGTCTTCTGTTTCGAGAACGCAGGAGCCGAGATCGGCGTCACGCTGCAGCACCCGCATGGGCAGATATATGCGTACCCGTTCGTCACGCCCAGGACCGACAGGATGCTCGCCGCGGTGCTCGAATACCACCGGGAGACCGGGCGGAACCTGTTCGATGACATCGTTGCCGAAGAAATTACGGCCGGGTCGCGCCTGGTGCTCCGCACCGGAAAATGGACGGCATTCGTGCCAAATGCGGCCCGTTGGCCTTACGAAATCCATCTCTACCCGAACGATCGCGTCCCCGACCTGGCGGCACTGGACGACGAGGCGCTCTCCGAGCTGCCCGAGGTACTGCTGGATCTCTTCGGCCGCTTCGCTCGACTTTTCGACAAACCCGCGCCTTACATTGCCGGGTGGCACCAGGCGCCCGTGCGCACGGGACGGAAGGACTTTGCCCTCCACTTGGAACTGTTCACCTTGAGGCGTTCGAACGACAAGATGAAGTTCCTTGCAAGCTCGGAGTCGGGCATGGACGCCTTTGCCAACGACATCATCCCCGAGGCTGCGGCGGCTCGCCTGCGGGAGCTCGGCCCGTCACCCGGGCCATGAGATGAGCGATGCGCCGTAATACCGCTGACACCCGTAAAACGGCGAGCACGCGTGAAGAGACCGGTGACGATAAAAACGCTGGCAAGGGAGAGATCTCGAGCTTTGAGGGGATCGCCGCGCTGTCGCTGGACGCGCTCAGCTCTGTGGCGTACGGGCCCGAGGCCATGCTCGTCGTGCTCGCCACGGCGGGGGCCGGCGCCTTGGCGAAGATCGAACCGATCACGCTCGTCATCGTCGTGCTGCTGGTCATACTCGTCCTGTCCTACCGCCAGGTCATCGAGGCTTACCCTGACGGTGGCGGGTGTTACGCCGTCTCCAAGGCCAACCTTGGGCCGCGTGCGAGCCATCTCGCCGGGGCGTCCCTCGTAGTCGACTACACCCTCACCGTCGCCGTGTCCGTCGCGGCTGGCGTGGCGGCGCTCGTCTCCGCGTTCCCCTCCCTGGCCCCGCACAGCCTGTTGATCTCGCTTGCGGTGCTGGGGATGCTGACTGCGGTCAACATGAGGGGGATCGCTGCGAGCGCGAAGGCCTTCCTCCTGCCCACCGCCGTGTTCGTCCTCGGCATCTATGTCGTGATCGTCTCGGGGATGCTCCGATCGCACCCGGCGGCCAACGCCGGAATCCACCCAGCCGTAATACCCAAGGTTGCCGCGACTGTCGGCGTCCTGTTGCTCCTCAAAGCGTTCGCAGCGGGTTGCAGCGCACTTACCGGCGTCGAGGCCATCGCCAATGACGTCCCGGTTTTCCGCGAACCCCGCGCGAAGCGAGCGATGCGTACCGAGGTGATCCTGGGTGCGCTCCTCGGGACCATGCTGTTGGGCCTGGCTTTCCTGACGGTGCGGTTCCACATCGCCCCGAGCTCCCGGCAAACTGTCCTCAGCCAGATCACCGCGGCCTCCGTCGGCCGCAGTCCTATCTACTACGTGGTGGACCTGGCCACCACCGTGATCCTGGCACTTGCGGCCAACACCTCCTTTGGGGGGTTCCCAGTGCTGACCAGCCTCCTCGCTCGCGACAACCTGCTCCCCCACGTGCTCGGGCTGCGGGGCGACCGCCCCGTGTTCCGCTATGGCGTGGCAATCCTGGCGGCCCTGGCCGGCGTGCTCCTGGTGGCAGTGGGTGCGAACACGGAGTCGCTCATACCGCTCTACGCGATTGGCGTGTTCACCGGGTTCACCCTTTCTCAGGGCGGCCTCGTAAAGCACTGGTGGCAACAAAGGCCGGCCCGCTGGTGGGCACGTGCCGGGCTCAACGGGACGGGCGCGGCAATGACCGCTGTCGCCACGGTGATCTTCCTGGTAAGCAAGTTCACTTCGGGCGCCTGGGTTGTAGTCATAGCCATCCCGGCGCTCATGCTGCTGTTCGCCCGCATCGAGCGGTATTACGACAAGGTCGCTGCCGCGCTCGGCCTCGGCAAGATCCCCGGGCGGCCACGGGGTGGCAAAGGCATCGTTATCGTGCCCGTCGCGCACCTGTCGCGCATGACCGAGTTTGCTCTCGACACGGCTCTGGCCTTGAGCGACGAGGTGGTCGCGGTGAGCATCCAGTTCGACCGGGAAAAGGCGGCCGCACTCAAAGCGGACTGGGAGCGCTGGGATCCGGGAGTCGAGCTCGACATCGTCCATTCCCCGAACCGGTCCATCACGACGCCCATACTCGAGTACCTCGAGAGGCCGAAGATCCGGCAGTGTCACCAGGTGCTGGTCCTCATCCCGGAGATCGAACCGAGCAAATGGCGCCACCGCGTCCTGCAGAACCAGCGCGACGTCATCCTGGCCAACGTGCTCCGGCGACGGACCGACGTAATCGTGGCCCGGCTGCCGTTCCGCCTCTCGGGAGACTAGAGCCGGCCTCGGCAACGAGTAGGGGCGGGCCCACTTCGCAGTAGCGCAGCAGGTCTAACTCGGACCGGCGACCTGGCTTTGCTCGGCCTGCCCGACCTGGGTTTGCTCCAACTGCCTGAACTGGCCGTTGGCCCGGTTCAGCGATGCGATCGCCGCTGGGCCGCTGTAGGCGTAGTGACCTGCCAGCTCGATCTGAGAGTCGATCAGCTCTGCGCCCGAGCCGGCACCGGCGATCGTGCTCCGCCGGGACCGCGCAGACAACATGGCACCAGCACGGGGAAGAGCCACGTTGGGCGAGGCCCCCGGGAGCGGGTCGACGGCCTGCCGGTTCTTCCACGCCCCCCGCGGATACTGGGCGGCAAGGAACGGTTTGGGCTCGTCGGCGCAAGCGCACGCCACCGCCTTGCCAACGAAGGGGCCTGCTGCGCCGGCCGTGACCGATAGGTGCAGCTTCTCGTCGGTGGAGGTGACCGCAGTACCGCCGTCCACCTCTGCAGGGAACCCGAAGATCCCGAGTCGGCGCGCCAGGTCCACGAGGTCTGGCTCGCTTGCCGGTATTGCGGCTTCTACGGTGCCCAGCCCGGCGATCTTGGCAAAATCCGGGCCGTAGGCCCGCGACAGGGCCCTCGTCACAGCATGGAGCTCGCCGGCCGTCGCACGGCCGAGAGCGTAAGCCCGTGAGGTCGCCAAGCCGAGGGAAGCCAGTTGCGCCAAGGCCGCGTCGGTCTCGGCGCCCAGGACCTGTTCGGCATAATCAGCTGTGATTAGCCGAGCGAATTGTGGGGATAATCCATCGAGCAGAGTGTGGAGGGTGCGGTTCGTAGGCCCGAAACGGTGCCAGAGCACGACACCGACCGCGAAGAGTAGCGCCACGGAGGCGATCACTAAAAGGGCAATCCCAGAGGGCAATGCGTTCGCGCTCATGCTCGTACCTCAGTCTGGTTTCGGCATCTCCAAAGATCAGCAGTAGACCTGGCGCGGACTTTTCTCCTCTAGAGATCTTCCCCTCGACCTAGCGCACTGAGCAGCCGGGCCACCAGAGCTGAGGGTGCCCCGCCGGCGTCCTCGCTGCGGTCAGCGGACTTGGTCGCCCAGAGCGCCGCGTTCACTCCGAGCCACCGCAACGGTTCAGGCTCCCACCTGGGCGAATGGTGGCCGACCCAAGGGAGCCCGACGAGCTCGCTCTCCCTCCCGAGGACCAGGTCGGCAAGTGTCCGCCCAGCCAGGTTGGTCGTGGAGACGCCGTCGCCCACGTAACCGCCGGCCCAGGCCAGCCCCGCGGTGCGGTCGAGCCCGACCGACGAGAACCAGTCGCGCGGCACCCCGATCGGCCCACCCCACGAATGGGTGACCGCGGCGTTCCGGGCGCCTGGGAAGAGCTCCACCATCGCTTGGCGAAGCGACTCGTGGATTTGCGGGGCGCGGTCGTGGGAGGGGCGGACAGACGAGCCGAAGTGGTAGGGCGCCCCCCGCCCGCCGAACGCAATGCGGTCGTCCGCGGTGCGCTGCCCGTAGATGATCAAACGCCTGTGGTCTGAGAAGGACTCGCGCTGCGCCAACCCGGTCTCCGCCCAGAAGGTGGCGGGGAGCGGCTCGGTGGCGATCATCAGCGAATACGCCGGCAGAAGTGTCCTTCGCTCCCCTGGCAGCGTTACCGCCCACGCCTCGGTTGCCCGGACAGCAACGTCTGCCGTCACTGAGCAACCGTTCGCACGAAGCGTCACACGCTTGGAGGTGCCCCCAGGACGGATCTCCTCGACGGCGGTCCCCTCGTAGAGCGTCGCACCCAAGCGCTCCACCGCCTCTGCCAGTCCGCGCACCAGCCTGGCAGGGTCGAGCACGGCACAATGCGGCGTGTAAGTGGCGCCGAGCATGCCCGCCATCCGAAGCCGCTCCTCCGCTTCGGCCCGGCCCAACCACCTCAGGTCTTGTTCGCCGAAGCCCAGGGCGCGCGACTCGGTAACCTCGGCCTCAGCCCGGCGGACCTGGGCCGGGGTGCGCGCCGCCACGACCGTCCCACCTTTGCTGAACCGGCAGTCAATCCCTTCGGCGGCAGCGGCTCGGCCGACCTCGTCGACGCTGCCCTGCATGGCCAGGTGCATGGCCCGGGCGGCCTCGACCCCGTGGTCCCGCGCGATCAGCGTGCCAGGTGCGGAGAACAGCGCCGAGCACCAGCCCCCGTTCCTTCCCGAGGCGCCGTAGCCGGCGACCTGGCTTTCCAGGAGGGCGACCCGCGTGCCAGGCGCCGCCCGGAGCAGGTAGTACGCAGTCCAAAGCCCGGTAAACCCCGCCCCCACCACAGCCACATCGACGTCGATATCCCGCTCGAGCGCCCCCCGCTGCGACAATTGCCCCGGGAGCCCGTCCCACCAAAGCGACAGGGACCGCAGGCGCACGTCATCCGCAGGGTTCACGTCCGCTTTATGATATTGGAGCCGCGTTCCGCCGCGGCGACCAAACGGGGCTTGTGACCGCCGAAATGGAGTGGGGGGAACCACTACGCGAGAACTACGGAATTTCATCCACGGCGAGCGGGTCACGTCCGAGGGAGCTAAGACCGCTCCGCTCATAGACCCGAGCACGGGGGAGGTTTTCGCCGAAGCACCCGTATCTTCGCCCGAGGACGTCCAGCGAGCACTTCTTTCCGCGAAGGACGCTTTTGGTAAGTGGAAACGCTCGACGCCTTCCGAACGTAGCCTCGCACTGTTCCGCGTTGCCGACGCAATAGAGGCGCGTGCCGAGGAGCTCGTCCGGGTTGAATGCGAGAACACCGGCAAGCCATTCGCGGTGACTATGGCCGAGGAAATCCCGGTTATGGTCGACCAGATCCGCTTTTTCGCCGGTGCTGCCCGGCTCCTGGAGGGACGAGCGGCCGCCGAGTACATGGCCGGCCACACTTCCTATGTCCGGCGCGAGCCCGTGGGCGTATGCGTGGCCGTGACACCGTGGAACTACCCGATGATGATGGCGGTCTGGAAATGGGCACCGGCGATCGCCGCGGGCAACACGATGGTCCTGAAGCCCTCCGACACGACGCCGGTAAGCGCTTTGCTGCTCGCCGAAATCCTCGCCGAGCACCTTCCGCCGGGAGTCCTCAACGTTGTCTGCGGCGACCGCGACACGGGCCGGGCGCTGGTCGCGAACAAGATCCCGGCCATGGTGTCCATCACCGGGAGCGTGCGCGCCGGGATGGAAGTGGCAACCTCGGCCGCAGGCGACCTGAAACGCGTGCACCTCGAGCTTGGTGGCAAGGCCCCCGTCATTGTCTTCGACGATGCGGACGTCGGGCCCACGGCCGAGGGCATTGCGATGGCGGGCTACTTCAACGCTGGGCAGGACTGCACGGCGGCAACGCGGGTGCTGGTTTCGGCCCGCGCCCACGGCGATCTCCTTGATGCGCTTGTTGAACAGGCGCGTGCCACAACGGTAGGCCCCTACGGCCAAGACGACCCCGGTCAAGATGTTGCCTACGGGCCTCTCAACAACGCGGCCCAGCTCGAGCGCGTCCGTGGTTTCCTGCAGCATGCGCCCAGCCACGTGGAGGTGCTCACCGGAGGCGAACAGGTGGGAGACCGTGGGTATTGCTTTGCGCCAACGGTGCTCGCCGGCCTCCGCCAAGACGACGAAATGGTGCAGCAGGAGATCTTCGGGCCAGTGATAACGGTGCAGAAGTTCGATGATGAAGCACAAGCACTGGAATGGGCCAACGGTGTCGAGTACGGGTTGGCGGCAAGCGTGTGGACACGCGACCACGGCCGCGCCATGCGCATGTCGCGCGACCTCGACTTCGGCTGCGTTTGGGTCAACACCCACATCCCCCTTGTCGCCGAAATGCCGCACGGCGGCTTCAAGCACTCCGGGTACGGAAAAGACCTCTCTGTTTATGGCTTCGAGGACTACACACGGATAAAGCACGTGATGAGCTACATCGACCAGCAGTAGCGAGGGGGACCATGAGCGCTTTTTCGCACGCCATCAGTACCGACGCTGCCAGAGCGGAGCGGCTGGACAAAGGGCTGAAGGAGGGCGCCCTTGGCCTTCTTTCAAGCACCGTCGTCGGTGTCGCCTCGACCGCCCCCGCGTACAGCCTCGCTGCCACGCTCGGTTTTGTAGTCGTGCTGATCGGTGTCCGGTCACCGATCGTGACGATCCTCGCGTTCGTCCCGATGCTGCTGATCTCGTTCGGCTACAAGGAGCTCAATAATGCCGACCCCGACTGCGGTACGACGTTCACGTGGGCGACCAGGGCCTTCGGGCCGAGGTCCGGCTGGATGGGCGGTTGGGGGATCGTGGCCGCCGACATCCTGGTCATGCCGAGCCTCGCCCAGGTGGCAGGGCAGTACGTTTTTTTGCTTTTCGGCGCCAAGGGCATCGGTTCTCAGGCCAACAGCGGTTGGGTGCTGCTCGTCGGGGTCCTTTGGATCGTGGCCATGACGGCTATCTGTTATGTGGGTATTGAAATATCTGCAAACTTCCAAAAGGCGCTGCTCGGGGTCGAGGTGACCATGCTTGTGGTGCTTTCCGTCGTAGCTCTTGTAAAAGTGGGCGGCGGTTCTGCCCCGGTCGGGCACCTGACCCCGGCGTGGTCGTGGTTGAACCCCTTCGGCGGCTCGTTCTCGCATTTCGTCGACGGGCTCACCCTGATGCTGTTTATCTACTGGGGCTGGGACACGTCGGTGTCTGTCAACGAGGAGACCGCCAACAAGCACGTCTTCCCTGGGCGCGCGGCGGTTATATCCACGGTCGTGCTGCTGGCGGTCTACGAGCTCGTGATCGTGTCGGCTCAGTCCTACGCCGGCCTTGGTAAAACTGGCATCGGGCTCGGGAACCCCGGGCACGTAAACGACGTGCTGTCAGTCCTCGGCGGGTCGATATTCGGCACTTCGGGGTTTGGTAGTTTGCTCACCCACCTGTTGCTGCTAATGGTCCTGAGCTCGGCCGCCGCCTCGACCCAGACCACAATCCTGCCGACCGCGTGGACCACGCTTTCGATGGCGGTTTACAAGGCGTTGCCGTCACAGTTCGCCAAGATCCATCCCCGGTTCCTCACCCCGAGCTTCTCCACGTTAATGATGGGGCTGGTATCGATCGTCCTCTACGTCGTCATGAACTTCATCTCGGCTGGGACCGTGATAGTGGACTCGGTCACCGCCCTCGGCGTTCTGATCGCTTTTTACTACGGGTTCACCGGGCTCGCCTGCTTCTGGTATTACAGGCGAACTCTCACCCAGTCGGTGCGGCACCTCTTCATGCGGGGGATCCTGCCGCTGACCGGATGGGCGATCATGTGGTCGATCGGCGGGTACAGCTTGGTGCAGGACTGGTCGCCCAGCAATAGTGACACCTCGTGGCGCGTGCCCCTTCTCCACTGGCACATGGGCGGCAGCTTCCTGCTCGCTGCTGGGGCCTTTCTGATCGGGTTCGTGGTCATCATCGTCTACCCGGCGATATCTCCTCCATTTTTCCGCGGAGAGGTCCTCAACGCGAGCACGGCGACCCTCGTACCTGAAGACATCGGGGTACCTGTCGGCCTGTTCGGCATCGACGAGTTCGAAACCGAGAACCCGGATTGAACATACGGCCGTGGGGCGTGGCCCACACGTCCCCAGCCGTATGTCCCCAGCCGTATGTCCTCGGCCGTATGTCCCCAGCCGTATGTCCTCGGCCGTATGTCCCCAGCTGTATGTCCTCGGCCCACACGTCCTCGGCCCACACGTCCTCGGCCGTTCTACTGACACTTTTTGTTGCCCACCGCGCGTTTCGGTCCAGAGTTAGCTGGCCACGGCCAGAACCGACGACGACCTGGAGTGCGGGCGGCGCATGTACAGCGCCATTGCCGCGCTCGTAAGCGCTGCGTAGCCGCACCAGACAGATGCGAAGCCGTCGATGGTCAATTTTGCAATAACGATCACTGCGACCAGGTTGATGATCCCGTAAAAGGCTATGAGGCGATAGCCCGACGCCAACCAGGCGCCGCAGACGGCGACGACGTAGAGGCTTATTACAACCGCCGAGTGGCTGAGACGGAGGCTGTAGGCGAGGTGATAGGGCCGAAGACGGACGCCGACCGGGCCGTGCAGCATTGCCGCAAGTAAGGCGACGGCAACGACGATGCCGATGACCACGAAAGGTGCGATCATCCACCGCCGCCGAGCCGTCGGCTCGAGGAGCAGCACCGCCGTAGGGACGAAGATCGGCAGCACGACGAAGGCGATCAAAAGGTAAACCCACATCGCGGCTCTTCCGGCACCGGCGCTGATGTGGCCTTGGAGCCCCCACCAAACAAACGCCTCGACGAACTGATGGAAGCCGAGGAGCACCGGTAACGCGGCACAGCGCTATGTGCGTATTGCGCCCGTCACGGTGCAGGAGGACGTCGACCCCTATCCCGGTGACTACTATCCCGCCGACGAGATTTGCCTGCGGCGAGAAGCACATAGGTTCGACCCTACGCCCGATCGGGGTCGGACCGTGGGCGGCCGGGCCAAACCTTTCGGGTTTCAGGTAATTTCAGGCACCCGGGAGGCTGATCGTGTTGGCGGGAACTGCCGGTAATTGCGTGTCCCCGAATTCACTGAACGTGAGCGAGTCCTGCGAGCTTTTTCCTTGGACGTACAGCATGTACGGAGCACCGGTCGCTGCGACATACAACCTGTCGCCCTCTGGGTCGGTGAGCAGGATGACTTTTTCCCGGTGCCAGGTAGTGGCACCGGCGGCCTCCGAAATATGAGTGGCGGCGCCAGGGAAAAACTCGGCCACGAAATCGGTCGTAATGGTCAAGGCGGCGAAGTTTGAAAAATCAGTGTTGCTTGCAGGTGCTTTTATCCAGCGGTTGGCCACCGACTGCGCCATTGACCGGCTCCCTGTCAATTTCAGCCAGCTCGCTTCGTTGGCCCTGATGTAGACCGTGCCGGCAGCCACGACCAGCTTCAGGGTGGCGCCCGGGACCGAGACAACTCCCCCTCCCCCGGTTGCAGACAGGCTGAGGCTGAACGACGACGCCGTGGATTTGCCTCCGACCATGCCTACGACGTGAAAGCTCTTGACGTCTTTCATAGCCGTTTCCGAAGCGACGATGACCTGCCTCGCGGTCTTGCCCTGCTCACTGGTGTTGGTCACTCGGGCGGCATTGGTAAAGGGGACCGACAAAAGGGCGACGAGGCTCAAGCCGAGCCCGCGGCTCCATAGAGACATGAGGCGAGGCTACCAGCCAGCCGAAAGCGGCCCTCTGGGCTCCTCGGCTCCTGGGCTCCTCGGCTCCTGGGCTTCGCGCTCCTGGGCTTCGCAGCTCCTGGGCTCCTCGGCTCCTGGGCTTCGCAGCTCCCTGGGCTTCTCGCCTCTTGTGCGTACGATGAGACCCGATGAGCGCACAACGACAGGCAGCTACCGCTGTGCCGGCTGGCCAAAGCGGGGCCTGGCAAACCGCTGACGGCCCGGGAGGCGAGCGGCCAGCGGTCATCCACACCGAGCAGCTGACAAAGGTCTACCCGGGAGCTGACTTCGCAGCGGTCGACAAGCTGGACCTCGACGTACGAAGCGGAGAGATTTCGGGCTGCTCGGGCCGAACGGAGCAGGAAAGACCACCACAGCGGGGATGTTGACGACACGGGTGGTGCCGACCTCTGGACGCGCCTTTGTAGGCGGGGTCGACGTCGTGGCGCACCCGGCCCTTGCGAAGCAGCTCAGCGGCATTGTGTCCCAGCAGAACACGCTGGACCGCCAGCTCTCTGTCTGGGAGAACCTCTACTACCACGGCAGGCTGTTCGGTATCGGCTCGAAGGAGTCGCGCCGGACCAGCGACGAGCTGCTCACGACGTTCCAGCTGTCGAAATGGGCCAAGGCGTCCGTCTACGCGTTATCGGGCGGGATGGCACAGCGCCTCATGGTTGCCCGTGCCATCTTCCATCGGCCGACGGTGCTTTTCTTGGACGAGCCGACGGCTGGGCTGGACCCCCAGAGCCGATTGGCGCTGTGGGACCTTCTCGGTGAGCTCAACGGGAACGGGCAGACCATCATGCTCACCACTCACTACATGGAGGAAGCCGACAAGCTCTGCGGACGCGTTGCGATCATGGACCACGGCAAGATCCTCGCCCTTGGCACGCCGGCGGCCCTAAAACAGAGCGTGGGAGCCGACACGGTCGTCACGGTTAAGACCGTAGAGCGGCCCGAGGCTCTAGGGGAGCTCCTCAAGGTCGCCCTTGAGGACATCACCCTCGCCCGCACCGTCGACGGCGCCCTGCAGCTCCACGTGAAGGGCAACGACCGCCTCGTCCCGAGGATCGTGACAGCCGCGGAGCGGGGCGGGTTCTCGATCCTGGACTTCTCGATCGCCGAGCCGAGCCTCGAGACCGTTTTCATCAACCTGACGGGAAAGGAACTGCGCGACTGATGGCGCTCACCACCGCGGCTTCCATCACAACCGACCACATAGGGGACCGACCGCTCCGTTCCGTCGCTGCCGCGAGCTGGACAGCGCTCGGAGCGCTCATTACGCGCGACTTGCTCGTGCTGCGCAAGCACTGGTGGGAGTTCGTGCTGCGCACCCTGATCCAACCGTTCCTGTTGTGCTTTGTTTTTCTGTTCGTGTTCCCGAAGATCGGCCAGGGCATCGGGGGGCTCGGGGGCACGGCACAGTCTGCCTTTGCAACCGTCCTTGTGCCCGGCGTCGTCGGGATCTCGGTGATGTTCCAAGGCGTTCAGTCGATCGCTTTGGCGATGTCTGCGGAGTTCGGTTACACGCGCGAGATCGAGGACCGGGTCCAAGCTCCCTGCCCGATCTGGCTCGTCGCCATGGCCAAGGTGCTGTCGGGGGCGGCGCAGGGGGTGCTCTCTGCGGCGATCGTGTTGCCCATAGCCGCGGTCGTTCACGCCACCGGCGTGCACGCGCACCTGCAGCTGCATTGGGTGGAAGTCCTCACCCTCGTGCCGCTGGCGGCCATCGCAATGTCTGGTCTCGGCTTGGTACTCGGCACAAGTTTCGAACCGCGCAACATCGGCCTCATGTTCGGTTTCATCATCTTGCCCGTCACCTTTTTGGGTTGCACGTATTACCCCTGGACGCGCCTAGCGCCGGTGAAGATCGGAGCGTTCCACTGGCTGCAGACGGTCGTGCTCATCAACCCGCTCGTCTACGTGAACGAGGGCATGCGGGCGGCGTTCACCAACTCTTCGCATATGCACCTGTACGTGATCTACCCGGTCGTGGCCGGGTTCTCAGTGGTCTTCCTGGCCCTGGGGTTGCGAAATTTCTACCGCCGAGTGCTTTCCTGAGCGGCGGCCCGTTCTAGGGGGGCGGGACGCCCGGAGGCTAATCGTCGCGGCCGGAGCCTTATCGTCGCGGCCGGAGCCTTATCGGGCCGGCCGGACCCTTATCGGGGCGGACGGAGTCCGTCGAGGATCATGGCGAGGAGCCGCTCGCCCTGGGTCTCGGTGAGAGTTGCGCTCGTGCACATCGGGCCGAGAATTTGCATAAGGTCTGACCCGTCGAGGTCAGTGCGAGCGACGCCAGCTTCTTGAGCTCGGCCGAGGACCGTGCCAACCGCCTGGTTGATCCGCTCCCGGGACGCCACCTTTAGCTGAGGGTTCTTGTCGAACGCCTCGTGTAGCTCATTGAGGAAGGTCCGCTTCACCTGCCCGTAGCGGAGGAAGGCCTCGAGCCACACGACGAGCGCCCGCCACGGCTCATTGTGGGCGACGGCCTCTTCGGCTGCGCAGACCAGGTCGTCGACGTCGGTCCGGTAGACGGCTTCGACGATATCGATCCGCTTGGGGAAGTGGCGGTATAGGGTACCCACCCCCACTCCTGCCTGCTTGGCTATGGCCTCCATGGACGCCCCGCCCCCGCACTTCGCGAACACCTCGCGAGCGGCCGTGACCAGCCGTTCGTTGTTGCGCCGGGCATCGGCGCGCATGCACCGCCCGGCGTCGGCGGCATCCTCAATTGCCAGCTCATCGGGGGTATCTAAGGCGGTCACTTGCTGAGCAGTCATTCGTTCGGCGCCTCCAGGCCGTAAACCACTTGCAAAACGGAGGGATCCTCCGTATACTAAGTGGAGGAAGCTTCCGGTTACTTACAGGATACCAGCGAAAAGGTCGTAGTCAATGCCCCCCACGTCAGTTCTCGAGCCGAGGCGAGCCCCAGTCAGCCACCTAGTGGAAGGTTGGTCCGGAGCCCTCCGGCGTCGTCTTGTCAACCCCTCCGTGTTCTTGTTCGTCATTCTTACAGCCCAGCTCATGGTGGTCCTCGACGCCACCATTGTGAACGTTGCCCTGCCGCACATACAGCGGGGCCTGGGATTCTCGAGCACCGGCCTGTCTTGGGTGCTGAACGGCTACATCCTCACCTTCGGCGGGCTTTTGTTGCTCGGTGCCCGAGCTGGGGACCTGCTCGGCCGGCGCCGTACGTTCCTCCTCGGCATAGCGATCTTCTCCCTGAGCTCGCTGGTCGGCGGGTTCGCCGTGGACAGTTGGATGCTGCTCGCTAGCCGGGCCATGCAGGGCGTCGGCGCAGCGCTCGCAGCGCCTTCCTCGCTGGCTCTGCTCACGTCGGTCTTCCCGGAGGGCCAGCAGCGAGTGCGGGCCATCGGGCTGTTCACCACCGTGTCGGCAGCCGGTGGAGCGACAGGCCTGGTAGCGGGAGGTTTTCTGACCGAGTTCCTGTCATGGCGGTGGGTGATGTTCGTCAATGTCCCGATCGGGCTTGCCGTGTGGGCCGTAGGCCGCATTGTGCTCGTTGAGACCGATCGGCGCCGTGGCCGCTTCGATATCGCCGGCGCGATCACCTCCACCACCGGGATGACCGGGGTCGTGCTCGGGCTGGTCGAGGCCGGCAGCAGCGGATGGGGCAACCCCCTCACTTTCTGCTCGCTGACAGCGGGAGTGCTCCTGCTTGCGGCGTTCGTGCGGATCGAGGCTCGCGCCGAGGAGCCCATCCTGCCGCTCCGGCTGCTTTCCAACTCCACCCGGAACACCGCCAACGTCGCCCGCGGCCTTGTCTACGCCGGGATGTACGGGATGTTCTTCTTCCTATCGCAGTTCCTGCAGGACGTCGAGGGTTACTCGCCGCTTCGGGCCGGGGTCGCGTTCCTGGCGGTGCCCACCTCGGTGTTCCTCGCGTCCCAGCTCACAAGCCGGTACCTCATGCCCCGCGTGCCGCGCAAACCCCTGATGCTGACGGGGATCGCTCTTGCGACGGCGAGCCTCGTGCTGTCTAGCCGCCTGCATGCCGGGACGTCGTACCCGCACATCTTCCTCTGCCTGGTGCTGCTGGGACTTGGGACCGGGATCTCTCTCGTCAGCCTCACCTCAGCGTCGCTCGCCGGCGTAGCAGCGTCCGACGCGGGGGCGGCCTCAGGGCTTGTCAATGCCGTGCAGCAGCTCGGCGCGGCGTTTGGCCTCGCCGTGCTGGTCACCGTTTTCGGTGGGGTTACCCACCACGCCCAGTTCGGCACAGGCCGCGCATTGGCCACCGCTCAGGCGCAGTCCGTCTTAGTCCACGGCCTCGACGACGCTTTCACCGCCGGGGCGGTGTTCGCGGCTATGGCGTTGGCCCTGGTCGCCTTCGTCGTTCGTCCGGTCGTGAGGCCGGTCCTCGTGCTCAGCTCCGAAGTGGACGCAAACGCATGAGGCACTCTCACGTCGCCCGGCCCTAACCGCGCCGGGCTTACATCTCCGGCTTCGGAGAACGTCTTTCCACTTTGCGGGCTGAGCGCACTTGCTTGGCCCGCAAACGGCGTTCACGGGAGGCTTGGGTGGGCAGCGTCGGCCGTCGAGGGCGGTCAACGTGGAGAGCCTCGTCGAGGCGTTCGGCGAGGCGTTCCATTGCCAGTTGGCGGTTGCGAGCTTGCGAGCGTTCATCGGTTACGACGATGCGTAGCGCTACGCCGAGCTTGTCGAGGAGGCGGGCCCGCTGGCGGGGGCCGAGCACAGCCGAGCGGGCGATGTCAAAGATCAGCTCCACCCTCGTATTGGCGGTATTGGCGTGCTGGCCGCCGGGCCCGCCGCTCGCGCTGAAACGCCACTCCAGCTCGCCGGGCGGGATGACCAGGTGACGGCGGCCGACCCGCAAGCCGCCCGTCGCGGCCCGAGGGCCGTCTGGCGCGAAAGCCAACCGCGGTCAGGACGCGGGCGAGGTCAGCGTTCTCATGAACGCAAGGCCGCCGTCGACAGCCGCCTTACCGAGACGACGCCCTATTTCGGCGCCCACAACCCCTCCAATTACGGCGCCCACAACCGGCCCAACGAAGGGGACCGGCACCACGGCGCCGAGAAGACGAGCTCCCGACATTGCCCCCGCCACAGTCCCTGCGGTGCCCCCCGCCTGCTTGGCCCGCTGTTCGAAATCCTCGTCCACGGCCCACCTCCTGCTTGTTTGCAGTCAGCCTAACCGATCCTGTGGAAAACGCGAACGCCCGTCGCCGGTCTGATCGAGCCCAAAACGAGGGCACTGTCCTCTCCGTTCCCGACCGTTTGTGCCGATCTCAGTAAAGATGCTTGAGAGCGCGGTCGAGACGAGCCACAGGTGCGCGGCTGCGAGCGATAATGGTCATGTCGCATCGCAGACGCGAGGCCTCGCACTCGTCCTCGAGTGACGGTGTCAACGGCGATGGACGCTTCCTCGCGCGACGACTGGGCCGCCGAGCGTTTGACGGGGTTCATGTCATGGCTGCCCGGTGTCGCGGCCAACGAGATGGCGCAAAGGGCGACCAAGTGGGCTACTGAATCGCTCGACGCTGTAGTCGGCGCGCTTATAGGCCCGGGCTCGGTCGAGGCTGTCATCGGCTTGCCTACCGGCGCCGTATGCGACGAGGACCTGGGCGAATTGGCATCCAGGAACGCTACGCAGGCCTCTCTGCCCGGCCTAGGACGCTGTCACGTACTGACCGTACCGTTCGAGGGCCCGAACAGCTGGCTCCTGTTCGCACGCCCCGGGCACCCTTTCACACTCGCTGAGCGCAACCTGGCCTGGGGGATGAGCTGGGCGCTCGCCACGACGCGCCGCGAGAAGGCGGCTTTGGCCTCTTTGAAAGAGCGACAGACGCTACTCGCCCGCTTGACGCGCATCCAACGGTCGATCGCCGTCCGGGCACCGATATCCGACGTGCTCCAGGCCGTCGTGACCGGTGCCGCCGAACTGCTCGGCGAGCGCGTTGTCGCGCTCCGCCGTATTGACCCCGAGCAGCCGACGCAGGCCGTGGTCGTCTGTTCCACAGGTCTGGAGACGGCTGCTGCGCTGGACGGCCCGATCAAGATAGGCGAGGGCGCCGGCGGCCGGGCTATCTCGGAGCGGCAACTCGTCGTCATCCACGACTACTACGAGGCCCCCAACGCGCTGCACGCCTTCGCCACTCTGGGCCTCCAAGCAGCAATGGGCGCCCCCGTGCAAGAGGACGGCGAGGTGGTCGGCAGCCTCGTGGTAGCCAGCTACACGCCGGGCCGTCGCTTCAGCCTCGCCGAACAGGAGGCTCTGATGGCCTTCGCCGACCACGCCAGTGTCGCCTTCACGGACGCGCGCATGGTCGAGACGCTGCGACAAGCGTTGCTGGCCGCTCGCCACGACGCCATGCACGACCTGCTGACCGGGCTCCCCAACCGTGCGCTCCTGCTCGACCGCTTGTCCCAGGCAGCCGCCCGCAGCATCCGCAATCAATCCACCGCTGCGCTCCTGTTCTGCGACCTCGATGGGTTAAAGACCGTAAACGACAGCCTCGGCCACGAGACCGGGGACCAACTGCTGGTCGCAGTCAGTGCCCGGTTCGCGCTCCAGTTGCGGGAGGCCGACACGGTGGCCAGGCTCGGCGGCGACGAGTTCGCCGTCCTACTGGAGGATCTCGAGTCTGTCGACGAAGCCAACGAGGTAACCGAACGCCTTCTGGCGTCGCTGAGCGAGCCCATCGTCGTCAACGGTCACACGATCCATGTGAGTGCCAGCATCGGTATCGCTATGTGCACACACGAGCAGACCGACACCGCAACCCTGCTGCGCGAGGCCGACCTGGCCATGTACGAGGTGAAGCGCGGTGGAGGCGCCGGCTACTTGCACTACCAACCCGACATGCGCCCGTTCTCCTCGGGCTACTACGGGTAGCGGCAACAGAGCCGGATAAGTAGTGCTGGATCTGTTTGGCCATCTCCAGTTCACCTCTCGTTCAGGATCGCCCGGCTAGTTCCGAAAGCGCAGCAAGTACATAGGTACTTGGTTGCATGCGACCTGGGCCCGCCGTACCGTGCTATACGTTTGTATAGAATGCTGGTCGTGAGCATCGTAACTCGTACTCAGGTATAGGACAAGGACGAAGGTGGCAAGCCCGGTAGCGGACGTTGCGCTGGAAGACCTGACAGCGAGGGCGCGGATCAGAGACGCTGCGCTGGTGCTGTTCGCCGAACGGGGTACCAAATCCGCAACGGTGCGGGACATAGCCAAGGCCGCAGGTGTGTCAGGAGGCCTGCTCCGGCACCACTTTGGCCCAAGGATGGACTGCGTGACGCGTGCGACTCGTACGTGCTGGCCAAGATCACGCTACTGAAAGAACGTGCGGTGCTGGAAGGCGAATTGGCCAATCCGGCGTTCATGTCGTCAGCTCAACCGGAAATGCTGCTCCTATACAGGTACCTGGCGCGCTCGATGATCGACGGGTCACCGCAAGCCGCGTCGATGTTCGACGAGATGGTCGCGCTCGGCGAGAAGTGGCTCGAGCGCAATAACCCGGGCCAGATGGTTGACCCTCGGGCCTACGCGGCGTTGCTTGTGGCCATGGAGCTCGGCGCACTTTCTGTGCACGAGCAGCTGTCCAGGGCCTTGGGCGCCGACATCTTCAGCTTGGAGGGCCACCTTCGTTTAGCCACGGCCAAGGTGGACTTCTATTCAAAGCCCTTGCTCGGCCCGGAGCTGGCCAGCCAGGCGCACGCGGCGATCAAGCAGCTTCAGGGCCTGTCACCTGAGGCTGGCCGCGCTCGAACAAAGCACAAAGCAGCCCGTGGCAAACCGGGTGCGGCTCGCAAGAAGATCCCCTGACCAGAGAGGTCTTTAGCAATGGGAACAACAGCTGTGCGGACCGAGCACCTTACCAAGTGCTACGGTGCGGTCGAGGCGCTCAAAGACCTGAACCTCGAGATCGCACAAGGCGAAGTTGTCGGGTACCTCGGGCCGAACGGGGCGGGAAAGACGACCACCGTGCGGTTGTTGCTCGGGCTGGCCCGCCCAACCGCGGGACGGGCCGAGGTATTCGGGATGGACTGCCAGCATCAGCCCGTCGCGGTGCATCAGCGCCTCGCCTACGTGCCGGGCGAAGCAAACCTGTGGCCTTCGCTAACAGGCGCCGAGACGCTGCACCTGCTCGGGCGCGTACACGGCGGTGTCGACACCTTCTACCGCGACGAGCTCATCACGCGCTTCGACCTCGACCCGTCCAAGAAGGTGCGCGCGTACTCCAAGGGTAACCGACAGAAGATCCTGCTCATAGCCGCCCTGATGTCCCGCGCCGACCTGCTCGTGCTTGACGAGCCGACAGCTGGCCTGGACCCTTTGATGGAGCGGGAGTTCCGCCGTTGCATCGACGAGGCTCGCGAGCGCGGGCAAACGGTCCTTCTTTCCTCCCACATCTTGAGCGAAGTGGAGGCGCTCTGCGACAGGGTCGCGATCCTGCGGGAGGGCGTGCTGGTCGAAATGGGGACGATGGTGGAGCTACGTCATTTCTCCGCGCTTTCGGTCGAAGCCACATTCGACGGGCCCGTTCCAGATATAAGCCGGATCGAAGGGGTAAGCGCTGTAGAGACGAGCGGACGGGTCGTGCGCTGCCAGGTGCGCGGGACCATCGAGCCTCTGCTCCGGGTGCTGGCCACATCGGACGTCCGCCAACTGATAAGCAGCGAGCCGTCCCTGGAGGAACTGTTCCTCGAGCACTATGGGCGCCCTAAGGCACCAGACGAACCGACGGCACCAGGTGAAGAGGTAGCGAAGGTTGGCTGAACTCGCAGCATCGGGGCCCGTGCCACCCGTACACCCGGCAGGCACAGTCTCGGCGAGCACAGTCGCCGCGAGCACCTTCGCCGCGAGAACAGTGGTGGCCCGCTTGACGGCCAAGAAGGCGGGCCGTTCCGGCGCTCTGTGGGGATATTTCTTCGGCATATGCGTTGCCTCGTCGGCCTTTACGTACCTGTCGAGCTACAAGACCGCTGCAGCCCGGGAGAAGCTGGCGGCCAACTTCGGGGCCAATACCGCCCTAGCTGCGCTGTTCGGGCCCGCCCATGAGCTCCAGACCGTCGCCGGCTTCACTGCGTACAAGGTCCTGGGTTTCTTGAGCATTGTCGGCGCTGTATGGGGGCTGCTTGCGGCGACCCGGCTGTTTCGCGGTGAAGAGGACGAAGGGCGATGGGAGCTCGTTCTTTGCGGTCAGACCACGCGCAGGGCAGCGGCGGCACAGGCGTTGCTGGGGCTCGGCAGCGGGCTCGTCGCGCTATTTATGGTTACAGCGCTAGTGACCGTGCTGACCGGCCTGTCGTCCAAGGTCCACTTCGGCATCGGCGAATCGGTCTTCTTTGCGCTGGCACTCGTGTCCAGCGCCGCAGTCTTCCTCGCCGTCGGGGCGCTCACCAGCCAACTGGCCGCCACGCGCCGCCAGGCCGCCGCGTACGCTGCGTACTTCTTGGGCGCCTGCTACGCGCTGCGCATGGTGGCCGATTCGGGGATCGGCCTGGACGGGCTCCGATGGGCTACCCCGCTCGGCTGGGTGGAGCTGCTGCAACCCCTCACCGGGCCGGACTGGGTGCCGCTCGTCCCATCGGCCGCGCTGGTCGCCGCGCTGGCGCTTGGCACCGTGCAGCTCGCCGGGTCCCGCGACGTAGGTACCTCGACGTTCCCTGACCGCCCGACCGCGCCGGCAGCGCACGCGTCTGCTCAATGGGCCAGCAGGGTTAGCAGCCAGGCTTATGCGCCCCAGTGTCGCGGCGTGGGCGGTGGCCCTCGCCGCCACGGCGCTCATCTTCGGTCGGATCGCCAAGCCGGCCGGGGCGACCATTTCCGGGTCGAACAGCATCGGTACTGTGTTGTCCAGGCTCGGGGCGCACGGTGTCGGAGCTCGCGCCTATCTCGGCGTCGCCTTCCTGATAATGGCCATAATGCTTGGTTTTGTCGCAGCCAACCAGGTTACCGCCGCTCGCGGGGAGGAGGCCTCTGGGCACCTCGAGCACCTCCTAGTGCTGCCTTTATCGCGATGGTCATGGCTCCGAGGGCGGCTGCTCGAGGCCGTTACGGTCCTTGTGGTGGGCGGCTTGGCGGTCGGCGTCATCACTTGGCTCGGTGCGGCCAGTGGCAACGCCGGGCTTCCCTTTGCGAGCCTTGTCAACGCCGGGCTCAACATGGTGCCTCCAGCATTATTTATCCTCGGTACAGGGATATTGGTGAGCGGGACATGGCCTCGCGCCACGTCGGTCGCGGTCTACGGCGTGATCTCGTGGTCGGTCCTTGTAACGGTGATCGGGGGGTTCGCGGACAACAGCCATTGGTTGTTGGACACATCCTTGTTCCACCAGATGGCTGCCGCACCGGCATCGGCCCCAAACTGGGCCAGCAACGGGATAATGGTCGCCATCGGTGCCGCGGCGGCCATCATTGGCGGGTTCGCTTTCCAGCGTCGCGACCTGGTTGGCGAATGAGACAGCGGCGCACAAGTCGAGCCTGACGCTGCAAGATGGCGAGGTGACCTTCCACTCGTCCGACTTGGAACTCGCCGACTGGAGGCGTCGGGTCAACGCAATGTACGCCCGGGTCAGAGCCGAGCCGGGCCGGAGCGCGGGCATGCCCTCTGGCGCTCCGAGCGTGACAACCTTTTTATTAATCACCCACAGAGCCCGCTCGAGCCTGGGGATCCGCTGCGGCGAAGCGGAGTGCAGTACTGGCCGTACGATCCAGCCCTCCGCTTCGAGCTACCTCTGCACCAGGCCCCGGAAGCTGCCCAGCACGTTGTCGAGACCGGTGGGGACGAGTCAACGACGCTGCGAGCCATCGGCAGGCTCGAGATCCCTGAGCCAGTGAACGGGATCCTTACCGTCTGGTGGCTAGAACAGTACGGCGGCGGGCTCTTCCTGCCGCTGCGAGATGCGACTGCCGGGAGCACGACATACGGCGGCGGCCGTTACCTTCTCGACAGCGCCAAGGGTGCCGATCTGGGAGGAACGATCGAGACGCTGATCATCGACCTCAACTTCCTCTACCACCCGTCGTGCCGCTACAGCAGCCAGTGGCAGTGCCCGCTCGCGCCGGCGGAGAACACGCTGGGGGCCTCGGTGCAGGCGGGTGAGCGCCTCAGCTAGGGGTCAGGACGCGCCCGCCCGACGGCAGGCGTCTATTCGCAAGAAGCGATGCCCGGAACATCCGCACCCGGGCCGCGACCTCAGGCACACTTTCCGCCACTATGTAGCTAGTGCCGTCCACCAGCGTAACGACGGTGTCGGAGGCCGCCTCAGCGGACTCGATGAACTGAGCATTGACTGCCAGGTGCTCCCCGTTGGGCTTCGACAAGACGATCATTCAAAGGTGATCGTCAGGCTCGATGCTCGACAACAGCCCTAAGTGCCGAACCGTTCGGGACTTTCTTCTGGACGGGTGTTACGGAATTAATGCGAGGCGCACTCCCAGGCCGATCAGCACCAAACCGGTGCAGCGGTCGATCCGCCGGCGAATGCGCGAATTGGCCATCCATTGGGTGACCGGGCGGGCCGCAGTCAACAGGATCGCGAAGTAACTACCCGTCATGAACACGAAGACGGCCCCAAGCACGAGCGTCGTCCAAGCCACCGAGTACCCGTGGGGCACGAACCCAGGGAGGAACGTGATGAAGAACACACCGACTTTGGGATTGAGCAGGTCAGTGAGCAAACCTGCCGTATAGCCACTGCCGAGAAGACGCCTTGAGGCGGCCGGGGTCTCACCGCGTGAGCGAAGCGACCTGATCCCGAGGTACAAGAGGTACGCGGCTCCAGCGACCCGCAGTCCCAGGTAGGCGTCGTGGCTGGCAGCGAGCACGGCTGAAAGCCCAAGAGCGGCGGTGACAACCCACACGGTAAGGCCTGAGAGCACGCCGAGCACCGTACGAACGGCCACACGCCTACCGCCACGGACGAGGTTCCGGATTACCACCAACGTATCGGGGCCCGGCAGAAGGATGATCAGCGTCGCCGCGACCAGGAAGGTCGCCAGGCTCACCAGCATGGGCAACAGCCTACGCGCCAAAGGGAAGCGATTTCCCCGAGTTATAAGCCCTGGTCACTCACAGGGGCCGACTGTACCGACGGCCTCACGGCTGTGGGGACAAGATCAAGTGACACGTTTCCTGGGGACGGGTGCATGCACCGCCGGGTCGGCAAGCACAGTCGCTATGCGCTCAGCCGCGTCCCAAGCCTCGACGAAGCTGGTGTAAAGGGCGACCGGGGCGAGACGCAGTACGTCGGGGGGCCGGAAGTCAGGGACGACCAGGCCACGTTCAATGAGGAGGTGGGCCGCCCCCCACGCGTCGGGATGAGAAACGGCCAAGTGCCCGCCCCTCCGGTCGTCGGCCGTAGGACTGACAACTTTGGCTCCTAAGGGGACGAGCAATTCCTCTGCCCGCTGCGCGAGGAGAGAGACGAGCCGTCGAGCCTTGGCCCAAACAGCCGGGATACCCGCCGCCAGCAATGGTGCGATCCCTGCATCGACGGCGGCAATTCCGAGCACTGCCGGAGTGCCGGCAAGGAACCTGTCGATGCCTTCGACGGGGTCGTAGTCGGGGCCCATCGAGAACTGGTCCCGTTGGCCCCACCAGCCCCATACTGGCTGGCGCAGCGTTGCCTGCAGGCCAGCGCGCACGTACAGCCACGCCGGAGCGCCGGGGCCGCCGTTCAGGTATTTGTAACTGCACCCAACGGCTAGGTCGGCCCCGGCACCGTCGAGGTCTATCGGGACCACCCCGGCGGCATGGCTCAGGTCCCAGAGGGTCAGGACGCCGGCTCGGTGGGCGGCGTTGGTTACCTCCCGTAGGTCGACCAACGCGCCAGACCGGTAATTGACCGCCGAGAGGCACACCAGGGCGACCTCGTCGTCGAGGGCTTCAGCGATTTCGTCGGCGCCGAGCCCATCGACCGGGTCGGTTTCGAGAAGCCTGAGCTGGCCGCCAGCACGCGCGGCAACACCCTCCAGGACATAGCGCACCGTGGGGAAGTCGTGCTTGTCCCCTACGATCACCATCCGGCCGGCGCCCGCGTCCATGGCGGCGACCGCCAGCTTGTAGAGATTGACCGTCGTGGAGTCACTGACGACGACCTGCCCGGGGGCGGCGCCAATTAACTGCCCGATCCGGTCGCCAACGGCTCTCGGCAGGTCGATCCAGCGCTCCCAGCCGCCCACCAGATCGCGGCCCCACTCCCGCACTACGGCGTCGACAGCCGCAGCGCTTGCGCGCGGCTGGCGACCGAGGGAATTGCCGTCCAGATAGATCGGCCCGTACGGGCTAAAGACGAACTCGTCCCTGTACGGCGCAAGCGGGTCGAGGCGGTCAGCCTCGATGGCTTCGTCGCGAGTCTGCGGCAGCCCGTCCACCCACCCGACGGTACCTGCCGGCGCACTGCCGTAAGCGTCGAGGTTCATAAGAAACTTTCGAGACGGCGATGGTCTTTCTGGGCAAGGACCGCCCTCAGTCCACCTCGCTCCGGTGGAGGGCGTGACCATCTCTCGGGTTGATGGGACGGTGATCACGCGGGCGCTACCTCGATCAGCACAGCTCCTGGGCACCTCAGGGCCACCTCGCGCCGGAGCGTGCCGGGGCAAGCGTCCAGCGTCTCCTCTCGCACCATGTCCAAGGACGCCCGGTTTCGCACCGTCTCGATCTCACTAGCGCTCGGGTACTGCGGTGAGCCCAGCTCCAGCCAAGCGGTGTGGCTATTGCTGTGCTGTGCGTCCACTAGGTACTCACGCAAACGCACGGAACGACCCGCGCATCGCAGCCCGCTGAACTCGAGCTCGACCTTGCCCAAACCGCGGACGTACTGGTCATCGTTGTGGTGCCATACGATCGCTACGACGGCCCCGTCCGACCGGACCGTTGAGAGAGCGCCGACTTGCCCGGGCGATGGTGCGTCTCCAGAGGCTTGCTCGACCTGGGTACCCAGCATCTCGCTACCGAGCATCGCAAGCATCCGGTAGGCGTTTGTCACCGGCAGCGGGATGTCGGATGCAGTGAAAAAGCTACGCGTACCCTCGAAGTAGCGGTCGCCCTCCATGTACCACGCCCAGGCGGTCGCCAGCGAGACACCCCGCTGCCCCTCTGGCTCTCCTTCGAGCAGCGCGGCCATTAGCTGGAGCTGGAACACTGCATAGTACTCGGTGTTCCGGAAGGCATAATTCTTGTTGTCGAAGACGCCCATGTGAGATGGGACACCCGGGTCACACTCATCCACGAAGACCGGCGTACCGGCTAGGGACGCGTGCGACCGGACTATATCCAGGTTTACCTTGATATCGCGGAGCATCTTTTGCGTGCTCGGCGACCTGTTCTCGTCCCCCACGACGCCGTCTGGGCCAATGACACCATAGGTGCGCTCGAATTGTGGCGCGCCCTTGGTATGGAAAGATACAAAGTCAGGCGGGCCGGGCGACTGCCCTTGGGCGCCGTGGGCTCTTCCTAGGCAGTGTTCGAGGAACCTCGCCAGGAACTCCCCTCCGCGGTCGGTCGTGGCCGGCCCGCCCATCCGCGCCCCTGGCAGCGACCTTCGCGCCGCTGCCACCGTTACATCGTACAGATGGCAATATTCGTCAACGCTCCCTTGCCAATAGCTGATATCGGGTTCGTTCCACAGCTCCCAGTACCACCCTGACACCCTCTGCGTGCCATAACGTCGGGCAAGGTGGCCCACCACGGCCTCCACGAGGCTCCCCCAGCGTTGCATGTCCTTCGGCGGCGATGCCCAACCCCAATTCTCATACTCGCCGTAGGAGGAGGGCATGGCATGGAACGTCCTGGTCGACGGGCGGCTGAGCTGGACGGGGCAAAACCCCAGCTCTACGAGCGGGACCAAGTCGTTTTCGGCCCACACGTCAAAGACAGGGTCGATTTGGCTCCAATCGTAAACTGGGCCCCCGCGGGCATCCTCGTGGTAGACGTTCCCGCTGCTCCAGTGCGGCAAGCCGCGTCCACTGCCGCTCGTCAACAGGTTATGCGCCCTCACGACGGCTGGCCCGCCGAAAATAGTTCTCAGCGCAGACATGTTGGCTCTGCCACGCGGGGTCGCTGTCCAGTTCAACTCGTCGTACCCGAAGCTAGCCCAGACACGCTCGAGCGGCTCGCCCACCGCCGTAGCATCAATCGTGACCCGCGCTAAACCCACGTCATTACCCCGTCCAGTCCTCACAGCGCCCGCGGCGAGGCCGCTTACCATGTGCCGCTGCACTAGTAAGCCGCAATGCTACCCTTTCACCGCTCCAACTGCCAAGCCACCAATGATCTTGCGCTGAATTATGACGAAGAAGACGACCATCGGGATGAGGCTGATCGTCGTGAGGGTCATGAACGATGGCCAGTCCGTCGTGAACTCCCCAACTGAACTGTACACCTGTAAGACGATCGTGTACTTCGATGAGGAGCTCAGAAAGGTGTTCGCCACCAGAAAGTCGTTCCATATCCCTATTGTCTGGAAGATCGCGACAGTGGCTAGCACCGGCATGCTGAGCGGCATCATTATGCGTGCGTAGATCTGGACCACACCAGCACCGTCGATCTTGGCTGCCTCAACTAGCTCCTTAGGGATGGTCGACATATACCCGTCTATAATGAAGAAACAGAACACGGCGCCGGCCATGTAAACGACCACCAACCCCGAGAGGCTATTGACCAATCCGGATTTCACCATCATCTCGTACAGCGGCACAACCGTGACCTGGAACGGGATGGCGAGCGCAGCTATCAATACGAGCCGCAGAACGCGGTTCGCCCTGGTCCTTCGCATGTTGATGGCGTAGGCGGCCATTGACCCGAATAGGACGGTCGCCAGGACCCCGAGGACGGTCACGTACGCGCTGTTACCGAAGCTTTGCAACAATGGTACTGAATTGACAACGTTCTTATAGTTTTGCAGAGTGAACGGGGAGGGCAAGGCCAGAGGCGATATCGCGCTCTGTTCCGGCGTCTTAAAGGTATTGACGACAATGTAATAAAAGGGAAGTGCCGCCCCCGCCGCTAAGGCAAGCATGACCAGACTGAGGACGAGCTTCATTGCTAAGCGCCTGCGTCTGCGCCGGTTAACTCGCGTTCGAGGTACCTGCGGGCGCACAGCTCTCACCAGCGCGCGGCCAACTGAGCTCATCTCAACAACCGGGACTCACGGTGACGTAGAGCTCCCAAGATCCCAAACAGTACCGCTATGACCAGTGCCAGGAAAACCGCGCTCAGCGCAGACCCCTCTCCGAACTCACCGTTGGACACGCCGTAGAGCAGGATGTTCTGCGTGACCGTGTACGTCGAGTACACGGGCCCTCCTTGCGTGAGCGCGAGAGGCAGTTCGTACACTCGCAGGCCGCTGATCATCAACAGCACGACGCTCACGGTCATTGCCGGTGCCAGTAGGGGCACCGTTATACCGAAAAACCGGCGGAGTACCGATGCCCCATCGACCACGGCGGCCTCGTGGTACTCGCTAGGGACCGACTGAAGGTAGCCAAGATAAAGCACCGAATGCCACCCGACCTGCGCCCAAACGCCTACCATTATAACCGACAGCTGAGCCAGGTGGTTGCCCGAGAGCCACCCCACCGGTCCTACGCCGAACAGCCCGTACAATAGGTAATTGATGACGCCCGAGCCCAAAGGCGAAAGGATATACGTCCAGACCAGGGCAAGCACCAGCAGGCTGGGCACCGACGTGAAGAAAAAGACGGCTCTGACGATTTTGTGCCCGACAAAGTGGATATTCACGATGACCGCGAGCGGGATTGCAATTACGGTCACGATGACTGTCGTGGCTACCGCGTACAGTATCGTGAAGTAAAGGCTTGCTGTTATCTGGGGGTCGGAGAAAAGTGCGCGATAGTTCGAGAGGCCGACGAATTGGAACTTGAAAGAGTACCCGTCGAAGTTTGTGAAACTGAGCGCGATTGTCAGGATCGAGGGCACGGCGACCAAGAGCACGAAGGAGAGCACAGTCGGCAAAAAGAACGCCTCGACAGCGAGCGCGTCCCGCCACCGTGCGAGTCGCGCGTGCCGAAGGTCTCGCCGCCCCTTGTTAGCCACCTCGGATCTGTTAGCGGCTGTGCTACACGGCGAGCACGTTATTCCCGAGCCCAGGCAGGGATTGCCATGACGGCACCACTGCCTGGGCGTCGTGTTTTCTGATGACCGCTCTCCCGGATTACGATGCCTTAAGCAACTTGGCTAGCTGCGAGTCGAGAGCGGTGAGGACGCCGTTGACCGTTAGTTTCCCCTCGATCATGCTCTCTAGATCGGCCTGGAGCTCGGACTGGAGTTGTGGCACGATGGCTGGAGCCACATCGGCCCAGGATGTGGCGTAGAAGTAGTACGAGCTGCTGCGGGCAGGCGGAGCAGCTAGGGACAAGGAGCTCGGCAGTTTGGGAGTGTAGTCGGATATGGCGCAGGGGTAGCCCTGCTTGGCGATGTACGGCGCCAGCCCGGCAGGGCTCGCGAGGAAGTCCAAGAACGCGTAGGCTGCTGCTGGGTTTTTGGCCTTCGCGTTGATCGCCCATGCTACGTTCGGTGACCCGCACCAGTAGCCCTGTCCTGCTGCCGGGCCAGGCGCCGGTCCCATCAGCATTTTGAGGGAGGGATTTTCGGCCTGAATGGTTGCTACGTCCCACGGTCCTGACCCATAAATCCCGAGCTTGCCCTCGGCCATGAGGCCGTCGATCTCGGTACCGGTGAGCCCTAGCCATGCAGTCGAGATCAAGCCCTGCGTATAGAGCTCTGCATACGCCGTGAGCGGCTCGGTCCACGCATCCACGAAGGAAATCTTACCAGTGAGGATCTCCGGGTCGATGTTCTTCCCGTAGTGCCGACTGTAATAGCCGCCTATAAGCCCCAGCAAGATGGTGCCTGGAGGCGGTGGGCCTCCGTCGTAGATAGGAGTGACCTTCATGTCCTTCAATGTGCTGCACAGTTTCAGGAAGTCGGCCCAAGTCGCTGGCGGCGCGTTGTAGCCCGCCTTGTGCAGCAGGTCGACGTTGTAGATCGGCCCTGCCGTCCAGGTCGTGACGGAGAGGCCCCAAAGATGGCCAGGGGTTGACGCGAACTCTCGGTTTCCCATCGCCACGTACTTCACCCAGGGTTGGTCGCTCAGATCGCGTACGAAGTGGTGGGCGTTTAGTTCGGCTTCGTCCTCGTCGGTGTAGATGAAAACGTCGGCCGCCGTCCCAGCGAGCAGCCTTTCTTCGAGAGTTGAAATGTATTGCGTCACGGGCGGTACATAACTGGCCTGTACCGAGACGTTCGGGTAACGGGCCTCAAATGCCTTCAGGGTGGGGCCTAGTACTTCCTCTGTGTCCCAGGGCATGATCGTCAGGGTGCCAGAAGGCAAGGATGAGGTATCGGCAAAACTCGACGCGCCAGCGGGACCGATTCTCAGCAATGACGGCGCTATGGCCGCAGCGGCTGCCCCTCCTGCCGCACGTGTGAGGAACGTGCGGCGTGAGAGTGGTTTGGAAAGTGAATTTGTGATGGGATTTTCACTAGGCATGGCAGTCCTTTCTGATGTTTTGTGCAGTTTGAAGATGACAACGAATGACTACGGCAGCGCAAGCTAGGCCAGGAAGGCGCGGCCCGCGCTGCGGGCGGTTAGCGTCTGATCTCATGAGGGCGCGATCCGTGACTGGATTGTCGCGAACGATTTCGGCGGGACCGTGATACGTAGGGAGCGCCCGATCGCGCTCTCTAGGGTTTTTTCGAGTGCCACGGGCTCGACTCCCGGCACACGCGGAACTGACGGAACGGTCGCAGTCGTCAGTGTCTGTAAGGCAGCATCTCCGTCGAATACGAAGTCACGGAGACTGACCTCGAGGGCGTCTTCCGTTTCACCCCGGTTGACAATTGTTAGGCTGATGTTCTTGCGCGCCTCGTCTACCGTCGCGGCGGCGTCGACCAGGGTAAACGGTCCCAATCCGGCCAAGCGATGAGGCCAGCGATTGTCCGGGCGATGCTCGGGGGCGCCAATCGTTGGGCCGTCGACATAGCTGTCGATGGCCAGTGAAAGCGCGTTGCCGGCATGCAGCATAACGGGGTAAAAGATCGGCTGCACGACAGCGGCGTCAGGCGTCGTTACGATTGGCGCGATAGCGTTGACCATCTGGGCAAGATTGGCCATCTGGACCCATGAACAATTGCGGATGAAAATGTTCAGGTAGGTCCCGACCGCCAACGCGTCGGCCATGCTGTAACGTTCTTCGAGGGTCCCGTCGGCGGTCCGGTACCAGACGTTCCATTCGTCGTAGGCAATCCGTGGCCACCTGTCGAGCTTGCGCACATACGCCGCGCGTGCGATGAGGGCTCGCGAGCATGCAATCGCGCGCTCGGCCTGGTGGACCTGCAGCACGTTGGTCCAGTAGTCATCGGACCCCGTGTAGATGTGAAGGGAGTGGAGGTCGACGAGGTCCGCCATCCCGTCGATTACCTCACGGTCCCAATCGTCCCAGCCGTTCCAACCGCAGCTGACAAGCTTCGCGTGAGGGTCCAGCATCCTGATCGCCCGGGCCCATCTCGTGGCCTCCCGCACGTACTCAGACGCTGACATCGCGCCCACCTGGCCTTCGCCCCACATCTCGTTGCCGAGCGCCCACCAGGTCACGCCGTACGGCTCGTTGCGCCCGTTCATCCGGCGACGCTCAGCCCAATACGTAGCCCGCTCGGAGTTGCAGTACTCGACCCAGGCCAGGGCCTCTTTGAGCGTGCCCGTGCCCATGTTGAGGCAGATGTAGGGCTCCGTACCAAGCGCCGCGCAGTACGCCATAAACTCGTCGGTGCCGAACCGGTTGGGCTCGGTACCACCCCAGGCCAGGTCGCTTCGCGCCGGCCGCGCCTCCTTGGGCCCGATGCCGTCCTCCCAGTGGTAGTTCGAAACAAAGTTACCCCCGGGCCAGCGGAGCACGCTCACTTGGAGTTCCTTCAGCAGTTCCAGGGTGTCGAGCCGAAAGCCCTGATGATCGCTTAGAGTTGAACCCTCTTCGTAAATACCTCCATAGATACAGCGACCGAGGTGCTCGATGAAGCCGCCGAAAATGTTCCGGTTGACCTGGCCGATCGCACGCCCAGGTTCTGCGGTGACCCGAGTCATCCTTTAACTCCATCGGTCGCTTGAGTAGACTGGTCCCCAAGAGCCCGCTCCGCCTGGCGATGATTGCCGTTGTTCAATGGAACCCCCCGTTTTGAGCGTGGCCGTTGTCATGTCGCGCCGCCATTACCAGCGCCTGTCCATGAGTCCTGCCCAGTTAGCACGCTGAAGCGCGGCTTAACCGTTTCTCTGGTTCAACTATTTGCTCCCCACTCGGGTGAGCGAACGTTCCTTCCGGCTAGGCTGTCGGTTTGTTGCTCTGGTACTGTATCGTTACACAACGCGGTGCCGGCCGCAAGGGGTAGTGCAAAAACTATTTGGGAGCCGACTAGGACGAGTGGCGCTGGGGACGTCTGAGAGCAGCCATGACTACCCTTAAAGCTTTACGAGGACCTAACGCGCAATCATCAGAAAGGACTTCCTGACATTGAGCCCGTTGTTCCGTGACCCAGTTTTCGACGGGGCGAGCGACCCCGTGCTGATACGCAATCGGCTGGAGCGCTCTTGGTGGATGCTCTATACCAGCCGAAGGGCAACCGCGCCAACAAAGGGCGTCGGGTGGGTCCATGGGAGCGACGTGGGTGTTGCATCGTCCGATGACGCCGGCGCGACCTGGTGCTACCGAGGCGTCCTTGATCTCGGCCACGAGTTCGGTCGGAACACATTCTGGGCACCCGAGGTCACGTGGGCCAATGGTCTTTACCACATGTTCGTCTCCTACATCCGCGGGGTCCCCGACCAGTGGGCCGGCCACGTCCGGCGTATCCACCACTACACCAGCCAAGACCTGGTCAACTGGGGTCATCATGGTCCTTTGGCCCTCAGCAGCGACCGCGTGATCGATGCGGCCGTGCACCCCCGCCCCGACGGTGGGTACCGCATGTGGTACAAGGACGAGTCCGACGACTCAAGCACCTGGTCAGTGGACAGTTGGGACCTTGAGGTGTGGCACAGCCCTCAGCGAGTTCTTCGAACGCCGGGTGGTCATGAAGGCCCGAACGTCTTTCGGTTCCGCGATGCCTACTGGCTTGTCGTCGACTCTTGGGACGGTCAGCTCGCCTATCGCTCCGACAACCTGTCGCATTGGCACCCGGCAGGCCGGATCCTGGACAGTGCCAGTGCGACCACGAGTTGTCGTGAAGACGACGTAGGCCCCGGTCTACATAGCGACGTGGTCGTCGACGGCGATCGCGCCTTCATCGTGTATTTCACGCTTCCCCAAGCGGAAGGGAACACTCCACGAGCGCCTTACCCTGCCCGTAGGTCGTCGGTAATGGCGGCGGAGCTTGGGACCGAAAACGGGGAGCTTGTTTGCGACAGGGCCCGCGAGCCAATCCTTCTGCTCTCTGACGAGGCCACCTAACAACGATCGGTCCAGCCCGCCCGGGTCGACGCACTGCCAGCTGACTGGCGTGCGCAGGGGTCACATCCAGTCGTCCTTGACACCTCTTAGATTGCACGCCTAACATGTATCGATACACGAGGGGGCACGGTCAAAGATCGTCGGTCGAAGAGAACGGTCCGAGCTCACCCGTCGAGCAGTCGACAAGGCGTCTGTATTGTGATGTTGTTCCGAACCAGTTCTCGAAAAATACGGCGGGTTTGCGTCATTTCACGGGCGACCTGTTCATTTCACCGCATGGCATTTCCGAAGAACCGGTGGCGGCTTGCTCGGTTCTGGTCGGTCGCCTCGGCATAGGCATTTCGTCCTCCGGTGCTCCGATGATGGCAGACTGAGTTTCATGGCGACCATCGCGGATGTTGCAAGGGCAGCTGGTGTGTCGCCGATGACGGTTTCGCACGTCATTAACGACCATCCGCACGTGAGGGACTCGACCAGGGCCAAGGTTCTGGAGGCGATGACTGAACTCGATTATCGGGTGAACGTTGCCGCAAGGAACCTGCGTACTGGGCGTACGGGGACTATCGGCCTCGCCGTACCCGAGGTTGACCGTCCGTACTACGGCCAATTGGCAACGCGCATCATCAATGCCGCGGCGAAGTACAACCTTCGTGTTGCCATCGAACAGACGGGCGCGTCCCGCGAGGGCGAGCTCGACGCCTTGTTCCTCTCACGTAACCGGCTGTACGACGGTCTCATCTTGAGCACAGTAGGATTAGGCCCGGCCGACGCTGACCTGCTCAAGGTGGACTACCCGGTCGTGCTCTTGGGTGAGAGGATCTTCGACGGTCCCGTGGACCATGTGGCGATGCCAAATGTGGAGGGCGCGTGCGCTGCCACCACCCACCTGATCGAACGTGGCTGTCACCGCATAGTGATGGTCGACGGCCAGGTGGGTGAGGAGGTCGATATGTCAAGGTTGCGCCTTACAGGCTATCGCCAGGCTCTCGAACGGTCGGGCATCGGCTTCGATCCATCACTGGTAGTCAACATCGAGAAGTTCACGATGCAATCGGGCTCCGAGGTTGCGCGAGCGCTCGCAGCAGGCGGCAACCTGTTCGACGGCATCTTCTGCGTCACCGACACTGTCGCCATCGGTGTACTGCGTGGCCTCGCGGACGCCGGGGTGAGCGTGCCCTCAAAGGTGAAAGTCATCGGGTTCGATAACGTTGACGAGGGTGCCTATACCGTGCCGTCGCTTTCGTCGATAGACCCGGATCACGGATTGATGGCGCGAACCGCGGTAAGTCTTCTCGTCCGGCGTATCAACGGACGCGAGCCGGGAAAGCCTCGGAAAGAGTTCGTAAGCAAGTTCTCGGTTGTCGAGCGAGAGTCAACCCGCGCGTGATGTCGTCCTGTTCAAACGCAGCACCTGGTCAGAGCTCGCGGGAAACGCGGGGGCTAAGTGGGGCGAAACGTGCGGCCGCGGGACGAACCTCGTTCGTCAGACGGGTTCGTCCCCGGACGTGCGGTCTCGCTCCACCCCAGCCCGGTGCGAAGGCGGCCTTGGGTCAGGACTGGATGTCCTCGCCGAGGTAGGCCATGCGGACACGGTCATCGCGCAACAACACGTCGGCTGAGTCCTGCAGCACGATCCTCCCGGTCTCGAGAACATACCCACGGTCGGCCAACTGAAGGGCCTTGGCTGCGTTCTGCTCGACCAGCAGCACGGTCACACCCTGCTGCCGAATTGTCCCGAGGATCTCAAAGATCGTACGGACAAACATCGGGGCGAGCCCCATCGAAGGCTCGTCCAAAAGCAGCAACTTGGGCTCCGCCATCAGGGCTCTGCCGATAGCGAGCATCTGCTGCTCACCCCCCGAGAGGTTCCCACCCTGTTGTTTGCGCCGGTCCTTCAGGATCGGGAAGAGCTCGAATACCCGATCGCTTTTCGCGGCCTGGTTGTGGGGCTTGCGGAACGCACCGATCTCGAGGTTTTCGAGGACGGTCATCTGCGGGAATATCCGCCGTCCCTCGGGCACGTGGCTGATGCCGAGCTCGACGATACTGTGCGCAGCGAGGTGGGATATGTCGACACCGTTAAAGACGACGGTGCCCAACGAGGCGTGGTGCAATCCCGAAATCATCCTGAGCGTGGTCGTTTTCCCAGCGCCGTTGGCGCCGAGCAAAGTGACGATCTCGCCTTCACCAACCGAGATCGCGAAATCGTGGAGCGCGGGGACTGCGCCATAACGGACCTCAGCCCCCGTTACTTCTAATAGAGCCTTCACTGCTCTACAGCCCCAGAGCCTTCGTCGCTGTCTGCAGAACCCAAATAGGCGTTGATCACGACTGGGTCCCTTTGGATATCGGTGGGCAAACCCTCCGCGATCACCTGGCCGAAGTTGAGCACGATGATCCGATGGGCCACCGACATCACGAGCTTCATATCGTGCTCGATCAACAACACCGTTACGGCGAGCTCCGAATTGACCTTGTCGATCAGCTCAGCCAGCTGGACCTTCTCGGCAGGGTTGGTCCCGGCGGCAGGCTCGTCCAGCAGCAGTACCTCCGGGTTAGTGCCAAGAGCCCGAGCGATCTCGAGGCGGCGGCGGTCCCCGTAGGGCAAGGAGCTGGAGAGCTCGTTCGCCCTGCGTGTCAGCCCGACAAACTTCAGGAGCTCGAGCGTCTTCAGGTCGCTCTGGTGCTCCTCACGCCGAGCGCGGGTCGAACGCAACATGGCACCCACGGGACCGGTGTGCTGCTTGGACTCGACTCCGATCTTCACGTTTTCGAACGTGGTCAAGGCATTGAACATTCGCGACGTCTGGAACGTCCTCGCCACCCCGAGGCGGTTCACCTTGTAGGGCTTGCGCCCGATAACCCTGACCGGTTCTCCATTCTTCGGCGCAAACACGATCGAACCCTCCTGAGGCCTGTAGACACCAGTAAGGCAATTGAACAGCGATGTCTTCCCGGCCCCGTTCGGGCCGATCACCGACAGGATCTCTCCGCGGCGCAGGCTGAGCGACACGTCGTTAAGGCTTGTAACACCACCAAAGCGGAGCGTGACGTGCTCGACTGAGAACAAAATGTCCGTCGAGCTGGCTGCGACCGGCTCGAGCGGGGCGCTGGTCATTCGGTCTCCGGGCCGATATAGCCGGGCTCGTCCAGGGACAACTTCCCGTAGTTCGCCGGTAGAGTCTCGCCCAAGGACCTGGCCCGCACGGGGCCACCTGGGCTATCAAGGTGACCGATCCCCTCCTCGGTGAGCAGGATCTCGCGGCGCCGCCGGCGAGAAGGGATGATCCCCTGTGGCCGGAAGATCATGAGGAGGATGAGCATGGCGCCGAGATAGATGAACTCGTCCTGGTACTGGTAGTCAGAAAACGAGTGGAGCTGGAGGTACTGCGGCAGCCACTGGATGAAAGCGGCGCCGATGACGGCGCCCGCGATCGAGCCCATACCTCCGAAGATGACAAAGACCAGGATCAGGATCGAAACTTGTACGGGGAAGTCGTTTGGCACCAGGCTCTGGACCTGGCTGCCCAAAAATACCCCGGCAAACCCAGCGGTGGAGGCCCCGATCGAAAAGGCCATAACCTTGTACTTCAAGGCGTTTATCCCAAGGGAATCGGCAGCTACCTCATCTTCGCGAATTGCCGTCCAGGAGCGTCCCACCCGGGAATGCTCGAGGAAACTGAACGCTATGGTGAACACGACAGCGACACCGAGGATCAGATAGTAATAAGGAAGGACCGTGCCGGTCCAGCGGTATGAAATACCAAAGATGTGCACTGAGAACTGGGGGATGAAACCGGGCGTGCCTGCCGGGCCGCCCGTCACCCCGTTTAGGTTATTTGCGACGATCTCGATGATCTCCCCGAAACCCAGGGTCACGATGGCGAGGTAGTCGCCCCGGAGCCGGAGCGTGGGCGTCCCGAGCAGGACACCGGCAAGCATGGCGGCCACGATCGAGAAAGGAATGACCCAGAACGGGTTGAGGATGAAGGGTGGGTGGATAGGGAGCGCGCCGGTGAAATAGGCGGTGGTATAAGCGCCGATCGCCCAGAAAGCGACGTAACCGAGGTCGAGCAGTCCGGCGAAGCCAACTACGACGTTGAGGCCCATGGCCAGCAGCACATAAATGGCGACCTGGGTGGTGAGTATCGACTGGACGCCCGCGTTGAGGTGCAACGGCCACTCGATCGCCACCAGGAGCGCAGCAATGGTGACCCCAGTCTTGCCGTAGGCGAACCTGGCCTGCGTCGTGATCCCGGTGAACTGGTAGCGGCCGTGTTCCGCGGGCTCCCCGCCGATCGCGCGGACCAGGTCGGACGCCAGCCAGCAAACAACGCCTACCAAAACGACACCGCCAACAGTCATGACTGCAAACCCCGCCGGGCGGTTGTGGGGTAGCACGTAGATCGAAGCCAGCCAATGGGCGAGCGAGTGGCGGCTCGAGGCGCGCCATAAGGACCAGGTTGTCCACATCAACCACCCGTAGGCAACCAGGACAAGCCCGGCGAGCGCTGCGAGCCCTCGACCGCGGCGGGGGGCGATGGCTTTGCGTGCGGCGGCAAGACCAACGAGCGCGACCTCAAGCGCGCTCAAGCCGAGCGCCATCCATACCAGGGCCCGGCCTAAGGTCCGGTCGTGCGGCACCGCCCCAATCGAGCTCAGGTACGCCGAGACGGTGTTGTGGGACCACGACAACAACCCGTAAAGCGCGAAGACCGCGTAACCGACGGGCCTCGCAACATGCATCGACCACCGTTTGGACAGGTAGACGACCAGCTCCATCGCCGCCAGCGCACAGCCGACCTGGATGCAGACACCGCCCTTCCAGGTATCGCCGGGCGAGATCCAAGACACCCAGATCAAGCCGATCACCACGACCGCCCCATCGAGGGCGGTCCTGTTCCACACCGTCAGCTTGAGGACTGACGCGCGTATTCGGTTGGCGGCCGCCCGGGCGGAGGCGCTGCTGGAACGCCAGACCGTAACAACTACGAACAGCCCAGCGGCGAACCCGAGGAACCAAAACAGCCTCGGGAACCCGAGCGACCCCGTGAACCCGGACGTTGGAGCGGTGTTCGACCCAGCCGGCCCGGTCATCACGGCGACGACTAGGACGCCGGCCAGGCAAATGACAAAGCGCCGCAGCGACGGGTTGGTGGCAAGGGTCGCGCGCCGTGCCGGGCGAGGCACCTTTTGAGGCGTGGCGCTCGGACCCGCAACCACTGTGATGTCCGGGCCCGTCGGAGTCATGCTTCCCTCCCAAGGCGCTCACCGAGGATGCCCGTCGGGCGGAACAACAACAGCGTGACCAGGATGCCGAATGCGACAACGTCCTGCCATTCGGCCGATATCCACCGTAGCGGGATGCTCTCGAAGACCCCGAGCAAGAGGCCGCCGATCATCGCGCCTCGGATATTGCCGATACCCCCGAGGACCGCGGCGGTGAACGCTTTGAGCCCAGGGACGAAGCCCATGGTGTAGATGACGCCGAACTGGAGCCCGAACAGGAACCCCGCAACCCCACCCATGAGCCCGCCGAGGACGAACGTGAGCGCGATCGTCCTGTCGATGTGCACGCCCATGAGGCTTGCCGTCTCGGCGTCCTGGGCGACAGCGCGAATCCCCTTGCCAAGCTTGGTGCGGTTGACGACAAGGTCGAGCACAACCAGCAGCACCAGCGCCGTGACCATAGTCAGGACCCACACGGACTGGACCCCGACCCCGCAGAGGCGGAACGCCGGGTTCCCGAGCGCCGCCGGCTCGGGGATAAACGCCGTGTACCGCCCGAACTCCTTGCCGGCGAGGTTGTAAAGGAAATAAGACGCCCCGATAGCACTTATGAGGTAGGTGAGCCTGGGCGCGTGACGCTTTCGCAGCGGCCGGTAAGCCACCCGCTCCAGGACGAAAGCCGTGGCGCCACCCGCGCAAGCGCCCGCGACGATCCCAACGATGATGAACCCGATCGCCCAAGTCCCCGCCGGGGAGGACGTACCAAGGACGGCACGCATAGCGAACAGCCCCCCGAAGCCGCCGGCCATCATCACCTCGGAGTGGGCGAAGTTGATGAGCCGGAGCACACCGTAGACGAGGGTGTACCCGAGGGCTATCAGCGCGTACAGGAACCCGTTGGCTAGGCCGCCAACGATGAGTGAGACCCAGATGTTGTTGTTCGCGAGGAACGCTGGGCAGTGCATGCGCTCAGACCACTCCCTTCAACCCTGGCAGCAGGTTAGCCAGTTAGGGGCCGAGGGTCTAATGGCACACCCGGACAGAAAAAAGCCGGGCACCCCGCGACAGCGGGGCACCCGGCTCCTTCGTCCTTTAGAAAAGGGCCCTGGGTTAACCCGTGGTTAGCCCCAGTTGGACCAATTGCCCGTTTTGTACCTGATTGACATAAATGAAGTCGCCTGCGATGTTCCCATCGGGCGCAAAGGATACCGTCTTGGTCAAGCCGTGGTAGACGATCTTGTGAAGACCATTGACGACGTTAATCCGAGTAATAGACGCTACGCCCCTCGACGTCTTCGCGAGGATCTGCAACTCGGCAATGATGGTGTTGGTCGCGTCGAATGCCTCGCCGGAATAGGTACCGACCGGGAACTTGGCAATTGCCTTGAAACCGGAAGCGAACGCATTGTCAGCCTTTGTCGTGCCGAGGACGGCACAGGGGCAGCTCACGTACACACCATTAGCGGCGGTTGGCGGGTTGGTACCCGTTATGAGCTGGGTGGCATCACTGCCGTCGCCGCTCATAACCTTGCCGGAGTAACCAGCGCTGTGCAGCGCGCCGAGCAGCAGGCCGAGGTCGCAGTAGTAACCGCCGTAGAACAGCATCTGCGGGGCTGCGCTCGCCACGGTGGCGGCGTCGTCGGGGTACTGCGTGGGGCTGGCTGTCCCGTCGCTGCACTGCGAGGTGCCGGGGAACGTGCCGGTGGTCACCGTAGCGCCGTCCTTTGTCGCTTCTGCTGCAAAGGTGTCGGCGATGCCTTCCCCGTAGGTGCTCGCGTCGTTGGCCACGTACACCTTGGTGTCTTTGAGCACCTTAACCACATAGTCGGCATCAGCTGGCCCCTGGACGCTGTCGTTGGCGACGTCTCGGAAGAAGTTGTGCCATCCGGAGGTCGCGAGCGCCGGGTTCGTCGCTGAGGGGCTCACTGTCGCGAGGTGGTGGGCGCTGTAGGTCGGTTCAGCCGCCTTGGTCGCACCGGAGAAAGCCGGGCCGACGACGGCGATGACGGCGGGGTTAGCGGTGAGCTCCTGCGCGTCGGTCGGCGAAATCGTGGCCTCGCCCTGGTCGTCCTTGGCGACGTACTTCAGTGTGAACGGAAGCTTGCCGAACTGGGACTTTCCTGCGTTCGCCTGGTTGATGGCATATTCCACAGCGTAAGCCTCGTTGAGACCGAGCTGAGCGTTGCCGCCCGAGAGCGGGCCCTCGTACCCAATATCGAACGTCGGCTTAGCGGCATCTGGGTGCCTTGCACTTGCAAAAGAAACTCCGCTGAACCCGGTGAGCAGCACTGCCCCCGCCACGAGCGGCACACCGGCCTTCATGAGTAATTTCCTCATGGGCTCTCCTTCTGTTGGTATTCACTAGAGGCACACGTTTGCCCCCAGGTTCGTAACGTTGGAGAGACCTTACCGACTCGGAGGTCGGGTAGCCAATCAGACGGGCCCTGAATTGTCAAGGGGCTCGCCGGTCCGGCCCTCACAGAGGCCCTGGCACAGACCTTGTCGATAGCGGCAGCCGCCCTTGTCGATAGCGGCGCGCAGCACCTAGGGTTAGACCTGGCCGACCTGCCCCCCTCAAGGAGGACTAGACCAATGCCCCGTCCACGAACCCTTTTCACCGCTGCCGCCCTTGCCCTCGTCGGGGCAGTTTGCAGCACGACCGCCGTTTCAGCTTCCACCCTCAAGCCATCGGCGACGGCGAGTTCGACGCCGACAATAGTGATCGGCTCGGAGAACTTCACCGAGGAGATAATCCTCGGCAACCTCTACTCCGACGTGCTCCTCCATGCTGGCTACAAGACCCAGCTCCGCTCCGACCTCGGAGGGCGTCCTATCGTCGAGAAAGCCCTCGCCGCCAAGGCGCTCGACCTGTTCCCGGACTACGCCGGCAGCCTGCTGATCTTCCTCAAGCCTAACGACCAGGTCCAGGCAGGCTCTCTCACGACCGACCTCCCCGCCCTAAGGGCCGCCTTGGCACCTGTCGGAGCGACCGCGCTCAACCCGGCCCCCGCCATTGACACCAACGTCTTCGTCGTGACCAAGTCCACGGCGGCCAAGTACCACCTGAGCAAGCTTTCGCAGCTGACCGCCGTGGCACCCAAGTTGGCCTTCGCTGCTCCCCCTGAATGCTCGACCTACTACTACTGCCTTCCGGGTTTGGAAAAGGTCTACGACATCCACTTCAAGACGGTCATTTCCGCCGACGAAGCTGGGCCGGAGACGGTTGCCGACCTGAACAACGGTAAGGCCGAAGTGGCGGAGCTGTTCTCCACGGACCCGGCCATTGCGCAGAATGGCTACGTCCAGCTGGCAGACAACAAGAACCTCGAACCTGCCGACCACATCATCCCCATCATCCGTAAGTCCTTCGACACCATGGGGGTGGCTGCAGCGCTCAACGCACTATCCGCCAAGCTGACCCCGGCGGCACTGCTCGCACTCGACAACCAAGCCAGCGCCAACCACGAGCCGGCGACGGACGCAGCTAACTGGCTGAAGACTGTGGGCCTCTAGGCAGGTTTGGACTGGCTGCCCTGGGTACGGACAACGGGGATCCTGCCCAGGCCGGTACCGAAGAGCCGGGAGGTCTTTATGCGTCCCGGCACTGCGCAGGCCCGCGGGCGTGAGAGCGCGGCCCGCCGCCGCCATCAGTGAGTCGACCGCAAGTGCGACAACTGCAACGAGAAAGGCGCCGCTGAACGTCTCGACGTTGCTGTTGACGGCCAAGCCGGTGAAGATGTAGGTGCCCAGGTCTGGGTAACCGACATAGGCGGCGAGCGTGGCGGTGGCCACCACCTCGACCGCTGCGGTGCGTGCCCCGGCCAGGATGAGGGGCGCAGCCAGCGGCAGCTCGACTCTCCACAGGAGCTGCCTGGGTTTCATACCCATCGCCAGGGCGGCTGAGCGTACCTCCGGTGACACTTCGCGAACCCCGATATAGGTATTTGTCAGTATGGGGGGGACGGCAAGGGCGAACATTGCAATAGATGCGGCCACAAAGCCGCTTTGCTGGAGCCTGGCAATCGCGGGCTGGATCGCCAGGAGAATAATCAAGGCAAAAGAGGGTATTGCGCGTGCGGCGTTCGCCGCATTGAGCACAGCGAAACTACCTCTCCCGGTGTGGCCTAGCAGGCTCCCGAGGCCAACCCCGGCCAAGGTGGCACAAATCACGGCCACTACAGAAAGCTTGACCTGGCTCAGCAATAGTGCGGGGATCCCGTTCGAGCCGCTCCAGTTCGCGCCGCTCGTCAAAAAAGTCGCCGCCTGGGACAGGAAGTTCACCTGGATACCGCGTTCCGGGAACGGGCCCACGGCAGGCTCAACTGCTCGGCGCCGACAATGAGCGCGTCGGCGATCCCCGCCAGGAGGACCGACAGGACCAAACCGACGACTATTTCGGTGTTGAAGTCCGATTGGAAACCCTGGATTATCAGTTGCCCCAAACCACCCTGGCCGATAAAAGCCGTCACGTTGACGAGGCCGACGACCGTAACGGTCGCGACCCTCACTCCGGCCAATATCGAGGGCAGCGCAAGAGGGAGCTGTACCTTGCGAAGCGCCTCGAGCGGCGTGTACCCCATGCCCTGGGCGGCGTCGAGGACATCGGGCGGGACCGAATCGAGCCCGGCAATAATGTTGCGGATCAGGATCAGCAGCGTGTAGCTGACCAGCGCCACCTCGGCGGTGGTGATCGAAAAAAAGCCCGTGATCGGCGCCACCAGGAGCAGGAGAGCGACGGAAGGGACCACGTACAGGGCCCCGGTAACCCCGACCAGGGGACGTCTGAGCGGGCGCACCCGCCAGGCCAAGATGCCCAGCGGCAACGATATTGCGAGGCCGATAGCAACCGCGATGGCAGTGAGCTGGACATGTTGCCAGAGCAGGGACAAGATCATGCTGCGGTTGGACGAGACCCAGCTCCACTGGACCAGCGGGCCGGCCGAACCGACGAGCGCCATAGTGAACGATGACATTACCGGCCCCGCGCCGGTTTGCTTTTCTCTGGGCGTTGGGACGCCTCGTGGGTAGCCTAAAGCTACCTAGGAGGAACATGATCCGCTTCGAGGCAGTGTCCAAGCACTACGGCAACGGCGTCTACGCCGTTCAGGACCTCAACCTGGAGGTGGCGACGGGCGAGCTCTGTGTCCTGGTCGGGCCGTCGGGGGGTGGCAAAACGACGATCCTGCGGATGGTGAACCGTCTGGTAGAGCCTTCGAGCGGGCGTATTGTCATCGACGGGCAAGACATCGCGACAGTCGACCCGGTCGAGCTGCGAAGGCGGACCGGCTACGTCATCCAGCAATCCGGGCTTTTCCCCCACCTGACGGTCGCCGACAACGTGGCTGCGGTCCCGAACCTGCTTGGTTGGGACCGTGCCCGCGTCCGCTCGCGGGTCAACGAGATGCTCGACCTGGTTGGCCTCGACCCCGCGACGTATGCCGGCCGCTACCCGCATGAGCTCTCGGGGGGCCAGGCACAGCGCGTCGGGGTGGCCCGCGCTCTCGCCGGGGATCCTCCAGTGCTGTTGATGGACGAACCTTTCGGGGCCGTCGACCCCATCCAGCGAGACCGCCTCCAGCAGGAGTTCCTGCGGCTTCACGCCCAGGTCCAAAAGACGGTGATCCTGGTTACCCACGACGTCGACGAGGCGGTAAGGATGGGGGACAGGATCGCCGTACTGAGCCAAGGTGGAGTACTCGAGCAATACGAGACGCCTCCCGAACTGCTGGCCCACCCTGCGACAGCGTTCGTCGCGGACTTCATCGGGGCGGACAGAGGTTTGCGCCGCCTGGCGGTTACACCGATCGAAGTCGATGACCTTTACTGCCCACCGATGGTCACCCGCCAGACCACTGTCGCCGAGGCACAGGCCGCGGTGGCCCGGCAAGGAACGAGCTGGGCGGTGGTGGTCGACGATGCCGGGCGGCTACTTGGCTGGGTCGAGCCAGGGCGAATGAACGAGGCGGGCTCCCCCGGGCCTTCCAGCACGGTGGCTCGCTACATGCGACCACTCGACGCCCGCGTACCGATCGACGCCTCGCTCAAGACTGCCTTTTCGGAAATGCTCCAGCATGACGCGGGCTGGGTTGCAGTCCTTGACGAGGAACGTTTCTTGGGCGTTTTGACGCCGGACGCGCTCCATGCCGCACTGCGCCGTTCGGTTGGGGGCGACCCCGTCCCCGTTTAACCTGAGGAGGTCCACGTCAAATGGCGATCGCAACCATTAACCCGGCAACCGGAGAAATCCTGAGGCGCTTCGATGAGATCTCCGACGAGGAGCTCGAGGCATGCCTCGTTCGTGCCGTGGTGGCGTCGCGCCAGCTACGTCTGGCAGCGTTCGAGCAACGCTCGGCCTGGATGCGCCGAGCAGCCGACCTGTTGGACACCGAGAACGAGACGGTTGCCCGGATGATGACGACCGAGATGGGCAAGTCGGTCAAGTCAGCGCGCGCGGAGGTCACCAAGTGCGCCCGAGGCTGTCGTTACTATGCCGAACACGCTGCGGCGCTTCTAGCTGACGAGCCGGCGGACGCGGCTGCTGTAGGCGCTAGGGCCGCCTACGCCCGCTACGAACCCCTGGGCGTGGTCCTGGCAGTTATGCCGTGGAACTACCCGCTGTGGCAGGTGGTCCGCTTTGCAGCTCCTGCTCTTATGGCCGGCAACGTCGGGCTGCTGAAACACGCGTCCAATGTCCCCCAGACAGCGCTCTACCTCGGCGAACTGTTCACACGTGCCGGCTTCCCTTACGGCAGCTTCCAGGCGCTGCTAATGGGGTCGGCCCGGGTGGAGCGTGTCATCCGCGACCCCCGCGTCGCGGCCGTAACCCTGACCGGGTCCGGTCCCGCAGGAGCCGCCGTGGGCGCTGTCGCGGGCGAGATGATAAAGCCGAGCGTCCTCGAACTTGGTGGCAGCGACGCGTTCGTGGTGATGCCGAGTGCCGATCTCGAAAAAGCGGCAGCCGTGGCGACGACGGCGCGCTGCCAGAACAACGGGCAGTCCTGCATTGCCGCCAAGCGCTTCATCGTGCACGAAGCTGTCGCTGACGAGTTCGAGAGGCGGTTCGTCGAGCACATGTCGGCCCTCACGATCGGCGACCCGATTGAAGACACGACCGATATCGGCCCCCTCGCGACAAGTTCGGGGAGGGACGACGTAGAAGAACTCGTCGCCGATGCGGTGGCCAAAGGTGCGAAAGTGCTCTGTGGGGGTGAGCGGTGGACGGGCCAGGCTGGTTCTACCCCCCAACGGTGGTGAGCGAGCTGACCCCTGAGATGCGCATGTACCGCGAAGAGGTCTTCGGCCCGGTTGCCGGTTTGTTCCGCGTCGGCAGCGCCGAAGAAGCCGTCGCCCTCGCCAATGACACCGAGTTTGGCCTCGGCGCTAACGTGTGGACGAACGATGAGGACGAGCGCGATCTTTTCGTCCGCGACCTCGCCGCCGGAGCGGTGTTCATCAATGGGATGGTTACTTCCTATCCCGAGCTCCCCTTCGGCGGTATCAAGACCTCTGGCTACGGCCGCGAGCTCTCAGCACAGGGCATCCGCGCGTTTTGCAACCTGAAGACCGTATGGGTGGGGCGGGGCTAGACCGAGGCGCTAAGCGGCGGCAGGCCGAGGTCGTGGCGAACCTTGTTCGTGGCTGCGGTAGTAGTGATGTCCTCGCTCAGGAACGGCCCCTCCCACGATGAGGTATCCGCAATGTCGTCGTGGGAGAGCGCCCGCAGGTCGCCAAGTAGCCCGTTGAAGGCGGACGCGAGCGCACGAATATCGTCCCTCGCGCCCGTGGGCCAGGTCTGGCCCGTAATTGATCCTGGAAAGTTACGAGCGCGGAGATCAATGGGCGTGCTGTCGCTTCCGCCTGAGGACCGGTCACATTGGGATTGCCCATCCACGATATGACTGTTGACTGAAAGGCGGTCGAGGCTCTGTCGACCGGCGCGGAGTCAACGAGGTACTGGTGAGCGGCACCTTTCGAGACGGCCGTGGGGGCAGGTACGCCAGCGCTGGCCGGCATGGCGACGATCAGGGGTGCTACAGCCGCGCCAACAAGTGCCATAAACCTGAACGTTTTCATTCTTATCTCCTTGTCCGGTGCTATTACACGAGGCGGCTAACCCCGGCCCTCACTAACGACTGCCGTTGCTAGGCTGCAAAACGACCTGGGCTCCTTGCGACCCTGCGAACAGCTCGTCCAGCGCTGCCACAGTCAGCGGGCGAGCAAACAAATATCCTTGCCCGTTTTTGCATTCTTCGAGCCGCAGCCGCGTCAACTGTTCGGCCGTTTCGATGCCTTCCGCCACGGTGCTCAGGTTGAGATCTCGGGCCATCTGGACGATCGTGTGGATGAGCGCAGCGCCTTCAGCCGACGACTCCATTCGCGAGACGAAAGAGCGGTCGATCTTCAACGAATCGACAGGGAACTGCTGAAGATAGGCCAGGGAACAGTACCCCGTGCCGAAGTCGTCGATAGCCAGCGTGACACCAAGCCGCTTGAGGCCCCGCAACCGCGTGGCAGAAAGTTGGGTGTCCTGCATGAGCGTCGTCTCGGTGATCTCGATGGTCAGCAGTCGCGGCTGCAACCCCGAAAGCGCAAGAGTTTGCTCGACCAAGTCGACGAAATCCTCCCGGTCGAGCTGACGCCCCGAGGCATTGACCGACACCGTGAGGGGCCGCCCGGCTTGTGCCCACAGGGCCGCCTGACAGCACGCCTCCTCGAGGACGAACCGGCCGACGTTCAGGATCATCCCGGTCGCTTCGAGCGTCGGGATGAACTCAGCGGGCGCGACCAGGCCGCGCGTTGGGTGGCGCCACCGCAACAGTGCTTCCACACCGGTCATAGTCTGATCTTCGAGGCGGAAAATGGGCTGATATACGAGGAAAAACTCGTTGTTGCGGACGGCGTCGCGGAGCTCCGATTCAAGCCCGACGCGGTTGGCGATGGCGGCCTGCATCTCGGGATGGAAGGACACGAAATTACCCTGAGAATGGGCCTTCGCTTCCGAGAGGGCGATGTCGGCGTCACGGAGCAGCTCGCTGGCGGAATCGCGAGCCCCGGAGGCTATCCCGACGCTGGCGGACACGGAGCTGGGACGACGGTCCTTGCCAAGGTAGAACGGCTCCCGCAACGAAAAGAGCAGTTCCCGCGCGACGTCCTCCGGGCCCGGCACATCGTCCGCCGTCTCGACCAGGACCACGAACTCGTCCCCGCCGAGCCGGCCGACCGTATCGGTTTCCCGTACCACCGCGCTAAAGCGATGGGAAACCTGGCGTAAGAGCTCGTCGCCGGCAGCGTGGCCGAAGGTGTCGTTGACATCTTTGAACTGGTCGAGGTCGACGAACAGAGCGGTCACGCCGGTGTGGTCGCGGCGAGCGCGAGCCGTCATCTGCTCGGCACGGTCGAAAATGAGGGCGCGGTTGGGGAGGCCGGTCAGGGCGTCATGGCCCGCCTGGTGGCGGAGCTGTGCGGTGCGCTCCTCGATGAGCTGAAGCCCTTTCAACCGCGACTTGGACACGGCCCGCGCTAGGAAGTAGAGCAGCAGCGACAGGACAACGCCGCCAAACAGGATTGCCAATCCCTGGGCCGTAGCGGGGAGCCCTGAAACGGGAGGCGCAGCCGAAAGGGTCACCACCCAGGTGTGATTGCTCGACAGCGGGAAGCTGTGGACCAGGGCGTTTTTAGCAGGCGCCCCGACGCTTGCCAGGACGGTCCGGGCCCCTGAAGGCTCGACGTACGACAGGGTCGCCGACTCGCCGCGGTGCCCCTGGACTATCGGGTCGAGAATGGTGTCCGCTTGATAGATGGCCATGATCCAGCCCGTCACAGAGGCGAGGCGCGCTGTGGGCGTCGGGGGCGTCGACCCTCTCGGGTAGATGGGTGTCATCGTCACGATGAGCCCGCTTTTTGCGAGGAACCCGGGGAGCACAGCTGGGATCGTCGGTACGCCGACCTCATGGGGCGATTCGGCGATCAGCGACGCCAGGGTGACGGCCGCCGCTTCACCGCTGCTCGACGACGCCCGCAACATGGCGCCGATAGGCAAGGCGCAGTAGTTGAGGTCCGGCGCGGTGAACGCGAACAGCGCCGTGAGGGACGTGGGCGAGATCCCTGTGCTCGCGGCGACCTGGACCGCGACGGCGCGCGTCAAGCAGTACGGGGCGTCAGATTTCGGCGGGGTAATGGCGAACGGTCCCGTGATCGGCAGGCCAAGCGGGGGGTCGTGCAGGACTTGGCGCGAGAAGCGGGCCAGCTCAGTTTGGCGCACGTTTTCGATGTAGATCAGCCCGAAGGAGCCCGGGTAGCTGTCGCCGGCTCCGAGCAACCGGAACCACATCGAAAACTGCTGGTTCGTCAGAGCCGGAGTCGTTTCGACCAAGGTCCGAGCGGTCTGGCCCAAGTCGTCATCGCGTTGCAGAGAAGAGCCGACCGCGTCCGCGGCCATCGTCGCCATCGAGGTGAACGTCCTGCTGGCCTGCGTGTGGACGTAAGCGCTCCAGGCCCCTCCTCCCAGGACCGAGCAGCCGACGCCGACAAGGAGCATCGCCACGGCCACGAGGCCCAGCGCGACGCCCGCGCGGCGGCTTGCCTTCTATTGCGGGGCCGTCGGCCAACGAGCGCGCCGAGAGGTCCAGGGCATCTCTGTCCATCACCTCTTATGTCGGTACTCTGACCTCCCACCTTAGGGAGCGCTAACACCGGGACTAGCAAGCCTCCGTACCCTCGCACGGTTTAGCCCTCATCGTGCGAACACTGTGGAGCGGGACAAGCACAAAGACCGGCGCCGGCCGGCGCCGCGCACGCAGACGGGCGCCTAGGCGCGAAAGCAGGGGTGACGTCCGACCGCTTGCATCTTTATAGGACGCGACCAGCGCTTTTTGTGTTGCTTGCACGCTCAGGTCGTGGCCGTGCTGGGCGCCCAGCTGCTCGATCGTGAAAGGGTTCATGGCCGTGCCTCCTGTTGCGGGACTTCCTGTACAAGCGTGCCGGCCCGCGCCCGCTGTGCAGTCCGTGATGAGTACGGAACTCGCCACGGGCCCGTCACGCAGACTTCCGAGGACCTCAGTAAATCGCCAGCCATCCGGAGTGGCGCGGGCCACAATGAACCTGATGGAGCTGGGCCCGTCGCCCCGGGAGGCCGAGGTTCTCGCACTCGTGGGGGAACACCTCAGCAACGGTGGTCGAGCTCGACGACGTGGGTGCCAAGCTCCGCCAGTACCGGCTTGTGACCTTGGTCGGACCAGGTGGCGTCGGCAAGACGCGGTTGGCCCTGCGGGCGCTGGCCGGAGTACCGGCAGCCTTGGCTGACCTTGCCTCCCTGCCCGCCGGGGCCGACCAGGAAGCTGTCGCTCGGACGGTAGCGGCGGCCCTCGGGATGGTGGAGCCGGCCGGGGTCAACTCCCTCACGGCGGTTTCCGACCTGCTTTCCTCCGCCCCGGCGGTGGTTGTGCTGGACAACTGCGAGCATCTAGTCGACGGTGCTGCCTCGGTTGCAGAGCACGTAGTTGCGCGACCACGCTGTTCATCGCACGCGCCGAGCAGGTCGCAGGGGGGTCCTACATCTGCGACAAAACCGTGTTCCACACCTTCGTGAAGGCCGACGTACACCTTCACCACGGACGGCACGAGGCTGCCGCGGCTTTGCTGGCGGCTCCCCCGTCTCGCCCGCGCACGCGGGGAACTGGAAAAGGCACTATCGCTTTTCCAGAGATGCGGCGCCGTTTACCAAGCAGCACGGACGGCGCTGTTATTGGGCGGGGCCGACGCGAGCAGGCCCTCGCGACCTACAAAAATCTCGGTTTGGATATTCATCAGGACGAGCGGCCGCACACAGCCGCGTCAGGGGGCCACCCCTCGTGCTCGTCGACCCATTGCAAAACGGCAGTCCACTCGGTGTACCAATCTGTGGCCACTTCCGGCGAGATCCACTTGCTCACCAGGTCCACGAACTTCTGGATGTACCGTGGACGGTGCCCTACTGGGATGTCGCCGTCGACCAACAGGTGAGCTATCTCGTGAAGCGCCGCGAGCTGCGTCAGACCATCGTCGTCAACTTCGATAACCGGGCGTGTACGCGCCGAGAGCGCCGTTGCGCAGTACGGCAGATCCGGGAACCTCGCCTCATCAGCACCTGTTGAGCTGAGGTGGCGGGTGATCAGTTTGCACGGCCCCGGCACTTCCGCATGCCATACGGTATGGCAGAACGCACGCCAATCAGGCACGGAAAGCCGCTCGTAGGCGTGTTCTGGTAGCGAGCCGCGACTTACCAGCCTTTCCGTAGCAATACGCACGATCGTGCCGGGCTTGGGCGGCACGAGCGTCTCGGCCAGGTAACGGAGGTTGTCTGCTAGATCCAGATCCATCGTCCTAGCCATCCCGCGCTCGAGCACGGTGCGTGCCTGCGGGCCGCAACTTCATTTCTTGCCCCCAACCTCCCCTTCCCACGTTCGACTGGCCAATTCGGCCAGTCGAACGCGTCGCCCGTGCGGGACGGGCCCGGTAGCAGTCCAACTGACCACCGCGATGCCCATCAGCATTAAGAGGTCCCCAGGGCTCAGGACCGTACGCGCCAGGTGGAAAGGAATGATGTCCCCGAGCATCCGGAGCCGAGTGAGGTCCGTCATCGCGATGTGCTTGTAAAAGTGCCCTTCGGCCACGTTCACCGTCTTCGGGAAGCCAGCGGCGGCCAAGGCGAACTGCGAGACGGGCATGCCCCCGTTCAAAGCCATGACTATCGCGTTGAGCACCACTCCGGCGCCGATCAGGCCAAGCCCGTACGGGAACCGTCGCCCAGGGCCCATGTTGGCGGCGCACCAGCCGACCACTCCCAGGCAGGCCGTGACGGCTAGGGCCGGGCGCAGCAGGCCGGACGTCGCGCCAAGACAAGCCTCAATGAGGACGGCGACGACCAGTATTGGCCAGGCTCTGATGCGCGCACTTGCCAGACGAGCCAGGCTCCCGCCCGCTGCCAGGCCCGCGACGCAGCCTGCTATCAGTGCTGCTGCCATGACGACCATTTCGCTTCGCTCCCGACTTTTGCTGCGCTATTTCTTGTCCAGAGGCACGGCGCCGTCGTGTCGGTACTGTCGGACCGCGCAAATTGGGTGCCACACGTACCGCCTCGGCGCCGGTGAGCTCTGAATAACGTAGGCCGAGAAACACCCGGCCACTGAAAGGGGTTCACCAAAATGCGAAATGTGATTGCAAACCGCGCCTTTCGAGTCGGCGCCATCATCGCCGGCTTAGCAGCCGTCTGGGTAGTGGGCGGCGCTCCGGTCTGGGGTGGGCTGGGGTAGTAGTCTCTCGTGACGTGGATGAGGTCCGCGACCTGGTTGAGCGAGCGGCATCCGGTGACTGGGAAGCATGGTCCGAGCTCGTAGACCGCTTCGCCAACCTGATCTGGTCGGTAGCGCGGTCAGTGGGCCTCAACGCGTCGGATGCTGCCGACGTGAGCCAGACCACCTGGCTCCGCTTTTGCGAACATCTTGGCGACCTTAACGACCCGTCCCGGGCTGGCGCCTGGCTGGCTACCACGGCTCGCCGCGAGGCAATCCGGGTTTCCCGGCTCGGGGCTCGCCAAGTGGTGGTTGACCCCTGGACTTGGCTGGAGCACACCGACCTGTCCGCCGATGGAGTCGACCACCGACTGCTCACTGGAGAAAGAGATATGACGGTGCAGTATGCCCTCGCGGTGTTGCCTGACCGCTGCCCGCGCGTTGCTGCTTGCCGCCGTCGAGGACCCTCCGGTGCCATACCAGGAACTGGCCGGACGTCTCGGTATGGCAGTCGGCAGCGTCGGCCCGACTCGGGCGCGCTGTCTGGAAAGGCTGCGCCAGGTGATCGACAACTTAGGACGGGAAATGGCAGAAGAGACGACTAGCTCTTGGGCGGCACCATGAGGACCGAGGAGGACGGCATAGAAGATGAGAGGCTCCTGGCGGAACTGAGGTCGCTGGCACTGCGGATAGGGCCCACACCCCCCGCGCTGGTGGCAGCGGCCAAAGCCGCGTTCAGTTGGCGCAGTGTCGCCACGGCCATCGCCGGGCTGGAGTTCGACTCGGCCGTTGACGATGATGACCTGGCGCGGGTGCGCGATGGGGGGCCTGAACGGCGGCTCCGGTTCCGTTGCCCGGACCATGTTGTCGAAGTGACCGTTGCCGAGAACAACCGTGCGTTGGCAGGTCGGGTCGACCCTCCCTTTGCCGGCACGGTGGTCCTCCGACACCCTGACGGTGTCTGGCTAAGCGCCGCGGTTAACCAGTTCGGCCAATTCTTCTTCGACGCGGTGCCGCGCGGTGCGGTCAGCTTGATACCTGTCGCAACGGACGGGGCCCTTGCCGACTTCGAGACCGAATGGGTGACGATCTGAAGCCCAAGGCTCCCGCTGTTGGGGACCTCGCAACCGAGGCCCTTCATTTGGCCGAGTCTGACCCGCACCGGGCACTTGTATTAGCTCAACAGGTAGAAGATTGGCCCGACCAAGATGACATCGGTTTGCGGTCGCTCGCACTGGCTGAATGGGCCAAGGGTCGTGCTAACCGCCACCTGGGCCTTCATCGCGAGGCGGAGGTCGCCCTAGAAGCGGCTGTGCGTTTGTTCGCTTCCGCTGGGGACCAGACGGCGCTAGCGCGGGCCCTAATAGCACTGGCCCAGGAGCGGATCGACGCGGGGCGTTTTGACGAGGCGATGGCCGTTCTCGACGAAGCCGAGAGCGGCCTGACTGGTGCGGACAAAGCCCTGGTCGCGGCCCAACGGGCCCTGGCTCTGCAGCGAGCTGGTCGGGTCATAGATGCACGGGAAGACTTTGACCGGGCGGTCGACGCCTTCGAATCCGCCGGCATGGAGGTTGAGGCGGCCGTCGTGAAACAGAACCGGGCGCTGGTCCATGCTTACCGGGGCGAGCTGGACGAAGCAGACGAGGACCTCGAGGCGGCAGCGCGGACCTTCGCTCGGCTCGGTCACCCAATCCGGAACGCCGAGGTGCTCCACAACCAGGGTTTTGTGGCTGCGCGCCGCGGCGATCTCCCGCGAGCGCTGGCGCTGTTCGACCAGGCCCAAAGGTCCGCCGCCGAGCTGGGAGCACTGCGGCCCGAGATGCTCGTGGACCGCGTGGAAGTCTGCCTCCAGGCGGGCCTTAGCCACGAGGGCCGGGCCTTGGCTGAGGCCGCCGTCGGGGTTCTCGAAGAGGCGGGTTTTACTGCTGACGTTCCTGAAGCCTGCCTGCTCGCCGCTCGAGGCTGCGAGCAGGACGGTGACCCCTCGGCGGCCGCGGAATGGGCGCTGCGAGCCGTCGAGCTGTTCGGTGATCAGCACCGTCCACGCTGGGAGATCTTGGCGCGCTGCGCCGTCCTCAGAGCAAAGGCAACTGGCGAAAACCCTCCGTCAGACCTGGCCGACCGTCTGTCAGCCACGGCCGGAGAGCTGCGCAGGGCAGGTTGGGCTGGCCCGGCCGTCGAGGCGGAGGTGCTCGCCGTCGATCTGCTAGTCGCGGGGCGCAGGATAGACGCAGCCAAGGACATCCTCGACCAATTGGTCCCCGGCATGGCAAGAATGCTGCCTCTGCACCGGCTCGGCGCAAGGCTCTGCCAAGCACGTTGGCACTTGGCGGCGGGCGATGCCAAGAGTGCCGAGCGGGCTTTGGTCTCTGGCCTCGGAGCCCTGCTGGCCTACCAGGCCACGCTGGGCTCGATCGAGCTCCGCGCCGCCGCCGGAGGACGTGCGGGAGAGGTCATGGCGCTGGGGGTCGCCTTGGCCAGGGACAGCAGGCAGCCTGCGCGAGCCCTGTGGTGGATGGAGACCGTACGCGCCGCACAGCAGACCGACCCCGCCAGCCGCGTTGAGGACCCCGAAATGGACGCATCGCTGGCATCGTTGCGAGACGTGATGACCCTCCTCGCACGCGAACCAGCCAACGTAAAGGAGACAACCGTCCTTCGCCGGCGGCAGTCAGTGCTCGAAGAGGTGGTCCGGCGGCGAAGCCGGCATGCCACCGGCCTGCGCGCCTTCGGGCGGCGGACCTTCAGCGTCGAGCGGATATCCGAGGCCTTGGGTGACAAGGTCCTCGTTGAGTACGCTCCGGTCGACAAAAGCCTCGTCGCAGTTGTCCTTTACCGCGGCGAGTGCCGCATGGTCGAGCTCGCCTCCCTCTCCGAGGTGCGTCACGCCGTCGCCAGTCTGCGACTGGCCCTTCAGGCCGCTCTGGTCACGAGCCCGACCGCTGTGGCCTTGGAAGCACTGGGGGCGGCGGGCAACGCCGTCCAAGGGCTCGTCCTTGACCCCCTCGTCCTTCCCCGCTCCGACGAGGTCGTCGTCGTCGCGGATGGGCCGGTCGCATCTACCCCGTGGGCCCTGCTGCCGGACTTGGCCGGGGCAAAGTTGGTCGTGGCCACGTCGGCCGACGCGGCTCTACGGGCTCCCAAGCACTTCCGGCGGGGGGATCTAAGGGTCCTCACCGTGGCCGGCCCGGACCTGCGCTATGCCGAGGAGGAGGCTGAAGCCGTGAGCGCGCTCTGGCAGGGCAGCTCTGGCACCTTGAAAGGCGCCCAAGCGACAATAGGCGCCGCCAAGGCCGCCATGAGCTGCGCCGATGTCGTACATGTCGCCGCCCACGGCGTCTTCCGCGGCGACAGCCCACTGCTGTCGTCCATCCGGCTGAGCGACGGGCCGATGACAGGCGACGAGCTCGCTCAGGCCACCAGGACGGCCCGCCTCGTCGTACTGTCCTGCTGTAACAGTGGCATGGCCGATGCCAGCGGGATCGGCCTCAGTCGCCTCCTCACCAGGGCCGGTGCGACCGCCGTCGTAGCGAGCGTGAGCCCTGTGTCCGATGCTGGCTCGGTGGAACTAATGATCGCCTTGCACGGCGAGCTGTTGCGGGAGGCCAACCCTGCGAGCGCGCTCACGACCGCTCGTCAAGCGGTGGGTGGGCCGTTGCGCTCACCCTCGTCGGCCGGTTTCGCTTGCTTCGGCAACGGGTTCGAGAGCGTCATCTTCTAGGCCCGACGGCTCTCGGCCCGACCTGGCCGGTCGGCAAGCCCGGCCCGCCTCTCCAAGGCGTCGGCCAATTCCAAGCATGTTCGCGCCCTTCTCCTGAGCTCGTCTGCAACTTCGTAAATGTGCCCCAGCGGGACATCCCTCAGCTCCAGTTCCTCAATGTCCAGTTGAAGAACCCCAATGTCCAAGGCACGAAGGGGTGCCGACGCTGCAGCGCGCTTAGGAAGCTCGCCTCGCAGCCCGCGGAGCCCTACGCTCGCTCGATGCACGGTGGAGGGCGCCACACCGGCGGCTTCGGCCACTTGCCGGAAGCTGCTTGCAGGCCCCTCTGCCAGAGCCTTGACGATGGCCCTCCGGCCCACTGCGGGGTCGACCGGCCTGCGGCGCCCGTCCCGACCGGTCCTTACTCCCGGCCCCAAGGCCTCGGCCGCCTGTCGTATGCGGCCGACCGTGGAGTGCGAGAGCCCGCACACTTCCGCCACCCAGCGGTCAGAGCGGTCCGGGCACCGACGAAGCAGGTTCCCGGCTGCCGCTTGCCGTTCACTGCGGGTGAGCGGCTTTCCGTGCCTGACGTTGGCCTGGACCGCGACGACCAACGCTTCGGTCTCGCTGCCCGAGAACAAAAGAGCTCTGATATCGGTCCGGCCCAACCTTCGGGACGCTTCGACGCGGTGCACCCCGTCGATCACTTTCATCGTCCGCTGGTCCACCACAACTGGAGGGAGCCGGTCGAGCACCTCGGCGAGCGCCTGCACATGGTCCTCGTCCACCCTTACGTCCCTGGGGGAATAGCTCCCCATGAGGTCTGACAAGCGCACGACGTGCCCCTCGGACCAATCTTGGCCCGGGGGGCGCGCCATGTTGTTGCCCGAGATCGCCGCTCGACTGTCCACGATGAAACCTTCCACAATGAACAAGAGGCGCAAGCTCGCTGTTCCGTACAAACTGGTTGCCCAGGACTTCGGCGGCGATAGCGGCCCGAGGCGGTCAACCTGGGACTTCGAAGTTGGCGCGCGCCAATTCCGCTGTAGCTCGACAGCCGCACCCTTCGAGGTGGTCGTTGACGAGGCCAAGCGACTGCATCGCGGCATAAGCTGTGGTATCCCCGACGAAACGGAAACCGTTGCGGCGCAGCTCAGACGAGAGGGCTTTCGATTCAGGGGTCGACGCCGGCAGGTCGCTCAAGGTCTTGGGCGCCGGGCGAGCACCCGGCTCGTGCCTCCACAGAAGGGCTGCGAGGGGAACACCTTGCGCGGCCAGGCGCATGGTGGACTGCGCGTTGGCGATGGTTGCGGTGATTTTTCCACGATGGCGGATAATCCCCGGGTCGCCAAGCAGCCGGGAGATGTCGGCGTCATCGAAACGGGCGACCACGCTCGGGTCAAACAACGCGAATGCCCTTCGGAACCCTTCGCGTTTTCGCAAGATGGTAAGCCAGGAAAGACCGGCCTGGAACCCCTCGAGGCAGAGCTTCTCGAACACGCGGTTATCGTCGCCGACCGGCAACCCCCATTCGTTGTCGTGGTAGGCCAGGTACTCGGGTGGCGACGCTCCCCACCGACATCGGGCTACACCGTCTTCGCCAATAGCAAGGTCACTAGACATTTTCTCAGTCAAGACGGCCGCGACGTGTCAGCTGTGCCCAGCCACGGCCAGCTCTTCGACCCTCGCCGCCTGGCTCCCCGCCGGGTCATTCGGTGGGCGGCTGGGCCACCAAATCCGGTCGCCGAGGTCGAAGTTGAGAGCGGTGACCAGGATGGAGCGGACCACGAGCGTGTCGAGCAGCACCCCGAACGCCACTGCGAAACCGATCTGCGCGAACTCAGTGACAGGTAGCGTCCCTAGAACTGCGAACGTCCCAGCCAGTACGAACCCGGCCGAGGTGATAACGCCACCGGTAGCGGCGAGACCGAGGAGCGCGCCGGTACGGGTCCCGTGAGCATGTGTCTCCTCGCGCACGCGGGTCATCAAGAAAATGTTGTAGTCGATGCCGAGCGCCACCAGGAACACGAACACGAACAACGGGAACGCGCTCGTCCTCGGCTGGGACACCGAATATATGGTCGAACACGAGCGCGCTAACGCCGAGCGCGGCGCCGAACGACAGCACAACTGTTGCCACGAGCAGCAGAGGGGCGAACAGGGCACGAAGCAGGAGTGCCAAGATGCTGAAAACGACTAAAAGGGTGATCGGGATGATCAGGTCCCGGTCATGGTGGGCCGCGTTTTCGACGTCGAGGTTTACCGCGCTCGCACCACCCACGAGGGCGTGCGCGCCAGCGATGGAGTGGACGGCGGTGCGGACCTTTTCGACGGTGACGTAAGCGGCATTGCTGACAGGGTTGGCGGTCATGGTGCCCTGCAGGTACGCCACACCGCGCTCCACGATGGGCGGCGCCACCGAGGCGATCCCCGGCGTGGCTTTGAGCGCCGCTTGGACCTGACCGGTCTCAGCAGCGTTCGCGATAACCACGACAGGGCTGCCCAGGCCGGCGGGGAAGTGGCGGGCGAGGACCTCTTGGCCGACGATCGAGCTCGGCGTACCCCGGAACGATTGCTTCTCCGTCAGGCCGTCGGCGTGCAGGTCGAGTGTGCCAAGAGCCAGCGCGGCCAGGGCAAGCGCGGTGCCTACCCAGACCCAGCGGGGTCGGCGGCTCACCAGCCGGCCGATCCGTGCCCACACTCCCGTGGAGGTTGGCTCGACTGAACCGACGGAGGGGCGGTACGGCCAGAATATCCACCGGCCCGCTATCACCAAAAGCGCCGGCAGAAGGGTGAGCATCGACGCCAAGCCGACAACTATGCCGATAGCCGCGACCGGTCCCAACCCGCGTGTGGAATTGCTCTCTGCGATCAAAAGGCAGAGCAGGCCCGCTATGACGGTGCTGGCGCTGGCGACGATGGCCGGACCGGCTCGGCGTAGTGCGATCGCCATTGCTTCGTGGCGGTCGGTGTGGCGACGCAGCTCCTCGCGGTAACGGGCCACCAGGAGCAGCGCGTAGTCAGTGCCGGCCCCGAACACGAGCACGGTCAGGATGCCGGCGCTCTCCGCATTGACTACCAGCCCGGCGTGACGGTCCAACAAGTAGATGACCGCCTCCGCACTCGTCAAGGCGATGCCAGCGGAGATGACGGGAAGTAGCCAGACGAACGGGCTCCGGTAGGTGAGCAGCAAGATGACCACGACGACAGCTATGGCGGCGTACAGCAGAGTGCCGTCAATGCCTTTGAAGGCGTTCTCGGAGTCGGCCGCGTTGCCGAGCGCCCCGGTCACATAAACCGACAGCCCTGGTGAGCCCCCGGCGATCTGCTTGACCTTGTCTACGACTGTCGGCGTTGCGGACCATCCGTCGGCGCCGAGGTTGTACGGGGCGGCGACCTGAGCCGCCTCACCGTCGCGGGACCAGACCGGGCCGACAATCGGGCCGCCGAGCGGTGCCACGCCCGCGAAAGTGCGAGCGTTGGCCACAATTTTCTCCCGGTCTGCTGCCGTAAGACCCTGTGAGCGCTGGTAGACGATAACAGCGACCAGCGTGTTCGCGTTTTGAAAGGCGCTCTGCGCATTCAGGACCTTGGTCGACTCGGCGCCGCCGGGGAGGTACGCGGTGGCGTTGTTTTGCTCGGCTCCCATCAACTTCCCCGCGAGAGGCCCGGCGGCCGCAACAACAACGAGCCAAAAGACGAGGACCAGCCACTTCCCGCGCCGACCTGCGAGCGCGGGGATCCAACGTGCCTGAAATGATCCCACGGGAGAGATTTTGGCACCCGCTCAAACTCCGCCGCCACTGGATTGTCCGGTAGCTGCTTAGAGGTGGCTCGCCAATGCTTCGGCGCTGCGCCAGGCCAAGGCCATGATCGTCAGCGTAGGGTTGATCCCCCCGTTTGTCACGTGGACGGAGCCATCGGCGAGGACGACGTTGGCGCAGTCGTGCAACGTCGCTGTGGGGTCGCAGACCGACGTGGACGGGTCGGTCCCCATGCGGCAGGTCCCGGCCTGATGCTGACCAGCAGACAGGCGAGGGTGCGACTTCGGGCTCGGCCCGGACCAGACCTTGGCCGCTCCGCTCGCCGCCATCCACTCCAGCGCACGCTCCGAAAGGAAGCTCGCTGCCTGGTAGTCGTCGGGATGAGAGTGACCGGACAGCCGGGCCACCGGGAGGCCCAAATGGTCCCTCACGGTGTGATCGAGCTGGACGCGAGCGGCGCCGTTGGGCAGTTCCTGAATTGGGCCCATGACGTGAGCGGTACGGAGATAGCCGTCCCGCATCGCCGCCTTGGCTGCCGTGCCCCAACGAGGCACGTCAGGGGGGAACGCTGTGTGCCAGAACGATGTCGGCGTCTTTACGAACTCGTCTGCCAACATCCCTCCGCCGACGAAACCCTCGTTGCCATGCAAGAACTGGCACGTGGCAATGGCCGGCCCGGGGCCCGCAGCGTCGGTCACCGGCTCGTCGAACAGGCCGAGAGCGCCGACATAGGTGTGGCCTTGAAGGCTTGTGCCGACCAGGGCCCGCCCAGTTGCGACATGAGCAGGAGCCTGGCCGTCTCGATAGCTCCGGCCGACAGCACGACCGCGCCGGCCCGCACGTCCCGGGGACTACCAACGCCGTCCTCGGGCATCAGCGCAACGCCCGTCGCCCGCCCTGGCGAGCCAGTGAGCACCTTTGCAACCCGGGTGCCGACCAAGACCGTGCAATGCCCAGAAGCCGCCGCATCCGCCAGCACCGAATTGTGGGCCCCGGTCTTGGCGTCGACGGGGCATGCGAAACCAATGCATTGAGAGCAGCGAACGCAGGCGGAGCGCCCACCAAAGGGGGCGGTATTGATCATCAGCGGTACCGCGGCGGTGGGCCAGCCAAGGCGCTCGGCACCGGCCGCCAAGCGGTGCCCAGTAGTGCCGAGCCGGACCGGAGGAAGCGGGTAACCACGGCTCCGGTGCCCGGCATGAGCGTGGCCGGGCTCACCTGCCACCCCTAGGGCCCACTCGGCACGGTCGTAATAAGGCTCGAGATCTTCGTAGGAAATGGGCCAGTCGGCCAACGTGCTGCCGGCGGGCACGCCATAAGTGGTGGCCATATGGAAATCGATAGGGCTCATGCGCCACGCCTGGGCGCCCCACACACGGGTCCCGCCGCCGAGGGTCATGGCGACGTTGTTCCACCCCGGGTCGGAAGGAGAAAGCACCTGAGGCCCTTCGTCGGTGACCAGTACCCGAGGATTGCCGGACAACGACGGCCCGGTATTGTGCCCCCAACGAGCCAGCCGATGGTTGCGTAAGTGGTCTGGCGGCACCTGATCGGTCCCCAGGGCGTCGCCTCGCTCGACTACCAGCACTTCCAAGCCAGCGCTGGCCAAGACATAAGCCACCACTCCTCCCCCGGCCCCAGCGCCGACGACGACCACGTCATAGCGATCGCGGACCTCATGGTGGGAACGCACGACAGCGGGGAGCCGGCCCGTAGAGCGGGGCGCCACCGGCGCCGGGTAACCGACCATCGACCACGAGATGGAGCCCCGGTTGCCGCCGTTCCCGGGGTCGGCGTAAAAGCCGTCAGCGGCAATGCTCACCAGGGTTTCAAAGAACCCGGCCGGGTCAACGTGCCAGGTCGTTGTCACGTCGCCGTGTTCAACGGCGGCCAAAACCTGGTCCTGCTCGTCTGGGGCCAATAGGGCAAACCCGATGCCGCCACGGGAACGTGCTTCGGCGTCAAGGTCGTCTAGGCCGCTCAGCAAGAGCGGCCACGCCGACCCGAAGCCAGCACCGGCATTGCGCTCTATGAAGTTCATGACCCCGGCCTCGGTTGCGGAGGGATAGTTGTCCTCGGGGATCACGCGATCGAGAGCGGCCGCCAAGACGAAGCGGAGGAGCCCGTCGGGCAAAGCCAGGGTTTCATCGGGGGGCCCCGTCATACTGGTTACCATCTTCCGATAAGGCGGTCCTTTTATGTACGTCCCTGCTCATTTCGCTGTTGACGAGGGACAGCTCGGTCAGCTCCTCGATGACTTCCCCGTCGCAGACCTGGTGACGGTCACCCCGCAGGGCCTGCTCGCCACGTTCCTCCCCGTCCTTTACGAGCCCACAACCGGTGAACGGGGCTCCATTATCGGCCACGTCGCTCGCGGCAACGAACAGTGGCGCGGCCCTGCGCTCGCTGAAGCGCTGGTAATCCTTCACGGCCTGAATGCTTACGTTTCACCGTCCTGGTACCCGTCCAAAACCGAGCACGGCCGAGTCGTGCCAACGTGGGACTACCTCGTCGCCCATGCCTATGGCCGTTTGGTCGTCCACGACGACGCGGGGTGGGTCGAGGCATTGGTCCGCAGGCTCACTGCCAAGCACGAGGCGGGCCGACAGCGTCCTTGGTCGGTTGACGACGCCCCTGCAACGTTCACGGCCGCCCAGCTGAAAGGGATCGTCGGCGTAGAGGTGATCATTAACAGCGTGCAGGTCAAGGCCAAGTGGAGCCAAAACCGCCCGGGGCCCGATATCGAGGGGGTTATATCCGGTCTGGAAGCGAGCGGGCAAGGCGACGCTGCAGCGGCCGTGCGGGAAGCTCGTCCTTAAGGGGGTGCGGCCCCCGGTCCGGTCTCGACGCGCCTACCGGACGAAGCCGACGCAACCATGGCCTCGCTGATCAGAGCCACTCGGTAGCCGTCCTCGAAGGTGGCCCCGTCCGGCGCCACCGGGCGGTCCTCGCCTAGGCACCGGAAGAAATGGATAAACATGTTGGTGTGGGCGTGTTCCCAACCGAGCAGGTGGCCGCTTGGCCACCACAGGTCCATAAAGGGATGGCCGGGTTCGCAAACAATGACATCCGCCAAACCCTCCACAGGCGTCCCGGCATTGTTCGAGGCGCTGACCCGCAGCTCGTTCAACCGCTCCAGGTCCCAGGCCAATGTGCCTCGCTCGCAGTTGACCTCCCAGGCCAACATATTTCTCCGACCTCGGCAATAACCGGAGGCGTCGATGGTGCCGGGGGCGCCGCTGGCGAAGCGGACTAGCGCTGTGACGACATCACCCGGAGCCGGCAGCTCGCGGTTAGCTTTGCCCTCCGGCCTGTTGAGAGGGTCACTGAACAGCGCCGAGACGCTGGTGATCTCGCCGACCAGAAAGCGCGCCTGGTCGATGGCATGACAACCGATGGTCACCAAGGATCCGTCCGGCGATAAAGAGCTCCAGCCTTGCGAGTAGCGGAAGCGAGCTTGGTACACCTCGCCCAGGGCTTCGCCCCGCAGCATGCTGCGCGCCAGTTGCACGGCAGGCACGAAACGGTAGTTGTAACAGCACAGGTGTTTGACTCCAGCTCGCTCGGCCGCCTGCCACAGGCTCCGGGCGTCAGCGGCGCTGCGTGCCAGGGGCTTTTCACAAACGACGTGCTTACCGGCCGCTATGGCGGCCAGGGTGGGCTCAACGTGGGCAGCGTCCGCTGCGGCGTTGTCAAAGACTGTTATCCGTTCGTCCTCGACCAGGCCGTGCCAGTCCGTGTAGTAACCGTCAAAGCCGTAACGCACCGCGGCATCGGCCACTCGCTCCTGGGCCCTGCCGGCGACGGCCACCAGCTCGGGGCGCAGCACGCCGGGCCAATCGATGTAGGTAAGCGTGCGCAGAGCGTTGCTGTGGGCCTTGCCCATGAAGCCGTGCCCCAGCATCCCCACGCCGGCCCGTGGGCGGGGGTCGGGCGCCGAACGCCGGTAGCCCGGTCCTGGTGCGAGAACCCCTTGCGGCGGTCCGGCTTCAGCCGCCTGCGACAACACGGCCCCCTATTTTGCCACCCTCCTGGGCCGCCACCAGGCTACGGAGCTCGGCGATGCTTTGACGCACCGCCAGGTGCTCGTCGTAGCCGTAATCCGGGTGGAGGTGGTCTATCTCGACAGCCAGGAGCCCGTCATAGCCGGCCTCCAGCAGCAATCGCACGATCTGGCCCAGGTCGATCAGCCCCTCGCCGACGGGGGTGCTGGAAAAGAAGAACCATGCCGCAGGGGATACGTCGGCGCGCACCTTCAGGTCTTTTATGTGAGTGGCGAACACGTGCTTCGCCAACTTCTCCATCGCGGCCACGGGGTCGTCCAGGAGCCGCAAGAAATTCCCCGTGTCGAAGTTCACGCCAAAGTGGGGCGACCCGACCGCTTCCACCAGCCAGAGCATCTCCTTGGCGGTGTAGTCACCATGGTTTTCAGCAGCAAGCCTGATCCCCCGACGGCCGGCCTCACGAGCCGCCTCTTGGAACCAGCCAGCGAGCACGTCGAGCCGTGGCTGGCGTGGCTCGTAACGCCAGTCGGTGGGCCCGGGACCGGGGGTCACCCGCATTACCTCGGCACCTATCAGGTGGGCGTTACCGATCTGGGCCAGCAGGTCCTCCAGGGCCGAGCGGCTGGTGCCGTCCTCGAGCCCGGTTGGGTGGCCCCAGGCGTAGACGCGGTCCAGGCGATAGTCGTCCAGCTGTGCTCTCAGCTCACCGAACCACGAGCTCTCCATGGTGGGAAAGAAGCACGATTCCAGGGATACACCGTCGACTCCCAGTTCTACGGCGAAGGCGAGGAAGTCCTCCATCGCCATCGGTTGGCCCGGAGGGGGTTGCCCGTCGTAGACCTCCCCGAAAAACCGGTGGAAACAGTAGCTGTCGATCCCGATCTTCATGCTCTGCACGCCCCTTGGTCGATCTCTACCGCAGGCTAAACCCGCCGTCCATCAAGAGCTCCGTGCCGCAACAGTAACCCGAATCGGTGCTCAACAAGAACGCCACGGCCCTAGCCACCTCGTCCGGCTCGGCAAAGCGGTTGAGCACGATCCCCTGCATCCATTGGTCGAACTGGTGCGCCTTCTTCGCCAACAGCGGCGTGCCCACGTACCCAGGCGAGACGGCGTTCACGCGAACGCCGCGAGGTCCCCACTCGACCGCCAGCGACTTCGACAGGGCGGTGACGGCGGCCTTGGAGGCGTTATATGCGCACTGATGTTGAGGGAAATTGACGACGTAGTTGCCCGACATCGAGGCAATGTTGACAATGCTGCCTCCACCTCTCGCCAACAACTCGCGCCCGAAGGCCTGGCAACTGAGGAACAGGCCCCGCAGGTTCACCCCCAAAACGGCGTCAAAAAGTTCTATGGGCATGTCCTCGGCCGCCACATCGTCTTCGACGATCCCGGCGCAACAAACCAGGTCGACCGGGCCCGACGCCGTCTCGTAGACCGACGACACCGCGGCTTCTACGCTCGATGGGACCGTGACATCGACATCCACAAACCTGACACCAGTTAGTGGCTCGAGCGCCACGCGGTCGAGAGCGAACACTGACAGGCCGAGCGCCGCCAGGTGAGCGCAAAGGGCCCGACCGATCCCGCCGCTTGCACCAGTCACCGCAACTTGCCCGTTACGGAACTCCATGTTCAGCCTCCGTTCCTTGCTCCCGGCCTGTTAGCTCGGACAGCTCTGGTTCCCATCATTACCGTCCCGCCGAGCCTCGCGCAGCGTCGGTCACCCATCACATGGCGGGAGCGCCACCTGGTGCATCCAGCCGCTCCAGGTCGATGTCCAAAAAGCGGCAAGCGGCGGCCAACTCGGCGGTTATATCGCCGGGGACGGCGTGGATGTGGTTGGCGCCAAAGCGCGACAGGAACACCTCGGCAGGTGCGTCGAAACGGGTGAACGCGTGGGGCCAGACGTAGGTGCTCTGGCGCATGAGCGCCTCGTTGGTCTCGGCGTCGTAGCGCTCGAAAGCGCCGAGGGTGACCTGCAGGCGGTAGCGGCCGTCGGCCCTTGAGAGGCGCCCGAGAGTTATGTCTCCAGCGGCAGCGAGGTGGTGGACAGACGCTCCCCCGGCAGGGAAGTAGAACTCCTCGGGGTAAAGGTGGACCTGGGCCATGTTCTCCGCAGGGTCATCGCTGCGGGCGGCGAACCAGGTGGCGTGCTGGCCGGAGTTCTCGAGGTCCCAGATCCCCCGGTCGGTGAAATAGTGGCGGACATCTGCAAAAAGCACGGGCGTGCCGGTGACCCGGTGCATGATCAGCATCGTGAGCGCCCCGTCCATGTCACATTCGGTGGCGCAGATGTGGGTGCCCTTGGGACCTTCCCAGTCATAGGGGTCGTTCAGGAACGCTTCGGCGATGTCGGTGGTGGCAAAGTTATTGGTCAGCTCTGGCTGGCCCTTGATCCCCGAGAAGTCGAGGTGCCATTCGTCGATGATGTCGCGCATGGCGTGGTAGGAACGGACCTGGCGCTCAAGGATCTCCGGCGTCAGGCGGGTGCTGTCGTAATGGACGCCGGCGGCGTGGCGCTCCAGCCATTGCCGGCCGGCAGCCGCTCGAGAAGCCGGCACGAGGTCAGATCGCCGTACGATCTCCCACTGGTCTATCTCTTCGACGTCGATGCCGAACTTACGCATCCATTCGTCGGTGCGCGCAACGGCGGTGTACATGCCCATCGAACGACCGCCGACCCGGCCGAACGTGCACCCCTCGAGCGAGCGGACCGCGTGCGCTGCGCGGACGAGCGCGCCAAGCTGTTTGCTCACGGCTTCGTCGTCGATGTCGCCCCAGAGCCTTTCGTGGCGTCGGCCTATTTGGTCCAGGCTCCCCCCCGCCGCCAACAGGCTGACCATGCCCGGGTAGGTGGGGTCGATGTTGGAGAACAACAACAACGGCCCGACAGTGGCCTTTGCCGCGTGCACCGAAAAGTGCGGGAAGGCCCAGACCGGGTAGTTGAAAATCGTCAGGTCTGGGCGCTCGAGCGCCAAGCGGCGTGCCTCACGCACGGCTACCTGATTGGAGGTGATGGGCTCGGTGCCGACGACCACCTCGAAGCCCGATGCGCGGCAGGCCGCTGCGATGCGGGCCTCGACGGCGGCACCGAAGGAAGCTATCCCCCGGTGGACGAAGTCGCGGCCATCACTGAAACTGAGGATCCCGACCTTAGGCAATCAGACCTCCCTTTCAGAAATCCGTTTCAGAAACCCATTTCACAAACGCGTTTCGGGGGGACCCTACAGCCAGCTCCGTTGGTTGTCAAGAGCCTTTTACCGGAGCGCCGGCGGCCGGGGCCGCGGGGAGATGCCCGCCTCATCAGCTACTGTGGCTGCAAGGGGGTGATGACGTGCACGGGCTCCTTCTTCGACTATCAGGCATAGACGCCGAGGCCGAGGCAGCCGTAAGGGTCATAGCGGCATTCGACCAGTTGGTAGCTCATCGAGCAGATACCGGGGCGTTGGTGAGGGCAGCCGCCGGGCTCGCAGAATGCACAGCCGGTATCCATGACCCTCTTCGCGGTCTCTTCCTGTCTGTCAGTTCCGACGGCCGCAGCGTCTCGAGCCGCGTCATCCCGACGACGAGCACGCTCGCCAAGGTCGATGACGGCAGCGGGGCTGAGGTGTGGCTGGACCGCGTCGGTGGCCCCGGCCCCCTCGACGCGATCGTTGCAGAGAGAATGGCGGCGGCGGCGGCCATCATATTGGACCGGATATTCGGGTCGGCGTCCTACGCGATAGAATCCTGGAGCACTCGAGCTCCTCCTCAGTGAGCAGGTCTCTGACGTCGACCGTGCCCGGTGCGCCCGGTTGCTCGGGTTCTCTGAGGCTCGCGCCATTCGCGCTGTGGCCTTCTTGTGCGTCGGGCCCCAACGCGACGTAATAACGCGGTCCCTTGAATCCCTCACGTCGCGGATCCGCGACTGCGGAGACATCATGCAGCTCGCCAAGATTGGCGACCTATTCGCGGCCATCACGACAGCAGAGCAGATCCCGGCAGAACTCCCGGCACAAATTCGGGCCGGCGTCGGGCAGAAGGTAGACCCTCTCAAGGCGCCGGCTTCCTGGGCGGGCGCGGAACCGCGCTCCGGTTCACGGTGAGCCTCCCGGGACTAAAGCGCCCCCCACTGCAAACTGTCGAGGATCTCGGCCCCCTCATCGCCTTAGCCAACCACCCACTCGACGAGCTCCGCGCTATGGACGACGTCCAAGCTATAACGAGTGTGGCCGCAAACGACCCGAGCGGCGAGCACATACACACTCTCGACGCATTCTGCCGCGCTGGGTCGTTACGGCGTACGGCCGCCGAGCTCTATCTCCATCACACTTCTGTTGCCGCGCGCATCGCCCATATCAGCTCGGCTCTTGGGTATGCGGTCGACACACCTGACGGCGCGTTCCGCGCCCGGATAGCACTGACCCTCTGGCAACTCTCTCAAGGCCCGGACTGACGGCCCAGACTGAAACCGCCAGATGGTGCGTGATTGAGCAAGAACAATCGACTTTCGGCGGTTGATCACAGGGGAAGCTGCAGGTAGGGTTCTCCGCATGGCAGCCGAGGTCGAGGGTGCGGCGCATAAGCGGCACAATTCGACGTTCACTGGGAACGGGCTGCAGTACAACTACGACGCGGAACTAGCCGCGGTGCTCCCTTTCAACGTAAAGATCCCCTTCGACAATATTACTGAAGCACGGCGAGTCGAAGCGGACGGGATGGCCGAACAGCTGCGAGCTCGAGCAGAGCTGCCCAAGGACCCCAACGTGTTGGTCGAGGACCACGTGCTCCCCGGAGCCGGCGGGTCCTCGGATCTCCCAATCCGCATCTACACTCCGGCGCGCCGGACAACTTCGCTTGGAGCCCTGGTCTTCTTCCATGGTGGCGGTTACGTGCTGGGCACTCTCGACAACGAAGAGCTCCGTTGCGTACATTTCGCTGCGCGGGTCAATTGCGTGGTCGTCAGTCCCGATTACCGCCTTGCTCCAGAGCACCCGTTCCCGGCGGCTTTTGATGATTGTTATCGCACTCTTTGTTGGCTTGCGGGCGAAGGGGCGCGCCTTGGTGTAGACGTTGGGCGCATTGCGGTAGGGGGGATCAGTTCCGGAGGTGGCCTGGCAGCGTCCGTCGCTCAACGCGCGCGCGATGAGCATGGCCCAAACCTTGCCCTGCAACTTCTTCTTTACCCGACTCTCGACTCTCGGCTCCGGACCGTATCGAATGCCCGGTTCACAGACACGCCACTATGGGACGCCCATAGTAACCGAGCTATGTGGGACTACTATCTCGCCGAGTCTGACTACCCGGCCTCGTACGCCGCACCGGCGCTTGCTGAATCCTTTGAGGGGCTTCCGGCGGCCATGCTCGCCGTTGCAGAGATGGACCCGCTACGCGATGAAGCGCTCGAGTACGCGTCGGCGCTCCTCAAGGCGAATGTGTCAGTGGAACTGCACCTGTACGCGGGCACCTACCACGCGTTCGATTACATCGCCCCTTTTGCTCAGGTTTCCCAGCGCGCTCTCGCCGATCAAGTGAACTCATTATCCAAAGCGCTGCGTTCATGACTCGTCACTGACTACGGCGTCACTATTGGGCCTGTGCCTACCCCACAAGACCTATCGCCGTGACGACCTGACCGCCAACGATTTTCTAAGGCAACAAAACGCATCCAAACACACGTGAAGTAAACCGACAATAGGAGGAGAAGAACCCTACATGGACAATCCTATGGACAAGAAGGTGTCACGCCGTTCGCTGCTGGGGGGTAGCCTCAAAGCTGCTGCGGCACTTGGGGCTGGGCCCGCCCTTTTCTCGGTCCTCGAGCAAAGAGCGACAGCTCAAAGCAAGCCGTGGTCTTTCGTGAGCGACACTACGAGCACCGGGAAGCTGACGGTTGCAATCCTTGGGAATGCCGCCTCAAATACGGTCGCCCTCAAGGCATTCAAGGCATTTCAGGCACAAACTGGCATAATCACGACTCCGCTATTTATCAATGTAGCCACCTGGGTTGATTTTTTCGAACAGATTGAGACCCGGCTGATCGCCGGCGTAGACATCGATACGATGAACCTCGCGACTGAAGGCTTCCGGCTGTTCGCAAGCAAGGGGGTCCTGGCCCCGCTTGACACATACATCGCCCAGGACAAAGCGACCATCGACGCGTTCTACGCCGACATGAACCAAAGGACCCTTGCTCAGTTCCGCCAACACGCCCAGATTGACGGGCATACCTACTACATCCCGTGGGGTTACAACACCATGGGCATCTGGTACAACCGCAAGACCTTCAAAAATGGCAATGTGAGCGAGCCGTCACCGGACTGGACCTGGGACGACTTTTTGGCCGCGGCGACCGCGCTCACGAAGGCTCCGAACAACTGGGGCATGAACCTGACTATTGACGTGTTCCAGGGCATCGAGCCGTGGATCTTCACCAACGGTGGTCAGGTCCTCAATAGCGCGTGGACGAGTTGCGTAATTGACAACCCGGCCGCCGTTGAGGCTTGCGCTTTCGCGCGGAGCCTCGTGGCCAAGAAGCTTGCCCCGTCGCCGGGCGGCACGTTCAACCAGTTCGGCTCCCTTGGTCAGGGTAACCTTGCCATGATGGGAGCAGGCATCTGGCCCTGGAACTACTACGTGGAGAACGGAGGGGGCAGCGATTTGGCGATAGTGCCTTGGCCTAAGAAGACCCAGCAGGGCTCCCCTGTCGGCCTCGCTTCTTTCCCGATCCTCGAAGGCTCGAAGTCGAAGGATGAAGCCTGGGAGTTCGTCAAGTACTCGATCTCCGAGAGCTTCCAGGCGAACGAGGCCGTTCCCATCGAGGGTGGGATGCCGATGCGGATCTCGATCGCGAACAGCAAGTCCTTCTTGAAGACACTTCCACCAGGGGCCGAGTACTTCACTGCAGCGCTCGAGTACGCAACCCCGGTTGTCGGAGTCACCAATGCCTCGGCTGTGGAAGGCGACATCGACACGACCTGGCAGCAGATCCTTGTTGGGTCGATATCGCCGTCAGCGGGGCTGGCACAACTGCAATCCAAGGCAAACGGCGAGCTCAACGTCAGCTGAATGAACCAAGCACGAGGAACGGCTTGATGGGCCAACAAGGGGAGCTCACCCTCCCACCAAGCCGTCTTCGGGCACGCCGGAGCCGCAACTCACGGGCCGGGCACGGCGAAGGGCCGGCATGAAGGCGTACCTGTTGGTCAGCCCGGCACTGGTACTTTTCATTGCCTTCATCGCTGTCCCCGTCGTGGGTATCGTCGTTTTTTCGTTCCTGCAGTGGGACCTTCTTACCCCACCGAAGTTCGCGGGGCTTGCCAACTTCCGCATGCTCTTTCATGACGGCGAGCTGCCACAGGCCCTCTTCAACAGCCTCCTGTTCGACATCATGACAACGACGTTGCACATCGTGATCGGTATGGGCTTGGCGATCGCAGTGACGAGCGTGCGGTCCAGGGTCGTCCGCTACTGGGCTCGTACCGCCTTCGTCGTACCGTTCCTGATGTCGGCGGGTGCCGTGGCCGTTATGTGGAGCTACATCCTGTCCGGTAGCACGGGGCCGTTCAACTACTACCTGACGCGGCTCGGTACGAGCCCGCCGGACTGGCTCGCGTCTGGTACATGGGCTTTGCCAAGCCTGGTAGGTGTCGACGTCTGGCAGACGGTCGGGATCACATTCATCATCTTCCTCGTCGGGCTCCAGACGATCCCGTCGGTGCTTTACGAGGCTGCGGCAATCGATGGGGTCGGCGCCTTCCAGCGTTTTCACTACATCACGTTGCCGATGCTCTCACCGGCAACGATGGTGGCGTCGATCACGGCTTTTATCGGTGCGTTCGAGATCTTCACCTGGCCCTACGTCATCACGAGCGGCGGGCCAGGCAACGCCACCCTTACGATCATGGTCTACATCTTTCGAGTTGCCTTCAGGAACCTCGAGCTCGGGTACGGCGCGGCCGTCGCCATCGTCAACTTGCTAGTTCTCGTCGCCCTCGTCCTTTTCGGTTTGGGGCTCGGACGGAGGTGGGTACATTATGAGCGGGTCTGAGACGTTCCCTCTCCTGGCCCGCGTCGGCCTCAGCCGCAGCCTTCACCGGGTAAGACTGCGTCGATGGCTAGTGTCCGCGGTCCTTGTGGTCGGCGGGTTCATCATGCTCCTTCCCGAGCTCTGGGTATTGGTGAACTCGTTCGAGCCGTCGAGGATGCAGTTCACCCTCCCCCCGGTGTGGTTCACCAGCCACCTGACACTTGCCAGCTACCGGCAGCTCTTCGACCTCATTCCGTTCCTGATGCAGCTCGCCAACAGCGTCGCCGTCACCGTCGCGGTTGTGGTCGGTTCTTCCCTGGTGAGCGTGCTGGCCGCGTACGCGTTCGCCCGCTTGGAGTTCTGGGGCCGCGACGTCCTGTTCGTCGCTCTACTGTCCGGCTTGATGCTCCCCATCCAGATCGCCGCGATCCCCGAGTTCATCGAGGTCAAGTACCTGGGCCTGCTGAACTCTCAATTAAGTTTGATATTCCCAGCGCTCATCCAGGTGTTCGGCATTTTCCTTTTGCGTGAGCACTTCAAGACGATCCCCGACGAACTAGAGGAAGCTGCCCGGCTAGAGGGGGCTGGCGAGCTCCAGATCCTGAGGCTTGTCGTGGTGCCGCTCTCCTGGCCCGCGATCTATGCCACCGCCATTATCACCGCTCAGTACATCTGGAACGACTTTTTCTGGCCGAACCTCTATATCACCAGCGCGAGCCGGATGGTCGCGCCCCTTGGCCTTGTCACTTTGCAGAACGCCTACCAAAGCGGGCCTGTGGGTGCCATCTTCGCCGGTTTGTCCATCCTCGTTATCCCTGTCGCCGTGTTCTTCGTGTTCGTCCAACGCCAGCTCATGGAGGGCCTCGGCTTTGCCGGCATTTCCCGGTGACAAGCGGTTGAGGTTCAGTGGGCTGACGCGAGCTGTTCAGACAGGTGCCGTGCGAAGTCGAGGTCAGCCAGCGGCACCGGCCGGCCTAGGTAATAGCCTTGCGCGTACCCGACCCCGAGGGCCCTGACCGCCTCAAGCTCGTCGGCGGTCTCAATCCCCTCAGCGATGATCTTGGCCCGGGTGCCTGCGGCAAAACCAACCAAGGAAGCGGTCAGAGCCCTGCGGACCGGGTCGGTGTCCACTCCTTTGATGAGCTCGCGGTCAAGTTTTATGAAGTCCGGCGACAGTTTGAGGATGTGGGACAGGCCCGAGAAGCCTGCCCCGGCGTCGTCCACGCTGAGCTGCACGCCCGACTCGCGTATGGCGCCCACTGCGCGCAACAAAGCGTCGTGATCGTCGAATTTCGTGTGCTCGGTCAGTTCGACCACGAGGCCGGCAGCCCCGGCAGCCCTCAGCATTTGCCGCAACCCGGGGCAGACAACCGAAGCGGGCCCGACATTGATCGTAAGTGCGACGTCATTAGGCAGGAGACGCCGGGCGACCAGTGCGTTGGCTACTGCCAACAGCTCGAGCTCAACGCCGAGACCTGCCAGCTCCGCCTCGGCGAACCACGCATCAGGGCCTCTCGCCGGCTCGGCACGAAAGCGGGCGAGCGCCTCCACGGCCACGATCGCGTTGGACGAGAGCTCCACGATCGGCTGGAACACGACGGCGAGCTGGTCCGGGTTGTCGAGGACCGCCTGTACCCGCCTCCTCGATTCCATCCAGAACACCGCCTCCGGCCGGAGAACGTTCATGACAAAACGGCTCGCATTGACGCGCGCGCGGTCGTGCGCCTCCATTTGCTCCAGGTCAGCCTCGGGCGAGGAGCGACCGAACAGGAGCAGGTCGCTCTGAACACGGCCCAAGTCACCGGCAAGGCCAACAGCTACGCCTAGGAAGTCGGCGAGCTTGGCCAAAAGGGCTACGTCGTGGTCATTGAAGGCGCCAAGCGCCTCTGAGCTGACCGCCATAACACCGAGTGCCTCCTGCCCGCGCAACAGCGGGACGCAAACCGACGAGGCCACTCCCAGACGTCGGCACGCCTCCGCGTCCACGCGGTCGTCGCTGCTGGTGTCATCACAACGGACTACATCGCGGGTCGTGATGGCTAGCCCTCCCAGGCTGGAGGAGATCTGGACAGAGGTTCCTACGTGCGGCTTCAAGAAGCCAGATCCCGTAATGAAGGTGACAGCGCTGTCGTCGCTGAGCCCGACGAGGACACCACCGGCCCCTTCGATGACCTCTAGGACCTGGTCGGCGACGCGTTGAAGAAGGCTCCGAGGGTCCAAGACCTCGTCCGTGTCTATGCTGCCAAATGCCATCGCAGTACCTACCGGCCGCTCCGGCGCGCGGCCTCCCTTTAGGTACCGGTCGGCGTCGCCCGGGGACAACTTGAACATTTCGCGCCACAAAGCCGGACCTCATCATCCCGCCTTTCAGTGAGGCTCAGCATCAGTATGTGGCGCGACCACCACTTATGTCGTACACGGCGCCGGTTGAGAAGCTGACCTCGTCGGAAACGAGCCAAGCGACCAGCGCCGCTACCTCGTCGGCTTGACCGATACGCCCCATTGGGATCCGGCTCAGCATGTAGGCGAGCACCTCGGGGGTGTTGCCAGCGTTCATGGGCGTCTCGATAACCGCTGGCGCTATGGCGTTTACTAGGACCCCGCTGGTGGCGAGCTCCTTGCCCAGGGCCTTGGTGAGCGCAATGACGGCACCTTTGGACGCCGAGTAGGCGGCCAGGTTCGGGTTGCCCTCTTTGCCCGCAATGCTGGCAATATTTACGATACGGCCCCAGCACTTATCGCGCATGGCCGGGACGACGGCCCGGCACAGGTTGAAGACCCCGTTGACATTGATAGAGAGCGTTCTTTGCCACTCATCGTCGGTTATTTCCCAGAGTGGTTTGTTCGGTCCGATGATCCCGGCGCTGTTGATCACGATGTCGACCGGGCCGACCTGCGCCACGGCTGCGTTGACGGCGGGCCCGTCGCTGACATCGAGCTGGAAGTTCGCACCAGGGGCTAAGTCGAAAGAGACCGTCTCGACGCCGTCTCGCCGCAACCTTGCCACGCATGCGGCGCCAATGCCGCTCTCCGCGCCGGTCACTATTGCCCTTCTCACCGCCGATTTCCTTTCTCTTCAGTGAGGCTCACGCGCTACTCGGAGCTGCGGGTACAGTATGGCACGTCAGGTTGGCGCTCACAGCCGCTCGGGCCGACCGCGAAAACGAAAGTAGGGTGCGAATGCGACTTGTCCGGACCGGGGCACCAGGAGCCGAAAAACCCGGAGCGTTGATTGACGATAACCTGCTCGTCGACCTGTCGGACGTGGTTGCCGACTACAATGAAGCGTTTTTCGGCTCCGGTCGTATCGCCACGCTGGCGCCGCTCATCGCCGAAAGGGCGGCATCAGGTAAAGCCGAGCCCCTGGGCAACCGACGCCTCGGCGCACCCTTCGCCAGGCCGCACCAGATCCTGTGCATCGGCCTCAACTACAGAGACCATGCCGCAGAAACCGGGCAGGCTATCCCGGCCGAGCCGATCGTGTTCAACAAGGCCCCGAACACCCTCATCGGCCCGAACGACGACGTGCTAATCCCCAAAGGATCGGTGAAGACCGACTGGGAGGTTGAGCTCGGGGTCGTGATCGGCAAGCGCTGCCTGTACTTGGCCGACGAGGCCGAGGCGGCCGACGCCATCGCCGGTTACGTGCTCGTCAACGACATCAGCGAGCGTGAGTGGCAGATCGAGCGCGGTGGCCAGTGGGTGAAAGGCAAGTCCGCCCCGACATTCAACCCGGCGGGGCCGTGGTTGGCGACACCGGACGAGATCGACGATGTGCTCAACCTCGACATGACCCTGGACGTGGACGACAAGCGCTACCAGAAAGGCTCGACATCGAAGATGATCTTTGGCCCGATGTTCCTGGTGCACTATGTCAGCCAGTTCCTCGCCCTCGAACCCGGCGACCTCATCAATACTGGCACCCCCGCCGGGGTCGGGTTGGGCCAAAAACCACCGACCTACTTGCACGGGGGCGAGACGGTGGCACTTAGCGTCTCCCGGCTCGGCAAACAGAGCCAACACGTCGTCTCGCACAACTACTCCGGGCGGTAATGCGCGCCCTGGTGGTTGAGGGCACGCGGCGCGGGGGCGTGCAGGAACTTGATGCGCCGGTCCCGCAGGAGGGCCAGCTTCTTGTCGATGTGGAGCGCGTCGGGCTTTGCGGGACCGACGTCGAGCTTTACACCGGCGAACTCCTGTACTTCGAGCAGGGCCTAACACATTTCCCCTTGCGCCTAGGCCATGAATGGACGGGCCGTGTGTCGGGAGTGGGGCCGGGCACCGATCCGACCTGGATAGGCCAGCGGATCACGGGCGACACCATGCTCGGCTGCGGCCACTGCCAACTGTGCTTGGCCGATAGGCACTATGTATGTGCCGACCGCAACGAGATCGGGATCACCGACGGGTGGCCCGGCGCGCTGGCCGAGCAGATGCTGGTGGCGGAGCGCTTTGCCTATCGCATCCCCGACAACGTAAGCGTAACCACCGCCGCGATGGTCGAGCCCGGAGGGAACTCGCTGCGCGCCGTCGAAGCGGCAGGCCTGCCGCACGGTGGGCGCCTCCTGGTGCTCGGCTCCGGCACGATCGGGCTGCTCGCCGCCCAGATCGGGCTCGCTAGGGGCATTGAGGTGCACGTGGCCGGGACACGACCGAGCTCGCTCGAACTTGCTCGCGACCTAGGGATTGAGCACGTTTACCAGATCACCGACTTGCAAGGCGAGCGCGACCGGCGTTTCGACTCAGTAATCGACGCGACCAGTGACCAGACCATGCCGGCGCTGGCGGTCAACCTGGTCAGCCCGACCGGGCGGGTCGTCCTCATCGGCGTTTCGTCGGCACCAAGCCTCATTGACACCCGGGCGCTCGTGGTGGCTGACGTGACCGCCATTGGCATCTTGTCAGCGTCTCCGGGCTTAAAGCGCGCTATCGAGCTCTTTGCCTCCGGGGCTGTCAACCCCGAACCGCTCGTGAGCGAGGTGGTCGGGCTCGAACAGGTCACGTCGCGCCTCGAGGGCCGGCGCGGCGAAAACGCGGGGCCGGGCCAAGGTACACGTCGACCCCCGGAAGTAAATGCTGGTACGCGTGGGCCCCGCAAGTGAACGGGGCGCGACCTTAGAGTGTTCGGAAGCGGTCAGAAACCAGGCCGGGGACGCCCGGCCGGGCGACAAAGAGATCTCCAGCATGGTTCTCGGTGCCGAGCTGCGCGGCACTCAAATCCTCGCGGGCCGTCGTGATGTAGAGGTCCTCCAGGGAGGGCCCACCGAAGGCGACGCTAGATACGTGCGAGGTCGGCACCGGCACGGTCGCCAGCCGGCGGCCGTCTGCGGGGTCGATCCTGTCGACGCGCTCGCCGCCCCAACACGCGACCCAGAGGCAGCCTTCCGCATCAATTGCCATACCATCGGGACTGCTATCAGTGATCTCGGCAACGACGCGCCGGTTGGAAAGCCCGCCGGTTCCCTGGTCAAAGCTGAACGCGTCGATGCGATGTGTCGGAGTGTCTATGTAGTAGAAGGTTGTACCATCGGCGTCCCACGCCAGACCATTGGAAATGGTAACGCCCTCGAGGAGCACTGAGACCCCGCCGTCCGCACTCAATATGTAGAGCGAGCCGAGTGGTAGCAAATGGTGATGGTCCATGGTCCCGGCCAGGAAATGCCCGCCCGGGCTCACCTTCCCGTCGTTGAAGCGAACCGTCCTGAGGTCAATTCGGAAGTCGCCGAACCGCTCGAGGCCCGAACCGTCCGAGTTGGCGAGAAAGAAACCATCCGCAGCGGCGAGCACCAAGCCGCCGTCGTCACGTAGGACGACCGCACCCACAGGCCCATTGGTAGAAAAACTGCGGTGGGCTCCGCTCTCCGGGGCGAAGGCATGGACACGATGGCCCATGATGTCGACAAAATAAAGTTCTTGGGAGCGCTCGTCCCAGACCGGGCCTTCACCTAATTCGGCCTGGAGGGTCAGGGCCAGCTCCACCTCATGCTCTTTTATCATCATGTGACCTCCGTTATCCCGAGAAATGTTAACCCGTCAGGTGGCAACCAGCCGTCAGGTGGCAACCAGCCGTCAGGTGGCAACCGGCCGGCCCGGGGTCGCGCTGTACTCCGACCACGAACCCGGGTAGAGCCGTCCTGGACCGAAACCGCACAACTCCAGGGCAAGCAGGTTGTGACAAGCCGTGACCCCCGAACCGCAGTAGGAGACGACCGGTTTGCCACTTGCGGCCCCGGCATCGACAAATCGCTGGCGGAGGACCTCCACCGGGAGGAAAAGCCCGTCGGTACCAACGTTTTCCCGGCATGGAAGGCTCAACGCCCCTGGGATATGGCCTGCCTGCGGGTCGACCTGCTCGTTGTGGCCGTGGTAGCGGTCGCGGCCCCTGGCGTCGAGCACCACGTTCGAGGGGTCACCGGCGTCGTCGATGTCAGCCAGGAGGCTCGATGGCCACGGGCGCGCCGTGAAGTGAGCGGGCACCTGCTCGGACGCCTCCGCCGTCAACGGGCCTGGGTACGCCAGGAGGCCGCCGTCCAATAGCGCCGCCTCGTGGCCGGTCGCCCGCAACATCCAGACCAGGCGCGCCGCGATCATGCCGCCCTGGTCATCATAAGCCACTACGACCGTGTCATCGCCTATGCCGAGCATCGACATACAGGCAGCAAATACCTCCGGTTCAGGCAGCGGGTGGCGGCCTCGACCCGATCTCGGGTCGCCGGACAAAGACTTGTCCAAGTCGACAAAAACCGCGCCCGGGAGATGGCCCCGTTCGAACGCCTCGCCACCGAAGCGGCCATCGAGGTACCAGCGCACATCGGCGAGTACCAGCCCGCTACCTTGCCCGCTCACCCAGGCGAAATCGACCACCGGCGCGACCATCACCTGAACCTATCCCAACCTGGCCTATCCCCGAGCAGCCCCCAAATATTCGTCCCAGTAGTCAATGCCGGCTAGTCGGCCATCTTGGCGAGGAGGCCACCATCGGCGACGACCGTGGCGCCGTTGATAAACCGCGCCCCGGCCGAGGCGAGCCAAACGACCACCTCGGCAATATCAGGAGCGTCTGCGAACCACCCAATGCTTTGCCCGTCTTTTGAGAAACCGGGAGAAGCCGCGTCGGTGCCCGCTGCAGCTACAAATGCTTGGGTCATTGGTGTGTCGACACGCCCAGGGGCCACTGCGACCACCCGGATCCCGTAACTAGCCAGGTCCACCGCCATTTGCCTGGTGAGCCCGACAACAGCGGCCTTGGACGCCGCGTACGGCGCGCTCTCCGGTTGGGCGGCGAACGCATGCACCGAGGCAACATTGACGATCACCCTCCCCTGGGGGGCCGCGGCGAGCAACGGGACGCAGGCTCGGCTCAGCAGGAAAATAGCCTTGACGTTCACGGCAAAGACTCTGTCCCAAGTCTCCTCGGTCACTTTGGTGATGCCGGTGCCGGGGGGGCAGATGCCGGCGACGTTGCAGAGCGTTCGAAGGGATCCCTTCTTGGCGGCGAGATCCGCCAGGAGGCGACAGTCTTCGTCGCGGCTGACGTCCGCCTGGCAGGGCGTCGCGGTCCCGTTCCCAATCTCGCGAGCCGAGCGCTCCGCCGCCTCCCCGTCGATATCGGCGCATACAACGTGGTGCCCACCGGCCGCCAGTTGCACCGCGGTTGCCTTCCCGATACCGGAGCCTGCGCCGGTGACTATCGCCACTTCTGCCGTCATATCCCCTCCTCGCCTCTCGCCGCAACGGTGCCCGCGGCCAGCTGGTCGGCCCGGGCAATCACTGCTTCCATGCCCAGCCGGCAACGGTCAAGCACGTCGTCCAGGTCGCCGGCCCACATTTCGCTCGACATGATCTCGACTGCGAGCCAGCCTTCGTAGCCGGCGGCGAACACCGCAGCCAGCATCTCGCCGATGGGCAGCACGCCTTCACCCGGGACCAGGCGGTCCTCGGTAGAGCGTGGGACCGCCCGAGAATCGGCCACTTGGACGATGCGCGCCCAGCGGGCAGCCCCGCGGATCTCTTCGATGACCGCGGCGCGTTCCGCCTCGCCCCGCCAGAGCTGGTATGTGTCCAGGCAGAGGCCGCAGCGCGGGTCATCGAGCAGCTCAACTATCTCGAGTGCTTGCGGGATGGTATTGACGAAGTCGGTATGCACCGCCCGCAGGGGCTCAATAGCCAGGTCTACTCCCAGCCTGTGCGCCTCCGGCAGTACCTCCTCTAGTGCCCTCGCCGTCCGTTCCACGGCACTGCGACGTGTCATCCCCCGCAGGTCACCAGGTACTACGAGCACGCAGCTGGCACCGATCTCGGCCGCGAAACGAACGGAGAAGGCGAGGTGCGCCGCCCGTGCCAGGCGTGCTTGGTCACCGGGGTCGGTGAACAGGCCGGTACAGACGATGCTCACGGCCTGCAGCCCAGCGCCAGCGAGTGCTTCAGCCAGGCCCCGGACAAGCGACGGCGGAAGCTGGCCGGAAGGCACCTGGTGGTAAGGCGCCCCCTCCCCGGCGACTTTGTTCTGCCAGATCTCGATCCCGGTGTAACCGTGGCGGGCGTAACCGGACACGTCCTCGGCAAGCGTCCACGGGTAGGTGGTCACCTGGCTCATCGCCACACGGCGGGGCCGCTGCGCGCTCATTGATGGCCGCTCCACATCAGCTGTTGCCACGGGACACCTCGATCGCACGCGGCACGCCGATGGCGACGAGAAGGACGATGCCGAAACCCACTTCTTGCGCCTGGCCCGACAGCCCGAGGGCGGAGAGCAGGAAGTCGAGCGCCGTTATTGCAAGTGCCCCACCGAGCGGTCCTATGTAGCCACCTGATCCGCCACTGATCGCGATGCCGCCCAATACTGCTGCGGCGATGCTGGGGAAAAGGTACGCGTCGCCCATACCGAGGTAGGTCTGCGAAAGGGTACCCGCGAGGAGCACACCCGTCAGGCCGGCGACCAGGCCGCTCACGGCGTAGCAACCCGTCACCACCGGGCGCCAGCGCACCCCGGACAGCCACGCCACTCGCTGGCTGCTCCCTGTCGCGTAAACGGAACGGCCGAAGACGGTGCCCCGCAGGACGCCGATCGCGATCACGCTGAGCCCCAGCCACACCCACACGACGTCCGGGACGCCGATGACGATCCCGCTCGTGAACGAGACCAAGGAGTTGGGTGAGTTGATGAAGCCCGTTCCCCCGACGAGCGAGCTAACGGCTCCATTGACGATGCCGTTCATGGCCAAGGTCATCACGATCGGGGACATCCCCAGCGCGCTGACACCCAGGCCGTTGAGGACTCCCACCCCGACGCTCGCTGCCATTGCCACCGCCATGGCGACCGGCAAGCCAGTCGAGGGTGCCATGGAGTTGGTGATGATCGCCGCCATAGTCATCGTCCACGGGACGGACAGGTCGACTCCCCCGACGAGCAGTACGAAGGTCTGCGAGATGGCGAGCATCCCGAGCACCGACGCCTGTGAGACGAGCTCCTGGGTGTGCACGACGCTGAAGAACCCTGGAGAGGTAATGCAAGTTGCCACGTACAACAGGACCGCCAATACCCACGCCGCCGGCACCAGCAAGTCGCTGCCGGTCAGCAGCCGGCGACCAAGCGTCAGCGGGCGCGCTCGGCCGGCGGCGGCGTCCATAGCCGGAGGGGTCACGGTGCTCACCCGCGTACCGCCCGGCGGTTGGCGAGCAACGAGACCAGGCTGCTCGCGGCGACAACCAGCACCAATATGGCACCTGTGAACAAGGGGACGAGGAAGGTAGAGATATTCGACACGGTAATGATGAAGCCGACCATCGTGTAGATCAATGCGCCGATCACTACGTTGACGATGCCCCCGCGGCCACCGCTTATCGGGATCCCGCCTACCACTACAGCGGCGATCGAGTCGAGTATGAGTGGGGTCCCCGCGTTCGGGTCTCCACTCGCCTGGAACGCCACGGTGAACAACGCCGCCACGGCGGCGAGGCCACCGCAAAGCGCATAACTCGCCCACTGCGCACGCTGGACGCGCACCCCGCTTACCGCGGCCGCTTCGGGGTCGCTGCCTATGGCGTACAACTTCGGCCCGAGCGAGCTGCGCCGCAGAACGAACCACACGACGAACAGCGCCGCAAGGATAAGGACCGGCGAGGGGATGTACAGGGGCGATGCGGTCCAGGCGTCAATATCGGAGGTGGAAATGTTCCCGCCGGGCGCCTGGAGAACGACAATGGCCAAGCCGCCCGTTATGGACCAGGTGGCAATGGTGACGATCACGGGCGACAAGCCCAGCACTCCTATCAGGAACCCGTTGACCGCCCCGATCCCCAGCCCGAGAAGGACCAGGACCACCGACCAGCCGAGCACGTTCAGGTCGGACGACGTGAAGGTCGTCGCAGCAATAGCCGACACGAGCGAGACCGTCCCCCCGACCGATATATCGATCCCACCGGAGATGATTACGATGGCCTGCCCGGTGGCGACAAGGATGAGGGGCATCGCAGTGCTGAGGTCGTTCAACAAGTAGGTGCGGCCGAAAGAAGCCGGCGAGCGGCCAAAAAAGTACGCGAGCTCGACCGCGAGGACCACCATTGGCACGACAGTGGCGACCGCGGAGCGGCGGTCGAGGTTTGCTCTGAAAAGCGCTAGAGCACCTGTCCCGCCCGTCCGGCCGACATCGACGGTGCTCATCGGGAAGCGGCTTCCTCGCGCCCGAACGCGGCACTAACCAGAGCGGTGTCGCTGAGTTGTTCACGGGCAAGGAGCCGTACGACAAAGCCGTCATGGAACACCGCAACGCGGTGGCAGAGCCGGAGCAGCTCCTCCATATCCGTGGTGTAGTAAAGGATCGCGGCCCCGTTGTTGGCCAGTTCTAGCACGATCCGGTAAATCTCTTCCTTGGCACCGATGTCGACCCCACGGGTTACGTCGTAAAGCAGGAAGATGTCGCTCTTTGATAGCAGCCACTTGCCGATCACGAGTTTCTGCTGGTTCCCCCCGCTCAGGCGCCCCGCGGGTTGGCGCAAGCCAGATGTGACTATGTGGAGGCGGCCGACCATGTCTCTCACGGCAGAGCGCTCGGTACCGCCAGTCATTACACCCCAGCGGGAAAACGTCCGCAGAGAGGCCAACGCCATGTTCTCGCGCACGCTGCGACGCAAGAGCAGTCCTTCGGTCTTGCGCTCGGCTGGCACCAGGGCGATACCGAGGCCGGCGCGGATGGCGTCTGTGGGCCGGCGGATGCGGACCGCCTTGCCTTTGACCCGGATGGCGCCCTGGTAGCGGGCGTCGCCGAACAGCGCCCGAAAGAACTCGAGCTGTCCCTGGCCGACCAGGCCGCCGACGCCGAGGATCTCGCCGGCGTGAAGGTCGAGATCGGTCTTACCCCGGGAACCATGCAGCCGAAAACCTTCGACAGCGAGCACGGTCGGAGCTCCGGGACCGAGCGGGGGCGGCGATGGGATCATCCTGTCGACATCGCGGCCGCACATTGCCCGCATCACGTCGTCGTCGTCGGCCTCGCCGGCAAGGAACGTCTTGACGAGGTGCCCGGCACGGTAAACGCCGAGTACGTCCGCCATTTCCTTCACCTCGGCAAAGCGGTGCGTGATCAGCAGCACGCAACGCCCCTCGGCGCGCCACGCCCGCACCTGGGCGAGGAGCCAGGCCACCTGTTCTTCCCCCAGTGCTGAGGTCGGTTCGTCCAGGATGACAATCGACGGCCGGCGGGCGGTCACCTTTACGATCTCGACTATCTGCTTTTGCGCGAGCGTCAGGTCTCGGCCACGCCGTGACGGGGGGATGCCCGTCACCGACAGATCGTCGAAAAGCTGCTCGGTCGCCTCCACGAGCTTTCTCAAGTTGACGAGCCCGCCGCGACGCGGCTCACGTCGAAGGAAGATGTTCTGCGCCACCGTGAGGTCAGGGATGACTGTGAGCTCCTGGAACACCGCTCCGATCCCTGCGGCCTCGGCCGACAACGGGTCGCCAAGACGAAGCGATGACCCGTCAATCGTGACGGTCCCGCTGTCGGGGCGAAGCGCCCCGGCGAGCACCTTCATAAGCGTGCTCTTGCCGGCGCCGTTCTCGCCCAGTACGGCGAACACCTGCCCGTAGGACGCGGTGAGGTCAGCGCCCTGTAGGGCCACGGTGCCGCCGAAGCTTTTACTGATCCCTCGGGCTTCGACGGCGACCCGGCTCCCGCCGACATCGCTATTGATGAGCTCAGTCATTGCGTCCTGTGCGACGCAAGGCTCACGTCACACCAGCAACGTGAGCCTTGCGGGCCCAGACGGCAGATTAGTACCGGTTACTTCTCGCCAGCGATGACTTCGCTGACAGTGAGGTTGGCCCCCGGTGGGTTGAACGGCCACGTGAACTCGAGAGGAAGGGCGGGGTCACCCTTCGGCATCACAATCGTGGGGACGTCGCTCTTGGCGGCGTTGTTGGCGTACACCTGGTAAGGCACCTCGGTGGTCTTGGGGTACTTCTTGCCCTGCAGTAGACCAACGGCCTCGATGATCGCTTGGGCCCCGAGGGTGGCGGGGTAGGAACCGGCGGCGCATTGCAGGCCTTGCGCCTTGTACTGGTTGCATTGTTCGAAATACTGGTTGAACGTATAACCAGCGATCGGGATAAGAGGCTTGTGCGCCTTGACAAGGTCCTCGATGACGCCGCTCTCGCCGCCTGAGTCCCACACCCCGTTGATCACCGGGTGCGTCGCCATGATCTGCTCGAACGCACTGGCGGACGGTGCGGTCGCCCACTGGCCAGAGAACTGCGCCACGACGTGGACCTGCGGGAACTGTTTGACGGCCTCGAGCACGCCGGCGTTCTGTTGTTCCTCGCCGCCCGTACCGAGCACCCCGTTGTTGATCACCAGGTTGCCCTTATCGCCCATGCTGTGGATGAGCCACAGAGCGGTCGAGTAGGCGGGCTTGGTGAGGCCACCGATCGTCGTGACGCCGTAGGCCTTAGGGTTGCTCAGAGGTGTGTCGAACCAGACGACGACGGCACCCTGGGCGATGGCTTGGTTAAGGACCGGGGTGAGCGCGGTCGGCGAGTTGGCGTCGATCACGATGGCGTTGGGGTGGTCAGGCAGTATGGCCTCGATCGAAGCAATCTGTCCGGCGACGGTGTTCGTTCCATTGATGATCTGGAACTTCACTTCATGGTTGTACGGGGCGGTCCGCGCGAACAAAGTTTTGCGCAATGCTCTGCATCTCCAGCCGCCAACCGTTGTCTAGGTCGGTGTTGCTCAGGTAGATCTTGTACGGCGACGCTGCCGACGCCGGCGTAGCCGTGATAACTCCGGCCATGCCCGCGGTACCTGCGAGCACGACTACCGAGCTCGTCAAGCTCGCAACCCATCGTTTTCGGTTTCTAATAGTTCCCATTTCTCCCCTTCACGTACGGCAGGATCGCCGTGATATATGGACCGGCCACCCAGCCCTCGGCTCGGTGGTCAGGGCTTCCGGCGCCCGATCTTACAACGCCCGATCTTACAACGGTTGACAGTAGACGGAAGTCCTATTAGTCCTCCTCCCTGACTGCCACCCGCGCCCGGTGTAGCTAAGTGGCTTGACCACTTGGCTAGGGTATATAGATCGCATCGCGGTGTCAAGGCGCCGCGCCACCAGGGACAAAGCCTCCGATTTACGCCGATTATGCTTGGCGAAAGTGGTCGGCCCCCAAGTGGCAGCGGGTCCCTGTCGCATCTGCGCGACGCCAGCCGCGAAAACGCGGACGGCGTTGACCAACTGTTACGCGACTTCCCGGCCGTACCAGTCGTGCTCGAACATTCTCTGTGCCTGAACCTGAGCACGGACCGCGCCGCGACCCTGGACGAGCTAGCCCGGTTGTCCCGGCACCGAAATGCCAACGTCGAGCTCTGCGACTTGCCCGTTTTGAGCGGTCAGGGCTACCTCTTTGCCGATATGCACGCTACGTACTTGGCGATCATCGAAAATGTACGGTCCCGAAAGGAGCTTGTGGGGGAGCTGCTTCTCGCTCGAGCTGTGGGTGCCCGAGGTCACCTATTCCCAACACGTGAGGATCTTTTCCGAAGAGTTGGACGTCGACGACAAAGTGCGTGCGGCGGTCCTGGGCGGGACCGCCGACCGCTTATGGTTTACCTGATTTGCCATTACGCGCTTGTGGACCAGGACACGCCCAGCTCTTTCAACGTCCTGACGCTCATGTTGCCCTCGTGCCACTCCGGCGCGGCGGACCTGAGCTCCATACGGGGAAGTTGAGGCAAGAAGGCCTCCAGCACCGCGGCGGCCTGCTCCCTGGCCAGCGGTGCACCAAGGCAGAAATGGGCACCCCAGCCAAAGGCGAGATGCCGGTTGGGCTGGCGGAGCACGTCGAAGGTGTTCGCGTTCTCGAACTTGGCCTCGTCCCGGTTCGCCCCGCCGAGGTGCAGGATGACAGAGTCGCCGGGCTCGATCGTCTTGCCGGCAAGGATGACCTGGCCACCGGCGAGGCGCGAAGCCATCGGGATCGGGCTCTCGAAGCGGAGCATCTCCTCGATTGCCAAGGCCACGTTGCCCGGCGCTCCCATCAGCTTTTGCGCCTCGTCAGGTCGCGCCAAGAGCAGGTACAGCCCGTTGCCAAGCAAGTCGCGAGTCGTGGTGTGCCCGGCGGCAAGGATGAAGACAGAGAGGCCGATCAGCTCGTCGTATGAAATGAGGCCGGTATCAAAGGCCCTCACGAGCTCGGTAAGGATGTCGTCTCGGGGCTCACGGCGCTTGTCCGCGATGAGCCGACCGAAAAGTTCTTCGAGCGCGAACCAGCTCCTGTTGGCCCGCTCTACCACGCTCTGGGTACTCGGGCTCCACGTTGGGTCGACCAGGCCGGCAAACTGGCCGACGTCGCCGGCCCAGTCGTGGAACTCGGTGACGTTGTCGTCCGGTACCCCGAGCAGGCGGCAGACCACTGTCAACGGGAGACGGAGCGCGAGGTCATCGACGAGGTCGAAATGCTCACGTTCCCGCATGTTGTCAAGGATCTCTCGGACCGACGCCTCGATCATTGGGCGTGACCTTGCCGCCGATGCTGGATTAATGAGCTTTCGGGAGACTTCGCGCATCTGTGAGTGCTTGGGTGGGTCGGTGAACCCGAGCCAGTTGGACAGGTGGGTGGTGAGCGAGGCGTACTCGGGACGGAGTGCTTCAGGCACCGCCCGCTCGTTGATCGAGACCCGGTCGTTGCGGAGTTCGGGCTCGCGTAACGCGCCGATTACTTCCTGGTAGCTCGTAACTACCCAACCATCCAGGGGGGCGCTCCAATGCACCGGCTCGGCCCGCCGGAGCTCGTCGAGCACCGGGTAGGGGTCGGCCAGCTCGGAGCGGCAAAACGCCTGGTACTCGGCGCTCGTGCTCCAGCGTGGCGAGACCTGCCTCTCACCGGCGGTTTCGGCATCGTTCACTGGGTTTCCTTTCGCGCATAAGGCATTTCGGCTATCTAAGCCTTGTTCCCGGCCACGAACGACGCCAGAGAATGCCGTAGCCAGCCGGTCCCGTTCCCCCGTGCCCGCCTTCCGGCCGCGTACACTGCACCAAGCAGGATCGCACCGTCGGCGATCTGCACGCCGGCGGCGCTCGTCCAGAACAGCGGCAACAGAGCCGAGACCAGAGTGAGGATCAGCGCGCCGGCGATCGTCCCCACGTAATGGCCCTTACCGCCGAGGATCGAGGTACCGCCCACGGCGACCGCGACCGCTCCGGTGAAGAGGTAAGGGTCGCCCATCGTGAGGTACGCCTGCCCGGTGAAACCCATCAAGAGCAGGCCGGCAAGCGAGGCGCCGAGGGCGGAAACTATGTAGGGCACGAGCAGCACGCGCTGGACGCGCACCCCGGCGAGCTTCGCCGCCGACGCGTTGGTGCCGACGGCGTACAACCGGCGGCCAAAGGTGGTGGCGCTCAGCAAGACGATGGCGATGACCGCCACGACGATCCAGCTCAGGAGTATCACCGGTATACCTAACACCTGGTCGGTCACGGCATTGACTAATCCCTGAGGCGGCGACGACGAGATCCCGCCGTTGGTGTAGACGAGCAGGAGGCCTTGCAGGGCACCGTTCATGCCCAGCGTCATGATGATCGGCGGGACGCCGACGTAGGCGACCCCGATCCCGTTAATCAGGCCGATGCCAATGGCAAGGCCGGCGACCAAGAGACAAACCGGTATAAAATTCGCATCGCTCCCCTTCAGGAGGACTGAGCTCAGCACCGCCGCCCCGGTGAGCGTCCACGGCACGGAGAGGTCTATGCCGCCGGTCAGGATGCAAAGCGTCTGACCGAACCCAATGATGCCGATGAAGGACCCGAAGACCAGCAGGGTCCTGATGTTGGTCCATCCGGCGAACCCGGGCGTATGGATGGTGCCGATGGCGAACAGGACCAGCACGAGCCCATAGGCGATGATCGTCGGACGGTAACGGCGGGCCAGGCCTGCGAGCCCGGCGTAGCCACCGGCGTGTTCTCCCTCGGGGTTGGCGCTGGTAGCTTCATCGGCGACCGCAGCGGCCTCGCCCGTGTCGGCCACGCCGCGATCATCCTCAGGTAAGACGGCGGGCGTCGCCCCCTCCCGCTCCTGGTCGGTCACGCCAACTTCCGATCTCTGACACGGATCGCCAAGGCGCTCAAGGTGACCGCTACGATGAGGAGGAAGCCTTGCAGGAAAACGCTCCAGAACGAACTGATATTGGTCGCCGCGATGAGGTCGGGGATCATCAGGTATGCGATTGCCCCGACCATGGACGCGGCGGCAGAACCGGTCCCGCCGAAGATGCTGGCCCCTCCGATGACGACGGCGGCGATCGAGGTCAGGATGTACTCGTCCCCAGCAGTGGGCGACCCCGAGGCCTCCTGAACGGCGATCCAGATCCCGGCTATAGCCGCGCAGGCGCCCGAGAAGGCGTAGCACTGGACCGTGCGTGTGAACATGCGCACACCGATCAGCCGTGCCCGCTCGGCGTCCGATCCCATGGCCCGAAGGTCCCGCACGAAGCGGCTATGGCGCAGCCATGCCCACAGCACGAATAATGCCCCGGTGCACAGTACGGACTTCGGCACGCCGGCTATGGGCCCCAGGATCAGGCTGGTCGCCGGGCCTGGGACCGACCCGCCCTCGATCGGCAGGACCGCGAGCGCGATGCCATCCCAGATCGTCCAGGTGGCGAGCGTCACCAGGAACGGCTGCAGGCCGCTGTAGGCGATCACCAGGCCGTTCACGGTCCCGATGAAGATGCCGAGCCCGATCATGCCCAGAAGTTCGAGGTACGCGTCCGTGCCTTTGACCGAGCCTGAGACAGCAAGGATCGAAGTCGTGACCGAGATCGTCCCTCCGATGGACAGGTCGATGCCGCGTGTGAACAGATTGAGCGTCTGAGCGAACGCGACGATCGCGAGCGGGAAAACCGCAGAGAACCGCACGTCGATCGCATCGGGCCCGTCGATCAAGGCCGGCTCGGCGGCCAGGATGGCGATAGCCAGTACAGCGACATAAATGTAGGGCATGACCGTCGACAGGCTCGGGAGGGACAACCTCGAGTACATGCCGGCTGCTCCGGGAGCCACGGCTTCCGGAGCGCTCTGGTCGGTCACGATGGTACGAGTGCCGTGGGACCAGCGCCGCCCACTACCGCGGCCACAATCGACTCTTCGGTCATCGGAGCCTGCAGGTGCCGGAAGACACTGCCGTCGTGTAAAACGATGACCCGGTCAGCCATATTGACGAGCTCCGCAACATCGCTCGAGTAGAAAATGATCCCGACGCCGCGGCTGCACTCGGCACGCATCAACGCGTAGATCTCGGACTTCGTCCCGACGTCAACGCCGCGGGTAGCGTCGAACATCAGCAGCAAGCGCGGTGAGCACGCCAGGACCCGGCCCAGCAGGACCTTTTGCTGATTGCCGCCCGACAGCGAGGAGACTTGCTGGCGAGGATCGGCGAACTTGATCTTCAGGCGACGCTGGGCACCGTCGACCAGGGCGCGCATTCGCGCCCGGCGGAGAAAGCCCATCCGTGAGACGTCCTGCAGGCTGGATAACGCGAGGTTGTCGCGGATGGTCAGGGAAAGGCACAAACCATCTCGCGCCCTGTCCTCGGGCACCAGGCCGACCCCGGACCGCAGGGCACGGGCGGGAGCAGCGTGGTGCATAGGCCGTCCCTCGACTTCGACGTCACCTCGAGAGGAGCGTGCCCCGAACAGCGCCAAGAACAGCTCGGCCTGACCCTGCCCGTCGAGGCCGGCGACCCCCACGATCTCGCCTGCGCGCACCTCGAGATCCACGTCGTGCAAGGCTGGCGGGGAGGAGAGGGCTTTGACCCGGCAGACCACCGGTTCGCCGACCGTCGATTCACGCGGCGGGTAGACCCGCTGCACGGATCGCCCGAGCATCATTTCGACAAGACGCGCCTCGTCCAGGTCCTCGGCGGAGCGCGAGCCGACATCGAGCCCGTTGCGGAACACTGTGATCCGGTCGCAAAGGGCTTCTACCTCGGCGAGGCGGTGTGAAATGAACAGCACGAGGCCACCCTCGCGAGCAAATTGACGGACCGCCGTGAAGAGCCATTCGACCTGCTGGGGCAAAAGGGCGCTCGTCGGCTCGTCGAGGAGCAGCACTCTTGGCTGGCGCATAAGCGTCTTCACGATCTCGAGCACCTGGCGCTCCGAAAGACGTAGCGATCGTACGGGCCGCCTGAGGTCGCCGTAGTCCAGCCCGTAGCCCACGAGTGCCTGCCGGGCGGAACCGACCAGGGCGCGCTGGCTGACCCTGCCAAAACGAACTTGGGGCTCTCGCCCGTAAAACAGGTTGGCGGCAATGCTCAGGTCGGGGATGAGGCTCAGCTCTTGGAACACAGTGCCTATGCCGGCGTCGACGGCGTCGCGCGGGCTGCCGATCCGGAGTTCGCGCCCGTTCAGGGTCACGGTCCCACCGTCGGGGGCAACAGCGCCGGAGAGCACCTTGACGAGCGTGCTCTTACCGGCGCCGTTTTCCCCGACCAAGCCGTGGACCTCTCCGAAGGAACCCTCCAACGAGGCCCCTCGAAGGGCACGTACACCGCCGTAGGACTTGACGATCCCCAGCATCTGGAGCCCTAGGCCCTCCCCTCCCGGCCCCGGGCCTTGTCCCTCTGCGGGAACGGGCCCGGGGTTGGAGGAGCCGACGGCGTCGCCCATGGTCGCTGGCAGCAGCGTTGCTAGCTGGCCTGTGCTGCCGTAATGGGGTACTGCGGCAGGGTGAAGGGAAGCGCCAATCCCGGAGCTAGTTGCGGGTAGCAGTTCTTGCCCACCACGATCTGTTGGATCCCGAGGTTGCCGGGGTTCGCCATCGGCTTGAAGCCCGGGGTCCCGCTGGTGTAGAGGAGCATCGGGACCGGGACCGTTACCGCAGTCGAAGGCTTGGAGCTGCCATCGAGCACGTCGAGTGCCAGTTTCAGGGCGATCTGTACGACCACGGGGGACCCGGTGAGTATGGCGCACTTGGCGTGGTCCTGAGCGCAGGCGAGAAGTTCGCCGTTATAGCCGAAGCAGGTGGCGGCAGGCAGGGCCGATATGCCGGCGTCCTTGAACGCGGTGAAGGCGGGCTTGCAGTAGCCCTGGGTCATCACGCCGGTGACATTTTTGTCCCCGACAAGGTCAGCGGAGATACCCTGCAGCTCCGGGCCGTCGGCGAACTGGCCCGTGTAGTAGTTGGCTACCTTAATCTTCGTGCCGCCAAGCTTGAGGCCGTTCAAGAACTGGCTCTCAATGAGCCCGGCCACTGACGAGCCAGGTAGCCCGCGGTCAACGAATATGCTGCCGGTCCCCTTCAAGGCATAGTTCATCCACTGGCCGACGACGTACATGCCGTTGCTCATGCTCTGGCTGACCTTGTAGGCGCAGGGCGCGGTCACTGGGTTGTCGAAGGATATTACGAGGATGCCCGCGTTGCAGGCACGGGTGAGGGTGGGGTTCAGCGCCGCGGCCGAACTTGCGTCGACCAGGATGGCGGCCGGTTTGCCTTGGATTATGTCGTTCAGTGATGCGATCTGGTCCGACGTGGTTGCCCCCGCGTTCTGGATCGAGAAGCTGATTTTACCCTTGAACGGCGGGAGGTTCGAGGTAAGGGTCGCAACGCGCTCCATCTCCGGGCGCCAGTCGTTGCCCAGGAAGTTGTTGCTTAGGACGATCTTGTAAGGTGAGGCGGCGGCCGCAGTCCTGGTTAGGGCGGGCGCCTGAACCGCACCCGCGGTGATCGTCCCACCGATCATCGTCGCTCCGGCGGTAAAGCTCGCGAGAAGCAGGGCAGGCCAGCGGCGCTGCCGCCTCGGAGAGCTGAGGCTTCGTTCCATAGTTTCTCCTTGTTCGTCGATGGACAAGGGACCCCTACGTCGAACCGTAGGAAACGCCCCCGTTGAGATTGTTCGACCCGATAAAAGTTGCGGAACTTCATTTTTTGTCTGCTGCCTATGCGTTTTGATTTGCAACATCACCGGTGTCAGTTCGATAGGCGCCCCTCTCCCCCCCTGATCTTCAACAGTCCTCCCCCAGGCTGGTCGACGGCGTTCTCGCGAGATGTAATCAGGTGGCCAGGCCACTTGTCAAGGCACCCCAGCGCCCAGTTACGGCGACCTCGGGGCCTATTTTGCAGGTGGCGGCGTGAGAGGAAGGCTGTCTCCAGCACAGTCAGCTCCCGGCCGGAGGCGCGACACGAGCCAGTTTTATCGTGCGACCTCCAATGAGCCATTCGGCGACATAGAGATGCCCGTCGGCGTCGGCCGCTAGGCCATGCGGGCTGTTGAAGAGCCCTGAGCGCAGCTGCGGCATCCGCTTGGGGTGCTCGTGTGCATCGACCCCGTTCGGCCAACCGGGCAGGTTGCACACCTCGCCGTTCTCACCGAGGTAGCCGATCAGCTCGTCATCGGGCCCAACGACGGCGAGACGGGCGTGAAGTTCCGCCACAATAAGCCTCCCTGCGTGGGAAGCAAAGGCGCTGGGGCTGACCAACCAACCTTGGCCCACGACGCGAGGAACGACCCGTCAACGCTGTAGACCTGGATCCGGCTGTTGCCACGGTCGGCCACCCACACCTCGGGCTGGGCGTGCCGGCGGTCGATGAAAACCGCATGGGGACAATTGAAACGGCCGGCGCCCTCCTCGCCGCTCAGGGTTTGGAGATAGGTGCCGTCGGCGCTATAGCGGTGCACAAGGTGCTGGCCATAACCGTCTGCGACCCAGACGTCCCCGTTCCCGCCGTGGCGGGCTTCGACGACGGCTACCGAGGTAGGGGCGTAAGTCCCGCTCCCGTAGGCGGCGTGCGTAGGCCGAGGCAAGCACTTGACTTCGGTGCCGTCGATCCCGAACTCGACAACCTGGCCCTCGGTGATCGCCTCCTCGGGCACGTAGGAGCCGTCCTCGGCCCTGCGCATTTTCTTGCCCGGGTCGGCTACCCAGATCAGCTCCTGGCCGTTTTCGTTGACCAATGTGATGCCGTGGCCTTCCTTCAGTCGGTCGGCCACGACCGCAAGAACTGCCCCTCGGCCCCGAAGAACATGACATCGGGCCGTTCGGGGTGGAAGCTCACGACCTCGCCCTCACCCGTCACCGCGATGCCAGGATGCGCCCACCCGATGCTCGCCTCATCGGGTGAGGGAACGTCGGCCCAGTCCTCCAGCCACTCATATACCTCGCCGTCATCGCCCGCGGTCACCCTCATGAGTGCTCCTTTTGGCCCGGGGTACGTTCGTCCTCGCCCAGCATGTCGTCGAGGGCCCGGCGCATCCGCTCCAGGTGGTCGTGCATGGCTTGTGCCGCTGCGTCAGGGTCTCGGCGCAGCGCGGCAATGATGGCCACGTGCTCCTTGTTGGCCTGGTTGCGGACGGCTGGTACCCGCGCCGTCCGGCGCCGGCTTTCGAGCAGCAGGTCGGAAATGCTTAGGTAAAGGCTCAGGTAGATGGGGTTGCCGGTCGCTTCGAC
>CAVSAM010000006.1:0-227875 GCA_963725935.1 uncultured Acidimicrobiaceae bacterium | reverse complement strand
AGAGCCCAAGGGACTGCAGGGCCCAGCGGACCGGGGCGCCGCGTTCGAGCAGGCTCCGAGGTAGGACGTTATCGGGCTCGGTGTTTTGCGGGTTTTCCTCTGAACAGCTCCGGAAATCAGGGTCGACGATGCTCACGGCCGGGAGCGTCTCCGCGCTGCAATCGTCGAAAAAGCGGTCGATGTGCCTCAAGTGGTGCCAACAGCGCCAAGCACCGAGAGGATAGAGGTCAGATGTGAACTGGAGGTTGTCGAGGCCGACTTGGAGCTTGTGGGGAGAAAAGTCGCGCCGGTTTGGGAAAGTTGGGCCGAGCAAGGAACAATACCAGCGGTCAGCGAGGAAGAAAGTCTGAGCAAGCCCGGCATAAAACGGCAGATCGTCTGCGTCCCAGTAACCCATTGCGACCGGGGGGTCGCCGCCCGGCACCGTGTCGCTGATGCTGCGCACGAACCCGTCGTTTGCCCCGTCCGCAAACTGGATGTGGCTGGCGTCCCAGCTCTGCGGCGGTACTCCTACGCGTTGGGCTGCAATCGTCCCACCCGGCTCCTAGCCTGGCGATGTGCTTTACCTCCACCGGTCCGAACGGTCGGACCACCTCGTCGACGCGCTCGGGGACCTGTTGCTCCATCCGTTGGTCGACCCGATGGCCCGGGAGGTCGTCGCGGTACCGACAAGGGGAGTGGAGCGCTGGCTATCCCAGCGCCTTTCGCATCGCCTCGGGGCAAGCAACGGAGCGGGGGACGGCGTATGCGCCAATATCGATTTCCCGTTCCCTGGCGGCCTGGTTGCTGCCGCGATGACAGCAGCCCTCGGGCCTGGCTTACCCCAGTTCGACAAGGACCCGTGGGCCCCTCAACGCTCGGTCTGGCCCTTGCTGCAACTGGTGGACGAGCACCTTGACGACGAGCCCTTGTGGCCGTTGGCCGCCCATCTGCGCGCTTCGGCCCCGGCTGGCCCGGGCAAAGGCCCGCGGCGCTTCGCTGCGGTCCGCCACATTGCTGACCTGTTCGACAGCTACGCAGTGCACCGGCCAGAAATGCTCCTGGCCTGGAAGGAGGGCGCCGAAGCGGGCCTACATCGTCACGGCCAGCGGACATGGCCTGGCAGGCAGAGCTTTGGCGGCACCTGCGTCACAGGCTCGGGTTCCCGAGCCCTGCTGAACGTTTCATGACGGCCCCTGCGCTCATCGAGGCGGCGCCCGAGCTGCTCGACCTTCCCGACCGAGTCTCGGTGTTCGGCCTTACCCGCTTGCCGGCGAGCCATCTCCGTGTCCTGAAGGCGATCTCGGCTCGCAGAGACGTGCACCTTTTCTTGCTTCATCCCTCGGGAGCTCTGTGGGAGAAAATGGCCCCGTCGCTGTCAGAGGCATCGTCGGTCGGCCTGGACAGGGCGGGGGACAGGACCGTCCGGGTGCCGTCCAACCCGCTGCTGCGCTCGTGGGGGCGAGACGCCCGAGAGATGCAGCTTGTGCTGGCCGCCCACGGGGTAACCGGAGGCGAGCACCGGCCCGTCGAGGACCGGCCTTCCACCTTGCTGGGGCTAGTTCAGGCAGATATCCGAGCCGACAGACCCCCGCCGGGCATCGCGAAATCGGCGGGCGTCGTCGACGCCCGTCCCCTTCTCGCTGAGGGCGACGACAGCTTGCGCGCCCATTCCTGCCACGGTCGTGCGCGCCAGGTGGAGGTGGTACGGGAAGCCGTACTGCACCTGCTCGCGGCCGACCCAACCCTCGAACCGCGCGACGTGATCATCATGTGCCCCGACATAGAACTGTTCGCGCCCCTAATCCAGGCGAGCTTCGGTGCCGCGAGCCTGGCGGGCGCACCCGAGCTCCGGGCCCGCCTGGCTGATCGTTCGCTCCGTCAGACAAACCCGTTGCTCGCTGTGTCGGCGCACCTCTTGGAGCTCGCCGAGGGCAAGGTGACCGCCGCTCAGGTCCTCGACTTTGCGTCACGTGGGCCAGTCAGCCGCCGTTTCGGGTTCGACGGCGATGAACTGTCCCAGGTCGAACGCTGGCTCGCTGGCACAGGTACCCATTGGGGCCTCGACCAAGAGCATCGGGCCTTATGGAAGCTGGGCCGTGCCGGGGAAGTCGGTACCTGGCGCGCCGGGCTCGACCGCCTCTTGTTGGGCGTGGCCATGAGCGAGGACGGTGAGCGGCTGTTCGGGGGCACATTGCCGTTCGGAGACATATCAAGTGGCGAGATCGACCTGGCCGGACGCTTTGCGGAGCTGGTTGACCGGCTGAGGGTAACCCTCGGCCAGTTGAAGGGGCCGCACTCGGCCCGGCAATGGGCGGATGCTCTGGCCGACGGGACCGCCAGGTTGGCGGTCGCCGAGCCCGGTGATGCTTGGCAAACCGAACAGCTAGGCCGTGCGCTCGACGACGTGGCCGAGGAGGCGCTCGCCGCGGGTCCCGCGTCCACAATCGAGCTCGACCTGCCGGAAGCACGTACCCTGCTCGCCGACCGGCTCAAGGGCCGGCCCACGAGGGCCAATTTCCGTACCGGCGACATGACGATCTGCACGTTGGTCCCCATGCGCTCTGTGCCCCACCGCGTCGTATGCCTGCTGGGCCTGGACGATGGCCTTTTCCCTCGGCCAGGACAGCAGGACGGCGACGACTTGCTGTTGGCTAGCCCGCAGATCGGGGACCGCGACGTCCCACGAGAGGACCGGCAGCTCCTCCTCGATGCGCTCCTGGCGGCTACTGAGCACCTGGTCATCACCTTCGAGGGGCGGGACCAGCACCTGAACCAGCGCCGTCCGCCGGCGGTGCCCGTATCCGAGCTCTTGGACGTAGTGGACAGGACGGTCCGCCTCGAAGACGGAGCACGCCCGGCGCGTGAAGCGGTTGTCGTCCAACACCCCCTCCAAGCGTTCGACCCGGTCAATTTCACTCGGGGCAGGCTCGGTGTCAAGAGCGCGTGGCGGTTCGACAAGGCTGAGCTGGCGGGGGCAAGAGCGGTGACGGCGCATCGCCACCCGCGCGCCGCTTTCCTGCCGAAGCTCCTCCCGCCGGTCGAGGGGACGACCGTGCAGCTCTCGTCCCTCGTGCGGTTCCTCGAGCACCCGGTCAAGGCATTCCTTCGGGAGCGCCTCGGGTTCTATGCCGACGATTTGGCCGAGCAACTTAGCGACGCCTTGCCGATCGAGCTCGGTCCCCTCGAGCGGTGGGCGCTCGGGGACCGGCTTCTCGAGACGAGGTTGGCGGGAGCCAGCTCCGAGAGGGCGCTAGCCGCCGAGAGGGGGAGGGGCCTGCTGCCGCCGGGCCCGCTGGGCGACGCCGCCCTTGCCGAGGTTGAGGGGGTGGTGGAGGCGTTGGTGGCGGCCTTCGAAGTCCTGCCCAGCTCCAAGGCCCCTGCGGCAACCGTCGAAGTAAACATTGCCCTGCCTGACGGTTTCTCGCTGGTCGGGACCGTACCCGGTGCCCACGAGGGCACCATCCTGCGCTGTACCTACTCGAAGCTGCGCCCCAAGCACCGCCTTAGGGCATGGGCACAGTTCCTAGCCTTGAGCGCGGCGCACCCGGACCTCCTCGCGTCGGCGGTCACGATCGGCCAGGGTGAGGGGAGCACGACCTCCAGGCCCCGCATCGGTGTCAGCACGCTCGGCCCGCTCCTACCCGACGAGGGTGGCACGAGGGCACAGGCTATTGAGTGGCTCCAGGTGCTGGTGGACCTGTACCGGCGGGGCATGCGCGAGCCACTCCCGATTTATTGCGCTACGTCGGCCGCCTGGGCTGCGGCGTCAAGCCCGGGCTCAACCCAGGTCCCCGACGAAGCGGCTCGCGCGCGATGGGCTTCCAACTGGGAGGAGTTCCCTGGAGAGGGCTCCGACCCGGAGCACGTCGCGGTGCTAGGCCCCGAGTTCCCCTTCGAGCATCTTGTCGAGCTTCTTCCAAGGCCCGACGAGGAGGGGCAGGGATGGGCAATGGACGAGCCAAGCAGGTTGGGCCGTCTGGCGATGAGGTTGTGGGGCCCATTGCTGAGCCACGAACACCTCCCGGGGCACTGAGCACAAGAATGCAAACAGGACCGCGGCATTTCGACGTGTGTGGGCCGCTCCCGGGCCCGGGGGTTACGATCCTCGAGGCCAGCGCGGGTACCGGCAAGACCTTTACCATCGCGGCCTTAGTGGCCCGCCTGGTAGCCGAAGGGGTCCCGCTTTCGGACATCTTGGTTGTGACTTTCACCCGGATGGCTACCGGGGAACTGCGGGACCGGGTGCGAGAGCGACTGGTGTCTGCCGAAGCCGGCCTAAGCCGGTACCTGGATCGGGGCAACCCGCTTCCCGCCGATGACCCGGTGGTCGAGCTCCTGGCCGAAGGTGGCCACCTGGCGACGTCGGAGCGACGACGGCGGCTGGCGGACGCTCTAGGAAGCTTCGATACCGCAACAATCACGACGACACACGGCTTTTGCCACATGGTCCTTGCGGCGCTCGGCGTCTGGGGTGAGGTTGCCGACGGCGCCACGCTCCTCGAGGACCAGAGGGACGTGGTGGAAGACGTTGTAGATGACTTGTTGGTCCGCCACGCCCTGAGGTCGGCAATACCGCCGTTCGGGCGGAAGGTGGCGCTGGAAATCGCCTTCAAAGCGGTCGACAACCCCGGCACACCGCTGGACCCCGAGCCGGACATGCAGGACTCGAGCCCACCGGGCCTGCGCAGGCGCCTAGCGGAGGGCGTGCGCCGGGAGCTCAAAGAGCGCCTCCTCGACGCAAATCTCCTGACCTATGACGGGCTCCTCGACCGCCTGCTTGCCGCGCTAACGGACGAAAAGCGAGGCGAGATGGCCCGCCGCCGGTTGCGAGAACGTTACCGAGTGGTGCTCGTGGACGAGTTCCAAGACACGGACTCCGTCCAGTGGAAGGTGGTCCAAAAGGCCTTTTCGGACGGGATAACACGGCTCGTACTGATCGGCGACCCGAAGCAGGCCGTTTATTCGTTCCGCGGGGCCGACGTCTATGCCTACCTCGAGGCCGCGCGGGAGGCCGAGCCGGAGCAGCGTTTCACGCTTGAAGAAAACTGGCGCTCTGACGCAGCTCTTCTCGCTGCTTATGACGCCTTGTTCCACCCGCTCCACCTCGGCCACCCGGAGATCCAGTACAGGACGGCCCACGCCACGCGAGCCCACCAACAGCCCGGCCTTGAGGGCGCGCCGGTCCCCATGCCGCTGCGCGCACGCTTCGTTCCCCGGAGGCAGGTCGGGATCCAGCGGATCGGCAAAGGCCTGATCCAGAAGGACTCGGCCGTCAGGTTCGTGGCTGAAGACCTCGCCGCCGACGTGGTTAGGTTGCTCGAGTCTGGAGCGGCCCTGGTCCGAGGAGGACCGGGCCCGGAGGCTGAGCGCCGCCGCAGGCCGGTCGGGGCGGGCGACATAGGGGTGTTGGTGCGGACCAACCGCCAGGCGACCGTCGTGCAGTCGTCGCTGCGAGCAGTTGGTGTCCCGGTCGTAGTGGCGGGGGTGCAGAGCGTGCTTTCGACACCTGCGGCCCACCACTGGCTGAGGCTCCTGAGCGCGCTCGAACAGCCGACTTCGCGCTCGTTTGCTGCTGCGACTGGCTTGACCCCATTTGCGGGGATGACCGCCGAGGAACTCGCATTAGCGGACGAAAAGACGTGGGAAGGGCTGCATTCTCGGTTACACAACTGGTCGGCTCTCCTGCGGCAAAGCGGCGTCGCCACGCTGTTTTCGCACGTCTCGGCGACCGAGGGCTTGCCCGAGCGGCTACTGCGCGTGGTGGACGGCGAGCGTCAGCTCACCGATCTGGGCCATATTGCCGAATTGCTGCACGCCGAGGCAGGTCAGGGGCAGCTTGGCCTTGCCGCGCTGCGAGCATGGCTCGCTCGGCGTATCGACGAGGTGAGCACCGAAGGCGCCGAAGCAGAGCAGCGGAGCCGGCGGCTCGATTCCGACGCGGCTGCGGTGCAGGTGTTGACGGTCCACCGTGCCAAGGGCCTCGAGTTCCCCATCGTCTATTGCCCCTATTTGTGGGACGCGGGTTCGCGCGACTATCTCGGCGAGCCAGTTGTCTTTCACGACCCCGTTGACGGGGAGCGGCGGAAGTTGGACGTTGGGGGCGACACCGGCGACTTGGCCTACGAAGTGCACTTCAACACTTGCAAGGTGGAAAGGCGCGGCGAGGACCTACGCCACCTCTACGTCGCGCTCACAAGGGCCAAGCAGCAGGCCGTGATCTGGTGGGCCGGTGTGCGCGACTGCCAGCATTCTGCGCTCGGGCGCTTACTTCTTGCCAGGGGGCCCAACGGGGACGTAAGCGCGAGTGGGCGGCCGAACGAGCCCAAAGACGAGGAGGTAGAAGCCGAACTGCGACGCTTGGCGGCACGGGCGCCGGGCCTCATAAGCGTTGAGCATTGTCCCGCAGTCGCCCCCACGCGGCTCGGTCGGGGAAACTCGAGCGAGCCCCTGCTCGATCTCTCCGCTGCATCTTTCGGGCGGCAGCTCGACCTGGAATGGCGGCGCAGTTCGTACACGAGCATCACTGCGCTCGCCCACACGAGCTGGGCCGTTCACCGCGGTGACGAGCCCGGCTACACCGCCGGCGGCGATCAGAACGTTGGGGAGGTCGTCGCTAGTGAACCTGAAGAGCTGGGAACCACAGACGAGCCCTTGGCGACCGCTGCCGCCGAGCTCCCGCCGACCGACCGGCATGGTGCGCAGGAGCGGCTCCGTTCGGTCGTCCCGGTGCTCAGCAGAGGGCCAGCCGGGGCTGAGTTTGGCACTTTCGTGCACCGAGTCCTCGAAAAGATCGATTTTTCGGCTGCCGAGCTCCGTCCGGCGCTTCTCGACGCTGTGCACGACCATCGGGCCAGCTACCTGGGCGGCCCGTTAGACGAGGAGCTCCTGGCGGAAGGTCTCGAAGCCGCCATCCTGACACCCCTCGACGGCTGGGCCGACGGGGCGCGGCTTCGCGACCTCTCGCGGGCCGACCGGCTCGATGAGCTCGGTTTTGAGCTACCCGTCGCCGGCGGTGATGACCCGAACGGTGAAGTGCTGCTGTCGGAAGTGGCACGGCTGATCGACCGTCACCTGCGACCGGGAGAGCCTCTGGCGGGTTACCCGGCGGCCCTGGTTGGCCCGGAGCTGGTGGCCAACCTCCGCGGGTACCTGACGGGGAGCCTCGACCTCGTTTTCAGGATGGGGGAGGAAGGGGCGCAGCGGTACTTCGTAGCGGACTACAAGACCAATTGGCTCGCCCCCCCGGGGGAAGACCTGACCGCATGGCATTACCGGCCGGCCGCCCTGGAAGCCGAGATGCGCCGCCGCGCATTACCCTCTGCAGGCCATCTTCTACATGGTGGCGCTTCACCGGTACCTTCGGTGGCGCCTGCCCGGATATGACCCGGGACAACATCTCGGCGGGGCGGTTTACCTCTTCGTGAGGGGGATGGTGGGGCCCGGCACGCCAACCGTCGAGGGGCGGACATGCGGGGTCTTTTCATGGCGGCCCCCCTCCGAACTGGTGGTTGAACTGTCCGACCTCCTCGCCGGTGCGGTCCTAAGGAGCACCACGGATGGCGCTTGACCACCTCGACGCCCAATCGGTCCTCGGTCTGCCGCCCGACGGGTTGTTGGCACAGTTCAACCAGGCCGGCGTGCTAGTGGCAGCAGACGTCCACGTGGCTTTAATGCTTGGCCGCTTGGGCCGTGACGGCGACGAGCTCGTGGCACTGGCGGCCGCCCTGGCCGTGCGCGCTCCCCGTGTGGGCCATGTGCTTGCCGACCTGGCCACGGTCAGGGAAACCGCTACGTCCGGCGCCGAGGACGAGGCCGATCTCGCCGCGCTCCCTTGGCCCGCCGTCGAACTGTGGGCAGAACACGTCGCTTCCAGCCGGGCGGTGTCCGTCGGCGATGAAGGCCCGGACGACCGTCCTCTCCGCCTCGTCGGCACAGGCCTCTACCTCGACCGGTACTGGAGGGACGAGGTCTCCGTCGCCCGTGACCTGATCGCCCGTTCTACCGCCGAGCCGTGCAGCGCCGAAGAGGTCCTCCTCTACGACGGGCTGCAGCGGTTGTTCCCCGACGGTACGGGGGGCCTGCAGCGTAGGGCTGCGGAGATCGCAGTCCGCCGGCACTTCAGCGTCATCGCGGGGGGGCCGGGCACCGGCAAGACGACCACGGTCGCCCGCCTGCTGGCACTCCTCGACGAGCAGGCCGCCCTCAGCGGAGGGCCTCCGCTGATGGTGGCGCTCGCAGCCCCGACGGGCAAAGCGGCAGCCCGGATGGCCGAAGCGGTCCACGCGGAGGGCCGCAAGCTCGACGTGGACGAGGCGGCGCGAGCCCGGCTGCTGACGCTGGGCGCGTCCACCGTGCACCGGCTTTTGGGCCGCCATCCTGCGAGCGCCAACCGCTTCCGCCACAATCGGGACAACCGCTTGCCGCACGACGTCGTGATCGTGGACGAAACCTCGATGATGTCGCTGCCTCTTATGGCTCGTCTCCTGGAGGCCGTTCGGGAAGATGCCCGACTGGTCCTGTTGGGAGACCAGGAACAACTGGCATCGGTGGAGGCAGGCGCGGTCTTGGGTGACATCGTCGGCCCGGCGGCCGCCGGTCTCTTCGTCGCCTCGGGTACCGGCCCGGTCGGTACCAGCCCGGTCGGTACCAGCCCGGTCGGCGAGTGCATCACCGTCTTGCGGACCAATCACCGCTTCCGCGGCCCGCTTGCGGAGCTGGCCAGCGCGGTGCGCGCGGGTGACGAGGATGCTGTGCTGGCGGCGTTGTCTGAGCGCACGGCGGTCCCTGCGGGGGCCGAGGCTCCGTCCGTCACACGTTGGCTGCCGGTCGACGTAGCTACCGCTGACGAAGCGTCTCTCGAGCCGGTGCGCGAGGCGGTCTCCACCTCGGGCCGGCTCCTCGCCGAGGCGGCGAGGCACGGAGACGGTCCCGGCGCGCTCGACGCCCTCGGCAAGCTCCGGCTGCTCTGCGCGCACCGGGCGGGACCGACAGGTGCCAGCACGTGGAACGTCCATGTGGAGCAGTGGTTGTCGGACGGCCGCGCCAGCTCCGGGGGCGGCTGGTACGTGGGCAGGCCCGTGATCGTGACGCAGAACGACTACAGCCTCGGGCTCTTCAACGGCGACACAGGCGTGGTCCTCGAGCGGCCCGATGGCGGGCTCACCGTTGCCTTCAGGCGGGGAGGCGAGGTGGTAACAGTCAGCCCGTCACGGTTGGCGGCGGTCGAAACCGCCTTCGCCATGACCGCGCACAGAGCTCAAGGCTCGGAGTTCGACGAGGTCGTAGTGCTGCTCCCCCCCGCATCTTCCAGGATCCTCACGCGCGAGCTCCTTTACACGGCAGTGACGCGCGCCAAGCGAAGTGTCGTGCTCGTGGGCACTGAGGGCTCGGTCAGGGCTGCCGTGAGCCGTCCGATCGCGCGCGCTTCGGGGCTGACAGCCCGGCTCTGGCCCGGCTACCGTGCGTAAAGTGGCAAACTCAGCCCAGGTACCACGGCCCAGCGAACTGCCCAAGTTGAGCGAAGGGTGGGAACGCCTGCGCGAAGACGTCTCGCTGCGCGGCCGGGACTGGAGCAAGGCGGCCGGTGACCTCACTGACAGCTGGCTGGTCCAGCTCTTCGACTGGGCGGTCACCGCGGGGGCAACGGGTGCTGGTCGCGGCCGGCGGGAGGGGCAGCGGTTAAGCCTTCGAGGCCGCCGCCCCAGCGCGACCGGCGAAAATCCCGCCAAGGGCCTGGCGCTCCTGGCTGTAGGGAGCCTCGGGCGCGGCGACTTGGCCCCGGGGAGCGACCTCGACCTGCTGCTGGTGCACGATGGGCGCCCGGATGTGGTCGAGGTGGCCGATCGCCTCTGGTACCCGATCTGGGACGAGCCGATGCCGCTTGACCACAGTGTCCGTACCCTTTCTCAGATCGGCCAGGCCGCCGAGTCGGACCTCCGGGTGGCTCAGGGCCTGTTGGACGCTCGGCCCGTGGCGGGGGATGCGGAGCTGGGTATGAGGGCGGTCGTGCTAGGTAGGCGTCTGTGGGAGAAGCGGGTCGGCCAGTGGCTGCCGGCCGTTATGGAGTCCCGGGCGCGCGTGCAACAGGCCCACGGCGACGTCGCTTTTATGCTCGAGCCGCAGTTGCAGGAGGGCCGCGGCGGCCTGCGCGACCTGCAGCTGCTCGCCCTCATGGCAACCGTGACCCCGGTACTGGCCGCGGTGGCTGCGGACGAGCGGTTGGCGAGCGCGGGCGATTTCCTTCACGCGGTCCGGGTTGAGCTGCAACGTCCGAGCGGGCGTCGCACCGAACGCTTGACCCTCGAAGACGAGGACCGGGTCGCCGAAGCCCTGGGCTTAGCTGGCCGGGAGGACGTAGCCCGGGGTGTTGCGCGAGCCGGGCGCGCTGTTGCGTGGCTCACCGAGGACGCCTGGCGGAGGGTGCAGTCCTGGCTGGCTGGCCCGCGTGGCAGGGGAGGCTCGGCGGACAAGGTCCTCGGCCCGGGCCTCGTGCTCCGGGACAATGAAGTCGCGGTGCCTTTGTCTGTCCGCGTTGGCGAGGACCCGACGCTCGCTCTCAGGGCAGCGTCCACGTCCGCCGAGCTCGGGTTACCGCTTGCCCGGTCCACGATGGCGCGCCTGTCCGAGGAGGTCCAACCACCGCCGAGCCCGTGGACAGAGGACATTACCCGTGCGTTCCTCGGGCTCCTGGCCGTGGGCCATGCCAGCACCCACGCCATCGAGACGCTCGACCAGCTCGAGGTCTGGGAGCGCTACCTGCCGGAATGGGCCCGCGTCCGCAACATGCCGCAGTTCAACCCATACCACCGTTGGACCGTCGACCGGCACCTGCTCGAGACCGTCGCAAACGCGGCCGGTCACCAAAGGGACGTGCGCCGGCCGGATCTCCTGCTCCTGGGCGCCCTCCTGCACGACATCGGGAAAGGGACGCCCGTCGACCATTCACAGGCCGGCGAAGCCATCACGGCGGGGGTCGGCGAACGGCTGGGATTGTCCACCGACGACAGGTGGATCCTGCAGCGGCTGGTACGCCTCCACCTCCTGCTGCCGGAGACAGCGACGCGACGCGATCTCGACGACCCGGCCACGGTCAACGTCGTGGCCGAGACGGTGGGCAATGAGATGACCCTCGAGCTTCTCAGGGGTATTGCTGTGGCGGACGGGAAGGCCACGGGCCCGGCAGCTTGGACGCCATGGAAGGCCGACCTCGTCGACCAGTTGGTCGAGCGAGCGAGCGCCGTCCTGGCCGGACGGCCCGTGCCAGCGGGCGCACCGTTCCCATCGGAAGAGCAGCGTCGTTTGATGGCATCCGGGGGGCTCCAGATCTTGCCGGACCAACGTCAGCTGGTGATCGTGGCCCCAGACCGGCCCGGGCTTTTCAGCGACGTCACGGGTGTCCTGGCGCTCCACGGGATCGGGGTGCTCGAGGCGCGCATTCACAGTGAACGCGGCCATGCCCTGGAGGTGTTCACCCTCGATCTACCCGAGCATGCCGACCCGCGGTGGGAGCGGGTTATGCGCGACATCAAAGGCGCGCTCGAAAAGCGCTTCAGCGTCGGCGAAGCGCTCGCGCGGCGGCCTCCCACGCGGTCCCGGCGCGTGCTCGCGCTCGCGCTGGCGAGCCCTGAAGTGCGGGTGATCATTGACAACGACGCGGCGACCAGCGCCACGGTCGTGGAGGTGCGCGCCCCGGATGCCGTGGGCGTGCTGCACAAGGTGACTTCCGCCATCGCAGCACAGGGCCTCGACATCAGCTCGGCAAGAGTGACCACCCTCGCCAACGCGGTGGTGGACACCTTTTACGTCCGCTCTGGCGGAGGAAAGTTGAAGGGGCACGAAGCGGGCGAACGGCTTCGTGCGGCGATCGAAGACGCGCTCGTGAGCACCGGCCCCGAGCGGCACTTGTAACACAGCCGAAACATTGCGGTTGCGGCCCGGAAACAACCGCCCTCTACGGTCTGGTGGAGCCTACGGCCGCCTGGTCGCGAGGCGAGGCTTACCTACTACCGAGGAGGGCTTTTGAGTTTAATAGCAGCAGCGAACATTTGTACTCAGGGCGCCGTTAGTTGTTCAGACCAGGCATGGCTGAACACGGGCGACAACGCCTGGCAGCTGACGGCCGCCACCTTTGTCGCCCTCATGAGCGTCCCGGGCCTGGCGGTCCTCTTCGGCGGCTTGGTCCAAAAGAAGTGGGTTGTCAACACCATGTTGATGACGTTCGCGGGCTTTGCCTCCGTTCTCATCGTTTGGGTGTTGTGGGCGTTCAAGATGGGTTTTGGCGCGCCCATCCTCCACGGGGCCAACTGGAAGGCGAGCAGCGACCCGATATCCAACTTCTTTGCCAACTTCGTCGGCCACCCAGGGACCACCCTCAGCGCCGCTGGCCTCGAAAATCAGGCCGACATACCTCTTGTCGACCCCGGGATGCCGACCTTCGCGTTGCCCAACGCGAGCGTGGTCTACTTCCAGTTCGTGTTTGCGGCTATTACGCCGCTGCTCTTCCTAGGCAGCGTGCTCAGCCGCATCAAGTTCAAGGTGTGGATCGTTTTCGTACCGCTGTGGACCTCGTGCGTCTACGCCGTCAACTGCATGCTCCTTTGGGGCGGCGGTTATTGGGCCCAGCAGGGTGCCGCCGACTTCTCGGGAGGCTACGTCATCCACCTGGCCGCTGGCGTCAGCGGCTTTGTTGCCGCCGCCGTCATCGGTCCTCGCATCAAGGCTGACAGGGAGAAGGCCCTGCCTCACAGCTTGCCCCTGGTAGCCATCGGGGGCGGCATCGTATGGCTCGGCTGGAACGGCTTCAACGGCGGCGACCCCTACTTCGCCAGTGCCGACGCGGCCGCAGCTGTCATCAATACCAACATGGCCACCGCCGCCGCCTTGCTCACCTGGGTCCTCTGGGACACTTACGCGAGCGTGGCCAAGAAGCCGACGTTCCTGGGGGCGATCAACGGCATGGTCGTAGGGCTGGTGGCCATTACGCCTTGCGCAGGCTACGTCGACGGCGCCGGCGCCTTGCTCGTCGGGGCTATCGACTCCACGATCGTCTGGCTCTGCTGGACGTACCTGTCGCGTGCCAGCTTCATGAAGAAAGTCGACGACGCAATGGGCATCATTTACACACACGGCATCGCCGGCTTCTGTGGAGGCCTACTGCTCGGTTTCTTCGCGGACCCGAACGTCGTTGTCTACCAAAGCGTGGGTGGTTCGAAGATTGCTCTCGAGGGCCTGATATACGGCCACCCGAAGCTAGTGCTCATCCAGTTCCTGGCGGCCGTGACGGTCATCCTCTGGGACGGGACGGTAACGTTCATTATCCTGCAGGTGATCAAGGCATTAATGCCCTCGCATTCGTTGCGGATGTCCGATGCGGATTGCGAGATAGGTGACCTGGCTGCTCATGACGAGGAGGGCTACCCTGACCCTGAAGGTGCTCACAGGGTCGACCCGGGGTATGGTGGCGGCGAACCGGTGCCTGCGCGAGCGCCTGCAGCCACCGCGGGAGGTGTTTCCTGATGATCCTCGTAACCGCTGTTATCAAGCCGCACGCACTTGACGCCGTCCGGGAGGCCCTGTCTTTTGTGGGCATCGCCGGCATGACGATCACCGAAGTCAAGGGCTTCGGCCGCCAGCGAGGCCATACCGAGGTCTACCGGGGTGCCGAGTACAAAGTCGAGTACGTCCCGAAGGTCAAGCTCGAAGTGATCACAGCCGCGGAGATGGCAGACGACGTCGTCGAGGCCATTTCCAAGGCGGCCCGTACGGGCAAGATCGGTGACGGCAAGATCTGGGTGACCGCTGTCGACAGCGTCACGCGGATCCGCACCGGCGAGACCGGGCCTGGAGCCATCTAGACTTGTCAGTTCATGGCTCGTAGGAAGTATGCAACAAAGCGTGGAACCGAGGGCCCCCCTGCCACAGTTAGTGGGGGGGCTGGTTCCCGCATAGTAGGCACCAGCGGGTCGGTGCCCGCAGTGCCGCCCTCGAGTACTGCCGGCGGCTTGGCGGAGCCGCCGCAGCTCGGGATCGCCGTGATGTCGTCATGGGGTTGGCGCATCCTCGCCGTCTTTACCCTGGTGGCGCTGGGGCTCACCATAACGTTCACCCTGGACGGCCATACCGCCTTCGCGGTGATCTGGCTAGTTATCACCGGCGCTTGGGGGTTTTTCTCGTTAGTGCTCTGGCGACGCCACCTCGCGTGGGACATGAGCTACGTGCCGCCCCCGCGCAACAAGTAGGACGCAGCAGGAGGGGTTTGTCGGGAGCTAGCCGGCGATGGAGAAGGCCGCTGCGCTGTAGGACGCCGTGGTCGGCAGTAGCTCTTCCCAGGTGTTGCCCGGGGTGAGGTTCATCTTCGCCCCGTCCGCCATGACGAAGGTCGCAGGCTGAGACAGGGACGGCCTTTTCCACATCCCCTTCAGGACGAAGCCGTCCCGGAACACGTAGGCCTGCCCAGTCCCGGTCAGGGTGAGCTCGTTCTCGTGAGCGCCAGTTTCGTCCTCGATGTACGGGGTCGGGTACTCGTTGACCCGGAGGACCACAACGTTGGCAGCGGAGATTTGCACGTCGTCGCCCTGGATGGCAGGGCCCGTGTCGGAGTAAGACCTGAACCAACGCCGCGACCTGACTCCCCAGGTCCATGTGGTCTCGTCCAGGTTGGAGAACCAGAGGTGTACCGCGCTCGCCGGCGAGCCGCCTGGAGCCGCCCGACCGTAATCGAAGTACGGCGGTGGCGGGTCGGTGAGGGGGAAGCCGAAGGTCGCCCCTGCGGAGTAGAGCGCTGCCGTCGAAGTCTCCAGGTTGTGCGGTTCGAGGCGGGTGCTGTCGCGCGAGTAGGCGCCGCCGGCCCGGTCCGCGCCGACATCCTCGAGGAGGGAACCCGGGGAGTCGATGGCGTCTATTACAGGCTGGATCGCTCCGGAATAGGCGAACAGCACCTTGCCCAGCGGCTGCAAGATTTGAACGTCCACGAAGCGGGCCGACCGTACCGGCTCGATCCTCGGCGCATCCTGGCACTGGTAGACGGCGACGAACCGGGTGATCCCGCCTTCGACCGGCTCCTCGAACACGATGTCCGCCTTGTCGAGGCCCCACTGAGGCCGGGCCGCCGGTAGGTTCTCGACCTTGACCGCAAGAGCTGGCCGCTCGGGGACCTTGCCAGCGGGCGGTGCTGCACCCGTGAGAGGGCAAACTGGCTTGTGATGGGTATGCCGGGGCGTGGTAGTGGTCGTGGAGCTTGTGGTCGTGCTGCCAGAGGGCACCGTGCTCGCCGGGGGGACGGCGGCATGCTTGGAGTGGCCGCACCCGCTTACCAAGGCAGCCAGGGCGGCCGAGGCAACGAAAACAACAGCCACCCGGCGTCCGCCAGGCTGCCATCTCACTTCCAAAGAAGTTAGCTGCCCGCCCAGGCCGCTTGGGGCCGCGCCGCAACGGAGCCGGCCTGCCGGCCCATCGCGCCGACCGACCGCGCTGGCGCCGTGCGCCCGCGCTGGCGTTGTCAGGCTCTCTGGCCTTGCCGGCGGACAGCTTCGGCTGCGGCGGCGATGGCTTCGGGGTCGCCGAGCCAGCGGCCGCCGGGCTGGACGGGCCTGAGGGCCTTGTCCAGTTCGTAGACGATCGGCACACCCGTTGGGATCTCGAGCTTGGCAATGTCCGCGCCGCTCATTTGGTCGAGGTGCTTGATCAGGGCACGGATGCTGTTGCCGTGAGCAGCCACAAGCACGACCTTGCCGTCCAGCAATTGGGGCGCGATGACGTCGAACCAGTACGGGAGCATGCGCACCACGACATCGGCGAGGCACTCGGTGCGCGGCACCACCCCCGGGACGTAGCGGGGGTCCGCCGAGACGTCAAAGCGCTGGCCCGCCTCCATGGGAGGTGGGGGGACGTCGTAGCTGCGCCGCCAGAGCAGGAACTGCTCCTCGCCGTACTTGTCCCGCGTCTCCGCCTTGTCGAGGCCGGTCAAGCCGCCGTAGTGGCGCTCGTTCAGGCGCCAGTGCCGGTGCACAGGGATCCATAGGCGCGCGGTTTCCTGCTGCAGGATGTTCAGTGTCCTTATGGCGCGGGTAAGCAGCGACGTGTGGGCTACTTCGGCCAGCAAACCCTCGTCGGCGAGGAGGCGGCCGGCCTGGCGCGCCTCGTCCTCACCTGCCGGGGACAGGTCGACGTCCCACCATCCGGTAAAGCGGTTCTCGAGGTTCCAGAGGCTCTGGCCGTGACGGACCAGTACAAGTGCCGGCATGGGCTTAAGCCTACCCGGCCAGGACCGGAACCCTCGAACCCGCCTATCCTCCTGCCAGATTTCTTGACAAGTAGGCACTCAAGTTTGCTACGATGTAGTCCAGGCGCAATTCGAGGCGCTCGGTAGATGTACGACCACAACGTGAGGACCGGGCAAGTGGGGCTCGGCCCGTTCAAGGAGGCTTCTCATGGCTAAGGCTGTCGGTATCGACCTCGGTACTACCAACTCGGTAGTCGCGGTCCTGGAGGGCGGTGAGCCCACCGTGATCGCCAACGCCGAAGGGGCCCGGACGACGCCCTCGGTAGTCGGTTTTTCCAAGTCAGGTGAGGTCCTGGTAGGCGAGGTTGCCAAACGCCAGGCCATCACGAACCCGGAGCGGACGATCAGGTCCGTCAAGCGCCACATGGGCGACAACTCGTGGCACATCGACATTGACGGAAAGGCTTATAACGCGCAGGAGATCTCTGCGCGCATCTTGCAGAAGCTGAAGAGGGACGCAGAGAGCTACCTCGGTACGGCTGTTACGCAGGCGGTCATCACGGTCCCGGCGTACTTCGACGATGCCCAGCGCACCGCGACCAAGGAGGCTGGCCAGATCGCCGGGCTCGAGGTGCTGCGGATCATAAACGAGCCGACTGCTGCCGCTCTGGCCTACGGCCTGGACAAAGAGGAGCAGGAGCAGACGATCCTCGTGTTCGACCTCGGGGGTGGCACCTTCGACGTGTCCGTGCTCGAGATCAGCGAGGGTATTTTCCAGGTCAAGGCGACGAGCGGCAACACCCACCTTGGCGGCGACGACTGGGACCAGCGGGTAATGGACTGGCTCATCAAGACCTTCAAGGACACAGAGGGCGTCGACCTGTCGAACGACAAGATGGCTCTGCAAAGGCTGAAGGAAGCCGCTGAAAAGGCCAAGATCGAGCTCTCGGCGGTGCAGGAGACCACGATAAACCTCCCGTTCATCACCGCGACCAGCGACGGGCCCAAGCACCTGGACGTAAAGCTGACGCGCTCGAAGCTCCAGGAAATGACGGCAGATCTCACCGAGGCCTGCCGTGGCCCGTTCGAGCAGGCGATCAAAGATGCCGGGCTCAGCAAGGAAAAGATCGACCACGTGGTCCTCGTGGGCGGCGCAACGCGGATGCCTGCGATCCAAGAGCTCGTGCGCACCATGACGGGCAAGGACCCCCACAAGGGCGTCAACCCCGACGAGGTAGTGGCGGTCGGCGCCGCGGTGCAGGCCGGCGTGCTGAAAGGCGAGGTGAAGGACATCTTGCTGCTAGATGTGACGCCGCTTTCGCTCGGCATTGAGACAAAGGGCGGGGTCATGACGAAACTGATCGAGCGCAACACGACGATCCCGACCAAGAAGAGCGAAGTCTTCACCACTGCCGAGGACATGCAGCCTTCGGTGCAAGTCCATGTGCTCCAGGGCGAGCGCGAGATGGCGATGTACAACAAGACCCTTGGCAAGTTCGAGCTCGTCGACCTGCCCCCGGCGCCGCGCGGCATCCCCCAGATCGAGGTCACCTTCGACATCGACGCGAACGGGATCGTCCACGTCTCGGCCCGGGACCGCGCGACCGGCAAGGAACAGTCGATGACCATTACCGGCCAGTCGTCGCTCAACAGGGACGAGATCGACCGCATGGTCCGCGACGCGGAGGCTCATGCCGCCGACGACCGGCGCCGCAAGGAAGAAGCCGAAGTTCGCAACAATGCTGACTCGCTGGTGTACCAGACCGAGAAGATGCTGCGCGACCAGGCAGGTGAGGTCAGCGGCTCCGAGAAAGAGCGCGTCGAGGCGGACCTAAAAACGCTGAAGGATGCGATCGCCGGGAGCGACCTGGACGCGATAAAGGGCGCGACCGAGCGCTTGGCAGTCGGCGTGCAGGAGCTCGGGAAGCGGATGTACGAGGCTGCCTCCGCCAGTGCGGCTGCGCCTGGACCTAACGGCACAGGTACAGCTGGAGGCGATGGTGGCTATACCAGTGCAGCCGCGGACAACGGGGCCAGCGACGAAGAGGTAGTTGACGCGGAGATCGTCGACGAGGGCGGTCAAGCGTGACAAGTGAGGGCGGCGAGGACGTATATGGCGCGACGGACGAGGTAGATAGCCAGGAGGGCAGTGGTGAGTACCCGCTGCTGCCCGCCCCTGGTGAACTGGCGCGCCAACGCGACGAGTACCTCGAGTCCTTGCTCCGCCTCCAAGCCGAGTTTGACAACTACCGCAAACGCGTTGACCGTCAGCAGCGGGAGATAGTCGAAAATGCCAACGCTTCGCTTGTAAAAAAACTGCTCCCTGTCCTGGACACGGCGGACCTGGCACTCGCCCATGGCGGCGGTGCGGACGTAAAACAAGTTGCAAGCGCGCTGTTCGACATTCTTTCCAAGGAAGGCCTTCAACGCATAGACCCTGAAGGCGAGCGCTTCGACCCTGAGCACCACGAGGCGGTAGCCCACGAGCCGGCCGATGGAGCGGGCGGGCCCGATAAGCCCGAAGTTAGTGAGGTGTTGCGGGCGGGCTACATCTGGAAGGGCCGCGCGCTCCGACCGGCCATGGTGAAAGTGAGGGGCTGAGCGGGTGGCCGTCCAGCGCGAGTGGCTCGAAAAGGATTACTACCAGATCTTGGGGCTCTCTAAGACCGCCTCGGACAAGGAGATCGCGCGCGCCTATCGGAAGCTGGCCAAGCAGTACCACCCTGACGCCCACCCGGGTTCGGAGGAGCGTTTCAAGGAGGTCAACGCTGCCTACGAGGTGCTTGGCGACCAAGCGAAACGCAAAGAGTACGACGAAGTCCGCACCATGAGCCAGCAGGGCTTCGCCGGCAACCCGTTTGCAGGCTCGGGCGCGCCGGCTGGGGGCGGCGCCGGGTTTTCGAACTTCCGGGTGGACGACCTGGGAGATCTCCTCGGCAATATCTTTGGTAGAGCTGGCCGCCGGGGACGGGCAAGCTCGGGTGCTGTTGGGCCCCAGCGCGGTGAAGACGTCGACGCCGAGCTGCACCTGTCGTTTGAAGAGGCGGTAAAAGGAGCGACGACGACGGTCAATGTGATCTCCGAGGCTGCCTGTTCGACCTGCGGGGGTAGTGGTGCCGCGCCTGGGACGGCGCCGCGCGTTTGCCCGGTGTGCGGGGGCAGCGGCGTGATCAACGAAAATCAGGGGATGTTTTCCTTCAGCCATCCCTGTACTGCTTGTGGCGGCACGGGTATGCAGATCGAGGTCCCCTGCCCGACCTGCGGCGGCCGAGGGACCGAGCGGCGGGCCCGGCAGGTAAAGGTGCGTATCCCGCCTGGCGTGGAGGACGGGCAGCGGATCCGCGTCCCGGGCCGGGGAGGTGCGGGCCGCTACGGGGGCCCCGCAGGCGACCTCTACGTCGTCGTGCACATCGCCTCCCACCCGGTGTTCGGCCAGAAGGGCAAGGACCTGACGGTGAAAGTTCCTATCACCTTTGCCGAGGCCGCCCTCGGCACCACCGTGGCGGTGCCGACCCTGAACTCCAAGCCGGTCAACGTGAAGGTACCTCCGGGGACCCGGTCGGGACGCGTCTTCAGGGTCGCAGGCCACGGTGTCCCCAAAGCCGGGAAGCCTGGCGACCTGCTCGTGACTTTCGAGGTGGACGTCCCGGCGAAGCTCTCCGCTGACGAACGGCGGGCCCTCGAGGCCCTTGCGCGCGCATCGGAGGGTTCAGGTCACAAATTGCGTGAGAAACTGGGAGCTGAGACCGAATGAACTCTGAGGGACCGAACACCGGCCCGGCAAGCAGCGGCGCCCCCCGAGGGGCAGGGCCGCGGCGTGCCGGTGCACGGGACCAGGCCATGGCGGTCTATGTCATCTCCGTTGCGGCCGAGCTGGCTGGGGTCCACCCCCAGACGCTCAGGATCTACGAGCGGAGGGGCCTTCTCGGCCCCGCTCGTACCCTGGGGGGAAGCAGGCGTTACAGCGACAAGGACATAGAACTCTTGCGGCGTATAGGAGACTTGACCTCCGGGGGGCTCAACCTGGAGGGGGTAAAGCGTGTGATAGAGCTCGAAGCTGAGGTGGCGCGCTTGCGCCAGGAGGTCGCCCAAGCGCGAGCGGAGGCCCGTGCCGCAGTGGACCAGGTGCACCGCCACTACAGGCGGGACCTGGTGCCACTTGACATGAGCCCTGTGCGGTGGGCCCCCCAGCGCTGAGGCCCGAGTGGTCAAAAGGAGGCGAGTGCATTGGCTATTGATGCGAACCGTTGGACACAAAAGACACAGGAAGCCTTCAGCGCTGCGGCAGCCGACGCGCGCGGGCGCAACAACCCCGAGGTAACACCGGACCATTTCTTGCTGGCCCTGCTGAGCCAGGAGGGTACGGCCGTGCTCCCAGTGCTGGAGCGCGTCGGCGTGGCCGTGCTCCCGCTGCGCAACCGCCTCGAAGACGCAGTGTCGAAATTGCCCCACAGCTACGGCGGCGAGGGCCCGGGCTTGTCACGCGAGGCACGCGAGCTCCTGGAACAAGCCGGCCGCGAACGGGGCTCCCTGGGCGATGAGTACCTCTCGGTGGAGCACATCCTCCTGGCGGCGGCCCAACGCGTCGGCGCCTCCCACGACGACCTGCTCGAGGCGTTACGAGAGGTGCGGGGCAGCCACCGAGTGACGAGCCAAAACCCCGAAGAGAGCTACCAGGCCTTGGAAAAGTACGGCCGCGACCTCACCGAGGAGGCCCGCCGTGGCCGGCTCGACCCGGTTATCGGCCGGGACGAGGAAATCCGGCGCGTCATCCAGGTCCTCTCGAGGCGTACGAAGAACAACCCGGTGCTGATCGGTGAGCCTGGCGTGGGCAAGACGGCCATCGTAGAGGGCCTCGCACGCCGGATAGTGGAGGGCGATGTGCCGGAAAGCCTGCGCGGCAAGCGCGTCCTCGCGCTCGACCTCGGGGCCATGGTCGCAGGCGCCAAGTACCGCGGTGAGTTCGAAGAACGCCTGAAGGCGGTGCTGAAGGAGATTTCCGACGCTGGTGGAGAGGTGATCAGCTTTATCGACGAGCTGCATACGATCGTCGGGGCCGGCGCGGCGGAAGGCGCCATGGACGCCGGCAACATGATAAAGCCGATGCTGGCTCGCGGGGAACTGCGCCTGATCGGGGCCACGACCCTCGATGAGTACCGCAAGTACATCGAAAAAGATGCCGCTCTGGAACGGCGTTTCCAGACCGTTTATGTGGGCGAACCTTCGGTTGAGGACACGATCGCGATATTGCGTGGGCTGAAGGAGCGCTACGAGGTGCACCACGGTGTCCGGATAATGGACTCGGCACTTGTGGCGGCAGCGGTCTTGTCGGACCGGTATATAACTGGGCGTTTCTTGCCCGACAAGGCGATCGACCTCGTCGACGAGGCAGCCAGCCGCCTGCGGATCGAGATCGACTCGATGCCGACCGAGATCGACGTCGTCGAGCGGAGGATCCGCCAGCTCGAGATCGAGCGGGTCGCTTTGGCCAAGGAAACCGATGAAGCCTCCAAGGAACGCCTTGCCCGCCTGGACGAAGAACTGGCCAACCTCCACGAGACCTCGGACGGCATGAAAGGTCACTGGCAGGCTGAAAAGGACGCGATAACCGCGATCAACAGCCTCAAGGAGGAGATGGAGGCACTCCGGGGCGAAGCTGAGCGCTACGAACGCGACGGCGAGCTGGCCAAAGCCTCCGAGATCCGCTACGGCAGGCTCCCGGACCTCTCCCGGCGCATCGACGATGCGACCAAGCGCCTCGAAGAGCTGCAGGCCGGCCAGAAAATGCTGAAGCAAGAGGTGGACGAAGAAGATGTCGCCGAGGTGGTCGCCAAATGGACTGGCGTCCCGGTGAGCCGCTTGCTGGAGGGCGAAGTCGCCAAGCTCGTGAAAATGGAGGACGTCCTGCACGAAAGGGTTGTGGGCCAGGACGAGGCGGTGAGGGCGGTAGCTAACGCCATCAGACGCTCCCGCAGCGGCCTTTCGGACCCGGACCGGCCCATCGGCAGTTTTCTCTTCCTTGGCCCGACTGGTGTGGGCAAAACCGAACTCGCGAGGGCGCTGGCGTATTTCCTGTTCGACGACGAAAAGGCCATGGTCCGCATCGACATGTCCGAGTACATGGAAAAGCACTCAGTTGCCCGCCTGGTCGGCGCTCCCCCTGGCTATGTGGGCTACGAGGAAGGGGGCCAGCTCACCGAGGCTGTCCGCCGGCGACCGTACTCGGTCGTGCTGCTCGACGAGATCGAAAAGGCCCACCCGGACGTCTTCAATGTCCTGTTGCAGGTCCTTGACGACGGCCGCTTGACCGATGGCCAAGGGCGCACAGTCAATTTCACCAACACTGTGCTCATAATGACCTCGAATTACCGCGGCGACCTACGCGATGCGTTCAAACCGGAGTTCTTGAACCGCGTGGACGAGATAGTCAATTTCAACGAGCTGAGCCAAGCCGACATTGCCCATATCGTGGAGATACAGTTGCGCGACCTGGAGCGGCGCCTGGCCTCCCGGCGCCTCAGCCTCATCGTCACCGACGCGGCCAAGGACTGGCTGGCGCGGGCCGGCTACGACCCGGCCTACGGGGCACGCCCGCTCAAGCGCCTGATACAGCGATCTATCGGGGACCAACTGGCTCTCGCCCTGCTGGAGGGCAAGTACACCGATGGGGACACGGTTACGGTCGATGTCACCGGCCAGGACGCTCAAGCCTCTGCTCCTACAGGCCAGGCGCTCGTGGGCCTTGGCCGAGGGACCGCTGGCGACGGGGCAGCTCCGGGAGCCGGCCTGGTGCTGCGCTGATTGAGTGCTGCGCGAATTGAGGCTGCGCTGACCGAGTGCTGCGGTGACCGAGTGCTGCACTGACTCGGAGCGGCACTGACTGACGGCGGCCGAAGTCTGTCCCCGTCGCCCACCGGGACCTGTATGCTCTTCCGTGCCGCCCCTTTCTTAGGAGGAGCACTCGCGTGCCGGCGACTGTGATAGTAGGCACCCAATGGGGTGACGAGGGTAAAGCGAAACTGACCGACCTGCTCGCCAAAGAGATGCAGGTGGTTGTGCGCTACCAGGGGGGCCATAACGCCGGCCACACGGTCGTGGTGGACGGCGAGCGGTTCGCCCTCCAGCTCGTCCCGAGCGGCGTCCTGTACCCCTACATAACCCCCGTCATTGGCAACGGTGTCGTGATCGAGCCCAAGTTCCTGATCGAGGAGATGGACGCCTTGGCGCGCCGGGGGGTCGATTGTTCGCGCCTTGTCATATCGGGGAGCGCCCACCTTGTCATGCCCTACCACCAGCAGCTGGATGCCCTTACCGAGCGTTACCTCGGTAAGAACCGCCTGGGTACTACCAAACGCGGCATCGGGCCTGCCTATTCGGACAAGGCAGCTCGTATCGGCCTGCGTGTGCAGGACCTGCTCGACCCGAAAATCTTCCGCCAGAAGCTCGACGTGGTCCTGAAGGAGAAAAACCTTGTCCTGGCAAAGATCTACAACCGCTTGGCACTCTCGTTTGACGACATCGCCCGGTCCTACCTTGACGAGTACGCGCCACGGCTGGCGCCCCACATCGGCGACACGGTCGGCCTGGTCCACGACACCCTCGCGTCAGGTGGAGGCGTGCTGCTCGAGGGTGCCCAGGCCACTTTCCTCGACTTGGACCACGGGACGTACCCTTTCGTAACTTCCTCCAACCCGGTCGCCGGGGGCGCCTGCATCGGCGCCGGGATCGGTCCCCGCTACATCGACCGCGTCCTAGGGATTGCCAAGGCGTACATCACGCGTGTTGGTGCTGGGCCGTTCCCGACAGAGGTCTTTGGTGAACTGGGCGACGCTATGGTCGAGAGGGGCCACGAGTTCGGTACGAACACCGGGCGCAGGCGTCGGCCCGGTTGGTTCGACGCCGTGATGATGCGCCATGCTGTGCGCCTGAACTCGCTCGACGAACTGGCAATCACCAAGCTCGATGTGCTCGACGCGTTCGAAACCGTGAAGGTCTGTGTGGCATACGAGTCCGCCGGCACCCGGTACGAGAAGCTGCCCTGGCACCAGTCGGTGCTCCACGAGGTGACACCGGTCTACGAGGAGCTGCCGGGTTGGCAGACCGAGACCTCGCGATCGGCCCGCAAGGAGGATCTGCCCAAAGCAGCTCTCGACTACATCGAGTTCCTGTCGGCCCAATCGGGCGTGCCCATAACCTATGTGGGCGTCGGTCCGGGGCGCGAGGAGATCGTTAGGCTCGACGGCAAGTGATCTGCTCATGAAGGTCTGCATAGTTGGCAGCGGGGGGCGCGAGCACGCCCTTGCGGTGGCACTGTCAGCCACCGCAGAGGTGGTGGTGGTCCCGGGCAACCCCGGTATGGTCGGCATCGAACGGATAGATGCGCCGCCAGAGAGGTTGGAGGCCGATCTTTGGGTCATCGGGCCCGAGGCGCCGCTCGTGGATGGCATAGCTGACCGGGTCAGGGCGCGCGGCGGGTTCTGTTTTGGCCCGGGAGCCGACGGTGCTTGTCTGGAGGGATCGAAAGCCTGGATGAAAGAACTGCTCGTCGCGGCGCGCGTCCCCACAGCGGGCTACCGGGCTTTCGATGAAGCTGGGCCCGCGCTCCAATATCTCCGCGCTATCCCTGGCCCGTGGGCGATAAAAACCGACGGGCTGGCGGCCGGAAAAGGAGTCCTTGTCACCGACGATCTCCGTGAAGCTACCAAGGATGTCGAGTCCAAGCTGGCCGGGAAATCCTTCGGTGACGCCGGTCGCCGCATCGTGATAGAGGAGGCGCTCTCAGGCGAGGAGCTCTCGGTCATGGCGGTGTGCGACGGCCGCCGGGCTTACCCTCTTGCGGCAGCACAGGATTTCAAACGGGTGGGCGACGGCGGCACAGGGCCCAACACGGGCGGGATGGGCGCCTACTCGCCAGTCCCCTTTGGCGGCGATGACCTTGTCGGCGACGTAATGGAGCGGGCGATATTGCCAACCCTGCACGCTCTTTACAAGCGTGGCATCAATTACCGGGGTTGTCTTTACGCCGGCCTCATGCTGACCGAAGACGGCCCGAAGGTGCTCGAGTTCAACGTGCGGTTCGGCGACCCTGAGACCGAAGTCGTGTTCCCCCGCTGGACCGGCGATGTCACCGCCACCCTCGCTGCAGCGGCGTCGGGCGCGCTCTCCGACCACCACGCGCCTTCTTTTTCCACGCGTGCGGCGGTCTGTGTAGTACTCGCGACCCCCGGTTACCCCGAAAACCCGGAGATTGGCGCCCGCATCGAGGGCCTGGACGACGCTCGGGCCGTCCCGGGCGCGCAGATCTACGCGTCTGGCGTCGGCCTGGAGCCGGGTGGGACTGCCCTGGTTACCTCGGGCGGCCGGGTGCTCAACGTCGTTGGGCTCGGCGACGACCTGAAGAGCGCGCGCCAACTTGCTTACAGTGCCGCCGACATGGTTTCTTGGCCAGGCATGGTACGCCGTTCCGACATTGCCGAACTTGCTGGAGGACTCTCATGAAGGTAGCCGTCTTGATGGGTTCGGCCAGCGACAAGACCAAGATGGCACCCGCCGTGGAGATGCTCGGGCAGCTAGGGATCGAAGCCGTCGAGGAAGTCATGTCAGCGCACCGGGCTCCCGAGGTCGTGGCGGGCTTCGCCTCACAGGCGCGCGACCTGGGCTACGGGGCGATAATTTGTGGCGCCGGCATGGCTGCTCACCTGGCCGGTGCGGTTGCCGCCCGGACGACACTGCCTGTCATCGGGGTACCGCTGTCGGGGAGCGCCCTGTCGGGCGTCGACGCCCTATACGCAACCGTCCAGATGCCGAAGGGCTTTCCCGTCGCCACTGTGGCGATCGACGGCGCTGCCAACGCGGCCTTGCTCGCCGCCGAGATCTTTGCAGTCCACGACCCGGCTGTAGCTGAGCGCCTGGCCGCCTACCGCGTGGAGTTCGCAAACCGCTGACCGCGTGGCTTGGTCAGTCTTCTCAGAGGCGGCTCAGTGCGGGAGTACCCCGGAGCGCCTGCAGGCGGCCAAGACCTTCGAGGCGACGTTGTCCCCCGAAGCCGCAGCGGCTTCGGCAGCGCACCATTTTCGGGTGCCGGCGCCGCAGTGCTGGAGATCCTCGCCGCCGATCGGGCCCGCGATCACGACCGTCACGCAAGAGCTGCTCGAGCTGCTCTCGGTGGCGGCCCACACGCCCACTCCGAGCCCAGGTACCAAGATGGCAGCCGCCAGCGCCCACCCCCAACGGCGCTGATGGGGGGCGAATGCGGGCGCCGTGGCGCGCAGCGCTTCATAGTTCGGCGGCATATCCGCAAGATCCTAGGGGGCGTCTGTCGCGAGCCGCCGCCCAGCCGAAGACCGCTATCTAACGCTGTCTAAGCTCGGGTGAGCTTGATCTAGAGAGTATTAGCCGATCAGCAGGCGGGGACCGGTTTCTCGGTACGGCAGTTGGCGGTCGTAGCCCACCTCACGTGCGGTACGGACACGTTGCGCTCATAGATAAGCTCCGGGTACACCGACAAAACAAGGCGGCGACGTGGTAGTTCGTGCTGGAGGGCACCTCTGAAGCGGCCCAATGACGAGGACCGGATCCTGCGCTGGTGGCACCTCGACCGGCGAGGTGCCCAACTGCGGTGGGCCTTCATCCGTTTGTTGCCACGGGCCAGCATGCCCCTCACTCTCGGTGTCGCTGTATGTCTGGTTGTCGCGGCGGTGGTGCCGGTGTTCCTCATGCTCTCGGTGGGCTGGTCGATCACGGACATCGGTGCTGCCGTCGGGCACGGCTCCGGTTCACCCGGCGCCGAGTCGCTGACGCTGGACCTCGTCCGTGTTGGGGCCCTTTTCACCTTGTTGCGCGTCGTTGTGTCTATGACCACGCCGATCGGTGACCAGGTAGCGCTGCGGGTGCGCGCCGGGGTCTTCCAACGCGTCGTCGACGCGGATCTTGCACCCTCCGGCGTGGCGCATCTAGAGGACCCAGCTCTTCGAGATCTCGTCGAGCGTGCCCAGGACCCTGGTGCCATTGGCACGCGGATGGCCGCGGTCGGCCTAATCAACAGGTGGATGCTCCGCCTTGGAGGCGTCGGCGGCATCGTGCTGGTCGCGCTTTTCAAGTGGTGGGCCGGGCTCGTCCTACTACTCGTACTGATCTATGGCGTCAGGCGCATGCGGATCACCCAGGTCGAGATCGCGCGCACCCAGTTCCAACAGAACCGGATCCTGCGCCGTGCGGATTACCTGCGAGATCTCCTTCTTGTCCCTGGGCCGAGAAGGAAGTACGCGTCTTCGGTCTCGCGCGCTGGCTGCGGGACCGCTTCCAGTTCGAGTGGGAGGCGGCGATGGCCACGGTGTGGCGGCGGCGACGCAGCTCGGTCCGCGACGCCGCACTGGCCATCGCCCCTGTTCTGCTCGTGGCGGCAGGACTCGTCGCCCTCGCCGTGAACGACTCCCTCTCGGGAAGCATTACTGCCGGCGAACTCGTGGTCGTGCTCCAGGCAGTGCTCGCCGCGTTGACCAGTGCCACGATCCAGGCAAGTGACAGCTTCGTCGCCCTCGGGGTGGCCACCTTGGAAGCGACGATAGCTCTGGAGGACGCCCTGGCGCGCCGAGCCGAGGACGAGGGCGCGCTCCCGGCGATGGGACTGCCCGGGCGCGACGTTACGTTCGACGAGGTCCAGTACTCCTATCCGGGCCAACCGCGCCACATCTTGAAAGCGGTCAACCTTGTCATACCGGCCGGGAGCAGCCTCGCCATCGTGGGTGAGAACGGGGCGGGCAAGACGACTTTGATCAAGCTCCTGGCCCACCTAGCGGAGCCAACTGCGGGAGCGGTCCGCGTCGACGAGGCGCGGCTCGGCGACATCGATCCTCGTGCCTGGCAGCAGCGGTGCGTCGCCGTCTTCCAGGAGTTCATTCGCTACCCTTGGTCAGCGGCCGAAAACATCGCGCTCCGGGAAAATGCGGACCAGGTCCTGCTCGAGTCGGCGGCGCGACGGGCGGGTGCACTCGAACTCGTCGAGGCGCTCCCAGAAGGGTGGAACACCCGCCTGTCACGGCAATTCGGCGGCGTCGACTTGTCTGGGGGCGAATGGCAGCGCATCGCCCTCGCCCGGGCGTTGTACGCAGCGAGCTCGGGACCGGCGATCTTGGTCCTCGACGAGCCAACAGCGCACCTCGATGCCCGCCAGGAGGCCGATTTCTACGACCACTTCCTGGACATGACCGCCGGCCACACCACGGTCGTCGTCTCTCACCGCTTTGCCAGCGTCCGACGCGCCGACAAGATCGTCGTCCTCGATGACGGTCGGATCACCGAGGAGGGGACACACGACGAACTTGTCGAACTAGGGGGGAAGTACGCCACCCTATTCGCCAAGCAAGCAGAACGGTTCGCCGGTAGCGGTGCCGATAGTGCGTGACGTCTTCGGCCGCGCCTGCGCCCTGGTCGAGTTCCCCTTTAGGGTCGACCCCTTCCGGTGTGCCTCGGGCATCGCTCTGCTCGTGCTCAGCCAGCTCACTGCCATCGGGTCGGCGCTCGCCCTCGGCGTGATCACGAACGCGGTCATCAAAGACGTTGCGTCTCGCGCCATCGTGGGTTCGGCACTGCTCGTCACCACCATCGTCATCTCTCAGGCCGCGAGCTGGGCCTCGTTCGTCGTCCGCTCGGCGCTGAGGGAGCGGACCTCGCTCGTGGCGGACCGGGAGCTGACCGAGCTGATGACCGCGCCAGTAGGGATCGAGCACATGGAGCGCCCCGAGTACTTGGACCGGGTCGAGTACCTCCGTCAGAACCGCGAGCAGTTGACCGCGGTTCCGTCCCACATCGCCATTGTGCTGGCAGTTGTGCTGCGCCTCGCGACCACCCTGATCGTGCTGGTGGGCATCGACCCGGTCCTGCTGCTACTACCTCTCTTCGTCCTCCCGCTCGTCGTGGTGTCGACGCTTCGGAACCGCCGGGTGGCGCAATCCTGGGCCCGTGTGATGCCGCTCTGGCGGGAACAGGGTTTCCTGCGACGCTTGGTCGGCACGAGCGCGACCGCCCAGGGAGATCCGTGTATTTGGCATGCAAAGTGAGCTCCGCAGGCGGCACTGGCAGCTCACGGAGCGCGCCAACTACGAAGTATGCCGCACGACGCTCTCTTGGAGCACCCTTGAGGCCGGCTGCTGGGTTTTCTTCGGTGCGGCCTTCACCAGCGCCCTCGTCATCATGGGCCACCAGGCAGCTGACGGGGCACTGAGTGCCGGCACTCTCGTCGTTGTAATCACGCTCGCCATCCAGCTCTCGACGAGCATGGGCAACCTCGCGTTCTCGGTAGGTTCGGTGGGCGGCTCGATGCAGGTTGCAGAGAAGTTGGAGTGGCTGCGCAGCTATAGCCGGGACCAGGACGAGACGCGCTTGAAGCGCGCCGGTAGTTCCGGTGTCAGGAAGGGCCACCTTCCATTGCCCAAGCAGCTCAGCGAGGGTATCCGTCTCGAAAACGTGAGTTTCGGCTATGCCGGAGCTGGTCCAGATGTCCTCCGCGGCATCAGCCTGGTACTACCGGCGGGTGCCATCGTTGCGGTCGTGGGTGAGAACGGCGCCGGCAAGTCCACCCTGGTGAAGCTGCTGCTCAGGCTCTACCCTCCGAGCCAGGGCCGGATCCGCGTCGACGGTTGCGATCTCCAAGCAGTCGACCCGGAGGAATGGAGGGCACGAACCTCGGCCGGGTTTCAGGACTTCGCACGGTTCGAGTTCACGCTCCAGCACGCCGTCGGCGTCGGGTCGCTCAAGGACCTCGATGATGTCGGGGCCGTCTCCGCTGCGCTCGGCCGCGCCGGGGGGGTCGACATCGTCGACGCGCTCCCCGACCATCTCACTACCCAGCTCGGGCGGAAGCTGAGCGACGGAGTGGAGCTCTCGGGCGGGCAGTGGCAAAAGGTCGCCCTCGGCCGCTCGATGATGCGTCTCGCGCCGTTGCTGCTCGTCCTCGACGAACCGACTGCCGCCCTTGACGCTTTAAGCGAAGCGGCGCTATTCGAGCGGTACATGCTCGCTGGGAGGTCAACTTCTCGAAACCGCGGCGGTATTACGGTCCTCGTGTCGCATCGCTATTCGACCGTACGCATGGCCGACCTGATCATCGTGCTCCGACAGGGAGCCGTCGCCGAGGTGGGCACGCACGCGGAACTCGTCGGTGCGGGCGGTCCCTACGCCGAGCTGTACCGGCTGCAGGCAGCGGCGTACGAATAGACGCCTGAGGAGCTCAACGATCGCGCCCGAGTCGCTTCCGCGCCAGCCCTGATCAGGTCAAGAGGGGGATGTATTGCTCAGGAGAAGCGAGCGCATTTACGGCTTGTTCAGCTCACGCCACTAAGCGGGCAGGCGGAGGCCGGCTCGTGAGCACCACTCCCGAAGGTGAGCGAAGGACGAGGGTGCCGTCAGGGCTGAGCTCGAGCTCCCAACCTTTGTCGTGCCAGAGATGGTGATGGCGTGAGCACGCCAGCACCAGGTTGGACAGACGAGTCGGGCCGCCCTTGGAGAAATGCACGACGTGATGTGCCTCACACCACGACGGGCGGCGGTCGCAGCCGGGGTGGCGGCAATGCCAATCGCGTACGACCAGGGCCGCCCACAACGCCGGGCTAATCGTGCGCGTGGCCGAGCCGTAGTCCAAGATCGTGGAGCGACCGGTCATCACGATGCGGTGCAACACGGCGTCACACGCCAGTCGCAACGTGGTACTGGCCGAGACGGCAGTGCCGTCAGCGAGGCGCCCCGGGCCGTCGTTGGCCAGGTCGTCGAGCCCGACGATGACCGAGACCTGGGGCCGCTCCCGGGAACCCGGGGCGGCCTTGTCGAAGTTGGTGAGGAACCACCGGCAGACATCGACTAAAGCTTCGGCCCGGCGCTGCGCAGTACTCGGGAGCGGGCCTCCTCCCCACCCGGCACGCCCTGGTCTGCCGCGGCGATGGCCGCCTCGATCACCGCGGCGTCGACGGGCGCGAAGTGCGCTGAGACCTCCCGGCGCCCGTCCATGACCTGCGAGATATGCAGCTCCGACGACGGCTCTTGGCTGTCGGGGTGGTCCTCTGTCGCCTCAGCGTGCAGACGCCAGGAGCGCATCGCCGAGGCCACATCGGCCACCGAGAGCTCTGCTAGCAGCGGCGTCATCTCCTCTTCGTGCTCGGCGTAAAGCCCAGCGCGTTCGGCAGAGACATTCGCCACTATGGCGGCCACCTGCCCAGAAGAAAGCTTCCCTTCTGCCCATGCCGTCGCCGTCACCTCGAGTTCGGCCAATCGGCGCGCCAGTAATGCTTCGTGGTAGGAGTCCCGCCGGGAACGTCGACCGTGAGCCGCCAGCCAGGAGGTAAGAGACAGCGAGCCGTCGGCGCTCCAGGCCTCGTCGGCATCAAAACGCCGGAGGGCCTTACAAATCTTGGCGTCGAGGCGGTCCCTCAACCATAACGCCAGTTCTATTTCCTGACCGAGCGGCTGGAGATCTAGGGCGTCGACTGCTCCCGCCAAGGTCGCTAGCGCCTCCCCAGCCATCTCTCCATAATACCGGATGGGAACAGGTGTTCGATGAATTAGCGGCTAGTTTCCATGTCAATTGCGTTGCACCCGAAGGTCGGTGAGGTGAAGCGTGATCAGTGTTAAGTGCTGGGGCTCTCTCGTCATCGGTGGATGGAGTGGCGTTCCATTAGGTCCCTACCGTCCTGTCCCGGTGCCCGACTGGGCGGTCAAATTCGGGCCGGGAGAGCGGTGGTACCTCCCAGGGCCGCGTCGAGGAAGGCCAGGACGTCAGCGCGCTCAGCAATGGACTTGGAAGTCGGCTTGCCCAGGCCGTGGCCGGCTGAAGTTTCCACCCGGATGAGAAGAGGGGTGGGGTCGTCAGGGCGTTGCGCCGCCTGGAGAGCGGCGGCAAATTTGAACGAATGGCCGGGCACCACACGGTCGTCGTGGTCACCGGTCATGATCAGGGTGGGCGGGTAATCAGCCCCCGGCTCGATGTTGTGCAACGGCGAGTAGGCGCGTAGCCAAGGGTACTGCTCGGGGTCGTCAGGGTCCCCGAAGTCGCTTTTCCACGCCCACCCGATTGTGAACTTGTGGAACCGGAGCATGTCCATTACCCCCACCTCGGGGATGGCGGCGCCGAAGAGCTCTGGGTGCTGAGTGAGGCACGCCCCAACGAGGAGCCCTCCGTTGGAGGCACCGTTCATGGCGATCTTTCCCGCTCGCGACCACCCCGATGAGGCGAGCCAGCGGGCACAATCACAAAAATCGTCGAAGACCCTTTGCTTGTGCGCCAGACGGCCAGCGTCGTGCCACCCGCGCCCGTATTCGCCTCCGCCTCTGAGGATGGCTGCAGCCAGTAACCCGCCTCGTTCGACAAACAGTGTGTTGGCCTTGTCGAACTTGGGTGTGATGGCGATGTTGAACCCCCCATACCCGTAAAGCAGAACGGGTACATCCCCTGTCAGCGTCACATCACGGCGACGCGTCAAGAACAACGGCACACGCGCCCCGTCGCTTGCGGTCACCATTATCTGCTCGCTCAAATAATCATCAGTGGTGATGGGGCCGGCGGCGGGGCGGAGGACCCGCGTTTCGCCCGTAACCAGGTCATGTGACCACAGCGTGCCCGGATCGGTGAACGAGGACACCTCGAAGTGGACGAGCTTGCTTTCGGCCCGGCCCTCGATGCCGGGGCTGCCGCCGTTTTCTTGCACCACTGACGCCACGGCGGGCAGTGGCAACTCGGCTACGGGGCTGCCGTCGAGCTCGAACACAGACAAGCGCGAGCACGCGTCCTGGAGGTAGTGGCAGACCAGGCGGCCGCCGCAGTTCCGTGCGCCGAGGAGGACAGCTTCACGTTCGCCCAGCACTTCATGCCAATTGTGCCTCCCCGGGCGGTCGAGGTCGACGGCGACGAGACGCTGGCGGGGAGCATTGTCGTCCGTGACTAAGAAGAATGTTGTGCCCACGTTGGTTACGAAATGAGCTGCCGACGTGAAGTCTTCTACCAGTGGTACGAACTCGAGGCTCGGTCGTGACAGGTCCAGGACCTCTAAGCGGTTTTGGGGGGCGGTACCTATCGAGATGGAAATGACGAGGAAGTTGTCATCCTCGCTGACCGACGCGTGCGGGAGCCATCCCCGTCCCGGCGGCGCCTCGAAGACTAGGTCGTCATTGGACTGAGCAGTCCCAAGCGTGTGAAAGAAAATCCGTAGTTCTCCAACCTTTCCGGTGTACTCCTCCCCTGCCTTGGGCTTCTCAAAGGCGCTGTAATAAAAACCCGAGCCGTCCCGTCGCCACGAAGCTGTGCCGAACTTGCTCCACTCGACTACGTCGGCAAGGTCCACCTTGCTAGCAACGTCGCGAACGTGCCAGGTCGTCCAATCCGAGCCGGCCGCGCTTGTGGCATAGGCGAGAAGCGAACCGTCCTCGCTCACGGCTATGTCGGGTACCGCCACCGTGTGGTCCTCCGACAAGATGTTCGGGTCGAGCAGGACTTCGCCGCCTTCGTCGTCGGGAGCGGCAATAACGTAAAGGACCGATTGGTCCTGGAGCCCAGAGTTACGGGCCTGGAACCAGCGCCCGCCCCGTTCGAAGGGGGCGCCGGCGTTGGGGTAGTCCCATATCTGGGTCAGCCGGGCCCGGATGGCCTCGCGTGTGGGGACCTCGGACAGGAACGCTTCAGTCCGCTCGTTTTGGCGCTTGACCCATTTCAGCGTCTCGGGGTCGTTGGTGTCCTCCAACCAACGGTAGGGATCGGCGACGCGCTCGCCATGGTAATCGTCGACCTGCTGGCCACGTGGGGTGGCAACGCGAGGCAGCTCCGCCACTGGGCGAACCTACCAGAGCTCGTTCATTGCCATCGTCCTACGCGTGTAGCGTAGGTTGTCATAACCGCTCAACAGGGTGAGGCTGTCGCCACCGCGGGCACATGGCAGCGCCGATATGGCGTGCAGTCATGTGGTCGGTTGTTGTCCACGTAGAAAGGTTTGCCGTGTTGAAGCACATCTACTCGGGGAAAGTTCGCGACATCTACGAGATCGACGAGGAACGGCTCTTGTTCGTGACCTCCGACCGGATGTCGGCATTCGACGTCGTGATGGCCGAGCCGATCCCCAGCAAGGGCAGGGTGCTCGTGGCGCTGACGGCGTACTGGACGGCTCAGTTGTCAGAAGTGGCCCCTACGCACCTGATCGCCGTCGGCGCCCCGGCAAACCTGGACCTGGGTTCAGTAGGGGTCAGCCGCGAGTTCGCCGAGGGCCGCTCGATGGTGGTCCGCCGCGCCGAGATGCTGCCTATCGAGTGCATCGTGCGCGGCTACCTGTCGGGCTCGGCCTGGGCCGAGTACAAACGGTCCGGGACAATGCACGGCCAGCCGCTGCCGGCCGGGATGTCGCAGTCCCAGCGGTTGCCAGCGCCGGTCTTCACCCCTTCGACGAAGGCGACCAGCGGCCACGACGAGAACATTTCCTTCGACGAGGCAGTCAACCTGGTCGGTGACAAATTAGCCGCAGCGGCTCGGGAAATCTGCCTCGAGGCGTACCGCTGTGGTGCCGCCCACGCAGCCGGGCGCGGGATCATCATCGCGGACACCAAGTTCGAGCTCGGCCTCATCGACGGCGAGCTAGCCATCTGCGACGAGATCCTCACGCCGGACTCGTCGCGCTTCTGGCCAGCCGACCGATGGCAGCTTGGCACGGTGCCGCCGTCGTTCGACAAGCAGCCGCTGCGCGACTGGCTCGAGGCGTCCGGGTGGGACAAGGCTCCTCCGCCCCCGCTGCTCCCGCCCGACGTCATCGCAGCGACGAGGGAGCGTTACGTGGAGGCCTACGAGCGTGTCAGCGGGCTCAACTTTGCTGACTGGCCCGGGACCGACGGCTGACGGCCGGGGAGATCGCATGGCTAATTTCGAAGTGCTCGTCGAAGTCCAGCTGAGACCGGGCATTTCCGACCCCCAGGGAGCGACGATCGAGCGCGCCCTGCCGGCGCTCGGTTTCGCCGGTATCAGTGAGATCCGGGCCGGAAAGGCGTTCCGTTTGCACGTCGACGCTCCTGACGAGGGGGAGGCGCGCCGGGTGGTCAACGAGCTCTGCGCCCGCCTGCTGGCCAACCCCGTCATCGAGGACGCCACTGTTTCGGTCCTCTCCTAGGCGCCGGCTAAGGCGGGGGCTGCCGGAGGTGGCTCCTGAGCCGGACGAGGCCGAGGTCGACGGCCGGCCCCGGGCCGGGTGACGGGTGACGGGTCAGCAACGGTGCATGGCACCGCAGTTGGTACGGTGGTGCAGTGGCACCGCGAGTGGGTGTGGTCGTTTTCCCCGGGACGAACTGCGAGCACGATGTCGTGGAGGCCGTTGAAGGCCTTGGTGGGGAGGCCGAGCTCGTTTGGCACGCCGCCACGTCGCTGGGTTCGCTCGATGCGGTCGTGCTGCCTGGCGGCTTCGCGCATGGCGACTACCTGCGCCCAGGAGCGATCGCTCGATTTTCTCCCGTCATGCGCGCGGTCAGCGAGTTTGCTGACGCCGGTGGGCCAGTCGTGGGGATTTGCAATGGTTTTCAGGTACTGACCGAAGCGCACCTGCTACCGGGCGCCCTGCAGAAGAACAAGGGGCTCACCTTCCTTTGCCAGATGACTGAGCTAGAGGTTGTAAGCGACCGTTCGCCGTTGACGGCGGGTGTGGAAGTTGGCCGGCGGCTGCGAGTGCCGATCAACCATTTCGAGGGGAACTACACGGCGAGCGCGAGCACGCTCCGGTCCCTCGAGGCCGAAGGGCGCGTTGTCCTGCGTTACGTTGGCAACCCCAATGGGTCGGTGCACGACATAGCCGCCGTTTGCAATGAGGGACGCAACGTCGTCGGGCTGATGCCCCACCCCGAACGGGCTACGAGCGAGCTCCTCGGGTCATCCGATGGGCTGGTCCTTCTCGGCGCCTTGCTGGCAACAGCGGGCTCGAACTTGGTGGCGGCCCCCCGCGTCGGCTCGCCGGCGTAAAAGCGTAACAAATCCGCACCAGGCACCCTTCGCCGGCGGGTCGTCTGACCCACTTTTATACGGTGGCCTCGCGCTTGGCGCGCTCTTTATTCGTTTTCCGAATAGAGATGGACCAGGCGGTCAAGGTGCCGCCGCCCTGACCCTGTAAAGCATCTCGCCGGACCTCGGCACGACGAGCGTTCCGCCGCCCCCGCCCCCGCCCCCGCCGGCGCCGCCGCCGTCGCCAGCGCCGGCCGCGCCGAGCGAACTGCCGGCGGAAAGGTCGACCGAGCGCGTGCCCACGTAACCGAGGTTCAGCCGCGGCGGAGTCCTCCGGCGATATCTGGCTTGCCAGCTTCACTTCTATGCGTGGGTGCTCCGTGCTCGTTGCCACGTCGAAGGTGCCTGCGCCTTTTACGTGTGTGCTGTGCGCCAGCACCGCAAGGGGAACGTGGCTGAAATGCTCCCACTGGTCGAGGAAATACGCTAGAACATGGTAACCCACAGCGAATATGTCCTCGCCGTGAACGGCGCTGACGGTTGAAAGGTGCGGCGCGTAAATTATCAGTTCGCCGCCGTCGGCTACGGCCGGTTCCAACTTGTACATCGCTTTGCCGGCAGTCCACAGCTCGGAGTAAATCGGCAGCGCACAGGAAATGACACGGTTGTACGGGTGATCGACCCACGTCGTGTGCAGTCGCTCGGCTTGTGCCACCGACGCCGACCATGCGCCTTCGAGATCGCCGGCGTAAATACCCGCGATCCTGTCGCCTCCGCCTGCGCCGTCGGTCACGAGCGCGACGGTGCTGACTGGTGTCGGTAGCAACGCCGCGGCCTGCCTTATGAGGGCGCGCACTGGGGTTTCTTTGACGCCGATGGTGGCCAGGATGCCCGAGAGGGCGGCCAACCAATGCATGACGTCGATCATTTCTGGCCCGGAGATCCCCGGGAAGAGATATTTCGCACCGCTCGAGTACCCGGCCACCTCGTGAGGCAGCGTTGGGCCGACTATCACCACGCGGTCCGCCTCCGTGGCAGCCTTGTTGACCCGCACGACGAGGTCACCGCCGAGAGAGCTGTGCCAGGTCGCCCCGGCCACCTCTTTCAATTTCTCGGCGCTCACGGTGCCGATCGATTGGAGTGCTGCAGGGTTTGACCAGTCGTGGTTGGAGATAGTCCCCAACGAGCCGAGGGCCCCACCAGGGAGGCCTATGAGGTCGCGGATGTCACTTTCCGCCAGTGCGGGGTGGGTCCCGAGGGCCACCATGACGTCGATGCGGGCAGCCCGGTGAAGCGCAACCTGGACAACAGGGAACAGCTCGGCGAGGGGCAGGTTGCGGGTGCGGTCGGGGACCAGCACCAGTACACGCTCCCCCGCAACGGCGTCTTCGAGAGCCGCCGCAAGCACGCCGGCTATCTCGTCGTAGCCAAGGGCCTGGCCGGGCTCGGCAGCCGCCGAGGTCACCTGGTGAACGGGTGCAGGCAGCTGGCTCATATCCCCGCCGCCGCCGAAAAGCCCCCGTCCACCGGGACCACGGTCCCTGTTACGAAAGCGCTCGCGTCGGATGCGAGCCAGAGCACGGTGCCGACGAGGTCTTCTGGGCTACCCAGCCGGCCCATCGGTGTGCGGCTCACTATCGCTCGGCCCCGCTCGGTGAGCGACCCGTCGGCTTCGGTGAGCAGCGCCCGGTTCTGGTCCCCGAGGAAGAAGCCCGGGGCAACGGCGTTTACCCGGATGCCGGAGCTCACCTGGCGGGCGATGTGATCGGCCAGCCAGCGGGTCAGGTTTTCGACCCCCGCCTTGGCGGCGCCGTAGCCGACGACACGCGAGAGGGGCCTCGTGGCAGCCATCGAGGAGATGTTGACGACACTCCCGCTCCCGTTCCCCGCCATCGTCTTGGCAAATACCTGGGTAGCCAGGAACGTACCCATGAGGTTCAGCTCGAGGACCGACCTGAAGCCTTCCGCATCTAGGTCGAAGAACGAACCACCGACCGGCACGGTGGCCTCGGCCTGGTTCCCGCCCGCCGCATTGACGAGCACGTCGAGGCGGCCCCATCGCTCGATCACGGCACCTCTGGCATCCTCCAGCGACTCGATGTCGAGCACGTCGGCGACAAGAGGGATGACCTCACCGGCCATGTCGGGCGCTGAAGCGGCCACCCCCTCGTCGACCGCCTCGGGGTGCCGCGCCAGCACAGCCACGTTGGCACCGGCTCTGCGCAGGCCGAGCACGATCGCTCGGCCCAGCACCCCGCTACCGCCCGTGACTATGGCGGCCCGCCCGGACAGGTCGAACAGTGCTGAGACGGCGGGAAGTGGAGCCATGACTTGCATTATGCCCAGGCCCGGCGCGCGGTCGCGTCCGTGTGCCGGGCTGGGGTCTGGTTAGCCAGCTCTGTTGGCCACGTCCCGCCACCGGGCCAACTGGCCCGAGCCGTCAGGGCCCGGGCCAGCCGAGCTGGCTGACAAGTCGGGCAACCTCAGGCCGTCGTGAGGTCGATCGAGGCGCCGTGGCCCCTCGAAGGAACTGGGCTCGGGTGGGCGATGCTGCCCGAAAGCAGCGTGACGGGGTCGTTTGCGAGGTCGAGGGCAATGTCGCCCAGGACACCGGCTCGCCTCTTGTTGGCTACGTACAGCCAGGCCCCGCCGAGGACCATGTAGCCGAGGAAGATGTAGGGGTACGTGTACACGGGCCACGCCGGGACGGGGTAGAAGCTGCCGATTGTCGGCACGAGAAGGCAGAGGAAAGCCGCAACCGCCATAGCGATGTGCCGCGGGCTCAGCTCTCCGCGCTTTTTGAGGAAGGCTGGGGCGGCGATGGAAATGAGGAAGTACGCCGTGAGGAACCCGAACGCTGCGAGGGTCCCGGCGTCACCGAACATCGTGTTGGGGTTGGTGAAGTGCTCGAGGATTATCGGCAGTGTCACGATCATCGCCATGTAAACCGTTATCGAGACGTGAGGGGTCCGGTTTTGAGGGTGTGCCCGTCCGAGGTGCGAGTGGAGCAGGTCGTGCCCTGCCATCCTGTAGATGATGCGGGACCCGGCGTTGAGGCAAGTGAGAGTAAGGCCGAAGAAGCTGACCATTGCCCCGAGCGAGATCGGGATCCTAAAGGCGCTCACGCCGTATGCTCTTGCGAGCTCGATCAGCGGTGCGTTCTGCCAGGACGTCCCATAGTTGTGAGTGCCCGCTACCTCGACATAGCTCATGAAGACGAACCAAACCCCAGCGAAGGCCAAGCTCCAGATGACCGCCTTGGGGACGTTCTTGAGGGGGTTCCTGGCCTCGCCGCCCAGCGCCGTCGCGCTTTCGAAGCCGACGAGGCTGAAGATAGATATGACGATCCCAAGGCTAAGCCCATGAAAATCGAGGCCTTTCAGCTTCAGCTGGGCAGTGTCGACGGTAAGGCCGTGCTTGAACAGGATTATGAACGCTAGGACGGCGATACAGGCAACGGACAAGGCCTCGATAACGAGCGTGAGGGCGGAGGACACATGGATGTCCCGGTAGGCGACGAGCCAGCACCCGGTGGCACTGATGAGGAACAGCAATATCGGCGGAGCTGTAAAACCGGCGCCGATCGCACTCAGGAACTGCTGAGCAAATATAGCAAAACCCGTCAGCCCGGCGATACCGATGAAGAGGTAGGACCAAATGAGGGACCAGCCCGAGAACACGCCGGCGGTCGGCCCGAGCCCACGCGCCGTATATGCGTACATAGAGCCTGCGCCGTTGGTGCGCTTGGCGAACTGGTTCAGGCATAGGACGACGAACATCAACATCACCGTGCCGAAGGCATAAGTGACCCAGGTGCCTTGGCCGGCGTAACTGAACGCTATCGGGATAATGAGCACCGCTGTCATGGTCGGCGAGATGACCCCGATCGATTCGGCCAAGATCGTGGGAAAACCCAGGGCGTTGGCACGCAAGGCATGGTCTGGGGCGCTTGGGGCTGTACTTGTCGCAGCACTGGGCCCGGGCGGGCGCGTTCGAGTAAGAGCCATCGCAATTAGCCTCCTTTATGGGAGCGGGGCGCCGATTGTCTTGCTCGACCACCCGTTCCAGGTTTGTCCGAGCACCTGTCGGTGCCCGGGCTGCCGAGGCCGCGACTACCTCATAACTCCTACGTCTTGAACGTAGGGCACCACCAATACCGAGCTATTACGCCACCGTTACGTTCACGTGAACTCGTGTTCCGTGACGCGCTCGTTCAGTCGAGGCTGACGGTGTCAGCGCTGAGCGCCCACTCCGGGAAGGACTGGTCTGTGAGGAGAAGATCTTCGTAGAACGCCCCAAAAGTCATTTCAGGATGGGCGATAGCGATCTCCAGTACCCAGAGGTTGGGGTTAGGCCTGAAGCCGATATCAGCCAGGGAACCGTCGTAGTGAGCTGAATGTGGGAAATCGGAAAGCCGGTGACCGGAGAGATCCATGTTAAGCACCCAACCGCGCTGGCTCGCCGCTTGTTGTGCAAACTCGTAGAGCTCCTGGCCGGTTGAGCCATTGGAGAACCACATGGCACGAACGTCCTCCCAGATCGCCCTCACGTCGACCTTCGCCCTGTGGTGCTGAGGGTCGTCGCCCACAACGAAGGTTTCGCCGGCGTCACCCTCGGTGTCCCCATAAATCGGGCCGATGTCGATGAAGAAAATGTCGTTTGGCTGCAGGACGACACCTGGCTCAGACTGCGCCATGAAGTCCTTCGTCGTGTTCGGCCCCAAACGAGTGATCACGTGGTGCCACCCGCGCCGCATACCCATGCTCTTGAGCACGTCCCTGGCCATGGCTCGAGCATCTTCTTCGACCATGCCGGCACTGATGTCGGCCGCGATCTTGTAGACAGCGTGCCGGGTCCGCAGCCGCATGTCGAGCAACTTGTCCAGGTCGTAGTTCTCGCCGGTCCCTTCTATCTGCGCTGAAGTCGTTGTAGTCATGCCAGAGCTCCGTTTCTTTGCGTTATTGCAGTGGGTTTTTCATCGGTGAGCGCTCCAAAGGCCCCTCGGTCCTTGTGCCGCAACCACAAGGACCTCTGTGGGCACGTTTTCTGCACCTAGACGGTGAGGGTGCTCGGCGTCGAAATGCGCACAGCTCCCGGCGGCAACCCTGTACAGCTGCGCGTCGTAGTCGAGCACCAGAGTTCCGGTCACGACGTAGACCCACTCTTCACCGTGGTGGCGAGCCGGCGTACCGGGTGTGCGTTCGGGCGAGATGGTCATGCGAAGGGCCTCCAGAGCGCCGGAGCCTGGGTAGCCGCTACAAGCCACGACGTTCAACCCGGCGACCTCGTGGGCCCCTCGCCGCCGGAATAGACGCTCAACGGTGTGCTGCTGTCCTTGTCGTCCTCCCCGAGAAGGCGGCCAACAGGTACTCGGAGGGCGGCGGCGAAGGTGAGGAGCGCTGCGATCGAGGGTTGGCGCTCGGCAGATTCGAGCCGGGAAAGGTGCGCCTTGGAGAGCCCTGTCAGAGAAGCGAGCTCATCGAGCGTGTAGCCAGCCTGCTCGCGGGCAGCCTTCAGCCGTTCGCCGATCGAGGACAGGGCATGGTCGCTGACGAGCTGGGCGGGGGCCATCGCCGGTCAATCTAAACGGTGGTTGTCCGACAGACAACCACTTGTTGTCACACTTAACAGACCGTTAATAGGGCCGAAAAGAGGGTGTAAAGATCAGACCTCGCGGACGAGGGCTGCGAAACGGTCCAGCAGCCTGCCGCGAGCCGGTGCGAGCCCAGCAATAGCCGAGGCCGCCTCCGCGGCAATATCCTCGGGCGGGACGCCGCAACCTGCGGCTTCGTCGCCGAAAGCTGCCAGGAAAGCGTCGACCGCAGCACTGTCGACTTCCAGGTGGAACTGGAGGCCCCACGCACTGGGGCCCGCCCGGAACGCTTGGTTCGGGTAGGCCCGGCTCACTGCCAAGTGTGTTGCCCCGGGAGGTAGGTCGAAGGTGTCCCCGTGCCAATGGAGCACGGTCAGCTCACGCGGGAGATCTTTGAAGAGCGGGTCCTGCTCGGCCCCCCCGACCAGCGACACCGGTGCCCAACCGATCTCTGGCCCGTCTGCTCCGGGGTAGACCTTGCCACCTGCGGCTATCGCCAACAGTTGCGCCCCGAGGCATACGCCAAGTGCCGGCAAGCGTCGCTCCAGGGCATCTTCGAGCAGGTCGATTTCTGCGGTCCTGGTCGCGAAGCCGTTGTCCGAGGATGCCGACATCGGGCCGCCCATGACAACCAGGCCGCCGTAGCCGTCAAGGCTCGCTGGTAGCTGTCCGCCGGCGAATATCTGGCAGAGCTCGACGACGACGCCAGCGTTCTCGAGCGCTCCCGCAATCAGGTATGGCCCCTCGGGCGGGAGGTGCTGTATCACGAGGCAGGTAGGCACTGCCCTGGCAGCCTAGTTTGATGACCATGGAGGCAACGTTGCACCGCGAGCTCGGCCTGACCGATGAAGAAGCCGCTTCCATAGAGCGGATCCTGGGCCGCGTGCCCAACCACCTCGAGTTGGCCATGTACGCAGTGATGTGGAGCGAGCACTGCTCGTACAAGTCCTCCAGGCTCCACCTTCGCCGGCTCCCAACGGTTGGGCCGGCGGTGCTGGTTGGCCCTGGCGAGAACGCAGGAGTGGTCGACGCCGGGGACGGGATCGCCGTGGCGATCCGCATCGAAAGCCACAACCACCCGTCGGCGATCGAGCCGTATCAGGGGGCCGCTACCGGGGTTGGGGGGATAATACGCGACATCTTTACGATGGGCGCTCGCCCGATCGCCTTGATGGACCCATTGCGCTTTGGCCCCCCTGACGATGCCCGCAACCGCTGGGTCGCGAGCGGCGTGGTCAGCGGTATCTCTGGCTACGGCAACGCTGTCGGGGTCCCAACCGTCGGGGGCGAGCTCGACTTCGCTGAGTGTTACTCGGGCAACCCGCTGGTAAACGTCCTGTGCTGCGGGCTCCTGCCGAAGGACCGCCTCGTTTTCGGGCGGGCGGGTGGCGAGGGGAGCCTGGCGGTGCTCCTTGGTTCGAGCACAGGGCGCGACGGGATAGGTGGGGTGAGCGTCCTGGCTTCGGCGGCCTTCACGGATGACGCCGAAGCCGAAGCGGCAAAGCGCCCGAACGTCCAGGTGGGCGACCCGTTCGAGGAAAAGCGCCTGATCGAGGCAACCCTCGAGCTGCTCGACAAGCACCTCGTCCTCGGTATCCAGGATCTCGGCGGCGCCGGGATCACCTGCGCCACGAGCGAAACGGCCTCGCGGGGCGGGGTGGGCATGGACGTGAACGTTGAAGCCGTGCCGCTGCGCGAGCCGGGCCTGGAGCCGTTCGAGGTGATGACGAGCGAGAGCCAGGAGCGGATGCTCGCGATCGTTACGCCCAGCGTGCTGGATGCCGTGATGGAGGTCTGCGAGCGTTGGGAAGTGCGCGCGACCGTCATTGGCAGAGTCACTGGTTCGGGGCGGCTGCGGGTCCTCGAGGGGTGGGACGGCGAGGTCCTGGCCGATGTCCCGGCGACGAGCCTCCATGAAGACGCACCGATTTACGACCGCCCGATGCAGCGCCCTCCCGTTCTGGACCAGCTTGCAGCCGATGACCCAGCGAAGCTGCCAGGGCCAGCTTCTTCCGAAGAACTGGTCGAGGATCTCCTGGCGATGCTCGTCGACCCTTCCTGGGCGTTCCGCCAGTACGACCACCAGCTGTTCCGCAACACCGTCGTTGCGCCTGGAGCGGATGCGGCAGTGCTCAGGCTCTCGGCCCCGGGTGTTCGCGCGCCCGCGGGGGCCGCCGCCCGCGCGATTGCGCTCTCCACCGACGGGAACTCGCGCTGGTGCGCTCTCGACCCGCGCGCAGGGCCCGCCTCATAGTGGCGGAATCTGCCCTCAATGTCGCCTGTGCGGGTGCGCGACCGGTTGCACTGGTCAACTGCTTGAACTTCGGCAACCCGGAGCACCCCGCAGTGATGTGGCAGCTCTCGGAAGCCATAGATGGCATGGCCGAGGCTTGCAAGGCGCTCGCTATCCCTGTGGTTGGCGGCAACGTCAGCCTCTACAACGAGAGCATGGGCACCGATATCGACCCGACCCCCGTGGTCGGCACGCTCGGCTTGATCGACAAGCTTGAAGCCGGCATCCCGACCCCCTCGCTCCGCGAGGGCAGCCGGGTGCTACTACTGGGCCCGAACGGACCGGGCGCTACCTCGCTTGCGGGGTCGCGCTGGGCGGCCCAACGGCGGGGCCACTCCGGCGGTACTCTCCCATCGCTCGACCTAGCGCTCCATTCGCGCCTGCTCGGGTTGGTGGCGGCCCTGGTACAGGAGCGCCTGGTCGATGGTATCCATGACGTTTCCGATGGCGGCCTCGGCGTCGCGCTGGCGGAAATGGCGGTGAAAAGTGGGACCGGGTGCCGGATAAGCGGGACCGGCGGTCACGAACAGCTTTTCGGCGAAGGGCCCTCCAGGGTGCTCCTCAGCGTGGCCCCCGAACACCTGCCTTTGGTCCTCGAACGGGCTCGCGCAGCCGGTACCCCTATTGCCGAGATTGGCTCCGCCGGCGGTGGCCGGGTCGTTATCGACGGTGTCGCCGACTTCAGCGTGGAAGAGGCCGTTTTGGCCTGGAGGGGTGCACTTCCCGCGCTGTTCGCGGCGCCTTAGCCCGGCGGGCTGCCTGGTGAGGGCCAGCGGATAGCTGTTTGCAGGCCGTCGGCACTGAGGCCGAGAGCTCCGCTGATGGCGACATCCTGGTAACCGTCGACAAATGTGAGGATCCTGACCGTCCTGGACGCTGGTTCGACGACGATGACCTCCTCGACCCCATGCCCGGCGTAGAAGGGGAGCTTCTCGTGCGTCTCGTCGTCTTGGGAGACGACCTCGACAACCACCGCAGCGGTCGTAACGTACACCGGGTCACCTGCAGGCACGGACCGGTGATAGCCGCCATCGGGCACCCGGAAGTCGGTGGCACGGCCCAGGTTGAAGGGCTCCGTTTCGATCAGGCCCGCCGCATCGGCGAACGGACGGAGCACCCTGGCGACCTCGCGCTCGATGTAGGCGTGCCCGAAACCAGGCACAGGTGACAGGTGGTAGTTGCCCTCCCAAATTTCGTCGAACATGTCGAGCCCCAGAGAACGGCGCCGTTGCATGAGCTGTTGCAGTTCAGGAGGGGGAGGGCCGACCACCACGGTCTTCACGTCTACAAGTTAACGGCGCCCAAGGCGGGGACATTGAGGGCCGGCGCTGCCGGGAGAAGATGCGACGGTCGGTTTACGCTACCTAGCCAGCGAAGCGGTAGAGCTTAGGAGCCTTTTCTCCATGGCACAGAGTGCTTGGTACCTTTCCAGCGACGTCGAGTCAAGCGGGCCAGATAGACGCTGCAGGGTCAGGAACTTCAGTTCACGCCGCACCGAGAGGAGATCGTCTTCCACGCTCATGTTCCCATGGTCATCCGCCCAGAGTGGTGGGGACTAGGGCACTTGGTCACTCTGAGTGAGGGATAAGAGCTGCACCGCAGCTGTGCCGCTCTTCGGAGCTCATAGCTCGTTTCTTCGGACAAGTTTTGTTGCCTGGCGCGCTTTTTGGTCCGCTGATGGCACTTGGGGACCGTTTCTGACTTGACACGCTTGCTGGGCGGGGGTAGGCAGGAGACAACACGGGAGCCTGGTCGGACCGGGCTGAGAGGAGGACTTGGAGCCCTCGACCGTTGAACCTGATCCGGGTCATACCGGCGAAGGGAGCACACGTGCTGGGCCGTCTTCACTACATCGCAAGCCACAAGGGCCAAGACGGGCCTGCCCGCACGCTTGCTCTCATCTCCCTCGTGCTCGACGCCGGGGTGCCTTGCGTGCAAGTTCGCGCCAAAGACTGCACGGACCGGCAGCGTTACGAGATCTCCGAGCGCGCGGTGAAGCTCTGCCACCAGGCCGGAGCTAGCTGCATAATCAACGACCGCGTCGATATCGCTTTAGCGGTCGGCGCGGACGGTGCCCATGTCGGGCCTGAGGACCTGACCGTCGGCGTGGCGCGACGGCTGCTGGGGGAAGGCCCTACCCTCGGCGCCTCGGTGCGGACAGCCGCCGACGCCCACAAAGCAGTGGCCGCCGGGGCCAGTTACCTCGGCGTCGGGCCCTGCTACCCGACGTCCACAAAGGACGGGCTACCCAACCCCATCGGCGCCGCCGGGCTGGCGGCCGTTGCCGCAGCCGTGGTTTTGCCCGTCCTTGCGATCGGGGGCGTCACGGTCGACCGCATCCCTGAGCTGCTCGAGGCCGGCGCTTATGGGGTAGCCGTGGTCGGCGCGATTGCGATGGCCAGCGACCCCGCCGCGGCTGCTCGGGAGCTCGTGGCCCACCTCGTGCCGAGCCGCCTGTGACCTCCCGTGCCGTAGACGTCGCCGTCGTGGGGGCCGGTGTCATAGGTCTGTCCGTAGCGTGGCGTGCGGCTCAGGAAGGCCTCACCGTCGCCATTTGTGACCCGGAACCCGCACGCGGGGCGTCCTGGGCGGCGGCGGGCATGCTTGCGCCGACGACCGAAGGGCGCTGGGGTGAGGGCACGCTGCAGGCGTTGTCCCAAGCTTCGGCCGCTGCGTGGCCCGGTTATGCCGCTGCTCTGGAGGACGACAGCGGCTTACCTGTGGGCCTGCGAAGGGACGGCACCCTCAGCGTTGCCCTGGATGCCGATGACTACCGCGCGCTCGAGGAGTCCTTCGCGGTCCAGCGCGAAATGGGTTGCGATGTCGAGCTGTTCTCAGGCCAGGATTGCCGCCGGCTGGAGCCGTCCCTCAACCCCCGAGTAGCCGGTGGGGTACTGAGCGCTGGCGATCATCAGGTCGACAACAGGGCATTGCTGCGGGCGCTCACCCAGGCGGTTGCTATGCGCGGAGCGGAACTACTGCGCTCCGCGGTGCGAGAGATCCGCCGCACGGCCGCCGAGCGAGTAGCCGGGGTCGTGCTCGATGACGGGACGGAGCTGGCGGCAGGAAGGGTCGTGGTGGCAGCAGGATGGCGCTCCGGTCAGCTCGGCGGACTGGCCCAGGGCGATGTCGCACCGGTGCGCCCTGTCAAAGGCCAGAATCCTCCGTCTTCGCTCGGATCCCTCCGTGCCCGTGATCGGGAGGGCCATCCGGGCCATGGCGCAAGGCCGCTCCGTCTACCTGGTCCCCCGGGCCAACGGCGAGGTGGTGGTCGGCGCCACCATGGAGGAGCGCGGCGCTGACACGACCGTTACCGCAGGCGCCGTATACGACCTGCTCCGCGCCGCTGTCGCCGTGGTCCCCGATGTCGCCGAGCTCGAACTCAGCGAAGCCATGGCGGGGCTGCGCCCGGGCTCGCCGGACAATGGGCCCATCCTCGGGGCGGCATCGACGCCGGGCCTTTTCCTTGCCACCGGGCACTACCGCAACGGGGTGCTGCTTGCGCCGCTTACCGCGGACGCGCTCTTCGAAGCGCTCTCGGGACGAGATATCGGCGGCGCTGCGGCGGCTTTTTCGCTCCGTCGGTTCGGCGTCGACGAGCGAGCCTATGAGCAACGGGTACCGTGAACCTCCACGTGAACGGTAAGCCGCTTGAGCTTGCCCAGGGGGCGACGGTCGCCGACGTGGTCGGCACCCTTGGCTGTGGGCCGCGGGGAGTCGCCGTGGCCGTCAACTCCGAACTGGTGCGCAGAGACGAATGGCCAACCGCCGAGCTGGCCGAAGGAGACAGCGTGGAAGTGCTCCACGCCGTTGCAGGAGGTTGAATGAGCGTTGACGAGTTGACGGACCGAGGGCTCCCTGGCTCGCGGGGCGAGCGGGACGACCCGCTTGTCATCGCAGGCGAGGAAATCGGGCCGCGTCTCATTCTGGGGACCGGCGGCGCGGCGAGCATGTCGGAGCTCGAGGAGGCAATTAGGGCATCGGGCGCCGCGTTGGTGACGGTGGCGCTGCGCCGTACCGTCCCTGGGCTCGAGGGGGGCGTATTCGACATTTGCGAACGAGCCGGCGTCCGTGTCCTGCCCAACACGGCCGGCTGTTTTACCGCGCGCGATGCCGTGCGGACGGCGGAGGCGGCGCGAGAGGCGTTCGAGACCAACTGGGTCAAGTTGGAGGTCATCGCGGACGACAGCACACTTCTCCCAGATCCCATCGAAACGTTGGACGCAGCCGAGCAACTGGTCCGTGCCGGTTTTGCCGTGCTGGCCTATACGAACGACGACCCCGTCGTCGCACAGCGCCTCGCCGGAGCAGGTTGCGCAGCCGTCATGCCGCTCGGCTCACCGATCGGTAGCGGGATGGGCATCCGCAACCCTTACAACATCGCGCTAATCCGGGACATGGTGGCGGTGCCGGTGGTGCTTGATGCGGGAGTCGGGACTGCTTCCGACGCGGCGATTGCGATGGAACTGGGCTGCGATGCGGTCCTGGTCGCCTCGGCGGTAACCCGGGCGCGCGAGCCGGCGGTCATGGCCAAAGCGATGGCCCACGCGGTCAAAGCCGGGCGCCTCGCCTACCTGGCGGGCCGCATCCCGCGGCGGCTTTACGCTCAGGCGAGCACAACCTCTGACGGGATGCCCCAGCTTTGAGCTCGCCCGTGACTACTGCTCGTGCAATGCCTAACCCGGTGCACGAAGTGATGGCGCTCCCGAGGTTGCTGGTCGTTGCCGATAGCGCGCAAACAGGCGGTCGCCCGTTGCTGGCGGTGGTGCGCGAGGCGGTGGCTGGGGGTGCGCGTGCGGTGTGGCTGCGTGACAAGCACGTCGCCGCCGGCGACCGGAGGCGCTTGGCCGAGGACCTGGCGGAGATGCTCCACGCAGTCGGTGGCGTCCTCATAGAGAGCCCCGGCCCCGGGATGGGGGCGGGGGACGGCGTCCACCTCGGAGCCGCCGACCCCTGGCCGGTCGGGCGCCGTGATGTCGCGGTCGGGCGTTCCTGTCACAGCGACAAGGAGCTGTCGAGAGCCAACGCCGAAGGTTGCCAGTGGGCGACTCTTTCGCCCATCTACCCGTCCCGGTCGAAGCCCGGCTATGGCCCACCGCTCGGCCCGGCCGCTCTCGCAGGGGCCCCGTTGCCGACTTGGGCACTTGGGGGCGTCGACGCGGCGAACGCGGCGGAATGCCTCGAATCGGGTGCGACGGGTGTAGCGGTCCTGGGGGCGGTCCTGCGTTCCCCCGACCCAGCGGCCGCGTTCGCCAGGATCCAGGAACGCCTGAACGAGGTGCAACGATGACGCCGCCGGTGGCGCTCACCATCGCGGGCTCGGACTCCGGCGGTGGAGCTGGGATCCAGGCCGACCTGAGGACCTTTGCCGCCCTCGGCGTATTCGGGACCACGGCAATAACCTGCGTAACCGCCCAGAACACAGCACACGTGAACGCCGTCCATGTCTTGCCAGCAGCTTTCGTGCGAGCGCAAATCGAAGCAGTCATCGAGGACATGACGGTTTCAGGCGCCAAAACCGGCGTCCTTTACAGCGAGGAGATAGTCCGAGAGGTGGCCGCGCTCGCAGCGAGCCTGCCTGCGCTAGTCGTAGATCCGGTCCTGGTCGCATCCACCGGGCGGCGCCTTACCGACGACGGCGCGGTCCGCGCGTACCGGGAAGTGTTGCTGCCGGCCGCTGCCGTTGTCACCCCGAACCTTCTCGAGGCAAGCGTGCTCCTGGGAGAGAAGCTCGAGACCCTCGACGATCCGCGCCGGGCCGCCCGTCGTCTCGGGGACCTTGCCCGTGTCGTGGTGGTGAAAGGCGGTCACGGCAATGACCCGAGCGTTTCAGTGGACGTCGTGTGGGACGGCCAGGTCATTTGGGAAATGACCCAGCCGAGGATCGACACTAACAACACGCATGGCGCGGGCTGTACTTTTTCGGCCGCAATAGCGGCCGGACTGGCGCGGCACGTGTCGGTAAAAGACGCGATCGAGCACGCGAACACCTTTGCTCATCAGGCAATTCAGGGCAGTGCCAGTTGGCGCCTAGGCGCAGGGGCGGGCCTCTTCGACCATTTTGGATGGAAGGAAGAGGAGAAATGACCACAATCTCGCTCGGTACAGCTCGGCGCAAAGTTTCCAGGCCTGGCCCGGAAGGGGTTCAGGTGCCGTTCCAGGAGGTCGTCATAGACGGCGGAGCTGGAGCCGTTTATCTCTACGACACAAGCGGCCCTTCGCCCGATGGCCCACCCACGGGCCTACCGGCGCTCCGCGAGAGATGGGTACAAGAGCGTGGCGATACCGCCGTGGTGGAGGGCCGGGCGCGCCAGCCTAGAGACGATGGGCGGGCTGCTCTCCGGCGCCAATTGTTGGAGGAGCCGCCGGCTTTGCCTGCCGCTCGGCCGCCCCGCCGCGCCCTGCCGGGCAAGACCGTGACGCAAATGCACTACGCCCGCCGCGGCCTCATAACCCCTGAGATGCACTTTGCCGCTGTGAGGGAGAACCTCGACCCCGAGCTGGTCCGCGAGGAACTGGCCCGAGGGCGCGCCATCCTGCCGTCCAACATCAACCACCCGGAGAGCGAGCCGATGCTCATTGGCCGCAGTTTCCTCGTGAAAGTCAACGCCAACATCGGGAACTCCTCGGTGACCTCGTCGATCGAAGAAGAGGTCGACAAGATGCGCTGGGCGACCCGCTGGGGCGCCGACACTGTGATGGACCTATCGACCGGAGCCGACATTCACACCACACGCGAGTGGATAACGCGTAATTCGCCGGTCCCCATCGGCACGGTACCCATCTACCAGGCTCTCGAAAAAGTGGACGGGCGCGCCGTGGAGCTCTCCTGGGAGATCTACAGGGACACAGTCATCGAGCAGTGCGAACAGGGCGTCGACTATATGACTGTCCACGCCGGCGTGCTGCTGCGCTATATCCCCCTGACCATTGAACGGGTTACCGGCATCGTGAGCCGCGGGGGCTCGGTGATGGCTGCTTGGTGCCTGGCCCATCACGAGGAGAACTTTCTCTACACGAACTTCGATGAGCTCTGCGAGATCTTCGCTGCCTACGACGTTGCGTTCTCGCTCGGCGACGGGCTTCGGCCCGGGTCGGTTGCCGACGCCAACGACGAGGCCCAGTTGTCTGAACTGCGCACGCTCGGCGAGCTCACCCAGCGGGCATGGGCGCAGACGTGCAGGTTATGGTCGAGGGCCCCGGGCATGTGCCGATGCACAAGATCAAAGAGAACGTCGACCTGCAGATGGAATGGTGCAAAGAGGCGCCTTTTTACACCCTCGGCCCGCTGACGACGGACATCGCACCGGGTTATGACCACATAACATCGGCGATCGGGGCAGCAATGATCGGGATGTTCGGCACCGCGATGCTTTGCTATGTGACGCCGAAGGAACACCTCGGCTTGCCGGACCGCGAAGATGTTAAGGCGGGCGTGATCGCCTACAAGATCGCCGCCCACGCAGCGGACCTTGCGAAAGGGCACCCTGGTGCGCAGGCATGGGACGACGCTCTGTCGGCGGCGCGCTTCGATTTCCGCTGGGAGGACCAGTTCAATCTCTCGCTCGACCCCGAAACGGCGCGCGGGTACCACGACGAGACGCTCCCGGCTGCTCCGGCGAAGAAGGCCCATTTTTGTTCGATGTGCGGCCCGAAGTTCTGCTCGATGAGCATCAGCCACGACCTGCGTGCGACCAAGAAGGCAATCGACCTGGAGCGCGAGGCCGAAGAAGGGATGCGCGCGAAATCGGACGAGTTCGTCCGGTCCGGTGCAGCCGTCTACACGCCGGTCACCGAATGAGCAAGCCCGGCGCCAACTTGAACCTCGTCCTTTCGGTCATGGTTGCCATGTCCCGCACGGGCGGCAGCAAGGAACTCGCATCTATCCTGGACGAGGGCGTGGTGTGGCAGGGACTGCTGCCCGAGCTTATCTGCAATGGCCGTGCCGAAGTGCTCAACATTCTTGGAAGGCGCCCATTCCCGCCTGTCACCCGTGTCGAAGCCGAAGAGGTTGGCGACCGTGTGGTCGTCATAGCCCATAGCGCCGGCTTCCCGTCGGGGCCAACCGGCACCGAGCTCGATCCCCCGAGCGGTGTTCGCTCGTTCGTTTTCACGTTCCGCGACGGCAAGGTCGTCAAGATGGAGAGCTTCTCGACCCGGGAGGCTGCTTTTGCACTGGTCGGGAACTAAGGCGCGAACAAGGCGCGCCAGCTCGGGCGGGCGGCCGCCGGCGGTTCGAACCCGCCGCGCAGCTCCTGGCTGATGCGGTGGGCGTCAAGGGCGATGGATGTCACGATTGCGGCCGTTTCCGGCTCGACCTCCCGGGCGCGGGCGGCAACGAGGATGTGGTGGTAAAGGTCGTCGGCCGCAGCACCAGCCGCCTCGGCCGAGCTGGTAGAGCCCGCGGGCTCCACAGCGGCGGGCTCTGAAGTTACACGGGCTCCCCACGCGTCGAGCTCGCCGGCAACGGTCACGAGCATCTCGTCGAGGAGCCTCCCGAGCTCGTCAGGCGGGTGCCAGCCGGCCGAGGCGTCGGCGAGGGCACGCGTTATGCCCCGGACTGCGCGCTCGACGAGGGTTAGCGTTCCCACCGCTGCCTGCAATCTTTGGACAGCAGGCCGGTCGCGCCGGCCGCTCGGGTTCAAGCGGGTGGCCGCCTCGGAGCGCTCGACTGCGAGCGAAGCCGCAGCTGTATCGTCGCTGAGGCGACGGGCCTGCTGCAGGTGAGCCGCCCGGTCAGCCCCGGGCAGCACAAAGCTCTGGGCGACGCCGCGCAGAAGTGTTGCGACGGCTGCGGAAAAGGCGGTCACCTCGCTGCGAGCGCTGTTGAGCCGGGTCGGGGGCACGATTACAAAGTTGACGAGGATCCCCGTCGCGGCACCGACCACGGTGTCGACGACCCGGTCTAAGGCATAGCCGCCCGTTGTCGCCCCGAGCACAAGGACGAGCAGTGCACTCACGGGGACTTGGATCGAGCCCTGCTGGCCGAGCCGCAAGGCCCGCCCGGCGAGCAGTGACACGAAAATGACGAGCCCTATCGACCAGGCATTTATCCCTGCAAGCCGGGCAAAACCGTAGGCGACAAGGACTCCCACTACTACGCCGAGCACCCGCTGCAACCCGCGGGCAACCGAGTCCCACACGGTCACCTGCACCGTGAGAAGCGCGGCAAGCGGTGCGAACACCGGGATGGTGTTGCCCAAGAGGTCTGCTGCGATGAACCAGGCGGCCCCGGCCGCGACCGCGGTCTTGGCGGCCTGGATCGCCGGGGTGCCCAACCAGCTCAGCTGTTTTCGCAGGCGCGCCGGTAACACCCTGGCCCCCTACGTTGAAAGCCTGTTGCGGAGCGCCTCCAGCGCACCGTCGGGCACGTGCAAATCTCCCCGACCTGTACCGACCATGAGGTCCGGCTTGTAGCTCCCGTGGTGGTCCGAGCCACCGGTGATGGCGAGCCCGGCCTGGGCCGCCATTACCGCCAGGGACGCTCGTTCTTCCCGGCTGTAGCGCCCGTAGATCGATTCGAGGCCCACGAGACCCGCGTCCGCCAGCTCGCCGACAGTTCGTTCGAGCTCGTTCGGGGAAAGCCCGAGGGAGAGTGGATGTGCCAGGACCGGGAGCGCACCCGACTGGAGCGCGAGCGCTATTGCGGGGAGGGGCCCAAGCGTTCCTTTTCTACGTAGGCGGGACGGCCCTTGGCGAGCCAGCGGTCGAAGGCGTCCTGGACCGAGCTCGCAACGCCCTTTCGGACAAGGATTGCCGCTACGTGGGGCCGGCCTGCCCCGCTCCCACCGGCCTCCGTTTCGAGCTCCTCCATGGTCACGGGCAGCCCGAGCTCAGCCAGGCGGGCGATGAGCTCGTCGTTGCGGTTGTCGCGGGCAACCTGCAGGCGCAGGAGCTCGTCCTGAAGGGGGCCTTCGCCTGGCTCCAAGAAATAGACCAGCATGTGCATGGTGCCGCTGTGGTTGCACGAGAATCTCGGTACCAGCGATCAGCTCAATGCCCGCTTCGGCAGCCTTCTTTCGGGCAGCCGCGATGCCGTCCTGGCGGTCATGATCGGTAAGGGCAAGCGCCGAAAGGCCAGCTTTGGTCGCGAGCGCAACGACCTCTTCGGGGGTGTCGCTCCCGTCAGAGACCGTCGAATGGGTATGAAGGTCGATCACCAGGCCACGGTAGCCCGGAACTCCTCGCCTTCTGCGGGCCATCTCGCCGGTGGTGGCGCACCACGTGAGAGAATGGCTCAGTGAGCGGTCCGAGGGAAGCGTGCGGCGTCTTCGGCATCTGCGCCCCCGGACGTAACGTCGCCCCGGTCGTTTTCGACGGCCTCTACGCGCTCCAGCACCGCGGGCAGGAGTCGGCCGGCATGGCGGTGAGCGACGGGTCGACGATGATGGTGATGAAGGACATGGGCCTTGTCACCCAGGTCTTCAACGACTACAAGATCGCCAGCCTCGAGGGGCACCTGGCCATTGGTCATACCCGCTATTCGACTACAGGGTCCTCGTCGTGGCACAACGCCCAGCCGATGTACCGCCAGGCGGGCGGGACCGAGTTCGTCATCGGCCACAACGGCAATCTCACCAATACAGAGGAGCTGGCGGCGTCCATCGGGATGCTGCCGGGGATGGCAACAAGTGACTCGGACCTCATGGCTGAGCTGGTCGCCCGCGAGATGGACCGCGCCGCGCCGTCCAGCCCGAACGGGACCGCATCGCTTGTCAGCGCTCTAGTAGCGGTGTTGCCGCAGATGGAGGGGGCCTTCTCACTCGTCCTCGCTGACCGGGCGCACCTGGTGGGCGTGCGGGATCCGAACGGTTTTCGGCCGCTGTGCCTCGGGAAACTGGACGATGGGTGGGTCTTGGCCTCCGAGACGCCGGCGCTCGATATCTCCGGCGCCCACTTTGTCAGGGAGGTGGAGCCCGGCGAGGTGCTTGTGATAAGCGCCGACGGCTGCGAGAGCCTCCACCCCTGGCCGACTGAGCGCATACAACCCAAGCTCTGCCTGTTCGAGTTCGTCTACCTCGCTCGTCCCGACAGCCGGCTGTACGGCCAGGAGCTTCACGGCGCCCGTGCCCGAATGGGCGAGCTGCTCGCTGAGCAGGCGCCCGTGAGCGCTGACATGGTCGTTGGGGTACCCGACTCGGGGGTGCCCGCCGCCGAGGGCTATGCCCGCAGGAGCGGCATCCCTTTTGGTCACGGCCTGGTCAAAAACCGATATATCGGGCGGACGTTCATCAACCCGGACGCGGGCCAGCGCGCCTCTGGTGTCCGGCGCAAATTGAACCCGCTGCGTGACGCGATCGCCGGTAAGCGCCTGATCGTCGTCGACGACTCGATCGTCCGCGGGACCACGACCAAGGGCATGCTCGCGATGCTGCGAGAAGTGGGGGCCAAGGAAGTGCACCTGCGCATTTCGTCGCCCCCATACCGCTGGCCATGTTTCTACGGTTTGGACACGGGGACCCGTAGCGAACTTGTGGCGGCCGACCTCGAGGTCGGCGAGATCTGCGACTACCTCGGCGCTGACAGCCTGGCTTATCTGAGCCTCGACGCTCTCAAGAAGGCGACCGGCGTACCCGGGGCCGGTTTTTGTGACGCCTGCCTCACCGGCAATTACCCGGTACCCGTGCCGGACAGGCTTTCCAAGACGGTCCTCGAGCTTCCCACGCATGCCCTCTGAGGGGCTGCCCCGGGGCCACGATGCCCCCTCCGTCGGCACCGATGCCTTGTCGACGGGGCTCGATGCCCCGCTGACTTACGCAGCTGCCGGGGTGGACATCGACGCCGGCGAGGAGGCTGTCCGTCTCATGGGGCCCGCGGTCGAGAGCACGTTCCGGCGGGAGGTAATCGGGGGCATCGGTGGTTTCGGCGGCCTCTTTGCGTTGCCTGGTGGTTACCACCAACCCGTCTTGGTCGCTACCACAGACGGGGTAGGCACGAAGCTCGCGGTCGCTGTCCAGGCCCGAAGGTTGAGGACGATCGGGATAGACCTCGTGGCGATGTGCGTCGACGACCTCGTCTGTCAGGGTGCCGAACCGCTCTTTCTTCTGGACTACCAGCTCTGGGGGCACCTTGACCCCGCCGCAGTAGCCACCGTCATGGCTGGCATTGCAGATGGCTGCCGTCAGGCCGGTTGTGCGATCCTCGGTGGCGAACTGGCCGAGCACCCCGGTCAGTTGCCCGTGGGCGAGATGGATCTGGCAGGGTTCGCGGTCGGCGTTGTCGAACGCGACCGCCTTCTCGGCCCACGCGGGCACAACCCACCCCACGCGGGCGATGTCCTGGTCGGCTTGCATTCTGACGGGCTGCGCAGCAACGGGTACTCGCTGGTCAGGGCAGCGTTGTTGGACCGCGCCAGGCGCAGCTTGGACGGCGAGGCCTGGCCGGGCGCCGGGCATTCCCTGGTCGACGAGCTCTTGCGACCGTCGCTCATCTACACCCCAGCCGTGCTCGCCCTGCTGCGCAAGGTCCCGGTCCGCGCTGTGGCCCACATCACCGGCGGGGGCCTGCCCGGCAACGTGCCCCGTGCCCTCCCCCCTGACCTCGATGCCGTGCTCGAGGTCGGCAGTTGGCCAGTGCCGCCTATCTTCGGCCAGGTACAGGAGGCGGCTCGTCTGAGTGCTACCGAGATGGAGCGGACGTTCAACCTGGGCCTGGGCATGGTGCTCGTCGTGCCGCGCGAATCCGGGCCTGACACGGTCTCGATGGTTGCCGACCTCGGCTTCAGTGCCAGCATCGTAGGCAGGCTCGTACCCGGCACAGCCCGGTGCGTGTTGCACCGGGCACCCGCCTGAGCATCCCTGGACGGCGGACGGGACCGGTCAACTTACTGCGTTCAGGCAATCGTCAGGGTTTGTTAAGGTCGTCCCCAAGCCGCCCCTAGCTTTTCCACAGTTCATCCACAGCGGGGGAAAACCTCGCTTTTCGACCTATTCGAGCGCTTTTGCGAACCACGCCATGGAGCCCGGTGCCCCCGGGCGTTGACGCCACCAGCGGCCCGAAAAGCGCCAGTCGCTGGGCGAAATTGGTGCCTCCACAGGGGCGGCTGGCGCGAGCGCCCGTGCGATAGCGAGAGTAATTGCCTCCAGCTCGGCAGGCGAGGGAGCACGGGCAAGGTCGCTCAGCCGCACTTCTACCCGGAGCCCGAGGGGGCCGGTCACAGGCGCCCCGGTCACACGCGCCCCGGTCACAGGCGCCCCGGTCACAGCGGTATGTTGCCGTGCTTGCGGGCTGGGACCTCTTGGCGCTTGCCCGAGAGCATCTCAAGGCCTTGGCGGAGCACCTGGCGGGTCGAGGCCGGGTCTATGACGTCGTCGAGGTACCCGCGCTCGGCTGCGAGGTACGGGCTGGTGTTGGCGTCCCTGTACAGCTGGACCAGCTCCGCCCTACGCTCGGGACTTGCACCGGCAAGTTCGGGCGCGAAAAGGAGGTCGACGGCGCTTTCGGGGCCCATGACGGCCAGTTCGGCGCCCGGCCACGCGTAAGCGAGGTCGGCACCGAGCGACTTGGAGCACATGATGACATATCCGGCTCCGTAGGCTTTGCGCACGATCACCTGGATTTTTGGCACGCTCGCTTCGCAATAGGCGTAGAGCAGCTTGGCTGCACGTCTTGCAAGGCCCCCGTGTTCCTGGTCGGTCCCCGGCATGAAACCTGGGACGTCGACAAAGGTGACTATGGGGATGTTGAAACAGTCGCAAGTCCGTACGAAGCGGGCGCCCTTTTCCGAAGCGTCTATATCGAGGACTCCCGCCAGCACCTGGGGTTGGTTAGCAACTACGCCAACGACTTGGCCTCCGATGCGGCCAAAACCGCAGACAAGGTTGAGCGCCCACAGGGCGTGGTACTCCAGCAGCTCGCCGCCGTCGAGGACGGCGCGGAGCAGTTGCTTCACGTCGTAGGGCTGGTGGGAGGGATCGGGTACCAGTTCGGCCAGCTCGGCCACTAGGTCGTCGGTGTCGTCGGCAGGCGAAACGGGGGGATGGCCAAGGTTGTTGGAGGGGAGGTAGGCGAGGAGCTCACGGACCTGGTCGAGGCACGCTTTTTCGTCTGGGGCCACGAAGCTGGCTACACCCGACTTTGTCGCGTGCGTGAGCGCGCCGCCGAGCTCCTCCTGGGTTACGTCCTCGCCTGTCACGGTCTTCACCACGTCTGGCCCTGTGATGAACATTTGCGAAGTCCCTTGGACCATGAACACAAAATCGGTTATCGCAGGGCTGTAGACTGCACCTCCGGCGCAGCTCCCCATGATGACGCTTATCTGGGGCACCACTCCTGAAGCCGCGACATTTCGCCTGAATATCCCTCCGTAATAATGAAGCGCAACGACACCTTCTTGGACCCGGGCGCCTCCTCCGTCGTTGATCCCGATGAGCGGGACGCCGAGAGACGTCGCAAGGTCGATGACTTTGTGGATCTTTTCTCCGGACACCTCTCCCAGGGTGCCCCCGTTGACGGTGAAATCCTGTGAAAAGACGCACACTTTTCGACCTTCGACAGAGCCGAACCCCGTTACGACGCCGTCGGTGTAGGCCCGTTTGTCCTCGGGCGTCCATTGAGAGCGGCTCTTGGCGAGCATGTCGAGCTCCTGGAAGGACCCCGCGTCGAGCAGATAGTCGATCCGCTCGCGGGCCGTCATCTTGCCCCGAGAGTGCTGACGTTCGACCGCTGCGGCGCTCCCCGCATGGAACGCTTCCCCGCGCCGCCGCTCGAGCTCCTCCAGTCGGTCCTTCATCGATCGGTCGACCACGGACGAAAGGCTAGTGGCCGCGAGCGCATGGCAAGCCCTCCCCATGGACTCTGCACCGCTGCGAGGTCAACGTGGTGGTAGGCCTGGGTGGGGAAAACCTGAGGTGAGGAGACTAAGTGCGTACAACCGGGCCCGGCGAGGCCGGAACAATTGAGGCGGCCACTCTCCAAGAGGCCATTGGTTTTGAAGAGCTCGCCGAGTCAGCGAGGCCGTCTCTCGTGCGGGCCGCTTACGCAGTGACGGGGCGTCGAGAGGACGCCGAGGACGCCGTTCAGTCATCGTTGGTAAAAGCGATGGGCGCGTGGCAGCGCGTGGCCGGACAGGAACGTTGGCGCCAGCAGGCTTACGTGCGCCAGATCGTTGTCAACACTTGTCGCTCCGGATGGCGGAAATGGGGCGCACGGGTATCGGTTGGGGACATGCCCGAACTGGTCCAACAACCCGGGACAGACGCCGTCGACGACAGGGAGCTGGTACGTCAAGCTCTCGACCGTCTGCCCGTCCGGCAGCGGGAAGTCCTGTTGCTGCGTTACTACGAAGACCTCTCCGAGGCCGAGATAGCCACCCGGCTCGGCTGTGCCCCAGGCACCGTGAAAAGCTCAGCGGCGCGCGCACTCCGAGCTCTTCGCGACATGCTCCCTGACTACGCCGTCCAAGGTGTGGGCAGCGCTGGAGCGCCGACGTCAGGCGCTTTCCATGGCCCAATGACTGCACCCGAGGCTCCCGCGTCTGGGCCGATAGCTCTCAAGTCCGCTTAGCTCTCTGCGGGGCCGTCGGGTTGGCAGACTACTGTCGTGCCGAGCCCCGTCCAGCCTCCGCCGTCGACTTGGCAGTTCCCCTGCACCGCCGAGGCCCAGGCGAGCGTGGCGGGTACCGGCGAAGTCGTGGGAGTCGGCGCTGACCTGCAGCCGGGCACTCTGCTGGCCGCCTACCGCTGCGGGCTGTTCCCCATGCCGGTCGCCAATAAGGTGGCGTGGTGGTCGCCGGACCCGCGAGGCGTCATACCGCTGGACGGTCTGGCGGTGCGCGCCTCGCTTCGGAAGTCCTGCCGGCGCTATGAGATCCGCTTCGGCACGGCCTTCGACGACGTCGTGGCAGGCTGCGCCGACCCCGCCCGGCCGGGTGGGTGGATCAACCGACGGATGAGGAACGCCTACCTTCGCCTCAACGAGCTCGGTTGGGCGCAGAGCGTGGAGGCCTGGGCGCCCGACGGTGAACTGGCTGGAGGGCTCTACGGGGTGACGATCGGCGGGCTCTTCGCGGGGGAGTCGATGTTCCACCGCCAGCGGGACGCCTCCAAGGTTGCTCTCGTCGCCTTAGTCGAGGCCATGAGAGCGGGAGGCGGGCAGCTGCTCGACGTCCAGTGGCTCACCCCGCACCTTGCCAGCCTGGGGGCGGTCCCGGTCAGCCGGGCGCGGTACCACGACCTGCTCAGCGCGGCGGTCGACCTTCCTCAGCTGTCGCTTGGCACGGACTGAGGCCCCCGCCCGACTATTACTTCAGCGCGCTGCAGCAGGTTCGGGGCTTCTAGGCGGTCGCACATTAGGGCGAAGCCCGGGTTCGGTCCCTGCCAGGCCAGGCTGTCGAGGGCGGCGCCCCCGGGAGGAAGGATCTCCCGCTTCACGACGCAAGTCGCTAACTTCTTGAAAAGCATCGCTAGTTCGTAGTCCTTTTCAAGCGTTGCTGCCAGGCTGGCCGCCCGTGCCGCAGGCAGGTCCACCTTCCAGGCCGACGCGACCAGCGGGATAGCCTCGATGGAGCCGTAACGGCCCAGAACAGCGCTAGCGGCTTTGGCGCCCCAACCGGCCAAACCCGGGAAGCCGTCCGCGCTGTCCCCGACGAGCCCGAGCCAGTCCGGCACCGACTCGGGCCCGACGCCAAAGCGCTCTCGCACGGCGACTTCGTCGACGATCACCCCTTTTCGCCTGTCCAGGCAGACCACCCTGTTCCCTCGCACGCACTGGCCGAGGTCCTTGTCAGGTGTACATATAAGGACCTGCAAAAGCCGAGGGTCTTCGCTGAGCACCGCCGCCGCGCTCGCCAACGCGTCATCGGCTTCCAGGTCCGTCATGGGCCACACGACCAGGCCCATGAGCTGGAGCGCTTCTTCGAAGAGCTCGAACTGGCTGAGAATGTCCTCCGGCATGCCGGCCGAGCTCTTGTAGGTGGGCCATTCTTCGTTGCGCCACGACTCTATGACGTGGTCGGTGGCGACGCCCATGTGGGTCGCCCCGCCTTCGAGCATCCCGAGGAGCGAACCGAGCACCGCCCGGGTGGCACCAACTTCTTCCCCAGCCGAGTTCTCGTAGGGAGGAGCCCCGTGGTAGTGGCGGAAGAGTTCGTAGGTGCCGTCTACAACGTGGGCTTTCACCAGAGTTAGGCGAGCTCGCGCCGGCCCTCGAGAGCTCTCCCCAATGTGAGCTCGTCCGCGTACTCGAGGTCGCCCCCGACCGGGAGCCCGCTCGCGATCCTCGTCACCTTGAGCGGGAGGTGCTTGAGGAGGCTCGCCAGGTACAGTGCCGTTGCGTCGCCCTCGATGTTCGGGTTTGTGCACAAGATCACTTCCTGCACTCCCTCGATCTCGAGCCGCGCTAGCAGCTCACGCACGCGCAGTTGCTCGGCCGACTCCGTCGATGGGGCTGATCGTTCCCTGGAGCACGTGGTAACGGCCCCGGAACTCGGCAGTTTTTTCGATCGCGACGAGGTCGCGAGGTTCTTCGACGACGCACAGGACCGACGGGTCACGCCTGGGATCTGTGCAGATACCGCATTCGGCGCCTTCTCCGCCCTCCGCGACGTTGAAACAGCGCCGGCACCAGGTGACTTTCGTCTTGGCGGAATTAATCGATGCCGCGAGGCGGGCGGCATCTTCGGCCGGGGACTTAAGAATGTAAAAAGCGATGCGCTGGGCCGACTTTGGGCCGATGCCGGGGAGGCGGCCGAGCTCGTCGATCAGGTCTTGTACGGGGGCTGCGTACATTGGCTCAGACGTCGAGGACAGAGCCTGGGAACGCTTGGAGTATGCGTTCCTCCGCGGGAAGGGCCGGGACCGTGGGGGCGTCGACGATGTCGGCCACATCGTCGAGGTCGTAGGTCTCTTCGTCGCCGGGGGTGGCCCCGCCGGGTGGGGCGGGGGCTGCGGCCCCGCTGTCCAGCACCAGGCGCAACGGGACGCGGCGCCCGAAATGAGCGGTGAGAACGCCTTCGGTCTCATTGAGGAAGTTGTTGGCCCTCGCCAGAAGCCCAGCATCGGGGAGGGCAAAGACCGCCGCACCATCCTTGACTTCTACGAACCGGCCACTAGCCATGTACACCTTCGCGGGGCGCGAGAGCTTGTCGAGGAGCGCGTCGCCCCACACCTTGGTCAGCTCGTCCCGGCTCGGTAGCGAGCTTGCATGAGCATCGCTGGCTGCCGACATGGCCGAAGGGGGAGGGCTCGCTGACGACGGGCTCGCTGACGACGGGCTCCCCGATTGAGGGCTCGCTGACGACGGGCTCCCCGATTGAGGGCTCGCTGACGACGGGCTCCCCGATTGAGGGCTCCCCGATTGAGGGCTCGCTGACAGAGGGATCGCTGTCGGGGGGATAGCTGACGCAGGGCTCGCTGACGGCGAGCCGCCGCGCATGTACGCCCCCAGCGCAACCCGGGCCTGTGCCGGGCCAGCGGCTTGGTGGTCCTGTGCCGGTTGGCCAACTCGCTGGGCCGCAGCGGGCCCGGGCTCGACGGGTGCCGCTCGGGTCGTCGGAGGAGGCGGCGACGCCGCAGCGCCAGGTGTGGGAACCGCCGGCCCCTTTTCCGAAGTAGCCCTTTCGAGCCGCTCCACGCGTTCCAGCAGCTCTGTCAGGCTCGTGCTGGCAGCAGGGGAGGCGAGGCGGATGAGCGCAACCTCGAGCGTGACTCTGGGGTCTACTGCGTCGCGCATGTCGACCATGGCCTGGCCCACCACTTCCATCGAACGGACGAGGAACGGAAGGCCCATCTGGTTGGCGGTTTCGGCAAGCTTGGCCGTGACGGCGCCGGGCATCAGCACAAGAGATGGCGCTTGGACCGCCAAGAAGGCATTACGGAGGTGTTCTACCAGGTCGCTCCCCAGTCTGCGGGGCTCTCTGCCAGCTGCAATGGCGCTCGCGACGGCCTGGAGAGTCCGGGAGACGTCTCGGTCGGCCAGGGCGTCGACCAGCTCGACCAGCGGGCTACCGTCATCCTCACCGCCACCCGCAGCCGCGAGCTGTTCGAGAGCGGACTCCGCGTCCCTAGCCGAGCCGCGGCCCCGGCGGACCGCGAGCTCGACGGCTTCTGGGGTCAAACCGAGCCCGGCGTCCTGGTTGATACCGCTCAGCAGGTCTGTGAGCAGGTCACCGTCGAGCAGCCGGAACTCGAAATGCTGCGTCCGCGACAGGATCGTCGGGAGCACCTTTTGGGGGTCCGTCGTGGCCAGGACGAAGACAACATGGCTCGGTGGCTCTTCGAGGGTTTTCAGCAGAGCGCTCGCCGCGTGCGAGGTGAGCTGGTGGACCTCGTCGATGATGTAGACCGTCCAGTTACCCGGGGTCCCTAGGGCGACACGTGACAGCAGGTCGCGCATTTCGTCGATCCCGCGCGTGGACGCCGCGTCCAGCTCGAAGACGTCCATCGACGACCCGGCGCGAATAGCTATGCAGGACGCGCAGGTACCGTCCGGCTCGCCGCCCACGGGGGCTTCGCAGTTGAGCGCCATGGCCAAGATGCGCGCGGTTGAGGTTTTCCCGGTGCCGCGCGGCCCACTGAACAAGTAGGCGTGAGCCACCCGGTCCTCCCGCACAGCATTGAGCAAGGCGCGGCTGACAGGTTCCTGGCCGCGGACGTCGGCGAAGCGCCGCGGCCGGTAGCGCCGGTAAAGAGCCTGATAGGGCTGGCTTTCTGTGGAGGGAGGGACGTCTTCAGCCACGGGCGTACAGCCTACGCTGTGACCGGGCCTCGCCAGGCCATCAGCACCGAGGTGGGTCGCCAGGCGCGCAGCTGCGCCCGCTGCGGTTGAGGGATCCCGCGGAGATGCTGGATTGTCAACCGGTCGAGCGGGCCGGTCGAGTGGGCCAGTCGAGCGGGCCGGTGGAGCGGGCCGGTCGAGCGTGAAAATCGCAAATGTGCCTCTCGAAATGGCACATCACTGACGCCCATGCAAAAAAACGCCCTGTTTGGTGCTCGATGCAGGGGTCGCGAGATCGCATCGGTCACGCTGGGGACATAACCCAAACCTCTTGGGCGCTTGGTGCCCGGCGCGACGGTCAGGTTTCCTACGGCACACAGCGCGGTCCGCTGAGGGCTGCTGCCGTCAGGCCCTGACCCGGTTTGCGGCGCCCCGTTGCGCAGGGCCCGACCGCCGCGCCCGGCACCAAGCTCTTCTGCTGCCCGGCCCAAGCGTACGCGGTCTCTTCAGGCTAGCGTGTCTGGACGCTGGAGGGGTGCGAGAGCGGCCGAATCGGCACGATTGGAAATCGTGTGTGGGGAAACTCACCGTGGGTTCAAATCCCACCCTCTCCGCCAGGTTCGGGCAGGTCAGAGGTGGGTTCGGCGGACCGCCGTCAGGGGCGTCTGGGTCCCGTCGGACGGGTTTGACCGCCAAACTGACCGCCAAGTTGACCGCCGACTTTCGCGTCAGAAATGCCGTCCGAAGCCGTTCGGTCATTTCCCAAAGCGCGGTCCATGGCGTCCGCCGCGTCGCGCATTAGCGCTGGCAAAACATGCGTATAGGTATCCATTGTCAGGGTGAACGGACGAATGGCCGAGCACCTCCATTACGACCCGAGGTGACACCCCCTGGGCCAGGAGGAAGCTGGCCGCCGTGTGCCGGCAGTCATAGAGCCGATGGTGACCCACACCTGCGGCTTGTCTGGAGCCTGGTGAAGCGACGGGACATCTCGCTGCGGTCCAGGGGCGTCCCGGTCTGGGTGCAGAAGACCAGGTCGTTGTCCTCCCAAACCTCCGCGCTGCGGCGCTCGAACAGCTGACGGTGCCTGTGGGCGACGAGCTGATCGACGCATACCCAGGGCAACGGGATGGTGCGCCGGCTGGTCCTTGACTTCGGGCTCTTTGAACGACCATTCGCCGCCGTGACGTTCGAGCACCTGCCTGACCCGAAGTGTGCCCTCGACCAGGTCGACGTCGGCCCACTTGAGCCCGAGGGCTTCGCTGGGACGGAGCCCGACGGCTAGGGCGACTGTGTAGAAGGCGCCGAGCCGTTCCTCGGCGGCAGCGGTCAGGAGAGCCTGGACCTCCTCGGGTTGGAAGGGGACGACCGGTGGCCTGTCAACGGATACTGGGTCGACCAACGTGGCCACGTTGCGGGCGATGATGCCCCAACGGAGGGCCACGCCAAGAGCGGCTCGTAGCGTGGCGTGCACGTACTGAACGGTCCGCGGTGCCAGCCCCTCATTGCGTTTCGCGTTGATAAGCGCCTGCACATCGGCGGGTGAGAGCTTGGCAAGTGTGCGGTTGCCCAGCAGCGGGACAATGTGGCGGCGGACGTTGACTTCGTAGCCCTGCCACGTTGCATATCCGCGCTGCGGTTGACCACCTGGTCGAGCCAGGTCTGCAGGAACCTGGCCAACGTCACCCGCTCGTCGATCACGGGCAGGCCCTCGTCCTTAGTGTGTTGGACGGCTCGGAGACGCTCGACCACCTCGGCCCGGGTGCGTCCGTAGACGTACTTGCGCCGCCGCGCCGTGCCGTAGGTGGCCACATCTACGGTGCCCTCCCAACGGCCATCCGGGCGCTTTCGGACGCCACCGTCGCCGTGGCCTCTCCGTTTAGATGCCATGGACGAAACGGTAATACCCGCGTGCGACGGTCATCTCCAGAGCGGCTGCTGCTTGGGGTTCTGTCCGGCCGATCGCGGCGGCCGCCGCACCTCGGCCGGATCACCCAGTCCGGCGACGTACCGGCGCAGCGCCTCCACGGCGACCCGGCGAGATGCGCCGATGCGAACCGACGGGATGTCACCGTTGGCCATTAGGACGTAGATAGCCGAGCGACTGATGCCGAGAGCGTGGGCGGCTTCCACCGGTGTGTAGAGCAGCTTGTCGACGCCTACTGGTTTGAGCACTGGCGGCCTCCTCTGGATCGTTCTGTGCGCCTACCCCTTCTCCTGACCACGAGCGGACCAAAACGCAACACTTTTGGATATCGTCCGCGAAGCGTTTGGGCATCGTCGCTGGCTGGCGGCGGTCGGCAGGCCCTTCGACCCTCGTTATTTGGACCTACTTAGGGGGCGGCACTGCGATAATGACGGGATGCCGACCACCCGGCTCTTTCGACCAGTCGGCCAGCGAGAGCTTGACTTGATCGAGGCAAGTGACTGGGCCAGCTTCCCTCCCCGCTTGGATTGGCAGCCAATTTTCTATCCCGTGCTTACGGAGGAGTACGCCGTCGCGATCGCTCGTGACTGGAACACGAAGGACAAGGACAACGGCAACGTCGGTTACGTCACCGCCTTCGACGTCGACTCCAATTACCTTGCCTACTACGAGGTCCACGATGTGGGAGGCCGTGAACTCCAGGAGTACTGGATACCGGCGGAGCAACTCGACGAGTTCAACAGCCACATCGTCGGAAGGATTGAGGTGTTATCGGAGTGGAGGGGAAGCCCACCGGTTCAGGTCCGGTAGGCGTCTCAGACTTCTGAACTGCGCAGCTCGCTGATTAGGTATTAGTTTCCAACCGGCCCTGGCAGTTCATTCGACAGGAGCAAACAAGTGTTGGGGGCGAACGAACAGGGCAGTGAGTCACTCCGTCTCGGCGTCAGCCAATAGCTGGTGGAGGAAGGCCCCCAGGACGGTGACGCTGTTCTCAGGGCCGGACCGGTCGGCAGTAATCACCAGACCGCCCCGAACCAGTGCAAACTCAAACACGCCGTCGCTCCACGACACCCTCACGCTGACACCCCAGGGGTACTCATCGCCCACATTCGTGAACAAAAGATCGTGCATCGACGTGCGGGGGACCACGGGTGTCATTTCCCAGTCAGCCCGAGCCGACTCCAAAAGGCCTGCGTTGGGTTGGGCTGCCGGCACTCGACCCAGCCCCCTGAACTTCTCGATGCTCTCGTCCCATGCCATCAGCTGCATAGTCTGGCGGACGCGAGCGCCAGCCCAGGCCCAAGCGGTGGTCAGACCTCCGGGCACAGTTCCGATTGCTGTACGCAGTCAGGCACGGGCAGGTTTCCAGGACTTGACTCATACTCCGTCTAGTTACTAGACTCACAATGAGATAAGCCCCAAGCAGGAGCGGGGCAGGCCATAAGGCACAGGAGCGAGCTATGACCGGGACAGGCCTAACAAGCCAAGCGCAGTACCTCGAGAGCTACGCCTTGGTCGAGCGGTGCCGCTTCCCCCGTTCCGAGCACGCCGTGGACATCGCTCTCTTCACCCTTCGCGCTGGTGAGCTGTCCTTGCTCCTTGTGCAACACGGTGAACACCCCGAGAAGGGAAAGTGGGCTTCACCGGGGGGTCTCGTGAGGCTCGGCGGGGGAGGTTACGGGGAGGGGGAGGACCTGGAAGCGGTGGCGCAGCGGGAGCTGGCCGAAGAGACCGGACTAGAAGTGTTCCCGGGCTACCTGGAGCAACTTCGGACTTATGGCAGCCCCTTTCGAGACCGCCGAGGACGCGTTTTCTCGACGGCTTACATCGGGATGATGCCCGACCTGCCGACGACTCGCAGTGGAGGTGACTCAGCGGGGACCCACATCTTCGCCGTAAGCGACCTCAACAGTGCGGACGGGCCGCAGATCGCGTTCGACGATGCCCAGATAATCGCCGACTCTGTTGAGCCAGTACGTGCGAAGGTCGGATATGAAGGGCGACTGGCCGCATCGTTCCTGACCGAACCCTTTACGGTGCCTGAGCTGCGACGGGTGTACGAAGCTGTCTGGGGCGGAGCCGTGCACCGGGGCGACTTTCGCCGGAAAGTCCTTTCGATCGAAGGTCTCTTGGTCCCTACTGGCGAGCAAGACGCTCATACTCGCGGGGCCCCGGCGCACCTGTATCACCTCGGCCCTGTCACGCTGTTACATCCGCCCATGACCGGCGATGCCATGTTGCTTACCAAGTACGCCGACCGTGGCTGAGCGAGCGATAGCGGACCAGACGGGTATGCCTTCGTCGCGGTGCGCACCCCGGTATATGACCATCATCGAAAAGTGCGATTGCAACAAGGAACGGGGTCGTTTCGATGCCGCACTGGTTGGCGCATCTGGTGTCGCCGCTGAACTGATCGTGTTCATCTTCGGTAACGACCACGTCAGCTGGGCGGAGATCCTCGGTTTTGTCACCGGGGCAGCCAGCGTGTGGCTAACGGTGAAGAGTCGCATCAGTAACTTCCCGGTCGGGATCGCAAATTCGGCGTTTTTCTTGGCGTCTTTTCGCAACCTCACGACTGTGGGCGGACTCGAGCCTCCAGGTGCTTTACATCGCCCTCGGGTTCGTCGGCTGGCGGCAGCGGCCGCACGGGGACCACTCGGACTCGTCTCGTCGTAGGGCCTGCCCCGTCGCGGGTATTCGTCGTCGGCTTTGCCTTTGTGGGCATCGGCACCTGGTGGTTGACGATCTGGCTCGCTGCCGCTCATGACATCGCCCCGTTCTGGGACGCGCTGATCACCTGCCTCTCCCTGATGGCGCAAGCACTGCTCAACTGGAAGAAGGTCCAGAACTGGTACTTCTGGATCGGTGCCGATGTGGTCTATATCCCGCTCTATTTCGTAAAGCGGCTCGATCTCACGGCAATCGTCTATGTGCTGTTCCTTGCGATGTGCTTCCTCGGTTCGAATGCATGGTGGCGCGCTTAGCGTGAGGAGGCTGAACAGGGACCGAGCCTTCCCGCTCTAGCAGTGGGTGTCGAGCTCACATCAGCGAGTTCGGCTCCACCGTCGTTTTCGGCAAGTTCTGTCTCTTTCACGTGGGCCACCTACGACTGATCGGTGAGGCCGTAGCACGAGCGGACCGAGTTCTCGTCGTGGTCGATGACGGCCTTGAAGACGTGCCTGCTAGCACCCGGGCGGGCTGGGTGGCAGAGGAATTCCCTACCGTCGAGGTGGCCACCGCCCCGGACCTCTGCGGCCACGACACCGCCGAGTGCACCGACGAATGCTCCCAAGGGTACGCGACGTGGCTCCTCATGACTCACGGTGAAGCCGACGCCGTCTTCTCGGCCGAGTGGTACGGCGATCGCCTCGCTTCGTACCTTGGTGCTACGTCGGTACGTATTGACGCTATCACTCGCTAGCAGCGGGACGGGTGATCCGAGCGGACCCCGTCACCCGTTGAGACTCCTTTCAGGCCCGCTTGTGCCTGGTACTGCCGGCACGTGGTCATCGTTGGGGCTGAGTCAACCGGCACAACGACACTCGCTGCTCATCTGGCCAAACGCATCGGCCCAATCTGGGTGCCCAAGTTCGGGCGTCAGTTCGCAATCGAGCATCGCCTCGACCACTGCCGCACCACCGAGGATTTCATTGCGATCGCTCGACAGCAGGCGACCATCGAAACGCAGCTGCGCGACGGTCCGCACCAGTGCCGGTCTGCGACACCGACGTGTCGGCGACGTCGGTCTGGCACGAGCGCTATATGGGCACACGCTCCACGGTCGTGGAGGCTATGGCAGCGGCTCGCCAGCCGAGCTTGTACGTTCTCACGGCCGACGAAATCCCCTTTGTCCAAGACGGCCTACGAGACGGGGAACACCTGCGCCGCTGGATGACGGAGCGGTTTCGCGTGGTTTTGGGGGAACTTGGGTCGAGTGGCTCGAGGTGGAGGGTGGCAGGAACGAGCGCGTTGACCACGTCGTCCGAGCGATAGGCGAACGATGAGGTCAGTGCTGGCTCCGCCGGCCTGAGGGCGTTCAGGGCCGTGGCGCGTTGAACGGCGACGGAATTGACGTAACCTTGGGAGCAGACGGGCCGCCAACGGCGTCGAATCTGCTGGACCGAGGCGAACCCCGCGACCGTGCGAAACTGGCGGGGCATTCCCCGCTGAGCTAATTGCGGTCTCCACGTCCGATTCTTCAAACGGCCATTAATTGGATCACACACATTTTCACTCTTCCAGAATGAATCTCACCGCTGGCGCCGGAAGGCCCAGCGCCAGAGCACGTGCATCGGTTCGGACCGTTGGTGCCGTCCATGGCCGAACACCGGCCTACGGCCAGGTCAGTGCCGCCGCCGCCCCTCCATGGGCAGCGCCGCCTTGGCTCAGGCGATCTACAAGGCTCCCGCTGCGACTTAGGTGGTTGTCGGAGCCGGAATCGACTGCACTATCTGGCTGCGTGCGCCTAGACTGAAAGTTACCCGCAACTTACTCCGGCGACTGGCGCCGGTGCTCCTCACCAGAGACGAGGTGCTGCCGCATGCCAGGACTGGAACTGCCGGCTCCCCTGGACCGAGCGACTGACACGCTCGCCGCTCGAACTGGTGGTCTGCCAGGTGCGCCACGAGCGCAACCTGGCGGTGGCGGATGCGAAGCCAGCACTTCGTGTGCACGACGGCCTGGAGGAGCAATATCCGACCATCGACGAGTCTCGGCATGGCTCTCAACATCGTCGGCGGCCCTACAGGTCTTCTACCGCGACGTACCAGCAGCGAGGCGGGAGCTTCCTGTCAAGCGATGGCAACTGGACGGTGTCTGATGCCGGATTTCTTCGCTCTGAGACGAAGGCCTATGAGGACTGGGAGTACTTCTTGCGCCTGCTGGAGCGGTGCGCCTTGTCGACGAGTGTTGGAGCCGAGCCTCGAACAATGTGTTGGATGCGTTCATCTACCGGATCACCTATCCGAACATGTCCGCACCTGGCGATTGGGGTGGTGGATCGACGATCAGCTCCTAGACCGATCTTCAACCAGGCGTTCTAGCGAGCGATCAAGAGCGTGCAGCATGTTCTCCAGCTTGACGTGGCGACGATATGGATATTTTCTGCGGCACGGATGCTTCGAAGTGCAGCGAGCGACCAGGCGTGCACTACCTGCTGGACCACTACTGCTCTCGTTCCCGAGCGCGTGCCTTCTCTGCCGAGCTGTTCTGCGCCGCGTCGAGGTCTTCACCGTGGCGCTGTCAGCGTCCAGGCTGCTGTCACGCCGCAGCTTGACGTGTACCTGTTGGTGAAGCTGATGGCCCTGATGGAGCAGACAGCGTTTGCCGCCTTTCCCGACGAGGGTTAAGCGCTGTACTTGTACTTCGATGTTACGTCCGCCTTCAGTTGGGTCGCCGTTCAGGAGTTCGTTTCTTCCTTTTGTCGCCGAGTGCTGGCCCTTATTGACGTACGCACCGATGTCGTGAGTACGGTGATGTTGATCGTGCCGCGGAAATGCGCCGGCGAGCCACCTGGATCTATGGTTTGTATGTTTACATACACCGTGGTCGCGTAGCTTTCCTGTTTTTTTTTTTTTTTTACGTGCAAGCGTGCTCGCGTCGGCGGATGAGTAGCCCAGCTCGCTCTACTCCCCTCGATCGATCAAGAATTGGCGTGAGGGGATGGACCCCTATCCTGCGACCGTGCGCAGGCTGCGCGACATCCATGCTCTCGTCGGCTCATTGACTCGACAACTGGACTCGAGGGCGCTCGGCTCTGGTTGGCGGTTAAAGCCGACCACGGCGCGCCCGCGGGGCCTCCTTGGGGAGCCACAGGGACTTCCAACCCTCGTCTCGGAGGCATCGGGGATCCTGTTCGAGCAGCCCACGGTGCGAGCTGTCCATGCCATGGACTTCGAGGACGAGGCAGGACCTGAGACTGCACCTCGGCCGGAACTGTTCACCGGCTCCGTACGGCGCTCACGGCGCCGTCCGTAGTGGAGTTGAGCGGAAGGCGTGATCGGGGCCGGTCTGCCGGGTTCGGCGCAAGATTGGCCCGACGGGGTTCTCGACTCGTTGCGCCGATTCCGACAAGGCGACCTAGTCGCTGACCCCCCATTCGCATACCACGCTCATCCGGGCGTGCCGATCTGGGAGGAGAGCCGGCGGCTCGCCGCTGAGTTGTACACCTCCGGGGAGCCCTTAGAGCCGGAAATCGTCCTCTTCCCCGCAGGGGTCAGCCCGCCGTACGGGATGATCACGACGCAGACCTGCGACATCGCCGAAGAGGACTCAGAGGTGCCGGCCTGGCCGTGGGTTCAGCTCGTTCCCGTCTACGACATGGACGCGAACCTCAACAGTGGCGAGAAGCGGATGCTCCGAAATGGTCGAGGGTGGCGGCGTCTGCTCTATTGTCCGGCCGTGGTCCCAGGCTTCTATGTCGCCGACTTCCGAATCTCGTTTCCCGTGGAGAAGGGGTGGCTGGCCGGCCGGGCCTGCATCGACGGCTTCGGCTCCGAGGAGCTCAGGCATCGCGTGGGTGACCGGCTCGCGCACCTCAGCGGGCGCCCGGCGTTTGCCGGATCGTTCGTGGACTCTGTCCAGAAGCCGCTGACACAAGCGCTCCGGGATCTGAAGGAGAATGACCCCGGCTTGTTCGAGGACATCGACACACTGGTCCCCGAGGTGGGCATTCGTATGGACAGCCGGCTCTCTCCGACGACAGCTCACGTAGTCGTCGTGTGCGAGTCGGCGCCTCCGGATCGCGTGGTCAATTGGTGGGCCGCGTGGTGGGACACGTGTCGAGAGGCAGCCGCGACGGCCGGGATTACCCTACAGGCGCTCGACTTCCGTGTCCTGGACGAGAGCTTCTCGGCCGCGGAGTACCGTTCCTTGACGCACCTGCCTCTGTCGGCCGTAAGTGCCGAGTGACGGGCACAGACCGTCGTACTCGCGTCCTAGGTGCGCCTTAGGTGGTTATCCCTTCAGAGGCACAGTGCCTTGCTCGATGAGTCCGACGACAACTCGGCGACGCCCACGAAGGGCGGCGCCGGGGCGTCAGCCGGCCGAAGGCCGGAGCCTTTCGCCAGGATGGCGCCTTCGGCGCACTGGGCCGGAGGCAGAGTGCCACTGTGTGGATCACATTGACATGGGCTGTGGAGCCGACCGACGAAGAGAGCGCCGTGTTGGACGTCACAGGGCGCAAATACGCCGTTACACGATGTGGGGGTTCGCGTCGGCGGACCGACGCGCTCGTTCTGGTACCAAGCATTGGCGCCTGCCAGAAGCCGCGGGCTCGCTCGGCGCCGTCTGAGGTGGTGTCCACGTGGAGGCCTCTCGCGGGGTCCAATCTTGTCCTCGGCTTCGGAGCGCTACCCGCACGGCGGTGGCCACCTAGGTGGGGGCCTGTTCAATCCGAGTCGTCGAACGGGAGACCGTCGTCGAGCTCGGGGTCGATGTGGGTATCAAAGGTGGCGCCCACGGCTACGAGGAACTCCAGGAACTCGTGATCGAGAAATACCGCTACTCGGTCGGATGCGAAAAAGGGCCTGAACTCCGAGCGACTGTCTCCCCACGCATAACGCCTCCGCTCGGCCTCCTCGGCGGAGCTAACTACGACTCCGTAAACCTCCCCAACGATCGAGACCGAGGCGGTGACCCCGAGGTTAACCTGGCGGCGAAAAATAGCCCGGTGAGGGCCAAGCACATGGAGAAGCTCCGAGATGGCCGGCTGAGCGCCCTGTTCGTTGCTCCAGGCGCTCCACCAGTCCCAACCAGCAGGCTCCCCAGCGCGTCCACGTTGTTCGCCCTTAAGGTAAGCGTTCGTTGGCTCCAAACCTGTGTCGTTCGTGATTGTCTGAGGTACTAGGTCAGGGCCGCGTTAGCCGGAACCGGAGTTGAAGGTGAGTCCGGCCGGCATAGTCGGGGACGCCGTGATCTAGAGGTCTTGAGAGGGGCCGAGCACCATCATCCACGTCGCTTCATGATGTCGCTGATGCCATCCGCGGCGCAAGCAATTACGATTTAGGTGGGTTTCCTGATGGTTGCCCGGAGCTGTGCTTCAACGACGGGTGCGCTTTTCAGGTGAATCAATTTCACGGAGCAAATACGCGACTTAGACACGAGTTTTGACCGCCAACTTGACCGCCAAAGGGATGCACTTTGGCGGTCAGTCCGGGATTGCCGTGGATCTCGCACCTGCTCTGACCAGCACTGATGCACAAGGGTGGACCCTCTCGGACCGCACAGACGTGATTGGAAATCGTGTGTGGGGAAACTCACCGTGGGTTCAAATCCCACCCTCTCCGCCAGGTTCGGGCAGCTCAGATGTGGTAGACCTCGAACCCGCCCCGCGGAAAGAAACGGTGAGGGTTCGAGGCAACCATGCATGGCGTTTGTCTGCGTTTGTCTGCGTGCGTGACAGGTGCACGCGTTCGCCGATGAGGGCTCAGTTCCTTGAAGGGGCCGCTACGGCGCAACGGTGACGAACGAGGGCCAGTCCATTCCAGTGCGCGGACCAGCGATCGTCCGCTCAGGAACGGGTGACGATGACCCCGACTCGGGAAGCTGGTCCCTGCCGTACTCGACGGCAGTGGGTGTGTTGAAGTTGGAGACCCAGACGTCCCCAGCGGAGTCGACCGCGACCCCATATGGGCCGTAGAGGGACCCGTTGGCGCAGGGGGCAGCGGGAGCCCCGTAGGTCGAGCACCCGGGGATGTCCGAACTGATCGTCACCATAGGTGCGGGGGAACCCGATGCTGAGAGCTGGGCCCTTGTGAACTCCACGAGCTCGTTGTTACAGGGATCACCGTAAACGCAGTCACTTGCCGGACCTCCCCCGGTGACCAGCCACATATCACCTGAGCGGGTGAAGGAAAGGTTGGCGCCACCGGTCGAAGAGATAATCACCGTCGGTTTCGGGTGCGGGCTAGCCAGCTCGTACTTCGAGAACTCGACGACACAGCCCTGAGGGCACTGTGTTGAAACTGCGGTCGATACCCAAAGGTCGCCCCAGGGGTCAAAACCATCGCCGTTCGGGGTGGCAGGTAAGTCTGAGATTGTCCTGACGGGCGTAGGCGAGCCCGAGTGGGCCAATTGCCAGCTTGCGTACTCATAGACCACGCCCACGAAGCTACTGACGACCCACAGGTTGCCCCAGCTGTCGAAGGCCATGCCATAGGGGTATTCGAGCGAATCCCCTACGCCCGTTATGGTCACAGCCGGCACGGGGTTGGGCGTGCTGAGCTCCGCCCTGGTGATCTCCACGATGGTGCTGTCACTCGTGTTGTCTACATTGGCTACCCACATATCGCCGGAGGGGTCGAAGACCACTACGAAGGGGCCGTACATGCCCTGGGTGAAGCTTGCCTCTGGTGCCACGTCACCGTTGGCGTCGGGCGGGTAAACGTTCACGTACCCATCTGCCGAGACGGTCCCATCAGTGCCGGTGCCGTTCCCCGAGATCGTGCCACCCTGGGCGACGACGACGCTCCCGGGTGGGAAGGGGTCAGACCCGAAAGGAGCGGCCGAGACTTCGGTTGGTGCGACCAACACGGAGTTCGCCAGGCAGAAAAGCGCACAGAGCGCCGCGGTCGTCATGCTCCTCCTCAGCGGGGGTCGTTTGGTCAAGTGATCTCGAGCACTTATGGCTCTGCTCCGGCTCCGAGTGGCGTTCTCGTCTATTGAGTACTGGCGGGTCATCTTCTCTCCTTTTGGCTCCGTTATTCGTTCTTTGGATTGTGCAAGGTGTGCAATGGAACAAGGTGTGTAATACAGACGAAAAGGGCTGCCAGCTTTCATGTCTACCTGTCCCGCGTCGAACGCCCCCTTGCTCTGTCGTCAGTTTTTCTCCCCCTCGACCCAGTTAGCCCCGTTCGACGGCGGGACGGCACTTGTCTGCCGCGGTGTCGGCAATGACGTGACCAGTCTCCGCTACGCCACTGACAGAGGACTGACATTCCCCTGATACTCGCGTTGTGAACCGATTAACATTTGGGCACAGTGATCGAGATCGGGCTGCTCGGGCCGGTCGTAGTTGGTTCCGGCGACGGGCCGGTCGTCTTGCATGGCCTGTTCGAGACGGCGCTGCTCGCACGTCTGGCATTGGAACCCGGGCGGACCGTGCCGGCGGCGCGGCTCGTCGGTGACTTGTGGGGCGAGAAAGTGGGCGTCGACCCGACGTCCAACTTGTGGACGTTGGTGCACCGCCTGCGGAAGGATCTCGGCGCGGACGGCGGCTTGGTCCGCCGGGGGAGCGGTGGGTACGTCTTGACGCTCCCGCCCGGTCAAGTCGATGTGGGCCGCTTCGAAATTATCATCGCCCAAGTCCACGACCGCTCGGCTCCCCTGGCAGTCGACCAGGGCCGCTCCCTTCTGCGCCAGGCGTTGGCATTGTGGCGCGGTAAGCCCCTAGCGGGCCTCGAGAACCTCCCGTTTCATCGAGCCCAGGAGGCTCGGTTGACAGCAGCCCACTTGGCACTAGCGATCGAGCTGGTCGACGCTGAGCTCGCTGCAGGAAAGCACGCCGACATGGTGAGCGAGCTCGAGGGCTTGGTTGCCGATTACCCTTTCGAGGAGCGTTTGTGGGCCCAGCTGATGATGGCGTTGTACCGCTGCGGCTCCCAGACGGCTGCCCTGCGCACCGGCTCCAAGCTGCGCGCGATGCTCGCCGAACAGCTCGGTATTGGCCCGACACCGATGGTCCAGTCTCTTGAGGGCGCCATTTTGGCCCAGGACCCAAAGTTGGACTGGTCGCCGCCGAGCCCAGCAATCCCGATTTCGCCGTCCCAGGTCCAAGCCGGTGGGCTCCCGGGTGGTTTTCCGGGATTGTGGTCGCTCCACGGTGCAGAGCCGGCGAACAATTTGCCCCGCTGGCTTAGCACGTTCATCGGGCGGCCAGCCGAGCTCGCCGAGATCCGCTCGCTTGTCAACTCGTCGCGACTGGTCACCCTCACGGGTGCGGGCGGGTCAGGCAAGACTCGTCTTGCGTTGGAGGTAGCTCGCCGCCTGTTGGACACCAGCAACGGAGGAGTCTTCTTCGTCGACCTGGCGCCGATCGCGGAGGGTGACGGCGTACCGGGAGCTTTGGCGGCCGCCATAGGGGCCCGCCAGGCCGCGGGACGGTTGCTCGCGGACCAATTGGTCGAAGTCCTGTCGGGCCAGGACCTCCTCATCATCTTGGACAATTGCGAGCACCTCGTCGAGGCTTGTGCCAAGTTCGCCGACCAACTCAATAGCGGCTGTCCCCAACTGCGCCTTCTGGCCACCTCCCGCGAACCGCTCGGCATCGAGGGCGAGCGTATTTACCGAGTGCCCCCGCTCTCTCTGCCCAGCGACGGAGCCAGTTCCCTGGAAGAGATCCGGGGTTCTGATGCCGTGGCGCTCTTTTTAGAGCGTGCACGAGCTCATGACCCGACCTTCGCGCTGGACGGCTCGGCTGCCGGTTTGGTGGCGTCGATCTGCCGCAGGCTCGACGGTATGCCCTTTGCTATCGAGTTGGCCGCGGCCCGTTCGGCCTCGATGTCGCTAAGCCATCTAAACGACCGGCTAGACCAGCGCCTCCGGTTGCTCACCGAAGGTGCTCGCACCGCTCTTCCCCGCCAGCGGACCCTTCGAGCTACTGTCGACTGGTCTTTTGACCTCTTGAGCAGCCCAGAGAAGGCCGTGCTCATGCGCCTGTCGGTGTTTTCGGGCAGCTTCGAGCTCGAAGCTGCAGAGGCGATCTGTGGCGCTGGCTCGGCGGTAGTCCCCGAGGTGGCTGACCTCGTCGGCTCGCTCGTCAATAAGAGCCTGGTCGTCGCCGAGCGGTCCTCTGGGTCACTGCGGTACCGGCTGCTGGAGACGATCCGCCAGTACGCCGCAGAACGGTTCCTGGCCACGGAAGGGGAAGCCGGGGCACGCCAGGTCCGCAACCAACACGCGAAGTTCTACCTGGGCCTGGCCGAGACCGCCGCGCCCGAGCTGATGGGCAGTCGCCAGGGCCACTGGTTCAAGAGGTTGGATCTCGAGTGGGACAACATCCGCGCCGCGCTTGGCTTCCTTTTCGCCGAGCGTGACCGGACCGAAGAGCTCTTGAGGCTTGGTGTGGCATTACAGCGGTTCTTTGGGAGCCGACGCCACCTCGAAGCGATCGCGACCCTCCGCAGCACCCTGGAACGCGGAGACGCGGTGCCGACCGGCCTCCAAGCACGCGGCCTGTGTTTCACCGGCCATGTTGTGTCGTACACGCTCGGGATAGATTCCCGCCTCGAGATGCGTAATGCCAGGCAGCTCTGCCAAAAAGGGCTTGAGATGGCTCGAGAAATTGATGACACAGAACTTGTGGCGGAAGCGTTGTACGCGCTCGCCTGGATAGCGCATATGCAGGGAGAGGGCAGCCAGGCGGCCCTCCTTGGCCAGGAGGCCCTCGAGGTCGCACGGGCGGTCGGCGACCCGAGGCTCGTCGGCCTCGCGCTCAGTTGTCTGGCCCGAGAGGAGGCGTCACCCGCAAGGAGACGGACGCTCTGGCTTCAGGCGCTGGCATGTTTGCGCCGAGCAGGAGATACTTACTATTCGCTCCCTCAGTTCTGGGGCCTCGCCGCCATTGAGCTTGAAACCGGGCAGTTCGACGCTGCGCGTGCTCTCTACCAGGAGGCGATCGTCGCGGGCCAGGAGATCGCAGCTCCAGTCGACCTCGGAGATTGGTGGGGCAGCCTTGGCTGGGTCCTCCTTCTACAGGGAGAGCTTGAGGAAGCGGCGCTGTTGGCCCGCAAATCGCTGATCGCTTGCCGTCGGGTCGGCCGTCGTGGGGGCACCGCGTCGGCCATGTTCAAACTCGCGTGCTGTGCCACTGGGTTGGGCGACTACCAGTTGGCCGCGAAGCTGACCGGTGCCCTGGACGCCTTGACAGGCCACATCAACGACGTTGTCCCCGACAAGGCCTACAAGTGGTCCCCATTGGAGCAGAAGATGCTGGACGACAACCGAGAGCGGCTCCACCGAGCCCTCGGCGAGGCCGCGTTCCAACGCGCCTACCTAGAAGGTAGCGGGCTCACCGTTGACGGGGCGGCTGACTTAGCGCTCGGCCGAACTCGCTAGCCTGTCTGGTTGGTTCGAGGCAGGCTCTGGGGGCTAGGACTTCGCGGCGCCACTGACGAACACCGTCGTGCCCGGGTGCCGCGGCGGCAAAGTGGTTATGGACGCGACAGACCTGGGCCATGAAGGGGAAGCCTAAGAAGCTGTTGCTCGGAGTGCTCGTGCTGGTACAGGTGGTATCAGCGGTGCTTGCCTGGCGTGACTTGGCCTCGCGGTCCAACGACGAGGTCCGAGGGAGCAAGAAGGCCTGGCGCCCGTTCATCGTCTTGAACCCGGGTATTTCATTGTGCAGGTCAGAGACCGGGTTGGTGTGCTCATCGATAAGCTCCCGACGTGGCGCCGAGCTTCGACGTAAGCGACGAAGACCTCAGCCAATATCTTCCTGAAGTCATGGCCGAGGTGGGGACGATTACGGCTTATTGGCGTCTCGAAGGCGGGACGTACAACACAGGAGCTCTGGCGCGCCTCCAAGACGGCCGCGAGGTCGTCGTAAAGATCTCACCGCCTTCTATCGCTCCCGGTCTCGTCTACGAGGTGGGCCTTCTGCCAACGGAGGCGGACTATTTCCGCCGCACGTTCCCTCTGGGGCTCCCTGTGCCCGAGGTGCTGGCTGTTGGCACAGGAGTATTCCCCGGCCGGCACCACCTGATTATGTCTAAGCTCCCTGGCCGGCCGTGGTGGGAGCTCACCTGGGCGCAGAGCGGCCCCGAGCGGGCCGCCCTGCGTCGCCAATTGGGGTTAACTGTGGCCCGGGCTCACCAAGCGTCGTGCGACGGCTTCGGTTACATGATCGACCGAGACCAGCTCCGAGGGCCAACGTGGCCCGAAGCCTTTGGGCGGATGATGGGCGCCCTGCTTGACGATGCCGTCCGCTTTGGCACCGACCTCCCGTGGCCACCAGAAGCGGTTCGTGACCTCGTCGACGCGCACCTCTCGGCCCTGGCTGAGGTCGAGCAGCCCGCGCTCGTGCATTTCGACCTCTGGGACGGCAATATCCTGCTGAACGATGACCAGGCTGGGCCCGTGGTCTCAGGGATCATCGACAGCGAACGTGCGTTGCACGCCGACCCTCTGCTGGAGTTCCCCTCGTTGTCCGTGCTCAGCGACCGGGTCAAGGATCCTCATTTCGTGATCGACGAGGATTTCCTTGAGGGATATTGCGAGGTTGCCGGTCCCTTGGTGCTGACGAGCGCGATGCGTGCGCGCCTTGCCCTATACCGCACCTACCTCTACTTGATAATGCTTGTCGAGGTCGCACCGAGGGACGTCAGCGGTGAAGAGGCGCACTGGAGGCAAACGGAGTGCTCGGCGATTGTCAGCGATCAACTGAGGCTCCTTGAGGCCGAAGTGCGGTAGCGCCCGACCCCGCGGCCAAAGCGAAGCCCGGGTGCCAACACGAGCAGCTGACACCGGCTGACATCCTTTGTCGGCGGCTCACGATCGGCCACACTGCGAGACGGGAGGTCAGCTTGGGTGCCCTTGTCCTAGTGATGCGCGCTGAGTCGCGACGACGTTGGCGAGCGTGGCTTGCCCTGGTCCTGCTCGTCGCCTTCGTCGGCGGAGTAGTGCTTGGTGCCATTGCCGCCGGCAGGCGCACCGATTCTGCGCTGCCAAGCTTTCTGGCCACCCATGGCTTCGACGCGGCCGTGTACGTCACAAAACCCTGGCCGAGCACCCTCAAGCTACCCGAGGTGACCTCGGTAACAGAGCTCATTGGTCCGGACTCCGGTCAGCCGACTTGCGGCTGCACCCACCCGATCAACCCGACGGACTTCGGCGTCATCTTCGAACCGTCCACCGGCCGCAGGCTGTTCAAGCTCGTCTCCGGGCGCCTGCCCGACCCGTCGGAACCCGACCAGGTACTCGCGTCGTTCACCCTTCAACAGGATGATGGCGTGCACCTGGGCACAGTGATCAACGTACCGTTCTACTCGCCCAGCCAAACCGCGGCGTTCAACGATGCCACGGGGGCACCACCGAAACCCAACGGCCCGGTGATTGCTTTTCATGTAGTCGGGTTCGAGGCAACGGAGTACGAGTTCCCCTCAGGGACAACTCCTTCGTACGATCTCTACACCACCCCCGCCTTCGAGCACACCTTGCTGCCACGGACGGCCTTCGGTTACGTGTACGCCGTCCGACTTCGCCATGGAGCGGCAGACTTGCCCCAGTTCAATTCCCAGGTGAGCGCACTGGGCGCCGAGGCTAGCAATGAAGACACTGTCATGGCGTCTGTCGAAGCATCGATCCATCCTCAGGCCATCGGCTGGTGGATCTTGGCGGCACTCGCTGCCATCGTTGGGCTAGCGGTCCTGGGCCAGGCACTTGTCCGCCAGAGCATCATCGAGAGCGAGGACTACCCCACGATGGCCGCGCTGGGCGCGGACCGGCGACAGTTGCTCGCCCTTGGCCTTGGGCGCAATTTGGTTGTTGGGCTCGGGGCGCGGCTGGCGCCTTGATCGTCGCCACCGCATTGTCGCCGCTCGCCCCGCTCGGAGAAGCCCGCGTCGCCGAGACGTACACCGGCGTGACCTTCGACCCGCTCGTTCTTCTTCTTGGCGCGCTCGCGACCGTGGCGCTCGTGTTTGTCCTGGGCATATGGCCAGCCTTTCGGGCAGCGCGCGCCCTTCCGTCAGACGACCGAATAGAAGTGCCTCGTTCATCGCTCATAGTGGGCCGCCTGGTGGCGCTCGGAGCATCGCCAAGCGCAGTCATCGGTGTGCGCAACGCGTTTGAGCGCAGGGGGGGCAAAGGCACCGTCCCGGTGGGTTCTGCCCTTCTCGGCACCATCTTCGCGGTCATTGCGCTTTGCGGGACAGCGGTCTTCGGCGCCAGCCTCTCGCACCTGACGGCAACTCCCAGGCTGTACGGGGACACTTTCCAGCTGAACTTTACCGACCCGAACGGTGCCGGGCCCGACGCCGCCCTCCTCAGAAGTCTTGAACACAACCGGGCCATTTCCGGGATCACTGAAGGGTATGCCGTCGAGGTGTACATAAACAAGGTTGCTGTGGGTGCCGTGGCCGCGAGCCCGATCCGAGGTGGGCTCCTTATTTCATCCGTTGACGGGCCTGTTCCGAGCGGCGATGAGCAGATCGGCCTTGGCGTGACGACGATGCACCAACTAAAGGTGCAAATGGGGAGCATCGTCGACGTCACGGTCGCGTCGCCTTCTGGTGGCGAACGAACTGTGCCTTTCCGGGTGGTTTCGCGGATCTCGTTCCCGGTGCTGGGCGGAGTGGTGGGCCTGGGCAGAGGCGCCGCCCTCACAGTCACCGGCTACCAGAGCGCCGTCTGCCCTGCTGGCCCCAAGCGCCCAGCGTGCTTGCGGGCGCTGCAGTCGGGGCCGGTCAGCGGCGGGCTCTTGGCCAGCGTCGTGCCCGGTCCGCAGGGGCAAGCAGCAGTCAACTACTACCTCCGCACGTACCGATCGATAACCGCGCTTCCCATCACCCCGACGTCCCTCGTCAACTTTGGCGAAGCAGTCAACTTCCCACTGATATTCGGTGGAGTATTGGCCTTGTCAGGGGCGGCGACACTGGTCCATGTGCTGGTGGTGAGCGTCTCGCGCCGGAGGCGCGAGATCGGGCTTCTGAAGGCACTCGGGTTCGTGAACCGCCAAATTGCTGCCTCGGTGGCCTGGCAGGCGACGGCGTTAGTAGCCGTCGGGATCGTCGTCGGTGTACCCCTCGGGATCGTGCTCGGGCGGGAGGTGTGGAGCGCGTTCGCCAACAACCTTGGAGTCGTGCCGGTCTCGGTGGTACAGCCCTGGCTCCTGGCGGCGATCGTGCTAGGGATCCTCGTGGCGGCCAACTTGCTGGCCGTCGCACCGGCACTTGCGGCAAGACGGTCCAGACCACAACAGCTTTTGCGAGCCCAGTGAGCATTGTGGCGCCGGCACAGGCGTCCTGAGTGACCGGCTCACCCGGCCCAGAACGGGCCCTCTATATGGCCTCGATCTCACACGCCATCGTCACCCTCGCTGCTGACACCGTCGAAACGGAGCTTCCTGTCGACTACTTCTTTCGCCACTTCCGACAGAGAGCGGTCGTTGCCGAAGGCATAAGCCCGCAACCTGACCAGAGCGTCGCGCACGCTTACCCCGAGCTGGGCGGCGACCATTCCGGAGGCTTGGTGCACGACGTAGTGGAAATCGGCACCGGCTCCCATTTCGGAGGCGAGCTTGCCGGCCGGCGCGTTGGCCTGCATCACCAGGACCGCCTGGGCGGCGATATCCGCCATAACGAGGGCATCGGCGTGCTGGTCGTCGCTGAGGGGCCCGGCCGGTTACGGCAGAGGTTGAGAGCTCCCAGGCGTACCGATCCCACCTGGAGCGGGAAGCCGAATATGGCCCCTACGCCACCGGCGACGGCTGCCGGCGCAAACGCCAGCCAGCGCGGCGTCTCGGGATGAGCAAGGTCGGGCTCGAGCACCGGCCAGTCCTGGTTGTAGGCGTCCACGCATGGCCCTTCGCCTAGGGCGTACTGGAGCTGCTCGATCAGGTCGCTCATTGCGTTGCTGGTGCAGAGAGAACCTTGAGCTACGTCGGCCGCCATCAACATGATCCCGGCGCCGCTCATGGCGGTGACTTCGGCGCACACCTGGCACAGCCGCTTGGTGCCGAAGGCGCCGTCGGTGCTGCCGACAAGAAGGCCCAGGATCCGTTCTCTCCGTTCACCAGCCACTTCTCGCCAACCGCCTCCCGCCCGTGGGCACCTTCGTCCTGGGATAGCCCTCGGCCGGCACTTCTACCCATTTGCGGAGCGCGTTTGCCTCGTGCTCGCCTTGAAGCCACACGATGATATGGCCGGCTCTTGTACCGCCCTCGGGCAGGGTAGGTCGGTCTGCCGTGGTGGTGAAGAACCAGGATCCGAGTAGTTTCATGGCACTCTCCTGCCTCAGGCAGTGCGAAGGATCGCGTTACCAGGGTCTGGAGTACCGGCCCCGGCCGGCTCAAGCCGGCCCGGCACGTCGGGGCTCTTGTCGTGTCCCTCCGACCGTACACCCTGGGTCGAGCGGGTGCACCAAAGGAAGCCCGGCGTGGCGAACAGTAGCCAGGTAGGCCGCGGTTCGCCGGGCCATGTCACCGTCGGGCGAGCCGGCGCCCGCTCGGGGTGTTGGGTGGCGTGTAGTTCATCTCGAAGTGGTGGTACAGCGCCGATTCGTCGTCTTGGGAGAGTTCCTCGCCGTGCATCTCGATGTCCGGGGCGGCGCGGACATGCTCCTTGGTCGCGGTTACCTTTAGATTGTCCGGACCTACGAAAATCCCGGCGAGTGGCACGAATGTCAAGTGACGGCCGATGAAGCCCTCTTTAACCGTGCCGAACTGGGGCTCGTCGGTCTCCACGTCGACGTACACGTCTTCGAGCTTGCCGATCTTGTCCCCGCCGCAGTCGACGAGCATTTTCCCATGCCATTGGGCGGCGATCCATTTGGCCTGATCATCGGTTTCGGACATCCCAGCCTCCTTGTCTTCTGGCAGAACACATGTAAAACTTCAAGAGCCAAGAACCCTGGGGAGCACATCGCTCCACCAGGGCCTTCGCTTCTACTTGGCCCGCCCAGCCAGTAGGGCTGCGCGGGGGTGCAACTTATGTGCCCGCTATTGCCGCCACCGGCAGGTTGGAAGCGACCCCAGCTGGTATCGCGCCCACTTCGGCGTCCCCAAAGCCGTAGACCTTGCCAGAGGATCCCGCCATCAGATAACCGTCATTGTCGGGGCTGAGGGCCAGGCCCACTATGTCGGCGACCCTGATCCCTTCGCCCGGTAACGAGCCGTGGAACTTGGCTCCGGAGCCGAAATTGAAGGCGCCGCCGTCGGCGCCCACGAGGATGTAGCCCCGTCCGGTGGAGGAGGGCAGGATTGCCCGGATGTCGTGCACGTGTTTGCCCAGGCCGGGTAGCGACCCATAGAAATGGGTGGCCCCAAAGGTGAAGACGCCACCGTCCGAGCCCACCAGCAGGTACCCGCCCCCGCCGGGGGTGGCAACCATCCCGACTACGTCTTTGACGCGGATATGGATGCCGGGGAGCGAACCGTGGAATTTGGCATCACCGAAGGTGAAAAAGCCGCCGTCGGCGCCCACGAGGTAGTAGCCCAGACCGTCGGTGGTGGGGGCGATGGCCACGATGTCACTGACGTGCTTGCCCAGGTCGGGCAGGTCGCCGTAGAACCTGGCGTCGCCCATGGCGCTGACGCCACCATTGGCGGTCACGACCCAGTAACCCTTGGCACTTGGGCTCGCCGCTATGCCCACGACCGCACCGGTGGTGGCCGAGGTCGCCACGTTGCCGAGCGACTGTGCCGCTCCGGTACCGAAGACCTGGCCGTTGCCGGTGGCAAGCCAGTACCCGGCGCCGGGCAGGTTGATGACTTCGGCGTAAATGGCCGAGCCGGAAGGACCAGAAAGGGCTTCACCCGAATAGAAGGCCTGCACGCCTTGGTGCCCGCTGGAGAAATACGTGGCTGCGCAGGTGGCTTCACCGGAGGCACTGAGTGCCACCTTGTCACAACCTGCCATGGGTGCCCCGTTGTTGAAGAAGTTGACGGTGCCGCCGCTGGGCCCGGGGAGGACTTTGGCGGTGTACATGATCGCCTGGCCGACCGATGCCGGGTTGGCCGAGGACGACAATGACGCCGTGGTACGCGCTATGACAGGTGTAGTCGTGGTCGGCGTGGTCGTCGTGGTCGGGGCCGGAGCGCTGCTGTAGAGGTCGAACTCGTCGATCGACCACCAGTTGGTGGTGCTCGCTGCGGTCAGGACCACCCTGACCCACTGTGCCGTTTGGGTGGGGAAACTGACGATCTCGGGGTTGCCCGTGCCCGTGCAGGCGGCGACGGTGGTCCAGGTGCTGTTGTTGGTCGAGACCGTTACGTCGTAGCCCCGGGCGTAGTCGTTGGGCGAATTCGGGGCCCTCATGGCCAGCTCGTCGAAGGCCCGGGCCGCACCCAGGTCCACCCGGATGGCCAAACCCGGCGCTTGGTCCTCGTTGGTGCTAAAGCGAGTGCTGAAGTTGCCGTCCAGAGCGTTAGCAGGGGCGTCGGCGCTGCTGGAAGTGGAATTGGTACTTGCCGACCAGCCGGTGCGGGCGAGGGCGGTCCCGCTGGCAGCAGCGGCACAATTAGAACCAGGCACGGCGGTAGTGGTGGTTGTAGGCGGTGCCGTCGTAGTGGTGGTTGCTGCCGTCGTGGTGGTTGCTGCCGTCGTGGTCGTGGCCGCTAGTGCGGGTGACATGGTGGAGGCCAAGAAGCCGCCGACAATGGCGAGCGTCGCCACTATCGCGGTCCCAGGCCCAGCATGCCGGGTGTGCCGGCCTTGCCGTTTATAGGTCATCTTTTCCTTTGGTTAGTGTCGAAATTGCTATTTGAGCTTTTCCGTCCGGGCGAGCGCCGCGGCGGCTTGCAATAGAGAACCGAGCACTCAATAAGAGGAAAGGACGGAATTGAGAGCACGGGGACGGCACACGGGATAACTGCTCGCGTGAGCACCCAGTCCACAGGGAGAGGGCCGCAGTGGGAGCCGCGAAACTAGGGGGTGGCGAAAAACGAGAACCGACGTAACATGGGACGCTCCTACCTCTGGCGTTGCGATGTCGCTACCGAAGTCCGGAGTACCGCCCCCAGCCAGCTAATACTGGCCCAACACGTCTGGGGCTGTTATCGCGTCACTATCATGCTACACCCTTTAGGGCGTTGGGCGGCAACGCAGTGCCAGTTAACGCCTCCAATTGGCACCATCTTTGACGCCGAGAAAGGACGCCGAGAAACGGCACTGCGCGGCGGTGCCACAGATAAGCACATTAAAGCGAAGCGAGGCGCATTTCAGTCTCAGAAAGCTAGCTCGCCTCCGCGAGGCTGTCTTGCCTACGGCCCCGTTCAGGATGTCTCCGCCTACCAGTGAAGCCCGGCGTTGCTACCGGCTGAGGTGATTGTGTCGCCCGTTCACCCTGTGCTTCGGCTCCCTCTCTCTGAGGGAAGCCGTACATTTTTAGGGTCTCTTCGAGGTTGGGGATGAGGTCGTCGCGGGCTTTGTAGTCGATCTCTGTCTCCGACCAGACCTCCGCCGTCCGGTTGCGCCGACTGGCTCTATCCCTGATAGCGACAATGGCAATACCTAGGACGCTGACAGATATAACAGCAAAGATGGTCCAAATGAGCATCGCGTGACTCCAGCGTTCTAGGCATGTTCCGACTGCATGCGCTGCCCAGGCCTGGGAGCAACGCTGACTTAATTACGATACCACGACCACAGAGTTATGAAACCTGAGGCCAGCTACGTCGTTACCGACTTGCTCGACGGGAACATTCCCGTTTGAGCGAACCGGTCAAAGGCGGACGCAGGCAGGGAGCCGCTGATGACCGCCTGTGCAACATCGGCGAGCCGCAGGTTGTGGTTGCGCGCATAGTTACGCAAGGCCGAGAACGCCTGCTCCATGTTGAGGTTTTGTCTCTCGGCTACCATTCCTTTGGCTTGCTCGATGACGACCCGGCTGTTGAGCGCGTTCTGGAGCTGTTGATTGACGACCTGGGCTTCCAGGGTGGCGCGGTGCTGGAGTATGGCGATCGTGGCGACGTCGGCCAAGGCCTGGGCGGCCTCGATATCGTCACTTTGCATGTCGCCCGCCTCGAGGTGGAACAAGTTGAGAGCGCCGAGGACCGTGCCCCGCAGGTGCATGGGCAAGGCGTGCACAGACCGGAACCCGGCCGCGAGAGCTTCGGCGGCGAACCGGGGCCAGCGGCTGTTGGCAACGGCCAGGTTCTTGTTGGTTACCGGCTTGCCGCTGCGGTAACAATCAAGGCAGGGACCTTCCTCCGACTGCAGCTCGAACAGTTCCAGCACCCGCATGGCCTCGCTGGACGAAGCCATTACCCGCAATTCACCGTCGGCCCAGCCAACATCAAACCAGCAGCACCCACATCAAGCACGTCGACGCAGCGGTCTGCGAGCCGGGTTAGCAGTTCGACCACGTCGAAGTCCGCCACCAGCGTGTCTGCCAGCTCCACCAGGGCCCTGGTGAAGAGGGTTTGTTTGGCCATCTGGGCACCTGTCAGCTTGACATCGACCTCCTTGGAAGGACGAGCCCTTTCCCACCTGGGTCAAACCTTCGAGTTGAGCGCCAGCTGGCCCACGTGCGCGCCAGACGAGCCCTAACCATCGAGAGCCTCTTCCGGTTTTGGGACGCGGTCGAGGCGAGCTCTCTGTTCGACGTCTGACGCCCAGGTCGCCTCGGCTTCGCGCTGGCGGCGCCCGCTGCCAGAAGTGCCAAGGACACTACCGAGAAGCGCAAGGGGTATAACGGCCACGATAATCCAAATCAGCATTGCCTCAACGCTTTCCTACTAAGTCCCTCAAAAGGAGAAGCTCCGGCCAATAGCGGCCCGGGCACCGTTGTAGTAGCAGGAGGCGGCGGGGGACGACCAACGAGGCCTTGAGCGGAGATCCGGTCTGAAAGAACAAAAGACCCGACAAGGGCCATGGCACGCTCCTACCTCAGGCGCTACAGACGTCGCGTACCAGGGTCCGGAGTACACCAAACATCCTAGATGTCGCGCGGCGGACTTGTCAAGGTCTTGCGGAGGTTGTATGGAGGACATCCGTAGGTATACAAGGGCTGCACCAGAACTCATGCCAGATTACTTATATTTTTTATCTGGCAGCCTTCGCTATCATTCAAGTCTATTGACGCCCCCTCGCGTGCCATCTACAGCATCGGCGCAGTGGCGCGGATGCTCGAGGTCCCTCCAGGAACGCTGCGATCGTGGGAGGAGCGCTACGCACTGGTAGTCCCCGAGCGGGGCGAGGGCGGCCAGCGAGTGTACAGTCGCGACCAACTCGAGCAGCTCCGTTTTGTGGTGGCGCAGATGGGGTCGGGCCTATCGGCGGCGGACGCTCACCGCGTCCTGGCAGGGCGAACGGGAGAGGATGGTTCCCGCTGGCTGACGCTGCCGCAAACAGATGCTCGGGTCGTGATCCTGCTCGCCGAGCGTGACCCGTACGCTGCAGAGTTCACGGACTACTTTTTACGCACCGAGGGCTATGAAGTCGTGACTACCCTCGACGCTCATGACGCGGAGGCCCAATACGAGGACAAGACCCCGCAGGTGGTTGTCGTCGACATGCAGATTTCTGGAGGGGCGGGCCCCGGTCTCTGTCGGGCCTTCAAGAACGGGGGGACCGCGTCGGTCTTGGCCGTTTCGACACTCGGATCACGGGACGAAGCGCTAGCGAGCGGTGCCGACGCCTTCCTGCAGAAGCCGCTGGACCCGCTCCAGCTCATCTCCACCGTCCAGGACCTGCTCCTTAGGAGCTCGTTCTTGCGAGGGAGCCCGAGGTGACGACGGCACGGGCCTTGGCACGGCTGCCGAGCGGTGCCCCCAACATCGACCTTGTCCTCGGTGGTGGCCTTGTCAGCAACGCCGTCAACCTCATCATCGGGCCGCCGGGCGCGGGCAAGACCATCCTCGCTCAGCAATACCTCTTCACTAATGCGACCGAGGAGAGGCCCGGCATCTACTTGGCGACGGTGTCCGAGCCGCTCGAGAAGATCCTGCGGTACGGGCAGACTCTCGCCTTCTTCGATCAGAAAGCCGTGGGGTCGTCGGTTTTCTACGAGGACCTCAGCGGGGCGATGAACGCCAAGGGCCTCCCGGGCGTCCTCCTGCAGGTGGACCGCCTCCTCAAAGAACGGCGGCCCGGCATCGTCGTGATCGATAGCTTCAAGGCCCTCCACCCTTACGCGGAGAACCAAGGAGACTTCCGGCGCTTCCTACACGACTTAGCCGCCCGGTTGTCGGTCGTGCCCGTCACCTCGTTCTGGGTCGGCGAGTACGGGCGCGACGATGCAACCGAGGCCCCCGAGTTCGCCGTGGCCGACGCCATCGTGTCCCTGCACTCCGAACGGGCTGCAGAGCGGGAACGGCGTGTGCTCCAGGTCCTCAAGCTGCGTGGGAGCGCCTTCATGAGCGGCCAGCACGCCTATCGCCTCTCGGGTGAAGGGTTCGACGTTTTCCCACGATTGGCTGATTCCATCGACGTATCGTCCTACAAGATCTCTCGAGACCGCATCTCCTCCGGCATCCCCATCCTCGACGAGATGCTCACCGACGGCTACTGGTCTGGTGCGTCGACGCTGGTGGCGGGTCCTTCCGGTGCCGGCAAGACGCTGATGGGCCTTCATTTCGTCTTCGCTGGTGCTCGCTTGGGCGCCCCCGGCCTGATCGCCACGTTCCAGGAGAACCCGGTGCAACTGGAGAACATCTGCAACGGGTTCGGGTGGTCTCTCTGCGACGACAACATTGAGGTGATGTACCGCACTCCCGTCGACATGTACATCGACGAGTGGGTTTACAACCTTTTGGAGATCGTCGAACGGTCCGGGACGAAGAGGTTGATGATCGACAGCTTGGGAGATCTCATGGTCGCGGCCGGCGATGACATCCGGTTCCGGGAGTATGTTTATTCGCTTTTACAGCGCTTCTCGAGGGCTTCCGTCAGTGTGCTCATGACCCAGGAGGTGCCGCAGCTCTTCGGTGTGACGGGCTTGTCGGAGGTCGGCATCTCGCATCTTTCGGACAACGTCGTCCTTCTTCAGTACCTGCCGAGCCAATCTCAGGTCAAGCGCGCCGCCAGTGTTTTGAAGACACCGCGAGCCAGCACGACCCGTACATCCGCCAGTACGACATCACCAAGGACGGGTTCACTGTCGGCAAGCCGTTCCCAGACGGTCAAGGCCTGGTCTGAGAGGACGGCACTGATGTTCCATAAACTCTCATTCGGCCACCTTCTTGGCGTTGCACTAGCTCTTTCTTTCATTATGGGTTTCGCTGTGTACGTGTTGTCGGGCGCCACTATCAACAAAGGGACGCCCCGCGCCATCGGGTCCGAGAGCGCGACGATTATGAAGGCGGAGAAGGCGAGCTGTTCCAAGTCCGGCAAGTACGCGTCCATCTCGACGCTACGAAAGGATGGTCTGCTCGCGTTTCGAGCCGGTTTACAATTCGGTTGTGTACCTGCCCGGGGCGGGATGCGGGACAATCGTCGTCGGCTCGCCCGCCTACCAATCGCCGGCTGGCTGAGCTCTGGCAGGGGACTCACCACGGTCCCCGATTTGCGAGCAAAATGTGATCCTGAGACCTCATGTGCGGCCTGATAAAGCGAAAACGCTACGACCTGCCTTGACCAGGGCAGAGTCTGTACCTAAGCTCGAGGGACCTGGCGCCAACGCGTAGGGGCCACACTTCGAAGGGACACTCGGTTGTGAGGAAGCTCTCATTGCCTGGGCTCGTAGGTGCATCGTTGATGGTCTTTGCGGTCCTACCTGGTGCAGCAGGGGTTGGTGCCGGCTCAGTTTCGGCGCAATCGACCGGCACGACGTTCCTTGCAGCGTCGAACACCGAACCGGCGTTCGATTTCATGACACAGGACTTCGTCCAGACAGCCAACGGAGGCAACAGCGTCACGTTCAGTTTCGCGGGCTCGGGGCACCTCGCCGGAGAGCTCGACGGCGGGGTGGACTATGCATCCGACGGTGCGGGCAACTCGCCTGCCGGCGATGCCTTGTTCGCATCGGCCGATGAGGCCAATGTCGACAACACGGTTCCTGCCGGCACTCCCGCTGCAGCCAACGCGGGGGCGGTGCCGAAGTACAGCGACGGCCAATGCGTCGACCCGCATTCAGCTACGTACTCTTCAGCAAATGGCGGCAATAACAACGGCACGTCCTGCCCTGGTATCGGGTCGACTCGCGCGCAATACACCACCGGGCGCCTCGCGATCTTTTCGTGCAGGAAAGGCGGGAAAACACTGGCGCCGGCACAGGGCGCTCCGGCGTGCGCCGAGCCTGTCAGTGGTTATTTCTCCAAAAGCGGTCTGACAGAGGCCCCGTACACCATGGCCCAGGTTTGGAGCGATCTGCTCACCCACACGAAAAGGTCTTACGGGGGGACAGCCGCTCATAATGTCGGTGGGTACCTTGCAATTGCGGACCCGAAGAACGGCTGGGTTTTCGCAACCACTGGCTGCGGTCCATCGCGGGTCGCGCCAAACGCGCCGTACGGGCTTGCAGGGATGGAGGCTCTCTACGTAGCTGCCACCCAGTACTACCACGCCGACCCAGACAAGGCGCTAGGTGCGACGGCCTCCGATCAGGCATGCGCGGAGATCGACCGCATGACAGATATGGGTTCGGACTTGGACAATTACAACACTATGAGCCCCTCGTCGGGAGGACAAAACGGGAACGGCAACTATTCCGATCCCTCGCTGCCGATCATCTTCGGCGACAACGTGTCCTACACGCAGGACAGCGTCGTCGCCGGTACCTCGCAGATCGCGCTTCTGCCGAAGTCGTTCGAGGTCTCTCCCGGAGGTAACGACACTGACTTTTGGGCAGAGGTGCCGGAGTGCGGTGTGGCGGAGCCTTCCAGTGCGACCGTAGGGAACGGCTGGACGACCCATATCGCGAGCGCCGAGCCTTGTACCGATAGGGACTATGTAGCAGGGATGCATGACAACGTTGCGACCAGGATCAGTTCCGGGAACTTCGGGAAAGAGGGTATGGATAGCCCGAAGACCCTGGTAGGTGAGCACGGGTATTACCAGCCGATCAGGCAGTGGGTCGTCGTCGAAAACGACGACCAAGGTCAGAGCGCGGCAACCGATCTCACCAGCGCAGATGGTAAATCTGCCCTTGCGTTCATTCAGTACTTGCTCTCCTCGAAGGGACAGGCCGTGTTAGCCGCCTTCGGATATGACCCGATCAGCTAGCTGATGCTCAACCTCCGCGAGTGAAGCGGGAGCACAAGACCGCCCAACGTCTCGACAAGAAGCAAAAGGTTGCCGTCATCTCGATCGTCGTGCTGGTGGGTTTTGGGCTCGGGTTCGCTGCCGCTCACCTCCTGGCTGGCTACATCGCCTACTGGGATATCGTTTCTGGCCCGTTCCTGCTTTCGTTGCGCGTTACATTTGCGGCGGCGGTAATCGCCGGGGCCACTGGCGTCGCCTCTGGGTACGTGCTTGCCAAGGGCCGCTTTCCGGGCCGGGACCTGCTCGAAACAGTCGGGAGCCTTCCGATCATCCTGCCGCCCACGGTCGTCGGTTACTACCTCCTCGAGGTCCTCTCACCAGGCACCCGTCCGGGAGGGTTCTTGACCCGTGTGACCGGCCATGTGTTCGTCTACAACGCCTCGGGGTGCACAATCGCCGCGGCGGTGGCCGCGTACCCGTTCTGCATGAGGGCGGCGCGTACTGCCATTGAAGGGGTCGACCCCTTGCTCGAGCAGGCTGCGCGGGCGATGGGCCTGCCCAATTGGCGAGTCGCGCTACAGGTCACGCTCCCGCTTGCTCGGCGCGGGATCGCAGCCGGGCTCACGATCGGGTCCGCGCGTGCGCTCGGCGAATACGGGGCCACGCTCATGGTAGGTGGGGACATCAACGGCAAAACGCGCACTCTGTCGCTAGCGGTCCTCGACTCGTTCACCACACCCGAGCGGGACACGGTCCTGCTGATCCTGGTCTTGATGGCCATCATCGCAATGACCGGCGTCGGCCTGCTCGGTCGGAGCCGGGCATGACACCCGCGCTCGAGCTTGCGGTCGCTCGCCAGGTTGGCGAGTTCGAACTCGACGTTGCGTTCACGGTTGAGTCGGGGATGTCGGTCCTCTTCGGCCCGTCCGGGGCTGGGAAGTCGCTGACCCTGGCGCTAATCGCAGGGCTCATGCGTCCCGACGCCGGCACCATCGCGATAAACGGCCATGTCGTAACGGACTGTTCCCGTCGTACCTACGTCACCACCCAAAAGCGTCGCATCGGCATGGTCTTCCAGGAGGGCCTGCTCTTGCCGCACCGCTCTGCCCTCGACAACGTCGCACTCGCCGTCCGGCAGGCCACTGGGCGCCGGGAGCGGCGCGGTGTCGCCCGCGCTTGGCTCGAAAGGGTAGGAGCAGAGGGGTTCGCGGACCGCCGACCCGGTTCCCTCTCGGGTGGCCAGCGCCAGCGAGTGGCGCTGGCGCGCGGACTTGCCGGGGACCCGGCACTTGTCTTGCTCGACGAGCCGCTCTCAGCGCTCGACTCCGCAGTGCGCCGCGAGCTGAGAAGCCTGATCCGAGGGGTGATCGTCTCGTCGGGTGTCCCCGCGGTGCTGGTGACCCACGACGCCGAGGAAGCGGAGGAGCTCGGCGACGTCATAATCGCCTACGACCACGGGCGGGTGACGGGGAGGCGCGTCGTCGAGCGACCCGAAGGCCCAGAGCCTCCGCCGGGGGGGCCGGAGAGCACCGGACCAGTGTGATCGGGCTGGTCCCACGCTCGTGGCTGAACGCGCTCGGCATACCGCCCTGGGTCTGGAGCCCGCTGTCGGTTTCCCTGCACGCGGCTTTCGAGGCGACGATCGTCGTCGCCCTCGTCGGGGGCACGCTCGGGTTTCTTCTGGCAAAAGGCCGCTTCCCTGGGCGCGACGCAATCGAGACCGTGTGCAGCCTGCCCATGGCCCTCCCGCCCACCGTCGTTGGGTGGTACCTGCTTACCCAAATGGGAGGGCCCGGGCCTATCCGCAACGCAGAGATGCGCCTCTTCGGCCACCCGCTGACCTTTACGTTCAACGGGATCGTCATCGCACAGATCGTTGAATCTTTCCCGTACTGCCTGCGCTTCTCACGAGCAGCGATCGCCGGTGTCGACCTGCGCTACGAGCAAGCCGCTCGCGCTATGGGGCTGTCTCGATCGCGGGTTGCGCTGCAGGTGACGTTGCCGCTAACGCGGCGCGGGCTCGTCGCAGGCGTCGCGATGGCATTTGGGCGGGCCTTGGGTGACTTCGGAGCGACCATGATCGTCGCTGGATCTGTGCCCTTGGCGACAACGATGCCGATAGCGCTCTACGAAGCCGTCTTCTATGGCTCGCACGAGCAAGCGATGGTCTTGGCGCTCGTCCAACTGGCCGTGGCATTTGCCATACTCTTTGGTGTTAGCCGGCTCGCCAAGGTCAGGCCTTGGTAAGTCCGCGGAACAACGGGCCGACCGCTTGGGTTGTACCTTTCATGAGCAGTTCTTTCGAGGTCACTTGGGATTATCTCTGCCCGTTCGCGCGCAACGCCCACGAGCATCTTGCCGTCGGGCTGCAGGCCGGAGCCGACTGGGACGTGCATTTCCGCTTTTTTTCGTTGAGCCAGGCCCACCACAGCGACGATGAGGTGTGGGCCTCGCCCGCCGACTACTCCGGCGTGCTCGCCGGTTTGACGGGCATCGTCCTCAGGGAGAAGCAACCCGACCGCTTCCTGGACGCTCATGTCGCTCTATTTCGGGCACGTCACGACCAGAGCCTCGACCTGCGTGACAGACAAGTCATCGTCGATGTCCTAGATGGCGTCGGCGTGGACGGCGCCTCGGTGGTTGAGGAGGCACTGAGCGGCTGGCCGGCAGAGCGCGCCCGGGCCGAACACGAAGAGTCCGTACAGCGGTGGGAGGTCTTCGGTGTCCCGACCTTTATCACCGGCGACAGGGCAGTTTTTGTGAGGTTGATGCACCGTCCCGACGGCGACGCCAAGCTCGCCGAAACGACTATCGACCGGGTCCTGGACCTGGTCGACGGTTTCCCCGAACTGAACGAGTACAAGTTCACCAAGATCGATCGTTAGGGCCGGGCCCTTCGGGCACTCCAGCCCTGGGGAGGCCAGCAAGGGGCCGCTAGCCGGGAACAGTTGACGCGATAGCGTTTGGCCGATGACCAGTCAGCCGACGATCACCGTTGTCGGCAGCATCATGACCGACATGATCAGCTACGTGCCGCGCCTGCCCGGGCCTGGCGAAACTCTTATCGGGGGCCGTTTCGAGATCGGCTTTGGCGGAAAGGGCGCCAACCAGGCTGTGATGGCTCGGAGGCTGGGCGCATCAGTGCGGATGATCGCCTGCGTAGGGAGGGACGCATTTGGCGACCAGGCGGTCGAAAACCTGGTGGCGCAGGGTATAGACGCGCAGTCCGTCTACCGCTCGGGCGCAGCCACGGGCGTTGCCCCGATCTGGGTTGAAGCCGATGGGACAAACCGGATCGCCGTCATCCCGGGGGCGAACGATGACATGGATCCCGGACACGTGGCCAAGACCGTCCTCGCCCAGTCCTCCGAGGTCGTGATAGGCCAACTCGAGGTCCCCCAACCCGTGACGCTGGCTGCCTTCGGCGCGGCCCGCGGCGCTGGTTCGCTCACGATACTCAACCCTGCCCCGGCAGCGGAGATCTCCCCGGAGCTCCTGGCTGTGACGGACTGGCTTATCCCGAACGAGACCGAGTTCGTGTCCCTCGTGTCATCGCTGCTGAGCACCGAGGTCGGCTCGGTTGCAGACGACGACGTAGTGGCCCTCGCCTCGAGCATCTCACCTCGCCTGCTCGTGACGCTCGGTGAGGCGGGCGCCCTAATGGTGGAAGACGGCGAGGCAATGAGGTTGCCCGCTCCACTCAGCCAGGTAGTCGACACAACAGGAGCTGGTGACGCGTTTGTGGGATCGTTCGGCTTCGGGCTAGCCAGCGGGCTGGGCCCCGCCGGCGCCATGGCGCTGGCGTTGCGGTGCGCTTCTTTCAGTGTGAGCCGCAGGGGCACGCAGTCCTCGTTCCCGACCCCGGAGGAGGCCGAGCGACTGCTCCGGGGCCGCTGAACGCCTAGAGTGACCGGTGCAAATGAGCGCTCAAGCTGGGGACCAGGTAAGGGTCGTCGAGAGGCGGCAATACGAAGAGCCCGGAGGCATGCCCGAAAGAGCCAGCGGTTCTGACCTGGCCGACCTCGCCCGCTCGGAGATCTCGTTGCGACGCTTCCTGCACGGCCTGCCGGGCGTCGACCAGGTCGGGGCCGATGCACGCGCTGCCAGCTTGGCAACCCGCTCGATAAAAGCCGATGCCAAGTTGTGGGCAATCGACACCGCTATTTCGATGGTCGACCTCACCACGTTGGAAGGCGCTGACACTCCGGGGAAAGTGAGAGCTCTCTGCGGCAAAGCCAGGCGACCGAGCCCAGACGACTCGAGTGTCCCCCCTGTAGCGGCCGTGTGCGTGTACCCGGACCTCGTCCCTTACGCCAAGGTCGCTCTTGCTGGCAGCCCTGTCAAGGTCGCCTCGGTGGCCACAGCTTTCCCTTCGGGCCGGGCTTCGTTGCCGGTCAAGCTCGCCGACGTTGCCGACGCCGTCGCAGCTGGGGCCGATGAGGTGGACATGGTTATCGACCGGGGCGCCTTTTTGGCCGGCCATTACGGTTTGGTGCTCGACGAGGTGCGGGCAGTGAAAGCCGCCTGCGGACGAGCGCATCTGAAGGTGATCCTCGAGACAGGCGAGCTCGTGACCTACGACAACGTCCGGCGCGCATGCTGGACGGCCATGATCGGCGGGGCGGACTTCGTAAAGACCTCGACCGGGAAAGTCAGCCCCGCGTCCACCTTGCCGGTTGCCCTCGTGATGCTCGAGGCCGTTCGCGACTTCGCGGACGCATCGGGCCGCTCCGTCGGGGTCAAGGTGGCCGGCGGTATCCGGGCCACCAAGGACGCCATCAGGTACTTAGTCCTCGTCAATGAGGTTGCAGGTGAGGAGTGGTTGGAGCCGCAGCGGTTCCGCATCGGCGCGTCCAGCCTCCTCAACGACCTCTTGATGCAGCGGTACAAACAACAGCGCGGTGCCTACGCCGGCTCTCAGGATTTCAGCATCGAGTAGACCGAGCTCCCATGGCCCGTTTCACCTACGCACCTGCACCCGAGTCCCGAGCAGTCGTCGACCTGAAGCCTTCCTATGGGCTGTTCATCGAAGGCGAGTTCGTCGAGCCCGTCGACGGAGACCACTTCAAAACCGAGAACCCCTCCTCGCAGGAGGTGCTGGCAGAGGTCGGCTCGGCGGGCCCGGCGGACGTCGACCGAGCAGTTGCGGCGGCGCGACGAGCTCAGGAGCAGGTCTGGGGGCCCATGCCCGGCAGGGAGAGGGCTAAGTACCTCTTCCGTGTTGCTCGCATCCTCCAGGAGCGGTCACGGGAGCTGGCGGTCCTGGAGACCCTCGACAACGGCAAGCCGATCAGGGAGTCCCGTGACGTCGACATCCCGTTGGCTGCTGCGCACTTCTTTTACCATGCCGGTTGGGCCGACAAGCTCGCGTATGCCGGCTTTCGGCCCGATCCCCGGCCTCTCGGAGTTGTCGGGCAGGTAATACCCTGGAACTTCCCGCTCCTCATGGCGGCTTGGAAGCTTGCGCCGGCGCTTGCGACCGGTAACACCTGCGTCCTGAAGCCCGCGGAGACGACCCCGCTCTCGGCTCTCTTGCTCGCCGAAATCCTCCAGCAGGCCGAGCTCCCGCCCGGGGTCGTCAACATCATCACCGGAGCGGGGGGCACCGGCGCGGCCCTGGTGGCCCATCCCGGCATCGACAAGGTGGCCTTCACGGGGTCGACGGAGGTCGGTAAGCAAATCCAGCGCATCCTTGCCGGCACGAGTAGGCGCCTCACCTTGGAGCTTGGCGGCAAGGCGGCCAACGTGGTGTTCGACGACGCTCCGCTGTCGCAGGCAGTCGAGGGGATCGTCAACGGCATCTTTTTCAACCAGGGCCAGGTCTGTTGCGCGGGGTCACGGCTGCTGGTCCAAGAGAGCATTGCCGAGGGCCTGGTGGAAGCGCTGAAGCGGCGGCTCGAGACGCTGCGCCTGGGCGACCCGCTCGACAAGAACACCGATATCGGTGCCATCAACTCCATGCAGCAGCTGGACAAGATCCGCGAGCTCGCTGCGTCTGGCGAGGCCGAGGGTGCGCAGCGTTGGTCCCCCTCCTGCTCGCTGCCCGAGCGCGGGTACTGGTTCCCTCCAACGGTGTTCACCGACGTGGTCCCCGCGCAAAGGATCGCCCGGGAGGAGATCTTCGGGCCCGTGCTCTCGGTGCTGACGTTCCGCACACCCGATGAAGCCATCGACAAGGCCAACAACACCACGTACGGGCTGTCCGCCGGGGTCTGGACAGAAAAGGGCAGCCGCATCCTTTATATGGCGTCCCGGTTGCGGGCCGGCGTCGTCTGGGCGAACACTTTCAACCGGTTCGACCCTTCCAGCCCCTTCGGTGGTTATCGCGAATCCGGTTTTGGCAGGGAGGGTGGGCGCCACGGGCTAGCGGCCTATTTGAAGGGCGCCTTCGGGAGCGATCGTGCCTGAGGGCCGCACCTCTGAGAGCGGCCTGCCGGACGCTCGGGTCGCCGTCCGCAAGACCTACAAGCTTTATATCGGGGGAGCCTTCCCGCGCTCGGAGTCCGGCCGTTCTTATATCGTCTCCAGCCCGGACGGCAATCCCCTCGCAAACGCCGCCCTCGCCTCCCGAAAGGACCTGCGTGACGCCGTCGTAGCGGCGCGCAAGGCACAGCCCGGCTGGGCGGCGGCCACGGCTTACCTGCGGGGCCAGGTGCTCTATCGGGTCGCCGAGATGCTCGAAGGCCGTCGCGCCCAGTTCATCGAAGCGCTCGTTGCCGGCGAGGGGCTCACAGGGGAGGCTGCCTCGTCATCAGTGGACGCCTCCGTCGACCGCGTTGTCTGGTACGCCGGGTGGGCGGACAAGCTGGCACAGGTGGCTGGTTCGGCGAACCCGGTTGCCGGGCCGTACTTCAATTTCTCCATCCCCGAGCCCACCGGTGTTGTGGGCGTTCTCGCTCCTCAGGCGTCCTCGCTCCTCGGCCTCGTAAGCGTGGTCGCCCCGGTGATCACGAGCGGCAACGCGGCCGTCGTTGTCGCCAGCGAAGACCACCCTCTACCAGCCCTCGACCTGGCAGAAGTGATGGCGACCTCCGACCTCCCAGGCGGAGTCGTCAACATACTGAGCGGGCGTAGCGCTGAGCTGGCGCCTGTGATGGCGGCACATCGTGACGTCGAGGCGATCGACCTGGCGGGAGCTCCCGAGGGGCTCGACGCTCGGCTCGAGGAGGCAGCCGCAGACAACGTGAAGCGCGTGCTGCGGCGAGAGCAACCGGCCCCTGATTGGGCTGCGGAGCCGGGGCCGGAACGGATGCTCTTTTTCGTCGAGATCAAGACCGTCTGGCACCCGCTCGGGGTCTGAAAGTACCTGAAAGCCTCTAGGCCCGCGAAGAGAACGCAATTGCGATCTGTGCGCCGAGCCGCACGTTGCCCCTGACGGCGGCCAGGTTGGCCTCCAGCGAGGCACCTTCCGTTGCGGCCGCCAGAGCCGCCAGCAGATAGGGGGTCAGTCGCTGGCCTGTGACACCCTCCTCGCCGGCCGCAGCAAGGGCTTGGGCTAGGGCACGGTCGTGGAGCTCCGGGTCGAGCTGTTCAGCTTCCGGAACAGGGTTGGCCACCAGGACGGCCGAGGCGATACCCAGAGTGTCCTGGCGCCGCATGATCGTTGCCACCTGGGCCGCTGAGCTGACAGTCCAATCGAGCGGGCACCCCGAGCTGTGGAGGTAGAACCCAGGGAACGAGCCCGTTGCGAAGCCGACGACCGTCACGCTCAATGTTTCCAGGCGTTCCAAAGTCGCCGGGACATCGAGGATCGACTTCACGCCGGCCGAGACAACAGTGATGCGGGTGCGGCTCAACACTTCGAGAATCCGCCGACTCGTCAAATGACTCGACGAAGCCCCTGTGCACGCCGCCGAGCCCGCCAGTCGCAAAGACCCGGATGCCAGCTGCCACCGCCAGCCATGCCGTGGCGGAAACTGTCGTCGCCCCGCTCGCTCCCAGGGCCATAGCCACAGGTAGGTCACGCCGGCCAAGTTTGCGCAGGTCAGTCGTCCCGGCCACCCGCACGAGCTCGTCATCCTCGAGGCCGATGTGGGGGGCGCCGTCGAGGACAGCGATTGTCGCCGGGCATGCCCCCTGGTCCCGGACAATGGCTTCGAGCTCCCGAGCAACCTCGAGGTTGCGAGGCCTGGGAAGCCCGTGAGCGATGATGGTGGACTCCAGAGCGACAATGGGCTTGCCGTCGCGCTGTGCTTGGGCGACCTCCGAGCTCTGCTGGTGGGTCGCGCCGGCGCCGGTCGGTGCGATCATCGGGCCCTAATGTAGCCGGCAACCTCCCGGCGGAGGTCCTCCAGCCTGGCGCGGGCCGATCGCCGGGCCGCAGGGAGATCCTCCGGGGCGCACGGCCCGGTCGTCGCCTCCAGGTAGACCTTGAGCTTGGGCTCGGTGCCGCTCGGGCGCAGGACCACGCGGCCGAGCCCGTTCAGCCTTAGCACGAGCACGTCCGAAGCCGGAAGGTCGCGGTCTCCTTGGGCCAGATCGCGAACTTCGGTCACCTCTAGGCCCGCCAGGTGCGCCGGCGGCGCCAAGCGCCAACGTGCCATCAGCGACGTCATGACCTCCATCGCATCGCTACCTGGCAGGCGGAGCGACCACTGTGTGGTGGAGTGCACACCAACGAGCGCTTCGAGGGCGTCCAACCGCTCCAGCAACGAGGTGCCCTCGTGCTTGGCCCTGGCCGCCATGTCGGCCACAACCACGGCAGCGGAGAGGCCGTCCTTGTCAGCTACGGCCGTGCTGACCGCGTACCCGAGAGCCTCTTCGTAGCCGAACAGCAGGCGGTGGCCTGGCCGCAGCCGAGCCGCCCGGGCGACCCACTTGAAGCCCGTGAGCGTCTCGACATAGGCGACCCCGTATGATCCGGCCAGCGCCGACAGCATGGAGGAGGACACGACCGTGGTCGCCACAAGACGGTCCGTTCCCGTCGTGGTCGAGATGAGGTGATCGGCGATAAGAACCCCGAGCTCGTCGCCCGTCAGCACCCGGAACCCGTTACGCCCGGGAGCCGGCACGGCGACGGCAAGGCGGTCCGCATCGGGGTCGTTGGCGACAACGAGATCCGCCTGCGCCCGCTCGGCGTCGGCCAAGGCAAGGTCGAGTACCCCTGGCTCTTCCGGGTTAGGGAACGGCGTGGTGGGGAAGTCCGGATCTGGTCGAGCCTGCGCGACGACGAGCGCCGGCGGGTCGAAACCCGCCTCCAGGAACAGGCCCGGCAGCACGGCGGCGCCAACCCCGTGAAGGGGGGTATAGACAGTGCGCAGCCGGCGCGGCCCGGAGGGGCCGATGGTCGACAGGATGGCGCGACGGTAGGCCGCTAGCAGCTCCGCCTCATTGACATCGGCGAGCCGCCCACCGAGCTCGCCGGAAATGGCCGAGTCATCGGGGAACGCACTTTCCGCGGCCGCAGCCGTGATCAACGCGGCATCATCCGGCAGCGCTTGGGCACCGTCGCCGACGTAGACCTTGTACCCGCTGTCGGGAGCCGGGTTGTGGCTGGCCGTGACGACGACCCCCGCTGCCGCGCGGAGGTGGAGCACGGCGAAGGCGGTTATGGGCGTCGGCAGCGCGCTCTCGAACCGCAGCACTCGCAAGCCGGCCGCCGCGAGTACCCGGGCGGTGTCATCGGCAAAGTCCGCCGACCGGTGCCGGGCGTCATGGCCGACGACGGCTCCCAGCCCGGTCCCGGCCGGGCTGTCCGGCCGGTCCGGGAAGGACTGGTCAAGCAGGTAGCGAGCCAGGCCGGCGGTCGTCCGACGGACGACCACCCGGTTCATGCGGGCCGGGCCAGCTCCGAGCGGGCCGCGCAGGCCCGCAGTACCGAACTCCAACGGGTGCCCGAAGCGCTCCCGCAGCCCCACCTCGTCCGACCTCTCCAGTAGATCCGCCAGCTCAGCCCGGGTCTGGGGGTCTGGATCCTCGGTGATCCAAGCTTCGGCCCGGGCCACGAGGTCGCCGGGCAGCCCGAGGTCGCCGGGCAGCCCGAGGTCGCCCCTGGGCAGCCCGAGGTCGCCCGGTAGCACGACGGGGCCTGGATTTACCGAGCGAAGGCCGGCAGGAGCTCGCTCGCGTAAGCGCGCAGCGTCGCTTCCTTCTGGTCGTGCATCAGGTAGATGGCGAACTGGTCGACCCCGATGGCTTTGAGCTCGTTCATCCGCTGGACGTGCGCAGCCAGGGGCCCAAGAATGCAGAAACGGTCGACGATCTCGTCGGGTACGAACTCGGTTGAGGGGTTCCCGGGCTTGCCGTGGTGGCTGTAGTCGTAGCCCTTGCGCCCGGCGATGTAGGCCGTCAGTGCCTCGGGCACCGCCCCCGAAGCGGAGCCGTAGCGTTCCACGATGTCCGCGACGTGGTTGCCGACCATCCCTCCGAACCAGCGCAGCTGGTCACGCTGGGCTTTCAGGTCGTCACCGACGTAGGCGGGAGCGGCGACGCAGACTTTGAACGCAGTGGGGTCGCGTCCGACCGCGGCGGCGGCGGCGCGGGCTACGCCGGCCGCCCATCCGACCACGAAGGGGTCAGCGATCTGGAGGATAACGCCGTCGGCGCACTGGCCTGCAAGCTCCAGGGCGCGGGGCCCGTAGGCCGCCATCAGCACCTCCAGACGACCGTTTTGCACCCATGGGATCGTCACAGAGGCTTCGCCCAGCTGAGCCGAGCGGCCTTCGGCCATGTCCCTGATGGCGGTTATCGCCTGGCCGAGGGTGGCCAAACTGGCGGGCGCGCGCCCGATGAAACGCACAGCGGAATCGCCCCGCCCGATCCCGCAGATGGTCCGGTTGCCGTACATCTCGTTCAGCGTCGCGAACAGCGAGGCTGTTACCGCCCAGTCCCGAGACAACGGGTTGGTGACCATCGGGCCAACGATCACCGACTTCGTGGTGGCGAGGATCTGCGAGTAGATAACGAACGGTTCCTGCCATAGCACGGGCGAGTCGAACGTCCAGACATACTCGAAGCCGAGCGACTCCGAGAGCTGGGCCAGCTCGATCACGTGCCGAGCAGGAGGATCGGTCTGCAGGACCACGCCAAATTTCAATCGCTCGCCCTTCTAGTCGGGCGGGCCTCTCCGGCCCGCCATGCCTGTTGCCTCGCGGTAGCTCTGTGCGTCAGACCAGGTAGTCGTTGACCCCTCTGATGAGGAACTTGCCGTGCCCTTCGCTGCCCACGTACTGGGCGGCGTCAATCACGAACTGGCCACGCGAGAGCACGGTGTCCACCCGCCCAGTGACTTCTTTACCCTCGTAGGCCGAGTAGTCGACGCTCATGTGGTGCGTCGCTGCCGAGATCCTTTGCTTCGCCGCCGGGTCGTAAACCACGATGTCGGCGTCCGACCCCGGTGCGAGCACGCCCTTGTGGGGATAAAGGCCGAACATCCGGGCGGGGGTGGTGGAGTTTATTTCGACCCAGCGTGCCATGGTGATCTCTCCGGCGAGCACACCTTGGAAGGTGAGGTCGACGCGGTGCTCGACCCCAGGGATGCCGTTCGGGATCTTGGAGAAGTCTCCGGTCCCAAGTTCCTTCTGCTCTTTGAAACAAAACGGGCAGTGGTCGGTGGACACGACCGACAGGTCGTTTGTGCGGAGCCCGCGCCACAGGTTTGCCTGGTGTTCCCTGGCCCGCAGTGGCGGGGAGCAGACGTACTTCGCTCCTTCGAAGCCGTCGCGGGCGAGGTCGTCCGCCGAAAGGAACAGGTACTGCGGGCAGGTTTCGGCGAAAGCGTTCTGGCCCTGGTCGCGCGCCTCGGCGACCGCCTCGAGGGCACCGGTCGTGGACAGGTGCACGATATAAACCGGTGCACCGGCCACTTTGCCGAGAGCGATCGTGCGCCCAGTTGCTTCGGCCTCGAGCCGATCAGGCCGGGTTAGCCCGTGGAAGCGGGGAGCAGTTTCCCCGCGGGAGAGCGCCTGAGCGACTAGGACGTCGATCGCGATCCCGTTCTCGGCGTGCATCATCACGGTGGCCGCTGAATCTCTGGCCTGTTGCATGGCTTTAAGGATTTCCCCGTCGGTCGAGTAGAAGACCCCGGGATAAGCCATGAAGAGCTTGAAGCTCGTTACCCCCTCGCCGACCAGCTGGTCCATTTCCTTGCACGTTTGCTCGTTAACGTCCGAAACGATCATGTGGAACCCGTAGTCGATTGCACACTGGCCTTCGGCCTTTTGATGCCATGCGTCGAGACCTGAGCGGAGCGTTTCCCCTTTGCGCTGGATCGCGAAGTCCACGATGGTAGTAGTGCCTCCCCAGGCTGCTGCCCGGGTCCCGGTCGCGAACGTATCTGCAGATTCGGTACCCCCAAAGGGCATTTCCATGTGGGTGTGGACGTCGACTGCCCCTGGGATGACGAGACGCTGGGACGCTGTCCACGCGGCGCGCCCCTTCGGCGAAGCTGTTCACGAGGTCGGATCCAGGCGCGGCAAGCGCAACGATGCGTTCGCCGTCCACGAGGACCTCTGCTGCCTGCGTACCGGTAGGGCTGACAACGGTCCCCCCGGAGATCAGAATGCGCACGAGCGGCTCCTTTCGGCTAGCTGGTCACCGCTGTGCTACCCGCACCCAGTGCTTTGCGGGCGGGCCCGTGGCGAGGCCCCCGGCTCAAGGTTGGACGAGGGTTGCATAAGCGGCAGGGTTGCGGTCACGGTAGAAGGCCCAGGTTTGCCGGACCTCGGCCAGCAGGTCCATATCCAGGTCGCGCACCACGACCGCGCTTTTGTCGTCCGGCGCCGCCTCGCCGACGAGCTGACCGCGGGGGTTAACGAAGTACGAGCTCCCATAGAAGTCGTCATCGCCGAGCGGCTCCACGCCAACCCGGTTGATGGCGCCGACGAAATACTCGTTGGCGACCGTGGACGCCGGTTGCTCGAGGCGCCACAAGTACTGGGAAAGGCTACGGCTCGTGGCCGAGGGGTTGAACACCATGCGGGCCCCGGCGAGCCCGAGAGCTCGCCAGCCCTCGGGGAAATGGCGGTCGTAACAGATGTAGACGCCGACCGGCCCTACCGCAGTCTGGAAGACCGGGTACCCGAGGTTGCCGGGGCGGAAGTAGTACTTCTCGAAGAAACCTTGGACCTGTGGGATATGCGTCTTGCGGTACTTCCCGAGGTAGGTGCCGTCGGCGTCGATGACGGCGGCGGTGTTGTAGTGCACGCCTGGCTGCTCCTCTTCGAAGACGGGCACCACGAGCACCATGTGCAACTCGCGGGCGAGCGAGCACATCAGCTCGGTGGTCGGACCGCCCGGGACCGCCTCGGTGTAAGAGAAGTATTGGGAGTCTTGGACCTGGCAGAAGTACGGGCCGTAGAACAGCTCCTGGAAGCAGAGCACCTGGGCGCCCTGCGCAGCAGCTTCCCGGGCGAGCTCTACGTTGGCTTCGATCATCGATTTCTTGTCGCCGGTCCAACTGCTTTGGACAAGCGCCGCTCGCACGATCTCAGACATCGGCTGTGCTCCTCTCTGAAGTTCAGGTCTCGGCAGCCTGCAGGGCGTCGCCCAGTACCGACAGCGCCTCTTCAGCTTGCTGCATGCTCACCGACAGGGGCGGTGCAATACGCAGCACGTTCCCGTAGAGGCCGCCCTTGCCAACTAGCAGGCCCCGCGCCCGGTCTCTTCGAGGACTCGCCCAGCGGCTCGCGCCGACGGCATCGCCGTCCCGGCTTCCACCAGTTCCACTCCGATCATGAGCCCTTTGCCGCGGACTTCCCCGACGATGTTGGAACGCTCGGCTAGCCGGCGGAGCCCTTCCAGCAGGAAATCACCGACCACCTTGGCATTGGCCTGCAGGTCGTGGGAGAGCAGGTAGTCCAGGTTGGCCAAGGCGGCGGTGGTCGCCAGAGGGTTGCCACCAAAGGTCGAGATGGAGGCGGCCTGGAGCGAGTCGATGAGGTCGCCGCGCCCCACCACCCCGGCAATAGCCATGCCATTGCCTAGGCCCTTGGCAAAGGTCAGGAGGTCAGGAGTTATCCCGTGGGCCTCGAATCCCCAGAAGTGCGAGCCGGTGCGGCCCCAACCCGTTTGCACCTCGTCGGAGATGAACGGGATGCCGTACTCGTCGAGCACCTGCTTCAATCCGGCGAAGAACCCATCGGGCGGGATAATGAAGCCGCCCACCCCCTGGATCGGCTCGGCGATCATGCAGGCGACGTCCCCGGCGGTCGTCGTGTCGATGACCTGGCGCAGGTCTGCAGCACAGGCGGCATTGAAGTCCTCGTCGCCGAGGTGGGCGAACGGGCTGCGCTGGCGGTCCCCGTTGTGGAGGTAGCTCACCTGCAGGGGGCTCAGGCTGGAGGCGGACCACGAGCGGTTGCCGGTCACCGACATTGCCGTGAACGAACGGCCGTGGTAGCTGTTGCGCAATGCCAGCACTTGGTTGGAGCGGCGCGCTGTACAGCAGAACAAGAGAGCGGCCTCGTTTGCCTCCGTCCCGGAGCTGACAAAGAAGACCTTGGCGTCCGGCACGGTGGACAAGGCGGCGATTTTCTCCGCTAGCTCGACCATCGGGCGGATGAGGTAGAGCGTCGAAGTATGGAGCATCCGGCCGGCCTGTTCCCGGATCGCCTCCACGACCTCCGGCACCGAGTGGCCAGTCATAGTCGTGAGGATCCCGCCGAAGAAATCGAGATAGTCCCTGCCTTCGGCGTCGGTCACCACGCACCCCTTGCCAGAGACAAGTTCGAGCGGGTCTTCGTAGTAGAGCGCTAGCCAGGTTGGGAGGACCTTCCGGTGCCGCTCCAGCAACTCAGGATGGTCCACGGCGACATGCTAATGCCCGCAGGAACAAGTGGCCCAGTGGGCTCTCAGCGCGCTGGCACTTGGCTTAGCGTGGTGCCACGCCGGCGATGCCGGGGGCGGAAACCCGGAAAGCGGACTCGGCGGCCAGGGCGTCGTAACCGGGCTTGATAACGCCGTTGATAAGGGCCAGGCGCTCGTCGAAGTCGAAAAATGAGCTCTTCATGGCGTTGATCGAAAGCCAGCGCAGGTCGACCCAGTCCCAGCCGAAAACCTCGGCGCAACGGGCCATTTCCGACGACAGGCTCACACCGCTCATGAGCCGGTTGTCGGTGTTGATGGTGGCCCGGAAACCAAGCCGCCGGAACATCCTGATGGGGTGTTCGGCCAGGCTGGCGACAGCGCCGGTGTGGACGTTGGAAGTCGGGCAAAGCTCGAGGGCGACCCGGCAGTCCCGGACGTAGCTCGCCAGCCGGCCGAGAGTTATCGAGCCGTCGTCATGGACCGTGATGTCGTCGACGAGGCGCACCCCGTGGCCCAACCGCTCGGCGCCGCACCATTGCAGGGCTTGCCAGATCGACGGGAGCCCGAAGGCCTCGCCTGCATGCACTGTCGCATGAAAGCTCTCCCGCTGGACAAGGTTGAACGCCTCGAGATGAAGCGTCGGAGGGTACCCCACCTCGGCCCGGCCACGTCGAAGCCGGCAACACCGACGTCGCGGTAGCGCACCGCGAGCTCTGCGATCTCAAGCGAGCGGGCCGCCGTGCGCATGGCCGTGAACAGCGCCCGCACCACGATGGGGGCCCAGCCTCGCGGGCGTTCTCCATGCCTGCGGCGAAGCCGGCCAGCACCGCCTCGGCGACGGCCTCCAGGCGGAGGCCTTCCTCGGTGTGGAGCTCAGGGGCGAAGCGGACCTCGGCATAGACGACCCCGTCGTCGGCCAGGTCCTCAACGCACTCGCGGGCGACGCGCTCGAGCGCCTCCGTGGTCTGCATAACGGCGACCGTGTGCTTGAAGCCTTCGAGGTAGCGGACCAGGTTCCGGCGCGGCGTCTCGGTCACGAACCAACGGCTGAGCTTGTCCGGGTCCTTGGCCGGGAGATCCTCGTAGCCGACGGCGTCCGCCAGTTCCACGACTGTCGCCGGCCTCAGCCCGCCGTCGAGGTGGTCGTGAAGGAGCACCTTGGGTGCGCGGCGGATTTGTTCGAGCGTCAGCTGGGTCTCCGGCATACGCGTACGCTACCAAGTAGTCTTTCGGCGGTCCCTCAGCCAACTCGCTCGATCACGAGCGGGAGAGCCGCGCCGCCAGGTGCCTCCGCGGTGACTTCGAGCGCGCCGCGCAGCGCCTCCCTCGCGGTGCTCCAGGCGGGCCGGGTCGTCGGTGTGCAGTTCGAGAAGCGTCTGGCCCTTCGTCACAGGCTCCCCGGGCTTGACCAGGCAGCGGACCCCCGCACTGGCGAGCACCGGGTCCTCCTTCTTGGCCCTCCCCGCCCCCAGCCGCCAGGCTGCGACACCGACCGAGCGGGCTTCCAGGCGAGCGAGGAAACCGTCGCGCTCAGCCAGGACAGGCTCGACCACGCCCGCGCGCGGCAGCGGGGCGTCGGGGTCGCCGCCCTGGGCACGGACCATCTCCCGCCAAACCGCCAGGGCCGAACCGTCCTGGAGCGCCCGGCGCGGGTCCCCGGGCAGGTTGGCCAGTTCGAGCATCACTTCCGCCAGTGCCACCGTCACGGCGACCAGGTCGTCAGGGCCATTGCCCTCGAGCGTCTCGACCGCCTCCGCGACCTCGACTGCGTTGCCGACAGCCCGGCCAAGGGGGACATCCATCGCTGTGAGCAGCGCCGCGACCTTCATGTTGGCGCTCCGGCCGATCTCGACCATGGCCGCGGCGAGCTCCGCAGCTCGCCCGCGTTCGGTCATGAACGCGCCCGAACCCACCTTCACGTCGAGCACGAGGCCGGAGGTCCCCTCGGCGATCTTCTTGGACATGATCGACGAGGCGATCAGGGGGACAGACTCGATCGTGCCGGTGACGTCCCGCAGGGCGTAGAGCTTGCGGTCGGCAGGTGCCAACGAAGCGCCGGCCGCGCATATCACGCAGCCCACAGACTCGAGCTGGTCGAGGATTCTCAGTCGTCGTGAGCTGAGAGCGCCATCCCGGGATCGCCTCGAGCTTGTCGAGGGTCCCCCCGGTATGTCCGAGCCCGCGGCCCGACAGCTGGGGGACCGCCGCCCCGAGGGACGCCACCAGCGGCGCAAGGACGAGCGAGACTTTGTCGCCCACACCCCCGGTCGAGTGCTTGTCCACGCTTGGGCGAGAAAGTCCCGACAGGTCTATGACCTCGCCGGAAGCGACGATAGCGAGTGTGAGGCTGTCCCGTTCTCTCGGTGACATCCCGCGCCAGTAGATAGCCATCAACAAGGCGGCGACCTGCTCGTCGGGGACATTGCCAGCGACGTAGGCATCGATCAGCCAGCCGATCTCCCCATCGGTGAGCTCGCCGCCGTCGCGCTTGGCGCGCACCAGGTCGACCGCGTCGAAGCGGGCTGGCGAGCTGCCTACCGGTAGCGGGCTACCCAGCGTGGGCCTATCCGGCGTCATAGTCCGGGACTCCGCTAGTCGTCCTGGTCCCGCGGGACACGATATCGGCAGCGTCGAACGCACCCGGGAGCAGTTCGCTGAGCCGCTGCGGCGGAGCTGCCGGCCCCCCGTCGACCAGCAAGCCCGGGCCCCCGTGCTCCATCAACAGCTGCCTGCAGCGGCCGCACGGCGCCAGAGGGCGCCCGTCCCCCGCCGTCACGCTCACGGCCACAAGCCGACCGTGCCCGCCGCTGACCAGGGCTGAGACAAGCCCGCATTCTGCGCAGAGGGTAAGGCCAAACGAGGCGTTCTCGATGTTGCACCCGCTGACCACGGTGCCGTCCTCGCCCAGCCCGGCCGCGCCGACCCGCAGCCCCGAGTAAGGCGCGTAGGCATGAGCTGCTGCCGCGTCGGCGGCCTGTCGGAGCAGGCCCCAGTCAGCACCTCGGCCGGGATCTTCGGCCGGCCCGATGTCTCCTCGATCTGGGTCTCCTCGAGCTGGCACGTTGGTGACACTACTCATCGTCGACCGTGACTACGCTGCCCAACGATGGCGCCCCCGGTGCAACAACCAGTCGTCGTGGTCATCGGCGACGTCATGGTCGACGTCGTCGTAGTCCCTCTTGGCCCTTCAACCGGGGCAGCGATACACCTTCCAGGGTCGTCGTTTCCCCCGGCGGGTCGGCTGCCAACCAGGCCGTGGCGCTCGCCGCTGCGGGCGCAGTAGCCCACCTCGTGGCCGCGGTCGGTGACGACGAGTTCGGCCGCGCAGCCGCCGCGGCGTTGGCTGCGAGTGCGGTTCAGGCCCACCTCCAGGTGTGCCCAGGACAGCGCACTGGAGTAGTCGTAGCCCTCATCGACGGCTCGGGGGAGCGCTCGATGCTCACCGATCGGGGTGCCAACTGCAGGCTCGTCACCGACACGCTCGACCCCGCTCTGTTTGTGGCGGGGAGGCACCTCCACCTCTCGGGTTACGTGCTGCTCGACGAGGCAACCAGGTCCGTCGGGCTGACAGCCCTGGAACTAGCAGCCGCCGCCGGGATGACACGCTCGGTCGACCCCTGCTCGGCAGGACCGCTCGCTGCCGTCGGCGCTGATGCGTTCCTGTCGTGGACCGGAGGCATCGAGTGGTGCTGCGCCAACCTCGACGAGGGCAGCGCGTTGACCGGCGCCAGGCACCCCGACGATGTCCTGGCTGCTTTACGGCCTTACTACCGGGAGACGGTCGTCACCCTCGGGGCCGAGGGAGCGCTGTTGTCAGGGCCGGCGACCGAGCGCCTTTATTGCTCCGCGGACCACGTCGAGGTTGCCGATACGACCGGCGCCGGCGACGCCTTCACGGGGACGTTCCTCGCTCGGCGCCTTAGTGGCGACGGGCCCGAGCAAGCATTGAGGGCTGGTCTAGCCGCCGCTGCCCGGGTGGTGGCCGAGCCCGGCGCGCGGTCCTGGAGCTGAGGGCGGGCAGCTCGCTCGGCTTACTCCCGTCTGTAGGGGACGCCGTCGGCTGCGGGCGGGCGCACCCTGCCGACGAGCCCGCAGACCACGGCGATCGTGATCACGTACGGCGCCATCGATAGGAATGGCGCCGGTATCCCGACGTTGAGCACCCCCAGCACACTCAGCAGGGACTCTGAAAAGCCGAAGAGGAGCGCTGCTCCGAGCGCGCCATAGGGGCGCCAGCGCCCGAAGATCATCGCCGCCAGCGCCACGAAGCCGAGCCCTGCGCTCATGTCGGTGGTGAACTCGCCGATCGAGCCGACCGTGAAGCAGGCGCCGCCGATGCCGGCGAGGACGCCGCCGATGATGACGTTGGAATACCGGGTCCGGATCACGTGCAACCCGACGGTCTCCGCCGCCCGCGGGTGCTCGCCGACCGCGCGTACCCGCAGGCCCCACCGGGTCCTGAACAGCGCGATATTGACGGCGACGAGGAGGACCGCTGCCGTGTACACGAAGAAGTTCTGGTCGAATAGGACCGGGCCGACGATCGGGATCTTCGACAGCAGCGGGATCTCCCAGGCCGAGAAGGTGATGCCGTTGTTGAGGGTGCTCTGGTAGGGCGTCATCACCTCGTACAGGAGATAGTTGGTGAGACCCAGCGCAAAGGCGTCTATGACCACGCCGATGATGATCTGGTCGGCGCCGTAGCGCAGCGCGAGGAAGGCGAGCAGCCACCCCAAGATCGCACCGGCAACGGCGCCGGACAGCACAGCGAGCCACAGGTCGCCGGTCCAGGACCCGATCATCGCCGCCAGAAAGGCGCCGGCGAGGAACTGGCCCTCGATGGCGATGTTGATGACGCCGGACCGCTCGCACATGATCCCCGAAAGCGAGCCGTAGACGAGTGGCGTCGCGCCGACCAGGGTCCCGGCGAGCAGGCTGACGAAGTTGAGCGTTCCCCCGCGCGCCGCCCAGGTGAGGAACGACCACAGGAACACAATCGTGCCGAGCGTGAAGATCGCGTAGGTGCCGCGGCTGCGGCCCCAGGTGTAGAGCAGTGCGCCGAGGCCAGCGCAGACGATCGCGAGGATGATCGATATCCACCTCACGTCCATCGTGATGGGCGAGACGTTGATGGCGGGCGACGCCGTGAGGATGAAAATGGAGTGCAGGTTGCCGTCGACGTTGACGCCGAACGCCCAGAACATGATGACTGCCAGCAGCACGAGGAAGATCCCCATGCCTCGTCGGCGGCCCACCGGGACGAAGCGGCCCTCGACGGGGGCCATCCCGGTGGCGGTGACGGTGATCGCGCTCACACCGTCCACCCCTTGGTGGCTATGCGGGCTTGACCTCCCCGTGCCTCACGCAGCCGGAACACTTCGCGCACAAGCGCTGGCGTGGCCACCATGAAGACGATCACTGCCTGGATCACGGTGGTGAGGTCGATTGGGATGCCGGTCACCGCCTGCATGTTGCGCCCGCCAGAGATGAGCGCGGCGAACAGCAACGAGCCGAGGACGATGCCACCGGGGTTGTTCCGGCCCAAGAGCGCCACCGTGATCGCGTTGAAACCCGTGTTACCGCCGTAGCCCGTGGAGAGTAAGAAGTCGGTGCCCGAAAGCGTCGCCATGCCGGCCATCCCGACGAGTGCTCCGGAGATAGTGAGCACGAGGACGGTGATGAGCCGCGCGTCCATGCCCGCTGTCTTGCCCGCGTCCGGGTTGAGGCCGATCACCTTGAAGGAGAAGCCGAGACGGCTCCTTCGCATCAGCCACCAGATGACGAGCGCCATGGCGAGAGCCACGATCAAGGCAAGGTTCGCCCGCAGCGTACTACCGAACAGATGAGGCATCTGAGCCGTGCTGGGCATCGACTTCGAGACCGCGTTCGACTGCCCCGGTAGTTGTAAGGGGGGGACGGTGAGCAGCCACTGCAGCAGGTCGAGGAAGATGTAGTTGAGCATGATGGTCGTGATGACCTCATGGGCGCCCGTCGTGGCTTTGAGGATGCCGGGGATGAAACCTGCCACGGCCCCGCCGACTGCGCCGGCGAGGATCACGAGCGGGAGGTGGATGCCGATCGGTGCCTTGATCTCCGTACCGACCCAGAGGGCGGCCACGGCGCCCGCGATCAGCTGCCCCTGACCACCGATGTTGAACACCCCGGTGGAGAACCCGAGCCCCACGCCGAGCCCGGCGAGCAGGAGAGGGGTGGCGGCGACGAGAGTCTCCGAGATCGGGTTGAAGGCTTGCACGAGACCCTGCGCGTGGGGATTGAAGATCGAGCCCTCGAACAGCGCCGAGTAGGCCGCGGCGACGGTCGACCAGCTCTCGCCGAACGCGTGCCCCGGGTTGCTCGCGATGTGCCCCCACGCATGCAGCACCGTCGGGGAGGTGCAGAGGATCAATAGCGCCCCGACGACGAGCCCCGCAAGGATCGCGCAGACGGTGACCACGAGCGCGTTCGCCTCGGTGAGCCGGCGCAGCAAGTCGATCGCCCGCGAACGCCGCTCAGAGCCGATCGGTTCGCCCGACTGCTCCGGCTTCGCGGGCACGTCCGACTTAGCGAGGTCGACGGGGCCTGTGTCGCTGCTCATGAACCCGCACCTCCCGCTTCAGCGGTGTCAGCGACCGATGGCCCGGCGTGGCCGGCCGAGGCGGCGTCCCCAGAGATGCCGGCCATCATCAGGCCGATCTGCTCGCGACCGACGCTCGGGTCGACGACACCCATGATCCGACCCCTGTACATGACGGCGATGCGGTCACCGAGGGCGAGCACCTCGTCGAGCTCGGACGAGACGATGAGCACCGCCGTGCCCTGGTCACGCTCGGCGACGATCCGCTGATGGACGTACTCGATCGAGCCGACGTCGAGGCCACGGGTCGGCTGCGCCGCCACGACCAATTTGACCGGCCGGCCGAGCTCACGTGCGAGCACGACCTTCTGCTGGTTGCCGCCCGAGAGCGACGAGACGGGATCGTCGACCGAGCGGGCTCGGATGTCGAACTCACGCACGTGTCGTTGCGCGTTCTCCCTGACAGCACCGAGGTTCCGCGATGCCCGACCGGCGTACGGAGGATCTCCGTACATGTCGAGCACGAGGTTGTCGGCCAGCCGCATCGGCAGCACGAGGGCGTCCTTCTGCCGGTCCTCCGGCACGTGGGCCACGCCGGCGTGGAGGCGCTGGCGGGGCGTAGCGTGTGTCAGGTCCTGACCGGCGACGGCGATGCTGCCGCGGAGGGTGTGGCGCAGACCGGTTATCGCCTCCACCAGCTCCGTCTGGCCGTTCCCCTGTACGCCAGCCAGGGCCACGATCTCGCCGGCGCGCACCTCGAGGTCAACGCCGTCGACGGCGATCAGGTCGCGGTCGTCGGCGACGGTGAGACCGCTCAGCTGGAGCACGACGTCGCCGGGGACGGTCGCGCCCTTTTTCACGGTTAGCTCGACGGAGCGGCCGACCATCATCGAGGCGAGCTCCTGCTCGCTCGATTCAGCGGGCGTGGTGGTGCCGACGACCTTCCCGAGCCGCATCACCGTCACCCGGTCGGCGATCTCCCGTACCTCCTTGAGCTTGTGGCTGATGAACAGGATCGAGCGCCCAGTGGCTGCGAGCGAGCGCATGATGCGGAAGAGAGCCTCAGTCTCCTGCGGCGTCAGCACCGCCGTCGGCTCGTCGAGGATGAGCACATGGGCGTCGCGCTCGAGAGCCTTCAGGATCTCGACTCGTTGCTGGACACCAACCGGAAGATCCTCGACGACCGCGTTGGGTTCCACCTCGAGGCCGTACTCCACCGACAGGCGGCGGATGTTCGCGGAGGCCGTGCGGCGGTCGTAGAAGACCTTGCCCTTCGTCGGCTCGAACCCCAGCAGGACGTTCTCGGCCACGGTGAAGACAGGGACCAGCATGAAATGCTGGTGGACCATGCCGATCCCGGCGCGCACGGCGTCGCCCGGGCCCAGATCCTGACCGGTTCGCCGCCGATGCGGATCTCCCCGCTGTCCGGCCGCAGCATGCCGAAGAGCACGTTCATCAGCGTCGTCTTACCGGCGCCGTTCTCGCCTAGGAGGCCGTGGATCTCGCCCTCCTCGACGGTCAGGCTCACATCGTCGTTCGCGACGAGCTGGCCAAAGCGCTTGGTGATGTCGATGAGTTCGAGCTTCATCGGGCGTCTCCTGGCTTCATACGAGGAACCGGGCGGGTCAGTGACCCGCCCGGTTCCATCACGTCACCAGAGCTATACCGGACCTGCTGGTCCATTGACGGCAGACTGGTCCGCTACCGGCTCCGTATCAGTTGAGGTGGTTCGTCACCCCGAGCAGGAGGAGGAGAGAGACGTGGCGGGTGTGGCCGCTGAGGCCGGGTAGCTGCACGGGTTCACCGAGATCTTGCCGCTCTCAATGCCTGCCTTAATGGTGTTGAGCTTGGACGTCAGGCTCGCCGGGACCTTGCTGGCGAAATCGTGGTACGGAGCCAGGGCGACGCCCTTGTTGGCGAGGTTGCCGACGTAGAAACCGCCCTTGAAGGTGCCGCGGGCCGCGGCCAGCACAGCGGTCTCGACCGACGGCACGATACCCTTCTCGACGCTCGTGATGAAGTACTTGCAGCCGCTCGGGTCCGAGACGCAGCCGTCGGTGTCGACCCACTCCATCGAGACCGAACCCGGGCTGGTGGAGTCAGCCGACTGGATTGCCGCCACAGCGCCGAGGCCGACGCCGCCCGCCACAGAGAAGATCACGCTCGCGCCCTCGCCGATGAGGGTCTGGGTGTCGGTCTTGCCGAGGCCGTCGTCGGTGAAGTTGTTGGTGAACAGCCCGGTGCCGGCATAGTTGTCGGCGGTCCGGCCCTTGGAGATCGGGTACCAGCCGAACACCTTCACCGACTTGTGGTTAACCTGGTCGTAGTAGCGCACACCAGCCACCCAGCCGTCCATATAGATGGTGACGGTCGGGATGTCGGCCCCGCCGAACTCACCCACGGCGCCGTCAGGCGCTATCGAGTTCGACTTGGCCGTCGCGGCGGCGAGGTAGCCGCCGAGGAAGCCGTCCTGGTTCGTCTCGTAGGCGAGGTTGTCGATGTTCGGCAGAGTCGTCTCTGAGGCGCTGAAGCCGGGGCAACCCGCCGAAGTTCCGCCCGGGCAGTCGACGATCGCGAAGTCCTGCTTCGGGTTCGCCTTGGCGGCAGTCTGAGTGGCCGCGGCCATGTCGTAACCGACGGTGACGATGATGCCGCAGTGCTCGCTCAGGAAGTCGTCGATGTTCGGCGTGTAGTCGCTCGTCGAGGTCGACGAGAGGAACTTGGGCACGATGTTGTGGTCGACGGCGACTGCGGCCTGCAACCCCTGGTACGCCGAGGCATTGAAGGACCGGTCGTTAATGCCACCGGTGTCGGTTACTTCGCAGGCCAGAAAGCTGCTGCTTGCATCCGCCCTTGTGTGGCTCGCATCCGCCCTCACGCTGCTCGCTCCGACGCTTGGGGCGCTTGTAACAACGCTCAAAGTGACTGCCATGGCGGCCGCCGACAGCATGGCGGTAGGCCGGAGCCAGACGCTACGCCGGTGCGTCTCAGCCACGTCTCGGTGATAACTCCTCATCGTTCCTCCTCTTGTTGGTTCCTCGGGCTTCTCTGAGTAATCCGCCGAATACTAGATCCAACAGCCTGGGGGGTCAGGACCGCCCTAGCGGGCTACTCGGCGCGTAGCGGGCGGACGTCGAATGAAGTTACCCAGGGAGGCCGACATGACGCCAAATGCGTCGGCGTGACCTATCGCGCGTGTACGTCCCGAATGTGCTTCGTGAAGAACCACGCGTGCGTAAATGGCAAGACCACGTTGGCGTGAGTTCCTGTTTTTCGGCGTCAGCGTCTTGTAACTTCCCGCATTTCTTCAGAGGACCTTTTGGGGCCTAATCCTTAGAAGCGGTGACCTATTACCTAAGAGCGCGGTAAGAGCCGACGACAGTGTTCCCTACAAGCACAAACGGGCCGTCGTGTCTGCCGGTCTACTCACCAGAGGAGGTTTTACCCAATGCATATATCCAAACGCGTCAAAGTAGTGGCCGGCGTTTCTACCCTTTTGGGTCTCGTCATGGCCGGAGGCGCCGGTTTCACTGCCACAGGCCTCATTGACCAGGCTGGCGCAACCCAGTCTGTCGGCGGTGAAATAACCCAGACGGTCACGGGTGGCACAACGCTAGATTCGATCGTGTATAGCTACGCCGATACGACCCCGGTCGGTGCCAACGGGGGGACTTACGACACCGAGATCGACCTGGTGACGTTGACCTTTAATGACCAATTCAATGTCGGTTCGCCGGTGACGATGACGTTCACCGGTTCTGACGTCGACCCCACCAACGGTGAGTACAGCGGCTGGACTTGCACCGACATCACGGCCGACGAGAGCGACTTGGGATCGACTTCGGTCTGCAGCCCCCCCGGCGGCGACGATGCCACCTACGCCACCAACGTTGAATCCATCCAGGTCAACGTCCTCCCCGTCTACTCGCCCCCCACACCCCCCACAACTTCCTGATAGTGGTGGCTAACTGCTCCCGATAGCTGAACCAGCCAATGCCCCGTCCGTTTGGGCGGGGCATTGCGCTTTAACGGGACGACATGAAACGGCTCAATGGGACAGCATCAAAGGTCGATTTAACGGAACGGTATGAAACGTCCCCTGGCCCGGCCCAAACCGTGGCGACGTCTGTTGGGTGCCATTTCGGCGCTGCTGGTACTCCTTGGCGCGGGTGCCGTCCTCACCGGGCGTGTGGGCTACGTGGTCACCAACGGGATCAGCATGGAACCGCTCTATCACACCGGTGACCTCGTGGTTATCGCCCAGGCCAGCTCTTACCACGTCGGGGAGATCGTCGCTTACCACGGCGACCTGGACGGCCATCTGGTCGTGCTGCACCGCATCGTCGGCGGTAACGCCACCTCAGGGTTCCTAATGAAGGGCGACAACAACCACTCGATCGACCCCATCCACCCGAAGGCGAGCCAGGTGATCGGTCGGGCGGTCCTGCACATTCCCAAGGTCGGGATCCTGATGACGTCGCCGGAGCTGCGGGCCTTGTTCGCGTTGGTCATCGTCGTCGTCCTGGTCAGCCTGCTTATGGAGCCACGCCGCAAGACAACCCCTGCGCCTCGTCGCACACCAGCCCGCGTGCCGTCGTGGCACGCCAGCAACCCCAGCTCAGGCCCTGTTGGGCCCCGGGGTGGGGAGATCGGTCGTGAGCCCGCTGCTGAGGCCTTCGGGCCAGGGCTCGTGGGCTGGTCCCGCTAGATCGGTGCTGCCACCGTCGACCTCGGGCTCTTGGGTTGGGACCGTCAGCCCCCTGTTGCGCTCGTCTGGAGGCCCGGCGAATGCCAGTCCAACGGCGAATGCCAGTCCACGGTTCACCGGGGTGCGCGACCCGACGTACACCGGCCCCTCCGGTCATGGCCCTGGCTTCGGCGGGGGGAGGCCAGCGCCGCCCACCGGCCCCTGGCAGATCCTTGCCGGCCTGACGGTGCTGGTCGGCATCGCGCTCGGCTTGTCCTTCCTCTTCGGGTCGCCTAGGCCCGTGCCTCCGCCTCCTCCGACCTTCAACCAGACCGGGGCGCTCGGCTTACCACGCCCGTACCGCGCCCAGCCCCACATACCCTAGTGGCCGGATCGTTACGGGTGACCCTGTCTTCCTCAAGCTTGTCGACCGCCTGGGTATCTCCTACTACTTCTCAACTGATGCTCCTGCGTCTTGGGTGCGTGGCACCGTCCGGCTGGCGCTGTTGTATCGGGGGAGAACGGTTGGCAGATCAGTCTTCCCTTGGTGAAGGCCACCCCGCTGAAGGCAGGCCGCCTCGAGCTGGTCACGACATTGGACCTGGCCCGGATACAGGCCATCGCCACCCAGGTGTCCGAGTCCACCCGGACCTTACACGGATACGCTCACCGTTACTGTCACAGCAGTGTCCAAGTCAGTTTCGATGGGGCAAAGCCGGTTACGACAAATTCAACTGCCGTTGACCCTTTCAGCCCTCGAACTGACCATGACCTCTGGGAGCACGACGCAGACGGCTCACGGCATTGCCGAAACCTCACACGAGCCCGCTGAACACGGTGGCCCCGCCCCCTCACCACTCCTCGCCGTGGCACGAGATCAGGCTCGCGTTGATCGGCCTACTCCTGCTGCTTATAGCGGCGACGGTAGCGGCAATCCCGTCATCGGAGCCCGAGGAACGCCGTGAGCCCCAGGAGGGCTGACGGGGCGCCGGCATTGGTCTATTACGCGGAGCTCCATTTAGGGGAAATCTCGACCCGGGCAGTCCCGTGAGGTGGGGTGTCGTCGGGAGCGGGGCCATTGGGCGTTCCGCCAGGGCGGCTTGTCGTTTTTCGGCTTCTCCGCTTTCGACACGGCTCTTTCAGGCTTGGCTTTCTCAACTCCAGCCTCTTTAGGCGACGTGTCTGCAGCAAAAGGGTCTTCGGGCCAAGGCTCCGCCGACCAAGGTTCTTTGGGTCGCAGGATTTCAGCTGGGCCCCGGCAGCGAGGGGGGCGCTGTGACCGCGGGCGAACAGGCCGTCTGACTCCGGTTGGCCTAGTACGCGAAGGATCGTGAAGGGCCGTGAACCGGCGATCAGCGCGGCGATGACGACCGCCGATTCTTTTATACAGCGGAGCTGTAAGAGGACCCATCCCTCGTCGTCCGCGGGTTCGCGCCTCAACAGCCGGACGGGCACGGTGTCTGTTCTTCCCTCTGAGTCGACCCCCACCAGGTAAAGGAGCTCGCCTATTCGGGCGTCTGTCGGGACAGCTGACCTTTGCGCCGGCACCGGGATCTGGACGTAGACATGCCTGTCGGGGTCGGCAGACCCGAGCGGGAGGCCTTCTTCCTCGAGGGCCTCGACCGCCAGCCCGATGCATTCGTCGCAGATGAACACGTCAGGACCGGCAAGGATTTCTTGACCTCGTTTTGCGATTTCCCGCAGAAAGAGCAATGCACAAGTTCGGGGGCAGTGTTCTGTGACTTGTGCCTCCACATCCCGGTCCTCACCTCCCTCAACGGGCGCTAACCGCCCAGACTAGCCCGATGCCCGCAGAAGACCCTCGACCCCGCTCGGGATAGGCCACTCGCGCCCACTTCCCCTCAGCAGCGCGGCGACCAGCGAGGACGAGGTGCTCCCGCAAGAGTCCGGCGCTACTTGACGACCCGGTAGGTCAGATGGGTGACGCCCGGAGCATCTACGACGCCAGCAAGTTCCAGTCCCACGCTCCCAGCATCGATCCCGTCAATCAGGCGAACGCCCCGTCCGAGCACGACTGGCACGAGAGAGATTGTCAGCTCGTCGAGCAGGCCCGCCCGCAGGCACTGCTGAACGATCGTGGCCCCCATGAGGCTCACATCTTTCCCCTTGGCAGCTCTCCGGGCTTGCGACGACCGCCTCCTCGACGCCGCCGGTGATGAACGTGTACGGCGGCACGCCTGCCGGGACCGTTCCAGGGACGTGATGGGTCATCACGAAGAGGGGAACTCCGGGCAAGGGCCCGTGCCGCCCCACGCCCCGGAGATGTCGTAAGTACGCCGCCCCGTGATCACCGCTCCCACACGGGCGGCGTGGCTGTCGAAGAACTCTGCCGACGGCGCGGACATCCTCATCCACTCGTAGAAGCGGCTAGGCGTGTCGCCGTCCCTGAACCAGTCGAAAAGCCGCTCGCCGCCTACCCCCAATGGTTGCGCCGGGCTGTCATCAGCTCCAGCGATGAAGCCGTCCAGCGATGTCGCCAGCCCCGTTATTACTTTTGTCGTCATATCGGTCCTTTATACCTTCCGGCACGCGAAAAGTCCGCCACACTCCTATTTTTGAGGTGTCGTCTGGACCGACTTTTATACGGCGTCGCCGCGCTTGGCGCGTTCTCTATACGTTTTTCGAATAAAAGTCGCCACGACGCCTGCCGCAACCGTCCGCGAGGCCGCCGGTGAGGCCGGTCCCAGGCGACACCCGGATGAGGACTGGCGGACTTGGTTGCCGCAAACCGTCACCGGTCTTTTGGGCAGGGACGGATTGCGGTTCCACGTGCCGCTTGTCATTCAGCAGATGCCGCCGGCACCTTCTGCGGATCCTCGATGTGCTTGCCCTGGAGCAATGCCCATGCTCTAGCAAGCGCAAGGACCATCGAGCCGATCAGGAAGTAGGAGAGACCTTCGACCCCGCTGTTCCCCCGGGGTTGGACGATGAGGTAGACGCCTTCGACAACTTGGAACGTGAACGCACTCGTGCTCAAAAGGAGGTACGCCTGCTGAGTGCGGGAATGGGAAATCTTGCCACGAAAGCTGAAGGTGCTGGCGAGGCTGGCGAGGGCAAGGAACACGGCTGGATAGCCAAGGTTGGTGTTCGGCAAGAGAGCGAACATGGCCAAGAAAAACGTGTTGACCAGGCCGGTGAACGCAGCCGCCGCGAGGTCCCTGCCTCGCTCTGGCGCAGTGTCTCCGAACACGGTATCCGGGCGCAAGCTAACCGACACGAACAGCAGACCGATGAGGGCTGCCGCCGCGCCCGTTACGGCCGCGAAGTATGTGGTGTAGCTGCCAGGGACCACGTCTACGGCGCCGCCGGGTGCATTGCGGCGATAGTAGGCGTCCTTCGGTGGCGGTAGCGGGCAGAATGCTCGGATGGAACTTCGCATCATGGTCGAACCCCAGCAGGGTGCAACATACGAAGACCAGTTACGGGTCGCCAAGCACGCGGAGACGCTCGGCTTTGCTGCCTTCGTCCGCTCCGACCACTTCCTGCGGATGGGTGGGGGCGACCCCGGCCCGGGCCCTACTGACTCGTGGGTCACCCTTGCGGGCCTGGCTCGTGAGACGAGCCGTATACGCCTCGGCACGCTGATGACGTCGGCGACGTTCCGCCTACCCGGGATGCTCGCCGTCCAGGTGGCCGAGGTGGACGCCATGAGCGGGGGGCGCGTGGAGCTTGGTATCGGAGCGGGCTGGTTCGAGGCCGAGCACGCAGCCTACGGCGTGCGGTTCCCCGATGTCGAGGAGCGCTTCGATCGTTTCGAGGAGCAGTTGGCCATCATCACGGGGATTTGGCGCACCCCCGAGGGCGAGCGGTTTTCCTACAAAGGCCGGCATTACCAATTGGAAGACTGCCCGGCGCTGCCTCGCCCCGCCCAACGGCCGCACCCGCCCGTCATCATCGGTGGCAGTGGGCCGAGACGGACACCCAGGCTGGCGGCCACCTATGCCAACGAGTTCAACGTCGGGTTCCAGCCGGTTGGGGTGGCACAAGAGCAGATCGAACGGGTGCGCACTGCGTGCACCAAGGTCGGGCGCGACCCGTCCTCGATGGTTTATTCGGTCGCTGCGGCGCTTGGTGTCGGGCACGACGAGGCCGAAGCCCGCCGCCGTGCGGAGGTGAACGGGTCGGACTTCGCCAAGCTCCGCGACGGGACCGGGCTTGTCGGGACAGTGGACGAGGTTATCGAGCGGCTCAAAGTGTACGAGGCGATGGGCGTGTCGCGGCTCTACATGCAGTTGCAGGACGTACGAGATATGGACCACCTGAGTCTTGTAGCCGAACATGTAATGCCAAACGTGTGAAGTAAGCAGTTTAATTTTCAGGCTCGGGTTTTGTGCGCGTCTTGTTCGCAGCCGCACGCGCTACGGTCCGCTCCGAAACATCGGCTGTGAGCACGTCTACAAGGTAAGTCCGGCGGCTGAACAACAGGAGTGCGCCGGCGGCCAGCAGTGGGACGAGCATGATCATGAAGGTGTACTCCAAGCCTCTCCCAGCCGCAGCCTGCACTTGGTGGGGGACGATGTTCAGCCCGGTGCCAAGGTTTGCGTGAGGTCCACCCAACAGTGACGACACGTAGCCGAACAGCAAAGGCGCGAAACCCTGAAGCAAACTGCGTGCAAAAGTGCGCACTGCCTCGGCGCGGCCCCATAGCCCCGATGGGACGACGTCGAGCCGGGCAGCGGCGAGAGGTGCGCTCGGTGCGGAAACAAAGAGCACTGCGATAAGGAAAAATGGGACCGCCACCAGTAGGTTGGTGACCGCCAGGCCGGGGAGGAAAATCACAGCGGCTCCCACGAATGTGAAGCCAGCGAGCAGGACGCGGCCATCGGCTATCTTCCTGCCGACTAGGCGGTCGGCCAAGCGACCCCCGAGCAGAGTGCCCACGATGGCTCCGGCTCCGATCACGACAAGGACAACGGTCCCCAGCGCCTGACTGACGCCGAAATGAGTCTCGACGTAGAGCAGGGCGAATGCCTGGATCCCCGCCAGGAAGAAATTACCGAGCACAGAGGCGGCAATGAGCACCAGGTTGCTCCGGATGCGCAGCACATAGCGCGCGGCCGCCCAAGGCGATAACTGGGCCGGGTCCTCGCGTAGCACCAGGTCCCGATTTGGCTCGATGTCCTGCCGCTCCAGGGCGTGGCGACGCACCTCTGAGGTGCCGAACGGCGGCGTGACCCCGAGGTCCGGGCCGGTCGCGCTCGCCGGTGACACGGGGGCCGGGCTCGGCTCCGCAGCTACTGTGCCCGCGGGCTTGATTTCCTCCGCCCCGGGGTAAAGCCAGCTCTGGCCCCCACGGGCTGGTTCCGGCAGCAGGCGGTGCAACAAGACAGCCAAAACGAGGCTCGGGACAGCCAGCACGAAAAATGGGGCACGCCAGCCAGCTGCTGCGCCTAGCTCGGCCGATATGACGAGCCCGAGGCCCGATCCGACCAGTTCACCTGTCAGCACCATGCCGTAGATGCGGGCTCGCTCTTTTGCCGGGAAGAGGTCCCCGGTCAGTGACGCCACAACAGGCCCCGAAACCCCGATGACCGCACCCAGCGCCAGCCGCGTGCAGCAGGAGCATCACATACCCGTCAGCGAAGCCTGAAGCGGCCATACCCACCGACCAGGCGGCGGTTGCCCAGACGAGCAACCTCACCCGGTTGGCGCGGTCCGCCAGCACACCAACAGGCAGGGCTGCGACCGCCCCGACGAGGGAAGCGGCCGTAGTGAGCAAGCCAAGTTCGGTGTTGTCAGCATGGAGCGCTTTCTCCAGCTGCGCTGCCAGCGCCCCGATCGTGCCTATGTCGGCGCTTTGTAGGCTGAGCACCCCAGCGAGCAGGAGGACGACGCGCAGGCGCGCCGGCCCACCGACCCGGGTCGTAACGCGGCCCACCAATGCCGAGACTTCGCTGTGGACGGTCTCAACCGGGCGCACTCTTACGTTTTTGATCCTAGATAACAACCGTCCAACCTCCGTGGGGAGGGCTTCTCGGCACGGGCTCCACCGCAGTCCAACGTTGCGGCAGGCGATATCGTTCCGGCATGAGCAGCTATGTGATGCCCGGATTGCTGGAGATCGACACCCGCCTTGGCGGCTGGGACCGGGTGACCGCTGGCTATCTCGTCGAAGGGCCTTCCCCCGTCCTGGTTGAAACCGGCAGTCAAAGCTCCGTACCCGTTGTGCTGAAGGCCCTCTCAGACCATGGCGTTGGCCCTTTGGACCTCGCCGCGATAGTTGTTACCCACATTCACCTGGACCACGCAGGCGGCGTAGGCGATATCGCGAGAGCGTTCCCCAAGGCGACGGTCCTGGTCCACCCAAGAGGTGCGCGGCACCTCGCTGACCCCAGTCGCCTCGTTGCTTCGGCTGCGACCGTCTATGGCTCCGCGCTTGATTCGCTCTACGGCAGGTTGGAGCCGACCGACCCGGCGCGCGTGAGAGCTTTGGACGATGGCGAGGAAATCAGTATCGGCGGCGGCCGTTCCCTGACGACGGTCCACTCGCCGGGGCACGCCAAGCACCACCTGGCTCTCCATGACAGCGCCACCGGAGCGCTTTTTGTCGGCGATGCAGTGGGCGTCCGGTTGCCCGACGCCGGCGTCCTTCGCCCTGCGACCCCGCCCGCCGACTTCGACCTCCGCCAGGCTCTCGACAGCCTTGGACGCTTTGCCGCCCGACGCCCGAGTGCCCTCGCCCTCGCTCACTATGGCTTGCTGCCAGGTGATGCGGTCGAGGCCTTGGAAGAGGCTGGCGGAGCCCTACGTGAGTGGGCGGGGGTTGCCGAGTCGGCGTGGCGTTCGGGCCGAGATGTTGAAGACGCTCTTCAGGAACGCTTTGGCGCGGAGCTCGAGGCGATCGAGCCCGACCAGCGCCGCCGGATGGAGACCCTGAACGGCTTGCACAGCAACGCCGAGGGCCTCAAGCTCTGGCTGGCCGGTACCGCGGGCGCCGGATCTGCCCACGGACCGGTCTGAGGGGATCTTCTTAAGGCCGCCCTAGCTATTGTTTGGGAGGTGAGTGGCTCCCACGGGCGATCGGTCCCGCTCGACCTCAACGTCGACCTTTCCCGTCATCTCGACGAGCTGTCGCTCGACGAGACCGATGACGACGATGAACCAGTCCTGCGTTGGGCGGACGGGCGCATGGTGGACACGTGGCGCGAGGGTTATCCCTACGACCATCGCCTGCCCCGGCCTGCATACGAGGTCGAAAAGCGCCTCCTTCAGATCGAGCTGCTGAAACTGCAGAACTGGGTGAAAGACTCGGGGACGCGCATCGTCATCTTGTTCGAAGGACGGGACGCCGCCGGCAAGGGGGGGACCATCAAGCGCTTCACAGAGCACCTGAACCCCCGCGGGTCGACCGTAGTGGCGCTCGAAAAGCCGAGCGAACGCGAACAGGGCGAGTGGTATTTCCAGCGGTACGTGGCCCACCTTCCGTCTGCAGGCGAGATCGTGCTCTTCGACCGGTCGTGGTACAACCGCGCCGGCGTGGAGCGGGTAATGGGATTTTGCACCGATGCCGAGTATGAGCTTTTCGTGCAGCAGGCTCCCGACTTCGAGCGGCTTCTCACCGACTCCGGCATTTCCCTTATCAAATTGTGGTTCTCCGTTTCCCGTTCCGAGCAGCGCACCCGGTTCCTGATCCGGCGCGTCGACCCCGTCCGTCAATGGAAGTTGTCGGCCACCGACCTGGCGTCTCTTGGCCGATGGGACGACTACACCGCTGCTAAAGAAGCAATGTTCTCTCTGACTGATACGCCATGGGCACCGTGGATGGTGATCAAGAGCAACGACAAAAAACGGGCACGCATCGGTGCGATGCGGTACGTCCTCGGGATGTTCGACTACCCGAACCGGGACACCGCCACCGCCGGCCCCCCTGACCCCCTGATAGTTGGCCCCGCATCGGAGGTTTACGAGCACGGTGAGACGCCCGGCGGGCCGGGTGTCGCCTTCGCCTCAAGCCCGGTCTCAGGGGCGTAGTGTGAGCGGAGGGAGTGGGATTTGAACCCACGGGGACTCAGCATCCCAAAGCTTTTCAAGTGCGGTCACTGTTGTCGCTGGCTTAGGCAACTATGGACTTGACCAGCACTTTTGTTGCGGGAGAGTAGGGCCGATTGGCTCCCGTAGGCCCTCGTCGGATGGAAATTATGGACCGAAATTATGGACCACCGAAACTACCCGCGGTAGTCCTCGGCTCTCAGGCTCCGTCCAGGCGTGCGAGGAACTCAGCTGGGGCGAGCACTTCGAGGTCCTCGAGCCTGGACTGTAAGATGTCCGGGTCGCCGGACACCAAGCACTCGGCGCTCGTCTTCCGCGCCAGCGCTACCAGGTAGTTGTCGTCAGGGTCTGCCGTCACGCCGGGCTGCGCCTCGGGGTCGTCGGTCAGCACCCCCTCCGTTCTCAGACGGCTGACCAGCGTGATCACCAAGTCCTGGCCGAGTGAAGCGAACTTGGGGCGTGATAAGACCTCCTCCAGTTCGGCAAGGAGGATCGGGCAGATCACAAGATCGTAGGCTTGTCGGTCGAGCCAAGCGTCCAGGACCGCAGCAGTCGTGCCCGTAGACAAAAGGGCGGAGACAATGACATTTGGGTCGAGGACCACCCTCACCGTCGACGACGGGAGCGCATGGCACGCAGTTCCTCATCGGCCACGGCTTGCGCCTCCTCTTCACTGAGACCAGCCTCGGCCCTTGCCTTAGCGAGGGCGGAGCGAAGCCCGCTGTTGTACAGCTCCCAGGCGGCTTGGCGCGAGACGCCGAGGGCATCGCCAATCTCTGCCCAAGAGCGGCCGGCTTGCCTTGCCTGGCCCACAGCGTCGGAGAGCCAGTTTGCCACCTCTTGGTCGGCCACCCTCAAAGCTCGCAAGCGTTCGATCGGGTCGTCGGGCTTCAAAGCGACGACCACCGTAACTTCGGCGCGAGTAGCGGAGAGCTGGCTACCCATACAGCCACTCTATCCGCCGGGCTTGAAACATGTCAAGAAAACTTGACATCCTTGTGACTAGCGTGGGCCACGGGTGGGTCCTGGATGGCGTCCATGACTAAACGTTAACCCACATTGACATCAGCTCGCGTAGGTCATAACGTCGCGTTTTGTCGGCCGAGAGGTGCAGTCGAAGGGCCTGATAGGGACCGAACGGCTCGACTTAGAAGACGGCCAGTGAGGAGACGAACCCCATGAGCATCGCGATGACAGAAGCACAGAACCGGGACCCCCGAGCTGAAGCGCTGTTCGCCCAATGGAATATCCCAGTCGAGCTCAACCAGGACTTCCCGATCGATGACATCCGCCGCCTCGATGGCGCCCAGGTCCGCGACCTTGGCCACGTTGCCCCCGCAGAGGGTGTCCAGGAATATGCCATGCAGATGAGCTCGGGGGCCCTGTTCCCTCCGATAGTCCTGATGAAACCCAACATTCTGGTCGATGGCAACACGCGCCTCGGTGCGGCCAAATCGATTGGGCGCGAGACCTTTGCTGCGTACGTCATTGACGTGCCGACGGTCGATTTCGCTAAGTCCGTTGCGGGCGCCCTGAACCAGCTCAACGGTCGGCGCCTCGACGCGGCCGAGGCCCAGCGAGTGGCGCTCACGATGCTGCAAGAACTCAAGTTCAACGACGACCAGATCGCCGCCTATGTCGGCCGCTCCTCCCAGATGGTGAGGACCTGGCGCCGACAGGCCGAGACCGAGACGCGGGCCAAGCGCCTCGGGTTGGCCGAGCAACTCGACAGCGTGAGCAAGAACCAGCAGGACCGGATCGCCAGCATCAACCATGACGCCCCTTTCGCGGAGGTGGTAAAGCTCCTGTCAGAGGCGAAAGTCCCAAACGGTGAGCTCCGCTCTATCGTTCAGGACGTCATAAAGGCCCCTTCCGAGGCAGATGAGCTGGAGCGCGTCGCCAGAGCCCGCGCTGAGCTCAGGGCACTGGGGCCCCATCCCCGTCGCGCCCAGACCAACCCTGTCGCCCGGCGCGCCCGGATGGTCATCCCCCAGCTCCTCAACATGAAGCCGTTGGCTCTGCTTGAGCCTGCCCGCCTCAATGAGGACCGAAAGGCCTGGGAACACTTGCGGGGTCACTGCGACGACGTGCTGCGGGTCTTCGCCGAGCAGCCGGAGCCGATGCTTTGAGCCCGGCACGAGCGAGGAGCACTGACGAGTCTTCTCGCACCACGGTCAATATATGGGACGTTCTAGCCCGCTCAGAAGACCCGTTAACTGTGGAGGAAATCGCGACCGAGCTCAGCCGTCGGGGCCTGCGGGACAATACCGACGCGGTCATATTCCATAAACAGGAGATGGCGGCCAAGCTCGAGCCGGCAGCCGCGAAGGCCTTCGAGGCGTTGTGGGCAAGCGAGTCACCGCCCCCGGATTTCCTTGAGGAAGCCTGGCTTGCCTACGTCACCCACTGGCTGCGCGCAGCCTCGGACAAGAACGCGTTTGTCGTCGTAACCGACGAGGGGATTGACCCGCGCAGCGCTAAAGCAATCAAACGCTACAGCGCGAACCGACAGAAGCCTCCAATGGTCTACCGCTGGTTTGTGAGCTCGGAGCGCCGATTGGTGCCGTATGACCCCGAACAGAGAGACCAAGCTAACCAAGGACACACCGCCGGGATCGAATTCCTCCGCCGTTTCGCCGAGCTCGATGGCAAGCGAAAGGTGCCCGCAGATTTGCGGGAGCTTCTCGACCTCGCCGAGAAGGCGATCCGCGCCCGAACTGGCGAGGACACGTGAACCGCGGTGTTCCAACAATAGCCGTAGAGCGTCTTTGAGCAGCGGAGGGAGTGGGATTTGAACCCACGGGGACTCAGCATCCCAAAGCTTTTCAAGAGCTTCGCATTCGGCCGCTCTGCCATCCCTCCACGGGCTGCGAACTGATCTTATCGTTGCACTTCAGACGGGCCGGAAGCGGTGCGCGGCCGGCAGTTCTCAACCCCCGAAGTGGTCCTTTAGGCCCTGGATCCACTCGTCCGCTGCCAGCCAGGCCGCGCTGGCCGCCTCGCGCCTCCGTTGGCCCTGCGCGCCGCCGGCGGGGTAGGAGCCAAGGAACTTCAGCGCCTTCAGGGTCGCATGGAGGTCTCGCAAGCAGTCAGCGACGACCTCATCGGCTACGTGGCCCTCGACGTCGATCACAAAGCAGTACTCGCCGAGTGCCTTTTTGGTTGGCCGCGACTCGAGCTTGGTCAGGTTGAGGTTGCGTGCCGCAAACTGCCCGAGGATCATGTGCAAGCTGCCAGGGTGGTCCGAGGACTGGAAACAGACGATGCTCGTCTTGTCGTGGCCCGTCGGTGCGGGGATGCCCCACTCCGGCTTCGCGACAACCACGAAACGGGTTGTATTGCCGTCGTGGTCCTCGATACCCGATGCCAGCGTCTCGAGGCCGTAGAGGTCGGCGGCGTGCTTGGTACCGATAGCAGCCACCTGGGGGTCCCGGGCTTCGGCGACTCGCCGTACGGCGTCTGCGGTCGAAGGGCTCGAGTCTTCCTCGGCACCGGAGAGGTGCTCTGAGAGCCACGTCCGACATTGCGCCGTCGCCACGGGTATCGAGATGACTTTCTTCACCATTTCCAGCCGGGCCCCGGCGAGCCCCACCAGGCACTGGCTCACGGAAAGGTGGAACTCCCTGACGATCCACAAGTCGTGGGCGAATATGAGCTGGTCGAGGGTGACGTTGACCGTGCCCTCGATCGAGTTCTCGATGGGGACGAGCCCGATATCGGCCCGTCCCCCGTCGACAGCATCGAGGATGTCCCAGAAGCTCCCGAATGCTAAGCGTTTCGCCGCCGCCAGGTCGGGCTGGCTCAGCAGCGCCTCTTCTGTGAACGTGCCGGCCGGCCCGAGGTAGGCGATGGTCGTCGCGGGCGTGACCTGCATCCCGCCAAGCATAGGGCGGCTGGTTTTTATGCCATCTCCAATTCCAAGCCAGCGAACGGGTCGCTCGGGGGCAGGTCGTGGCGCGACGCCCGGACCAGCGTGACAGCGGCAACGGCGGCGATGAACAGGACAATTGCGCTTACGGTAAAGCCGGTCGTGTACCCGTGCACGTTGCCGAGAGATGTGAACGTCGTACTCGCGTGGTGAGCGGCGATGTATGTGGCGGTCGCTGACGCAGCGACGGTGTTGAGCAGCGCCGTCCCCAGCGACCCGCCGACTTGTTGGGTCGCGTTGACAAGCGCACTTGCGACACCGGCGTCATGAGGAGCGACGCCGATGAGAGCGGTGCTGCTGAAGGGGACGAAGGCGAACCCTAGGCCCATGCTGACGATGAGCTCGGCAGGCAGCACATGGGTCACGTAGCTCGTGTGCAGCCCGATCTGGGTGAACCAGATGAGGCCGAGCGCCCCCATGAGGAGCCCGCCCGTCATAAGGATTCGCGGGCCGAACCGTGGCAAGAACTGGCTAGCCATAGTTGCGGAGAAGATGATCCCCGCAGAGAACGGCAGGAACGCGAAGCCGCTCTTCAGGGCCGAGTAGTGGAGGGTCCCTTGGAGGTAGTACGTGAGGAAGAGGAAAGTGCCGAACAGAGCGATGCCCACCAGCAGTGCGGCGAGGAAAGAGCCGCCCCGGTTGCGGTCCAAGACGACCCGCAGCGGGAGCAGGGGAGTAGCAGTACGGCGTTCCCAAAGAACAAAGGTGGTGATCAGTACGATCCCAATCGCCAGGAACGCGACCGTAGTCGTCGAACCCCACCCGTCCAGCTGCGCCCGGGTAAAGCCGTAGACGAGCGACAGCAGGCCCGCGGTCACGGCCACGGCGCCGGGGATGTCGTAGTGGTGCTCGCCTGTCACCCGGCTCTCGCGCAGTTCACGGGTAGCAACTGCTGCGGTGATGATGGCGATCGGCACGTTGATAAGGAGCGTCCATCGCCAGGAGGCGTACGTCGTGAGGGCTCCGCCGAGCACTAGCCCGATCGCAGCCCCACCGCCCGATATTGCTCCGTAGACGCCGAAGGCCCTGGCTCGCTCCTTCGCCTCGGTGAAGGTCACGGTCAGCAACGACAGCGAAGCGGGAGCCATCACGGCAGCAAATGCTCCTTGCAGTGCGCGCGCCCCGAACAGCATGGCCTGGTCCTGGGCGGCTCCGCCTAGCGCCGAGGCAGCGGCGAAGCCGAGCAGGCTGAAGACGAACATGCGCTTGCGGCCCAGGTAGTCGGCCAGTCGCCCGCCGATGAGGAGCAAACCACCGAAAGCCAGGGTGTAAGCGGTCAGCGCCCATTGGCGGTTGGCTACGGATATGTGCAGGGCACGCTGAGCCGAGGGCAGCGCGATTGTCACGACGGACGCGTCGAGCACGATCATGAGCTGGGCGATCGCGATGATCCCGAGGGCGCGGAAGCGCCTCGGGTCGAGTGTGCCGGCACCGGGTAATGAGAGGGTCGCGGGTTCCGAGGTTGCAGTTGCCATTGAAGTGTTCCTTCGTGCTTGGGTGACTTGCTAGCTACGGGTGTAAATACTGACGGAGCAAACCGGTCATCTTGTGGCCACTTTGCTTCCGTTCCCGATCTTGGTAAGATACGGAACGGGCCTTCCGTTTGATACTATACGGAACTATGGTTCCGTTTGTCAAGGATTTTTGAAATGTCGTCTGATGTGACAATTCGATGTCGTCTGATGTGACAACGACCCCTACGGCCGACGAGAGGCAGGGCGCGCCGGCGCCGAGCCCCACGTCGTGCGAGGGCGCGCAGGCGCCGGACGCAAGGGCACGCGTGCCGTGGGCCGATGCCGTGCGTAACCTCGCGAAGATCCTCGAAGCGGCAGAGGAGGTCTTCGCGGCGGAGGGCCTGGCGGTGCCGATCGACGAGGTGGCCCGCCGAGCGGGGGTTGGTATCGGAACCGTCTACCGTCATTTTCCCACCAAAGAGGCGCTCTTCGAAGCGATCGTGGTGGCCCGGCTCGAAAGCCTCGTCGACCGCGCCGAAGAGCTGTGCGATGCCACCGACGCTGGCGCGGCGCTCTTCGCCTTTGTCGACGACCTGGTCACCCTCGCCGTCGAAAAAAAGGACATACACGATGAGCTTGCCCGCGCCGGGGTGACCAGCGAACAGCTTGGTGAGCCGATCAAGGAAAAGCTCACGGCGCGGGTCGAGGTGTTGCTGCAGCGCGCGCAGGCCGCCGGGGCCGTAAGGCAAGACGTCACCATCGTGGACATCACCACTTTGTTGATGGGCACATGCATGGCCGCCGGTCAGCAGGGTCGCCCCGAATGCACAGCCCGCCTGGTGGCGGTCATCTGCGACGGCCTGCGATCAGCGGCGCGTTCGAATTAGGCCACCAACAGCGAGCCGCCCAAAGCGTGGCAGCATGGGCACGATGGACGAAGCCTCCCTGTACCGCCTTCTCGAGGAACTGAAGGCCGGTGTCGTCAGCCCGGACGAGGTCGTCCGCCGGCTGCGCCGGCTTCCCTATGCCGACCTTGGCTTCGCGCGGGTGGACCACCACCGGGCCTTACGCCAGGGACTGCCTGAGGCGGTCTATGCGCCGGGCAAATCGGTGGCGCAATGCGTTGCGATAGTCGGGGAGCTTCTCGCCGAACCGGACGGAGGCCCGGTTGTCCTCTCCCGGGCGAACGATGAGCAGGCCTGCGCAGCACTTGACGCCCATCGGGGAGGGGAGCGCCACGGCTCCACCGTTGTCTGGCGCCCCGCCGCTGCCCACCCCGAGCATGTGGCTGTTTTTGCGGCAGGTACTGCCGACCTCGTCGTGGCCGAGGAGTGCATGGCCACGCTTGGTGCGCTCGGCCTGCGGCCCACGCTCGTCGCCGACTGCGGTGTGGCGGGCGTGCACCGGCTGCTCGAGCATGTCGACCTCCTTGAGTCGGCCGATGCCGTTGTCGTGATCGCCGGGATGGAGGGGGCTCTGGCCAGCCTGGTTGGCGGCCTCACGCCGGCGCCCCTGGTGGCCGTGCCAACCAGTGCCGGCTACGGCGCCTCGCTCGAGGGGGTAACGGCATTGTTGGCGATGTTGGCGAGCTGCGCTCCGGGCGTTTGCGTAGTGGGGATCGACAACGGCTTCGGCGCGGCGTGGGCGGTCGCCAGGATCCTTGGGAAGAGGAGCCACGGGTTGGAGGGGGCTGCTCAGAACGACGCTCTGGTGGCTCATTGACGACGGTCGCATGGTGGAACTGCTTTGCCGGGATCGCCGGCGACATGGCACTAGGGAGCCTCATCGACGCTGGTGCTGATTTCGACGAAGTCGTTGCCGGCCTGGAAGGGCTCCCGGTCACCGGTTGGCACATCGAGGTTGCCAAAACGAGCCGGGCAGGCCTGGCGGCGACTCAGCTGCGAGTCGATGTCGACCCGTCCTCGGACCGGACGGAACGTACATGGGGAACTATCAGGGCGGTTATCGACCGAGCCCCAGGTCTGGCCGGACGCGCCAGGACGCGTGCCCAGGGAGTGTTCAGCCGGCTGGCAGCCGCCGAGGGGCGACTGCATGGGCTGCCCCCCGAGGAGGTCCACTTCCATGAGGTCGGTGGCGTCGACGCGATCGTCGATGTCGTGGGCACATGCCTGGCGCTGGAGTCCCTCGGGGTCGGTTCGGTACGGTCAAGCCCGGTCGCTCTCGGCGTTGGCACGGTGCGCGGGCCCCATGGATCGCACGGCCTGTTGCCCAACCCAGCTCCCGCTGTCGTCGAGCTCCTCGCGGGAGCACCCGTCCGAGGCACGGCCCGGGAAGAGGAGCTGACCACCCCTACCGGCGCTGCCCTGCTAGCAGGGCTGGCCGAGTCGTTCGGGCCGGTGCCGCAGATGAAAATCACAAGCAGCGGCTACGGTGCTGGCACCCGTGACCTCGACGGCATGCCGAACGTGCTCCAGGTGGTCATAGGTGAGCTGGAGCCTGACGCACCCGCGCAAGTCCCGCTCCAGCAGGACCTCGTTGTGCTCGAAGCCAACGTGGACGACGTCACCGGGGAGGTGCTGGCCCACACGGTTGGTGCCCTCATCCGCGCCGGAGCCCTCGACGCCTGGCTCGTCCCGGTGGTCGCCAAGAAGGGACGGCCTGGGCACATCGTCAGCGTGCTGGCGGAGCCGGCGACGGTTGCCAGGCTGGCCACCGTCCTCACCCAAGAGACTGGCACGCTTGGTTTCAGGGAGCACCTGGTGGCCCGCTCCGCCCTGGCCAGGCAGTTGCTCGAGGTGGAGGTCAGCGGCGAGCGGGTGCGCGTGAAGGCAGGCCCTTACCAGCTGAAGGCCGAGCACGACGACTGCGCTCGGGCGGCCGCCCACCTCGGGCTACCCCTGAGCGAGGTGGCCAGGCAGGCGGAGGAAGCGGCGAGGGCGAGGCTGACCCCGGTCGCATAATGTCGGGAACTCATGAGCGCCGACCTGGAACTGGCACTGCAGGCCCTCGAGCTGGCCGACCGTATTACCCTCTCGGCCTTCCGACGCCCGTCCCTGGCGGTCGAGACTAAAGCCGACTCGAGCCCGGTCACTGAAGCCGACCGCGCGACAGAGGCTGCGATCCGTGAGCTGATCGCCCGCGAACGACCGGCGGATGCGGTCCTCGGTGAAGAGATGGGCAGCACCGGCAGCGGTGCTCGCCGCTGGTTCATCGACCCGATCGACGGGACGGTCAACTTCGTGCAAGGGATCCCGGTCTGGGCGACCCTACTGGGCTTGGAGGTCGACGGCGCCATGCGGCTCGGCGCCGTTTCGGCCCCTGCGCTTGGGCGTCGCTGGTGGGCAGAGCGGGGCGAGGGAGCATTCGCAGCCGCTCTGCAAGGCCGACCTCAACGGGTTCAAGTCTCGAGCGTGGCGACCCTGTCCGGTTCGGGGATCTCGTCGGCAAGCATCGCCGATTTCCTCGAACCCGAGCGCCTCGTTGAACTGGCCCAGAGAGTAAAGCGGGACCGTGGGTTTGGGGATTTCTGGTCGCACATGCTCGTAGCCGAAGGTGCGTGCGAGGTCGGTCTCGACCCGGTCGTTTCGGTTTGGGACATCGCGCCCCTCCAGGTGATCGTCGAAGAAGCCGGAGGAAAGTTCACGGATTTCGCTGGGACAAGGCGACTCGACGGTGGCAGCGCCCTCTCGAGCAATGGCTTGGTCCATGACGACGTGATCGTCGCGTTGTCTGGTAGCCGGCCCAGCGGCCCGTGAACGCTCCGGAGGCCAACCCGGACGAGCACTTCATGCGCCTGGCAATTGACCTGGCGGCAAAGGCCGGCGATGCCGGTGAGGTCCCCGTAGGGGCAGTGGTCGTGAACGGGGGCGAGGTCATAGCCCTGGGCGCCAACAGCCGTGAGGCGACCCGGGACCCGACCGCTCACGCCGAAGTGCTCGCGCTGCGTGACGCCGCAGAAGTAACCGGGTCATGGCGCCTTTTGGGGACCACTCTGTACGTCACGCTCGAGCCCTGCCCGATGTGCGCTGGCGCGCTTGTGGCGGCCAGGGTGAGCCGGCTGGTGTTCGCTGCGCCCGACCCCAAGGCCGGCGCCTGCGGGTCGCTTTACAACCTCTGCGGAGATCCAAGGCTCAACCACGAGTTAGTTGTAACCCGCGGGGTTCTCCGGGAGGACGCGTCCCGGATATTGTCGGCGTGGTTCGCTGCCAGACGGCTTTAGCGCACCAGGAACGGCTTTAGTGCATCAGAAGTGGACCGGGGACCAGGTGGCGCCGCCGTCCGAGGTCTCGAGCAGCCTGTCGTCATTTGGGCCATCGACCGGGCTCCCCTCGACCGTATTGCCAAAAGACGGCGTCGCAAAAGCGAAATCGGAGAACCCAGCGCCCCCGTCGGCAAAGGTATGGGTTGCCCAGGTCCTGCCGCTGTTGGTCGAGCGGTACACGAAGCTGGCTCCCGAGACGGCTGTCACATCGATGTCGCTGCCGCTCGGAGCGGCGATGCCCAAAGCAAGTCCGCCGAGCGGCAGCTGGCTTACGACGTGCCCGTCCTCGCCCCCATTGGTCGACGACCAAAGGGATTTTCCTTCCTGGCCGGCGCCCGGGTTGCCGGCGCACAATTCGAAAAGCAGGTTGCCTCCCGGCGAGGCCATGCCTGCGAGGTCTGTGGCCTGGGAAGGCTGGTAGCAGGGGTTTGGTAGCCGTTGCCAGGTGCTCCCGGAGTCGGAGCTCCTCCAGATCATGACTGCTCCGGCGTTCTTTGGTGGAAAGGACACCCACGCGCTTGCGCCCTTCGCCGTGAGCACCGCCGCCGTGCCGTAGCCCGAGACGCCATGAACTGTTTGCCAGGCCGCTGAACCGACCGTGGCCCGCTCCAACTTGAGAGTTGGCGTTGGGCAGTTGTGGGCGCTGGGGGAACAGCTCCCGACGACCGCGTAGGCTTCCTTAGCCGAAGTCGCGAGCAAATAAACAGGCCCACCGAGCTTTACCCTGGCCCAGCTCCCTGCTCCGTTGTAGGTGGCCCACAACGTCGGGCCGTACACCCACCCGTCGCTGGCGTTCGCAAACAGGACTTGGCTGACCGAGGCCGACGACGTCGGCGAGGCCGATGCAAACGGTGCGGGCGGTCGTGCCGTCGTAGCCCAGGTCTTGCTACCGTCTGCCGTCGTCAGAAGGGCGGTGCAGGGCTGGCTTGCACAAGGTGAAGTGCCGAGGGCGAAACCCTGTGAAGCTGAGACAAAGCTGGCGGATCCGGGCTCGAAATGTGCCGGCACCGCGGCGGCTGTCGCCCCTGCTCCCGTGCCGGAGGAAGCGGCCCCACCTACCAAGAGCACTGTGCAGGCAATCTTTATGGTCCGCATGGTTGAGGCGACAGCCTAGGCCTCTTGCCTCACGCCGGTGAGCCGCTTTCGAGCAGGCCGAGGACAAAACGGCGCCAAACGGCGATTTTTTCCAGTACCTCGTCGTCGCGCGGGACCGGTCCCAGCAAAAGACCGCGCCGGGCGTCCCACCGCCTAGCGACGGTTCCTAGGGGCTCGCCGGTGAGGGCCGCACAGGCTTGAATGGCGGCTCCATAGGCGACAAGTTCGCCCATTTCGACCACGAGCACGGGGCGGCCTGAGAGCCGCCGCACGCTTTGTTGCCACGCCGCACCACGAGCCCCCCCGCCCAGGAGGAGCAACGGCGCCTCCGTGCTTTGCGGCGCCCACTGGTCCAGGAAGGCGATCGCCTCCAGCAGGGTCGCCACGAGGCCCTCGTAAGCGGCTTGCAAAATGGACCGTTTGTCGGTGTCGTAATGCAACCCGGACAACATCCCTGACGCGTTGGGGACGTTGGGCGTCCGTTCCCCGCCCAGCCATGGTAGGAACGTGACCCCGTCTGAAGACAGCACGTCTTCTCGCCCGACCCCCAACCAGTCGCTGACACGGTCGATAGCGACGGTGGCGTTCAGGGTTGCGGTAAGTGGCAAATAACGGCCGTCAGCGCTTGCAAAACCGGCCATGGTCCCGGTTGGGTCGGCGGTCGGTGCCCCGGTCGGGGCGTAGACGGTCCCGGAAGTCCCCAGGGACAAGGCTGCCTCCCCGGGGCCTATGTCGAGCGCAAGAGCACCAGCCGCGTTGTCGCCCGCCCCGCACGCTACCGGAGTCCCGGCGGCCAACCCGAACCTCTCGGCCGCGGCGCGGGTGACCTCACCGGCCCGGCCATCAGGCCCAAGCACCGTGGGCAGGTACGCAGGATCCAATTGGACCAGGTCAAGGGCCAGCACGTCGTCCGCATACGTCTCGTCTGCTGGGCTCCACCAGCCTGTTCCGGAGACGTCGCTTCGGTCCGTGGTCGCCTGCCCGGTGAGCCGGAGGTTGAGGTAATCATGCGGCAGCAAGACTTGGCGGACGGCGCCCGCAACCTCGGGCTCGGTCCTGCGGAGCCACGCCCAATGGGCAACGGTGAACGAGGTGGTGAGTACCGATCCGACGCGCCTTGCAGCAGCTTCTGGCCCACCCAACGCCGCAACGAGCGCTCGGGCATCTGCAGCGTCTCGGGTGTCGTTCCACAAGGGCGCTTTGCGCACGGGCCGGGTGCTGCCGTCAAGCACGACCATGCCGTGCTGCTGCGCCGCGATCGATATTGCCGCAACCTGTGCGGCGAAACCGGTTTTGTCGAGGGCAGTCGCTACGGATACCTCCCAGGCAACGGGATCGGTCTCGCGCGCACCGCGATCGCCTTCTACTTCGTGGCTAGCTGCCCCCGAGGCCACGACGCGGCCGTCATCGAGGTCGACCACGAGGACCTTGGTCGATTGCGTCGAACAATCAACTCCCGCAACGAGCGGCATGGTACGTCCTTTCCCGACGTGCCCCACGGCAGGCGCCGGTAGTCTTCGGGTCAGCTTGGCACGCCCGCTCGCAGAACAGTCGCACGACCATGCGCCGCGAACACACGCGGCGGTGCACGAGGACCTGCGGCGTAACAACCTGGCCGCTCTCGTCCGCAACCTGCATTTGAGCGGGCCGCTCACGCGTTCGCAGCTGACGGCCCGGACAGGGCTCAACCGCAGCACTGTTGCGGGCTTGGTCGGCGAGCTGGCGTCTATCGGTCTTGTACGCGAGAGCCCCTCGCCGTCCGGCGGCGCTACCGGTCGACCCTCGCTCGTCGTCAGCCTCGACGCCGACCGGGTCTGGGTGCTTGCGGTCGAGCTGGGCGCCGAGGCTCTTGTCGTCGCTAGGGTAGGCCCCGGGGGCCAGCTCCACGAGCGTCTGGCGCAGCCGCGTGACATGCGCAGTAAGTTGGCCCCGGCCGAGGCTGCAGCCACCATCGGCAGCCTTGCTCTTCGGCTGATGGCCCAGGTACCAGCCTGCGCACAGCTCGTCGGGGCTGCCGTCGCGATCCCGGGGATCGTGCGGCGCAGTGAGGGTTTTGTGCACCTTGCGCCCAACCTCGTTTGGCAAAACGTACCCTTCGGCGCAATCCTGTCGGAGCACCTCCCGAGCGAGCTCAGTGTGCTTGTTGCCAACGAGGCGGACCTCGGTGCGCTGGCTGAATGCGCCAGAGGCGCCGCCGTCGGCCACCGCCACGTCATCTACGTTTCGGGCAATACCGGCGTCGGAGCCGGCATCGTCGTTGACGGTGCCCTGCTCGCCGGGCGGTCCGGCTACGCCGGGGAGGTTGGCCATATGAAGCTGAACCCGGACGGTCACCGTTGCCGCTGCGGGGCTCGTGGGTGCTGGGAAAGCGAGATAGGGGCGACGGCTGTTTTACGGCGGGCCGGTCGACGAGCTTCTGATGTGAGGGCCGGCGTCTCCCGGGTGCTGTCGGACGCCCAGGCCGGCGACCCGAAGGCATCGAAAGCAGTGACGGAGACCGGCCGATGGATGGGCAGGGGTGCGGCCAATCTGATCAATATCTTCAACCCGGACCTTCTGGTCTTCGGAGGGGCGCTCCGAAATGTGTACCTGGCAGCCGAGGCGGTCGTTTTACGGGAGCTGCGCCGACAGGTCCTTCCGCAAGCGGGCGCCGAGGCGGCCGTGGTTGCGGCTGGGCTGGGGGCGGACTCTGTCCTGCTCGGCGCGGCCGAGCTGGCGTTCGCGGATTTTCTGGCGGCCCCAATGGCAGTGGTGGCGGCGGGACCGTAGGACCGGGCCGTGACACCTTGCGGCCGGGAAGGACTTGTCAGCGAACACCCAAGAGGTGATCGAGCGCCAGTTGGTCGAGCCGCTCGATGTTCGTTGCCCTCTTGCCGGCCGTCTCGGTGTCGAAGTCCTCGAAGGCCGACCGGTCGTTGAGCAGGTCAGCGAGGGTCTCTCCCGGAGCCAACGTCGGCCGGGAAAGGTCGGGTACCCCGGCTGCAGCCATTGCCTCACGCACTTCCGGGTCGGCTCGCCAGGCCTTTGCCTTGGCCTGGAGGATCAGGTAGGTCCGCATGCAAGCCGCAGCCGATACCCACACCCCTTCTGCGTCTTCGGCGCGGAGCGGCTTGAAGTCGAAGTGCTTGGCCCCGTCGTAGCCGGCGGCTTCGAGCAGGTCGACCAAGAAGAAGGCGCTTTTCACGTCGGCCGCCCCGAAGCGAAGGTCCTGGTCGTACTTCATCCCGTGCTGGCCGTTCAGGTCGATGTGGAAGAGCTTTTTGGACCACAGAGCCTGCGCGTACCCATGCATGACATTGAGGCCCGCCATGGTCTCGTGGCCGACCTCAGGGTTCAGGCCTACCATTTCGGGGTGCTCGAGCTCGTTGACGAAAGCAAGCGCATGGCCGATCGTCGGCAGCAATATGTCGCCGCGAGGCTCGTTCGGTTTGGGTTCGATCGCAAAGCGCATCTGGTACCCGCGGTCGAGCACGTACGCGCAAAGCGTGTCGAAGGCTTCTTTCATCCGGTCGAGAGCTGCGCGCACGTCTTTGGCGGCGTCGGACTCCGCCCCCTCACGGCCACCCCAAGCGACGTAGATCTGCGCTCCCAGTTCAGCGGCCAAGTCGATGTTGCGCATGGTCTTGCGGAGCGAAAAGCGCCGCACGCTGCGGTCGTTAGCCGTGAAGGCCCCCTCTTTGAACAGCGGGTGCGTGAACAGGTTCGTGGTCATCATTTCCACGACGATCCCGGTCTCGTCGAGAGCGGCCCTGAACCGTTTGATAGCCGCCTCCCTAGCGCTTTCGTCCGACCCGAACGGGATCAGGTCATCGTCGTGGAACGTCACCCCCCACGCACCGATGTCCGCTAACCGGTGCACCGCCGCAACCGGGTCGAGCGGTGCCCGGGTGGCATCGCCGAAGGGGTCCCGGCCCTGCCAACCGACCGTCCACAAACCGAAACTGAAGTGGTCCTCTCGCTTTGGCAAAAAGGGATCGCTCATCAGTGCCTCCATATTTTGTCGTGACCAACCACATTTGTCGTTATCAACAACAAAGCCTACACCAGGGCGGCGCCTGGTCGCTACGGGCCAAGCGACCGGCTGAAAGATTGCGGAAGGCTCAGTTACAGCACCAAACTGAGCGACGTGGCGAACTCACCAGTCGGTGGCTCTGTCCCGCCGGGCGCGAGCTATACGGTGACGGTTCGCGTCTTGGCGCCGCCCCATCCGGCGCTGTTGTCGCGCCTGGCCCAGGCGGTCACCTCGGTTGGTGCTGTAGTGGTCGGTATGGACCTGGTGGAGGTGGCCGCTGCCGGCACCACCGTCGACCTGACCCTGCAAGCAGCCAGCGAGGAGCACGTTGAGGCGGTGACGAAGGCCCTGGAGAGCCAGTCACGGGTCCGCCATGTCTCCGACCGGATTTTTCTGTACCACCTCGGCGGCAAGATCGAAGTGACGCCGCGGGTTGCCGTCCGCACCAGGCAGGACCTGTCGCTTGCGTACACCCCGGGCGTCGGGCGCGTGGCCAGCGCCATCGCCCGCCGGCCCGCTGACGCATGGGCCCTCACGGCAAAAGGTACGTCCGTGGCGATCGCCACAGACGGCAGCGCTGTCCTTGGGTTGGGGGCGCTCGGGCCCCTAGCGGCTCTCCCGGTCATGGAGGGCAAGGCGTTGATCTTCAAGCATTTTGCCGGCGTGAACGCCTACCCGATCTGCCTCGACACCCACTCCACCGAAGCGCTCATCGACGCCGTGGCCGCCGTCGCGCCCGGCTTCGGCGGCATCAACCTCGAGGACATTGCCGCGCCCGCTTGCTTTGAGGTCGAAGCGGAACTGCAGCGCCGGCTGGATATCCCGGTCTTCCATGACGACCAGCACGGTACTGCGATTGTCGTGATGGCGGCGGTCCTGAACGCCTGCCGCCTCACCGGCCGCGGCATCCGGGACCTCCATGTCGTGCTGGTCGGCTGCGGAGCGGCCGGGACTGCCATAGCCGAGGCCTTGCTCGACGCAGGGGTGCCCGACCTGATCGTGTTCGACCGGGACGGGCCGCTCACCGAAGGCCCAGGGTCAGCTGCGCACCACGCCCGGATAGCAGCGCGCTCCAACCCCCGCGGGGTCAAGACGCTGCGTTCCGCCCTCAGCGGCGCCGACCTGTTCATCGGGACAGCGCTGCGCGGCTCCGTCGACCCGGCGTGGTTGGCCGACATGGCGCCGAGACCGGTTGTGTTCGCGCTGGCCAACCCAGAGCCCGAGGTGTTCGCCGAGGAGCTCGCACCTGACACCGTCATCGCTACCGGCCGGAGCGACTTCCCGAACCAGATAAACAACTCGCTCTGCTTCCCAGGGTTTTTCAGAGGCGCCTTGAGTGTCCGGGCCTCTTACGTGACAGCGACCATGAAGCAGGCTGCTACGCGTGCGATAGCTGCCTGTGTCACCGACGAAGAGCTGGGCCTCGGGGTCATCGTGCCTTCCATGTTCCAGCCAAGGGTCCATGAGCAGGTTGCTGCCGCAGTCGCCGAGGCTTGGGCCTCAGAGCACCCGGCCGCGCCGGCTGGGCCGGGAACGCCGTTCCCGACCTGGACCGAGCCCCAATAGGGTTTTTCTCGGTGGCTACCTGGTCAAACCGATGATTTTGGCCCCAAAGGCTATCTCGGGACCAAACGCGCGAATAGGCAACAAAAAGTGTCCCTAGAACCAGTGAGAAAGCTCTCGGAGCGGGCTCGTAGTACCCTCCCATGCTCGGCCAGAGCCCGCTAGGAGATCAGCCGTTTACTCGACTGTCCTGCGATCTCCCGGTGTCCGATGGTTGATGGCCACCTCTTTGGTGGCGCGCCTGCCCCTGGCCATGACCGGTCTCGCCATTGTGCTGCGGGTGTCACGAGCGAGCGGGTCCTATGGTGAAGCCGGTGCAATAACCGCCATCTATGTGGTTGCCGGTGCAATAGGCAGCCCCGTATGGGGACGGCTGGCGGACCGGTCCGGGCGCCGGCTCATCCTCGTTGTGACGGCCTTGGCCAGTGCCGTTGGCCTTCTCGCGCTCAGTGCCGTACCGGTGCACAACACATGGGAAATGTCTGGCGTCGCCTTGTTAGCCGGCGCGGGCGAGCCCCCGGTGAGCGCGGCCGTCCGCTCGTTGTGGCCCCGCCTGGTCCAGGGCGGCACCAGCGACGCGCTTTACGCAATTGACTCCACGCTTCAGGAACTGACCTTTGTGGCCGGCCCCGCGTTGGTGGCCCTACTGGGCACGGTCTCCGGTACTGCGGCACCTCTCGTCGCCAGTGCCATCTTCAGCCTGGTCGGGACTCTCGCCGTGGCCCTCCATCCGGCGGTGAGTGCTCCGGGGCTCCGGCTCGCCCGTACCGGGAGCGCCCACAGCGCTGCCCTCTTCTCCTTGGTGTTGGTCGGGTTGCTGCTCGTTTTTGGTTGTGCCATGGTCCAGATCGGGGTGGTGGGTTTCGCCACTGCGCATAAGGCCCCGGGCCAGTCGGGGCTTTTGCTGGCCGTTTGGAGCCTCGGCGCCATCACCGGCGGCCTGTGCGCGGGCACACGCGTAAATGCGGCTGGCGAGGCCGGCCTTATGGGGGCGCTCGGCGCGTCCGGTGCCGGGTTGCTCCTGGTCATAGCGGCCCCCGACATCGCACTCCTTTACCCGCTGATCTTTCTCGCCGGGCTCGGGCTCGTCCCCGCCCTTGGGGCCATGTACAACTTGGCAGGGAAACTCGCCCCTGCGGCCGGAGCGGTAGAGGCGTTCGGCTGGCTCTCCGGGGGCACGCAGACGGGGATAGCCGGGGGGTCGGCACTCGGCGGCGTGGTGCTCCAGCATTTCGGCACCCGGACTACTTTTGCCGTTGCCGCGGTCATCGTGTTTGCGTCTGCCGCCGTCATCCTGATGGCCAAGGGCCAGCTGGCTCAAGCGCGCCTAAGAGCCGCGGCCGCGGCCGCGGCCTGAGCTCAGGTCCCGCCGTGGGCAACGCGGATCGGGCAACATTGAGTGTGCCCTCTTTGACGACGCCTTCGCCCGAGGTCAGGTTTGAGCCGGCCGGTGAGGTCCGGGGAGAGCAAGTCCTGCGCTATTTCCTGGTAAACAGCGCCGGAACGGAAGTTGCGGTCCTCACCTTCGGCGGGATAATCGAGTCGCTCCATTTCCCCGACCGGCTCGGGGAACGACGGAATATTGTGCTCGGTTTCAAGACGCTAGACGACTACGTCAGGTACAACCCGGCTCGAACGGCCACCGCCCCGGAAGGCGCGGGGGTCTACTTCGGCGCCTTGATCGGCCGTTATGCGAACCGCATCGCCGGAGGACGCTTGGAGATCGGCGGGCAACAACACTTCGTACCGACCAACGACGGGACAAATGCGCTCCACGGCGGGGACGTCGGCTTTGACCAGAAAGTGTGGGGCTCGACGGTGGTCAGAGGCGACGGCGCTGCCGGGGTACGGCTCGAGTACCTCAGCCCATCGGGGGAAATGGGGTTCCCAGGCACGCTCCGTGTTGTCGCCACCTACACCTTGGACAACGACAACCGCCTAGAGCTGAAGTTGCAGGCGGAGACGGATGCACCGACGTTCCTAAACTTGACGAACCATACCTACTGGAACTTGGCGGGCGAGTCGTCTGGAGATGTCTACGACCAGCTGCTGTCGCTGAACGCGGATAGATATACCCCGGTGGACGAGGCACTGGCGCCAACCGGGGAGATCCTTACCGTCGCCGAGACCCCCCTCGATTTCCGTCAGCCAAGGGCTATCGGGGAAAGGATCAGGGACGGTCACCCGCAGATGATCATCGCTCAGGGTTATGACCACAATTGGGTGTTGAACCGCGCCCGTCCAAGCTCACTGGTGCCCGCAGCAACAGTGGTCGACCCCAAGTCGGGACGGGCTCTAAGGGTGCACACAACCCAACCAGGGCTGCAGTTCTACTCCGGCAACTTCCTCAACGGTGCGCTGGTGGGCAGGGGTGGGCGTACCTATCGCCAGAGCGACGGGTTCGCGCTGGAGGCACAGCACTTCCCGGGCTCGCCGCACTGGCCTGAGTTCCCCTCTACGGCTCTCCTCCCCGGGGACAATTTCGTGGAGACGATCGTATTCGAGCTCACGTGTGGTCCTTGAGCCTTATACGTAGCAAGGTGGTAGGGTGAAAATAGGCCCAAATATTGGGAAAAAAGTAACCCCTGTCAAACGGGGAGGATCGAGGGGCCTGTGCGGGCCCGAGCTGCAATCTCAGAACCGCCACTGACGACCGGGCCACAAGTCCCGTCGTTACCCGACAGCCCGGAGGACACAAATCTTCCCACCGGACGACCCGCAACTGTCGCGGTCCCCAAAGAACCCCGCTCTACCCGGGTTAGCAGGGCATGGAACGGTGTAATCCCGGCCCTCATCGTCCTAGCTTTCATTTTGGTTTTCATCTTCCAGAACCTGCACAAAACACGCGTGCGCTTCGTATTCTTGTCAGCCACATTGCCGCTCGCAGTGGCCCTGATTGCCGCGGCTGCTTGCGGCGGCCTTTTTGTCTTGGCGTTGGGGTCTATCCGGATGGTGCAGCTGAGAAAAGTGATCCGGCGTTCCCAGAGAAATGACGCTCATGCCGCTCCGGGCGGCCCGAAATGAACGCAGACCAAGCTGACCGCCTGCCGTTGCCGAAGCGGCGCTGTGGTCGATGCCAATGCGAGTTCGACGGGGATCCTGCCCTTTTCTTCCAGACCGATTGGGCACTGTGCCCGCCCTGCGCGGACATCCTTCTCCCGTCGCTCCAAACGACCCGACCCGTTGTCCCGCTCCCGCTAGGACGCTAGACAGTGCGCCTCACGGCATTATTCGTAAATTACGTCGGCATTTTGTCCGGACCGGCTCCGCGCTAGGCCGCCGCTTAGCCGGCGTGTACCGGGGCCCGATTTGGCGCAGGCGCCGACGGGGCGGGCTGTCTGCCGGCGGGTACGCCGTCGCGGACCTCCACCCAGGAACCGAGCGCCTCTCCTATCACTCCTGCCATTTCGTCTCGTACCGCGGGGATGAGAAGGTGTTGCAAGCCGCAAATGCCGATGACGCGCCGGACGTGGGGTGAGGGGGCACGCATCGTCAACGACCGTGATTGCTGCCGGAGTGTGTCGCGCGCTGCAAGGATTACCCCGAACGTCGATGCGCTCATGAGCTCCACGTCGCTCAGGTCGACGACGATTTCAGCGTCGCTGAGGGCGATAGCGCGCTCCAATGTGCGGCGCAGAGCTCCGTCTGTCGCGATGTCGTGCTCACCCTTGAGCCAGATGGTGGTGGGAAGTGTCTCGAGCCCGGCCCGCGGGGCGGGAGGCTCATCAGTGACGGTGAAGAAGGAAGACCCGGCACGTGCCATGGCGTTCTCCTAACTCTGGCACTACGAAATTTCACGCCACCAGGGTCTGGAGCACCGTCCCGGCCAGTGAGGGCTGGCCTGGCACGTTCGGGATTTCTCTCGTGCCATTGTTATTGTACCCTATTAAAGTCAACTCCGCAAGATGCGCCGGGCCGTGCCCTGGGCTTACCGCTATGTTGTCCCTGGCGGCTGGGTTACGAGGCAGCGCCATTATCAATTAGACCGGCCCGGCTGGGTCACATCTGTCGACTGCGGAGGTCAGGCCAACAGCTCGGTTCAACAAGACAAGTTCTCGTGGCCCGGGATGTTTCGGCATTCCGGCGATTATGTCGAGCTCCGAGCCGTCGATGGTCTCGCGCTCTAATAGGAGATCGATTACGCGGTCAAGTGCTACGCGGTGGTCGCGGAGCAATTTCGTTGCTCCGACCTCAGCTTCTCGCAGCAGACCGGCCACCGCTTGGTCTATAGAGCGCTGCGTTTCCTCGGCGTAGGGACGGCCGGCAAAGGGATTGTCGCGGTTCGGCCCTTCCGGCCCATAACCGATGGGGCCGACCTCAGGAGACAATCCCCACTCCCTGACCATTCGCGTGGCGAGGTCGGTGGCACCGGCGAGGTCGTTCGACGCGCCAGTCGAGGGCTCCCCGAGGACGATCACCTCGGCCGCTCGTCCACCCAGGCGGACGGTGAGGGAGGCGGTGAGGTAGCTCTTGGGATAAAGATGGCGCTCCGAGAGGGGCAGCTGCTCGGTTACCCCGAGTGCGGCACCTCGCGGCAGGATGGTGACCTTGGCCACGGGGTCCGCGTACTCAGAGAGCACGGCGACAAGGGCATGTCCGGCTTCGTGCACAGCGACGGCGTTTTTCTCTTCGGGCAAAAGCGCGTTCGAGTTGTCTCGCCGGCCGATCAGGAGCCGGTCCCGAGCGGCGCCGAAATCCTCTGCGGTGAGGACTTCGCGTCGGTCCCTCACTGCGTTGATGGCCGCTTCATTGACGAGGTTGGCGAGGTCGGCCCCCGAGAACCCGGGCGTGCCACGCGACACGGTCTCTAGGTCGACGTCTGGGCCGAACCTCTTGCCTCGACCGTGGATGGAGAGGATGGCGGTCCGTTCGGACTTGTTCGGTAAGGGGATCTCCACCGTCCGGTCGAAGCGGCCGGGGCGAAGGAGCGCCGTGTCAAGGATTTCGGCCCTGTTGGTGGCCGCCATGACGACCACGCTTGCACCCGGCTCGAACCCGTCCATCTCCGACAGCAGCTGGTTGAGCGTCTGCTCGCGCTCGTCGTTGGACCCGAACCCGCCGGGGCCACGCCGGCCCCCGATGGCATCGATCTCGTCGATGAAGATGATGGCCGGGGAACGCTTGCGGGCGTCGGCGAAAAGGTCCCGTACTCTTGATGCGCCGACGCCTACGAACATCTCAACGAAACTCGAGCCTGAGAGCGCAAAAAACGGTACGCCCGCCTCGCCGGCGACGGCCCTAGCCATCAGCGTCTTGCCGGTACCTGGGGGGCCTACCATAAGCACGCCCTTGGGGCCGACCGCACCGGCAGCGGCGTAGCGTTGAGGGTGCTTGAGAAAGTCCACGACCTCCATTACCTCGGCCTTGGAGCCCTCGTAGCCAGCGATGTCGGAAAAGTGTGTCGTCGGTTTCTCTTCGTCGTAGAGCTTGGCTTTTGACCGGCCAACGCCCATGATCCCGCCGAAGCCTCCGCCCAGTTGCTTGCGGGCTCGGCGACCGAACCAGATGAACGCGCCCACCATGAGGCCGATCAGGGCCAGGGTTTCGACGAAGCCCGCCAACGACGAGCTGCCTGCGTTTGTACCCGTCACTTGCACCTTATGGTCGAGTAGCAACGGAGTAAGGGAGGTATCGTCCAGGGCGATGGGGATCTGCGAGGTGTAGGCCGCCCCGTTGCCGAGCTTGCCGCTAACGGAACCGGTTGGGCCGATGGTCGCGGTCGAGACCTTGTCGGTGGTCACCTCGCTGACAAAGCTTGTGTAGCTGAAGTGCTGGGTCGGGGCCCCTGTGCCGTCTACGCGGAACAACACCAGCGCAGCGATGACAACGACGAGACCCATGACCCAGTACCGCCACCGTTGCAGAGGGGGCGGAGCGGCCACCGGGGGCCGCTTGCGGGGCGGCGCGGCCACTGGGCCCGTTTGCTGCCGCGCTTGTTTGGTGGCGCGCGCCCACTGTGTGCCGAATTTCGGAAAATGAGCTCCAGCGGTTGATCGCATCTCCAGTGCTACAAAAGGACGGGAAAACGTCCCCTGCAGGGACCAGACCGAGGTGGGTACAGCATACCCGTTCGGCGAGGCTCGCGAGCTCTTCACTGCCGGCGCCGGCGGCAAGCTCGTAATGTGGGTGCACCAATGCTCTGCGTGCTTTTGTGGTAGGCTGCGCGGTCAGTATTAGGACAAAGGACTAGCTGCGGTCCAGAATGCGCGCCGCCGGATTTTGGCGATATCTTCGCCGAAGGTGATGGTGCACGGGTGAGGCACTCGCAGGGCTGGGATGGCAAGGGTAAATCGAGGGGTCTTGATTACCCAAGCCTGGTGGCCGCAGCAGGTGACCTGAGCACAGTGGTGGACCTTGCCGGCCGGTACCTGTACTGTTCGGCGGCCTCTGTAGATATGTTCGGCTGGCGGCCAGACGAGCTCATAGGCATGTCGGAGGACGATCTCGCGCACCCCGACGACGGGCCGACGATCCGTTCGACACGCTCGGCGCGAGCTTTGCGAAAAGCAGTCACAGCCACTTACCGCTTTCGCTGCAAAGACAATGCTTACCGCTGGGTCGAGGCGACATCGCGGCGCGTCAAGATAGGTGACATCGAAGTCGTGGTGAACACGGTGCGCGACATCACAGAGCGCCAGATGCACACCGCTGCCCTGGAGCTGCGTGCGACTACGGACCCGTTGACCGGGGTGGCGAACCGGACCGTACTGATGGACCGGCTGCACCAGGGCCTCCGCCGGCTCGGTCGCAGCCAAGGGATGCTGGCGGTCCTGTACCTGGACCTCGACCACTTCAAGGTCATCAACGATTCCCTCGGCCACCGCATTGGCGACGATGTGCTGTTGAAGATGGCCGAGCGCCTGACGCACCACCTTCGCCCGGCTGACACGTTGGCCCGCCTGGGCGGTGACGAGTTCGTGCTCGTGGCCGAAGGGGTCACCGACGAGGCAGCGGCTATCACACTGGCCAACCGGATAATCGAGGATGGGCGTAAGCCGTTCCATCTGGAAGGTGACGAGTTCAGCTGCACCATGAGCATTGGCGTGGCTTGCACGGCAGATAGCCAGCGCAGTGGTGTGGAGCTACTCTCCGAGGCCGACTTGGCCCTGTACCGGGCGAAGGACAAGGGCCGGGACCGGGTGGCCGTTTTCGACGAGGAACTTCGCACCACTGCCGTCGAACGCATGGTCACAGAACGCATGCTGCGGCGCGCCCTTGACGAGGACCGCATCGTGGTCGAGTACCAGCCGATGGTGGACATGAGGAGCGGGTACCCGCTCGGTGCCGAAGCCCTCGTCCGCATACGTGAGGCCGACGACGGCCTGCGGCTGCCGAGCTCGTTCCTCGGCGTGGCCGAGGAGACCGGGTTGTTGATACCGATAGACGAGGTGGTGCTCGCCGACGCCGTAAAACAAGCCGGGGCGTGGCGTGGTCGGCTGGGCGCCAAGTTTGGCGGTGTCGCCGTCAATGTCACGGCCCGGCACCTGGCTGACATCGATTTCCGCCAGGCGGTCGTCGACCACCTCAAGGCGAACAACGTGCCTCCCAGTGACCTCCAAGTCGAAGTGACCGAGCAGGTGCTCATGGAAGCCTCGAATTCGGCCATGACCGGGCTCCGTTCCCTGCGAGCCCTCGGCGTGAAGATCGGCCTGGACGATTTCGGTATGGGCTACTCTTCGCTCGCTTACCTACGCCAGTTCCCGCTCGACTTTGTCAAGATCGACAAGTCGTTCATCGACGGCCTTGTTACCGACCAGAGAGACCGGGCGGTTGTTTCCGCCATCATCGTGGTGGCGCATGCGCTCGACCTCACGGTCGTCGCCGAGGGCGTGGAGCAAGCGAGCCAACGCGAGGTTCTTATCGATCTCGGTTGCGATCGCGCGCAAGGTTTCTTTTACGCCGCCTCAGGCTCACCCGAAAATGTCGACAGCGTCGTTCTGCCCCAGGGCAGCAACGCCTAGCAGCAACGCTTAGAGGTAGCGGCGCTGGTGGCCCTTCTCCACTTCGTAGGACCTGCGCGCTTCGAGGGTAACGTCCAGGTGGGACACCTCGGCGACGGGTACGTCCCACCACGACCCGCTATCGGGAGCGGGGACCAATGGGTCTGTCTCGACCTCTACGAGGACTGGTCCGGGGACTGACTTCGCCGCGATCAGCGCTTCGGCCAAGGCGTCGATGGTACCGGCGCGCCACGCCGTCACCCCGAGGCTCTGCGCGTTGGCGACGAAGTCGAGAGGGAGCACGTCACCGTCGAGGCGGCCTGTGCTGTGGTTGCGCTCGCGGTACCACGTGCCGAAGCGTGGTGCGCCGACCGCCTCGGAGAGCGCCCCGATCGAGGCGAAGCCGTGGTTGTTGACCAGGACGACCGTCAGCTTGATGTTCTCCTGGACGGCAGTGACCAGTTCCTGCGCCATCATCAGGTAGGAGCCGTCGCCGACCAGAACGTAGATCTCCCGGTCCGGGCAGGCCAGCTTGGCCCCCAGGCCGCCAGCGATCTCATAACCCATGCAGGAGTAGCCGTACTCGACGTGGTAACCCTTGACGTCGCGTGTTCGCCACAACTTATGGAGATCTCCGGGCATCGCGCCCGCCGCGCATACCACTACGTCGCGCGGGCCACTGAGCTGGTTGACCATTCCGATCACCTCGGACTGCGCCGGGAGCGGCCGGTGGCCCAATTTGTAAGCCCGCTCCACCGTGGCATCCCACTCTTGCGCGAGCCTGCGGGACTCCTCTCGGTAGGAGGGCTCCACCGACCATCCGGCCAGGGCTTCCCCGAGCTGTTCCAAGACGACACGAGCGTCTCCCACCAAGGGCTCGCCGGCTTGCTTCACGGCGTCGAACCGGGTGATATTGCAGCTCACAAAGCGAACGTCGGGGTCGGCAAACGCTGTCCTGGACGAGGTCGTAAAGTCGCTCCAGCGAGTCCCGACCCCGATGACCACATCAGCCGAACGGGCCAGGGCGTTGGCCGCGGTCGTCCCGGTTGCTCCAAGGGCACCCACCGCTTGGGCGTGGTCAAAGCGTAGCGAGCCTTTTCCTGCTTGAGTCTCGGCTACCGGTATGCCCGTGGCCTCTGCTAAAGCGCGCAGGGCGTCGGTCGCCTCTGAGTAGATCACGCCTCCCCCAGCCACGATAAGCGGGCGCCGGGCGCTTCGAATTATGACGGTCGCCCGCTGTAGGGCAGAGCGGTCGGGCACCGGCCGGTCCACGTGCCACACCCTGCGCCGGAAAAGCTCGTCGGGCCAGTCGAAGGCTTCGGCCTGGACATCCTGGGGGAGGCAGACGGTCACGGCACCGGTTTCGGCCTGGTCGCTCAACACGCGCATCGCACCCAGCAAGGCATCGGGCAGCTGTTCCGGGCGGTCCACACGGTCGAAGAAACGGGACACGGGGCGGAAGGCGTCGTTTACCGAGACGTCTCTTTGGCCCGTGTGCTCGAGCTGTTGAAGTACGGGGTCCGCCACCCGGGTAGCGAAAATATCGCCCGGGAGCAACAGGACTGGGAGCCGGTTGATCGTCGCCAGCGCTGCTCCAGTGACCATGTTGGTGGCTCCCGGCCCGATAGATGACGTGCACGCCAGTGTCGACAAGCGGTCCCGCATCCGAGCGAAGGCGGCGGCGGCATGGACCATCCCCTGCTCGTTGCGAGCCTGGCGGTACACGAGGGCTCCTGGGTTTTGCAGCTCTGCTTCCAAAAGAGCCTGGCCCAGCCCGGCGATATTGCCATGGCCGAAAATGCCAAAACAGCCCTCTATTAGCCGATGTTCACGCCCGTCGCGCTCGGTGAACTGCTCGGGTAGGAAGCGGACCACCGCTTGGCCCACGGTCAGGCGAGTTGTGCCCATTCGCTATTCCCTTTCCGCCGGGGCCGCCACCGTCGACCGGGCCCGTGGGTCGACGACCTGGCCGGCCCACGTGGCCCGGACCCACGCGTGGGCGGGGTCATCAGTCGCCCGCCATGCCCGCTGCCCTGGCCCCGCCATGACGTTCAGGTAATAGAGGTCGTAGCCGGGAGCGGCCATCGATGGCCCATGGTAACCGTGGGGGATCAGCACGACATCACCTGTGCCTATCTCGGCCAGCAGCTCGACCGGGCGCTCCGGCGTGCCGTATACGCGCTGGTAGGCCAGGCCGGGCTCACCCGATGGACCGGCTGCGACTTCGAAGTAATATATCTCCTCCAGCTCTGCCTCATCCGGGCCGCTCTGGTCGTGTTTGTGAGGCGGGTACGACGACCAATTGCCGCCCGGCGTGAACACCTCGCAAACCAGGAGCCGGTCAGCCTGGAACGTGCCCGGCATGCAGTAGTTCACGACTCGCCGCGAGCAGTTGGCGGCTCCTCGGTACTCGACGGGGACTTGGTCAGCCGGCTGGTACCGCAGAGGCAGCGGTACCTCGGCCTTGGTCCCAGGTACGGCGAACCGGCCACCCTGCTCGCTCGTTACTTGGACCGTCGAACCGCCCGGCACGTAGGCGAAATCTGTGGGGCCGGCGAAGACGCTGGCACGGCCGCGGAGCCGGTGCTGGATGCCAGCGGACGACAGCGTGCAAGAACCGCTGAGAGGTATAACGAGCACCTCCTCGTCGCCAGTGGCAAATGTGTGCGATGCGCCCGGGCCCAGGCTCAGGACACGAAGCGAAGTCCAGGACCAACCGGCCTCCGCTTGAGTGAGCTCGATCGCCCACGGCCCGTCGGCCAATGTCCCGGCGCGCCGGTGCAGGCGCAGCGGGCGCGAGCGTTCCGGCTCGGCGTCGCCGGTCATACCTCGAGCCGTCCGGTGCCCAGCTGAGCCTGGATCTCGGCGGTTTGCACTGTGCGGTGCTCCGAAAGCGACCGCTTGGCCGCCAAGCCGAGGACAAGGGCGGCACGACCGTCGGCCCCCGAGGTTGGAGGCGGCGTCCCGGATGCCACCGAGGCGATGAAGGCTTCCCATTGTCGCAAGTACGACTCCCGGTAGCGTTCGATGAAGAAGTACGGCAGCGTCGCCGTGCGCGTCCCGCTCCCGTCCCAGGTGAACGCCGTGGTCGCGCGCGGGTTGTCGGAGCCGGCCAGGCCTTTGGCCCCGAGCACCTCCACTCGCTGGTCGTAGCCGTAGCTTGCTTGGCGGCTGTTGTCGATCACCGTCAGGCAGCCGTTCTCGTGGCGGAGCATGGTCACCGCCGTGTCGACGTCGCCGATCTCTTCAAGTTCGGGCTCGATCCGTACGGCGCCGGCGGCAGTTACTTCGACTACCTCGCTGCCGACCACATAGCGAGCCATGTCGAAGTCGTGAACCGTCATATCGAGAAAGATGCCCCCCGATCCCCGGGCATAGCTCATCGGTGGAGGTTCTGGGTCGCGGCTTGTGATCCGCACGAGGTGGGGAGCACCCACTGACCCGTTGGCGACGGCCGCTCGGACGGCGGCGTGGGACGGGTCGAAGCGTCGGTTGAAACCCACCATGAGACGAGCACCCACACGTGATACGACCGCCAGCGCTCGGTCGACCTCAGCCAGCTCGAGCGATACAGGCTTCTCACAGAAGATCGACTTCCCCGCCTCGGCGGCCTCGATGATGTAACGCACATGGGTGCTCGTGGGAGCACAGATGGCCACGGCGTCGATGGCGGGATCGGCGATCAACCGGTCGGTTCTGACCGCCGGCACGTTGTAGGTGCGACCGATCTCCTCGGCCAGGTCCGCCATGGCGTCCGCCACCGCGGAAAGCATGGCGCCGTTGACCCCGCCGGCGAGTAGACCCGCGTGCATCCTGCCGATCCGTCCGGCACCGATCAGGCCGACGCGCAGCGGCGACGGCGCGCCCCGTGAGCCCGGCGCGCTCACTTCACCTGCTGCCGAACGGCCCCGCGCAGATAATCGATGCTCAGTTTGACGTCGGCCGACGGGTTGGCCGACCCGGCGTCGGCGCCTTCGATGGTCGTGTCCTGCTCGAGCACGTACCATCCTGAGTAGCCCCGCCCTTCGAGCGCCGCCACGACTGCTGCCACGTCGACGTTGCCTTGGCCCAAAGCGCGGAACAAGCCCGCACGAGTCGCGTCGAGCAGGGACATTTCATGGCGCAGGACGGCCGGAGCCAGGGAAAGGTCGACGTCTTTCAGATGGACCAGTTGGACCCGGTCGGCATGGTCGTTCGCGAACGAAACGGGGCCCACTCCGCCGATGGCAAGGTGCCCGGTATCAAGGCACCACGACACATCAGATCGGGAGAGGACCTCCTGTACATGCTCGGCTCTTTCGACAAGGGTACCGACGTGGGGATGGAGCACCTGGCGCAGGTTGTGCCGGGCACAGACCTGGTCGACGAGGGCCAGCTCGGTGGCGACCTCGTCCCATTGCCGAGCGTCCAGGTCAAAAGGCGTGGACCATGCCTCGTCGACTACGACCGCGGTTACAAAGTACGAGCCACCCGCCCCGCCGAGTAGTCGCGCGGCGCGCTCAGCGTCCTGCTCGGCCTTCGCCCGTTTCGCCGGGTCGTGGAGGGTCAGAGGCACGAAGCCACCGACCGCGCCGAGGGAGCTCTGCGACAGCAATGCTTGGATCTCGCCGGGCTGGTCCCCCAGGTAGCCGAGGGCACCGAGCTCGGTGGCCTTCAGGCCGAGCTCCCGCATCTCCGAAAGGACCCGCTCGCGCGGCAGCATGATGCCCCAGCCCGGGACCTCGCAGACGCCCCAAGAGATCGGCGCTCCGGCGAGCCGCTCTTCGACGCCGCCGGGAGGTGCTTTCATCGGTCAGTCCTCGTCACATTGGTTAATGTACTATTTGGACGCTTGTTCACAATGTGAGAGGTAATAAATGAGTTCGCCGCGTATAAAGGTGCTGGCAAAGGCGGCTCGCCTGTTGGAGGTACTGGCCGAGTTCCCCGACTCGACGCCGGCCTCCCTGGCACAGCGCCTAGGCGAGCCTCGCCCTACCGTGTACCGGCTTATCCAGGACCTGGCACTGCTCGGGTACCTAGAGGAGGGGCCCCGACCTGGTACCTACCGCCTCGGCCTTGAACTGTTCCGGCTGGGCTCGCTCGTCGGGCTGAGGTTCGATGTGCGTGAGCGGGCAGCGCCCGTGATGAACACTATTCATGCCGAACTGGAAGAGACGGTCTACCTCGTGGTCCGGCGCCATCACGAGGCCGTCTGCATAGACCGGATCGAGGGTGTTCACATCCGCTCGATGGCCCTTCAGCTTGGCGGGGCCCTGCCGCTCCACCTGGGTGCGGGCCCGGCGTGCTGCTCGCGTTCGAGCCCCGCGAGTACTGGGACGACTATTTCGCCGAGGCGAAGCTCGAGCCGCGGACACCTCGGACGCCGACCACCCAGGCGGGCATCGTGTCGCTCCTCGAGGAGGCAAGGCACCTCGGCTATACGATCAGCGATGAGGACGTTACCGTGGGCATCACTTCTGTGGGCGCTCCCATCTTCGATCACAGCGGCCGGGTCCACGCCGCCATATCGGTGGGCGGGATGCGGTCGGCGATCCTGGGTTATGGAGGGGGCGAACGGGCGGTAGAGCTTGTGACCAACGGAGCCGCCGAAATATCGCGCCGGATGGGCTATCAGCCGCCGGCGGCCGCCGCGACGACGATCAGGGGCGGGCACCAAAGCGACATCGGAGACAGGCAGGTGAGCTAAGTGGGGACAACCAGGAACGGCGCGTACAAGAGCCCTCTGTATGAGATGACCCAGACTACTCCCACATGTTTGTGGAACGACTCGGCATCCGCTTCGGAGTTGGCCTACGCCATTGACAACGGAGCCGTCGGGGCTACTTGCAACCCCGTTATCGTGCTCAGCATCGTCCAGCGCGAACGGTCCACATGGATGCCGCGCCTACAAGAGCTCATCGAGGTTAACCCGACGGCGAACGAGGATGAGATTGCTTGGATGCTGGTGGAGGAGGTCTCCAAGAACGCCGCCTCCCTCCTGGCCCCAATTTTCCAAGAGGAAAAGGGCCGCAATGGTCGTCTTTCCATCCAGACCGACCCACGTTATTACCGCGACAGCGAAGCGATCTTGGCCCAAGCCGGTCGTTTCAACGCGTTGGCCAGCAACATGATCGTCAAGATCGCGGCCACGGCCGCAGGAATACCTGCTATCGAGGAAGCCACTTACTCTGGCATCAGCATCAACGCCACAGTGAGCTTTACGGTCTCGCAAGCCGTCATGGTGGCCGAGGCTGTCGAGCGGGGACTGCGCCGCAGGGAGGCGGAAGGCAAAGACATATCGAGCATGGGACCTGTTTGCACGATCATGGTCGGGAGGCTCGACGATTGGCTCAAGGTGAGGGCAGACAAGGAGGGCATCCTCACCGACCCCGGTTACCTCGAATGGGCTGGCGTGGCCGTGTTCAAAAAGGCATACCAGATCTTCATGGAGCGGGGGTACCGGGCGCGGCTGCTCTCGGCCGCGTTCCGCAACCATTTCCACTGGAGCGAGCTCATCGGCGGGGACGTCGTTGTCTCGCCGCCCCACGCCTGGCAGGTGCGCATCAACGCCAGCGACATCCCCGTAGAGCCAGCGATAGACCGCCCCGTGGCACCGGCGATAATCGCCGATTTGACCAGGCGTTTCCCAGACTTTCGCCGAGCGTACGACGAGGACGGGTTGGCGATGGAAGACCTGGACTCGTTCGGGCCGACCCTTCGTACATTACGCCAGTTCCTGCGGGCAACCACCGACCTCGCCGCGCTGGTGCGGGACACAATGACGCCCGACCCTGAACTGCTTTGAGCGGTTTCAAAACATCGTCACCTTACCGGTGGCTCCACGAAAAGACAGAGAAAGAAGGAAGGCGATTTTGATGCGCTATCGCACTCTCGGCGCCAGCGGTTGCGTCGTTTCAACCCTGGCCCTGGGCACCATGACCTTTGGTTCCGAATCGGACGAGGCCATCAGCCATGCTCAGCTTGACCGCTTCTTCGAGGCGGGCGGGAACCTGGTCGACACGGCCGACGTCTATAGCGGCACCAGGTCGGAGTCGATCATCGGTCGCTGGCTGGCCAAGCAGTCGCCGGAGATCCGCGAGCTGGCGGTGATCGCCACGAAGGGCCGGTTCCCGACAGGGCCTGGCCCCAACGACCTCGGGCTGTCCCGCCGGCATTTGAGCCGAGCGATCGACGCGTCGCTGCGTCGGCTCGGTGTGGAGTGCATCGACTTGTACCAGGTCCACGGCTTTGACCCCCTCACGCCTATCGACGAAACGCTGCGGGCACTCGACGATGCCGTGCGCATGGGCAAGGTCAGCTACGTGGGCCTGTCGAATTTCACTGGCTGGCAGGTCCAAAAAACGGTCGACGTGGCGCAGGCATCGCATCTCAGCCGTCCGGTTACGCTCCAGCCGCAGTACAACTTGTTGGTGCGCGAAATCGAATGGGAGATAGTCCCCGCCTGCCAGGCCGAGGGGCTGGGCCTGCTCCCGTGGTCGCCGCTCGGAGGTGGTTGGTTGACCGGAAAGTACCGGCGCGACCAGCTGCCGACCGGGGCCACGCGCCTCGGCGAAGACCCGGAGCGAGGGGTGGAGGCCTACGGGCGCCGCGGCCCCCAGGAGCGGACGTGGCAAGTATTGGCGGCCGTTGACACTATTGCCAGTGCGCGAGGGTGTTCCATGGCTCAGGTGGCGCTGGGCTGGCTGCGGGACCGGCCCACGGTCAGCTCGGTGATCCTGGGTTGCCGGACTGTCCAGCAGCTCGACGACAACCTGGGCGCGGCCGACCTCGACCTGACATCGGAAGAGATCGCGACGCTGGACCGGGTGAGCGACCCGGGGGCGGCTGACTATCCCTACGGCGGCCCGGGGTCACAGCAGCGGAGCCGCAAGCTCGAAGGAGGGCGGTAGGACATGCGGGTCAGCTCCGTCTCCTCTACTTATTGCTTTGTCCTTGCCGGTGACCAATTGGCGCAAGTGGTCAGGGTCGTCGTAGCCGAAGCTCCGGCGGGGACGAGTGCCACGGTCAGCCTCGAGGGACCGCAGTTGCTAGAGGCGACGCCGTGGCGCGGGCAGCTCGGCCCCGAGCGAGCGGGTCAGGAGGGCGGGCCGGCCTGGGCGCCCAACAGCGACCCTGGGCTCGCCGGCCCTGGGAGGTACACGCCGCGACCACCGTTGCCGGAAGGCGTTGTAGTCGAAGTGCCCATGGTGGTGGGGCCCGACCAGCGCCCGGGGAGCGTGCTCAGGGTCAGGGCCGTGGCCGAAGTCGGCTCCGAGCGGGCCGAGGCCGAAGCCGATGTGATTGTGCGCGAACCCGGTTGGCGCATGCTCATGGTCTCCCACTTTCACTATGACCCTGTTTGGTGGAACACCCAGGCCGGCTACACGTCGGGCTGGGACGAACTGCTCTGGGCGCAGGACAAGCGTGAAACGTTCCAGCACACGGGGCTGGTCCTGGTGGAGGCGCACCTGCAAAGGGCGCGCGTCGACCCTCGCTATAAGTTCGTGCTCGCCGAAGTGGACTACCTTAAGCCGTTCTGGGACCTTTACCCGGACCGCCGAGCAGAAATGAGAGCTCTTCTCGAGGCGGGGCGGTTGGAAATTGTCGGCGGTACGTACAACGAACCCAACACCAACCTGACGGGCGCGGAAACGGCCATTCGCGCGGCGGTCTACGGCATCGGCTTCCAACGCGACGTCATGGGTGCCGACCCCCGCAGCGCCTGGCAACTGGATGTGTTCGGGCACGACCCCCAGTTCCCGGGCATCATGGCCGATTGCGGGCTGGATTCGGCGGCGTGGGCGCGGGGGCCGTTCCATCAGTGGGGGCCGCACCACCACACCGGGTCGACCTCGTGGATGCAGTTCCCGTCCGAGTTCGAATGGGTGGCCCCAAACGGCCGCGGGCTTCTTACGAGCTACATGCCGAACCACTATTCATCCGGCTGGGAGCTCGAGCGGGCAACTTCGCTGGAAGGCTCCATGTGGAGGGCTTACGAGCTCTTCTCCGACCTCGCCCAAGTGTCGGCCACCCAGGTGACCCTGTTGCCGGTCGGTACCGACTACACCCCTCCCAGCCGCTTCATCTCCGATATCGCTGAAACCTGGGCTGCTCGTTATGTGTGGCCCCGGTTCGAAGTCGGCCTGCCCCGTGAGTTTTTTGCTGCGGTCCGGGACGAGCTCTCACGCCGGGGTGTGGCACCGTCGCCCCAAAGCCGCGACATGAACCCGATTTACACAGGCAAAGACGTTTCTTTCATCGACACAAAACAGGCGCAGAGATTAGCCGAGAGCAAGCTCGCCGACGCCGAGACGATGGCCGCCCTTGCCCACGTGCTGGGCGCCGCGGTCCCGCACAGGGCCCTCGACAAAGCCTGGCGTCAACTGGTTTTCGGTGCCCACCACGACGGGATCACCGGGTCGGAGTCGGACCAGGTGTACCTGGACCTCCTTGCGGGTTGGCGCGAATCCCTCGAACTGGCCAGTCAGGTCGAGGAGCATTGCCGGCAACAGTTGGTTGCTGCCATCGACACGAGTGGCGGGGACGTCGCCGTCGTTGTCTCCAATACCACAGGCGACGACCGTTCTGACCTGGTCTGCCTGGAGGTGCCCGCCCCGCCGGCTGGGCAGGCGCGAGATGTTACGGGTACTTCTGGGCAGGCATTGCCGGTCCTTGTCGAAGACGCTGAGGGCCCCGCCACCGTCCGGCTCCGGTTCCTTGCTGCCGACGTGCCCGGGGTCGGGTACCGCACTTTTGGCCTCCGCCACCGGGCAGCCGTCGCTACGCCGGGGAACGGTTGGGCACCCGCGCCGGGAGCCGAGATCGCCAATGAGTATTTCGAGGTCGCCAGCGAAGCGTCCCGGGGTGGGGGCCTGGTCCGCATAACGGAACGAGCCAATGGCTTCGAGCTCGTCCCGATGGGAGAAGTCGCTAACGAGCTAGTCGTTTACCCGGAGTACCCCGACCACCCGTTTTTCGGCGAAGGGCCCTGGCACCTGCTGCCGTTCGGGAAGCCGGCTCGTTCCAGCTCCCGACAGGCGTTCGTCCAGCGGGAAACTTCCGCCCTCGGAGAACGTCTGGTCGTCGACGGCCGGATGGAGCTAGGCGGAGACGGGGGAGGCGGCAGTGACGGCTTTGACTACCGCCAGGTTGTGACGCTGTGGCGGGGCATCCGCCGCGCCGAGCTGCGAACGGAGATCCATGGTTGGGCGGCCAAGGACAAGCTACTGCGCCTGCGGTTCCCGACGGTCCTGGCCGGGGCTACGCCGGTCTCGGCCGTGGGAGACGCCGTGGTTGCACGCGGTTATGCCCTGCTCGACAACGATTCGGCCACGGCGCCGTGGACACTGGACAACCCGGCGGCGGAGTGGTTCGGCCTTTCCACCACCCTGGTAGTTGAAGCGTCCGAGCGTGGCTCCGCCTATCACCGCCGCGCAGTGGGGGTAGCCGAGATCGTTACGGCGCCAGGAAAAGGCGCCGCGCCTTGGGCTCGTCAACTCGTGGTTGCGCTCATCCAAAAGGGCGTAACTGCCACGTGTTCGGAGGCACAGGGGAACCGTTACGGGGCACTCCACGGAGACTCCAACTTGCCGGACTTCCGCATCGCCGTCGGAGGCCCTACGGAAAACTCATTTGTAGCCGCGGTCTTGGAAGATGCGGGGCCCGCCTACAAGGCTGAGCTCGAGGACCAGCTAGCTCGTCAGGGCTGGGCGCGTGTCCTGGTACCGCCGACGCGCCCGTTGGCCGAGCGATGGCAGCCTAATGCTGACCTGCGCGACGCTCGGGCGCTGCCCGTGCTGGTGGTGGCGGCGAGCGACGAGAACAAGACCGCAGTGGCGGCCTCTGTCCTGGCGACCGAGATGATGGCGGGGCGGATAAGTGTCGCGCAGCCGGCTTCACTGGTGCCCCACCGCGAGGACGTACCCAGTTGGACGGTAGCGATCATCAACAGGGGGACTCCCGGGTTCGCCGTCGACTCGTCGGGCAGTCTTTATGTGTCACTGTTGCGGGCCTGTAGCGGCTGGCCCTCGGGGGTGTGGATCGACCCTCCTCGTCGCACGGCGCCCGACGGGTCGGCCTTCGAGCTCGAACATTGGAGCCATGTGTTCGACCACGCGCTTGTGGCCGGTCCTGGCGATTGGCGTCAAGCCGGCTGCGTCCAGGAAGCGCAGGCATACAACCGACCATTGATAGGGACCTATGCCCAGCCTCATCCTGGGGTGCTGCCCCGCGACGGACGTCTCCTCGCCGTTCGCCAGACGGAAGGGCCTGGCAAGGCCGTCCTAGCCGCGGTAAAGCCGGCCGGCAACCACCTGGCCTCGAGCGGGCACGGCCCCGCCGGCGATGCGCCCGAGCAGGGAGCCGAACTCACTGTTCGCCTGTACGAGGCCGAGGGTCATGGCACCGACGTCACGCTCGAGAGCCATTTTGGCCTGGCAGGCGGCGCGCTCGGTCAACCTCCTGGAGGAGGGGCCGGGCCAGGACTTGCCGCTAGTCGCCGGAGATCTCCCGAGGCGTGGCGCGGCCGTGTCCCTGGAGCCCGGGCAACTGGCAACAGTCCGTCTCGTTGTTCCTCGCCCGCCAGAGCTGAAGGTCGGCGCGTTGGAGGCCAGCGAGCCCTTGGCGACTGAACCGGCGCAACCCGTTTTCAGCCGGTACTGGCTGCACAATAAGGGGGCCGCCCCGATGGGTAACCAGGCGTTGGCCGTCCACGCGTTGGCTACGGCGCTCGTTGTCCGCTCCGGTGACGAAGGGGAGTTCATCGCTCAGGTCGCTTCGGGCGCCGCTCAAGGGACGTACTCGGGAGAGCTGGAGCTCCTCGGCCCCGAAGGCTGGGAAGTCGAACCCCCGAGCAAACTGTTCTCGCTCGCCCCAGGGGCATTCCTGCGCGTGCCGGTCCGGTTCCGTGCCCCGCAAGATTGTCGCCCGGGGCGCCGTTTCCTGTCAGTGAGAGCGAGCGATGGCAGCGGTCAGGTACAAGAGGATGTGGTCACAGTCGACGTACTACCTCCGCTGGCGGAGGCTGAAGAGCTCAACGGCAAAGCAGGCGCCGGCGAGTTCGGGCTCCTTTCCCCCCCGGCTCCTTTCGCCCACCCGAGCGGCCAGCTGGGAGCAGAGCTCGAGGCCGACCTAGAGACCCACGAGATCGTGGTAGGTCCCGGGGCGAGCGCGGCTCTTGCCCTTCGCCTGACCAATCGCACCGCAGGGGAGCTGAGGGCTGAGGTCCAATTGCTTTCCCCGGTTGAGACGTGGCCGCTGACCGGCCCCTGGGTACAGGGAGTGCACCTCGCCCCTGGTCAACACGTGCGGCTCGAGACCGAGGTGCGAGGCCCGCGACAAGGCCACCTCGAGTCGTGGGCGTTGTTCAAGGTCACTTACTTCGGGAGGCTTTGGTACTCGCCAGCCATCTCACTGCGCCTGGGCCACAACCCGGGCGAAGCGAGGTCCGTCGCCGCGCCCCACCATGCCTCTGCCGGCCAGCGTGATTGACGATGCCGCCCAGGCGGCGGTCCTGGGGACGGTCGGAGGGAGCGTCGTGGTGGAGCCAGAACTTGCTGCATACCTTGTGGAGCTCGCCGCCTCCACGGTGGGCTTGCGCCTTGGCCTTTGCCCGGTGCCTGACGAGATCGGTACCGGGGCGGGACAGAACAGGGCCGACGCCATTCGTTCCTGGGGCACACGTTCCCTCCTCCTGGACCGGTTGGCGGCCCTGGAGGCAGCCCGGCTTGGCGTCACCAGCCCCGGATCTCCTGACAATTGGGTCGACTGCCTCCAGGAGGCCGGTGAGCTCCGCCTGAGCCCACCGAGCGAACTGGAGGCTCTCGGCTGCTATCGGGCCAACAATTACCGCTATAGGGTCGCCGAGGCACGGCGGGTGTGCCACGTGCTGCTCGGCGACCGGCAAGAGGCGGAACGCGCGTACCGGAAGGCAACCGGCGCGAGCGGACTGGCCGACCTTGCAGCACAGTCCCTCGACGCCGGGACCCGGGCCCGCGGCGGGGACCTCGGCTGGGTCGAGCGCGGCCAGCTTGCCGGGGCCCTGGAGCAGTGCATTTTCTCTGCGGAGCCCCACAGGGTCTGCGGCCCGGTCGAGAGCCATTTCGGCTGGCATGTGCTCGTCGTCGATGCCGTCCGGCCCGCGTACGTCCGCCCGTTTGCCGAATGCAAGGACGAAATCCTGAACGAACTAGCCTCCGATCGCCGTCAAGCCGCCTGGCGGGAGTGGTGGCAGCGGCGGGTCGCCGAGGCGATAACGGTCCCGGACGGCACCCTGGATGTCCTTGCTCCTGGCCTGCCCGGCACGTCTCATCGCCACTGAGGAAGCGGGACAATGGAACCTGAAGGTGGCGCCGCCTCCGTAGAGGGGGATTACCCTCGGCCGCAGATGGTCCGCGACCAATGGACCGACCTCAACGGGCCTTGGGACTTCGCCTACGATGACGAGGACCGGGGGGTACAAGAGGGCTGGTACCGTCCTGGGCACGAAGCGTTCACCCGCAGGATCCGCGTGCCCTTCCCACCGGAATCGAGTGCCTCGGGGATAGACGACCCCGGGTTCCACGAGGTCCTTTGGTACAGGCGCAATGTCAGTGTGCCGGGCGACCTCGGCCCCAAGCGAGTCATCGCCCACTTTGGCGCCGTCGATTATGCGGCGACGGTCTGGGCGGACGGGCAACTGGTCGGCAGCCATGAAGGGGGCCACACTCCTTTTAGCTGTGATGTGACCGGCCCCGCCAAGGCGGGCCGTGACCTGGTCCTTGTTGTACGAGCGGAGGACGCACCACAAGACCTGACACAGCCGCGGGGCAAACAATCCTGGACCGAGCAGCCTCACGGTATCTGGTACCGCAGGACGAGCGGCATCTGGCAGCCCGTATGGCTGGAGGTCGTGCCGGGCCTGCACATCGTTTCCACTCATTGGCAGCCGGATCTCCGCCATGCCAGGGTGGGCTTCGATATCGCCCTCAGCCGTGCGCCAAAAGGCCTCGTGACGGTCCGGGCGCGATTGTCCCAAAGCGGACGGCTCCTAGCCGAACACTCTTCACGGCTTTACGAACCGCACAGCCACTTGGCCGTTGCGCTCAGTGCGGTCCCGGGCCTGCGCGAAATGGAGGACCTGTGGTGGTCGCCCAGCGCGCCGAACCTCGTCGATGCCGAGGTTTGCCTCGTCGATGACGATGGCGCGGAGATCGACCGCGTCCAGTGCTATTTCGGCCTGCGCAGCGTCGAAGTTGCGGACGGCAAGTTCATCCTGAACGGGAGCCCCTTTTACCTGCGGCTTGCCCTTGAGCAAGGTTTTTGGCCGGAGTCACATTTAGCAGCACCATCGTCTGAGGCGCTTCGCACGGAGGTGGAGCTGATCAAAGAGCTTGGCTTCAACGGGGTAAGGCTCCACCAAAAGATCGAAGACCCGCGGTTCCTCTATTGGGCTGACCGATTGGGCATCGTCGTCTGGTCGGAAATGCCGAGCGCATATGTCTTCTCGAGCCGGGTTGTAGAGCGCGTGACCAAGGAATGGCTCGAGGTGCTGGAGCGCGACCGCAGCCATCCCTCGGTCGTTGCTTGGGTGCCCCTCAACGAGAGCTGGGGCGTCGACGACATCGAGGCTCGTGAAGAAGAGGCGAACTTTGCCCTTTCGCTGTACCACCTCACGAAGGCGGTCGACCCGGCTCGGCCTGTCGTCTCCAACGACGGGTGGGAGCATGTAAAAAGCGACATCTGGACCATTCATGACTACTCCCCGACGGGCGCTGGGTTGCGAGAACGTTACGGGGACCGTGAACAACTGGGCCAGTCCCTCAATGGGCGCCGTTGGCAGCGCCGAGTGCTGCTCCCGCGCTTTGACGAAGATCGCGGCCAACCGATCGTGCTGAGTGAGTTCGGCGGGCTCAGTTATGCACCGAGCAGGGACGAGGAGTGGTTCGGTTACGCCACCGTGGCCTCGCCGACGGAGTTCGCGGCGCAGCTCAAAGATTTGGTTGATGCGATATGTGAGAACGATCAGATCAGTGGGTTTTGCTACACCCAGCTAACAGATACAGGCCAGGAACGCAACGGCTTGCTAGACGAAAACCGGCGCCCCAAGCTCCCAGTTGCCGAACTTCGAGAAATTTTTAGCCGCGTGGCCAAAGCGGTCCCGCACGAAGAGCTGGAGATCTCGCGCCGGATAATCCGCGACAGCACACAACCAAGTGGTGGTCTACAGTAAGCACATGCGGTCTGCTGGCGGGGCTCGGTGGCGGAGCAGCATCGGCGTCGGTGTCGCTTTGTTTGTAGTCGCGGGCGGGGGCCTGAGGTAGCTGGGCCTGCCCCCCGGGCGTCGGCTTCGGCAACGACGTGGTACGCCTACGTCCACGGAGAGGCCCGGTCGCCGACCAGTTGTCCAGAAACGGCCAACGCCTCGGAGGAATGCACGCTCGGCGAGGCACTCTCCAAGGCCACAGCAGGAAGCAGTGTTGACCTGGCCAGCTCCGGTCAAAGCGGGGTTTACGTGGGCAATTGGACCGTTAGCACCCCGGGCACAACCTCTTCGGCGCCGCTGTTCATCCGCCCGGCTGCCGGCGTCAGGCGGCCCACACTGGGCGGCAACCGTGGCCAGCCCGCCGGCTGTGGGACCGCGACCTGCGACGGGCCAGTGCTCACGATCGGTCCAAAAGTACACGTCGACATCGAAGGTGTCACTATCCGACATGCCGACAACACCACGGCTACCGGGCTCGGCGGGGCCATCGAGAACATTCATGGGGGCTACGTGAGCGTGTCGCGCTCCACGTTCTTGGACGACTACGCCAACGCCGACGGGGGCGCAATCGATAATGCTGACATCACCGGGACCGGTACCCTGATCGTGTCTGAGTCTACGTTTTTGGGCAATTATGCCGAGAACGACGATGGCGGCGCTATCGCCAACGCCGATGTAGACGGCCATGGCAGTGTAGTCGTTTCGAGCTCTACGTTTTTGGGCAATAGCGCCATCAACGGCGACGGCGGCGCTATCGACAACGGCGATACCCGCGGCGATGGCCGTCTCGTGGTGTCGGGCTCCGACGTTCGTTGGCAACGTCGCCGCTCGCGCCGGGGCCATCGACAACGCGGACAACGCCCGGGGCACTCTCAGCGTGACGGGTTCCAGTTTCACGGGCAATGTCTCCGCCGACGACGACGCTGGCGCGATTGACAACGCCGACTGGGGCGGCACGGGTACCCTCATCGTGTCGCGCTCGACGTTTTCGGGCAACAAGACAATCGGCGACGGGGGCGCCATCGACAACGCCGACAACGATGCCACCAGCCGCGGGACGTTGATCGTGTCGGCCTCGACGTTTTCGGGCAACATCGCCGACGTGTACGGCGGCGCGATCGACAACGCCAATTTCGATGGTAAGGGCACGGCTGTGGTGTCAACGTCGACGTTCTCGGCTAACTCTGCCAACAATATCTACGAGGGCGACGACGCCCGCGGCGGCGGCGTCATGAGCACTGGCAAATACAGCGCGATCTGGGTCGTGGCGGACATCTTCAATGGCGCTTGCCGCCGGGTGGGGGGTACCTGGGAGGACGAAGGTTATAACGTCGGGAGCAACGGGAGCTGCCTGGGACGAGCTAGGGGTGACGTTGGCCACGGTGCAAACCGGCTCGGTCCTCTGGCGTACCACGGTGGGCCGATCATGACCATCCTTCCGTTGAAAGGCAACCCGGCGATCGACGCCATCCCATACCGGACCACGGTAACTCTTTACTCGCCGCCCAGTTGAGCTGTGCCCGGCGACCGACGAGCGGGGAGTGCTGACTACCTCGAAAAGGTCCTGCAACGCGGGGGCTTTGCAGTTGTCTGGGTAAACCCAGTTACACGCTGACGAGGTCGGCTGTGTTGGGCGCGTAAGCCGCGTGGAGCACCAACGACGCCGCCCCCAGCGCGGCACCTTCATTGGCCATGTCCGAAATAGCCACTTCAAGAATGTGCGTCTTGCGCGCCAGAGGACGGGTCCGCAGGAACTCGGTGACCTTGTCTTTGTAGATATCGGCCACATACGCCACGCTTTTGCCACCTATTATCAACAATTCGACATCGAGCGCGTTGGCAATAGTCACCGCACAATCGCCGAGGTACTCCGCCACCTGGTCGATCACGCGTCGGGCGAGCGGGTCTTCCTCGACTGCGGCAAGGCAAATTACAGTGTGGTCGACCAGCTCGGGGTCCTTTTCGTACAGGACAGCCAGCTTGCTGTCCCGGCCCATTGCCAGCTCGGCACGGACATTTCTCACAATTGCAGCCGGGCTGCACATCGCTTCCAAGCACCCGCGATTACCGCAATAACATGGGGTACCGTTCGGCTCGACGACTATGTGGCCAAACTCCCCGGCATTGCGCGATATACCCCGGTAGATGTGCTTCGACAGGAACATCGCGCCCCCGATGCCAGTACCCATGTACAAAAATGCGAAGTCTGAAGCAGTGCGCCCATGGCCTGACCAGCGCTCGCCGATGGCAGCGGCGTTGGCGTCATTGTCGATAATGACGTCGTAGCCGATGTAATGCTTGAGCAGGCGTTTGATCGGCACCTCCGTCCAGCGGTCCCGCCGCGGTGGCGATATGACCAGGCCCTGGCTCTGGTCGATCGGGCCCGGGCAGGCAGCTCCTACTCCCAGGACCCGCTCATCAGCTATGCCGAGATCAGCCAGGTGCTTGCGGGCGACCTGGCAGCCTCGGCGATGAGGGCCTCGGGCTCGAGGCGCGGCGAGATGGCATGGCGCGAATGGACCAGTTGCTGGCCCTTCATGTCCACGACCACGACCGACACCTCGATCGGGTCGAAGTGGATGCCTATGGCGTAGGCGGCCGTCGGGTTGATGCGCAGCGTCGTCCTCGGCTTGCCGCCGGTCGAGGCCAAAGAACCGCTCTCGATGACGATGCCCTGTTCGATCAGGCGGCGGACTATCACCGACACGGTCTGAGCAGTCAGCCCGGTCTGCTGGGCGATCTCGACGCGGCTAATCCCGTCGGCTGCCTGGACCGAGCTCAGTACGACGTTTATGTTGTAGGTGCCGACCCTCGGCAAGTTGGAACCGCTGAACATGACTCGAAGACCTCTCCCAGCGACTCTAGGACCTCCGTACTTAGTAACTCAAGATGATGTTCTAACTCCTTTTCACCACTTGACCGGTTCAGTGAGCTTGTCCGAGTCGGTACGTGGTGGATGGGCCACCACGGCTACCACTCGCGGGTCATGACGCCATGGATTGGCATGTTGACGTGCTGGAATGTTGTCTGTCGGCCCTTCGTTTGGAGCGGCCGTGCGACCATTCAGCCATGCTTGACAGCTAAATCAACTTGACTTAGTATCCACGCAACCGATCCGGGGCAACCAGCGAGACTACTGGTGAGGCACGGGCCAAAGGGAGGAACGCGATGCGTCGAAAATTCGTCTTAACCGGACTAGCGACAGTAGGGGTGGCCACAGCGGGCATGCTGACCGCAGTAACCCCGGTATCAGCCAGCACGGGGGGCGTGATCACCGTGGTTTACCAAATCCAAGGCAACCCCAGCTGGGTGGAGATCCTTGTAAACAAGGTAGCGCCCGAGTTCGCAGCGAAGTACCCAGGCTGGACTATCAAAGGCGAGCCGATCACCAACCCCGCTGAGAACGCGTACTACACCAAGCTCGACCTGATGAACGCGTCGGCGTCAACTGCGCCCGACGTCATGTACGAGGACACCTTCCTGGTCAACAGCGACGTCGCCGCCGGCTATCTGGCCCCACTGAACTCGTATGTGTCCAAATGGTCCGGTTGGAAAGAGTTCTCCCCGGCAGCACAGGATGCCGCCAAGAGCTCCAGCGGCCAGATCTACGGAGTCTCCATGGGCACTGACACCCGTGGCCTGTACTACAACAAGGTGGTGTTCGCCAAGGCCGGCCTCCCGGTCCCGTGGCACCCGACCACCTGGGCCCAGGTGCTCGCGGCAGCCGCGAAGATCAAGGCCACGGAACCGGGTGTTACCCCAATGAACGTGTACGGGGGCACCGGCCAGGGCGAAGGCTCCACCATGCAGGGCTTTGAGATGTTCCTGTACGGGACGAACAACTGGCTGTGGGACAGCGCTCACTCCAAGTGGGAGCAGGCCGGAGCTGGCTTCGAGGCTGCGCTCAACGAGTACGCGCTGATCTATCACCAGGACAACCTGGGCCCCTCGGTACAAACAGCCCTCGGGACCACCACCTGGCAGACCGTACAGCAAGGGCTCATGCCCACGAACAAGCTCGGGATCGACCTCGATGGCAGCTGGGTTGTGGGCGACTACATACCGGGCGGGGCCAAACCGTGGCCGGACTATACCAAGGACCTGGGCGTAGCACCTATGCCCACCGAGAACGGCCAGGGCCCAGGGCACGTGAGCATGTCGGGAGGATGGCTGTTGTCGGTTGGTTCACACGCCGCCAACAAGCAGATGGCCTTCAACTTCATCTCTCTCGCACTGGACCAGCAGAACTCGCTCTTCTACGACATCCACGCCTCGCAGGTCGCCAGCCGCCTCGATGTCGCATCGGCCCCGGCTTACAAGGCGCAGGGCCCGATAACCGCTGAGTTCGCGACGTTCGTCCCCTTCACCCACTTCCGGCCGGCGTTCTCCGCATACCCCAAGCTCTCGACGGAAATCCAAGAGATCACCGGGGAGGTCATGACCGGGCAACAAACCCCGGCCCAGGGCGCAGCGGCATACAACAAGTACCTCATCGCCACCGTTGGCGCCTCTAATGTAGAAGCGGCACCGATGTAGGTTTTGCCGCTGGCATCGGGACTGTCGGGCTGGCCCTGACGACGTCCTAGTTGTCATGTGAACTTTGACCGCCACCAAGCCCTCCTTACTGGGGGGCTTGGTCGTTCTTTGGAGGGGAAAGTTGGCACTCGCAATTAACGGTCGTAAGCGGTTGCCTATTTGGCAGTGGCTCGGGCCCATGGCCCCGGCGCTGTCCATCATGGTCCTGTTTATTGCGGGCCCCATCATCTGGAGCGTGTACATCGCCTTTACAAACAAGGCGTTGACGGGCGTTGGGGCGGCTCACGCGAAGTGGGTCGGCTTCCTCAATTTCACCCACATGTTCAACGACCCGTTGTTCATTAAGTCCCTGCTCCTCACGGCGATCTTCGTCCTGGGTTCAGCCGTCGTCGGGCAGAACACGCTCGGGTTCCTTATCGCCCTGCTTGAGCGGGGGCGCAACAAGTTTGTAACGACAACTCTCAACGGGTTTATCATGTGCGCCTGGGTTATGCCGGAGATCGTCGCGGCATTCTGTTGGTACGCATATCTCTACCAGGGGGGGACCCTCGACAGCTTCTTGGGCCACCTTGGCCTCAGTCAGGACTGGTTGTACACGACCCCAATGTTGGCGATCATTATCGCTAACATCTGGCGGGGCACCGCCTTTTCCATGCTCGTCTACTCGGCAGGGCTCTCCGACCTGCCCAGTGAGCTCCTCGAGGCCGCCAAGGTCGACGGCGCCAGCCAGCTCGCGCTCCTGCGCCGGGTGATCATCCCGCTGATGCGCCGTTCGATAATGGTAAACCTGATGCTGATAACCCTGCAGACGCTGCAGAGTTTCACCCTTATATTCATTCTGACCGCGGGCGGCCCCGGCGAGGCAAGCATGACCACCCCCTTGTACATCTACCAGCAGGCCTTCCAGCTGTACGACATAAGCTACGGGTCGGCAATGTGCCTGGTCCTGCTCCTGCTCGGCGCCGCGTTCTCGCTGATTTACATAAAGTTTATCAAGGTCGAGGAGGTGGCGGCGTGACTACTGCAATACCGGTAGAACTGAATGTACAGGCCGGTACGAGCGGCACCACCGCGGTCCGTTCTAGGCGCTTCCGGCTCGATTCACCCCGGAAGACCATGTCGACCATCAGCGTCTATTTTGTCCTGGCTCTGGTAGCACTGTTCTTTATTGCGCCACTGCTTTGGATCGTTCTTTCCTCGTTCGAGCCCGGGGCCGCCATTGGCACCAATGCGCCACTGGTGCTATCGCTCAGCAACTTCGCCAACGTGCTCAACTGGTCAACGTTCTTTCAACCGCTCATCAATTCGTTGATCCTCTCGGGGTCGACGGCGGTGCTAGTGGTACTTACTTCGCTGTTCGCTGCTTACCCGCTGTCCCGCTACCAGATGCGGTTCCGCAAGGCCTTCCTCTACACCATCATCTTCTCGACTGGGTTGCCGATCACAGCCATCATGGTGCCTGTGTACGAGCTGTTCGCCCGGGCCAACCTGGTAGATAACTACCCCGCCCTGATCCTGTTCCTGACGGCGACGTCGCTGCCGTTCGGGATATGGCTCATGAAGGGCTTTATGGACGGGGTACCCGTGGACCTGGAGCAGGCGGCGTGGGTCGACGGCGCCACCTGGGTGGGATCTTTAAGGACGATAGTGGCACCGTTGATGATGCCGGGCATCGCGGTCATCACCATCTTCACCTTCGCCAGCGTGTGGGGGAACTTCTTCGTACCGTTCATCCTGTTGACGACGCAAACCAAGTTCCCGATGGCGGTCAGCATCGGTACCTTCTTCGGTCAGTACGGCGCGGTCGAGTACGGGCAACTGGCTGCCTTCTCGATCCTTTACACGTTGCCTGCGCTAGGGCTATGGGTCGTGGCGGCCCGCTTCCTGCGGGGCAAGTTCACTTTTGCCGGCGCCACCAAGGGCTGAGGGAGGTCCCTGATGCACGATAGTCATGCCAAGACCGAGGCCCGGGTGAGGACGGCCCTCGAAATGCGGCTCCGCCCGCGCGTGTGGGCGAGCCGCGAGCCCTGTGAGGTGTCGGTATTTGCTAGCGGGAGCCAGGTGACGGTGCAGGACGGGCTCGCTGGCGCATACGTGCCCATCGACCCCGGAGCATCGTGGGGAGCGCCCTGGTCGACAACCTGGTTCCGAATTTCGGGGAAAGTACCGCCAGAATGGGCAGGGTCGAGGGTCGAGGCACTAATCGACCTGGGCTTCGACGGGAGAGGCCCTGGGTTCCAAGCCGAAGGTATGGCCTTCGACGCCGACGGCGTGCCGATCAAGGGAATTGCACCGCTCAACAGCTGGCTCCCTGTCGGCTCTGATGCTCGTTCGGGTGGAGCCTGGACATGTTTTGTTGAGGCCGTGTCGATGCCTGGGATCATGGGCGGGACAGACGACAGGTTCCGGGCGACCGATCTTGGAGATGTGGCTACTGCGGGGACTAAACCGCTCTACCGGCTCGGCGGCGCCCATCTCGTGGTGGTCGACGAGGTCGCACTGGGCCTTGCTTTCGACGTCGAGGTGCTCCTCGGGGTTATGGAGCAACTCGACGCCAGGGACCCCCGGCGCCACGAGATCTTGCGCGCCTTGGAACGCTGTTTGGATCTTTACGACATCGACGAGGACCCTGGCAAGGCTCGCGGGCTCCTGAGGGACGTAATGTCGGCACCGGCCGCCCGTACCGCGCATACGGTATCCGCGGTCGGGCACGCTCACATAGATTCAGCGTGGCTTTGGCCGGTACGCGAAACGGTCCGCAAGTGCGGCCGCACCTTCGCCAACGTCGCCGCCTTGGGCGAGCAGTACCAGGAGCTCGTCTTTGCCTGTTCACAGGCGCAGCAATGGTGGTGGACGAAGCAGAACTACCCGGCAGTATATGAACGGATGAAGGCTCAGGTGGCCAAGGGCCAGGTCGTGCCTGTGGGTGGCATGTGGGTCGAGTCCGACACCAATGTCACAGGCGGGGAATCGCTTGTCCGCCAGTTGGTCCTCGGCAAGCGGTTCTTTCTCGACGAATTGGGTGTGGAGACCGAGGAGGTGTGGCTCCCTGACTGTTTCGGCTACTCGGCGGCCTTTCCCCAGCTCATCCTCCTGTCGGGGTCGCGTTGGTTCCTGACCCAAAAGTTGTCGTGGAACGACACGAACAAGTTCCCTCACCACACTTTCTGGTGGGAGGGCATTGACGGGAGCCGGGTGTTCACTCATTTCCCACCGGTCGATACCTACAACGCCCGCCTTACCTCTGCCGAGCTCGCCCATGCTGCGAGCAATTATGCTGAAATGGGCTTTGGTTCACGCTCCATGGCGCCCTTTGGGTACGGTGACGGCGGAGGCGGCCCGACCCGGGAGATGATGGAGAGGGCGCGCCGGCTCGCTGACCTGGACGGGTCGCCGAAGGTCGTAGTCGAGTCCCCGTCGAAGTTTTTTGAAGCCGCCCACGCCGAGTATGCCAACGCGCCCGTGTGGTCAGGCGAGCTTTACCTCGAGCTGCACCGCGGGACCCTCACGAGCCAGGTCGAGATCAAGCAGGGGAACCGCCGGAGTGAGAACTTGATCCGCGAGGCTGAACTGTGGTCGACCGCCGCGTTGATAGCTGGGCGCTGGGCTTACCCGTACGAGGAGCTGGAGGAAATATGGCGCGATATCTTGCTTGTCCAGTTCCACGATATCCTCCCGGGCAGCTCCATCGCTATGGTCAACGACGAAGCCATCGCCAGTTGCGCAGCAAGCGCTTCAAAACTGGAGGAGATCATCGAAAGAGCGACGGTGGCGCTGTGCGGCCGTGGCTCACTGCCCATTTCGTTCAATGCTGCGCCGCACCGCCGTGACGGTGTTGCTGCACTTTCGGCTGGTGCGGCGGTTGCGTCGTCCGACGTGGCGCGGGTGCACGACGAGCGCATCCTCGAAAACGACCACATCAGGGTGGAACTGGACAGCAACGGCCACATTGTCTCGCTGATGGACCGGGTGGCCAACCGAGAGGTCATCCCTCCCGGGGCCCTCGGGAACGTCCTCCAGCTCCATCCGGATATCCCCAACAAATGGCCGGCCTGGGATATCGACCCGTTCTACCGCAATACCAAGACAGATTTGAGCTCTCCAGCGAGCATCACGGTTATCTCGAGTGGGCCGGGTGAGGCAGCCATCCGGACCGAATATCTCTTCGGGGAGTCGCGAGCAGTCCAAACCTTGCGTTTGGCGGCGGGCAGCGAGGCCCTCGTGGTGGAGATGGACGTGGACTGGCACGAGCACGAGCGTCTGCTGAAGGTCGCCCTCCCAATCGACGTCCACGCCGACCAATCGATATCGGAGATCCAGTTCGGGCACCTAGCGCGACCTACGCATACCAACACGTCGTGGGACAACGCCCGCTTCGAGTTCGTGGCCCACCGCTTTGTGCACGTTGGAGAGGCCGGCTACGGGGTCGCCATAGTCAATGACGGGATATACGGTCACGAGGTCGGAGCGATAGAGCGCGCTGGCGGCGGCCGAGCGACGTTGGCTCGCCTGTCCATCCTACGCAGCGCCAACTTCCCTGATCCTCGCGGCGAAAATGGTAGGCATCAGTTCCGCTACGCGATCGTGCCGGGGGCTACCGTCGCCGACGCGGTGCGCCACGGCTACCATTTCAACCTGCCTCTGCGCACGGCGATGGCCGAGCGGGTGGCGGAGCCGCTCGTAAACCTGGCCAACCCGGCGGTGGTCGTCGAGGCGGTCAAAGCTTCCGACGACCGTTCGGGAGATGTGGTCGTGCGCTGCTATGAGTCGCTCGGTGGCAAAGCCACAACAACGCTGAAAACCTCGTTCCCGCTGCGGCGGGCTGTGGTGACCGACCTGTTGGAGCGGCAATTGTCCGAGCTCCAAATTGAACCGGGCAACCAGCTGACCTTGGACCTCAGACCGTTCCAGGTGCTCACGCTGAGGCTGTCCCCAGAGAAGTGACAATGCAATTCGCTCGTGACGAGCCAGCGCTGCACGGGGGGGAGCTAACAAGGTGGGGTCTGGGCTTGGCTTTGGCCGGGTAAAGAGCCAATGCCTTCTAGCATGTGCCTCGCCCTCGATGTCGGCGCCACGAAGCTTTGGGCCGCCCTGGTCGACCGGCACGGCGACGCCCGCTACTTCGCCGAGAAGCGGACACCTGAGGGAAATGACCCCGAGGCCTTGTTCTCGGAGGTAACCAAGCTCCTTGACGGCGTTCTAGGCAGCGATGCCAGCACCCCCCTGGCCCTCGGTGTGGGGAGTGCCGGGCCGATGACGGACGGTTCCCAAGTAAGCCCCCTCAATATCCCGGCGTGGCGGGGCTTCCCCTTGCGCCGGCGGCTCGAGGACCGCTACGGCATCGCCACCTTCGTCGAGCTCGATACCAAGGCGCTAGCCCTCGCCGAAGGATGGAGAGGTGCAGCCAAAGGGAAGCGGGACTACCTGGCCATGGTTGTGTCAACCGGGATCGGAGGGGGACTTGTCCTCGACGGGCGGTTGGTAGAGGGCCGTACCGGCAACGCCGGGCATGTGGGGCACGTCTTGGTGGCGCCCGGGGGAAGGCGTTGCTCTTGCGGGGGCCAAGGTTGTCTTGAAGCCGAGGCTTCGGGGTGGGCCATCGCCGCCATTACGGGCCGCCCGCCGTCTGAGGCCGGGCCGGAGACGATCGAGCGTACCGGTCGGCTGGTGGGCCAGGCGCTGGCTTCGGTCGCCAACCTGTGCGACCTCGACCTGATCACCGTGGCCGGTTCGGTTGCCCTCGGCTACGGCGCCCCATTTTTCCAAGCGGCCAACGAATCCCTGCACGACAACGCCAAACAGACCTATGCCCAGAACACCCGGGTTGTACCGGCCGGTTTGGGCGCCAGGGCGCCGCTGATAGGGTGCGCGGCCGTGGCCTGGCGAGGCCTCGGTGAGGAACTGCTGGCCACCAACGGCGGGCCCGAAGGGACTTAGGCCCTTCACCGGCAATCCCGTTCCGGTCTGGCTAAGTGACCCGCGTTAGGTGTACCAGCATGCTTGCGAAGTCGGACGTGTCGGGAAAACTGACGCCGATCTCCTCGAGCACGGCACCGAGATAAGACCGGCCAGTGTCGAGGTCCCGGTAAAGGGCGCCAGGGTCGAGCCCCGCAAGCCGTACCCGGCGGACCGGAAGAGTAGGCCGGAACCGCCGCACACCGGTCCATGCCAGCACAACGACCTCCATCCCATCGCGGCTTATGTACTCGACTGCGCCGAGTGCTCCCGTGCGCGTGCTCGCCAGCCGATAGCACCGCCCGCGTTGCACGGTTGGCCGGACCTCCTTATAGCTAGAGACCAGAGCCTTAGTTTCTGCGAGCTCAGACGTGGACCACTGGGTGAGGTCGCCGCCGATCCCGAGGGAGCCGGCCATGGCGACATGAAAGCGGTAGCGCAAAGGCAACCGCCGCCCGGTGTGGACGTTCGGGCTATCAGTCACCCAAGCCGCCATCGCCATGGGAGCGTGCGCATAAGAGAAACCTTCTTGCATCGCAATGCGGTCCCAGGCGTCGGTGTTGTCGGAGGTCCAGAACTGCTCGGTGCGAGAGAGGATCCCGATGTCGACCCGGCCGCCCCCGCCCGAACATGACTCGAACGCGACTTGCGGGTGGGCCGCCCGCAGGTGGTCCAAGATCTCGTAAAGGTTGCGGACATGGTCGACCCACGCCCGCTCCGGGTTGCTGCCGACCTTTTCCGGCCATCCAGGCTCTGAAAATGGCCGGTTCATGTCCCATTTGATGAAAGAGATGTCCTGTTCGCTCAATAGTCGGTCGAGGGTGGCGAAGACCCAATCCGCCACGTCTTGGCGCGCGAGGTTCAAGACCAGTTGGTTGCGGCTCTCGGTGCGCGACCGGTTCGCGAAGTGGTAGGCCCAGTCCGGATGGGCTCGGTACAGATCGCTGTCGGGGTTTACCATCTCGGGCTCCACCCAGAGCCCAAACCCCATGCCGAGCTTGGTCACCCGCTCGACCAACGGTCCTAACCCGCGAGGGAACTTCTCGAGGTCGACTGTCCAGTCCCCGAGCCCTGCATGTTCATCGCGGCGGCCTACGAACCAACCGTCGTCCACCACGAACAGCTCCACTCCCACCTCGGCCGCCAGTTCGGCTAGCTCGGCCTCTCTTTGCTCGTTCACGGAGAACTCCGTCGCCTCCCATGAGTTGTAAAGGACCGGGCGCAGAGGCGGAAGGTCTCGAGTTGGCGCGAGGCCGCCCGGAGAGACGGGCGATGGGAACGATGGGCTACCGCCAGGGCGGGACCGGTTGCAGAGGACATGGCGGAGCTCATAGTCATGCCAGGTCCGGCTCATCTCCCCGAAGCCCTCGCTGGTGTAGCACCCTGCAAATACCGGTAACACCAGCACGGCCCCGGCAGCGAGGTCGTAGGGGGCATCGAAGTCGTTCAAGCCACCCGAGACGTGGACCTTACCGGTGCCGGTTGCTTCGACGACGATCTTCCATGAGCCGCTCCACGCGAGCTGACCGCTGAAAACCTCGCCGTACACCTCCGAGGCGCCACCATCGGGGTCGACGGCGAAGAACGGTTGAAACTGATGGCTAGTAACGCCTCGCCGGCTCTCGAGGACCGTCTTACCCGGAGTTATGGCGCGCTCGACAGGCTGAGCCTCTCTTCCCCAGCCGCCGTGGAGGTATGTGAGGCGCCAGTTTCCCCGCTCGGGCATCCACCAGTTGGCAGAATGAGCCTGGCGCAAGACGATCGTGCCCGCTTCCCCAACGTTGACGAGTTTCACCCAGCGCTCGAGCACGTCGCTGCCGTCAAAGACGCGATAGCAGAGCTCGGCTCGTAGAGGGTAAGCCAGGTCGGCCAGGACGAGCACGAGTGTCGATGCGTCGTCTTCGCGCCTCACGTCGCTGTCGATGAGCTGCCATTCGGTTGCACGTGTCCCATCGGCGTACTCCACTTTTATCGAAGGCTCGTCGTAGCGCAGTCCTCCCCAGCCGACGTACTCGAGCGGCTCTTCCTCACCCCAGCCTGATCGCTCCACATCCGTCTCAATTTCGCTGAGGGCCTCGTGGTCGAGCGGTCGTCCCCAATGCAGGTGCCGCGGCAAACGCCGCTCGCCCGCGAGCACGATGCCGTAGCTCGATCTGGCCATTCGCAACAGCCAGGTGGAACTACGCTCGTCAAAACTGATTTCACTCATTGGCCCTCCTTGCTAGCAGATCGAACTGAATTTCTCTCATGTGGGAAGACAAAGGACTTGGACTCAAACAATTACGCTCGTGAGCTCCCCGAGAAGTTGGCGACGAAGATGGCGGCTCGAGCGGCTCACGTTCTCGGCCTCAACTCTGATGGGGACGTTGTCAAACCGGCGCGGGGCCTGTACCCGCACCAGTGGAGCTGGGATACGGCGTTCATCGCTATCGGGTTGTCCGCCCTCGACGTCGACCTCGCCCAGCGCAACCTCGATGCCCTGTTTACCGGCCAGTGGCGCAACGGCATGGTGCCGCACATCGTGTTCGACCCTGACGCCAAGGGCTATTTCCCCGGGCCGGACCGATGGGCCTCTGCCGAGGTCAGTGCCGACGCCCCTGCCACCCCCCTCACTAGTGGCATCTGCCAGCCTCCCGTGCATGCCATCGCCGCACTGCATACCGTCCGTGCGGCGGCTCGGCGGGACGCTTCGACAGCGTCCGCAGCGATCAGGTGGGCAGAGACTTTTCTCCCCAAACTCCTGTCCTGGCACCGTTTCCTGGCCACGGAACGCACCGAACCCAGCACCGGCCTGGTGCGGATTTTCCACGGGTGGGAAAGCGGCATGGACAATTCGCCACGCTTCGACGGCCCTTACAGCCGTGTCTGGCCCGGGCCCTCGCTCCCCCCATATGAGCGTCGCGACCTCAAGTACGTCGTCGACGCCGGCGAACGCCCTACTAACCAGGAGTACGACAGGTACCTGTGGCTGGTAGAAGAGGCCAAGCAAGCCGGCTATGACCAGCAAGTGCTGAACCGGTCGTCCAGCTTCAATGTGGGCGACGTCTTTTTCACGGCCCTCTTCGCAGCGGCCAACGACGACTTGGCCGAGCTCGCAGCTCTCGTGGGAGCGCCCGAGGTGGCCGAAGCTCGCGGCTACGCAGAGCGCGCCCGCGCCGCGGTTGCTACCCGGACGGGCCCGTCCGGCCTGGCCAGCGACATCGACCTACGGACGGGTGAAGATCTCGAGGCCGGCACTATTGCCGGTTTCGCCCCCCTCATCGCCGGCCGACTGGAGCCACACGAATTGGACAGGTTGGTCAGGTTGCTGCAAGGTCCCTGCTGGGCCGGTCACCCCGGGCTCAAGTGGGCGCTCCCGCCGAGCACGAGCCCGTGCTCGGCTCATTTCCTTCCACGTTCGTATTGGCGCGGGCCCGTCTGGCCGGTGACCAACTGGCTCCTGGCGTGGGCCCTGGAACGAGCGGGTGCCGGCCAAGCCGCTGCCGACCTGCGTCGCACATCGCTCGAGCAGCTGGTGGCGGAAGGTGGGCTTGCCGAGTATTACGACGCGAATACCGGCGAGGTGCTCGGCACTGCCAACCATTCGTGGACCGCGGCCGTTGTCGTTGATTGGCTTTGTGGTGACGACTGGCCCGGCTAGGCTGCGGGCGCGATGGAGGCTGGTGCGCCCGGCCCTGACGATCGCCGGCGCGACCATGGTTGCCGGGATGCCGTCAGCCCAGGCCGCGCCCACGGCAGCTGGCAAAACCCCTGCCCCTGCCTTGTTCTTTGCGACATTGTCGGTATCACCGCATCAGGGCCTGGTCGATGGCCAACAAGTGAGGGTGCGTATCGGAGGCTCGTCCGGCACGACGTACGCCGTCGCCGAGTGCGACTCAAAGACCGTCCCGTTGCTGTCTGAACCTTCTTCATCGCTCCAGGACGGCTGTGACAACCGCGATAGCACGGTCGCGACCGTCGGGGCGGACGGCTCAGCGACTCTGTACCTCGATCTGGCCGCGGTTCTCACCACCTCCCTAGGAGCGGAGGATTGCCTCACCCATAGGTGTTTCCTGGCCGTCTTCGCTCTGCACTCGACCGGGGGAGGCCCGTTCGCGGTGCAGGGCCTGAGTTTCTCGGCAAAAGCCTGTGCGGCTCCGGGTTCGTGCGTCACCCCGGCCGATTCCTGGGCCCCGTCCCTCGGGGCTCCCCCGTCCATCGGCAAGCAAACTGCGCGGGCCGCTCCTCCAACGAGCGTTGCCACGGGTAGCCCTGGTCATTTGATCAACGTGGGAAAGCCCTTCGTCGCGGCGCTCCAACCGACCCTGGCCGGGAGCCTCACAACACAGGCCTCGGTAACGGGGCCCTACAACGGTCAGGAATTGGCGGGCTCGGCCAAGCACCCCCACTACCACCATTGCTTCGACCACGACCACGACCACGACCACGACCACGACCACGACCACGACCACGAGCGCGACTACGAGCGCGAGCACACCCTCGTCGAGCACGTCGACGTCGTCGCCAGAATCGATGACGTCAGCCGTCCCAGGACCAGGCGAAGGACTGTTGCGCCTGGCCCTGGACGCGCCCGGCACATCGTGGGGCCCCGGGACGCCCAGCTCCACGGTGGTGGACGCTGCCGTGACCGACCTGAGCACCCACCAAGTGGTGGGGACGCAGCAGTTCGTTCTGTTCTGGGGTGCCTCGCCATTTGTCTACGCCGGTTTCACGGGCCCGGTCCGCCTCTCCGACCGCTACTCGGTCAAGGTCTCGGTGGAGCCGTCGGCGGCGCTGCATGGCCTGTCCCAACCCGGCGTGGTAGCACCTCAGGCCGTCCTGCTGGCTAGCGCTCTGGAGGTGGTAAGCCCCACAAACCCCCAGTACCTCGCTTACTCCTACGCCCCCGTCATGTACGGCCGGTCCACTTCCGCCCTCCATGACGTCCCGATGCTGATGTACGCCAACGTGGCCCCGGAAAGCGGCGATGCCCATGTCTTGAGCTACGTCGTGGTCTTCAGCCACGAGGACGGCGGGACCGGGTACTTGCCTTTTCTGGAGTGGGGCTCCTGGGGGCGCATGACCGACATAGACAACGCCATCTCGTTCACCGTGAGCGCGGCAGGCTCCATCTCTGGGGCGAAGTACCTCTGGGGCGGGGAGCCGAGCGGGTTCCCCGACAGCCAGACGTCGCCCCAGGAGGTCGACAGGCCCTTCACCGGCGTTTGGTGGGGCAAGCACCCCGTACTGCGGGACGCCACCGGCAACAACCAGTTTGCTGACTTCGGGATCACTCCGTTCCGGTTCCAGCTGGCCCCGGTCGCCGCGCCTGTACTCGGCGGCGTCCGCGAGGCCGTAATGGACGCCAACCCGTTCACTTACGAGGTGATGGCCGACGAAGTGGGCCGCTGGTACACAGACCTCTCGACCAGCCCGAGTTCCCCTAACCCCGGCCAAGCCGAGCAGTACGCCATAGTCGACATTGACACCGCGGGCCGTGGGGTGTCTTCAGTAGCCGTCGACGTGCGCCTCTCGGGCTCGGACCAGTGGTTCCGCAGCGACCTGGGCTGGGGCTTCCCGCTCGTCGGCGCCGGTCACGTCCGCACCGTTGTGAAATTACCGCTGGGGTGGGGTTCAAGCAGTATCACCGGACTTCAGATAGCTGTCGAGCCTCCCTCGGCTGCGTCCAGTTTGACGGTGCGCTTCGTCCACATCGAACGCTTTACGGGAACGCAGGTGCTGCAGGTCCCAGTCCCGAACGCCTCCGTAGTGCCCGAGGCGCTCGCCCTGACTTCGGCATAAACGCGTCCCCATTTCACGGACCGGGATCAGTAGACCCAGACCTCGGTACCTATGGGCATGATGTTCGCGTCCCAGATCCAGTCGATCGCCTCGTCACTTACGCGAACGCAGCCATGGGAGACCGGGATGGGCGGCACATACGAGTCGCCGTGGACCGCAAAGCCGCCGTAGAAGAACCTCGGCCGCCAGAGTGCTCCGAGTGAGTCGACGTCCAGCCCGTCGATGACGTTGTAAACATGGAAGACGCCGCTGGGCGTGGTTGCGACGGAGGTGACACCCTGGTCGACGTAGGTGTAGCCGCCGCCCGTCGAAACATTGAGGGTGTGGAGCAGCTTGCCGCCGTCGACGACCATCAGGAGGTCGTCCTGGAGGTCCACCTCAACGACATAGCCTGCCGTCGAACGTGGCTTGGGTACGACGCCCGCCGCAAGGGCCGCCACCGTCTTGGGGCCAACAACGCCGCTAGCACTGAGCCCCGCGGCCTTCTGGAGCGCCCAGACCGCCTGTTGGGTCGAGTCGCCAAAAGTCCCGTCCGGCGTCCCGACCCAGTAGCCAAGTGACGACAGGTACATCTGAAGCGTCGTTACCGCCGGCCCTATGGAACCGAGTTGGAGCCCTACGAGGGTGGTGTTCGTCACCCAGACCGGCCTTCGGGCGGGCGAGTAGATGGTGGCGTTGCCGTTGTCCTGGAGGCTCAGGTAGTAGAGGGCGTTGCCCCGGCGGTCGGTCCCTGAGCTCCAGATCGGTTTGTGGCCCTGGTAGACGACAAGGTCCCCGTCGGCCTGCATCGCCAGGACCGCGCCGGGGTGCTTGGCGGTGTTGGAAGCCCACAGCGGGTGCCCCTTCCAGTAAAGGACGAGGTTGCCGTCGGGCTGCATCGCGAGCCGGTATTGGCCGTTCGACGACTCGAGCCAAGACCCACCCTCGAGCTCGGTGCCAGCCACGAGCCGTGTTCGCCCTACGCCGACAGCGGTGTTCGTCGCCCAGATGTGCTTTCGTGCGGGCGAGTTGATGGTGGCGTTGCCGTTGTCCTGGAGGCTCAGGTAGTAGCGGGCACTGTCCCCGCGGTCGGTCCCGGAGGTCCAGATCGGCCGGTTGCGCTGGTACACGACGAGGTCCCCGTCGGCCTGCATCGCGAGGACGGCCCCCGGGTGCTTGGCGGTGTCGGAAGCCCACAGCGGGTGCCCCTCCCAAGAGAGGACGAGGTTGCCGTCGGCCCGCATCGTGAGCCGGTATTGGCCGTTCGACGACTCGAGCCAAGACCCACCCTCGAGCTCGGTGCCAGCCACGAGCTCCGTTCCGTGCGAGGACCGCGACCCAGGCGAGGTGGCAACCTGGTGAGCGACGGTCGCCGCATAGCTTGCCGCTGAGGGTGCAAGCACCGCCAGAGCGAGCCCGGCGACGGCCAACCCTCGATACCGCGCCGGTCGTCTTCCATTTTGCGATCGACCCACCTTGCCTGGCATGTGGCTCTCCACGTTCGAGGTTTCAAGTACCCACGCAAAACACCCGCAGACGCCGCCCTAGGCGTCGACGTTCTCAGACCTCGTACCGTTCCGCTGCGCCTCCGGCCAGCACAAACGACACAGCGGCGACAATAGCGGCTGGTCAGGGGATCCCCACGGCAAGGCACAACGCGATCGGCAACAAGCTGGGCGAGGGCCTACCAGGCTCAAGTCTGATGCTGATGATCGCCGCGGTCCGCTCGCTCCTAGGGCTCACTGGCTCCGCGTCTGGCCCATCTCTATTCGAAAAACGCGTAAAACTCGCGCCAGGCGCAGGGTGAAAGTACAAACATGGACCAGTCGACACCTCGAAACCCTCCGTCTGGCGCGAGTTTTACGCGGTATGGGCCCGACAGGGGCGGCAGCAGCGGGGCGTGGGAGGCGGTGACAAGTGGCTGCAGAGCCGGCCTGGTTCAGCTACACCGAGTGTTCACACGCTGTTCGAGATGAATTGACTGATCTTGGGCACTCAGATTCGATAGTAGGAGCCGAACAATCGCAGTTACCTGAGTGACTTTTCGAAGAAATGCGTAGCGTAGGGGTTGTCGTTGTAGCGGTCGATCGCCTGGTACCCGGCCCGATAATACATAGCCATCGCCTCGGTCAGCGCTTGGTTGGTGTCAAGGCGAACGGTGACGTGGCCGAGACCACGTGCCCGGGCCTCGAGGTGGCCTAACAGCCTCGAGCCCAGCCCGGCTCCGCGCCAGGAGCCGAGTACCCACATCCGTTTTATCTCACCGAGGGTTGGCTCAAGGCTCTGCACCCCGCCGCAGGCGACCGGGTTGCCGTCGCTGACGACCAAGACGAAGATGCCATCCGGCGGACGAAGGGCGCGGGCTTCGTCGGGGACCAGCTCGCTATGAAGGAACCCGAACCGCGCTCGCAGCTCGGCGAAGTACCGACCGATCGCCTCCTGGGCCGGCCCGGAAGCCGGGTCGGCGTCCTCGAAGGTCACCGTCGCGGCCCGCACCAGGAGTTCCGCCTCGCTGAGCGCCGCCGCCAGCCGGGCCCGTCTGCTCTCTGGCAGCGGCTCGATCAGCTCCAGCGCCCTTCGTTGGGACCGCGAGTTCAGCACATCCCATCGTCGCCGCCCCTGAACGGTCAGCCTGGCCCGACGGCGTCGACCGTCCGCAAGATCCGGCACTACTTCTACCAGACCCTCGGCCTCCAATTGACGCAATAATCGGCTCATGTAGCCCGAATCCAGGCCCATTCTTGCTCGCAGCGCTCGAACGCTGTCCGGTGCAGAACCGATCTCGAAGAGCAGCCGCATCGCGCTCAGCGGAAGTCCCATCCCGAGGAAGGAATCCTCCAATGCCCCGATCCGCTGGGTGTAAACGCGGTTGAAGCGCCGAACCGTCTCGACCTGCTCTTCCAGAGACACTTCGCTGACTTTAGTCAGAGAATTCCTGGATAGTCAACGTGCTCCCGAGACGAGCCTGTCCTACCACGGGCTCGAGACGGTGTAGCCGACCCGTCAGGTCGCTTCGGGCCGTCGGTCGAGAAGGTAGCCTAAGCTGCCGGATTGCCGGTCAGAAGCTCCTGGAGGGATGCGAGAGTGGCCGAATCGGACGGTCTCGAAAACCGTTGTGGGCTCACGCCCACCGTGGGTTCAAATCCCACTCCCTCCGCTGAAGCACCAACCGCCGACCGATTGGGAGGTTCACGGGGAGCGAGCTTGGCTGCCTCAAACCGTCCCCGTTCTGTTCGGCGCGGACTGGTTGAGGTACCACGTCTCGGCTGGTCCGTTGTGACCGCCGTCGTCCTTTGCAGCGTTGTCTTGACCGCTTGTGGTTCGAGCAGCCACCCCACGACAACAAAAACGGTCACGTCGTCCCACGCGAAGCCCGCAGTCACCTCGACAACGGTCCAAGTTGCAACCTCCTCCCAGCCAACGACGACGGCGCTCCAGACGACGATCGCGCTCCAGACGACAACGGCGGTGCCCACGACCGGCGCCCCGACAACGACAGCCCTTACCGCAAAGAGCACCCCTCATTGGCACGCGGCCATTTTCGCCGCCGAAACGGGTGGCATCGTCTCGGTCTCGTGCCCCTCAGCGCGCCTGTGCATTGCGGTTGACACCGGGGGCCATGCGTTCGTGTCCACCGACCCGACCGGTGGGAGGTCAGCCTGGAAGTGGGTTACGGTCCCTGCGGCGTCGTCCGGCTTCGGCGCCGTCTCGTGTCCGGAGGTCAAATTGTGCGTGGCAATCGCCCAAGACAACGTCCTCACGACTACGGCCCCACCGGAGGTCCCTCCAGATGGAAGTCGGTCGACGTCGGCAACGCCCTGATGGGACAAGGTGGCGATGAGTTCGAGGCCCTCTCGTGCGCCAGCGCCAGCCTTTGCCTCGTAGGCGACGTCAGCGGCAACGTGCTCGTGTCCACCGACCCGACCGGCGCCGCCTCGACCTGGAAGGTCGTGGACGCCGACGCACGTGCGTCCAATGCCGGCATCAGCGCCCTGTCCTGCCCGAGCACCCACTTCTGCGTCGCAGGTGACGATGACGGCAACATCCTCACCACCAGTGACCCGCGGGGTGGCGCCTCGGCCTGGAAAATGGTGACGCCGGCCGGTTCGGCCGACGACATCCATACTTTGTCATGCCCGAGCACCCACTTCTGTATGGCCACCGGTTCCGAACTGCTCAGCTCGACCGACCCCGCCGGGGGTGCCTCCGCCTGGTATTCGACCAGCGGAGTGATTAACGATGACGCCGAGGCGGTCACCTGCCACAACCTGCACCTGTGCCTAGTCTCCGATGTCGCCCTCGACCTAGCTACCTCTGCTTATCCCACCGATGGGTTGGCCGCCTGGGCCAACATTTATTCAGCCCCTAACGGGCCCGGTAACACGATGGGGATCGGCCTTTCGTGCCCGGCTGTCGACCTCTGCGTTGTCACCGGCGACAACGACATCCTCACCTCCACCAGCCCGTCGGCAGGCGCTCCTGCGGCCCCGACCACACCCACCACCATCCCCGCGGCGACGACCATCGCCGCATCGGTTGACACGGCGGGCTGGCGGGAGGCAAATTTCGCAAGCGAGGAGAACGGGATCGTCGCAGTGTCGTGCCCGTCGACCGGTCTTTGTGTCGCGGTGGACAACGGCGGCAAGGAGTTCGTCTCCACCGACCCCGCCGGTGGCAGCACCTCGGCTTGGAAGATCTCTGTCGTGGCCGGGGCCACATCGGGGTTCTCGGGTGTGTCGTGCCCCGACGTCGAGTTGTGCGTAGGTATAGCCGGAGGCAACATCGTCAGCACGACCGACCCGACCGGGGGCGGCGCCAAATGGAAGTCGCTCGACGCCGGGAACGCGTTGATGGGACAGGGCGGCGACGAATTCGTAAGCGTTTCGTGCCCCAGCCCCACCTTGTGCCTGATCGCCGACATCAATGGGAATGTCCTCGTCTCGACCAACCCCACCGGCCCGGCGTCGGCCTGGAAGGTGAGCGACGTTGACGCGGCCGCGGCCTCCCCAGAAGTCACCTCGTTGTCGTGCCCCAGCGCCCATTTCTGCGTTGCGGGCGACGACGGCGGCCACATCCTGACCACCACCGACCCAACCGGGGGCGCCGAGGCCTGGAAAATGGCAACACCGGCCGGGTCGAGCAGCAGTATCTCCAGCGTGTCCTGCCCGAGCACCAGCTTCTGTGTTGTTGCCAGCGACCAGCTGTTCATCTCCACCGACCCAGCTGGCGGCGGGACCGCTTGGAAAGAGGTCAACGGGGTGCTCAACGGCGACACCGAGACGGTGGCATGCGCGAGCTCAACGGTGTGCGTGGCCTCCGACGTCGCGCTTGACTTGGCCACCTCGTCCAACCCGACCGGAGGCGCCGGTACATGGACCTCCAGCTATGTCCCCCCTGATTCTCCCAGGAACAGCCTCGGCATCGGCCTTTCCTGTGCGGGCGTGAACCTCTGCGTTGCCACAGGCGACGACGACATCATCAGCTCCACCAGGCCGTAAACAGCCGGGGCGTGCAGTGGAAGTGTTAGCTTCGTTCGGGCATCGGAGAGCATTACCTGGAAGGCACCTTGGACCCGGAACCAGCGCCTCAGAGGGACGTGAAAGACGGCGCTTTGGGCGTGGGCGGCCTGCAGAGCGCGCGTGAGCCTGTGCCGGAGCACCACGATGCGACCACCGCCCAGGCTGCCCATTCGAATTTGAGCCCGGCCGCCACACCTCGCGACGGCCAGCATGCGTCGGTGCTCGCCGCGACAGTCAGCGGGGCGCCGACAGCACCGAGCATCGACCCTGTAGAGGTCCTCGGAGCGACCTCGCTTTTCGCCGGTCTTCCAGCCGACGACCTAGGGGCACTTGCTGCCCGCTGCCGGCGGCGGGACGTTGCTGCAGGACAGCAAGTTCTGCGCGAGGGTGACCCAGGCGACGCGCTTTACGTGCTCGTGCGCGGGCGGTTGCGGGTCGACGCGGGCACGTTGGCGTTACCCGAGATCCGGCCTGGCGACCTGTTCGGCGAGATCGCGGTAGTCACAGGAAAGCCTCGCACGACGAACATTCACGCGCTGCGCGACAGCGAGCTGCTTGTGCTGCCCGCCGACGCATTCGACGAGCTCGTCGAGGTCAGGCCCGCCATCCTTCGCGAGGTCTCGCGGGTGCTCGTCGACCGGCTCCTCAGCGTTGACCGGCCAGTCGCCGCTGGCGACGGCTCGCTCGTGGTGGCGGTGGTGCCGGTGGGGAGGCATCCCGAGCTCCTCGAGGAGGCGTTGAGGGAGCTCCTCGAGGCGTTCGCCCACTACGGGAGCACCGCCTGCGGCCGCCGGCAGGACCTCCCGCAAGGCAACGGCGTCGCCCAGTGGGCCCGCCACCTCGAAATTTCGAACCGGCACGTCGTCTACGTGGCCGGTCACGAAGATGCCGAGTGGTTCTCCTCCTGCGTCCGGCAGGCTGACCGGGTGCTGTTGCTCGCCGACGCGTCGTTCTCGCCTGGTCAGGCGGAGCGGACGCTCGGGCGTGAGGTCTCCGCGCTGGCGCCGTACACACCAGTCCAGGTTGTCCTGCTGCACCGCTCGAGCGAGCCACTCCCGCGCGGGACCGCGGCGTGGGCTTCGGTACTGGGCGCCCCGGCTCGCCACCCCACCTGCCACCACGTGCGGCGTGGGCGTTCCGAGGATTTCCGTCGGGTGGCGCGCCTGCTGAGCGGGCGGGGCTGCGGGATCGTCCTCGGAGGTGGGGGCGCCGCGGGCTCGCCCACCTCGGCGTGATGGAGGCGATCGACGACGCCGGAGTGCCGGTCGACGCGGTCGGCGGCACGAGCATCGGGGCGCTCATGGGGGTTTTCCGTGCCCTCGATCTCGAACGCGACGAGCGCCGGCGGCAGGCGCTTGAAGGGCTCGTCAGCAGTGGCTTTCTCTTCTCGCCGACCCTTCCGATCATGTCTTTCAGCTCCGGCCGCAAGATCCGACGCATGCTCGAGGGCGGCTTAAACGGCGAGTTCGGGTCGCTGGACGTCCGCGACTGCTGGCTGCCGTTCTTCTGTGTGTCGGCGAGCCTCACGCGTGCAGTCGGCGTCGTGCACGACGAGGGGCACCTGGCGACCGCGGTCCGCGCCAGCCTGTCGTTGCCAGGACTGCTGCCGCCGGTGCGGTACGGAGACGATCTGCTACTCGATGGTGGGCTCCTCAACAACCTACCTGTCGATGTAATGCGCGAGCGGCTCGGCGGCGGGACCGTTATTGCCGTCGACCTCGGCGTAGAGGTCGAGATGCGGGCCCCCGAGGGGTACCACGAGACCCCCACCGGTTGGCAGCTGCTAGCGCTACGGCTCAAGCAGCGCGGTCGCGGCGAGCCGCTACCCAGCCTGATCGGAGTCGTCCAGCGTGCAAAGGAGCTCGCCGCGATCCACGCGGAGCGCCAGCAGTCGACGGTGCACCGAGCCGACATCCACCTCCGCCCGCCGGTTGCCGGCGCCCCGTCGCTCGACTTCGGGGCGGCGCGCGACCTCGTCGAGGTCGGCTACCGCTCTGCGCTCAAGCAGATGCAGGAGGCGGGTTGGGCGGACCGTCATTGGTGACGGCGCCGGCCGCGTTTGGCACGGGCGGGCCACGTCAGGCCAGGCGATCGGGCTCGATGACACGAGCAGACGGCGATGGTGGACGTCTGCGGGATGACTACAAGCCGAGCCCGTCGATTACGTTTGCGGCCGGGAGCCGTCCCAGCAGCTCACCGGGGAGAAGAATTTTGGAGCGGCGTACCCCTGAGCCGATGATGACCATGGCTTGGGCCGACGCGCGCCGGTCGACCAAGAGCGGCCAATCGGCCGGCAACCCGATCGGCGTGATCCCGCCGTACTCCATGCCTGTCAAAGTGACTGCGCGTTCCATCGGCAGGAACGACGCCTTGCGGACGTCCAGGTAGCGCCGCACGACGCCGTTCACATCGGCCCGGGTCGACGCGAGCACCACGCATGCCGCGAGACGCTCGGTGCCTTCCCGTTTGCCGCCCACCACCACGCAGTTGGCGAGCATGTCGGGGTCGAGGCCGTACGTTTGTTGCGTCGCTGCGGTGTCCGAGACCGCCGGGTCTATCTCGACGACCCCGACCAAATCGAGCAGGCCCAGGTTTGCGAGCGCCACCTGTGTCGGGCTGGCAAGCAGATCGAGGCGCTCGGACGCAGGGGAGCCGGATAGCTCCCCGAGAGCGAAACTTCCCATCGCCGGCATCCTGTCACAAGCCACCAAGGGGGACCAAGTAGTTAGAAAAAACGTAGATATTGACAACGACGAGGATGGCGGGCCAGGCGAAGAGCGAGCCTTGCGCAAGGCGGTTTCGCGTCGCGTTGGGAGCCGTGCCCAGCACGAGCAGTAGGGCGAAACCGACCAAGCCGACGAACGCGACACGGCCCTCGGCTTGAGTTGTCGTCTGAGCGATTACGAGCACCGCGGCGATGCCTGCCAGGACGGCCCCCGCAATGCCGCAAAGGGCAAGGCGGCTCACTGAAGGGCGTAGCACCCCACGCCTCCCCCGGGCCCGCAGCGCCATCGCCGCAGAGATCATCGAGAGCGCTGCGAGGATCCAAAGGGCAAGGTTCATCCATTTGGGAAGGTCGAACTGGTTCCAGCCGCCGTCGTACCAAACGCTTCGGAAGAGCTGCGACGGTACGAAGTGGAGGAAGCGGCCCGTGTTTGTCCACGAGACGGGGACTATGAGGGGTGGGAGCCAAGCCTTGAGGTACGCGAGGGTTGTCCGCGACGCCAGGAACTGGCCGTACATGACCTTGTTGCGCACGAACCACCACAGCGAAGCCGCGAGAGCCCCGGCAACGGCGAGGGCGCTGTCAGCGAGCAAGCGGCGCCGTCGCAAGGCAGGCACGGCGGTCAAGGACAGTAGAAGCCCCGCCAAGGGGAGGCTGTTCAATTTTGTAATTGCGGCCAGACCGAGGGTCACCCCCAAAGCGAACATCAGCCACCGCCGGCGCGGCTCCTGGCTTTCCTGGCGGGCTTTTTCGGACAGGAGAAATATGAACAGCGCCAGAGCGCAAAGGGTAATGACGAGTGTGTCGTTGGTAACGACCGAATCGACGACGAGCTGTTTTGGAAGGAGCGCCACCAGCAGGCCTACGGAGAGGGCTGCGTCGGCCCGGGCGAAAACGAGGCGCGCGCAGCCATAGCTGAGGAGCACCGTCATCAGCCCGAAAAGGACCGATAGCAGCCGAAGTTCGTGGAGGTACACAGCATCTTGGTGTTGCACGGGAGTGTAGTTATGCAGGACCTCCAGGAACCGCTGTCCCGCGTTGGACTCCGCAGCTACGTTCGGGTTGGGCACTACCGACGGCTTGAAGGCTGGGATCCCGAGAAGTTTCTGCCACCCTGCAGCGAGGAGGTAATACAGAGGAGGTTGGTGCGATTCATAGCCATTGAGGGCACTGATCCGCGGGAACGCGCCGTGGCGGACGATGTACTCGATATAAGTGGCGTGGTCGAGCTCGTCGTTAGCTTCCCACGCCCTGGTTAGCAAAGAGTAGGGGAGTGCGAGCGCCAGGTATACGCTGCTGAGCAGAAGCAGCGCCAGCCGGTTGGCCCGCCGAGCCTCCGCTGGGGGCACCAATGCTCAGGCGCTGACGTTGACGAGGGTACCTATCGGGTCCATCGACCAAACGACTTGGGCATTGTCGATCGGGAGCTCGACGCAGCCATTGCTCTGGGGGTAGCCGTAGCTCGATCGCCAATAACCATGGACGGCGTCGCCGCCGTTGAAATACGCGACCCATGGGACATTCGGTACGTCGTAGTGGTACCCGTCAACATCTGTCCCGATCATCGTGGTCGTCCAGAACCGGGCGTAAACGGGGTACGTGCCGGTTTCGGTCCATGCGCCCGGGACGCCCGTATTGACGGGGGTTTTATACAGGTCGGCCCCGTTCCGCCATACGACGAGCTGTTCTGGGAGCGCCTCGCTCACTATTAGATAGTCGTAGGCGACGGGGTCGGTTGCGCGCGAAGCGACGGCTTCTTTCAGCGCCCTCCAGAGCTGGGGGTCGATCGGGCTGCCCTCGGGCAGGTCCTCTACCGCTTCGAAATGCATGAGCGCGCCGGTCGTCACCACGCTGTCCTTACCTGGCGTCCACAGCGCCCTGAGCGAGGCAGGAGTGGTCGAGAAGCGCCAGGTGAACGTGCCAGGCAGCGTTCTCGGGGAGACCAGGGCCGCTATCGGGGCGGCCGTGGCGAGGCCGGAGACGCCTGGCGTCGGGCCGTAGTCGAGCGGGAGGTACCTTAGCTCGGCCAGCAACTGCTGGACGCGGAGCAGAGGGATCCCGGCGACATGAAAGCTCGAGCTCTCGGCGCCCGCAAGCGCTTCGGGGACGACGATGTGCTCCGTGGACCACGGGGCGTAACCGAACGAGGGCGTGAAGGTCAGGGTCGAGCCGTTCACCGTCCATTGCCCCTTAGCGGCCGGCACGAGGGCCGGCATCGGGGCCCGGCGCGCGGGGGGCCTGACAGGACCACCGTCACCGGCATGCCGGACGCGACGCCTTCTGCCCCCTGAGCAGGCGATATCGACAAAACCTCGAGCGGAGGCAGGGTCGTTGTCGTAGTCGCGGTCGTCGTCGTGGCCGGCGGCACGGTCGTGGTGACCGGGCCGGCCCCAGGGCCGATGTTGTGCGGCCCGAGCGCCATCAGGTGGTGGGCTTGCTTACCGTTCCCGCTTGACACGACCCCCCCGGTCGCGGCCAGGACAACGCAGGCCGTCCCGATGAGCGCGCCTGTATTGCGGGCTCTCCATGGCTGCGGTGCCCTTTCTGCCACATGCCGCCCCGGGCGCGCCCGTCGCATAGTCCTCCTCCTGAAGTATTAAACCTTCTGGCGGCGCTTGTTAGTCCCGTTTTTCTGGGTTCGACCAGCTTAACCACCGCGAAGGATAGCTGAACTAAAGGTCCCTCTCCGCCGGCCCGACACCACAGAAGTCCTAACTCCCTGAGTTGGAGGGGCAAAACAAACGATGGGCTTCTCCTTAGCAAGGCGCGCCCCCAAACGCCGGGCCAGCCGCGGGTTGGGGCCGCCCTAGTGATAGTGGTGGCCGCTAGCGCGGTGCCTTGGTTAGCGCCGATAGCCCAGGCGCAGGTTAGCCGCGCGGCTTTGACCGATCCGCCCGCAAACGTGCCCCGCACTCCGGCGATGGCGCTTGCCTGCAGCAACGGCCCGGAGCCCTGTCAAGAAGCGGTCCTGCAGGCTATCGACCAGGCTCGCGCGGCCGAGGGGATCGGTCCTCTCGAGCTCCCTTCCAATTACAACAGCATCAACACTGCCGATCAGCTGCTTGTCCTCGCCAACCTGGAACGAACCGACCGCGGTCTGCCTGGCTTCGTAGGCTTGTCTTCGAAGCTCGACTCCCTCGCCCAGGGCGCTGCATCGACGGATTCTGACCCTAACGGTCCGTCCGGCGCGACGTGGGGTTCGAACTGGGCTGGCGGCGAAGCGTCGGCACTGCTCGCGGACTACGACTGGATGTACGACGACGGGCCGAACTCGCCCAATATGGACTGCACGAGCGCCTTTGCCAACGGTTGCTGGGACCATCGTCGCAACGTTCTCGGCAACTACGGGTCGCGTCCGGCCATGGGTGCCGCCGTGACAATGGTGAAAGGCGTCACTTCGATGACGGAGCTGTTTACGTCGGGCCCTCCGGGACAGCTCGACTACACCATGCGGACCGCCGCGAACAGCCAACTTGTCGTCCCCGGAGCCCTCGAGATCGGTACCACCCCTGGAGTGCCGAACAGCGCCATGCTGACCGTCCGGAACGGCGGCGGCGCGTTCGAGGCGAGCGCCTCTGTGAGCGGGGATGGTGGGGATTGGTCGGTTACCCCATCGTGCAACGTGTCACGGGGAACGTTATGCCATCTGGTTGTCACCTTCTTGCCGAGCCAAGCAGGCCCTGCCGCGGCCACGGTCACAGTAAACCTTGCGGACCGCTCCGACGAGGTGGGCGTCAACGCCTATGTCGGCCACGGCTACTGGGAGGCGACCAAGCAGGGCGAGGTTTTCGCCTACGCGGGTGGAGGGCTCCGTGGCTCAGCCGTCGGAGTCAAGCTGGCCAAGCCCGTTGTCGGGATGTCGGCGACCCCGGGCGGCGGCGGGTACTGGGAAGTGGCTGCTGACGGTGGCGTGTTCAGCTTCGGCGATGCAAAGTTCTACGGTTCGGCCGCCAATTACCACTTCCAGGGCCCGATAGTCGGCATGGCCGTCACCCCCGATGGGAAGGGCTACTGGTTGGTAGCACGCAACGGTAACGTTTTTTCCTTTGGGGACGCCAGGTTCTCCGGCCCTACGGCCGCTAGCCCCGTCAATCGGCCGGTCGTGAGCATCGTCGCCGCGCGGTCCGGGAACGGCTACTGGTTGGTGACTGCGGACGGCAATGTGTTCTCCTATGGCAGCGCCAAGTTTTATGGCCCCAACGTCCAGCCGCGCCTCAGTCAGCCCGTGGTCGGCATGGCAAGGACGGGCGACGGCAACGGTTATTGGCTCGTGACCGCAAACGGGACCGTGCTGTGTTTCGGTGACGCCAAGTCCTACGCCCCGGCAGCTGGTGCAGCGGCGGGCGCCACCATTGGCATCGCCGCCCCGGTTGACGTGCCGGGTTATTACCTCCTTCAAGGCGACGGAGCTGTGTTGTCATTTGGTGAGGCCCCGGTAGCAGGCAACGCCCTCGGTGCCCTCACGAGCCCGATAGTGGGAATGGCAACCGCCTAGACAAAACCGCCCTTTCGGCTGTGCCCTGCGAGGTAGCCGCCGAGCGCGCTTGCCAAGGAGCCGAGGCGCGAATGTTCCGGCACCAGAGGGTGCTTGATCCCGGCGAGGCGTGCCCCTTGGGCACACACTGGCCCGATGCAGGCGGCTACTACTCCGCCAATATTGAAGGCGTCGAGCACGGCGTCCAGGCGATCTTGTGCTCCGGCCACGCTGGCGAGCAATTGGACCTGAGGGGCGGCCGTAAAAGTCACGACATCGACCCGGCCCTCGACGAGAGCGTCGATAAGGGCCGCCGCTGCGTCGGTGCCACCTCCGCCCATCCTGTAGACCGGCAAGTAGCCCACCTTGGCCGCTGCCTCCTCGAGCTTCGCGAGCACCGGGCCAGCGGGTTCGCCGTGCAGTTGAACGACGACCGAAGCGTTGGCCAAGTCCTCCTCGCCGAGGCGGTCGACCACTTCTTCGAGGGTTTCACCGGGGGCCTTGTAAACGGCGTCCAGCCCGACCTTGCGGATCTCGCCGAGAGCCTTGGCACCTCTAACGACAATGGTCGAGCCCGCGCTGAACGCTTCGACGACAGCTTCCTGCAGGCCCCACTCTGCAGATAGTTGGAGCCAGGTGCGCATCCCATAGCCGGTGTTGGCAACGAAGTAGTCGGGCGGATCGTTGGCGACCGTCTCGGTGAGAGCCCTCAACGCACCCAGGTCGGCAGGCTCGGTGCGAAGGAGCGGGAACATCAGGACCTGGGCTCCCAGGCGCTCGAGCAGCACTGTTTGCTCGTCGCGGCGCCGGTCGGCTGTGACGGCAACCGTGAAACCGGCGAGGTCGGTCGGTGCCATAGGCGGCCACCCTATAGGGGGCCGGCAACGGAGCCGCTGAGGAAACGGAAACGCGCGATGGTCGAGCAAAGGTTGGCTGCGGTCAATACCAACACGTTGGCCAAGAGGCTCGAAATGCCAGCGGCAGAGGTACCTGCCAAAGCTAGGAGGGTGCTCGCGATCGGCAGTAATGCCACGAACAAGCCAACCGAATAGTAGTGCCTGCGCCCCTCTCGGCCACCTCCTGAGAACGTAAGGTGACGGTTGGCGGCCAGGTTCCCGAGAGCACACAAACCGAGCGAAATGAGGTCTGCACCCACCGGCCCGAGGGGACCGTAAAGGAGAGCGAACAGCAAAGCAAAGCTGATCGTGCTCACGAGGCCCACGCCCGCGAAATGCACTAGCTGCCCAGCAGCGTTCGGTTGCAGCCGCGCGGTCCGGGCCCGATGACCTGACAGCTTCGGTGCCGCCTTGGCGTCGGGCGGCTCGAACAGCATCCTGGCGATGCCTTTCAGGTCGTCCCTGGCGGTCCTCACGATGTTCACGGTGGATCCAGGGTCGTCGACCCAGTCAACGGCAACTTCGTGGATCCGCAAGCCGCTGCGTTCGGCCACCACGAGCAGCTCCGTGTCGAAGAACCATCCGTTGTCTTGGACGAGTGGGACCAGCTCGCGCGCAGCCTCGGCCCGGAGAGCTTTGAAGCCGCATTGCGCGTCAGAAAAGTGGTTGCGCAAGGCCGCTTTCAGGACGACGTTGTACATCCGCGAAACGAGCTCGCGCTTCGGCCCCCGTACCACTCTCGCACCTGGCGCAAGCCTCGAACCGATAGCCACGTCGCTGTGGCCTGTGAGGAGCGGGGCCACGAGCGGCAAGAAGGCGTCGAGATCGGTAGAGAGGTCGACATCCATATATGCGACCACCGAAGCGCTGCTTTGGAGCCATGCTTCTCGCAGCGCGCGGCCCCTGCCTTTCTGCTCGAGATGCAGGGCACTTACGCAGTCGAGCTCTTGGGCCAGCTCGCACGCTATGCCCCACGTGTTGTCGTTGCTGGCGTTGTCGGCCACCGTTATCGTCCACGAAAGCGGGAACTTCTCTGTGAGATAGCGGTGAAGCCGGTGGACGGAGGCTGCTAAGGCTTCTTGTTCGTTGTACACCGGCACGACGATCTCGACGTCGACGGTGAGTTGGCTGAGCGACGGTCCTACGGTGAGGGTCATGGCCCGCTACCTCCCACCGCTGGCCAGGTTGTAGACTGTCACACCGCCAATAGTCGTGGCTGTGAAATGACTTTCGACCCACGAGGTGATAAGGGACGCATCGTCACTCGTTCCGCTGGAGCCCCCGGGCGTTCCGCCGAACGAGCCACCCGAGGCGATGAAGTAGTGGATCTTGTCTTCGCTCACGTACTTTTCGAACTGGGCCAGAGAGGGCGCCGGGTCTGTCCCGTTGAAGCCCCCGATGGCCATCACGGGTTCTCCCGAAGCCAGCTGGTACCCCGCCGACTCGTTAGACCCGACAGCCGCGGCTACCCAGGTGTACGCCTTGGCGTCGGCCTTCAGCGCTGAAGTGATCGCCTTGCTCGGCGTGCTCGAATTGAGCAGCCCGCCGACGTTGCCGCCCGGACCGCTCCGACCACTTAACCCTCCCGGCTGGCCGCCAGCCGGGAGGCCTGAAGGAGCTCCGCCACCTAAGGGCGGCGCTGTAGGGGCGTTGCCTCCCCCGGTCCCGCCGGATGGGAACGGCCGACCCCGAGGTAGGCCACGAGGAGCCCCGGCGCTGCCGCTCAGGCCCGGCCCGAGGCCCGCGCCGCCGTTGCCGAACGAACCGGCGGCAGCGGCAGAAGCCGGCCCAGCTGAAGGGATCGCGCCCGAGTGGGGGGTTGTCACGGTCGCCAGCGTGTAAGCGGCCGGTGCGGCTAACACCGCAATACCTGCGGCGCCGAGGGCGAAAGCCTGGGCAACCCGGGCTCGTGATGCGTGCCCGATGTACGAAGAGAAAACGAGCAGTACCGCCGCCATGCAGCCCGCGGCCAGGATGGCCGGGCGCAGCTCAGGGTGCCAAGTCGGCACCCGGTCGAGGAGGACCATGGACCACACCGAGGTCGCCAGGACGGTCCCACCCATTGCCAGCCTGGCCCAAAGCGCCGAGCGGCGGGACCAGAGCGCGGAGGTACCTATCCCGACGATCGCTGCTATCGCAGGGGCCAGGGCAACGGTGTAGTAGGGGTGGATAATGCCTTGAGCGAGGCTGAAAACCAGGCCTGTAACCAGGAGCCACCCACCCCAAAGGACTAGCGCTGCGCGTGTGCGGTCGGTGCGAGCTCGCCGCAGGGTCATCGCCAAGCCAACGGCGAGCAGGACCAGTGCTGCCGGCAAAAGCCAGGAGATTCTGGCTGCCCATCTCTGAGCCGAATAGACGGGTCAGGCCGGTGGGGCCCCAACGCCCGCTGGTGCCCGCGCCGCCGCCGACGCTGCCAGACTCGTTGCCGGTGAGCCGGCCGAACCCGTTGTACCCGAAGATTAGGTTCCACAGGCTGTTGTCCTGTGACCCGCCGATGTAGGGGCGGTCCGCGGCAGGCACGGCCATGACGACCACCACCCACCATCCCGCCGATACCACCATTGCGGCGCCCGCGGCAACGAGCTGGCGGAGCCGCGCCCGCAGCGTGGTAGGTGCAGCCAGGAAGTAGGCGCCTGCCAACGCCGGCACTATCAGGAACGCTTGCATCATCTTCGTGATAAATCCAAGCCCGACAAGGGAAAAAGCCAAGATGAGCCAACGGGTGGACGCCTTGTCGATGGCACGGGTCGTGGCGTAGGCGGCCCCGCAGAGGAGCAAGACGAGCAAAGCGTCCGGGTTGTTGTAGCGGAACATCAGGGCCGCCACGGGGGTAAGCGCCATTACAACCCCAGCCAGGAGGCCGGCTCCGGCAGAAGACCAACGACGCACAGTGGCGTACACGAGCGCGACGGCGGCTACTCCCTCGAGGGCCTGAGGGACCAAGACGCTCCAGGAAGAAAGCCCGAAAATACGGGCGGATATCTCCATGACCCAGAGCGCCGCGGGCGGCTTGTCCACCGTTATGAAGTTGGAAGAGTCAGACGAGCCGAAAAAGAACGCCTTCCAGCTTTTGGTGCCGGCCTGCACGGCCGCCGAATAAAAGCTATTGGCCCACCCGGACGCACCGAGGTCCCACAGGTACAGGGTTGCTGTCACCGCCAGCAGGATGAGCAACGCCGGCCTTACCCATATGGGGTCGGTGGCCCGGCCGCGGGCGAGGGAGCGGAGCGCCTCTGCCCGGCGCCGGGGATGACTGCGCGGCTCGAGGTCGGTCCCGGTGGGTGCGGTCGGTAAGTCAATAGAGATGGGGTGTTCGGTCCCCCGCTGGAGCGTGGTGATAGCCATGTACTCGAGGATGACCGTCAAGCCTTGGCGTTCCCTCCGAATTGCGGCAGCACCGGCTTGGAACCGGTCCCGGCGTAGGATTGGGCCGGGAGGTACCGATGGCAGAGGGCGCTCCTCGAGTGCTGGTGGTCGACGATGAGGAGCACATAACCGAGCTCCTGTTCATGGGCCTGTCCATGAACGGTTTTGAGGTCGAACGGGCATCGTCTGGGCGGGCGGCCCTCGAGGCGATCGAAAACAACCATCCTGACATTGTCGTTCTCGACGTAATGCTGCCAGATCTCAACGGCTTCGACGTCACCAAGCGGCTTCGCCAGACGGAAAGATCTGGGACGAGGATCCCTGTCATTTTCCTGACCGCCCGGGATACGACCGCGGACAAGATCGAAGGCCTGCGCCTGGGTAGCGACGACTACGTGACAAAGCCGTTCAGCATCGAGGAGCTCGTCGAGCGTGTCAAGGCCGTGCTCCGCCGGTCGTCGGGTATCGGGCCGGGCTCCAACCGCCTGTCTTTCGAAGACCTGGAAATGGACCTCGACACGCGCGAGGTTTGGCGTGCCGGCCGGCTGATAGAGCTGACCCCGACCGAGTACAAACTTCTCCACTATTTGCTGGCGAACGCAAGGAGAGTGCTGACCCGCGACCAGATCCTCGAGCACGTATGGCAGTACACGTTCTCAGGTAACGCCAGCGTGCTGGAGACTTACATCAGCTACCTGCGCCAGAAAGTCGACCTTGAGGGCGCGCCTCTCATCCATACGGTTCGCGGCGTCGGCTACACCCTCCGGTTAGCCGCAGGTGCACAGGCGAGGTGATCGCCGGACCTAGTGAGCGCCGGCCGCCCGCGGCCGCCCCCGGCCTCACCGGGCCTTGGGCACCAGCGGTAAGCGGATTGTAAAGACCGCGCCACCTCCGGGGGCGTTGGCGGCTGTCACAGAGCCATTGTGCTCATCGGCCACAGCAGCCACGATGGCCAGCCCGAGCCCAGCCCCGGTGCCCGAGCGCGCTGGGTCCTTCTGCCAGAAGCGGTCGAACACGTGCACCAGCGCATCGTCATCCAGACCTGGCCCATTGTCCCGCACCTCGACAACGGCCCCACCAGCTTCGAGGCGGGTCGCCACGGTGATCGGGCTGCCGGCGGGGGTGTAAGACAGGGCGTTGGTCAGGAGGTTTGCGAACGCCTGGCGGAGGTGGGCCTCGTCGCCAAGGACGACGACGGGCTGGGGGGCGCTCAAGGTAATTGGCCGGCCGGGGGCAGCCGCTGTGGCATCGCTGCAGGCATCGGCGGCGAGGACCGACAAATCGACAGGGCAACGTTCGCTCTGGCGCACCTGGTCAAGGCGCGCCAAGAGCAGAAGGTCCTCCACGAGCCCCTTCATCCGCGCAGATTCCTCTTCGATCCGCCTCATAATCGTCTCGGTACCCACGGTCGTATTGTCCTCGCCGATGCGGAACAGCTCGGCGAAGCCCTGGATCGAGGTGAGCGGCGTGCGCAGCTCGTGCGAAGCGTCCGCGAGGAACTGGCGGAGCCGGCCCTCGGTAGCGTCCCTTGCGGCGAAAGCGGCTTGGATCTCGTCGAGCATCGTGTTGAAAGCGACTGCAAGTTGGCCAACCTCGGTACCTGATGAGCTCACCCGCACGCGCTGGCTGAGGTCCCCGCCCGCAATTTCCTTTGTCGTGTCTGCCATTCGCTCGAGCGGCGACAGGCCACGCTGTAGGACAAGCCCGGATCCCACGGAGAGCACGAGGAGCACTCCGAGCGCACCCGACAGTTCGATGACGATGAGGTGGTGCAGCGAACTTGTCACCTGGTTGGAAGGCAGGGCGACGATCACCCGGTCACCGTTGCTCAGGCGGGCGCCGATGTAAGCCAGCCACCCAGTCCCGCCTTCGATCGAGCCGACGTGGACGAGCTGCGCGCGGGTGCCCTCCGAAACAAGCGCGGCGGGAAGACGAGGTTGCGGGCTCGACGAGCTGACCTGTTGCACGTAGCTCAGGACTCTTCCCGACCTGTCCACGAGTTCGCCATAGGTCCCCGGTGTCACAAGCACCTGCGGCCCGCCTGGGCCGCCCCCGGGCGGTGGGCGTCCCTCCACGGCCCCGCCCGGTGCCGGTCCCCCGGTGTTGTAGCCAGCGCCCGTGCCACCTCCTCCCGGGTTCCCGCCCTGACCCCCGAGCGGTAAGGAGACCCCCGCGACCCGGGACAGCTCGCGGGTCACCAGAGGCACCGAGGCCTGCAGCTCGGAGCTGAGCTGGTCGTACTGCGAGCGGGAGTAAAGCTCGTACATGGTGACCCCGAAGAGCGCCAAGCCGACGGTCATCAGTACGACCAGGCCCGCTACGAGGCGCGCCCTGAGCGTCACCGTGCCCCTGTCCCTCTCCCACACGAGGCGCTCGGCACGGTCGCGACGTTAGGACTGATCAGGTGGATCATGGACCTACTCTCGTGGGCGCGCCTCCGTGCCAGCTCGTAGCAAGCTGGGTTTTTCCTGAGAAGCCCAAGTAGCCTCAGGGGCCGACGGCACCCGACGCGGCCTGGAGGGCCAAGCGAACGGCACCAGCGACGGGAGGTTCTCTCAATACACGGACGTCCGCGTCGGGGAGCCCAGACCGGACCGCTCTGACAGTGCGCGCCGCCACGTCCTGGTGCTGTGCCAGCAAGCCGCCCGCCAGCACCACCGGCAACCCTGGGGGGCCCCGAGCCGCACATGTACTGCTGAGACGGCCGATGCGAGGGCCAGCGCCGTTCGCTCGGCGATCTTGTCCCCGAAAGGGTCGATGGAGTCGAGGACTAATGGCGCCAACGCTGCCCACTCGTCGGGCGAGGGACGGTCGTACCACCGCTGCAGCAGCGAAGCCATGTCCGGGCAGCGGGTCGCTTCCATGACAGCCGCGCCGAGCGGCCCGAGGGGGGCGTGGGTGTCCTGGCGCAACGCGAGCTCGCGGAGGGCCTCACGCACGACCCAGTAACCGCTGCCCTCGTCGCCGAGAAGGTAGCCCCACCCGCCGGCGCGTTCCTCGCGGTCTCCGGCAATACCGACGGCGATCGAGCCTGTGCCTGCTATGCAGGCGATCCCCTCGGCGAGACCGCCGGCCGCGAGCACCAGTCGAGCGTCATTGACGACCACGACCCGTCCTTGCCTGGTGAGGGGGGACAGCAGTTCGACGAAGAAGGCGTCGGACTCCGCAGCCCCCGTCCCTGCGGCACCCACGCACACTGCGTCGAGACCCGCGCCAGCCCCGAGCGCGAGCTCGCCGAGAAGGGACCGGACCGCGACGCCGGCGCGATCTCGCCCTGCCGCTACCAGGCTTGCGCTTGGGCCGTTGGCTTCCGCAACAACCGCCCCGTCCCGTACCAGCCGTGCCCGGCTGTGGGTGCCGCCGACATCGAGGCCCAGGACCGCCGTCACGGCGTTGGCGCCGGCTCCGTCGCTCCGTCCGAACTGCGCACTGTTAGGTCGCCGAGAGGACTGAGCAGGCCGGTCGGGTCGTAGACGACCTGGCCGTCGATGACGGTCGCGACGAGGCTCAGCCGTCGGTCGAGCACGACGAGGTCGGCGTCGGCACCGGGGATGAGGCGGCCTTTCCGGTGTTCCCCGAGAACCTCGGCCGGGTGGAGCGACGCGGCTTGGAGCGCTGTCAGAAGCGGCACGCGTGCAACGTCCACCGCCAGTGCCACGGCCTTGTCCATAGTAAGGACGCTCCCGGCGACTGTCTCAGCGTTGCCGGCCAGCACGGCGCGACCGTCCGTGACAAACACTTCCAGTGGGCCCAGGCGGTGCAGGCCGGGGGCCGCGCCCGTAGCCCCGATCGCGTCGGTGACAAGCACGAGCCGTTCAGGCGCCAGTGTGGCCACGAGCGCGATCAGCGCGGGGTGTATGTGGACGCCGTCAGCGATGATCTCGAGCGAGACGCGCTCGTCTCCGAGAGCTGCAGCGATCGGCCCGGCCGGCGGTGGTGGACCGGCGCCATTGCGTTGAAAAGGTGCGTGGCGTGGCTTGCTCCGGCATCAAAGGCCAGCTTGGTCGTCGCATAATCGGCGTCGGTGTGACCGATAGAGACGACCACGCCGGCAGATCGAGCCGCGGTGATCAGGTCGAGCGCACCTTCGAGCTCCGGCGCGATCGTCACAAGCCGTACCGTGCCGTCGCCGCGGGTCACGAGGTCGTCAAGCTCGGTAAGAGACGGCTGGCGAAGTGCCGGGACGAACTGGGCCCCCGCTCTCGAACGGGCGATCCAGGGGCCTTCAAGATGGGAGCCGAGCACGACGGCCCCGCCCCTGCGCGGTGCCGATGCAACCGCGGCGACACCTTCCACAGCTGCCCGCAGTGCCTCTGGGCTGTCGGACACGGTTGTCGCAAGCAGGGCGGTTGTTCCGTGCATGGCGTGAAAACGCGCCATCCGCGCCACGGACTCCTCGACCTCCTCGCGTGTCGCGCAGTTGACCTGGGCTCCTCCGCCGCCGTGGACGTGCACGTCGACGAAGCCTGGCGCGATCAACATGTCCCCAAGGTCCACGGTTGTCGTTGTTGTGGGGCCGCTCCCACGGCCGACCTCGCTCACCGAGCCGCCCTCGATGACGATGAACCCGTTTTCGAGGAGCTCAACGGGGGTGGCAACGCGCGCTGCAGCAAGCACGAAGCGCCTCACGTAGATGTGACCTTCGATAGGCCTGGTGGAGCGTCCGGGTCGCGGCCAAGAAGCCGAGCCAGCGACAGTGCAAGCTGCTGGCCGCGCACAACAGCCAGGACCGGGGCGAGGATCTCCGGGGCTGCCGCCGGCCAACCCATATCGCTCCCCTCGACCGGGCCCACTACACGGGCACTGGCGCCGCGCGCCCTCAGCTCTTTCACGGCACCGAGCACGTCGGGGCTGGCTGGGCCAGGGTGCGCGAACGCAATGAACGGTGGCTTGCGGGAAGCTATCGCGATCGGACCGTGCCGGAGGTCCGCCGAAGAGAAACCCGTCGTAAGCATCGACGTAGTCTCGGCAATTTTCAGCGCGGCCTCTCGCGCCGCGCCGAGCAGAAGGCCCCTCGCCAGCGTCACCAGACGGTCACCATCGGCGAGCCACTCAGCCAGCGCGGCGGCCGGGCTTGGGTCGGCCAGCAGCTCGGCAACCTGGCGCGGCAGCTCGTCGGCCACCTCGTCGTCCAGGCCGACCTCGCCGAGCGACTGGGCGATTATGGCGAACGCAGCGAACTGCGCGGTTACGGTTTTTGTGGCTGGGACAGCGAGTTCTTGGCCGGCACCCAGCAGGACGGGCAAATCTGCCGCTTCAGCCAGCGGGCTGGTTGCGTCGTTCGTCATGGCGATCGTGCGCGCGCCACAGGCGCGTGCGTGCCGAAGGACCTCGACGATCTCCGGCGTCTGGCCCGACTGGCTTACTGCTATGACGAGGTGGCCCGAGTAATCGGTTGTGTGACGATATAACGTGAGCACGCTGGGGGAGGCGAGGGAGACCGGTCTCCCGGTGGCCATTTCGAGAAGGTATGCGCCGCAGGTTGCTGCATGGTCGGACGAGCCACGTGCGACAAGCACAGTGCCTTCCAAATGGGCCGGGACGACCGACCTGATGTCCTTGGCGATCTCCTGGCGCCGCGATAGCAGCGAGGCCAGCCGGGCAGGTTGCTCGGCCATTTCGGAGGCCATCAGTCTGCCCAATTGGTGGCCGCGGGTTCCGGGCCCTGCCATCGTCACGGTTAGCCCTTCACTGCTCCGGCCGTAAGGCCGCTAACGAGCCGCCGCTGGACCAGGAGGAAAAAGATCACTACCGGAAGAGCCATTATCGTGCAGCCGGCCATGAGGCCCCCGTAATCGGTGCCCGTGTTGGTGGTGAAGCTGTACAGCCAAACAGGCAATGTCTGGTGGTTGTTCTGCTGCATGATGACATCCGCCGCCAGGAAGTCGTTCCAAGACGTGATAAAAGCGAATACCCCTGCGGAAATGACGCCGGGCAGCACCAGAGGCAAGAGGATGCGCCTGAAGGCGCCGAAGCGGGTGGCTCCATCCACCATGGCCGCCTCCTCCAGCTCGATGGGCACGCCACGGACGAAGCCTCTCAGCGCCCAGACGGTGAATGGCAGGGTCGACGCCGCGTATACCAGGATGAGGCCGAAGTAATTGTCGGTCAGGTGGAGGTTGTCGAGCATTAGGAACACGGGGATTATCAGGGCGGTGCCCGGCACCATCTGCACCACGAGGATCAGCACCAGGAACCCCGACGCCCCCCGCAGGCGGAAGCGGCTCACTGCTGCCGCCGCCAGGAACCCGAACACCAGGGTGATGGCTGTCGCCGACGTAACGACTAGCACGCTGTTGCGGGCATCGTCGAGGAAGTACGCCGTACCGACGCCAGCCGTATGGTTTACGGCGTCGACAAAGTTGTGGAAGGTGAAGTGGACGGGAAAGAAGTTCGGGGTGAGCGAGGTGATATCACTGTTCGGCTCGAACGCGGATTGGACCATCCAGTAGACGGGGAAGATGGTGAGCGCGGCGAACGCGATCGCCACTGCCCGCCAGACCCAGGTCATGTAACGGTAGCGCGCCGTCCGCGTACCGGCCATGCTGATCGGTGACGTCACGCCTTCGCCTCCGTCCTGATCTGGCCCGTGCGGACCATAAGCCGGATGTAGTAGCCAGTGACGGCCACGAGGAGAAGGATCATAATAACGGCGACGGCCGCGCCGAGCCCGTACTGCGTGCTCGAGAACGCCTCTATGTACTGCCAGACGCCGAGCGGGACGACGTTGAGCAGTTGGGCATTACCCTGCGTCAGGTACCAGACCTGGTTGAAGACATTGGCGTCCCAGATGATGGAAAGCACCGTCATCAGGACGAAAATAGGGCGCACGATCGGCATTGTCACCTTGCGGAAGGTGATAGCAGCGGAAGCCCCGTCAACCGCCGCCGCCTCGTACAGGTCGCGAGGTACGAGCGTGAGAGCCGAGTACATCATGAGGGATACGAAGGGCACTGCTCCCCAGACGATGTTGGCCACGATGATGCTGTAGGCGCCGATCTCGCTGCCGAACCAGTTGTGGTTGCTGAAGTTCAACCCGAGCGACGTGAGCATGCTGTTGACCACGCCGTACTCCTGTTGGAACAGCCAGGTCCAAACTATGGCGGCGGCTGAGGTCGGCATCGCCCAAGCGAACAGCATGCACACGGTGACCACTGTCCGCAGCACCTTGCCGATGCGGCCGAGGAGTAGCGCTACTCCGGTCCCTATAGCCATCGTCAGTGACACACAGGCCAGCACGAAGAGGGCGGTCTGCAAGATCGAGGTGCCCAAGCCGCCACCGCTGGCGAAAATCGTGCGGTAGTTGGCCAGGCCGTCCCAGACGACCTTGTGCTGGACAAGCTGGAACGCGCCAAGGTTTTGGAACGAAGTGGCGATCAGCCTCCCCAAGGGGTAGAGGGTCAGGAAGCTTATGAGGCCTACCGACGGGAGGAGGAAAAGGAGCGGCAAGAGCTGGCGCCGCAGGGCGCGGCGCCAGCTCGAGCGGGGGTTGCGCCGTCCGTAGGAGGGGGCCCGAGGATGGGGCGCCCTGTCCTGGCCGGCGCCAAATCTGGCACTGTCGGCGCAACCATTTCGTCTGAGTTTGGTCTATTGAGCGTTGAGCAGGGTGTCTAGTTTTTGGTCGTACGACTTAGCTATCTGGGCGACGTTCTGCGCGCCTTCGGCGACCTGGGCCAACAGGTCCTGCATGACGTCGTCGGCCTCGACGGTCGCCCAACCGGGCACCGGTGGCGTGAACTGGCTCACGGCCGCTGCCTTGAAGTAGGTCTTGATGTTGGAGCTCACGTTGACCTGGCCAACTAGGTTGCTGGCATTAGGGATGAAGCCCTCGTTCGAGGCCTGGAGCAGCTGGTTGGCGCTGCCACTGTACAACTTGACCCACGCCAGCGCTTCGGCCTGGTTGGGGCTGTTCTTGGCGATGCCGAGATCGGAGCCGCCGAGGAAAACGGGCGCCTTCGAGCCAGGCAGCACGCCCGGAAGAATGAAGGTGCCGATATCGCCCGTCAAGGCCTTGTTGTCGGTGATATCCGTGCCCAAGGTCCAGGTGCCGTCGATGTACATTGCGGCCTTGCCGCTCGCGAAGATCGCGGAGTCCGAGGGGTTGGCTTCGTTCACGTCACGGGAAGCGGGCGTGGACATGAAGTTCTGGATCACCTGGAACTCCTTCAGGCCGGCCAGGGAGTTCGCGCTGTCGAGGTCTCCGTACCACGTGCCACCCTTTTCGACGGCGATCTGACCGCCTTCGGCCCACACGATGGGCATGGCGGCGTACCACTCCTCGCCCGGCAGGTAGAGCGCCGAGAAGTCCTTCACCTTGGAGTAGGCGTTCTTCAGGGCTGCGCCGTCAGCTAGCAGGTCGTTGAGGTCTGCGGGCGTTTTGGTGATCCCGGCTTTCTTGAACATCGCCTTGTTGTACACGACCACGCGGTCGCCGGCGAGCTCGGGGACAGCGTAGAGGCCGCCCTTGTACTCGGCCGGGCCCTCCAGGCCGCTCAGCCAATTCGAGCTGTTCTGGAACTGGCTTTCATCCGGGAGCAGGTTGTCCAGCCCTCCGGAGGCGGCGAACGAGGCAACATCGGTGTTTCCGAGCTCCATGACGTCGGGCGGTGAGCTGGTGGCCAGAGAGGTGATTATCTTGGCGGAGATGCCGCTCCACTGCTGGATTTCGACGTTCACCGTCCAGCCTGGGTACTCCTTGGCGAAGGCGGTGTTGACGGTGTTGTAGACGGCTGGGTCGGTGTCGCCGGTCATCAGCCAGACAGTTAGGGTGCCGCCCGAGGCCGAGGCGGTCGATGCTATTCCCGGTACGGCTCCACCGCCGACCCCGGCCGCGACGGCGAGGGCGATAGCGGTGGGAGCGATAAAGCGTTTCTTCACGTGCGCTCCTTGTGCTTGTTCGGGTCCACTCAGGTCTGGTGCACGCCCTCGTGGCCGTCGGGTAATCTGGTCTAGACCAATATGGTCTAGACCAGATGATCGCGCAAACGGCCTACGATGTCCAGTCACATCTCTAACATCGAACAGGGCTCACTCAACCACCAGCCGCTGGGCTGGCCAGGAGGCAACACATGAGGACGGCCGAGGTCGGCTCCTCCTCCGCGCCCGCCGGCGCCGAGGACCAACTGAGCAGGCAGTACCCCAAGTACTACGTGGTCAAGGGCCATCTGGCCGACATGCTCGCCGGGCTCGCGCCGGGCCAGGCCTTGCCTCCCGAGCGCTCCCTGGCCGAGAGTTTTGCCACAAGCCGCACCACCATCCGCCAGGCTCTGCACGAGCTGACCATCGAGGGGCGCCTCGTCCGGATGCGAGGGCGCGGCACTTTTGCAGCTCTGCCGAAGATCGCTCAGCCGCTCGAGCTCACCAGCTATACCGAGGACATGCGCCGACGCGGGCTTGCGTCCCGGTCGCGGTTGCTCTCGGTCGGCCAGGTTGGCGCCGACGAGGAACTGGCACGGCGCCTCGACGTGCGCCATGGAGCGCGGGTCTTTCGCGTCGAACGCCTCCGTATGGCGAGCGAAGAGCCGATGGCAATCGAGACCACGCACCTCGCCGCTGCCCGTTTCCCGGGCCTGGCACGGCGCCTCGGTGATTCGGTTTCCCTCTACGCGTTGCTCGCCACCGAGTTCGGCGTCCATTTGGCGGAGGCGGAAGAGACGATCGAGACGGTGCCTGCGCCCCCAAAGGAGGCTGCGCTGCTCAACACCACCGTCGGTTACCCGATGCTGCTGCTCACCCGCCACAGCCGCGACAGCGAAGGACGGCCTGTGGAGTACGTGCAGTCGTTCTACCGCGGTGACCGCTATAAGTTCGTCGCCCAGCTCCAGCCCCCGATCGGCTGACGCCGGCGGCCGCCATGATCGACCACGAGCCCCCAACCGCTAACCAGGCGACTGCCGACAACGTCTTTGCTGTTGCGGCTCGCCATGTCAGTCGCCTGCGTGAGCGCGGGGCTGCCGTCATCGCCGAGGCGGGGCAAGCCCTAGCGGAGCGAATGCTCGCCGGGGGGACAGTGTGGGTTTTCGGCACCGGGCATTCTCGGGCCGTGGCAATGGAATTGGCCGGCCGCGCCGGAGGCCTCTCCGCCATGAAGGAGCTGGTCCTCGAGGACTTGGTGGTTTCCCGGTGGGCCACCAAGGACGACCTCGTCAATGGACAGCTCGAGCGGCGTCCAGAAGCGGCGGCCGCCCTTCTAGAAGGCGCGGCGATCGGGGCAGGAGACGCCTTCGTCGTCATATCCCACTCAGGGTGTAACGGTGCGCCTATCGAGATGGCCCTCCTCGCTGTCGGTCGCGGCCTCCCGGTCGTTGCCGTAACGTCATTGGAGCACAGCCGGACGGTGCGCTCGAGGCACCCGAGCGGCTTGCGCCTATTCGAGGTGGCGGCCATCAGCATCGACACCGGCGCTCCCTACTCGGACACGGCGGTCAGTCTCGGGCCAGGGCCGGAAGGCCCCGAGGGGGCGGGGGGGCTCGGAGTTTGCAGCGTCTCTACCTTTGCCGGGATCCTTGTCGCGCAGGCTTTAACCGCCGAGATCGTCGGCTGCTACCTGCACGCAGGCGTTGCCCCGCCCCTCCTGGTGAGCCGCAACCTGCACATTTGACCTTGGCCGCCTGAGGCGCCCGTAAATCGGCCAGCCCCGGGTCAAGGGCTGACACCTGATCGTTGCGGGGCGCGTTGACAACGACCACCGCGGAAGTTAGTTTGTCCTAAGGACAAAGTTACGAGCGCCTTAGTTTGTCCTTAGGACAAAGGTAGTCAGGCGACAAAGGGCCAGCAAACAGCCAGGGGGTGAAGCGGGGCTCATGACCGGACGGCGAGCACGGCGCCCGGGCGACAGCCCGGACGGGACTGGGGACGGCCAGCTCTCCAGGCACGGGATCCGCCGTGGCGACCGCCAGTTGATGGTGGACATGAACCGTAACCTGGTCCTCAACGTGCTGCGCACCGGCGCAGCCTCACGCGCCGACGTCGTAAGGACGACCGGTCTCAGCCCCACCACAGTGTCGGCTATAGTCTCCGAGCTCGTCGAGAGCGGGCTGATCAACGAGGTCGGCGAGGGCAAGTCGAGCGGCGGCCGGCCACCCCTGCTCTTGCGCATCGATGACGAGCGGAACTACATCGTCGGGCTGAAGGTAACTCGTTTTGACATCTCGATAGCGGTGACCGACCTCCGCGCCGAGGTGCTTCATTCGGAGCTGGTCGAGCTGGACGGGCTCGGGGCCGCAGAGCTGAGCGGGCACCCCTTCGGTTCGTCTCACGCCAACGAGGTAGACCCCGCCTCGGTGCTCGACCAGCTCTGTGCTGCCATTGCCGATGCTGTCCGCAAGGCTGGTGTCGGTCTCGACCAGGTCGTTGGTATCGGGATCGGTCTTGCAGGCCTTGTCGAGGCCGGTACCGGGATCTGCCGCTACTCGCCCGCCTTTGGTTGGAGGAACGTCGCCGTGGCCGGCCCGCTTGCGCAGCGCCTTGGCCGTCCGGTCCTCGTGGACAACGACGTGAACACCCTCACCGTGGCCGAGCAGTGGTTCGGTCGGGGTCACGGGGTTGACGACTTCGTCGTAGTCACCGTCGGCGTGGGGGTCGGGGCCGGCTTGGTTATCGACGGCAAGCTGTGCCGCGGCGCGCGTGGTGCCGCCGGCGAGATCGGCCATCTCCCTGTGGGCGGGTCGACCGTCCGGTGCCGATGTGGCCAGCGCGGGTGCCTGGAGGCTCTCAGCTCTGACACCGCTGTGCGGCGCTACATCGACGAGGCTCTCCAGCGGGGCGAGACCACTTCTTTGGCCCGCCCGGACATCTCCTCGTTGACTATGAACGAGGTGCGCGAGGCTGCCGAGTCGGGTGACTCGGTTGCCGCCAAGGCTCTGGAGAAGGCGGGCCGGGCGCTCGGGGTGGGCATTGCGACCCTTGTCAACCTGCTCAACCCGAGGCTTGTCATCCTGTCTGGTGAGGGCACGCTGGCTGGCTCTCGCCGCTCGGACGCGGCCCTCGCTGCAATGCAGGAGCGCACCTTTGCTGACCTCGACCGCGACGTCGAGTTCGTAGTCGACTCGACCGACGACGTTTCCTGGGCGCGCGGAGCCGCCTGCATCGTGCTCGGGGAGCTCTTCAGTGCACCCATTCATCGTTCGGTCGACCTTGCACCGATCGCCCCTCGGGAGAGAGCTATTGGGGAGAAGGCCTGAGCGATGACCCCCGAACGCCTTGGCACCCAGGCCAACCCGGAGCGACAGGCGCTGGCCGCGACCAGCATCCGGTCGATGCTGGACCACCAGGTGAGCTCGGGTGCTTTCATTGCGGCGAGAGAGTTCCCCCCATACCACTACTCCTGGCTCCGGGACGGCTCGTTCATCGCTTTCGCCCTTGACCTGGCCGGTGAGCGCGAAGCAGCGGAAAGGTTCCACCGGTGGGTAGCGACCGCGATCGCGCGGATTGCCCCAACGGTCCGCGAGGCCACCGAGAGACGCCTCAGGGGCCAGGAGAACGTGGCATCCGAAATGCCGCCGGCGCGCTTCGCCCTGGACGGCTCGGTGACCTCAGACGATTGGCCGAACTTCCAAATAGACGGTTACGGGACCTGGCTGTGGTCCCTTTCCCACCACATTGGTTGTTGGGATGCCGGCCCGCTCGCTGACGAACTGGCAGAAAGTGTCGAGCTTGCTGGTCGCTACCTTGTGGCGGTCGGACAGGACCCCTGTTTCGACTGCTGGGAAGAAAGCGGCACAGACGTGCACACGTCCACGCTCGCCTGTGTGTACGGGGGTCTTGCAGCAGCCGCCGTCCTCACGGGGAGCACGCACGCCCGCCAGAAGGCCGACGAGGTGGCCGAAAACATCTCTTCGCGCGTAAACAACCGAGGGACGTTCGCGAAGTCGAGCGCTCACGCGGGGGTGGACGCCAGCCTCCTGTGGCTCGCTGTCCCATTCGGTGCGGTCGAGGTACGGGACCCTGTCATGGCCGCTACGGCGTCTGCGATCGAAGACGGCCTGGCGCTGGACGGCGGGATCAGGCGCTACAAGGAGGACACCTACTACGGCGGTGGCGCCTGGCCGCTCCTCACCGCCTGGCTCGGCTGGTACCGCGCCAGCCAGGGCGACCTCGAGGTGGCGCGCCGGTGCGCCTCCGAGGTGGAGCGGCGTTATGACAGCGCCGGCCGTCTTCCCGAGCAGGTTGGCGGGGAGACCCGCGACCCAACCGACTACTTGTTGTGGGTTGGGCGTTGGGGCGAACCGGCTGCCGACCTCACCTGGTCCCATGCGATGTACTTCGTCCTGTGGGACCAGCTCAACAAACGGGCACCCGACCCGCCCCCGGGCGACGACTCAACTCGCCGCCCGGCGGGTGCCCCTCACCCCCCCAAGCAAGCAACCAAGCAAGCCACCCCTCAACCATCGAGGGGACCAACAGAGAAGGAAGGGACAGAATGAAAGCTACCAAGGGGACCACCCGGAGGAAATACCTCGTCAGGGCAACGTTGTTGGCAGGTACCGGGGTCATGACAACGCTCACCGGGATTACTGCCATTGGCGTCGCGCCCGCTTCAGCCTCAGGCTCCACCGTCACACTGCAGTTCTGGAACGCCTACAACACGACAGACAAAGAAGCCACCACGATGCAAAACGTGGTCCTCAAGAAGTTCGAAGCCGAGAACCGCGGTATCAAGGTCCAGTCCGTCGTTGTCCCTTATGCCGACCTCGAGGCGAAATTCATCGCTGCAGCTGCTGCCGGCAACCCGCCGGCCCTGATCCGTTCCGATATCGCCTGGGTACCCTCTCTCGCCCAAGAAGGAGTGCTGCTCGACCTGAGCAAGCAGAAGTGGGCCAAGTCGATCCTCGGCGGCGCCCTTCCCGGGCCGCTGTCGACCAACCTCTTCGATGGCAACTATTACGGGGTCCCCGACGACACCAACACCCAGGTGTTCTTCTGGAACAAGGCTGACTTCGCTGCTGCCAACATAGCTGGGCCCCCAACGACGCTCGCTCAGGTCTGGACCGACGCAGCAGCGCTGACGAACACCTCCAAGGGCCAGTTCGGCCTCGGCGTCGACGGTACCGACATCTGGAACGTCGCCCCTTATATCTGGAGCAATGGGGGCAACTTCACGAACTCCAGCTGGACCACCACCACCGGGTACATGAACGGGCCCGCCACCGAGGCAACCATCCAGGAACTCGTGAACCTGGACAAGGCCGGCGACATCGGCTCGGACCTCGTCGGAGGTTCAGGGTCGGTCTCTGGGGAGACCGCCTTCCCCAAGGGTGAGTACGCCATGTACATCGACGGCCCGTGGGCCTATCCGACCTACGCGGCCGAGAAGTTCACGACGCCAGCTAACTATGGCATGGAACTGATGCCGTCCGGACCTGGGGGCACCGTCTCGACGGTGGGTGGCGAGGACCTCGTCATAGCTAAAGACGTGCCGAACCTGCCCGACGTCGAGAAATTGGCCACGTTCCTCACCGGCTCCTACGCGCAGCTCCAGATGGCCAACCAGGGCGACCTGGCCGCCTACAAGGCAGACGCGGCCGCCGAGGTCAAGCAGCAGCCCTACCTCAGCATCTTCGTCCAGCAGCTCCTAACGGCGAGGGCCCGTCCCGTGGCTCCTGGCTACTCGATCCTCGACGCTGACTTCGGGGCCGAGATGCAAGAAGTGCTGGCGGGGAACCTGTCGGTTTCGAACGCAATGGACACCGCGTCGCAGGAAGCGAACGCGGCATTGGTTGCCAACAGTTGATAGCAACAAACACGCTCGACGAGCGGCGCCCGGTGGAAGTCTCGCCGGGCGCTGCCTCGCGGCGCTCGGGACGCGCTCAGCGTGCCCGACAGGCAGCGGTACCGTACCTCTTGATCCTCCCGGCGCTCGCCGTTTACGCCGTGTTCACGGCCTACCCGGTTTTCCGCCAGTTCGAGATCAGCTTTTTCAATTGGCATATCTTCCCCGGAGCATCGAACCCTTTCGTCGGGTGGTCCAACTACACCAAGATCTTCCACGACCCCATCGTGCGTACCGCAGCCCGCAACTCGCTCCTTTGGGTCGTCCTGACCGTACCAATCCAGATTTTCCTCGGTCTCTTTGCGGCGGCGGTCCTGACCGACCGCCTGCCTGGTTCAATTTTCTGGCGTGCAGCTGTGTACATCCCGGTCGTCACCTCGTACGTCGTCGTGAGCTGGGTGTTCTCCTACCTTTTCGCTTCACAGGGCGGCGCTGCCAATTCGGTCCTCGGGTTTTTCACCGGCCACACCGAGAGCATCGATTGGACGGCGCAAACCTGGACGACCAACGGGGTGATGTGGCTCCTCACCATCTGGAAAGGCGTCGGCTGGTCGTTCATAATTTTCCTGGCGGCACTGGACGCCGTGCCGCGCGACTTGATGGAGTCGGCACGGATAGACGGTGCCACGGAGCGGCGCGTCTGGCGCTACGTCGTAATTCCCGAGTTGCGGGCAGCCCTCACTTTCGTCACAGTGCTGTTGGTCATCGGCGCCGTGCAGGTATTTACACAGATATACGAGATCACTAAGGGGACGGGCGGGCCTACAACTCGACGCAGACTCTGATGACCTACATGTACCAGAATGCCTTCTCATTCTTTGCATTCGGCTACGCGGCGGCGCTGGCGTCGCTGCTCGCCGTTGTGCTGTTCGGCTTCAGTTGGGCCGAGATCCGCGTCCTTCGCCAGCAAGACATCTGAGGAGCAGCCGTGGCACTCGCTATCGAGCAGAAAAAGCCCGCCCCTGTGCTCGCACGCGGCGGCCGACGGGCCGCTGTGCAACCCGGGCTCTTCGGTACCCGTCCGCGGAACGGTCTCCGTCTCGTCCTTGCGGTCTTATTGGCGTTGATGTCTCTCGGCCCCCTTCTCTACATGCTCACGCTTTCGTTCCAGAACAACAACGACATCCTCGGCAACACCGTGCTCATCCCGAACCACCCGACGACGAGCAACTACGTCCAGGCGTGGACGGAAAACAGCTTCGGGCACTACTTCTTCAACAGCCTCGGGGTCGCCTTCGCTACCGTTATCATCACGGTTGTGCTGGCTTCTCTGGCTGCGTTCGCATTCGCACGTTACAAGTTCCCATTGAGAGAGCTGATCTTTTATGTGTTCCTCGCCAGCCTCGCGATACCGAACATCCTGCTCCTGATCCCGCAGTACCTGCTCATGGACCGGCTCCATCTGATCGACTCGCTCGAAGGGCTCGTGCTGTTGTATGTGAGCTCCAACCTGCCTTTTATGATCTTTTTCCTGCGTGGCTTTTTTGCCAGCATCCCACGCGAGTACGAGGAAGCGTTCCGACTGGACGGAGCTAGCACGTTGCGGGTGATCAGCCGTCTGATCATCCCACTGTCGTTGCCAGCGGTCGCGTTGGTGTCCATGTTCACCTTCAGCGCAGCCTTCGACGAGTTCCCGGTCGCACTTACGATGCTCAGTGACCCATCGAAGTTCACCGTGCAGATCGGGCTGGCGGATTTCATCGGCAACCACACGACCGCCTGGGGGCCCTTCTTCGCCGGTTCGGTTATCGCCACCGTCCCCGTGATCCTGGTCTTCCTCTTCACCCAGCGCTGGGCCCGTAGCGGAGTTTCCCTCGGCGGGCTGCGCTGAGCCCCGAAAGGATCCGGAAATGAGCGTTCAATGGGTGCGGCTTGAAGGCGTGCGCGCTTTTTACCGGACTGGCGACGAAATCGTCTTGGCGACCTTGCCCGCAGGCACCTCGCGAGTGGTCGCCCGTCGAGCGCGAGGTGAATCGTTCGAAGCAGATGTCGGAGAAGGGGCCAGTTTCTCCGGGCTCGTCGGGGGCACCTACTCGATCGAGGCGCTGGCCGCCGACGGGAACGTGCTGGCCGAAGAACTGACGACGGTCGGCGCGCACGCCGGGGAGCGCCCGGTGCACGGGTTCGCTACGTCGTTCGATGACGAGAGCGCCCCCGCCGTGCTGGATTGGTTGCGAGAGCTGCGTTGCACAGTCGTCCAGATCTACGACTGGATGTCCGAGTACACGGCACCGCTGGGGCCTGGGAACGGTTGGCGAGACCCGTCGGGCCGGCCGGTGTCGCTCCACGCTTTGCGGGCTCTTTCGGCGGGGATCCGCGAGCAGGGCGGCGTGGCCCACGCCTACGCACCGGTCTACGCGGCGGACCTCGGTTTCGCTGCAGGACACCCCGAGATGATGCTCTACCAAGGGGACGGTTCTGTGGAGCGTTTCTTCGACATGATCAAGATCGCCAACCCTGCCAACAAGCAGTGGCAGAGCCATTTTGCGGCTTCGTACGGTTCGGCGGCCGACAGCATCGGTTTCGACGGCTTCCACATCGATACTTACGGTTACCCGCGCTCACCCCTCGACGCGAGCGGCCAGCCGGTCGACTTACGCGTCGCCTACGAGGGTTTCCTGACATCGTTCCGGGCGGCCCGGCCCACCGACCAGGTCAGCTTCAACCAGGTGAACGGGGTTCCTTCGGCGGTCAAGCTGCCAGACGGGCCTGGTTTTCGTTACTGCGAGGTGTGGGCGCCCAACGACCGATGGCGCCACCTCGAGGGCCTCTTGGACCGGAGCGCAGGCAGGGCCGGCCTGTTGGGCCCCGGTTTGTCGGAGGGCCCGCTCATGCGAGGCTCTATCGCCTGCTACCCGCCGGTGTGGGGCACTAATGACTCGGACGGGCCCGTAGTCGGGCCGGCTCGTGAGGGCCCGCTACGCACCGTGGTGTGCACGGAGGCAGTGGCCACCTGCCTTGGCGCCAGCGCTCTTCTTTTCGGTGATGTCCGCGCCGTTCTTTGCGACCCCTACTACCCCAAGCACGAACGCCTGTCGGCGACGGAGGTCGCGACCGTGCTCGCGTGGCACCGCTTTGCGCTGCGCTACCGTGATCTCTTCCTCGAGGGGGAGGACACGAGCTGGTACGACGTAGGCGACGACAACGGCGCGGTGAGGCTCGACTGGGGTGGGCGCGTACGGCCCGAGCCCGTCGGGGGGACCGTGTTCGCCCGGGTCGTGCGTACCGACGATTGCATAGCGGTGGGGGTCGTCGACCTGACCGGGAGCGTGAACGGGTCTTGGTCCGAGCCCACGGCACCGGGTATGTGCCAGTCCGTCCGAGCGCGCGTGCTGCTCGACGAGCCAGAGATTTGGAACGCAGATGTCGCGGTGCTCGGTCGTTCAGGCGACCGCTTCACGACGGTGCCCTTTACGGTCGTCGAACACCGCGAAGGGCGCGCCGCTGAGCTTGAAATTCCCCTTGGCTCCGGGTGGTCGGTGCTCCGGATGACACGGTAACCGGGGGGAGATGCTCGCCCCGCTGTCGAGGGGCCCTGGAACATGGTCCGGGCGGTACCACAGGGCCGCCGTTGTGTTGGTCGCGGGTGCCCCGTTCGTCTTCCTGGCGGCGTTCGCTCTCGAGCCGCTCGTCCAACAAGGCGTCGGTAGCTTTTTCAATTGGTACGACCTCAAGCCGAACACCTTTGCCGGGCTTCGCGACTACAGAGATGTCTTCGCAGACTCAATCGCACGGGGAGCGTTGTTGCACACGTTGGTCTACGTCGCAATAACTGTCCCCCTGGAGGTCGGCCTCGGATTTTTTGGTGCCTGGATGGTCCTGCGGGTGCGGCGCGGGCGTGCCGTTCTCATGGCGTTGTACGTATTGCCGCTCGTCATCCCATGGGAGCCGGCAGCGAACCTGTTCCTCGGGTTCTTCAACTACGGCGGTGTCTTAGATGGCATTCGGGCGCATCTTTTCGGCGCACACCATGCCGTGCTCTGGTTCCAGGACCCGCGGTTGGCCTTCGCCGTCATCGTTCTCATGGGAGCCTGGAAAGGCGCGCCATGGTGCTTCCTCTTGATGTTCGCGGCGCTGAGCGCCAGCCGTGCCGATCTCTTCGAGGCCGGCCGTATGGATGGCGCGCGCGTGGTCTGTCGTATTGGCTTTACGTGGTCGTCCCGGCTGTGTGGCCGATGCTGGTGTTCGTTACAGTGTTCCGCACCTTCGTCGAGGCGCAAACGTATGCATCGGTTGCGCTGGTGACCGGGGGTGGGCCGGTCAACGCGACACAACTGGCCTCGACCTACGACCAAACGCTGGCATTTAGGTATTTCCAGTTCGGTTCGGCGTCGGCGTTGAGCACCCTTACGGGCGCGGTGTTGTTGCTTATCGCGGCCGGTGGGTTCGCCGTGATGCGCCTGGGGCCAGGTGTCGTCATCTCTAGGCTCGTCGCCCTGCCTTCCTGGGCGACGGAGCGCCTCGCTCGGACGGGTGGTGCGCACCGGGCGGCCTCGGTGCGCCGCCGGTGGTACCACGAGCAAGGGCCGGTACGGTGGGTTAGTTCGTCCACGCGACGCTTGAGGCGAGCCAATTCCGCAGTGGTGTGGTTGATGGCAGCGGTCACTCTGGTCCCACTCCTTGGTGGGCTCCCCGGCGAGGCGTTGCGGCCGGAACTTTCCCTCCCGTGGTCGCTGGTCAGCTCCGGCCTGGAGAACAGCGCTGTCTTGACTATCGCGACCCTGTTGGGGACGTTGCTATTGGCGCTGCCGGCCGCGGTACTTGCTGGCTCGTGGCCATTCTCGCCTGCGGGCAGCACTGTTCGTTTTTGTGCTCGCGGCCATGGCGGTCCCTGGAGCTCTTCTGCTGTTGCCCCAGTACCAGGAAATGGCCTGGCTCGGACTTGTGAACACGCGTCTCGGGCTTGTGTTGCTCTATGTCGCTGCGAACTTGCCCCTCGCAGTGTTCTTCCTTCGCGCCGCCTTCGCGTCGGTGCCAGAAAGCCTCGTCGAGAGCATGTGCGTCGACGGAGCGTCCAGATGGCACGTTGTGACGCGACTCTTCATCCCTCTCTCCGCAAGCACGATCGTCACGGTGACGGTGTTCGTTGTCATCGCAGTTTTCAACGAGGTACCTCTTGCCGTCACCCTCCTCAACTCCGCGTCGCTGTACCCGCTGCCGATCCTGGCTGCGCTCGGGACCGGAGGGATAGGTTCGCTCAGCGCCAGCTGGCTGTCCATTGGCCCGCCGCTGGTGCTGTTCCTCGCCTGCCAACGGGTCTTCCAGCGCGGGATGCTCACCGGGTCGCTCTTGTAGCCCATGTCGGGCCGCCCGGAACTTTTGCGGGGTCAGACGATCCCGTAGGCAAGCATTGCTGCCGCAACCCGGGTGAAGCCGGCGAGGTTGGCACCCCGCACGTAGTTGACGCGCCCATTGGCCCTGCTCCCCATTCCGCGGATTGCTCGTGGATCGCTCGCATTATGTCCCGCAACCGGCCGTCGACCTCTTCACGGCCCCACGAGATCCGAAGCGCGTTCTGGCTCTGCTCGAGACCTGAGACTGCGACACCTCCTGCGTTGGCCGCCTTCGACGGCCCGAACATAATGCCGCTGTCAAGCAGCCGGTGCACCGCCGGGAGGGAGGTCGGCATGTTGGCGCCTTCCACGACTCCCGCACAACCGTTCGCGACGAGGGACCCGGCGTCGGCTTCGTCGAGCTCGTTCTGTGTGGCGCAAGGGAACGCCAGGTCACAGGGGACAGACCACGGCCGTTGCCCCTGGAGATAGTTGCAGCCGTACCGCTCGGCGTACTCGGCAATGCGCCCGCGCCTCTGCTCCTTGAGCTCGGTGACGAACGCCAGCTTCTCCGCGTCAATACCGTCGGCGTCATAGACCGTGCCGTCGGAGTCGCTCATTGTAACGACCCGTGCCCCGAGCTCGGTCAACTTTTCCGCTGTGTATATTGCAACATTCCCCGATCCCGAGATGGCGCACCGTCTGCCCTCGAGGTCCTGCCCGAGATGCTCGAGCATGTTCTGGGTGAAGTAGACGACTCCGTAGCCGGTCGCCTCGGTCCGCACCAGGCTGCCCCCAAACGCAAGACCTTTTCCCGTGAGCACCCCAGTGAAACGGTTCTCCATGCGCTTGTACTGACCGAACAAGTAGCTGATCTCGCGAGCCCCCACCCCTATGTCGCCCGCTGGCACGTCGGTGTCTTCGCCGATGTGGCGGTGGAGCTCGACCATGAGCGACTGGCAGAACCGCATTACCTCGCGGTCCGACTTGCCCTTGGGGTTGAAGTTCGAGCCACCCTTAGCGCCGCCCATCGGCAACCCGGTCAGTGCGTTCTTGAAGCACTGCTCGAAACCGAGGAACTTGAGGATGCTCTGGTTCACCGACGGGTGGAAGCGCAGCCCACCCTTGTACGGTCCGATCGAGTTGTTGAACTGCACCCGCCAGGCCCGGTTGACTCGAACGTTGCCGTCGTCGTCCTCCCACGAGACACGGAAGATAATGATGCGGTCTGGCTCCGTCATGCGCTCGAGGATCTGGGCCTGCTGGTACTCGGGGTGCTCGAGGATGAAGGGCATCACGGTCTCGGTGAACTCCTGGACCGCCTGATGGAACTCGGTCTCGCCAGGGTTACGTCGGGTAAGGCCGTTCATGAACTGCGTCACGGCCGCGCTGGCCGGAGGCTGAACGGTCATCACGAACCGTCCCGTAATTCGGCGAGGGTCGTCGGGCTGAAGCGCACATCGGTGAAACGCGCCGTACAACCCTCCCCGAGCGGGGATTGCACCTCGAAGCCAGCCGAGAGCACGGTGCCTTCTCCGAACGCGAAATGGCGGATGAACTGCCAGAAGGCGCCATCGGTGGAGGAGTGGAAGGCGTACGCACGGCCGATATGGGCGATCCGCAACCACACGTTCGTACCGGCGACAACCATCGAGTTGCAATCGTCGGAGACACCGCGCGTGACGACGGAAACGACCATCGGGTCTCCCTGCGGCGAGTACTCGAAGCAAAGCTTCGCCCAGGTGGTGCCGTCCTGCCAGAGAGCCAGGACGCCGGCGTCGAAGGTCTGCTCGAAGTCGACTTCGACACGCGCGGCTCAAGACGAAGTCGCCTTCGGGGTTACCGAGCAAAGCCGGCGCATTGAGGCTTGGCTCGGTCCCCGCAGGGCTCACGAACCAATCGGTGCGCGGCCCGGACGCGATGGTCAGCGTGCCGCCCTCGACGGTCCGAGTTATCGGCGTTCCCACCCATCTCAAGCTGAACGGCAAGCCCTCGAGGCGCACAGCTTGCTAGGTTACGCGAGGTGATGCAACCAATCGAGTTGGGCCAAATCAGCCAAGACAGTTCTACCTGGGCGGCGAAGCCATTGCCGAGCTGCGCGGCTTGAGCGATGGTGACGGCTACCGGCCCGAGGACTGGGTGGGTTCCGCAACTCCCCGCTTCGGGATGGAGGAAGACGGCCTTTCCAGGCTTCCAGGCGGAAGGTACCTGCGCGACGCGCTGGAGGCCGACCCCGAGCGCTGGCTGGGGCCGGCGCACGCCAAGTACTTCGGAAGCTCACCTGCGCTCCTAGTAAAGCTCCTTGATGCCGGTCAGCGCCTCCCGGTACACGTACACCCCGACCGCTCTTTTGCCTACCGTCACCTTGGCTCGCGCCATGGCAAGACGGAGGCCTGGGTCGTGCTCGGAGTCCGCGGGGCGAGCCCAACCGTCTATCTGGGCTGGTCACGAGATGTGGAAGCGGCTGAACTATCCCGCTGGGTGGCCGACCAGGACACCGCAATGATGCTCGCACAGCTGCACGAGCTGACGGTCAAGCCCGGCGACGCGTTGCTGGTGCCAGCGGGTACGCCGCACGCTATCGGCGAGGGAGTTTTCGCCGCCGAGCTGCAAGAACCCACTGACTTCTCGATAATGCTCGAGTTCAAAGGGTTCGACATCGACCCGGCCGGGGGAGACCTCGGGTTGGGACGAGACCTTGCCGTGTCGGCCGTGAGGCGACGGGCCTTCAGCCCCAGCGAAATAGACGGGTTGCGGAGGCACGCGGCCGCCCGCGGTTCGAGCAAGGATCATGTGGTCCAAGACGTCATGCCGGCCGCGGCAGACCCGTACTTCCGTGCCCAGCGCGTTTTCGGACGGGGCGCTCCACGCCTGGAGGCGTCGTTTGCGGTTTTGCTGGTCATCGACGGCGCTGGTGCCCTGGAAGGGGCCACCTGGAGGGCCCCGGTCAAGCGGGGGAGCACTCTGGTGGTGCCGTGGGCAGCCGGGGAAGTCCGCGTTACGGGTGAAGTGGAGCTGTTGCGGTGCCTGCCCCCGCTGCCGAGCGACGCAAAGACCGACGACCCGACCGCGTAAATGCGATACGGCGTGGAAGGCCGAGGCGCTTATCCCCGTCTGGGATAAGGAACACCAGGGGCACCATGCAGACAAGCAATGCGGCGAGCACGAAGAAGGCGTTCCTAAGCGCTGTCACCTCATGCCCGGAATGAGCGGCGACTGACGTGGCTATGGCAATGCCCAGGATCGCGCCGCCGTTGCGCGCTGCGCCCCTGAGCCCGGTGATTGCCCCCACGTCGTTTGGCGCGAGCTCTATAGAGGCGTTGTTGGCTGCCGGAGCCGACAACCCTGTGCCGAGCCCGCAAACTGTCGCTCCCACGGCGAGCCACATGTAGGGCGATACCCCCAGGACGGGGTGCATGGCGATCATGACCATGCCCCCGGCGATCAAGGCGATGCCGGCGACTATGGGTACCCGGTACCCCGTCCGGTGAATTAGGACCGAAGCGGAGATGGCGAGCACGATCTCCCCGATGGCCCGGGCGGTCAGGAGGGTGCCGGATGACAAGGGACTAAGCCCGTAGCGGTCTTCGGCGAACAACGGCACGAGAGAGCCGAACCCGATCGCGCATGCTCCCCAGACCACGTTGATGGCGTTACTGGCCACGAACGCCCGGCCCTTCAGCAATATGAGGGGGATCACAGGGTCGGCGGCGGTGGCGCAATGGCGCAGGAAAGCCCACCCGCACAACACGGCGACGGCAAACGGGACCAGGAACGACGGCGAGGTGACCCCGGCCGTGCGGCTGCCGAGGTCGGTGATGGCGAGCATGAGGCCGAGCACCCCGCCGCCCATGAGCAGCGCGCCGGCCACGTCCGGCCGACCGGGGCGGCCTCCAGACGAGGGCAGGTACTTCCAGGCCAGCATGGTGAAGGCCGAGCCGATGGGCACGTTGACCAGGAACACCGCCCGCCAGCTCCAGTTGGTCAGGATGATGCCGCCGACAATGGGGCCGACCAGCGCTCCCAGCGGGAAGATGCTGGAGAACAAGCCGAGGGCGCGTTGGCGGTTTTGGCCGAAAACGTCCATGACGATCCCGCTGGCGGCGGGCATGAAGGCTGCGCCCCCGGCCGCCTGGAGGACACGCAAACCGATCAGCATCTCGATGTTGGTGGCCAACCCGCAAAGCAGCGAGCTAGTAGTGAACAACATGGCGGCGCCGACGAACACCCGCTTGCGGCCCAGGTTGTCGGCCACTCGCCCGGCCATGGGCATGGCCACAACGATGCCCAGCTGGTAGGCCGTTATCGTCCAGGCCGTCCAGTTGAGCCCGGCATGCAGCGCACGGCGCAAAGTCGGAAGGCCGGTGGCAACGATGGTGCCGTCGAGGGACGACATGAAAAGGGCGATCGACACGATCGCAAACACGAGCCAGGGCGCGGGCGAAGCGTTAGCCTGTGGAGCGCTCCCTGGGGCCCCGGAAGGGGTGGCCGGGCCAGCCGGGGTCGCCGGGCCAGCCAAGATGGCCCCGTCGGCCAGGTCAGGGGGGGTCCTGAGCCTGCGTGCGATAGTCGACGCGCGTAACCGCGCTACAGGTCCTGGGCCCGGCCCGCCAGGCTTGGGTGCGGCAGGTGGACGGGTAAGCCCTCGCGGGCTGCCAGCGTGGGCAGTGCCAGTACCGCCTCCGGAATTGGTGCTGACTGTCATTGCCTTAACTATCGTACAGAACCGATGCCCCTTTGAGCAATCGTTTGTTCAGGGGAGGTCTTCCCATCAGAGCTGTGCGACAGGGGTCCCGGCGGAGGCGTTGCTAACCCGGGGGCGGCACCGTTGACGAGCGCGTTACCAACAATGGAGGGGGGTCGCGCACGACGATGTCTTCGCTCGGTTTGCCCGCCAGCTGGGCGACGAGGGAGCGCACCGCCTGGACGCCCACTTCGTAGTACGGCATCTTCACCGTCGTGAGCGGGGGCCACGTGTGTTCGGCGACCCATTCGTCGTGATAGCCCACAAGGGACATGTCACCAGGGACTTCGACGCCATGGCGTCGAAGCGCAGTCAGAGCCCCGATGGCCCCGTTGACGTTGGCCACGACGATCCCCGTAGGGCGCGGGGAGCCGTCGAGGAGGCTGTCGATGGCATCGGCCGCTTGTTCGGGCGAGTAACCCAGCCGCCGGACCAGGCTTTCCCGGCGCTTAAGCCCTGCGTCGTGCAGGGCCAGCGCGTAGCCCTGTTCGCGCCTGCGGCCGATGTCACTGGAAGGGATCCCGCCAACCAGGGCGATGCGGGTGTGGCCCAGCGAGATCAGGTGCTCGGTGGCGACCCTGGCACCTGCAACGTCGTCCAAGATCACCGACCCTCGCCGGCCTGGGGTCCGCGAAGTCACCAGGACGATCCGGGCGTCGTTAGCCACCAGGCTCTCCAGGGCTTGATCGCTCAGGTCGTCCGATCGTTGCAGCACGAAGCCGTCCACCCTGCCTTCGCCCACCAGGCGCCGGATCGTGTCACCGCCAACGGTCACGCGGTCAGACCGGCCGATCAACAAGGTGTAGTCGGCGGCGTCGGCAGCCTCCTCGGCGCCCGCCAAAAGGTCGGCGAACAGCGGGCTGCTCACCCCCGGCACGATGAGGGCGAGCGCCCGGGAGCGGGCCATTCGCAGCGCCCGTCCCGCATAGTTGGCCGAATAATTGAGGTCTTTTGCTGCTTGGAGCACGCGTTGGCGCGTATCCTCTCGCACTCGCACCACGGGGTCGCCGTTGAGGACTCGAGAAGCCACCGAGACGGACACGCCAGCGTGTGCAGCGATCTCGGTCAGCGTTGCCACGGGCGCCAGCCTACGCAGGCATGGCGGCAGCGAAGGGCCGGGGCGTCGGCCTGTCCGACCCTAGCCAGCCTCTTGATAAGGTCCTAACGCAATGTCGGGCAAGCCGTTGCAGCTACGGGTGGCGATGATCGGCTACGGCTTCATGGGCGCAGCTCACTCCTACGCTTGGCGGGCAGCCAGCATGGCCTTCGACCTCGGTGCGGTCCCCGTGCTGGCGGTGCTCTGTGGACGCGACCGAGCAGCGGTCGAACAGAAAGGCGCCAGGTTCGGGTTTGCCGAGACTGCGACTGATTGGCGTACGGTCGTCGACCGCAACGACATCGACATCGTTGACGTGTGTACCCCGGGCGATACCCACATGCCGATCACGGTGGCGGCGCTTCAGGCCGGTAAACACGTGCTGGTCGAGAAGCCCCTCGCCAACTCGGTCGCCGAGGCCGAGACCATGGCCGAGGCGGCTGAAGTGGCCCGTTCGTCAGGCCAACGCTCGATGGTCGGCTTCAACTACCGCCGCGTGCCCGCGCTCAGGTTGGCGCGATCGCTGGTCGCGGACGGGCGTATCGGCGAGCTGCGCCACGTGCGCGGAGCCTACCTACAGGACTGGCTGGTCGACCCGGCGGTGCCGCTCGCTTGGCGGATGAGGCGCGAGCTGGCTGGTACCGGCGCAATCGGTGACATCGGTGCTCATGTGATCGACATTGCGCAGTTCCTAACCGGTGAGCGGCTCACTGCGCTCAGCGCGCGGACGAGGACCTTTGTGACCGAACGACCGCTTCCCACCGAGGGAGCTGGCGGACCGGGAGGCAGCGGCGGCCCGCGAACGGGGCAAGTAACGGTCGACGACGCCTTTGTCCTGCACGGTGAGGTCGGCCCCGCGCTCGCCACGTTCGAAGCGACCCGGATGGCGACGGGGCGCAGGAACTCGCTCCGCCTCGAGCTCAATGGCTCCGCGGGCTCGCTCGCGTTCGACTTCGAGACCATGAACGAACTGTCGTTTTATGATGCGAACGCTCCCCGTACCACGAACGGGTTTCGTCGCATCATCGCCACCGAGCCCGACCACCCGTATATGTCGGCCTGGTGGCCGCCCGGGCACCCCCTTGGCTACGACCACACGTTCACCAACGAGATCGCGGACTTCGTGCGGGCCATCGTTGGCGGCACAGATCCTGAGCCGAGCCTGGTAGATGGGCTACAGGTCCAACGTGTGCTCGCCGCCGTGGGGTCGAGCGCGGCGAGCGACGGCGCGTGGACCGTCGTCGACAGCGGTGCGCGCTAGCCGGTCGCGGGAAGTTTTCTGAGCCCATGACCTCGCAGAGCGCGGAAGAACTCATATCTGTCCTGGAGGAACAGGAAACGCGCCTGGTCCTGGAGAGCTTCACCCACGATGACGCTTGGCGCCTCGGGACGCTCCTGGTCGAAATGGCCCGTGAGCGAGGAGCCCCAGTTGCGATCGATATCCGTTCCGCATCGCAGCAGCTCTTCCATTGCGCACTTCCGGGGTCGAGCGCCGACAACGACGCGTGGATCGATCGTAAGCGACGAGTCGTGGAGCGTTACGGTGCGAGCTCGTTCCTGGTGGGCGCACGCTTCCGTGCCCGGGGCACCACCTTCGATGAGTCTTCGCGCCTCGACCTCGACCGTTTTGCCGCCCACGGGGGCTCGTTCCCGTTGCGTGCCCGATCCGTCGGCGCTGGGACCGTCGGTACCGTCACGGTTTCGGGCCTGCCCCAAGAGGACGACCACGCGTTGATCGTCGAGGCGCTCGAACGGTTTGTCGCCTCGCAGCGCAGCTAAGGCCCGGGGCCAGCCGGCCCGGGTTCCGAAGAATTCGCTCCGTCTCCAGAACTATTCGTAAACTGTTAGCCAGGGACGGCTGTCAGGCCGTCCCGCCTGGGTTATCTTTGCCGAAATGAGGATGACGGTGACGACGACGTCCCGAAAGCGCGTCACGATAAATGAGATCGCCCGTGAGGCTGGGGTGGCGGCTTCCACCATCTCTAAGGTCCTCAACGGCAACCACGACGTCTCGACGGCCACTCGCCAACGTGTCCAGGCACTCCTTTCAGAGCGCAACTACCAGCGGCGGTCCTCGGCGCCAAAGGCGACCCCTCCATTGGTTGACCTCGTCTTCCAGGAACTCGAAAGCCCCTGGGCGATGGAGATCGTGCGCGGGGCGGTCGAGGCGACCGCCGAAGCGGGTATGACGGTCGCGTTGACGTCGCTTGCTGACGATGGAGGGCAGCGATCATGGCTTGACCCCATATGCTCCCGGGGCACCCGCGGGGTAATACTCCTGTTGGCAAAGCTCGGCAATCGCGAAAAAGCGGAGCTCCGGTCACGTGGTTTGCCTTTTGTCGTCGTCGACCCCCGCGGCGCTCCCGACCCGAGCGTGACCACGATCGGGGCGACCAACTGGGCGGGCGGTTACGCAGCCACCCGCCATCTTCTCGAGCTCGGGCACAAGCGGGTCGGGATGATCTCTGGCCCGGCTGACCTTCTTTGCAGCCGAGCCCGTATGGACGGGTACCGCTCGGCAATGGAGACTTCCGAGCTCCCGCTCGACTCGGATTTAATGCAATGGGGAGACTTTCATGTCGACGGGGGCTTCAAGGAGGGCATGGCGATGCTGTCTCTACCCGAGCGGCCAACAGCCATCTTTGCCGGCAGTGACCTGCAGGCGTTGGGCGTGTTGGAAGCCGCGCGGATACTGCACATACGGGTCCCGTCCCAGCTCAGCGTCGTCGGTTTCGACGACCTGCCGTTGTCGAGTTGGACTTCGCCGCCGCTGACCACGGTCCGCCAGCCCTTGGCGGAAATGGCGGCGACCGCCGTCCGCTTAGTCCTCGCCGAGGAGAGAGGCGAGACAACGGACTCGCGCAGCATCGAGCTCGCGACGAGCCTTTTGGCGAGGGAGTC
>CAVSAM010000005.1:0-48356 GCA_963725935.1 uncultured Acidimicrobiaceae bacterium | reverse complement strand
TCGGCGCGGTGTAACGTCGGACGCTCTCGTCACGGATAGTCGTCGATGCTCCCGGAAGTGAGGGGGCTCGGTAGCGGCCGGCGATAATTTGGCAAGGCTCGGCGAAGTGCTCGGCTAGGTGAGGGATCATCTCGAGCGGCAGTTCGGGCAGGCCGAGGGCGATCCGGGTGAAGAACGTCAAGTGCTGATGGAGCTGGCCCATATCGCCGGCGTGGGGAAGGACGGGCACCGAGCTCTTGGCTGCCATCAGGGCCACCGCGAGGTACTCAGGCAGCCCCCCGAGGCGGACGGCGTCGGGCTGAGCGATGTCCAGGGCACCGGCAGCCATGAAGTTTTTGAACACAACCTGGTTGGGGATGTGCTCGCCTCCTGCAACCCGCATGGGGAACAGCGCTTCTTTCACCGCCAGGTAAGCGGCGAGGTCGTCGGGATGGACGGGCTCTTCGAACCAGAACGGGTCAAAGGGGGCCAGGGCCTGACCGGCGTGGATCGCCTCGGCCGCGGACCAGCGTTGGTTGGCGTCGATCATCACCTGGAAATCGTGACCCAACGCCTCACGAACGGCTCCGACGCGTTCTATGTCTGCCTCGAGGTGCGGCGAGCCCACCTTGAGCTTCACCGCTCCGTACCCTGCATCGCGCGCCCGTTCGACGTTCGCCACCAGGATGCGCGTGTCATAGCCCAACCAGCCGACGGAGGTGTCGTAGGCGGGGTAGCCGCGCTCGATCAACTCGTTTTGTTGGGGTGGGCTCAGGCGTCGCTGCACCAGCAGCTCGATCGCCTCCTCCCGTGACAGGAAATCGCCCAAGGTGGAGAAGTCGATCAGGGCAACGACCTCCTCCGGCGCCAGGTCGAGCAGGGCGCGCCATAAAGGGACCTGCCGCGCCCGCGCCCAAAGGTCGACCAGCGCGCCGACTACGGCGGCCAGAGCGAGGTGGACAACACCCTTCTGCGGTCCCAGCCAGCGCAGCTGGCTGTCGTTCGCCCAAGCCCGCCATCGCTCGCCGAGCGACGCCATGGCCTCGTCGACATCCGCCCCGACGAGGTACTTGGCGTAGTAGCCGATGGCGGTGCACACGAGGTCATTGCCCTCGCCGAGCGTGAGCGAGAAACCTGTCGCTCGTAGCCCGGTATCGCTCTCTAGGACGCAGGTGGCCAGGCTGTAAATAGGGTTGACGTGAACGGCGTCGCTCCCCGCGCCTGGGGGTAGAGGGAACCTGAGGTCCAGCGAGCGCAGAGCAGTGATGCGCATGGCCGGGCTCAGAGGCTGCAGAGCGGGTTGAGCGGGATGGTAAGCATTATGGCCCTTGCTCGCGGCTCACACCGCTATGACGACCTTGCCTCGGGCGCGACCTTCTTGCACGTACCGGATCGCAGCAGCGACATCGTTCAGCGGGAAAGTCCTGTCGATGGCTGGGCTGATTCTTCCCGGTTTCGAGGAGCTCCCGAAGGAACATCAGGTCGCGAGAGTTCTCCGACGTGCTGAGCGCGCCCAGCCTCTGGCCGACAAATGGGGAGAGCGCAAGTGCTCGCAGCATCCGGTCGGCGCCCCCGAGCCAGCGCCCGTCGGTCTCGCCTCCGACGATGACCAGCCTTCCGTGAGGGATGAGGGCTTCGCGGAGCTGAGACAGCCGACAGTTGCCACCAGTGTCAATGATGGCGTCATAACGGTGCCCGCCGCTGGTGAAGTCCCCGGTCGTGTAATCGACGACATGGTCGGCGCCGAGCCCTCGGACTAGGTCGACCTTAGCGGTGCTGCAGACGCCCGTAACTTCGGCGCCAAAGGCTTTGGCGATCTGGAGCGCGAACGTGCCGACCCCTCCGGAGGCGCCTATGACCAGTACCTTCTGGCCGGCTTCCACGCGTGCCCGGTCACGCACGGCTTGCAGGGCGGCGACCCCAGAAACGGGAACTGCTGCCGCCTGCTCGAAGGACAGGTTCGCCGGCTTGGGTGCGAGCCGCGAAGCGCTGGCGCGGACGTACTCGGCGAAAGAGCCGTCGCAGGTGCCATAAACATCATCGCCAGGCTTGAGCTCGGTGACGTCTTTGCCAATGGAGGCGACTGTCCCGGCCAGGGCCCGTCCTGGGTTGGCGGCCTTGGGGCTGCGGAACCCGAAACCCATCACGCGCATGGCGTAAGGGAGGCCGGTCATTAGGTGCCAGGTGCCCCGGTCCACGCTGGCCGCATGGACACGCACCAGGATCTCGTCGTCCCCTATTTCGGGCTTAGCGAGATCAGCGAGGCGCAGCACTTCCTCGGGTGCGCCGCCATATTGGTCTTGGACGATTGACTTAATTGTCCCGTTGCCGGTGGTGACTGGTCCCGACGTAACGGGTCGGTTTGACGTTGCCGCTTTCACAGATATCGTTGCTCCTTACGTTGTAAGTCGATACTACACTTACGGCGTAAGGTTGTCAAGGTCACCCGCAAAAGGAGATGAATGGCCCCGCTGCCAAAACACTCGCCGAGGCGCCGCCCGCCCCTCGGCCGCGAACGCGTGCTGTTCGCCGGCGTCAGCCGGACCGCGACCTCCTGGACGATCCACGAACGCGCGATCACGTGTCTACCAAGAGGTCCTGCCAGTTGGCAGGGACCCGTCCAGCTGGCCCGGGCACTGGTTGGTTGAGCGGATGATGCTGCGGAGGTGCCAGGTGAGGCCCTTCGATATATTCGTTTGTCTTGTAATTCCAAAACCAATCCTCGCCTGGCTCGAAACTGCGGATGACAGGGTGACCTGACGTTTTTGCGTGCGCAGTCGTGTGCTGGCTGGGAGAGTTGTCACAACATCCAATGTGGCCGCATTCCGCACACCGTCGTAGGTGGAACCACCAACCCCCGGACTCCATGCACTCCACGCAACCGGTCCCGCTCGGAGGGACCTCTGGATCGATGAAATTCGTCATAACGCAAGGTACCGGTGTACGGACCGTACTGACGCCCCTCCCTACCCCACGCCATCCGCCACTCGCTCGGCGGGCCCCGATCGCAGGTCGCCGACGGCGTTGGTAGTTATTCGCGCCTGAGCGATATGGCAAGGTTCGGGATAAATATGGAGGCGACGTACGTAGGCCAGATCCTGGCCCCGTGGCTGCGGAAGCCGACGACTTCGCCATCGGCAGCCTCGAACGACTGGGCTCGGCTCGAGTAACGGCCTTTCCGCAAGCGTAAGGTGTGATGCCCGGGCGCGAGCGGCGTCTCGGACGTCTCGTGGTTTTCGGCGGAGCCGACGGTCTCGCCGTCAACCAAGACCTCAAACCGGCCTCGCCTGAGCTCAATTCCAAAGCCAAGTTCGTGGGTCACCTTGAGCGTTGCTGACACTGCTCTTCCTCTCTTCCTAATGGCCGAACGTTTAGCAGAGCTATTCTTCCCGCATATGGCGCCTGATCGAGCCGGCCGACAATTGGCCGGTCCCCCGGCTCCGAACTCCGCCAGGCCCCAGAGCCGGGCACCGCTCAACCGAGTTCGCTCCCACCTCCGCAAGGCCGACCCGGTCCTGGCACGCCTCATTGACGCCAGACCGACGTTCGACCCGCAGGAGTGGTTGGCCGAGCTTCCGTCGATGGACCTGTTCGGGTCCCTACTGTTCCAGGTTGCGGGCCAACAACTATCCGTGGCGGCCACGCGCAGGGTCCTCGGCCGCATCGAGACGATGTTCGGAGGTCGTCTCCCGTCCCCGGGCGAGCTGCTCGAGGCGCCGCCAGAAGGTCTCCGCCAGGCCGGCTTGTCGTGGCGAAAAGTCGCTACCCTGCGCGACCTGGCCGAGCGCCTTTCGGACGGTCGATTGAACCCCGACATCCTGAGCAAATTGCCCGACGACGAGGTCCTCGCCGCGCTGACGACGATCCCCGGTATCGGGCCGTGGACCGCTCAAGGTGCGCTGATCGTCGCGCTCCGACGACAAGACGTGGTCCTCCCGGGTGACCTTGCACTGCGAAAGGCCATCCAGCGTGCCTACGAGCTAGACCACCTCCCGAGCCAAGCCGAGGTGTTGGCACTCGCCGAGAAGTGGCGGCCGTTCCGCAGTGTTGCCACGAGTTACCTGTTTTCGGCCTGATGTCGGCGGCCGAGGTCGACGCTTACCTGGAAGGTCTGGACGAACCAAAACGCTCGACGCTTGGCCAGCTCCGCCGGGACATCCTGGCTGTCGTTCCCGAAGCGGAGCAGTGCATCTCCTACTCCATGCCGGCGTTCCGGGTGGACGGCAAGGTGGTCGCAGGCTTCGCCGCATTCGCGCACCACCTGAGCTACCTGCCCCATAGCGGGTCGGTCTTTCCCGAGCTGAAGGACGAGCTGGCCAACTACAGCAAGTCGGCCGGAGCCTTGCGCTTTCCGCTTGACCGGCCGTTGCCGGCGTCGCTGGTGGCGAAGTTGGTAGCGGTGCGCCTCCGACAAGCATTCCCGACAGAAATGCAGGGGGAGGTGGGTCTCCGATGACGGCGTTCGTGCTGGAGCGCGGTGGCGAGGGCCGCGGCTGGTATTAGCCAATAAGTACGCTGTCATCTATGACAGGTCCCACCTCGCGGGACTCACCGGTGCGGCTTCAGGAACCGCAGGCCGTGCTTAGCCGGCTGACTGCGGCCGCGGTGTTCCTCGTAGCAACGATCAACAGCGGGGCAGAAGACATCGTGCGCGACCTCCTCACGGATCTCTCTGGGCTGGTGCGCACCGTCGGGTTCCGGGTGCCCTCTGCCGGGCTGACCCTCGTTACGGGGATTGGCCCCGACGCCTGGGACCGGCTCTTCGCAGGGCCGCGCCCCGCCGAGCTCCACCATTTCAAGGAGCTCCAGGGTGAACGACACCGCGGGTGTCGACACCCGGGGACTTGCTGTTCCATGTCCGCTCCGCGCGGACCGACGTTTGCTTCGAGCTCGCAGCCCAGATCATGGAACGCCTCGCCGGGTCGGTGGCGGTCATCGACGAGGTCCACGGCTTCAAGTACTTCGACGACCGCGATCTGCTCGGCTTCGTCGACGGCACCGAGAACCCGAGCGGACGTGCCGCGGCGGATGCGGTCGTCGTTGGTGACGAGGACCGAGAGTTCGCCGGCTCAAGCTACGTGATCGTCCAGAAGTACCTCCACGACCTGGCCGCGTGGAACGGTCTCAGCGTCGAAGCCCAGGAGGAAGCGATCGGGCGAAGGAAGCTCTCCAACGTTGAGCTGTCCGACGAGGCGAAACCAAGCAACTCTCACGTCGCCTTGAACACGATCTTCGACCCCGACGGCACGCAGCGCCAGATCCTCCGCGACAACATGGCGTTCGGGACGATCGGGCAAGGAGAGTTCGGCACCTACTTCATCGGCTACGCAGCGACACCGACAGTGATCGAGCGGATGCTCGAGAACATGTTCATCGGCAATCCTCCGGGGAACCACGACCGGGTTCTCGACTTCTCGAGAGCTGTTACCGGAAGTCTCTTCTTCGTGCCGACCGCTGACTTCCTCGACGCTCCGCCGCCACCAGCGGGTACGCCGGCCCGTGGCAGACTGGCACCATGAGCGGCTGGCAGTTAGCGCAGGTCAACATCGGGAGACTTCAGGAGCCTCTGGACCACCCGCAGTTGGCAGCATTCGTCGAGGCGCTCGACCCGGTGAACGCTGCCGCGGAGCGGGCCACGGGCTTCGTCTGGCGATTGCAGACCGAGGATGGCAACGCCACCTCCGTGGAGGCCTTCACCTGGGACGCCGGCGAGAGCGCTGGCATGATCATCAACATGTCGGTCTGGACTGACGTCGAGCACCTCACCGCCTTCGTATTAGGCGACCTCCACCGCGCCATCCTCCGGCGGCGTCGGGAGTTCTTTCAAAAGATGGCTGAGGCGTACCTCGCTTGCTGGTGGGTCCCCGAAGGGCACCGGCCGAGCACGATTGAGGCGGAAGAGCGGGTCCGGTACATGCGTGTGCACGGTCCGACGCCGTTCGCCTTCACCCTTCGTCATCATTTCCCGCGTCCCGATGCCGAGGGGCTTCGGGCGCCGCTACGCAATGATGACGACCGATTGTGCCGAGCCTAAAACCGAGAGCAGCACTCCTACTTTTACTTTCCGTGTGGCTCTTTATCCGCTAGAGCGGCCAACTGGCTCCTGGCGGCTTGGGCGATATCTGAACCAGTGTTGGCATGCCCGCTGATACCCCACCCTCCTTCGGGCGACTCCGTGATGAGCACCCAGGTGCGCTCTGCGAGTGTCGGGTCGTCGGCTGAACCAGCAACAATGTCGGTCAGTTCCCGCACGACACCGAGCTGTTTGTCGCGGTCCAAGACACCCGCCGGGGTCAGGACTTGGACCCGGACGCAGTTCCCCTCCCCGTCGACGTTCGAAATCGAGCCGGCAGGCAGGTCGTGGACAAAGGCCGCGGTGTTCGTCCGGAACAGGGGTAGGTCGGGAACTTTCTCCCATCGCATCACGGCCGCAGCGAGGTCTCGGGCTAGAGCGTGCTTGTCGGCAAAGGTCCCCTGCGCCGAGTAGATGTCGATCATGGGCATACGTATCTCCTTGGCGGATAAGCGCGTACCGCGCTCACTAGAGCGATCGCTCCAGACATTTCTAGACCATTCGCTCTAGTAGTGTCAAGCGGTGGCCCGCGAGCGTGACACCAGGGCCGACCTGGTGCAGACGATGGCGCGGCTGTTGCGCGATCAGGGGTACACGGCCACCGGGCGGGCGCAGTTACTTGCCGAGAGCGGCGTGTCCAACGGGTCGCTGTACCACCACTTTCCTGGGGGAATGGAAGCACTCGCCGAGGCGGCGCTAGAGGCCTCCGGCCAGGCCGTGGCCGACGCCCTCAGGGGAGCATTGGACGGGGCGACCAACGCAGCACTGGGCGTGATCCGGTTCATCGACATAGCCGAGGGCCCGGTTGCGGGGGCACCATGCCCGGGCTGCCCAATCGCGCCGACGGCGCTCGAGTCACCCATCATCAGCCCACGCCTCCGAGCGGCCGCGGCGCGGTGCTTCGACCAATGGGAAAGCCTCATCGCCGAGCGGCTCCGGGCTGACGGCTGGCCAGAAGGCTCGGTTGCGGAGACGGCCTCGGCAGCTCTCGCCCTCATCGAGGGAGCGTTGCTCCTCGCTCGGGTGAGCGGGCAGGCTAGCCATCTTGCTAACGCCAAGCGCGCTGCGGCATCCTTGCTCGCCGTCCCCGCGGTCGGAAAGGACTAAGGAACTCGCACTGGTCGGTCAGGCACAAGGCAGACTATCCCATCGCTGAAGCCCGCTGACCCGATACCGAAGGCGGCGTTGAACCGGTCGAGGTTGACGAGCGTCAGATGAGCGGTGATCTCGACCATCTGCTTTTCCGTAAAGTGCGCCTTCATTCTGGCGAACAGCTCATCGGTGACCTCCACCGGCGTGCGCATCACCGCGCCTGTGTAGTCGAGCGCGACCTTCTCGCTGTCGGTGAATAGGTCGCTCGTCCCGTAGTTGGGCAGCGCCAGCAGTTCTTCGTCGCTGAGACCCGAGTTACGGCAGATCTGCGAACCGAGGTCGACGCAAAACTCACAGCCGATCATCTGCGAGCCCTTTAGCTCGATCAGGTTCTTGAGCCTCTCGTCGACACTGTCGCCTTTCCGGATTGCCTGATTGAACCTGCCCATGCCGATCATCATCTTCGGCTGGTAGGCCCATATCTCCATCGGCTCGATCCCGCTGCCGCTTTGCGGCGCCCGTCCGCTCAGTTTTTTCATCATCTTGGGCCCAAAGCGGTAGGCCAGCTTCACCGTTAAAGCCGCCTCGTGGTGTGCTGCCACTCCCTGGGCGCCCATGGCTACAGCTAGTGCCCCGAGCAGGACCATCTGGGCCCATCCTTCAGGGTGGCTGACTAGCGCCACCGCACAGTGCTTTGCCAGAGAAACCTCGGTCTTCACGGCGGCAATGCCAACGAACACCAGGTTGCTGGTCATGACGCTGGCAAAGACACCGCCCAGCCGCATGAAGGCGGTCACGTCGAGCGAGCCGCTGGCTAGGGTCAAGAAAGCCACCGCCAATTTGACGTTTTGGCCACGAGTGCAAAAGATTAGTGCGTTTTTTTATCAGCTCGACTCGGCAAGAACGGGGCCGATGATCTCGTCGGCGATCCATCGCGTTGGGCGCCCGGAGACGGTCGAACCAAGAACGATATGGGTGACACCGGAGCTGACCATCTCACGGAGGAGGGAGCGCGTCGCGGTGATCGTCGCTGGGTCGTCGCCGCGAACGATCGTCTGCATAGAGCGGACGATCTCGTTCGGGTCGCGTCCGATGGCAGCGCAATGTTCAGTGAGGAGCTCGTTCTTATGGCGGAACTCCGGCGAGGGTGGCCCCGGGTAGTTCCAGATGTCGGCGTGCTCGGCGATAATGCGTAAGACGCGATCGCCTGAGCCGCCTATCAATATGGGTGGATGTGGCGTCTGGCGAGGCTTCGGCTCGCATATGGCACCTTTGAGCTGGATAGACTCTCCCGCGAAGTCGAACGGCTCGACCTCGGTCCACATCCGTCGAACAATCGAGAGAGACTCAGCAAGGTCCCGGACAGCAACACTGGGTGAGACCAGCTGCACGCCGTAGGCCTCGAACTCTCGAACGGCAGGATTTTCCACGGCCACCCGGCTACCCCCCACGCCGAGCCCAAAGTCGAGCCGACCTCCGGAGATGATGTCAACGGTCGCCGCCATCTTCGCCAGGAGGGTAGGTGATCGTAGGCGATTGCTGGTCACCATGACTCCGAGCCGGAGCCGTCTTGTCTGAGCCGCCAAGGCGGCGAGGAGTGTCCAGGCCTCCAGAGCCGCACCCCTGATGTCGCCCCGCACCGGCACCATGTGGTCCCAAAGCCAGGCGTGCTCGAAGACTGAGATTCTGGTCTGCCTCGCGCCAGACATTGAGGATCTCCTCATAGGTAAGGCCCATCTGGCTGGTCTTGATCCCAAAACTCACGCGTCTCGCTCCAGTCGTCAACGGTTTCTCCTTGGCTCAAGTACTAGTCGCAGTTCACAGAAGTCACTAGCCGGCTACTAATCGTAGAACACACATCGCTAGCCGGCAAACGACATCTAGGCTTCGGTGATGAACGAGTTCCTGACCCTCTTCACTCGGGCTTCGAAACTGATGCGCGGCGCAGCGGACGAGGCAATGAGCCGGCATGGGGTCAGAGTTGGTCAGAACCTGGTGCTCGAGGTGCTCTGGGGCACTGACGGCCTCACTCCGGGCGAGCTGGCCGAACGCCTTCACGTAAGCACGCCGACGGTGGTGAAGTCGGCAACGCGCATGGAGGCGACCGGGCTGGTCGCGCGCCATCGCGACGAAGCTGATCGACGGCTCGTCCGCCTTTATCTGACGGACCGAGGACGGTCTGTCCAAACGGAGATCGAGGCAGCACGAGACGAACTGGACCGCCGGGCCACCACAGCGCTCACTGACCCCGAGCGGCGGTACCTCCTCAGCGCTCTGAGAAAAATCATCGTAGCGATGGCTGATGCGACCCCGCTGGAGTAGCGATGATGCCGCCGCGTTCGTGTGATGGCCGGTCAGCCATTGGTTCTCCGATCCGCTGCTCCCGCGCCGCTCGGTACCCCATGACAGACTGGCGCCATGAAAGGACGGGAGCTGGCGCGGATTAAGAGTCGGCACGCCACAGCGGACGGCTACGCTCCTGCGGTCGTTGTCCGGGCGGTCGTGGAGGGGGAATGAGCCCGCAAGTGTCCCACGCGGATCACCGCGAGTCAGACGTCGTCGCCGACAACCCGGACGCGTACATTGCCGGGGACCGGCGGCGGTCGTTGGCGTCCGGGGTGAGCATCCCGGACCGCGTGAGAGGATCCGGGCTTTTCGTCGACATCTCCGGCTTCACGCCCCTCACCGAGGCGCTCGCCGCTGAGCTAGGCCCGCGACGCGGGGCCGAGGAGCTTACGGCGGTCCTCGATCGCATTTTCGATGCCGTGCTCGGCGAGCTCCACCGCTACGGCGGGAGCGTGGTCTATTTCAGTGGAGACGCCGTCACTTGTTGGCTCGACGGCGACGACGGGACGCTCGCCGTGGCGTGCGGCCTGGACATGCAGCGGGCAATGGCCACCGTCCCCGAAGTCCGCACGCCAGGTGGCCAGACGTTCCAGATCGGCATGAAGGTCGCGGTCGCGGCTGGAAAGGCCCGCCGGTTCGTCGTCGGCGACCCAGACGTCCAGCTCATCGACGTCCTGGCCGGGTCGCTAATGGACCGTCTGGCGGCGGCCGAACACGAGGCCGAGCGAGGCGACGTCGTGGTCGAGGCATCGACCTTCGCCGCGATCGAGGACCGTACCGAGCCCATCGTGGTCCGCGGCGCGCCTGACGGCTCGGTCGTTGTCGTGGGGGGCCTTCGGGGACCGATCGGGCCACTGCCGCCACCCGCCCCTTACCCGTCCCTCCCTCGATCGGTCGTGCGCCAGTGGCTGCTGCCGGCGGTATACGAGCGTATGCGGGCGGGTCACGGCGATTTCCTCGCCGAGCTGCGACCGGCAGTGATCATGTTCGTGCGCTTCGGCGGCATTGACTACGACGACGACCCGGACGCGCCGAAGCTCCTCGACGACTTCATGTCTCGGGCCCAGTGGGTGATCGACGGCCACGGCGGCAATCTTCTCTCGCTCACGGTCGGGGACAAGGGCGCCTACTTCTACGCCGTCTTCGGCGCGCCGCTCGCGCACGAGGACGATGCCGCCCGGGCGTGCGCCGCCGCCCTGGACGTGCTGGGGATGGAAGGTGAGACTGCGGCCCGCGACTTGCAGGTCGGGCTGTCGAGCGGGCGAGTCAGGAGCGGCGCGACCGGCCACCGCCACCGGCGCATGTTTTGCTGCCTGGGCGATCCAGTGAACCTCGCCGCCCGTCTGATGTCCGCAGCGAGTCCTGGTGAGGCCTTCGCCACCGCCGAGGTCGCCCGGGCTGCCGGTCCCAGGTTTAGCTTCGAAGCCCTCCCCGACTTCAAGGCGAAGGGCAAGTCGCAACTGGTCCCGATCCGGCGGCTCACTGGTCGGACGCGGGGCGGCTCTCACAGGGAGAAGCGTCCGGTGCACCCCCTGGTCGGGCGCACGGCTGAGCTCGCACGACTCCGCGAGCTCGCCGACCTGGCTATGGAGGGGCGGGGCCAGGTCGTTGCCCTCGAGGCGGAGGCCGGGATGGGCAAGTCTCGGCTCGCCGACGAGCTGCTGAAGCTCCTGGGCGCTGAAGGTATCGCGGTCCACGCCGGGGCCGCTGCCTCCGTCGGGTCCGCCGCCAGCTACCTCGCATGGCAGAGCATCTGGGTCTCGCTGCTCGGCGTGACCGGGGAGGGCGACCCTGCGCTGGCGATCGAGCAAGCGCTGGCAGCCACCGACGAAACCCTCCTGGCCCGCCTCCCTCTGGTCGGCACGGTGCTCGGCATCCCCATCGAGGACAACGAGCTCACGGCGAGCCTCGACCCAAAGCACCGAAAGAGCGCCCTTGAGTCGCTCCTAATGCGCTACCTGACCGTACGTGCTGGGAACGCCCCGCTCGTCCTGTTGCTCGAGGACTGCCATTGGCTGGACTCTTTGTCGGCCGACCTGCTCGACTTGGTGGCCCGCACCGCTGCCGGCCTTCCGATCCTCATCGTGCTGACCTACCGGCCCGGCCCATTCGCGCCGCCGAAGCTGGGGCACACGACCGTGCTCCCGCTCGACGGTCTCGATGCCAGTGCGAGCGGGGCCTTGCTGACCGAGCGCTTGCTCGAGCATTTCGGTCGCGACGCGAAGCCGACGACCTTGGTCCTGCAACGGTTGGTGGAGCGAAGTGAGGGGAACCCGTTCTTCCTGGAGGAGCTGGTCAACTACCTGCACGACGAGGGCATCGACCCGTCCGACCCGAAGGCAGCGACTGTCGACCTCCCGGCGAGCCTGTCCACCCTCGTCCTGTCGCGCATCGACACGCTCGGCGAGTCCTCGCGCAGCACTCTCAAGGTGGCAAGCGTCGTGGGCCGGCAGTTTGGCGTCGATGTCCTCACCCGGGCGTACCCTGACCTCGGCGGCCGGCGTCAGGTGATTGGCTACCTGCGACGGCTTGGCGACGAGGACCTCGTCGTCCAAGAGGACGCTCGGGGCGACGAATACGCCTTCCGGCACGCCGTCATCCGGGAAGTGGCCTACGAGAGCATGCCGTTCGCTATGCGCTCCCTGCTCCATGGGCGCATCGGCGCGTGGCTCGAGCTGACGTCCCCGGACGCCCTCGACCTCATGGCTCACCACTTCTGGCACAGCACCGAAGAGACAAAAAAGCGCGAGTACCTCTGGCGCGCCGGTGAGGCGGCTGCTGCCCGCTATGCCAACGACGCCGCCATCGACTACTACCGACGGCTCGCCGGGCTTCTCCCGGACGAAGAGCGCGGGGAGGTCCTCCGCAAGCTCGGGTCCGTGCTGGAGCTCCGAGGCGATTGGGCGGCGTCCGAGTCGGCATACTCTGAGGCGCTCCAGTTGGCCCAGACGCTCGGCGATGGAGCCGCGGCGGCGTGGGCTCGCGTCGGGCGCAGCGTTGCTACCCGCCGGCAGGGTCGCTACGGTGAGTCTGCCGCTGACCTCGACGCGGCGGCAAGGAACTTCGAGGACATCTCCGACACCCGCGGGATGGCCCGAGTGGCCCATGTCCGGGGTGTGATCGCCTACCAGCGGGGAGCGCTGGAGGAGGCCTCGGCCCAGCTCCAGATGAGCCTCGGGTTGTGGAAGTCGGTCGGCAACCGGGAAGCCGAGGCCCGGGTGCTAGACAGCCTGGCGGTTACCGCGGTCTACCAGGAGAACTACGAGCTGGCCGCGGTTTTGGGCCAGCAGGTCCTCGACCTGTGGCTGGAGCTCGGGCACCGCTGGGGTGTCGGCTTTTCCTACCTCAACCTCGGGGTCCACGCGTTCCTTCGCCAAGAGTACGCCTTGGCGACCTCGCACGAGGAGCAGGCCCTCGCCATCCTTCTCGAGGTGGGTGACACTTACGGGGTCGCCAACGCACGCCACAACCTTGGCGACATCGCCCGGGAGACCGGTGACAGGACGTCTGCCCGCGAGAATTACGCCGCCTCCCTCGAGATGTTCCGCGACCTCGGCGACCGGCGTTCGTTGTGCATGGTTTACGAGGCCGTAGCCCTCCTTTTGGCCGGCAGCTCTCCCCTCGACGCACTCCGGCTGGTCGGTGCCGCCGATGCGTTGCGACAGGCCATCGGGTCGCCTCGCTCGGCCGCCGACGGAGCGAGGATCGAGGACGCGCTCGAGGACGCGCGGCGCCGGCTGGGTGGCGACGCCTCTGCAGCGCAGGAGGAGGGGACGGCGCTGGCATTCGACGCTGCCCTCGAGCTTGCACTGCGGCTATGCCGTAGTTAAACAAACACGAATAGCGGTCGGCTCACCGGTTTATGTGGTGCCTTTACCCCGGAACGTTATTTCAGCCGGACGATAAAGGGACAAAACGGCCCCGCAGGCTCAATTACCCAAATAGGTCCTTGTCGCCTTAGACGCAAACCGTTACCATCTGCCAGAATTCGTGAGATCCGGACGGCACCGCGGCTTTCCGGGGGTGGAGGTAAGCGTGGATCACAAACCGTTCGGACGCAAAGGCTCGTGGAGGTCCCTGGGTTCGGCCCTCGGAGTCGCGCTGGCCTTTATCGGGCTGCCGCTTGTCGCGAGTGTCGCCCCCGCTAGCGCCGGCACCGACTCCTCCCTGGCTACGCCGACCATCTCGGTACTGTCGTCGACGACGGTGACGCCGACGTCGCCGCAGACCTCGCCGCCGTCGTGGACGTCGACGACGCCCACCCTCACGGTCGCCGGCACCGGATGCGACGTCGACACGAACGTCGTCACGTACGACGTCGTCATATACGAAGTTTCGACAGGGGGCTCCACCACACCGGTCGGCGGTGGGCCGTGCTCCGCGGGCGCCTACTCGTTCCCCGTCTCCCTGCTGGCGGCCAACCCCGCCGACGCCTTGACCGGCGTCTACTCCCTCGCGGCGGCGGAGATCGACTCAAGCGGTGACCTAGGCCCAATGTCGACGACCCCCGTAACGGTCGACGTGACCAGCGACCAACTGGTCTCCTACGGGAACTTCGGTGGCTACGGGGATTTCACCGCCAGCAGCAACAGCAGTTGGGACCTTTACTACTACTGGCCATGCCCCGAAACGGGCGATCAGGCTATTGGGTGCGACGACTTCGAAAACAGCGACGCTCCCACGCTGGCCCCGGGCGATCCGAGCTACCAGGCGCCGGAAACGCCCGGTTACTGGTTCCCGACCAACCCGTGCCCGGATGGTGCTGGCACCATCGAGCTGGAGTACTCCGGCAACACGGGCGTCACGGATCAACCCCTGGGCTACGACAACAACACGAACTTCGTCGAGCTCAACTCCAATTGCGTCAACGGGATCACCCAGACCATCGCCACCGTCCCGGGTGTGCAGTACACGCTCACGTTTGCCTACGCATCCCGATCTCCCCCGACAACGGGTGCACCTACAACGCCTTCGACGTGGACTGGAGCGGCACGACCGTCGCGTCCGACCTCTGCGCCCCATCAACCACCTGGGAGCCGGCCTCCTACACGGTCACCGCCACCTCGGCGAGCACCGTGCTGTCGTTCATCGACCAAGACACTACGCATTCCGACTCGGTCGGCGGCGAGCTATCGACCGTCTCGGTGGTACCCACTGCGTCCTTAGCTCCCGCCAACACGTCTTGGAGCACCGCTGAGCCCCTCACGGGCACCCCGGCCACCCTGCCGGCGGAGCAGAGCCTCGACGTCTCGGGCGAGGCGCTCTGGTACAGCTTCACCGTGTTACCGGAGCAGCAGGTGTCAGTGCAGCTCTCCCAGGCCTCGCCCGGCGAGCAGATGGCGCTTTTCTCGGACATCGATCAGGCCTACGTTGCCGACGAGTCCGATAGCGCCTCCGATCTTCCGGTCATAGCGGCCGAGACGCCCGGCACCAACTCTGCCGGCCTCGGGGAGAACTCCGGGCTGGGGGAGAACTCCGGCCTGGGGGAGAACTCCGGCCTGGGGGAGAACTCCGGCCTGGGGGAGAACTCCGGCCTGGGGGAGAACTCCGGCCTGGGGGAGAACTCCGGCCTGGGGGAGAACTCCGGCCTGGGGGAGAACTCCGGCCTGGGGGAGAACTCCGGCCTGGGGGAGAACTCTGCGTTCAACCAGGCGCAGCTGACCGCGCTCGTGTCCTCCTCTGCCCCCGAAGCGGAGCTCCAGAGTTACCTTGGCGCATCCAGTCCGGTTGGCGCGGCGACCCAGACGATCACGGCTAACACGTTCGACAACCTGGGGGCCGGGGAGACCAGCGCGACCTACTACGTCGAGGTCTACGGCGACGATGGCGCCTTCTCCGCCACCCCCTTCCAGGTGACGGAGACGGCTACTGGCAACTCGTGCCCGGCTGGCCTTTCGGACTACTCCGGGGATTCTGTTCAAGTCCACCTCCACCCCGGCGACCACAACGCTCAGTGGCGCTGGCTCCTCGTACAGCACCGTCATCGTCGACGACTCCTACACAATGCCGGGCGTCTCGAGCATCGTAGGAGGCGCCGACGACGCCAACGGGGCGGGCACGCTCTACAACCTCGCCAACGCCCCTGGCTCCAACGGGGTGATCGTCGACGTCGGGCAGAGCGTAGGTGTCCAGGAGCTCACCACACAGGCGAAGGACAATCCCAATTGTGTGTATGCCGTCGACCTCGAAGCCGACGCGATCGAGGCCATCATCAACAGCTTCCGGACGAGTTCCGACAACCTGCAGGACGTTGTGATCGTCGGGGACGATGACGTGATCCCCTTCTTCCGGTACGCCGACGCCGAACCTATCGCTCCCGAGGACGGCTACTCAGTGCCGCTGAACACCAACACAGTGGCCGACGCCGCCCTCGCTAATAACTACTACCTCAGCGACGACCAGTACGGCGCCACCACCGACCTGTCGCTCGACGCGACGACGCTGCCCCTGCAGAATGTCCCCGTCGGCCGCCTCGTCGACACGCCGACCGAGATCGCCGGCATCATCCAGGACTATCTCGCCAACCCCACCATCAAGCCCAGCTCGACGCTCGCCACCGGGTACAGTTTCATGGAGCCGGCCGCCGAGACGATCGCCGGCGACTTCGCGGCTGCCTCCGGCGAGAAGCCCGACACGCTCCTCGACGTAGTCCAAAACGGAGTTGACGGAAACCCGTGGACCGCCGCCCAGCTCCAGAGCCAGCTGCAGACCCCGCACCAGCTTGTCTTCCTGGGGGCGCACTTCAACGAAAACGGTGTCGAGGCCGCCGACGGATTCCGCCTTGTGGACCTCACAGTTGTCCCTCGGCACCAACCTCCAGAACGCCCTGGTAATCAGCGCCGGCTGCCACTCCGGGTACGCGGTTGACCCCGACGACGCCGTCTCCGAGGCCAGCCTGCCCTCCTGGCCGGAGGAGTTCGCATCCGCCGGCGCGACGCTCATCGCTGGCACCGGCTACCAATACGGGGACAGCAACTACACCGCCTACAGCGACCAGTACGATGTCGATCTCGCCGGGCAGCTCGACGCCAGTACGCTCGACGCCAGTACGGTTTCGGTGGGCAACGCCATGTTGCAATCCCAGTACCAGTACCTGGCGGACCTCGACGGCCTCAACAGCCTCACGGAGAAGGCCCTCCTCGAGGTCACGCTGTACGGCATCCCGATGCTCAACGTAGCACCCAAGGGAGCAGGCCAGAGCTCCGCGCAGACGACCCCCGGGGTGTTTTCGCTCCCCGACAACTCGGCGCCAACATCGACGGTGGCCTCAGGTCCGGGCAACACGCTCGGTCTCTACGAGGCTGACGTCACCGTGCCGACTGGCACCCTCACGCAGGGCTCTGTCGACCAGGACGGCACCACGCTCACCTACGACTCGGACACGAGCGGGGTCGTGGCCAACCCCGGGCAGGCCGTCCTTCCCGTGCAAACCGAGGACGTCGCTTACTCCGCCAACGGCGTCAACCAGGTGTTGCGCGGTGTCGGGTTCCTGGGAGGTTCCTACACCGACACCGACCCCGTTACGGGCAACGCGGTGACGCCGCTGACGGGCGACCCGGTGACCGAGACCTACGAGCCCGCCGCCCCCTTCGCCTCGCCGATCTTCTACCCCGAAACGCTGTCGAACACCAACTACTTCCCGACCCTCGAGAGCGGGGGCGACACGGACCTCGGCATCACACCCGAGCAGTACATCACCAATACCACCAACCCGGGCGTGGGCACCGCGATCAAGCGAACGTACACCAACACGCAGTTCGCTCTCTTCTACAGCGACAACTTCGGCAGCGCCGCCCTGGCGGCTGCACCGAGCATCTCCAACGTCTCGGTGACCGCTAGTGGCTCCGTCGTGACCGTGTCGGCGACGGTCCTCGGCAACGTCTCGGGCGTCCAGCAGGTCTGGACTACCTGGACTGACCCCAGCTTCACTCCGAACGCGCAGTCGAGCCCACAGTGGCAATCGGAGCTCCTGACGCAATCGCCCCTCGACCCCACCCAGTACACCGCCACGTTCGACACCACGGACCACCAAAGCAGCCTCGCGGGCGGCGACTTCATCGTCCAAGCGGCCAACGGGGTCGGCGAGGTGAGCCTCGACGACAATAACGGCTTCTACTTCACCCCGGGCAGCGCCCCGGGCACTGTCACCCCCTCGCCCAATACCTACACCCTCACGGCGAACGCGTCCGCAACGCCCGATGGGCTGTCGCCCATCGACAGCGCCACCTACGGGAGCACCATCTACCTCACGGCCACGCTGGCTCCCAACACCGGCACCGGTAACGGTGTCGGCGACCTGGTGACGTTCCAGATCGGCAACCAGTACGCGTACGCCGTGACCGGCAGCGGCGGTGTCGCCAGCACGAGCCTGCCCCTCGACCAGACGCCCGGCTCTTACGCCCTGACGGCTAACTACCTCGGCGACGCAGAGGACCAACCCGCCACGTCGAGCGAGAGCTTCACGATCGCACCCGATCCGACCAGCCTGGAGCTCAACGCGCCGCCCGAACTGATCTCTGGCGCGGCGGGCAGTGCGGGGAACTCGCTGTCGGCCACGCTCACGACGTCAGGCAGGACCGCGATCCCCTTCCAGACCGTCGTGTTCGACCTTTACGAGGGCACCGACGTCAGCGACCCCAGCGACCTCGTGGCGTCGACCACCGGGGAGACCAACGGAAATGGCGTCGCCGACGCGCAACCGGTCACGGTCCCAGCAGGCGATGTCGGTGATCAGTTCACTGTCGTGGCGTACTACGGCCAGTCAAGCATCCCCGCTCCCAGCGGGCAGACGGCGGTCGACGACGCCAACCCTGACTACGGGCCGTCCACGGCCAGTACCACGACCGACGTCGTCAACCCCACGGTCGGGCTCAGCATCAGTGCCACCTCCCTCCCGCTGGTGTATCAAGAGCCCGCCACACTTACGGCCACCGTGACCCCTCCACCAGGGTTGGGAAGTGTCACCTTCTCGACGAAGTTCGACGGCACGACCACCTCCGTATGTACCAGCGTGCAACTGTCTTCCACCGGAACGGCCACCTGCCCGCTGCCAAGCGGTCTGCCGGTAGGGACAAGCACCCTTACAGCCAGCTACTTGGCTCAGCAAGACTCGTACTCGACTGCCCTGATGGTCACCGTCGGCCCGGCGCCCACCACGACCACCCTGACCGTTACCCCGCAGGGCAAGTCGGTCTACGGCCAAACCGTCGCGCTGAGCGCCCAGGTCGTCCCGAGCAAGTACGGCACCGGCCCGACCGGAACGGTCACGTTTTACAACGGGACGACGGTCGTCGGCACTGGCACGTTGAACAACAGCGGGGTGGCCACTGCATCGGTCGCCAGCCTGCCAGTCGGCTCGCCCAGCCTGACTGCGAAGTACTCCGGTAACAGCAACTTCTCATCTAGCACCTCGAGCAACGTGGTCTACACCGTGAACAAAGCCGCGACCACGACTGCGCTGACCGCTTCGACGAGCTCTGCGTTCGGCACGAGCGTCAACCTCAGCGCCCAGGTCAATGTGACCAGCCCGGGAAGCGGCACGGCAGCGACAGCGCCTACCGGCACGGTCACCTTCCTCGACGGCACTTTGGTGATTGCGACGGTCAACCTTCCCGGGAATGGGCTGGCCACAGTCACCGTCTCGGGCTTCCAGGCGGGTGCGCAGAGCCTCACTGCCACCTACAGCGGCGACGGCAACTTCGCCGGGAGCACGACGTCGAAGGCAGTGACGGACTCTGTCACGTTCACCAAGACAATCAGCTGGAAGCTCCAGCGGCGCCCTCACCGTCGCCTCGGGACAGTCCGTCCTGATCACGGGGTCGGTATCCGGCAGCATCACGGTCAACAGCGGCGGTGCCCTCGAAGTGGACAACGGCACGGTGTCCGGGAGCGTCACGGCCACCGGCGCTGTCGGTTTCACCTTCTGCGGCGCGACGCTGTCGGGGGCATTGTCGGTCTCCAAGAGCACGGGCTATGTCTTGATCGGCGGCGGCTCGGGCACGGGCTGTACCAAGTCGACCATCTCGGGCTCGGTCACGCTTTCCGGGAACACCGCCGGCGTTCAGGTGGCTACCAACACCATCAGCGGGGCGGTTTCTGTCGTCAGCAACTCCGGCACCGGACCGACCCAGCTTGGGGGTTTGGAGACCGAGGTGACTGGCAACACCATCAGCGGGTCGCTGTCCTGCTCGACCAACACCCCGGGGGTGACCGACAACGGGACGGCCAACAAGGCGTCCAGCAAGAGCGGGCAGTGCGCCGCGCTCTGACCGGCTGACCGGGCCATCGGGCGCGTGAGCCGCCGCGCAGCCCGGTGGGCCCGGTCGAAGGTAGGCGACCCAGCCAAGTTGAAACGCGCCGTCGGGCTTCAAAGACCCGCCTTCAACGTCGTCGTCGTCGCCTAGAACTCGGTTGTCCGCCACTGACGGCAGCGCAAAAGATCTCTGCTGCTGTTCGCCAGTACAAGGTTGGTGGACTATAATTGTGGTCTATGACGACGCTTCCACTTTCTGAGGTGAAGGCGCGGCTCTCGGAGATAGCCGAGGAGGTCGCGACAAGCCATGAGCGTGTCCACATCACGAAGAACGGTCGGGACTACGTCGTGCTCTTGGCCGCTCAGGACTTGGCGGCGATCGAGGCAACCATGGAACTGTTGAGTGATCCCGAGGCGCAACGTCGGGTCCGTAGGGCTGAAGAGGAGATCGCCCGAGGCGACGTCCTCGATGAGGAGGCGGTCCACGCACTGCTAGCCAATCGGGTAGGGCGGGCGCTGGAGTGACCTATCGGGTCATCCTGGCCCGAACCGCTGCCCGTCAACTTGCTGAACATCTTCCCGAGGCTGTGGTTGGTGCATGCGCGGAGTTCATCTTCGGTGCGCTCGCCGAAAATCCCCACCGAATTGGCGCTCCGCTCCGCAAACCGTTCGAAGGTCAATGGCGGGCTCGTCGGGGGGAGTACCGGGTTCGGTACCGCATTGATGAGCGGACCAACACGATTTACGTCCTCGACGTCGACCACCGCCGGGATGCGTACCGAAGTTGAGCAGCGGCCCAATGTCCAGGGTTCCTTCGGAGCCCACTCGACCGGTGTACGGATGTCACTCGTATGGCTATCTGCGGCAGGTTTGTCGGATTATGCTCATGGGTTGCCTTGGACGAGGAAGTCCTCCAGGTAGGCAGCCACGATTTCCGCTAACCCACGGTCCCGCAGGAGCCCCAGCTCGTCGGCGCGCTCCGACGATGAATGCTGGGCCAAGTCGCGAAGATTGCTTCCACCGCAGGATCTGGACGGAAGACCACAGGCCCCAGAGGACGTCGCACAGCGACCGAAAGGCCGTCGATCATCTCTTGGGCCGTCAGCTCGAGGGCCGGTAGGTTTACTGCACGGTCCGGGCCAGCGCATGGGGGCCGAGCTCGTGGAGGCGGACAAGGTTCTCGACCACCGTCCTGTAGCCCGCGAGCGGGACGCGCGTCCCAGGGTCGACCGGGAGAACGCATTCCTCGCCGTTTAGCCGTTCCCGGAAGATGCCGCTAACCCAGGAAGAGGCGGCGGCGTTGGGCCGGCCTGGGCGGATCACGACGGTCGGGAGCCGTGCCGTGCGCCCATCTAAGAACCCTTTGCGCGTGTAGTCATTTACGAGCAGCTCGCAGATCGCTTTAGTCGTGCCGTATGTGGTACCGGGCGTGAGCTTGGTCGAGTCTGTTGCCACCTCCGAGGGCGCCAGGCCGCCGAAGGCCGCAATGCTGCTCGAGAACACCAGACGCGGCCGCGAACCCCGGGCACGGCAGGCCTCGAGCACCGCCCGGCCTCCGTCCAAGTTGACCCTAAGTGCGGCATCGAAGTCCACTTCGCACTCCGCGCTCACCATCGAAGCCAGGTGGAAAACCGAGATATCGTCTTGATCAACCACCTCGCGGAGCCGCCCTGCGTCGGCAACATCGCCGGTCATTAATTGAGCGCGACCATCAAGGCCCGCGAGCATCTTGGGCGGGACCTTGCTGTCGAACAGCACTATTTCGTCAATGGGCTCTAGCAAGTTCGAGGCACCCGTGAGCTCGCCCGCGGCGAGCAAACGTCGCGCCAGCATTTGCCCGAGGAAACCTCCGCCTCCAGTGATCACGACTTTCATAGTCTTCGACGCTAGCGGCTCAGCCGCGCCCGATGAGCGGCATGGTTGTAGCCATTACGGTGATGAACTGGACGTTCGCCTCGAGTGGGAGGCTCGCCATAAACACGACTGCGCGGGCAACATCCATAACATCCATGGTGGGCTCGGGCCTTATCGAGCCGTCCGCCTGCTCGGCGCCTTCGACCATCCTTCGGGTCAAGTCGGTTGCTGCGTTGCCGATGTCGATCTGGCTGCAGGCGATACGAAAGAAGCGGCCTTCGAGGGCGGTTGATTTTGTCATCCCGGTGATGGCGTGCTTCGTCGCGGTGTAGGCGATCTGGTGGGGCCGAGGCGAATGTGCGGCTATGGAGCCGTTGTTAATTATCCTCCCGCCGGCAGGCTCCTGTTCCTTCATCAACGCGAAGGCCTCTCGAGTGCACAGGAACAGGCCAGTGAGGTTGGTGGCTACGACGGCGGACCAATCGGTCAAGGTGAGCTCTTCGAGCGGGACAGGTGAAGTCGAAATCCCGGCATTGTTGAAAAGCAAGTCGAGCCGGCCGAAAACGCTCCTGATCTCGGCGAAGAGATCCCTCACCTGGTCCTCTTCTTTGACGTCGCATTGAACGGCCTTGGCCGTGCCCCCGCTCGAGCTGATCTCATCGGCCACGGCAGCGAGGCTTTGGTAGTCACGACCGGCAAGCACCATTGCGTACCCCTCACGAGCGAGAGCCACTGCGCACGCCCTCCCGATCCCGCGGGCTGCTCCGGTCACCAACGCCACCCGCGGATTGGACGGCGCCGCTCCCACCTCGTTACCTGGGCGCATCGCGAGTTTGCGAGCGGCGGTCGGCAAGGAACGGGAACTCGCTGCGCACGGCGGCAACAGTCTCAGCGGAAACCTCGGCTATCAATACGGCTTCGCCTACGCTCGCCTCTGCCAACGTTCGCCCGAGCGGGTCGATAATTGCTGAGTCACCGAGGTGGACGACATCCTTGGCCGCGCCAACCCGGTTGACCCCGACCACGTAGGCCTGGTTCTCTATCGCCCGCCCGCGCAACAGTGCGCGCCAATGTTCTCGTCGTGGCTCGGGCCAGTTGGCGGGCACTACGTAAACGTCGGTGCCCGGAGCGGTCTCCCAAAACTCGTCGGCAAAACGGAGGTCGTAGCAAATGAAGATCGTGGTCCGTAGCCCGTCGATGTCGACCGTCAGGTGCTCGGTGCCTGCCGCGTAGTGCTCGTGCTCGTGGGCGTAGCTGAACGGATGTATCTTACTGTACCTAATGACGCTGCGGTCAGGGCCGGCCACGACGGCGTTGTTCCGGTAACGACCGTCGGCGCCGCGCTGGGCGATCGATGCGATCAGCCACGCTTTGTTATCGCAAGCCTCGTCGATGAGGAACTGCTCGGAAGGGCCACCCTCGTCCTCGGCGACGCGTTCTGGGGACATGGAAAAACCGGTGGCGAACATCTCGGTGAGGACGATGACCCGAGCGTTCGCGGCGGCAGCTTGTGAGATCATGGGGGCAACCCGAGCCCGGGTAGCCGCCGCATCCTCGAACACGATGTCGTGCTGGATGGCCGCGATCCTCATGATCGCTCCAGATGACGTCGTGCGGGCCTCACGGTGCTACCCCCTTCAGCCTGGCGAGTGCTTCCTCGATGACCTCGGGACGCTTACAGAAGGCCAGGCGGACGTAGCTATCACCGGCCGTTGAGCTGTAGAAGACACTGCTCGGTATGGCGACGACACCAACGGCTCGCGGCAGGTCCCTACAGAACTCCACGGCATCGCGGTGGATGTCGACGGTGGCGAAGTAGGTGCCCTGCGGGCGCACCACGTCAAAACCAAGGGCCACGAGGCCACCACAGAGCTGGTCGCGCTGGTCCTGAAGGCGGGCGCGGATGGCGTCATAGTGCGGCGGCTGCCTGGCGAGGGCGCGAGCGATGGCCGGCTGGAACGGCGCGCCGTTCACATAAGTGAGGAACTGCTTCACTGTGCGGACCGCTCTCGTGAGCTCCGCCGGCGCCGCTACCCAACCGATCTTCCAGCCCGTCACGCTGAACGACTTACCGGCGCTGCCGATCATGATCGTGCGGTCCCGCATGCCCGGTAGGGTCGCGATCGGGACGTGCCGGCGGCCGTTGAAGACAAGGTGCTCGTACACCTCGTCTGCGACGACGACGATGTCGTTGCGCTCTGCGACCTGAGCGATCACAGAGAGCTCGTCCGACGTAAATACCTTGCCGGTGGGGTTGTGCGGCGTGTTGAGCAGGATCGCCTTGGTCCTACTGGTAATAGCGGCGCCTAACTCGTCAGGGTCGAAGCGCCATCCCCCGCCGTCCTCGCCTTCCTCCCGGCGCAGCGTGACCGTACGTAGGTGCGCGCCGGCGAGCGCTATCGAGGCGGAGTACGAATCGTAGTAAGGCTCGAAGACGACGACTTCGTCACCCACCTCGGCGAGTGCCAGAACGGCTGAGGTGACCGCCTCGGTAGCCCCGGCGGTCACGAGCACCTCGCTATCGACGTCGTAGTCGAGCTGGTAGCAAAGTCGGTGGTGGTCGCTTATCGCCTGGCGCAGCTCGGGGATGCCTAGGCCGGGCGGGTACTGGTTGTGCCCCCCGCGGATCGCGGCAATCGCGTCGGCAAGCAGCTCGTCAGGCCCGTCGGTGTCCGGAAAGCCCTGGCCGAGGTTGATGCTGCCCGTGGCCACGGCCAGAGCGGACATCTCTGCAAAGATCGTGGTCCCAAAGCCCTGCATGCGGCGGACAAGCGGATCGTTCCCTGACACTTGGACGAGCGTAGGCCGCGATGGCGCTGTGGGCGCAATGTGCGCACCGAGCGCCCGTCAGCCGGCAGAGCGGCCCCACGCCACGCCTGTGGTGGCGGTGTGGGTCATGACGCCCTCCACTTCACGACGGGCGACAAGGAGCAGAAGGCGGCCAACCTGGAGAAGGTGCTCGCCTTCGCCGAGGGCACCTTCGGGCACACGGTTCACCATTTCCCCTCAGGCTGAGCCAGTACAGCTGATGGGGATGGTTCACACGCTTTCGTATTCGTCGTGGCGGCGCAGCCAGCTCATGGGCTGATCGCCTTCGCCGCGGCCCTTCGAGGCCCGGTCGAGGATCGCGTAGTAGCCCATCAGGAACTCCGTACCGCGGGCGTAGCTGGAGTAGCAGTGGTGGACGGTGTTCCCCTCAAGAGCGAACGTGCTTACGCCGTGCCCCTCGGCGAAATAGCCGTCGAGGTTGGTCCCGGTCGCGCTCGCGTTCTGGCCTGTGACCAGTGGCAGTTGCTCGCGGACGGCCGGCTGCTCGTTCAGCAGCTTCAAAAGCGTGAGCTCGTTGGCCTTGAGGGACGGTGCAGCTCCGTCGTAGGTCATCGCCTCCCCGGCCGAAACGCCGTAATCGAGGTTGAAGTCGCTCTCGTGGCTCGATGCCCAGTTGAAGCTCCAGCCCATGCGGTCCTTGTAGGCGACTAGCTTCTCGATCGGTGCGCGAGAGACGCAGATCATCGTCACGTCGCAGGCGTTTAGGTGGGCCAGTACGCCGTTGAAGCTGTCTGCGGTCGACGAGCAGGAGGGACATCCGCCCACGTAGTCAGGGCCGAACATGAAGTGGTACACCACCAACTGCGAGCGGCCGGCAAACAGCTCCACCAGCGTCCTGGCCCCGTCTGCGGTCTGGAGCGTGTACTCCTTTTCGACAGGCACCCAAGGAAGCTCGCGACGCCGTCGGGCGAGCTGGTCCCCCAACCGCGTTAACTCCTTCTCGCGCTCGAGCAGCTCAGCGTTCGCCGCGAGCCACTCGTCGCGCGTTCCGATGCGATGACCGGCCATTTCGTCTTTCATCAGGTCCTCTTCCTCAAGTGGGAGTGCTAGCGCTTTCGTTTCTTCTTGTGTTCTGCGTGCGATGCTTCGGCAAGCCGTTTGATCGCGACGAGCCGCCGGTCCCACTGGGCGGCGACGTCAGCCAGGGCCTTGGTGGCTTGATCGAGGCGGTCGGCTTCTATCTGGTACAGGACCTCGCGGCCCTGCTTGCGCCGGCTGATCAGCCTGGCCTGTTCGAGCACGACTAGATGTTTGGAGACCGCTTGGCGAGAGAAGGGAACGTGGCCGGCCAACCAACTCGCGCTGACGTCACCGGTGCCGACCAGGAGGTCGAGCACCCGGCGACGAGACGGGTCGGCGATCGCTGACCACAGCTCGTCGTCGGCCTGCGTCGTCACTTCGACTGACGCGCCTCGAGGATGCTGGCGAGACGTTCCAGGAACTCGCCCCACCCCTCCTGGTGCTCGTCGGTATAGCGCTGCTTTTCCGCGTCGGGCCATTCGCGCAGTTCGTGCCCGCTTTCGGTCACCCGAAGACGGGTCCGCTCAGCGCCCTCGGGCGTCAGGGTGAACTCAACGAGCATCGAGTTGCCTGCCACCGGTTCCTCCCCGCTGGGATGGTTCCAGCGGAACGAAAAGCGAGCCGGTGGGTCGACCGTCTCCACGACGACCGGACCGCCCTGGTCCCCGAACTGCATGTAGCCATGAGCGCCCGGTTCGACCACCAGGTCCACCCGGTCGGCGAACCACTGGCTCATCTGATCGGGCTCGGTGACGATGCGCCATACCACCTCTACCGGTGCCTCGATCAGAACCTCACGCTCAATCACTAGGCCTGCCATCAGTGCTTGCTCCTTCCGAACGTATCGGCGGTCATCGCTGGCCTCACAGTCGATCTGCAACCTATGGTAGCACATCCGCTGCTGTACGAGCTACCATTGGTTGCACATTGTCCTTCAGGGCTCCGAGAGAACCACACAAAAGCAAGGGAGCAATTCAAGATGACAACCTCAGGAAAAGCAGTTCTGGTGAGAAGGCCCAATCAGGTTGTCGGCCCCAAGGGCCATGCAACGGCGGCTACAACGAGCGCTCTCGTGACCACGCTTGGGCTCGCCGCCGCCGCGTGGATCGTTGCTGTCCGACAGATGAACGGGATGAACATGGGCGTTGCGACACGCCTCGGGTCGCTCGGGCCGTTCCTCGCCTTGTGGGTGGCGATGATGGCGGCCATGATGCTGCCGGGCGCGGTGCCGGCAGTCTTGAGAGGCTCCCGAGCCGACGGTCGCGTGGGCGCAGCACCGTTGTTCGTAGGGTCATACCTTTTCGTCTGGACGCTGACCGGGCTCGCGGTGTTTGCGCTTTATCGGCCTCACGGCTCGACGGTCGCTGGCGTAGTCACGATCATGGCAGGCCTCTACGAGCTCACGCCGCTGAAGAAGTATTTCCGGCAGCGATGCCGAGAGAGCACCAGCTCTGGGTTCGCGTTTGGTTTCTGCTGCTTTGGTTTGAGCATCGGACTGATGCTGATGTTGGTCGCAGTCGGCGCCATGAGCGTCACCTGGATGACTGTGATCGCTGTCGTAGCCGTGTCTCAGAAGCTCCTGCCTGCAAGGGCCACAATCGATGTCCCACTGGCGCTTCTGATAGTCGGGTTCGGGGCCCTCGTCCTCATCGCGCCATCTTCGGTACCGGGGCTGCTGCCTCCGATGTAAAGGGACCGGCAATGGGGAGGCCGGCCTGCGCCCGGTGAGTTTCCAGCATTACTATCAATTTGATGAGATTGATGGATTTCACCAAGATTCACCAAGTTGAACCTGGGGTGAACGGAACGGGAAGGCTCCCCGAACGGGTCCACGACCGAGCTGCTCGGAGCGGCTAAACCGTGAACCATGGCGAACGACGCCGGCCAGGGCTCCCTCGACCGAGATGTGAGCCACCTGTTCTCCTTGGTAAGCGAAGCCCTTGCGGGTGCCACCGACGCCCTCTTGGCAGCGGAACCGGCCGAGGCAAGCCGCGTTGTCGCTGCAGACGAGTTAGTGGATGCGCTGACGGCCCAGCTGAGCAGCCGGATCTGGGAAGACTTCGATCGCCTGGCCCCCGCCAGCGCCGAGCTCCGCCACCTCGTCGGGCTCTTGGCCGTCCTACCCGAGCTCGAACGCAGTGCCGACTTGGCCGCTCACATTGCCCAGCGAGCCGTCACCCACCTTGGGCCGACTATGTCCCCTGTCAGCCGCGGCATCGTCCAACGGATGTCCGACGTTGCCCTGGAAATGTGGCGAGAGGTCGCAGCAAGCTATGTGACGCGCACCGCTGCGGGTACGTCGTTGGACGAGGCCGATGAGGAGCTCGACATCCTCTTGGAGCGCCTCACCAGCGAGGTGGCCTCCTCGACAATGCCGGCCCAGGTGGCAGCCCAGGTCACATTGCTTGGCCGTTTCTACGAGCGCCTCGGCGACCACGCCGTCAACCTCGCCAGGCGGATCGAGCTGCTACCCGGGACTAAAAGCGACGGCCGCAACGACTGAGCAGCAACGACTCAACAGCTGAGCGGCACTTGTACGCCCTAACTTGGGCCGAGCCACAACCGGACGGCTAAGCCGAGACCAACCAGTGCTACCGCCCAGCGCAGGATGTCACCTCGGATGCGTCGTGCCACTCGTGGCCCAACGGTACTGCCGGCAAAGGTACCGATCCCGAGCGGCACGACGGCTGCCCAATCGACGGGGGTGAACAGAACCAGGATGACGGCCGAGACCGCAGATGCCACGCCTACCAGCACGTTTTTCAGTGCGTTCGCCCTCACCACGTCCCGTTCGACCGTCAACAGCAATAACGCCAGGGTCATAACACCGGACCCCGCCCCGAAGTAACCGCTGTACACCGATACGGGGACCAGGCCACAAGGTAATAGGAGCCGTTCACCTCGACGGTGACGTCTTTCCTTCCAAGACGTAATGACCGGTTGTGCGAGCAGGGCTAGCGACCCGGCGGCCACAAGGAACGGGACGACGATGGCGAACGACTTCGAGGGGGTCAGCAACAACAACACGGCGCCGGCACCACCACCGGCCGCGGTCAGCAGCGCCCAGCGCCAGAGCCATGGGCCTTTGCCTCGCAGTTCCGGGCGCGAAGCCAAGGCGGACCCTGGCAGGTAGGTAACCAAGGCCACGATGTTCGCCACGTTGGCTGGGGCCGCTGCGAGGCCGACCCACAGGAGCGCCGGGTACGAAATGAGCGACGTGATCCCGCCGGCCGTCCCCACGACCCCGGCAATGCCGCCTGCAGCCAGTAGGACCAGGGTATCGGCGGGCGAGACCACGCCCCACCCTATGCCCGCCTAATGGCGGTGCCGGTCAGCCGGCTGCCTCTGCAAGAAGTACCGCGTTTACAGGTTGCCGATCTGGCTGGCGGGGGCCATGACCACGACCGGCGACTGCTTGGGGTCGAGCCAACGCAGGAAACGGTCCAGGTCGCCCAGCGGAACCGATACGCAACCCTCCGTCGGCTCGCCGATGTCAGCGTGTATAAAAATGCCGGAGCCGGCGTAGGGCACCACCGGGTGGGTGTTGTACTCGACCACAGCGAAGCTGGGGTAGGCGACGGTTTCGGTCCACAGGGCCTCGCTGTCGCTGCCGAAGGGTGGCTGCTGGCCGCACGGTACGTGCTGGAAGGTGTTGTACCCCGCAGACGTGGGGTCCTCGTCCCACCAATCGCCACAGACAAGGAGGTGGTAGGGCTCTTGGGTGCCGGGGTTGGGGGCGTTGCCATATATGACCGGCCCGATCCCGAAGATGCCCACCGGGGTGGTGCCATCGCCCTCCCGGTGGTGGTCGGAAAAGCCGTTCCGCCCGATCACCGCCCTCCATGGCGGGCTCGCCGCGGCCCAACAGGAGCCGGTTCGTTGCCACAGTTGCAGCGTCGCCAGAGTGGCGCTGCCGTTAGGTGCCTCGACGCTGACCAATTGGCGGGCTTTCCCGGTCGACGCCAGCCTGGTGGGCAGGTTACCCGGGCAAGCCAGAGCTTTTTCGGCCAGGGCCGCCGGTCTTGCCCAAGCCGGGATGGCGGGCCCTGCGACGGTGCCGAAAGCCGCGAGCCACAGAGCAGCGAGAGCCGCTCGACCTTGGCGCCGCCTTCCGATCGACCTAGGGTTGCGGGTCATCTTCCACTCTTACCAATTGAAGCTGGCGCTGACGGCGCTACTGATGTCTGGAGCCGCTTATTCGAGCCATGGAAATGTCCCCGGCACTTATACGGCCGCCGCAGGGACGGCCGGGCCCCGCGTTTCGCCGCCACCGTCAGCGCCGTGACCGCGGCTGAGGTGCCTTACACCTGGCGGCCGGGCTGCCCGGTGGCCCCCTCAGCACTGCGAATGTTGCGCCTTGGCTATTGGGGCTTCGACGCCAAAGCCCACACCGGCACCATGGTGGTCAACGCGTCGGTGGTGACGGCCGTCATTCGAGTGTTCCGTACCCTTTACGACGAGCGTTTCCCGATCAAGGAAATGGTGCCCGAAGACAAGTACCACGGCAACGACAACGCCGCTGCCGCGGCGGACGACACATCGGGTTTCAACTGCCGCTACGCGGTAGCCCCGGGCCCGCCGCAGTGGTCGGTGCACGCTTACGGCGAAGCTATCGATGTGAACGACGTCCAAAACCCGTACGTTTACGGCTCCGTCATCATCCCGCCGGCAGGTAAGGCTTACTTGGACCGCAGCGATGTGAGGCCGGGGATGGCCGTACCGGGTGGCGAACTGGTGGAAGCGTTTAAATCGGTTGGGTGGTACTGGGGCGGCCGCTGGACAGGCTCGCCCGACTACCAGCACTTCTCGTTGACCGGGGGCTAGCGCGCCCGGAAGTGGCACCATGCGCTCTTGCGGCGCGAGGCTGAGCTAATGCGTTTCATCGTGCTCGGAGCCGGCGCCGTTGGCGGCGTTGTGGGAGGGCGCCTGTTCGAACACGGCCACGACGTCGTGCTGGTCGCCCGGGGTGAACATGGCAAAGTACTCGCGGAGGACGGGCTAACCCTGGCGTCTGCCACGGGTGTGCTGACCTTGCCGGTACCCGCCACCGACAGGCTCGACAGCATCCGTTGGAGCGGCGACGAAGTCGTCCTCATGGCTGTCAAGAGCCAGGACACCGAAGAGGCGCTACGCCAATTGGGTGCCGCCGCACCGCCATCTGTCACCGTTGTGTGCGTCCAGAACGGCGTGGCGAACGAGCCAGCGGCACTGCGACGCTTCCCGAACGTTTATGGCATCTGCGTCATGTGCCCCGCTGCCCATCTCGAACCGGGCGTCGTCGTCGCTGAGTCGTCGCCCCTCACGGCGTTGCTCGACATCGGGCGCTACCCGAGCGGAGTGGACGACACGGCTGGAGCGATAGCTGACGCGCTGTCCGAAAGCACTATGGAGTCCGTTGCCCGGCCCGACATCATGCGCTGGAAGTACGCCAAACTGTTGAGGAACCTGTCAAATGCCGTGGACGCGCTCTGCGGCCCGGCCGGGCGAAGCAGCGAAGTGAGCGACAGGGCACGCCAAGAAGGCGAGGCCTGCCTGGTTGCAGCCGCGATCGACTACGCGTCTGACGAGGAGGACCGTGCCCGGCGTGGCGACCGTTTGCACCCCACCGAGGTCGTCGGGCGCGACCGGGGCGGGAGTTCCACCTGGCAGAGCCTGCTTGCCCGCGGGACGGTCGAGGTCGACTACCTAAACGGAGAAGTCGTCCTGCTCGGTCGGCTGCATGGGGTGCCGGTGCCCGCCAACATCCTGCTCCAGCGCCTCGTCAACGAGAAGTCCTGGGAGCACTCCAGACCGGGCGATATGAGCCCCGAGGAGCTCCTTGCTCTGCTTGACGGCGCGGTCTAGAGCGCCACTGGTGAGCACGCTGGGCGCGAAGACGGCAGTCCACCTTGCTCGGCGCTTGGCCAGGCGACGGCCCCTAGCTCCGCCTCCCGCCACCAAGCCCTGAACTCCCCGGCTGGCAGTGGGCGGCACCAGTAGAAGCCCTGGCCAACGTCGCAGCCCATGGCGGACACCTGTGCCGCCAGGTGCTCGGCACTGACCCCTTCAGCAATGACCCGCAAGCCCATTGCGTGGCCCATATCGATGACAGCTTGGACCACCGGTGCCGAGTCGTCGTCTGGACTGCCCAGCCGTTCGATAAAGCAACGGTCGATCTTTAGCGTCGACACCGGGAGGGTGTGCAGGTAGGCGAGGGACGAATACCCGGTGCCGAAGTCGTCGATTGCCACCCTCACACCGAGTTCCCGGAACGTCGCCAATGTCTCCCTGGTGGAAACGCTTTGGGTCATAACGGCGGATTCCGTGAGCTCGAAGCAAACGCGAGCAGGGTCAACCCCATAGCGGGCAAGCACGTTCCTGATCACGTTGGAGGTATCGGGTTCGTCCATTTGGCGGGCCGACAAATTGACTGCGAGCACGTTTAGACGAGGCCCGTCGACATCTGCGTCCCATAGTGCCAACTGGGCCACGGACTGCTCGAACACCCACGCACCGATGGCGTTGATCATCCCCGAGTCCTCGGCCACAGGGATGAACTCCAAAGGCGGGACCATCCCACGCTTCGGATGGTGCCATCGGATCAGGGCCTCGGCGCCCATCGGCATCCCGTCCGGCAGCGATATCCCGGCCTGGTAGTACACCTCGAACTGGCGTCGTTTCAACGCAAGGCGGAGGTCGGACTCGAGCATCAGGCGCTTGACGGAGCGATGGTGGAGGTCATCGTTGAAGACCTCGTAACGGTCCCGGCCCGCCTCTTTGGCCCGGTACATCGCCGCCTCGGCGTCGCGAGCGACGGTGGCCGCCACGGCCTTGCAGCCGGGCACGACGACGCCGATGCTCCCGGTCACGGTCAGGTTGTGACCGCAACAACGAAGTGGGGACTGCACGACGCCCATCAATCTTTTTGCCACATTGACCGCGTCGGCGACTTCGTGTACTTCGCGGATGATAAGGACGAACTCGTCACCACCGAAGCGGGCCACGGTCTCGCCGGCCCGAAGCGCCCTGCGAAGACGCGAGGCAGTCTTTTTCAGCACCTCGTCGCCCGCGTCGTGGCCAAGGCTGTCGTTCACGACCTTGAACCGGTCGAGGTCGAGGCAGAGAACCGCGATGTTGGGGCTCTCGGCGCGGCGCGGCGCCAGTTCTTGGGCCAAACGGTCGAGGAACAGGTCGCGGTTTGGCAAATCGGTGAGCGTGTCGTAGAAGGCGTGATGAGCGAGCCTGTCTTGGGCCTCGACCTCCTCGGTGATATCCGAGATGGTCGTGACCCGGCGGCTGTCCGGATCCTGGCCCCTCGGCGCTGCGCATACGCGGACGTGGCGGACAGCCCCGTCAGGGCGCCGGATCCTGAATGTCACCGAGGCGACCGCACCAGTCGGGCGAGCACGGTCGAAGAACGCAACCACCCCCGCCACGTCATCAGGATGCAGCACGTCTGTCCAAGCGCCCGAGACCAGAGCCTCGACGCTAACCCCGCAGATCTCGGCGGCTCGGGGGTTGGCAAAGCTTATTTCGCCCCGGAAGCTCTCCACGATGCCGATCGGGGCCGACTCCGCCAGTACTCGGTAACGCTCCTCGCTGGACTCCAGCGCGCTGCGAAGCGCGCTCACCGCCTCCTCGTGGTCGCCGGAGGGGCGCGCACCCACCTCTCGCGGGTTGGTCACGATAGCCTCAACGTGAGCGGTGACGCGACAGGCACCCTTTTACCATCGGGTACGCAGAGCGCGACTTTACCGGCCCGGTGGCACCACAGCGCGGAACATCGGCCGAGACCTCCGTGTTCTACCTGGTGAGCAAAAAGGAGAGGATGAAGATGACAACTGAAAGAGCGGTCCTCGCTGGTGGCTGTTTCTGGGGGGCGCAGGAGCTGCTGCGCAAGCGCCAGGGAGTGATATCGACGCGGGTCGGGTACTCGGGAGGCGACACACCGAATGCGACCTACCGCAACCACGGCGACCACGCCGAGGCCGTGGAGATCTTTTTTGACCCTGATGTGATCTCTTTCCGGGAGTTGTTGGAGTTCTTCTTCCAGGTCCATGACCCCACCACTAAGGACCGCCAAGGCAACGACCTGGGCAGAAGCTACCGGTCGGCCATTTTCTACACGAGCGACGAGCAAAAGCGAGTCGCGCTCGAGACGATCGCCGATGTCGATGCGTCCGGTCTTTGGCCGGGCAGGGTTGTCACTGAGGTCGCCGCGGCCGGGCCGTTCTGGCCCGCCGAGGAGGAGCACCAGGACTACCTGCAAAAATACCCGAACGGTTACTCCTGCCACTTCGTGAGGCCCGGCTGGGTCCTCCCGAAGCGCTCAGCGGTCTGAGATCGCCGACTGCCGCGGCTTACAGGAAGTCGATCGGCTTGAACGAGCCGCCGAGCACGTACTCGGGGCTTTCTATGCCGAGGACCCGCTCCAGCACCGTGGCATAGACTTTGCGGAAGTCCGTCGTGTAGATCAGGTTGCTGTACGGGTCGAGGTGGGTAAAGCTCGGTGTAGCCCCGTAGAAGCCGCCCTTGACCCCGGGGCCGACCACGAGCACGACGCTTGCGGAACTGTGGTCCGTACCCGCGCTGGCGTTGACCCTCGTCGTGCGCCCGAACTCGCTATAGATCGCAAGCACTGGGCTCTTGCCCGGGACTGCGCTCGGGAACACGCTCATGAAGCCCTCGATCGCTGCGTCGAGGGAGGTGAGGAGCCCAGCATGGTTCTCTGCCTGAGCAGAGTGTGTGTCGAAGCCGCCCCAATCGACGCTGTACACGCTCGTCGGGAGCCCATAGTTGATCAGGTCCGCCACGATGTCGAGCTGGTTGCCGATGTCGCCCGAGTTGCGGCCGGAAGCAGGCGTCGGGGTCTTCTCGCGGCTCAAAGCGGCGGCCGCCTTGCTGCCGACGGTCAGCAGATTTTTGCCGGAGATCGCTTGCTCCGCCTGGGTTCCCACCTCACCTGGGAATGTGCTCATGAGCTGCCGGTAGGCGCCGCTGAACTGCGGGTTCTGCCCCGGGAGCTGAGCGCCAGGGGAAGTCGAGTCGACCAGAGAGCTGGCCTGCTGCTTGGCCCCGACCAGCACGGGCGGCAGGTTCGGGCCGATAGACAGGGCCCGGAACGGGTCGGTCCCGGTGGCATCGAGCCAACGGCCAAGCCAACCGGTGCTCGGGTCGCCTGACAACTGGGCGGTCTGCCAGATATAAGTCGACTGGAAGTGGCTGAAGTTGGGGTTGGGGTACTCGACACCGCTGATGATGGCGACCTTGCCTTGCTTCCAGAGAGCCGCCAGCGTGGTGAGCGAAGGGTGCAAGCCGTACTCGTGTACCCCGTCGCTACCGAGGTGGAGCACTTGTTCGGCAGGGATGGCGAGTTCGCCCCGCCAGTCGTAGTAGGTACCGCTGCTGTACGGGATCACGGTATTGAGCCCGTCGTTCCCACCTGTCAGGGTCACGAGCACAAACGGGCCGTTCTTAGGGACAGTTGAGGCGGACGCCTCGGCCATGCTCAGCAGCGAGCCCATCCCACTGAAGCGGACGAGGCCCGCCGCGGCGCTGCCGCCGAGCACGCCGGTGAGGAACTGCCGCCGGTTGATCGTCACGGTGTCGCCTCCATCAGTTGATCGCGAATTCGGGTGCTAAAAGAGCAAGGGTCACGAGTTGTTGAGCAGGCCACGACCCGTTGTTCGTTTTCAACGACTCTGCGAGAGAGATGAGCGCGGCGTGGGTGCGGTCGGACACCTTCGGGAGGCCGATCAGCGACAGGGCGGCAGTGACCTGGGCCGCAGGGTGGCCGTCACCGTTTTCCAGTGCGGTCAAGTTGGCGACGCCGGCGAGCGAGTAAGCCTGCTGTATGTAGCCCGCTGCTGCCCCAGTCGACTGCCAGTACTGGTTGGAGCCCCATCCCCCCACCGTCGGGGGTGTGAAGGGCACTTGGCCGATGTTGCCGAGCTGGCCTGCCAGCTGACCTGGGGAAAATGGTGCCGTCGTGAGCCCGAGGACGCGCAGCGCTCCGACCAGGAGCTCAATGGGCTGCTTGACCAGCCCGTTCATCGCTCTCGCCGAGACGAACGCCGGGTGGTTGAACATCGCGGCCAGCAGGTTGGTGATATTGAGGTCCTTGGAGTAGCCGTGGACGAAGTCCTGCACGATCGGGGCGTTCGGGGTTATCGGGTACGCCAGCCAGGACCACAGCCGGGAGATCACCCAGCGGTGCGAAGCCGGCTCGTTACACACGATGCTGACGATGTCCTCCCCGGTGAACCGTCCGGTGCGACCGAGGAACCTTTTGATCCCGTCGTCGTTGTCGTACGGGTTGAAGAAGAACTCCCCAGACACGTTGTCGAGCTCCCACCCGGTAAAGCAACGCGCCGACTGCACGACGTCTTCCTGGGTGTAGTTGCCAGCGCCCATCGTGAAGCGTTCCATCAGTTCACGAGCGAAGTTCTGGTTGGGGTCGTCCCGGTGGGAGGTGTCCGCATCGAGCCATATCAGCATCGCAGGATCCTTGGCCAAGGCCTGGACCAGGGTCTCGAAGTTGCCGGGCCGAGGGTACGGAAGATCTGGTTCTGGACGTACATCATGTAGGCCCAGCCGACCTTGGACCACGACGTCGGGAACTGGCAGTGCAACAGCAGCACCAGCTTCTCCCGGAGCGGTGTGCTCGTAACGATCATCCGCTCCAGCCACCACGAGATCAGGTTGTTGTACTCCTCCCAGCCGTTGAACTGGTACCCCGGTACGTTCGACTGAGGGATGCTGGTGAGGTGCGGGAGCGGGACGGCTTCACCGGCGGGGTCGGCCGCTCAAGCCGGCGAGGAGATTGTCCACCAGATCGGTCCAGCTGTGCTGGGACAGCTCGTCGAGGTCGGCTGGGAGAGCCCCAAAACCAGCCCGACGGTAGAGGTGCGCCACGAGCGCAGGGTTCGTCGCCACGCTGTACCGTACCCGGCGTAGCGCTACGACCTCACAACGTGACGATATTCCGGAAATCCCAGAAATTGATGAAATCGGGCTGGGCTAGAAGTTTCAACCGTGGGTGCCGGGCTCGTGACCGGAGTGCCCCGCCGGCTCGAGCTGGAAGGTGGCGTGCTCAACTTCGAAATGGGCACCCAGACAAGCCTGGAGCTGGTCGAGGATTTGGGGGGCGTGCCCGGTTGCGAAGCAGCTGTCGTCCACCACGACGTGCGCGGAAAGGCTGGGGAGGCCCGAGGTGACGGTCCAGGCGTGCAGGTCGTGGACGCCCACCACATGCTCCACTTCCATCAGGTGGTCCCTCACGGAACTGAGGTCGACGCGGTCCGGAGCACCTTGGAGAAGGATGCGGCCTGAGTCGCGGAGCAAGCACCAAGCTGCCTTGGCCATCAAAGCGACTACGACCAGGGACGCCAAAGCGTCGGCGCGACGGAAACCGGTAAGCACGATCACGAGACCGGCTGCAGCCGTGCCAGCAAACGCGTAGAGGTCCGTGACCATGTGTACGAACGCCCCGCGGACGTTCAGGCTTGCACGGCTTGCTCTCGCCAGCACCAGCGTCGCGGCGAGATCGACCACGACGCCGGTCAGCGCCACGACCAGCACCGCGAGGCCGTCGACGGCGGTCGGGTGAAGCAGCCGCATGATGGCTTCGACTGCGATGACCAGGGCGATCGCGGCCAGGCTCAACCCGTTCACTGCGGCCGAAAGGATCTCGGCACGCTTGAGCCCGAAGGTCCAGATCCCTTTGGCGGGGCGAGCGGCGAGGCGCGCCGCCCACAGGCTCGCCGCCAACGCGCCGACATCTGTAAGCAGGTGCCCGGCGTCAGCGAACAGGACGAGCGACCCCGAAAGCGCCGCCGCGACAGCCTCACCGACCATAAGGCAGCAGATCAGGCCGAGCGCAATCGCGAGATAGCGCCGGTCTGCGGCCGCTACCGCGTCGGCGTCGTGCGCGTGGCCCTTACCCATGCCCACCGCCGGGCATTTCGTGTACCTCATGCGCCAGACCGGTATGGGCCGCATGAGCCAGGGCGAGCTCCAGCAGCTTCCGTACATGGGAGTCAGCCAGGGCGTAGAACACCATTCGCCCTGACCTGCGGGCCTTGACGACCCGATGGGCACGCAAGATCCGCAAGGCGTGGCTGGTCGCTGACTCGCTCAAGCCGACGGCTGCTGCGAGGTCGCAAACGCACAACTCCCCCCCGAGCAGCGCCACAATCAGGCGCAACCGGCCCGTGTCAGACAGCAAGCCAAAAACATCCGCGACATCGCTCACCTCGGCCTCGGCCGGCATGGTAGCCAGCACCTCGGCCACGCGAACGGGATCCACGAGACGTGTGCTACAACTCTCCAGCTCGACGTCGGAAGATACGCTCATATATGCAGATTACAACCCCGGCCTGAGCCTTGGCACCTAGCGGGGGCGGCCGGTGCTTGGTCGGAGGAGCCGCCGCAAGTAGAGGCGGACGCCGGGGGCGTGCCTACCGAGCAACCGCCGGGCGACGAGGCCGAGGAACCGCCGGCCCCGCGCCACCACCAGGAACTCCGCTGGCTCGAGGGGCCCCACGGACTGAGGTTTGCCGGCATCGTCGTCGAGGAGGCGCAGCCCCGAGCCGGCGAAGGGGTCGACAACGCGGACCACGGGCTCGCCGGCGGCGCGCAACCCTGAAGCCACCTCTTCGGAGCTGGCGGTGACGGGCCCCGCTATAGGCAACAAAAGCGCCAATGCCTCTGGGGCGACGCCGATCTCACCCGTTACGACTAGTTCTGCCCTCTCGAAGCCGCTGAGAGCCTGAGCGAGTGCTCGTGCCGTGCGCGCGCCGTATGACCCGCGCGATCGCGCCCGCCGAAGGGCCAACCGGGCTCCACGCAGAGCACTACCTCATTGCAGGCATGCTCTACACGCAGTTTGGCAAGCTCCCGGCCGAGTGCTGTACCCGCAACCGGTACGACGAAGGGGGCAGCGCTCGGGCGAGGCGACACGACGACTACCTCTATGCCGGCGTCCCAGGCGCGCCTCACCGCCGCCACCGTCGCCGCAGCGGCGGCGCCCGGAACGGGCGGGTAGCTCCCGACGACCAGCGCTCTTCGTGCAGTCATAAAGCGGTTTGCAAGCTTGCCTCCATGCGGTCGAGCACAGTGGGCCACGTGTAGTTCTCGACCACGTAGCGCCGGCCGGCCGCGGCCATCTCGGTGGCCTCCTCCGGCTTGGAGGCGACAAAGCGCAGCTGGGTTGCCAGTTCTTTAGTGTCGGAAAACATGAGCCCGCCACCAGAGCGACCGCAATGCCAGGCGACCACCTCGCTCTCGGCGAGCCCGATCACGGGCGTACCGGCCAGCCAAGCCTCCATGATCGTGCGTGAAAAGCTCTCCATCCGGCTCGGTTGAACATAAGCGGTTGCCGCGGCAAAGGCATTATTTCGCTCTTCATCGCTGACGAAGCCGAGGTCAATAACCCGTCCCGCCGGAGGTTGATGAACGCCGAGATCTGCAAGCTTTCCCTTGCCTATCGTCACCAGGTCGACGTCGAGGTCCCCGTCTTGGACCGCACCAGCGAAGGCCTCGAGCAACAAACCGGTCCCCTTTTCCTGTTCCCTCCGCCCGGCATAAAGCACGAAAGGGCGCTCTAATCGGTGCCTTTCCATGAACCCGGCAGGGTCGTAGCGCGAAGGTACCGGCACGCCTGCGCCAGTCACAGTGTGCTTGAAAGCGACCGGGCCGAGCCTATGGGCCAATAGGTGCTCCGGCCCCGAAAGGAACCAGACGAGCTGTGGATCCGCTAGCACTGGGCGCAATACCTCCAAGCGGGCATAGAGCTCGTCGTGCAGGCACGGGATGACCACGGCTCGCTCCGCTACAAATGGCACGCAAACGCTCGTCGTCCAGAACATGTAAGGGGAAAAGACGATCGCATCGTACTGTTTGCCGTAGCGCAGGATGTACTCGAACAACGCCGGTGCGCCGAACTGAAAGCCTAACCAGCTCACCTGGTGGTCCAGGTCGGGGATCTTGCCGGCGTGTATAGAAAGTTGCGCCTTCAGTGCTGGCCGGCTGTAGTGGCGCAGCACAGGGAACCGACGGACAACCACGCCATCTTCTTCAGAAGTCCCCTCGGGTAGTTCGTTTTCCCATGTGTAGTGATCGATCGCGGAGGTGGTCATCACCTCGACATCATGACCACGGGCTGCGAGCCCTAACGCAGCCTCACGGCAGACTGCCTCTGCACCCCCGAGCACGCCCGGGCCAAAGCGAGGCGGGACGAACGCCAGCTTCATTAATAAGCCGGCGGTGCCCAGATGTTGCTCACGGGGCCAGCGTAGTTGGCACCGTAATATCAGCTCGCAAGGTAGCCCTCTATGCCGGCGAGAAGCTGTTTTGAGGTGTTGGCCAGAGAAAAAATTGCAGCCCTGTCTAGGCCCGCGCTCACGAGGCGGTCCCGGGCCGGTCCCGGCCGCACTGCCGTGTCCACGGCCTCAGCAACCACTAGCGGGTCCTTGTCGTCCAGCAGCACACCGGCGCCACCGAGGGTTTCGGGGACGGCCGTGGCAGCATAGGCGACCACAGGCACGCCGAGTTCCATCGCCTCCAGGACCGGTACGCAAAAACCTTCGTGTTCGGAGAGGCAGACAAACACGTCGGTCACCGCCCAGTGGGCCAGCAGCTCGGCACCGCCGAGCCCGCTGAGGATCTCGACACTGTCGCCCAGTTCCAGCTCAACCACCATCCGCTCGAGGGCTCGCAGATAGTGCGGAGACGTCGCGCCCCCCACCAGCGTAAGGCGTGCTCCCGGGTCGAACACCCGGCGATAAACGGCGAACGCCCCGATGACATCGTGCTGGCACTTATTGGGAGCGACCCGCCCGACGAACAGCCACTGCGTCCCTGAATGCTCGCGGCGGCGGCGTAACCGGTCAAGGGTTGCCTGGTCGGGAGGCCGGTGGTACTCCTCCAGGTCGACCAGGAGCGGGCAGACAACGGCCTCGTGGTAACCGCATTCGACCAGCTCGGCGGCGTTGTACCCCGAGTCCGCAAAGGAAAACGGGATATGGGGTGCGAGCATCGAAAGCTCCCGTCGGGCATCCTCGATTGCGCTCGCAATTGCCGGTTCCCAGCGAGCGAAATAAAGCGCTGGAGTGATGTTGTGGTAGTGGCTGATCAGGTCCTCGCCACCCTGCGCTCGCTGCTGAAGCCATTTGGCCATTGAGGAATTGGTCGAGGAGTGATAGAGCAGCACGCGTTCCTCGTCGGGGCGATGGTGGTCGTCCAGGTACGGCTTGGCCTCCCGGCCGAGGGGTGGGTGGACGTGCTCGGCCCAGATGTCTGACTTATAGCCAGCTTCGCGGAGCACCCGGCGCGTCTGAAGGGTGTGGTTGCCGATGGCGTCATGCGGGGCAAGAGTCGGCAGGTACTGGTCGATCCTCACTTTTCGGTCCTCACTGTTCGGTCTTCCTCGGGGTTGTTTTGCTGGGCGTGCGTGCCGCCCGCGCCGGCGCTGGCTTTGAGCCGGCAGGTGCGGCCTTGGGAACAGTAGGTGCATGCTCGAGGCGCTTCAGGCGTTCTTCGACCGCACCGAGGCGAACGGCCAAGCCATCGGAGACCGAGGCCAGCTCGTCAGTCCTCTTGGCGAGCGACTCCCCGAGGTCCGACACGCTTTTCCCGAATGCGTTCAGCTGTTCGGCGAGGTAGCGCATGTACCAAACCGATAGGCGTTTCACGCCTGTTTTGACAAGCTCCAGCTCGCGCCGGCGGCTCGCAACGGGGACCTCTACATCGAAAGTGGCGACATCGCGGACCCCTTGCACCGCTCCGCTCAGGTCGTCTGGAGCACGCTCCCGGGCGCTCAGCCGCTTCGTTGTCTGGCGGACCTTCTCGATGTACAAGAAGGCCTCAGGGCTCAGGTCAGGCGCGTTGACGGCGGGCGCGCGTCCGCCATTGCTATTTGGCATACGGGATAGTCAGGTTAGCGCTTGGCGCTCCTTCAACAGCGCGTGGTACCCGAGACCTGGACTGCTAGCGTTTGGAGGTGGCGCTCCCAACTGCCCCGCCGCAACAACAGACCTATCGCGGGGCGCATTTCGAAATACCCCCCGCAGAGCCGTCGGGCAAAGGGCTCGCGGGCCGGCCCGACCGGTCGCTCGGTTGGCTCGCGGTTGCCTTGGTGAGCGCCCTTGCGACATTGTTCAGCTGGCGGACCGATCCTTGGCGCCCCGTGTTCGCCGGCCTCAGCTCCTGGCAGGAGGGCCTGGCACTCGGCTTCGAGCACCACCTCCAGTGGGGACCTCAGGTCATCTTCACGTTCGGGCCGTACGGCTTCGTCGAGGACATCCTGTCGATGTTCTGGGTCACCGCAGCGCTGGGCCTCCTCTACGCCCTGGTGGTCACCTGGGGCCTGGCAGCGCTGATCGTGTCGGCGCTGCGAAAGCCGTGGGGGCTCCTGCCCGCAGGCGTCGTGGCGTGGGCCTCGGTGACCATTGCGGCCAACCTGCTCGAGGCATCCGAGCTGGCGCTCGCGACGGCGCTTGGGCTGGCGCTTGCATCGCTCAGGGCGACGAGCGAAAGGGGACGGATCTGCCTGCTCGGTGCGCTCGGGGCATTGGCCGGGTTCCAGATCCTCGTGGAAATAAACGTTGGCATTGTGACCGCGGCCCTCGCAGCATTGACGGTCGCAGGAGCCACCGAAACGAGCCCGGGCGTGTGGCGTGAGCACCCGCGGGTGCGGGCGGCTTTGGTCGCCGGAGTGCCGTTCTTGGTGGTCCCTGCGGCGGCCCTGGTCGCTGCTGGACAGAGCCTCAGCAACTTCGCAAGCTACGTCCATGGTTCGCTCGCCGTGGCGCTCGGGTACGCACCGGCGATGGGCTCCTCGGGTGGGCGCCACGCCGAGAACTGGTACGCGGCGGTGGACGTCGTCCTGTTGGCAGGCGTGTTCGCCCTCGCGCTCGTCGGTAGACCTCTGCGGGAGAAGGCCGCCATTTCCTTGATGCTCGCGGGGTGGGCGTGGGAGGTAGTGAAGGAGGGTTTTGTGCGCCACGACCTTCACGACTTGACCTTCTTCGGTCTCTTCGTAGTGGCGCTCTGCCTGGCCCGGCTCCCCCGATCGCTTGTGCCTGTACAAGCCGGTGCGATCGCCCTGGCCGCTTTTTTGGCCTGCACCGCCAACGGCGGGCCGCCTCCTTCCCTTCATTCTCCCCGTGAGGCCGCTCGCGCTCTTGAGCAAGAAGTGCGCGACCTGTTGGTCCCCTCGCGGTGGCCCCATCAAGAGGCGGTTGCGCGGGAACAAACCCGCCTGACCGGCGGCGCATTAGCGCCGGGTCTGGTCGGTTCGCTGCAGGGGTACTCGGTGGCCAACGAAACGTGGGAAGACAGCCTGAGCATCGCCTACCCGGAGCTCCACTGGGACCCCGTACCCGTGCTCCAGTCCTATAGCGCCTACACCACCTACCTGGACGACCTCGACGCTTCCTTCCTCTCATCGGCGCATGCCCCACAACGGCTCCTCTACCGCCCGGCAACGATCGACCTGCGCGACCCTTTTTGGGATCCGCCCGCCGCTGTCGAGGCGATGTACTGCCACTACGAGCAGGTTGGCGTGAGCGAACAATGGCAGCTACTGGCACGGGTACCGGACCGTTGCGGCCAGGCGAGGGTCATCGGTGTGGCGAAGGCCACCTTTGGCCACCCGTTCGCAGTCCCGGCGGCAAACGGTGAGATGGAAGTGGCTAGATTTTCGCTCAGCTCGCCGCTGTGGGCCCGGGCCGAGGGAGTCCTCCTGAAGCCGCCGCAACTCGAGCTGACGACGTGGGCTCGAGGGGCGGGAAAGCCAACCACTTACCGTTTCATTTCCGGCACTGCGGGCGACGCCCACGTGCTGGCGGTCCCTGGCTCCCTTGGCTATTCGAACGAGTTCGCACCGCCGACGTTGGTCCAGCTCAAGGTCACAGGAGGGGGTTGGTCGCCCGGGCAGGGGTCCGTACGTGTCACCTTCCTTGCGGTGCCGATGAGCCGGCAGGCAAACCAACCTTGATGGGCAGCCACGTGAGACCGTCGTCGGCATGGCTCGCGACAAAACGGCCTGTGTCAAGGGGCGACGTGACGATCGTGGCAGCGCTGTTGGCTGTGGGCATAGCGGTCCCGGCCGCCACCGCGGCCTGGCTGGGCGCCTTCGACATCCCGCGCAACGACAGTTGGTCCTATAGGCGCGTGCTCTGGGAGTTCGTCGGCACGGGGCACGTCCGCCTCGTGGGCTGGAGCGGGATGACCATGGTCGGCCAGGTTTTCTGGACGGCTCCCTTTGTCGAGGTCCTCGGCAAAGGCCAGTGGGTACCCGGGGCCGCAGTCGCTGTAGCCTCCGCGATCGGGCTTATCTGCGCCTACTCCCTGGCACGCTCGCTAGTCCCCCGCGCCTGGGCAGCCGGGTGCGTGCTGTTGACCCTCGCCGTCCCGGGCATTTTGCTGAACACCTCCAGCTTCATGACCGACGTGACAGCGTTTTCCGCCGAAGTGGTCTGCCTCGTGTTAGGGGCGGCCGCCCGGCACCGCTCCGGCCGAGGGCGTTGGGCCCTGGTGGCAGCTGCGGTCGCCACGGGGTGCTTCGGCTTCAGTATCCGCGAGTTCGACTTGGCGGCGCCCGTCGCTGTCCTGTTGGTCCTCGCGGTGCAAGACCGGCGGGCATGGCGGGCCTACGGGATTGCCGGCCTCGTCGTGATGGCGGTTTGCGGCGCTATTTATCTCTGGACCGCCCAGTTACCGGGAGCTCACCTAGAGTCGCTCAGCCTGCCGACGGCCACGTCGCTCCGCCAGCTCCTTGCCTCGTATTTCACATTCAGCTTCTTCATTTCGCCACTTCTACCCTCGGCGCTCACAGCTGCCTGGCGGTCCCACGTGCGACGCGGAGCCGTGACGAGCGGCGCCGTAGCCGCCGCCGTCTTCCTGGGGCTGGGGACGCTCAGTTTGGCCAAAGGTTGGGGGCTTTTCGTCGGCAATTACCTGATGCAGCAAGGCGTTACCGGCCCGGCTGTGCTATCCGGTGCGCGCCCGAACCTCTTCCCGGGAGCGTTGTGGCTGTCGTTGCAAATCGTCGCGCTGTTGGCTGGTACTGCGCTCGCCTTCGTGGCTTTTGCTCGCCTTGCCACTCGAGAGGCGGCCACGCAGCTCTTCAATGGCACTACCCAAAGCCTGGTCGCTTGGTTCGCGCTTCTTTTCCGCTGGCGGCCTCCTTGCCTACGGGCTCTTGGTGAAAGCACCTTTGTTCGACCGGTACTTGAGCCAGCTCGCTTTCCCCGTGGCCGTGCTCCTCGCCCGCAGCTGCCTCGTCTCCCGTGCCACCACTCGCCCCACGCATGCTTTCGGACGGATGGCCCGCTCTGGCGGCACTGGCGCGGCCGGCAGGGCTGGCAGGGTCGCGACAGCGGTCCTCGTGCTCCTCATCGGGGCGGTCACTGCCGCGCTGACCTTGAACGCCGACTCCTACGACGGCGCCCGCTGGCGCGCAGGGGATTTAGCCGTCCAGGCCGGGTTCGCACCGTCGGTGGTCGACGCGGGCTTCGAATGGGTTGGGACGCACACCTCAGAGGACGCCAACAGGGCTCTGCAGGTCCTACCCGGTCCCGGTTACGAAGCCTGGTACGACAAACTGTTTGCCGGTTTTCGGGATTGTGCTTTCGTGACCGGCTCGCCGTCGCCGCAACCCGACCTAAGGCTGCTGCGGATAGCGACCTACGACGAGCTCGGCTTTGCTGTCCCCGAACACCTGTGGATCTATTCCGTGCAGCGACCCGGCTGTAGCTGCTTCCTGACGCCCTTTTCGGCCTCTCAGGACCCAGAATACGGGAGTTCGACCGTCAACTGCCCGGTGCTCGGGACGGGTAACGAGGGCGTACCGCCGTAGCCGTCTGACTTCAGCTGAGCGGGCGACTTGAACGGGTAGAGGTCGCCGCCATAGCTCACGTAAACCTCGCCGTTGACGGTCAATAGCGTGCCGCCCGCAATCGCTGCTCCGGTTAGCGCTGGGCCGACGGTCCCGGACAGCGGCCTCGCGGTATCAGCGGCTTCGATGCGCCCCAGCACGGCCTTGCTCGCAATACCGAAGGCCCTGCCGCCCGCCAGCACGTAGAACGTGCCAGACGAGTCGATGAGGGCGCCGTTCGCGGCTGTTGCAAGAGCATTACCTAACGTCCCGAGCGAACCGGCCGTCGCTCCTACAGCGAGGCGACCCTCATTGGGCACGGTAATGACGTCGGCCGGGTCGTAGCCGTCGCCCAGGAACTGGGCGGGAGTGGCAAAGCCATGCAAGATGCCATCGGTCCCCACGACGTAGATCGTCGGGTTGTTATAAACGATGACCAAGGTCCCCGGCATTGGCGCGGTCGCCGGCACCGCGGCCCCAGCCACTGCAGGGACGACACCGGCGTCGTCGATGGCCTCGACGCCCTGTGCCTGTGTGGGCGACGCCACACCGAACGCATGGCCGCCAGCAAAGACATACAGCGTGCCCGGGAAGCTCACGATTGCCGCGTCGGGGTAGGCCACGTTGGCGTCCGGGAACGGTGGCGGCCCTGGCAAGCTCGACAGGTTGCCCGTGATGGAAAGCGTGTAATTGCCCGGTGTACCCGGGTTGAAAACGTCCTTCACGGTCAACGACACGCGGTCCCCGTCGCTGATGTCGTTGGGGACGATCAGGGTCACGGCGTTAGACCCGCCACCCACCAGGGGGGCCGTAACGGTGCCTGACGCGCTCAGGCTGGTGGAGTCTTCAAATGTGTAAAGAACGCGATTGTTCGGGAAAACGGTCCCAGTTGGCCCAGTCAGCGTTATCTCGCTCGTGCCCCCAACGAGCGCGGAGCTGGCAGAGAGATTGGAAACCGTATAGGTCGCCAATGCCGCCGGCGTTGTCGGGTTGACGGCCACGCCGACGCCCGCGACGCCGCTCGCAGCGATCGCGTAGGGGGCCGCGACGGCAGTCAAATTGTCGGTGGTCGTAGAGACCGCAAAATCATTGATACTGCCCCCTGGCGGGTTGGTGGCATTTACCAGCTCGACAGTCACCGCGTCGCCTGCTGAGACGGGCTTGCTCAGCGGCACCGTCGCGCCGCCGCTCGACAGCGCCGCGCCAGTGCCAATGAAGTACCAACCCTGGTTGGCATCGGTCACGAGGATGCCTGTCACATGAGAGAAGTCGGTGTTCGGTTCCGATAAAAAGATGTCATCTCCAATAGGGACGGCGGTCGTGGCCTTGAAACTTATTGCATAGGTTGCCGATGCACCGGCGACCGAGGGGGAGGCCGACACGAGTACGTCCGCAACGGTGCTCCCATAAACTCAGGTCGTTGCTGGTCGTCTCGGGCGTCGCGTTCCCCACTGTCACCGTGAAGTCGTCACTGCTGGCTGCCGTTGGGTTGGTGCCCTCGGCGGTTATGTTGACGATGTAGCCACTGGCCAACGAAGTCGCCAGGTCCAGGGTCACCGTGTCACTGGGGTCCGCGGTCGTCGAAAGCGTGGCACCGCTAACCGCGTCGGTGGTAGTGGCTCCCCCACCCGAGGCAACGAAGGTAACGGTGTAACCGGAGGGGCCGTTGTACCAGGCAACAGTGCCGCTCCCGCCCGTGGCTTTGGCCACCACCGCCAGGGAAGTCCCGCCCGCGCTCAGCCCCGTCACCGGCACGTCAGCGATCGTGTAGGTCGTGTTCGCGCCCGCGACCGCTGACGCAGCCGCGACCGCTGGTGGCGCAATGCTAACGGTGACGGGATTGGACACTGCTGGCGTTGCATTACCGCTCGTGGTGACATCGAAGGTCAAAGAACCCGAGGATGGCGGCGCCGTGGCGGTGAGGTCCAGCGTCACAGTGTCCCCGCTGCTTACGCTGCAGCCGTTCCCGAGCGTGACCGTTAACCCACCGCCGGAGCTGGTCACGCTGGCCGGACCTGGCTCCAGGCAGGTACCGGCCGAATCGCTCAGTTGCACTTTTGACGTCGTCACGACGACAGAATTGTCGCTCGTCGAGTCGTGCACCGTGATCGTGCCCGACGTCGCCAATTCGGCGGTCGCGACAAAACTGAACTGGAAATTAGTGGGAGTACCGACGGTGGTGATAGTCGGGCCAACAGCAAGGCTGCTCACCGAAGGCGTGGCTGCCCCGATGTTATAGCTCGCTGTCGTGACGTCAGCGTAAGCCGGTGACGCGGCTCCCACCCAGCCCAACCCAACGGCGACCAGGCCCAGCACGACCGCGCCAAGCGCTGCCTTCCCGCGCCTCCACGAACATCCAGGCGTCTTAGCGATCCCTGGCATCTTGGCTTTTCCCTCCCCTCATACAAAGTAGGTGCTCGCTGTGGCGGTTGAAATGGGGAGCCGTCCCGGCTGGCCGACCCGCGTGACCTCAGAAAGCAGGAGGGCGGCCGTTTGGCCGCCCTCCTTTGTCGCTAGTTATTTAAGCAAGCATTTCTGCCTGCCGGATGAGCTTTGCTTTATGAACCGGTGTAGCCGGTGACTACCGGCATGCCGCAGTGGTTGGCTAGGACGAGGGACGGCGTGCCCCCGAGGCCGTCGGCTGTAAGTTGCGACGGAGCCTTGATGGCGAAGAGGTCGCCACCGTCAGCCTCGAAGACAGCGCTATTGACGGTTACGAGCGTCCCGTTCTCCATAGTTGACGTGGTCCAGGACGAAGGGACCGCACCTACCAGCGGGGTAGCTGTGTCGCCGGCCTGGACGCTTCCAAGCTGCGCCAGCGTGGCGATACCGCAAGCGCGACCGCCGGCGACGACATAGAACGTGCCGGACGAGTCAATGATGGCGCCGTTGGCAGCAGTCCCGAGGACGCTATCGGCGGTACCTACGCTTCCGACAGTTGCCCCGACACTGAGGCCACCGAAGTTGGGCACCGTAATGACATCGGCCGAGTCGTAACCGTCACCCAGGAATTGCGCCGGGGTGGCGAAGCCGTTCAGCCCACTGGCACCGTC
>CAVSAM010000004.1:0-245874 GCA_963725935.1 uncultured Acidimicrobiaceae bacterium | reverse complement strand
GCGTAGTGTTCCTAAAGCTTGTAAAAACTTTTGACGGTTCTCATCGGTAATTTTTCCGCTAGTAATTTTGGCCTCTCGTAGAGATTTGAGAACGACTTCCTCACACTTTTCAAGTGGAAATCGCTTTGCGTAATTAGTGCGGTCCTGCGGATTTTCAGCATCTGCTGACTCATCATCAATAGCTTTAAGGCGTTGATAAAGTTGTTCCGCCACTTCCTGAGCTGAGAAAGTTTTATGAACAATAGAGGTTTTAAATTTTGTTCGTTCGCCTGTAGTCGCAAACGCAAATTCTACCGTTACAGCTTCATTTTCTACCTGAGTGGGTAGGGCTACATAGCCACTTTCGAACAATTTGTATTCTCCACTTTTAGCATATTCGCTTGTATCATCTGTTCGGGTATAATCTAAATTGTGAAGGTCAAAATTATAAGCTGAAGTGGCGAGGACTGTAGATGTTAGTCGCCGCTCGATTTCCAAAATCTCATTCACTAAATGTTTTATGCGTCCTGCCCACGCATCATGATTGAAAACTGTAACTACCGGATCTTCGCCAGTCCAACCTTCAGGTCGGCGTAATCCTCTTCCCAAAACTTGGGCAATCAATAATTTGCTATTAAACGCCCGTTCTTCGTGAGGAACTATCTGAAAGACGTTTTTTACGTCCACCCCTCGCTAAGCATAGATACGGACACAATCCACTCAACTTTGCTGGTTTGACTGTCAACACTTTTTAGCTTTGCCAAATTCAACTGGTGTTCTCGGCTCGATGTCACTGGCAAAACTTTTTCTTCCGCTTCGGATGAAGAAACTCCCTCCCATTCTTTAATCCAATCCAACAATTCTTCGGCAACTTGCTTGCATCTTTTAATATCGCTAGTGACAATTAGGGTAAGTGGACGAATTCCACGTTTTTTTAATTTTCTCCCAGTCTTGATGACGATTCCAGATTAGCTGCCATTTCTCCTCTGAATTATCAATATCAGGAGCTTCGCATACATATTCTATCTTTTTAACAAAACGTTCCTCTATAGCTTGACGTAGCGAATATCTCCAAATGACATCTGAAAAATAATTATTTCCCACGTAGCAAGTCCCAGACACACCAACAATGTACCGAAATCCGAATTCAGGATTTCGTCGAGAAACTCTTTCCATCGTTTCACTTCAGAAGTATTTTCGTTGGCAATATGATGTGCCTCGTCATTAAGTACAGCGACGCGAGCACCTTTATTTTTCAAACTATCACGAATAGATGACTTCACAGTTTCAAGAATGGCATGATAATTTTCCACACATATTGAGCCATCCACGATGCTCTCTGAGGCATTAATAATGTGAGGCGTAGAAATTCCTGGCCTCTCGAGGAAGTGCATCACGCAAATCGGCGTCTTCAGCCAACGTCTTAAATTTTTCCAACAACCCTGACTCAATTGTATTTGAGGGGCACAATACGAGAACCCTATCTACAATTCCTTCGGCTAACAGGATGGAGCCAATTCCGTATAGGACAAAACTCTTCCCGCTACCCGTTGCAAAATCAATTGAGCATGAAAGTTGATCTGGCAGTTGCAGCTCTTTTTCCATATGCTCCCAACGGCCATGTAGGGATTGCAATTCTTCATTAGAATCAAAATTTTCATGTGCTAATTCACGCAAGTCAGCGTAGTTCTTTCCCCAATAGAAAGCGAAGAGCAACACGGATTGCCTCTTTTTGATATTCCCTATGTCCACATAGTATATCTAAGAAACTCTCATAACGAGTTTCATCCCATACCTTCGGGTCAACGTTTGTTGACACCTTAAGAACAATGTCCTCGTTTCGAAAAGTGCGCCTATCACTTACCGGTTTCATGGTGCTCTCTTAATTCTTGCGTTTTTTAGATTTGGTTTTTTGATTTTTAGTTTTTTGAGATTTTGATGCTGAGATTACCCCAAACCTTTCCGCAGCTATTAGCTCTCTAGCTTCGTTGCCATAAATATCGACAAATACTGCCATTATCCTTTTTCCAAGTTTTTCGTCGGAAAACGCAGCTCCCAGTTAGCTTTTTCAATAGAGTCTGCATAAAAGGTATCATCTAAATTGAATATATCGGCTTCACTATCACTAAGGTCGCCGCCGTAATTATAGTCAAGCATAACCATCGACAAAGTTTCTCGAATGCCCGTTTTTCGTGATGGTTCACGCACGACAGCGTCACTCTTGAAACTTTCGATTTTTATATATGCTTCTTGGAATAAATGCTCCGATCGCTGCTTCAAACCAACTGTATATTTAAGTTCAGGAGTTCTGATAAAATCGAAGCCAACGGCATCAACTGTATCGTTTACCGCCATTTCGTCGGCGGGTTGCTTCAATGCCATGAATTCTCTTTGGTGAAGTTCATGGATAATTGAATATGGGATACGCAAAGCATAATATCTTACATTGCCAACATTTATGTAATCCTGCTGAAAGTCGAAAGAAAGTGAAGGAGCGATAATAAACATACGATTGCCTATGCGAGAGCCAACCGCTTCATGTATGGATTGGATCGTATCCTCTGTTACACGGGCACCCGGTTGTTTTTGGTGATTAAATATCTGTACGCTTGAACCCTTCAAGTATCCATCAAATGCTATACCGCCGATGCGATGCGGTTCATCTCGACATTGAAAAAGTTGTAAAGCAAAGAAACGCCATGATTCCCATGTCAATTCCTTCAGCTTGGAAAAATCATAGAGCCCTGCGTTGTATAGTGTAAATGGTTTGGCTTTTAATTTTGTGCCTTTGCTATTTCCAATTTCGGATTTCAGATTTAGCATTCGCTTCTGAATTGTGTATATAGCCAACTTCCCGCAATCAACACCAACCCACCGGCGGCCAAGTTTTTCGGCAACAGCACAAGTCGTTCCTGAGCCAGCAAAGACGTCTAAAACGATGTCGTTAGGTCGAGTGGTGGAGCTAATTATTCGCTCCAGAAGTGCCTCGGGCTTTTGAGTTGGGTATCCTGTTCTTTCAATAGCAGCAGGATTAATTATAGAAACTTCTAACATATCATCGTTTAGTCCGATGTCTTTCCATACATCTGAAACAGGAGCGCCTTGTGATTCTTCATTGGTATCAGTAGCACTACGATTGCCACCAGAATCAAAAACCGCTCTTTGTTTTTTGCCTTTCCACCTGCGTAGTGTCCCTTCGGATGGTGCTTCATATGCGACCACTTCAAAAGGTCGGCTTTTTGCTCCTGCACGCTTCGAATACCAAAAAATAGAATCATGGTTGCGCTGAAATGCCTTAATATCAGTAGACCATTTTCTGTAATGCCAAATTATCTCGTTCAAAAAGTTATTTTCACCAAATATTTCATCTAGTATCAGCCGGATGTAATGTCCTTTTTTCCAGTCTAAGTGTACAAAAATAGAACCGTCTTCAGCTAATAATTCATATAATAGAATTAAGCGTCGCCGAAGGAATTCGATAAATTGCGCCCCAATAATTCGGTCCCTATATGCTTTTTGCTCGGCGGTTCCACTAAAGTCCCGATTAGTGGCAAATGGAGGGTCGATATAGATAAGCTTAACTCCAGATGAACCGTCGCTGTTTATAAATTTTCCTGCTTTTTTCAACTCCAATAGGGACTTCATTACCTGCGAATTATCACCAAATATGAGCATATTATGCCATGCAGTGCCGTTTTTATTAAATGTACGCATAGGCTGAAGTGGCACAGCTAAAGTGCTGGCTATAATATCTTCAGCGCGTTCTTTGCCATGATATACTAGCTCATATTCTCTTTTTTCAGGCGGAAATAGAATTCTTGCCCATTCAGTTGACAGCTCTTCCCCTTTTTCAAGAAGGCGGATTATTTCAACGCGTTGTTCATCTGTGATTGATGAAGGGGCATGAGAAGATAAATCATGGATATTCTGACGCTTCATTTTTTGTGATTTCATTAGAACTCCATCTACTCAGCTTCTGACTGCTGAGAAATGTAACTTAGCTTTCTGCCAACGGTCTATAGTCGTTTTCAATCGAATTATATTGAATAACCCGCAAGACTCTCGTCTTGCGGGCCATCATTTGTTTCAGTTTTCAATTTACCCTTGGACTTGAAAATCGCCGCGCCTGCTGCGGCTTTCCACCGACACTGACGGTCGCTTCGGCTTTAAGACCCTGTTGCTCCGGCCTGTTCCAGACCAGATTGTAGCTTCCTTCATGCTCCTTATCCGGAAACAACGCCGCGTTGATCGGCGCGGCCAGAACCGGAAATTCGATGCTGACGGAATGATAAATCATTTCGCCTTTCTCCTTCGGGAAGGCCACGCCGATTTCGTAAGCCTCCTTCGCCGGGTCTGCTATCAACCGAAAATACTCCTTGTTGTCCTTGCTGGTCTGCGGGTCGAAGGCCACATGGACAGCGCCAAGACCCAATCCGTAAATCCGGCCCTGCAACACGCCCTGATTATCAACTGCGAATGTACCTATCTTCATAATGCTTCTCCTTGCTTATGGTTTAAAAAGCCATGCCGCATCATGCGGACACGGCATTACCGGCCTGCGTTGGCCTGTAATTGGGTGGTGTAGGTTCGTTCGAGATAACGCAGGAAATCTTCTTCCCAAGGCCACAACAAGGTCGCGGAGTGGCCATGCGTGATGCGAAAGATTTCCCGTTTGCGCGATTTCAGAACGAAGCAGTCCGCCGAGGCGTGATCGTCAGTCATGGCGGGCCTCCTAACGCGAAAGCCCGACGAAGCGGGCTATGCTGCGTAAGAGGCGGGGTTTCCTGCTGCTTCTGCTTATCTTTGTGGGCTGGCAGGTGCAGGACGGAAGCCTGCAAATTTCGGTTGCCGCCCGCATACGGCGTAACCGTCCCTTGCCCCTGCGACAGATGTAAAGCCTTCCGCCATATCTGATAACCTGAATGCGGCCTTTGTCGATTTCGTACTTGATGGCGTTGCCCGATATGGCGCAACGCTGGCAAAATTTCTTATGTACTGGCTTATTCATATGCTTCTCCTTTCAGACATGAAAAAACCCGCCAGCACCATGCGGGCGGGTTGGACATCGGCTTTGCAGGCCGAATTTTTTAAGGCTCTAAGATTTCCGGTGAATCAATAATTCCGTACATCGCCAGAATGTCGTAACGGCCATTGCCCCAAGCCCAAGCGATAAGCTCGGCCAATGACATAGGACCGCTATCCGGGTTGAACGGCATTTTTTCTGGTTCGTTTTCTTCCGGTTTTCGCTTTCTTCCCCGGCGCATCATGGGAAACCATGCTTGCCGGAAGGATTGCGTTATCGCGTGGCTTCCATGTCGTGCAATTGGTCGCACGGGCATTGGGATAAAAACAGGCGCAATGGCGCCTGTGCGAGCTGGCCTGAATAGATTGGTCTTGTTGAAACGAAATGACTTATTCCAATTGCGCGGCTTTGGCCTGCTTTGTCTGCCATAAATTTTGTTCTTGGCGCGGCTGTATTGTCTGCCGATCTTTTTGACATGCTGCGGCTGCCTTACGGGCCGCCGCGCTTTCAACACACTGGCAAGCGAAGGCAGTTGAATATCTTTGAGGTCAGGAAACTTCTGCCTTAAATCCTTGATCTTCACGCCCTCGATGCGGCGCAAGAGGCCATGAATATCTCCGGCCTTGTCCACCAGAACGTATTGGCCTTTGTTTCCCTTGGTCAGGACGTAACCTGCCTTATGCAGATTGGCGACAAACTCTTTGCCGTTCTTACTGGCATGATAAATTGCCGTGACTTCCTTGCGGACATTCTGCGGGTCGATGCCGGAACGCTTGCCGCGCTGGTGTTCCCATTGTTGTGGAACTCGTCCCTTTGTTGGGACCGGCTTTAAGGCCCAATTCCTTCTCAAGCTGCCGCCCCGTATTCCATTCGATCTTGCGCGTCCATTGCAGCCGCGCCTGTTTCCCGGTTTCCGGATGCAGGATGCTAAAGACCACATGAAAATGCTGCCGCCCGTCCTTGTGATGTTCGACGACGATGCGCTGGTGGCCTTCCATGCCCAAATTCTTCGCCAGTGTATCGACGGCTTTCCTTAAGCTGCTTCTGGTTAAGTATCTCGCCGTCCTGGGGGGCAATTATCGAATGATAGAGCGTCCGTAACTTGCCTTGCGCCAATCCCTGCGCCGCCATGAATGAGAGGGCTGATTTTAGGTCTTGATCGTTAAACTGCCTGTCGGGATAGCCCTCAATCTCCCGATAATGACTTCTTCGTTGGTATCCCGGCGCAGGAGATGGGCGGCAAGTTGCTTTGCTCCGCCCCTCCGGTTGCCCTTGATAATCATTAATGGGCGCCGGTCCTTGGAACGCTGCGGCTTTGCTTCATAAAGCGCATGATCGGCAAGGCCACGTTTCAGGCTCGTTGCCAGCAAGGAAAGCTTGACAGCAATTTCATCCAGTTCCTGACCCAAATGGACCAGCCGCCAGATGCTAATAGGTTTGGGCTTAATCTGTTTCTTCATGCTTATTCCTCCTCTGAATTATGGGATTTTTCCGGCGTCCGGTAATGGCCGCCTCGATCTGCTCAAGCACTTTCAAAATTTTATGGCTTAGCTGCTTCTATCTGGCATAATGCGCCATCCAGCCCAAAGGCATCTTGGCTACCCTGATTAAGGCGTCTGGCAATCTGGTTGATGTTGGAACCGACCTTGTTCAATTCGCTTGTCAGGGCGATTAAGCGGCCGAACATATCGCCCAACAGAGCAATGTCGGCGGTCGGTTTCCGCGTAATCCGCATGCCCTTGATGGTGCCAAAGATACGAAGCCGAAGCAGGGTGGAAAGATCATAGCCATAACCATCGGCTTCGCGTTTGAGGCCAGCGTGTTCTTCCTCTGTGACACGCAGGCGCAAGCCCTTGAACGCCACAGGCCGCTTGCCGTTGCCAGTATCGTCCATGATATGTCTCCTTGTCCGCCGGCAGGCACAATCACGGGGTCGATGGGGCGGTAGCCCCTCGCAAGCGCGCCGTTCCGAAATGTGGAACACGTTCCCAAACGTGGAACGGCGCACTGCTTGCGGAGCCTGCGAACGCTAATTGTCTGAGATTTAATTTAGGGATTTGATCAGAGAGTTAATTGCTTTCGCGAGCATTCTACGACGTTGCTCAAGAAATTCGTCATAGTTCTCCGGCTTCCAGAGGTTATGATTTTCTGGAATAAAATGTGCGCTTCTAATTTGTTTTGTTGTCTCATTTTCTAGATATTGCCATGGAGCAATGTTTCCGATACTCGCATTTTTTCCTTGGCTGATGAAGGTAATGTTGGCGATGTCATTTATGTGTTCGCGATATTCACTACGATTAAATCCTGCACGCTTACAATATTCCGATGCTTTGTCGTCTTTCATCATAAAATCAAAAGGAAATATGTGGTGTAATTGCATTTCTTCGGAGGAAATACGATCTAACGTTGCTGCATTATGTAACCCAAAGTCTGTAGCGCTTTTTTTTCTCATTATGATGTACATCAGAAGGAGAATGATAGTTTTGGATGGCGCCCCTTTAATTTGATTATGGCTGATTTTTAATCCTCTGAATTCCTGCCTTGCTTCTCGATTATGGTTTCTAATAAATCTTTCAAACCCTTTAGAGGCTGAGTATCTGGCGCAGACAAATATCTGATGTCTTTTCGTAATACACCGTCAGCGCCGGAACTATAATGTCCTGCTAATTGGGAAAGAATGAAATATTTCATCATTGCATTATCGCTTAGCCGTTTGGGATGCGACTTCGCTGCATAATACACAAGGGGTATCAATGCGTTTCTCGATACGAAATATTTTGTTTTATCAAGAAGCCCAGAGTTTATTTTGCAGACTCTTATTTACAGCATTGATAGCCCGTTTGCTCTCGGACCATATTTTATTTAATTTCTGTTTATTCAAACTCTCATGTGCAATTTTATCAGCTAATTTCTTGATCTGAGGTACATCACAGGCAATTACCGTGATCGCCCTCATTAGAAACGTAAGATCAAAATCATAGCCTATTTTGCGTTGTTCCATACGGTATTGGCGAAACTCAGCCGAAATTCCCTGCCAAAATGGAATTATACTGGCTAAATGTATTTCTGCGCCTGTCAATTGCGTTCCTTGAGAATTTACTCGCGCGAAAATTTCGGCAACTATTTTGTAGCCGTTCTCTTGAATAATTTGTATAGGGAATTGGTAATTCCGAATGTGCTGGACATATTTATCGATTTTTTTCGTCACTTCTTTTTCTAGCTTTTGGAAGTCTGGATTTTCCTTATACTGGCCCCCAAAAATATCATTCATTAATATCCAAGGATAAGAATGATGCTCTCTACCAGCGACCACACATGTCGTCGGCCCGCTTCGCCATCTTGTCGAACGGAGTGGGAGGCGCGGCCGGCGGCTGCTGAGCTGCGGCTTCCCGCGCCTGCATGCGCTGGATGCGCAACTGCGCCATGTCGCGCAAGGCTTGCTCAAAGGCCGGCCAGTTCTTGGCCTGATCCGGCGTCAGTTCGAGACCCGCCTTAAGCGCGGCGATGCGCGCATCGGTGAACGCAGCCATATCTTCAGGGCTGGGCATATGCCGGTGTTCGACGCGCGGACCGCCGTCGTTATAACCGTCATTTCCGCCGAAACGCTGCTGCGCATAAACAAGAGACGAGCCGGCGATGGCTAAGGCTGCCGTCGCAACGACCAGTGGCTTCAACATGTTCTCCTCCAAAAGAGAGATTCAATGTGGCGCGAGTAAAAGGCTGGCGCGGTCGCCGCTCAAGTTAAAGTTTCGACAGATCGATGAATGGTTTGTCAGGCGCTTGTTTGACCGACGTTTCTGGCGCAATTTGCCGGATTAAAGTTCGGTAATCTTGCCGGAGCGCGGCAAAATCCGCGGTTCAATGTAGAATCTGCTTGAGAAACAGCCGCGTGCGCTCGTGCTGCGGTGCTCGAAAAATTCCTTCGGCGCGTTGATTTCGACGATCTGGCCATCGGCCATGAAAATGACGCGGTCGGCGACCTGCCGCGCAAACCCCATCTCGTGCGACACCACCAGCATGGTGATGCCGTCGCCGGCAAGCTCGACCATGGTGTCGAGCACTTCCTTGACCATTTCCGGATCGAGCGACGAGGTCGGCTCGTCGAACAGCATGATGTTCGGGTTCATGCACAAGCGCGCGCGCGATCGCCACGCGCTGCTGCTGGCCGCCGGAGAGGCGCGCCGGATATTTGTCGGCCTGGTCGGGGATCTTCACGCGCTCGAGATAGCTCATCGCCAGCGCCTCGGCGTCGCGCTTCGGCATGTGCCGCACCCAGATCGGCGCCAGCGTGCAGTTCTCGATCACGGTGAGATGCGGAAACAGATTGAACTGCTGAAACACCATGCCGACGTCGCGGCGCACCGCGAGGATGTGCTTGGGATCGTCGGTCAGCTCGATGCCGTCGACGACGATGCGGCCGCGCTGCCAGTCCTCCAGCCGGTTGATGCAGCGCAAGCAGCGTCGACTTGCCGCCGCCCGACGGGCCGCAGATGACGATGCGCTCGCCGCGCGCGACCTTCAGATTGATGTCGCGCAGGACGTGAAAGTCGCCGTACCATTTGTGCAGGCCGGTGACCTCGACCGCCACTTCGGGCAGCGGCGCGTCCGCCGGACTTGTCGGCGCGCTCTGTCCATCGCTCCCTTAGCGCCGGCCGGCGCGCGCCAGCCGCGTTTCGACGCTCGCGCGCGTAGCGCGACATGCCATAGCAGCAGACGAAATAGAACAGCGCGGCGAAGGCGTAGCCGGTGACGGCCGATGGTCGGCGCCGCCCATTTCGGATCGGCGCGCGCCGCTTCGATGGTGCGCAGAAAATCGAAAATGCCGACGACGAAGACCAGCGTCGTGTCCTTGAACAGGCCGATGAAGGTGTTGACGATGTTCGGCAGCGTCACCCGCAGCGCCTGCGGCAGAATCGACGAGCGCCATCATGCGCCAATAGGTCAGCCCCAGCGCCTGCGCCGCCTCGTATTGGCCGCGCGGCACGGCGGCCAGGCCGCCGCGCACCACCTCCGCCATATAGGCGGAGGCAAACAGCGCGACGCCGATCAGCGCGCGCACCAGCTTGTCCGGGCGCCAACCGCTCGGGCACGAACAGCGGCAGCATCACGCTCGCCATGAACAGAACCGTGATCAGCGGCACGCCGCGGACGAATTCGATGAAGGCCACCGCGGCGAGCCGCACCACCGGCATGTCGGAGCGCCGCGCCAGCGCCAGCACAATGCCGAGCGGCAGCGAGAACACCATGCCGACGGTCGCGACCACGATGGTCACCAGAATGCCGCCCCACAGCGCGGTCGGCACCACCGCAAGCCCGACAGCGGCGCGCCGTGCAGCAGCACGAACGACAGCACCGGCAGCACGACGAAGAAGTAGAGCGCGCCGATGTCGCGGCGCGGCGCCGACAGCCACAGCAGCCAGGCGATGCCGAAGGCCAGCGCCGGAAGAACAGATCGACCCGCCAGCGCTCGGCCGACCGGATAGAAGCCATAGACGAAATACGACAACCACGCCCGCACGAACGCCCAGCAGGCGCCCGGCTGCCGGCTGCGCCGGCGACGGCGAGGCACGCGTCGCGGTCGGCGCCGGACCACACCGCGTCGATGAAGAAAAACCGCACCAGCGGCGGCACCACCCAGACGATCAACACGACGCAAGCGAGCGTCAGCGCGATATTGGCCGGGCCGGAGAACAGATTGGCGCGCAGCCAGCCCGAAGCGCCGGCGCGCGCCGCCGGCGGCGGCAGCCGTTCCGCCGGGCGCGCGCGCAGATAGAAGCGCTTGTCGCCGATGGCGCTCATCGCGGTCAGCGCTCCACGATCGCGGTCGAGCGCGCATAAAGGTTCATCAGCGAACGACGTGACCAGGCTGATCGACAAGATAGACCGCCATGGTGATCGCGATCACCTCGACGGCCTGGCCGGTGATGTTGAGCACGGTGCCGGCAAAAACCTGGACCAGATCGGGATAGCCGATGGCGACGGCGAGCGACGAGTTCTTGATCAGATTGAGATACTGGCTGGTCAGCGGCGGCACGATGACGCGCATCGCCTGCGGAACGACGACGAGGCGCAGCGTCGCCGCCGACGCGCAGGCCGAGCGCCTGCGCCGCCTCGCTCTGGCCGGCCGAGCACCGACGAGCACGCCGGCGCGCACCACTTCGGCGATGAAGGCCGCGGTATAGAGCGACAGCGCCAGCAGCGAGCGCGGCGAATTCGGGCAGGATTTCGAGGCCGCCGCGGACGTTGAAGCGGCCCGAGCTCGCGGAAACTGAAGCGCAGCGGAAATCCGGCCAGCACAAAGGCGGCGAGCGGCAAGCCGACAGACCAGCGCCCAGCGCCGGCCAGACGACCGGCCGCTCGCTCGCCGGTCGCTGCGCCGGCGCCGGATGCGCACCGAGCCGGCAGCGCGATCGCGGCGACGATGCCGACGCAGAACGCGATGACGACGGCGTGAAAGCCGCGCGCGAATTCCGGCCGCGGCAGGAACAGGCCGCGATTGTTGAGAATGCCGCCGCCCGGCAGCGCGACGCTGTCGCGCAGCTCCGGCAGCGATTTGCAGCACCGCGTTGTACCAGAACAGCATTTGCAGCAGCAGCGGCACGTTGCGGATCAGCTCGACATAGACGCCGGCGAGCCGCGCGACCAGCCAATTGCGCGACAGCCGCGCGATGCCGACGACAAAGCCGAGCACGGTCGCCAGCACGATGCCGATCGCGGCGACCAGCAGCGTGTTGAGAAGGCCGACCCAGAAGGCGCGGCCGAAGGTCGACGTGCTCGGCGGAATAGTTGATCAGCGTCTGGCTGATGTCGAAGCCGGCGGTGTTGTTCCAGAAGCCGAAGCCGGAGGCGATGTGGGCGCGCGCGAGATTTTGCGCCGCATTATAGGCGGCGCCGTAGCCGAGCGCGGCGACGACGACGACGAGCGCAGACTGCAGCGCTGAATCGACGAAGCGCCGCGTCAAGCGCGGCGCAGCCGCGCCGCAAGCCCCGGCGCACAGCTCTGGGCTTCATCGGTCATCGGCCGGCCCGCGACGACAACGACGGGCGCGACGGAGAACGGCTCAGCGGATCGGCGGCGCGTATTGCAGGCCGCCCTTGGTCCACAGCGCGTTGAGCCCGCGCACGATCTTCAGCGGCGAGCCCTGGCCGACATTGCGCTCGAAACTCTCGCCGTAATTGCCGACGTGCTTGATGATGCGATAGGCCCAGTCGTTGGTCAGGCCCGAGCGCCTTCGCCGTATTGGCCCTCGACGCCGAGCAGGCGCCGCGTTTCCGGATTGTCGGATTTCAGCTTCTCGTCGACATTGGCCTTGGTCACGCCGAGCTCCTCGGCGTCGACCATGGCGAAATGGGTCCAGCGCACGATGTCGGTCCACTGGTTGTCGCCGTGGCGCACCGCCGGGCTGAGCGGCTCCTTGGAAATGATTTCCGGCAGCACGATGTGCTCGGCCGGCTCGGCCAGCTGCAGCCGTTCGCCGTAAAGGCCCGAGGAGTCGGTGGTGTAGGCGTCGCAGCGGCCGGACTCATAGGCCTTGACCGCCTCGTCGCCGGTCGCGAACGTCACCGTTTTGAGCGCCCATATGGTTGGCGCGGAAATAATCGGCGAGGTTGAGCTCGGTGGTGGTGCCCTGCTGCACGCAGACCGAGGCGTCGTTGAGTTCGAGCGCCGAGGTGACCTTGAGCGACTTGCGCACCATGAAGCCCTGGCCGTCGTAGTAAGTGACGGCCGCGAAATCGAGCCCGAGCGAGGTGTCGCGCGACAGCGTCCAGGTGGTGTTGCGCGACAGCACGTCGATTTCGCCGGATTGCAGCGCGGTGAAGCGGTCCTTCGCCGTCAGCGGCACGAATTTGACCTTGCTCGGATCGTTGAAGATCGCCGCGGCGATGGCGCGGCAGAAATCGACGTCGAAGCCGGTCCAGTTGCCCTGCGGATCGGGCAGGCCGAAGCCGGCCAGCGTGCCGTTGGCGCCGCAGATGAGTTCGCCGCGGTCCTTGACCGCGCGCGAGCGTCTGCGCGGATGCGGCCGCAGTCGCCAGAATCGCTACCAGCGTCGCGCAAAGCCATTGCCGTAGCAAGACGTTTCATGATCAGGCCTTTCAGGATGGACGGCCGCGCCACAAAGCCCGTTCTTCGACGCAAATGCACACGGCTCGCGCTTCCGGCGCGCATCTGAGGACGATTAGCACAGCAAGGTCAAGGGGTTGACGAGCGGCGTAGATGCCGAGGTAATGGCACAGTTTGTGGCACATTGGACGCCGCGCGGCACACCCGGCCGCGATGCGCAGCACGAGAGACGGCGACCGATGAAAGCAGGGACGGCAAAGAAGGACACCCGCCGGGCGCGACTACCGGACACGCCGCGTGGTCAACGGCCGGGCGCGACCCGGCCGCCTATCATGGCTTCGTCAACCCGCCGGTCTATCACGCCTCGACCGTGCTTTATCCGAGCGCCGAGGATTTCCTCGCCCACCGCTCGCGCTATCAGTACGGCCGGCGCGGCACGCCGACGACCGAAGCGCTCGAAGGCGGCGCTGCACGCGCTCGAGGGACCGCAATGCGCCGGCGTCGCGCTGCTTGCCGTCGGGTCTGGCGGCGATCGCGGCGGCGCTGCTGTCGGTCGTGCGCGCCGGCGACCATATGCTCGTCACCGACAGCGCCTATGGCCCGACGCGCACGTTTTGCGACCAGATTCTGACCCGATACGGCGTCACCACCACGCTATTTCGATCCGCTGGCCGGCGCCGCGATCGCCGGCTTGATGCAGCCGAACACGCGCGCCGTCTATCTCGAATCGCCGGGCTCGCTGCAGCTTCGAGATGCAGGACGTTCCGCGCCATCGCCGCGGCGGCGCACGCCAAGGGCGCGCTGGTGCTCATGGACAACACCTGGGCGACCCCGCTCTATTTCCGCGCGCTCGATCATCGGCGTCGACCTGTCGATCCAGGCCGGCACCAAATATATCGGCGGCCACTCCGACGTCATGCTCGGCACGGTCTCCGCCAATGCGCGGCGACGGTCGCGATCTGAAGAACATCGTCGGCCTCAGCGGACTGTGCGTCGGACCCGACGACGTTTATCTCGGTCTGCGCGGCCTGCGCACGCTCGCGGTCCGGCTCGAGCGGCATTACCATTCCGGGCTCGCCGTCGCGCGCTGGCTGGAGCAGCGGCCGGAGGTGCTGCGGCTGCTGCATCCCGCCATGCCGAGCCATCCCGGCCACGCGCTGTGGAAGCGCGATTTCTCCGGCGCGTCGGGGTTGTTCAGCGTCGTGCTCAAGCCGGTGCCGCAGAAGGCGGTGAACGCGTTTCTCGACGCGCTGGAATTGTTCGGCATCGGCGCGTCCTGGGGCGGCTTCGAAAGCCTCGCCATTCCGTTCGACTGCGCCGATGTCCGCACCGCGACGCCGTGGGCGCCGGGCGGCCCGCCGTGCGCTTCCATATCGGCCTCGAAGCCGTCGAGGACCTGCTCGCCGACCTCGAACGCGGCTTTGCGGCGCTCGCCGCCGCCTCAAGCATCTGATTTCGTCAGCGCGCGGCCGGCGCGGGCAGGCCGCCACCTGCCTGGCGGCGGCCGCGATGCGTTGCCACGACGGCCCCGGAAAGGCGCGCAAATCGCCCGCCGCGAAGACCAGCCCGCGCGCCGCGAAAAACCGCCGCACCATAAGCGCGCCCACGACGCCGACCAGTCCGCCGGCAAGAACGTCGCTCGGATGATGCACATTCATCACGACCGCGCTGAGCATGATGATGAGAGCATACAGCCACACGACGGCCCGCAGCCGCGGCCAGATCGCGCCGAACGCGATCGCCGCCGCCGCCGCCGTGGTCGCATGTCCGGACGGCATGCTTGCGTATTCGGGCAGCCAGATGAACGGCCGGTACGAGAACGGATCGTCGTGCGAACCGACATAAGGCCGCGCGCGGCCGATCATCCGCTTGATGATGGTGTCGAACAGGCTCGGCGCGCCGATGGCCAGAAACAGAAAGCCGCGCGGGCGGCGAGCACGCCAGCACCCCCTGCGTCATCGCGGCAATTTCGGCGACATGAGTTCGCCGCGAGCAGCAAAACAAATGAATCCCAGCGGATAAAGAAACCGGCCGGACAGGCCGAAATTGGTGATCGTATCGGCGGGCTCCATCACCCATTGCGGCAGGTTCCGCGCCCATTCACTCGCCGTGTAGTCGATGAGGAACATTGACGCGGCGATCGCGGCGACCGCCACCGCGGCGAACAGCCAGGCCCCGGCGCGAACGCGCGGCGGACGCGACCGCGGCGCCCGTCCGAGCATCCTGATCCAGAGCAACAGATTGACGACCATGCGCCGCACGAACGCGGCAGGTGCCGCGGCAGCGGTCGCCGCCGAAGAATTCGGCGGTGCTGCGCGATTGGTCGTGCTCATCTTTTTTCCGTGAAGCGCATGCGGGGGAACATAGAGGAAACGCCCAGGCCGGCAAGGTCGCTACAGGGACGCGACAAGGTAGCGGGTCAGGGGTGGCGCACGGCATGACCGGACAGGCAGGATGTCCGGGCGTCGTCAGCATTGTGGTGGTCGCGTCATCGAGCCGCACCTGAACGCTGTCGGCGGCGCCACTGCCGTCGATCACCGTCACGCGCGCAAAGCCCGGACCGTCGGGCTGGAAGAACAGAGTGCCGCGTGGCTGCGCCGACGCCGGAACGCCGTTGACGAGGACGGTGAGCGGCGCGACCGCGCCGGTGACCTTCAGCGGCACCGGATCGGGCTTCGCCGTCGCTTGCCGTCAGTTCGAGCCGCGCGCCGTCCGGCGGAAACAGGATGTGAAGCCTGCTCTCGGCGTTCGCGACGCCACGTTCGCCCGGTGCGAAGTGCTTGAGCGGCGGCGGCAGCTTCGCGGTCGTGGTCATGACGACGCCATGCGGGCGCGCGGCGGCAGCGGCGCGGGCGGCGCCGGCAGGCGCGCGAACGCGTCGAACAGGATCGGCGCCGCCGCGCTGCGTCCGATCAGCCGCGGCACCGGCGCGCCGTCCGGCCGGCCGACCCAGACGCCGATGGTGTACTTGCCGTCGAAGCCGACCGACCAGGCGTCGCGATAGCCGTAGCTGGTGCCGGTCTTGAAGGCGATGCGGCCGGGCGACGCCGTTCTCCGGCGGCGGCGTGCCGATCAGTACGTTGCTCGACATACCAGGCCGCGACCGGCTCCATCAGCTTCGTGCCCGCGCCATTGTGCGCGCTCTGCGGTGCGGGCGACGCTCGCTCGACCAGCGGCAGCACGGTGCCCAGCCGCGCGATGCCGGCATACAGCATCACCAGATCGGACAGCTTGATGCCGACGCCGCCGAGGCCGATGGCAAGCCCCGGCGCCTCGCCGTCGCGGCAGCACCAGCGCGGCGCCCGCCTGGGTGAGCCGCGCGGCCAGGCGGCTCGCACCGACCTGATCGAGCACGGCGAGCGCCGGGAGGTTGAGCGACATTCTGCAGCGCCCGGCGCACCGTCACCGTGCCCTGAAAGGTGAAATCGAAATTCTGCGGCGCGTAGGCGCCGTAGCGGACCGGCCGGTCGTCGATCAGCGTCTCGGGATGGATGAAGCCGTCCTCGAAGCCGAGCCCGTAGATGAAGGGCTTGAACGTCGAGCCGGGCGAGCGCAGCGCTTGCGTCATGTCGACCTGGCCGGCGCGGCGCTGATCGAAATAATCCGGCGAGCCGACGCGGGCCAGCACTTCGCCGGTGGCGTTGTCGACGGCCAGCATGCGCGAGCGAAACGTCCGGCCCGAGCGTCTGCCACAGCGTGCGCACATGCTCGCGCGCCAGCTCTTCCAGATTTTTCTGCAGGTCGGCATCGATGGTCGAGCCGCACCTCGCTGCCCGGCGCGGCGTCCGGCGATCGCGCCGATCGGCAGCGTGCGGCGCCAGCATCGGCATCGGCGCGGCGCGCCGCCGGCACCGGCTCGGCCTTGGCGAGCGCGATCTCGTCGGCCGGCACAGCGCCGGCCGCGGCGATAGCGGTCGAGCACGCGGTCGCGCGCCGCCGCGCGCTGCGTCGGCCGAACGGTCCGGCCGGCGCAGCTCCGGCGATTGCGGCAGAGCGACCAGGAGCGCCGCCTCGCCGAGCGAGAGCCGGCGCGGCTCCTTGCCGAAATAAGCGAGCGAGGCGGCGCGGATGCCCTCGATGTTGCCGCCGTAGGGCGCGAGGTCGAGATAGAGCGCGAGCACCTCGTCCTTGCTCAGCGCGCGCTCGATCTCGATCGCGCGCACGATCTGGCGAAGCTTGGCGGCAAAGCTGCGGCCGCTGCGCGGCTCGAGCAGCCGCGCCACCTGCATGGTCAGCGTCGAGCCGCCGGAGCGGATGCGGCCGCTGCGTGACGAGCTGCAACGCCGCGCGCAGCAAGCGCCAGCGGATCGACGCCGTGATGGGCGCGGAAGCGCTTGTCCTCATAGGCGAACAGCACGTCGAAGAAGCGCGGATCGACGTCGGCGACCGTCGCCGGCAAGCCGCCAGCGGCCTTCGCTCGTGGCGTAGGCGCGCAGCAACCGGCCGTCGCGATCGAGCACGCGGGTCGAGAACGTCGAGATCCTTGCCGAGCGGCGGCGGCCGAGAGAAACGATCCACCATGCGGCGGCGCCGAACAGCGATGCCGCAAAGCAACACGCCGGCGATAACGGCGAGCCGCGCACGTGCGCGTCATCGCGGACAGCGAAGCGACCAGCAGTCCAGAAGACGGCCATACCGGATTGCTTCGCTTCGCTCGCAGCTGCCGCGTCGGCTCATTTCGCCGCCGTGACTTCGACGCTCTCGGTCGCGGTGCGGCCGAAGCGGTCGGGACGGTACATGTCCTCGACGCTCGCCTGCGGCCGCACGTATTTGCCCGGGCGCGACCGCGCGCACCACATAGGCGACGGTGAACACCGGCGCGGTCGCCCTTCTTGCGGTCGAACGCCGCGGTGAAGCGATCGTCGCGGAACTCGGCATTCACCGGCTCGACCGCGTCGGTGATCCACGACAGCGTGCCGGTATCGCCCGAGGAGACGAGATGCGGATTGTCGATCTCGAACCCGGCCGGCAGATAATCGGCGACGATCACGCGGCCGAATTGCGGCTGCGCCTCGGTGATCTTCAGCACCACGACGAGCCGCGTGTTCTGCTTGACCGTCTTCGCGATCGACCGGGTCGCCGTCGAGCGTGTAGGTCTGCCGCTCGATCTTGAAGCCTTTCTCGGCCGCCGGCTCGGGCGTGACCGGCGCGCCGGTGACGGTGACGACGCCTTGACCGTCGTCCTCGCCGGTGTTGGTGATGCGCAGCGGCTCCTTCAGATCGCCGGCGCGGATGGTGCGGTAGAGCGGGCGCTGTCATCGCCTCGCCGCCGACATCGAGCGAGATCTTGCCGGCGTCCTTGGCCATGGCGCTCGCCGCGAGCAGCAGCCAGGCATCCTCTTGCGTCGAGGTCGGCACGCAGCGTCGCGCGGGCGGCCTCGACGCGCTGCACCGCGGCCTGCACCGTCGCGCGCGGCGCGCCGCCTTCGGCTCGCGAGCGCCACCAGCGCCGCGGCGTCGCGCAAGGTCGAGCCGTAATCCTCGCGGCCGACGAGATCGGGCTGCGGCGCGGCGCAATCGCCGCGAGCGCCGCCGCATAGACGCGCTCGGCGCGGGCGCGGTCGCCGACCATGGCGAGCGCGGCGGCGATCTGCGCCTTGGCGATCGGCGTCGCCAGCGCGTCGAGCTTGGCGTCGGCGAGGTAGCGCAGATCGCCGATCGGCGCCATGCCGTTGCGCGCCAGCACATAGAGCGCATAGGCGAGATCGGTCGCCGCCGTTCTTGCCCGGATCGGAGGTGTCGGCGACGGCGTTGCGCAGCCGGTCGAGCGCGAGCTTGAACGCCGTCGTCCGGCACCGCGAATTTGCTGCTCGCGCGCGCGGGTCAGAAAGTCGGTGACATAGGCGTCGAGCCAGACATCGTCGCCGCCGACGCTCCACAGGCCGAACGAGCCGTTGCGAATCCTGCCGCGTCAGCAGCGCCTCGATCGCAGTCGCGAATGTGCTGATCGCGTCTGCGTATCGAGCGCGACATGCGCCGCCTGGCGAGTTCGCTGACATAGAGCAGCGGCAGCGCGCGGCTCGTGATCTGCTCGGAGCAGCGATACGGATAGCGGTCGAGCGCCGCGAGCAGGCTCGCGGCATCGAGCGCCGCCGAGGCGCCGACCGAGACCGACACCGCGCCGGTGCCGGGAACGAGATCGGCGAACATATCGCTCGACAGCGTCAGGCTCTCGCCCTTGGCGATCGGCTTGACCGTGCGCCGCGCCAGGATTTGCGCCGGCGATCGCACCGTCAGCGTGAAGCTGCGCTCGAGCGCAAAGCCCGCCGGGCCGCTCACGCTGACTTTGCACGGTGCCGTTGCCGGCCGCGTTGGCGGTGATCGGCACGGTCGCGGCGCCGCGCTCCTTGGCGCGCAAGCGTCAGCTTCTGCGTGGCGCCAGCGCCGGCCAAGCGGCGTCCGCGCCGGTGACGGCGATGGCGTAGTCGCCGGCTGCGCCTTCGACATTGTCGAGATCGAGATGCAGGCTCGAATCGGTCGCCGGGCAGCAGGAAGCGCGGCAGCGTCGCGGTGAGCACGACCGGATCGCGCACGACTACGTCGGCGCTGGCGTGGCCGACCTTGTCCTTGCTCCACGCCACCGCCATGACGCGCAGCGTGCCGGCGAAGTCGCGGACGTCGAAGATCGACCTCGGCGGTGCCGTCGGCGCCGACGCGTGACGATGCCGGAATAGAGCGCGACCGGCGGCCCGCGTCGGCGGACTTGCCTGCAGCTGCGCGCCCTCGTCGCCGCCGGTAGCGGATCTGCCCGCGCGTGCCCTGCATGCCGTCGATCAGCTCGCCGTAGAGGTCGCGGATGTCGGCCGAAAGCGCGCGCTGGCCGAGATAATAATCGTCCGGCGACGGCGGCTTGTAGTTGGTCAGATTGAGGATGCCGACATCGACCGCGGCGACGACGACGCGCGCCTCCTCGCCGGCGGCGAGACCGCCGACCTTGACCGGGAGCTGCAGCGTCGAGTTCGGCCGCATCAGCGACGGCGGCTTCAGATCGACGCGTCGAGTGTCTTTGCCGCGCGATCGATGGAGAACCATTGCACGCCGATGGCGCGGCCCGGCATGCGCTGCGCCGGCGCATCGAGCGGCCGGCGCAGGGTCGCGACCAGATAGGCGCCGGTGCCCCAATCGCGGCCGACCGGCAGCTTCACCTGCGCGACGCCCGGCTTGACACGTCGGCGGTCTGGCTGGCGAGCAGCTTGTCGCCGATCGACGTTGAGCGTCAGCCGGCCGGCGCTGCGCGCGGTCACCGCGACCGTCATGGTGTCGCCGGGCTTGTATTCGGTCTTGTCGAGCGCGACTTCGAGCATGTCGGGCGTGTCGGCGTTGGCCTCGACGTACCAGCCGGCATCGAAGGCGACCGACGTGACCGGGCCGTTCGGATCGGGCGACGACGACTTCGAGCCGGTAGCGGCCGAAATTCACCGGCAGCGACAATATGCGCCGGCTTGTCGGGCGCCGTGTCGATGCTTGCCGTCGGCGACGCGCTTCGTCGTCTTGACCGGCTCGTAATTCCAGCGGCCGTCGCGCTTGTAGAATTGATAATGCGTCTCGATCGCGGAGCAGCTCGTAATGCAGGCCCTTCTGCGCAATCGCCGTGCCGTCGCGGCGCGACGACGACGACGTCGAAAGTCGCGCATTGGCGCCGTCGGCGAGCGAACGGCCGGAGAACAGCGGCTTGACGCCGATCATCGTCGCCGCTCGGCGTCACCGGCAGCGTCGAGCTTGCGCTCGACGGCGCGGCCGCCGGGCTCGGCCATGCGCACGGCGATCTGCGCCTCGAGCGGATGCGTGCTCGGACGGCAGCTTGTCGAGATTGACGGTGAAGCTCGCCTTGCCGGCGGCATCGGTCGCCGGCAGATCTTCCAGCGTCTGCTGGACGCGGCTCGATCTCCTCGTCGTCGAGGCCGAACTGATAACCGGCAAAGCCGGCCGCTCCTTGGCGACGGCCGACCGTCACGTCGCCTTCGAGATCGAGCCCGGCGGCCGGCGCGCCATAGAGGAAACGCCCGGCGACCTCGACTTTCGCCGGGCCTTTGCGAGATGCTGGCCGCTCGGCGAGGTCAGGTCGAACTCGATGCGGTCGGGCACATAATCCTCGACCAGAAACGCTCGTCTCGCCGACCGCCGGCCGCTTCGGATCGGTGAAGGCGCGCACGTGCCAGGTCCCGGTCGGCGCCGAGCCGGCGAGCGGCAGCGTCAAGCGCATGGCCGCCGAGGCCCTGATCGGCGACCGACGCGCGGCGATATTCGACGCCGTCCGGCCGCTCGACCACGAACGTCAAGGGCACGCCGAGCGCGGCGGCGCCCTGCGCGTCGCGCAGCAGCGCGGTGAGATAGGCGGTCTCGCCGGAGCGATAGATGCCGCGCTCGGCATAGACGAACGCATCGAGCCCGCTCGCCGCCGGGCGGCCGCCGACGCCGCGGTCGCTGAGATCGAACGCCGGCGCGGTGAGGCTGAGAAAGGCGAAATCGCCCGACGGATCCGACGCGGTGAGCATGCGCCGGCGCAGCGCCGCCCTCCCCGCTCGTCAGCCCGGTTTCGAACTGGCGCGTGGCCGGCTCGCGTCGGTCTTGCGGCGTCGCCAGTATTTCGTTGCTGCGCGAAACGAGCCGCAGCTCGATGCCGCTCTTGCCCTCGGCGGTCGCCAGCGAATTGACGAAGGCGTGGATGCCGTCATTGCCGGAAAACGCGGTGAGCCCGAGATCGGAGACGATGAACCACTGCGTCGCCAGCGCGTCGTAATTGTGTCGACGTCTTTGATCTCCTTCGGCTGCGCCACCATGACGTAGACGCCGGGCTTGAGATCGCCGACCGCCTGGTCGACCGGGAACGCGGTGGTGACGTCGGCGTTGAGCGGCGCCTCGGCGACCGCGAGCTCGCCCTTCCACACCGCGACGCCGCGCGTCTCGCCGAGCCGGTCGATATCGCAGCGGCTGAGGCTCGCTTGAAGTCGCCGCTGTCGGCGTCGTTGCCGCCGGTCATGCCGATCAGATTGCGGTCGCCGACGCGGTAGATTTCGACCGCGAGCGCGCGGGTGTTGACGCTGATCGACCGGAATGCCGCGCTGGCCGGTGCGCGGCAGCACATAGGCGTTGCTGGAGAAGTGCGCGGACGGCTTGCGGTCGCGCACATAGATGGAAAAATCCGCGGTCTTCGCCAGCGTCTCGTGCACGGTCGACGGCAGGCCCGCGCGCAGCGTCACCGTGTAGCTCTGGCCGTGCAGTCAAGCCCTTCGACGCAGAGCTGCTTCTCGGTCGTCGTGAGCGCCGGCTTGTCGATGCCGCCGACCACCACGAAAGGCGAAAAATCGGTGCGCGCCGGCAAGTCCTCCGAGAACTGGAAGCAGGCGCGCGGCGTCGCGGTATCGGCGTCGACGCTGGTGTCGAGCACGCGGAAGCCGTGCTGCTCGCGCAGCCTTTCGTATTGCGCGCGCACCTCGGCGACTTCGCGCCCTTCGAGCGACAGCCGCAGCGCGTCGAGCGCCGGCCGCCACTGTTCGCGCTGGGCGAGCGTGTTGCCGAGAAGCGCGAGGCTGTCCGCCTCCTCGGTCCGGCTGGTGGTGCGCTGGTAGGCGATATAGGCGGCGGTCGAAGCGCGCTCGGTCAGGAGCTTGCGCTCGTCGTCATTGGCGGGGCGGATTTGCAGGATGGTGCGGGCGAGCCGCAGCCAGGTCGTGCCGTCGTTCGGCGCCCCGGCCACGATCTGGCCGAGCAGCGCCATGCCGGCGCGAAAATCGTTCTTGGCGAACGCCGCATTGGCGTCTTGCCGGAGTTGAGCCACCGGCTTGGTCGGCGCCCCGGCATCGGTCTTGATCTGCGCCTCGAGCGCGATCGCGCTGTCGGCGAGGTCGCTGTTCTGGAACGGCTTTTCCGCGGCATTGGCGGTCGATGGGGCGGCGGCGAGCGGGGCAAAGGCAAGGAGCGCCGCGGCAAGGCCGGCGCGAATGAGCCAAAGCATCGGTAATCTCCTCCCGGGGCGCGCAATTTCACCCAAGCGGCGCGGATTTGAAGCGACGATCGTGTCGAGGTCGTGACCGGGGATATTTCGCCCCCGATTCATTATACTATACGGACGGATACTACCTGGACCGATCCTCTACGGATCGCGCCGCAAGGTGGTTCGGCCCCGTAGCTCAGGGGATAGAGCAACAGCCTTCTAAGCTGAAGGTCCCTGGTTCGAATCCAGGCGGGGTCGCCATCTCAACGCTTGTTTGGCCCGAAAACTCTTGTCATCGAGAGGGTCTTAAAGCGCCATCGCACAAATCGCGCGCACTATTTCTCCGCCGTCCGGGTCAGCCGAGGCGTTGAGATTCGTGAAATGGGTTTTGCCGGGAATTTCGGCCGATTCGGCCGCCCCCCCTTTTACCGCGCCATGCCGCGACAAAATCTGTCGTCCACTGTTTGAAGCCTTGCGTTTCGTCACCGCCGACAATCCCCAGGAGCGGCACCAGACCGGCGCCGCCCTTTGCCTCTCTGACGCGAAGCAACGGACTCGCCGCCGCGGCTTCGGCCGGCGTCAAAGCAAGATCGGCGTTGATCGAGGTATGCAGCAGCGGCCGCAGATCGAATACTCCGCTGACGCCGGTAAGCCCGACGATCGGCCCCCGCCAGGGCGGCCTGATCCAGCGCCAGCATCGCGGCAATTGGCCGCCGGCGGAATGTCCGGCGACGACGATCCGTTCGGCGCCAAATGCTCCGTGGTCCAGGCAAAGCTCGCGGACCTGATCGACGATCTCGCCACCCGACCGCCGGCACGAGATCGTAACCAGGCATTACACGGTAATGCCCGCTCGCGGTAGGCTCGGCGATGAAGGAACGTAAGACTTGTCGAGCGCGCGCCAGTAGCCGCCGTGAATGAAGAACAGGACCGGCGCCCTTCACCCGCGGGAAAACTCGAGCAGGCAGCGCGGGCCAGCGCCGTATCGCCATCCAGCCGGCAATTGCCGGCCGCGCGCACGCGGCACTACGGCGCTGATGCTCGTCATAGATCTCTTCACGCTCCGGATGCCGGTTGCGCAAGGCGTATTGGGCTTCGAGGTTTTCGTCGATCGGTTGGGGTTCCGGTTCAGGATGCACCGTTAAGGCTTCGAGATAGAGCGTTCGTACGGCCGGATCGCGCGCAGAACGCTTTCGGCGTCAGCGACGATCTCGCCTTCCGCGAGCACGTAGCCCAGTCGCTGTTTTGCAGCGCCATGTCGGCATTCTGCTCGGCGAGCAGGATCGACATGCCGCCGGCATTGAGCCTGCCGATGGTCGCGAAGATCTCCTGCACCACGCGCGGCGCCAGGCCCATCGAGGGCTCGTCGAGCAGCAGCAGCCGTGGCCGCGACATCAGCGCGCGGCCGATCGCCAGCATCTGCTGCTCGCCGCCCGAGAGCAGCCCGGCCGCCTGCCCTGCCGCTCGGCAGGCGCGGAAACAGCTCGAACACCATTGTCCATGTCGGCCCACGACCGCGGTCGCGCCGCGGCCACAGCCGGCGGAACGCCCCCATTTCGAGATTTTCGCGCACGCGTCATCGGCGCGAACACGCGGCGGCCTTCCGGCACCAGCGTGACGCCGAAGCTCGAGCCGTGCCGACGCCGACCGGCCTGGTGATATCGTGGCCTTCGACCGGACGCGGCCGGCGCTCGGGCGAGCAGACCGGCGAGGCACGCAACAGCGTCGTCTTGCCGGCGCCGTTCGCGCCGATCAGGCAGACCGACTGGCCGGCTTCCACACGCAACGAAATCCCGTGCAGCACCTGGATGCTGCCGTATCCGCCGTCAGCGCGTCGACCTCAAGCATGTTGCGGCCTCGCCCAGATAGGCGGCCAGCACATCGGGATGGCGGCGCACGCTGCTCGGCGTCGCCCTCCGCGATCCGCATGCCGTTGTTGAGCACCAGAATTTCGTGCGAGAGCGACATCACCATGCGCATGTTGTGCTCGACCAGCAGTACCGTCACGCCGCTGCCGCGTTGAGCGCCGATGATGATCTCGCCGACATGTTCGGCTTCCGCCTGCGGCAGGCCGGCGGCCGGCTCGTCGAGCAGCAGCAGTCTCGGCTCGGCGGCGAGCGCCCGCGCCAGTTCCAGCACCTTCATCTGGCCGAAGCTCAGGTCTGCCCGCGCGGCATATGCGCCTTGCCGTCGAGTTCGAAGCGCGCGAGCAGGTCGAGGCGGCTTCCGTCATGCTGCGCTCCTCGCCGAGCAGCGCAGGGCCATTGAGCAGCGCGCCGAGCAGGCCCGCGCTGCCGTGAATATGGCGGCCGATCATGACGTTCTCGAGCACCGTCATCTCGCGAAAAATCTGCAGATTCTGGAATGTGCGGGCGATGCCCAGCCTGGCGCGGCGAAAGGTCGGCAAGGTGTCGATACGCACGCCGTCGAACCGGATCGCTCCCGACGTCGGCCGCGTGACGCCGGCGATCATGTTGAACAGCGTGCTCTTGCCGGCGCCGTTCGGGCCGATCACCGCCTTGATCTCGCCAGGCCCGAACATCGAAGCTGAGATCGGCCACCGCGCGAGACCCCGTCGAAGTTGCAATTGAGCGCCTCCACGCGCAGCAGACAGTCAGTCATGACGGGCGCGCTCCACCGAAGCCTTTGCGCAGCGCCGCCGGCAGCCCGGCGAGGCCCGAAGGCAATACGATCAGCACGACGATCATGGCGAGGCCGAACAGCATCAGTTCGGAGTCTTCATAGTCGAGCAGGAGCTGCGGCACGGCGGTGAAGATCAATGCGCCGAGCACGGGCCCCAGTAGAGTGCCGGAGCCGCCGATCGCCACCATCACCACCAGCAGGATCGAATTGGAGACGCTGAACGTCTCGGGCGAAGCATATTGATTGACATGGACGTAGAGGCTGCCGGCGATACCCGCCATCGCGGCGCTCAGCACGAAAACAAGCAGCTTGGTCCGGAAGCTGTCGATGCCCACCGCGTCGGCGCCGAGTTCGTTGGTCGCCACCGCGCGCAGCGCCCTGCCGATGCGTGAGGACAACAGATTGAGGATCGCGAGCATCACCAACAGCGAAACCAGCCAAAGCAGCGGAAACTGCCGGATGTCGGTGTCCAGTTTGAAGGCGCCGAGCGCGAACGGCTTCACCCCCAGCAAACCGTTCGGGCCGCCGGTGACCTCGATCAGCCGGTTGAACATCACGACCAGAATGGCGTTCCAGCCGAGCGTCGCCATCGACGATAGAGCCCACGCAGGCGCAGCGCCGGGATCCCGATGACGAGAGCGGCGAGACCGGTGAGGAGTGCCGCCGCCGGCAGGCCCGGCCCAGGCGCTTAGACCGAATTTCACGCCGAGAACGCCGCTGACATAGGCACCAAGGCCATAGAATCCGGCATGGCCGAGCGAGATCTGTCCGCCATAGCCCATCAGCAGATTGAGTCTCGCGATCAGGATGATGTTGATCAGCATCATGTTGGCGAGCGAGACGAAATAGGCGTTCGGCGCTACGAAAGGCGATCAGAAGCCCGAACCAGACCAGCAACAGAAGCCGGCGGCTGGGTGGCCGCGTAGCGAGCACGGCGGCCGCTGCACCGCGGGCCGCGACCCGGTCCCGGCAGCCACCGAAGCCAAGACCGGGGATTTTGCAGGGGCCAACGCCATCTGCGCTCAGACCTTGACCACGTCCGCCCGCCCGAGAAGGCCGGCCGGGCGCGCGAACAGGATCAGCAGCAGAACGGCAAAAGCGATGGCATCCTTGAAATTGGAGGAAATGTAGAAGCTGCCGAAAGCCTCGAGCAGCCCGAGCGCGAGCCCGCCGACGACCGCGCCGGGCAGGCTGCCGATACCGCCGAGCATGGCCGCGCTGAAGCCCTTGAAGCCGAACTGGCGCCCTGATCGTAGGACGACAGCGTCAGCGGCGTGATGATGGCGCCGGCCAGTGCGCCGGCAAAGGCGGCGATCGCAAACGACAGCAGCACCGTGGTCTCGACCCGCACGCCGACGATAGCCGCCGCCTCGCGATCGGCCGCCGCCGCCCGCAGCGCCTTGCCCATGATGCTGCGCTCGAAAAACAGATGGGTGACGACGCAGGAAGGCAGCCGTCAGACCGACGATCCACAACGTCTGCGTCTGTATGCTGACGCCACCCCATGTCAGCATCGCGGTCTGCGAAAATCCGGGGTAGCCGACCGGCTGTTTGCCGAGCACCAGCATCACCAGGCTGCGCGAGCAGATCGCGAGCCCGATGCTGACCAGGGTAATCATCAACGTCGTCGGCCGCCGCAGCGGCCAGATCACCAGCCGTTCCGAGAGAATGCCGACGATCGTCACGACCAACACCGCAACAAGGCAGGCAAGTCCGATTTGCTGAATGCCGAGAACAGCAGCGCCGAAACCATGCCGCCCATCACCACCCATTCGCCCTGGGCGAAATTCATCGCGCCGGTGCTCTTGAACACGACGTTGAAGCCTAGCGCGATCAGCGCGTAGATGCTGCCGGTTCCGATGCCGGCGACCAGCAATGCAGGATGCGCGGTCACCATGGCGGTCAGAACGTCCGCATGCGGTTGGATTCGAACATCGGCAGGGTAACGCCGAGCTCGGCAAGCCTGCGCCGCGCATTCCCGGTGTAGGGCCTGAACCATGTCTTCTTCCGCCATGCGCGGCGCGCCGCCGAGCCCGGCGGATGCCGTCAAGGCATCGGCCTCCGCCTCGGCCGCCGCATGTTCCGGCGCGAGCCAGGGACAGTGATAGCCCTTCAGCTCGGTTTCGCGGATGCTGGGTCAGCTCTTCGGCGATGAGCGCACGGTCCTGCGCGGTCCACTGGGGCGCGCGCGAGGTCACGTACAGCCAGCCGAAAGCGGCGTGGCGCTCCTTGTCGGCGATGATGCGCTCGAGCACGGCCACGATCGCCGGGTTCGTCGCGATGGTCGCGCCAGGTGCGGCAGAGCTCGAGTTCCAGGCCGTCCTCGAAGGCGGCAAAGCAGGTGACGTAGCTGTCGAGGCTCTGCTCCGCGTTCATCGCGCGGCGGTGGAGATTGCGGTTGAACGTGGCTTCGTAAACCTTGTCGGCAGGCGCTGCGATGCGTCCGCCGAAAGCCTCGGCGATCCGGTCGAGGCATTCGACGTGCCATGCCTCTTCGGTATTGCGGACCGTGAGGTAGAATTTCGGATCGATCTCGCGGCCGGCCTCCATGCAGAAGCGCATCAGCAGCGCCGGCGTCTCGGTGAGACCCGTTGCTTCGACCCACAGCCGCCGGCTCCAGGTCCGCCGCGCCGCCTCCCGCACCCGCGCATCGTGTTGGTCCGGCGCTAGCGCGGTCCAATCGATATCGCGAAGCGGATTCCAGCGCCCGGCCTTGCCGCTATCGTAGAGCTCGCGGATTTCCGGCAGCGTCACGCTCATTTCCAGCGGAAAGCGCCGCTCGACCAGCAGATGCGACGGCGGCATGGTCGGCCTGACCTGGTGCATGAGGCGCGGCACGTCAGATGGTCCCGAGCTTCGGATGGGAAAACAGCGGCAGATTGATGCCGAGCGGCTGCATCTGGTTGCGGATGCGCTGCAGCGTCGCGATGAAGACCGGCTTCTCGGCTTCCTCGATCGTCGAACCGAGCCCCGCCTCATAAGTGATGCGGTCGGCTTCGACCTCGGTTTTCGACGCCGGGATTCTCCGGCGCGAGCCAGCTGGAGTGGTAACCGTTGAGCTCGACCTTCTCGACCATCGTGATGACCGAGCTTTCGATCATCTTCTTCTGCTCCGCCGTCAGCGTCTCGCAGATCGCCTCGAGGAAGTACCAGCCGAAGGCACAGTGGCGCGATTCGTCGCGCATGATGAAGCGGACGATTTGTTTGGCCACCGGATCGCGCGTCACGTCGTCGAGATGCTTGAACACGTCGAAGGCGATTTCCTCCGCGGTGCAGACCAGCGCGGCAATGATGCCTTCGAGCGGAACGTCCGCATTCAGCGTCGCGCGGCGCACGCCGTGGGTGGCGACCGAGCCCTCGAACAGCTGCTGAACCGGCTTTTCGATGTATCCGCCGAGCCGCTCCGCCATGGCGTGGCAAACCTCGGCATGACGGGCTTCCTCCTGGGAGCGGATGGTGAAGAAGAGCTGCATGTCGGATGGCCGGTTTTCGAGCCCGAACCGGAGCTGCAGAGACGGGCTCTCCGAAATGGCGCCGTATTCGCTCCAGGCCCTGCGGCTCCAGTAGAGCCGCGCGGCGGCGCGCTGCTCTTCGGTGTAGGCCTCGGGTTTGAGCTGATCCCAATCCACGTCCGTCTTGGGATCCCATTGGTTGCGGGTCGCCGCGTGGAACAGTTCGCGGATCCGCGGCAGGTCGGAATTGAAAGTAAGGGGAAAGCGGCTTTCGGGCGCATCGAGCAGCGTCTGCACCACCTCGAAAGCCTGCTGCTCCGACATCTCACGCGAGAGTGCCATGACATCATCCTCCATTTCGTTCGAGCGTCTTTACTCGTAGTCGGCGAGATTGAAGCGACCGTCCCGCCAATTGATCAGCACGATATCCTTTTTCGAAAGGCCCGAATGGCGCTCCGGGCGAGAAGTTGAACACGCCGCTCATGCCGGCGAAGTTCTTGATCTGCTCCATGCCCTGGGGAATTTTGTCGAGACGTCGCCGCCCACCTTGCCCAGCGCTTCCTTCGCCAGCATCGCGGCATCGTAGGATTCGGCGGCGTAGAGGCTTGCGGCGCGCTTGAAGCGCTCCTGATAGCTGCCGAACAACCGCAGGATTCCGGCCTTGAGCGGGTCGCTGTCGGGCAGCTGATCGCCGACCGGGAATTTCAAGCTTGCCAGCAGCACCGGCTTCGCCGCGTCACCCGCGAGCGTCATGTAGCGGGGCGAGACGAAGCCGTAGCTGTGGATCAGCGTGCGGTTGTCGAGCCCGAGCAGTTGCGCCTGCTTGAGAAAGACGACGCCGGCCGGCGTGACCGTCCAGCAGATGATCGCTTCGGCCCCGCCGTCGCGGATGCGGGTCAGCTGCGGCATCATGTCGGTATCGGCTGGATCGAAGAACTCGTAGGCGACGTCGAGATTGCGCCGCGGGCCGACCTTCTTCATCTGCGTGACCGCGCCCTGGCCGAAGCCGCTGGTGTCGGCAATCAGTGCCACCTTCTTGATGTTCTTCTTGGCAAGATAGTCGGCAATGCGCTCGAGAACGTCTTCGTCGTCGACCGTGCTCTTGAACACCCATTTGCGCTCGGCGACCGGCGTGACGATGGAGAGCGCGCCTTCGCTGGAAATGAAGGGGATACCGGCGGCTTCAGCCATCGGCGCCATCGCCAGCGCGATGCCGCTCATGTTGCCGCCACTGAGGATGAGCTCGACCTTGTCCTGGCTGATCAGCCGGCGCGTGGCGGAAATGGCCTTCTGCGTCTGGCTTTCAGCGTCGTAGAACGTCCAGGCGACTTGGCGGCCGTTGATGCCGCCCGCCGGCGTTGATCTCGTCGACCGCAAGCTGCAATCCGGCCTTCATGTCCTCGCCGAGGAACGCGGCGGGCCCGGTGACGACAGATCGAGCCGACGCGCAACGGCTCATCCGCGCGCCGCGCCTGCCGAGGCCAGAGCCATCGCACCGGGGACAAGCTGCAGAAACTTCCGTCGTTCAAGCCGCACAATCAAACTCCATGATCGTCATCGTACGCGCAGACAGGCCGCGACTTTCATTGGCGTCACCGATGATGGCGCAAGTGCCAAACACTAGAGGAGGATGTCACGACGCTCAAGGTTAGCAGCTTGAACGAACCGCGGCTGGGACTTTTTGTCAGACCCGCATTAACCGGCCTGGCGTGCGACGGGGCACCACGCGGGTACGTTGCATTATTGGACAACCTCGTGTCTTCCAAGCCGAAGGCCGGTGCGAGCAAAACATTCTTCCCTTCAGACCGGGCAGGCTTACTTTGTTCCGGCTGACGCCGCTTCGTCGGCCAGGCCGGCGTCCAGGTGAACGTGACGATGACGGCTTCTGGTCGCAGCCTATTCGATCCGTTGCCGGCCGGTTCCGGTGATCAGGACAGCTTTGCCGTTCAGCGTGGTCGCGTGATAGTGCACATCGAACGTGAACGACTTCTAGGTATCGGCAAACCCGGCGTTCCCGTAGGTTTAGTCCGGCAGTACGACGCTACCGGCTGTGGCAGTCGCAACGCGCTCGTTGCCGAAGTAATTGTCGCACCAAGCTGGCAGAGAACGTAAGCCCCCAGCCGACGTCGTACTTGGCCGTGAGTGATTTGTCATTCTTCCGACGCGCCCGTGCGGTAATAGTCCGGCGCGTAATAGACGTTAAGGCCGACGGTCAGCTGCTTCGTCACCGCGTCGCTCAGCGCAACATAAGCCTCCGATAATACGGATCGTTGGCAGACCCGGATAGCCGTAAATCCCGACGCCGCCTGCCGTTGTCAGCGCGCCGATGTCCGGCGCAGCCCCAGCGTACTCCCGTCATTTTGAAAATGCGACAGGTCCGGCATCTGTATCCGACGTCACATTCAGCCGGAGAAGAAGATGTTGTCATCGACTTCGCCGTTGGCGGAGACGCTGGGAAGATGATCCGACAGCGTGTAACCGCGATAATTCAGTCGCTGGTCACGCCGGCGCTGAATTTTGCGTCGACGGCGGAGGAAGCGTCGGCGGGAGCTGTCAGGAGCCCAGTTTCGTCACCAGCGGCAACGCCGCCGGCGTCCAGGTTTCCGCCTGTTGGGCCAAAGCCGCTGACCACCAAGTCACCAGCGCCACGACCGCGAGCGCGCCGGCCACCGCACGCCGCGCGGTACTGATTTCCGATTTCGCCCTTTCGGCTTCTTCATCGACCGTCGCTACTCGATTTGCCTGCTAGTGGCGCACGCGTTGCTGATCATCTGGGGGTACGCCGTCACCACCCACGACGGCTTGTTGAGCGAGACGAAGTCCGTTGTGCTCTCCTACCCGGACATGCTCTGGCAGCGACCGTAGGGCTGCCGGTTTCCGGCCGGCGTCGGTGGGGGTTTTGTCGGCCCGGGCGGTACGCAAGCGTGTGAAATGACATCACACTGGGTACTTCGTGCACCTCTACACGTACATCGCCCTTGCACTTTCCTTTGCGCACCAGTTCAACACCGGTGCAGACTTTGCGACGCACCCGCTCAACAGGGTCATCTGGGGCGCCATGTACGGGACCGTTGCTGCGCTCCTGATCTTCTACCGCGTCCGTCACGCCGCTGCTCAACATGGCGCGCCATCGTTTCGTCGTCGTCGGGACAGCGAGCGACTTGCCCGGGCCTCACATCGGTCTACGATCGGGCAGAGAGCTGGGCAAGCTTGGTGCGGATGCTGGAACAGTTTTTCCTTTGGCGGTTCCTGACACGGGACGGCTGGTGGCAGGCTCACCCCTTCAGCCTGTCTGCCGCTCTCAACGGCCGATGGTTCCGGATGACGGTTAAAGCACGAGGCGACCACAGCTCAGGCTTGGCGGCGCTCCGCCCCGGCACCAGGTCCTGCTGGAGGGCCCGTTCGGCAACTTCACGACGCGCTGGCGGAGGGGTCGAAAGCTCCTGATGATCGGTGCCGGCGTAGGCATACGCCGCGACGGGCCATGTTCGAGGAGGCGGCCACGGCCTCGGGTGACGTGACCCTGCTGTACCGGGCGAGTAACTCCGATGAGCTCGGGCTGCGCGCCGAGCTCGACGAAATAGCGCAGAGGCGCGGCGCCAAGGTCCACTACCTGGTAGGTCCGAGGGACGAGCACCCCGAGTACTTGACCCCCAATCACCTTCAGCGGCTCGTGCGAGACGTCGTCCAGCGCGACGTTTACGTGTGCGGTCCTCCAGGTTTCACAGCGACGGTCAACTCAAGCCTTCGCGGATTGCGCGTCCCGCGGCGCCACGTCCACACCGAACTGTTCGAGCTGTAGGTAGAACGGGGGTGCTATGCGTCGCGCCGTGATCGCCACAGCCGGGACGGTGGTCGGCCTCGTTCTCCTGCTTGGCTACCGCTCAGAAGGAGCTGTAAGGGTCGCCAAGGTCGACGCGGGCGCCGGGACGAGCAGCACCAGCCTCGGCACCAACACCACCATCGGCTCGGGCACCAACAGCGGCACCAACGCAGGCACCAACGCAGCCACGACGGTACCGACGGCGGCATCTTCGAGCTCCGACCGGACCTACACGGGCCAGGATGTCTCCTACCGTTACGGCGACATCGAGGTGGCTGTCACCGTGGACGGCAGCCGGATCGTCACCGTCTCGGTGCCCCAGGACGACGCGTTCTCCCCGTACTCCCAAACGGTGAACTCGGCGGCGGTCCCCATCCTGGTGCGCGAGGCCGTGGCTGCTCAGGGCATCAACTTCGACGTCGTTTCGGGGGCAACGTACACGAGCGACGCCTTCGCCCAGTCGCTGCAGTCTGCCCTCGATAAAGCCAGCCAATGACCTCGCCATTGAGCGGGCCCGGCGCCACCAACGCTGTCCTGCACGAACAAGTCATGGGCACCGTCGTGACCTTCGACGTGCGCACCCCGGCGCCGCAGGTGCAGGTCGACGCAGCCTTGGCCTCCGCGACCCGGTGGTTGCACTGGGTCGACGACACCTTCAGCACCTACAAACCGAACAGCGAAGTGAACCGGTTTGACCGGGGCGAACTGCCAATTGACGAGTGCTGCGAGGAACTGAAAATAGTGGTCGCGCTCTGCTACAAGTTCAACGGGGCAACCGGTGGTTTTTTCGATGCCTGGGCGACCGGCCATTTTGACCCGAGCGGCATTGTCAAGGGCTGGTCTGTCGAACACGCCTCCGGGCTTCTCCAACAAGCCGGTTTGCCGGACCATGCGATCGACGGTGGGGGAGACGTCCGCCTGAGTGGGGCCCGGGAACGGGCCGGCCCTGGCAAGTCGGTGTCCGCCACCCGCTTCAACGCGACGCGTACTGCGCCGCGTTGTTGGTGATGGGCGGGGCTGTTGCCACCTCTGGCACCTACGAGCGGGGCCTGCACGTGATCAACCCGTTTAGTGGGCAGCCTGCAACCGAGCTGATCGCAGTCACGGTCGTGGGGCCGGAGCTCATCAGTGCGGATGCTTACGCCACCGCTGCGTTTGCAATGGGCGCCGCCGCACCAGCCTGGTTGGAGAGCCTGGTCGGTTACGAGGCGTTAGTTATTCGCCCCGACGGCCAGGGCTGGTCCACCCAGGGCTTCAAGGACCTTGAGAGCGCTCGCCCGATCACGACGCCGGGGTAGCGCTCCCGACTGTGCGGCGGACAATGAAGTACTTGGCCTGAGGGTGGTGGCAAATAATTGCGGCCGTTGTCTGCTCGGGATGGAACTGCCAGGAGGTTTCTTCCGAGCACTCGACTCCGGTCCGCTCGGCGCCAACAAGCCACGCACAGCGAGCGTTGTCTTCGAGGTCGGGGCACGCCGGGTAGCCCCACGAGTAACGACCTCCGCGGTACTGCTGGCGGAACAGCCCGTGCAAGCTCGGCCCGTCCTCCCCGGCAAAGCCCCACTCCTCGCGGATGCGGTGGTGCCAGTACTCAGCTAGAGCCTCGGTCATCTCCACGGAAAGGCCGTGCAGGTGCAGGTAATCGGTATACCGGTCCTCGGCAAAAAGCTTGGCCGTTTGCTCCGAAGCTGCCGGCCCCATAGTCACGACATGGAAGGCGGCGTAGTCGGGCTCACCGGAAGAAACCGGCTTGAAGAAATCGGAAATGCACAGCCACGGGCTTTCGTCCTGGCGGGGGAAATTGAACCGCGTGAGCTCGGTAGAGCGCTGTTCGTCTTCCCAAATAACGAGATCGTCGCCGTCCGAGCCTGCCGGGAAGTAGCCGTACGCCACCGCCGGGCGGAGCACGTCTGACTGCCGCGCCAGCTCCAACTGCTGGCGGAGCACCCCTCGTACACGCGTCTTGAACTGTGCATCGGTCTCGCCTTTGAGCGGTCGGTAGCCCCACTGGTTGCGGAAAAGCGAAGTCTCGTTCAGGTACTTGGCGATCTCGTTGAGCGGTATCCCTCGTTCGACCCGGGAACCGATAAACGGCGGTACCGGGACGGTATTGCCCACTTCGACCGAAGGTGCCCGTGACGGGCGCTCGCTCGCCTCTAGCGGAGCCGCACGGGGTTGCCGTCGCGGCGGCACGCCTGGACGGCCACCGAGGGCGCGGCCGAAGTCGGGGTCGTCCTGGTTGTTGCGAGAAAACTCCATCAGCTTGTCCATTGTCCGCAGGCCCTCGAAGGCGTCCTTGCCGTAAAACAGCCGCCCCTTGTACTGAGCGCGAAGGTCCTTTTCCACGTACGAGCGCGTGAGGGCTGCCCCCCCGAGGATGACCGGGTAACGGTCTAGGCCCCGCTCGTTGAGCTCGAGCAGGTTGTCGCGCATTATCAGGGTCGACTTGACGAGAAGGCCGGACATCCCGATGACATCGGCCCCGACTTCTTCGGCCTTGGACACCATTTCGGAGATCGCCACCTTGGTCCCGAGATTGTGGACCTCGTAGCCGTTGTTTGTCAGGATTATGTCGACGAGGTTCTTGCCGATGTCGTGCACATCGCCCTTCACGGTCGCCAGCACGACCTTGCCCCTCCCGCGGTCGCCAGTTTTCGACATGTGCGGTTCCAGGTACGCGACCGCGCTCTTCATCACCTCTGCCGACTGCAGGACGAATGGCAGCTGCATACGGCCGGAGCCGAACAGCTCGCCTACTGTTTTCATGCCGGCCATCAATGAGCCGTTTACGATGTCCAGCGCGGCCGTCCCCTTTTGCAGGGCTTCGTCCAGCTCTGCCTCGAGGCCTTCACGCGACCCGTCGACAACCCGTTGTTCCAGCCGGTGTTCTACGGTCCAGTCGCTCCTATCCTCTTCGGCCAGGGCCTCTGAGGTGGCCCCTTCGAAAAGGCGCAGGAGCTCGGACAACGGGTCGTAGCGGGTCGACGCGTCACGGCGGTCGTAAATCAGGTCCAGGCATATCTGCACTGCCTCGGGCGAGATCCGGTCCAACGGGACGATGCGGGCTGAGTTGACGATGGCCGCGTCCAGCCCGGCTTGCTGGCACTCATGTAGGAACACAGAGTTGAGTGCCTGGCGAGCCGCAGCGGCAAGGCCGAACGATACGTTGGAAATGCCCAGCACCGTGCGCACGCCGGGCATGGCCGCTTTAATGAGCTTTATGCCCTCTATCGTCTCGAGGCCGTCGCGCCGGCTCTCCTCCATGCCTGTGCTGACCGGGAGCACGAGAGCATCGAAGAAAAGGTCCTCTGGCAGGAGCCCGTAACGCCCCACGGCCAGGTCATAAATTGCCTGCGCGGCACGCAACTTCCATTCTGCGGTGCGGGCTTGCCCGTCGGTGTCGATGCAGGTGCATACGACCGCGGCCCCGTACTCACGCGCGAGCGACAGGAAGCTGTCCAGGCGTGTGCCCCGGGCGTCGCCTTCTTCGAGGTTGACCGAGTTGATGAGGGGCTTGCCGGCGATGTGCTGCAAGCCGCGCTCGATCACCGGCGCCTCCGTCGAGTCGAGCATGAGCGGCAGCGTCGCCTGAGTTGCAAAACGGCTTGCGATCTGGGTCATGTCCGCGACGCCGTCTTCCCCGGTGTAATCGACGCACACGTCGAGCAAGTGGCTCCCGAAGCGGACCGCCTCCTTCGCCATGGAAGTACACGTGTCCCACTCCTTGGCCAGCATTGCGTCACGGAAACGCTTGGAGCCGTTGGCGTTCGTCCGTTCTCCGATATTGAGCACAGAAGGCGTCTGGTCGTAAGGGACGTGGGTGTAAAGCGAAGCGCAGCCCGGTTCCCAATCGGGTTCCCGCCGCGCAGGCACCGAGCCGCCAAGGGCGTCGACGACCGCTTTCAGGTGCGCCGGAGTAGTCCCACAACAGCCGCCAACGATGTTGATGCCAAGCTCTCTCACAAAGCGCGTGTGGTGCTCGGCAAGCTGCGCCGGGGTGAGGTCGTAATGCATCTTTCCCTCGACCACTGAAGGCAAGCCTGCGTTCGGCAGGCACGACAACGGGAGGCGGGAATGGGCGCTCAGGTACCGGAGGTGCTCCCCCATCTCGGCAGGGCCGGTGGCGCAGTTCAGCCCGATCACGTCGGGCCGGAGCGCGTCCAGGGTCGTGAGTGCCGCGCCGATCTCGCTGCCCATCAGCATCCGCCCGGTCGTTTCGATGGTTACCTGCACCTGGACCGCCAGCTCCCGGCCGGCATCGGCCATCGCGCGCCGGGCCCCGATTATCGCCGCCTTGGCCTGGAGGAGGTCCTGCACCGTCTCGATGATGAGGAGGTCGGCCCCGCCGGCGATAAGGCCAGCGGCCGCCTCCTGGTAGCCGTCGCGCATATCGGTGAAGGAAATTTGCCCGAGCGAGGCGATCTTCGTGCCCGGGCCGAGGGACCCGGCAACCCAATGGCCCGGGCCGTAACTGTCGGCCACATCGCGAGCGATCGAAGCGGCGGACCTGGCAAGCTCGCGGGCACGCCCGGCGATGCCGTACTCCGCCAGGACCCAAGGCAGGGAGCCGAAGCTGTCGGTCTCGACAACCTGGCACCCGACATCGAAGAACGACCGGTGTAGGTCAGCTATCGCCTCGGGTCTCGTCGCACACAGGATCTCGTTGCAACCTTCATAAGCAGGCCCACCGAAGTCGTCCGGCCCGAGGTTGAGCGTCTGCAGGTTGGTGCCTGTGGCGCCATCGAAAATGACGAGGCTTTCGTGGACGGCTTCGATGAAGCTGGCTGGCCCGAGCTCATTAGATAGATGGTACGGGAGAAAGGGCCCGTGGCTTTCTTAGGGCTCGGTGGGCCTAGTCGCCGACGGCGACGATCTCGACCGTCTGCTGGCCACTCGGCGCTTCGTAGGTTACCGTTGTCCCTGCCCGTTTGCCCATTAGGGCTTGGCCGAGCGGGGATCCAGGCGAGATCACCGATGTCCCGGGTACGCGCTCTTCGATGGAGCCCACCAGGTAACGCTCGACTTCCTCGTCGCCGACGTAACGGAGGCTGACGGTCACCCCGGTGGCCACCTCTTCGGCCGCGCCGCCCTGGACCACCTCGGCGTCCTCCAGCATCGCCTCCAGCTGGCGGATCCGGGCCTCCATCTTGCCCTGAGAGTCCTTTGCGGCGTGGTAGTCACCGTTCTCGGAGAGGTCCCCAAGCATCCGGGCCGCCTCGATGTCGCGCGCGATCTCCATCCGGCCCCGGGTTTTGAGGTCGTCGAGCTCAGCATGGAGCCGCTCATAGGTTTCAGGCGACAGCTTGGTAAAGGCCATTCCCGCAGGTTACCAGCCAAGAGCCGGTTTGGAGCGGGCGCACCGGCCCCCCTCCGCCCCCGAGCAACCCGTCGCTCAGACGCCGCCGCTGCCCCGGCGCAGCGGTCGCCGTCCCTGCGCAGCCACCGCCGGCCGAATATGGTTGACGGCGGGGCCGGACCGGTGCAATACTAGGAAGACCTATGAATGCTCGACGTCTTGCACGCCACGCCGATGCCGTCGTAGTAATTTCGTCCTGACGCCCTCCCACTCTGGGTGTGCGTCGCAGCGACCGTCCCCGGGAGGGGCGGTCGTTTTCATGTCTAGTCACTAACAGGATTTTGGGAAAAGGAGCGCCCTCGATTGAACGCAGGCCGGTCAGCACATCGAATAGCTGTGATCGCCGGGGACGGCATCGGCCCCGAAGTGATCGCCGAGGCCCTCAAGGTTGCCCGCGCGGCCGGCGCAGACCTGAGCACGACGGACTACGACCTGGGTGGGCGGCGTTACCTGGCGACCGGCGAAGTGCTGCCTGACAGTGTCCTGGAAGAACTGAGAGGTTTCGACGCAATCTTGCTCGGAGCGGTCGGGTCGCCCGACGTTCCGCCCGGCTTGCTGGAACGTGGGCTGCTGCTACGGCTGCGTTTCGAGCTCGACCTCTACATCAACCTCCGCCCGTACCAGGCGCAGGTCAGTGTCGGGGCCGGCGTGCCTATTGACTTTGCCGTGATCCGTGAGAACACCGAAGGGACCTATGCCGGGGAGGGTGGCTTCCTGCGGAAAGGGACCGCCGCCGAGGTGGCCACGCAGGGTTCGGTGAACACGCGCTTTGGGGTGGAGCGGTGCGTCAGGTTCGCGTTCGAGCTGGCTGAGGCAAGGCGTCGCCATCTCACGCTGGTCCACAAGACCAACGTCCTGACCTTTGCCGGCAACCTCTGGCAGCGTGTTTTTGACGAGGTGGCAACCGAGCACCCTGACGTGAAGACCGCCTACAACCACGTGGACGCGGCTTGCATTTACATGGTCGAGTCCCCGGGCCGCTACGACGTCATCGTCACGGACAACCTTTTCGGCGACATCCTTACGGACCTTGCCGGAGCCGTGTCGGGAGGTATAGGCCGGGCGGCCTCCGCCAATTTGAACCCGGCGCGCACCGGGCCATCGCTTTTCGAACCGGTGCACGGCAGCGCTCCCGATATCGCGGGCACGGGCAAGGCAAATCCGACCGCTGCGATTATTTCGATGGCGATGATGCTCGAGCATCTCGGCCTGGTCGACGAAGCAGCACGGGTACAAAAGGCGGTGCAGGGTTTCCAACCCTCACAGCCGATCACTACAAGTCAGTACGGCGACGAACTATCAGAAAGGGTGTGAACGAGCGGTGCCAATCACCAAGACCGACTTCATATGGATGGACGGCGAGCTAGTTAACTGGGACGACGCCAACGTACACATCCTCACGCACACGCTTCATTATGGGTGCGGGGTATTCGAAGGGGTCCGGGCGTACGCGACAGCCGAGGGGCCGGGTGTTTTCCGCCTCACGGACCATATTGCACGGCTGTTCAATTCGGCCAAGATCTTCCTGATGGACATCCCGTTCAGCCAGGACGAGATCGTGGAAGCTGTGAAGCATACGGTTGCGGCGAACAAAATGACCGAGTGCTACATCAGGCCGCTCGCCTACCTGGGCTATGGGGAAATGGGCCTCAACCCTCTCCCGTCCGCGGTCCGGGTGGCCATCGCCGTTTGGCCATGGGGCGCCTACCTGGGTGAGGAGGGGATCGAAAAGGGCGTGCGCGTGAAGATCAGTTCATGGCAGCGCCATGACCCGAACGCAATGCCTCCCGCCGCCAAGGGTACGGGCATGTACATCAACTCCTCGATGGCCAAGGTCGAGGCTTTGAAAGCCGGTTACGACGAGGCGGTCCTGCTGTCGCCTCAGGGCTACGTGAGCGAGTGCACCGGCGAGAACATCTTCATCCTCCAAGACGACCGTCTCCTCACACCGCCGTCGTCTGCGGGGGCTCTCGTAGGGATAACCCAGGACTCGGTGCTCACGATCGCAAAGGACCTTGGTATCGAGGTGGCGCATGCGAACATACTGCGCAGCGACCTTTACACCGCAAACGAAGCGTTCATGAGCGGTACTGCTGCTGAGGTCGTCCCCATCGTCTCGGTCGACGATCGCCGGGTCGGCGATGGCACGCCTGGAGAAGTGACCCGCAAGATCCAAGAGGTATATAAGGCCGCCGTGCGCGGGCAGGTCGACCGGTACCGGCCTTGGGTCGAACATGCCGCAAGTTGAGATATTCGACACCACACTTCGCGACGGCAGCCAGGCAGAGGGCCTCTCGCTCACTGTCAACGACAAGATCCGCGTCGCCGAGCAGCTCGACCTGCTCGGTGTCCAGTACATAGAGGGCGGTTGGCCGGGAGCGCACCCAAAGGACAGGGAGTTTTTCGAGCGGGTCGCTGCTGGCGAGCTTGCCCTGGCCCGCTCCAACCTCGTCGCTTTCGGCTCGACCAGGAAAGCTGGTGGCCGCGCGGAGACGGACCCTGTCATGTCCGACCTCGTCGGGGCGGGCACCGAGTTTGTCTGCCTAGTGGCCAAGTCTTCGCCGTGGCACGTCGTTGAGACACTGCGCACCACGACCACCGAAGCACTCGATATGGTCGCCGACTCGGTGGCCTACCTTCGCAACAACGGGAAAACCGTGATGGTGGACGCGGAGCATTTTTTCGATGGGTACCTCGAAGATCCCGGGTTTTCCCGTGACTTTCTCCGCATCGTTGAAGAATGCGGGGCAACGCCCGTGCTCTGCGATACCAACGGCGGCATTCTCCCTTATCAGGTCGAACGTACCGTCGCCGAAGCGCGCCAGATAGCCAAGGGGCGGCTCGGGGTGCATTTCCATAACGATTCCGGCTGTGCAGTCGCCAATTCCGTCGTGGCCGTGCGCGAAGGGGCGGACCATGTGCAGGGTTGTATCAACGGCTACGGCGAACGGACCGGCAACACCGACTTGACCGCAGTCATTGCCAACCTGAGCTTGAAGATGGGCATAGAGACCATCGGAGACGAGCGCCTGCCTTTGCTTACGCCGGTTGCACGACACATCGCCGAGATCGTCAACCTAGCACCCAACCCTCACCAGCCCTTCGTCGGCCTGTCGGCGTTCGCCCATAAAGCTGGTATACACACGAGCGCGATCGCCCGGGCTCCCAGTGCCTATTCCCACGTCGACCCAGAAGCCGTCGGCAATACGACCCGCTTCGTCCTGTCGGAGATGTCCGGGCGCTCGACCGTCGCCCTCAAGGCTCAGCAGATGGGTATCGAACTGAGCGACGAGGAGGTCGGCTACGTCGTCTCCCAACTGAAGGATCTCGAGCACGCCGGCTACCATTTCGAAGTTGCCGACGGCTCTCTCGAACTGCTCATGAGGGCGGCGACCGGTTGGAAACAGTCGTTTTTCCGGGTCGAGTCGAACCGGGTGGTCACCGACCAACGCGAGGACGGGAGCTTCCTTACCGAGGCACGGCTGAAGCTGTACGTCGGGGACGAGCGCATCATGGAGGTCGCCGAAGGCAATGGCCCCGTCAACGCCCTCGACGCTGCCTTGCGCAAAGCCCTCGGCCCACGCCACCCTGAGGTCGCCCGCATCCACCTGACGGACTTCAAAGTCAGGGTGCTCGACTCGGCCACCGGGACCGCATCGGTCACCCGCGTGCTGATCGACTCGACCAACGGCGAACGCACGTGGACCACGATCGGCGTCTCGGACAACGTCATCGAAGCGTCCTGGCAGGCACTTTGCGACTCGATCGTCTTCGGCCTGCTCCACGCAGCCGCCACGGAGCACTAGAGCGTTCCCCAACCAGGCGCCATCGAGCAGTCGTCAGCTAATTTGTGCTCATGGCCCAGCCTGACTTCGTCCCTATCATCACGACTGACCGGGTAAGGCCCTCCAACCGCCTGAGCATCCCCGGCCCCTGGCAGCAAGACAGGCCTGCTGAGCAGGTTTCCCTCCGCCCACCAACCGGGGCGAGGCTCGGCGCGACGGGCTCTGACCTCGGCTTCGGGTTGAAGCTGGCAAAGCGGGTCGCCGAGCGAGCCGTGCTGGCCGACGGCGAGCACCTCGCTGACGCAATCGCCGGGTGTTTCAGCTCTGGCTCCCGCCGCTCGTCGCATTTCCACCGCTCGCCCGTCATCTACGACATGGACTGGGCCTTTACATTGTGGGGCTTTCTCCCCGGCGCCCCCGAGGACCTGGTTTCCTATCGCCGTCCGATCTTCGCCGGCGCCGACCATGAGTACAGCCGCCAGCGAGCAATCGCCGACATGGTGACCGAGCAAGCCCTCCGGCTGCCACTGGCCGAAGTGCGCGACGGCCTCGCCACCAACTGGCGCAAATGGACCGGCGCCACCAACCGCCTCCCTGCGTAGCGCGACCGGCCCCTTCGGGGGGTCGCGAACCGGCACTTCGGCGATCGCCAGACCGGCCCCGGGGCGGGGGTCGCCCGTCTGGCGCCAACTTCGCTGGCGAAGCGAACCCGGCAATCAGCCGCACGACCCGCCCCACGCCGAGAAGCACTACAAGTCCACCGCGCTCGGCTGGAGGCCCAAGCAGTTTGACCGGCCGGTCCTGGTCGAGCTGCTCGAGCGGCTGGCTCGGGGCATATAGACGGTTCGGCGAATTTGCATGGCGGTGACCGATCCGCCTCCGCAATGTGTACGTCACTGACGCTGATGCAAAGAAATCGATGTTTCGGTGCTCGATCTGGCGATCGCGAAAGCACGTTTGCGGTTTTCGGCGCAGGCCGCCTCCATTTGCTCGCCGGCTTACGCCGTCGGCCCCCCGAGGATCGCCCTGCGCTCGGGGGGAGCGGTCGCAATCATCTCCCGAGTGCCCCGCGCCCACGCGAGACTGGCTCGATGGACGGCAATGCCGTGGTCCAGGGCAAGGATCGCGTGCCGGGCCCGGCGAGCATCGCCGTCCGGTGGCGTTCGACGTCGCCGACGAAGAGCGAAAGGGCGTCTATCAAATCTTGCAGCCACCTAAGGACCTCGTCCCTGGACAGCAACGCTTCCATCATCACGAAGCGTAAGAGGTGTAGGCCGAGGTCGCGTGAGACCGTCTCGGGCCTCACCGGCAGGCGGATCCAAATGATGTTTGCCGTCCGCCCTGAGGGCGTGGCCTCGTAGACAAGTCGGCGCCGGCCGGGCTCGGCCGGCCCTTGGCGCTGGATCAGGCCCTTGCCTGCCAACCGGGCAAGCGCCGGGTAGAGCGCCCCGGAGCTCGGCTGGTACACCCCGAGGGGGGTGGTCGAGAACGCCTGCTTCAGACCGTAACCAGACGACGAGCCCATGCAGATCAGGCCGAGCAGTACCTGTTCGAACTCAGTCAGCTGCGGCCGAGGCACGATCCGGAGCCTAGTTGTGGTCATAGGTCGAATCGACCTATGCTCGATGAAAGAAGGGCGGGGCAGCCTCAGGTCGTCGTGCCGAGCGGTGGGCCGAACTGGAGCGCGGTTAGGAGGACTGGATGGCAGATGTCGAGGTAGAGCCGCTGGACGCCTCAGATGCCGGAGGTGCCGCGGCCGATGCTGAAGGCACCCGGGCGCCGCGTCCACCTGTGGCAATGGGACCGCCGGACAGGCTGCGGGCTCTGGCGCCCATCATCGTCTTCGACGTCGCCGGTCCCCTCGCCGTTTATTACGGCGCCCGCGCCGCCGGCATGTCGACGGTCCTGTCCCTGGTCGTGAGCGGGGTGCTGCCCGCCTTCCGGGTGATAGCTACGGTCGTCCAGCACCGGCGCCTGGACGCAATCGGTGCACTGGTCCTCTCCGGTATCGCCCTGGGGACGGTGGTCGGCTTGGTCAGTGGCAGTGCGCGGCTGTACCTCCTGGACGGCCTCGCTCCCACGGTCGTACTGGGGGTTGTCTGCTTGCTCTCTTTGCTCTCGAACCGGCCGGTCATGTTCCGTGTCGCGCTGGAAACGATGGGAGAAGACACAGCCAAGGGACGTGCTTTCGCTGCTATGTGGCAGTACGCCGCGTTCCGGCGGATGTTCCAAGTGATAACGGTCGTGTGGGGTTTGGTCTTCCTGGCTGAGTCGGCCGTCCAGGCCGTTATCGTGGAGACCGCCTCGATAAACACCGCCAAACAGAGTTCCAATTTGCTCCCAGTTGCCGTTCTTGTGCTCACCTTTGTCTGGACGGGTAATTACGGACGTCGTACTCAGGTACGGGGGAACGTCTACTCGCCGAACACACCGGGGCTACGCAGAGCGTGTTCCCCGGGACGACGGCCTGAAGACGACGCCAATTCTGGAGCGGCAACCGGGTCGCCTCTCGACCAACAGTCGACCCTCCTTCAACGCACGCCGCAGGCAGTGGCGAGGAACCGCATTTGGGCCGGTGCCACCGAACGCCAGAAGCCGCTGGTGTGAGTCGCCCATGGGCGGAACACTGCTAAGTGCGGCCAGGTCATCAGCTCCGAGAGCTGGTGTGTGGCTTGAGAAAACGGGTCTAGTGTCCCGCAGTCCAAACGCACGCTCAATGATCTCAACGCCTCCACGCCCGTGAACACGTCGTTTGCGTAGAAGTCCTCGGCGCCGTCGAACGCTCCAGGCGCGGTTTCCCCGGGCTCGGTCCAAAGCGCCGGGCTGGAAGCCGCGACTCCTTTGAAGAAACTGTCGCCTGTTGGTCTTACACCTCGCTCGGCGGCGAGGAGCGCTCCATAGCCGCCCATGGAATACCCGTGCAGCGCAAAGGGTAGTGCGCCGAGCCTGCCGATGAGCAAGGGCACAAATTCATCCACCAGCATGGCGTGGGCGTCGGTGCCGTTCGCCCGCTTGTGCCAGTAGTTGTCCCCGCCCCCGTCGGCTGAGGCGATGGCCAGCGGCGCACCAACCGAGGCAGCAGCATCGGGCAAATGCAAGTTGTCGAAAGCAGCGAACTGGTTGGCTCCTTTCCCGTACAGGCTCAGCACGATCGCTCTCGGTTTGACCTTGGCCGGCAAGGAGTAGGCCCAGCCCACCTCGCGGTGCATGAACCGGCTCTCGAGGGAGCCCGAGACGATGTGGGCACCCGAGGAGGGAAGGGAGAGGTCGGGGCCGTCGGCGTAGGCCCATTCGTCCTCGAGCTTGTGACGCAGCCGCCCGTCCAGGCCAACGACGCCAGTCGCGCCGACGACGCTGGCCCCCACCGCACCGCCCAGCAAACCAAGGAACCTCCTCCTGCTCACGGCCACCGTGCACGCTCCTAACTTGGGCCCCATGGGAGCTTTTGCTGGCCTTAACCGGTCCCGGTACCGCCCGGTTCTGGCAACGGGTGCCTATTGGTGGCGAAATGAGCGTGCGCTAAGCGGGGCGGACGTGCGGTCTCGGCCCCGCTCACACGTCAAGGCTCACACGTCAAGAACTGATAGCGGAGGCCAGCGCTTCGAGATCTTCCGGGCCTGCCACGTTGAGGCGGGCCGCTTCGGGGACGGTGCGGCGGACCATGCCGGAAATCTCGGTGCCGGGCCTAGCTCGACGAACAGCTTTGCCCCCATGCCAGCGAGCGCGAGCAGCGAAGCCCGCCAGCGGACTTGCGAACAAAGTTGGGCCGAAAGAAGCGACCGGTAGTCATCGGTGTGGGCATTGGCGTCCACGTTGGCGACGACAGGGCAAGACGCCGGTGCAAACTCGGACGCTGCAAGTGCGGCGTCGAGGGGCGCCTGAGCGGGCTGCATGAGCGGTGTGTGGAAGGCGCCGCCTACTTGTAGAGGGATAACTCGTTTGGCCCCGCCTTTGAGCGAAGCGGCGCTCGCGGCCTCCACCCCTTGCAACGTGCCAGCTATCACCACTTGCCCGGGGGAGTTGTCGTTTGCGACCCAAGCGCCCTCAACCTCACGGCAAGCCTCGGCAACACCTTCCAGTTCGAGACCGATCACGGCGGCCATGGTGCCAGGGTTGGCCTCGGCGGCCGACTGCATTGCCTCGCCTCTTGCCTGGACGAGCGTGGCGCCGGCGGAAGCGCTCAGCGCACCGGCGGCGACCAGGGCGGTGTACTCGCCAAGGCTGTGCCCGGCGACAGCGGCCAGTTGCTCGGCGAGGGCACGGTCGCCGAGAGGCCCTTTTCTGGCTGCGTCGAGCGCCACGAGGCTGAGCGTGTAAGTGGCCAACTGGGCGTTGCGCGTCGCCCGGAGCGTCTCGGGGCTCGCGTCGAGCAGCAGATCAGCCAAGTCCCGGCTTACCACTTCGCTCAATTGGTCGACGAGCTGCCATGAAGGGTGGTCGCGCCAAGGGATCCCCATGCCGGGGCGCTGCGAACCTTGACCCGGGAAGACAAGCACGAGCACGAGCCACGTATGCTACGCCTTTGAACGCGACACAAGTTCCCGACCGATCGGTGCCCGCCGTCGACGCAGGCGCATCTGCCCGAGGAGCGCAGTTGCCCTTCGGCGTCTACGTTCACGTGCCGTTCTGCCGGCACCGCTGCGACTATTGCGCCTTTGCCACCTGGACCGGTCGGGAACACCTCTGGGAGCAGTACATCGCCGCCTGCGTGACGGAGGTGAGCCGCCTCGGCGGCGTCCTGGAGCACCAAGGACTCGGCACAGAACGAGGCCCCGCGACCTCGGTGTTCTTCGGAGGAGGCACCCCTTCGCTGCTGCCGGCCGAGCTCCTCCTCACAGTGCTGGAGGCGCTGTCGGACCATGTCGGGCTGGCCGAAGGCGCCGAGGTCACGGTCGAATGCAACCCCGAAACAGTCACGGCGGAAAAGCTGGCTGCCTACCGCGCCGGTGGCGTGACGAGGCTTTCGTTCGGTGTCCAATCGATGGTGCCGCACGTCCTCGCTGCGCTCGGCAGGGAGCACGAACCAGGTTCGGTCAGGCGTGCCGCCTGCCTAGCGGGAGAGGCCGGGTTTGCGGGGGCCTACAACGCCGATCTGATCTTCGGGGCAGTGGGCGAGACGATGGGGGACTGGGAGGCATCACTGGAAGCCGTACTGGCTCTCGATCCCCCTCCGGCTCACGTGAGCGCATACGCCTTGACCGTTGAGCCGGGGACACCCCTTGCGACCCAGAGCGAGAGGCACCCGTCCGAGGACGACCAGGCCGACAAGTACGTTGTGGCCTGTTCTCGGCTCAACAGTGCGGGGTACGAATGCTACGAGATCTCGAATTGGGCGCAACCTGGCGCTCGTTGCGCCCACAATCTTCTTTACTGGTCACAAGGCGAATATTGGGGGGTGGGTTGTTCCGCGCACTCCCACTTGGAGCTGCCCGATGGCACCGCCCGGCGTTGGTGGAACGTGCGCACACCGGAGCGCTACTGCCGCCTGGTAGAGGCAGGCGAGCCCGTTGAAGCTGCCGGCGAGACGCTGGACGCCGAGCAGCGCCGCTGGGAGGCCCTGGCCCTCAGCTTGCGTACCTCACGCGGGGTGCCGGCGAGTGCGGTTCCCGACGAGCTCTTCGACCAGGGGCTGGTGGAGCTGCACGTCGGCGACCGGGACGGCATTGAGGAAGGCACTGCGGAAGGAACTGGGGAAATGGAGCACGCCGCCAGCGGGGCGGGCGAGCCGGTGGGCCGTCGGGCGGTGCTGACTCCGCGAGGTCGCCTTCTCGCCAACGAGGTGACCGTTAGGCTCAGGCTCTGAGGAGACCTGGTTTGTCGGATGAGGCGGGAAACGCAGAGGAGCGGGCGGCTCACGAGGCGAAGGCCCGGCCAGCCCCCATCGACGAGGGCACGCCTACCGTCCACGGCCCGTCGCTTTTACAAGCCCAGGCCGAGGAGGCTCGAAAGGAGCCTCAAAAGGAGGATGGCGAGGAGGCTACCGAGGACATGCCGACGCTGCCTCCCGCCTCCCGGGGCAGCGTTGTCGGGCTTCGCTGGGCGACCTTCCCGCTAAAGCGCCCTTCCGGTCAGGGCCGTCCCGACCAAATCTCTCCCGACCGAATCGGTCCCAACCAAATCGGTCCTTCTCACATCGGCGCTCAGCCGTACGAACCAGGCCCTCCGACGGCCGTGCTGCCAATGGTCCTGAGCGCTCCCCAGCCGCGGCCAGAGCGCGGCGCGACGAGCGGACAGGACACTGCCGAGGGCCCCGTGGTCGGCGGCTCAGACGAACCTGATGTTCAAGCCCAGCGGCCCCGTCGTCGCGCAAGAGCGCTTCTCCTGTTGATCGTGCTCACGCTCGTGGCTCTTGTCGCAGCGGGGGTGCTCGTGCTGGGTGGCGGGTCGCATGACCGAACGGCGGGACGAGTACTGACGCCGCAGACCGCCTTCGAAGATTTCCTGGCGGAGAGTGCACAGGCTCACCAGCTCGTATCGGCTGCGGTAAGCGATGCGTGCCAACCCCCGCCACCTTCGACGCCTACCCGCCAGGGCCTGATCGTGCAAGTAGGCCGCGCCGTCGAGCTAAGACGCTCAGTGTTGGCAGGCATCGCGTCCGACAGGCAGCAGCTGCTGAAAATGAACGGCGGGCCGTCGCTTATTGGCGACCTGGACGATGCCAGTGGCGCCTCTTTGTCGGCTGACCAGGGGTACCAGGCGTGGCTGGAGGATCTCCAAGCGACCGGTTGCTACGGCGCCCCAACCAACGACATTCACTACCGCGCGGCTACCGAGGCATCGCTGGCCGCAAGCGTTGCCAAGGAGCGTGTTGTTGGCATCTGGGCCGGGGTAGCGTCACTCTATGGCCTGCGCTCTTGGACAGCCGGTCAGCTTTGAGGCGAAGTCGGTGAAAGGTACTGAGAAACACGCGATGACCGCAAAGCTCTGTAGAATTGGCCAACCGTGACAGAACCCATCGAATGGATCGGCACGCCTGAGGCTTGCGCCCGTCTTGGGGTCACCTTGCGCACGCTCTACCGTTTCATCGATGAAGGCCAGTTGCCGGCGTACAAGATGGGCCGCGTGATCCGTCTGCAAGCCCACGAGGTCGATGCCTTCATCAAACGCGCTCGGATCGTGCCAGGGACCTTGGAGCACCTCTACCCCGACCCCAAGGGCGCGGTAGGTGGCAGGTCCCATGAGGCTGGCACTGAGGGCCCCGAGGTCGGCTTTTGACCTCGGCGACACAGGATTGGTGCGTTTTCTGCCGGGTGATCGCTCGTGAGCTGCCCTCCCGGGAGGCTTACTCCGGCGAACTGACTTATGCGTTCCACGACCTTCACCCAGTGGCGCCTGTCCATGTGCTCGTGGTGCCACGCGAGCACATCATGGACGCCTCACAGGTAACCCCGGAGCACGGCCCGCTGATGGTGGAGATGCTCACCGTCGCCCACACCGTCGCGCAGCGGGAGGGCATAGCGGACGGTGGCTACCGCCTTGCTTTCAATATCGGGCGAGATTCGGGCGCCGAGGTGCCCCACCTCCACATGCACGTGCTGGGCGGTCGCAAGCTAGGGTGGCCACCAGGATGACGCACCCGGCGCAGGTCACGACGGGCGCGTCAAACCGGCCTGTCGGGCCTTCCCGGACGCTACGCTGGTAGAGCACACGTGCCAGTAACAGTTACAGTCCCAAACCACCTGATGGCGGGCCTGGTTGGCCCACTCAACGCGAACCTGCGTTCCGTCCAAGAGGCATTCGGTGGCGCCCGGATCATCGCCCGGGGCAACGAGTTCAACATCGAGGGAGACGACGCGGCCGTCGTTGGCCGCCTGGTCGAAGAGCTGAGCCTGCTGCTCGAGCACGGCCAAGTCGTCGACCCCCAGGTCGTCGCCCGCACCATAGACATCCTTCGTTCGGACGAACTCCCCTCCGAGGTGCTGACCGCCGAAGTGCTGCGGTCCGCGCGGGGGAGATCGGTGCGGCCGAAGTCGGGCGGCCAAAAGCATTATGTCGACGCCATAACTTCGAATATCGTGACTTTTGGCATCGGCCCCGCTGGCACTGGCAAGAGCTATCTCGCCGTAGCTCTGGCTGTCCAGGCGCTTCAGGCAAAATCGGTCGAACGAATAATCATGACCCGTCCGGCGGTCGAGGCGGGGGAGCGGCTCGGCTTCCTGCCCGGTGACCTCATGGCCAAGATCGACCCGTACTTACGCCCGCTTTACGATGCCCTCTACGACATGCTGGGGACCGAAGGCGGGCGCCGTCTGCTGGAAAACGGGACAATCGAAGTGGCTCCGCTTGCGTACATGCGCGGCCGCACGTTGAACAGGAGCTTCATAATCCTGGACGAGGCGCAAAACGCGACCCCCGAACAGCTGAAGATGTTCCTCACGAGGATCGGTTTTGGTTCCAAGGTCGTTGTCAACGGCGACATCACTCAAGTTGACTTGCCCGGTGGCCGTTCCGGGCTGGCCGAACTCGAAAATGTGCTGAACGGGATCGAGGGCATAGCCTTTGTCCGACTGACGAGCCGCGACGTGGTACGCCACCGCATCGTTGCCGACATCGTCTCGGCCTACGACGCCTACGAGTCGGGCAACAACGTCGCTGGTAAGCCAGTCTTGCGCCGCGAGGCGCAGCCCAGGTAGGTAGAAATGGCCGTCGAGGTATTCGCCGCGGACGAACAAAACGACCACCCGGTCGATACTTTGCGCTGGGTGCACCTCGCCGAGGCCGTGCTGGAACAAGAGGGCCTCTCCGGCGATGCCGAGTTGTCGGTCCTGTTCGTGGACGAGCCGGCGATAGCCGAGCTCAACAGCAGGTTCCTCGGCAAGGACGGCCCCACTGACGTGCTGGCGTTCCCCATAGACGAGGAGCCGGTTGAAAGCGGGCGCTCGCCGGACTCTGGTGGGACCGGCCCAGGGATGCCGTCCGAGCCTGAGGATGTCCCGGTGCTGCTCGGTGACATAGTTATCTGCCCAGCCGTGGCCTTCAGGAACGCCCCCGAGCACGCCGGCAACTATGACGACGAAGTTGCCTTGCTGGTCGTCCACGGGCTGCTCCACCTCATGGGAATGGACCACCAGGAAGACGATGAAGCAGAGGAAATGGAGGCGAAAGAGCGAGAGCTTCTCAGCCGGCATTATGCGGAGATCCGTGCGGAGACCTGGCAAGCAAAGACGGCGGGACCAGAAGCGGCGCCAGGCGATGGGCAAACCTCTCCGGGCGACGGGCAGGCCGCGCCAGCCGACGGGCAGGGCGCGTCAGTCGACGGGCAGGCCGCGTCAGTCGACGGGCAGGGCGCGTCAGTCGACGGGCAGGCCGCGCCAGCCGACGGGCAGGCCTCGCTGGGAACGGAGATCTCGAGCCCCGCCGATGCGGTACGTGCAAACGACGGGAACGCTCCTTCCAACGGAGGGCGCCCTGCCGACGGGCCTCCTCCCGGCAAGGACGGGACCGGCGGGAGCGCGTAACCAGATGCTTGCCGCAACGCATTTATCCAGCCACAATTTCTCTAATGCTGACGCCATCATGGTGGGCGCTGTAATAGTCCTCATTGCCCTGTCGGCCCTCTTTGCTATGTCAGAGACTGCGATGACACGGATGTCGAGAGTCAAGGCAGTTTCTATGGTCGAAGAGCACAAGCGGGGCGCATCGTCGTTGTTGAAGTTGGTGGAGCACCCGGAAAGCAATATCCCGGTCATTCTTTTTACCCTCGAAATATGCACCCTCGTGGCAGCCACGCTCGTCGGCGTCGTCGCCGACCAGGTTGTCGGACCGCTGGGGGTCCTGATAGCGACCGTGTTCGAGGTGATCGTCATATTCGTTTTCGCTGAGCTGGCGCCCAAGATTCTACGCAGTCCAGCATTCCGAGCGGGTCGCCCTCTCGATGGCCCCCTTCCTTTTGGCGGTTGTACATTTCCCGCCGTTGCGATGGGCTACCTGGGGGCTCATAAAAGTCGCGAACTTCTTCCTGCCGGGCAAGGGGTTGAAGAGAGGCCCCTACGTCACAGAAGAAGAGCTCCTCGCAATGGCGGACACGGCCGCCGACGAGGAGGTCATCGAACGCGAGGAACGCAAGCTGATCCATTCGATCATCGACTTCGGGGACACGGTCGCGCGCGAGGTAATGGTGCCGAGGCCGGACATGGTAACGGTCAATGCGGACGCAACGCTCGGTCATGCGGCAGACATTGCCTCGTCGGCGGGTTTCAGCCGCGTGCCGGTTTACGGCAACGGTATTGACGACATTGTCGGTGTGGTCTACGTGAAGGACATGATGCGGGCCGAGCGCGAAGGCAAGGCGGACGACCCCGTTACGAGCGTTATGCGCCAGGCCCAGTTCCTCCCAGAAAGCAAGCGAGTGGCCGAAGTTATGCGCGAAATGCAAGCCGGCAAGCAGCACCTCGCGATCGTTGTGGACGAGTACGGCGGGACGGCAGGCTTGATCACGCTCGAGGATGTCCTCGAAGAACTCGTTGGCGAGATTTCTGACGAGTACGACGTCGAGCGGCCGCGGGTGGAGCATTTGGACGACGGCCAGCTCCAGGTCGACGGGAGCCTCTCGATCGACGAGGTGAACGAGCTCATCGGCCACGAGCTTCCCGAAGGTGACTGGGACACGGTGGGCGGGTTCCTGTACCACCTCCTGGGCCACGTCCCCGAGGAGGGTGAAGCGGCTGACTTCGATGGTCACCGGCTCGTTGCCCAGAAAGTCGACGGACGGCGGATCGCAAGGGTACTGATCGGCGTGAGCGTCCCAGAGGGTGCCGCCGGTGCGGCCGAGGCGCAGAATCCCAGTCCCTGACGGGGCCGAAGAACAGCCTTGACGAACCCCAGCACGGTTGGGCGCCCGGGCCCTGGCTTCCGCTCCGGGATCGTGGCAATCGCGGGCAGGGCCAACGTCGGGAAGTCGACGCTTGTCAACATGATGGTGGGGCAAAAAGTCTCGATCGTTTCCGACAAACCGCAAACAACGAGGAACGCTGTCCGCGGGGTCCTCAGCCTCGACGAGGGCCAGCTGGTCTTCGTGGACACGCCGGGGTTGCACAAGCCGCGGACGCTTCTCGGCCGCCAGCTCAACCGCACCGCGCTGGGAGCTGTCACCGGGGTGGACGTGGTCGTTTTCGTCGTCGATGGCAAGGCCGGCGTCGGCCGAGGTGACCGCTTTGTGGCTGACGAGGTCGGGACGCGCGATATCTGCGTGCTCAACAAAGTGGACGGTGTTTCGAGGGTGGCTGTGATGCGACAGCTGCAGGTACTGGGGGAGTGGGGTTTCGAAGAATACTTCGCTGTTTCTGCGCGAACGGGTGCAGGCGTTGACGATCTCGTCAACGCCCTTGTGAGCCGAGTGCCCGAAGGTCCTGCGCTCTACCCCGACGACATTGCCGGGGACAAGGCCGCCGGGACAGCCGGGGAGGCACACGAACAGGAGTGGGTCGCCGAGCTTGTGCGTGAGCAGCTGCTAGCCATCACCCACGATGAACTGCCGTACAGCATCGCCTGCCGTGTCACCGAGTGGGAGTGGCCCTACGTGCGCTGCGAGATCCTGGTCGAGAGGGACTCCCAAAAGGGGATCGTCATCGGCCAAGGGGGGGAGGTGCTCAAGCGGGTCGGGTCCGCGGTGCGGGCCCAGCTGCCGCCGGGTGCCTACATCGACTTGTCAGTGCGCGTGGCCCGTGACTGGCAACAGCGGCCGGAGATGTTGAAACAGCTCGGCCTGTGACATGAGCGCTTCGAGCCGCGCTTACATCGAAACGGGCAACAAGCGGGCCTTCGCCTGCAGCCTGGAGTGGCCAGGCCTGTCTCGTTCGGGAAAGACCGAAGAAGCGGCGCTAGCCGCCCTCGGTTCCTATGTGCAGCGGTACTCGCCGGTAGCCGCCAGGGCCGCGATCGACTTCGATCTATCGGCGGACGAACAATGGCTTGTCGTCGAACGCGTCCCGACCCGCTCCGGAGGAGCTGACTTCGGGGTGCCGACGACGGTGCTCGCATCGGACTATGGCGACCTTGGCGCCGACGAAGCATCCCGGACGGCGGCTTTGCTGTCTGCTAGCTGGGAGTTCCTCGACGCGGTCGCGGCGGAAGCACCGTCGGAGCTACGCAAAGGGCCCAGGGGTGGCGGCCGGGACAGGGACGCAGTCGTTAGCCATGTTGCGGCAGCAGAGCAGATGTTCGGGCGGAAGGTGGGGTTCAAGCTACCCGTGCCAGCTCCCGGCGACCGCGACGTCGTCGTCGCCAACAGGGCGGCGATCTTGGAATGGTGCCGGTCCGGGAAAGCCCGTCCCGAGGCCCGCGATTCGTGGCCGCCGCGTTACGCCGCGAGGCGGCTCATTTGGCATGTGCTCGACCACGCCTGGGAGATCGAGGACCGGCGTCAATGACCCTGCGGTCGGCATCCAGGGCTCTCTGGTCGGCGTCTATAGCTCTATGGTCAGCGCCTATGGCTCCGCGTCCGGCGTCCATGGCTCTGCGGTCGCCGGGGAAGTAGCTTTTCCTGCATGGACCTGGATGACCTCGACCCCAAGCGCATGCCCCGCCATGTGGCATGCGTGATGGACGGGAACGGTCGCTGGGCCGCAAAACAGGGCCTGCCCCGCACCGAAGGGCACCGCGCGGGTGAGGAAGCGCTGCTGGACGCCGTCAAGGGTGCCCTCGAGCTCAGGATCGAGTGGTTCACCGTGTACGCCTTTTCGACGGAGAACTGGCGCCGCCCCCAGGATGAGGTGCGCTTCCTGCTGAGCGTCATCGCTGACGACTTGCTGACCCGTCGGCGCGATGAGCTGCATAGCTTGGGAGTGCGGATACGTTTTGCAGGCCGGCGCGACTGGCGCGTCCCGAAGTCCATTGTCCGGCGTATGGACGAGACGACGGAGCTGACCAGGCACAACACGAACACCACGCTGACCGTGGCGTTCAACTACGGGGGGCGAGCGGAGATAGTGGACGCCGTGCGGGAGCTGGTCGCTCTCGGTGTGAAGGCTTCCAAGGTCGACGAGCGTGCGATAAGGAAGCACTTCTACCTTCCGGACATGCCAGACCCCGACCTGTTCATAAGGACCTCGGGGGAGTACAGGATCTCGAACTTCCTCCTATGGGAGATCGCGTACAGCGAGCTCGTGTTCCTGGACGTCCTTTGGCCCGATTTCCGCCGTGAGCACCTTCGCGAGGCGGTGCGGGAGTACCAGCAGCGGGAGCGCCGTTTCGGGCGTACCGGCGAGCAACGGGACCAGGACGGCTTGCCCGCCTGATCGCTACCTCCCACGGAGCGAGTGCCGGCGTGGGAAGATAATTACAATCATGTCGCTCTACCGTGACCGAGGCGTAGTGCTGCGGACCTACAAGCTCGGTGAAGCAGACCGGGTACTGGTCCTCGTCACGGCCGGCCACGGCAAGGTGCGGGCTGTAGTCAAGGGGATCCGCCGCACCAAGAGCCGCATCGGCGGGCGGCTCGAACCGCTCAGCCACGTCGACCTGCTGATGTACGAGGGCCGCGAGCTTGACATCGTGAACCAGGCCGAGACGATCGAGCCGTGGCGCTTGCTCCACGAGGACCTCACCTGCCTCGCACAGGGCCTGGCCATGGCCGAGGCCACCGAGCAGGTTGCCCAGGAGCGGGAGCCATCGAGTGCCCTGTACCGCATGCTGGTCGGGGCGTTGCGCACTTTGGCCAGCCAACCCGGGCCCCTTGTGGTGGCGTCGTTCTACTGGAAGTTGCTGTCGCTCGACGGTGCAGGCCCGATAATCGATTGCTGCGCGAGCTGCGGTTCGAGCCCGCCGGCAACGCCCCTCGTGGCTTTCGACATCGCCGAGGGAGGCGCGCTCTGCCGGGACTGCCGGCGAGGCCACCCGCTCAGCCCGTCGGCCCTGGAACTGCTGAGCTGGATCCTCGGCGGGCAATTGACCAGGGCGCTCCAAATGCCTGCGAGCGCCACAACAGGCGAGGTTGCCAGCCTTGCGACCGCATCGCTCGAACGTCACCTCGAAAGGAACCTGCGCGCCCTTCATATCCTGGAGCGCAGCTAGTACTGCAGCGGCAACACCCGGCCATATGGGGCCGGCCATTTTGAGCCGGCCATATATCGAGCCGGTCATATCGAGCCCGCTGCCGGCGACGGGCCCACTAGCCTTCCCACATGCCCGTTTCCATGGAAGAACTGGTCCGTCTGTGCAAGGCGCGGGGCTTCGTGTTCCCGTCCGCCGAGATTTATGGCGGGTTCCGCTCGACCTATGACTACGGCCCCCTCGGCGTGTTGTTGGCGCGCAACGTGAAAGAGGCGTGGTGGCGTTCGATGGTCCAGCTCCGCTCGGAAGTCGTCGGGCTGGACGCGTCCATCCTGTCGAGCCCGAAGATCTGGGAAGCCTCCGGCCACCTCAAGAATTTCACCGACCCGCTCGTCGACTGCCGCACATGTAAACAGCGCTGGCGAGCGGACCAGCTCCCGACGACAGACGACGGCGAGCTCAAATGTCCCAATTGCGGTGGCACGGATTTCACCGACGCCAGGCCCTTCAACCTCATGTTCAAGACCTTTGTCGGCCCGGTCGAGGACGAGGGGGCGGTGGCCTACCTGCGCCCCGAAACTGCGCAGGGCCATTTCGTCAATTTTGCCAATGTCCTGCAGACCGAGCACCTGAAGCCTCCTTTTGGCACGGCTCAGGTCGGCAAGTCGTTCCGCAACGAGATCACTCCCGGCAACTTCGTTTTCCGGACGAGGGAGTTCGAGCAGATGGAGCTCGAGTACTACGTCCCACCCGACGACGCCCAGCGATGGTTCGAGTACTGGTGCAACGAGCGTTACGAGTGGTACGTGCGCCTCGGCATACCGCGCGAGATGCTGCGCCTTCGCCACCACAGCAAAGAAGAACTGTCGCATTATTCGGCGGGGACTGCCGATGTCGAGTTCGCCTTCCCGTGGGGCTGGGGAGAGCTCGAGGGCATTGCCAACCGGACTGATTTCGACCTGAAGGCCCATTCGGCAGCGAGTGGCCAGGTGCTCGAGTACTTCGACTCCGCCACCGGAGAGCGCTACGTGCCTTATGTGATCGAGCCTGCCGCCGGCGTCGCCCGCACGATGATGGCCTTCCTGCTTGCTGCGTACACCATTGACGAAGTTGCGGGCGAAGAGCGGACGCTGCTGCGCCTCCACCCGCGAATCGCTCCGTACCAGGTCGCGGTCCTGCCCCTGTCGAAAAAAGACACCCTCTTGCCGCTTTCCCAGGAGGTCCTGCAACTCCTCCAACCGGTGGCGATGTGCGATTACGACATTACGCGGGCCATTGGCCGGCGCTACCGGCGCCAGGACGAGATCGGCACCCCTCTGTGCGTGACGGTCGATTTCGAGTCCCTGGAGGACAAAGCGGTCACCGTGCGCGACCGTGACTCGACCACCCAGGAGCGCGTACCGATCGACCGGCTCGTGGAGACGGTTACGGCACGCCTCGCCTGGTGAACACCGCCGCTCTGGTTCCCCTCGGGCGGCCTTAGTCTTTCTTCGTGGGTATTGTCGCCGAAGACGTCGAACGAACCAGGTCCGCCACGGACCTGGTTGCCCTGATCTCAGAGCACGTCGCTCTGCGCCGGGTCGGCACCCGCTGGGTCGGCCTGTGCCCGTTCCACTCGGAAAAGACGAGTTCGTTCTCCGTCAACGCCGAGCTCGGCCGGTATTACTGCTTCGGTTGCCAGGCTCACGGCGACGCCATCAGCTTCCTGCGTGAGACCGAGCACCTCGACTTCGTCACGGCGGTCGAAGCCCTGGCTTCGCGCGCCGGGGTAGCTCTCCGCTACGACACGGCCGAGCATTCCGGCCCGGCGGCCAAGCGTTCTGCGGCGCTTGGCGACGCTATGGAGCGCGCCGTCCAGTGGTACCACCAGAGGCTTCTCGTCGCCAAGGACGCCGGGGGTGCCCGCAGGTACCTGCGCGACCGCGGCTACGGCAGCGACACGGTCAAGCATTTCCGCCTCGGCTGGGCGCCCGCCGGGTGGGACGTTCTAGTCCGCGAAGCGGGGGTTAACGTGGATCTGCTGGTCGAAGCGGGCCTTGCGTACCGCAACCAGTCGGGCCGCCTGAACGACTCGTTCCGTGAGCGCGTACTTTTTCCCATCTTCGACATCGCGGGCCGGCCCGTCGGGTTGGGTGGGCGGGTGCTGCCCGGGGGCAATGGCCCTAAGTACAAGAACACCTCAGCGACCGCTCTTTACGACAAGAGCAGGGTGCTCTACGGCCTCAACTGGGCCAAAGGGGCAATTGTCGAGCGTGGCCGGGTCGTTGTCTGTGAGGGCTACACCGACGTGATCGGCCTGCACAACGCCGGGGTTACGGAGGCCGTTGCAACCTGCGGCACGGCGCTCGCTGACGGCCACGTCCGGCTGTTGACCGGTTTCTCCCGCAGGATCGTGCTCGCCTATGACGCCGACTCCGCCGGCCAAGGCGCAGCGGAGCATTTTTACGACTGGGAGCGCCGCTTCGAAGCTGGTATTTCCGTGGTGCCGCTGCCCCCTGGTGCCGACCCCGCCGACCTTGCCCAGAAAGACCCGGAGCGCCTCCGCCAAGCCGTCGCGGAGGCCAAGCCTTTCTTAGGTTTCCGCCTCGAGCGGCTGTTCGCGACTATGGACCTGACCAACCCCGAGGGACGAGCGCGCGCCGCCGAGGCCGGCCTAGCGCTGATATCCGAGCACCCCGATTCCCTTGTCAGGGACCAGTACCTCATGCAGGTTTCCGACCGGTGCCACCTCAGCCCCGAGCAGCTGCGCGCCCTGCCGCAGCGGGCCTCGTCGAAACCCGGGGAGCGGCCTGCTCCCGCTGTCGTCCCGGCCGCCCCCAAGCCGAAGGCGCCCGCATTGCCGCGCCCCGAGGTGGAGGCTTTGCGACTGGCCGTCCATCACCCCGAGAAAATTGAGGGCCGTCTCGATATCGCCCTTTTCAGCTCCGCTCTTGCCGCGGCGGTCTACGCCGAACTTGCTTCGGCCATGACGCTCCACGAGGCGATCGAGTCGGCGGCGCCCGAAGTCGCCGACCTGCTCGGCCAGCTAGCCGTCGAGGACACCCAGGAGGACCCCGACGACGTGCTTGGTCAGCTCATCGCCCAGGCCGCGGCCCGTGCCCTCGCGGAGCTGCGGCGAGAGGCCCGCAGCAGCACGCCCGAGCGCAGCCACAGTGAACTAGCGGGACGCTCTGCGAGCCTGCGCCACGCCCTCGAAGCCATGCGCTCCGTCGACCCCGGCCCGGACTACGTATCGCGCCTGGCCGGCGCGGAGCGTCACTTGCTAGCTTTGTTGCTGGGAAGTCCTAGCATGTCGGCGAGCCCTGCTGTCCAAAAAGGGGAGGCTACGGACCACCAGTGAGAGCGCCGTTCACGGCCTCAGGCGAGGCCACGCCCGATTTCATGGCTCTGTTAATGGTTGGCCGAGAGCGCGGTTATCTAAACCCGGACGATGTTATCGCGGTGCTCGAAGGGGTCGAGCTGAGCCCGGAGCTGATCTCTCTCGTGATCGGGAGAGTGAGGGCCGAAGGCATCGAATGGCGGGAGGCGGGAGAGCTCCTTTCTGACGAAGGCCTGCACACGCTCGCCTCCGAGGTGGTTGCCGTGGCCAAGGCGGAGCGCCCACCCGAAAAAGTCCCGTCCCAGGAGGCCGATCTCGGGCAGGGCGAGCCGGCACCTCAGAGCGTCTACGGGTTGTTGCAAAAGAAAGCCCGCGACCCTTTCCGTAGCGGAAAGCGCGTAACAGTTGCCGGCCTTGAGCTCGACATCGGGGTTGCCAGCACGGGCAGTTCTGACTCGGTGCGCGCTTACCTGAAAGAGATCGGGAATGTCCGGCTTCTTTCAGCTGAGCAAGAGGTGGCCTTGGCGCAGTGCGTAGAGCGCGCCGCCGCCGCCGCCGCCCGCCTCGACGGGCTCGAAGAAATCGAAGCGGCATCATCGCCGCGTGGCAGGAAGCAGCGGGTAGTCGACCAGCAACGCGCGGTCGACGAGGGCCTTCTGGCCGAGGGGATCGTGGCAAGGCATGTCCTTGTCGAGGCCAACCTGCGGCTGGTCGTTTCGGTGGCGAAGTGGTACCGCAACCGCGGGCTTTCGTTCCTCGACTTGATCCAGGAAGGCAACCTTGGGCTCATGCGGGCTGTCGAGAAGTTCGACTACACCAAGGGCTTCAAGTTTTCCACGTATGCCACGTGGTGGATCCGCCAGGCAATCAGTAGGGCTATTGCCGACCAGGCCAGGACCATCCGGATCCCCGTGCACATGGTCGACAACATCAATGCCGTTGTGCGGGCCCAGCGGAGCCTCCTGCAAGAGACCGGCCGCGAGCCGACAATCGACGAGGTGGCCAAGTGCGCCGAGATGAGCCCCGACCGTGTTCGAGAAATCCTCCGGATCAGCCAGGACACCATCTCACTCGAGCAACCCTTGGGCGAAGACGATTTCAACCTGTCCGACATCCTGGAGGACGAGGCGGCGTTGGCCCCGGGCGACGCAGCCGCCCGGGCGATGTTGGTTGAGGCGGTCCGCAGCGTGCTAGCCGACCTCTCTGAGCGGGAGCGAAAAGTGGTGTGCCTGCGCTTTGGCCTAGAGGACGGCCAAGCCCGCACCCTGGAGGAGGTCGGGAAGGCTTTCGGGGTGACGCGCGAACGTGTACGCCAGATCGAGTCCAAAAGCCTTGCCAAGCTGCGCCAGCCCGTCCGCAGCAGTCAACTGCGCGATTACCTCGGGAACTAGCCGTTCCCAATGCGCCGCCGCCGGGGGCCTCGGGTGGTAGCGTGGCCCGAGTTTTCCGGGGTAGCTCAATCCGGCAGAGCGGGTGACTGTTAATCACTAGGTTGAGAGTTCGAGTCTCTCCCCCGGAGCCCTGCGGTGCGGGCAGGTCAGATCGTTGACATTGGCTCTGACCTGCGGTAACACATGAGGAGGAGAGACCGGTGTACTTCACGTCAGGGCCTCGTGCCAGTGCTGCGCGCCAATCTCAGAGCCGGCGGCCCAGAGGCCAGTGGCCGAGGCACCGCAGGCTGTTTGCGGTCCCTGGGATCTCGGCGATCTCGCTACTAGCCCTGGCGCTGCCGGTCACTGTTGGCGGTACCGCGCTGGCCGCCACGACCGGGGGGGTAACCATTTCTTGCACCAACACCGACTCCATCCTGGGCCCCCTGCAGTCCTCGGTGACCTTGGCGGCAGGGACGAGCGGCTTCCTCCAGCTAGGCGGGATAAATGGCGGCAAGGGCCAGTACGTAGGCAATTGCACGCTCAACGGCATCATCCCGTCGGGATGGAAAGTGGCCGAGGCCAGCTGGGTGGCGTTGAGTGCTACCAGTGGGTCGGGCAACGCCGGGACTTTCACGTTGAGCACGGGCGACACCACTTTCGTTGACAGCGGGACCTTCACCAACTCCGGCACCTTCGAGGACGACTCGAGCGGCCTCACCCAGATGATCGAGGTCGGGGACTTTGTCAACACCGGGAGCGTGATCACCGCCGGGGGAAGCTTCGGGACCGCCGGTGCGGCTTACAACCCGCCCTGTCCCAAGTGCAGGTTCGTCGACAAGGGGACCGTCCTGGTCGACCCCAAGCAAGGTTTTTCCTCGGGGAGCATCTTCGTCCTGGCGAAAGGAGGCACGATCAAGGCTCAGGGCGGCTTCGGTATCGCGAACGAGTCGACTTTTGAGGTGGAGGGCGGTTCAGTTGCTGCCGGCGTGCCCACATCGACCCAGTTCCTGGGCCTGTCCGAGCCCACCATCGACTTCGGCACCCATCTGCCCTCGGTATCCCAGGGGACCATCGATATCACCAGCTCCGCCGACCTGCGGGGCGTTATCCCCAAGCACTGGGCGTTGGACGTCAGCGGTGGCTCCGTTACGGCAAGTAACTCCGGCAACAACGGGAAGTTCTTGTGGGACCACGACGACAATTCGACGTTCACCGACGCCACGACGTTTGTAAATTCGGGGACCTTCACCGATACCACGACTGGATGGTCGCAGCAGATCGAGGTCCCCCGCTTCGTGAACACGGGCACGGTTATCTCGGACGCGCCCGGCTTCGGTATGAGCGGGGCTACGGGCATGGCCGGCCCAGTGTTCGTGAATGACGGGGATCTCGTTATCGAACCCAAGGCATCGTTTGGCGCCGCCGGTACCTTCGTCCTGGCCTCGGGTGCCGTCGTCAACCATGGAGGTTTCGGCATTGATAAGGGCGTCCTGCAAGTGAGCGGGGGCTCGCTCATGGGTAACCCCGCCACTGACGTCTACTACCTCGGCGGCGGGCCGGCGACGGTGACCTTTGAGCCCTCGGCATCGGCAAGCTCGGTCGGCCACCTGGAATTCGGTACGGGGCTGACGGTGAACGGGGTCATCCCCAAAAAATGGGTGCTCGATAACGTAGGTGGGCCGGGAGACGCCCTGACTGCGAACCACTCGGGTAACAAAGGCACCATTATCTGGGACGCAAATGCCGCGCTCACCACAACGGGCCCATTTGTCAATTCGGGGACGTTGAACGTGACCGGGGGCAGCTTCGAACTGGCAGCGCCGGACGTTGTCAATGCGGCGGGCGGAAGGATACTCGTCAACGGCGACAGCGGCATCTCTGCTGCAGGGAACTTCCACAACTACGGGTCTTTCGAACTTGGGGCTGGCAACAGGGCCTCCGTTTCTGGGAACTATTCGCAGGCATCGGGTGGGAGCTTCGTCATGGATGCGGGAGGGGACAATTTCAGCGTCGGGTCTTTGTCGGTCGGCGGCACCGCCTCGCTTGGCGGCGCGCTGATCGTCAACCAGTTGGCCGGCCTCAAGGTGGCTGCGGGCAGTTCCGCCTCGCTCGTCACCGCTCACGCCCTGTCCGGCAGGTTCAAACCTGTCTCCGGGCTGTCAAGCGGCCACCCTGTTCTGCAGCTCAGTTACAGCCCCACTGCTGTGGTCCTCGCGCCGCCAAAGGCCGCGTGAAGCGCCAAAGCTGTTGAGCTCCAACGATCTTTTCTCGCTACACCAGCGCTCAGCGGTGGTGACTGGCGCAAGCTCGGGGATTGGGCGGGCCATGGCGGAGGCGCTGGCCGAGGCGGGGGCGTCCGTGGTCCTCGTCGGTCGGCGTACCTCGGCGCTGTCCGAGGTCGCAGATGGCATTGCCGGCCGAGGTGGTAGTTGCGCTTCGGTTCCTCCGGATCTCGCCGATCGCCAGGAGCTGCTCGCAGCCGCCGAGCGTTGCGCCGATATTTTTGGCGAGCCCGACATCTTGGTAAATGCAGCCGGTGTCAACTACCGACCGCCGCTTGGGTCCGTCACCCTGGAGGACTGGGACGCAACAATGGGGGTGAACCTGACGGCCCCCTTCGTCTTGGGCCAGCGTTTTGGGCCGGCGATGGCTGATCGCGGCTACGGCCGAATAATTAACCTCGGGTCCCAGCAGTCTTTCCGCGCTTTCGGCAACAGCGGCGCGTATGGGGTTTCGAAGGCTGGGATAGTCGCTCTCACCCGTTCTCAGGCGGAGGCGTGGTCGCGCCACGGCGTATGTTGCAACGCGGTGGTGCCCGGGTTCGTCCATACCCCGATGACCGACGCCGTCTTTTCTGACCCCGCGCGCGTGGCGACGCTCGAAGCGCGCACCATGGTGGGCCGCAGTGGCGAGGTGGAAGACTTTCGCGGCGTAGCGGTCTTTTTGGCGAGTGCCGCCTCGGCATACGTGACCGGTCAGGCCATCTTTGTAGACGGTGGGTTCTCGTCCACCTGACGTGCGCTGTTACGCACTAGTGAGCGCTAGCGCGCGCTGGTCGAGCGCTGGTGCTGGCACGAGGCGATTTCACCAGCTGGCTTCCTTGTCCGCCTACCGATTTAAGATCAAAATGTGGGTAAGGCGGCCGAGATCGGCGGTCAGCGGAGGTCGACCTGAGGTGGGGCCACAACTGTTCGTTGGTGCAACACGGTGATGAGGGAAGCCCTGCGGGTCGCGTCGTACCGGTTCCGGGTAACACTGCACCGCCGCTGGGGCGGCTACCTAGCTGTGGTCCTCCTCATCGGGCTGGTGGGAGGCGTGGCCATGGGTGCCGTGGGAGCGGCGCGCCGCACGCAGTCCGCCTTTCCCACGGTCCTCGCTACCACCGACGCCTCTGCCCTGGATGTCCAGATCGGCACCGTGGGCGGTTATGCCCTCAATGTTGTTTCAGTAGCCGAGGAACGAGCACATCTGAAGCAGATCGCTGACCTTCCCGACGTCAAACATGTGGCGGCATACATCAACTTGTTGTTTGGTCCCGTGAGCCGCAATGGGACACCTGCTTTACCTCCGCCGCTCCAGGACGACGAGGTCGACGCCATCGGCAGTGTCAACAACATGTACTTCGACCAGGACCGGGTCACCGTCTCGCAGGGACGGATGGCAGACCCCAGGAGCGACAACGAGTTTGTCGCCACCGCCGAGGCCGAACACCTACTCGGTTGGCACTTGGGCGAGGTTGTCCCCATGGGCGCTTTCAGCCTCGAGGAGGCGAACTCGCCGGACTTCGCCCGGTCCAAGCCGTACTTACGGGTCTCGGAAAAGCTGGTCGGGACCATCGCGTTCGCTAGCCAGGTGGTCAGCGATGACGTCGACCGTTCCCCTACCTACGCACTGTTTACCCCGGCCTTGACCGTGCGGGCATCCCAAAGCGCGCTCTACCCGTACTACGGGCTCGTGCTCGACCACGGCGACGCCGACGTTGGGACGGTGGAGCAAGAGATCATCCACCTCCTCCCGTCCGGCGAGAGCTACAACTTCCACGTCACCTCGGTCGTCGAGGGCCAGGTGGAGCGATCGACGAAGCCCGAGTCGATTGCTTTGGCAGTATTTGGAGCCATCGCCGGCCTCGCCGCTCTTCTTATCGCTGGTCAAGCCATCGGCCGGCGGCTGGGGGCCGAAGCTGAGGACCTGGGCGTACTCCGTGCCCTCGGTGCCAGCCCGGCCATGACCATGGCCGATGGCCTGCTCGGGATCCTAGGAACCGTCGTCCTTGGGTCGGTGGTGGCCCTGCTGGTGGCCGTGGCGCTGTCGCCTTTGGCGCCCATTGGCCCAGCCCGCACTCTCGACCCAGCGCCCGGGCTTGCCTTCGACTGGACCGTGCTCGGCACCGGCCTGCTCGTCTTAGTCTTGGGCCTCGGTGCGCTATCGGTCGCGATCGCATATCGAGTGGCCCCGCAGCGGGCCGACCGGCGAACGCTGTCCTCCCCCGTGTCCCTATTAGCGGGTGCAGCGGCGGCCTGCGGCCTGCCGTCCCCGGCCGTTACCGGCATCCGTTTTGCTCTCGAGCGCGGGCACGGCCGGACCGCGGTACCGGTGAGGTCGGCACTCCTGGGCTCTGTGCTCGCTGTAGGCGTGGTGGTGGCGACGCTCACCTTCGGCAGTGGCCTACGTACGCTGGTGACCCATCCCGCCCTCTATGGGTGGGACTGGAGCTACGCCATCGAGCAGATTGGCGGCGGCAGTGTCCCGCCAAAGACCGAAAGGCTCCTCGACCACGACCCAGACGTGGCGTCATGGACGGGGTTCGATTTCGCCAATGCCCAGATCGACGGCCAAACCGTGCCGATCTTGCTTGGGAGTGCGGGCGCCCCCATCACCCCTCCGATATTGTCGGGGCACCGCCTGGAAGCCAACGGCCAGGTCGTCCTCGGGGCCGCCACCCTGGCCCAGTTGCACAAACGGGTCGGCGAAACTGTGACCGTGACCTATGGGAGCCCGAAAGACTTCCCGGTCTACGTCGCACCGACCCACCTCTTGGTCGTGGGAACGGCCACCCTGCCCGCAGTCGGCAATAGCGGGGACCTCCACACCTCGATGGGCACCGGGGCATTACTCCCGACCAGTATCGAGCCACCCGCTTTCCGAAAGGTGCTCACGAGCCCAGACCCCAACGAAAACGGCCCGGACATGATCGCTGTGCAGTTGCGCAAGGGAGTGGCCCCGACCTCCGGCCGGGCGTCGCTCCAGGGCATCGCCGACGCTGCCACCAAGATCATGGCTGCCGACCCGAGCGAAGCGGGGGATACCTTCGTGGTGTTGTCTGTCCAGCAACCGGCAGAGATCGTCAACTACAGCTCGACCGGCGCGACCCCCGTGATCCTCGCATCGGGGTTGGCGGCTGGCGCAGGCGTGGCGCTGGGCCTCACCCTGGTGGCCTCGGTGCGCCGGCGGCGCCGGGAGCTGGCGCTGCTAAAGACCCTGGGGTTCACTCGAAACCAGCTCGCTGAAACCGTGGCTTGGCAGGCATCGGTCGCCGCCGTGATCGGGGTCGTCATTGGCGTCCCGGTCGGGATCGCGCTTGGACGCTGGCTTTGGGACTTGTTCGCCAGGGCCATTTTCGCGGTCCCTGCTCCCACCGTGCCGGCGCTACAGGTCGTGCTCGTCGCGGTTGGGGCTCTGGTGCTCGCCAACATCGTGGCCGCCGTCCCCGGCCGCATGGCCGCCCGCACCCGGACAGCCCTGTTACTGCGAACCGAATAAGCACCCGGCCTGTTGCTGTGGGCCGAGTTCCACGCTTGGTCAATTGTTGTCGTATTTCGGCGTGGGTCAACTACCTCGGCGGGGCCGAGCCGTCTCGGCGTGCCACGAGCCCAGACGTCCACGCGTTTGCCCCAAGAAACGAGGGGCCACACCGAGGAACGAGGCGCTACGCCGAGAAACAGGCGGTCACGGCGAGAAAGCCCCGCCCTAGCCAGCGGGACTACCTCCTCGGCCCGGGCAGCGGTCACGCGGGCCGCCTCAAGCGTTCTTGTTCTCCAAGTTACGGTGCCCGCTCGGGCGAAGTGACCGTGGGAGGCTATAACCGTGGGAGGCTATAACCGTGGGAGGCTATAACCGTGGGAGGCTATAACCGTGGGTGGCTATAGCGGTCTCGGTTGGTTAGGTGCATACTGAGTTGGTGGAGGAGAAGCGGGGCCGCTCGCTCACGTTGACCGATGCGCGTGGCGGCGACCGTTTCCTGCGGGTCACCTGGCATCCTGGTTCTTCGACCCTCGTGTTCAGCCACTGGACGGGCACCGTGTGCACAGCGTCAACCCCGGTCAAGCTCCCTGAAGCATCCAAGATCGTTGACCTGGTCGTCAGTTCTCTTCGAGATGTCGCCGAGGCGGTGCCCACCCCGGTAGCTCCAAGTGGCCCCCGGTTACTGGACCGGTTGCTCAAGCGTGCCCGGCCCCCTCTGGCGGCTGTATTTCGGCTACCGCAACGATTAGCGGCTCGGCAGCCCGAAGAGCGCTCAGGCTGAGCGACTTCTTGTCACCGGGCCGCGCAATCACGGTGCCGGCAGCCCTGCAGAGCATTTCGTGGCCGTTGGGAACCACGCTCGGGCCGGTTGGGAACGCCACCCAGCAATTACTAGGCTATCGACGAGTATAAATTTCTCTCGGTTCTGGGTGCTAGCGGTCTGTTCCCGCACGTCAAAAAGCGAGACCCCTGGATCAGAGCCGCGTCGTTGGCGCCCGTTTGCTGCCCAAAAAACCGACTTATTCGGCCCCGCATAATGTCGTGAGGATGGCATTAGACGAGGAGACGGTCAGGACCGTTCACGAGGACGACGGACGCGGTATCGGGTGGTTCCTGGAGCGTGGGCCGCTCACCTGTGCGGCCGCCGTCATGGTCCTCAGCGTTGTCAAGTACGGGGCTGGGCTATACCCTTCGTGGCGCTACATGCAACAGATGGCCCAGCACTGGCAACACCCGCTTCAGGCAGCCCTGTTCTCCCACGTGCACGCTCGCTACCTCCTCGACTCCCCGGTGTCGGCGGAGATCGCCGGTATCGTCCACCTAACCAGCGCCCGCGAGTACCTCGCCTTCCATCTGCTGCTGGCGTGTGCCGCCGTTGTCATCCCTTTCAGCCTGGGCGCGGTGCGCCGGTCAGCAGAGCTGAGGCTTGGCGTCGCGCTGCTGCTCGTGGGAGGGACAGTTCCCGCCCTGCTGCTGTCCTGGGTCGGGTCGTACGACCCAGTCAGCGTCGGGTCCGCTGCCGTGGCAGGCCTGGCGTCCAATCCTGTGGTCCGAGCCTTGGCCTGGATGGTCTTCGCTTTCAACAACGCACCTGAAGCAGCTATTGGTTTGGTCATCTTCGCCATCGTGCTGTGGGCCGACGGTGGGAAGTCGACGGCTCCTCGGATCGGGCTTTCGGGAGCGGGGGCGGTAGTCGGCTATATCGCCATCCGAGTTCTAACGACAGCGTGGGGAGGAGGCCAAAGCCAGCTCGCGATGATGAAGTTCTACGGTTTTACGCACTACCTGCTCAGTTATGGGTACCTGCCGCTCGTCGTGCTGTCCGCCTTGGGCGTCGGGTGGCTGTTCCTGGCCGACCGGCGCGTTCGCAACTTGCCGGCAGCGCGGGCCTTGCTCGTGCTCGCGGTCCTGACCGCCGTCGCCATGCCGCTGGTGGCGCTCGACACGTCGCGCACAACTGCAACGACCTTGTGGCCCGCGATGCTGCTCACTGCTGGGATCGTCGTAGACAGGCTGGGGGCCGATCTCGCGCGAGCCCTTCTGGGCCGCATCGCCCCGGTGGCGCTCATCGTTGTGATCGTCATCGCCTGGAACACCCACCTGGTTTACCCCGGTTGGCGTTCTGGAGCCGACCTGATGCTGTACCTGGTGGGCCACCACGCGCTCCCGTTGCCGTAGCGCCTCCCGCTCTACGGGTACGCTTTGGGGCACGTTGTTGCTTCCGTTAGAGGTCGTTGCCCAACCGTTGCCAGAGCCAGCTCGGGATGGTGGGCATAGCACGGCCCTAGCGGGCACAAGGGCTCGTAGCTCAGCGGTCAGAGCAGGGGACTCATAATCCCTCGGTCGTGGGTTCGATCCCCACCGAGCCCACTGCGGCGTGTGCCCACTGCGGCGTGTGAAGCCCGCTGCGGCGTGTGAAGCCCACTGCGGCGTGTGGCCCGGTCCCAAGCTTGTGGCGGCCGGTTCAGTCCTGGCTCATCCAAGCGGGGGCTGACTCCAGGAGCCACTGGCTAACGGCCAGTGCCTTGTCGAAGATGTCGCACAGCAGCTCCTCGCCGGCCAGCACCCGAGCCAGGGAAACTTTTTGCCTCGCGATGACCGTGAGCCGCCGTTCGGCTGGGTCGGTCGCGGACGGGTAGCTGTCGATGGCTGAGGCCTCCACAGGGAAGTCGACGCCGCCGATGCCAGCAAGGTCGATCGCAAGGTGGAGCAGGTCCGGCCCGTGGGGCAGCGGCGGCAACGCCCAGGTGAAGGTGAGGGGGAAGTGGAAGTCGTCGGGTGGGTCTGCGCCTTCGGCCAGGTCGACTACCGCGTCCTCGAACGACAGCAGGACACGCGGGTCCACTTCCAGAGCAAGGTGCAGGTCGAGCGGGCCGTTACAAGCTTCCTCTGGGTGAAGGTCCACTTCCCAGGCCTGGCGGAGCGAGTAGGTTTCGACGAAGTGCCGCTCGTCGTGAACGTGGAAGCCATGGTCCACGGCGTGGTCCTTCAGCTCCGCAACGTACCCGGCTACATCGATCACGGCCATTCCCACAACGCTAGCGGGGGATCGTGACGGTGGACCGAGACGGTAGGTCGCGCATGACCGATCCACTGCTGGCCGTGTTGAATGCGGCGGTTGACGCAGTAGTCGACGTTCTCGCTCGCCAACAAGATTGGAGCCTGACGGGGCTAGGCAACAACCAGTACCACCACGATACGGTCGCTGACGCGGCTGCGATCGCAGTCCTGGACGCGGCCGGTTTGGCCATATTCTCCGAAGAGTCGGGCCTTCATAACCCCGATCGACCAGTGATGGTCGTGATAGACCCGGTTGACGGCTCTACCAACGCCTCGCGCGGGCTGCCCTGGTGGGCCGTGAGCCTTTGCGCACTAGACTCCTCCGGTCCACTGGCGGCCGTGGTTGCCGGCCCGCCGCTGGGGGAGCGCTTCGAGGCGGTCCGCGGCAAGGGGGCGAGCCGCAACGGGAAAACGATCGTCCCTAGCACGGCCGTACATCTCTCCCAGTCGATCATCGCCTTCAACGGCTACCCGGCTTCCCATTACGGCTGGGCCCAGTTCCGGGCACTGGGAGCCGCGGCTCTCGAACTGTGCGCTGTCGCCTGTGGTGCTGTGGACGGCTTTGTCGATTGCAGCCAGGCGTCTCTCGCCCCTTGGGATTACCTGGGTGGCTTGCTGGTTTGCCAGGAGGCCGGTGCCCAGGTCACAGAGCTGTACGGCCGCGACTTGGTGGTACGCCAACCTGGGGAAAGGCGGACGCTTGTGGCTGCCGGGACCCCGCGCCTGCTTGACCATCTCGTCGCCGCCCGGCTCGAGCAGAAATTGAGTTGACTTCCCGGACGCAACGTGCTGCGATGGTGACAGTACGAATATCAAGGGCATAGCGCGCCCGGAAGGAGGTCAGCCAGCTATGAGCATCACGAAACGGACAGTTCGGCTGACCAACGCGCGCCTTCGCACGTCCTCCGAGGTGTCAGCGGTTAGCCCGTCCGTCCAAGCAGGGGCTAACGGCAGCATCCACGCCATGGCGGGGGCAGCCTTTAAGTCCAATTGGTACCGCCCCGAGCGGCTGATGAGCCAAAGCGAGCGATTACCGAGTTGATCGGATCACTCGCAGGAATGGCCCAGAGGCCGCCGGGGAACCCCCCGGCGGCCTCTTTGTTTGTCCGGCAGCGAGCGATGGTGATTCACACGACAGCGACGAGACGAGACGAGACGAGACGAAAGGAAACGCAAGATGTTCGCCTACAGCTGGGCCGAGTATGAAGACGACGGAGAACAGTCAGCGGCTGTCATTTGGGAGGACGCGGCATGCCGCGATGGGTCTGGCGCGCTTACGGCCCTGTATTTTTCCGACGAGATCCCCGACATCGAGCTGGCCAAGGCGATCTGTGCGTCCTGCGCTCTGGTCGAGCCTTGCCTGCAGGGAGCGCTTGCGAGGCGGGAACCGGCCGGTGTTTGGGGCGGCCAGTTGTTCGCTGACGGCGAGGTCATTGCCAGGAAGCGCAAGAGGGGCCGGCCTCCCAAGGTGGCGGCGGTGGCGCCGAGCGAACAAACTCTGCACGCCGTTATGGGGGCTCAAACCATCCACCGTGTTGAGTACCCGAAGACCGCTTGACCGCCCGATAGCGCCTCCGGAAAAGCTCGGCAGTACTTGGCGCGGCATTACTAACCGGAGGTAGTGCCGCCCGTGCAAACCTTGCTCGCTTTGCCGCCATCAAAAAGGGGTTGGTGAGCCAGGTTGAATGGGTAGCAAACCGCCCAAGGTAACCTTGGGCGCCGCTAGCGGTAGTTCATCCCGACGAACTGAGCAGTAGCATGTAGCGCTCGGGCGCTTAGCTCAGTTGGAAGAGCGCCGCCCTTACAAGGCGAAGGTCGCGGGATCGAGGCCCGCAGCGCCCACGACAGCGGACCGCTATAAGTGGATCTTCGGGAACTCGCTTCACGAACGCGGCGAGTTCTCGGAGATCCAGGTAGCCGGCGACTAGGCGCAGGCAGAATTGTCAATTGACGCGAGCGTGATCTACTATTGGCTATCGACGCCGCGGCGAACATGCTCGTGGCCGACAAGCCGAAAGGGGATTCCTAGTGGCCCGTATCACGCAAGTCGTCGTTACTTGCGACCTCGAAGATGGTGACATCAACGCTGCTGATTCTGTGTCATTCAGCTACGGGGGTAAGACGTACACTCTCGACCTTTGTAAGAAGCACCTCGACGAGGTGAAGGGCGCTTTGGAAGGTTATGCGAGCGCTGGCCATTCCGCTGGTCGAGGCCGTGGCCGTCGGCGAGCCGCCGCTACTGGTCGTGCCCCCCGTGCTTCTCGTCCCGCGGCTACACCGCGCGGGGAATCGCAGGCGGAGATTCGCGAATGGGCGCGTGCACAGGGTTATGCGGTCGGGGACCGCGGACGAATCCCGGGCGAGGTTAGGGCGGCTTACGAAGCAGCCCAGTCCAAAGGCCGACGTCGCTGAAAACTATGGCCGAGAGGCTGGCTTAGCGACACTCCATGAAGGTTGTAGTACCAAAAGAACGCAGGCCCGGTGAGCAGCGAGTAGCACTTGTTCCGGCGGAACTGGCGCGCCTTGCCGGAGCGGGTGTCGAAATAACCGTCGAGCGCGGGGCTGGGGAGCTGGCCTTATATCCCGACACGGATTATGAGGCGGCCGGGGCAAGCCTTGTCGACGGCGGCCATGGGCTATATGACGGTGCGGACCTTGTCGTCAAGGTCCAACCGCCAACACTCGAGGAAGCTGACGAGTTGCCAGAGGGCATCTCTTTGCTCAGTTTCTTGGCTCCTTCGGGCCACCTCGAGCTGGTCAGGCACTTGGCAAACCGCAAAGTGACAGCTTTCAGCTTCGAGCTCGTACCTAGGATTAGCAGGGCGCAAGCGATGGACGCTCTCTCTTCGCAGTCGACTTGCGCCGGTTACCGGGCGGTATTGATGGCAGCCGACAGGCTCCCCAAGTTCTTCCCTCTGTTGATGACAGCGGCCGGGACGGTGCCACCAGCGCGCGCCCTGGTGATGGGCGCCGGCGTCGCTGGCCTTCAGGCCATTGCCACGGCGCGCCGCCTGGGAGCAGTCGTTAGCGCTTACGACGTGCGGCCGGCAGCCAAGGAAGAGGTAAAAAGTCTTGGGGCCACATTCATCGAGTTGCCTCTGGAGGCACAGGAAGGCTCCGGGGGTTATGCAGCAGCGCAATCCGAGGAGTTCCTCGCGCGCCAGCAAGAAATGATCGCCACCCACGTTGGCGCTTCGGACGTCGTGATAACAACTGCTGCGGTGCCGGGGCGGCGCGCTCCGGTGCTCGTTAGTGCTGCGATGGTCGGCCGCATGCGCCCGGGCTCGGTCATCGTCGACCTGGCGGCAGCGAGCGGCGGCAACTGCGAGCTGACCAAGGATGGCGAGGAGGTAACCGTGGGCGGGGTCCACATAATAGGTGCGGGCGAGCTGGCTTCGTCTATGCCCACGCATGCAAGCAGCCTGTACGCGCGCAACGTCAGCTCTTTCGTGAAACTCCTCGTTAAGGACGGCCGGCTCGCCCCGGACTTTACAGACGAGATCCTGGACAAGAGCGCGGTCACGATATCTGGCGTGGTCCACCACGAGCCCACGCTCACGGCTCTCGAGGAGGCCAAGCTGTGATCAATGACGCTGTCGACCTGGTGGTCGTTTTCGTGCTGGCAGCCTTTGTCGGTTTCGAAGTCATTTCCAAAGTCCCGAGCATCTTGCACACGCCGCTCATGTCGGGCAGCAATGCGATACATGGGATCATCCTGGTCGGCGCGATGTTCATCGCTTCGCAGGCCCAGGGTACGTTGCAAATGGTCCTCGCTTTTGTTGCGGTGTTCCTTGCCACGTTGAACATCGTCGGCGGGGTCGTCGTCACCGACCGGATGCTGGACATGTTCAAGGGCCGCCAACAGGGGGAGCGTAGACAGCCTCCCGACAAGGACGCCCCGAAGCCATGATCGCAGCGGTGCATATCAGTGCCGATGGCCTTACGGGCATATACCTGCTTTCTGCCATCTGTTTCGTCCTGGCTCTGAAGGCGCTCAGCTCACCCCGCAACGCTCGCTATGGCAACCTCGTCGGTGTCGCGGGGATGGTCGTGGCCATTGCTCTCACCTTTGTTGTGCAGAAGCCCGGGCACGACTGGGTCATAGGCGCCGGGATGGGCCTCGGGGCGCTCGTCGCAGTCCCCGCTGCTCGAAGAGTCCCGATGACGGGCATGCCTCAAATGGTCGCTATCTTCAACGGCGTCGGGGGTGGGGCAGCGGCAGTCATATCGCTGTCGGAGTACCTGCACGAACTGCCGCTCGGGGTCCCGACACAAAAGGGCGTCGAAATCCTCTTCGCATTGGTCGTGGGGTGCCTTTCGTTCTCCGGCAGCGCGGTAGCGTTCGCAAAACTCCAGGAGCTGATGACCGGTTCGCCGGTCATTTACCCGGGCCAACAGGTTGTGAACGCGATCGTCGCCGTCGCAGTGGTCGCCCTCGGGGTGACGATAGTGGTCACGCCGCACCTTTTTGCCATTCTCCTTCTTTTGGTCGTGGCGCTGGTCTTGGGGGCGGCTGTCGTGTTACCGGTAGGGGGCGCGGACACGCCCGTTCTGATCTCGTTGCTGAACAGCTTCACGGGTTTGGCGGTGGCGGCGGACGGTTTCGTGCTCGACAACGTGATCCTCGTCGTCGCAGGCACCCTGGTCGGGGCGTCGGGTGGGCTGCTCACCAAGATGATGAGCGACGCCATGGGCCGCTCACTGCCGAACATAATCCTGGGTGGTTTCGGCGCCGCCCCGACCGGGCTTGCAGATGCGGGGCCAGGGACCGAAGGGCGTAGCGTACGAAGTGGCGACGCTACTGATATCGGGACCCTCCTGGCGTACTCGCGAAAAGTCATCATCGTCCCGGGCTATGGCTTGGCGGTGGCGCAAGCGCAACACGTTGCGGTCGAACTGGCACGCGCTCTCGAGGCGCGCGGTGTCGAGGTCTCTTATGCGATCCACCCGGTAGCTGGGAGGATGCCAGGCCATATGAACGTCCTGCTTGCCGAGGCGAACGCGCCTTATGAAGACCTGAAGGAAATGGACCAGGCGAACGACGAGTTCCCGAGCACCGACGTCGCCCTGGTCGTCGGTGCCAACGATGTCGTAAACCCCGCTGCGCGGGACAACCCCGGCAGCCCGATCTACGGGATGCCGATCCTGAACGTCGACGGGGCAGCGAATGTCGTGTTCTTGAAGCGCAGCATGCGACCGGGGTTCTCGGGCGTGGACAATGCTCTGCTCTACGACCCAAAGACGACCCTTCTTTTTGGTGACGCAAAGGATTCCTTGACCAGACTTTTGGCTGCGGTCAAGGCAAGCTGATAGCGAGCGCCGGGTGCGCGGCGTCCTGCTTGACCTGTGGCCGGTCGGTCGGTTGCATGGCAGGCCCCAAGGTTGTCGGTCCGTGCCGTCGAGGTCGTCGGGAGGGTCGGCCCCGCCCGCCGGACCGCACCGCCCCCGCCCGGACCGAACCGCCCCCGCCCGGGCCGCACGGCCCGCCGGCGGGACCGCACCGCCCGCCAGCGCCTCCCACTGGTCGCCTCCTAGACATCCCACGGCCGTAAATGTCAAGCGGCCTTGTTGATTTCTTGTTCGGCCCGATGGGCCCAGGCGATGTTCTCGTTGTAAACGCTGTGGTGGTCGAGGCAGCCGTGAAGGATGCCGACGAGACGGTTCCCGAGTGCGCGTAACGCGGCGTGGTGGGTGTCACCGGCAGTTCGGCGAAGGTCGTAGAAGGTGCGGGCTCCTGGCGACGCGTTGAGGGAGCTGAACGCCCACAGGTAAATGGCATCGGCGAGGCGCTGGTTGCGGGCGTAGCGGGCCAGCACGACCCGTTTGGTGCCTGACGCGCGGGTGATGGGCGAGGTGCCGGCATAGTTTTTGCGAGACTTGGCGCTGCCATACCGGTTCGGCTCATCGCCGAACTCCCCAAGCACCCGGGCTCCGAGGACGGTCCCTAGTCCTGGTAGGGAACGGACCACCTCGGCGTCCGGGTGCTGATCAAAACCCGCTTCGAGCTCCTTGGTGAGCACGGCGATCTGAGCGGCCATGGCGGCGATCACCGCCACGCTGGCCGCCACCGAAGCACCCATCGCAGCCGAGATGGCGGCCGGCGCGGCCAGCTGGGGTGCCCGCAGGACGGCTTGGATCTCGCTGGCGCGTTCGGTGACCCGGCGTTGTCGGCCGCCACGGCGCAACGCGGCGGCGATCTTCGAGACAGACAGACCACGACCTAGTTCCGGCGTGGGCGCCACCCGGAGCACCTCCAGGGCATCACCGCCGCTCAGGTCGTCAAAAGCGGCCAGGGCTGCCGGGTAGAACTCGCGCAGCGTGGAGCGCAGCGCGTTGGTCTGGCGCCCCTTCGACCAGATCATGCTCTGGTGTGCCCGGGCCAGGATCTTCACTGTCTGCACCGCCTCCGAGTCAGCCGTGACCGGGCGGTGGTTGTGACGGTCGGTGCGGACCATGTCAGCCAACACCTTGGCGTCACCGGGATCGGACTTGGCTCCAGAGCTCGAGTGGCGGTCCCGATATCTCGAGGTGGACATCGGGTTCACCGCGAATACCAAGTAGCCCGCTGCGACCAGTGCGGCGACGAACAGCCCTCGGTCGGTTTCGATCCCGATGACCACCTGCGAGGGATCATCAACATGGACGCCGACCAGGTCGTGGAAACGACCGATACCCTCCACTCCCTCCGGCAAGCGACCACCCGATAATCGCTTGCCTTGCTCGTCCTGGACGTGCACATCGTGATGGGCCTCAGCCCAGTCCACCCCGACAAAAATCATCTGGCTCCTCTCGCTCTCAATGGCACCAACACCGAGCCCGAGGGCCCCAGCAGCTCACTAATGGATCAGTGCTCGAGGCACGACATCCCACCAGCTGTCACGGGAACCTCACCAACCAGCAGGGGCACGGTCTAGGAGTAAGGCTCAAAGCCCTGAATTTGGACAGTGCTCACCTGCTGGCGGCTCAGCTTGACCAGCTTCTCCCGCTCAGCGGTCGGAGTGGTCGATCCCCATTAGAATCAAGGTGTGCGCAACCGCTGGCTGTCCCGAAGGGCCTTCGGGCTGCACTTCCTTCTGGTGACGGTCGTCCCTGGTTGTCTGTTCGCCGGGTGGTGGCAAGTCCACCGGGCCCTCAGCGGCAACCTGATCAGCTACTTCTACTCGATCGAATGGCCTGTGTTCGCGCTGCTCGGCGTCCTCGCCTGGTGGCAGTTGATCCACGACGTGCGGTTGGAAAGGGAGTACGACGAGCCGAGCCGGGTGCGCCGGTCCTGGCTGCACCGCGACGACGAAGTGCCATCGCAGCCTCTCAGATGGGACACCGCCCTGGAGACCCCCGAGCTGAGGGCTTACAACGAGTACCTGCGAGCTCTCGCGTTGGGGCGCACCCGCAAGACTTGGGGTAACCCGAGGGGTCTGCCAGAGGTGGCGGGGAGCGGACCGGGCGACCAAACCGTAGCGGCCTCGTGAGCGGGAGGCTCAATAGGCTTCTCACCATGGGGGGCACGGCAGGAGCCTTAGCCCGCTACCGGACGATGGCGTTGATTGTCGGGACAGGGCTCGCAATCTTGTGTTTTATCGGGATACCGCTCCAGCTGGCCGGCGGTGTCCCGTTGGGCCAGAACAAATGGCCCTGGACGAGCGTCGTAGAGATAGTCGGCCCCCTTCATGGCATCTTCTACATCGTCTACCTGCTCGCGTGCCTCGACCTCGCAAGCCGTGCCAGGTTCAAAACGGCCCAGCTGTTTGGGATGGTCTGCTCTGGGCTGTTGCCGCTGCTCGCGTTCTACATGGAACGTAAGGTCACAGAACGGGTACGTGCCCAGCTAGCCCTGGGTGACGACGCCCCACCCGGCCCGGCGGCCACTATTTGGGCCACACTGTCCGGCCAGTCGAGAAGACAAGACGAGGCGGCGGCGAGAGCTCGCCAGCAAGCCTCCCGGTCTGAGTACCGTAACGATCCTGCAGACAGGGTCGAGGACGCGGGCTGACCCGTCACGTGAGGAGCCCGAGTTGACAGCCAAGATCTCCCCATTCGGCACATGGGAGTCCCCGCTCGCGGCAGCTGATCTTGTCGAAGGAGCTCTGGGTCTCGGCTACCCGACGCAGACCGGCGGCATTGATGGCGCACCTCCGAGGGTCGTTTGGCAAGAAGCTAGGCCCGCCGAAGGCGGCAGGGTGGCGTTGGTGGCATGGGACGGCGCGGGAGGTGGTTGCAGCGAGCTATTGCCTGTAGAAATGTCGGCCCGGAGCACGGTCCACGAGTACGGCGGCAGGGCATGGGCGATCGGCGGCCCGGGCGGACATGTTCTTGTAACCTCCAATTTTTCCGACCAGCGCCTCTGGGATATCTCCCCGGGCCAGCTGCCTCGGCCTTTGACCGCCGAGCCGGCTAACCAGCACGCAGTGCGTTTTGCGTGCCCGGTATTGACCCCCGACGGGCGCTGGGTAATCGCGGTGCGGGAGCGCCACGTGGACGGCGAGGTCAGCAACGACATCGTGGCTATTGCGCGCTTTGGTGAACTGGTGGAACCCAGCGTTGTTGCCGAGGGCCACGACTTTTATTCCTCACCGGAGCTGTCCCGCAACGGTGAGCTGCTCGCGTTTATTTGTTGGGACCACCCCGACATGCCATGGGACCGGACGCAGTTGTGGCGAGGCCGCTTTTCAGAAGGAAAACTGACGGAGCTTCGCGGCGTCGCCGGGCAAGGTGGCGCAGAGTCCGTTCTGCAGCCGAAATGGGCCCCTGACGGGAGGCTCGCCTACATTTCGGACAGGACAGGTTGGTGGAACCTTTACATTGACAGCCGGGCGCTTGCCCCGATGGAAGCAGAGTTTGCCGGCCCGGCATGGAACTTCGGCGAGTCGGATTACGCGATCTTGCCGGACGGCTCCCTTTTTGCGACATGGAAGAGCGGTGGGACAGGGTACCTCGGGCTTGTCGATGACCGGGGCACCCACCCTTTGCACCTTCCCTATACCTACTTTGCCCATCTATGCCCGGCGAGCTCGGACGGTGAAGGGGCCGTCCTGGCCATAGCTGGCGGACCGGCTCGTTCGCCCGAACTTGTGAGGATAAGTGGCGCGGGGGATGTGGAAGTGCTCCGCCGCAGCAGGCCCGATGTCCTCGGCGACGAGTGGATTTCCATCGGAGAAGCGTTTGATTTCCCAACGGGGGACGCTGAACCTGCTCATGCCGTCTACTACCCCCCGCGCAACCCACGTTACGTTGCGCCCGAAGCGGAGCTGCCGCCGCTGATCGTGACCAGCCATGGCGGGCCGACGGCCAATGCTTCCAGGGTGCTGGACCTGCGGGCTCAGTTCTGGACCACGCGGGGTTTCGGTGTCGTTGACGTCGACTACCGGGGGAGCACGGGTTATGGCCGTTCCTACCGGGGCGCCCTGGAGGGGCGATGGGGCCTGGCCGACGTGGAAGACTGCGCCGGAGCTGCGCAGTGGCTGGCGGACGGTGGGCGCGTGAGCCCCGACCGGATGGTGATCCGGGGCGGTAGCTCTAGTGGCCTAACGGCAATGGCTGCCTTGGCTCGGCACAAAACCTTTGTCGCCGCAGTTGTCCTGTTCGGGGTGGCGGACCTGACGTCGTTAACCGCGACCACCCACAAGTTCGAAAGTCGTTATGTCAGCCGCCTTGTACCCGAGGCCGAGCTCGTCGCACGCTCACCGCTCCAGCTGGTCGGCAGCATCAACGTCCCGGTGATGTTCGTCCACGGTCTCGACGACAAGGTCGTCCCACCGGACCAGAGCCGACGTATGGTATCGGCATTGCGCCAAAACGGGGTGCGCGCTCTGCTTGTGGAGATCGAGGGGGAGAGCCACGGGTTCCGGAAGGCCACCTCCTTGGTGCGCTCGCTCGAGGCCGAGCTCGCTTTCTACGGCTCCATCTTCGGTTTCAACCCGGGCGGCGACCTGTCGCGCGCCAAAGCCGACCTCGTCGACGCCGAGACGCCGGCCGGGGCGACCTGGCGTTAGGGGCCCCTTGTGTTGTCGCCAGACCCACAAACGAGCGACCTGGCATTTGCATGGCAAACGCACTGGACTTCTATTGTCGCGGTGGTCGTACAGGTGGCTGTCTTGGCCTGGTACCTCGCCAGCACCCGCCGCCTGGTTGCTTTGGGCCGTCACTGGTCGTTGCTGAGGACGGCGAGTTTCGTCGTCGGGATCCTCGTAACGGCTTACGCCGTCGAAGGCGGGATCGCTTATTACCAGGAACGGAACTTCACGACCCACGTTGTCCAACTACTTTTGCTGATCGACGTTGCTCCGCCGTTGTTGGCCATGGGCGCCCCTCTAACCCTCGCCTTGCAGTCGTCTCCGCGCCGGGTGTCGGCGGCCTTGTTCGCTGCCCTCCACAGCCGCACGGTGCGCGCCCTGTCCAACCCCCTGGCGGCTCTCATCCTGTCGATGGGGACGATGTACGTCTATTTCCTGACGCCCTTGTACCGTTTTTCCGAGGAGCACCCGGTGTTCCTGGCCTATGTCCACCTGCAGTTTTTCCTGGCGGGTTGCGCTCTGTGGTGGCTTGTAGTCGGTCGGGACGCCCTGGCGCGCCGCCTCGGAGTAGGGATGCGGTTCGTTCTCGTGCTGGTCCAGGCCCCCTGCGACGCTGCCCTTGGCCTTGTGATCGCGATGGCCACGAAAGCGTTTTACCCGGCGGGCAACACACTTGCCGACACCCAGACCGGGGGAAACGTCCTTTTGGGGCTGGCCGAGGTGCTGATCGTGGCCGTGCTAGCGCTCATGTTCGTCGAGTGGGCCCAGAAGAAGAACGCAAGGCCGTCGAAGCGGACCGCCAGCTCGACGCAGCCCTGGCCGCCGTGCGAGCGGTTACAGGCTCTGGTGGGCCCGGTTCAGAACTTGAGTGCTGAGAGCTCGGGGATCCACCGCTCCGATCGGGAAAGAGCGTCTTTCCAGCGGGCGCGCCGGTCGTCTCCGCTCGGTTCGACGACAGTCCGAGGTTTAGCCACCGCGGCGATGTCGTCGTAGCCGGCCCAGATCCCGGTCGCAAGCCCGCCAAGAAAGCCCGCCCCCACGGAGGTGGTTTCGAGCTCGGCGGATAATTCAACAGGCCGCTGGCACGCATCAGCAAGCTCTTGCACGAAAACAGGGTTGGCGGTCATGCCCCCGTCGGCTCGGAGCTGGGCCACCTTTTGACCGGAGTCGCCCTCGGCAGCTTCCAAAAGATCTGCGCCCCGCTGCGCCACACCCCGCAGCACCGCCCTCACAAGCTCTGGGCGCCCGGTGCCGGCCGACATGCCTATGAACAGCGATCTCGCCCCGAAGTCCCAATTGGGCGTGCCGAGCCCGACGAGCGCCGGCACGAACATGACGTCTCCTGTGTCCGAGCAGCGCCCGGCTACCTCTGCCGACTCCGCTGCGCTGGACAGGAGCCCGACGTCGTCGACGAGCCACGACAAAGCGGATCCCGCGGACAGCATGATCGCTTCGACTCCCCAGGCAAGGGCCCCTCGCGTTGCCACGCAATGATCGGGAAACAGCCATGGTCGCCGCTCTTGCCGAACGCACCGAAAGGAGGAGGCTTGCCGCCAATGTTGACGTCGAGGAACGCCCCGGTGCCGAACGTTGCCTTGGCGTCGCCGGTCCGGACGCAACCTTGCCCGATCAGCGAGGCTTGTTGGTCGCCCACTATGCCGCAGATGACCGGGGAGCCCTCCAAGGCGCTTGCTTCGGCGACCGCACCGGACGAGGCCACGAGGGTGGGCATGCAGCTAGGGGGGATGCGGAACCTTTCCAGCCGGGCCAGGTCCCAAGCCAGCTCGTCTGTCCCTGACAACACTCCCTCGGTGGGCAGCAGCCCGCTGACGCCGGCGTTGCTCGGGTCCGTGACGTGCGCCCGGCCACCTGTCAGCTGCCATACGGCCCAGGTGTCGAGCGTCCCGAAACGAAGGTCGCGGTTGCGCTCGGGGTCATAGGTGTCGAGCAGCCAGGCGAGCTTGGTCGCCGACTCGTTGGGCGCCAGCCGGAGGCCCTCAGCTTGGAGCTCGAGGCAGGTGCCGGCTGTGCGAAGGTCCTGCCAGCTGAGGGCCGGCCCCACAGGTTCGCCGGTGGCCGCGTCCCAAACGATGGTCGAGCCTCTTTGGTTCGTCACCGCGACGCCCGCGACCTGCCCGACGTCGGCCAAGCAAGCGCGCGCCGCTTCCAGCACGGCGCTCGCGATCGCTGCGCCGTCGAGCTCGACAAGCCCGGGGAAGGGGTGCTGGGCGGCCAGGTCGACTTGTCGTTTTGCCGTGAGCGCCCCGTCGGGACGGACCACGCCCGCCCTTACTGCGCTGCTGCCTATGTCGATCACGAGGATGCTGATGGCTGGCCCCTCTTCCCCCGGTCAGGCTCCGGACGAGAGGACGTTAGCGACTGGCGGGTGTGCCCTCAAGATCCGCGGCGTCACCGCCTCAGTTAGTACCGTAGGGACGTGCGCGGTCCTGGGGAAAGCAAGCCAGCCGAGAAGCTCTCACTGGTCGATATCGGCGGGTGGCCGAGCATGCTCGGCCGCCTGGGAGCCGGCCAGGACCTGACATCGGCCGAGGCAGCCGTGGCGATGCGCGAAATCCTGGACGGTACGGCGACGGCTTCGCAGATAGCGGCTTTTATTTTCGGTTTGCGCTGCAAGGGGGAGACCTCCGAAGAACTATCGGGCATGTTGCAAGCCATGCTCGAGGTTGCCGAGACTGTCCCTCTGCCCTACGAGCTCGCCAAGAGGCTCGCGGACACCTGCGGGACGGGCGGCGACCGGGCCGGGACGATCAATGTTTCGACGATCGCCGCACTTGTTGTTGCCGGAGCGGGAGTGCCGGTCTGCAAGCACGGTGGCCGCGCTGCGTCGTCCCGAACGGGATCAGCCGACGTGCTCGAGGCCCTTGGTGTCGAGATCACACTGCCCCCTGCATCCGTCGCCCGCTGCATAGAGCAAGCCGGGATCGGGTTTTGCTTCGCACCCCGCTATCACCCAGCGATGCGCAACGTCGTCCAGACACGCCGGGAGCTCGGTGTCCCGACTGCGTTCAACCTGCTTGGCCCGCTGGCCAACCCGGGTAGAGCTCGCTACCAGCTGGTAGGGGTGGGCGATGGTCGCGTTGCCGAGCGACTGGCCAGGGTGCTCGGAGCTGCCGGCGCCGAGCGCGCCTGGGTGGTCCACGGCCATGATGGCCTCGACGAACTTTCCACGGTGGCCCCGTCGACAGTTGTCGAGTGGGTTGCCGGCGCAGACGACGTCCGCACCTTCGTGGTTGACCCCGCCGCTCTAGGGCTGGTGCGGCCTCGGCCGGAGGAGCTCATGGGTGGCGACCCTTCGGTGAACGCGCGTGCGGCCCACGACGTACTTGCGGGCTCCAAAGGGCCGCAGCGGGACATCGTCCTGTTGAACGCGGCCGGCGCGCTGGTCGTGGTCGGGGAGGCAGGCGACCTTGAGGAGGGTCTCTCGTTGGCGGCAGAGTCACTCGATGAGGGCCGAGCCCTTGCTTGCCTCGTCCGTCTGGTCGAGCTGTCCAACCAGGAAGCTGCCCGTAGGTTGTGACGGCCTCCAGCACTCCCAACCCCATCTACTGACCGTTTTTGTTGTCTGGCGCACGATTTGGTCCATAGTTGCGGCCTGGTTAGAGCGTCTCGTCAAACGGCCTGGACAGCCGGGTCAGGGAGCCTCGTCAAACGGCCTGGACAGCCTGGTCAGGGAGCCTCGTCAAACGGCCGGAGGGCGCGGGGTGAGCTCGCCGAGGGCCGCCTCCATCGCACTGATCCTCTCGTCGAGGTTGAGGGTGGCCGGCCCGGCCGGGCGGGCAAGCTGGGCCCGTCTTGTCGCGAGCTGATGGACACGGCGGGCCGCGTCCTCGAGCCCCCTCACCTGGTAGTCCAAGGCGCTCAGCGCCTGGTCCCTCGGGACGCCCCGCGGCAGCAAGCTCGTCGACTGGAGCTGATGGTCCAGCGCCACAGCCTCTTGGAGGACCTCCTGCGCCAGGCTCACGATCCCGTCGTTAACCGGTTCCCTCCTGCGTCTGGGCCACCGCTCTCTCGGGAGCGAGCCCTCCACCGAGCCTGCCAGGGCGCACGCTGAGCGCAACCGGCGGTGGAGCACCGCAGCCGGGCTGGGGCTCCAGAGCCAGCGTAGTGGGGCCGATATGGCGGAGCGGGTTGGCACGACCTTGTTGGCACGGCGTAAGGAAGAAACGCCCAGGGCGCCCCAGGTGGCGAGGGCCACCATGAAGGCCACCGGCACGAACAGGACGAGGAAGAGCATCAGCAGCAGCAATTCCATGAACCGATGGTACGGCCAACGGCGGGCCACCGCCTGGCGGTAGTTTCAGCGAACCGCTAGCCGTCCGCTCCGAGCTCCCACATCTCGTCGAGATCCTTGCGGCTAAAGGACTGGAACGCGACAAGTGTGCGCGTGTCGGTGACGCCGGCCAGCCCGTGCAGGCGTCCGGTCACGACTTGGGCCAGGTCTTCGATATGGCGTACCCGGACGACAGCGACGATGTCGGCGTGGCCGGCCACCGAGTAGGCCTCCGCGACCCCCTCGACGGCGGCGACCTCCTCTGCCAGCGCGGCAACACGTGCTGGCTCAGCGTCCATCAGGACAAAGGCAGTGACCACTCACCAAACGTAGCGCTCCCGCGGCCGGGGCGCGCCCAACGACGGCAGTTTACGCGAGGCGTCCCGCACCCTCCGTTGGAGCAACTGCGAAAACCTCCGGTTGCAAGAACCCCGCCCGCTCGAAAGCTTCTGACATCGGTGTCACGAGATCCTCTGCGGTTGCCCCAACGGAGATGGCGCAACCGCCGAAGCCGGCGCCAGTCAACCTCGCACCGTCGGCCCCGCTGGCAAGTGCCACATCGACCGCAAGGTCAAGCTCGGGACAGGAAACCTCGTAGTCATTGCGTAAAGACAAGTGAGAGCCGATCAGCAGGTCGCCGATCGGTTGGTCGCTCCGGAGGCGTGCCACTGCCTCGACGACGCGAGCGTTCTCGGTCACCACATGGCGGGCGCGCCTCAGCAGTTCCCCGTGCAACTTGTCCTCTATCTGCTCGAGTGTGGCCTGGCGCAGAGACGGCACCCCGAGGTCCCGGGCCGCTTTTTCACAAGCGTTCCGGCGGTCGGCGTACGCTCCGGCGGCGTTTGCGTGCTCGACCATTGTGTTTATGACAACGAGCGGGCCGCGGCCCACTGGCACTTGTTCGGTTTGGAGCGATAAGAAGTCGATGAGCACTGCCGCACCTGTCCGGCCCTCGAGCACCGCGAGCTGGTCCATCAACCCGCTCGGCAGGCCCGCCACCTCCGACTCGGCTTGGTGGGCCATGACGGCGATCTCAGTGTTGGACAGCCCAGCCGCGGCGATGTCATTGACTGCTATGGCGGCTGCGATACTGAGGGCTGCGCTGGAGGAAAGGCCGCTGCCGATCGGTACGTCCGATGCGATCACGAGGTCGACGCCCGGCACGGCGGCGCCGGCTCGGGTCATCGCCCAGATAACCCCAAAGGGAAAGCGGGCCCACGGTTCGAACTGCGCAGGGTCCCCGCGAATGATGTCGTCGAGGCTCGCGGTCGCTTGGCGGTCCAATGTGCACGAAAGGGCTCGGACCACACGGTCCGGCCGGCGGCGAGCGGCCACCACCGTGGTCCGGTCGATAGCAAACGGAAGCGCAAGGCCAAAGTTGTAGTCGGTGTGCTCGCCGATCAGGTTCACCCTCCCGGGAGCTCGCCACAAGCCGTCTGGCGCCGCGCCCACCAGGTCGCGGAACCTCTCGCTAGCCGTAGCGGCCGGCGTTGCGCCCGGTCCCGCTGCTTGTCCTGAGGTCACGGGTTGTCCTGACGTCACGGGGCCCAAGGATAGCTGGGGAGGGTGCGGGAGGCTCGGTGCACGGGTTCCGCTTTGACCGGTTCCTCAGCTGAGCGGTCCATTGCTGCTACCTTCGAGGTTGACCGACACCGTACGCGTCGAGCCGTCCCGGTGGTCACGGCCGGGACTAGGCGACGAGACCGAAAGGGGCCAAAGTGAGCTCGAGCCGCTCCATCCTAAGTTCTCCCAAAACGGGGGTTGCCCGCCTGGCATCCGTGGCTATCTTGAGCGGCTGCATGGTGCTGGCCGCGACGTCGGTAGCTTCTGCAAGCAAGTCAGGTTCGCCATGGAACCCGATACTCCAGGGCCTAACCAAGAGCGAGAACATCTCGTTTAGCGCCGTCTACCAAATCGTCGAAACGACGGGCAGCGTCACGAACGAAAACGAAGCCATAACCTATGCACAGGACCCCTCCAAAAAGGAGATAGCGCTCATCACCCCGGGCGGCTCCTTCTACATAACGGCGACGAAGACCTTGGCGTGCAGGACACAGGCAGGTCACTTCGAATGTACGCAGTTGCCGCAGAGCCTGGCCGGCACCATGACGTCTGTTAAGAACGCCTTTGCGCCGGGCAACATCGAAAGTGCCGTCGGCACGTTACAAACCGAGGCCAGCGCTCATGGTTATACGCTGTCGTCTTACAAGCAGAGCTATGGCTGGACGGCGCCCGGGAAGTCCGGGGGCACCCAGTACGCCTCTACCTGCATAAAGGTGACCGGCCCGAAGATGAACGGCACGGGGACCTACTGCGCGTCCAGCTCCTACGGCGTACTTACCTACTCGCAGGGGTCGTCCAGCGGCACTAAGACCTCCACGATCACGATCCACGCGGGCGGGTACACGGCCAACCCATCGGCCTCGTCCTTCGGCCCGCCGGCCGGCACGACGATCGTCACCATACCACCCGGCTTGTAGGTGCCGACCGTCCGTTAGGCGGAGCTGCCGGCTACTCGCGACGGGGCTGCCTCTCAGGCCCGGGGTTATCGTCACTGGCTCGCGAGAAGCTGGTGGCATGGCAACGCTGACAATCGAATGTGACGGCTGCATCATGCAGGGGAGCGACGCCTGCAGCGACTGTGTCGTGACCTTTATTTGCGATAGGGCGCCCGAAGACGCTGTTGTGTTCGACGTGGCCGAGGAGAGAGCGCTTCGGGTGCTCGGCCGCAACGGTTTGGTGCCTCCCCTACGCCATAGCCGCAGAGCGGCCATGTCCGGATGACCCGGGGGCCTGCCAAGCTGTAGCCGGTGGGACAACTGTCCGCGGTGGCGTTGGTAGGCGAGCTTCGTCGGTGCGGGGAGCAAGCCGGGCTGGCAGCGGTCGGGATCGCGCCAGCCACGCCCATGGAGGCCACGCGACGCGTCCTCGAGGAGCGCAAAGCGGCGGGCCTCTCAGCCAACATGCAGTTCACCTACCGCAACCCGGCGCGCTCGACCGACCCGAGCCGGTTGTTGCCGGGAGCGGCGGCGCTCGTCGTGGGCGCCTGGCCATATGGTGGGCACGCCGCTGTCCGAAGGCCCCCGGACGGGAGGCCCAAGGGCGTCGTGGCGCGCTACGCCTCGCGGGACCACTACGCCGACCTCGAAGGGGCGCTGCGAAAACTAGCCGACGTGTTGAAGCGGGCCGGCTGGGGGGCTCGCGTGGTCTTCGATGACAACGCCCTGGTGGACCGGGCGGCCGCCGAAAGGGCGGGCATCGGCTGGTTCGGCAAGAACAGCAACGTCCTCCTTCCAGGGCTCGGTTCCTGGTTCCTCCTCGGTTCGGTGGTCACCGACGCCCCGCTCCCGGTGGGCACGCCCGTCGAAGAGGGCTGCGGGCCGTGCAACCGCTGCCTTGGCTCTTGCCCGACCGGCGCCCTCGTTGCCCCGGGCGTGCTGGACGCCCGGAGGTGCCTCGCCTGGCTGCTCCAGGCCCCCGGCGTCTTCCCTTTCGAGTACAGGGCCGCCCTCGGCGGCCGCATCTACGGCTGCGACGACTGCCAGGATGCCTGCCCGGCCAACCGCCTGGCTGCGAGGCTCTCCGCCTCCGACGGCAACTCCGAGCAGAGCTCGAAGACTGCTGAGGCCGAGGTCGACCTGCTCGAAATGTTGGCTTCGAGCAACCCGGCTCTGCTCGCTCGCCACGGACGCTGGTACATACCCGAACGCGATCCTCGTTACCTCCGGCGCAACGCGCTCATCGCCCTCGGCAACGTAGCGGACGGGCAGTCGCCAGAGGTTCAGGCGACGCTGGAGCGTTACCTTGACGGCCCTGACGACCTCTTACGAGCTCACGCCGTCTGGGCGGCGATCGCAGCCGGCCGCCGAGATCTCGTCACGAGCCGGCCCGCGCTCGGCGAAGACCCTTCGCCCCTCGTCCGGTACGAGCTAGACAGGTCTTGATGCGGCACCTGCTCCTAACCAACGACTTTCCCCCAAAGGTTGGAGGCATCCAGTCGTACCTGTGGGAACTATGGCGCCGATTGCCCCCAGACGACGTCACGGTCTTCACGGCGTCCTACCCGGGCGCCGCATGGTGGGACGGCCAGCAGAAGTTCCAGGTCATCCGGGCGAGGGAGCCTGTGTTGTTGCCTCAGCCATTCCTCGCCCGCCGGCCCGGCGAGCTGCACGGCACGCCGGGGCCAGGGCCGTCGTGATCGACCCCGCCGTCCCGCTGGGCCTAGTGGGGCGTTCGCTTGGGCTCCCTTACGCTGTGGTCCTGCACGGTGCAGAGGTCACGGTGCCGGGGCGGCTCCCTATTAGCCGCCAGCTGCTCGCGCGCTCAATCCGCAACGCTGCCCTGGTCATAGCGGCAGGCAATTATCCCGAGGCAGAAGCTCGCAAGGCTGTGCGCCACGGCGCAAAAGTTTCGGAGGGCGCCAGCGCCGAGCAGTTCCCGCCCGTGGTCCAAATACCCCCAGGTGTTGATACCGAGCGCTTCCACCCGCTGCCGCAGATCGACCGAGCGGCGGCGCGAGCCCGCCTCGGGCTGCCGCATTCCGGGCCGCTCGTGGTCAGCGTCAGCAGGCTCGTGCCACGCAAAGGGATGGACACCCTGATCAGAGCTGCGTCGGCTCTCGCCGGCAGGTTCCCGGGGATGTCGGTCGCCATCGCAGGGGCCGGAAGGGACCGGCACCGTCTCGAGCGGCTCGCCTCACGGGCGCGGGTGAGGGTGGACTTCGTGGGCAAGCTCGATGACGCCGACCTCCCGGACTTTTACGCATGCGCCGACGTGTTCGCCCTCTGCTGCCGATCGCGTTGGTGGGGCCTGGAAGAGGAGGGATTCGGGATCGTGCTCGTCGAGGCGGCAGCGTCCGGCGTCCCATGCATAACAATCGATTCGGGCGGGGCGGGAGAAGCGGTGCGCGACGGTGAGACCGGCCTGGTGCTGACGGCGTCCGCAGGGAGCAATGGGTGGCGTGACGGGCCGCGCCGCAAGGCAGCGCAGGTCGCTGACGTCGCCGAAGCCCTGGCCACGGTGCTGGGAGACCCGGTTCTCGCCCGCCGCATGGGGGAAGCGGGCAGGCGCCGCGCCGAGGAGGAACTTTCCTACGACATCCTGGCAAGCAAGCTGGCCGCCGCGCTCGAGCGTCTTTGAAACGCCGGCGCACGGCCGCCGAGTCACTAAGGTCATGTTCGGAAGGAGGTGTGCAAGTGGAGGAGCAGGTCACCGAAAGAATGGTCATCCGGGCTAGCCCTGCTTACTGCTTCCAGGTTCTCACCGACTTCGAGCGTTACCCCGAATGGGCCTCCGACATCAAAGCCGTTGTTGTGGACGAACGCGACGCCGAGGGCCGTCCCGTACGGGTGACCTTCCGGGCAGCCGCTTTTGGAAGGAGCACCTCGTACACGCTGCGCTACGACTACAGCGCCGCCCCTTCGAGGCTTTCATGGGAGCAGGTTGAAGGAGACGTCACGCGCCGGCTCGATGGGAGCTACGACATCGACCCGAGCGACGACGGCTCGGCCGACGTCACCTACCACCTCGTGGTCGACCTGAAGGTCCCCCTCCCGGTGTTCGTCAAACGTCGGGCGGAGGGCCGTATCGCTTACACGGCGCTGAAAGAGCTGAGAGCGCGAGTCGAGACCTGAGCGCGCGTAGGCCCGAGGGCTCGCTCGTCGAGCTTTGCGAGGTGACAGGCCCTTCAGACGCGCGCCTGGCTCTTTACCGCGACCTGAAGGATTCAGCCCTGCGCCGCAGCGCCGAGCTCGCCGGGGGTGTTTTCGTCGTGGAAGGCATGCTCGCTCTCGAGGCGGTGCTCTCCTCCCCGTACCCGTTGCGTTCGCTCCTTGTCCTGCCTCGCCGCCTCGAGGCGCTCGGGGACTTGGCTTTGCCAGCCGGGCTGCCCGTGTACGTGGCCGACGAGGAGGTAATGGCGGCGACCACGGGGTACAACGTGCACCGCGGCCTGCTCGGCCTGGCCAGCCGGCTACCGGGCCTGTCACCCGCCGGTCTGCTGGCACAGCTCGCTTCGCGGGTCGTGATGGTCGTCGAGGGGGTCAACGACCAGGAAAACCTCGGTGCGATTTTCCGCAACGCCGCAGCTTTCGGCGCGGGTGCCGTCCTGCTCGACCCCACGTGCTCGGACCCCCTCTATCGCAGGACCGTCAGGGTTTCGCTTGGCCATGTGTTGCGAGTGCCCTTCGCCCGTCTCTCGCCGTGGCCGGTGGCGTTCGAACTGGTGAGAAAATGTGGCTTTGTTCCCGTGGCGCTCACCCCCTCATCTCAAGCCGAGAGGATCGAAGTGGTTTCTGCCGAGCTCCAAGGTTCCCGAGTCGCGCTGGTCGTCGGCGCGGAGGGCGACGGCCTCAGCGCACCGGTGCTCAGTATGTGCCGGTCGGTGCGGATCGCGATGGCGGGCGGCGTTGACTCGCTCAACGTGGCAGCCGCTACCGCCGTGGCATTGCACTGCTTCGGAGGCCAACCTTGAGCGGGGGAGCAGTGCCTCTCGGCCCTTCCGTCGGTGTCGATATCGGCGGCTCGAAAGTGCTCGCTGTCATCCTCGGCTCGGCTGGTGAAATCGAGGCGGTCGAAAAATTGGCCATTCCGGCGGACGCCGGGACCGACGATGTCATTGCCATCGTGCTTGCCGCGGCTGCCGCCGTCGCCGCAGATGCCGGCGCCTCCGCCACCCTGCCGCTCGGCGTCGGCTGTCCCGGCATGGTCGACCGCGAGGGCGTCGCTCATTTTTGCCCGAACCTCCATGCCTTCGACGGTATTGACCTTCGTCAGGAGCTTGCGAGACGCCGCCCAGAGGCAGCCACAACGGTTGTTGTTAACGACGCGACCGCAGCATGCTGGGCCGAGCACGCGATCGGTGCCGGGGAGGGCTCAGACGACGTGCTCATGGTCACGCTAGGGACGGGGATAGGGGGCGGGGCCGTGCTCGGCGGGAGGCTCGTCGAAGGCGCCCACGGATTTGCCGGCGAGATCGGCCACATGGTTATCGACCCGCAGGGCCCACCGTGCCCATGTGGGAAAAAGGGCTGCTGGGAGCGCTTCGCCTCGGGGAGCGCCCTGGGCAGGTTGGGGAGGGAAGCGGCTCAAGCGGGGCAGCTCAACACCGTTGTCGGGCTCGCGGGAGGCGACCCGGAGGCAGTGCGCGGTGAACACGTCACGACAGCGGCGCTCGACGGGGACCCCGAGGCCCTCGAGGTGATGGCGACCTTTGCATGGTGGATGGCGCTCGGGTTGGCGAACTTGGCCAACGCCCTTGACCCCTCGGTCATCGTCCTCGGTGGAGGTTTAATCCAGGCTGAACGGGCATTTATGGGCCGCATCAGGGACGCGTTCGCGGAACTCGCCGAGGCGCCCGGGGCCAGAAAAGTGGAAATATTGCCGGCTCACTTCGGCGAGCGCGCCGGCGCTGTCGGCGCCGGCTTGCTTGCTGTCCGGCGCGCTGGCAGCGAATAACCTTCGCCAGCCGGTCCACTCGGCCCGCTAGCCTTTAAGGAGCACCGGTACGAGGCCCGGTCGAGGAGGCACAGTGGAGTTCCGCCGGATCAATGGGCTGCCGCCTTATGTGTTCGCAGCTATCAACCAACTGCGCGACGAGGCGCGCCGTGCCGGCGAGGACGTCATCGACCTGGGTTTCGGCAACCCTGATATCCCGAGCCCTCCAATAGCGGTCGAAAAGTTAGCGGAAGCGGCGCGCAACCCACGCAACCATCGTTACTCGTCGTCACGTGGCCTCCCAAACCTGCGGCTCGCGGTTTCCAATCTGTACAAACGCCGATTTGACGTGGACTTGGACCCTGAAACTGAGGTTGTGTTCACAATCGGTGCCAAAGAGGGCCTTTCGCACCTGATGTGGGTCCTGGTCGGGCCCGGTGACACGGCCCTCGTACCTTCACCGTCCTACCCGATCCACATTTACGCGCCTCTGTTTGCCGGAGCAGATGTTCGTGAGGTGCGGGTCGGCCCAGGCGAGGATTTCTTTGCGAACTTGATGAAGGCTTGGGAGGACGCTTCGCCGAAACCGAAAACGATCGTGTTCTCCTTCCCCCATAACCCGACGACTGAGTGCGTGGACCTGGCTTGGATGCGCAGGATCGTTGAGTTTGCCAAAGCCAATGATGTGGTGCTCGTTCACGACTTCGCGTACTCGGACACATATTTCGACGGGTACGAACCTCCATCGGTGCTCCAGGTCCCCGGCGGCAAAGAAGTCGCGGTCGAGCTTTACACCTTGACGAAGAGCTTTTCCATGGCCGGCTGGCGGGTGGCTTTCGCGGTGGGTAACTCAGAGGTGGTGGGTGCGCTCACAAAGCTGAAAAGCTACCTGGATTACGGCACTTTCCAACCTATCCAGATCGCTTCTATCGTGGCCCTCAACGAAGCGGCCGATTACCCGAAGTCCGTAAACGCCATCTACGAGTCCCGGAGGGACGCGCTGGTCGAGGGCCTCAACCGCATCGGCTGGCCCGTCGCCAAGCCGGTTGGCACCATGTTCGTCTGGGCAGCAGTGCCCGAGCCCTACCAGGAAATGGGGTCGCTAGAGTTCGCCAAGTACCTCGTCACCGACGCGGGCGTGGCGACCTCTCCCGGGGTTGGTTTCGGCACAGGTGGTGAGGGTTACCTCCGCTTCGCGCTCGTCGAGAACGAGCAGCGGATCGCTCAGGCCGTGCGCAACCTGCGGCGGGCGCTCACGAAGCTCGGATGACGCGGGGCGATGCCCCCATTTGCCATCAGCGATTAACGGGTAAGCGCGTTTACTGAAACCTTCCGTTCACGTTCTGGCGCCATACTGTTAACTCGATGGCGACCTACGTGGTGCGGGTCTGGCTACCGGACAGACCGGGCGCGCTCGGTGCCGTTGCCAGCAGGATCGGTGCAGTTCGAGGTGACCTGGTCGGGATCGACATCCTCGAGCGCGGCGCGGGGCGAGCGATCGACGAGCTACTGATCGAACTGCCTCAGGCCAGCTTGCTCGACCTTATGGTGAACGAGGTCAACCAGGTCGACGGTGTGGACGTAGAGGACGTCCGTGAGGTACCCGGAGCTCTGCCCGACCCACGCGTGGACGCATTGGAGGCGGCCGCATACATAGTTGAACGACACGACCCGAGCGACGTATTGCTTGCGCTGGTCACGCATGCCGTCAAGGACTTCGAGGCGGAGTGGGCTGCCGTGGTTGACCCGGTTGCTCCACAACCGCTCACTTCAGTCGGCGCCATGCCTCCCGAAGCGTGGGTCTTCGCTTTCGTCAAGGGGGCGCGGGCCTCGGTGGGCGGTGGCGGTGCCGCAAGCCCTTCTGACGTCGCCTGGGCCGACATGTCGGATGCGTCCCTGGTCGTGGTGCTCGGCCGCGACGGGCGCCCGTTCCGGACGAGGGAGCGCCGCCAGCTCACTGCCCTGGCGCGGATCGCGGACAACCGTTGGGTGGAGCTGGTTACCCGTTCCGGCCAGCCCTCACTGCTGCGCGGGACCGCCCTGGCCTCGACGCTCGTTTCGGCACCGCTGTCCGCCACGCCCGAAGCCCCGGCCTGAGCTCTCGTAGCTGCCCCTTCGCTGTCGGTACCAACGCGTGACCGCGAACCTGGCCTGTTGCCGCGTGGTTCAGGAGCCGGCCTCAGTCTTCTCGAAGCGAGCTGCTTGTCTACGGCCGTTCGGTCCCAAGCGGGCCGGGCGGGGGTAGCGCCGAAGCCCCAGGAGATCCACAGCCTTTCCATCTGTTAGCCCACAGGCGGCCGGTTCTACCGTTGAGAATGGCTCCTGAGACCTATTGACAAGCGTGTAATTACGTGTAGAGTAGTCCCGTATCTTGTGTGTGGAAGACATAGTCGCGGAGCGCGACCACAACAGGTTGTGCTCTATGAACTCCAGACCCGGTCAGCGCGAACAAGGTTGAGCGAGCTAGCCGCCCTGGGTAGGGCGGTCTACCAAGTCGAATCTCCCGGATAGAAGGGACCCCAAATGGCAATAGCCCCCGAGCGGACCGGCATCGGCATCCGCCGCTACTTCACGACGTCTGGGACGGACCCCTACGAGACCGTTACCTGGGAGCGGCGCGACGCGCGCATCACCCACTGGGCTACCGGCGCGGTCGCGTTCGAGCAGCTGGGCGTCGAGGTCCCGAGCGGCTGGAGCGTCAACGCCACCAACATCCTGGCTCAGAAGTACTTCCGGGGCACCCTGGGCGCCCCTGAGCGGGAGTGGTCGTTGAAGCAGGTCGCCGACCGGGTCGTCGGGACGATAGTCGCGTGGGGCAAGAAGGACGGCTACTTCTCCGACAAGCAGGAGGCCGAGGCGTTCGAGGCGGAGCTGAAGTGGCTCATCATCCACCAGCGGGCGGCGTTCAATTCGCCGGTGTGGTTCAACATCGGTGTCGCCGGCGTGAAGCAGCAGGCCGCGGCGTGTTTTATCCTCGCGGTAGAGGATTCGATGAACTCGATCCTCAACTGGTATGTAGAAGAAGGCACGATCTTCAAGGGCGGCTCTGGCGCCGGGATCAACCTTTCTAAGATCCGGTCCTCCAAGGAGGAGCTGCGCGGTGGTGGGACCGCTTCGGGGCCGGTGAGCTTCATGCGCGGGGCCGACGCGTCTGCGGGGACGATCAAGTCCGGGGGCAAGACCCGTCGCGCCGCAAAGATGGTCGTGCTCAACGTGGACCACCCTGACATCGAAGACTTCATCTGGTGCAAGGCGATCGAGGAACGAAAGGCGCGGGCTCTCCAAGACGCGGGCTTCGACATGGACCTCGATGGTAAAGACAGCCACTCAATCCAGTACCAGAACGCCAATAACTCGGTGCGGGTAACCGATGAGTTCATGGAGGCTGTCATCGACGACAAGGACTGGGAGCTAAGGGCAATTGCCACCGGTGAGGTCCTGAAGACGATGAAGGCGAGAGACCTGTTCCGCCAGATCGCCAAGGCTACCTGGGAGTGCGCCGACCCAGGGATGCAGTTCGACACAACCATCAACAAGTGGCACACAGCTCCGAATACCGGCCGCATAAATGCGAGCAACCCGTGCAGTGAGTACGTTCATCTCGATAATTCAGCCTGCAATTTAGCCAGCCTCAATCTTCTTACGTTTATCGATACTGAAGGTACCTTCGATGTCGAAGGTTTCAGGGCCGCGATCGAGGTTGTCTTTACCGGCCAGGAAATACTCGTAGGGAACGCCGATTACCCGACCAAGGCGATCGGGGACACCTCTCGGCGCTTCCGCCAACTTGGCCTCGGGTTCGCTAACCTGGGCGCCCTGCTGATGGCGCAAGGCCTTCCTTACGACTCTGATGGAGGCCGGGCTTGGGCGGCGGCGATCACCGCACTCATGACGGGCCACGGGTACGCCGTTTCTGGCCGCACCGCTGCGAGGATGGGCCCGTTTGCCGGGTACCACGAAAACCGCGAGCCGATGCTCGAAGTGTTGCGTATGCACCGGGCCGAGGTTGCCAGGATCGATGAGGACCTGGTGCCGCCCGAGCTGCTTTCTGCAGCGCAAGAGGCGTGGGACAATGCGGTCGAGACGGCGGAGTCGTTTGGTGTCAGGAACTCGCAGTGCAGCGTGTTGGCGCCTACCGGGACCATAGGCCTGCTTATGGACTGCGACACCACCGGTGTCGAGCCTGACCTGGGCCTTGTAAAGACGAAAAAGCTGGTGGGCGGTGGGACGATGTCGATCATCAACCAGACGGTGCCCCGCGCTCTTCGCCGGCTGGGGTACGTGGAGCAAGAGATCTCTGACATTGTCGCCTATATCGACGAGCACAAGTCGATCCTCGGCGTGCCACATCTAACACCTGACCATTTGGCTGTCTTTGCCTGTTCCATGGGCGACAACACGATCCACTACCGGGGCCATGTGCGGATGATGGCGGCCGTGCAGCCATTTATCTCCGGAGCGATCTCCAAGTGTGTTACCGGTGAGACGTTGGTGACCACGGCCGACGGGATGGTGCGTATCGGGTCGCTATATGAGGGGGAGGAGCCCGGTTCGTTCCGCGAGGAAGTGATCGAGGTCGCTTCCCTGGAGGGGACGAGCAAGACCGACGCTTTTTACTATGGCGGTCGGCGGCCGGTCCGGACCGCAGTGCTGCGTTCGGGCTTGCGGGTCACCGGGACCCCGAACCACCGTGTGCTCACAGCCGGGCAAGGAGGCCTCCAGTGGCGCAGGCTCGACGAGCTGGCCGAGGGGGATTACGTAGCGGTGAGTTATGGGACCGACATGTGGTCGGAAATTCCTGCGAGGCTTGGGGATTTTAGGCCCTCTGCGCTCCAGGCGGGCCAGAAGCAGGTCGTGGTGCCCGGGGAAATGACCGAGGATTCCGCGTTCTTCCTCGGTGCCTATGCGGCTAGCGGCCACATCTCTCGGACGACCTGGACGGTGCGGATCGCGGACACGGATGCCTTGGTCCTGGAGAGAGTCAGCCAGGCTGCGCGCGACTGCTTCAAGACAGACGCGATGGTGCGCACGCCCGTCGAGGGGAGCCCCTACGTAGAGGTGCCCTCCCGGACTGTGGTCGAGCTGCTCGAGCACCTCGGGTGCGGGGTCAGTTCGTCTACCAAGCGCATCCCGGGTACTGTCCTGCGTTCACCTCGCCGAATGGTCCTCTCGTTCCTGCAGGGCTTGACGATCGACGCCCACGTTTCGAGCGGTGCGATGGCCAAATGGGCTGTCTCCCTTGGCCCGTCGAGGCTGCTGGACGAGTTGCAGTCCGTGATGACCAACCTAGGGATCATGACAGGGCGTACAGCCAGGCGCGGCGGCAAGAACGGCACCGGCTACGACGAGGTATATGCCTCCGGCCAGGACGCGGAACGAGTGATCGCTCTCGTGCCGTTCCTGCAACAGCCCAAGCAGCAGGCGGCAGTCCTGTTGCTGAGCAGGTGCCCTTCGCATGGCACAGGCGATGTAGTGCCCGGAGTTACCGCGCCGGAACTGTTTGCCATGATCCCACAAGGCGAGCATGGGGAAGAAATGAACGCGGAGTTCTCTTCCCTGGCAGACTCACGGACGCGCCACGTGAGCCGGCGCACGCTCGAGCGGGTATCTGCGGTTGCTGGTGTCCACCTCCCAGGCTGGCTCAACACCGTGCTATCTCAGCGCCTCCACTTCAGCCCCGTGACGTCCGTCACCGACGCTGGTACGCGGGAAGTCTTCGACGTATCGGTACCACGGGGCCATTCCTTTGTCGGCAACGGGATCATCAATCACAACACGGTGAACATGCCGGAGGAAGTCACCGTCGAGGAAGTAGAGAAGCTGCACATCGAGGCGTGGCAGATGGGCATCAAGGCGATCGCGATCTACCGCGACAACTGCAAGGTGGGCCAACCGCTCGCCACGACGAAGAAGGCCGCCGCGACCCCAGAGATCCTGTCGGAGCCTGAAGCTCACGACGCCGAGCTGGCGATGAAGGTGGCCGAGCTCGAAAAGGCGCTCCAGATGCAGACGGTCGTGGTCAAGAAGCCCGTCCACGAGCACATGCCACGCAAACGCAACTCCTCGACGTTCTCTTTCCGGGTGGCCGATTGCGAGGGGTACGTCACTGTGGGCGAGTTCCCCGACGGCAGGCCTGGCGAAGTGTTCATAAGCGTCTCCAAGCAGGGTTCCACTCTTGCGGGGATCATGGACGCCTTTGCGATCTCGGTGAGCATGGGCCTACAGCATGGCGTCCCTTTGGCCACGTTCGTCCGTCATTTCACCAATATGCGTTTCGAACCGGCCGGTATGACCGACGACCCCGAGCTCCGTTTCGCCGCCTCGCTGGTCGATTACATCTTCCGCCGGCTTGCGGTCGAATACATGGGCCCGGGCGAGAGGATGGACCTGGGGATCCTGACCGTAAGCGAGCGGATGCAGCCGACGTTGCCCGGCGTCGAGGAGGCCACGACTGTCGACCAGCCACTTATGGGAGACCGGCCTGCAGACATGGATCTTCGCGACGGATCCGCCCGCCCGGCTCCGCCGGCGCCGACCCGTGCTTCTGCGCCCGGGACCAAGGGAAAGCCCGCGGCGACGAGCGACGCTCCGTATTGCTACCAGTGCGGGGTGCAGATGCAGCGAGCTGGCAGCTGCTTTGCCTGCCCCTCCTGCGGGACTACGAGCGGCTGCTCATAGGGGTTACGGCTGCCGCCATTCCGTTCACCGCTCGAGGAGCTAACGCTCCCGCCATGACATGCTTGACGTGTGCGCGAATTGCCTAGTGGGCACGATCACGCGTGGGGATCGGCTCGGACGCCTTCGGGTTCGCCGCCAGCGGAGATCAATGTGGACGAACCATTCGTGCGCTCGCTCGTCGCGGGTCAACACCCCGACCTGAGCGGCCTTACCTTGGAACATCTTGACGCGGGTTGGGACAACACGCTCTGGCGCCTCGGCGATGAGTTACTGGTCCGCCTACCGAAGCGCGCGCAGGCTGCACAGCTCGTGGCCAACGAACAGCGTTGGTTACCTACGCTCGCTCCGCTGCTCCCACTTCCGGTCCCGACGCCCGTGAGGTTCGGACGGCCATCGATCGAGTACCCGTGGCGATGGTCGATCGTGCCATGGCTCAGCGGTCGTCCCGGCGACCAATCGGCGATCAGTGATCCCGATGATGCCGCCCGACGCCTGGGGCACTTCCTACGGGCTCTGCACCGGCCCGCTCCGCCCGAGGCCCCGCGGAACCCCTATCGCGGCATCCCACTCGCGGAACGCAGCTCGACCTTCGCGGACCGCCTCGTCGAACTCGCGACCGAAATCGACGTCGTGGCGACGCGACGGGTGTGGGACCGAGCGTGCGATGCCCCACCGTGGCCGGGCCCTTCCGACCTGGCTTCATGGTGACCTCCACCCTGCAAACACTCTCGTCTCGCATGGGACGCTCGTTGGCATCCTGGACTTCGGCGATATCTGCACCGGCGACCCGGCAACCGACCTCGCAGCGGCGATGATGCTGCTTCCTCGGTCATCGGATGCGACTTTCGTCGATGCCTATGGCGAGGTGGGCCTGGACCTCGAGGCTCGTTCCCTAGGCTGGGCACTCCTGTTCGGCCTGATGCTGCTCTCTATCGGTCTCGACGGTCGACCGGGCTCGGGCCATCCGACCTACGCGCCGATCGGTCGGTCGACAATCGCGAGAGCTATCGAACGGCACGCAGGGGGCCACTGACGGCACAAACTGGACGAACGAATGGACACGCCTATGACGCGTGCAGCCCAGTGGCTCACGGCGCCACGGCGCCTCACGGCGCCTCACGGCGCCTCACGGCGCTATGTACCTTCCTGGCCGTCGCCAGTGCTCCGGCCACGGGGCGGCTCAGCCCGCGTGGGGACCCGTAGGCCCGGTCGCCTACGGCCACGCGCAGCCGGTCCGGGTCGTAGTCGGCTTGGGCGACACGACGACCGTTGAGCGGATCCTCGGCTCGCTAGGCCCCGCTTCCTGACCACCTGAGCGGCATCCGGAAAGCTGTCTAGGGGCGCCGCCAGTAGCTCAAGGGTCGCCGCGTTGCCCACCGGGTAATTGGCGGCCCTGCTCCACTTCAGCGCTGCCTGCTCGGTCGCTGCGGGAGCCCCCACACGTAAATAAGCGAGCGGCGATCCCATCAAGGATGAGGTCGACGCCCGCCCACATCTCCGCCTCGCTGTCAAGGTGTCGCGCCTCGGAGATAAAGGCCGCAACTCGGGGGAAGTTGCCGCTCGTCATCACCCGGTTGATAAACGGTGCCCCGGCAGCAAAGACCTCCGCTTCAGTCATTTGGGCTTCTGCCCGGGCAGTTTCCTCAACGGTGGCGTTGAGTGCCGAGGCGACGACAGCAGAGTACACGGCGCCGACAAACTTCGCCTTGGTGCCGATGTCGATGTCGAAGTCGTCAAAGATGGCCAAAGCTCTCTCGAACCCGGCCATCCCACTTGGCGTGATCAGGGGCCTGACCATGCTCGCCTCCGGGAACCAGCGGTGCCGACGACAGAGCCGCCAGGTCGACCCTGCAATGTAGCGGAGGCGCTCCCTCCACCCCTCGGGCAGGGCGTCATCGTTGGTGGCCTGGCTCGAATGTGCGATGGCGGCGTCGACCATCATGGAGACGAGGGCGTCCTTATCCGGCACATGCCGGTAGAGCGACATCGGCGAGGTCCCAAGAGCAGCAGCAACGCTCCTCATAGAGACAGCGGCCAAGCCATGACCATCGGCGATGTTGGTGGCAACGTCGACGATCTGAGCCCGGTCGATGGTCGTCCGGCGGGTCGGGCCGGGCCGCCTCAGCCCCCAGAGGAGGTCATAGCCGCTCCAGTACGACATAGGGGAGGGACCGGTCGACCTGTTTGACATGCGTACATCGTACCCTTAGCATACAATGTACACAATGACGGTCTCAAATAGTCTTCGAGCAGCGTCGGGCGCCTGCCATTATTGGCCCCGACCGCGTCACACCTAGGAGCCTCGTGCTGGTCGGTCTACTTCGTGCCTACCTCCGTCCCTACCGCCGGCCGATAACGGCCGTCGTTGTGCTGCAGCTGTTCTCCACCATTGCCACGCTCTACCTCCCGACGCTCAACGCCGAGATCATCGATAACGGCGTGGTCAAGGGGGACACCTCGTACATCCTCGGCGCCGGCGGGGTAATGCTGGCCGTGTCGGTCGTACAGATGGCCTGTTCGGTGGGCGCGGTCTATTTCGGGTCCCGGACCGCCATGGCTTTCGGGCGCGACCTGCGGCGGGAGGTTTTCGGTCGGGTGCAGGAGTTCTCCCAACGGGAGTTCGGACGTTTCGGGACACCGTCGCTCATAACCAGGACTACCAACGACGTCCAGCAAGTCCAGATGCTGGCCCTCTTGAGCTTCACGCTCATGGTCTCGGCACCCATTGTGGGGGTCGGGAGCATCATCCTGGCCCTCAACCAGAACGTCCCCCTCTCGGGGCTCCTGGTCATCGTCGTCCCCCTTCTCGGCATCATCGTGTCGCTCATCGTGTCCAAGATGCGACCGCTCTTCCGGCTGATGCAGGGGCGTATCGACCGGGTCAACCAGGTCTTGCGCGAGCAGATATCCGGCGTGCGGGTGATCCGTGCCTTCGTTCGCGACGACTTCGAGCGGTCGCGTTTCGCCGTCGCCAATGAGGACCTGTTCACCGTCGGCCTTGGCGTCGGCCGCCTCATGGGCCTGATGTTCCCTTCGGTGATCCTCGTCATCCAGCTGGCCAGCATCGCCACACTGTGGTTCGGCGGACATCTCATCAATGACGGGTCGATGCAGATCGGGGCCCTCACCGCCTTCCTGAGTTACCTCGTCCAGGTACTGATGGCCGTCATGATGGCGACGTTCATGTTCGTGATGGTGCCTCGCGCCGAGGCATGCGCGGAGCGTATCGATGAGGTCCTGGGCACAGAGCCGAGCGTCCTCCCCGCCCTCAACCCTGTCCCCGTCGACCAGGCCCGAGGCCTCGTCCAGATCTCGGGTGTGGAGTTCCGCTACCCAGGGGCTGAGGAACCCGTGCTCCGTGGCGTCGACCTCGAAGCGCGGCCGGGCGAAGTCACGGCCGTGATCGGGAGCACGGGCAGCGGCAAGACGACGCTCCTCAACCTCATCCCTCGCCTGTTCGACGCCACCGCCGGCACGGTGACCATCGATGGCATCGACGTACGTCAGGTCGACGAGGAGGCCTTGTCTGGGCTCATTGGCCTGGTCCCGCAGCGGGCCTACCTGTTCTCCGGTACGGTGGCCTCCAACCTGCGCTACGGGAACCCGCGGGCCTCCGACCAAGAGCTGTGGCGGGCGCTCGAGATCGCCCAAGCCCGAGGCTTCGTCGAGGCCATGAGCGACGGGCTCAGCTCCCCCATCTCCCAAGGAGGGGGCAACGTGTCCGGGGGCCAGCGCCAGAGGCTGGCCATCGCCCGGGCGCTCGTGCACCGTCCCCGGGTCTACCTGTTCGACGATTCGTTCTCGGCCCTTGACTACGCCACCGACGCCGCCCTGCGAGCTGCGCTGGCGGATGAGACGGCCGAAGCGACGGTGCTGATCGTGGCCCAACGGGTCAGCACTATCCGCCACGCAAATAGGATCATCGTCCTCGAGGCCGGGCGCGTCGTTGGCACTGGCACCCACGACGAGCTCATGGCGACCAACCCCACCTACCGCGAGATCGTCCTTTCCCAGCTCAGCGTCGAGGAGGCGGCGTGAGCAACACCCCGCCGCGCGGTGTCGGCGAACGCCCCGTACCTCAGCGCCGCGCGCCCAGGGTGCCCAGGGTTTCGGCCCTCGGGCCATGCTGGGAGGAGGGCCGGCCGAACGCTCGTTGGACTTCGGCGCGTCCAGCCGTCGGCTATTGCGAGAGCTCGCCCCCGAACACCGGAGGATCGCGTTGGTCCTGGCCCTCGGGGCCACAAGCGTCGCCCTCTCGGTCCTCGGCCCCCGCTTGCTCGGAGATGCGACCAACCTTATTTTCGGCGGTGTCCTCGGCCGCGAGATCCCGGCCGGGACGACCAGGGTGCAAGCCATCGCCGAGCTGCGGCGTACCGGCCACGTCACTCAGGCCAACCTGTTGGCGGCCACTCATACCTCTCCCGGTGGGGTCGATTTTCAGCACGTCGGCCAGGTCCTTCTCACCGTACTTTTGGTTTACTTGGGTTCTGCGGTCGCCGGCTACCTTCAGGCGCGCGTGACAGCCATGGTCGGGCAGCGGTCCGTTTACCGGTTGAGGGGCAAGGTCGAGTCCAAACTGAGCCGCCTACCGCTCAGCTATTTTGACCGCCAACCCCGGGGCGAGATCCTGAGCCGGGTCACCAACGACATCGACAACATCTCCCAGACGCTCCAACAGACGTTGAGCCAGATCGTCACCTCTCTGCTGACGATCGTCGGCGTTTTGGTCATGATGCTCCTGATCTCACCGCTCCTCGCCGTGATCGCCCTGGTAACCGTGCCGGCGTCGATCTACGTCGCCACCCGGATCGGCAAGCGGGCGCAACCACATTTCCTGGCCCAGTGGGCTACAACGGGCCGGCTCAATGCCCACATCGAAGAGATGTACACGGGGCATTCCTTGGTGAGGGTGTTCGGCCGGCGCAAGGAGGCGGAGGCCGCTTTCGCCGAGGAGAACGACGCCTTGTTCGTATCCAGCTTCAAGGCTCAGTTCATCTCAGGGCTGATCCAGCCGGCGATGACGTGCATCGGCAACATCAACTACGTCGCCGTTGCCGTGGTTGGGGCGCTCAGGGTTGCCTCGGGCCAGCTCTCTCTGGGCGAGGTGCAAGCGTTCATCCAGTACTCCCGCCAGTTCAGTCAGCCCATCTCCCAGGTGGCGAGCATGGCCAACCTGCTGCAATCGGGGGTTGCCTCCTCCGAGCGCGTTTTCGCCCTCCTCGACGCCGACGAGCAAGCGCCGGACCGTTCTGATGCCATCGCCCTCCCCGTGGTGCAAGGGCGTGTCGCATTTGACCACGTTGCCTTTTCTTACTTCCCGGACCAACCGCTCATCGAAGACTTGTCCCTGTCCGTCGACCCTGGGCAAACGGTGGCAATCGTCGGCCCCACCGGGGCAGGCAAGACCACTCTGGTCAACCTGCTTATGCGCTTCTATGAGGTCGAGTCCGGGCGGATCACACTTGACGGTGTCGACGTGGCGTCCATGACGAGGGAGGAGCTGCGTTCCAAGACGGGGATGGTGCTACAGGACACCTGGCTGTTCAAGGGCTCGATAGCCGAGAACATCGCCTACGGCTCGCCTGGAGCGACGCACGAGCAGGTCGTGGCCGCCGCGGGGCAACCCACGTGGACCACTTTGCCCGGACGCTGCCCGACGGCTACGACACGGTCCTGGACGAGGAAGGGTCCAGCGTTTCGGCCGGCGAGCGGCAGCTGATCACCATCGCCCGCGCTTTCCTGGCGGAGCCGGCCATCCTCATCCTGGACGAGGCCACAAGCTCGGTCGACACCCGGACGGAGCTGCTCATCCAGCGAGCTATGACCGCTCTGCGGACCGGGCGGACCAGCTTCGTCATCGCTCACCGCCTGTCAACGATCCGCGACGCTGACCTCATCTTGGTGATGGAGGCGGGCAAGATCGTCGAGCACGGCACCCACGAGAGCCTCATAGCGGCTGGGGGCGCTTATGCCCGGCTCTATGCCGCGCAATTTTCCAGTGCTATATCCGGTACTGATTAGCCACGGGGTATCGGCTCCTACCGGAAGGGACAACCGCGACGTGCCCTCACTCGGCAGGGAATTGTCCTCTGGTGCAGAGGTGGGTATATCCGCCGTACCTCAAGCGTCGAGGCTGAAGGGCGGGTAGCGATCCGTGAGGAATCCGACGTAGGCCTCGACCCGAAGGGTATAGCGATAGGCGCTGACGAGGAAGCCTTGTAGCCCTTGGGGGTACTGCCCCGTAACGAGCACGGCGACGAAGCCGGCGATGACGCCGAGGCTGGCCACGATGGCCAAAATGATCACGACGACGTATTGGGGAATGGCCAGGAACCACTTGTACAGCGGCTTCCACCGCTCCAGGTGCTCGGGATAGGCGAGACGGAGCGACGTATGCGGTTCCACCCCGTCGTCCTCAGAGGAGAGGTCGAAGTCGAACGGGGGGTAGTCCTCATGCATGAAGAAGGCATAGCTCACGGCCCGCCACTCGTAACGGTAGGTCATGACAATGGCGTCGAAGATCGGTCGCGGGATGCGCCCGGAGAACAGCACCGTGAAGAAGCTGATCAGGGTCAGGGCCTGGCGGAGGGAACGCAGCGCCCAGGCGATCATCAGGTGCGGGATAACGAGTAACCACTGCACCAAGGGGCGCCACCGGGTGATTCTCGGGGCGGCCTGGAACTCCAGCTGGAGAGGGTAAGGGGCGGACGTGGGCACAAGGACTCCTTTGGTGGATTAGGTGTAACTGTTTGGTGGATTAGGTGTAACCGGGCATGGGCTGACGCCGTCGGGTGTACCAAGGGGCGACAGGGAGGATGGAGATGGCACCTCGGACTGAGGCGCTTAGATCAGCCCCCGATTTGGTGAAAGTGAACCCCCTGGTGAAAAGCCAGATCGGGAGGACCAACTCGAAGAGGCCGCCGGGGACCAGCGCTAGCATCCCTGCGCCGTGTGTGATGTCGACCACGTTGAACATGGCCAAGATGCTTCCTGCCAAGGAGATCGGATAGCCGATGAGACCCAGCATGGATAGGTGCCTCGGCACGATCCTCGATATCCGCAACGCAGACGATAGGACGAGACCCGCGGCGCCAGAAACCGCATAGACGGCAAGCACATACGCATCCCACGGTCCCTGTCCTGTCAAGAAGTACACGCCCACGGCCAAGAGTGTTAGGCACTCCGTCATTCTCAGGTCGAAGTAGGCCCGCGCGCGGGCCGGTGTATACGGCATGAGGGCCCGCCGCATCGCTGCTCCGTTGGCAGCGACCGCGAAGCCGCAGCAGCCCAGAAGGAACGCCCCGACGATGAGGGCGGCGTGGGCCGTCGCGCCCGAAAAATACGAGCGGATGAGCGCGTTGCCGATCGCGAAGGTGAAAGTGGCAGCAAGGAAGAAGAGCCCGACGTGGACTGCGGTCTTGCTGACCGATGTCGTGGTCGGCGTCGAAGCGGCGATGGCCGCCACGGACGCGGAGGGTGTCTGTCGCCGGGATCGGTCGAGGGTCGCGCTGTTCATGGTCGCTCCATTCATGGTCGCTCCATTCATGGACTTACGGTGTAAGTACACTCTACACTTACGACGTAAGGGTGTCAAGAGCGGCACGCAAAAGTGGTGCGATAGCTCAGGGCGGACCGGAGCCTTCCTAGTCACGGGCCAGCGTGCACATCGGCGCGGACGGGTGGAGTGTTCAGGTCGAGTCGAGGGCTCTTGCGAGGCCGTCGAGGACCAGCTCGAGCCCGAACGCGAACTCGTCGCCAAAGTCGTAGCCGGGCTGGAGGATGTGCTCGACGGTGAACTCGGTGAGGTGGGGGTACACGTCGGCAGGGACCTGTGCCATCATCATCGTCGCCACCTCGACCGTCTCCTCCTCGGTGTCGCCCAAGGGCAGGGTGGCCTCTTGCAGCGCGAAACCGTAGATGTAGCTGTCAAGGGCGGAGAACGCGTGGGCGGCCATCGGGACCGAGAAGCCGCCCGCACGGAGGCTCCCGATGACGGCGTCGTGGTGACGCAGGGTGGCCGGGCCGGGTGAGGTCCGCGTCGACATCAGGGCGATCGCCCACGGATGGCGCCGCAGCGCCTGCCGGGCGGATCCGGCCCGCTCGCGCATCGCCGTTTTCCAGTTGGCTCCCCCCGCGGGCAGGTCGATCTCGCCGAAGACAAGGTCGACCATGCCGTCGAGGAGCTGGTCCTTGTTGGCTACATGGTTGTACAGCGACATGGCCTCGACCCCGAGGGCTTCGCCGAGCTTGCGCATGCTGAGCGCTGCGATCCCGCGCTCGTCGGCGTATGCGACGGCAGCAAGCAGCACTCTCTCCCTGCTCAGAGGGGCCCGGGGCTTGGTGGCCGGCTTGGTCTTCGGAGCCATCTGCTGTCCTCCCTGTCAATGCCCTTGACTTCCTTACGCCGTAAGTATACAATCAACTTACACCGTAAGTCAGCGACCATTGGAGAGATCATGAAGATAGCAACGCCGCACAGGCCCACCGGCCGGACGACCCCCTCCCTCGGGGCCTACACGATGTCGGTTCCCCGACACGACCTGGTCGCAACACCCGTCGATGCTCTCCGATTGGGCGAGCTCAACAGGCTCGCGGGTACGAGCCACTCGGTCCGCAAGGCCAGCACCACTGCGGGAGCCGCGCTCCTGGCCATGTCGGTGCTCTCGGCCTTTGGGTACCTGTTCGCCGTAAAAGGCCTCGCGGTCCCGGGGAATGCCGCACGGACAGCGAGGAACATAACCGGTCACGAGAGCCTGTTCCGGCTAGGCATCTTGAGCCTGTACCTCGTGGTCGCACTTGATGTCGTCGTCGCATGGGCTCTGTACCGCGTGTTCAAGCCAGTGAGCGCAGGCCTCTCGAGGCTTGCTGCAGCGCTCCGCATCGCCTACGCCGCGGTCTTCATGGTTGCCATTAGCCAGCTCTTCGGAGCGCTCGGTCACCCCACCCAGGCGCTCCAGCACATCAATACCTTCACCAATATCTGGGATGCTGGGCTTGTCCTATTTGGTCTGAGCCTGTTCGTCCTGGCGCACCTGGCCTACAGATCTCGTTATGTCCCGAAGCTGCTCGGTCTCCTGCTCGCTATCGCTGGCTTCGGCTATGTCTTCGACACCGTCGTCCGGGCAGTCGTGCAAGGCTCCTCGTCCGATGTCTCCGCGATCACGGGCATGGGTGAGTTCGTGTTGGCACTTTGGCTTGTGGTCCGGGGACGCCGCATTGCATTGTGCGGCTCGGGTTCCCACGACGACTCGATTGGAGCAGGACGATGACCGCAAAGAATGAGGCGACGACAACCTCAATGCTCGATGAGCCGATCGGGCCGACACCCGGGCCCGCCGGCGCCGAGACGATGAAGGCGATTGTCCAAACTGAGTACGGCTCCTTACCCGAGGGCGTCCTCTGGCTTGCGGAGATCGACCGTCCGGTTATCGCTGACCACGAGGTCCTGGTCCGGGTGCGGGCGGCCAGTGTGGACCGCGGTACATCGCACCTGATGACCGGTCTGCCCAAGCTCATGCATCGCAGTATGAGGCCTGGTCGCCATTAACTGTGCACGTGCCCGGTTGCCGGAGCGCAGGTCTATCATCGCACGCATGACCGCAACTCAGGATGTGAGGGCGTACGTCATGACTGACAGGATGTATGAACTCCGGGACTCCAACGATGCCAAGGACGACTCCGACGAGCTTCGGCGGCGTATCGCGGACGAGGGGTACCTCTTCTTCCGCCGGCTGATCGAGCCGTCTGCGCTTCTGGCTCTGCGCGCGGACATCCTGGGCGTCATTGGTCGTGCCGGATGGCTCGAGAGTGGAACGGACCCGATCCTCGGCATCGCGAACATCGACGGTCGATGCACCGAGGGTGACAGCGAGTACAGCGGGCCTTACGGCCAGGTGCAGCGGCTGGAATCGTTCCACCGCGTGCCGCACGCCCCAGAACTCGTGGGGATGGTCCAAGCGATCATGGATGGGTCAGCCATACCGCTGCCCGGGCACAAGGCGAGAATCTGGTTCCCGAAGTTCACCGACCATACGACGCCGACGCATCAGGACTTCGTCCACTACCAAGGGAGCCTGGACACCCTGACCTGTTGGGCACCGGTCGGGGACTGCCCGATCGAACTCGGCCCGCTCGCGGTGCTCGAGCGGTCCCACAAGGTGCGCAAGGTGCTCGCACACCATTTCTCCCTCGGCGCAGGAGGACTCGTCCTCAACGTCGAGGAGGAGAAGGCGACGCACCCAGAGCTCTCAGGACACTGGCTCAGTGCCGATTTCGAAGTCGGCGACGCACTGTTCTTCCCGGCATTGACGGTGCATCGAGCGCTCCCCAACACCACCGAGAACCTCATGCGCGTATCGCTCGACAACCGTTACCAACGGGAGGGCGGGAGGATCGCCGAGCACATGCTCCTGCCGCACATGTACGACTTCCACAAGGTCGGTTGGGACGAGATCTACCGCGATTGGGAGTCCGACGACCTGAAGTACTACTGGCGCCGCCACAACTATCGCAGGATCAAGAAGAACAACAGCTTTCGTGAGCGGGGCACTGCGGAGGCGATACAACTCGCCCGCGCGGGCGATGAACATGCCCTCATCGCGTTGCGGAGGATCGTCAAGGCGTCAGACCCTGAAGCCGAGCAGACTCTGGAAGCGCGGACCATTCTCGCCGCGCAGACCGGGGCGGCGCACTCTCAGTGATCCTCAAGATCAGATCACGGCCTCACCCGGTGGATCGAAGCTCAAATTTTAGGTGGGCTTTGCAGCTATAAGGACGGCCGCTCCGCGTTGGTTGGCCGTGAGGACGACGAGCATTCTGTGCGAAACGGCGAGCCGAAGCTGAGAGTCATCCGGGATCGCCGAGTATGCATTCTGCTGGTTTTCTTCCCAGGTATTGCGCTGGATGCCCATATCCGCCGGTTATGTGCTGGACGGGAGGCTTCCGTCGGCGCAACAAGTGAGGTCTTGTACCTGGACCGGCTGGTCGCAGTCTGGTCGGATGTGCGGCTGGCGCCCTTCGAGCCGATTGATGTGGGCGCCGTGGGACAGGCCGAGTGGACCACGTGGCTTTATTCGGGTGGACAGGGGTGCTGAGCTCGGCCCTGGGGCTCCCGGTGCGAGCGGACTAGGGCCGGATGTGCGAGGCTCGTCCTGACTGATTGGGGGAGGTTGGGATGAACCGACGTTGGGGAGCAACGCTGGTGGCGGCGGCGCTGGTTGCCGTCGGTTCAACCACGATGAGCACACCTTCTATTGCCGCACCCAGCTCACCTGGTCACGGTTGCTCCCAAACGGACCCCGACCATTACAACCGTATGGACAACCCGAACACCCTCGTTTTGGACGTCACCTTTGCTTGTCCCCTTCCAGGGCCGTACCGCGGGAACGAGTTCGCCACCATGCGTGGGCCTTTTAGCCCGCTCGGGCCGTTGAGCGGCAACCCGGGCAACGGGTCCTACGCTGTGTACGGCACTTGGTCCCAGGTCGACCCGTGCAAATTGTCCGGAGGATTCTGACCTTCCCGGCGCGGTGCTCATCTACAAGACCGTCATCTCCGGGCCCGGTCCCAACCAGGGGCTCAGTGCGGTGAACTACTGGACCTTGCCGAAGCCGAATAAACCGCCGGTCCTTACCGCTGGCTCCACGCCGCCGCACGGCACCAGAGTCCACCCCGGTGAGGTCATCAAGATACATATCACCGCCACTGAACCTTCCGACGGCCCCGAGTCGGGTATCCAGGAAATCGCCCTCGGCCTCTCGCCGTTACCGACGATCGACAAGGCCACCTACGGCGATCACCCGACCGCCTGCGACAAGTCCAGGCTCACCAAGACCCTCACCACCACCTACACCGTCCCCGACAACCCCCCAGCCATCATCACCCTCATCGCCACCGCCCGCGACTTCGATAACAACGAAGCCGAACCACTGTCAGCCGACTTCCCCACGGCCGACGTGTGGACCGGGAAGGCGCACATCGTCACCCATACCACATACCAAGCCCCACCCCTTTGTGCAGCGACGACCGTCGTGGACAGCACCTTCAACCTGGTCGTCGGCGCCAATGGCGCGGTCAAGGGCACCAGGACATGGGTGACCCACGCGACCAGCTGCGGGCCAGGAAGCACCGAGGGGCCGATCACCGAGCCGTGGCCCGCGCAAGTCACTGGCGGCCAGTTCCACATCCCCGACCTCGTTGTTGACCTTCATGTCGTGACGGTCGTTCCTATCAGTTCGTCGGGAGAAACGGCCACCGCGAGTGTTACTGGTGGCCCTTACGTTGAGCACACCGGTGACGAGACTTCGACAAGTACCTGGACGGGGACGATCAGCTTGACCTGCAAGACATGCTGAGGTCATTTGTCCTGGCGCCGCCTTGAAACGTCGTAATTGACGCTTGCACCGCGGGGCCGCCTCAGCATGGGGCCGTGACTGCACAGAACTCAGGGGAGGCAGGGCCCAGCGGGTGCGGGAACTGTGCGCCCGACCCGTTAGGCGAACGTCGTCTTACACTGATCTGCAGTTAGGCCCAGACCGAGCTAACTCGGTTAGTGCGCGTGGGCGAACCGGGATGATGAAATGTGGACGACGGGATTGCGGCATTGCAGATCCACCATTTATGCGCAGAGCAAAGAGGACCGGTTTGTTAGCGCTCAGCCAGCCAGAACGACGGTTCTCGCGTCACTCACCTGGGAAATCTTGTGCTTTCCCACGGGTTTTCCTCGCGCAGAACTGCGCGAGATATTTCCGCTTGGCGAACATGCCCATAATGCCGAGGTTTTCGAACGATCAGCCGAGTGAGAGTTCGCCCATAACGGCGTTCTCACGCGCCGCGTTCAGCCCGAAGGCGCCACAAACCTCGACGCGCATCGTGGGATCCCGTGACATCGGTTTCCTACTCAGCTGCGCGCAAAAAGCAGGACCAGGACCAGCGGCTCGTCCACCGACCGCACGAGGGCTTTCGGCAGGGCTGCTGTGACAAGCACCCTGGCTCGCTCAACCGGAAAGGGCGAGCAGCTCTCCCTCCCGGGCGGGCGTGAGCCCAACCGACGCCCTGGGAGCGCCTGGTTCGGCCAGTTCGTGCTCGTGGACCTCTCGGACCGTCTGGGCGAGCGGTCGCACCTGTAGCCCGGCGGCGATCGCTCGTGCCGGGTTGGCAGCCATGGTGCCACCAGCGTCCACTCCCGCCCATAGCGGCAGCTCGGCGTCGGTCACGCCCGCCTTAGCCAAGGATTCGGCTTCCACCCAGATGAGCTCGGTCCCGGGTGGCCCGACCGCGTCGACCACCGTCGTCAGGAAGCCCTCGAAGGAGAACGGCGGCGCCGGGGAGACGGCGTGGAAGGTCCCGACGGCTTGGCCGTGTGCCAGCATGGCGACGAAGCGGGCCAAGTCTCGGGCGTCGATGACCTGCTGAGGGTTCTCCTTAGGGCCTGGGGCCAGCACCGGGCCGCCCCGGGCCACCCGCTCGACCCACCATGTGAAGCGTCTCGTGTGGTCATAGGGCCCAACGACGTACGTGGGGCGCACGATGCTCACCGGTGCTCCCGGCACTTGTGGGGCGGCCCCTTTCGACGAGGCTGGCCCGTCGGCAACCCCGCCGAACCATTCGAGCGAGGCGCGCTCGCAGAGAGCCTTCAGGCCTCCATAGGTCTCGGCGTTTATTACTTCGGTGGTCGGGTCGTCGAGGACTGCCAGCTGGGCGTCTTCGTCGAAACCAGGGACGAGCGGCTCGGCGTACGCAGAAACCGACGAGATGTGCACGTAGCGCCCACCTCGTCCCCCGAGGCCCTCGGCAAGGCTGCGGACCTGGCGGGGAACGTAAGCAGAGGTGTCGATCGTTGCGTCCCACGTGCCCGTGGCGAGGGCCTTGAGGTCGTCGTTGCGGTCACCGAGGCGATGTTCCGCCTTGGGGAACAGCCCCGGGTTCGTCGTGCCGCGGTGGAACAATGTCACATCGTCCCCGTCAGCCAGCAACGTGGTCACGATATGGCGCCCGACGAACTGGGTCCCGCCGATCACGAGGATCTTCATGCGGTAATGCTAAGCGGCGTGCTCGCTTTCTAACCGTTGCACTTATTCGTGGCCGCCTGGTATTTGGGCGAGTTGGGGTCGACCCCCGCGACCGGCCTGACAAATTCGGCCCCGTTCGCGGCGAACTGAGGGTCGGGGAAGTTGGGTACACCGTTGGCACGCATGCATTTCGCAAACTCGAGGGCTTGCGCCTCACGCTGAGCGATCTCGGCCTTGGAGAGATCTGGTGCCGGGAAGTACTTTCGGCAGGCCTTCTGAGCGGCTTGGAACTGAGGGCTCTGCGGGTCGATACCGCTGCTGGCCCCGATATCAATACCACCGGTGCTGTTCGGGTCGGGGAAGTTGGGGATGCCGTTGGAACGCATACATTCGGAGAACTTGAGCGCCTTTTGGAAGTGCTGCTCGACAGAGGCGCCCGAGGGAAGCGTCGTCGCAACGCCGCCTGCAACAGCACTCGACGACTTCGTCTTGCCGAGGCTTGCCACGCCGGAGGGGTGCGGTCCGGCACCGCACGCTGCTGCAAGAAGGGCGATGGCAACCAGGGCGATGGCAACCAGGGCGGTGGCGACCGCGGTGCTCCTTGGGCGCAAACCGAGCCCTCTTGTGTTGGTCCTGGTCATAGGACCGTTGTACAACCAGCCCCGTTACCCGGCGGTAACGCGTCGACGTGGAGACCTAAAGCAGTGTGTCGAGGATGCTCTGGTTGACGGCCGAGGTCACTGCGACGGCTGCGCTGGATGACTGCCCGTTCAGCACCTGTGACATCAGGGTGCTGGCGGATGAAGGGGCGCCCGACGAGGCCGGTCCCGAGAGGAGCGACAGCAGCGTCCCCGCCGTCGCCTGAGCCGAGGCGACGCTCGAGCTGCTGGTGGCACTTGGGTTGGTTGCCGAGGTCGTAGCCGCCGCACCGGTAGCGGCGCCCTCATTTGAAGCGAGGGCAGAGCCGGTGTCGTACGCCGAGAGGGTGTTCCAGAAGGCGTCCGTGCTGCTGATGCTCACATGTCCCTCCATGGGTCGCGGGCTGTCCTAATGGGACAATCCTCTGGTGGCGTCGGCACCTTCAGGGCGTGCCTGAAATCCGAGGTCGTCGGCATTCGACTGCCATTTCTCAGGCGGCGAGGTTTTCTCGTAATTCGTGTCCTTGAGCTAGTCTGCGGCGAGCCGATCGTGCTGGCAGGACGACCACCATCACAATCGCGACCGTGATGCCGGACACCACCGCGACCTCGGCCCCGAGCGGCGCTAACGTGTCGGGGATCGCAGAGATCCCGGCTCAGGACCGCTCACCCGCAGGTACGTCTGGAAAGGCACCCACGGTCGTCGTGCCATCCGGGAGCGCCCCGACGCAGCTCGAGATAGCCGACCTGATAGAGGGAACGGGCCAGTTGCCGAAGATGGCGACAGCATCAGTGTCCAGTACGTGCTCGCCACGTACTCTTCGCGGAAAGTCATCCAGTCCTCATGGACCAGCAACCCCTTCACCTTCACGCTAGGGCAGGGTCAGGTGATCCCCGGCTGGGACCAGGGGGTCGTAGGGATGCGAGTCGGGGGCCGCCGCGAGCTAATTATCCCGCCGAGCCTCGCCTATGGCGCTCGGTCGCCAGGGGCGGGCATTGCGCCGAACGACACGCTCGTGTTCGTCGTGGACCTTCTGAAGATTGGCTGAGACATCCCGAGCTGAACTTGTGGCCTAAGGCATTGGTAGCCCGAGGCAGCGGTCCGCCTGACTTTGCAGCGAGGCGGACCGGGCGCGTCAGATGCCGAGGCCTTTTTGGGCCTGCTGCTTTTCTTTCTTCTCCCGGCGCTTATCTTTGATGGTTTTGCCGGGTTTTTTGGACGCTACCTTGCGGGGAGACTTGTCTGCCATGCCTACCCCCTTTCACAAACTGCATCCTACCCGCAGGCGGGACATGCAAAGCTGAGCCGATGTCAACATCGATGCCTGGCCCGGCGCGGAGTTCCAACGCCCTCACACTGATGGCCGTTCATGCCCACCCCGACGACGAGGTGCTCGGCACCGGCGGCGTGTTCGTTCGCTACGCGGAAGAGGGGGTTCGCACTGTACTTGTCACTTGCACCAACGGAGAACAGGGCGACGGTCCCGGGGGTGTGAAGCCAGGCGAGCCCGGGCACAACGCGGCCGAGGTGGTCGAGACCCGGTTGGCCGAGCTCCACAAGTCAGTCGCGTACCTTGAGGTGAGCGACGTGGAGCTCCTGGGTTACCGGGACTCCGGGATGGTGGGTTGGGCGGCCAACGCAGACCCCGGCGTGTTTTGCAACATCCCCCTCGCCGAGCCGGCCGAACGCCTTGCTGTCCTGATGCGCAAGTACCGGCCGCAAGTGGTCGTCACCTACGACGCGAACGGCAACTACGGCCACCCGGACCACATCCAGGCCCATCGAGCCGCCGTCGCTGCAGCTGAGGCGACGGGTATCCCGGCCAAGTTCTACTACTCGGCGGTCCCGAAGTCTGCGTTCGCTCGGCTTAGCGACGCCTTGGTGGCCTCCGGTGCCAATATCGCCGAGCTCGACATCCCAGACGATTTCGGCACGCCGGACGAGGAGATAACGACCGAGATCGACGTGTCGGCTTACGTGGAGCGCAAGCGGGAGGCGCTCGCAGCGCACGGCAGCCAGACGGAGAACTCCTTCTTCACTCGTTTGCCGGACGACGTCGTGACGCTGGCGCTGTCCTATGAGTCCTTCACGCTTCGCTCTGCCTCTAGCGGGTTGGCTCGCGAAAGCGACTTATTTGCTGGCTTGCGATAGGCCGTCGAAGGCCCTCCGGTTCCTGACAAGGTCTACCTATGGCTGCAGACGCTCCTACGATCCTTGCCACCAGCGGCGGGTTCTTCCGAGGCCAGAGGACGACCGTGCGTCCCGGCCCGCTCCTCGACTTCGCCCTCGAGCTGGCCCATCCGGGACCGTTGCCCAGGATCTGTTTCGTCGGGACTGCGGGCGGAGACCAGGCTTACTGGAACGCCGCCCTTCACGCCGCCTACTACGACCGGGCAGTCCTCGTGTCCTGCCTCGACCTGTTCCCGATGCCGAACATCGCCGACATGGCAGCGCACCTCAGTTCGCAGGACCTGATCTGGGTGATGGGGGGCAGCACCGCCAACCTATTGTCGCTTTGGCGCCTTCATGAGCTGGACAAGATCCTGCGTGAGTGCTGGCAGAGCGGGGTTGTGCTGGCCGGCATCTCGGCAGGCTCGTTGTGCTGGCACGTTGGAGGGACCACGGATTCGTTTGGTCCGGAGCTGACAGCTGTCACCGACGGCTTGGCGTTCCTCCCGTGGTCCAACTCCCCTCACTACGACAGCGAAGAGCAGCGTAGACCTGTCTATCAGCGCCTCGTCGCCGAAGGTGTCCTCGGGTCGGGGTACGCAACCGACAATGGCGTCGGCTTGCATTACCGGGGCATTGAAATGGCGGAAGCGGTCACCGAGGTGGTTGGCGCGGGCGCCTACTTCGTCGAGCGTCTCGGTGATGGGACGGTCCGTGAAACGCGGGTCGAGCCGCGAGTGCTAGCTGGCGCCGCGGGCTCCGGACAGGGCTGACCGAGGCACCCAAGAGCTCGGGTCAGGCAGGCCGATCAGCTGGTTGAATGTTCCCATGCCTAACTTCGATGGAGGGGCGTACCAGGCCAGGTTCGACGCTTTGGCCGAAGAGGGCATGGACGTCCACGGCGAGGCGTCCCTGGTCCTGTCTCTCGGCCCGACATCGGTACTCGACGCCGGTTGCGGAACAGGGCGGGTCGCAATCGAGCTGTCGCGCCGCGGATTGGAGGTTGTGGGCGTCGACGTCGACTCGTCGATGATCGGCGAGGCACGGCGCCGTGCTCCTGAGCTTGAGTGGGTGGAGCAGGACCTGGCCGCACTGGCCCTGGGCCGTCAATTTGACGTCGTGGTGATGGCTGGCAACGTGCCGATCTTCTGTCCCCCGGATAAGCGCGCGGCGCTCGTCGAGGCGTGCTCGGCCCATGTCGCCGCGAGCGGGGCGCTTGTCGCGGGCTTCGAGCTGGGCCGGGGTTATGCCTTGCACGACTATGACTCGGTTTGCCGGGCTGCCGGCTTGGTTCTCGCCGACCGTTGGGCCACTTGGGACCGCCAACCGTTTCACCAAGGCAACGACTACGCGGTCTCGGTGCACCGGCGGCCGTAGACGCATTCTGAGGAGCATCAGTCACCTGGGTACCCGACGAAATGGGGGCCCTCTAAAGGGATGTCACACATTTTCATGTCTTTAGGTGACATGTAGTCACGCTTTTCCTGCGTGCTCCATCGCTCCTCGGTGTGGGCGGATGGACGTCTGGGCGGCTCGTGGCCACACCGAGGTCAAGAAGCTCAGCCCGGATGAGCAAACCACGCCGAAATAGGTGCCGAAGTTGGGGCGCTGGGTGTCACGAGCGCCTAATCAGCCATCTGGTGACACTTTTTGCTGCGTGGCACGCGTACTGGTCCCCAGATGGGCATCTCGTCTGGGTGCCGCGCCAGGTGGGCACCATCGACATTGCGATATGTTGCAGCCGTCCCCCAGAGGCTCAGAGCTGCATGTCGTCCGCTGGGCCCTCGCCGCCGGCTCTCCGAAAGCATGCCTTTGCCACGACAGAAATCCCGGGTCGCCCCGTCGGTCGCCGCAGCCCCCGTCCCTGCAGCCCCCGTTCCTGCAGCCCCCGACCCCGCAGCCCCCGTTCCTGCAGCCCCCGACCCCGCAGCCCCCGTCCCTGCAGCCCCCGTTCCTGCAGCCCCCGTTCCTGCAGCCCCCGTCCCTGCAGCCCCTGTTCCTGCAGCCCCCGTCGCGGCTCCGGCCCTTGCCACGGCTCCGGCCCTTGCCACGGCTCCGGCCCTTGCCACGGCCCCGGGCCGAGCCGCCGCTCCGGCCCTCGTTGCCGCCATGCCGCTATTGGTGGTGGCGCTCCGCGCGGTCACGACCCACGGGGTCTGGTTTTGGGGTGACCAGGCGCTGATCGACTTGGAGGCACGAAACAGCCTTCTCGGGCGCAACCTGCTCGGTGTCTACGACCGTTACGGCTGGCACCATCTAGGGCCAATGTGGTTGCTGTTGCTCGGCGTATCCCGTTGGCTGGGGGGCGGCTCCCCCGAAGCACTCATTGTTGGGTCTTGCGTGCTCCAGGCGGTCACCGCCGCAGCGATTGTCGTGGTCGCTGCCCGGCTACGGCCTGGGCTAACGGCCTGGTGGGCAGCCCTCGTGCTGCTCGGCTGCGAATGGTCCCTGGGCCTTGACCGCCTTGGGACGGTCTGGGCGCCGTATTCGATCGCGCTCCCGACGGCCCTTTTTGTGCTGCTCATCGCTCACGTAGTCGTAAGCCCGAAGCCCTGGGCACCGACGGTCGCCGCTGCTGTCTGTGGATCCTTTCTCTTGCAGACCGACATCAGCACGATCGTGATCGTGGCGGTCCTCGTATTGGCAACTCCACTGTTACGTCTGGCGACCCGGGCCCGGCCCCGCCCGATCCCCGGTCCTGATGAATGGGGCCCGAGCGCCGGTCATGATGCTGGCCGGCCAAGCAACGGCGTTGACACTGGCCGGCGCTGGGGCCTCCAGCCGGGATGGGGCTGGTCGGCGGGCAACTGGCGGGCTGGTGCGGCCAGCCTGGTTGCGGTTGTGGTGGTGCTCTGGCTGCCGCCCGGGATCGAGCAGCTGACCACGAGCCCGGGCAACGTGGTCCAGGTTTACCGGTTCGTGTCGACTCACCCGTCTGACCAAACCTTAGAGACTTCGCTCGAGGCCGCTGGGACTGTCTTCGGCTCGTTCCCGTTAAGAACTGGCGAGCGCTCGGGCGCGCGGGGACGCCGACCCTGCCTGGCTCGTCAAAAGGCCCATCTGGGAGCGACCGTGGTACTTGGCCTACATCTTGCTGACTATCGGCGCCGCGGCCCTCGCGGTGCTGCGCCGGCAGCGCCAAGCACTCGCTCTGGCGGCCACCTCCTGCATGGCAATACTCGCCGCGGGATGGTCCGTCGGGCTCATCTACGGGGCGCTTTACCCATACCTAATATTCTGGACCGGGGCCCTAGTTGTCCCAGCGTGGGTTGCCTGCTGGCTCGCAATCGCGCCTGCGCCCCGACCGGTACCGGGCAGGAGAGCCTCCGCGTTCCTCGGGTTCGCGGCGAGGAACCGATGGTCTCGTCTTAGCGTCCCATTGGCGAGCTTGGCCGCAGCTGCGACGGTCAGCACAGCGTTCGTCGTCTACCCGTTCCCCATGACTGGCGCTACCTCTGCGCTCGGGCGCAGGTCGTGGCAGGCGGTCTCTGCGGGCGTCCTAGCTCCCAGGGTCAAGGTCCTCTATATCGACATAGTGAGCCCGGACGCGATGCCTGAGGCGGCGGCTATCGCTGACCAGGCCGTGCGGCGCGGGCGGCGAGTCGAGGTGAACCGCGCTGCCCTGTACTTCCTGGACCCGTCCTTCGCCCCGACGGCGAAGGCCCAAGTGCGGGTGTTCGTGTGCTGCGGGAGATCGGATCCCGGCCGGCCGCCGCGAGGCCTTTGGTTCAGCGCGCGCGTGGGCGGCCAGGCCATCTACACGTCCGATCGTCCGGACCGGTCTGCACCTTCAGGCCCATCCAAGTTCCGCGAGCCGCCCGTCCGATATGCCGAAGTGGTGGGCGACCTCGTGAATAACAGTCCTGGTCACCATCCTGACCAGTTCCGCCTTGGTGTGGGCCAGAGCGCTGATCGGCCCGCGGAAGATGGTGATCCGGTCCGGCATGGCACCTCCATAGGAGGACCTTCGCTGCAGGTCAACCCCTTGGTAAAGGCCTAGCAGCGTTCCTCGTTTGCCAGCCAGCTGGTCAGGTGTGGGCCAGTCCTCGACGAAGACTGCCACGTTGTCCATCAGCTTTCCGAGCGATTCCGGGATCTGGTCCAAGGCGTCGGCTACGAGTTCTTTGAAGCTCTCCTCGTCTGTCTCCACCGGCCCAGTTTGCCGGCTTCGACGTACGAAGCTGCCCACAACCCGGGATTAGAGCCGCAGGAAGCCCTGGTCGTACAGGCGCACGGCCCCGAGCAGGCCGACGCGTTCCTGGTAATCCTCATCGGCTTCGATCAGCCTGCTCGCCTGGCATACGGCGGCTGCCTCGGTGCCGTTAGCGTTGCTCGCCCCGTCGGCCATGGCGGTCTTGGTGACCAGGTCAACGTCCTGTTCCATACCGCTCAGGCGGTTCGCGACGAGGAAGTCGGCGACCCGGAGCACATCGCCTAGGGCAGGCCCGCGCGCTGGGCCGGTCCAAGCCTCCCGTTGGCAGGTGATCGCCTCGACAACGTTGTAACCCATGCCCCACTGAGACAGCAAGTAGCCGCCGATAACCGGGTAAGTCGTGCCGAGATGGCGGGTTTCGGCATCGTCCGGCAAACTGCCCGCTGCCACCTCGCTTGCAATGGCAATGAGCTTGGCCGGCGCTCGTTCGGCCACAACCAGCTCACCTATGTCATGGAGTGTCCCTGCCACGCTCGCTTCGCACTGTGCGACGCTGGTGCGGACGAGCTGGCTGGCGGCGTCGGCTACCGACAGCGCGTGGGCATTGAAGGTTGCCAACCAGCCGTCGGTGAGGATCTCGCTCGGCCTGAAGACGCGGACCGCAGCGCCGGCCATGGCAAAGTCGCGCAACGTTTCGATGCCTAGATAGGCAAGGGCGTGGCGGAGGTCATGGATCTCGGTCCGGAGCCCGAAGAACGACGAGTTGACGAGCTGGAGCACCTTGGCGACCATCGAGACGTCGCCGCTCATGATCTCTGCGATTTGCCCGAGCGAGCAGTCTTCGTCTGCCAGGGCGGTGTCGACCGCCGTCAGGGTGGCCGGCAGGCTTGGGAGGCTGCCAACCTCAGCCACCATGCGCTGGGTCGCCTCGCTGAACAACCTGCGCTGCAGCTTGGTGGTGTGCTCTACGGCACTGGCGAGCACTAAGGGCCCGCAAGCCTTACTCAAGCACTGGTTAGCAACCGGCAGGGCACTCAGCATCGCGCCTCGGTCACCCGGGTTTGACAATGCAATGCGCGCAGTCTTTGGGAACTGCACCTTGGTCATTCGCAGGAAGTTGGCGGCGCTTACGCCTGATAGCCGGGTGCTCGCCACAACAGCGTCGATGGGTCGCTCGGCCATGATGTGGAGAGCAACTTCCGCGCCCGGCGCAAACGCAGTCTCCCAGCTTTCATTGCAGCTGGAGAACGTCTCACGAAGGCCCCTAAGGCCCATTATGTTGTCGTCAACGAATAGAACGGAAACCATCCATGGTCCTTTCATTCTCCTGGCACGGCCCCGGCCCGGCTCCGAGGACCATGGCCTCGCAGCCAATAGGGGTACCTGCGCTCCTTTCTTTGTCGGCAGGGCCCCCGCCCACCGAAGGAGAAAGCGGCGTATTGCCGGTACGTTGATCACCCAGCCGCCCGGAGCGGACAAACGGGCTGCTCAGCGAGGTGGAGGGCCTGCCGTGCTTGCGAGTGGCTAACCGGCTTTTGGCCGTCGTCGGGCTAGGTGACCGCCACGCCACCGGTGCCTGGCGTCGCCGATAGCGAAATCTGCGCCGAGATGTTTGAGACGGGCTCCGGGTGGGGAAATCACCTCATCGGTTTCTCAGCGCCACTGACAAAGGACCCCCGGGCCGATGGTCCGGGCCCCGATATTTTTTACAATTTCCTCGTCTAGCCGTCTAAGTCCCTACGAGGGGGAGCCGATAATGAACAGGACCGCCCCGGACAGGACGTTCAGTAGCACTAAAGGGTAAAGCCAAACAATATATGTCAGACCACGGGACCGCAGCTCACACCACAGAAGGAGGCGACAAACCGATGCCCCGTACAACAGCACAACTGCAACAGGAAGCCGATTTGGCAAAAAGCATTGAAGGCAGTTCCCGCCTCCAGGCATGGTCAGACGCGGGTCAAGCCGAATGGGTCAGCGCCGTAAGTTACTGGTGCGATTATCTGACGATCATCGACGTCCAGGGGCTCACCGACAAACTCGCCGAACGGAGCATGCGCGAAGCTTCGTAATACTTAAGCACCGGGCCGGACCAGAGCACGCAGGAGTTGTGCTCGGGCCGGCCGCTTGGGGGTGTTGTGGGGACTACGTTCCCACTTCGTGATAGCCACCGTGGTACCACGCGAGCGCTTTGCTCGGTTCGCCCACCTCAACCTCAGCGACCTCGGCCTCGACGAGTAAAGACCAGCCAAAAGGCTTACTGGCGCTAACGCGGCAGAAGATCCGGTCGCTGAGCGCCTCCAAGACCGGCCCGTGCGGGCTGAGCCGGGTGGCAAGCAGTTCGGGAGCTGCCGGCAGTTCGCCTGCAAAGTGTTGTGCCAAACGACGTTGGCCTGAGCCGACCAGGTGCACGACAAACTGCGCAGATGAGGCCGACAGGACATCGGCGAGCTCAGAACTTGGGGATATCAGTCCGGCGAGCATCGGTGGTTCGCCCTGGCCAACCACGAGCGACGATACGGTCAAGCCCACCGGCCCCGCTCCGGCCGCGTCAGCCGCCAGCCAAACGGTAACGGGCAACACCAGATGGCCCCGCCACCTGCGCAACGGGTCCCGAGACCCCGGCGGATCCGCCCACGGGTTGCCGTAACGTAACGAGGCACCTCCAAGCCCATCGCTCATTGAGCACAGCGTAGGAGAGCCGGCGAAGGAGGCGCTTAGAGGTTCGGGCCGGCTGCCAAGGTGACCCTGGTTGACTCATGGCTGCCGCTGTCTGTCACCCACCCGACAGTTACTTTGTTACCGACCTTCAAATGGCTCAGCTGGTCGCTTAGGTCGGTGGGCGAGGTGACCGCCGCGCCGTTGCACGAAGTGATCACGTCGCCTACGGCGAGCCCGGCGGCTTGAGCCGGGTAGCCCTGGAGGACCTCCGATACGACTGCCCCTTGCTCGACCGGTGCTGTGTAACCCCCGCCCGGCTCGCTGAAGCCGGGGATGGCGCCGTAGGGCGAAGCGGAGCCCAAGGGCACGCAATTGTCCTGCCCTTCCGCGCACGCCACGGTCGTGACTTCGACGCCCATCACAGGGTGAGGACCTATCTGGACTGTCGCGCTTGGCCGGCCGGCCTGGATCTGCCTTGCGATGTCCATCGCCCTGTTGATGGGTATCGCAAACCCGACGTTGGAAGCCGACTCACCTGAGCTGGTGGATGAGGCCTGTGCCGTGTTCATGCCGATCACCTGCCCTGCCGAGTCCACGAGCGGGCCGCCAGAGTTCCCCGGGTTGATGGGAGCCGATGTCTGGAAAAGGCCTTTCAGGTTCTCGGTCAGCCCGGTGCTCGGGTCACCAACACTGACGGACCTGCCGGTCGCCGAGATGATCCCGTTAGTGACGGTTTCCGAGCCCGAGAGGGCCAAAGCGTTGCCGATTGCTACAACCTGGTCGCCCACATTGATAGCGCTCGAGTTGCCGACGGTCACGGTCCTGAAGCCGCCGCCGTTCAACTTCAGCAAGGCGACATCGTCGGTAGCGTCGGTCCCAAGAACCGTGACGGGATAGCTCTTACCTGAACCGTCGACCTGCGCGGTGACCACCGTCGAGCCGTCTATCACATGGTTGTTGGTGAGCACGATGCCTGACGCAGTAAGCACCATCCCTGTGCCCTCGTCGGTACCTCCAGGGCCCTTGGCGGTTATGTCGACTGTGGCGGGCTCCACCCTTTTGGCGATCGCGTCAACGTTCAGGCCCTGGTTGCTCGTGGGCGACAGCGGTGCCGGTGCAGCGGTGCTTGGTAGCGGGCCCGAACCCGACGCGGTTTGGCCCGGCCCGTTGTTGCTCAGCGCCAGGGCGATACCCGCCCCCGCTCCTCCTGCCGCGAGGGCTGTTACAACTAGCGCGGCCATCCAGGCGAGGGGGAGCTGGCGGCGGCCACCGCCGCCGTGCTCGTCAGGGTCCGCGCTCGGGCCACGCTCGCCGCCTTGGTTGCCCCCTCCGCCGTCTCCCCACGGGCTGCCGGGGCCCCGGGGGCGCCCAGCCGCCCCACTCCTGGCCGGCGCCGCCCTGACCCGTGCCTGGGCCAGCCGGGCCGGGACTGCCCCACTCCTGGCCGGCGCCGCCCTGACCCGTGCCTGGGCCAGCCGGGCCGGGACTGCCCCACTCCTGGCCGGCGCCGCCCTGACCCGTGCCTGGGCCAGCCGGGCCGGGACTGCCCCACTGCGGGCCACTCGGGCCTCCCCACTGTCCCCATGAGCCGCCACCCCACTGACCAGTACCGCGGTCGCCCCATTGGCCGGCGTCCTGCCCACCCTGTTGGAACTCAGACATAGCCGTCGCACTTCCTTGCTTAACAGGTGATTGACCGAGGCCGGCCCGATGGCGCGCGCCTCTGCCTCCATTAAAGCCCGAATCTTCAAAAACTCCTGAGAGGAGGCTGAGCGGTAGGCGAAATTGCGGCCCGATGTGCCTTGGCTCAGCCCACGCGTACAACTCGCCCGGCGAGCATCCTCAGAGCATCCTCACCCGCCTGGCGAGAGCTGCAGCACCGTGTACTCCGCAAACGGGGGCAGCGGTTGCGCTGGCTCGTAGGGGTTTTGGGCGTTGGGCCAACCGTTCGCATGCCTTGTGCTGAACTCCGCCCAGGCGACGCCGTACATGAGGGGTATGACCGGCAGCTGTTTGGAGACCACAGCGGCGAGCGCCTCGATCGCCGCCTGAGCCTGATCTGAGTCGGAAGGGTTGTCGACGTACTGCTGGAGTGCCTTGGTCACAGTTGCCGCTCCAGAGGGGTCGGTGGCCGGCCCGAAGCGCTCATAGTCGCCGCTGCCGCCGGTCCGACCTTTCGCGAGTAGAGCGGGGTCCAGCCAGTTGTCGTATATGTAGTACGGCGAGGGGCCGCTCGCGCTGTCGAGGACCGTGCCGTCGAAGTTCCCGCCGGACAGGTCGGCCGATAGTTGGCTCGAAGTGACTAGCTTTGCGGTCGCGTCGAAGCCAGCCGCTGCGAGCTGTTTGGCGACCATGGAGGAGACATCGGAAAGTGGGCTGCCGGCGGCGTCCTCGATGCTGAGCGACACCGCCTTTCCCGAGGCGCTTGCCCAGGAACCCCCGTCGTCCAGGTGGAACCCGGCGGCCTGCATGAGCTTCACCGCCATCAGGATGTCGCCCGTACCGCCGAGGTCCTTGCGATAGGCGGGCAATAGGTATTCGTGATCGGTGGGCAGCACCAGGCCCGAGCTGCTGGTGGCCGGGGGGGCGTACCCGCCTTCGCTACCGGCTGACAGCGCTGCGCGACCCAGGGCCGCGCTGATCGCCTCGCGCACGTCGAGGATGTCAAAGGGGTACCGCTCCAAGTTCAGCTCCAGCGAGATGCAGTCCACCGGAGGCGCCCAAAAGTGGTTGTCAGCCTTGTTCTTATCGACGTAGCCCGCGAGCACATCGGGCATGTAGTCGGCCGCCCAGTCGAGCGTCCCCGCCTGCAGCGCGGATTCGACTGCGGCGGTGCTGCTGTAAGCGGGGAAAATCAATTGACGGGCGGGGGGCGCCCCCTGCCAGTAGCCTGCGCGAGCGCTGAGCGTAACACGCTGGGGGGTCGCATCTGTCCGCTTGGCCAGCACGTACGGCCCGGTCCCGTCGGGGTTGGTGTCGACGTAGGTTGCCGGGTTTGCGCCCATGGAATAACCACTTTTCACGATCGGGACACGCGCGATGTTGTACAGGTACGAGTACCCGGGCTCGCTCAGCGTCAAGGTGAACGTGGTCGGGGTTGTAGCTGCCGCGGAGACGATGGGGATCCCGTCGTTTATGTCCGGGTTGTCCTTTAAAAGGTTGAAAGTATAGGCAACATCCGCCGCCGTGAGGAGGCTGCCGTCGGCCCACTTAACGCGAGGCCGCAAGTCGAAGGTGATGGTCTCGCCGCTGGTGCTGATGGACCACGACTCTGCCAACCATGGGTAGTACTGGTCGACCTGCAGCTCGTTGTACTCCAATAGCGGCTCGTAAATGAACCAGGGCACCCCCATCTGGCCAAGCGGGCTCGAAGTGTCGAACGGGTTGAAATTAGCCGTGAGCGCCGTCTCGACCGCCGGCTCTATGACCAGGGACAGGCCCTGCGCCGGCACCGTTGTCGATGTGGTGGTGCCCACCGCTGGCTGCCTGGTAGTGGACGGGGGAGGCGCCCCTATCGCAGTTCCCGAGCAGGTGTTGGCCACCAGCGCAAAAATCACGAGGGTCGCCCCGGCGACCCTAGGCAGCTCCGGGGCCCGCACGGTCAGTGTTTTAGCAGCCCAAGCTCCCCAGAGGTGGGCGGGGGGCACCCGCAGCTCGCACGCACGACCAGTTGGGTGGGCAGTACCCAGTCCCGCAACGTGTGCGGCCGGTCCTCGATCAGGCCGATCAGGGCCTCGACGCCGGCCGACCCGAGCTGCTGGGAAGGCTGCCGCACCGTCGTCAAAGAGGGGTTGAGATGGCGCCCGACAGGTATGTCGTCGAAACCGGTCACCCTGATCTGTCCGGGCACGGCGGTGCCTGCTGCGTGGAGCGCCTGGAGGACGCCGATGGCCATCGGGTCGTTGGCGCAGACGACGGCCTCGGGCATGGGCTCGCCGGACTGGAGGCGGGCCGTCATGACCCTTGCTGCGCCGGCGGTCGTCCAATCAGCAGCCCAGCCCTGTTCAGCAGGTGCAACCTCGCCACCGAGCGAGCTCACCATTTCGGTAAATGCCTGCTGGCGGGTTGTGCTGTCAGGGCTTTCTGCTGGGCCGGCCATGAACGAGAACCTTCGCAGCTTGTGGTGAGAAACGAGGTGTTGGGCCACGGCCTGCATTCCTTGGACATTGTCCGCCCGGACGTTGACGGCGGCTTGAGAGCGTCCGCTGCCCGCCAGGAGCACAAGCGGCGAGCGTTTCGAGAGGGCGGCGACGCGACGTTCTGCGACGACACGGCCCAGGACGATGACGCCGTCAGACTTACCAGTGAGAGCGCTTATAGCCTCGGCTGAGGCGGCCTCTTTGACGCCGGATAGCAGCAACGAGTAGCCGTTACGCTGCGCGGCAAGTTCGGCACCTCGGATCACTGCGTCAATGAACAGCAGCGAGTCCTCTTCGACCTCTGACATTTCGTCTTCCGGTGGTCGCACGAACGCCATCGCAATTACTTTGGTCGTGCGAGTAGAAAGTTGGCGAGCTGGCCCGTTAGGCACGAAATGCAAGTCCCGCACCGACTGCAACACTCGTTTGCGGGTCTCTGCGCGCAGGTACCCATGGCCGTTCAGGGCACGCGAGACAGTCGCTATCGACACCTGGGCGTGCTCGGCCACGTCGTAAATCGTCGGTGGCCCTGGGCTGTGGCTCGGACCGGCTCCGTGCATGTACTCCCCTCGGGCTAACTAGGGGGACGATTATATATGGCACCCCTTGGCACCGGCACTGGGCCAGCGGCTGGTCAACCGAACCGGTTCAGTGTAAGGTACGGCTTGGTACCCGTACCGTTAGCCCGACCGCCAGAGGCCGCGGCTCGCAAGGGGTGGACAGAGGATTTGGGGAACGCAGGTGACGCTGCCACGAGGGGCGTTAACCTGTGTGAGCTGAGAAGGAGACGCAAGTGACCAGTGACCGTAGTTTTCCCGCGGGTTTTCTCTGGGGAGCGGCGACCGCCGCTTACCAGATCGAAGGATCGGTAACAGCGGATGGTCGTGGGCCATCGATCTGGGACACGTTCTCCCACACCCCGGGTCGGACGCTCAACGGGGACAACGGGGATATCGCCTGCCAGCACTACAAGCGCGTCGAGGAGGACCTCGACCTTGTGCAGCAGCTCGGTTTGCGTGCTTACAGGTTCTCCGTCGCATGGCCGCGCATCCAGCCGGACGGGAAGGGCCCTGCCAACCAAGCGGGCCTCGATTTCTACCGTCGCCTCGTAGCGGGCCTGCGCGAGCGAAGGGTCGAGCCTGTATGCACCCTCTACCACTGGGACCTGCCTCAGGCGCTGGAAGACCTTGGCGGCTGGACCTCGCGGGACACGTCGGAGCGTTTCGCGGAGTACGCCTCGATGGTGGGCGATGCCCTTTCGGACGGCGTCGCCATGTGGGTCACCTTGAACGAGCCCTGGTGCTCGGCCTGGCTCGGCTACGGCACCGGTGTGCATGCGCCTGGCCAAACCGACGGCGAAATGGCGCTCCTTGCAACTCACCATCTCCTGCTGGCCCATGCAAGAGCGACCGAAGTATTGCGCCGGGTGACAAAAGCGCCCGTCGGGATAACCCTCAACCTCGGTGGGAAGATACCGGCCAGCGATCATGAGCTTGACGTTGCCGCCGCAAGGAGGGCCGATGGCCACCTCAACCGTGTGTACCTCGACCCGCTGTTCAAAGGTGAGTACCCAGCGGACCTAGCCGAGCTGTACCCGAGCCGCGCCCGGCCGAGACGCCGTACAGCCGGGGGACCTTGCCGCGATCAGCCAACCGGTCGATTTTCTCGGGGTCAACTACTACAGCACCAGCGTGCTGGCTGACCCGAGCCGCCTGCAGGAAGCACGGGAAGACGGCTATCTCGTTTACCCAGGCGGCCTTGGGAGGCACCCGCACCCGGACCGCGTCGACGTCGGCCGGGCGAGCGCGTCGCGCACCGCGGCTAACTGGGAGGTTGACCCGAGCGGGCTCACCGACATCTTGGTACGGATCCGCGACGAGTACACCGCTCTACCGCTCTACATCACGGAGAACGGGGCGGCCGAGCACGACTACGTAGGCCCCGACGGGATCATCCACGACCAGCCGCGGATCCGCTACCTCGAGCAGCACATCCAGGCGGCGAAAGAGGCTATAGACCAGGGCGTGGACCTGCGGGGCTATTTCGTCTGGAGCCTGTTGGACAACTTCGAGTGGGCGCTAGGGTACTCCATGCGTTTCGGCATCGTCTGGGTCGACTACCCGAGCGGCAAACGGGCCCCCAAGGACAGCTACCGCTGGTACAAGGGCCTCGTGAGCGAGAACGCGCTGCCCGCCATCACCTGAGCCCTGAGGTCACCGGCCGACCTCCCGTACAGTGGGCTAGTGAACCACATGGGCATGGGGATGGGCGGCGGGGGAGGCCGCGTGGGCTTCGGGCTCATGCGGTCGCTCCGCCAAGACCAAAAGGTAACCGCCCACAAGCTCCCAAAGGGCACCGTCCGGCGCATCATGGGCTTTGCCAGGCCCTACAAGCTTGCGCTCGCGTTGTTCCTCGTGCTCATCATCATCGATGCCCTTGTTGGTGCCGCTAACCCGCTCGTGTACAGGGCCATCATCGACCAGGGGATAGAGAAGCACAAGGGTTCACTTGTGATCTGGCTCGCAGTGCTCGTTGCGGGCCTCGCGATCTTCGATGCAGCCCTCGGCCTTTGGGAACGCTGGATTTCCTCCCGGGTGGGGGAGGGGCTCATATTCGACATGCGTAACAAGGTTTTCACCCACATCCAGCGCATGCCGATCGCCTTTTTTACCCGTACCCAGACGGGAGCTTTGATATCGCGGCTAAACAACGACGTACTGGGTGCTCAACAGGCCTTCACCGACACGTTCAACTCGGTCATCGGCAATACGATCAGCCTCGCTGTCACCCTCGTCGCAATGCTCATCCTCAGCTGGCAGATAACGCTTCTCGCTCTATGCCTGTTGCCGGTGTTCATCTTCCCGGCACGCTGGGTAGGGCGGCGCCTTGCCGCCATTACTCGCGAGGCTTACAACCTCAACGCGGATATGAACACCATGATGAGCGAGCGTTTCAACGTCGCTGGCGCGCTCCTTGTAAAGATATACGGCAAGCCCAAGTACGAGACGGAAATGTTCGAGGCCAGGACAGGTCGAGTGCGGGACATCGGGGTAACAACGGCCATGTACGGCAGGGTCTTCTTCACCGGGCTCATGCTCACCGCCACACTGGCTACAGCGATGGTCTATGGCGTAGGCGGGGACGCTGCCGCCCACGGCCACCTGCCACTGGGAACTCTCGTCGCACTGACCCTTTACCTCACACGGCTCTACGGCCCGCTCACCGCACTGTCCAACGTGCAGGTGGACGTAATGACCGCACTTGTTTCGTTCGACCGGGTCTTCGAGGTCCTCGACCTGCCGCCCATGATCGACGACAAACCGGGCGCGGTCGACGTCGTGCGCGGGCCGGCCCAGGTCAGCTTCGACCACGTCGACTTCCGCTACCCCCTCCCCGAAGAGGTTTCGCTCGCCTCGCTCGAGGCCGTCGCTGTGCTCGAGCGCGCCAGTGGGCAGCAAATCCTCTTCGACGTTTCTTTCGTCGCCGAGCCCGGCCAGCTCGTTGCCCTGGTCGGCCCTTCAGGAGCAGGTAAGACGACTATAAGCCATCTCGCAGCGCGCCTTTACGACGTCACCGCTGGTTCGGTCAGCATAAATGGCACGGACGTGCGGGACGTGACCTTGAGCTCGTTGCAGGACGCTGTCGGCGTCGTTACCCAAGACTCCCATCTTTTTCACGACTCCATTAGGGCCAACCTGCTCTACGCACGTCCCGACGCCACCGAAGACGAGCTCAGGGAGGCCCTGCGCGACGCACAGATCCTCGACATGGTGGCCTCCTTACCCAATGGCCTCGACACCCTTGTGGGGGACAGGGGTTATCGCCTGTCCGGGGGAGAAAAGCAGCGAGTCGCCATAGCCCGGTTGTTCCTGAAGGCGCCTGATGTGGTCGTGCTCGACGAAGCGACCGCCCACCTCGATTCGGAGTCCGAGGCCGCCGTGCAACGGGCGCTCAAAAAAGTGCTCGCCGGGCGCACCTCAATCGTTATCGCCCACAGGCTTTCGACGGTGAGGGACGCCGACCAGATACTCGTGATCGACGGTGGCCGAGTTGTCGAGCACGGCCGCCATTCTCAGCTGCTCGCCCAAGAGGGCCTTTATGCCGAGCTTTACCACACGCAGTTCGCGGACCAGGCCGACGAGGCGGAGGAGCTCGAGGAAATAGAGCAGTTGAGCGCGGTCGAGGACCTCTCCTAGCTCAAATCGTTCGAGCGGCCTCGGCTTCGGAGGCGAGGTAGGCAGCTCCCGCGATGCCGGCTTCGTTTTGGAACCGGGCCGGCACGATCGGCGTCGCGAGCTCCAGCATCGGGAGGAACTTGTCCGCCCGGCGGCTCACGCCTCCGCCCACCACGAAAAGGTCGGGCCTTAGCAGTGCCTCGAGTGCTGAGAAGTATCGCTGAAGGCGCCTGGCCCACTTGTCCCAGCTGAGGGACTCCCGTTCGCGCGCGGCAGCCGACGCCATGACCTCGTAGTCTTCGCCGTCGAGCTCGAGGTGGCCGAGCTCGCTGTTGGGGACCAGCACCCCGTTGTAGATGAGCGCGGTGCCGATGCCGGTACCGAGGGTGACCACTACCACAAGGCCCTTGGTGCTCTTGGCGGCGCCCCAATTGGTCTCGGCTATGCCCGCAGCATCCGCGTCGTTGACCGCAGTCACCGGCAACCCTGTCGCCGTCCCGACGACCGTCTCGATGTTGGTACCGATCCAGCTGCGGTCGACGTTAGCCGCGGTACGAGCGACACCCGATTGGACGACCGCCGGGAAAGTACAACCTAGTGGGCCTTGCCAGCCGAAATGGCCTACGACCTCGGCGACGGCCCCCGCTACAGCCACCGGGAGCGAGGGCTGCGGGGTCAGGATCTTGTAGCGCTCGGTCGCAAGGTGCCCGACCTCGAGGTCGACGACAGCACCTTTGATGCCCGAGCCCCCTATGTCGACACCAAAGCCAAGCATTCCCACCGAAGGGAGCTTAATGGCACCGATAGCCCTGGGACGTACAACCCGGTCCAGCGGGCCATAGATAGGGCCAACGAGCGGTACTCTAGGCCCCGTGCGCGACCCAAAAGAGCTAGCTGATGACGAGTGGCGTTCCCTGTTGAGCCCCGAGCAGTACACGGTGCTTCGCCGGGCAGGGACGGAACCTCCCTGGTCAGGGGCATATGTCCACAATCACGAAGATGGCAGTTACAGCTGCGCCGGCTGCGGGGCGGTCCTGTTCGACAGTTCGACCAAGTTCGACTCTGGTTCCGGCTGGCCGAGCTTCACCGAGCCGGCCGTCGCCGACGCGGTCGAGCTCCGATCGGACAAGAGCCACGGCATGGTCCGCACCGAGGTCGTCTGCCGCGCCTGCGGCGGCCACCTTGGCCACGTGTTCGACGACGGCCCCGGACCAACTGGCCAGCGGTACTGCATCAATTCGCTTTCGCTCGACTTCTCGCCGCCTGAAAACAAGGGCTAGCCCCGCGGGGCGCTTGAGCGAGCTATCAAGCCCCGTTGGACCGCTGGCGCTCGGGTGCGATCCGCAGTAGCACCCGCTCGGTCTTTATGGCGTTCGGGTCGTAGGGCTTGCCCGTGTACTTGAGGCTGAGCTTGTCGATGCCCGCCCGCGCCTCTGGACCGGTCACCTCTTCCACCACCGTGCCCCTGACCTCGCCGTAGTGGTACGGGTTGTCTGCATCGATGACCGTGACGGTGACGCGCGGGTCCCGCTTCACGTTGAGGGCTTTCTGGCGGCCCACCTCGGTATTGATGAGGATGTGCTCGTCGTCGGCGTCCACCCACATGACGTGCGTCATCGGTTGGCCGCTCGGGAGCAAAGTCGTGAACGCGGCAAAGTTCTTAGCCTGGGCAAGTGATTTTATGTTTTCGTCGAGCATGTCCGCGAGATTATTGGGCCCTCGCGGATATACGCGGTCTTATCTGCGGCGCAGTGCCGGCTCGCTCAGCCAGGGGGGCGCCCACCCGCTGTCGGCGGTGTTCAGGTCGGTCCCGGGCGGGACGATCTCGTCGATACGGTCCAGGATCCCGCCATCGAGGCGGATTTCGTGGGACTTCAATAGCGAAGTCAGCTGCTCCATCGTGCGGGGACCGATTATCGCCGAGGTGACGGCCGGGTGCTCCAGGACAAAGGCAACGGCGAGCTCGGGCAAGCTATAGCCGGCCTTGGCCGCCAGCTCTGTCAGTTGGTCCACCGCGGCCAACTTCGTTGCGTTGCTCGGGTCGTTGAGGTCGTAACGGGCCGGCATGCGAGACGCGCGCCGGGAGCTGTTGTCCTTGCCCGTGCCGAAGCGGCCGGAGAGCCAGCCCCCTGCGAGCGGGCTCCAGCTGAGCACGCCCATCCCGTATTGCTGGCAGACATGCAGGAGATCCGCTTCTATCCCGCGCGCCAGCATCGAATAGGGAGGCTGCTCTGTCGAAAGCCGCTCACGGCCGCGCTGCTGCGAATCCCAATGGGCCTCTACCACCGCCCATGCAGGAAAGGTCGAGCTGCCGAAGTACCGGATCTTCCCCGAATGGACCAGGTCGCTCAGCGCTGACAGCGTGTCGTCGATGTCCGTACCGGGGCTCGGGCGGTGGATCTGGTAAAGGTCTATGTAGTCGGTGCCGAGGCGGCGAAGGCTCGCCTCGCACTCGGAGATTATCCAGCGCCGGGAGTTGCCTTCCCTGTTCGGTCCCTCGCCCATGCGGGCATGGAACTTCGTCGCCAACACGATGTCTTCGCGTCGGTCAGGCCCTAGCTCGGCCAGGAAGGAACCCACGATCTCTTCGGATTCCCCGGCGGAATAGACGTCGGCCGTATCGATAAAATTGATCCCAGCACCCACGGCCGCATGCATTATCGCGCGGCGCTCCGCGTGGTCGGTGTTGCCCCAAGCACCGAACATCATCGCGCCTAAGCACAACGGGGTGACCTCTACTCCGGTTCGTCCAAGTTTGCGGTATTCCATGAAGGCGAAGCTAGCGCCTTGCCGCGGCTACAGGCAGAGACATACCGACCCGCTCCTAGCGTCAGGAAGCGGGCGGCCCGGCTGGCCGATCAGGTAGGGCTACTCCGCCTCGGCGAGAGCCCGGGCGGCTGCGTTTTGCTCAGCCCACAACCGGCGCCTGCGTTTCCAGAACGAGGTCTTCCAAACCTTGAAACCACCACGGCGCCCTGGGGCGGGTGCTTGCTTCGGCTTGGGGGACGCCTTGCGCCCGACGTCGTGCAACACGACGGGCAAGACGGCGTCGTCGAGAGATTCCTCGTCGAGCAGAGCGACGTGCAGGTGGCTTCGCACTGCGTGACGCGTGGTCCGGCTGGTCTGGCGCCGGCGCCCCTCCGCGTCATCGAGGAACGGAGCGTCCATCAATCGGGTCATCTCCACCTCCGTTACGCACCGGTCGGTTGAATTACCGGTTAATCAACCATGGTGCCACGTCAGGCGGGTGAAGTGGAAGATCTTTCTCTGAACACCGTGTTACGCCAATATTTCAGTTCTTCGACGCTCTCCCTGATGTCGTCGAGGGCGCGGTGGGCGCCACCCTTCTTCGGGGCACCGGCATACGCCTCGGGGTACCAGCGCTTGGCGAGCTCTTTGATGGTGGACACGTCGATCGAGCGGTAGTGGAGGTATTCCTCCAGCTCAGGCATATAGGCGGCCAAAAAACGTCTGTCGGTGCCGATCGAGTTGCCGCAGAGGGGGACCTTGCGCGCTTCGGGTGCGTGCATGCGCACGAACTCCAGGGTCTCGTCGGCAGCTGCCTTAAGGGTCACCTCGGAGCTCGCTATGGCATCCAGCAGGCCGCTGCGGGTATGCATCTGCCGCACCACCTCGTCCATGGACTCCAGCGCCTCGGGCGGTGTAGCGATCACCAGGTCGGGGCCTTCGTCGATCAACTCGAGCTCGTCATCGGTCACTAGGGTCGCGATCTCAACGATCTTGTCGCGCTCGGGGTCAAGCCCGGTCATTTCGAGGTCCATCCAGACGAGCATTCAGCGGACTCTATCGGGCGGTGCACGGCACCCGCTGGCTAGCGTGGTGACGGTGGTCGGCCCGGGCTCGAAAAGCGACATGGTGGTAGAGGACATGGTGGTAGAGGACATGGTGGTAGAGGACATGGTGGTAGAGGACGCGATCGTCGTGGATGGCCCGGCGGTCGTAGCCGACTTGGTCGTAGAGGTGGTCCAGCTCGACCCGGACATGGCGCTCCCCGATTACGCCCGTGCGGCCGATGCCGGGGCCGACATCCGTGCCAGCGCCGACGTCACGATCGCTCCCAGTGGTGGGCGGGCCCTGGTGCCCACCGGGCTGGCCATCGCCATACCGGAGGGCTACGCGGGTTTCGTCCAGCCCCGCAGCGGCCTGGCACTGCGCCACGGTGTTACGGTCCTGAACGCCCCCGGCCTCATCGATGCGGGCTACCGCAACGAGCTCATGGTGCTGCTTGTGAACACCGATCCCGTGCAGCCCTACGAAGTACACCGGGGCGACCGGATCGCCCAGCTTGTGATCAAAGCGGTGGCCCAGGCGCGCTTCGTCGCGGTCGACGAGCTGCCCTCTTCCGAGCGCGGTCTCGGAGGCTTCGGCCACAGCGGGCGCTAGGGCCGGGGGCTGCAACCAGCGTGCCCGAGCTTCCCGAAGTCGAGGCCCTAGCCCTGTTCGTAACCGAGAAAGCCGGCGGCACGATCATCGAGCGCGCCGAGCTCGGCTCGCTGTCCGCATTGAAGACCTACGCCCCCCCGCTCGATGCCCTCGTCGGCCGCACCATCAGCGGCGCCGAGCGGCGAGGCAAGTACCTGTGCATCGAGGCTGGAGGCCTGTGGCTGGTGGCGCACCTGGCCAGGGCCGGTTGGCTCCATTGGCGCGACCCTGTCCCGCCGGCGAAGGCCCGCCCCGGGAAGGGCCGCTAGCCCTGCGGGTCGGCCTCTCGAGCGGTGCCGGCTTTGACCTGACCGAGCAGGGCACAGAGAAAAGGTTGGCGTTGTGGCTTGTTAGTGACCCCGCGACGATCGAAGGGGTCGCGCGGCTCGGGCCGGATCCACTCAGCCCAGGCTTTGACCAGGCTTCGCTGGCCGCGATCTTGGCTGGAGCGCCCGGGCAGCTGAAGAGCGTCTTGGCTGACCAGTCACTGCTGGCCGGCGTCGGCAACGCCTACTCGGACGAAATCCTCTGGGCAGCGAAGTTGTCCCCGTTCAAGTCGGCCTCCAAGCTCGACGAGGCAGAGATGTCGCGGCTTTACGAGGCATTGACCGGGGTACTCCGAGGGGCGGTGGAACGAAGTCTCGGACAGGCTGCCAAGGAGCTCAAGGACGCAAAACGCGCCGGCATGGCGGTCCACGCCCGCGCCGGGCAAGCCTGCCCCGAATGTGGCAGCACCATCAAAGAGGTGTTCTTGTCCAACCGGAGCTTCCAGTACTGCCCTCAATGCCAGACCGGCGGCAAGGTGCTGGCTGACCGCCGCCTCTCGAAGTTGCTCAAGTGACCGCTCGAGGAACGACGAGCGAGGTCGTCCATCGGGGAGTGCGCTGGAGGCGCTCGCCGTCGGGGCGGACACTGTGGTTCAACGACGGCCTTCACCGCTGGGTCCTGTGGGAGCCCGGTTCCGACGCCCCGCCCTTGCCACCGAGCTGGGAGCCCGACGAGCCAGTCGGCACAGCCGCGCCCGCCCCCGGCCAACGCAATGTCGACTCGCGCTCCCATGCGCTCTCCCTACCGGCTCATCCCTCTCGTTATAGCGGTCATAATCGTCGCACTCGCCCTCTGGGAGGCAACCCGCCCGCCGGGCCACGCTACGAAGGCAGACATCGCCGCGGCTGAGGCTCTCAAGGGCCAATGCCTTGTCAAAGAAGGCGGCAAGCCCTCCTTCCCGCTTCTCTCACCGACGCCGGTGAGCTGCTCTGACGCCAAGGCCTTCGCCAAGGTGGTAGCCGTGATCGTCCCCGGCCACCCCGGCTCGTGCCCGCTAGGCAGCGCCGTAGTGCAAGTGCTCCAAACCGGCGTTGTCGGAGAGCCCAGCGAGTGCCTTCTCCCGGTCAAGCACTGACCCAACCTCTGGTCAAATCGGGCCAAGGGCGGGGGACCCACGCCCGGTGACGTGCCCGCCTAGGGGAACGGGCCCGCCAACACCTGCACGTCCCGCCCTATGGAGGTCCGAGTGGGCCGCGGGATAGGTAAGTGTGGCCGCTCCGGAAGGCGCTAGTCTGTGGGGACAACGCGGACGTGGCTCAGCTGGTAGAGCACAACCTTGCCAAGGTTGGGGTCGCGGGTTCGAATCCCGTCGTCCGCTCCCTTGTTGTGTCGCGAGACATGCCGGACAGCTGTCTCAAGACATCCCGGACATTAGCGGGCGCTCTATGGGTTGGTAGTCCTTGTCCGGGTCGATGGTGAGCCGGCCTAGGAGCTCGCCCTCCTCGGCGGTCAAGATATGCACGTCGCGATCGGCCACCAAGAGGTAGACCCTGGTGCCGGCGTGGCGCGCCCGACGCCGATGTGGCGCAGCCGGCTCTGGTAGCGCAGCGTGACCCTACCTGACTTGTCGAGGCGGTCTTGGCGTAGCCGGTAATGGCCGCCGGGTAGGAACGGGGCCTTCGGCACGGCCTTGGTGCGTGCCGCATAGGCCTGCGCTGGGGTGCGCCGGCCGATGCCCCGGTGCGGGCGGACCTCGTTGTAGTAAGCCCGGAAACGGTCGAGCTGAGCCTGCAGCTCGGCCAGGTCGCCCGGGCGGCGCTGTTTGGCCAGGTGCTTTTTCAGCGTCTGGTGGAAGCGCTCGACTTTGCCTTGGGTCTGTGGGTGGTAGGGCTTGCCGTGCTTGTAGGTGACCCCGAGAGCCCCGAGCAAGGTCTCCATGGCGCAGCGGCCACCCCGGCTCTCCGCGGTGAAAATGGCCCCGTTGTCGGTGAGCACCGACGCCGGTAGACCAAAGTGCTCGGCACTGGCCTGGAAAACGGCCACTACGTCGGTCGCCTTGGTGGTCATGAACGCCACCGAAGCCACCAACAGCCGGGAGTGGTCGTCCAAGAAGTTGAGCACCTCGACGTCGGTGCCATCGGCCAGCGCCCAGTGGGTCGTGTCGGCCTGCCAGCACTCATTTGGCAGCTCGGCGGCGAAGCGTACATAAGAGCACTTCGGCCGCTTTTGCGGCTGGGGGGTTATAAAGCCTCTGCGCTTCAGCACCCTCCATATGCTCGACACCGAAGGCACCACCGACTTTTTCCGGCGGTGGCGGCACTGCAAGTGGTACTGGATGCTGTGGGGCCCGGCGTCGAAGCCGTCTTCAGCCAGGGACTTGCGCAGCTCGACGATCTCGTCTTCGACCGCCGTGCTTACTCGCCCGGGCGAGGACCGGGGCCGTTTAGAGCGAGGGCACCAGTCCGGCGTCGCCCAGGGCTTTGTGCCGGGCGAGCAGCTCGTAGAGCCAGGTCTTGGACACGCCGTGGGCCTTGGCCACTTCTCTTACCGAACGGCCCTCCAGCACCACGGCATTGACGACATAACCAGCGAGCTCCATGCGCACACCCCTCCATTTTGGTGTCCGCTATGTCTCGCGACATGTGTCCGGTATGTGTTGGAACCAGACACCGTCGTCCGCTCCCTGAGGCCTGTATCCCATTTTGGTAGCCCAAGTCTTAGGACACTGTGACTTGGGTGCAGGCGAGGATAGCCCTGTCGCCGCGGCAGTCATACCGGGTTATACTGGTCGTTATGAAGACTGCTATTTCGGTCCCGGACTACACCTACGAGCGAGCATCGAAACGAGCACAGGACCTAGGTATGAGCCGCTCGGAGTTCTTTTCCCGCGCCGCCGCCCGCTACCTGGACGAGCTGGACAGCGAATCGGTGACGGGCCAGGTCAACCTGGCGGTCGACGGGCTTGCGGGGGAGGACAGCTCTACCGTCGATGCGGTAAGCGTTGGCCGTCGGTTGCTGACCGAGGCAGCCGACGACTGGTGATCGAGCGAGGCAGCATTTACTGGGCTGATCTTGGACCGCGGGTCGGTTCGCGCCCGGGCAAAAGGAGGCCGGTGCTCGTTATCTCCGCCACCAGCTACAACCGGAGCCGCCTCGCCACAGTTCTCGCCGCGGTCATCACCTCGAACACCGCCTTAGCTACCATGCCCGGCAACGTGTTCCTCCCTGCCAGTGCCAGCGGGCTGCCCCGCGACTCCGTCGTGAACGTGACAGCTCTCGTCACCTTGAACAAGTCCGACTTGAGTGAGCAGGCCGGCAACACCCCGCCGGTGATGTTGAACGAGGTGGACCGAGGCCTTCGCCGAGTGCTCGACTTGTAGTCGGTGCTGGCCTGCTGAAAGGCTGGATCCATCACTGCCAGTTGTTAGTTGTTAACGTACGAGCGGGGAACCAATCGGTTCCCCGCTCGACTTGCGTATTCGGTTGTAACCACCCTGAGCACGACTCGTCGCGGTCGGCCGCTTAAGGTTTGAGAGCCCCTGACAAGCGGACCGGGCACACACCTCCGGGGACCCTCCCCGTCCTATCTTGCGAACCAACGAGATGGCGATCCGGGAAACGCAGTCAAAGCCTGCAACAGCGGCACACTCAGAAACGGCCCAAGGCTTCATTAGGCGCCGTCAGTTAGCGGCACCCCCCCACTGTCCGGTGGGGAACCCTCTGAATAATCATCACCCATAGGCACCACCTCACCCATTCGATGATCTGTCTTCTACCTTACGGCTCCATTGTACAACCGGAACCGGTACCTCTATGTTAGCTCCTGCCGATGGCCTAAGCTTTTGCGACGGGGATCTTCTTTACCGCTTCAAGATCTCCCTTTGCCATGGGGGCCCGTACCTCCAGGATCCCCTGCTTATAGCTAGCTTTTATGGCTGTCTCTGAAATACCCTTGGGGAGGGGGATGTCACGTTGGAACAACCCATATCGCTGCTCTCTACGTACGTAGTCACGACCTTCGGTTTTCTCTTCTTCGTGCCGTTCTGCTCGGATATGGAGGATGTCGCCCTCTACCGAAAGCTCTATGTCCTTGTCGGGGTCAAGACCGGCAAGCTCCGCGCGAACAACCAGCGTCCCCTCCTCAGCGAACTCCTCGACTCGCATGGGGTCCAGTGGGCGGTCAGGCCACAATAGGAGCGGACGGCGGAACGTCTCGGGCCAGTCGTCGAAAAACCGGTCGAGAAAATCGTGGCGTCTAGGGGCCATTTCATGGCGGGGCTGGTCATGCCTAGCGATTGCCATAGTCATCGCCTTTCTTTGAGCAGGGGACGAACCATTCGTAAACGGGAACTGAACCCGTTCCTATCGTTCGACACACCCAGCAACTCAACGAGTGAGAGCGTAGGGGTGCATTGCTGCAATCGTTAGGGCCGAAGGTCCCAATTTGGCGCCTTGATCCCTCCGCCGACAGAGGTTGCTCAGCGACGGAAGCCCTTCGACGGTGGCGTCTCCCCTCAGGCGCACGATTCGGGCGCGGTTGCTTTCGTCTGCGACAGAGCCGGCGCTCAAAAACGCTCGCCGTCTGGGACTCACGAAGCGCGGAGGTCGCCGTCATGAGGGTCGCCACCCGTCATCATCTAGGTACTGTCCCGGCCTGGCGAGTGGCTGTGGCCGAACACCGGCTTCCTGCAACTCTCGGGCCGGAACGCCTTTGAGGCGTGGCGGCAGCGTCTCCTCGGGCGGTTGTCGTCGTCGGGACCTTCGGCACTATCGCAACAAATTCCTGCGGTAGTAGTACCTAAGAAAGCGAGTGAGGTGCACAAGAAGCTCCCCCGTCTCTGGGAGACCAAGCGAGGAGGTTCGCGATGGCCATTTTCATGGGCTACCTGCGGTGCTCGGACGACGATACCGTCCCGCCTCAAGCCGGTCCAGCCCCTACGAGTGGAGACGTAAAGCACCAATTGGAGCCGGAGCACGATACCACCCTCGATAAACGGCTTGAGCGTTCGCAACTATTTGTGACGGAATGGTCGTTCGCCGACAGCGAGGGTGGCCCGAAAACTCAAGGCCCGTAGGTCAACCACTTGGCCGGCGAACCCGACTGGTCTGCCCGCTGAGAAGAGGCCACAACGTCCCAGGAGCGCCGCAACGTAAGGGCCAACAGCCGTTTGGGCTCGGGAACCCGAGAGGTGGCAAACGCAGACCCGCTGCCGACGTTGTGCGGGTCGTATGCATCAACGAGCGCGTCGGATCGTGCACCGGGAAGACTTTGCCCACGCCGATGAGCCAGTGAGGCAGCTTCATGCGGCTTTCACCTCGGTCGCCGCACCCGATGGGTCGGCCCGCAGGTGCGTGTCGTAACGCGGGCACACATGCGCCTACGCTTAGTCCTTTTCGCCCTTTGTCATATAGGGTCTGAAGCCCTTTTCGGGTTGAAAGGCGGGAGGCGCTCGTTCGTGGGACTGGGGTCACCGGATCCCGGCTACGGGCGCAGGTTCACAGTAGGCGAGGCGGTTCCCGTTGGGCTCCTGCTCCGAGCCGACCTGGAGGAGGAGGCGGCGTCGCCTGGCCCGCGACCCCAGACGACCTCCGCCCCCTCGGCCGCTCCCGCTGTTGACTACGAACTGCGTCAGGAGGCTTGGCGGCGCTCGACGATACCTCGGAGGCAGTCACTCCGCGTCAGACGATCTCCCCAGGCGCGCGCCCGCGCCAGTTCGCCCTCGACCAAGTTCCCGGTCAGGCCTTCGACGAGGAAGCTCTCGGGTGGTGCCGCGATGCCGGCCCCGTCGCCGTCGAGGTGCCGGCTGATGGACTTCGACGCTCGACCAGTGAACGCCGGCAATCCCTGGAGCCGGGTATCGAAGGCGGCGGCGGCGACGTCCAGTCGGCCGAGCGATGCAAGCCATTCGCGCACTCCCGGGCCGCTGTTCGCGCCCGTTACCAGCTCAACCTCGCTCCCTGGCTTCTTCGCCCGCTCCCCGGCCATTTTCCGAGTACTCGGTCTGGACATCCCGTGTGTGTGGGTGGGACCGCCCACGACCAAGAGATCCGTGCCGTCGAGGATGTGCGCATCGGCCGAAATGACCGGCACCACCGAAACCACTGCGCAATCGGCCAGCCCCTCGGCGATGGCCTCGGCTACCTTCTTGGTGCTCCCGAACATCGATTCGTAGACGATGACTGCTCGCATGACATCACCTCCTGCTCCCGTGCCTCTAAGTACAGGGTTTGCCAACTTCGTCAACGGCGGTAGGGCCAAAAGACCACTGTGGCATGGAGGCGCCGATGCCATTCGGCCCAAAAAGGTGCTCATATCGCCGACTTAGCGTAATTGCGGGCCCGGGACGCTCGTGGTTCTGTCCTCCAATAACACCGCCTGTCTCATGAGGCCGGCTGTCGCCTGCGCTGTGCAGGAGCATCCCGGCTCGTCCGCTGGTATCGCTTAGTCCCCGGCGGAAGAGCCACAGCGCAGGGACGCCGGCCACGACCGCGTAGGCGGCAAGGACGGCGAGATCAGTGCCGCTCCAGCCGAACCCGAACCATGGGTTCTGCACGGCGGTAACAAGGTGGGCGAGTGGCAGCAAGCCGCCGAAGTCGCGGAGGCCGTTGGGTAGGACGGCTCGGGGCGGAGCGGTGCCGGAGATGAGCCACAGCGCGAAGAACAGCAGCAGGCCGATGCCTTGCGCCGAGCGGCTCGTTCGGATCACGGCCGCAAGGAGCAGCCCGATCGCCCCGAAGGCCGCAGTTCCGGCCAGGAGGGCAACGATAACGCCGATCACGTCCTGGGGCACCATCGTGTGGTACGCAAGCCGGGCGACGACGGCCATCACGAGCGTGCCGGCGACGAACGTGATGAACATGAGCGTGAGTTGCGCGCTGACCAGTGTCGACGCGGACACCGAAGATGCGCGAAAGCGCCGCAGGATCCCGCGCTCTCGGTAGCTGGCGAGGGTGATGGGAAGGGTCATCAGCCCGAGCGCCGCGACGATCCCGGCGACAGAGGCTGCCGTGTAGTAGTTGGCGGGGGTCACGCCGCGCCATATGAGCATCCCGTTTTGGATCTTGTGGGCGTCGGCTTGTTTGTCCCCGAACACGGCTGCGAGCAACATCATCATCATGAGCGGGAAGGCGATAACGAAAACGACAGAGAAAGGCTCACGGCGGAAGAGCCTGAACTCGCTGTGCGTCATGGCCAGGTAGCCGCGCATCGTTGTCACTCGCGGATGTCCTTTCCGGTCAAGGCCAAGAACGCGTCCTCGACCGTCGGGCGCTCGACCCGCAGGTCGAGCGGGACGATTTCGTGCGCGACGAGCTCGGACGCGACGAGCGCCAGCACCGGCCCGGTGCCACGGATCTCGACTGCCGCCCCCTGTTGAGCCATCGACTCGACCACGTCGAGCTTCTCCAACCATTCGAGATCGGCCTCAGTCGTGGTGAACCGCACGACCGACGGCAGCCCAAGGCCGTCGATGAGGCCCTGGGGCGTGTCGAGCGCGACCACCTTCCCGCGGTCGACGACAGCGACCCGATCGCAGAGGTACTCCGCCTCGTCCATGAAATGCGTCACCAGCACTACGGTCGTACCGCCTTGTCGGATCTCCCGGACCAGGTCCCACGTCGCTCGTCGTGCCTGTGGGTCAAGGCCTTGGGTCAGCTCGTCGAGGAAGACCAGCTCGGGTGAGTTGATGAATGCCAGCGCGATGAACAACCGCTGGCGCTGGCCGCCCGAGAGGCTGTCAAAGGTTTGATCGCGCTGGTCATTGAGCCGCCAACGAGCGAGCAGTTCGTTGCAGTCGACGGGGTTGCGGGCGAAGGCCGCGAACAACTTGATGGACTCGGCGACGCCTAACCGGCCGGGCAGCGCGGAGTCCTGCAGCTGTGAGCCAACGCGCTGGCGGAGCTGCGTAGCTTGGGTTGTGGGGTCGAGCCCGAGCACCCGGATCGTCCCGTCATCCGGGCGGCGCAGACCTTGGACGCACTCGACGGTGGTGGTCTTGCCGGCGCCGTTCGGGCCGAGGATGCCGAAGATCTCTCCCGCTTGGACGTCGAACGACAAGTCGTCAACGGCCACAGCCCCGCGGTACGTCTTACGAAGGTGATCAACCGTTATAGCTGCCACTTCCATCAGAATGCGTGCGCGGTCCCTGCGATGCTTAGGGACGAAAGCCCCTGGGATATAGCGTCTTAGGACCTCTGGTAGGCACCGCCACCGGCGTCTGTCAGCGAAGCGCCGAATCGCGCCGACCCCGAACTTGTCGACCACGCTGACTACATGGTTGGCAGGCGGAAACATCTTCCTCAAGGAGCCTCATGGCGCGCCCAACCGACGGCTCTGGACGTCGGTAGCGTCAGGGCCCTTAGACACCTGGTACGGGTAACTCCGTCGAGCTCAGGTCACGACCAAGCACTACGCGGGAGAGGACAGCCCTGCCGGTGCCCGCAATACGTTGTGAGCAACGTCGTCGGGCTCTGTCGGAGCAGGGAATGTGACATCGACCGAGAGCCCACCTCCCGGCAGGCAAGCAGTAATGATCCGCGCTCCGTGGGCGCTGGCGATGGCCCGGACGATGGACAAGCCGAGACCGTGCCCGTTCCTATAGCGCGTGCGGCGCCCGTCCAGGCGTTGGAAGGGCTCGAACAGCCGGTTGAGCTGGCTCGGAGTGAGGAGGGGCCCGGTGTTGGTCACCGACAGCACGGCCCGGCCCCCCTTCACGCCGGTCGAGACCTCGAGGTGACCACCGCTGACGTTGTGCCCAATGGCGTTGTCGACGAGGTTGGCGACGAGACGTTCGATCAATATCGGGTCGCCGTCGAGCGGTGCTGAGCAGCTGGCAGTCGCGATACGCAACCCGAGGCGTTCGGCTTCTTGGCCTCGACGCGCCATCACGCTCTGGCAGATCTTCGCCAGGTCTGTCCGCTCACGATGGTCGAGCCCGACTTCGCTGGTGGCGAGGGTAAGGAGCGCTTCAAGGAGGGTCCCTTGCTCCCGGTTTGAGGCCAGGAGCTCCTCGGCGGTGGATCTCCACCCCTCAGAGGTCGATGGATCGCCGAGCGCGACCTGTACCAAGGTGCGTTCTCGAGTCAGGGGAGTTCGCAGCTCGTGGGAGGCGTTGGCGACGAAACGCCGCTGCGCCTCGAAGGCGGCCTCAAGACGTGCGAAGAGGTCGTCGAGGGTGTCGCCGAGCTGTTTTAGCTCGTCCTCCGGCCCGTCGAGGGCCAGGCGCTCGTGCAGGCTGCTCGAGGAGATCCTTCGGGCTGTGCGGGTGATTGTCCGGATCGGTCGAAGGATCCGACCGGCAACGAGCCAGCCGGCCAGGAGGGCGAGGAGGGCCACGACAGCCAGAGCGATCCCCGAGTTGACCAGGAGCTGGTGCGAGTCGGCCGCGCGCTGTGCGGCTTGGGCGGATCCGGTCTGTGCCACCTGATGCACGGCCTCTGAAAGCTGTAGCTGAGCCTGCGCCAGCTGTTGCTGGGCCCGTGCTAGCTGTTCTTGGGCATGCGCAAGGGTAGGCACAGCCTGCGCCACTTGATGTATCGCGAGCGCAACCTCATGCTGGGCCTGCGAGAGCGGCTGCAGAGACAGCACCAGCCGGTTGGGAGAGTGCGCCAACTGGTGAAATGCCTGTGCCAGCTGCTGCTGGGCCTGTGCCAGGGGAGCCATGGCCTTGTTCTTCGGCGGGCTCTGAGCCAGCTGGTTTTGGGCCCTCGACGTGAAAGACAGAGCCGCGACCTGCGAAGGCAGAGCCTGAGCCAGCTCATGCTGGGCCAGTGCGAGCCTCTCTTGGGCCTGTGCCAGGGGAGGCTGAAGGTGCCGGATGGCGGGCGTACCAGGGACCTTCGGCAAACGTGGCGTTTTGTAGTGGGTCGCCCGCTCAAAAAGAATGTAGGTGGCGCCGAGCAGGGTGGCGCTGAAGAGAAGAAAAAGGCCGCCGCAGAGAGCCGCGAGCCGGAGCCGGGCGCTACGACGCGGCCAGCTCAACCACGAGTTCGGTGCGAGCCGGAAGTGAGATACGTGCATCATTGCCCTCCGATGCGGTACCCGCTCTCGCGGACGGTTTGGATCACCGGTGGTTGACCGAGTTTGCGCCGCAGTCGGCCGATGGTGACCGCCACGGTCTTAGTGAAGGGGTCGGCGACCTCGTCCCACACCCGTTCGAGCAGGTCTTCGGAAGAGACGGGCTTCCCCTCTGCGACGAGCAGGCACTCCAGTACCGCCAGTTCCTTGCGGGTGAGCGCGAGACGCAGTCCAGCGCGAAACGCGAGTCGCATGAGAGGGTCGAGCCTCAGGTCGCCGTAGGCCAGTTCGGCGGGTGGGGTCGCCGGGCGTCGAGCTACTGCTCGGATGCGGGCGACCAGCTCGGCGAACTCAAAGGGCTTGGCCAGGTAGTCGTCGGCACCCAACCCGAGCCCCTCAACGCGGTCCTTGACGGTGCTGGCGGCGGTGAGCATCAGCACCCGGCTCACCGACCGCTCTGCGACCAGGGCTCGGCAGACGTCATCGCCATGGGTACCGGGCAGGTCTCGGTCCAGCACCACCACGTCGTAACGATTGACCTCCAGGCGGGAGAGGGCCTCGTCGCCGTCAAGCGCGACATCGACGGCCATGCCTTCGCGGCGCAGCCCGACAGACACCGCCTTGGCCAGAACTTCGTCGTCTTCGGCTACAAGCACTCTCATGTCCCGATGGTGGCCCCCACTGGTTGTGGTCCGTGGTCAGGCCCCCCGGGCGTTGAAGCGGACCGAACCTTGACCGTCCAGTTGCTAAGGATGCCAGGTCGCAGGTGACAGCCGGGTAACAACTTTTGTCAGCGTGGTGTCACCCGCCATTTCGTATAACTGCCCTGACACCGTTTCGACCGGGAGAGGGCCGATGAAAGGCAACGACGAGGGCTCTGACACCGCGGCTAGCGCCGCCAGGGCGGCGCTTGTTAGGTCGCCACCCAGGTCGCGAGGGACTGTTGCGCTTGTCGCCGTGACGGCCGTGGTGGCATTGGGCCTGTCGGCGTGCGGGGGCGGGCCCACCAACGGCCAAGGAGTGGCGGCTTTGCCCTCGACGACGACCCGGTCGGACGTTTCCGGGGCAGGGGCCTCCGGCAGCCAAGTGGCAGGGGCTGGCTCGACGTCGTCGTCGAGCGCGGGTGCCGGGGACGTGACGACTGTGCCCTCGGCTGCATCTCCGCAAGAGGATGCGCTCAAGTTCGCCGGGTGTATGCGCTCCCACGGCGTCACCGATTTTCCCGACCCCAGCAGCGGGGGTGGCTTCATTTTCAACGCGAGCGCCGGCATCATCCATGGCCCGCACTACCAAGCCGCTCAGAAGGCCTGCCAGAAATATTTGCCACCCGGCCCTGGTTCCGGGCCGCCCCCATCGGCCCAAGCGATGGCGCAGATGCTTAAGGTCTCGCAGTGCATGCGTCGCCACGGCATCTCGGACTTCCCGGACCCGAGGACGTCGGTCCCCCCTCATGGCATCGGCGGCGCCAGCGCCGGCGTCGGCGTGATAAGCGATATTGACGGAGTGATCCTGGTGTTCCCGAGCACGATCGACCAGCAGTCGCCGGCGTTCACGGCGGCGGCGGCCGCGTGCAGGTTCCCGCTCCACAACCATTGATGGCGTCGCGCGGAAGTGAGGGACTGCGGCGATGGTCTACTTCGCTGGTGGCGCTGTTGGTTGGCGTGTTGGGTGTGGCCGCGTGTGGGAGCGGGTCCCCCAGCTCGGTTGCCCACATTGCCACGACCGTTCCTGCTACCAGTTTTGCTGCTACCACCCTGGCACCGGCGTCTGAGACCACGACCCAGCCGGGGCAGACGGCTTCGTCTGTCGCCAGCCTCAGTCCCACGACGACCGCCGCACCGTCGTCGTCCTCGCCGGCAGCGGGAACCGGCGGGAACACCGCCGCCAAGTACGAGGCCGCGCTCGCGTACGTCGACTGCATGCGCTCGCATGGCGTGCCCAACTTCCCCGACCCGAGCGCCAGCGGCCAGGTCAACGTCGACTTCGCATACGGCGGGAAGGATGGTTCGCCGGCGTCGGCTGGTATCGATCGGATGTCACCGCAGTACATCTCGGCTGATCAGACGTGCCGCCATCTCCTCCCAGGTGGGGTACCGACGCCCGCGCAGAACCAGCAGGCCCTTGCCAAGGAATTGAAGTTCGCGCAGTGCATGCGCTCGCATGGCGTGCCGAACTTCCCCGACCCGACCAATGCTGGAGTTGTGCACCTCATCGGCGTCGACCAGAACGCTCTTCAATTCCAGAGCGCCGCGAAAACGTGTGAAGCCCTCGTGCCTGGAGTTGACTCCAAGTGATCCGGACGCCAGGGTGAGGGTCTTGGTCGTCGAACGGAGGCCATGGTGGGTGAACGCGAGCGCGTGATTGTCACACTGGGTTGAGCGCGAGTGGAGGTGCTCGGTGCAGCCTGCCGATGCGCATGTGGAGCGCGATGGCAGCACTCGAGATCGCCGCCCAACCACACCACACCGAGGCGAACCCGTCGAACGTGAGCCAGGCGATGACGCCAATTGCGACCAGGTTGACGATGCCAAAGGTGACGACGCGCCGACGGCTCGACAACAGCAACGTCCCACAGACAGCGGCGACGTAGAGGGCGGTCACGAAGATGCCATGGCTGAGGTCGACAACGTATGCGAGGTGATAAGGGTGAAGCTCCACGTTCACCGGGCCGCGAGCCATCGATTCAGATAGGTCGCCAGCCACGGCGAGACCCAACACCACGAGCGGAGCCATGGCCCACCGACGCCGAGGCATCGGCTCGTTCAACAACACTGCGAGGGGCACGAAGATCGGAAGGACTACGAATGCAATTAGCAGGTACGCCCACAGGGCGATCCTTTCTAGCTCGTGTGGCACGTGACCCTGTAACCCCAGCCAGACCAACGCCTCGATCATTTGGTGGGCCCGAGAAGAACTGGCAACGCTGCGAGGGCCACAACACCTCGGCGCTTTCTCGCGCTGCGGACAGCATCGACGCCGATCGCGGCAATGACGATACCCCCGACTAGGTCAGCCTGCGGAGAAAAACACACTTGATGCGAGGTTACAGCGAATTCATTGCAGAGGCTCTTCCGGATCAGGTGCCTTCCGGCCACTTCCGGGGACGAACAGCCGGGCGGGGCTCAAGCCCTAGATGGAGTCCTTGACATGGGTAGGACGCTATGGTAACGATTGCACAAATGGAAGGAGCGAGCGATGATCGGTCTTCGCTAAGAGTTCAGAGTGAGCGTGCTCGATGACTGCGGAGGCGACCCCGGTCCCTTGCGCACAAGCTCTGGCGTACCTCCAATCGCAGATTGCTAAGCCGCCCATATGGGAGCAAGACATGAGTGAGCTGCGCCGTGACGCCCACGACGAGATCCTCGCGACGACCGGACGGCCCGAGCGGGTTGCCATGGTCGAGAACCTGACCGTTGCAGGCGTGCGTGCCCGCCTCTACGGACACGCTCCTGATACGTGTGACGTGCTCGTCTGGTTCCACGGAGGCGGTTGGATGTTGGGCGATCTGGACTGCTTCGACCCGCTGGCACGGGTGCTCGCGAACCGATCACAGTGCGCGGTGCTAGCCGTTGACTACCGGCTGGCACCTGAGCACCCTTACCCGGCGGCGATCGATGACGCATGGAGGGCGACCGTTTGGGCGTCTCAGCGGTTCTTGCGTGTTGCGGTCGGCGGCGACAGCGCTGGGGGCAACCTGGCCGCGGCCGTCGCCTTGCGTGCCCGCGAAAACGGCATCAGGCTCGTCCTCCAACTTCTCGTCTACCCAGTCCTTGCGTATGCGGTGGACACGCCCTCGTACGAGACATTTCGAATGCACTACTCGAACTTCGCCGGACGACAAGGCTTTGGAGCGAGTTCGCAAGACGGGATCCGTTTTATCTGGGACCTTTATGTACCCGACCCCTTTCGCCGTCAGGATCAGGATGCGGCACCGATGTGTGCGACTTCACTTGCAGGCGTCCCGCCAGCACTTATCATCGAGGCCGAACACGACATCCTTCGGGGAGAGGGCGAGGAATATGCTCGACGACTAAAGGACGCCGGGGTCGCCGTCGAGTCTCATTGTTACGCAGGTCAAATCCACGGCTTTTTCCATATGCTCGGGATCATGCCTGACGCTCTTAACGCCGTCGACAAAGCCGCAGATGGGCTCCGACGAGCTTTCCACGGCTAATCTGCGCTATTCCAGCGGCGCGCACCCAACTTTCTCTTCTGGAATATAAGTGCGCCGAGTTCCAATTCGGAGGAGATTAACCAGCGGCGCCTTTAAAGGTGCTCGCCTTCATCCTTATGTACGCTTTGGTCCCGCAACTCAGAGCGAGTAATAGGCTGACCAACCGCCCCACAACTGTGCACTGGCTTGACAGGGTGGGCCGGACATGGTATCGATTGCATATGGGAGGGAGGGGGAGGACTGGATGTCGGCAACCTTGCCACCACGCGCCAGAGCAGTTGCCCGCCGTCGCCACGCGGCGTCACCGCAACGGACTGCCTGCCTGGCAGAGACACGACAGGAGCCCGGTCAGGGTTCCCTAATTGACCATTGACCAGCGAGCCTTGACGCGCTTGCTTAGGGAAGGAGCACTCGATGATTGCAAGATGGGCACAGACGAGACGTCGATCCGGCTGGCCTTCCACCGCGGACCTAGTCGGCAGGCGACGGATCTCCAGGGCGCTCTTGGCTGGCGGTCTGGTCGCGACCGTCGTCATGTCAGTCGCGCCGAGCGCCTACAGCGCTCCAAAACAGTCCGCCGTAACCGCCCCAAGCGGCACTCTCACGATCGCGATACCACAGTACCCACCCAGCCTTGACCCAGCGTCGGGCCAGAACGCTTATAGCGACTTCTTCGACTTGGCCTACGCACCTCTAATCGTCAAGGAGCCTAATGGCGAGTTCAAGTCGGGCCTGGCAACGAGCTGGCAGTACGGCCCCGACAATAAGAGCTTCTCGATCACGTTGCGGTCAGGAGTGAGGTTCAGCGATGGAAGTGCGCTCACGGCTGCGGCAACAAAGACGTGGATCCAGCACGAAATCGGCTTCTCTGGCGGCGCAGGGGCTGGTTACTTCGCGTCGCTCACTTCCATCGACGTGACCGGGCCGCTCAGCCTGACCCTCCACTTCAGCGCGCCGACACCTGAGTTGGAGCTCATTTTTAGCCAGATCCTCGAGATGGGTGAGATCGGCAGCCCGAACGCGAGCGGCAAGACGTTGACGACAGCGACGGACGGAGCTGGCGAATATATGCTCGACGCCTCTCATACGGTGACTGGCGAGAGCTACACTTATGTACCGAACCCGTACTACTGGGACAAAAGCGCAGTCCACTGGAAGACGGTTGTCATCAAGGTCATTACCAACCCCTCGACCGTGCTTTCCGCCCTTGAGACGGGCCAAGTCGACGTTGCGGAGGTCCAGCCCATCACGAACGCTGCGGCAGCGAAGAGCGCCGGGCTTCGGGTGGACGCCCCCCTAACTCTGTACATGGCCCTCGCCCTCGAGAACCGAAATGTGGCCCCGCTATCGAGCCTGCTGGTACGTCAGGCGCTGAACTACGCCGTGGACCGTGGGCCGATCGCCAAGTTGCTCGGGAACGGCTATGGCCTTGCTATTGACCAAATGGCTGTCCCGGGTGACGACTCCTACGACGCGGCGCTTAGCAACTATTACCCTTACAACCCAGCAAAAGCTAAGCAGTTGCTCGCGAAGGCAGGTTACCCGCATGGCTTTACCTTGCCGGTGCTGTCGCTCGCGGCTGCTCAACAAAACACGCTTGCAGAGGCGCTGCAAGGTCAGCTCGCCAATGTCGGCGTCACCCTGCAGCCCGATATCGTGCCTAGTGTCAACCAGTATGAGACTGACATCGCCGGGACAAGCTTCCCAGCGGTGACCCTGAGCTGGGGCCGGCTACCCGCCGTGACTCAGTACCAAATCCTCTGGGGGCCAAATGGGCAGTCCTCGCGCCCGTTCAAGTCCAGTAGCCTTCAGCTCAACGACATCTACGACCAGTTGATCACGGCGCCCACCTCCGCGGAGACTACCGTCGCGAAAGAGATGCAGCGGTACCTGGTGCAGAACGCCTGGTACCTCCCGGTCGCTGCGACGCCTCTGGCCGAGTTCTACCGCTCCAACATCTCGGGCGTGAACGCGACTCCGCAACGCAATACGGACTATGACGTCGAGTTCGCGCCAGCGAGCTGACACTGCGAGGGGCGGAGGGGCGCCGCTGACGCGATCCCCCTTCCGCGAGAGCTAGAAACTACGTCCGATGCTTAGATTGATAGTGCGTCGGACGCTGCTCTCGGTGCCTCTGCTCTTCATCGTCTCGACGTCGACGTTTGTGCTGGTCGCCTTGATCCCAGGCAATATCGCACGGACGATCGTCGGGGCGCAGGCGACCGAACAGCAGTACCTTGCTGTGCGCCGCAGCCTTGGGCTAAGCGAGCCTCTCTATACGCGCTACTGGCAATGGCTCGAGCGCGCGCTTCACGGGAACCTCGGCCTGTCGCTGTACAGCCAGCAGCCCGTCACCTCCCTTCTGGACAGCCGGCTAGCGCCGACACTTTCCCTAGTCGTGGGAGCCACGGTCGTCTCGGCACTCGTCGGTGTTGCCTTTGGCGTCGCGGGAGCGCTGCGCCCAGGCGCGATCGATAGGGTCGTCGATGGCGTCGCCCTCCTTGGTCTTTCGATCCCGTCGTTCTTCCTCGGGTTCGTTCTCGTCGAATGGTTTGCAGTGAAATTCCGATTGTTCCCCGCAAGCGGCTACGTCGCCTTTGGCGTTTCTCCTGCTGACTGGCTCGAAAGCCTTGTCTTGCCAGTAGTCACGCTTTCCGCTGGCGGCGTCGCCGTGATAGCCAAGCAGACGCGCGACGCGATGCGCGATGTTTTGGACCGACCATTCGTCACGATGCTGAGAGCGACCGGCATCCCGCGCCGCTCTATTATCTTCAAGCACGCCATCCGTAGCGCCGCTATTCCCGTCGTAACCATCGTTGGGCTCGTATTCGTCGCGGTCCTCGGAGGCTCGGTCGTAGTCGAGTCAGTGTTCGCCCTTCCCGGTCTTGGGAGCCTCGCCGTACAGGCCACCACGGAGTCTGACCTCCCGCTGATCCAGGGTATTGCCCTCTACTTCACTGTAATTGTGATTGTTGTCAATTTGATCGTTGACCTTGCGTACGGCCTCCTCGATCCGCGGGTACGGGTCGCGTGCGAGCGCGTCCGCTGCGCTGATCGCAGGTCCTCGGGAGAGTTCATCGGGCATGCGGGCACCCGTCCGCGTCTTGTTCCACCGTCCGCTTGCGGTCTGCGCGATAGCGTTCTTAGTGGCTCTGGTACTTGTGTCCATTGCCGCCCCGCTCTTTGCTCCCTACAATCCAGAGGCGCAAGATTTGACTCGCGTCCTCACCGGGCCAACCGCCCACAACCTACTCGGCACAGACACCCTTGGGCGCGACGTGCTCTCGAGGCTTATCTATGGCGGCAGACGGAGCCTACTCTCAATCGTCGAAGGTCTTGTCGTCGTTATGGCGATCGGCGTCCCGCTGGGGTTGGCGGCGGGCTACGTCGGAGGTTGGGCGGACCGCGTTCTTAGCCGCCTTGGTGAAATGGTGATGGCAATTCCCGCGATCGTCCTTATTCTCGTCGTCCTCGCCGCCGTGCCTCACAACGAGGATGTCGCCATGTTCACGTTTGGAGTGCTTGGCACACCGACGATCATGCGCGTGGTTCGAGCCGCCACGCTCCAGGTCCGCAAGGACCTCTACATACAGGCAGCTCGCGTATCCGGTCTCACGCACTTGCGCATTGTCACCCGCCATATCCTTCCCCGAGTGATAGGGCCCGTCGTCGTCCAGGCTTCGCTCTTCTCCGCGTACGCCCTCCTTTTTGAGACTGGTATCGCCTATCTTGGCCTCACCGGCAATCCCGAGGCGCCAACGTGGGGCGGGATGATAGCCGAGGCGTCCACGGTGATCGAACAGCAGAGCTGGTTGCTCTTCCCGCCGGGAATTCTGATCGTGTTGACGATCCTCGCGCTCGGGCTGCTCGGTAACACGGTCCGTGACATCGCGGTACTTGACGACGTCGCAGGACCAAGACGAGCCACTCCCTCAAGCCGGGCCCAAACGTTGGCGCTGATCGACTATCGGCATGCTCGACCTCAACCGTTGATTATCGTAAGCGAGCTTGAAGTCGTGCTGCACAACCGGGGCGGCGACACTCCCATCGTCGACGGAGTCAGCTTTGACATTCTCTATGGCGAAACGGTCGGGCTGGTTGGCGAGTCCGGGTGTGGCAAGAGCGTAACTGCGCTTGCTCTCCTTCGCCTCCTCCCAAATGCGCTCGAGACGACCAGGGGTCGCGTCGTCTGGGGCGGTCGCGATATTCTTAGTATGGCTGAGGGCGAGTTCAACCATCTTCGCGGTTCCACGTTCGCCTACGTATCCCAAGACCCTCAGGCGAGCCTGGACCCCACCTTCACAGTCGGGAGCCAGCTCACTGAAGCCATTCGACATCACGAGCGGGTGCCACGGGCGACAGCGAAGCACCGTGTTCTTGAGCTGCTCAGGCTCGTTGAGTTCTCGGAGCCAGAGCGCGTTGCTCGCTCCAGAGCGCACGAGCTCTCCGGCGGCATGGCTCAGCGCGTCGCGATTGCGTTCGCCCTCTCCGGGCACCCGAAGCTCCTGATCGCCGATGAGCCCACGACCGCGCTCGATGTAACGGTTCAAGCAGAAATATTGGCTCTTTTGCGACGGTTGCAGTCGGAGAACGAAATGTCGCTACTTCTGATCACCCACAACTGGGGGGTTGTTGCCGACATCTGTGACCGCACCCTGGTCATGTACGCCGGACAGGTCGTCGAGCAATCACCTGTGCAAAGCATGTTCGACGCCCCGCTTCACCCCTACACAAGAGGCTTGCTGCAGTCGCACCCGTCGTTGGCAGTCGCACGCAGTCACTTGAAGACCATTCCCGGCAATGTCCCGTCGCCTGGGAGCTGGCCCGACGGCTGTCGTTTCGCCCCCCGCTGCCCACACGCGGCCGCGAAGTGCCGTGCCGACGAAATCCCCCTTCTTGCAGCCCAGAGCGACCGGGCCGCCCGCTGCATTCGTGTCGACGAGATCCTGGCGGAGGTCGAGCCCACGTGAGCCAAGGGCCTTTGCTTGAGATCCGGCAGCTGCGAGTCCGCTACCGCAAGGGTCGACGAACGGTGGACGCCATCGATGATGTCAGCTTCGATGTGTCCCCGGGCGAGACCGTCGGGCTGGTCGGCGAGTCGGGCTCGGGCAAATCGACACTGGCGAACGCGATACTCGGCCTCGTCCCCATCGAGTCAGGCGAGATTCGCTTCGCTGGACGAGATGTCGCTCATCTGTCCTTCAAGGAGCGCCGCGCCTTTTACCATCGAGCGCAAATCGTCTTCCAGGATCCGTATAGTTCCCTTAACCCTGTTCGGACGATCGGCCGCATACTCGCTGAGCCTCTTGAAGCTCTCGAACGGACCGATCGGGCGGCGGCTCGTGAGCGGGTGCAAGCGATGCTTGACCGTGTGGGGTTGCCCCAGGACGCAGAGGGGCGCTACCCACACGAGTTCTCGGGCGGTCAGCGCCAACGCATTGCCATCGCACGAGCGCTCATGCCAAATCCGCGGCTCGTGATCTGCGATGAAGCCACGAGCGCTCTCGATCTATCAATCCAGGCCCAAATCCTAAATATGCTACAAGACCTCCAGGCAGACTCGGGCCTGAGCTACCTTTTCGTTTCGCACGACCTCGAAGTTGTGAAACACATGTGTAACCGCATCATCGTGCTTTACCGAGGTCGGGTCATGGAGGCAGGCGCCGCGGCCTCGGTTTTCGGCAGTCCCGCGCACCCGTACACACACGCCTTGCGTGAGGCAGCGCCAGTGCCAAACCCCCGGTCCCAGCGTGACCGACGCCTTGCAGCGACGAGTTCAAGCGCGCCTCCCTTTGAGAAGCTAGCGCCCGCTGGGAGCTTTTGTCCGTTCGCTCCGCGTTGCGCATATGCCGAACCACGCTGCTGGAGCGACAGACCGTTGCTGCAACGTTTAGAAGACAATGCTCAGGTGGCATGTCATCGCTTTCCACAGTGGCGATTGGACGAGCATGTACCGACAGGGACCAGCGGGGGGAGCAAGTCCGCACCGACCCTTGTACGCAGTGTGCCGGTCCCAGACCCGGTGCCCAACTCTCGAGCACGGCACCTGTGACCGACCACATGTCCGCGGCTGTCGAACTTCATGGCTTCGTAACGAGAGGCTTTGAGCGAGTAAGGGACGTGTTCAGGCAAAATTTCGAGGAGCGCGGTGAGCTCGGCGCGGCCTTCTCGGCCGTGAGAGACGGTGAACCGATCGTCGACCTGTGGGGCGGTGTTGCGGACAGGGGGAGCGGCCGACCCTGGGGCTCGGACACGTTGCAGATCATCTTCTCAGGCTCCAAGGGACTGGTGGCGATGTGCATCCTGCTTCTTCTGGAGCGGCACCAACTCGACCTCGACCAGCCGGTGGCCCGTTATTGGCCTGAGTTCGCTGCTGGTGGTAAGGAGAGTGTCTCTGTCCGCGACATAGTTGCCCACACTTCCAGGCTCCCGGGCATCGAAACCCCGCTCACCTGGCGACAGGCTACGGATCACCGCATGGTCGCTGAGCTCCTCGCTGCGCAGGCCCAAAGCGAAGACCCTCGAGCTGCCACGGCGTACCACTCCCTGACCTTCGGCTGGCTGTGCGGAGAACTAGTACGGCGCGTCGATGGCCGCAGCGTCGGACGGTTCTTCGCGGACGAGTTCGCGACGCCGCTAGAGCTTGATCTCTGGATAGGGCTTCCAAGCGAGCTCGAGCGGCACGTCTCAACGGTCGAGCTCGCTCCGGATTGGGGCCCGGCCCGCCTCACGAGCCCCGAAGAGCTGGCCGCCGACCCGCTCGCACGCGCGGTTGCGAACCCAACCCGCTACAGCCCGCCTGATGGGTTCCCGTGGAACGAGGTCGCTTGGCATAGCGCCGAGGTCCCGGCGGCAAACGCGATCGGGACCGCTCGATCGATAGCTCGCCTGTACGGCAGCCTCGACCAGAATCCTCAGCCCCCAGATGCTCTCGTTCGCCCGCAGCCCTCTCAGCACGAGGGAGGACCTCTTGAACCGCCGCTGGACATCGTTTGGCGTCGGTTTTCAGCTACAGACTGACGAGCTAGCTCTCGGTCCGCCTAGGGACGCGTTTGGCCACGGCGGGGCCGGGGGCTCCAAACATGGCTGCTGGCCCAAAGAGCAGGTCGGCTTCTCTTATGCGATGAACCTCCTCCATGCCGACGAGAAGGCCGACAGTAGGGGTAGGTCACTCCTCGGTGCCCTCTATTCAGCACTAGAGGTCGCCACCGCATGACTGCCCGCCATTCAGGCTCTTCCTCAACGTTCAAGATCGACCGGGCATGGCAATGCCTCGGACTTAAGCTCGGCGTGCCATGAACGATGCGACCCTGAAGGACGTCGCCCTCCATGCGGGCGTCTCAGTCACAACCGTGTCACGCGTCCTGCACAACAACGGGTACGCCTCGCCCCAAGTGCGCCGGCGCGTTCAGATAGCTCTACGAGAGAGCGGCTATCGGCTCAATGCCGTTGCCCAGGACCTGCGACGTCGACGGACGATCACCCTTGGGGTCATTATTCATGGTGGCCTGTCAAACCCGTTCTATACCGAGATCGCAATGGGGGCCGAACAGGCGGCGGCCGAACAAGGCTTTGACGTCCTCCTGTCTAACGCCCATGGCGACCCCCAACGCGAGCGCGAGAGCGTCGAAAGGCTCCTGACGCGACGCGTGGACGGGATCGTCTTTTCGACGGCCCTCCGGTCCGACAATGTGCGACTGGCACTCGACGCGGGCGTCGCCGCGGTCGAAGTCGAGCGCAGGCTCTGCGACGACGCCCCCTCGATCGTTGTCGACAATTACGCGGGCAGCAACGAGGCGATGGGCCATCTCCTTGACCTCGGGCACCGTCGGATCGGCTATCTGGGCGAACCGTGGCTGACTCCACGAAGTGGCGAGGGTACTCGGGCAGATAGCGTTATCCGCCAACGCTTCGAATCCTATCGCAGCAGCCTGGAAGCGGCCGACCTTGTTTTCGACGAATCCACTATCGTCGCGGGCCCTATCCCCGCGAGCAAGGAGGCTGGGGGGGCATCGAGACCGGAGCTGCCTACATGGCCCAGTTGCTCGACCAAGTCACCGATCTCACCGCCGTGTTCGCGGTGTCGGACATCCTCGCTGCTGGCGCTCTCCAGATACTCTATGAACGCCGTATCCGAGTACCGGAACAGATCTCGATCGTCGGGTTCGACGACACTTTCGCGCACTACCTGAGCCCGGCTCTGACCACGGTTGTCCAACCCATCTTCGACATGGGCTTCAAGGCTGCCTCCCTCGCGATCAACCTCGTCGGCAAAGATCGCTCCACCAAGCCCTTGGTTCACTACTGCCCTACCAAGCTCGTCGTACGCAAATCAACTGCTCCGCCGTCAGCAGGCAAAAAACGACGCGCCACGATTGTCGGAGACGACGGGTACAAATGACTCATCAACAACTCTCCTCATCAGACCGCAGATGTGTGGCTACCCCGGGCTTCGCGAGCCGGTCGCTAGGACCAAAGTGCCTCTAGATCCGGCGATATGCGGTCCAGTCCGTTGATACCGATGGGCTGGGCTAACTGCCCGCCGATGCTGAGCGCGACGGTGACCTCATCGAAGGTTGATCGGACGCTGTCGGAAAGGAAACGAGATGGCTGCGTCCAACCGTGGGAATCGTCGCGCCCGTGTGGTCGGTGGTGGTATCGCGATGGTACATAGACGTGTAATGCTCTTCGCGCACGCGTCAACGCAACGTAGAACACACGTCGCTCCTCTTCGAGCCCGTCCTCTGAGCCGAGTGCCATATCCGAGGGGATCATGCCGTCCGTGACATTGAGTATGTGGACGACATTCCACTCGAGCCCCTTTGCGGAGTGGACCGTAGAAACGGTCAGCCAGTCCTCGTCGATCATCGGTTTGCCCGCGAGATCGGAAGTGGACCGCGGGGGTTCGAGCGCGAAGTCTGCTGCCACGTCGGACAGCCGTGCCACCTTGGCGGAAGCAGCGACGAGTGCGTCCAGGTCCACCAGGCGCGCTCCAGGATCGGGGTACGTTGCCTCGATGAGCGGGGAAATGGCCAACCGAAGGCGCTCTGCCTGAGCGCACACGGCCTCGTCGGGGATCGCCGCTAGAGCTGCAGCGATCCGTTCTGCAGGCGACCGAGAAGCGACCGGTAGCACCTCCACCGCGCCAGGCCATCGCCGCCAAATCTCGGCCTGCTCGGTATAGCCGGGTTCCTCGCTTCCCAAGCCCAAGGCCCCAATAGCGCGCCGGGCGATCATCGGTCCCACACCTTCGAGCAGCTGCAGCAACCGGAACCAAGCAAGTTCATCGCAAACGTTGTCTGACAGACGAAACGCGGCCAGTAAGTCTTTGACATGCGCGGCCTCGGTAAACCGAAGCCCGCCGTACTTTACGTAGGGGATCCTTCGAGCGCCCAGCTCGAGCTCCAGCAGGTTGGAATGATGAGCGGCTCGGACAAGCACGGCTTGTTCCTTCAAGAGGGTTCCCTCCTCTCGGTGCGTAAGGATTCGGTCGCAGACTTCGTTTGTTTGACCGTCTTCATCGACGCAGCGTACGAGGCGAGGGGAGATCCCGGGATCCCGACGAGCCGCACTGAGAACCGCAGAGAACCCCTCTTTGGCTTCCGCCCCGACCGCATTCGCCACATCGAGGATCTGCTGGCTCGATCGGTAGTTGACATTCAACACAATGGTCCGAGCACCCGGAAAGATCTGCTCGAAGTCCAATATGTGGCGGGGCTCAGAAGCTCTGAACGAATAGACCGCCTGTGCATCGTCGCCAACCACGGTGATCCGCGGGTCGCTTTGGCGGAGGGCTCTCAGCACATCAACTTGCAGGCCGTTGACATCCTGGTATTCATCAACGAGGACATGGTCCAACGCACCAGCGAGACGCGGTCCAAGGTGATCGTCGAGGACTGCCGAGCGCCACAATAGCAAGAGGTCGTCGAAATCCAGCATCCCGCCGGCGCGCTTCCGCTTTACGTAGGCGCGGCAGATTTCGACTATTTGGTCCACCATGTCGTTCGCCCATGGTGCAACTTCCGAGGTGACAGCAGAAATTGTCTTGCCGGTATTGATGGCTCTGGAGTAGATGTCCAACAGGAGCGTCTTGCGAGGGAAGCGGCGCTCTGTCATCTGGGTATAGCAGCCGTCTTCTCGTACCATGTCGATGACGTCCGCTGCATCGGCTGGGTCCAAAACGGAGAAGCCTTCGGGAAGGCCCAGAGCCTGCGAGTACCGTCGTAACGTTCGGTACGCGACGGCGTGGAACGTCCCGCCCATCACCCGATTTGCTGCGCGGCCGTCGCCTCCCGCGTTGTCGGCAGTCGAGAGCAGGTTCGTGGTGCGACCGAGCATCTGACGAGCGGCACGTCGTGTGAAAGTGAGCAGCAGCACACGCTCGGGAGGTGTCCCGGTAGCTAGCAGCCACGCGACCCTGGCTGAGAGCGCCGTTGTCTTGCCCGTGCCCGCCCCTGCCAACACCCGTAGGGCACCACCGTCGTGAGTGGCGACCTCCCGCTGGGCCGCATTGAGGTGGTCCATCCAGTCGAACATACATTCGATAGTACCCTAACGTACACCTCGATGACCTCGGGCCGAGCCTGCCTGGTCCGCCCCGAGATCGCCGCGCTCTATCGCAGCGACCCTCGCCTGTCCCACGCCGTGTTCGATGTGGAAGCGCGTTTGGGACGGCTTCTCGAGGCCATCCTCGAGGGCATGCTCGAGCGTACTTGAGCCGCATTGGTTAGGTTCGGGGGCCCAAGATGGCTGTATGGGAAACGACAATGAGCTGGCCCCAAAGGGAGTGCGCGAGACCGAAAAGTACTTGGCTGCCCGGGCAGCGGCCGAGCTGGTAGAAGACGGCATGGTCGTCGGGCTCGGTACTGGGACGACTGTGGCGTACTTGCTCCCAGCTCTCGCCTCTCGCAAACTGTCCGTGCGCTGCGTCGCAACCTCGCCCCGGACCCATGAGGTGGCCAGCAGCCTGGGGTTGCATGTAGAGCCGTTCATCATGGACCGACTTGACCTGGCGATTGACGGGGCCGACCAGATAAGCCCCGAGGGCTGGTTGGTGAAGGGAGGCGGGGGGGCCGAGACGCGGGAGAAGTTGGTGGCGATAGCCGCCGAACGGTTCGTAGTGATCGTCGACTCGACGAAGGTCGTGCCGGCGCTGCACGCCCCAGTCCCACTGGAACTGATCGCCTTCGGCATCGAGTCCACGATGGCGCGACTGGGTACAGCACGACGTCGTGAGGTCGCGCCCTCCCCCAACGGAGGGATTATCGTGGATTTCCTTGGCGAAGTCGGGGACCCAGCCACGCTGGCCGTGATGCTGCAGGCGACGCCCGGTGTGGTGTCCCATGGTTTGTTCCCTCCCGAGATGGTTTCCACCATCTTCGTGGGAAGCGGGGGCTCAGTCCAGCGGACCGATTACCCGCACCAGACAAGCTAGCTAAGTAACCTTCGACGTCGCAGCGTGCCTCGGTAGCACGAACCGTTCGACCGCCTTCGCAAAACCCTCGTTCTCGTTAGTGTCGGTAACTCGACGTGCTGCCCGTTGCACCTGAGAGTCGGCGTTGCCCATTGCGATGCTGAGCCCTGAGTGGGCGAACATCAGTATGTCGTTGGGCATGTCGCCGATGGTGGCGATCTCATCGGTCGAAAGCTGGTATTTCTGGGCGAGGTACTTGGCCACCTCCCCTTTGTTGGCTTGGGGGTGGGTCACGTCGAGGTAATAGGGCTGCGATGCGGCCGCACTCACATGGTCGCCGAAGTGATCGTGGGCCGCCGCTGCGGCCTTGGACACAGCCTCGTGGTCGTCGCTCACCCCCACGATCTTTGCGACGTTGTCAGTGAGGTCCTTCACGCTCGTCATGACCTTGGGCTGGAACTTGACCGTCCAGGCCTCGCGGTCGACGTGGGGGCCCTTCAGGTCAGGGACGTACCAATCCGCACCTTGGTAGATCCACACGCTCAAGCCGAACGAGGTCATTAGGTCGGCGATCGGGACTACGAGCTCCCCGGGGACGACACGCTGCTCGATCACGTTCATATCGCGGTCGACGAGGAGACCCCCGTTGAAGGCGGCGATAGGAGTCTGTAGGTCGAGCGGGTCGACGAGCATGGCCATCCCGCGCGGAGGGCGCCCACTGGTGATTGCGAAGCCGATGTCCGCGTCATGCAGGCTGTGCACGGCCGCGATCGCCCGGTCGGTGAGGACCTTTTCCTGTGTCACCAGGGTGCCGTCGACATCAGCCAGCATCAAGCGGATGGGGGGAGGCGTCATGGGGCCACCGCTGTAACACTGGTGCTCGCCGCGTTGTAAAGGTCGATGAGCTCTCGGTAGCGCTCGGCGATGACTTTGGCCGTCTCGGCCTCGGAGGACCGGCCGGCCAGGTGATCGACCAGGGCATCGTGCCAGAGGGTCCGTCCCACGGCGAAGCCCGCGAAGCCGGGGACGCCAGCGCCAACTTTGAGCCAATTAGCAACCTTGTCCCAATCGGCTCCCCGCCCAAGGACGATGCACAACACGTGGTCGCGGCCACCTGTTTGTGCCTGTCGCACCACTTCAGCGGCATCCGTGGCCGAATCGAGGCCCTCGACCTTCCAAATATCGGGCTCCACCCCCGCTGCCTGCATCGAGGCGATCGCCTCAACGACGAGGCTGGGACGGAGGCGGTGGTCGTAGTCGTCCTGGTGCCCCTCGAAGATGTCCAGCTGCGCGGAAGTCGCGGGAACGAGCAACTCGAAGAGGAACTTGCGGCTCCGAACGCTCAGCGAGTCGCTCAGCTGGGCAAGCCGATCGCTCTGGCGCCGGTTCATGTCCGGGTCTCCCTCCGGGTTGTAGCGGACGAGGACCTTGACGAAGGTGGGGTCGAAAGCCTCAATATGCTCGCCGAACTGGGCGCCGTACTGGAAGTCAAACTCGTCCTGGCCTGAACGCTCAACCGGCATGGCCAGCGGGACGCCGGTATGGCTCGCGCGCCGTGCTACGCCGGCGCCGAACTCCTCGTCCACCAGGATGCCCGCTCGGTCACGGGGCGCGCCGGCGGCGACGGCGATCTGGTTGGCTTCAAAGATGATCTCCTTGGCTCTGACGATACCGTCGCGCACGGCGGGGGAGAGGGGCGGCACCGCGTTGAAGAGGCCCCGCTCGAACGATGAGCGGTGATCGAAGGCGAGCAGGTAGAGCGGAGTGCCGTATTTAGGTGCCATATCATTTCTTCTCCGGTAAGTACCAGCGGTGAGGTGCGATCAGCCGGGCGATCGACGAGGGGCCCAGGATCCGGGCGCGTACGGCTCGACGGGAGGGGGGTTTTCTAGGAGGGGAGTGGAGATCTCCCAGAGGCGCTCGACCTGGCCGGCGCTGGTGAACAGCGAGTGGTCGCCCAACATGGCGTCGAGGATGAGACGTTCGTACCCCTCAAGCTCGTTCTTGGTCGAGAAGGAATCCTCGTACCGGAACACCATCTTTGCCTCACCAAGGCTCATCTCTGGGCCAGGCACCTTGGCTAAGAAACGCAGCGAGATCAAACCCGGGTCGCTGAAGTCGATGTTGACCTCGTTCTGTCGGCCCGAGGAGTTCGGGTGACCGTGGAACGGGAACATGCGAAGCGTCGGTTCCCGGAACCCGAGGGTAACCACCTGTCGGCCTTGACCTAGGGACTTACCGGTGCGCAGATAGAAGGGGACCCCGGCCCACCGCCAGTTCTCGATTTCTGCCCGCAGCGCCACAAATGTCTCTGTGTCCGAACCGGGCAGTACTCCAGGCTCCGAGCGGTAGCCGGAGTATTGGCCTCGCACGACGTGATGGGTGTCGATGGGCTGCATGGAGTCGAAGACCTTTTGACGCTCGTCACCAAGCGCTTGGGCCGACAGGGTGGTCGGGGGTTCCATGGCTACGAAGCCGAGGACCTGGAACAGGTGGGTCACCACCATGTCCCGGAAAGCCCCGGTGCCCTCGTAGAAGGCGGCCCGCCCTTCGATCGACAGTTTCTCCGGGACGTCGATCTGCACGTACTCGATGTGCTCCCGGTTCCATACCGGCTCCAACAGGCCGTTGGCGAAGCGGAGGGCCAAGATGTTATCGACCGACTCCTTTCCCAGGAAGTGGTCGATCCGGAAGATCTGGGGCTCGTCGAACACTTTGTGGACCGAGTCGTTCAAAGCCTGGGCCGAGGCCAGGTCGGTGCCGAAGGGTTTTTCGATGATCACGCGCGACCCTTTTGCCAAACCGGAGGCGCCGAGCATCTCTACTACGGACTGGAAAGCTACCGGGGGGACGGCTAGGTGGAAAAGGCGCTGCGGGTCGCCGCCGACCTCCTTTTCAGCGGCTTGCACTGCTGAGACGAGGGGGGAGGCGTCGTCGGGGCTGGCAGCTGCAAAAGACAATCTGCCCTCGAAGTTATGCCACGCTTCGCCTGTCGGTTTGGTCGTCCCGAACTGGGCGACAGCGTCCCGGGCATGCTCCTTGAAACCGTCCTCGGAAGGTGCGCTCGCCGGCGGCGACGTGCCCACGATGCGATAGTGCTGCGGGAGCAGCCCGGCGACGGCCAGGTGGAACAGCCCTGGGAGCAGCTTGCGCTTGGCCAGGTCACCGGTGGCACCGAAGAGGACGATCACGTGGTCAGGGGGGTGGTTAGTGGTCATTCCGGGCTCCCAGCTCCGCTTCCGGAGCCGCTGCCGCGTCGGCAAGGATCGTGGAGTGCCTGGCTTCCACGCGTCCGGCAGGGATGGACTGGTCACCGGCCAGCAACTTGGCGAGCGCCTCGCGCTTGTCCTCGCCGCTTATCAGCCAGAGGACCTCATCGGCCCGCGCCAAGGCAGGGTAGGTGAGCGTCATGCGCCGGTGGCCCTGGTACGGCTGGGTAACGGCGACTAGCCGGTCCGCCACCTCCAGGACGGGGTCGCCCGGCACGAGCGAGGCCGTGTGCCCGTCGGGACCGAGCCCGAGGTGCACCAAGTCGAAGTGGTCCGGAAGGCGCTTGGCATATGCGGCCGCAGCCGACTCCAGGTCCGGGTCCTCCACCGGCATCGCGACTACTTCAGGATCGGAGCGTCCCAGGCTTTCACGCAGGTGGGTGAGGTTGCGGTCCGGGTCTCCGTCGGGAGCGACTCGTTCGTCGACTTGGAAAATCTGGACCGCGCTCCAAGGGACGTCGTGGCTTGCTAGCTCGGCGAACATTGCCCACGGTGTCTTCCCGCCACTAACCGCGAATGTGAACCTTCCGTGATCGGCCACTGAGGTGCGCGCCCGTTCAGCCACGAAGGCTGCTGAGCGGCTGGCAAGCATCGTCGCGTCGGGCACCGTCACGAGTTGGTGTTCCATCGCTGACCCTCCTTCTCGACGCGGCCGCCGAACTCCGAGCACTGTCCTCGCCAACCTACGAAACCCAACAGCAATACTGGCCGCCCTTAACGGGGTGGCATTCGTGGTCCTGATGATATGGGCTGGGCGACCTGCGCCGATATGGACCACGCCGACGACGATGGCGATCATTGTGCCGATTTTCGTCTGTGCTGTAGCCGCGGTTGGGGTCGAATCACGCCGTGAAGCAATTCGTGCCGGAGAGAGCGGCGACGGCGTCCGTGTCGACAGTTGCGCCATGATCCTGCTGCTACCCGCGCTACTACTGAGTTTCGGTTGTGCAATCGCCGCAAGTGCTCCCTTGGCCTTCATGATCTGGAACAGCGCATCCGGCATCTCCTGAGCCGACGGCCGACCGACGATAAGACCGGGCTGGCCACCTCGGGGACTTTCACCGACCGTCTGAACGAGGAGCTGCAGCGGGCGCAGCGGAGCGGAGACCCGGTCTCTGTCGTGCTTTTAGACCTCGATCATTTCAAATCGGTCAACACACGCTTTGGTCACCTCGGCGGCGACCAGGCGTTAGCGCAAGTGGCAGAGATCCTGATGAGCTTCCGCCGCCGGACTGACCTGGTCGCCCGATGGGGCGGCGACGAGCTCGTCTGGTTGATGCCGGGGTGCCCGCGGGCCGCGGCCGCCAGCGCCGCCGAATCACTCAGGCGCCGGATCGCCGAATGTGTTTTCACGCTGTCCGGACAAGAGGCATCGCTGACCGTTTCAATCGGCGTCGCCACCTGGATGCCGGGAGAATCCCACGCTGACCTGTTCAGCCGGGCCGACAATGCTCTCTACCGGGCCAAGGAAGCCGGTCGCAACGCTTGTTCGGTGGACGGGATCGCTGACCCCAGCGCTAGACCCCCCTAGCCGGAGAGCCTCCCGTCGCCGATCGTCCGAGAGGGTGGTCGTAAAACCGTTCCGGTCCACCTTTGAAGAGGAAGAGAAGCGGCCTCCGATATGTTGAGCTGGTCATGAAGCGCATCGGGTTTCTATCCTTCGGCCACTGGTCGCCTTCCCCGCACTCGCAGGCCCGCTCGGCGTCCGATGTCCTGCTCCAGTCCATCGACCTAGCGGTCGCCGCCGAGGAGGTCGGCGCGGACGGGGCGTACTTTCGGGTGCACCACTTCGCCAATCAGCTTTCCTCGCCGTTCCCGTTGCTTGCGGCCGTCGGTGCGCGGACGAGAATGATCGAGATCGGGACCGCCGTGATCGATATGCGCTACGAGAACCCGCTCTATATGGCCGAGGATGCAGGCTCCGCCGATATCATCTCGGGCGGGCGCCTGCAGCTCGGCATAAGCCGTGGGTCACCTGAGCAAGTCATCGATGGCTACCGCTACTTCGGCTACGTCCCAGCCGAGGGCACGAGTTCGGCCGACATGGCTCGTGAGCACACGCGGGCCTTTCTCGAGGTCCTGAAGGGCGATGGTTTCGCCGAGCCGAACCCGCGGCCGATGTTCCCCAACCCACCTGGCCTACTTCGGGTCGAGCCGCACTCCGAAGGTCTGCGCGAGCGGATCTGGTGGGGCGCAGGCACCCGGCAGACCGCCGAGTGGGCCGGGGAGCAGGGGATGAACCTGATGAGCTCCACGCTTCTCACCGAGGACACCGGCGTGCCGTTCCATCAGCTGCAGGCTGAGCAGATCGAGCGGTTTCGCAAGGCTTGGGCGGGTGCCGGCCACGCGCCGCGAGCCCCGTGTCTCGGTCAGCCGCAGCATTTTCCCGATCGTCAACGACCTGGATCGCGCGTACTTTGGCCGCGAAAGCAATTCGCAAGACCAGGTCGGGTTCCTCGACGGCGGCAAGGCCCGGTTCGGCAAGACCTACGCCGGGGAACCAGACACGTTAATCGAGGAACTAGCCAAGGACGAGGCAATCGCCGCCGCTGACACCCTGCTGCTAACTATCCCTAATCAGCTGGGCGTCGACTACTGCACCCACGTCCTCGATGCACTCGTGAGGGACGTCGCGCCGCAGCTTGGCTGGCGCTGAACTGTGGTCGTGGCGGAGCGACCTATGATCGAGGGCGAGCATGCTGGCTCTGGTCACCCCACAGGGCGGCGAGGGGCAGGACACCCTAGGAGACGGAGATGGCAGAAACCCCAAAGCTGGACGCGCATCATCAGGCCACCGTGCAAAGAATTCTCGCCCATCCGGTTAGCCATAATATTGAATGGCACGATGTCCTTTCCCTTTTGGGACAGGTGGGCTCGGTCACCGAAGAGCACGATGGGGTATATAAGGTGACAATCGGCTCGGAGACCGAAACGTTCCGTGTGCCTCGGTCGGGCGATATTGACGATCAGCAGGTAGTCGATCTGCGGCGAATGCTCAAGCGCGCGGGGATCACTGCGGGAGAGGAATGAGGAACACCGTTGGATATCGCAGCTTTTGCCGGAAGTTTGCGGGCGACCTCTTACAATAGGGGTCTTTTGCGGGCAGCCGCCGAGCTGGCACCAGCGGACGTCGCCATGGAGATCCTGGACCTCACCGCAATCCCTCTGTTCAACCAAGACCTGGAACGGACCGGCCTTCCTGAAACGGTAGCGAACCTAAGAAGGCGCGTAGGAGGCGCCGATGGTCTGCTCATCGCCACCCCTGAGTACAACCATACGATCCCCGGAGTGCTGGGCAACACAATTGACTGGCTCTCACGACGGACCCCGACCAGCCCGCTCCGAGACAAGCCAATTGCGATCATGGGCGCGGCGCGCGGTGGTGGCTCGGTCCGGGCACAGGCGGCACTCCGCGTCCCCCTGGCCCACGCGCACGCGGTTGTCATAGACGGCCCGGTGGTTGCGCTTTATAACATCGACGAACTTGCTACCGATAGCGGGGACCTTGTCGACGCAGAGGCGCGACAAGGCGTAGCGAACTTGGTTGACGCTCTCGCCAGGGTAGTCCGGGAGGCACGCTCCTGAACACGATGCGTAGTTAGCACTTTGACCGGCTCAACGAGCGGGTCGTCCTGCCGTCCGGTTAGCGCCCCTAGTGTCGCCTCGTTATCATGATTTCCATGGCAGTCAAGCTCACCATCATCGTCGACAACCCGAACGATCCCGGCGCCTTTGAGGCCCTCTACAACTCCCCGGCCAGCAAGGAACTGCTGGGCAAAATCCCCGACATCCAGCGGGTCGAATCGGCCAAGGTCTTCCCGAAAGAGGACGGGTCCCCCACGCCTGCCTACCGGACCATCGACGTCTACTTCTCCGACTACGCGACCGCGTGCGCCGCGCTCGGGTCACCTGAGGCAGGGGCGCTGGCCGGCGGTCTGGCCCAAGCGGCCACGGGCGGGATCCGTTTTCTCCTCTCCGACATTGAGGACTGATCTTCTTCGGAAGTGCGACGAAGTTTCTGCGTTTAGGCCGTCAGGGCCGGGAAGACCTCTTGCTGGAGTAGGCGTAACGGCGCCAAGTCGAAGGGATGCCCGGCGGCGAACACGAAGTGGTTGACACCAACCGCCATGTAGCCCCGGAGGCCCTCCACCACATCGACGGGTGTGCCAATCAGCCAGTTGGCACGCTGGCTGTCCAGGTCCTGGGAGTTGATGGCGGCGGCTCGGCGGGCCAGCGCCTCTGCTCGGTCAGCGGTCGGGGCGACGACGACGTTCGGGTGAGCCGATAACTCGATGTCGTCGAAGTTGCGGCCGGTCTCGGCACACAACTGTTCCAGCTTGGCTATCCGCTCCGCGCACTTCGCAGCTGGCCCGACGACGTTCAGCCGGTCGGCGTGAGCGGCAGCGATCCTGAGCGACCCGAGGCCCGCACCACCGATGGTTATGGGCGGGTGAGGCGACTGCACGGGTTTGGGATCGCAAGGGGCGTCCTCCACTTGGTAGAAGCGTCCTCGGAACGTGGTCCGGTCCTGGGCCAAAGAAGTTTCACGAGCTGCAACGCCTCATCCAGGCGGGCATAACGCTCGGCCAGCGGGGGAAAGTCCAGACCGTAGGCCTTGAATTCCCGCTCTGCCCAAGCAGCGCCAAGAGAGAAATCGAGCCTGCCGCCGCTCATCTCGTCGACCTGTGCGGCGGCCTTGGCCAGGACGGCGGGGGGCCGGTAGAGCACCCCGTTGACCAGCACCCCGATCCTGGCTCTCGAGGTAAGGACCGCCATGGCCCCCAACGTCGTGAGCGTCTCGAAGCAAGGACGGTCGTCCGGCCCGACAAAGGGAAGGAGGTGGTCGAAGGTCCACACGGACCCGAAACCCAGTTCCTCCACGGCCTGGGCCCCTCGGGCATACTCTGCCCATGTCGTGCCCTGGGCCTGCAGCTGTACACCGAAATGCAGCGGGCGTCCTCGTACGTGCATCGCACCACAACGGTAACGTCTTAGCTCACATATTGCGTCGAGTTGTTTAAGAGCTCAACGACCTATTCAATGGGCTGCGGGCGGCAGAGGGTGGTCTTGGCCGGTGCGGATGCGCAGGAGGTCGGAGACGGCCCCGAGGTGCTGCAGCTTGTCGGGGTTCACTATGCCGCGCACGGTCTGGACCACACCGTCGAGGACTTCGAGGGAAAGAACGCTCACAACCTTGCCTTGACTGTCGTGGGTAATGATGCCGGGGCCACCGTTAACCAGGACTGGTTCGAGTGTTATCCCCATTCTCTTTGCCCGTTCGAACAGGCGGACGATGACAGTTGCGACCTGGTCACGCCCGAAGAACGGTTGGGCCGTACTGGTCGCCTTGCCGCCCCCGTCGCCGTAGAAGGCGGCGTCCGCTGCCAGCAGGTCGACTAGTTGGTCCAGGTCGCCGTCGCGCGCAGCGGCGAGGAACGACCGGAGCAGCGCTGCGGTTTGTCCTGGCGATGCCTCGTAACGGCTTTGCTGAGCACCAATGTGTTGGCGCGCGCGCGCGAAAATCTGCCGGCAGTTGGTCTCGCTCTTGTCGACGACCTGGGCGATCTCCTCGTAAGGGTAGTCGAACACCTCGCGTAGCAGGAAAACGGCTCGTTCGACCGGCGAAAGGCTTTCGAGCAACAACAGGAAAGCCATCGAGAGCGAGTCGGACAGCTCAGCCATTTGTTCGGGGCTGTCGTGCAAGTCGGTGACGACGGGCTCGGGCAGCCACGTGCCCACATAGGACTCCCGGCGAACCCGGGCCGAACGTAGGTGGTTGATTGCCAGTCGGGTCATTGTCGTAGTGAGGTAGGCCTTCGGTGATTCGACTATCACCCCGCTTTGTCGGGCGCGCCCCATCCTGAAGAGCGCCTCTTGGACGAGGTCCTCGGCCTCGGCCACGCTCCCGGTCATCCGGTAGGCGATTGAGAACATGAGCGGACGAAGGTCGTTTTCGTCGTTCAGCAGAGGCGCACCCATCGCTCACAACCGTCCCCTGGAGCGGACAGCCTGCTGTAGTTGGACGTTGTGCATTTGGCTACGAAACCCTTTCTTTGCTTCCCGCAGAGGCGCCCCAGCGGTCTACCTGGCGGTAGGCGCCCAACCACTGGTCACGGTATACGGCGCGGACGGGCTCGGGGAGCAGGTTGAGGATGCGGCCAGGCCCTCGCCCTCCTCATGGCGCAGGTGGGCGTGGAGCGTGGCCGCCAAGGCGTCGGTCAGGTCGCCGAGCCGCTCTGGCCCGCTGGCCGGGTTGGAGACGGTGGCGTCGATGGCATTGATGAGTGGCTCGATGGCGGCGTGCTCGGCCTCGAGGGCCGCCAGTAGGGCAAGGTCGTCGGCCCGGTCAGCCAGCGTCTTTTCCATGACAGGCCAGAGCAGATCGTCCTCACAGCCGTGGTGCACCTTTAGGTAGGCCTTGAACATTTGCCAGCCCGCCGCAGTGGCCATTACACGGCGGGGGTCGTCGGTCCTGGCGGCGGCCACGCGGGCGATGTGGCCTCACGGCGCAGGGCATCGTGGAAAGCCAACATCATGGTCATGTCGTGCTGGTAACCCTTACTGCCGTTCATCGTCTTGTTGGCCCTTTCAGTTAGTTGGGTTTCCTTGGGGTCGGGGCGTCCTCACACGCCTTCAGACAAGACGGGAGGTCCTTCTGTGACACTGGTCACCGATGCTCCTCGGCTTACACTGGGCGAGCCATCCTCTGACGGCGGTGACGGGGAGGATCGCCTACACGATGGTGCTGACACTGTTTTCAGCTCACGCCGGTGTACCGCTCACCGTCCCCGCCGACTGCAACGGCAGGTCCCGTACAGCCACCACGTCCGTAGGTGGTAAATCTGGCTCCCTGAAAGGCACCCTTTCGGCTCCGACGGGCGGGATAGCCACCATCAAAGGGCCTGGGCCGGCTGTGCCAGAGTAAGCACCTGAGCGGCGGCGTCCCAATCGGCGCCGCGTGGCCAGTCTTGGTCCGCGCTATAACGAGCCCACACGGCTTGGCGGCCACATCCGGACAAAGGCCACGCCCACTAAATAGCTCGCCGGCACCGGCCCCCAGTACCTTGAGTCGTCGGAGTCTTTCCGGTTGTCCCCCATTACGAAGTAATGACCCGCAGGGACCTTGTAGGGGTCGGGCAGGTTGAGCATGCCCGGGGCGTCCCAGACCGTGCAGTACTCGGAGCTTGGGCTCTCCCAACCCTCCGGAAGGTAGCGCTGGACGAGCTCCTTTCCGTTGACGTAGACCTTGCAGTTCGCCACATAGATCGATTGGCCCGGTCCGCCTATTACCCGCTTAATAAGGTCATTGACCGGCGACGTGTCGGCCGGAGGGCGGCGGAAGACGACGATGTCGCCCGTGCGGACAGGGCTGAAGTCGGAGGCCAATTTATCCACGAGCACTCGGTCACCGGGCATCAGGGTCGGCTCCATCGACTGGCTGGGGATAGAAAAGGCTTGCACTGCAAAGGTCTTGATGAGCAGAGCGGCGACCAGGGCCACGACAACTATCACGACCCACTCGGCGAGCGCCCGCCTGCGCCCGTCGCTCAGCCCCGAGCGCTTCTCTGGCGACCGGTTGCCTTCTCCTGTGTCGCCGGCTGAGCCTGGCTCGTCAGGGCCCGTGCTAGGGACGGTGTTGGCGGTAATGGCCACGTCTGGGCGGTCCACTTAGACCCGTGGCCCTGTCGCTGGCTGCGCCGACGGTGCGACGTCTAAGCAGATGGAGACAGCAGAGATGGCGAAGCCCCCGGCCAGGTGGTACCAACCGTCGGGGGTAATGGCCGAACGACCGCGTGTCGCCGTCCACCCTCCAAAGGACGCCCAGGTCGAGGCGGCCGAGCACCGGGACCGCCTCAGCGACCGTCCTGCCGAGCAGGGAACTGCCAGCAAGGAGCTCGCCGGGCCGAAAAACCTCAGCTGACTCCGCGTACCTCTCGCCGGGTTTGGCGGCCCGTCCGACCACAACCAGAATGTGCCCGGAGAAATGCGACGCCAGCAGCAGCCCTTGCGTGCACGCTCCTGCACCACCAGCACAGGTCCCGGTGATGCGGCCGAGGATGCCGTCGTTCCCGGTCGAGTGGCCTGCTGTCTTGGTAGCCAGGATCGAACCGACCAGGCTCGGCGATACCGGCAACTGTTCCACGCCGATGTCGAAGTGGTGAGACTTGAACACGGCGGCCAGCTGGCCGGCCGCCTCGGGGCGGCTCGTGATGTCCACGCGGACTACGCCCGCTGCACCGGCTGGGGCCGGTGACATCGAGACCAGCAGTGACACGGCCGCAAGGGAGGTGGCCGCAACTAAAGCGGCTGCACCCGTTCGCAAGCGACGGGTCGTTTTCATCTCCGCCACTCGCTCCTTCGCCGCCCCTTTGAAGCAGTCCCAGGCCATCCACCGCTCCGGCACGCCATCTTGGGCGAGCAAGGCAGCGAGCTCACGCGCCTCCTCGCCATGGCGCGCATGCCACGGGCGGGGATAGCAGCGAAGTGCGAAAGCTAGCAGGCGTCCTTGGCCGCTACCACGCATCAGGCCCCTCCGAAGCCGAGCCGAAGACGCCCGACACTGCTGATGCGCTCGAGTGCATCGAGGTGTTCGCCCAGCGCCACTGCGCCCGCTGCGGTGATGCGGTACGGCTGGCGCCGGGCATCGACCGGGAGCGCTTCGATCATGCCGAGAAGCTCCAAGCGGTCAAGCGCGCCGTAAAGGGTCCCCGGCCCCAGCTGCACGCCAGAGAACCTCTTGACGTCCTGGATAAGGGCATAGCCGTGCTTAGGGCCCTCCGCCAAACTTGTCAGGATCAAGACCGACGCGTCACCAGCCCGCCGGAGGACATCGTGGCCGACCACGCCCGGTTCCAGTTTTCGAAGTGCCACCCGTTCCTCCTAGTACGACTGCCACTATATCAGTCAACGTACTAATTGTGGCAAGAGATCAGCCTAACGATGGGGATATGGAACTGCATTGCGGCCATCGGGCTCTGCGGTGTGACGCTCCGCGTTGGGTCAGCGTGCCGGCTCGGAGACCTCCGGGAGCGGCGAGGTTGTCAGCAGGATGGTCCCACCGAGCGGTCCGCCCTCGGGCACCTTGGCGGGGAATATCCGTATGACCACTATGGCAATATCGTCCCTGGTTTGGTCAAGAGCCTTGCCGACCAGCAGGGCTTGGCACAACTCGTCTGCCGATGTCCCAAGGGCCAGGTGCTCGACAGAGGACCGGAGTTCGCCTATCGAGTCGGTTAGAGCAGTGCCTGGCCGCTCGACCAACCCGTCGGTGTACAGGACCAAAGAGGAGCCCCGCGACAGCAGCGCCTGACCCTGGCCCCGTGGCTCGGTCGCAGGCGCGCCTATGACACCGGAGCGACCGTCGCCAAGTTCGTGGACTTGGCCGTCGGCCGCCCTTACCAGAGGAGGTAAATGCCCGGCGTTAGCCCAGCGGAACTGGTGGGCGTCGTCGCTGTCGGGTGGGCCGAGCACGCCATATATAACGGTCACCAACCCGGTGACGTCGAAGGCGTCGACAAGGTGGGCCAAGCGTTCAAGCACCGGTGCGGGCTCGTCGTTCTCTAAGGCGTAGGCCCGCAGCGCGGCCCGGATTTGGGCCATTGCGGCCGCCGCCTCAATGTCGTGGCCCATGACGTCGCCGATAACGACGGCGGTCCTCCCGTCGCCGAGGTCGAACACGTCGAACCAGTCCCCACCGACCTGCTGGCTGTCGGAAGCCGCCACGTAGCGCGACGCGATATCCAGGCCAGGCACGGTGGCGAGAGTCGGCAGCAGCCTGTGCTGCAGGATCTCAGCGACGCGGTGCTCGCTGCGGTACCGAGCCACCGCAGCATCGCGGCGGCGAACGGCCTGCTCGAGGGTTGCTGCGACCAGCGCTGAGGCGACAAGGCCCACGGCCAGAGCAATCCATGGCGCCCAGGCTGCGACCGTTCCCACCAGGGGCTGGGCCGACGACACGGCCAGGAGCCAGCGGCTGGCCCCAACCGGGAACACCAGAGAGCGCACACGGCCAGCCAGCGGAAGGTGTTTGGTCGTGGTCGCGACCACCTGTGCCGGGACCGGCCGCGAAGCGTCGTAAAGCACGACGTTCAGTTCGTCGAACGGCGCCGTGCCCGCCGCTCGGGGCGCCTTCGCCGGACCGAGCGCGCTCTGGCGGTACAGGACCATTCCGGCCGGCAAAGAAGGTCCTCCAAGCGCGAACCCCAGCACGCGGTTGGCGCCCGAGCCGAGTATAGGGGTCGCCACCAGGTCCCCGCCCTTCTGGGCGGCAGCCAAGGCTGTCGCGACCGGGCCCGGTGCTATCTCGCCGACCGACAGCCCATGGCCAGCTTCGACTGTCACGACATACGAACCGTGGCCCCGGCGGAGCAGCGCAAAGGTCAGGTTCCCAGGGCCGGCCGCGACGTCCTCCGCCGCCTCCTTGGCAAACAGGGCCGTACCGCCGTCGCGGGCGACATGGCCTAAGCCCGTCAGGGTCGACTCGAGCGAGCTGATGGATGTTCCGAGGACGAGGCTGACCTCATTAGCCCGCTGTACGAGCAGCCGGTTGTCCTGGTCGCTTTCGACGGCGCGCGTCACGAGCGCCACGACGACGCTTAGCAACATGAGCGCGACTAAAACACCGACCGGCAATCGGTGCAGGGATGCGGAGCGCCGCGGCTCATTTTCATGGGCCCGTTGCGGGCGATATGTCGTCGCCTTGCGGTCAAACGGCGTCACCCCGTTAGTTGCCTCTCGGGACGGTCTCGCCCCCGAGGTCGTTAGGGCTGGTGACGACCGAAGCTTTCCTCTGCATGCCCGTCTCCTCCCTGATCGTCCGACCCGGTGGCCCACCGTGAGCTCCATGGAAGCCCTGGCAGGCCAATCGTAGAGCTATCGGGCCAGGGCGTGCCTCCCTCGAGGACACGGCAATATCTGCCACCGCCACATTAACGCTCTTAGCGGTGCTATCGCCTCGGCGAGCGCTCCCTGAGGGTGAGGCACACGCCCGGTCGGCTGCGCCGGGCATCCCGGCGGCGCCGCCCACTTGAGCGATATGGCGGTCACTAAACCGCGCTTGAGCTAATTCCCACCGGGATCAGCGACTAGGAGGATCTTTACCTCGCGGCCAGACGTTATGGCAGCAAAGGCCTGTGCCGCTTCGCGGAGGGGGAACGTGGCGGTTATGAACTGGCTTGCATCTAAAGCGTCACTCGCGAGGATGTCGGCGGCTATCTCGAAGTCCTCCCATCGGTATGTGGCGGAGCCCTGCAGGCGCACTTGGTACTCCTGGACCACCGGCAGGTCGATAGTCACTGGCTTGCGTGCGCCTCCCACGACCACGACGGTCCCTCCTTTCACGGCCATCTTGATCGCCGACTCAACGGTGGCCTGGTTGGCCACGCAGTCAAAAACAACGTCGGCACTTTCGCCCAGCTCGCCCCGCACTACCGTTGCTAGGTCGTCGGCTTGGGCGTCGACAGCTGCGGCAGCACCCAGCGCCACAGCAAGGTCCCGCTTGGCCGCCAGTGTGTCGGTGCTCACGATCTTGCTCGCCCCCGCGTACCGCGCCGCAACCAGCGTAAGCAGCCCGATGGTGCCGGCACCCAGGACGGCGACCGTTTTGCCGGCCAGCTCCCCCGCAAGACGGACGGCGTGCACCGGCGTGGCCAAGGGTTCGACGAGCGCGGCCTGGTAGTCGCTGAAAGTCGTGGGTATTTTGTGTAGCCGACGCGCTGGAACCGAAAAAACGTCCGCCATACCACCCTCTCGGTAGCCACAGCCGAAGAACTCCAGGTTTTCACAGAGGTTCTCGGCGCCGTGCCGACAGGGTTTGCAGTGGCCGCATACCAGGGTCGGCTCCACCGTAACCCGCTCACCGGCCACGACCTCATCCACACCATCGGCGACGCCGACCACCACACCGACCACTTCATGGCCGGGGTAGTAAGGAGGCTTGAAAAAAGCGTGCTCGCCATGGGCGCCGGCCTTGTCCGAGCCGCACACCCCCGACACCAACATCTTGACCAGCGCTTCGCCGGGCTCTAAGTCCGGCACCGCCTCCCCGACGACCTCGACAACGTCGGGGGCGCTGACAAAGACTCGGCGACGGCCCAATTGACTGGTCATGGCCTCCCCATAGGCATTGGCGCTAGTTGCGCCGGTTCAATTGACGCGCTTTCCGCGAACGCGCCGAGCATACTCGGTGATAATCGTGCGGACCGCCCGCAGCCGGGAGCCTGGCGGGCCCGAGAGACGGGGAAAGTACCGCTTGGCTACGAGATGTACCACGGCGAGAGCGAGCCTCGGCGACAGCTCTCGTTCCCCGTCCTTTGGGACCAGTCGAAGTATTGAGCGCGATTGTCCCAGGTGCTCGAACAGGTCCTCGCTCAGGTGCCTTCCGAGCGTACCAATCGCTTCACCAGCAGCCACGCGCTCCATCTGAAATTGCGGGACCGGCACCGCCACTGGGCTCGGCCAAGTGACAGGGTCTCGGGGCTCCTCGAGGGAGAGGACGTGTTGGAACGTCCGCGCTGTCGCGTCTCGGGCACTAAAGGGCGGGCCGAGCCCCCACACCTCTCGGAGCGTTGCGATCAATGAGGTGTGCCGGAACTCCTCGCTGAAGACGGAGCTCGGTGCGACCCATGGCGAGACAATCACCGCGGGGACTCGGTACCCGGAACGATCGAATTTGAACCCGAGTTCCCCGGTGCTAGAGAGCGTGTCGGGCGGTGCGACCGGCCCTGGGGCAACGTGATCGTAGGTACCGCCCGGCTCGTCGAAGCCGATGAACAGTGTCGTGTTGAACACGTTCGACCCAACCTGGGCACGCCCGGACCGGTAGGCAGCGTAGAGGCGGGAGAGGAAGGCCTCACCCGCGAGCACCGAAGACGGCGGGTCAAGCGGGACTTCTGTCCCGGGCAACAGTGCCCGCCCAAACGCTGGGTGGTAGTCACCATGGCCCGAAAGTAAGTTCGGCTCGATCAGCGAGAAACGGGGGAGCAGGCCCGCGGCGAGGTCTCTCTCGAACTCAGAAAACGGGACGAAATGTGTGGCGAAACGATGCTGGAGACGCGACATGTGGAGCAGGCCCGTGAAAGAGATCGGGTCCGGTTCGAGGACGTATACTTTCCAGCTCAGGTTCTGTTGGTCAAGCCGGTTGAACAATGTCTCAACATTGTTATGCCGCATGAAATGGCCCATCGGCCGGTTCACCACAAGACCCGAGGACGAGGCAGCAGTCCAGAAAGAACGGTTCGTCAGCGTCTGAGACGGGACCTCGCTGAACCAATGGTCGAATACGCCGAAGCCTCGGGCGATGGCACTGAGCACGGGCACCTGCGCGGGTGTATAGCCCGTCATGATCTGGCGGTATTCCTCGAAGGTCGGCTGACGACCAACCTCTCGTGTGAAGAAGCTGATGTAGTCGGCTACGAAACCGTCCATGGTCGCCAGCTGCCCCGGTCGCGGCGCGTTGTAAGGTGGCGCCATCTCCCGGGCATCTTTGAAGCGGTTGACTTCGTCAAGGACGTTGAACAGTTGGGTGTTTGTATGGTGGAACTCTTCGCCGGGATCGGGATCCGGGGAGTCCATCCCGGATGCGACGTCGTAGGGAACAACCGCCTGCTCCTTGCCGTGCTCGGCCCAAGGGGGGATCGGGTTGGTGAGGTCCTTCCCGATCACGCCTTCGAAACTTGGGACTTCGCCAGGCTCGTAGAGCCGACCGAGCAGATTATCGAACGAGCGGTTCTCGAATATCACGAGGACGACATGGTCAAGGGCGTTCGCTCGACTGACCGGCATAACACCTCACTGATAGTCCGGAAGCACCCTCCGCGCGTGGGTTGAGGTTACCAGGCAAGACTTGAAGTCGTTCCCGTCCTCCGATGAGAGACCGTGGGCAGCCTAGGCAGGAGTGCAGCCGATCACGCGCCGCGATGTCGCCGAATGTACGCCGCTCGTTCTTCCTAGCAGTACGAGATTTGTTCGTCCATAGCGTCCATGTGGCTCACGTCGGTCGTGACGACAACAAATACCTCACTGATGGGCTCTTGAAGCGCTATATCTTGCGCGACGAGCACCCCATAGGACGTATTCGTTGTGAGGGCGGCCCAACCGGGCTAGCCTCAACCCCATGCGCGGAAGCATTGAAGGGCGTGCCACCAGTACGTCGCGAGAGGAGGAGTTGGAGCTCCTCGATGGGATCCAGCGCCGGGTCCTTTGGCTGGCGGTCAGCATGATCCATCACGCGAACAAGGTGCGCGTCGCCGGTGATGGCGTGAAGGTCGGCGGGCACCAGGCGTCTTCGGCATCGATGGTGAGCATCATGACGGCTCTGTATTTCGAGCACCTGAAAGCCGGCGACCGAGTTTCGGTCAAGCCCCATGCGTCGCCGGTCCTTCACGCCATCAACTACCTCTTGGGGCGTTTGGATGAGCGCTACCTCACTGAGCTTCGTGCGTTTGGCGGCCTCCAGAGCTACCCCAGCCGGACGAAGGACCCCGACCCAGTTGACTTCTCAACGGGGTCGGTAGGAATTGGCGCCACGGCAACAATATGGAGCGCCATCGCGCGACGGTATGTCACGACGCACTTTGACGATACCGCGGGAGGACGTCACATTGCCCTAGTCGGTGACGCCGAGCTCGATGAAGGACCAGTGTGGGAAGCGCTCGTCGACCCGATGGTGCCCGGACTGGGCGAAGTCCTTTGGATCGTCGACCTTAACAGGCAGTCACTGGACAGGGTCGTGCCTGGCATCGCCGCCAACCGCATTCGGGACATGTTCAGCGCCGCTGGCTGGAACACGATCACTCTCAAGTACGGCTCACGGCTGCGAGAGCTGTTCGCATCACAAGGTGGCGAGCTGCTGGAGCGCCGGATCGACGCGATGAGCAACGAGGAATACCAACACCTGTTGCGCCTACCTCCGAGCGAGCTCCGCCAAGCAGTGGCAGGTGCCGGCCCAGAACACAAAAGTATTGCTCGGGTTCTCGCTGACCTCGATGACGAGGCGATTGCGAGGGCAGTACGGAACCTCGGGGGCCATGACCTCGGCGACCTAGTAGATGCCTTCTCTCAAGCTGACCGTGTAACTGACCGGCCGTCGATCGTGCTCGCCTATACCATAAAAGCCTGGCGCCTGCCGACCGAGGGCCATCCGGGGAACCATTCGGCTCTGCTGACCGCGGACGAATGGCGCCGGCTCGGTACCGAGCTGGGGGCCGACCCGGACAAGCCGTGGTCGAAGCTCCCGCCGGGCAGCCCGGAGGCCATCGTGTGCGCTGCGGCCGCCGAACGCCTCGCTCGGCCCGAGCTGAAACGAACAGCGATAGCAAGACCACCGGCGGAGATCAGCAATGCAGGGGGTGGCCTCGAGTCCACTCAGCAGGCGCTTGGGCGGTTCCTCCTAGACCTGGCGAGAGTGGCGCCGGAGGTTGCGGCCCGTGTCGTGACAGTCAGCCCCGACGTGGCGTCTTCCACCAACCTGGGTGGCTGGATCAACCGCGTGGGCATTTGGCATCTGGACGACCGCCCGGACTGGTTTGCCCAAGACCGGTCCACATTGGTCCGCTGGAAGCAATCCCAACAGGGTCAGCACATCGAACTTGGCATCGCAGAGGTCAATCTCGTGGGCCTTCTCTCGGAGCTTGGCCTGACCTGGTCACGGGACGGCGAGCCGTTGCTACCGATTGGCACCGTCTACGACCCCTTCGTTGCGCGTTGCCTGGAGCCCTGGTCCTTCGGTATCTATTCTGGCGGGCAGTCCATCTTGGTGGGAACGCCGTCGGGTGTCACCCTTGCACCCGAAGGTGGCGCCCACCAGTCCGTCATTACTCCTTCGATCGGCCTCGAACAGCCTCGCTGCACGGCTTGGGAGCCGGCGTTTGTTCAGGACTTTGAGTGGGCCATGTTGCACGCATTAGGGAGCCTCGGCTCCCTCGAAGGCACCTCGTCATATTTCCGGTTGAGCACGCGGCCGATAGACCAGGAGCTGTGTGCGGTGCCCGAAGATAGTGAGGACCGCGAACTTCGCCGACGGTCGGTGCTGGCAGGCGGGTACCACCTCCGACAGTCCAAGAAGATACCGATGGTTTGCCTGGTCGGCATGGGTGCGGTCATGCCCGAGGTCCTCACCGCGGCTTCCGAGCTCGAACAGCATGGAATGGCCTGCGACGTGGTCTGTTTGACTTCGGCTGACCTGGTTTTTCGGGCCGTGCAAGCGCGTAGAGGCCTGGATAATGGGCCAACCGACGTCCTGGAAGCGCTTTTCCCGCCCGCGTGCGGCCCCGATAGTTGCTGTCCTTGACGGTCATCCGCACACGCTGTCGTTCCTCGGGAGCATCAATTCGGTCCCGGTAACTTGCCTCGGGGTGAACGACTTCGGCCAGGTCGGAGAGGTCGAAGACTTGTACCGCTACTTCGGCATTGATGCCGCGACCATCATTGGCGCTGCGTGGGACCTCCTCGACGAGGGACCTGGCGCAACCGTGCGATGACACAACGAGTTCGACGGCTGGCGTCCGGTACGTCGAGCGAAGATCATGGAGGTTGAGATGGGAACAAGTACCCCGGACATAAAGCGAGGGCTCGCCGGGGTGATCGCCGACACTACGGCCGTCTCCATGGTAAACCCTGAATCGAATTCGTTGCTCTACCGCGGCTATCCCGTCCAAGAACTGGCTGCCTCGTGCAGCTTCGAGGAGGTCGCCTACCTCCTCTGGTACGGAGACCTACCGAACTCCTCAGAACTGGCGTCGTTCGAGAAAGCGGAGCGTTCGCGTCGCGATGTCCCGCCGTCGCTGGTCACCGGTCTCGCCGCACTCCCGACGAGCTGCCACCCGATGGACGTGCTTCGCACTGCTGTAAGCATCCTTGGCGCCAATGACAGTCGAGAGGATGACGCTTCGGTCGAGGCCAACCTCGAGAAATCGCTCGATCTGATGGCCAAGCTCCCCGCGATTGTGGCCGCTGAGCAACGCCGCCGCCGGGGGGAAGGGCCTATCGGTGCCGACCCAGATCTTTCGGTTTCCGAGAACTTCTTCCACATGTGCTTTGGTTCTGTGCCAAAGCCCGAGGTCGTGCGCTGCTTTGAGATCTCATTGATCCTGTACGCTGAACACAGCTTTAATGCCTCTACATTCGCTGCCCGAGTCATCACTTCGACGCTTTCGGACCTCTACTCGTCCGTGGTCGGAGCGATCGGAGCTCTGAAGGGCCCGCTCCACGGCGGTGCCAACGAGGCAGTGATGGCGATGCTTGCGGAGATCGGTGATCCCGAGAGGGCCGAAGTGTGGCTCGCCGACGCACTGGCATCGAAGCGGAAGATAATGGGTTTTGGGCACCGCGTGTACAAGCAAGGTGATTCCCGGGTGCCAACAATGGAATCGGCCCTTGTGACGTTGGCGTCTGGCCTCGACGCCTCGCGGCTCATGGAATTGTATTATCGCCTTGCCAGGGCGATGTTGGAGACGAAGGGGATTCATCCGAACCTGGATTATCCGACCGGGCCCGCCTACCACCTGATGGGTTTCGACATACCTACCTTCACGCCGATCTTCGTGATGAGCCGAATAACCGGTTGGACGGCGCACATTATGGAACAGCTGGCTCAGAACGCACTCATCCGGCCGCTCAGCCTCTACGTGGGCCCAGGGCAACGTTCGGTGCCATCGAAAGCGGGCCATATGTAGCCGTGCCTAGGAGGTCCTCGAGGTCATTGCCGCGGACATTCTATGGCGCGGGTCTATCATCGCAATGCGAGGCGAGCGCTCGAGCGCTCAGCAGGCTCCTGGAGGTCACAACATGGCAGACCTGGTGCTGATCGTTCGGGTAGCGCTGGCCCTGGTCTTTACGGTGGCTGCCGCCGGGAAGCTGACAACGCGTGCGGGTTCGCGGCTCCTGGTGGAGAGCTTCGACCTCGACCGGAGATTGGCTCCGGCCGCTGTTGCCCTGCCGTGGACAGAGCTCGGGCTCGCCGCTGCGCTGCTGGTGCCGGCCACTGCCAGATGGGCGGCAGCTGCATCCTGGGCCCTCTTGGCCGTGTTTTCGTCGTTGCTGTTGCGGAACCGGCGTAACGGTAATGCTGGCGGTTGCAATTGCTTCGGAGCGTTCGGCAGGACGACACTCGGTCGTTGGCCGCTGGTCCGCAACGGCCTGCTGCTGTTGTTGGCTTCGTTGGTGGCGGTGGGGGGTGCCCAGCTGCCGGTTAGTGCCATCTGGCGTGGATATGGCAGCGGGCCCCTGACGATGACGATCTTGTCCGTTGCGTGCGCGGCGACTGTCTTGTTCATGGGTGCTGCCTGGAGGCGCCACGCCCTCGCACAGCGCCCTGCGTCCGGGGATGTGCTCGCGTCCCCTGTGACGACATTGGGCTCGACAACCATGAAGCTCGGTTCCCTGGCCGACGACGCCGGGCGCATCACGCTTGTTTTCGTCGACCCGGGCTGCGGTCCCTGCCGCTTGGTGCTGCCTGCGCTCCGGGCTCATCTGAGCGAAACCGGTTCCGAGCCTGTCAACGGGCCGTTGTTGGTCGTCATGAGAAACGGGGAGCACGGCCGGGAGCTGGTTGCGGGCATCGCCGAGACTCGGGTGCTCATCGACGACGGCTCACTGGCGGCTGCATGCCGTGTGAGCGCCACTCCGTCGGCCGTGTTGATTACTGGCGGCCGGGCCGAGGCCGTTGCGGCCGGGTTGGGGCCGGTTATCTCATTGCTGCAGCTGGCTGGGGGCGGCGACCGCCCGGAGTTTGCACCGTTCACCGTCCCTGGGGCTGAGGCGGTCGGCCCACCGCCGGCGGCCCCGGCATGGACTCGGCGAGAGGCCCTGACCGCGGCGATGACCTCCGTAGGCGCGGTGGTCGTAGCCCCAGCTCTCGGCCCTTTCGCCCGGTTGACGGCGAAGGTCGCCTCCAAACCTGTTGGCGTGCAATGCCCGTCTTGCGGGCCGTGCACGGTATGCGAGGTCCCCGGGCAGTCGACGACCAACTTCGATTGCCAACCGTGCGCGAAGAAGTGCTCTGCCCACATGCTCTGCGCGGGCTATGCCAACCAATTAGCCGCCTACAAATCCCTAGCCGCATACCTGGCTGACCAGGGCTATGTTCAGGTCGGCGAGCCCGCCGCTGGGGGGCTTAACCGGGACGGGTCGCTCGCTTATATGTCACTCGTGACCACCTTCGCAAGCCGGTCGGCCAAAGGACAGACGGCGGCTTTGATCTATGGCCTTACAAATAGCGGCGAGAGCGCCTCGTTGGCTTTTCTCGACCCGAACGGCAAAATCAGCTCCGTAGTCACGACTGGACCGAACGGCGGGCTGATCAGCGCCGACGTGCCGGTCGCGCCCCTAGCACCGATCTCGTCGGTAACAGGCCGGACCTCGTCAACCGATATAGAGCTCGACGTTGCCAGCTGCGGGGACACCTGCAAGATGGTGTGGGACGTGATCCTGTTGGCTACCACACCACTTTTGACGGGCGAGCTGCTAACGCCGGCCGGGTGGGGGCTCGCTTTAGGCAGCTTTTTGATCGACCAGTTGGTACTTGGCCCCCTGCAGTCTCAAATCGCCAACCTCGGGATCGCCGGGAGACTCGTGAACACCGCCATCGACAAGTTCGCCGGCAAGAGCTCCCTGGACAAGCTCGAGGACCAGGTCGGTCAGATGCTTTGCAACGACTTCGTCTGCAAGCTGAAGTTGACGGCGTGCTGCAACTACACGGGGGCCTGTTATGACAGCGACCAGTTGTGCGAATCCAAATGCCCCGGTGGCCTGGCCCACCCGATGGCGCACTGCGACGTCTACCTCGACGGGATAAAGATCTCCACATTGATCCCCTGAACTTTTGTCCCGCGACCGCGTCGCTGGCATGCTCCAGCCGCTCGCACTCACCAGGGGTCGAGCTCGATGTCTTTGGGCACCGGGCCGCGTCCAGCCAGCCAGACGACCAGCTCTATTGAGTCCTCCAGGCGGTGCACCCTGCCGGGGACGGAGGCGAGGAGCATCGGCAGTTCCCAGGCGACGTACGCGGCCGGCCAGTCCCATGGCGTGTACCCCAGCCCGAGGTCGACATGGTGCATCTCTACCTCGCGTAACCTCCGCACCGGGCTGGCGGCCGAAGGCCACAAGTCGTCGCCGCGGAACTCCGGGTGCGGCCAGTTCGCTGAAGCACTGTTGTCCCAGGCAAGCTCCAGCTTCAACTGGGCGACGCGCGTGTCTTCCAAGAGCCCGGCAGGTAGGCGCTTCGCTCCGTCGGATATGTCGGCCTCCCTCTGGGCGGAGCCGCCCGGATAACGTGGCACGTCCTCACCCCGCATCGCTCCCTCGAGGCGTCTGGTGTGACTGTCGGCGTTGCGAGCGAGGTGGGTCAGGACGTGCCCGATCGTCCAGCCGGGCAAACGGCTCGGCGCGCTTACTTGCTCGTCTGTGATCGTTGCGACCGTGGTGAGCAGTCGGGCGTGGGCGGCCTTACATAGTTCGGTTGCTTCCGAAGGGTCCTCGTCGAGCGCTGGCATGAGCGAAAGCATTCCACATGAGCGGCAGCGCCCCCCCCGTTGGCTTCGACGTTGCCGTGGGCGATCTTCCGTCCGGCGCCGCTCCGTCGTAATCCTGGCCGAGAACTCTCGCAAGCTCCCTCACTATCGCTGGATTGTTGACGATGATGCCGAGCTCGCGGTTGTAGCCCATGGACGCGGTCGAGAAGTTCTCAGAGCCGACGAACGCCTTTTCGGTGGCGGTGCCGGCATCCACGACGATAACTTTGGCATGGATGTACAAGGCCGAAGAGGTATCAGGGTAGAGGTGGACATCCACCCCAGCAGCTACAAGCTTTGAGAAGTTGGGCCCATAGGCACTGTCGTCAGTCATTATCACGTGGGTTACGATCCCGGACCTAGCGGCGGCGACGAGGGCAGAGACGACCTCCGAGTTTTCCATCTCCTCGTTCTCGACCAACAGGGTATGCCGGGCTGAACCGATGAGGGCCAGAAGCGCCGGCTCGGAGCCGGGGCTCCAAACCAGGTCCGTTCCGGATGGCGTTGGTGCGGTCTTGTCGCCCTCATAATCCGTATTGAACACTGATGCGATGGCAGCCACGTCCGCCGGGTTGCGGTCCACCACAGCGAAGTCCCGCGTCGTTGTGTAATAGCGCGAGGTCAGGTTGAGCGTCATTATCAAGGCGGTTTGGTCTGGGTACCCAGCATCGACGACAACGGCCTTTTCGTGCGTGGCTTCGTACGAGGTCGGCGCCCAGTGCACTTTCACTCCGTGGGTGCTCAGGAAATCGTAGGCGGGCGTGTTGGCCTCCTGCTCCCGGTTCCGGTCCAAGACCACCCGCACGTCAGTACCGTGAGCGGCGTCCGCCACCAGGTCTGCTTCGGCCGCCGTGTCGGCCAGTTCGTACATCGTCATGTCAAGCGAATGTCTTGCGCTGGTGAGCACGCTGTATATCGGGCCGATCTGACCGGGCTCGGCGAAGAGGCTGAGATCGCCGGTCCCGTCCGGGGCGCGGACAAAGTGCGGCGGACGCGCTGCCGCGGCGCTGGCTGGGCCGTTACCGGCGAGAGTGAGGCCCACTGCGCACGTTGCCACGATTATGGACTTGAACGAACGGCTCAACGGTTCCTCCTCAGTGGGACTGCCACCTCATTGCGCTTTGGCTTGCCGGGGCAAAGGCGGAAAAACGCCACAACGAGCAAATGTTGGGTGATGCGGCACTAGCTTATTGAGTGATGACAAAGTTGTGTTCGGCCGCAAGTTCGGTCCTGGTCGCTATGGCCCTCGTTGCGATGCCGGTAGCAGCGGCCGCTGAGCCAGCCCCGGGGGCTGAGAACCTCCCCGTCACGAGCGCGGTGCGCATCGCTCTTGTTGATGCCGGTGCGTCGCATTACGGGCTTGCCAGCTCTGCGTTCACCGGCCTCGGGCAGGGCACGACGTACTATGCCTACGACCTTTCCAACTCGACCTACTGGGCCGGGGCCAGCTTGGTCCCGAGCCCAAGTTCGTCCCAGGCTGGGGTGGTGGTCCAAGACGACGGCGCGTACCTGATCTTCGACCGCGCCGCGCATGGCGCCTGGCAGGCCCGTGACGTCGGGTACTCGGACACTGTTGGTGACTGTGCGGCCTATCACGTGAGCATCCCCGCAGCTGTGGTAGCGGTGTGGCACTGGGTGCCCGGTACGTGCCACCCGCCGGCGAACCTGTACAGCCCGGGGAATGGCTCGACCGCGAAATCTCCGAACCACGACTATGCACTGGCGTTGCTGCAGTGGGAGCGCGGCGCCCAGGCCGGCCCGCAGGATTATCACCACTACTGGGTAGCGGCCGCAGCTGACCTGAACGAAGGTGTGGCAGCCCACGTCCCGGGGACTTCGGGGTACCCGCGTGCTGCCAGCGAGCTGCTCAAGCTCGTGCATCTCCCGTTCGTCGTGAACACGCCCGTGCAGATGCAAGCGGGTGCTGCGGCGCTTTTCGAGGCTCTCAACTCCTTTTTCTCAACCGACGGGCTCTACGATGTCAATGCGCCCTCGGCCAACCCTGCCGCGTTTGTGGCGACACTCCAACTAGAAGCGCGGATCGGGACCATCCAGGTGGTGGCCGACCCCATCATCGGTACCGCCCCTAGCAATTACCCGGACGCGATCGTGAGTTGTCCAGTGCTGTCCCCGCTCGCGTTCGGCGCGATGGCCCTTTCCCCCCTTTCGTACAACGATACGTTCGGGTGCAAGCTGACAACCTCGAGTATCGGCACCTACTACATAGTCGGTGCCATCTCGGCGGCGCACGCGATTGAATACGCTGGGACGATCACTGGATTGGACCAAAATGGCACGCCGGTGTTCACGTGCAACGAGTTCTACGACTCGGCGCAGCTGCAGGTTGCGAAGAAGCTCGGCGCCCGCTGCAAATAAGCCGTCGCCGCGAGGTGGGCCGTTCAGCTCACCAGCGTGAGGGTCAGCTGCACAGCGCGCCGACTTGTGGCTGTGGTGGCGCGGTTGTGAGCCAGCTGAAGGCAAAATGCTCGGTGTAGCCGGGATGGCCCGAAGCGGCGGGCACGTTGGCGAAGGTCGATATCGGCAGGTGCGTGGCGGCGGCGATCGTGTCGGTCTCGTACACCGTCTGCCCTCCACCCGCAGGATAAGTCTCGGTGAGTACGACGCTGGTCCCAGAGCGGCGTAGGGGCGCATAGTCGCCGTAAGGCTCATACCCCACGGCCCCACCTGTCTGAGACCGGTTGGCGACCGTGCCCGTCCCTTTGCTCCAGCAAAGTCCCGGGTAATTATTGGGGTGGATGAAAAAACCGGCGCTCGTGAGCAAGAACAGAGCAGTGATGTTGTCTGTAGTTCTCGTGCAGGTAGCCGCCTTCGGCGTCGGGCACCCCGCCGGGACGAAAACAGTCGATGCCCACAGCAGTCGCGCCGCTTTGGCCGCGATCGTGGTGTACTCGACGGTCGGGACGTAACCGCTCGGCATTGTGGTGCCGACGACGAACTTGGTGGTTACGTTCCACGCCTGCCCCTTTACATAATCCTTTATTGCCTCCTGTCCCGGGATTGTTTCCTCCTCGGCCCCCATGCGCTGGGTAGCCGCCGACACGAGTTCGGCATATGCAACGGCTGCCGCGTTACCCGACACGGCGGCGGTGGAAGCATCGGCCTCGGTGCCGCCCACGACGACCTGGGTGCCACCGGCGACCAGGACCGAGGCGCACAGGGCCCTGGCCCCGAGCCTGCCCACGTTCATACGCTCACGCTACCTGGTGGCTCTTCTGCGCACTAGGGCCTCTGCGGCGACGACGCTGTAATATACCTGGACATACGTGTGGAGCCGAGGTGACCCAAGCCACAGGCCTCGGTACCGGCCTGTGCGACTGCGAAGCTATGGCCGGCGAGCGCGGTTCCGGCCCGGCACCCAAACGGGTCCACGTGATAGGGCCGGTTTGTTTCGACTTGGTGTTCTCCGGCCTTTCCGGTCCTCCGCGTCCCGGTACCGAGGTGCGAGCCGCCTATCTGGGCATGTCCCCGGGCGGGGTGGCCAACGTCGCCATAGCTTTGGCCCGGCTCGGCCTTGACGTCGCCGTGTCGGCGGTGTTCGCCGATGACGCGTTTGGCAACTACCTGTGGTCCTCGCTCCTGGACGAGGGCGTCGACCTGACCTGTTCGGTCCAGCTAGCTGGGTGGAACACGCCCGTCACCAGCTCGGTGGCCATCGCCCGTGAACGAGAAATGGTCACCTACGAAGAGGTCCCGCCGGTGAGAGTCGAAAGCCTCCTCCCTGAGGGCTACCGGGCAGACGCTTTTGTCGTGTCGCTGGCCCACGCGGACCCGACCTGGCTGGCCGGCTTGCACCGCCTCGCCCCGTTGGTGTTCGCCGACGTGTCCTTGGACGACGAGGGGTTGGCGTCGTCGCGGCTCCTGGAGGGCCTGGCTGCCGTCGACGTGTTCATGCCCAACGCGGCCGAGGCATTCGCCTGCACCGGCTGTGAAACGATTGAACAAGCGGCGGCCCAGTTGGCTCGGGCTGGCCCGCTCGTCGTGGTGAAGGACGGTGCAGCCGGCTCGCTAGCCGTGGCCCCGGGCGCAACGCAGGGCGTCAGCGCCCAGGCGGTGGTGGTCGAGGCCCTGGACACCACCGGTGCCGGCGATGTCTTCGATGCCGGGTTCGTGTACGGCTCCCTCGCCGGGTGGCCCCTGGCCCAATGTCTCCGTTTCGCCAATCTCTGCGCTTCGGAGTCGGTTAAGCTTCATCGGCGGGTCGCTGGCCGCGCCATGCTGGCACGACCTGGCCGCCTTTTGGAGCAAGCTCGACGACAACGAACTGAGGCAGGACTTCAACTTTTTAAATGACGTTATCCATAACGCCCCCGCGCCGCCGGGAGTGCCGACGGTCCTTCCCATCACTGGAACGGCTTGAGGCACGGGGCTCGGGGGCCCGCTAGGTAACGATGGAGCTCCTGTTCGCAGCGTCGTCGACTTGCGAACGGGGCTTGGAAGAGTAATTATGACTGTTCCCATCGGATTTGTGTGTTTAGGAGGTACTAATGGGCCGCACAACCCGTAGCAAGCTAACGGCGACGGCAATGTCCGCTCTCGCTGCCAGTTCGGCCATCGGCATAGGTCTGGCCACCACGCCGGCCAGCGCATCGTCCACCACTTCGTTTACCTACTGGACAAGCGGGTGGGGGACCTCGGAGATCGCAGCAGTTGACAAGGCCTTCGCCGCCGCCAACCCGGGCTACACCGCAGTTGGAGACTACATCGCCAAGTCCGACGAGTTCCTACCCAAGGTCACAGCGGCGTTGAAGACCAACACCCAGCCGACTGTGGTAATCGACCAGCAGCCCTACGACCTGCCTTTCTATGAGGAAAGTGGCAAGCTGATCCCCCTCACGGGACAGGTCCCCGCCACGAACAGCCTTTACCCCTTGATCAAGAAGTCGCTTTTTTACAAGGGCCAGCAACTGGGGATGGCGCTGTCAGGCTTTGGTGATATCGCCCTGTACTACAACAAGGCCGATTTCGCCGCCGCTGGTATCACGGCGCCTCCCGCAACCTGGGCGCAGCTCACCGCCGACGCCATCAAGTTGACGGACCCGGCGGCCAAGCGTTGGGGCTTCTACGTCCCGATGGGCGACGCCGAGTGGATCTCGTACGACTGGGAACCTGTCCTCTGGGGAGACGGGGGCACCCTGCTCAATTCAGCGGGGACCAAGGCCACCTTCGACAGCCCTGCCGGTGTGCAGGCCCTTAGCACGTGGGTCAACCTCATCAAAGACAAGGCAGCGCCGGCCGCGAGCTTCGCCTCAAACGGTAGCTACGACGGTGGCAACGCCTTCGAGTCCAACGCCGTGGCAATGGTGACCGACGGCATCTGGGTGGACTTCGCCACGGTGCCCAAGGGCTTCAGTTATGGCGTGGCCCCCTTCCCCTCGGGTTCTGCAGGCCCGTCTACCAACATCGGACTGGCCGTGTCAGCCCTGTTCAAGACCACGACGACGCAAGACGCGGCAGGTCTGGCCTTCATCAAGTTCCTGTCTACTCCCGCAGAAGGAGCCTGGATCGCGTCGCAAGACTACGGCGAGCCTGACTCCCCCAGCCAGGTAGGCCAGCCCGTCCTGAAGGCGATCGCGGCGAAGGCCCCGGGGTACGACACGTTCACCAACATCGTGAAGTACGGCGGCCTACGGCCCATAGTGTCGCAGTGGGGAAGCGTTTCTGCTGACCTGTACACCGAGATCAGCGATGCGCTGGCGGGTAGCGTGACGCCGAGCCAGGCCCTTAGCAAGGCCTCCCAGGAGGCGGACGCCGTACTGGCCAGCAACAGCTAGTGGCCGCTGGCCCTCCCGGCGCCCGCTCGGGCACTCCCGCTCATGCGGACCGAGCGCAGACCGGGAGGGCCCGGCTCATCCGCCCCAGGACGACCAACACCCGCGGCCGCGGTCGCCCCAGGACGACTTACGACGTCAGCCGAGGCCGCAGCGTAGGTCGCCGGCCGCTGGCCCTCGCCTACCTGTTCGTTGCGCCCGCCGTCTTGCTTACGGCGACCTTCTCACTGCTACCCCTTGGCATGTTGGCCTGGCGGAGCCTTTTCAGCGGTGGGGTGTTCGCCACGAGGCTGTCCTTTGTCGGCCTCGGGAATTACAGCGACGCCCTGTCCCAGGGCGGGACGCAGGCCTTGCGGGTCACGGCCATTTATACGGTCGGCTTCGTGGTCCTCACTATGGGCTTTGGACTGGCTATCGCACTCCTGCTCGATGTCAAGTACCCGGGCGTGCGGCACCTACGTGCCCCTTTCATCATTCCGCTCGTCGTACCCTCCGTGGCCACCGCCTTGATATGGGGCAACCTCTTCGCTCCCGACTTCGGTATCGTAAACCGCGTCCTGAGCGCCTTTGGGATCCCTCAGGGAGACTTCACGTCGTCGCCATCCCTGGCCCTCCTGACCGTGTTGACCTTCGGCGTCTGGCAGTTCTTCGGTGAGTGCGTCATCTTGTACCTGGCCGCTCTCAAGACTCTCCCACTGGACCTGATCGAAGCGGCGTCCGTCGACGGTGCCGGCCCGTGGCGGCGCTTCCGCTACGTCCGCTGGCCGCTGCTGCGGCGGCACACCGTCCTCATCTGGGTCATCGCCACGCTGACCGGCCTGCAGACTTTCAACCAGAATCTTCATCCTCACCAATGGCGGCCCTAACGGCTCGACCACCACCGCCCTGTTCTACATCTTCGAGCAAGGTTTCGTGCAGTTCAACACTGGCCTGGCAGACGCCATGGGAGTGATCTTGTTCCTCATTTCCCTGGGCATAATTATCGTGCAGGTCGGCTTCTTCGGACGAGGAGCCCGGCGCGATGTTTAGGTCGCGCTTTTGGTCGAGAGCCCTGATCTATTCGCTGCTGGCCGTGGCTGTCCTGGTCGTGGTGTTCCCCCTGGTGTACATGCTGGGGACAGCGGTCAAGCCGAACTACCAAATCGTCAACCTGCGGGCGTCATTGTGGCCCAGCCAATGGGAATGGGGCAACTTCGTACGAGCCTGGAACTCGGCCCCTTTCGGCCGGTGGTTCATCAATACCGTGATATTCAGTGTGGGTTCCACCCTGGGACAGATCCTAAGTTCCCTGCTCGCCGGCTATGCCTTCGCTATGTTCGATTTCCCGGGCAAGCGCGTGTTGTTTTACTGTCTAATCGCGGGGCTCATGATCCCCTTCAGTACCGTCATCGTGCCCGTGGTGCAAATCCTGGCCGACCTGCACTGGCTGAACACATATCAGGGCCTGATAGTCCCAAATATTGCCTCCGCCTTGGGCGCTTTCCTCATAAGGCAGTTCTACCTGGGCATGCCCTACGAGCTTGGCGAGGCGGCCCGAATCGACGGGGCCTCCGAATGGAGGGTGTTCAGCCGGGTTTATGCCCCGTTGGCGACGCCCATCATCGCTGCCTTTGCGATAATTTCGTTCCTGCAGAACTGGAACAACTTCCTTTTCCCGCTCATTGTCGTCAATTCCACGAGCATGGAAGTGGTGTCCCAGGGGTTGTCCGTTTTCCAAGACCAGTTCGCCGTCAACTACGACCTGCTCATGTCGGCTGCGTCGATCGTCATAATCCCGATCCTCGTGGTCGCCGTTGCCGCCCAGCGCCGCATTGTCGAGGGGATCACGCTGGGGGCCATCCAAGGATCCTGAGCTAGCGGCTACCTCGGCGCCTGGTCGACTTCTATTCAAAAATCGAATAAAAAACGCGCCAGACGCTGAGCGAAAGTACAAAACCGGAACAGACGGCGACTTGAAACCCCCCGTCTGGCGCGAGTTTTATGCGATAGCGAGGGCCTACAGGACTTTTCGGTAGACCGCTCCAGCGGCGTCGTCACTAGTTCCAGTATCGAGCAGCCACAGTTCCACTTGGCCAGTTCGGTGATCACCTCTGGGGCCCTGGGGCCGTCCGGCAACCCAGGCGTCCGCATCGGCCAGCTCCGCCGTGGCGAGCTTGGCGGCAGCCGGGCCACCGAGGACCACCGGGGTACGGGGGTCGACCGCGTCGATAACGCCGACGGTTTGGTGCACGGCATCGGAGGTTGGACGCCGTCGTCACCGAGACCGTTCGGCGAGGAGGCGTACGAGGCGGGCTTGAGGAGGGCTTGAGGAGGTACATCGATGAGGTACATCGATGAGGCGGTGGCCTTCCCCGTGGAGACCGGCCTCGACGTGCTGGTGCACGGCGAGCCGGATCGCATTGACCTGACGGGGCAGGCCCGTGGGCCCGCGGCAGTGCCGGCTATCGCGGACAGCTACCTCTTGGACGGCAGGGAGCGCGCGAACGTAGTGCCCCGTTTGACCCATTGGGTCAGATCGTCGGCGCCCCGGAGGTGCTCGATGTCGACCCGGAGCCAGCCGGGCATCTCCCGACCGCGCATCTGGACGACATATGCAGGCGTCGTGGCTACCAGCTCTTCGGACTGCATGGGGTCGACCCGGACCATTAGGCCACCTTGGCCGCTCGCCGCGACCGCCATGTTCCCTGCGACAAGGAACGCGAGGCCCCCGAACATCTTTTGTTCGGTCAGGCCCGGTTCACCCGCGACAAGGTTTCGTACCCGGTTAGCGAGATCTTCGTCGTAGGCTACGATGCGATACTCGCGCGCCAAGGTGGGAGATAGCTACTCCCGCTGCCCCCGTCGTCCCCAATACGCGCGTTAAAGTCCGCGGCGAACGGTTAGGAGATCGTTACTTCAATGCCTGCCCTGGCTAGATGGTGTTTCCGTCACCGCAAGGCCGTCCTCGCTATGTGGATCATCGCCTTCATACTCATCTTCGCTGCCGACTACGCGGCCAAGCCCGCTTACTCGAGCAAGTTCCAGCTCCCCAACACCGACTCGGCTCGTGCCATCTCTATCCTGCAGGCTGACTTCCCGGCAGCCTCGGGTGGGTCGGACCAGATCGTTTTCCAAGCGCTGCACGGGACGCTGGAGAGCCCCGCTACCGAGCAGAGGATCCAGGCAATGCTCGCTCAGGTCGCCAAGCAGCCAGAGGTCGCATCGGTGAGCAGCCCCTATTCCTCGCTGGGCCGGGCACAGATGAGCAGGTCAAAGACGATCGGTTTTGCAAACGTCAACTGGGTGGTCCAGGACCAGAACCTTCCCGCCAGTGCCGCTCCACGGCTTATCGACACCGCCACTGCCATTAGGAGCTCGTCTATCGAGGTCGCGCTGGGCGGCCAGGCGATCGAGAACACCGAGGCGCAAAAGCCTGCCAACGGCACAGGTCTGGGCGTCGTGTTTGCCCTTATCATTCTCGGGATCCTCTTTGGCGCGGTCCTGGCGGCTCTGATCCCCATCGTCACAGCCCTCATTGCCATCGGCATCGGCTTCGCCTTCACCGGCCTCATGACGCACGTGTTCGCCGTAGCCAGTTTTGTGCCCATTCTCGGGGTGCTCATCGGCCTCGGTGTCGGGATTGACTACGCCCTGTTCATCATCACGCGCCATCGCAACGGCTTGCGGGCTGGGCGTAGCGTCGAGGACTCCGCCGTAAACGCTGTGAACACCGCTGGTAGAGCCGTGTTTTTCGCCGGCTTGACGGTGTGTATCGCCATGCTTGGCCAGTTCGCACTGGGCGTTACGTTCCTCTACGGATTGGCCATCGCCGCGTCCGTCACGGTCGCCCTGACAATGTTCGCGGCGCTGACCTTGTTGCCTGCGTTCCTCGGGTTTTTCGGCCTCGGGGTGCTCGGGCGCCGCGAGCGGCGGCGGTTGACCGAGGCAGGGCCGGCGTCCGAGGAGGTCGTATCAGGTTTCTGGTACCGCTGGGCAAGAGGCGTACAAAGGCAGCCCTTTGTTCGCGCTGGGGCCGCCCTGATCGTTGTGGTCCTATTCGCACTTCCGGTCTTGAGCCTGCGCCTCGGTCTGTCAGACGCCGGGAGCGATAACCCGGGCACCACGACCCGTACGGCCTACGACCTGCTCGCCAAGGGCTTCGGGCCGGGGTACAACGGGCCACTTGAGCTGGTAGCCAAGCTGCCTGAGCCGAGCGACCTGGCCGCGTTCAAGAAGGTCACCGAAGCTGCCTCCACCCTGAAGGGCGTGGTCGCGGTGAGCCCTGTGATCGAGAGCCCAACCGGGGGAGCCGCTGTCGCCCAGGTCTACCCGTCGACGGCGCCACAGGCCGTGCAGACAACCCAGCTCCTTCACGAGCTGCGTGACAGCGTCATCCCCAATGCGGAGGCCGGGACGGGCCTTCACGTGCTTGTCGGCGGCGTCACGGCTGCAGGTGTGGACTTTTCGGCAATACTCGCGTCCAAGCTCGCCCTGTTCATCGGGGTCGTTGTGGTGGTCGCTTTCCTGTTGCTCATGTTGGTGTTCCGCAGCCTGCTTATCCCCGCAGTGGCCTCGGTTATGAACCTGCTCTCCGTAGGCGCCGCTCTGGGGGTCATGAACGCCGTGTTCGAGTGGGGATGGGGATCGTCTCTGTTAGGGATCAGCCAGACCGGCCCGGTCGAAGTGTTCATCCCTGTCATCATGTTCTCTGTTTTGTTCGGGCTCTCCATGGACTACGAGGTTTTCCTGGTGAGCCGGATGCAAGAAGAATGGACCAAGTCGCATGACAACAATTTGGCGGTCACGACCGGACAGACCGAGACCGGCCGCGTCATCACGGCCGCCGCGATGATAATGATCCTGGTGTTCGTGTCGTTCCTCCTCGGAGGCGAGATCATTATCCAGCAGTTCGGGATTGGTCTCGCCGCCGCAATTGTCATCGATGCATTCATCATCAGGACGGTCCTCGTCCCTTCTCTGATGCACATCTCCGGCCGATCGAACTGGTGGCTCCCAGCTTGGCTCGACAAGGCCCTGCCCCATGTCAACGTCGAGGCTCGCGCGGCCCTGGAGTTGCTCGCCACACCCGAACTGGTGGGGAGTGGCGCAAATGCGGCCGACTAGCCTCCTGTCCAAGAAGAGCGCGGAACTAGCCCAAGATGAAAGCCGGAACGGGCCGGTAAGGACACGGCCCTAAAGGAGGAGCGATGAGCAACGTCCTCTATTCGGCAGAGGCTCACGTGACTGGAGGTCGGGCCGATGGGCACGGGGTTACCAGTGACGGGGCCCTCGATGTGTTCTTGCGAGCGCCCAAGGAAATGGGTGGTAGTGGCGGGGGAACTAACCCCGAACAATTGTTCGCGGTTGGGTACGCCGCTTGTTTCGAGGCCGCCCTCGGAGGCGCGGCCCGACGTGCGAAGCAAGAGCTCGGCGACCTGGCGATCGACTCGAAGGTATCGCTCGTGGCTTCTGGCGACGGCACCTACAAGCTGGCGGTCACCCTCGACGTCCACCTGCCTTCTATAACGAGCCCTGAGACCGCCGCCGACCTGGTCCGTGCCGCCCACAAGATTTGCCCGTACTCAGATGCGACCCGCGGGAACATCGAGGTGGGGCTCATCGCCAACGGCAAGGTGGTCGACGCTGGGGCCTAAGGGCACTGCCCGCTCCATCCGCGGCGCTAGCTCCGAGCGTGGTAGTTACAGCTTCATGAAACCCTGGCTGTACAACCGCACCACGTTGAGCAACCCGACGCTCTCCTGATAACGCTCGTCTATGCCTATGACCGCGCTCGATTGGCAGACCGGCACGCCTACCGCGTTGCGCGCGAGGGCGCTCTCGGCGGTTAACGGCTCCTGGTCGGCTGCATCCGGGAGCGGGCTTGCAGCCATGTGGTCCGCAACGCGGATCACATCGGCCAGCCCAGGCTCGCGAGGTGCGCCGGCCCACATCTCACGCTGGCGGGCCACGGCCTCGATGACGTTATGGCCAATGCCCCACATCGACAACAAGTAGCCGCCGATGACCGGGTACGTCGTACCGAGATGGCGGATCTCGGCCTCGTCTGGCGAAGCGCCTCCCGTGACGTCGCCGGCGATCTCGAGGAGCTTTTCGGGTGCTCGCTCGGCGACGATCAGTTCGCCCACGTCATGCAGTGTCCCGCTGACGTTCGCCTCGCATTTTGCGGCGCTGGTCCGCACCAGCTGGCCCATGATGTCCGCCACCGCTAGGGAATGCGCGTTGAACCTGGCGAGCCAATCGCCCGGCAGGAGCGGGCTGGGGGTGAAAGCGCGGAAAACTGCGCTCGCCAGGGCAAAGTCGCGGAGCGTTTCGACTCCCAGGTATGCCACCGCCTGCCGAAGGTCACGGATTTCGGCTCGCAACCCGAAAAAAGACGAGTTGACAAGCTGAAGTACTTTCGCCACCATCGCAACGTCGCCGCTCATGATGTCTGCGATTTGCCCAAGAGAGCTGTTCTCATTGGACAGTGCGGCGTCGACTGCCATGAGGTTTGCCGGTAGGCTCGGGAGCGCGCCCACCTCGTCGACCAAGCCCTGCGTGGCCTCGCTGAACAACATTCCTTGCAGCTGAGTGGTGTGCTCCACGGCCCTGGCGAGAACATCGATCCCGCAAGACTTGCTCAAGCACTGGTTGGCAACTGGCAGCGTGCTCAGCATCGCGCCCCGGTCACCCGGGTTTGACAGCGCGATCCTCGCAATCCGGGGGTACCGCAACTTGGTCAACCTGAGGAAATCGGCGGTGCTCATCCCCGAGAGCCGGGCGCTCGCAACCACAGCGTCAACCGGGCGCTCGCCCATCATGTACAGCGCAACGTCTGCTCCCGGTACGAATGCCGTATCCCAGCTCTCGGCCCCAATCGAGAACGTGTCCCGCAGTGAACGGAGGCCCACTTCGGTGTCGTCGACAAACAGAACTGAAACCATCGAGGGCCCTTTCGGCTGGCGAGAACAGCACCCTAGGTGGTTTTCTCGGCATATCCGGTGCCTGTCTTCAGCAATGGACGGAGCCGGACGGAGCCGAGGGAGCGGTCAGCTCGAAGCCGGCAGTTGTCCTGCGTGCGCCTGCAGTTGCGCCGCAGGCACGAGAGGTTGCCCAGCGGCTTCAGGAGGTTGTCCTGCAGGTAGTGAGCCTTCTGCGGCCGTCGCAGCGCCCCCCGTCGGCCACTTCCTCAGCTCGATGTTGGGGATCAACCAGGTGAAGAGGAAGGCAACAGCCGCGATCGGCACCGCTATGGCAAAAACCGTTCCGATCGCTTCCGCGTAGCCGTTGACGATGCCCACGTGGACCGCAGCAGGCAGTTTGCCAAGGAGCTTGGGTGTTACGTCGGAGAGGTTGAAGCTGTGGGGGATGGGGATCCCGTGCAGGTGGCGCTTGACATCCGAGACGACCACGTTGGCAAAGATCGCGCCGAAGATCGCTGTGCCGAACGAGCCGCCGATCGAGCGGAAGAAGGTGGCAGCCGAGGTTGCGACGCCTAGCTCGCTGTGCGGCACGGCGTTCTGGACGATGATGACGAGCACCTGCATAACCCCGCCGAGGCCCATCCCGAGCAAGACCATGTAAAGCGCCTCGAGCGCGGGGGAAGTGTGGACCTCCATACGGGACAGCAGGAAAACGCCAATTGTCATGACCGCAGAACCCGCGATCGGCCAAAAGCGGTATTTTCCTGTCTTCGAAATGATCTGCCCAGAGCCGATCGACACGACGAGCAGCCCCGCCATGAGGGGCAGGAGCTGGACACCGGACAACGTCGGCGATATGCCCCTCACGACCTGGAAGAACGCAGGCAGGTAGACGATTGCACCGAACATTGCGAACCCGACAATGAAGCCGACGACGCTTGTCACCCAGAAGGTACGCATCTTAAACAGGTGCAGTGGCAGCACGGGCTCGACGGCGCGGCGCTCAACGATAACGAACACGCCCAACAAGACCGCGCCGAGCACGGCGAGGGTGATGATCGGTGCCGAGCCCCACGCATAGGTCGTCCCGCCGAGGCTTGTGAACAGTACGAGCGAGGCCGCAGCGGCCGCGAGCACCGCGGCACCCAGGTAGTCGATGACGTGGCGGACCTTGCCCAGGTGGCCAGGCACCCGGCTGGCTACGACCACGAGAGCAACCGCACCGATCGGGAGGTTTATGTAGAAGATCCAGCGCCAGGAGAGATAATCGACGAAGAAGCCACCGAGCAGCGGTCCAACGATGCTGGCGAGCCCGAAGACAGCGCCGAAGAGGCCTACGTACCGGCCGCGATCGCGGGGCGAGACGATGTCCCCGATGATCGCTTGCGCCCCCACCATCAAGCCGCCGGCACCGAGGCCCTGTGCGGAACGAAAGGCGATGAGCTCGACCATCGAATGGCTGAGCCCGGAGAACGCGGACCCGATGAGGAAGATCACGATCGACGCCTGGAAGAAGAACTTCCGGCCGTACTGGTCGCCGAGCTTGCCCCAAAGCGGCGTCGAGACGGTGGCGGCAAGCAGGTACGCAGTTACGACCCAGGCGATATGAGCACCGCCGCCGAGGTCGCCCACGATCGTAGGGAGCGCGGTGGAAACGATCGTCTGGTCGAGCGCGGCAAGCAGCATCCCGAGCATCAGTGCCCCGATGATCACGAGCACCCGCCGATGGTTCAGGTCCGGCAGCGCCTGGCCAGGATCCTGGTAAGCAGCCGCGCCGTTGGGAGGGGATCCCGAAGATGTGGGACTAGTTGCGGTCATCAGCTGGTCCTTTCTGCAGATATCTGGTCCACCGGTGCGGGTCGGCACAGAGGGGCTGCCAATTTCTTCCCCGTCCCGACGGCGTCTGCGACAATGCTACGAAGCTCACACTGCTCCGGGAAGCCCTCGGCGAGCGACTGGAAGGCTGCGTCAGTCAGGCGTTCCAGTGTCACCGCACCACCTACTCCGGCCCAGATCATTACCACTGCGCGCATGACGCCCATCAGCGCGCTCACAAGCAGGAGAGGATAGGGATCGCGATCAGTCTCGGTCCCGAGCCTTTCAGCAAGAGCGCCGGCGAGGACCCGCTCGACGGCCGCCATATGAGCGGCCTGTGCTGCTCGCAGGTGCGGGTCGACGTTGGCCGCCTTCATGCGCGCGAGCCAGGCCCCCGGGTCGCCGCCAAGCCCGCCGAGCTCCTCGGCCACTGCGCACGCCTCTCCGACGAGGGCTGCACGGAGCGCGTCCAAGGGTGCCACCTCCGGTGGCTGGTCGAGGAGGCGCTGGCGGAGCGCCTCGGTGCGCTCGGTGTCAGCTCCGAAGAGCGCCGCCTCTTTCGAGGGGAAGTAGTTGAAGAAGGTCCGCGGCGAGATGTCGGCGGCCTCGGCGATGTCCTCCACGGTCACATGAGCAAAGCCGCGCTCGGCGATCAGGCCGAGGGCGACGCGCCGGATCGAGCGGCGCGTCGCGAGTTTCTTGCGCTCACGCAGGGAGGGCCGTTGCTGGTCGTCGGCATCGGCGATCAGTGACATGCACTCAGTGTAATCTTGCAGTCCCCCAGATATTGCCTATTCGTTAACTCTACACAGACTGTAAGTTCCCGTGAGGACCTGTGGCCGCCGAGCTGACGGCCGTTTGAGAACGGAGAACGACGTGGCAACCGACCCCGCACCGTGGATGAGGGCCTGGCGGACGTCCCATAACATCCTCAGGGCCGCAGTGGAGCCCCTGGACCTTGAGCAGCTCGAGCGGCCCTCGTATGACGATGGTTGGTCGATCGCCCAGGTGCTCTCTCATATCGGGTCCCAGACGGAGACCTTCGGGCTCCTCCTGGACGCCGGGCTGAGCGGGGGAGGCCCGCCGGGACAGGACGATTTTGTCCCGATCTGGGATCGCTGGAACGCCCGCAGCCCGCAGGCGCAGGTAAGCGACGCTCTTGCGGGCGACCGGGCCCTCCTGGGGCGGTTCGAGTCCCTCGACGACGGCCAACGGGAGCGGTACCACCTGGAAGCGTGGGGAATGGTCCTCGACTTGGCCGGATTGCTCAGCCTGCGCGTCGGGGAGCTCGCCGTTCACACCTGGGACGTCGTGGTAGCGCTCGACCCGTCGGCGACGGTCGCCCCGGACTCTGTCGAACTGCTCGTCGGCACGCTCGGCCGCGTTGCAGGGCGCGGCAAGCCCGACGGTACGAAGCGCCGGCTCCGCGTGGTGACCACCCGCCCCGAAAGACATTTCACCCTGGAAACCGGGGACGCAGTGGAGCTCGCGGCTTTCGAGGCCGACGACTACGACGCGGAGCTGCAGCTTCCCGCTGAGGCTTTCCTCCGCCTCGTCTATGGTCGCCTCGACGCCGCCCACACGCCTGCCGTAGAGGCCCGTGGCCTGGACCTCGACGAATTGCGCGCCATTTTCCCTGGCTTCTAAGGACAGTTCCTCGGGCACTGTCCTGAGCGCTTTGAAAGGAGGGCCCATGCGGTTCCTGAAGCCCCGTAACCTCCCCACCCGCATAGCGACCGGCGCCTACATCCTCCACGCCGGTCTGGAGAAGTGGCACGGAGACGAACAGAGGGCGATTGCCGTCCACGGCATGGCGGCTGGCGCGTACCCGGTCTTCAAGGGCATACCACCGACGAGATTTCTGCGCCTCCTCGCGGCCGGCGAGATCGTTGTCGGCACGATGCTTCTCACTCCTTTCGTCTCGAACGTCCGTGCAGGTGCAGCCCTAACCGGGTTCTCCGGAGGCCTCGTGCTCATGTACCTCCGTACCCCCGCTCTCCACAAGCTGGGAAGCTACTGGCCTACACCAGCCGGCATCGGGGTCAGCAAAGATATCTGGATGCTCGGGGTCGGCCTCGGTCTCCTGACAGACCCTTAGGAGCTCTAACCCGCGCTCGTGACGCTGCACCTGTTGGCGCTAAGTGCCGGAGGGTTCTCCGACGACATCGGCAGGAGCCTGAAAGAGGGCTTTTTCATGCTCTACGAGACCGCGTGGGCCCTTGTGCTCGGTTTCGGGATCTCGGGTGCAGTCCAGGCTTTTGTACCGCGCGGGGCGATGCAACGGCGCCTCCCGGACCACAGGCCCGCTTCAGTTGTGCGCGCCTCGTTTTACGGCACCATCTCGTCTTCTTGCTCTTACGCGGCCTCCGCAACGGCCCGGTCGCTGTTCCAAAAAGGGGCGGATTTTGTTGCGTCGATGGTCTTCATGTTCGCTTCCACGAACCTCGTCGTGGAGCTTGGGGTCGTGCTTGCGGTATTGATCGGATGGCAGTTCGTGGCGGCCGAGTTCGTCGGGGGGGCCATAATGATCGCCCTACTTGCCATTGCCGGCGGTCTTTTTCTGCGCGGCCGGGCACTCGACGAAGCCAGGCGACGGGCCGGTGCCGAGGTCGGGGACCACTGCGGCCATGAGGTTGCAGAGGAGCAGCACGCCGCGCTCAAGCGGCTTCGTTCGTTAGCTGGTTGGTCCGACGCGGCAAGCTACACGATGGCCGACCTCACGATGCTGCGACGTGAGATGCTCGTCGGTTACGGGGTGGCAGGGCTCCTCGCGGTGCTCGTCCCGGACCATATATGGGGCGACGTCTTCCTACACGGCCATGGCTTTGCGACGACGCTCGAGAACGTTGTCGTCGGGCCGTTCATCGCCATCATTAGTTTCGTGTGCTCGATCGGTAACGTCCCGCTGGCGGCCGCGCTGTGGAAGGGCGGCATAAGCTTCGGCGGCGTAGTCAGTTTCATCTTTGCCGACCTCATCACGATGCCGCTCCTGGTTGTGTACCGCAAGCTTTATGGCGCTCGGATGGCGCTGAGGATGCTCGGCGTGTTCTGGTGCGTGATGTCGCTCGCCGGGCTCGCAACCGAGGCTGTCTTCCGGGTCGCTGGCCTGGTGCCGACGGCCCGGCCAGGCACGATCGCCGCTGAGCGTTTTTCCTGGGGCTATACGAGCGTCCTCGACATTTTCTTTGTCGCCGTCTTCGGGGTTTTGTGGGCCCTCGCACGCAACCGCCGGAGGCTTGGCGGCGGGTTGGGGTACGCGACCGACCCTGTGTGCGGGATGCGGGTCGAGATAGCGCAGGCTCCGGAGTCGCTCAGTTATGGAGGAAGCACGGTGTATTTCTGCTCCGCTCACTGCCGTGAACGCTTCTCGGCCCGTGCCGCCAGCTCCTAGACCGGTACGGATCCCTGCGCGAGTACCGGGGTAGTGGGAACGGGCGTCCCACCCAAAGGCTCAGCGGTCACCATGAGAAGGGTCATGGTGGGCTCTACCCGGAAGGGGACATCGTGCGGGGACTGGCCTAACACGCCAAGGGACACCACTTTGCCCGAAGCGAGCGCCCATAGTTGATAAGTGTGCCCTGCCGGCAACGCGGCGAAATCGTCGTCAACCCAGTAGGCAGTGCCATCGGGCAGGACCACGACATGTGCTCGCGCGGGCGAGGTCTTGGCCGTGAGCTCGACGTCGTGGCTAGCCGGATTTTCGATGGCGAGCGTAACAAGTTGGCCGACTCCCCGCTGCCCGAGCGACGCCTGCAGCTGGCCGACCCGGTTGTCGAGGTTGACGACCCTGTAGCTGAGCAGCCCGAGGACCACCATGACCACCGCAGCCGCAGCGAGGGCGGCGTTGCGCCATACGGGGGTGCGCTTGCGCCTTTGGAAGGCGAGCAAAGGGACTGCGTCGTCGGCTGGTGGGAGGCCGAGCTCGCTGGCTATACGGTCCCAGGTCCGTACAGGAGCGTTCACGCCGGAGTTGCCTAGCAGGGCCGCCACGTCCCGCAACGACTCGAGCTCGGCGCGGCAGCGCGGGCAGTCGGCGAGATGGCTCTCCAACTCGCTTACCTCATCGGGCGGGAGCGCGTCGAGTGAGTAGACGGCCAGCAGTTCCGCGAACTCGGTATGGTCCACGGCGTCCATTAGGGGTTCTCCTCGGCAGGTTGCATTTTACCAACGGCCAGTCCCTTGGCGGCGAGCGATGAGTGCATTCGCCGCATCCCTGAACGGATGCGGCTTTTGATTGTGCCCTCGGGCTCTCCGAGGATCACGGCCACCTCCCTATAAGTGTGGCCTCCGAAATAGGCAAGTTCGATAGCGCTGCGCTCACCGGGCTGCAGTACGCCGAGCGCGTCGCGCACTCCCTCGGCTACGGCGATGTCCAAGAACTCGTGCTCGACGTCATATTGGCCTGACGCTGTCGATCGGGCGTCCCGGACTTCGCGCTCGGCGCCGCGCAGTGTCCGAGCGCAGCATGTCAACGGCTCGGGAGTGCACCTGGGAGAGCAGGAACGTCCGGAGGCTCCCACGCTCGGGGTCGTACCGCCCTGGTTCGTGCCAGAGCCGGAGGAAGACCTCTTGGACCACCTCTTCAGCGACAGCGGCGTCTCCCAGGACTCGCCGGGCCAGCCCAAAGACCGGCCCGGCGTTGCGGCGGTACACCTCAGCCAGTGCCCCCTGGTCCCAGCGAGCGATAGCCATAGCCAGGGTGACGTCGCTGGCATTGCGGAGGTCCGGTTTCATCCAGCGTCGAGGCTAGCTTCGGTCACCCGCCCTCCGTTGACCGTGACCAGCTCTCGGCAACCGTCCACCCGGTACTCGCCTGCGGGCAGGCCCGGGTAAACCGCTGCGAACGCCTGCCGGCCAGGGGCGAGCTGGCGTTGGCGTACCGCAGAATGGGTGGTGTGGCCCGGCTCACCCAGCCGGACCACCTCCACCTCTGCCCCTGCTAGCTGCTCAGAGGCGTAAAGCACGAGCGCACCGACCATGCCTCCCACGTCCAGCACTACGCTCCCGGCGAAACTCGGAGGGAGGGGATTGCCCTCGTGCGAGTGCACCTCAGGCCACCCGGACTTCGTACCCGCTCGTGGGCACGCCCAGGTAGGGGAACACGCTGAGGTAGGCCTCGTCGCTGCCGTCCAGCCCGTCGGTCACGGCGCTCACCGCGCCGTCGGCCTTGAACGACTTGTCGACCAGCGGCAGGGTGGCCCCCGCGAGGGCTCGCAGTTCGATAGTGACTACGTCGTCGAAGACCCTCCGGCCGTTCGGGAAGCCAGCCACGTCGCCGCCAACGACACCGAGCGGGCTCGGCTTGGACGCGGGTGGGATGGCCACGTTGAGCCGGAGCTGGTCCGCTTGGACCTTGCCCGTGTAGTTCTGGAACCCGGGCGAGACGACTCCTGTCGGGATGCCGGTCAGCAATATCGCGACGATGTCGGCTCGGGGCGCCTTTGTCGCGTTGTACGCGGCCAGGTTGGGGAAGGCCCCGGGGTAGAGGATGGGCAGCAGGTTGGACAGCTCGGGGTTCTCGTAGTTGGCCGCGAAGCCGGAGTCCCCGGCGGGGGCTGAGCGGTTCCACCTGTCCTTGGCGCCGAGCGGGATGACCACCTCGTTGATGAGGGGGTTGCCCAGGCGCGAGATCTGGCCCAGGGGCCGCTGTCGGTGTAGGCCTGGCTGGCGTTGTCCCAAACCCGCGCCTTGTGGCGGCTGGCCGTCGTCCAAACCCCGATGGTGGCTGCAGGGTCGAGGGCGCCCTTGGGATGAACGCCGCCCTTGGTCAGGTCAGTGATCGGCACCTGTATCGCGATGCTGTGCACGTTTAGGTAGCGGGTGCTGTTGACTCCCTTGGCCGCTGCGAGCTTGGGCAGACCGAAGGTGGCGTGCAGGTTGGCCAACGGGCGCAGGTCGCCGAGGTCGAAGATCGCACCGAGGTCGACATAAAAACCGTCAGCGCGCTGCCCGGCGAACACCTTGCGCCCGGATCCGAGCGAGTAGACGGCTTCGGAAGCGAGCTTGGGGTAATCGGGGGTTGACAGCGGCCCGATATTGCACGGCGGGCATGCCAGGTTGGCCCCAAGCTTGGTGGTTTTGCCACCAGATGTCATCGAGACGCTGTAGAACTGCCGGCGGTTCCACGAAGGGCTGTTGAGGCTTTCGATCGGCCCGTCGTTATACAGGAAACTGCTCGGGATCGTGAGCTCGCTGCGGAAAGAAAAGTTGAAGGTGACGTCGGCGTCGCCGTCGCCGTTGTTGTCGACCCTGATCTGGTACAAGACATCGTCGCCGAACTCGTAGAAGTTGGGGCCGCCGTCAGGTCCCTGCAGGGGCACGTAGTTGGCGATGATCGTGACGTGGTCGGGGCGGTCCGGGGAAACGAAAGCATAAAGGTCTGCGCTGTCGGCGACCGGGTCCTTCGAGATCTCCGGGGCTTCACGGTGCGAAGACATTGCTCAGGCCCCCTTGCTGGCAGCGGAGGCCAGTTTGGCGGCGATGCCGCTGTCGTGAAGTGTTATTTCGCGGGAACCGACGAACAAGCTGATCTCGCCGCTGCTGGCGTCGCGAATGTAGGCCACGACCGGCTCGGCGGTGCCGTCGAACGATGCAACGGTTGCGCTGTCTTTACGCGAATTTTCCTTGACCGCGCTGTTGTCTTTGACGAGGGCGGCAGCTGCTGCGCTGGCAGACCCTGCGGGCATGGTTGCCGCTACTCCCGCAACTGCCAAGCCTGCAGAGATCCCGGTGAGGACCTGCCGGCGATTGTATAGCTCCATAGTTGCCTCCAATTTGAGCTCGGGTTCTTGAGCCTCGTGAGCTATACGGAGCCAGACCAAGCACCGGATGTCCCGGCCAATCGCGGGCGAGCAGTGGAGGGCTGCGGCGAGGTTATCCCGGCGTGGTCTCCCTCTGAGAGGCACGGGCGGCGTACTTCTCCATGCCAGAGATCATCAGGTCGAGCGCGAACTCGAAGCGCTCCTCCGGGTTGAACTCGAAGATTAGGTCGAGCGACGCGAGGGTGCGCGGGAACCGCTCAGCGGGTAGCGACTGCATGTAGCCACGGAACATTTCCACGATCTGTTCGGGCGGGAGGTCCTCGCCGGTGGGCGAGGAGAGGCCGAGGCTCTCCTCGAAACAGAAGGCCCCGACGTAGAGGCCGGCAACATCGCCTATGTACGCAATAACGCGGTCTGGGATCCCGACCGGCTGCAGGAGGGTGAAGAGCCATTCGGTCAGCAGGGCCATCTGCGGGCCTGTGGGCACTCGCCCGAACGAGATCCGGGCGACGTCGCGGTGCCTGCTGAGCGCCTTGCGCATCTCGTAGCCGAGAAGCTTTAGTTGCTCCTTCCAGCGGGCAGGCTCGGGCTCAGGTAGGACCACCTCGCGGGTCACGCGGTCGAACACCAGTTGGAACAGCTCTTCCTTGTTTCGCACATGCCAGTACAGCGATGCTGCGCCGGTCCCGAGCTCCTGGGCGACCCGCCTCATCGACAGGCCGTCCATTCCGACCTCGTCCAGCACTGCGAGCGCCGCGTCGACGATTGCCTCGCGCGTGAGCCGGACGCGTGGTGCCGCTTCAGGGCGGTACCAGGGAGGCTCGGGGATGGCAGGTGCCCCGGGTGGCCCCGTGATCTCAGGTCCCGTCATCTCAGGTCCCGTCATCTCAGGTCCCGTCATCTCAGGTCCCATCAGCCCAAGTATATCGGCGCGGCCCTGAATGCCATTCGGTTACTCGAACACTGTTTGACACCCGGACCAGTGTTTGGTTAGAATGCTGTTCGACACCAGAATGCTGTTCGACAACAGTTTCGATATGACAAAGGAGTGACGATGTCTTCAGCGACCATCGAGGCCCGGGGCGCCACCAAGCGCTTCGGGAAGACCAGCGCCCTGGACGGGTTCAACCTGGTCGCCGAACCAGGGGAGGTGGTCGCTCTCCTAGGCCCTAACGGTGCCGGCAAGACGACCTTCGTCCGCGCGGTGGCGACGCTGTTGCGCCTCGACGGGGGAGAGCTCCTCGTTGCCGGCCACGACGCCAGTCGCGAGCCTGCCGCAGTAAGGCAGGTGATCGGGCTGGCCGGCCAGTTCGCCGCCGTCGAACCGGCCATGACCGGTCGCGAGAACCTCGAGATGGTGGCCCGGCTGTTCGGCAAACGCCGCCGTGATGCAAAGCAGGCAGCGGCTGCGGTACTCGGCCAGATGGGCCTCGACGAGGCGGCTGACCAGCAGGTTAAGTCTTACTCCGGCGGCATGCGCAGGCGTCTCGACCTCGGCGCGAGCTTGGTCGGCGAGCCGAGGTTGCTGCTCCTTGACGAGCCCACCACAGGCCTTGACCCGCGCAGCCGCACCGAGCTGTGGGACGCCATCCGCGCCCTCGTGGGGCTTGGCACCGACGTCCTTTTGACAACGCAGTACATGGACGAGGCGGACCAGTTAGCCAGCCAGATAGTCATCATCGACCATGGCAAGGCGGTCGCCGCCGGTACTCCTGCCGACCTCAAACGCCGCGTCGGGGGGCGGGTCATCGAGGTTCGCACCCGCTTCCGCGAAGACCTGCCGATCGTGGCCGCCGCATTGGGGCGGCTCGACCACGGGACCGCACGGGTCGACGAGGCAACCCGCAAAGTCAGTTTGGGGGTGGACGACCCCGGCCTGCTCTCGGTGGCCCTCCAAGCCATGGAGACTAGTGAGGCCCATATCGACGACATCTCGCTGCGCCAACCGAGCCTCGACGAAGTGTTCCTGGCCCTCACCAACGCTCGATAGAGAGGAAAGAAATGACTACCGTTACCGTCGCGACGTCGGCCCGGGTCTCCCGACCTGCCGTGAGCACGACCCCCATCGTCACCAGCACCGTGCAGGTGGCCAAGCGGGCCCTGATCCGTTTTTTCCGTACCCCACAGTTGATCGTGATGGGAACAGCGCAGATGGGGCTGTTCCTCTTCATCTATCGCTACGTCCTCGGTGGCGCGGTCAACCCGCTAGCGATGCACGGGACCACCTACGTCGATTTCCTTGTCCCCGGCTTCGTTTCTACCGGCGTACTGTTCTCGGGGATAGGTGCCGCCACGGGCGTTGCTGACGACCTCCAACAGGGCTTTGTGGACCGCCTGCGCTCGCTGCCCGTACCACGCGCCAGCTTTCTCGCCGGACGGGCGCTGGCCGACACCCTCATAGGGACCTGGGGACTGCTCGTAGCCACAGCCGTCGGCTTCGCCGTAGGTTTCCGGCCCCACGGCTCGGTCGGCGACGACCTGGCCGCGTTCGGGCTTTGCATCGTTTTCGCACTTGCGTTCGAGTGGATGTTCATTGCCATAGGCCTTGTGGGCGGGACACCCCAGGGCGCAACAGGCATCGCTATGGTGGTGTTCCCCCTGGCCTTTTTGTCCAGCTCCTACGTCCCTGTGTCGACCATGCCCGGCTGGCTGCAAGTCTTTGCGCAGCACCAACCCGTCACTTACATGGTCGACGCCGTCAGAGCGCTGACGCTCGGGCCGGTAGCCGAAGCTTCGCTCGGGCACTCCACGGGCTACTTCGTGGCGTGGTCGTTGCTGTGGGCCGCTGGTGCGGTGGCCGTGTTCGCCCCTCTGGCGGTCCGCAAGTACCAGCGGAGCTGAGCTCCCGGGCCCTAGCTGAGCTCTCGGGGCCCTACGCTTTCTGTGGTCCCGCTTGCCCCTTGGCTGGCAATAGGGTGGGCGGTCAGCGCCCACGAGGGCCCCCGCTCCGAGGGCCTGGCGCCAGGCTCTGAGGAGGTGCTTCATGGACTACGTCAAGCTCGGTTCGACCGGGCTCGAAGTCTCAAGGATCTGTCTGGGTTGCATGAGCTTCGGGGAACCGCAACGCGGCGCCCACCCCTGGAGCATCGGGCCTGACAAGGCGAGGCCGATCATCCGCCAAGCCCTCGATGCCGGTATTAATTTCCTGGACACGGCCAACGTCTATTCGGACGGGAGCAGCGAGGAAATCGTGGGCCAAGCGCTTGCCGACTTCACCCGCCGCGAGGAAATCGTGCTTGCCACCAAGGTGAACGGCCGCATGCGTGCCGGGGCCAACGGCGCCGGCCTGTCGCGCAAAGCGATCATGACCGAGATAGACAACAGTTTGCGCAGGTTGCAGACGGACTAGGTAGACCTTTACCAGATCCACCGGTTCGACCACACGACCCCGGTCGAGGAGACGATGGAGGCCCTCGACGATGTCGTAAAAGCGGGTAAGGCCCTCTATATCGGGGCGTCGTCGATGTACGCCTGGGAATTTTCGAAAATGCTCCACGTCGCCGAACGCCATGGCTGGTCCAGGTTCGTCTCGATGCAGGACCATTACAACCTCCTCTACCGGGAAGAAGAACGCGAGATGCTGCCGCTGTGCGAAGACCAAGGGATTGGTGTCATCCCATGGAGCCCGCTGGCGCGCGGCAGGCTCACCCGCAGCTGGGACGACGTGACCGAGCGAAGCCGCACCGACGAGTTCGGCAAGCGTCTTTACTCCGAGGACGATCGGGCGATCGTCGACGCGGTCGCAAACGTTGCGGACAAACGCGGTATCGGCCGCGCCCAGGTTGCGCTGTCGTGGCTCTTGAGCAAGCCTGTCGTGACCGCTCCGATCGTCGGGGTCACCAGTCCCGAGCAACTCGACGACCTGCTCGGGTCCCTTTCGGTCGAGCTGAGCGCCGAGGAGATCGAGCAACTAGAGGATCACTACGAACCGCATGCGATCTCAGGCCTAGATGTCCCCAACCGGAGGCCTCGCCAAGGTTGAGCAGCTCCCCGGGCGGCCGCGGTTGATTTAGGGCTAGTCAGGCCGGGTCACTAGAGTAACCCGGCAAGCGAGGAGCAAAGCGTGCCACGAAGGCAGGGACAAGGGCCCCGCAGGCCCACCATCACAGACATCGCCCAGCGGGCAGGTGTCTCGAAGGGTTCGGTCTCCTACGCCCTTAACGGCCATCCCGGGGTGTCGGAGCTCACCCGCCGGCGTATCCTCGCCATCGCTGAAGAGGTCGGATGGCACCCCAACCGGGCCGCCCGTGCGTTGTCGGCATCCCGGGCCGGGGCTTGCGGGCTGGCCCTTGCGAGGCCGGCCAGGACGTTGGCGTACGAGCCCTTCTTCTCCAAGCTGCTCTCCGGTATCGAGTCCGAGCTTTCTGCCCGCCAGTTCGCGCTGATGCTGCAGATCGTGGAGGACGTCGAAGCAGAGACCGAGGTGTTACGGCGTTGGTGGGCGGAGCGCCGCGTCGACGGCGTGCTGCTCGTCGACCTCCGCGTCGACGACCCAAGGATCCCACTGGTGGAGCAGCTAGGCCTGCCCGCGGTGATCGTGGGGGGCCCGGGGCGTACCGGCTCTGTCCCGTTCTTCTCGGGTGGCGACGCCGAGGGCATCCGCCAGATCGTTAGCCACCTGGCGTCGCTCGGGCACCGCCGGATCGACCGGGTGGCCGGGTCCCCAGAGTTCGCGGCCATGGAAGTACGCACCCGGGTTTTCGAGCAAGCCTTGCGTGGCGTTCGGGCCAGGGGCCGCGTGGTGACTACGGATTTCTCGAGCTCGGCCGGGGCAGCGGCGACGCGGCAGCTCCTGAGCAGCAAGTCTCCTCCCACGGCGATCGTCTACGACAACGACATCATGGCCGTTGCCGGTCTCGGCACCGCCCAGGAGATGGGTGTCCTCGTGCCCGCCGAGCTCTCGCTGGTCTCCTTCGACGACTCGACGCTGTGTGAGGTGGTCCGGCCGGCGCTCACGGCCCGGGCCAGAGACGTAGTGGCGTACGGCGCACGCGCAGCCCAGGCGCTCATCGCGTTGGTCGAAGGTGAGGCGATCCCCGGCAACGTAGACGAGATGCCGCGGCTCATCTCCAGGGGTAGCACCGCAGCCTTGGTGGCAAGTGCGACTGGCGACGGCCAGGACGCGCTGCCCGCTCGCTGAGGTCACCCACGCGCTTCACCTCGCGGAAGCGCGAAAACAGGCAAAGGCTTTTCTCAAATCGTGAGCGCAAAATGGCGATACTTTTCTCAAATCGTGAGCGCAAAATTCTTTTGGGGGATGACTTGACTCGCAAACCTCGCGTGCTTAGCGTACGTCTTGTTACGACCTGAACCGGTTAAGTAACGGAAGCAGACGAGGGGGTTCAAATGGGGGTCAAACGGTCGTCACGAGGGTTCATCGACGACCTTCGTCAAGCCGGGCACCTGTGCCGGCTCTCCGGCACCAGGTGTGCCGGCCCGGTGCCTTCACCAGCCCTGTCGTGGCGACCACTTTGCTACTCGTCAGCTGCCGGCGCACAACCCTCCCGACGCAACATTGGAACGCAACTGGAGCGAGACGGGCTGCTGGCACCAAATGCCGGTAGGTGCCAGCGGTCCCGTCTTGTTGCCCTAACAGAGACAAGGAGCAGGTAAAGCATGCCGATACGCAAAAGCAAAGTGATCACCCGTTTGGCTACTGTCCTAACCGCGACAGCCATGGTGGTCCCGCTGATGAGCGTTGTTGGTGCTAGCAGCGCCAACGCCAACGCCAACAGAACACCGAACCAGGCCGCCTTCCCGCACAGCGACACCCTCTACACGAGTGGGACGGCCTACTCACCGCCCACCAACTTCAACCCCAACGACCCCGGTGCCCTGTACACCGGTACCAATGGCCTGCTCTACGAGTCGCTGTTCCTCTACGACCCCATCCACAACAAGTACATCCCTTGGCTCGCAACAAGCGGCACCTGGAGCGGCGACACCTACACCATTCACCTCCGCAACGGCGTCGACTGGGTCAGCAGCCCGTCCCAGTCGGTGGCGGGGCCCTGACCGGGGCAGACGTGGTCTTTACCATCAACATGGAGAAGGCCGACGCGGCCGCCGCTTTCAACAGCAACATGTCATCGGTTAAAAGTGCCACCGCCAACGGCAACACGGTCACGGTGACGTTCAATGGCACCCCCGACTACACCGCGTTCCAGGAGTTCCTCTGGAAGGGTGCGATATTCCCGCAGTCCGTCTTCGCTTCCGAGACACCGGCCGAGCAGGTAACCGGCAACAACGCGACCCCGACCTCAACGGGCCCGATGACCCTGGACACAACCAGTGCCACGCAGGCCTGCTTCGAGACGAACCCCCATTGGTGGGGCATTGCTGCGCTCGGGCTCTCGTTCAAGTTCAAGTACCTCTGCGACTCGGTTAACGGCTCCAACAATGTCGAGCTCTCGGCGCTGCTCAGCAACGACCTCGACTGGAGCAACAACTTCCTGCCGGGCATCAACACCCTGAAGGTCATCGGTGGCGACAGCTTCCTGCAGACCTACTACCCCAAGGCCCCGTACATGCTTTCGGCCAACACCGCCTGGCTCGAGCCGAACACCTCCAAGGCCCCGATGAACAACGTCAACTTCCGCAAGGCATTGGCGTACGGGATCAACCCCGAGGGAGTCGTAAGCGGCGTTTACAGCGGCATCGTGAAGGCGGCCAACCCGACAGGGCTGATGCCCAACCTGGACAGCTTCATCAGCTCCAGCGTGGTCAAGCAAGACGGCTTCAGCTACAACCCGACGCTGGCCAAGCAGTACCTGGCAAAGTCGGGTTACAAGGGCCAAAAGCTCACCCTTGAGGTCCCTGACGGCTGGACGGACTGGATGGCCGCCATCCAGGACATATCGTCCCAGCTGAACGCCATCGGCATCAAGGTCGAGCCCATCTATCCCCAGGACAGCGCCCGCAACGCCGACCTGACCAACGGCACCTACGACTTGGCCATCGACAACAACGCCAATATCGACTCGAACCCGTACGCCTACTTCCAGCGTGTCTACAACCTGCCCATCCTGAAGCAGCAGAACGCCCAGCTCAACTGGGAGCGCTACTCGGACCCGGCAGCTTGGGCGCTCGTCCAAAAGGCGAGCACTATCCCCCTGACCGACACCTCGGCGCTGGACAAGGTCTACGCCCAGCTGGAGACGGACTTCCTCCAGGACCTGCCCGAGATCCCGCTGTGGTACAACGGCGCCTGGTTCCAGGGCAACAACACCTACTGGACGGGCTTCCCTTCCTCCGCCAACCCCAACGACCAGAACACCCCGGTGTTGTGGAACAACTACCTCAACATGACCACGATCTTCGCCCTGGCCGCGTTGAAGCCTGTGTAGTGGGAGTGACCACCCAGCAGTAGTTGTTTGCTGGAATCGTCGCTGGTGAGCCCACCGTCCTCCAATAGGGCGGTGGGCTTGCTGGTCCTTTACACTTCTTCAGGAAGGCAGGACGGGTGAGGCGTTACTTTACGAGGAAGATCATTACCTATGTGGTCGCGTTCTTCCTCGCCACAACGATCGACTGGGCCATCCCCCGCGTCATGCCCGGCAACCCCGTCCAACTGTACCTTTCGAAGTTCTCGATCACGACCGAGGCCCAGTACGCAGCGCTGCAGAAACTGATTTCAGCGTCTTTTGGGGTCAACGTGCCGGCGTGGAAGCAGTACCTCGATTTCTGGGACGGGGTGCTCCACTGGAACTTCGGGCTCAGCTTCTACGCCACCGAACCGGTGACGCACGTGATCTTCCAGGCGATCCCCTACACCCTTGCGCTTCTCATACCGGCGATATCTCTCAGTTACATCCTCGGCAACCGCATCGGGGCGATGGCGGCCCGACGCAAGTGGCTTGACAACACAGTCCTCCCGGTCGGCTACCTGTTCCAGGCTGCCCCATATGCCTGGTTGGCGCTGGCCATGGCCTACTACCTGGCTGTCCGCTTGCGCTGGTTCCCAGTCGACGGTGGCTACAACCCGGGCCTGATCCCGGGCTGGAACTGGACGTTCTTCGTTAGCCTCCTCGAGCACTGGTTCCTGCCTTTCCTCACCGTGTTCTTGGTCAGTTTCGGCGGCTGGGCCATCGGCATGCGCAACCTGGTGATCTACGAGCTCGAAACTGATTACGCCCGCTACTTACGTTCACTGGGGGCGTCGCAGCGCCTCGTGCGCAAGTACGCCTATCGCAACGCCGTCCTCCCGCAGCTGTCCGGGCTGGCGTTGGCGCTCGGGGTCGTGGTCGGCGGTAACATCGTCACCGAGGTCGTGTTCCAGTACCCGGGCCTGGGGCACCTCATCTTCCTCGCCATAAGCGACGAGGATTACTTCTTGTTACAGGGCATCTTCATGTTCATTATTGTCGGGGTGCTCCTGGCCAACTTCGTAATCGACATCGTCTACGTGATCGTGGACCCGAGGACACGGTTGAGCATGCAGGGGGCCCCGGCGTGAGCGTCAACACGGGCCCCCCGAGCGCACCTGAGGACTTCGCTGGGGGGACCAGCCCCGGTCCGACCGGCAACGCCGTACTACCTCCCAGTGTGGGTGCCGGAGGCGCCGAGCTGGCTGCCATCGCCCCGAGCGCGGGCGCCGGGAGCTTCGGGGGCGGGCGACGCTGGGAGTTCCTCCATTTTGCCCTGCGCAACCCCAAGCTCATGATCGGCCTCGGTGTCGAGCTGATCTTTGTTGCGCTCGCCATCTTCGGCCCTTTGCTCGCGCCCTACAGCCCTACCTATCACGGGACGCCCGGCCTGCGCCCTTCGGCGCAGCATCTGTTCGGTACTACGTCGCCGTTCGGGACCGACGTGTTCTCCCAGGTGCTCTACGGTGTGCGTGACAGTTATGTGGTGGGCGCCTTGGGTGCCCTTTTCGCCGGCGCCGTCGGCCTGGTGGTGGGCTTCGCTGCCGGCTACCGCGGCGGGGTACTCGACGAGATCCTCCAACTGCTGACCAACGTCATGATCTGCATCCCGCAGCTGGTCCTGTTGATAGTCATCAGCGCCTACCTCACGACCCGTGGCGTCCTTTTCGAGGGTGTCTTCATCGGTGTAACCGGTTGGCCTTGGGTGGCGCGGGCGGTGCGCGCACAGACCTTCACCCTGAAGGAACGCGATTTCGTAGATTCTGGCGCGCCTGTCTGGGAAACGCGCCGTCAGCATCGTCGTGAAGGACATCGCGCCCAACATGGCTTCGTACATCTTCTTGGTGTTCGTGCTGCTCTTCGCCAGTTCGATGCTGGTTGCGGTGAACTTCGACTTCCTCGGCCTCGGGCCGACCAACGGCCTCTCGCTCGGCGACATCATGAACCAGTCGACGTTGTGGAGCGCTTTGGAGCTACATATGTGGTGGTGGTTCATACCGCCCGGGGCGGCGCTGACTTTGATGGTCCTTGCGCTGTACATCGCCAATGTGGGCCTGGACGAAGTCTTCAACCCCAAGCTGAGGCAGACGTGAGCCTCAAGGTCGACGACCTGCGCATCTCCTACCGGACGCTGCGCGGCGATGTTAGGGCGGTCGACGGGGTGAGCTTTTCCATCGCCGACGGCGAGATCATGGGCTTGGCCGGAGAGTCTGGCTGCGGTAAGTCCACACTCGGCAACAGCCTGATATTCCTGGAAGGGCGAATGAAGCACGTGGGTGGCACCGTCGAGCTCGACGGTGCGACCCTGCCGATCGCCGACTACAAGGCTATGAACCGCCACCGCCTGCGTGACGTCTCCGTAATCCCCCAGTACGCCATGAGCGCGCTCAACCCGACGCGCAAGATCGGCCGGATGACTGCGGACCTCATCAAGTCGCGTGGGGCCGACTACCGAGACGTCCTGGAAGAGTTCAAGCGCCGCATCGACTTGGTCGGTTTACCCCAGAACGTGTTGAACATGTACCCCTTCGAAATGTCTGGCGGGATGCGCCAGCGGACGACCATGGTCATCTCCACTCTGCTCAACCCCTCGCTTCTCATCGGGGACGAGGTCACGTCGGCTCTGGACGTGACCACCCAGCGTGCCGTCGGCGAAATGCTGATGGAGTTCAGGGACCGCGGCTTCGTAAAGAGCATGATCGTGATCACCCACGACTTGTCGGTCCTGGCCCAGATAGCCGACACCATCTTGGTGATGTACGCCGGCAAGCTCGCAGAAAAAGCCAGCTCCAACACGATCGTCGACCACCCTCTCCATCCGTACACCCAGCTGTTGCTTGGCTCTTTGCCCGAGGTCGGCTTGCGCTACGACGAGGCTCCTCTGACGGGCATCCCTGGCCGTCCTCCCTCGCTGCTCAACCCGCCGACCGGGTGCAGGTTCAGGGACCGCTGCCCCTTCGCGTTCGACAAATGTGTCGAGGAGCCTCCCTTCGTGGAGCTGCGGCCGGGCCACGAGGTTGCCTGCTGGAAGGCGATGGAAGACAACGCGCCGGCCAGCAAGGAACCGGCCAGCCAAGGGGCACAGTCATGAGCATGCTGGAGATCCAGGGCGTCTCAAAGGTTTATAGGACAGGTACGTTCGGCGGCGAGCTGAAGCTCGTACTGCGCCGCGTTAGTTTCAACATCGACAGGGGCGAGGTTGTCTCGCTCATAGGCCAAAGCGGCAGCGGGAAGTCCACGCTCGGCAAGATAATCCTGCGGTTGACACCGTTGTCTGCCGGGAGCGTCAATTTTGAGGGGACGGATATTTCGAGCTGGGCTAAGGGGCAGTTGCGTGACTATTACCGCCATGTGCAGGGTGTCTTCCAGGACCCCTTCAGCTCCTATAACCCGCTTTACAAGGCAGACCGAGTCTTCGAGATGGTCCGCAGCGTATACTTTGCCCACCTGCACGGCAAAGAGTGGCACGACAAGATCGAATCCGCCCTCGAGTCGGTGGCCCTCAACCCCGCTGACGTCCTCAACAAGTTCCCCCACCAGCTTTCGGGCGGCCAGCAGCAGCGCCTCTTGATCGCTCGCGCCCTTTTGCTCGAGGTCAAGCTACTCGTAGCTGACGAGATCATAAGCATGCTCGATGCCTCGACGCGCGTCGATGTCCTCAACCTGCTCGTCGACCTGAAGCGCAAGGGCCTCGGCATTCTGTTCATTACTCATGACCTCTCGCTTGGCAACTACATAAGCGACAAGGCGGTGATATTGCGTGACGGGGCCATCGTCGAGATGGGGGAGACTCAAAAGGTGTTCGGCAACCCGCGGCATTCCTACACCCAGAGCCTGCTCACGGCAGTCCCTCAGCTGCACAGGCGCTGGGACCGCGCGGGTGAACGCGCGCCCGCTGCTGTCGCGGTCAACGGCTCGGGCGGGGGACTGGCGCCAGCGCTTGTTGCGAACGGCTCGGTCGATGATGAGGATTTCCGTGGGGAAGGCGGGCGCTATTCCAAGAGCTCACTTCACCCGGCTCGTACGCGCGAGCCGCACAAGCTGGTCCGAACCGCCAAGAGCGCGGGCTCCGGCTCTGGGCCTCGGCCCAGCCTGATGGACATCCCAGATCAGCCGTGGCAGCGGCGCTTCGGTCTCGGGCCCCGAAACTCGATGCGGTCCTGGCCGCGGACAATACCCAACCGCTGGTGGAGTGCGAGCCGGGACATTTCGTCGCCATCGAAGACGAGCTCTGAATAATCACATACAAAAAGGTAGGCACCAATTGACTCCGCTCGACATACTTGGTCACCAAGCGCTGCCCAACCTCCCATGGGAGGACCGGCCGGCGGGGGCTGTAGGGCCATTGTGGCGTTATTCGCGCAACCCTGTGATCCCAAGAGACTTGATACCGACCTCCAACAGCATCTTCAACAGCGCCGTCGTACCCTTCGAAGGCCACTTTGCTGGTGTGTTCCGTTGCGACGATTGGACAAGGCGAATGGAGCTCCACGCGGGGTTCTCCGATGACGGCCTCGATTGGAAGATAGACCCCGAGCCGCTCGAGTTCACCGCGGACGACCCCGATATTGGCGAGTTTGTCTATGGCTACGACCCCAGGGTCGTCCGGATCGCCGAGCGTTATTACATCACTTGGTGCAACTGGTACCACGGGCCCACGATCGGGGTGGCCTGGACCGACGATTTCCGCCAGTTCCATCAGGAGGAGAACGCGTACCTGCCGTTCAACCGCAACGGTGTCCTCTTTCCCCGAAAGATAAATGGCCGCTTTGCCATGTTGTCGCGGCCATCGGACAACGGGCATACGCCGTTCGGGGATATCTTCTACAGCGAGAGCCCTGACTTGCGTTTTTGGGGGCGGCACCGCCACGTGATGAGCCCTGTGACAAACACTTGGCAATCGACCAAGGTCGGAGGAGGTCCGGTGCCCCTGGAAACCAGCGAGGGTTGGTTGCTCGTTTACCACGGAGTCCTGACCTCGTGTAACGGTTTCGTCTACAGTGCAGGCGTGGCGTTGCTCGACCTGGACGAACCCTGGAAAGTCATCGCCCGTTCGGCACCTTACGTCCTGTCACCGCAGTCGTCCTATGAGTGTGTAGGTGACGTACCCAATGTCGTTTTCCCCTGCGCCATGCTCTGCGACGCGCCTACGGGCCGAGTGGCGCTGTATTACGGTGCGGCCGATACGGTGACCGCCCTCGCCTTCGGTTATGTGCCAGAGCTGGTCGACTTTGCGAAGGAGCACTCGCTGTAGTTCAGCGGTCCCCGTCCTTGATCTCGCTCAGGCACCCGCCGAAAGAAGCTTGGCTCCGTCGGGAAGGCTGTTGGGGTTGACCCGGACGCCCACGGGGCAGTCCGTCGTCACCGACCCGTTCACGTTCCAGTTCTGCGGGTGGGCCTTGTTCGCCACGGGTAAGTAGGCCCTGTATTCCTCCTGGCTTGCGAACCAGTAGAACGGCGGCCGCAGGTTCGTGAAACCAGCGGGGAAAAAGGTCCTCAGTTGGTCGCCCGCCGCGTCAGTTTGGACAGAACCGGCCACGGGGCTCGCGTCGGTCCCGATCGAAGCGAGGATGGTCCAACCCGAGGGCTCCCAACCCTTTCCACGGTCTTCGACCTGTAGCTCAACGGCTCTCTGTGGCGTTCCGGCGTCGCTGCGGTGCCGGTAGACGTAAATGGCCCAGGACAAGTAGACACCTTCCGGTGCGAGGACCAGAGGCGCCCGGAACTTGTAGGAAACCAATAATCCGCCGGCGCGGGGTACCAGGCTAATTGACTCGATCTGGGGCACCGAACGGACGTCTGGGGTGCCCTGGACCGTCGACGCGGGCTGCGGGTTAGTGCAGGAAAAGCTCGGTGGTGCGGCCGCAGCGAGAGCGTCAGGTCGGTCCGGTTGCGCCGCTTGTGCTGCGCCTGTGCCGGTGCACGTTGCAGCTGTTAGCGCGATCGCGGCCGCAACCCCGGCCGGGAGCGCCTCACGACGTCGCCGCCCTGTGCGGGCTGGCTTCTTCACGATTAGCAGCCTACAAGAGTTCCTTCGCTGGCGCCGCCCTGTTAGGGCCGCATTACTGGTTCTTTCTGCGGCCTGTTACCAGCCGGCGGCGGCGGTTATCGGCGCCGACAGCGGCGTGCCGTCCAGGTCGCCGAGGTTTGGCGCGTCCCCAAATGGGTCGACAATCCCGTTTGCGAGGACGACCCAAGCGCCACCGCCGTCAGCGGTTGGTACGATCGCGACGGCGCGATTGCGGGTCGTCGTCATCTTCTTGGAGTCCCAAGAACCGAGCAATTTGGCATCGCCCTCAGGGAACGTCGTCCCGTTGTCGAGGAGCACCCAGTAACCTCGCCCGTCTGGGGTACGTGCTGCCGATGTGGCAACGAGTCGACCCGTGACCGCGGAGCTCTCACAGTTGCTGTCAGTGATCTTAGGGGCGTCCCCGAACGGCACCATGTCGCAGTTGGACAGCAACAGCCAGTAGCCAGCGCCCGTAGCGTCAGGCACGACAGCGACGGCGGGTGCATCGCAGCCACCAATGCTCGCGCACGAGCCTTCGAAGTGGGCGTCGCCAAAAGCGAAAACACCCCCATCCTTGGCCACCATCAGGTAGCCCTTGCCGTCTGGCGTAGGCACTATTCCGACGATTGGCGCCGACAGGTGGTGCCCCGAGCTGGCCCCAACGGGGCCGACGCCGTCAGCGGGTAGTGACCCCACATAGCTTGCATCTCCATACGCGAACACCCCCCCGTCGGTTGCCACCAGCCAGTAGCCGCCGTTGTCGGCGGTTGGCGCGATGCCCGCCATCGGGCTCTGCAAGTGGAGGGAACCGGCCGACCCGTGGGACCTTGCGGTGCCGAACGCAAATATTCCCCCCTCCCGGCCCACCAGCCAATAGCCCTGTTGCCCGGGCGTTTGGCCCTGTGGCGACGGCGGTGCCGGTGCCGTGCTCGTTGTTGGAGCCCCGGCCACAGTTGTGCTGGTCGTCGAAGAAGTGCTTGTAGTACTTGAAGAAGTGCCTGAGCCACCGCCTATGGGGACCTCGGGGGGTGAACCAGGAGGCGACGTGGAGCCATAACTATCGGTGAAGGAGCCTGTGGCTGGGTTGTACTGGTCCGGGTAGGCGATTATTTGTTCGGATGTGTTGACCATGTAGACGGGGTAGGCCGTGGCCGCCGCCGTCCCCGGGCCCTGCACCGCCAAATTTGTGAACTGCACAGCGCCGAAATCGGCCAGAGTCTCGATGGTATTGTCCGCCGCCAGGGTGGGCGCCTCCTCGACCCATTCGGCACTGTTGCCCGGGGCACTGTAGGCGACCGGTTCGGTCCACGTGGTGTTCTCGGTGGCGTCGTCGACGGTTATTGTCCAGCTCCCAGGCTGGCCCTCGGTGATCGTGACAGAGATGTGGTCGCCCGGCGATACGGGCCCGAGCTCGGTTGCGACCGCCGGCAACATCTCGTACCAGGCGTAGTAGACCGGCCCAGAAGGCGACCAGCTCTGGTCGGTCCCGGCCTGGACCAGGTCCGAGGTCGTCGTACCGTCTATGCCGACCCAGGTGCTCGAGTCGCCTGCAGTCCCCGCCTGGACCGCGGGCACGGTCCAGCTACCTGAGGCCCCCGTGAACACGGCACCGCTCCCGGAGTCGACATAACCCGACCAGTTCTGCGATGCCACCACTCCGTCCCGGACCAATTCGTGGGCGCCGACGGCCCTGACCAAAGGCGCGGTGTGTGGCCACGACGCTGGCACCGGCTTGCCGGCGCTGAGGGGGAGCACCCGCCTTCGCCCTGATGCCAAGGCGGGCAGGTGGGTGAGAGACGCTATGTGCACCCTACCGACGGCCGCCGCGACCGATGTCACGTCGGCGGTGACGGACGTGGTTCCCCAGAGGCCTGCCGCTACGACCAGCACTGTCGCGCCGGTCGCCGTAGTGCGGAGAGCCCTTGTGGCTCGCTGCCAGTACAGCGGTCGCATCTAGCCCTATCGGCGCGCTCCTGGGCCTGGCTGAGCCATAGCCAACTACGCTGTGCGAAAAGGAAAGCTGGGGCTCGAATGGCCAAGTTGACAAGGGGTTTCCTGGGCAGGGGGCGGGAGGCTCGTGACCCGCGGCTGCCGCCCGGCCAGTACGACATCGGGGACGGCTGGCCCGTTCTCACGGCGGAGGTCACCCCGCACCTCGAAGCGGCCGGCTGGACGTTCACGGTCGAGGGGCTGGTAGACAGGCCAACGACCTGGACCTGGGACGAAATCCACGCGCTCGAACCGTCGTCCTACAGCGGAGACATTCACTGCGTGACGACGTGGTCCAAGCTCGGCGTCAGCTTTAGCGGGGTCTCAGTCGACAGCCTGCTCGAGAAGGCGGGCGTCCAACCAGGCGCGAGCCACGTGCTTGCGTTCTCGCACACCGGCTACACGACGAACCTGCCGCTGGCGGACGTGACCAGTGGGAAGGCCTGGGTGGTCTGGGATTTCGAAGGCAAAGCCCTGCCAGCCGCTCACGGCGGCCCGGCGCGTCTGCTGGTGCCCCACCTTTACTTCTGGAAGAGCGCGAAGTGGGTAGCAGGCTTGCGGGTACTCGACCATGACGAGCCGGGTTTTTGGGAGCGCAACGGCTACCACGACCGCGGCGACCCCTGGTTGGAGCAGCGGTACGAGGGCGACTGAATGACCGCCGAGGACAAGATGGACGTGACCTCGAGGAGTAACCCTTGGCAGCCGGCCAGGGTCATCCAGATCCGGCCCGAGACAACGTGTGCCAAAACCTTCCGCCTGGCGCTCGCCCAGCCGTCTCAGCACCTGGCCGGCCAGCATTACGTGCTTCGCCTGACCGCTCCTGACGGCTACTCGGCGTCCCGCTCGTACTCGGTGGCGTCCGCCCCCGACGGTTCCAACGAGATAGAAGTGACGGTCGAGCGCTTGGAGGACGGTGAGGTTTCGTCCTTCCTGCACGACGAGGTGGTCGTCGGCGACGAGCTGGAGATCAGGGGACCGATCGGGCGTTGGTTCGTCTGGGAGGGCGGCTCACCGGCCGTGCTGGTAGGCGGTGGCTCGGGGGTTGTGCCGCTGATGGCCATGTTGCGCCTCGCCCGCAACCTAGGGCGTCCCGAGCTGGTACGCCTCGTGGTCTCCGTGCGGTCCCCTGGTGACCTCTACTACTCAGACGAGCTGCCCGGCCCGCAGAGCTCGGTCATATACACTCGCTCCGCTCCTGCGGGCTACGGCAGGCCACCTGGCCACCTCAAGGCGTCCGACCTCGCTGCTGCTCTTTTGCCGGGAGCGACAGGCTACATCTGCGGGTCGTCGCCCTTCGCCGATGCGGCCAGCACCCTGCTGGTCGCATCGGGGATGAGCGAAGACCGCATCCGCGTCGAACGCTTCGGCCCGAGCGGCTGACGGCCCGAGCTCGCTGGCGGACCGAACGGCCGAGCCGGCACCAAGGAGGCAGTACCTCATCACACAACCACGGCAACAATCAGGACAGCGACCAGGGCGACCAACATGTAGCCCACGTAGGCCTCGAGGCGACCAGATTGGAGCTTCTTCGCTAACCCCACAATGCTCATGTAGAGGGTCAGCACCGGCCGGTAAAAGTACGACTCCACGGGCTCGGCAACGCTGGCACTGAAGACCACGTGGGAATGGTCTTCCTCTTCGGTGAGCTCGGCTTCAGGTTGCCTGTCCGTCGGGCCCACGGCCGGGCCACTGCGCCGAGCACCAAGCAACTGCACCTCCTTTTGGGTACCAAGGATGTTGGCCAGGACGTGCCGCAGCGGATTGGCGTACGCGAATGCGTTATAACTGTCCTCGCCCTGAACTCCAGATGTCGCCGACCGCCAGGTAGGCACCCGGCGCACGGACAAGAACCGCCCTTTCGACGCCAGCACCGTCCCGCCCGTCACCGCCAAGAATCCGAGCGGCATCACGACAAACAGCCAACTAGGCGATAGAGCTGAGAAGTGAGCGAAAACCGGCTGGATGACCCAGGGCGATTTGAGGGCACCCAGGGTCACGCTTTGCGCTACGTCCGGGCCAAGGCCATGGGCGATGTACCGCACGACCCAGGGGCACACTGCCGCCAGGCCAAAACAGGCCAGGCCGATCACGGTCAGGGACATCTTGGTGGGAGCAGCGCGCTCGGCAAAGCCGCCAACGGCGCGGTCCGTGCCAGTGCGGCCGAGTACGGCGAAACCGAGCAAGCGAACGAAAGTGAGCGCGGCTACGCCGGCAGTCAAGGCGACGAGCGCCGCGGCGCTGGCCATGGCCAAGCGAAGTGTCAATTGATGGAGCCTGAACTCCTGCATGAGAGCCTCGAAAATGAACCACTCCGAGACGAAGCCGATCGTAGGGGGCAGGCCGGCAAGGGTGAGCGCCGAGGCGGCAAAGGAGGCCGAGCCCCATGGCTGGGCGCGGGCCATTCCCGAAATAGGCCCGAGCTCAGCGCTCCCAGCCTCAGCCTCGAAGTTGGCCGCCCCAAGGAACAGCCCCGATTTGGCCACGGCGTGCGCAAGCACTTGCAGCGAAGCGGCGAGGAGCCCGACAGCGATGAGGGCCTTGTTGGTCCCGTAGGCCCCGGCGAGAGCGACTCCGTAGCCAACCATGATGATCCCGCCGTTCTCGACGCTTGAGTACGCGATGACCCGGCGGATATCGCCCTCGACGGCGGCAAAGGCGATCCCTAACAACGCAGTTAGCCCGCCCAGGACCAAAACGGTGGCCGGTAACCACTCGGGAGGCCGGCCGAGGATGGCGAGCGACCGCCACAGCCCGTAAAAGCCGGCATTGACGGCGAGGCCGGCCATTGCCGCGCGCACCGGCCCAGGGGCCGCTGCGTACCCGCGCGGCATCCATACATGGAACGGGACGAGGCCCACCTTGGTGCCGAACCCGAAGACCAACAATGCGTAGGCAGTGTCGTGGAGCCCGCCGGCGGGCACCCGGGCCCAGGCAGCAAAGCCGACGGAGCCCGTGGCGCCGGCGAGCAGCGCGAACCCCACAAGCAGCGTCGCACCACCGACTTTGCCTACCGCCGACGTCGCCCACGCATCGCCTGGTTGGTCAGCTCGGCACCGAGTCGCGGTCGCGAGGACGTAGAACGCCACCGTCAAGGTCTCCCAGGCGAAAAGGAACGTGAAGGCGTCGGCGGCGGTGATTATGACGGTGACCGACGCTAATAGCAGCAGGTAGCCGGCCGGTGTGGCACGCCCCCCAGCCCGGACCGGGTGCGCAGGCCAGCTGGCCAGCGCCAAGGAGATAACAACCCCGAGGCTCCCCGAAAGAGTTAGGAACAGCCCGGCGAGCTGGTCGAGACGGAGAGATGTCTGGCCGAAGTCCAAGAGGTCACCGAGGCTTACCGTGAGGGCCGGGCTGGTGACACATAGGGCACCGAGCGCTGTCACCAACGCTGAAGCCGCTGCCGCCGCAGTGTAAGTGACCCGGCGCGACCAGGGCTGGCCACCACCGAAGACTTGGCTGATGGCACCCGCGGCGGCCAACAAAGACAACGCCACGAGGAGAAGGACTTGCCTCATCGGCCCACCCGCCCACTCGGCAGACGACCGATGGCCAAGAGGATCCCGTGGAGGATGGAGAACGGGCTCGGTGGCGAACCGGGCACCCAAACGTCTACAGGCACTACGTCGCCCACGCCCCCGGACGACGCGTAGCTGGGGCTGACCAGCCCGCCACTTATCGCGTCGGTCCCCACCGCCACGACGACCCGCGGCTCTGGCATGGCCTCGTAAGTGACCGACAAAGGCCTGACCATCCCGGCCGAGCCAGCACCCGTGACTAGGAGCAGGTCGGCATGTCTTGGGCTGGCGGTGAAAAAGATCCCCAGCCGGTGCACGTCGTAGACGGGCCCGAGCAGCGCAGCCACCTCCCACTCATCGGAGCCGTCCGAGCCTGCATCCACATGACGCACATGGACCGACCTGCCCAGAGCCCGGACACGCCGGGCCAGTTCGGCGCGCGCCTCCGCCACAGCGGCTTCGTTTTCCTCGGTTGGAGGTACGACGAGGCGAGCCCGGCTACGGTGGGCCACCTCAGCAGAGGGGGTGAAGCTGAAGGTGCCCGGGCCTTCGAGCACGCAACGGCCACAGAGTATGCACTTGCCCTGGTCAAGCTCCGGCGTCGCCGCTCCACTTGCGGAGATGGCGCCGGTCGGGCATCTTGCCGCTATCGCCGCAGCCGGGGTGCCGGGGTGAGCTGGGCCGACCACGACGCTGCCGTGCCAGTTGTCGTCGTAGCCGTCGGGCCGGGCCGGGTACCGACTGGTCAAGATACCGTTGCGCAACCCACGCGTGACCCACGGCATCAGCCCGCTACCCCAGCTATGGACAACCCGAAACTCGCTTCGATGAAGGCGAAGTCGGTGAAAATGTCGCCGCCGAAGACGTCCGCGAAAAGGCCCAAGTTGTGGAACGAAGCCGACCGTGGCTTGACCCTCCGCAGCCGGCCCCCTTTCGTCTCGACCAGGTAGAGCACTTCGCCCTGGGGGGCTTCAGCCCATCCCCACGCTTCCCCGTCGGCCGGCTCGGCCCGGCCCGCCCAGGGGCCGTCTGCAGGACGCCCGGACAGTTCTTCGAGCACCTGGCGGCAGAGCTCGAACGCTCCCCACATTTCCTCCAGCCGTACGAGTTGCCTGGCCAGGGCGTCGCCGGAGCTGCGGTAGTGGTGCTCGGGCACCTGGACCAACCCATATGCTGCGTAAGGCCGGTACGTCCTTATGTCCTCTTCGAGGCCGGAGGCGCGCCCGACCGGGCCAAGGGCGCCCCGGGAGGCGGCGATGTCAGGCACTAATACGCCGGTACCGCGCAGCCGGTCAACGAAGGATGAGGTCGACATGAGCAGGTCTGTATCGGCGCGCACGTCGGCTTGGAGGTCGGCCAACTCGCGTAGGGCAGCGACCGGCGGCAGCGCTATCGGGCCGGACACGCCTCCAGGGACGACCACGCCTCGCCCGAAGCGGTGCCCGCAGAGCTTGCCACGCAGGCGCATGAGCCGTTCCTTGTGCCAGGTGAGTCGAGCGAAAGCGACGGCTTGGCCGGCGGCCTCGGTATGGCGCGCCGTCGAGTCCAGATGGTTGGCGACCCGCTCCAATTCGGCATGAAGGGTACGGACATGCAAGGCCGCTTCGGGGGGACCGGAGCCCTCCCCCTCGTCATGGTCGCCGGCCAAGGCCTCGACCGCCTGGCAGAAAGCGATCGCGTGGGCGACTGAAGCGACCCCCTCGACCCGCTCGGCCAAAAGGACGCCGTCATCGGGGCCCATGCCTTGGAAACGGCACTCGAGGCCTCGGTGCTTGTGGTAAACGCGAGCGCGCAAGTGGGGGATGTCCTCGCCCGGCGTCTCGACGAGGTACTGGACCGACTCGAAGACCCCCGACCTGACCGGCCCATAGGGAAGCGTGAAAATGCCATCGCCGGCGACGTGGGCTGGGAGCGCCGCCTCGTCGGGGACAATGCGGCCCAGCGGGACCGGCCCTGTCCGGCCTGGACGGGGGGCCGGGGCGTTGCCCCGCGGTAGGACCAGGGGGTCCACCCTGGGGTGGCCTTCGGGGAAGATGTCGAACAGGTCAGCAAGCTCGCGCTCGTACCATGCTGCCGCGGGGACGGCCGGGGTGAGCGCCCCGTAGCGGGCTTGCCCGCCTCCGGGGACCGGCGGCAGGAGCGTGGTGACGCTCTGGAGGCCGCCATAACGTGCGACGGCGGCGCGCAGCAAGACCGAGCCGTCGTCGCGCGCGGAGCCGAACAGCCCGGCGAAACGCCCACTCGCTCCAACCGGCCCGCCGGTCTGTCCGGGAGCGGCCGTCCCGGTACGCGCGGCGACGGCTTGTGCGAAGTCGTGCGGTTCAACCCTTACGGTGGCGGGCGACCGACTGCTCGGGCTGGCGGTGGTCATCGGGTCACCCCGAGCTCGGTCGCAGCGCCGTGGATAAGCGCGTCGAGCTGGGGTGGGGGATGGACGCCGAGGACGACCAAGGCGAGTAGAGCCACCGACATGGCGACCACCATCAGCTTGCTCGTCTCTCCTTTGGACGCGGCTCGAGCCGTCCTGCGGGCCGGGCGAGGCCATCACCTGGGTGACGTGCCAGGACAGGCCGAGGAAAGCCAGCGTCACCAGGACCACCAGCACAGCGGCAAGAGCCCGCTCGGCGCCGTGCGAACCAGGCGCCAAGCCCCCGACGACGATGTAGAACTCAGAGCGGAACGTCCCGAACGGGGGCATGGCCGACAGGCCGAACATGGCCGCCACGAACATCGGCCCGCTCCACGGCAGTAGGCCGATGCCGCCCTTGACCCGTTCCAAGTCCTTGGTGTGCAGCTTGCGCACTACGCTGCCGGCCCCGAAAAAGGCGGTCCCTTTCGCTGCGGCGTGAGCGAGGACGTGCAGCAGCACCCCGGCAATGGCCAACGGCGAGGCAAAGCTCATGCCGATGGCCAGCACGCCCATGTGCTCGACCGAGGAGTAGGCCAGCAGGCGCTTCAGGTCCCGTTGAGAAGCGAGGTAGAGGGCTCCGAGCAGCAAGGTAGCTACCCCAAAGCCGGCTAGCACGTCGCGGGCGAATGCGGGCCCAGCCGACCTCTCGGTGATCTGGTAATAGCGCAGGATGGCGTAGAAGCAGGTGGCAAGGAGGGAACCGGACAGCATGGCCGACACGGGAGTCGGGGCCTCAGAGTGGGCATCGGGGAGCCACGTGTGGACTGGGAACAGCCCGACCTTGGTCCCAAAGCCGAGGACGGCCAGCAGGTACCCGAGCCTCACAGTGCCAGCTGGGAAGCGTGCCGCGCTGCTCAGTAGCTTGGGGTAGGAAAGCTCGTAACTGTTGCCAAGCACGACGCTGCCGGCACGGTAGATCACGGCGGTGGCCAGCAGCGAAAGGCCCAGCCCGAGCGAGGCGATGAGGATGTATTTCCACGCTGCTTCGACTGCGCTGTCGGTTCCTTCGATAGTGACCAGCAGAGCGCTCACCACCGTGGTCACCTCGATCGCCACCCACAGCAGGCCCAGATTGTCGACGATCGGGGCCATGGCCATCGCCCAGGCGAACAGGTTGATACCGGCAAAGAGGCGCCGGCGGTAAAGCGCGGTGGCATCGTGATCGGCCGATACATAGCCGACCGCGAAAATAGCGGTCAGGGCGTAAAGGAAGGCGGTGGCGATGAGGAAGACCAACGAGAGCGAGTCGGCCCGCAACCAGTTGCCCAGGGCCGTCACGGCGTACCCTCCAAGCTCCCCTGCGCCGCCACCGCTCGCTGTTGCAGCACCTGCGGGCTGGGGCCGCGCCACCGCCGGCACCAAGGCCAGGGCCAAGCCGAAGGTGATCGTGCCGCTCGCCACCGTCATAGCGGCGCCCGAGCGCTGCCCGGCCCACCAGGAAGCCATGGCGGCCACGAAGGGCACCAACATGATGGCAACCAAGACGAAGCTCATCGGGTCACGACCGCTAGCCCCGGAGCTGGTCGAGCGTCTCGGTGGACAATGACGAACTACGACGGTGGTGGGTGCGCATGATGATGCCAAAGGCGACCACGGCCACCAGGAGGTCGAACAGGAAACCCACCTCCAAGATGAGCGGCATGCGGGCGGCGAGAACGAGGCTCGCTACCGACACGCCGTTCTCCATGGAGAAAAAGCCAATGGCTTGCGAGACGACATCGCCCCTGAACATGACGAGCACGAACGATACGAGGACTGTTGCTGCCGCAGCGCCCAGGGCAGGCACCGGCAAGCCGGCAGCACCGGCGGTAGCGATGTGGACGTTACCGATGACGAGGAACCCGAAGACAGAAACGGCCAAGCCGGCCAGGACCGCAGTTGCTACGCCGAAGCGGTGGCTACCAGCCAGGTCGACCTGCGCCTCGCCCAGCAGTCGCAGGACCACGGACGGGCACGACGTATAACTTTCAAGCACCACAGAAAGACCGGCCAGGACGTACAGGTCGCTGCGTGCTCGCTTGCCGCGAGCACCCCGGCCAGAGCGGAGACGGCCAACGACTGGAAGGCGTACATCCGGACCTGAGCGTGCAGCAGGTCCTGACGGAGCATGGCGAACACGACCAGAAGGACGAGGACCGCCAGGGCCTCCGTCACGCCGTCGAAGGCCGACGGCGCGGCGGGCACACTGGTCAGGAGGTTGCCGATCACAGCCGCCCCCCAGGTACAACACGAGGACGGCCACCGCCGACAAGGCGAAGGCGGAGGCCATGAACTCGGTGATCTTGTAAAGGCGCAATTTGGAGAGGGTGTTGTCGATGACGGCGAAGATCGTCCCCACGCCCAAGGCTTTGGCGAGCAAGATGGGCACCGCGAGCAGGACGGAGCCGAGATCGCGGGACCCGGCCAGACCCCACGGAGCCGAAAAGACATCGGCCAGTATCACGTACAACACAAGCTGTTTGATAGCCGAGCCCCACTTCAAGAGGGCCAGCGCCGGCCCTGAGTGCTCGAAGCCCCGGGCTTCGTCGATCATCCCGAACTCGAGCGTGCTGGCGTGCGTTTCGACCGGGATCCGTCCGGTGTCCGACAGCACCACCAAGAAGAACGCGACCGCTGCCAACAGGTGCGCCGGCCTTATGGCCTGGGCTAAGGAGGAGCGGTCTACAGCAGCCATGGCATAGGGCAAGTCGGTAGTGGTGATCAATGCGACGGTGAAGACCACGAACAGGACCGACGGCTCGATCAACGCCCCAAAGGTCATCGCCCGGCTGCTACCGAGCTGGGCATAGGGGTCGCCGGTCTCGGCGGCCGCCAAGGCTACGGAAAAGCCGCCGAGGGCGAGTATGAGCCCGCCGCCCAAGATGTCGCCCATGTACCCTAGGGGCAGCGGGAAGTCGGTGAGCACTGGGATGAGCAGAGGCACGGTCAGGAACGCCGTGAAGGCTACGACGGGCGCAGCAAGGAACCACCAGCTCGCTCCCACAGGGGCCAGGGTCTCCTTTTGGAAGAGCTTGGCCAGGTCGTAGTACGGCTGGAGGATGCGCGGGCCTCGCCTGCCCTGCAGGCGCGCCTCGACGTGGGCAATAGCGCCGCTTAGCAAAGGCGCTAAGCACAGCACGGCCAGTACCTGGAGCGCCTGTACCGCAGCCGGGGGCAGTTGCAACTGTGCCAGTTCTCCTCTACGCAAATAAGGTCGGTCATTGCGTAGAGGCCATCAACCCTCTCAGGTGGTTTGGTCGCACCCTGGCGGGGCGAAACCGTCGGGGCCTCATCCGGCTAAAAATTATTCTAGCGTGGGCTCGGTGCCCGCAGCGCTACTTGACCGCGACGCCCATTTCAGCCAGGGCCTTCAGTTCCTTTTTCAGGTCGGCAACCTCGTCCCGGAGCCGGGCGGCGTACTCGAAACGCAGATCCGCCGACGCAGTGTGCATTTCGTCTTCAAGGGCTGAAATGAGCCGGGAAAGGTCGGCCTTGGGCATGCCCGCCAGGTCGGAGCGGGAGCGGTCGTGGCGGCGGCTCCGCCGGTCAGAACCGGGCACGGGCGCCGTCGAGCCGGGGCCTGAACTGTCCCCGCGGCCCAACATGCCCAGTATGTTGCTGACAGCCCGCCGGATCGTCTGGGGGTTTATGCCGTTTTCGGCGTTGTACTCCTGCTGGAGCTGGCGGCGCCTGTGGGTCTCGAAAATGGCGCGCCGCATCGAATCGGTCATCTCGTCGGCGTACATGATCACTGCGCCGTCCACGTTGCGTGCAGCCCGCCCGATCGTCTGGATGAGCGATGTTTCCGAGCGAAGGAACCCCTCTTTGTCGGCGTCAAGGATGGCCACTAGGGAAACCTCCGGGAGGTCGAGACCTTCGCGGAGAAGGTTTATCCCGACAAGTACGTCGAACTCGCCCAAACGGAGGTCTCTCAGGATCTCTATTCGTTCGAGCGTTTCTACGTTGGAGTGCAGGTAACGCACCTTCAAGCCCTGTTCGAGCAGGTAGTCGGTAAGGTCCTCGGCCATTTTCTTGGTGAGCGTGGTCACTAGCACCCTGTCGCCGGATGCCACTCGTTTGGTTATCTCCGCTATGAGGTCGTCTATTTGGCCCTTCGTCGGCCTCACGACTACCTCCGGGTCGATCAGGCCCGTGGGGCGGACGATTTGCTCCACCACCTGGCTGGACACCGATATCTCGTAGGCCGACGGGGTCGCCGACATGAAAATGCACTGGTTTAGCCGCTCCATCAACTCGTCGTAACGCAGTGGCCGGTTGTCGGCGGCCGAAGGGAGCCGGAAGCCGTGCTCGATCAAGGTCTCCTTGCGGGAGCGGTCGCCGTGGTACTGACCATGCAGTTGAGGCACAGCCACGTGCGATTCGTCGATGACCAACAGGTAGTCCTTAGGGAAAAAGTCGAGCAGCGTGAACGGAGGTTGACCCGGCGCGCGGCCGTCGATGTGGCGGCTGTAATTTTCGATACCGGCACAGCTGCCGACCTCCGCCATCATTTCCAGGTCGTAGCTCGTGCGCATTCGTAGCCTTTGCGCCTCGAGCAACTTGCCCGTGCTTTCGAAGTACTCCAAACGTTGTTGTAGCTCGACCTCGATCCCTTCAATGGCGTGCCGCATCCGCTCGGTGCCCGCAACGTAGTGGGTCGCAGGGAAAACGACGACATCGTCGACCTCGTTCAGGAGCTCGCCGGTGAGCGGGTCGACGCGGGTGATGCGTTCTATTTCGTCGCCGAAAAGCTCGATCCGCAAGATGTGCTCTTCGTACGCCGGGTGCACCTCGATGGTATCCCCGCGGACGCGGAACTTGCCCCGGACGAGGTTCGCGTCGTTGCGCTCGTACTGCATGTCGACGAGCCGGCCGAGGATGGCTCGCTGGTCGTGGTCCTGGCCCACGGTGAGGGCGAGGATCTTTTGCGAGTACTCCTCGGGCGAGCCGAGCCCGTAAATACACGACACTGAAGCCACGACGATTACGTCACGGCGGGTCAACAGGGCGGACGTGGCGGAGTGGCGGAGCCGGTCGATCTCGTCGTTTATCGAGCTGTCTTTTTCGATATAGGTGTCGCTGGAGGGGATGTACGCCTCGGGCTGGTAATAGTCGTAATAGCTGACGAAGTACTCAACCCGGTTCTCCGGGAATATCTCCCTCATCTCGTTGGCGAACTGGGCGGCGAGGGACTTATTAGGTGCCAGGACCAGCGTGGGGCGCTGAACTCGCTCGATCGTCCAGGCGATGGTCGCGCTCTTGCCGCTGCCCGTGATGCCGAGCAGCGTCTGGAACCGGTCTCCCCGGAGAACCCCTTCGGTCAGAGCTTCGATGGCATTGGGCTGGTCGCCGGCCGGAGACCACTCGGATACCACTTTGAACGGAGGCACGGCGGCCATGGTACCGGGGCCCAGGGACGATATCCCGGTGTGGCGAGGGGTGAAGTGGCTACCTCAACCTAAGGACTGGTGCACCTTCCCCACCAGCCAGCCCCAAAGCTCGTCGACGGCGTTTTCGAGGTCCTCCATGCTCCCGTCGTTCACGAGCACGCGGTCGGCCAGCAGACGCCGATCTGCGCCGGATGGCTGGGCGGCCATGCGGGCGCGGGCTCCCATTTCGGTCAGCCCGCGCGCTGACGGCCCGCTGGACGGCCACCTTCTCGGGCGCATCGATGAGGACGACAACGTCGAGGCCGTAGTCCGACTTGCGGGACTTGTCGAGCAGCGGGATCTCGATGACGACGACTTCCGCCCGGGCCAGAGCGACCCTCCGCAGGACCTCGCTGCGGATCAGAGGGTGAGTGATGGCCTCGAGAGCCAGCCTCTCGCTGGCGTCCGAGAAGACGACGTCGCCGAGCCTCTTCCTGTCCAGGTGCGGGGGTTCACCCGCTGGGCCTGAGGGCGCCCTGGCCCGATCGCCGAAATGCTCGAGCACGGCCCGCTCACCAGGGCTCCCTTGAGCAGTTATGTCGCGGGCTACCTGGTCGGCATCTATCACGATCGCTCCCCGAGCGGCCAGGGCCTTGCCAACGGTGGACTTGCCGGCGCCGAGAGTACCTGTCAGGCCAACCCGCAGCACGTCTGAACCATAGCCCGGCTCCCTTTCGCGCATTCCCCGTCTCCCGGCCCGCGGGCAGTGATTACGCTAAGTCGTATGCCGTTCTCACCAGAACACTTGCAGGAGGCGGCTAAGCGCCACCTCTGGATGCATTTCACCCGTATGGGCAGCTACGAGACCCAGGACGTGCCCGTCATCGTGAAAGGGGAAGGCCCCTGGGTATGGGACTCGACCGGCAAGCGCTACCTCGACGGGTTGTCAGGACTGTACGTGGTTATGGCGGGCCACGGCCGGCGTGAGCTCGCCGAAGCCGGCGCACGCCAGGCCTCCCAGCTCGCTTACTTCCCGATATGGAGCTACGCGCACCCCACCGCGATCGAGTTGGCCGAGCGCCTTGCCGAGCTGGCGCCCGGGGACATCAACCGCGATCTTTTTCACGACCGGTGGTAGTGAGGCCGTGGAGTCGGCGTGGAAGCTTGCTCGTCAGTACTTCAAGGCCACGGGCCAGCCGACGCGCACCAAGGCGATCTCTCGAGAGATTTCCTACCACGGCACCACGATGGGGGCGTTGTCGATCACCGGCTATGAGGCCATAAAGAAGCCTTTCGAGCCCTTGGTCCCTGGCACCTCGACGGTGGCTAACACCGATTTCTATCGCGCCGCTGTGCATGCTGACGATGAAGCGGAATTCGGCTTATGGGCCGCCGACCAGATCGCCGAGCGCATCGAAGCCGAGGGGCCTGAGACCGTCGCAGCGGTCTTCTTGGAGCCCGTACAGAACTCCGGAGGGTGCCTCACGCCGCCGCCGGGTTATTTCCAGCGGGTCCGGGAGATTTGCGATCGCTACGGGGTGCTTCTGGTGTCCGACGAAGTCATATGTGCCTTCGGCCGCCTCGGTTACTGGTTCGGTGCCGAGCGCTATGGCTACCAACCAGACATGATCACAATCGCCAAGGGCGTGACTTCTGGATATTCGCCTATGGGTGCGCTGCTCGCCAGCGACCGGCTAATCGAGCCGTTCCTCCACGGCACCGCCTCGTTCGCCCATGGCATCACCTTTGCCGGCCACCCGGTGTCGTCAGCCGTAGCGCTCGCCAACCTCGCCATCTTTGACGACGAGGGGCTGTTGAAACACGTGCGCGACAACGAAGAGGCCTTCCGGTCGTCGTTGCAGTCGCTCGAGGATCTACCCATCGTGGGCGACATCCGTGGTGCCGGTTATTTCTACGGGATCGAGCTCGTGAAGGACAAGGTGACCCGCGAGACGTTCAACGACGAGGAAAGCGAAAGGCTCCTGCGAGGTTTCCTGTCACCGGCATTGTTCGATGCGGGCCTCGTATGCCGCACCGATGACCGCGGCGACCCGGTCGTGCAGCTCGCGCCGCCGCTGATCTGTGAGCAAGAGCACTTCGATCTCATTGTCGAGATCCTGCGTGACGTCCTCGGCCAGGCGACGGCGCTTATCTGATCCTGTTGCCTTGGTGACGGTTGGCCTCGCGGGCGGCTCTTGCGGGGGACCAAGGCCCCCCGCAAATCGCCAGGAGGTTGCCTAGCTGGCAGGCGTTGTTGCGGGCCCTTCGTCGCTGACGGGTCCCTTCGCCGTCGCCGGGGGAGGGGGAGGGGCGGCCGCCGGTCCCTCGACAGCGGCCTCTTCGACAGCAGCAGCCTCTTCGACAGCTTCAGCCTCTTCTAGGAGCGCCGCCTCCTCGACGGCAGCCACCGCGACCTCTGCGACCTCTTCGTCCAGGGCAGCCTCTTCGGCGAGAGCAACCTCGGCCGCAGCAACGGCCTCGGCAGCGGCGGCGACCTCGACAATGGCCGTCGCTTCCGACACGAGCGCCTCGTCGACCAGGTCGGCCCCCGCCTGGGCGCCGTCGGTGGCGGTGCTCGCTCCTCCGGAGGCTTGTTGCGCGTGTGCCTGTTCCTCGAGGTAGCCCGCCCACGCTGCCTGCGCCTCAGACTCGGGTTCGAAGGCGGTGTACCCAGCCCCTATGTAGTTCCCGTGCTCGTCGTAGGCGTGCTCGCCGAAGGCTTCCCGGTACTCGGCCGCAACCTCTCCGCCCTCGGCGGCCTGCTTGATCGACAGGCTGATGCGGCGACGGGCCAGGTCGATGTCAATGATCTTGACCCAAAGCTCCTCGCCCGGCGTGACGACCTGATCGGGCTGGTCGACATGGTGCACGGCCATCTCGGATATGTGCACGAGGCCTTCGATCCCATCTCCCACCTGCACAAAGGCACCGAACGGGACCAGCTTGGTGACACGTCCATAAACAAGTTCCCCGACACGGTGGGCATTAGCGAACTCCTGCCACGGGTCTGCCTGCGTGGCTTTCAGGGAAAGGCTGATGCGCTCACGGTCGAGGTCGACATCGAGCACCCGTACCGTGACGTGGTCACCAACCTGGACCACTTGGCCCGGGTGGTCCACATGCTTCCAGGAAAGCTCCGAAACGTGGATCAAACCGTCCATGCCCCCCAGGTCGACAAAAGCGCCGAAATTGACGACCGAAGACACAACTCCCTTGCGCACCTCGCCCGGCTTCAGGTTGGTCAAGAACTCGTCCCGCTGGGAGCGCTGTGCTTCTTCGAGGTAGAGCGCGCCGCGACAGCACCACATTGTTGCGGTTTTTATCGAGCTCGATGATCTTGGCCTCCAGCTCTCTACCGACGTACGGCTGTAGGTCACGCACGCGGCGCAGTTCTACCAGCGACGCCGGCAGGAACCCGCGAAGCCCAATGTCCAGGATCAGGCCGCCTTTGACAACTTCGATAACCGGCCCGCGCACGGTCCCGTTGCGTTCCTTGACGCCCTCGATCGTCCCCCAGGCTCGCTCGTACTGCGCACGCTTCTTGGAGAGAACGAGCCGTCCTTCTTTGTCTTCCTTCTGAAGGACGAGAGCTTCGATCTTGTCGCCGAGCTTGACTACGTCGTTGGGGTCGACATCGTGCCGGATAGACAGCTCCCTTGCCGGGATAACGCCTTCCGATTTGAAGCCTATGTCGAGCAGGACCTCGTCCTTATCGACTTTGACCACCGTTCCGGAAACGATGTCGCCATCGTCGAACTCGACGATGGTCCCGGCAATGGCGTCTTCGAAGGAGGTGGTCCCCAGGTCGTCGGATACAACCTGGCGAGGTGTGTAAGCACCGGACTCGTCGAAAGTGCCCATCTCTGTCGAGGAAGTTTGTTCGGCAGTCTCAGAGGCATTTGTCGGCGGGGTGAGGTCGGACATGTGGTCAGGGCTTCCTTGGAATTGGGGTTGGTACGTAGGGCGCGAAAAACTTCGCGCATGGCATGCTACACCCTCCTGGCCGTGGCTCCTTCGCGGCCCCATAGCGGTTCTGAGCAGCCATTTCAGGCTTGCAAGCCAGACCGGCGACGGGGGCGGGGGCCTCGTCGGCGACCGGGGTCATGGTGGCGGTCACAGCCCCCGGGAAGCAATGCCCGAGGAACCCGTCCTGTTGTCCTAGCGTTAGCAGATCTGTGAACAGCAAACGCTTTCTCGGTTTGTCGTGCGCCTCCCTGGTGGCGGCCGTCCTGGTGGCGGGTTGCGGGTCGGGGGCCAACTCCGCCGGCAGCAGCGGCACGACCGGCCCGGGGCCAGCGTCGACTACAGCGGTCCCGCCGGCCCGCACGACCGTCCCCTCCAACCTGGTCACGACAACGACGGCGGCTGCCGCGGGCCAACCTTTAGGCGGCGGGGTGCCTGCAGGGTTCGACCCCGTCTCGTTTACCGCCATATCGGCCAGCGAGTACTGGCTTCTTGGTGACGCACTCTGCAAGAACCCGGTTTGCACCTCGATAGTGCGGACGACCGATGGTGGGGCCAATTTCGTCGGGTTGCCGGCGCCGGTCGCCCCGCTGGCCACTTCGTCAGAGGTGGCGCCGACGGCGGGCGGTATAAACACCTTGCTTTTTGCCGACGCCCTAAATGGTTACGCGTTTTCGAGCGGGCCCGACGGGGCATTTTTCGACACCCATGACGGCGGCGAACAATGGGCACAGCCTGGGTTCCTGTCGGGCCGTGAGCTGCTTGCTTTTGGCACAGGAGCGGGTTATGCCCTCGCGCTGGCCGGCACATGCCCGAACGGCAGCTGCTCGTCGCTCGTACTGGAACGTTCGCCGGTCGGATTCCGACGACTGGGCGGGCCTGCCCGTCCCGGTGCCGGCTGGTGCAGACCAGGTTGCGACGATGGCGGTCCGTGGCAGCGACCTGTGGTTTTCGGTCACGACGGCGGCTACCCAGTCCAACCAGCTCCTCGTGGCCAGTAGCAACTCCGGCACGACGTTCGCCACGTACAAGAGCCCTTGTTTTGCGGGCCTCGGGGGGGCGATCGAGGCGTCCTCGTCGACTGTGCTCTGGGCGGTGTGCCCAACGGGAATGCTGGCCGAGGCCTTCCGTTCGACGGACAGCGGCGCGCAGTGGAGCGCGCTGTCGTCGGCGGGCGAGATGGACAACTCGGCGCAATTGGCGCCCGCGAGCGGGACGACCGCAGTGCTGGAGCAGGGAAGCCAGGGCCCGGTGCTGCGGACCGACGACGGCGGTGCCACCTGGCACACGGTCTACCCCTCAGCGAACGGGGCGTGGTCCTGGAACTGGACCGGCTTCACCGACAGCAACACAGGTTCAGCGCTTCGGTCCGAGGCTAGCGCCCCGGCCAATTGGCCGTGGCCGAACGGTCCGAGCCCGGAGCAGCTCTGGCGCAGCACCGATGGCGGCACGACCTGGACGGGGCCGGTGATCTTCGGCTAGCCCGGTCTTGTCGGCAGGGGCGGCTGCCGCGGTTTCTTGCGCTTCCGCTTTACCGCGCTCAGTGGTTAAAGCAGGCTAAGCCGAGCGCTGACGCCGCCGACAGTGAACCTGTGCCCCTAATGGCTTAGGGGTCAGACGAATGCACGGAGGCAGACATGTCGGCTCGCTATGGCAGGGCGCAAGGCGTCGCGCTTGCTGGAGTGGCCGCCGTCGGGCTCCTGGTGGGCGGGATGGTCTTTGTCGGCTCGAGCGGGGCCAATGCGGGGGTGCTGGTTAAGCCGGTCCTGGAGGGCACTGCACCCCAATGGGCCGACGGTTACAACCATTTCATCCTGACCATGTCGGGCCCCGTCCCGCTGGTTGCCGACGGGAGCCTGACCAGGGGTCCCGCCACCGCCAAGCCCGCGGGAGGGCAACGACGACCAGCGCACAAGGCCGATCAGGCGGTGGGCCCAGCCGCTCAGGCCTCGGTGCCTCTGGCCGCTCAGGCGTCGGTGCGGTTAGCTGCGGGCAATGCGCAAGGTGTTGTCACCAAAGGCGCTCACAGCCCTCAGGGTGCGCTCGGTCCCCAAGGTGCCGCGAGTTCCCAAGGTGCCCGCAACACGGGGGTACCCTCTCAGCAGGACGGCATCCCTTGGCAGGCTGTGACGCCGAACTCCGCTAACCCCATAGTTTGGCGCCCTGGCCAGCCCATATCAGTCTTGGCACGGAACCTGGCCCGTTACCCGAAGGGAACGACGCTCGAACGGGACAGCGAGGGCAACATCCGCGCCGTGCTGCCACGCGGTACGAAGTTCAGCCCATCGGCGAAAGCGCCCGTAGCCCCCCGATCCGCCCCCCTGCCCCCCGAGGCGGCCGTCCACCGGCCAGCTCCGTCAAGCGACCAGCCGCAGCTACATATGGCAGGTACCCACCGGGCTGGGGCCGGACAGCCGGGCGATCGCGAGGTCACTTTTGAAGGTGCCGGGCGTCCACTCGGCGTCGCCGGTGTGGGGGACCAGGTACCAGATTGCGACCACCCTGAGCGCGGCCCAGGTAAGGGCGTTGCCGGGGGTCAAAGCCGTCGCCCCCAACAACCTGATGGCGTTTTCATCGTTGCCGGAGACCAACGACCCGGACCTTTCTGACGAGTACTACCTGGCGAACGCCGGCCAAACCGTCCTTAGCCAGGCCGGTACGTCCGGGGACTCGGCCGATTTTTCCTATGCGTGGGCACGCTCACGGGGTTCGGGCGTCGTCATCGCCGATATCGACACGGGCGTAGATCTCACGAACCCCGACCTTTCAGGCCAGATCCTGGCCGCTTCCGAGAACTTCTCTGTCAGCCCTCCGACAAGCGATGTCCAGGCTGAGGGCAGCGCGAGCGGCTTTTACCATGCGACCACCGTCGACGGCGTGATGGTCGCCATCGGCGGCAACGGCTGGGGCGGTGCCGGTGCCGCGCCCGAGGCCAAGGTGCTGGCTCTCAAATGTAGCGACGACGGTTCGCTGGCAGATAGCTGCATATACGCCGCGGGAGAGTACGCCATCGCCCAGCATGTCCAGGTAATCAATATGTCATTTGGCGAGGCCGTGAGCTCCGATGCGACGCTTGCCAGCCTGGTCTCGGACGCGGAGAGCGCCGGGATCCTCGTCACCGCTTCGGCGGGCAACACCGGTACTAACAACGACAGTTCTCCAGTCCTGCCGGCAAATTACGCGACCACCTATCCCAACGTGATATCGGTGGGGGCGACTGACAACCAGGACAACCTGGCTTCCTACTCAGATTACGGGGCGACGACAGTCGACGTGATGGCCCCTGGCACCGACATGTTCACCGATTACCCGACTTACTCCGGTTTCGACAACGCCTATGTTTCCGGTACTTCTTATGCGGCACCTATGGTCGCCTCAACGGCCGCGCTGCTGTGGTCCGTCGACCCGGCCCTCACCTACGCGCAGGTGAAAAACGACATCCTGACGTCTGTACACGACGTGGCCGGCCTGTCGACCAAGTGCGTTACGGGAGGCGTCGTCGACGCACAGGCTGCACTCGCCCTGGTGAACGAACCCGTCCAGTTCAGCTTCACGGGCTTTGATGAGGTCGTGCCGAGCCAGGTGGCGCAGGTAAGCATCAGCGCCAGCGCGCAAGCCGGGGCCTTGCCTTTAGCCACGCCGCTTGGGTACCACCTCGAGCTCCTTTACAACTACTCGGGGACGATGTACGACGTGGTTGACCAGGCGATCGACTGGAGCATGGGCGGCGGTGAGCATGCAGCCGCCACCGCCGGCGATGGGACAGCGTTCATCGCGCCGGCCGGGATCACGAGCACCAATTACGGGGCCAACCCGCTCGACCTTACGGTGCCGAGCCCGGGGCTCCCATCCGGGACCTACGCTCTCGTTGCATACGCGGCGACGACCGTCGCGCCGACGGCGCCGATCGGTAACCGCCAGGCGGTGTTTTTCAACGTCGGCCAGCCATCGCCGACCCCGGTCCCGAGCACGACGACGACAACGGCCGGCGGGGCTACGACGACGACCGCCATCGGGGGGACTACGACCACGGCCGCGGGCGGGACCACAACCACGTCCGCCGGGGGGACGACGACCACGGTTGCCGGGGGGACGACGACCACAACGGCCGGAGGGACCACAACGACGGCCGCTGGCGGGACCACAACCACGACCACATCCGGGGCCGGCACGACGACCACAACCTCGGTAGCCGGTACAACCACGACCGTGGTCGGCACGACAACCACGACAGTCGCGGAGGCCACGACAACAACCCTGCCGCCAACGACGGTTGTGAGCGAAACTCAGCCCTCCGTCGCACAGAGCACGTCGACGACGGTGGCTGCCACCACGACAACCACGTCCGCTGGTGGGACGACAACCACAGCCGCCGGGGGGACCTCGACCACGACGGCTCCGGGCGCTACGACGACCACGACCGCTGCGACCACCACCACGACCGCTTCGTTCACCATCGACTCGCTCACCCCTAACGGTCTGCCCCAGACCGGCGGGGACTTGAGCATCTTTGGCAACAACTTCCCGTCCAACCCGGTGGTGACCGTGGGGGCTGTCCACGAGAGCGTCAGCAACGCCACTTCGAGCGAGATCGACATCATGGTTGCTGCGATCACGCCCGGCAATTACACGGTGACCGTCTATAACGCGGGCCAGACCCAGTCCGCCTCTTTGCCCAACGGGCTCACGATCGACGGCGCGGGTGGGACCACCACGACCACGACCTCTGCCGGGGGTACCACGACCACGACCGCTCCGGGCGGTACCACGACCACTGCCTTGGGGGGCACGACGACCACGACCGTTGCTGGCGCAACTACCACAACCGCCGGAGCGACAACGACCACGACAGCCAACCCGGCTACAACGACGACGACCGCAGGTGCTACGACGACGACCGCCCAGGTAACGACCACAACAGGGCCGGGCGGGACCATTGCCGGCCCGGGCGGGATGACTCTCGCGCCGGTATCGGGGAGCGACCCGATCGGTGGGGTGACCGTCGGGGAATGGCCTGCGTTCACAGCCTCACAGCTCATTTCCGACAACGGCGGACCGGCTGGTTCGGCCGTAAAGGGGGTGGACGTCTAGCGCCGCTGGACGGGCGTCTCGGCCCTTGCGAAAGGGCCCGTGAAAGCCTATCGGAACATGTGTTCGATTGGTAACCTGTACACCTATGTCGGACCGGCTGATCGTTCGCGGGGCGCGCGAGCACAACTTGCAGGATGTCTCGCTCGACCTGCCACGAGACCGCCTCATTGTCTTCACCGGGCTGTCCGGGTCGGGCAAGAGCAGCCTCGCCTTCGACACCATCTACGCCGAGGGCCAGCGGCGTTATGTTGAATCGCTGTCCGCCTACGCCCGGCAGTTCCTCGGGCAGATGGACAAGCCGGATGTCGACTTCATCGAGGGGCTTTCGCCGGCGATATCGATAGACCAGAAGTCGGCCTCACGTAACCCGCGAAGCACCGTAGGCACGATCACCGAGATTTACGACTATTTGCGCTTGCTTTACGCCCGCGTCGGGATCCCGCACTGCCCCAAGGACGGCAGCATCGTATCCCGCCAGACCCCACAGCAGATCGTCGACCGTGTACTGACACTCCCGGAGGGCACCCGTTTCCAGGTGCTTGCCCCCATGGTGAGGGGCCGCAAAGGCGAGTACGAGAGCCTTTTCGAAGAACTGGCAGGGCAGGGCTACGCCCGTGCACGCGTCGACGGAACGGCCTACGAGCTGTCTGATGTGCCCAAACTGGCGCGCTACGAGGCGCACACCATCGAAGTCGTGGTCGACCGTCTCGTCCTGCGGGCCGGCATCGAGCGTCGACTGACGGACTCGTTGGAGACCGCCTTGAAGCTGGCCGACGGCGTAGCCGAGGTGCAAATCGTCCCGCGGGGTTCATCGCTCGACGAGGGTGGGGGAGCCAACGATGGGGGACCCACCGACGGGGAGGGCCGGGATGGCGGAGGCCAACCGGAGACGCTCACTTTTTCCCAGCACCTGGCATGCCCAGTGTGCGGCACCTCCTACGACGAGCTGGCGCCGCGCAATTTCTCTTTCAACTCTCCATACGGCGCATGCCCCCGTTGCGACGGCCTTGGGACTCGTTACGAGGTCGACCCCGAACTGGTGGTGCCCGACCCCGACCTGTCGCTCGACGACGGTGCCGTGGCCCCCTGGGGCGGGGCGCGCAGCGAGTATTTCGGGCGCCTCCTCCAGGGTGTAGCGGAGACCTTCGGCATCCCGACCTCGTTACCTTGGCGGAAGCTCAAAAAGCAGGACCAAAAGGTCGTGCTGTACGGATCGGGAGGCACGCAGGTCCACTTGCACTACAAGAACCGTTACGGCAGGACGCGTTCTTACTACACCGCGTATGAGGGTGTCGTCCCCTACCTGCAACGCCGCCATGCTGAAGCGGAGTCCGACAGCATGCGTGAGCAGATAGAGGGATATATGCGCGAGGTCCCCTGCAGCGAGTGCTCAGGAGCCCGTCTCAAGCCCGAGAGCCTCGCCGTCACGGTGGGCGGCAGCAACTTGTTCGAGGTCTGCAACCTGTCCATCCGCGATTCCACAAAGTTCGTTGCTGACTTGAGGCTTTCTGAGAGGGACCATCTGATCGCCGACCGGGTCCTGAAAGAAGTGAACGCGCGGCTGCAGTTCTTGTTAGACGTGGGCCTCGATTACCTTTCCCTCAACCGCAACGCCGGGACTCTTGCAGGAGGGGAGGCTCAACGCATTCGGCTCGCCTCCCAGATAGGCAGCGGCCTGGTAGGTGTCCTGTACGTGCTGGACGAGCCGTCCGTCGGCCTCCACCAGAGGGACAACCGCAAGCTGATCGACACGCTCGTGAGGCTAAGGGACTTGGGCAACACCGTGATCGTTGTGGAACACGACGAGGAGACGATCCGCACCGCCGACCACGTGGTGGACATCGGCCCCGGCGTGGGCGAGCACGGAGGCCAGATCGTCGTCTCCGGCACCGTGAAGGACCTATTGCGCACCAAGGCTTCTCTCACCGGCCAGTACCTTTCGGGCAAGCGGTACATACCTGTGCCTGTGCAGCGCAGGGAGCCGAGAGGCTGGCTCAGTATACGTGGGGCGAAGGAGCACAACTTAGCCAACATCGATGTCGAGTTCCCGGTGGGGTGCCTAACCGTCGTAAGCGGCGTATCGGGGTCGGGCAAATCGACCCTTGTGAACGACATATTGCTGCGCGCCATGATGCAGCGGGTCTACAAGTCCAAAGAGGTGCCGGGGCGCCACCGCAAGGTCGAGGGCATGGACGCCTTCGACAAGGTGGTAGACGTCGACCAGTCGCCGATAGGTCGTACGCCGCGGAGCAACCCGGCGACGTATACCGGTGTCTTTGACCACGTGCGGCGACTGTTCGCAGCTACGACCGAGGCCAAGGTGCGCGGCTACCAACCCGGCCGTTTTTCGTTCAACGTGGCGGGAGGGCGCTGTGACGGCTGCTCCGGTGACGGGACCATCAAGATCGAGATGCACTTCATGCCCGATATCTACGTCCCATGCGAGGTTTGCAAGGGCGCCCGCTACAACCGCGACACTCTAGATGTCACCTTCAAGGGCAAGAACATCGCCGATGTCCTCGACTTGTCGTGCGAGGAGGCGGCCGAGTACTTTTCCAACCAGCCTGTTATTTCGCGCCACATGCAGACCCTTGTGGACGTCGGTCTCGGGTACGTAAGACTTGGCCAGCCGGCCCCGACCCTTTCTGGGGGCGAGGCTCAACGGATAAAATTGGCGTCCGAGCTGTCGAAACGTTCGACCGGCAGGACGCTGTACATTCTGGACGAGCCGACCACAGGCCTGCATTTCGAAGATGTCCGCAAGTTGCTCGGGGTGCTCGACCGTCTGGTCGAACAAGGCAATACGGTGATTGTCATCGAGCACAACCTCGATGTGATAAAGACTGCCGACTGGGTGGTCGACCTCGGGCCCGAGGGCGGTGACGGGGGCGGCAAGGTCGTTGTCACCGGCACACCTGAGGAAGTGGCCAAGTGCTCAGCCAGCTACACAGGCCAGTTCCTCGAGCCCCTCTTGAAGAGCCGCTGATCCCGCCGTGGGCCGCTGGTCCCGAGGACCGTCCATGCCGGGGACAGGCGCACGGCAGCCCCCGGGCGCTCCGCCGACCTATGGCTGAGAACACCCGGGGGCTTGTGGCTGATGAGGGTTGGGGAGTTGCTACCCGTTCAGGTAGAACTCGTCGATCGACCACCACCAGTTGGAGTTCGATGCGGTTAGGACAACCTTGACGTACTGAGCTTCTTGGCTCGGGAAGCTGACTATCTCGGTTGTAGCGCTGCCGGCGCAAGTTGCAATCGTTGACCACGAGGTGCCGTTGTTGGAGACCTCGACCTCGTAACCCCTGGCATAATCGTGCGAGGAGTTCGGTACGTCCATCAGAAGTTCGTCGAAACTGGCCGATGAACCGAGGTCAACCTCGAAATACAGGCCAGGCTTCTGGTCCTCGTCGGTGCTGAAGCGGGACTTCAGGTTGCCGTCGAGAGCGTTGGCGGGTGCGTCGGAGCTACTGGATGGAGCGTTGCTGCTGGCCACCCAACCCGTACGGCTCAGGACAGTCCCGATTACGCCAGCGAAGCAGTTGGCAGCGGGCGCAGCCGTCGTGGTCGTTGGCGCGACCGTCGTGGTTGTGGTTGGGGCCACGGTAGTCGTCGTTGTCGGCATGGTTGTAGAGGTTGTAGTGGTCGTCGGCGGTGCGCCCTTATGCCCGCGGTGGTGCTGACGGATCACGCAACGGGACAAGTGGCGCCCGCAGCGCGGCCGGCCGCGTCCTTTGGAGCCGCGACCCTTGGAGCCGCGACCCGGGAAGCCACGGCCGTGCTTGCCCTTGACGGCAGCGGTGGTGGTTGTGGTCGGAGCTACCGTCGTGGTCGTTGTCGGGGCGACGGTGGTCGAGGTAGTAGTGGACGACGTCGTCGTAGTGGACGACGTCGTCGTAGTGCCGTTGCCGTGGCTGCGCAACCATCGGAGGTAACCGTAGGCGCGACTGCAGTCTTTCTCCGCCGCGCGGACAGCCTTATCAGCGACGAAGATGTCGGTGCCAGGAGTGGTGAACAGGCCATGGTTTGAGTTCCAATCGGCCACCGTATTGCCCATGAGCCCCCCCGACAGGCCCGAGACCGCATCTGTCGCTGTTTGTTGCTGCTGTTGGATGTTGGAGAACAGCGGTCCCATCACCGACTGGTTACCAGGGTTCTCCTGACCCTGAAGGTTGCTTAGAGCCTTGGCGATGTCGGGTAGCCCGACGTTGCTGACCCAGTCAGCCTCGACCACATCGCGCACCATCGGCAGCATGAAGTCGTAGACGCGGTAAGTGGCAAAAATCGACAAATTGTCGGCGTTGACCGCGTCCAGGGTTGTGGCAGCAGCAATAGCCGTACCGAGGCCTTGCAGCCCTGTTATGTCTGCCTGCATCTCGGGCACGAGGGTGGTCCCGTCAGAGCCTAGGAAATTGTCGCCCTGTACCTGTTTTATTTCCCCGTTCAAAGCGTCCACGCGGGTCTTGATGAGCCATTGTCCCCATCCCTGCGCCTTGGACAGGTCGCCCGGGGGAGTGGAAGTGGTGGTGGAAGCGACGGTGGTCGTGGTGGTGGGAGCCACCGTGGTCGACGTCGTCGAGGTAGTAGTCGAGGTGCTCGGCGGGTGCTGTCTCCCCCAAGCGAACGCTGGTGAACCGGTCGCAGCCAGAGTGCCGGCCGTGATTGCAACAGTCGCGACTAACGCGCCGCAAGCTATGTACCAGCTATGGCGTCCTCGCCCTTGGTAGGTCATAGGTCCTCCTTGGTCGTATGGTCGTCGTTTGTCCCGCCAGGGATACCGTTCCCGCCGTCTATGACGCAGCGGTGGTCGAGTTGTGATGGTCCTGTGATGGCGACGCTCGAGCGGGCAAGCCAAAGCCCCCGGGCTTCGAGGCACTTGCGGTGCCAGGGCCCGGGGGCTACCTGAGGAAGCTAGCGTTAGCTAGTTACTG
>CAVSAM010000003.1:0-194869 GCA_963725935.1 uncultured Acidimicrobiaceae bacterium | reverse complement strand
GCTCGCCCACTTCATCGGATAGTGCAACGACAGGTAACCGTCGGGATCAGATCATCGTTACTGGCGGGCGCGGAGCCGCCCGCTGAGCTCCAGGGCGAGCCTGGTGCGGCTTACCTCGTCCAGCATCCCTCACCTTGCCGTCCGTCGCCTCACCTCCACTAAGGGCTAGTGGTGGGTGCTCTTGACTAATGGTGGGTCCTCTTGACAACCGTGGTTCTGTCAGCCGAGGAGCGCGACGGGCGAGGCATTGCCTGGCTTCTCCGGCGAGGCCCGCTCACCTATGCGGCCGCGGTCCTTGGCCTGAGCCTGCTGAAGTACGGCGTCGGCCTGTTCCCGTCGTGGCGCTTCATGCAGGAGCTAGCACAGTACTGGCGCCACGCCAACCACTATCGATCACCCAAGTGAGATCCAGTAACAGCTAAGCCTCAAGCTCACGAAGCTGGTCATAGCCGGCTACGCCGAATTCCCGCTGGCGGCTCCCCTGTACGCCCGGTACGCCCAGTACTTCCTCGACTCCCCGACTTCGGCGGCGTTCGCGGGGATCGTGCACCTGACGAGCGCCCGGCAGTACCTCGCCTTCCATCTGGTCCTGGCCTGCGCTGCGATCATCGTTCCGTACTGCCTGCGGGCCGTGCGACGCTCGGCAGAGCTGAGGCTGGGCGTCGCTCTGCTACTCGTCGGCGGGACGGTGCCCCCTCTTCTGCTGTCTTGGGTTGGCTCTTATGACCCGGTCAGCATCGGGTCCGCGGCAGTAGCCGCCCTTGCGTCCAACCCCGTCGTCCGGGCCCTCGCGTGGATGGTGTTCGCCTTCAACAACGCTGGCGAGGCGGCCATCGCGTTGGTCATCTTTGCGATCGTGCTGTGGGCCGACAGCGGGGAGGCGGCAGCGCCTCGGATCGTCTCATCGGGTGCAGGGGCAATTGCCGGCTATGTCGCCATCCGGGCTCTGACGAGAGCGTGGGGCGGTGGCGAGAGCCAGCTCACCGTGATGAAGTTCTACGGCTTCCACCAGTACCTGATCAGTTACGATTGCTGCCGCTAGTCGTCTTGTCGAGCCTTGGGCGTCGGCTGGTTGTTCCTCGCCAACCGGGATGTGCGTCGCTTGCCAGCGGCGCGGGCACTCTTCGTGCTCGCACTGTTGGCCGCCATTGGGATGCCGTTGCTGGCTCTCGACACGTCTCGGACGATCGCCACAACCTTGTGGGCACCGATGCTGCTGACAGCTGCGATTGTCGTGGACAGGCTCGGTGCTGAGCGGGTCCAGGCCGTCTGGCGCGGGTCGCCCCGGTGGCGCTCGTCCTCGTGATCGTCATCGCCTGGAACACCAGCCCGGTCTACCCCGGTTGGCTGTCGGGAGCCCAGCGTGATCCTGTACCTGGTGGGCCACGGTGCCGTCCGACGTCGTAGCGAGCCATGTCAGGGTTCACGATGAACTCGGGTAGGCGAAGACCCTTTTGGGTCGCCAAAGAAGACCAAACATTCCTGGAAGCCAAGGACTTTCCGAGGCACCGCGCTTCGCAGCAGCGTCGGGCGCTGGCAACAGGCGCGGGCTCTGCTCCTCGCTGGAGGACCATTGCTCGCCCACTTCATCGGCTAGTACTCCAGCCGCACTTCCCTATGTTGCGGCTTCGCGGCGGTGCGCTCCGCAGCCAGACGGTCGCAAGGAAGATCCTGACTCCGTCGATTGCGAGAGATTTTTCTCACAGAATCCTTTCAGGTAGGTATCATGTGAAAAAGTCTCATAAGTGGCCCGTTTAACAGTCCGTACGAGATTGTTCTCGCAGGAACTGGCATGATCGGCACTCAACCCAGGAGGAGGTAGGCCAGATGAGCTCACTAGCGACCGGTGTGACGACGCGTAGCTCATCCGAGCTGGGTGCCGTTCTCGCCCGGGCGCGACGAGAGGCGGGCCTAGACCAGGACCAACTGGCCCAATGGGCGGGTCTGACACGAGAGTTCGTAAGCGAGCTTGAGCGCGCTGCCCATGCAACCAAGCTCGACCGTCTCTTTGGGGTGCTGGACCTGCTCGGCCTCGAACTAGTCCTCAGGCGCAAACAACCACGGTGACCATGTACGGCGCTGTGCCCGCGGCACGACGGATTGGATGGTGCACGTAGATGGCCGCGTGCGCCGCTCCGCGTCCTCATCTCGGGTCGCTTGGTTGGGCACCTCATCGACGCCGACGGTGTCTGCAGTTTCGCGTATACCGATGATCATGCGGTCCGGCTTGTTAGCGTCCATGCCTTGGCGAGCCGACCCTTACCCCGCTCTGTCAGCCCGGTACGGTCCGTTATCGAGGGATGGCCGCCTGAGGACCGTCTTTGCGCGCCGTTCCCGCCAATTGGGTGTCAGTCCTGAGGACCAGTACGCACTGCTGGAAGCGACCGGGATCGACTGCGCCGGTGCCGTCCAGGTTCTACCGGCAGGCCCATCACCGGAACAGCCGTCAGTCCGGTGGCTCGCTCAAGCCGAGCTGGTGAAGTTAATAGAGGAGCTGCCTCGTGCCCCCCTTGGGCCGAACGAAGACCTGCGAGTGCGGGCCAGCCTTGCCGGCGTGCAAGGGAAGCTACCGGTCGTCATTGAGGATGGCAAGACCGGCTTACCAGGGGCGGGGTGCCGTCCACGCATATCCTCAAGCCGCAGCGGCGCCCCGGTCCAGACGACCCCCAATGGCATGACCTGGTCGCCAACGAAGCCTTTTGTATGCGCCTCGGCCAGGCCGTGTGTCGAACGTCGTGAAAAGTCGCCCCCACCCTCATAGGGGAGCGCCCTGTGCTCGTCGTACACCGCTTCGATCGCTACAGGGACGCAGACGGTATCAAGCGGCTACATCAAGAGGACCTCGCGGCAGGCCTCAGGGACGATGCCGGCCCGAAATAGCTAAGGCCGACGGCGGGCCGTCGCTTGTCCGCCTGGTCGAGGCATTGCGGGACGCTGGAGTGGCACCGGTGCAGGCGTTCCCTGAGCTGTTGGACGCCATCATCGTCGCCGCCGCTACAGGGAATGCCGACCAACATGCGAAGAACCTTGCCTGTGCTGTACGACCCCGAAGGCGCCCGTCTGGCGCCGTTGTACGATCTCACGTCTACCGTGGTATACCCCGACCTCACCAAGATGGCCGCCTTGAGGATCGGCGGCGTCGCTTACATTGACGAGGTTGACGATGAAGCGTGTACCCGCGAGGCAGTTAGCCTGCATGCCGGAACAACTGGCGCGCGCTGCATCGTCAGCTCGGTCGACCGGCTCCACGTGTTCACTTTACTCTGTCCTCGCAGGCGCTGGGACGAGGGGTGGTTTTGGCGAGTGTGCGCGCGAGCGCCGACCTCGTCCGACGATGGCCAAAACGCTCCAGATCGTAGGTGCTTAATACTTACAGAAGGTGGCGCCGCGAGCTCGCGGCGGACCTGCTCTTGGCCGACGAGGTCGAGGCGGCGTTCCAGTGGCCGGCGCCTAGCCGCGAAGCTGCGGGTCACCGGTGCCGGCCTGGGAGAGCCCGGACCGCAGGACCCGTTGTCCGGCGCAGACGACATCTTCGGCGCCGGGGGCTCCGCTGCCTACCGGGACAACGACGACTTCCCGAGGCACCGCGCGTCCCGCCAGCGTCGAGCCCTGGCGGCGAGCGCCGCTCTGCTCCTCGCCGGCGGACCGCTGCTCGCTCATTTCATCGGCTAGTGCCCTGATCGGGATCCTTCGCCTGTTTGGGGTCCACCACCCCTGACGGTCTGGGAGGCAGCCTTGTCAAGGAGCGGCTCCGCCACGAGCTCGTAAGTTAGCGCCGCACTTGGCGGCCCCCGGCTACCGTGAGGCCGTGCAAGGGTTCCTTCCGTTGCGTGGCGGCATGCCCGCCTGACGAGGCCGTCGTCGTCATCCGCGGTGGCGTGCTCAGCCCACAGGGCGTGGAGCGAGCGGCGACACGCTCGCAGCGGCTCTTCGGCGTGCTCGGGATCTCTGTCGAGGCTGCCGTCGGGGTGAGCGTGGTAGAGGCGTGCCGCTCCAGCGAACGCCTGGGCCGCTACGGCCACGTACAGCTGTCCAACTTCGGGCGCCTTCGCCGTGCCGGCTTCGCGCTGCTGGCGACATTTGAGGACCCGCATTTCACGGTCGTTCTCCCCGAACTTTCCGACCTGACACTGGCCAGGCTCGTGCGGTGCTTCGACAGCCCCGTGCCCAACCCGGCGCGGCCAAACGAGCGGTAGCCTGGTAACGCAATGGCTACTACCGAGATCGACCTCGAAGTCGACTTCATGGACATGACGAGCGGCCGGCGCCTGTGGGCACGGGTAGAAGACGCCCGGCCCGGCTTCGTCCCCGTCGCCGGCCGCCACGTGATGGTCGGCTGCGACGACGCTGAGCCGGCGGTGGCCAGGGTGCTCTCGGTCAACGCCGACGGCGACATCGAGCTCGAGGTCCTCCCGGGCAGCGCCGAATCACACCGGGACTTGCTGGCGTCGAGCTGACCCTCGCTCCGGCAGCAAACGCAGGCCCGGTTGTTGTGTTGCGCGCTGGTATGACCCGGGCACTGGCGAGTTTCACCAGCGTCGACCCCGACTAGAAGCGGGCGTCGGCCGGGGGGAAGGGCGGGGGGTGGTGCCGCACCGCCTTCATCGTTCCGAAGGCCGTGAAGGCGGTGCGGTTACCATGCCTCGCCCTTGCCTGGCAGCCGTAGCATGGTCGGCTATGGACCGGCTGGAACGCCTCGTGAACCTGGTGGTGGCGCTTCTCGATACCGAGAGGCCGCTTACCAGGGAGGAGCTGCGCCAGCGTGTCGGCGGCTACAGCGAGGACAACGACAATTTTCACCGCAACTTCGAGCGCGACAAGGACCTGCTCCGCCAGATGGGGATCCCGGTCGTCGCCGAATCGCTTGGGGCCAACCTGCCGCCCGAGGCCGCAACCGGCTACAGGATCCCCCGTGACCTCTACGAGCTGCCCGACCCCGGCCTTGACGCCGAAGAACTGATGGCGCTCAGCCTGGCCGTGTCCGCGGTGGAGTTCGACGGCAGCGCGCAGGGGGCGGCTACGACTGCGCTCCGCAAGCTCGCCGGCCCCGCCGCGCCCCAGGGCTCGGGCCAGGCCGGCCTGCTGCCACCTGTGGCCGACGTGGCCGCCGACGAGAGGGTCAGTGCGCTCTTCTCGGCTGTTACCGAGAGGCGGGTGGTCCGCTTCGACTACAGCGGGGTGGCCAGGCGCGTCGACCCCTACCGTCTCTCCTATCGCCAGGGCAAGTGGTACCTCGCCGGCTACGACCACGGCCGGGAGGGCGAGAGGCTTTTCCGCACCGACCGGGTGAGCGGTCCCGTTGTACTGGAAGACGTGGCCGGGGCCTTCGAGAGACCGCAAGGGGCGGTGTCGGGCCCGCCGCCGCCGTGGCGGCTCGGGGAGGACGAAGAGATAGTGGTCGACCTCCGGGTGGATGCCAGCCAGGCACCGTGGGTGAGCTCGCTGGCTGGGGGAGGCACCGTCGGCCAGCCAATTGGCGACGAGCCGGTCTACTTCCAGCTGCCGGTCACCAACCGGGCGGCGTTCCGGGGCTTCGTGCTCGGGCTGCTCGACCACGCCGAGGTCATGGGCCCCCCCGAGGTGCGTGACGAGATGGTCTACTGGCTCACCTCCCTGGCTGGCCAAGAAGGCCCGAGCCGCCCGCACAGGCGGTCCCGGTGAGCCGGCCCAGCTCGGCGGAGCGCCTCAGCAGGCTGCTGGCGATAGTGCCCTGGGTCGTCGCCCAGGACGGCCCGACGATCGACGAGGTCTGCGAAAAGTTCGCCATCTCGGAGGCCGAGCTCCTTGCTGACCTCAACTTGCTGTTCATGTGCGGGGTCTACCCCTACACCCCCGACGCGCTGATCGAGGTGGACATAGACCGGGGCAGGGTTTGGGTGCGCTTTGCAGACTGGTTCCGCCGCCCGCTCCGCCTCACTCCGCCCGAGGGCCTTGCCCTCGTGGCAGCCGCCCGGGCCATGCTCGGCGTACCGGGCTCGCCGACCAGCGGTGGGCGGGAAGCCCTCGCGAGCGCCGTCGCCAAGCTGGAGATGGTCCTCGGCGCCGGTGGCGAGGAAGGCGTGGAGGTCGAGCTCGGGGCCGCCTCGGCAGAGGTTTTGGGCACCCTCCAGTCGTCCTGCCGCGAGCGGCGCAAGGTAATGGTCGACTACTACTCCTTCGGGCGTGACGAGGCGGGGGAGCGGGTCGTCCACCCCTGGCGGGTATTTTCCTCCGGGGGCCATTGGTACTTGGCGGCCTGGTGTGAAAAGGCGCAGGACAAGCGGCTCTTCCGGGTCGACCGGGTGCGTTCGGCGACGTCGTTGGAGGAGGGCTTCGAGATGCCGGCGTCCCTTGGCCCGGTCCCCGTCTACGACCCCAAGCCCGACGACCCGCTGATCGTGCTCGACCTGGCTCCCGGGGCGCAGTGGATCGCGGAGCGCTACCCCAATGAAGGCGTCATCGACCGAGGGGACGGCAACGTCCGGGTCCGGATCCGGGTGAGCTCCAAGGCGTGGCTGGAAAGGCTCCTGCTGCGGGCTGGCCCCGAGGCGACGGTGGTTTCGGGTGCTGAGGGGGTCCTACCAGCAGCGGCTCAGCGCGTCCTGGCGGTCTATGGCCATGTAACCTCTAAGGAATGACCCTGACCGAGGAAGAGACGGCAGAGCGCGCCTCGGAGCAGGAGCAGAAGCCCGCTCAGACCGGCCGCCACCAAGCGCTGGTCGAGTGGGTAGTAATAGTGGTCGTGGCGCTCGTCGCGGCTCTGCTCATAAAAACCTTTGCAGTGCAGGCTTTTTACATACCTTCGCCGTCGATGTACCCGACGCTCAAGCCAGGCGACCGCGTGCTTGTCAACAAGCTCTCATACGACTTCCACTCGGTCCACGTCGGCGACATCATCGTGTTCCGCCGGCCCCCCAAGGACGACTCCCCAGGGATCAACGACTTGATCAAACGGGTGGTCGCGACCGGTGGCGAGACTCTTTACGTCAACAATTGCAACATTTACATCAACGGCAAGATCGAGCTCCAGCCGTGGTTGCCCAAGGGTTACCAAGACCCGACCTCGCCCTACTGCACCACCTGGCCGTCCGGGACTTACCCCGACCCTTTCAAGGTCCCTAAGGGTGACTTCTTCGTGATGGGTGACAACCGGAAGGACTCCTACGACTCGCGCTACTGGGGCCCGCTGCCTGGCGACTACGTGGTCGGACGGGCTTTCGTGCGGATGTGGCCGCTCGACCGGGTCGGTTTGCTATAAATTTTTGCGCGGAGGGGCACCTCTTAGCGTGGTGAGGCTGGAGACATAAGTCCTGGCTGAACCGGTCGGGGGACCTAGGGTCCAACAACGCAGAGTGGTGATGCGCTAAGAAGTTCAGGAATGGCACTTCGATCACGAGATTTACCAAGCCCGTAAAGCTCAAGAGGGTTGGTTGGACGCCGATATCTCCCTTAGTGGTTCAGAGGCCCCCTGCCAGGGGCCCGGGAGTTAGAAAGAAGGAGTGGCCAAGGTGGCTACAGTAAGGGCGAGTTGCCAAACTTGTGGAGACGTCGAACTGACGACTCGAGAAGTACAGGTGCAAATGTGCTCGGCCACCGACGACGGCACGTATTCTTTTCTCTGCCCGAGCTGCCGGCTCATCGTCAACAAGCCAGCCGAACAGCGCGTGGTCGAGCTCCTGGTCTCGGCGGGCGTCCGGGTTGTCAATTGGGACCTTCCGGCTGAGCTGTCCGAACCCAAGTCCGGGCCTGCCATCACCTACGACGATCTCCTGGCTTTCCATTTCGAGCTCGACTCCGATGACTGGCTCGAGCAAGTGATCGCCGGCGGCGGCACGCTGGGCTCGCGCCGAGGCGCTACCAGAAGTGAGCTGGGCCTGGGCTGGCGCACTTTGCGTCGCTGGGCTTGGTGCAGGCATCTCTGTCGCCCTGGCGAGCGCGCTCCGGCGGGAGACTGCTCAGCTGCGCCTGGCCCGAGTCGAGGTTAGGGACCTGAAAGGCCGCTTGCGGGCAGCGCCGTCCTCCAGGAGCGAAAACCAGCTCTGAATAGGCAGGGACCGGGAGCGCCTGTAGGCTCGTACCGTGAACCTCGACCCGGAGAAATTGCTTGTCCTCTTCGTGATCGCGCTGCTCGTCCTCGGCCCGAACCGGCTGCCACAGGCCGCCCGCACGTTGGGCAAGGGTTTGGCGGAGGTCCGCAAGTACACCTCTAGTTTCCAGACCGAGGTCAACCAGGTCCTGGCCGAGCCTCGTAGAGTAATGGATGCCGCGATGCGCGAGGTCGACATGAACCTGCACCCGGAGCGTGCACCGGCGCCGTTCCAGTCCAGGGCCGCCGTCACCCCCACGGCGTTGCCAAGTCCCTCGGCGGAGCCGATTTCAGCGACGTCTGAGCCGGTGCCCTTAGCGCCGACGGCACCTCCGGTCGAAATGCCGGACGACCCGACCCTCAACTAGGGGCGCCCCTATGGCCGATGGCGACCCGCAGATCCCGGGCGGCACCCAAGTAGGCGACCCGCTGTTGGGGGCCGCTGTGGCGGGCGCGCCTCTCAACGGCCACAGCTCCCCCCCGCTGGAGGCCACCGGCGACGGCGACGACGCCAAGATGACCCTGCTCGAGCACCTGGCAGAACTCCGCAAGCGTGTGCTCATCATGGCCCTGTCAGTGGTCGTCACGTCCATCGCAGGTTGGTTCCTCTACGAGCCCGTGCTGAGCTTCGTCCACGAGTCCTACAAGAACTTCTGCCACGCCAACCCGGGGAAGCTCATCAGCTGCAATTTTTTGGTGCTGGGGCCGACGGAAGGCTTCCTGACCCGCCTGAAAATAGCCTCGTACATAGGGATTGCCCTCGCTGCTCCGGTGTGGTTGTGGGAGGTATGGCGTTTCATTACGCCCGGCCTCACCAAAAATGAGAAGAAGTACGCGATCCCCTTCGTCGCCTCGGCTCTGTTGCTGTTCTGCATGGGCGTGGCGACGGCCATCCTGATATGGCCTCACGCCCTCGCCTGGTTGATCGACGTCGCAGGGCCGAGCGTCACGACTGGCTACTCGCTCACCTCGTACGTCTCGTTGTACCTGCTCGTCTGCCTTGTTTTTGGCGGGGTTTTCCTTTACCCGATAATCGTTGTGTTCTTGATGATCGCGGGCGTGGTGCCGTCCAGGACGTGGAGGAAGTGGCGCCGAGCGGCCATAGTCGTGATATGTGTCGTGGCGGCTGTGGTGACACCGAGCAACGACCCGTTTACTTTCATGGCGCTCGCGATACCGATGATGGTTTTCTACGAGGTCTCCATCATCATCGGCCGGGTACTCAAGAAATAAACAAGGCCCGCCGGCAACAGTGGCAAAATCCGGGGGCTGGCCCGCGTTCGGCAAGCTCCTCGCCGTTAGCGCGATAGCCGTTTTCTCGCTCGCACTCGGGTTGTTCCAACTGCTGCGGGCCGGTGGGCTCCACGCCCTCTTGGAGTACGACGATGGGGTGTGGTTCGGCTCGACGTTGCGCATGGTGGACGGTGCGATACCGTACCGGGACTTCGTACTGGACCAGCCACCGTTGGTCCCGTTATTGCTTTCGCCCGTTGCCCTCTTGTCGCACGCCATAGGCGCGGCGGGCGCCTTCGGTGCCGCCAGGATCGTGACCGTCGTAGTTGAGGCGTTCAACGTCGTGCTCCTCGGCCGCCTGCTGCGGTACCGCTCTGCTCCTGTGCGTGGTCGTGTCGTGCAGCGTGCTGGCGGTGTTCCCGGCCGCGGTGGTCACCTCGCGAACGGTCCTCCTGGAGCCGTACTGCGACTTTTTCTGCCTGCTCGGCCTGCTGGCTGCCTTCGACGGTGGCCGGCTCAGCCGCGACCGCACCCGCATCGCCCTGGCCGGCGTGGCCTTCGGGGCGGGCTGCGCCTGCAAGGCCTTCGCCGTCCTGCCACTAGTGGTCCTCGTCGGCCAGCTGTGGGCCAACCAGGGGGTCCTCCCGACCCCGAAGCGCCTCAAGGACGCGGCCCGCTTGGCGCTGGGCGCGGCCGCGTCATTTTGTCTTATTTGCAGCCCCTTTTTCGTGGTCGCGCCCGTCGCCTTCGTCCGCCAGGTCGTGCTCACCCAGCTCGAGCGGGGCGCTCGGGCGATGCCCGATCATTGGTCGCGCGTTGCCGAGCTCGTCGGCGTGCCCCCAGCCCCGAACGGTGGCTTGCTGCCCGACTCCTTCGAGCGCATCGTAATCATCGCGGTCGTCGCGTTGGTGTGCGTCGCGCTCCTCGCGACCTGGAGGGCGGCCAAAGCGCCGGTTCGGGCCTCGCTCGAGCGCTACTCGGTGGTCTGCGTGGTTGTCACCGGCGCCGGCCTCGCCTGGCCGGCCGCCTTCTACTATCACTACGCGGCGTTCCTTGCCCCCTTCCTCGCCATTCCCTTCGGTGTCGGGGCCGAGGCGCTCAGCAAGGCCAAGGGCCGGGCCATTGCCCTGAGCGGGGCCTGCGCCCTGATCGTCGTGGGGTCGGCGCACGCCGTGCGCGCCGTGCAGACCGTCGACCAGCCCGACCTCGCCGACATCGCTTTCGTGGACCGCGCGGTGCCCGCGGGCGCCTGCACGGTGAGCGACAACCCGGCTGTCCTGCTGCTCGCCAACCGTTTCAGCGCACCCAAGGGCTGCACCGACCTCGTGGACGCCGACGGCTCGACTCTGGCGTGGTCCAAGGGCCTGCGCGGCGCGGGGCCTTTTCGGCGCCGGCGGCGCTCGTCGGCTGGGTCAAGGTCCTCGAGCAGACCGATTACCTGCTGGTGACCGGCGGCCTGACGCCCGGGCGGATCCCCTGGGGCCAGCTCTCCTCGGTTATCTCCACGACCACTTCCGCATGGCCGGCGACACGGGCGGGATAGTCGTGTGGGCCAGGGCGCCCTGAACCACTACGTTGGCCTGGTGAGGGAGTCGTTCCTGGCTGGTTACCCGTTTGAGCTGGACGCGTTCCAGCTCGAGGCGATGGATGCGCTCGACCGGGGCCACAACGTGGTCGTGGCCGCCCCGACGGGCTCGGGCAAGACCGTCGTAGCGGAGTACGCCGTTGCGCGGGCCATCGACGAGGGGGCCAAGGCGTTTTACACCACGCCGCTCAAGGCTCTTTCCAACCAGAAGTTCGCCGACTTCACGCGCCGGTACGGCAGCGCAAACGTGGGCCTGCTCACCGGGGACAACTCGGTCAACGGCGACGCTCCCGTCGTCGTCATGACCACAGAGGTCCTGCGCAACATGATCTACGCCGGCTCGAGCACGCTGGCCGGGCTCCGCTACGTGGTGCTCGACGAGGTGCACTACCTCCAGGACCCCTACCGCGGGCCGGTCTGGGAGGAAGTCATCATCCACCTCCCGCCGGAGGTGGACCTCGTGTGCCTCTCGGCCACCGTGTCCAACGCCGAAGAACTTGCCGACTGGGTCGGCACGGTGCGCGGGTCGACCACCGCAGTCATCGAGGAACGCCGGCCCGTCCCGCTCCACAACCTGTTCCTGGTGGGGGAGCGGCGCAGCGAACGGCTGCTGCTCCTGCCGACATTCGTCGACGACCGCCCGAACCCTCGCGGGATCGCCCTCACCGCCAACGTCGAAGCCGGCTGGCGGGCGCACCGCCAGAGCGGTCTCTTCGCCCCCCGACGTTCGGAGACCGTGGATCTCCTCGGCGAAGAGGGGCTGCTACCGGCGATCTATTTCATCTTCAGCCGGGCGGGCTGCGACGAGGCGGTGCGCCAGTGCATGAGGGAGGGCGGCCGCCTCACGACGACCCAACAACGCCGCCAGATCCGCGACATCGCAGAGGCAGCGGCGAGCAACCTATCGGACGCGGACCTGGCGGCGCTCGGTTACGGCAACTGGTTGGCCGGCCTCGAAGCCGGCTTCGCAGCACACCACGCTGGGCTCGTGCCGCCTTTCAAGGAGGCCGTCGAGCGCTGTTTCCTCGCCGGCCTCGTAAGGGTCGTCTTCGCCACCGAGACGCTCTCGCTCGGGATCAACATGCCGGCCCGTTCGGTGGTGATCGAAAAGCTCTCGAAGTTCGGCGGCGAACGCGTGGAGCCGCTCACCCCCGGCGAGTACACCCAGCTCACCGGCCGCGCCGGGCGCCGCGGCACCGACGAGGTGGGTTACGCCGTAGCGCTTTGGTCGCCTGGGGTGAGCTTCGACCAGGTCGCCTCGCTCGCCGGAGCACGCAGCTACACCCTGACCTCGAGCTTCAGGCCGACCTACAACATGGCTACCAACCTGGTCCGCCGCACCACCCCAGCCCAGGCGCACCATCTCCTCAACCTGTCGTTCGCCCAGTACCGCGCCGACGCTGACGTGGTCCGTCTCGAGAGCTCGCTCGAACGCGCCCGCCAAGAACTCGCCGCGGCGACCAAAGAGGCTACGTGCGAGCTCGGCGACGTGGCCGAGTACCGCCGGCGCACCGAACCGGCTTCCGACGGCCCATCGTCCCAATCTGACACCTCCCGCGCCCGCCCCTGGGCGATCGTTGCGGCTATGGAGGGCTTGCGCCCAGGCGACGTCCTGCTGGTGCCGGCTCGCAAGCCTGGCGGGGCGCGCACGAACGAAAAGGTGGCCGTCCTTTCTACGAGCCAGCGGAAAAAAGGCGACCTCAGCCTGCGGGCCATTACCGCCAGCCGCCGGCTGATCTCGCTCGGCGTCAAGAACTTCCAGTCACCCCCGGTCGTCGTGGCCCGCCTGGAACTGCCAGAGCCGTTCGCCCCCAAGAACCGCGATTTCCAACGTCGGGTTGCGTTGTCGCTGGCGGCGGCGGACGCGGGGCCACTGGGGCCGGCCAACCGGGCGGAACGGCGCGCGCTGCGCGCCGCCGAGGGCCTAGCTGTGGCCTCGTGCCCCGATCTCCGGCACCACCTAAGGGCCGACGCCCGTGCCGAGCGCCTAGCCCGCCAGGTCGACCGCTTGGAGCGGCAGGTGAAAGGCCGGACCGACTCGCTGGCCCGGCAGTTCGACAAGGTCCTCCAGCTGCTCGAACGCTGGGGTTACGTGCGAGGGTGGTCCTTGACGCCGGCGGGTGCCCGCCTCGCTCGCATCTACCACCCCCAGGACCTCCTCGTCGCCGAGTCCGCCGAGCGGGCGATCCTGGACGGCCTGGCCCCGGCAGAGCTGGCGGGGGCCGCTTCGGTCTTCACGTACGAGGCGCGCGGCCCCCTGGCGGCCGAGGCCGCGGCTCCCAGGCTCCCCAGCCGGCGGTTGGAAGAACGTTGGCACCGCACCGAGGTTGTATCGCGCGAGCTGAACGCCGACGAAGAGGCCCTCGGGCTGCCCCTCACGAGGCCGCCCGACTCGGGTTTCGTCGCCCTGGCCCACGGCTGGGCCAAGGGCAAGGACCTGGCCACACTGCTGGCGCCGGCCGATGATTCCCTGGGGACACGCTCGGTTGCCATCTCCGCCGGCGATTTCGTCCGCAACGTGAAGCAGCTCACGGACCTGCTGCGCCAGCTCGGCGAGGTCCTCCCCGACGAGGGATCCGCCGAGTCGGCTAGGCGGGCGGCGGGGGCCTTGTTCCGCGGGGTCGTCGCAGCGTCCTCGGTCATCAGTGCCGCCGACGATGCCGGCGATGCCGGCGATGCTGCGGGCGACGCTGTCGCCGACGCTGTCGCCGACGCGGGTAGCGAGTGAACCGCCCCACATCCAACGCCATCTCTGGACAGTTTTGCGATCTCTGGACTTGCACGCGCGCTAGACAACAAAACTTGTCAGTAGAAGGGCCTGCCCCTCTGGCGGCGGAGGCTGTTAGTGCGGCTACACAGTCGCGGCGGGCCGGATATTTGCGTTGAAGTGGAACACATTGCCCGAGTCGTACTTTGCCTTGAGGAGGCTCAGCCTTTGGTACTTCTCGGGGCCATAGCTGGCAACGACCCGGTCTTGTTCGAGATCGGTCATGAAGTTCACGTAGCTGCCTACTCCGCCTGCGTGGGGGACAAGGTCGGACCAGAACGCCTTAGCCCAGGCCCGGTCCACTTCGAGCAGTTCGGCGCTTGGCGCCACCGCTGCGATATTTAGCACGTAGCGCGTCCCGCGCCGACCTCCAAAGGCAGTCTCGTCGTCGGAGTGCCGCGCGTAGTCGCCGCCCAGTACGAACATCGGCATGAAGGACATCGGCGATGCCTTGTTAGGCAGGTGTTGCGAGATCACCTCGATCGCGGCATCGGTCAGCTCGTCGAGGTAGACAGCCTTCTCGTAGGCGTGGATCCCCCAGGGGGCGCTCTCGTCGAACATCTGCTGCAACTGGACATAGGGGATCGGCGTATCGAAGGCGAACGTCGGGGGGGCCGCTTCACGCAGCGCGGTGACCGCCCGGGCGTGTTCATCGGCGGCCCCGAGCCCGACCAGCAAAACGGCGTAGCCCGTCGCACCCCTGTGCTGTTCGGGCACGAACGGCGCTGGTGGGGCGCTCAGCCCGGCGAAGAAGACAGCCACGTCGTCAGGCAATCGCGGCGCCAAGTCCCGAGCAGCGCGGAACGCCGCGGGGCCATGTTCGAGGTCCCAAAACGAAAGAGCGAAAAGAACAATCGGGCCGACCTCGTGGAGCTGGAACTCGAACGAGGTGACGACGCCAAAGTTGCCCCCACCGCCTCGCACCCCCCAGAAAAGGTCTGAGTTCTCTTCAGCCGAGGCCCGGACGATGGCTCCGTCGGCAGTGACGAGCTCCACCGAGACGAGGTTGTCGCAGCTCAAGCCCGCCTTGCGGCTCAACCAGCCGACGCCGCCTCCAAGGGTCAGACCGCCGACACCCGTGTGGCTGATGAACCCACCAGGAGCAGCCAAGCCATGCTCCTGGGTGGCCGCGTCGACCTGTGACCAGCGGCTGCCACCTCCGCAGACGGCTCGTTTGGCAGTTGGGTCGACCCGCACTTCGCACAGCGACCCCAGATCAATCATCACGGCCTCGTCGGCTATGCAGGAGCCTGAGAAATTATGGCCGCCGCCGCGCACGGTGACGTCGCGGCCCACCTCACGGGCGAAGCCCACAGCTGCAGCGACGTCAGCCGCCGAGGTGGCCTGCGCGATAACCCAAGGACGTCGGTCTATGTCGCCGTTCCATACGCACGCTGCCGCGCACCTCGTCGTAGTCGGCGTCGTCCGGCGTGACCACCCGGCCTGCAAAGCGGCCACGGAACGAGCCGAGGGCGTCTCCGTCTACCAGAGCCTCAACCATTGGTCCCCCTCCTATCCACAACCAGCCCGAGGCTGTTCGTAGCGACGATATTGGACAAGAGCCGGGTGCGCAACGGCCATGGGAGGCGCTCCTGCGCAGAATTACCTATATACCGTCGGCGTGCTCTGCCAAGAACTCGCCTCGCCCGGAGACTGGCCGCGAGTTCGGTTTCCTACCTAGATTGAGGTTTCTTCGGTTTTTCGGGAAGGAGCAACATTGATCACTCGGATGTGGCGGGGATGGACAAGCGTGGCGGATGCTGGCGGGTACGAGCACTTCCTGCTGACGAGGTTGTTCCCTTCTATGCGTGACATCCCGGGCTTCCTTGGGGCGGAAGTGCTTTGCCGCCAAGAGGGGACGGAGGCTGCGTTTGTCACGTTGACCCGGTTCGAGGACATGACTGACGTGTTGGCCTTCGCCGGCGAGGACTACGAGACGCCCGTCCTGGAACCGGAGGCACTGCAATTGTTATCCCGCTACGACGACCGCGCCGTGCACTTCGAGACCGCAAGCTTCTCACGGTAGTCAGCCAGGACGGAGGTCGACATCGCATGTCCGCAGGCAGCGAAGACCGAGGGCACGAGTGGAGTGCCGCGTTCGCGAGCGCATCGATCGATGGGATGGAGGCCTACGAGGACGCGCTTGTCGGGCCCGTGTTCACCCCGTGGGGCGAGTACCTCCTCGACGCCCTGACGCTATCGCCGGGACAGCGCCTGCTGGACGTAGCCACGGGGCCTGGCACCGTGGCGCGGCTTGCCTCCGCTCGATTGGGCCCAGCCGGTTACGTGCTTGCGACCGATCTCAGCCCTGCGATGCTCGCCATTGCCGAGGCCAAGGGGGCCGTTGCGGAGGGATCTCAGATCGAATACCGCCTCAGCCCTGCCGTGCCCCTCGCCGCTCCCGGTAAAGCGTTCCACGTGGCCTGCTGCCAGCAGGGCCTCCAGTTCTTTCCGGACCGCCCTGGTGCGCTAGCGGAGATGCGGCGGGCGCTCCGACCCGGTGGCCGAGCCGGTCTGGCCGTATGGTCCAGCATCGAGATGTGCCCTCCATGGGCCGGCCTCAGGGACGCTATAGGTGAGGTCATGGGCCTCGAAGCGGCGGAGCGCTTCGCCAGGGGACCGTGGGGTCTTCATGCCCCACAGGCCTTGGCGGACATGGTGAGTGCCGCGGGGTTCGAAGAGGTTTCTGTAGACGAGGTCACTCGGCCGGTCCGTTTCGAGGCCGGCGCGGCTCAGATTGACCGTGGCTTGGCGGCTTCAGGGTTGGCAGCCGAGATCGGCGCTCTACCCGGCGACACGCGCGCTGCCCTGGCCTCCGCGGTCGCCGACAAGCTGCGGAGCCTGACCGATGGCAGCGGAGCCATTACCTCACACCTGACCTCGCAAATCGTCTTGGCCGTCGCTCGCTGAACTGCCTCGTCTCATCGCCGGCTGCGAGCTGACCCTACCGACCGCGCACTCGTTCGACCCGGCCCTCGTAGGTTCGGGAGTCATACAGCGGTAGGTACGACCGTGGTCGGTCCTGGGGCCGGCCACGTGAGCTTCGTCTCTTGGCCGCTACCCTCGTGCTCGAGTGCAGGCGCCTTCGAGGCAGTGGAGCGCGGTGACCGGCAAATGGTGGCTCGGTTGCGTGCCGCCGAGCGCGGAGGCCTCGAACTGCGGAGCAACGGCGCCGTTGTAGCCCAGGTGTGGCGTGACGCCTCCGAGCGACAGGATTCGTTGTCGCGGCTACTTCGTTCTGTTGACGTCAGGGCGGTGGACCGCGTTCTGGGCCAGCAAGGGGGGCTTTTGGGAAGGGCCGGCAGAGGCGATGCGGTCGATGCCACGGTGCTCGCGATCGCCCACGCGGGGGACCGGATCGCTACCAGCGACCCGGACGATATTCGCGCCATCGTTGCCGGGCCCGGGCACGCCATCCTGGTACGGCCCTGCTGATTGGTCTTGGGGGTGCTGGCCCGGGTGAGCGCCGACGCAGGGTTCTAGGGTGAGCTCCATGGAGGCGTGGCTACTGGACGAATCGCCGGGGGCCTACCGCTACGGGGAAGTCGACCTGCCCGGTCCTGGGCCGGGCGAGGCCTGGGTCCGCGTGGTGACAAGCGCCCTTAACCACCTCGATCTCTGGATGCGCAACGCCATGCCCAAACCGCCCATGTTCCCGATGGTCCCGGGTTGCGACGGCGCCGGCACGGTCGCAGCGGTGGGGGAGGGGGTGACCCGCTGGCAGGTGGGGGACGAGGTCGTTATCAACCCGTCGTTCGCCTGCGGTAGGTGCGTGCAGTGCCTGAGCGACCGCTCGGTCTTTTGCCCCAAGTTCGGGATCATGGGTGAGCACTACTGGGGGGCACACGGCGAGACGGTGGTGGTCCGGGAAGCCAACCTCGTAGCCAAGCCCTCCGCCCTGAGCTGGGAAGCTGCCGCCGCCTACGGTCTGTGCGGGCTGACCGTATACCGGATGCTGCGAAGGGCCCGCCTGGCGGCCGGCGAGACGTTGCTTGTCGTTGGCGCCGGCGGGGGAGTGGGGAGCGCTTCGCTGGCCATCGGCCAGCGGATGGGAGCCCAGGTCTACGTGACCTCGCGCGACCCTGCCAAACGGGCACACGCCATCGAGCTCGGTGCGCTCGATGCGTTCCCCTCGGACGAGAAGATCCCGGTCAGAGCCGACGTGGTTGTGGACACGGTTGGCAGCCCGACCTGGGCATTCTCGATGGGCGCGCTAGTCCCTGGGGGCCGGCTCGTGACCTGCGGGGGGACCGGCGGCGGGCGCGTGGAGGTCAACCTGCCGCGGCTGTTCTTCGGCCAGTACGAGATCATCGGCTCCACTATGGGCACGTTCCGCGAGTTCGACGAGCTCACTCGGCTCGTTGCCGCTGGCCTACCCGTCCACGTGGACAGCGTCTACCCCCTGGCTGACTACCCCTTCGCCCTCACCCGCATGGAGGCGGGCGCCCAGTTCGGCAAGGTCGTCCTCCGCCACTAGTAGGAGGCTTGCAGAGATTGGCCGCAGATAGCTAGTTAGCTAGATAGCTACAAGATAACTGCATGCGGTCGACCGCACGCCGCTGCAACCCCTGCCTATACCCCGCGGCGGCTCTTGGCCAGGACGCGAGCGGCGTCGTCGAGGGCGGGGTGCCCTCGTAACTCGTCCACGCTCGCCACGGTCAAGGTCCCGGTTGCCCAAAGAGCGACGACCGTCCACTGGGGCCTCTGGTATGACCACCACTGGATCCCAGCCCAGCGCCGCTCGTTGAAGATGTCAGCAGCGATCTGCTGAGTCCGGGGCCGGTTCCTGATGACCACGTGAGTGGGCCGGATGTGGCGCCGGCTCAGCTCATCTGCGTCGTCGAGGTCAAGCAGAGGATTGGCTGTCTCGTCTAAACGATATGTGCCGAGGCGCTTTTCCGAGCCTGGTAGCGAGGGGTACACGAACATCTTGGAGGACCATTTGGCGAGCTGGCCGAAAGCCTCGCCGACGGCAGCCTCCGGGCTTGTCGCGAGGTACCGGACCAGGTACAAGGACAGGTTGTCCCAACGGCCCTTTCCTTGCACCGGGTAGGTGTAAAGGGGGTGCCCAGGCTCGTGGCTCTTGGCTGTGGAGAGGTAAGGGAAGACCCTGTACAAGAGCACGGCGCAGGCGTAATGGCTAGGCGTAACGGCTAGGCGTAACGGTTCAGACGTACCGGTTAGGCGTAGCCGCCGGCCGCTTCGGCTTCTACAGCTTCCACCACTTCATTCGTCCCCCGGGTCGCAATGACGTCGATCGGGCGAGCGCCCTCCAGGAAGCCATTTGGCCCGGTGAGCCAGTCAAAGACCACGCTGTCGTCCCAGATAAGCAAAAGGCGGCCCACCACATGGTCGAGGTCAACCAGGAGAGGCGCTGAACGAGCGTTAGGTACCTCCTCGCCCGTCTTCCAGCGGCTCGGCTGGCTCTCTGAGACGCCGAGGAGCTGTGCGACACCCTTGTTGCCGAGCACGCCCACCAGGCGGGCGGCCCGTTCGTCGGGCGCCCACGCTAAGCCTTTCGTGGGGTGCCCCGATGTTGTCTGCTTCGAGGTCGTGTGCCTCGACCGGGAGCCGCGGGGAGACGTCTTCTCGGTTACCGGCGGTGCCTGTGTTGCTGCCATGGCCCTATGTTACCCAAGAGAACTCTTGGGCACGCTTGTTTTAGAGCGGGGAGCGGGGTTGGCCGGCTGGTGGCCGATCACACGCTCGGCCCCGAGGCCCCAAACGACGCCGGCGTGGCCGATGTGGTCTCGCTGCTCCGAACATCGATGAGCAGATGGCCGATTTTCTTGCACGGGCGTCAGTGATGTGACCGCGCGACGGCGACATCGGTGACGCCCATGCAAATTGAGCGGCGCGCCGGCGCGGCGGGGCCGGGTTGAGGGCGGTTGTCGGTTTGTCGGACGTAAATGGGCACCGGCAACTCGCCCCCCGACTGGTAGAACTGGCGCATGGACGAACGACGTTGGAATGACGTGGACAACTACCTCGGCTCGCAACTGCTCGAGGATGACCCGGTCCTCAACAGGGCGACCGAGGCGAGCCAGCAATCCGGGCTCCCCGCGATAGCGGTCTCGCCGCTGCAAGGGAAGTTCCTGTACCTGCTCGCTCGCCTCATCGGGGCGCACAAGGTCCTGGAAATAGGCACCCTCGGTGGCTACAGCGCCATCTGGCTCGGCCGGGCATTGCCGGCGGCCCCGGTCGGCCGGCTCGTGACCCTGGAGGTAAACCCGATGCATGCCGATGTGGCGCAGGTCAACATTGCCGACGCAGGGCTGGCCGAGGTCGTGGAAATTCGCGTCGGGGCCGGCGCTGGAGACGCTGCCCAAGCTGGCGGCGGAGTTCGGCGAAGGGGCCTTCGACTTCACCTTCATCGACGCCGACAAGCAGAACAACGCCGAGTACTTCTCTTGGGCGCTGAAGTTGACGAGGCCGGGTGGCGTGATCGTCGTCGACAACGTGGTGCGGCAGGGCCACGTGGTTGACGAGAGGAGCGATGACTCGTCCGTCGTGGGCACACGCAAGCTTTTCGCGGAGATGGCGCAGGAGAAAACGATGACCGCGACTGCGATCCAGACCGTCGGCCTGAAGGGTTACGACGGCTTCGCTATCGCGATCGTCGAGGGCAGCTGAGGCTGCCGGGGGCGCAAACACTCCGTCGCACCTCTTGGCAGCTGATTGCCATGGCGCAGTGCTACCGTTCCGAAATGGTCCTCAGCCCTCGCCGAAGGAGTGCCGGCAGGCCCCCCTTGCACGCTGGTGGTTGGCCCTGGTCGCTGGCGCCGCCTTGTCTGTCGGGATAGGCGCCCAGCCGGTAAGCGCTACGCCTCTGTGGAAGATCATCTTCACCGGTCACGGCACGTCCAAGAGCGACGCCACCGAGAACCTCAGCAGCGCCGCCTGCCCGGACTCGACCGTCCACACCACCGTCGAGTCCAGTTTCATCTGGATCGTGACCTGGAAACACGTGGCGTTGTCAATCCCGCCGGTCACCGGCAACATCACCGGGACCCTGTACGGCACCACCCATGAAACCGACACAAAGAAGGCGCCTTCCGCCTGCGGTGGCAACAGCAACTGCGACAAAAGCTTCGATTTCACGGCCAACGAAGGCCTCGACGGGAGCAACCCCGCTGCCTTATTGGTCATCAAGTCCCACAGCGCCGCGGCAGCCGACAACATCATCCTGGACCTGCTGACGTTCTCCGACCAGAGCGCCGAATGCGAGTCGCTCGACCCAGACGACACGGGCTTTCTCGTCGGCGACCCCACCTCTTTCGCCCCGAAAGCCACCGACGCCCTTGCCTCCACCGCCGTGGTACCCCTGTCGGAGCTGACGCACTTCGGCAAGATCATCGTCTCGGTGCACAAGTCGGCCTTCAATTACCCCACGCCTGGCGACGATGACTGCTCCGATCCCAGCCTGGGCCTCACCTCGTGCAGCCACTCCCAGACCTGGGACGGCACCGTCACGATGACCCGCTCCGCCTGAGAAGCTCCACAGCCCACGCCGGTGGCCCGGTTTCGGGTAGTCCGAGCAGGTGCGCCCCGTCAGGCCTCCGCCCTCCCGGCCAGGTCGGCCGGGAGGGCGCCTGGACTCTCCGGTCGATCTTGTCGACGATTGGCCGCACGGCGTCAACGGGCTTGCCAGCCGGGTCTTCGAGCTCCCGGTCCATGTAACGCCTGCCTGGGTAGAAAGGGCAGGTGTCGCCGCAACCCGTTAGGCGTCACCGGTCGGGCAAATGGCACATGTCGTGCGCTCACATGTTGGCTGGTCAGGATTGTCCCCGAATAGGGCGGCTGAGGTCCTCTCAAGCACCCCGAGCATCCGCCACCACGATGGGGCGCGCCTCGTAGGCTGACTGGTCGCATGAGCCATCACGCCGTCGATGTCCCTTACGCGCAAGAAAGTTGGACCGCCGCAGAGGCGGACATCCTCCGGCGTTACTTCACGAACCTCGACGGTCCGGTCTTCGCTCTGGTCAACCTGCCAGAGGTGGTTAAGGGGGCCTCTTCGCCCGCTACTCCCGCACGGCTAAGAGCCTGCGCCGGTTGTTCCTGGACGAGTTCGTTGGGGACCTCGACGTGAGTGGCGACCACAGCGTCGATGCAACGGTCGGGCTGATGAGGGCCGAGCAGCTTTACGAGAAGGTCTTCTTCGAGTACGGCGACGACTCGGTGGCACAGCTCGGCGGGGTCCACCTCGCGTGTGAGCAGGCGTCCAATTTGCTGACCAAGGTTCTCGAGCGCGGCCGGCTCATGGCGTACATGGAAAAGTCAACGCGTTATGTCGCTTACGACACCCGTTTGCCGAACGGCCATTACCGCTATTACCGGAGCCCCGAAGTGCTCGCCTCTCCTCTCGGCGCAAGATATGTGGGCGATATGGATCGGCTGTTCGACGCGTATGCAAAGTTATTGCCCGTGCTCTACGAGTTCTTCGCGGCAAGGCACCCCAAGACCGAGGGCGAGAGCGATTTTGCCTTGCGCCAGGCCATAAAAGCCAAGGCATTCGACACCCTGCGAGGGCTCTTGCCGTCTTCGGCGACCTCCAACCTGGGAATGTACGGCTCCGGTCAGGGCTACGAAGCGATCTTGTTGAGGATGCGTGCGCACCCGCTGCCCGAAGCGCGTGATTATGCCGACCTGATGCTGACCGAGCTCCGAAAAGTGATCCCCTCGTGGGTGCGTCGCGTCGATGTCGCGGACCGGGGTACCGCCTGGTCCGAATATATGGAAAAGAACACCGCCGCCATGGCCGACCTGGCTTCGACGGTTTTCGGATCCGACGGCGCTGATGAAGGTGCAGCGGGCGACGATGGGTCATCTGCCAGCGATGGCCCGGACGTGACGCTCGTTGACTGGGACCCCGACGCAGAGGTCAAGGTCGTGACGGCCATGCTGTACCCCTACACGCACCTCTCGGAGGAGGAGCTCGCGAGGCGCGTGGCGGAGATGACGGTGCCACAACGCATGGAGGTGATGGGCCGCTACGCCGGCGAACGCGCCAACCGTAGGCACAGGCCGGGGCGGGCCCTTGAGCGCAGCTCGTACCGTTTCGACGTCGTGTCGGACTACGGGGCCTTCCGGGACCTGCAGCGCCACCGTCTCCTCACGATCGAATGGCAGGCTCTCACCCCTTATCACGGCTACACGATGCCCGAAGCGGTCACAGAGGCGGGTGCTGCCGGGGTGTACGAAGAGGCCATGGGCCGCTCGGCATCGCTCTACGAGGCTCTCGAGGACCACTTCGGCGCCACCGTCGCCGCTTACGCCGTCACGCTCGCCCATCGTGTGCGCTACAGCGTCCAGATGAACGCCCGGGAGGCGATGCACATGCTCGAGCTCCGCACGACGCCTCAGGGCCATCCCGAGTACCGCAAGGTCTGCCAGAAGATGCACCGGCTGATAGCCGACAAGGCCGGGCACTCCGCGATCGCCGGCATGATGACCTTCGTCGACCACTCCGATTACGAAGACGAGGGGCTCGGCCGGCTGCAGGCCGAACAGCGCGCCGAGGCTCGCCGGCAGGGCCAGTCACGCTAGCCGGCAGGGCCAAGTACCCTAACGGGCGGCTCGCCGGCAGTGGCAGGCGGGCCGAAAAGACGCCTCCGTTGACGGGGCCGTGCGGGTCGATAGGTGCCTCCCTCGACAGGGCCGGGCGGGTTCGCCGGCAGCGCCAGGCGGGTTCGCCGGCAGCGCCAGGCGGGTTCGCCGGAGCGCCAGGCCGGCCCGGTTCTGACGGGCCGGAGCCTCGGGCCGGCAGGATATTTTGCACGTCGCTGAGCAGCTTGGACGTACAAAACGGCTGCTAGAAGGCAATGTAGGGCATTTGAAGGGAGCCGCGAGGTGCGTAATGATGACGGCCAGGCCCTGAGGGGCGAAAGCCCTGCAGTGCTACGGCCAGGAGGCCCGGGGAGCTAAGTAGACAACGACATCAGCACTGCCGGTAGACAACTATCGGGCGTGCGTTGGCGGCACCAAAGGCCCCCGGGCCGCCCTGCAATTTGAGGTTCGCAATAGCTCTACCCGCTAAGGCGCCCGAGCCTCGTTCCCGAGCTCGGTTTCCGCGCTCGATTTCCGCGCTCGATCTGTGCCGGTGGGCGCCCGCCATGTCCTCGGTCAGTGGGTTCCGCGGGGTCATCGCAGACGCCGACTGGTGCGTTGCGCCGGGTTCGCTTAGCATCCCGCGCCGCTAAGGCGCGATACGTGCCATCCTGTGTGCTTGAAATGCTTGCTGAAGGAAATGTGCCAATGCCTGACGATGACGACTTCGACGACGAGCTGCTCGAGGAGCCCGTCATGCCCGACGACCTCGACGAAGAGGACCTGGAGCTCGACGACGAAGAACTAGGCGAAGAAGACCTCGACGACGAGGGTGACCTGGACGTTGGCGAACCCGACGAGGTCGAAGTCGAAGAGGTTGACGTGGAGGGTGACACCCTTCTTGTCGGCGAGGACGAAGAGGAGTTCGAGGACGAGGACGAAGAGGATGGCGACGACGTAGAGGCCAGCCTTGACGTCATCTTGAAGTCGCGCCTCGTCGTATCGGAGACCGATGAGGATGAGGACGAGGAGGAAGAGGAGGAGGAAGAGGGGGCCGAAGGCGACGATCGTGGGGAGACGGCGACGCGCGTGTTGCCGAAGCAACCTGGAGAGTTCGTCTGCCAATCCTGTTTTCTCGTGAAGCACCAGAGCCAGCTCGCTGACAAGGAACGTCAGCTCTGCCGGGACTGCGTCTGAGGCCGCCGCTCCCTGCTCAGGGCTCGCTCCACGCTCAATTCCCCGCTCGCTGGTGAATTGCCGGTCGCGGCTCGGTTTCGCTCGTTGCTCAGCTCGCGCGCCACGACCGGGCGAGGCGCGCCCGTTCCCGGCCGGCCCTTCACTGAAATCGGCCGAGTGAGCGCTACGTTGGTGGCATGACCGAGCCCGATGCCGACAAGTCCACGGCCGAACGTGTGCTGGACCTGGCGTTTTACGCCCCGCTGGGCTTGGCTCTGAGCGTCGCAGAGGCGGTGCCCGGTCTAGCCCGCAAGGGCCGCTCCCGGCTTGCCCCGCAGCTGGTGCTGGCCCGGACGGTCGGACAGCTCGCCGTGAAGCAGGGGTACCGGCAACTTGTCGGGATCGTGACGACGCCGGGGTCCAACCCCTTCAGTCCGTTCAGCTCGCCCAGGCCGGCTGCGTCCACCCACAAGGCTCCGGGCCGGACAACGAGCGCCCCCCTCGATTTGGGAGAGCTTGACCCGCCTGGCCCGCTTGAGGAGCTTGAGGAGCTTGAGGAGCAGGATGCGCCCGACGAGCTTGCCGCGCAGGATCCCCCTGGAGCTGTGGTCGTCCCGTTGCCGACCTCCCGGTCCAACGTTGGCCGGCACCGCAACGTCGGCGCACCGCAAAAACATGCGGCATCCGAGCTGGCGATACACAGCTATGACTCGCTGTCGGCGCCCCAGGTGGTCCAGCGCCTAGCTGGTCTGTCCCGAGACGAGGTGGCGGCTGTGCGGGCGTACGAGGCCGCTACGAGAGCGCGCCGGACGATACTCGCCCGAGCCGAACAGCTCCTGGGTTGACGCCCCAACCCGGAGCAGCGTCAGCTTGCGCCCGGCTTGCCCTTGAAGGCGACATCGGGCGCCTGGTCGAGCTGTACTCCTCCGCGGTGGGCGAGTTGAGCGTGATGAGGGGTGGCCGAGTCCTGATCGGCCTGAACGGGCGTGACGGATTCTCTGGAGAGCTCGTTCCGCCGGCAGCTCACAGATCCCAAAGAGTTGGTCGTGGTCGGGTGGCTGGATGGGGGAGCGGGGGCCGATAAGAGCGCCGGCGGCAATAAGAGCGCCGGCGGCAATGTCGTCGGGTACGGCACTTGCCGCTTGCTGGAGCTATCGGACGGCGAGCGCGTGGGGTCGGTGCAGGACCTGTACGTTGACCCTTTTGTCCGCCGGCACGGGGTTGGCAGGGCGATGGCCGATCTCATGGTCAGCTGGTGCGTGCAGCAGGGTTGCATCGGAGTCGATGCCAACGCGCTCCCTGGGAGCCGGGCCGTGAAGAGCTTTTTCGAGGCCGGCCGCTTCACAGCGCGCTTGCTCGTGATGCACCGGCCGCTCCCGCCGCCCTGATCAGCTAGCCGCGCCGTCGCGACGAGCAAAAGGCGCGCCAAGCGGGCTCTAAGGAGGCGCCGTCGCGTCCCGCTTTATACATCTCGGCATCGCCTGGCGCGCTTTCTATTTGTTTTTCGCGTACCACGGGACCAGACGACGGTGAGCGTTGCAGTTGAGTGCCCGGGACCACTGGTAGCCCGGCAATATCACCGCGCTCGGTGCCGAATTCGCCACTACAGGCTCGGATCAGACTGAGATGCGGAACGCCTCAACCCCGCCCTGAGTGGGTACGAGCACCATCTGGTCTCCCACACCCGGGGTGGCGAAGTGGTTGAGCGGGTCGGTCGCACGCTCCACCACCATCTTTCCGCTACCGGGGTTCATGCCGTAAAGCTCTGCGTTGTCCCAATCGAGCGCCCATACCAGCCCTGCTGCCACGATCGGAGGCCCGTTGGGCGAGCCTGCCGAAGACCACACGCTCTTGAAGGACATCGTTGACGCGTCGATCTGGAGCGCTACCGTGCCACCACCGCAAGGGGCATATATGAGGACGCGAGCGTTTTTCCCACTACCAAGTACGTCCGAGGCGTCAGCACCGAAGACTCCGCCGCCCGTGCATACCTCACCGGTAAAGGCGTCCTTCCCGATCCCCCCGAGGTGGCCTTCGCTCATGAGGTACCCGTAGCTCGCGTTTTGCGCTGGTTTGCCGGCGACGAAAAGCAGCGAGGTACCCGGCACTTGGATGGGACCGCCCGATCCCAAATCCCAATCCTCGTCGTTCAGCTGCACCCAGTTGCTCGGCGCCCAGAGCCCCAGGCGTGCCAGCGACGGCGAGAGCTCGACCACCGAGTTCCCTTCGTCAAATTGGGAGATGCTGTTGGAGCTCCCGTTGCCGGTCGCCACGTAAAGGTCTCCCTGGGGCGAGACCAAGGCGCCATTCGTCTCCCATATGGCACCCTCCCGCTGGGTGGGGACCTGGTAGCTCTGCAAACTGCCCTTGCCTGACTCGGGTAGGTCGACCAGATAACCGTGGTACTGCCCGCAGTCTCCGTCGAGGCCACCGAAGGGGACGTACAAACGACCGTCGAAAAGGGTGACAGCGGGGCGCTGCTGTTCTGCTGGGATGTAATAGAACTTGCCGTTGTTGCCATGCGGTGGGTCGATGTCGCGATGCCAGAGCTCTTGGCGAGTGGTGAGCGAGATCGCCACCAGCCAATGCTGGATGTGACCCCAGTCGGAGTGACCGTCGGTCTCGGTCTCTTCGGCAAGAAAGATCTCGTTGTCGGAAGGATCGATCACCGGGGTCCCGGTGATCCCCAGGGGATTTATATCCCCGCATCCCGAGCTCAGGGTGGGCGCCGAGTCGACCACCGAAAGGCTTACGGCGGTGCCCACGTGAAGCTTCCAGAGGACGTGCCCGGTCGCGGCCGCAATGGAGTACAAGGTGTCGTTCTCAGTGGCCACATAAACCGAAGATCCGTAGACAAGTGGCTCCCCGAACACGGCACCGTCCAGGGAGTCGTCGTTCCAGGCTGGTGCCGGCGACAAGCTCTTCATTTCTATGGAGGCTGGGTCATGGCCCGAACGGCTGTTGTCGTAGTCGTAGGTCAGCAGGTCGCCGGTGGGGACGGCTCCGGATTCCCCCGCTCGAGGCGGACGGGTGGACCGAGGCCGAAAGGGGAGCAGCCGGGACGGCGCTGGCGACCAACCCGAGCGCGACCGCCGCCGCGAGCGACACGGGTCGCCAACCAACTAGAGAACGGCCGGCTCGGGTAAGCATTCAGCGCCTCCTGGTCATTCCTCAGCTAAGTCCAACTTGGCGCCCCAGTCGGGGCGAGAAAGGTCGGCTCAGAGAGCTGCTGGTTCGCCGGCGGGGGAGGGGTCGACCTCGTCCAGCCTGGCCAGGTCCGCCGCATCGTAGGCGTCGTCGCTTACTTCTGGCCCGTCATGGCCCAGCTCGGCAGTCTCGGCCTCGGTCACATCGAGCTGAGGCACGCCTGAGACCTCAGCCTCCACCTCTCCGGTGTCCGCAGTGACAGCCTCGGGCCCCGCGTCGGCTTCGGCCTGCGCGGTGACAGCGTCGGGCTCTAGGTCGGCTACCGCATCCTCGGCGACTTCGACCTCCGCCGCACCCGCGTCTGCTGCAACCGTGTCGGGGGAATCGACAGTCTCGCCAGCGTCAACCGCGGCACTTTCGAGCTCCGCTGCTGCGTCGGCTGCCAGCTCGTTGCCCAGCAGCTCGGCCGGCATCTCCCTGGCGAGCACGTCACCGACCGTTTCGGCGACCGCCTCGACTGCAGCCTCATCGACTAGGGATTCGGATGCGGCTAGCACCGCCGTTAGCTCGTCTGCGCTTTCCGATGCTGCCGTGGCAGCTGTCGGAGCCGGAGCCGGAGCCGGAACCGGTGCAGTTGCCGCAGCTGTCGGAGCCGCTGCAGTCCCAGCCGCAGCCGCCGAAGCGGTAGCCGTAGCCCCAGCGCCGCGAGCGGGGCGACCGGCCTCAACCGGGCGGCTGGGCTTGGGCGGGCGTGTGGGACGGCGAGGAGGAGCCTTCATCGGGACGTTCGAGCGAACAGGCCCTGGGGGCGGGGGGACGCTGATGCCGAGGAGGGGCGCCAGGCCAGGCACCTGGCCGCAATTACGGCGGGCGGTTGCCAGCAGCTCGGGGCTCGGGTTGGCGGGGAGGCCGGCGGGCTTGACCGTGCGCCGGACCGGGCTTTCGATGACACCCTGGAGCACAGCCAACCATTGGTCGGGCGGCGTCGTTGTAGATAGCGCGGCGCTCGCGGCATCCCGAAGGCGCGTGGCGAGCTCGGCCGAGAAGCGTGTCGTGGCGTCAGGAGGGCGACTAGACAGGCGTAGGGCGCGCACGACTTGGCCCTGGTCGAGGTTCTTGGCTACGTCGTCAGCCCATGAGACGCGGTGTTCCTCGACGCGGCGCTCGAGCAGTTCGCGCAAGGTGACTACGAGTTCGCGGCGACGCTTCGTCGCGGGCACCATCCGAAACGCTTACTAGCGATCGCAGGTCGCGCATCGCCAGCTCGTCGCCTGCCTTGATCGCAGACTCCGCCTTGTCCCTCCACTCGGCGGCCTTGACACGCGATACGAGCGACTCGGCCAGAGACATGACGCCTTCGGTGCTCGGCTCGGGCCGGCCTTCCTCGCGTGCCCGTTCCCGCTCGAAATGAAGAGCCGTCCTGACTGCCGGGAGGCCCCCGCGCAAAAGCTGTTGGGCGATGGCCTGCTCTTCGCCGGACAAGCTCTCGAGCATCGCGGTGCGATGGGCGTTGCCCGGGTTGAGGCGCTTCTGACGATGGGCGCCGGAACCCTGCCCAGTCCCGTCGCTGCGGTCTCTTCGTTCGCGCTGGCCAGATGCCCCTGGGCCGGTACCCGCGCCAGCTGCCCCGCTGGTTTCCCGGGGTGGCCGCCCTGGCCCGCTTCTGCCTGGGCCGCCCATTGGCCTCGGTGGCCTTGCCGGCCGCTCGGAACCATCGGCGTTGACAGGCACCGGTCGGTCGGGACGGTCAGAACGCTCAGGCCGGTCCGCACGCGGACGGTCCGGGCGCTCAGGACGTCTCGGTCTGTCAGACACCGGCCGGTCGGGGCGGGCAGAGCCCTCGCCCTCGGTGGAGCGGGCAGCGCCTCTGCCGTTGTCGTCGCCGTGGGCGGGCGCGCCGGGCCGCTGGGACGGGCGGGCTGGTCTCCGCGGACCGCCCTGGTCATCGCGGCGCGGCCTGTCGGAGCCGCGGTCGCCACGTTCTGGGCCGCTCCGGGAGCGGGTACTTGCTAGCTGCGTTGTGACGCCGGCGGTGACTGGGGCTGCGATGAGCTCGATGCGGTTGGGGTCCGAACCCTCGACAGCACGGGGGGGCTCGACCGAAACAACGGTGATGCCCTCGATACCGAACTCCGCCTCGGCACGCACAACGTCACCTGCTTTTGCCCCGCCATAAAGAAGAGCAGCATCGACAGTGCCGCGCGGGTTTAGTGCACCCGCGGCACGCCAGGTCCAAGTGCCGTCGGGCCGCGCGCTTGTGAGCTCGATCTCGATGCGGCGGGCCACCGCACCAAAGTACAACTTCGGCGCCGCAGCGCAAATCATGGCGCTCCGAGCAGGGACGATGCTAATTTGTCACTGTGACGAAACACCCATCCTGTGCCTGGTGCGGCAATCCGGTCGAGCAAGCCCCGGGTGCGGGGCGGCCGCGGAGGTATTGCCGGCGCAGCTGCCGTCAGCGCGACTTCGAAGCCCGCAAACGCGGACGTGACCTCGGGCTGGCCGAATCAGACCTGATCGTCGCACGGAGAGCCGTGGAGGGCCTGGACGACCTCTTGTTCGTGCTGGGTTGCGCGATTACAGATGTAGACGGCGACATCGCCCTCGACACCTCACCCGAACAGTTACGCCGGAGCCTCGATTGGTTGCTCGAAGCCGCCCGCCCTCTGTTGGGAGCGAGCGAGCGGCTGCGGGCGGAAGCGCAGGGCCTGGGCTAGCCGCGGGGCGGCAGGCCGTAAGGAAGCCCGGGTACCTCTGCTTCGATGGCGACGAGGCGGTTGTACTTGGCCACTCGTTCTCCGCGGGCCGGAGCACCGGTTTTGATCTGGCCGCACCCAATGGCGACCACTAGGTCGGCGATGAAGCTGTCGGCCGTCTCCCCGGAGCGGTGCGAGACGAACTGCCTGAAGCCGGCGGCCCGGCAAACGGCGACGGCCTCGAGAGTCTCGCTCACGGTGCCGATCTGGTTGAGCTTGATGAGCGCAGAGTTGGCGGCCTTGCGGCTGATCCCCTCGCGGATTATGGACGGGTTGGTCACAAACAAATCGTCGCCTACCAGCTCGATGCGCTGGCCGAGGCGTGCAGTCAACTTTTCCCATCCGTCCCAGTCGTTTTCGCCCAGGCCGTCTTCGATCGACCAGATCGGGTAATTGGTCGTGAGCAGGTCGTAGCGCTCGATCATCTCGTCGGTGGTCTTGCGGGTGCCGGTCGAGTAGCGGTAGCTGCCGTCGGCCTCGCGCATCTCCGACGACGCCGGGTCGAGGGCGATGCCGATCCCGTCGCGCCCGGCGGTGTAGCCGGCGCTGGTGATGGCCTCTACGAGGAGGTCGAGCACCTCTTCGGGCGTGGACAAGTCGGGGGCGAAGCCGCCCTCGTCCCCGAGGCCTGTGGCGAACTTGCGCGAGTGGAGCAGGCTCTTCAGCGTCTGGTAGACCTCGGCGCCCGCTCGCAGCGCTTCGGCGAAGTTCGGTGCTCCGAGGGGGGAGAGCATGAACTCCTGGAACTCGAGCTCGTTCTGGGCGTGTGCGCCTCCGTTGATGACGTTGAAACTGGGGACCGGGAGCCGGAGCAGGCTCTCATCTGGGGCAAGCCAGCGGTACAGCGGCTTGCCGTCCGCCTGGGCCATGGCCCGCGCCGCCGCCATGGAAACTCCGACCGTCGCGTTAGCCCCGAGACGGCTCTTGTTTTCCGTGCCGTCGAGCTCGATGACCGCCTTGTCCAGTTCGTCCAGGCTCTTCCACGTATGCCCGGAGAGGAGCTTGTTGATCTCACCGTTGACATTGCCTACGGCCTTGGTGACGCCGGCGCCCTTGAACCGCTTGGGGTCACCGTCGCGAAGCTCCACAGCTTCGCGGGTCCCGGTCGAGGCGCCTGATGGCACACCTGCGATCCCTTGAGCGCCCGAAGCGAGCTGGAGAGAGACTTCGAGGGTAGGGCGGCCCCGGGAGTCGAGGATTTCTAGGGCGTGTACGTTTGAAACTTCGTATGTCATCGTGGGTGTGCCTCTCTTTCTTGCTCGTCAAACCGGCGGCCTGCGGACCACTTCTTTGGGCGCAAAGACCTACCTAGACCCTAGCTCGCCGTAGCCCCTGATAAGCCAGAACATTACGAAAGCGCTACCAGGTTTGGGGGTCGCCCCCGGGCCGCCGGCCACCGCTCGCCCACGACGCGGCCGGTGCAGCGCGAGGAGCGGCATGGGAGGCGGCGAGGAGCGGCGGGGGAGGCGGCGAGGAGCGGCGGGGGAGGCGGCGAGGAGCGGCGGGGGAGGGAAGTGGTCCCTCAGGCGGGGTCGGCGCTGGTCAGATGGCCCGGGTGAACAGCAAGACTGCGACCACCACGGCGGCTACGGCAACGAGGAAGAAGAACATGGCCACCTTCGCAGCCTTGGCCATCACCTTGATCCAGGCGTAGACCACTAGAGCGACGGCCACGACTACGGCAACGACTCCTGCCAGGTCGTGCTTATTCATGGAGGCCAGGACTGTCACGCGCGTTTAGCGTACTCGGCCGCGCCGCTACGGGCCGCGACCAGTCCCGGGCGGGTCCTCGGGGGATTGCTGGGGGAGCCTGGCGGGGAGCGGAGGGAGCGCAGCACGGGCCTGGCACGGGCCGTCCGGGGAGAAAATGGAGGCGGCCTGCGCCGGAAACCGCCAACGTGCTTTCGCGATTGCCAGATCGAGCACCGAAACGTCGATTTCTTTGCACCAGCGTCAGTGATGTGGACTTTTCTGAGCCAGATCGGTGACCGCCATGGAAAATCTGGTTACTCGCGAGGCATTCAATCGCCGTAAATCGGCGTCATTCGGCAAGGACGCGAGTCCCTGAAGCGCTGCTCGCAGGCCATTGTCCGTCGCCAGCCCGGATCGATGCGATACGGAGCGCGAGCGGGCGCGCCCCGAGACGCTCGGCGATCGCCGCCCCCTCGTCAAGCGCAGCCCCGGCGGCCTCCGCCTGGCCGCACGCCTCGAGGTACCCGCCGTAATCGGCGAGCGCCCTGCCCAGGTGCCATGGGCTACCAGCTCGCCGGAAAGCCGCGACGGCTTCGGCGAACTCGGTCTCTACTATCGCCGAACCCGTCTCACCCGGTCCAGCGGCAAGATGTGCCTTCGTGAGCGCCCGCTCCGCCCGCAGTAGGGGTGGGAGGTGACCAATCGGGTGGGCCTCGAAGAGTCTCAATAGGTCCGCCATGGCCTCGCGGTCGCCCAGTGCCTTCGCTGCGTCATTGGCGACCGGCCACGCGAACACGAGGTACTCGCAGTTCAGCCCCAGCAGGTCAAGCTTGGCAAGCGCCGACCCGGGCTTGTTCCAAGGCTTCCACCGGCTGGCCGGACCCTGCACAAACCAGTGCCTGGGTTGTTGAGACAAATGCTTGGTCTTGCACACTCTCGCTTGCCGAGAATCGCCTTAAGCCGCCGATAGCATCACCCCGCCGTACGATGTCCCCTCGTAGCGCCGAGAGGCAGCCACGTAGGGCAGGTCGGCCACGGATTTCAGGCGGGTCGTCGAGTCTCGTCGGCTCCCCCAGACATTGAGCGGCTCCGTCCCAGTCCCCCAGTAGGAAAAGAGCAAAGGCGAGGTTGGTTGTCGCAAGGGCGAGGGTGCGACGATTGCCAATCCGCCGTGAGTACTCGACCGCGGCTCTGGCATTAGTCGCCGCCTCGTCTGGGCTGCGTGAGCTGGCCGCCCGACAGGTTACCCAGCGCGTGGGCAAGCATCCAGGTGTCCCCAGCTCGTTCCGCTAAGTAGGCAGCCTCCCTGAGGTTGGCGTCCCCTTCCACCGCGCGGTTGTTCATCCAACAAAAAATGCCATTGAGGATGAGCAAGCCCGCGAGCATTCCGCCGCTGATATCGAGGCCTTGCGCTAGGTAAAGCGCTTCGGAGAGAAGCTTCCCCCTCATTTCCACCGCTGAAAGCGTCCACGCTGGCGAGCTGCATCAGGGCGCTGACAGTATCTTTGGCGGGCTCCGGTCGCAGCAGCGCTACTGCGGCCTCAAGGTGGTCCCGGGCCTCTCCGTACCGGCCTTCCATTCGCAGTCCCTTACCTATGAGGGTTTGGGCTCGGGCTGCAGAGCGCTGGTCGCCAAGCTGTTCGTGGATTACCTGTGCGCGTTCGGCGGCGCGGACAGCCGCGTGTTGCGTCAGTTCCGCCATCCACGCCTCTGCTGCCTGCTCCCAGAGGGCCGCAGCTGCCACTGACTCATTCTGACGTTCATGTAGTTCGGCTGCTCTTTGATAGAGAGCGGCGGCGTGGCCTGGAGCGCCCGCCCGCTCTGCCCCCTCGCCGGCTCGGCGGGAGGCTTCGATCGCTAGATCGCGTAATTGTCCGGTACCGACATCGGAGGGTACTGCGTCCAGCGCGTCGAGGTAGTGCCGCGCGACTATGTCCATCACTTCCTCTCCATCGTCGGCAAACGTCGAGCGCAAGTACTCGGCGACAGCTAGATGCCGCGCCTTCCGGTCGCGGCGCGCCAACGTTGAATACGCGACTTGCCGGAGCATCTCCTGGGCGAAGCGGTAGTCGCCCCTCTGCGGCGACAGCCGGTCAGTCGAAACCTGGAGAACTTCGCGGCGGACCAGTTCCGCCAGACAGGTCCGCACCTCGGGTTCCGGTCTTCCAGAGACAGCGACGAGCGCCTCGGCCGAAAAACTCGCGCCAAGTACTGCAGCGTCGGCGACGAGCAAGCGCGCCCGTGCGTCCAACGCATCCAATCGGGCAGCCAGCAGCCCGTGCAAGCTGTCCGGCACTACAAGGGTCTCGAGCTCACCAGCGACCTCGTAGGTATTGCCGGCTGCAGGGACAAGCACACCTCGGTCGACAAGAGACCGCACAGTTTCGACAGCGAACATTGGCAGGCCCTGGGCCTGATCGGCGATTCTCGAGGCTGCTGATGGGGGCAAACCCGGCACTAAGCCTTCCAACAGAGCGCCCATGGACCCAGCGTCTAACGGGGCGAGGGAGAGGAGGGTTCGGTTGCGCCCCAACCCGAAGCCATGCCGCTCCAGCTCAACCTGGACCCTTCCTAGCACGACGACGAACACGGGGCTGTTGGGGGCCCAGTCCACGACGTGCTCCAAAAAGTCGAGGAGCGCCGGCTCGGCGTGGTGGGCGTCCTCAAGGACTAGCACGACGGGGGCTATCTCACTAAGACGCTCAAAGAACACTCGCCATCCGGAAAACAGTTCATCGGGTGGGAGCACGGTGCCCGGATCCCCGTCCATCGGCACTCCGAGCAACCTGCCGAGTCGCACGCCCACGGAGACGCGTTCCTCGGGGTCCCGAACAAAGCGGGTCAATCCCCCCACAAGCTTGTCCGTAGCGACATCGGTCGGATCATCGTGGGCGATACCGAAACGTTGGCGCACCATCTCTGCCAAGGCCCAGAAAGCGGCTCCGTCGCCGTATGAGAGGCATCGGCCGCGGTGCCAGAGCACCTTGGCGGCTAGGCCGTCAACATGCTTTTCGAGCTCCCATCCCAGCCGCGACTTACCCACCCCAGCTGGGCCGCTCACTAGGACCAAATGGGCCTGACCATGGTCGGCGCATCCGTGGTAGAGGTCCCTAAGCGCCCGTAGCTCTGTGTCCCGGCCACACAGCGGAGCCTCCAAGCGGTCATTGCGCTGGGAGCCTGCTAGCCCAGACACGACCCGTATAGCTCGCCACAGTTGGAGGCGTTCCGACTTTCCCTTTAACAGTTGCTCTCCGGCGTCCGCGAACAGCAATCGCGGATGCCGTAAGTCGTCGCGTCGCCTCGTCGGCCAGCACCTGTCCCGGATGGGCTGAGGCCTGGACGCGCGCTGCGGTGTTGACGGCGTCGCCTGCGACCATAGCTTCGCCCGCGGGGAGAAGCTCACCGCGATTTCGCCAGTCACGACACCTGCTCGTGCTGCTAAGGCCTCGTCCAGAGCCCTTCCAAGCACACCCACCGCGTCTACCACGTCCAAGGCCGCTCGGACCGCTCGTTCCGCGTCACCCTCTTCAGCTCGTGGCGCCCCCCAAATCGCGACCACAGCGTCTCCAATAAACTGCTCTACGACACCGCCATAGCGCGACACCACCGTGCGCACGACGTCGAAGTAGTGCAAGAGGAGCTCACGCACGTCTTCCGGGTCCCTATCCTGAGAGAGGGGGGTAAAGCCCACAAGGTCGACGAACAGTACTGAGCACCTTCTGCGCTCGGTACCAGTGGGCGGCTGACGCGGAACCCCAGCCCTACCTAGCGCCCCTGATGGTGAGGACAACGATGGGCCGTCAGGTAACGCCGCCCCGCACTTCCGGCAATAGGCATCGCTGCGCTCAGCAAATGTCCCGCACGAGCCGCAACAATGTCCGAGCGCAACGCCACACCAACTACAGAACAGCGCTCCAACGGGAACTTCTGTCACACAGCGCCAACAATCCACTGAGCGAATCCCCCCGTCGACCAGCCAAAAGATACAATCCTAGACCTGACCTCTGGCCATAGCCGCGGCGCAGAGCCGGACCCTGGGACTTCCCCGACACCAGGTCCAAATCAGTTTTTGGGCGCGAAAAAATCGAAGCCGCCTACTTTCCGCCTCTTGAGACTGGCGCGACGTTTGGCTTAGCGCTTCAGCTACGAACACGCTGAACAAAACTGAAGCTTCTCAGACTACGAGAAACCAGTCTCAGCTCACGAGGCGTGCAAGCGTTTCAACCCTGTCAGGGCTGATCGTCATTAGGTAGCTTCCCAGACTCGCATGCTCCACCCCCTTTCAGCAGGGGTGGCCGGAAGACGCGAAGTGCACGAATGGGGCGCAGACGGGACGAGCTCGCGGCAGCGGCGCTCGAGCAGCTCGTTCCGTTGCTGATTTCGCACATTTCCGATTCTGCCTGATTTGCGCGTCGTCCGCGCCAGTCTTTAGGCCCAGAACGGAGAAAATGCAGCGTCTTGCGGCGGCCGGGACCTACAGCTGGAGGGCGAGTTGACCGAAACCTGGGTTGGCAGTTGCCCCCCAGTCCTCGAAAGGCCACCCGATGAGCAGGGAAGCTGGCGAGCGCGCCAAACCGAGTGGGCAGACGACTCAGACGTCCACCGTGCGCGCCATTGTGGCTATCAGTGCCCTCGCCGGTGTCGTCATACTTCTGTACTTTGAGGAGCTAACGAGGCTCAAACCCGTCGGTAGCGAACGCTTAGTCCTCTGGCCTGTGATCGCGCTGGGTGTGTGGGCGGCCAGCTCTTACGCCGTACACATCCGAACTCGCAAGATGAATCTCGCGATCAGCCTCTCCGAGATACCTGTTCTCATCGGCATCGTGTTCCTGAGGCCGGGACCGGCCCTTGCGGCGGTTGGGGTGGGGCTGGTAGCGGCCCTTCTGCAGAGGAAGCGCCCCCCTTTCAAGGCCATTGCGACGTTGATCGTGTACTTGTTCGCCGTAAGTACCGGGATCCTCATCTACGACCACTGGCTCGGGAAGGGGTCGCCTGTGGGGGAGCTCGGTTGGCTCGTGAGCGCCGGGACGGTGACTTTCATCTGCCTAGCCGATTTGGTGCTGCTCCTGGCCATGATGGCGTTCGCGGACAAACGTTGGCGACGCCCGCCGCTGTTGCCGATGCTGATCCAGGCCGGGCTGTATATAGCGGTATGTACCGCGTTCGGGTTGGTTGCCGTTTCGATGGTTTGGGTCAACACCTGGGGGATCGCCCTCTTCGCTGCGATTGCTTTGGCGACGAACTTCGCATACCGAGCAACCGTCGTCTCCGGCCAGCGCTACGCGAACCTGGAGAAGCTGTACGACTTCACTCGTCGACTGAGCGGGCTGTCGGAAGGCAAGGACGTGATGGTGGCCGTCGTCGAAGACGCTCGTACTCTTCTGTCGGCGGGTAGGGCTGAGCTGGTCATTCCGTTGGGTTCGCCGTTGGATCATCTGGTCTTGCGCTGCTCACTAGACGGGGAGGACGCTCCGAGGTTTGCGGAAGGCGCCACTATTTCCGCCCTGGACGTGCTCGTTGGGGAGCGAGGCCCGATGAACTTCAACCCGCGTTCGGAAGACAAGACAGTGACGACGGCCATGAAGGAGCAAGGGATCGGCGAAGCTCTTGTGGCCCCGCTCCAGCGTGAAGACCCCAAGGCTGGTTACCTGCTAGTTGCGGACCGACCGTTCCGGCACGAAGGGTTTAAACCCTCTGACCTGCGGTTCTTCGAGGCGCTCGCGGCCAACGCCGGCGTGGCACTTCGAAGCAGCAACCTGTTGGAACAGCTCCGCCGCGAGATCGAAGTCCGGCAACATCAGGCCTACCACGACTCGCTGACGGGGCTGCCCAACAGGGTCGCCTTCCGCGAGCGCCTCGCAGACTCTCTCGAGACGAACACGGCGGGCGAGGTGGCAGTGCTGCTAATGGACCTGGACGGTTTCAAGGAGGTCAACGACACGCTGGGCCATGTGACGGGTGACGCAGTTCTGCGGGAGGTGGGGAGGCGGCTGATGAGCTTCTCCGGGCCTCAGAGCCTCGTGGGGCGCCTCGGTGGTGACGAGTTCGCCGTCCTTCTCTGCTCAGCCAGTGACCATCTTGACGTAGAGGCGACGACCCACCAGGTCATGTCCAGCATCAATCAGCCTCTCGCTGTCGAGGGCCTCATGCTGGACATTCGGGCAAGCATGGGCGTCGCGTTAGCCCCTCGTCACGGACGCTCGCGTGAAGCGACCAACCTGCTCCGCCACGCCGACGTGGCGATGTACCTGGCAAAGGAAGCCGGGGGAGGGGTTCGCTACTACGACCCGGCCGAGGACCGCTCGACGCTCCGGCGTCTCACTCTCGCCACTGAGCTGCGTCGGGCGCTCGACGAGGACGGCCTCGACCTCTGGTACCAGCCAGTGGTGGAGCTCGGCACGGGGGAGGTGCTCGGTTGTGAGGCGCTATTGCGCTGGAACCACGAGCAGTTCGGTCCGATCTCCCCGGTGGAGTTCATCCCTGTTGCCGAGAACGCGGGCCTCATCGACCCGTTGACGTGGTGGGTGCTCGAGACAGCCCTGACCCAGCTCAAGACCTGGCGAGAGCTGGTGCCGACTCTAGGAGTCGCGGTGAACCTGTCCGCCAAGAGCCTCACAGGCACCAAGGTGTACGACCGGGTCGAGCGGTCGCTCCAGCGAGCGGGCATGAAGCCCGGCGCGCTCACCTTGGAGCTCACCGAGTCGTCTATGGCGATCGATCCCGAGAGCTCGCAACGAGCTATGCGGAGCCTGCAAGAACTTGGCGTCCGCCTCTCGATCGACGACTACGGCACGGGTTTCTCGTCGCTCAGCCGCTTGAAGCACCTGCCGTTCAACGAACTGAAGATCGACCGTTCCTTCGTCAAAGAGATGATCCGCGACAAAGGCGACGAGGCGATCGTGCGGTCGACTATCGAGCTCGCCCGCAGCCTTGGCCGTACGGTGACGGCCGAGGGTGTCGAGGACAAGGCCACTATGGACCGCCTCGCCAGCCTCGGTTGCCAAGCAGCTCAGGGCTATTACCTGGCACGTCCTCTGCCGGCCGCAGAGTGCGAGGCGTGGCTGCGCGAGTTCGTGCGCTGGCCGAGCACTGTCGGCCATATCGGACAGGCTTAGGGCTAACCCAGACGCCCGGGCTGCCGCGGGGCTGCCTATGCCCCGCGGCCGAGTGCGAGGCGTGGTTGCGGCAGTCGCGCTGGGTGGTGCGCAGCCAGTTTACTCTGCCTCCCTGGTGCGCCGCCGGCCTACTCCCGCCGGCCTACTCCGACCGCGGCCGACTCCGGCCGCGGCCTACTCGGCCCTCAGGACCAGGGCAGCTGGGGTTCGGGCGGCGTAGGCCCAAGGGAGCGTTGGGTTCGGGGAAGTTGGGTACCTCATGAGAGCGCATGCACTCCGAGAATGCGAGCGCGTCTTTCGCGTTGCCGCCGGGGATGCCGAAAATTCCCTGCGCCGCCCGGCCGGCGCCAGGCCCTGAGCTGTTGGCCTGCGGTCCGCCGCCGCTCGGGCCAGAGCTGTTGCTGGTGGCCGGCGGCGAGACACCCTGCGAGCCCGCCGCGTTGGTCGTCGTCTGCTCCCGAGGTGGGCTACGGCAGCGTTCTTCGGGCTGCTGCCGCAGGCGGTCACGAGCAGGGCACCCCTCGCTATCAATAGCTGATCAGGGGAGCCTGTCGCCGCCTGAGTGGGGCTCCTGGGCTCGGCAGTTTGTTCATGAGCCTCGTTGTAACCAAAGCGCGATTACAGGAGCGAAACACGGCCCGCGGCATCCGGTGCCGACCCGCGCCAGTGCGGCGCCCGGTCCCGTCGACCCGCACCAGGGGGCTCCCGCAGCGTAGCCGTTGTCCAAAGCGTTCTCGTTGCCTCGGCCTCCGAGCCCTGTTAGCCGGGGCCGCCCAGGGGGTTGAGGCTCTGGCACGCCTTCTGGGCCGCCTCGAACTGAGGGTTCGTAGGGTTGAGGTTGCTGCCCTGACCAGCACGGATAGCGATGCGGATGCCGCCGCCTGGTAGAGACTGAGGGTCGGGGAAGCCGCTGATTCCGTGCGAGCGCATGCACTGGGAGAACTTGAGCGCCTGCGCGAGGGCTTGCGCCTGCTGAGCTGGCGTGGGCTGGCCGCCGTTGGGCAACAAGTGCCGGCAGCCGTTTGCGGCAGCGTGGAAAGTCGACGACCCGGTATCGAGCCCGTTCGCAACGATGCCCCCCTGGGCGTTGGGGTCCGGGAAGTTCGGCACCCCGTGCGAACGCATACATTTCGCGAAACGCGAAGAGCGTCGGCGCCGTTACCGCCGGGGATGGCGAAGCTTGACTGCGACGAGCCGCCCTGCCCCGGGCCGCCGCCTGGACCGGAGGCGCCGCTCGGACCGGAAGCGCCGCTCGGACCGAGCGCCGCTCGGACCAACGCCGCTCGGACCAGAGCTAATGCTCGTGGCTGGCTGTGTGCTGCCCTGCGAGCTTGCAGCGTTGGTCGTTGTCGTGCTCCCCAGGTTGGCTACGCCGGCGTTCGTCGGGCTGCTCCCGCAAGCGGCTACGAGCATGGCGCCGATCGCTATCACGACTGCGATTACGGGGGCCCGTCGTCGTCCGAGCGGGCCGGCTGGGACTGGTGGTCTGGGCGGATTGTTCATCAGCCTCGTTATAACGAGCGCCCAGTTACAGGAGCGCAACAGCTGCCCAACGCGCTCCCTAGTCCAGGCGCGCCCGGTCCCAGGCAGGCTCCCCGGTCCCAGGCAGGCTCCCCGGTCCCAGGCAGGCTCCCCGGTCCCAGCCGATCCCCGGTCCCAGCCGATCCCCAGCCTCAGTTAAGAGTTCGTTGAGGTTGCCTGAGCAGTATGGCGGCACGTGAGACGGTGATGGTTCGCCCAGCTTGGAGCTGGGTGCCCGCGGGCCGTGATAAAAGGGAGACAACAGTGCTCAGCATGGTTCGTAGGTTCCGGAAGTGGTTCATCGCCGGCGTGATCGTCGTCGTGGTCCTGGCCGTCGGGGGCCCGTACGTCTTTATCCACTTCATCGAGGGGCCGGCGCCGGCCAAGCTCGTCCTGCCCAAGGGCCAAGGCGCGGCCGGGAGCTCGAAATCAGGCGCCGCGGTCGATCTAACCCAGCTCGACGGCATGTGGAACGTTGGGGCGGGTTCCGTCGCCGGCTACCGCGTCCAGGAGGTCCTGATCGGCCAAAACTCGACAGCAGTCGGCCGGACAGGCGAGATCTGGGGGTCGGTCACCCTTGCTGGCAAGTCGGTCAGCAAGGCGACCTTCACGGTCAACATGGCGAGCGTCGTGAGCGACCAAAGCGAGAGGAACGCTCAGTTCGATGGGCGCATAATGGACGTGAGCGACTACCCGACGGCTAAATTTGTCCTATCTGGGCCGATTTCTCTCGCCGGCGGTCTTGTTACCGGCGGCTCCAAGCAGTACACGGCGACGGGCACGCTTACGATGCACGGCGTGACCAAGTCGGTCACCTTCCCAGTCTCTGTGGAGGTAACTAGTGGTTCTGCGGTCTACGTGTTGGCTGACGTGCCGATCGTGTTCGCCAACTGGGACATCTCCAACCCGAGTGTCGGCGGCTTCGTCACCACGAAGAGCACGGGGACACTGGAGGTACTCCTCCACCTTGTGCGGGGAGCCGGGAACCCGGTCTCGTCCGGCTCGTCAGCGGGCTCGAGCGGCGGCTTTGGTGGGCCGGTGACGGTCCCGAGCACGACGGTCCCAGTCCTGACCGTGCCCACCGACTCATGAGCGAAGCGTCGGGGTACCGAGGAGTGCCCGTGCCCAACGAGGAGCTGCCAGAACGTTTGTCCCAGCTGAGCTCCCTGTTGCTCGCCGACGCGGAAGCGGTCGATGCGTCGGGGAACATTCCCGCCGAACACCTACACGCTCTCGCCGAGGCTGGGATGTACGGGATGTTCGCCCCGGTTGCCGAAGGTGGCCTTGGCCTCGGCTACCTGGAAATGTGCGCCGTCATGGAGGAGCTGGCGTCGTGCTGTCTCCCCACGACGTTCCTGCTGGCCCAGCACTTCCGGCTCCTTGGCGCGTTGCTCGACCCCGCCACGCCTGTGAGCATCCGCGAGGCGCTGCTTGCCGGCACAATCCGCGGCGGGACAAAGGGCGGCGTCGCTCTCACAGGGTTGCTGCCGGGCCCCTCCGCACTCCACGCAAAGCCGGCTCCGGGCGGCTGGGTAGTTGACGGCGCGGCTCCCTGGGTAAGCGGTTGGGGGATCGTGGACGTGATCTGCGTCTTCGCCCGCGGCCCGGCGGGCCCGCAGGGTGAGACGGTCGTGTCGCTGCTCCTCGACGCTCGCCCGCAGGACGGTCTCTCCGTCACGCCGCTGCACCTGTCAGCTCTCAACGCGACGCGCACGGTCCGCTTGGGCTTCGCCGGCCTGTTCGTCGGCGAAGACAGAATAATCGGCTCGCAGCCTTACGAAATTGCGACCCGGGAGTCGGAAATCCGCCTCCGCCTGAACGGGTCCTTCGCGCTCGGGGTCGCCAGGCGTTGCTGTGCCATGCTCGGCCCATCCCCACTCGACGACGAACTGAACGAGTGCCGGGCCACCCTCGACGCCGCCGACGACACCCAAATGGCAGCTGCACGCGCGGCAGCCTGTGAACTGGCGGCCCGGGCGGCACATGTGCTGGCCGTGAGCCGGGGGAGCAGGGCGGCCCTCGCTGGTGACGCGGCTGACCGCCTCAGCCGGGAAGCGGCCTTCCTATTGGTCTTCGGGAGCCGCCCGGCGATCAAGGACGCCTTGCTCAAAACCCTGCAGGCACGGCCAAATCTTCGCTAACGGGCTGGTAGGCGGTAAGCCTTGCAACGCTTGCACCACCAGCGGTAATTGAGCGGGCCCTTGCACCGCCCACACCTGTAGACGCCGACCCCGGCCAAGAGGAAATGGACAGCCGACAGCGACAGGCCGGACCACTTGTACCAACGACCACGCCGCATGCGATTTCTCCGTCTCGGGAATTCCATGGCGCCATCACGCGCTTCGCTGGCATGTTAGGGGCGGTCAGTGGCTAGCGAACCAGTCGAGGTGCCGCTCGAGGTAGTCGACCATCTGAGAGGGGTACCTGACGATGTGGAAACCGCCTGGGTAACGGACCATCACGACCTCACGGCGGAGCTTGCGGAGCGCCTGGAAGTACTCCTCGGCCTGGCTGATCGGGCAGCGCAGGTCGCCTTCCCAGTGGAACAACATCACGGGCGTCGTGACATTTGCAACGTAGGTGATCGGCGAGTGCTTGGCGTAGAGGTCCGGCCGTTTCCACGGGAGCGCACCGACCTCGTGCTCGACGAAGTTCGGGATGTCGGTGGTGCCCCAGATGGTTGTCAGGTCCGTGACCGGTGCGGCCACGCATGCCGCTGCAAACCGATCGGTTTGACCAACGGCCCAGCTCGTCATATACCCCCCGTAGGAGTAACCCGTCACATAAAGATGGTCCGGGTCGGCCACCCCCGCGTGGACCAGTTTGTCCACGGCCCCCATTAAGTCTTGGAAATCTGCGCCGCCCCAGTCGCCGACGCAGGAGCGGGCGAACTCCTCGCCGTAGCCATGGCTGCCGCGAGGGTTGGGCAGCACGACCACGTAGCCAGCAGCGGCGAGTGCTTGGTACAGGCCGAGCAGGGCGACCTGCGGATGCCAGCTGTGGGGCCCGCCGTGGATTTCGAGTACCAGCGGAACGGGTTGGCCCTTCACATACCCAGCCGGGTACATCACGAACGACTCGATGCGCCGGCCGTCGGACGCGGTGTGGCTCGACCGCCGCAGCGGTGCCAGCCGAAGCGCTCTCAGCTCGGCATTGGCGTTGCTCACGCGGCGTTCACCCGTTCCATCGGTTGCGGCGCAATAGATCTCAGGCGGGCTCGATGGCCACATCGAGGCGAAGGCGATCGTCGGGCCGGCGGTGTGCACCGCGATAACCTGCCGGTCGCCGCCAAGGACGCGCTCCGGTCCCGGCGAGTCGTCGCGCGCATCGATCGCGCTAAGCGCGCTGCGGTAGAGCGAGATCGCCCCGTGATCTCCGGCAAGGAACATCACGGCGCTACCGTCCTCGGTCCACGCATGCGTAGCTCCTAGCGCCCGTTCAAGCCCGAATACCGTTCGGTCCAAGGGCGCACTGAGAGACCGTGGCGGCTTGGGTTCGTCCGCCCCTACGACTAGGAGATGCGTGTTGCGGGAGGAATCGCCGTCTTGGTTCTGGTGGCCGATGTACGCGATGTTCACCCCGTCCGGCGACCAGCGCGGCGAGGCGGCCGTTCCCGGGCCACGGGTGAGGCGCTTCGGGCGGCGGCGGGTACCGACCGGCAGTACCCAGACATCGCGGTTCACCTCGTCGAAGCGGGTCTGCGACCGGTCGGAGACGAACGCGAGCCTTTCTCCATTGGGTGACCATGCAGGGTCATAGTCGTCCCAATCCCCGTCGGTGAGCTGCTGCGGCTCGCCGCCTTCCACCCCGATGACGAACAGGTGGCTACGCCTTACGTCGAACCAGCCGGTGCCGTCGTAGTGGGAGTAAAGGCCCGTGATGACCTTCGGCGCGTTCTTTTCGACTGCGTTGCGGTCCTCGGGCTTCTTCCAGTCCCCGGTTTTGGCGACAAAGGCGAGCTGGCGGCCATCCGGTGACCAAGCCGGCTGGGAGGCCCCATACGGCATTTCTGTAAGGGCGACCGCTTCACCTCCGTCTAGCGGCACCAAGTGCACCTGAGGCCCGTGACCACGCTCGGCCACAAAGGCCAGCCATTGCCCGTCGGGGGACCATCGTGGAGCGCTGTCTTCAGGGCCCGCCGTGAAGGCTCGCGCCGCAGACGAGCCGTCCGCAGGTGCTACCCAAATCCTCGTGGCTGGTTTGTCGGTCTCCCTGTCAGGAGTACCGACGACGAAAGCCACCTTGGAGCCGTCAGGGGAAACCTGGGGGTCGCTGACCGTCTTCAGGTCCCACAGGTCCTCGGGAACGAAACCTCGCTTCGGCGGCATCGATCGGCTCCTTTGCTCGCTCGCGTGCAGCCCGATGGGGCGCCGCTGGACCATCTTTGCCTCGGCCGTAAGCGGGCGCACATCCGTGCGGGCACATTTCCGACGATCGAAGCGGGCCGAGGACATCCTGGGGCATAATCGGGCATCTGAGGCCCACCGTCCGCCAAGCGCGTCCTGAGGAGTACCCGACGCTCCGCAAGATCGAGTTCGAGGCGGACCAGTTGTTTGCGTCCATGGGGATCGGGCCGTTCGCCAACGACCCCGAGGACCACTTTGACCAGGCGTTGCTGTTCGTTGGAACGGACCGTTCTACGAATCGGTCGGCTTTTCCGCGATGGGTGTCCTCACGCCGGGTCTCCTCGCTATACGAGAGCACGAGCGCATCATGGGCGACGACGACTTCGGGCCTCGGGTAGCGATGCAGCTCGCGCTTTGATACGAGTGGAGGCGCTAGAGGGTAGTGCCGAGAGAAGAGTACTTAACCTGAAAACCTGGGCGGTTCGGGTCTTCCTCAACCCGATTTGGTCCTGCTCCGCCGAGACCGCACGCTGCGTTCGAGGCCGGGACTAAGGTCGCACGTCCGGGCTCCGGGCTCCGGGCTCCGGGCTCCGGGGGCCAGGGGAGCGAGGGGACCACCAGATGACCTTGCCGTGGCAGCACCTGTTGAAACTGTGTGAACCAAGCAAACCTGAGGGGGATCGTCCCCGACTCGACAGTGATCGTCGTTGGGACAATGGGGGGGCGAGACACAAGCCAAGCGCTGAACGAGAGCGACGCTAGAACCATCGCCAATCCTGTGGCCCAGGCGCCTTTATGGTGAATCCCGCGTACTCTTCCCAGCACAACTCGAAACTATACGGCTCATCAACGACCTGCGAGCGTTGCAACCTAACGAGGTAGCTCTGCAAAAGCCTCTCTTGTTGTAGACCTTCGTCTGACGGCAACGAGGTTGCCCAGGGGTTCACTTCGGAGGGGGACGGCGACGTTCTTCGACGGCCGAGTGGTCGTCGTAAGTCAGGCACACCCAGCCTCCACGACGCTCCGAATATCAAGCGTTACGCGTCGATTCCCCTTGAAACTTGGGGCATTCTCGGCCACCCATGATCGTTATTCCGTGGTAGACGCTGAGGCGCTCCGCCAACCGGCTCGCTGCTACCAGGACCCTCGCCGACGCGCCTGTCACTCCCGGAGCGAAGCGGGCGCAGCCGTCGCAGAGCCGAACCCCCTAACGAGCAGCCAGACCGCCAGCACCAACTCGTTCACCCCTATGGGGATGTTGAAAGCAACCTGGGCCGTCGACATGTAGCCGGTTACTCGGAACAGGACCAGCAGCGCAGCGACGGCACCCAACGTGGTCCCTACCAGTCCCCACCCCGACAACCACCGAGGGACCAATTGGGACCGATAGAACACGTAGTAGTACATCGACGCGCCCACGTAGAACGCCAGGACCCCGATCAGGTCGGCCTGGTCCCGAAGAGACCGCAAGAGCGTGCCGGAGGCCCCCACGTAAGGCGGGACCGGGGCTCCTTTCGTTGCGCCTTGGCCCAAACGCAGTAGCAGGAGGGCGTCGACGGCTGCGACGAGATAGAGGCCGGCTTCGAGGAGCCTGAAGCCGACCGACCCGATCGCCAGCGCCTCCCCGTGCCTTCTCACGACGGGGTATAAAGACAGGGCGATCCCCGCGCTGGCGAAAGCCGAGACGACCTGGAAGAACGCTCCCGCGGCAATCTGCTCCGGATGGGCGGCGACCTTGAAGAGGTAGCCCGGACCACTGAAGACGGGGTTCAGCAAGCCCGTGCTGAGCAGGCTGGCGAGGGTGGCGGTGATGAAGAGCGACCCCGCCGCTCGCGGGTCAGCGTGTCCCGTTTACTGCTGAGCCCGGACGAGGCCGGCAGTCGGGCGCTCCCCGGAGTAATCCGTGCGCTCGTCGTCGTAACCTCCCAGGGAAAGATGGGTTGACGAATCGATAGTCGCCACCCGCGACCCGGCATTACCAGAGGCGAAATGCTCTACCGGCGGTGACCGCCATCACCACTCATCGCGTCTTAGACGACAAGCTTTGGCGCTTTGCCGCGGTCTCGTCTGTCGCCCTGGACCACTCAATACCTATTCGGCATCGTTATGCAGGGGCGCTCCCTGTAGCACGCCCGAAGGAGCGCGGTCCCTGAAGCATCGCATGGTGTTCAGTAGAACTTCGGTAGCTGTAATGCAAGAGTGCTCACGCTCTTGCCCGCTCGACTGCTTTGCGGCAAACTCGGGCGTGGCCCTACAGCACGTCGTGCTCTTCCGCTTCACGCCGGACATCAGCGAAGCGGACCAGGTCGAGCTGAGGGAACGCGTCGAGACATCATCTGGTGATATTGGCCGGCTGCGAGAGCTACGCTTCGTCCGCTTGGTGCCGGCTGCCTGCGCCAAGGGCTACCAGTACCTCATGTCGATGGTGTTCGAGGACAAGGCCGACCTCCTCAACTACATGCCACACCCAATCCACCAAGCGCTCGCAAAGTGGTGTGCCGACCGGGGCTGCGAATTCCTCTTCTTCGACTACGACCTGGACACAGCGACTTCACTACGACAACCAGGCTGAACCGCTCCGGTCAAGAGCGAACTTCGGGAACTTGCCGCGAGGGCTGGTAGCGCATCACCGTGGGAAGCGCCGGTAGTCACCCAAAGACTCCCTTGGTGTGGCGAAGACCTTCGTCTGGCGGCAATGGGGCCTGCCTACGGGCTCCCGTCGGGGGACGGACGCACACGACCCCCGACTGGCTCACGCTAGCCGCTCGTCGTAAGTGGGGCAGCGAGTCTCGACGGCGCTCCACGTCGTTCGTTCGGTTCGGCGGCAGCGGTGTGCGGTTGCCGTTCTGGGCGGGTGTTCTCTCGCGCCACAACCAAAAAGGCGACCGGCCCCGGTATTTATTTCACGGCTACAAGCGGCAGCGGGTACGTTCTCACCATGACACGGGAATTTGTCGTAACCGTTCCGGGGGGAACCATTACTGGCTGGCAGCAGGGCGAGGGGCCACACGTGCTCCTCCTCCACGGCGGGCCCGGCCTGTCCGACTACACCGAGAGGCTGTGCGCGATCGGAGCAAACCAACCTGACTTCCAACCCGGAGCTGGACGCTGGCGGGTGCTGCTCGATCCGGACGGCCTGCCGTTTTGCCTGAGTGCCGGCCCTGCGGTTGTGCCGTAACGCCCTCGTGACCGAGCTCGCGGCGCTGCTCGTACAGGACGCTGAGGCATGGCACGCCTGGCTCGACAGCCACCATGCCGACCACCCCGGGGTCTGGCTGGTGCTGCACAAAAAGGGCGGTCACACGACGGCCCTAACCTACGCGGAAGCGCTCGACGAGGCGCTGTGCTTCGGCTGGATCGACGGGCAGATCGCACGACGTGACGACGACAGCTATCGCCAGCGCTTCACGCCGCGCCGGCCAGGCAGCCCCTGGTCCGCCAGGAACGTCGAGCACGTCGCCCGCCTTACGGAGGCGGGACGGATGCAGCCAGCCGGAATCGCGGCCGTCGATGCGGCGAAGGCGCAAGGACGGTGGCAAGCGGCCTACCGTGGGCAGGCCGACATGCAGGCTCCGCCCGATCTAGCCCAGGCGCTGGCAGCCAATCCTGCCGCAGCCGCGACGTTCGACCAGTTGGACGCAGCCAATCGCTACGCCATCGTCTACCGGCTCAACACCGTCAAGCGCCCCACGACCCGGGACCGCAAGCTGGCCGAGTACGTCGACATGCTTGCTCGCGGCGAGTCGCTCCATCCCCGCAAGCCCCGGAAGGATCGCCAGTGACCTTCCCGTCCCGCCCAACGCCGAAGGCGATCTGGCTGTTGCGTTGCCCCACGTCGCCGACAGCGTCGAGCCCGGTTGGCAGGACGTCCTCGGCAAACTTGCCTCCATCCTCGCCGAACCCGAAGCCCGAAGCGGATGTTTGGCAAGAACAGAGACATCGATGCGCGGCCTAATCGTGAACGTGTGGATGAGCCTGGATGGTGCCGTGCAGGCGCCTACTTCGAGCCGAAAGTAGAATCCCGCAGAGAAGGTCGCAGGCCTGAGAGTGACTCGAACCGCTCGAAGCAAAAAGCTGCATGGTGCTGGGGTCGCACCGGTGTTTGTCGCCTCCGCCTTTCTCGTTGCCGGCTGCGGAAGTGGTTCGGCATCGCCCGGAGTCGCGAGTGTCGGCTCGACCACGACAACGACTCAGTCGGCCTCTGCAAGCGAGCGTGGCGGTGCCGGCGGGGAGGGTGCGGCGAACGCAGGTAACGGCGCTCCCCGCGGCGGTCCACAGGCGGTCGTGGTCATGAGCGGCGGCAACGGTGCCGACATGGTCAAATTCGCCCAATGCATGCGCTCCCACGGTGTGGTCGACTTCCCCGACCCAAGCTCCAATGGCACGATCTTGGTTGGCGGCACCGTCTCCCAGTCCCCGCAGTACGCGGCGGCAGACGAGACGTGCAACAGACTGCTCCCCAACGGCGGCGTGCCCACCGCCGCTCAGCAGGCGCAGGGCATCGCTCAGTTGCTCAAGGTCTCAGTGTGCATGCGCGCTCACGGCATCAGCGACTACCCGGACCCCACTTCGCGCGGGATTCGGATCCCGATCAGAAAGGGAATGCCGAGCGACTTGGACCCGAACAACCCCCGGCTCCAGTCCGCCGAGAAGGCCTGCCAGCACCTCGCGCCTGGGTAACCGCTCGCCTTTTAGCGCAGTCAGGTAACCGATGCCGAACTCGGTGCCGCTGTAGGTGAGGGTCGGTTGTACCAGGCACTGGCGACTGGCCTGAACGGGCACCTTCCGAGGCCCTGGTTGACCGGGCAGGCCGCGGGCGGAGGCTCAAGAAACCTCCTTCGGTTGGGAGACGGAGCCCTGGAGCAAGCCCGAGGTGGGGCCCCGCTGCTCTCGCTGCTAAAGGGGCAACGGCGGGATGACGACTAGGCGGTATGCGCCCCTATCTTGCGCGCCGCGAAGCCTGGTCGCGCCCGGCGATCCGGCGGCCGCAAACATGACTGGCCAGCGAAACCACGTCGCCGCCAGCCTGGCGTCCGCAGTGTTCGCTCTCGTCGGGGCAGCAGGCCCGACGGCCGCACACACTGTTGCGCCTGCCGCAAGCAAAGTCAGTGGTGATCTGGCGACCCTATCGGCACCCGGTTGGTACCAGGTCCCGATCGACCACCCGACGCCGGGCAACTACCCGCTTCCCGCGGCCCTGATGCTCGGGACGTCGGGGGGACCGGGACCCGTCATCGATGTTGGCCAGGCCCAAGCAGTGGTCGCCGCACTATGGCACCTTCGCGATGTTGCGTTCCAGATGGGCAGCAACACGCTCGCCGGCCGCAGATTAATGGCTGAGTTCGAGTCGGGGCCGGCGTTGGAGTCCGACGAAGTGACCTGCGGCTGCACCTATCGCACGGTGCGAGCGCCCATGTCGGCCGAGAGCCTGCTGGTCACGCGCCAAGCCACCTACCCGGCGACGTTCCTAGCTGAAGCGACCACCAGCCTCGCTGGCTCCGCCTACGTCCAGTACCTAATCATTTCACGCACGTCAGGATCCCAGCCGTGGAAGGTCGTCTCCGACCCCGGCTACCTCGGCCACGGGACCCTCGACCAGCCTGGTGCTGTTATCGACGGCTTGGACACCTCGACACCTCCGGGCCCGGCTAGCCGGTCCCTCCCGCAGCAGTTGGCTGCTTACTGGCAGGCGTGGACTATTACCCGGCACGCGCCGGCCAGTCCTGACTTCGCGCCCGGCCAGTGGACGACACAGGCGGGTGCCCAAATGGCGAACACACCGGACGGGGCCATCAGACATTTCAACGGGCTAGCGGGTTACTACCTCTACCGCAGTGGTGGCCCGCAGGAAATATGGCAGTTCGGCACGGCGGCCGGAGGGCTTACCTGCGGCGTAGTGCGCGAGGAAACGTACTGGGACTATCCCGGATCCAAGCTCTATCAGCCCGAGGCCCGGGACAACTGGGGATCCACGATCGTGCCAGGCCTGTACCGGGCGATCGTGAGCAGTTCCATAAGCCAACCTTGTTTTATTCAGGGCCCGGCTTCGAAGGCGAGGGTCGCGTCGGGGTCGTTCATCGAGGACGGCATTCTGGGAGTCGGCTGGCAACCTCTGCCGGTTGGGACGACGCCCATCACGACGACGGGACCGGCGACGCTTCACCCCTTTGACGTTTTGACGTTTCTCGCCACATCGACGCGGCCGAAGCTTGTAACGATTCGAGAGCGAAATCGACTCCCAGCGCCGGCGTTCGGCCATCCTGCGGAAGGGGGTCAGCTGCCGGCGCCATCACCTTGGACGCGCTCTTTCAAGCTTCGAGAGCACCGGCGGCTTGGTAGCTTGCCGCTTCGGAGCCAAAGCGCTTTCGCGTCTGGGGAGTGCTGGGCTGGGGGGATGAAAGGCAGGTTGGGCCCGTGCGCAAGCAGTACCACTTCTGGGCCGGCAAAGACGGGCTGGACGCCTGGGACGTCGACCGGCTGATCAGCCTGAGTGCTGACTTCCCTGTCCGGGAGGTCCCGGTTGACGCTCTTCATGACCTCGACACGGTGTACTGGTTCGACGGGGCTATGGAGCTAGCCACGGTCCGCAAGGTCGTGGAGCACTTCCGGCTTATCCAGGAGGTCGACCCCTCATACCCGATCATCCTTGGCGTGGACGGGCGGGTAATGGACGGGATGCACCGGGTCGCGCGCGCCTTGCTTGAGGGTCGCCGAACGATCGCAGCCGTACGGTTCGAGGTCGACCCGCAACCGGACTACCGGAACTGTCAACCGGGTGACCTTCCCTACGGCGAAGAGAACGATAACTGACACATACCGTATGTGCCGGATGGACAAAGTGGGGCCGTCATCCGGTGCAGCGTCGCGTGTTCGCGAGCTTCGCGGAACGTCGCATTGAGAATTTCGCCAGCTGGCTGCTTGACTGAGTTGTTGGGCCGGCTTGAGCCATCAGACGAACACCTTCGGCGCGGCTCGCTTGTGGGTCATGGTCGCCGACGTCGAGGAGGTCGGGTCAGTCGAGCCGTCTTCGGATTGATCTCTTAGGCGGGTTCTGAGAATCGTCCCTAAGAGCAGAGAGGAGTTGCTCTGATGCGAGTGTTGGTGCTGGGTGCCGGATTTGGCGGCCTGGAGTTAACGACGCGGCTGTCAGAAGAGTTCGGCGACGAGGTCGAGGTCGTGCTGATCGACCAGGCCGACGGATTTGTGTTCGGCTTCTCCAAGCTCGACGTCATGTTCGGGCGCACCGTGGCGGAGGCGGTACGCCATCCCTACCGTGACCTGGTCAAGCCCGGTGTGCGCTTCGTGCAGACCACCATCCGAGCGATCGACCCGACAGCACGCAGCGTCGAGACCGACGCTGGCCGTTTCGAAGGCGACGTGATGGTTGTCGCCCTCGGCGCGGATCTCGATCCCGGGGCCACCCCGGGGCTTGTCGAAGCGGGACACGAGTTCTACACGGTGGAGGGCGCGTTCGCCCTGCGCGACGTGCTTTCGGACTTCGACGGTGGGCGAGTGATCGTCGGTGTCACCTCCACACCCTTCAAGTGTCCACCCGCTCCGAGCGAGACGGTCTTGTTGATGCACGACTACCTGGCTGCTCGTGGGCTTCGGGATCGTTCGGAGATCTCCCTCGTCATGCCCTTGCCGAGGCCCATCCCGCCATCGCCAGCGGCATCGGAGGCGCTGGTCGACGCCTTCGCCGCAGCGCGATATCGGTTGGTTCCCCAACCAAGTGATTCGCGAACTCGATCCGACCGCCAATACCGCCCGGCTCGCCGACGGCACCGAAATGCCCTACGACCTGTTCCTCGGAGTCCCGACCCATCGCGTGCCGGCGGTCGTCGCCGAGTCGGGCATGACTGTCGAGGGATGGATCCCGGTCAATCCCCTCACCCTCGAGACCTCGCACCCGGGGGTGTTCGCGGTCGGAGACGTCACCAGCGTCGGGACGCCGAAGGCCGGCGTCTTCTCCGAGCGGCAGGCGGCCGTGGCCGCCCAGCGCATCATCTCGCTCATCCGAGGCGGCCCCGCCACCTCCGAGTATGACGGCTACGGCATGTGCTACCTCGAGTTCGGACACGAAGAGGTGGCCCGGGTCGGAGTCACGTTCCGGAGCGGACAACCGCCCACCGGCACCTATGAGGCTCCGTCGGAGTTGCTGGCGGCCGAGAAGGCCGAGTTCGGGTCCAGCCGCATACAACGGTGGTTTGATCGTGCCTGGACCAACGTACCTAGGCAGACTTGAGACTGGAGATATTCGTGATGGCTGAGCTCACCGAACTACCCGCCCTCCAGCCACAATCGAGGATTGATCGCCGATCCGGTCTCGTTTGCTCGCGGCGCCAACGCCGCTTCATGGCTGTACCTGTGCGGCGAAGCCTTCGCGGCAACCGACGGCGGGATGTCGTACGCGGACGTCCAAGCAGCCGTCGACCGATCAATGAACATCGTGTCCGACCCGCCCGTTGTGATGACCATGAGCCTGGCCCGCCAGCACATCGAGGCTCTTGACCAGCTGCCTCGACCGACGCTTGTTACTTGCCGCACCGGCCCTCGCTCGTCGGCGGTGATCTACCTCTACGCAGGGCTCAAAGCCGGAGCCACCGAGCAAGAGGTGCTCGCCCAGGCCCAAACCGATGGCGCGCCATTCGTGCAATCGGACGAACTCGTCGCCTGGGTCAAACAAGGGCTCGCCGAACTCAAGTGAACGGCTCTCGAACAACAAGGCGCTGACGTCTGCGGAGCAGATTTTTCCCCTGTCATCGTTCGAGATGGAGAAAGCGGGGCAATCCACCGGTACTGGCTCCGGGCGCGCCACAACGCCGTGCATATCGCCCGTAACGGCGTTGAAGAACCGCAAATATTCGGCGTGATGCGCTCCGCCGACAGCCAAGGCGACCCATGCGTTGGCCGGAATGTACGATACTCCTAGCCGCTTACTAATTAAGGTCGTGCGGCGATCCCGAGGAGACGAAATGAGACTTTACGTCGGTTTCACCGCGTTCCAGACGTACATCGATCCAGCAGACATCAGTCGCCTTCGCGCCAAGGTCGGCGGGAAGGTGCAGGAGTGGCAACAGGCTGGGAAGCTTGAAACCGGCGGGATCTTCGCCGGTAACCGCAAGGGCTTTGTCGTTCTGAACGTTGGTTCCGAGGTCGAAGCCTTCGAGTTGCTCGGCGACATCGCCGACTTCGCCGTCATAGAGACCCATCCACTAGTTCCGTTCGAGACGCTCGGAAAGTTCTTCGCCGAGCACCCCCTGAACTGAGGGATCATCCGAGACGGATATCCCCACTTGTCCGCACCACTCAGCGAAGGTGGCATCGGCATCTTCCGCTATCCGCACTCGGAACTCGTTGACCGTTAGGTCAAGCCTGCGTCCCGAGCGGGTCGCGACACGTGCGAGCGGCAAGACCCACTTTGTCGGGACTGAGTCAGCTGAACCGACCACAGCCCGGGGCCTGGCTCCGCTTCGGCTTGTTGGTTGGTTGGCGATCTGAAAGGATCCCATGGCGATGTGGCATCCGACGCGGGGAGCTCGAGGAAGCTGTAATTCAGTATTGCAGTAATACCGCGAAGAGGCTAAGCTTTAGTTTCGTGGCTGACGAACGTGTGTTCATCGCAGTTCAGAGCCGTGGGCTCATCGCTATACCAACCTCGATCCGTCGCCAACTGGGCTTGGACCAGCCGGGAGCGCAGGTGGAAGTGATCGAAAGGGGAGGAGAGATCGTTCTCCGCCCACATGTAGCGGTGCCGTCCGACCAGGCGTGGTTCTGGTCGGAGCGGTGGCAACGGCGTGAGCGGGAAGCCGACGACGCCATCGGTGCCGGCCGTGTAGCTGCCGCTGATGGGGTCATGGAAATGCTGGCCGAGCTTGAGTCGTGAGGTTCGAGCTGCCAGAACCCTTCAAAGCTGATTATCGGCGGCTGTCCGGAGAGGAACGCGAGATGTTCCGCTTAGCCGCCGAGGCCTTCAGCGGGGCCTCAGACCGGTGGGTCGAAGCAAAAGGCCCGGCGTCCTGGCCGGGTGACCTGCGTGTAAAAGCGGTTGTAAACGCGCCAGGCATCTTCGAGATGACGTGGCGCTTCACTGGACCGGACGGCAGAGCCACCTGGGAGTGGGCAACGGTTATGGACCGGGACGGCAGCTCACGGCCTGCGGTTCGCTGGCGACGGCTCGGCTACCAGGGCGTCTTCCGTGAGCCCTAAGGCTCCGACCCGCTCATCAGCTGGAAACAGTGCACCGACCTGGCACTAGTTGCACCGACCTGGCACTAGTCCGGGGGCGAGAACGTCGTCCTGGCCCACCCAGCCGTTTTCATTCAACTTGACATAACGGGCATTATCGGCGTTTACACAGCCGGTGGCGACCACACTGAGTCATCAGCCAGGTCGACGTAGGACGTCACCCTAAGGCTTCCTCCGCCAACGCCTGAACACGAACTGACCAATTGCCACAACGAAAAGAGCGGCGAACAAGTAGAGCCCGACCAGCGACTGTATGAACACCCCGAGCACGGCTAGAGGCTAGAGCCTCGATGATGCTCAGCTCTGCCGGCGACCCTGAGCCTGCACCGCCTCAGGCCTTACAGCTGATCGGAGCATCGAAAGTCCTGGATGCTCAAACGCCTCACCTGAGCTGCAACTTGTCCATTACGGGAGACCCAACGGGCACATGTCTTTGAACGGACCAAGTCGGGCCTGTCAGAAAAGGCCGTAACGGGGCTGGCGTTGGGACCACTCAGCGGGGCCAATACACCACGCGGCGAGCACAACGAGGGCGTCGGCCAGGGCCAAGAACATACCCTTTTCTCATGTCCCTGACGCCTCCCTCTATTGACAAGCGGCTCGTCGAGCTCACCCAGCGGAATCTAGAGCAGTCCCGTCAACAGACGCGTCAGGAGACCCGTCAACAGACACGTATCATGAGATCCAAGTCCGTTATATTCCTGAGTGCTGGCATCATCCTTCTAGCGGTCCTAATCGCCGTCGGGCACTAGAACGGCGCCACAAGGTCGTTTCTCGGTGTGGTCTATCGAACTTGGCGTACGCGCGCTGAGGTCTGTTGCCCGGGGCACGCCAAGAAACGCCGAACAACGCCGAGGTACGCCAACGGCGCCCGGTATCACTGCTCGCCGCACCATCGCCGCACCATCGCCGCACCATCGCCGCACGGCGTCACACGAATTGCCGCAATCGCCGCACGACGGCTGGATGCCCGCAGCACCAGCCAAGGACACTCATAGATAGCCACGGCCTCCCGTGACTCCCCTCGCCCTCGCCCGCCGGGACCTATATCGTCACTGTGACGTAATGGGCCGGGCTATCTGGTAACCCGAGCCAACCGGTTGTACGAAGATTTGGTGGTCATCCGTCGCTGCCCGGCCGGCTTGAGGACGGGGCGCTGGCCGGAGCCGACATCGGAGCCGACATCGGAGCCGACATCGGAGCCGACATCGGAGCCAAGGTCCGAGCCGACATCGGAGCCGACATCGGAGCCAAGGTCCGAGCCGACATCGGAGCCAAGGTCCGAGCCGGCATCCCCGCCCGACGTCGCGTAGTAGTCGCTCGCCGGCATGGTGCCACCCTGCTGGTTAGGCATCGTCTGGTTGCTGGGGACGCTCGGCGATGCGCCGCCGGATTCGGTGTCCTGGTTTACGAGCGAACAGTCGCCGGTGAGCTCCTGTGCGGCCAAGGTCGGCGCAGGGAGCGCCGGCACCGTCGTGGTGTACGTGCCAGCGAACAGCGCCGAGGTCAGGTCGCCGACCGTCTGGTCCCGCCAGGCCGACAGGTTGGGTACTTCGACACCGAAACGCTCCGCCACCAACTTCAGCTGCGAGGTGTGGTCGAAGGTCTCACTGGCGATGTGGCCGCCCCGGCTGAAGGGCGAGATAACAAGGCAAGGCACCCTGACCCCGAGGCCGAGCGGGCCGGTGATCCCGAGGTCGTCTGTCGAGGCGTCGGGTTCGAGGGTCGACGACGGGGAGGCTGTCAGGTACTCACCCGGAGTGCCGGCCGGGGCCGTGGGTGGCGGCACGTGGTCGAACCAACCGTCGTTCTCGTCGTACATCAAGAACAAAGCCGTTTTTGACCAAATCTCGGGGTTAGAGGTAAGCGCGTCAAGGACCAGGGACGTGAAGTACATGCCATTGTCGGGCGAGGACGACGGGTGCTCGTCGAACCCGAGCGGAGGTATGACCCACGAGACGCTGGGCAGCGAACCCGAGTCGATATCGGCGAGGAAATCGCTGGGAAAGGTCGGGAGGAAGGCGTTCTGGTAGAGCAGCGACGCCGGGTTGCGAAATGCCGAGAAATATGGCAGGACATGGTCGCTTGCCACCATGACCTCGGGATTGAGCGTCGGGTCGTAGAGAGCGTCATCCCAAGTGGGGTAAATCGCCAGCGCCGCGTACTGAGGAGCTAGACCGGCATTAGACGGGTGGTACACCTTCCAGGGCACCCCGGCGTCTTGGAGCACCTCCTGGATCGTTGGCCATGTGCAGTTCCACAACACGTCCGGGGTGGAGTTGGTGTCGGTCACAGGGCCGCCGTTGGTACCGGCCGGATCGATGGTGCCGCTGTTGGCCATCAGCCGATTGGGGTGTGTTGGCCCCAAGATCGAGCTGTGGTAGGCGTCGCACAACGTGAAGGTGTCGGCGAGCGCGTAGTAAAAGGGAAGGTCGGCCCGCTCGTAGTAACCCATTGTCATCGCCCCGTTGGCCCCCTCGTAGGTCGACGACGTGTGGACCGAAACGAAACTGTCCATCTTGCCGCCGTCCCAGCAGAGATGCTGCGGGCCCCAGTCGTGGGTGAGGTCGTCAGTGCACTCTTCGCCGGCGGTCGAACCGAGATGGAAGGGCAACAATACGTTAGGAGGGGAAAGGTTTGTTGCTCCCGGGTAAGCCTGCGCGAACACGCCCAGGGAGCCCACGGGGTGGTCGTCGAAGCCACGGCCCTTTGGGTAAGCCCCGAAGTAGTGGTCGTATGACCGGTTCTCCATCATCAACAAGACGATGTGGTCAAGTGCCCCAAGGTCCGATCCTGCCGCCTTCGTCGATGCCGCGAGGCGGACCAGGTTTGCCCCTCGCGAGCGGCGCGCCCACGCGGCCGCCGGGCCCGCCAACGCAACCGAAGCGCCGGCCCAACCCAGCGAAGCCAGAAGCTGGCGACGCGTGAGGCGAGGGTTATAGCTACCGTCGGCGGACATGGCGACCTTGACCTCCCAACCATGAAAACAGCGTCAAACCACGGCGGTTACGTAACCATCTCGCTCGTTCTCGTAACGTCTGACAGCGATTGTTCACCTTGTGTTTACCCAGCGGCAAAGCTTGGCGAAACACTGCCGGCCCTCCGGTCATGATCGTCACGGTCCCGCCCCGTCGCCGTCCCCACTCCCGCATTGCCCGCCCCAACTGTCGGCTCCCAACTCTCGGCCCCCAACTCTCGGCCCCCAACTCTCGTCCCCCAACTCTCGGCTCCGAACTCGGGCCCGCTCCCCTGCCTTGCGCGCTCCCCCGTTCACGGTGCGCGGAAACCAGGACAAAGTGCGCTGAAGTGGCATTTCAGCGCACAAGAAGAAAAGAACGCAGTACAGGTTTACGCCTAGAAAAGCTGTTGTGTAGCTGTCATCATTGCCTCAGCACGCGCAGCGCCCAGCGAAGTACGAAGAGTGAAGCAGGCGTTATCCAGAACGTGAGGCAGTCGCCGCAAGGCGCCGACAAGAGAGGACCGGAAGTGAGGGAGGACAGGGTGCGGATCGCCGTCCTCTCCCCGCTGCTCGCCGGGGCTTATTACGGCCAAGTATTGAAGGGGATCGCGCGCCACACGGCGACGTTGGGTGGACGGGTGGTAGCTATCCAGACCCGTGACGGCCGGCTCGATGGCACGTACCCGTGGTTGCCTGGGCAAGCGGGTGGGCATCTCGCCTGGGAACAGGTAGACGCTTTTATTACGGTCCTTGACGCCACAGACGAGGCGTACCTCGAGGAAATCCACGCTCTAGGCAAGCCGGTAGTAATGATCAGCTACCACCTCCCCGGCTTCAAATGTCCTCAAGTAATGCCCGATAATCGCTCAGGCGTGGCCGAGGCAGTCGCTCACCTGGTATCCCATGGGCACTCTCGCATCGCCTTTGCTGGCAACCTGGTCCAGGGAAAGTCCGACGACATCAACGAGCGGTACGACGTCTACTTGGAAACGTTGCGCGAGCACGGCCTCGAACCCGATCCGAAGCTGGTCTTCGTTGGTCCCGAGGACGGAGGAGAGGAGATCGCCCGAGCGATGCTCCGCGCCGGGCTGCCCTGCACGGCGGTTGTCGCTGCCACCGACCTGATCGCATCCGGCTTAGTCCGCGGGCTCAACGACGCTGGCGTGAAGCTACCTTCCCGGCTGGCGGTGGTCGGTTTTGACGACAGGGAGTTTGCTGCGCGCACGTCCCCGCCCCTCGCGACCGTTCGCCAAGATTTCGGGCGCGTGGGAGAAATGGCGGCGCGCCTGGTCGTCGACATGGTGAACGGCGAAGAAGTACCCGCAGGCGAGTACAGGGTAAAGACGACCTTCGTGCCGCGCGAATCGTGCGGCTGCCCGGCGCCGACGTTGCTACAACGCCCGCGTTTAGCCGGCGAGAGCGCGGGCCTGCGCCTCTGTCGCGACCTGACGGCTCTGCTCGCCGTGCCAACCCGGCATCCCCGCAAGAACTTGTCATTTCACATTTTGCTGACGAGGTTGCTCGGTTTTGCCATCATCTGCTGGAGTCGCTCTCGCCCAATTCAGCGAGCCTGCGAGAGGCCGCCGAGTCGGTATACCGCGCGTTCCCCCGCGGCGCCACGATCCCCACCGTGATGGAATGCGTTCAGCAGTACCGCCGCGACTTGCTAAGCCAGCACGGCTACAGCGAAGAGCGCCTGATGGCGCTCGACCGCTGCGCTTACGAGGTCTCCATGACGGTGAACGGAGCGACTGCGCGAAGCCAGGGCGAGCTGAACAGCAGCCTCGAGGAGTCTCTCCGCGACGAGCACTATGTCAGTCTCGCGCTAGTCGGGATGGGTCGGGAAGGTGCCGGGCCGGAGTCTCTCGCGTGGCTTAGGGGCACGCACGTGAAGAGCGCCTGCCTTGCAGTCTGGGGCGGCAGCGCAGAGGACCAGAGCTCCGGCCCTCAGGCCTTGCGGGTAGCCGGGGTTTTCGGTGCCGATATGGACGAAAAGTTGCCGATAGGTAGCACCCTGAGCGTCGCCGATTTTCCCCCGGTCGCTTCGCTAATAGCCGACGGTTCACAGCCGGACGACCTCGTCCTGGTGCTCCCGGTCCGTACGGCGGCGCGCCACTGGGGCGTACTGGCTGTCACCGGCCAAGTCGAGGCCGCCACCCAGACAGGTGGGGACATCTACTTCCAGTGGACCGCAATGCTCGGGATAGCCCTCGACCACGATGCTTTGGTAGAAGAGATCAGAGCATCCGAGGAACGCTACGCGTTGGCAGCTCGCGCCGCGAACGACGGGCTGTGGGACTGGGACGTGCCATCTGGCACGGTGTTTTATTCGCCCCGCTGGAAAGCAATGCTTGGCTACGCCGAAGACGAGGTGGGCAACACGCCGGCTGAATGGTTCTCGCGCGTGCACCCCGACGACAGCGACGATCTGAAAGAGATGGTCGACCGCCAGCTCAGTCGAGGCGAGGGCTCGCTCGAGCTCGAGCACCGCATGATCACCAAGGACGGGACCTACCGTTGGGGTCTGTGCCGTGCGATCGCGGTCCGCGGGCCAGGAGGCAAGGCTGCGCGCGTCGTGGGTTCGCTGACAGACATCACCGAGCGTAAGGAGCTTGAGAGCCGTCTGCGCCAAGCTGCGCTGTTCGACTCCCTTACGGGACTGCCGAACCGATCGCTCTTCACGGACCGGTTGGAACAGGCCTTCGCAAGGGCAAAACGCTCACCCGACTATCAGTTCTGCATCCTTTTCATGGACTTGGACGGCTTCAAGGCCGTCAACGACAACTATGGGCATGCTTTTGGGGACCTGCTCTTGGTACGGGTCGCCGAAAGGATATCTGCGCACCTGCGGGGCAACGACACAGCCGTGCGTTTCGGTGGAGACGAGTTCGCAGTACTGCTCGATAGTGTGAAGAGCGTCGAGCATGTCCGCACGATCGCCAAGCGGCTACAGGCGAAATTGTCCGCACCTTACGAGATCGAGGGGCAAGAAGTCGCCGTAAGCGCGACGATCGGCATCGCGTCCAACACGACCGCTTACCAAGGTCCCGAAGACATGATCAGGGACGCGGACGCCGCGATGTACAGGGCGAAGCCGGGCGAACGGCGCTCACACGTCAACTTCGCCAGATCGAAGTTCGATAAAGCCGAGGCTGTCGGCGCGCAGTAGCGGGCACGCCCGAGGCCTGGGCCAACACACCGATGACTAGGCAAACGTCAGGGTCTGGCGCCTCCTGAGCAAGTGCCCACGGTGGCCATGGCCCCGTAAACTACTCTTGTCATGGTGCGCGGGTTGCTCCGCCATGTCGAGTTATTCCAAAGCGATCACTGCATTTCCCACAGAAGTTCCTTGCCCCAAGGAGACCCATGTCAGTCCGCTCCCGCTTAGCGAGGTTCACGTCTGTCCTGCTCCCGGCGGTCGTTATAGCGACAACCCTGGGTTCAGTCGCCGTCGTGACGACCCTCGGCGCCTCCCCCGCCGCTGCTGAATCACTACCGCCCTACCCGGGGATTTCCTTCCCCGATGGGGCGTTCAATTCGCGCTGTGCGCAGATGTCCTTGTCGGGCGGGCCGACCGTGGTCCATGTCGGCGATGAGATCAGCGCGAGTGCGGGACCGCCGACTGATGCATGCGGAGGGCCGGCTAAGGGCGTGAGCTGGAGCTGGACCCTGCCGCAGGTGGGAAAGATCGTGTCCGGGTGCGGGCCCAAAGCCTCCATATGCGTGGTGCGGGCCGAGTTCCCGACCACGGACTGGGAACAGGTCTGTATAGACGGGGGCTCGGCCTTCGGCGGATGGTCCTCGTGCGGCATGGTATACATCCTCGACCATGGTTACGAGGTCAGCGGGACGATCACCATGGCCGGTTCCGGCGACCCGGCAGACGACGTAACCGTCGACGCCAAGTGCGCTAGCGGAGGAACGACCACCACCGACAAAAATGGTGACTACAACTTCATCCTCGACCAAGGCCGCTGCACTATCGCTCCGGAGGCGCCGGCCGGCGAGACGTCGGAACCAGAAACCCACGTCGTGGACGTGGGCGACGAGAACATCGACGGCGTCGACTTCCAGTTGAGCGGGGTCTTGTACTTCAAGGTCGAAAAGGGCTTGTCGGTAACCTCCGAGTCACCCGGCGGCCACGACCTCATCAAGGCAGGCACATCGTTCACCGAACAGGTGACACTGAAGGACCTGTCAGGTACCAAGACCATAGTCGTGGCCCCCATTTACCCGGTACTGCAGGGCAACGCTGACGGCGGCTCGCTACAGCCGGTCGGCGGCGTAGTGCAGCGCCAGCTGTCCTCGCTCGGCGCAGCCGCGCCGTCTCCTATCGTCGTGCTAAAGCCCGGCGAGCAAGAGGTATTCGACTCGGTTATCGCCACCGTCGCCAGCCAGTCGCTCGGCACCGACGACGGGGGCCAGAAGGTCTCGGGGGGCACCCGGGCTTACGTCCAGTTCAAGGTCCCGAGAGCGTTTATCCTGACAGACGACGACGACTTGAAACCGGTCGACCCCAATGCCGTCGAAGTGGCTAAGGGCTCCACAGACAAGATCACCGTCAGCATTGACGACAGCGCCCCCGACCAGACGCCTTTCAACGGTTACCTGGCCACCTACGACGTCAGTAAGGGGCTGGTGCTAGGGATATCGCACGTCACATACGGACTTGTCCACGGCATCTTCTGGGACCTCCCGGAACTGGCTGCCAAGGGAGTCATCAATATCCCGACCGCATTTCTCAACTACGTGGACCTCGAGGCGCAGCTGTGGCGGGAGGCTCAGGACGACCCCGCCGAGATGGCCTTGTTGATGGACAGCGTTACCAACAGCATGCTCCTCATCTACAAACAGGCCCCATTCCTGCTGAAAAAGCTGGGTGACATAAAGGCCAGCGTGGATGCCGCCGTTTCCCATCACTTCAACACGCTGGAACACGACTGGTACGAGGGTGATTGGGAGAACGCCGTCACCACCTGGACCGACGACTCCACGAACTTCGTCGGCAACTCAGCCCTTTTGTTCGTCAACCCCAGCGTTATCGCCGGGGCCATTGGCGACGCCACGATCGCCCGGGTGCCTGGGCTACTAAAGGCGCTCTACGCCGCGGACGACAGCGAGTTCGTCGCTGACGCCGCCAAAGTCGACGCCGCCGTGGGCACAAGCGAAGCCGCAGACACAGCCTTCGACGCCGAAACGGCGTTGGACAAGATGGTGCCGGGATTGATCCTCAATTCGGCCGAGATGGCGAAGGTTTACGGCATCTCTCAACAGATGTTCGCCGACCTGGCCGCCTTTTGTGAGAAGTACGACGTCCTGGTTACGCTCCGCTCTCGGGCCAGCGAGGCGATATCGCTTATCGAAGACGGCCTTTCAACGGTCAAGCCGGCCGCCATCAAGTTGAAGACGGTGAACAAGTTGGACATCAAGTACCTGGGCTTCCCTCCCGAGGTGCAGATCGGAGGCAAGACGGTCAGCTCGGTCGGCCAAGTGGTGATCCGCGAGCCCATATTCCTGGCCGCCGATTGCAACGCATCGTGTGCCTTGCTCAAGTTCCAGAACTCTCTTTTGGCCGACAACATTGCCCGGGACAGCGCCGAGTACTACCAGTTGCAGTACCGCTGGATCCAGCGCTACGGCGAGTGGGTAAACCCGGGCGACGGGTACATCCACGAACTGCGGCTGGCCGCCGATAGCGATGAGCTCACCCTCGATTGGCACTGGCAGGAAAACCATATTGACCCGAGCATCACGAATACTCCCGAGACCGTAGGCTTCAGGATGTCCAAGCAAGCCGACGGCTCGCTCCTCCCCGAGGTATGCGAGACCTGGCAGGCGGCCACCAAAATCTGCTCTGGTGGCCAGTGGAAGTCCGTCACGGGCGACGTCGACCTCGTCTCGGTCACCGGCGCGGACGGTAGCCCGCTGAGCGACAAAGCTTACTCCCGCCTACTGCAAGAGCTTGGTGCCACCAGCGTTGACATCCAGCACCCGGCCACTGCGACGTGGTACAACGATGTCGACGACGTGACGTCGATGTTCGACCCGACCGACCCTGATTTTTCCGACAAGGCTAAGTACATGCAGGCGAACGAATGTTGCGTTATGCAGGTTGGCCCTGATGGCAAAGCTCGGGCCGTCCGGCTCGACCTGCAAGGCAGCTCGTTTGTAGACAAGAACAACTACTTCTTGAACTACGTCGGCCGCTATATGGCCCCAGCCCCCTGAACCGGTACGTCGGCAAACGCTCCACCGGAAAAACACAGGTTCTTCCTCTGGCTGCCCACAGGGTGAGCGCCCTACCCTGGAGCGTAAGACGGAAGGAGGCGCCATGAGCTACGAAGTGGTCCTGAAGGGCAACCTGGTAGAAGTGGTCGAGGGAGCCGATGCGTACGTGGCCGAAGGTCCTCTGACGACGTTCTTCCAGGGTCGCGACGGTCGAGCGGTGCTCGACTCGTGGGCGAGGCGGTTGGCGAGCTTCCGCACGGGGGACATAGTGAGTGTGCGCTGGGTACCGCCCGCCGACGACGCCCCCGTGTTGGCCCGCTCCAGCGAAGGGCTACGCCTGGCGCTTTAAGGCTGGGCTGCCCTACCCGCTCCGCCGCTGGTTCGCGCTAGGCGGAGGTCGTAGCCAGAGGCGCCGCTGACGATGCGAGCAGTGCCGCAAGGAACTCGTCGTCGTCACGGTCGGCCAGAGCCCGCCAACCGGCAACAGCGCTGGCGACCAGAGCGAGGCCGGCGAGCCCGAAGGCCAGGCGCGCCCCGAGCGCTCCCCCGCCCACGGTTGCAAGTGCGCCGACGAGGAGGCTCGTGATCGGGAGCATCCCGGGGAGGCCCATCGTCCACACGCCCATCACCCGTCCCCGGAAGGCCGGGTCGCTCCGCAACTGGACAAGCGCGTTTGCCAGTGCGATGAACCAGATCGACAGGAACCCGGCGACCGCGAGCCCGGCGAAGAGCATGCCCTCCCACGGCGAGGCCGCTACCACGCACACCTCCACGCCGGTGGCCAGGGCCAGGGCCCTCACGTGGCGCCCACTGGGCCACGACGAGCCAGTACCGGCGAGGACCGCGCCGAACAGCGCTCCCCCGCCGAAGGCAGCCATCATCGCCCCGTAGGCCGCAGGGCCGGCATGGAACACACGTGTCGCGATAAGGGGCAGGGTGCCGCCCATGTTGAACAGCATGCCGCCAGCGACAGCCATGAAAACACAACTCCGCAGTGCAGGCTTGCGCCAGGTGTACACGAACCCCTCCCAGGTATGCCCGTGCCGCCTTTCGCCTGGCGCAGCCTGCGTACCGGACCACCCTCTCCTGTGAAGGAGCACCACTACCACGGCGAGGGGTGGCAAGAACGTAACCGCATTGACCAAGAAGCACGCCGCCACTCCCACTGTGGCCAGCAATGTCCCGCCCACGGCGGGCCCGAGGACCCGCGACGTGTTGATCACTATCTCGTTGAGGCTGATCGCGTTCGGCGGCGCGGTCCTGGCCGACGAGGTCGAGCACGAAGATCTGGCGCGCTGGGGCGTCGAGCGTGTTGACCAGGCCGATCGCGAACGCGAACACGTATACGACCCACACCCGGAGCCCCCCGAGCGCGACAAGCGTGCCGAACGTCGCGCTCAATACGCAGAAGGCGGACTGCGTCCAAAAAAGGACTTGGCGACGCTCGAAACGGTCGACGAGCGAGCCAGCCCACGCCCCTCCGAACAGCGACGGGGCAAAGGTTGCCGTGGCGGTGAGCGCGAGCAGGATCGCGCTCCCGGTGAGCTTCAGGACCAGCCACGACATCGCGACGCCCGACATCGTCGACCCCGACGCCGATAGGACCTGGGAGAAAAACCACCATCTGTAGGTGCGCACGTGCATGGCCGAAGCGAAAAGGCTTCGCCGAGAGGTGGGCGCGCCCGGAATAGTTTGAGTGGGACCAGCCGAACTCGGTCCGAAGCTTCGCACGATAACCAGCCTAACAAGCGGGTCTTCAGGTAGCGAAGCATTTCCTATTTGAGCGACGCCGCTCTAATTCGGCTACCCTGATCGCGGTGAGCAATGTTGGGAAAGGCTCGAGCGAACCTCGGAGCGAGCGTCTTCGGCCGAGCCAACGCAAAGTGCTCGAGGCGCTGAGCTGGTCCACGACCCTCACGCGCGCCGCGCTTGCCGAACAGCTGGGCGCCCCCAAGGCCACCCTTGCTGGGCTGGTCGACTCGCTTATTGCCAGCGGCCTCGTGGTCGAAAGCGAGGCGCCTGTGGACCTACGGCGGCCGGGACGACCGGCGAAAGTCCTGATGTTGTCGGCCCGCGCCCATTGGTCGGGGCACTCGTGTTCTCGGGGAGCATGCTCACGGCGGCCGTGCTCACCTACGCCGGCGACGTTCTCAGCAGGGCATCCGTCCCGGTCGGAGGTTGGGCTCACGACGAAGTCGTGACTGGGCCGGCCCCGGGCCTGCTCGAGGATGCTTTGTGCGAGGCCAAGGTGGCGAGGAGCCAACTGAGGCTGGTCGTGGTGGGTATCCCGGCTCCCGTCATGCCAGGAGGCGAGCCGCCGCCGCGCGGTGCGGGCTCTGCTGCGCCGCCTGTCGGGGGGGGCGCCGATGGCCCCGGCTACGTGCCGTGGCCGTCGAGCGATCTCGCCGTAACGATGGAGCGCCTCGTTGGGGTGACGACGGTGGTCGAAAACGATGCCAACCTCGGCGCACTTGCTGAAGCCACTTTTGGTGCGGGACGGGGAACGGGCAGCTTCTTGTACCTGAGGCTCGCGCACGGGGTTGGGGCCGGTTTGATGATCGGCGGCAAGTTGCACCGGGGAGCGACGGGCTTCGCCGGCGAGCTCGGCCATGTTCAGGTCAGCGATGACGGCCCGCTGTGCGCCTGTGGAGGGAGGGGATGCCTGCACGGCATCCTTGGCGACGCGTTGGTCCGGGCGGTCCAACCTGCCTACGACCGGCCGCTCACTTTCCACGATGTCCTCGACCTTGCCGCGGGAGGCGATAGCGGGCCGCGGCGCGTGCTCGAGGACCTAGGCCGGACTATCGGGCGACCTCTCGCCGACTTTGCAACTCTGTTCAACCCTGGCGCGATCATCGTCGACGGCGGCTTTGCGCCGGCCGCTGAATACCTGGTCGCCGGCATCCGGGAAGCCGTCGACCGATATGCCGCCCCGGTGGCGGCAAGGGCCGTCTCGGTGCTCGAGGGGGCCCTCGGCGACGACGTCGAGCTTCTCGGGGCTGCCGCGTTGGCCCGCTCGCCGGAGAGGTGACCGTGGTCGCCCATCCTTGACTGGCCCTAGTCGCGGCCGAACTTAAGCTGTGTTGCACCCGGGTGGTGGCTCGCCCGTCGCCACCCGGGTGCACGCCGAGCCGCGTTGAACTCAGGGGCGGTCGGCACGTAAACTCTGTGCTTAAACAATGGCACATCATCAGCCTGTCGCCGGGCCGACGGCGACGCGCCGTTGGCGTCCAGGGCCCTGGCAGGCGGCCGTCCCTGCCGCGCTGGCTGCAGTACTTGTTGCGGGCGGTCTGGTCGTCTCCATTGGGGGCACGGCCCTGGCCAAAGGACGCGTGCCTCACGCCGAAGCAGGCGGTGGCACCCCCACGGCGCTGATAACCGTGTCGAGCACCGCCTGCGCTCCGGGCTGGCAGGCACCCCACTCAGGCCGGACCGTGTTCACGGTCGACAATGTCAGCGCCGGCACAATATATGAAGTCGAACTTGTAGGCGGCAACCAGACATCGGTCTACGGCGAAATCGAAATGCTCGCGCCGAGTACCGAGGACACGATGGACGTCGTTTTGCCTCCGGGCCGTTATTCCTTTAGTTGCAACGCCTTTTCGGGTGCCTTGCTGCGCTCTCAAGTAGAGCAAGTTACCGGCCCACCCGTTAGCGGGACTTATTCGTACACCCCGGTCGATGCCCACCAGCTGCAGCTCGCTACCTCCACTTACCGGGCCAACGTCACACAATGGTTGCAGCGGCTCAGTAGTGCCACGGACGCGTTGGAGTCGGCTGTGAAGTCTGGCCAATTAGCCCATGCCCGCCAGCTCTGGCTTCCGGCTCACCTCGACTACGAGCGCCTGGGCGGCGCCTACGGCGCCTTTGGTCCCTTACGGCGCGGAGATCAACGGCACGGCTTTGAGCCTGCAGGGCGGCGTGACGAGCCCTTATTTCACGGGCTTTTTTGCGCTCGAGTACGGGCTATGGGGCGGCCAGACGACCTCGGAGCTCTCCCCCACTGCAGTTGCCCTGGACCAGGCGGTCCATTCGCTGATCGCTCAGTTCCCCCACCTGCCGATGGCGCCCACCGAACTCGGCCTCAGCACCTACGAGATCCTCGAGAACACGTTGCAGTACGAGATGACAGGGGAGACAGATGAGGGCAGCAACACCGATTTGGCTACGGCGTGGGCCAACGTCGAAGGCACTCAGATGGCGTTGAGCGCGCTCGAGCCCGTTCTAAAGCAGAGCGGTCCCGGGGTGCTTGCCCGCCTGCAGCCAGGTGTCGCCGCAATGGCGGCAGCTTTCAAGGCTTACGAGGAGCCCAGTGGCACGTGGGAGCCACTGCAGTCGTTGACGACCTCGCAACACGAGAGCCTGGACGGGCAATTAGGCAGCCTGCTCGAGGAGCTCTCGGAGGTACCCGAACTTCTCCAGCCAGTTCAACCCGCGGCGGCGACCTCATCGAGCGCGCCACTTTCCCGGCGGCGGCTGCTCAAGTTGGGGGCGGTCGGCAGTGGCTTGGCTGCGGCCACAGCCGGCTCTGGGCTGGTCCAACTGCCACAGGCCTTGGCGGCTTCCGTGAGCGGCCAGTCGGGCACGGACGGGCCCGCCTTCGCCGACGGGGCATCCGAGGTGACGATGCAGAGTGCTCAACAAGCCTCCTTTGAGGGCGAGCACCAGCTGGCCGTGCTGAGCGAGCCAACGCCGTACACCGCGATGGTCGCATTCGACGTCATTGCCGAGACCCGGGCGGAGCTGCGTGACCTGCTGCGCGCGCTGACTAGCCGGATGCGCCTTTTGTACAAAGGTGGTCTGCCCCAGAACGACGGGCCAGCCGCGCCGGCCGACGACAACGGCATCCTCGGGCCGAGCGTGCCGTCGCGCTCGGTCGCTTTCATATTCGGCATAGGCGCGAGCTTGTTCGACGAACGGTTCGGCCTGATCTCTTCCAAGCCCGCAACGTTGATCACAATGGAGAGCTTTCCCAATGACAACCTGGACAAAGCCCTGTGCCAGGGTGACTTCAGCGTCCAGATCTGCGCGAACGACGCCGACACGGTCTTGCACGCCGTGCGCGACATCACAAAGCACACACGCGGTGCGATGCAGCCACGCTGGCAGATGGACGGCTTCAAGAGCCCCCCGCGGCCGGCGGGGACGCCGCGCAACTTGCTGGGTTTCATGGACGGGATCGCAAACCCTGACACGTCCCAAGCCTCTGCGATGCAGCAACTCGTGTGGGTCTCTCAGGGCGGGCCCGAATCGGCATGGATGGACGGCGGTACCTTCCAAGTCGTCCGCATCATCCGGATGTTCGTCGAGTTCTGGGACCGAACCGCGACCTACGACCAGGAGAACATCATCGGTCGCCGGAAGGCCACCGGCGACCCGCTGGACGGCAGCAACGAGTTCTCCGTGCCTGACTACCAATCTGACCCCCAAGGCCTAATCACGCCGCTGACGGCCCACATCCGTCTCGCTAACCCTCGCACGACGGCCAGCGCGCCCAGCGGGATCCTGCGCCGGGGCTACAACTATGCGCGGGGCTTGGACGTCAACGGCGAGCTCGACCAAGGTTTGCTGTTCACGTGCTACCAGCAGAACCTGTTGAACCAGTTCATCACCGTGCAGGGTCGCCTGATCAACGAGCCCTTGGTGGATTTCATCAGCCCCATCGGTGGTGGGTACTTCTTTTGCCCGCCCGGGCTCGGGGGCGACAGCTCGGCCTACTTTGGCCGCGGTCTGCTGTAGGACGTGGCCCTTCGAGGAGGACCTGGGTCGTCTCGCGACGTGTCCCGTCGGTTGGCGCTAACGTCCGCCGCAACAGCGGTGCTGGCCGTCGTGGCCCTTGGCCCTGGCGGTCCTCAGCCCGCTGTGTTTGTCCCCCCCTCGAGCACAGCCGCGGCCACTTTTGCGGGGGCGCTGGGCTCTGCTGAGCAGCTCGGTGCATCGGTGGCCTTGTCTGGCGACGGACAGGTCGCTTTGATCGGCGCACCGGCTGCGGCGGGCGGCGGCGCCGCTTATTTGTACGTGGAGTCCGGCGGGACCTGGCCCTCGACCCCGACGGCCACCTTTACGGGGCAGCCGGGGTCTGAAGGCGAGATCGGCACCGCCGTCGCGCTATCGGCGAACGGCGAGGTCGCGCTTGTGGGTGCGCCTGGCGGGGGCTTTGCACCCTCCAACGATGGCGCCGCCTACCTGTACGTGGAGGCGGCGGGAACGTGGCCTTCGACGCCGACGGCCACATTTGCGGGCGCCCCCGGCTCCAGCGGCAAGCTCGGCTCTGCGGTCGCTCTGTCGGCAGACGGCACGGTGGCGTTGGTGGGCGCCCCGGTCGCGAGCTACGGCGCTGCGTATGTCTACGCAGGATCTGGGGGGAACTGGTCCCCCACGCCGGCTGCCACGTTCACCGGGCCCCCCACTACCGACGGAGGCGGCGAGTTCGGTTCCGCCGTGGCGCTTTCTGCCGGCGGGCAGGTAGCGCTCGTGGGAGCGCCCGGTGCTGGCACCTCCTACGACGGAGCCGGTTACCTGTACAGCGAGTCGGGTGCCGCCTGGCCCTCGTCCCCCACCGCTTTCTTCCCCGGTCCTCCCGGTGCCGGTGCTGAGGACGGCAACTCGGTCGCCCTATCTGCGAACGGGCAGGTCGCGCTCCTGGGTGCACCGGAGGGGGCCCGTTCCAGGACGGAGTTGCCTTTGTCTACGCCGAGTCGGGTGGGACCTGGTCTTCGGCGCCCACCGCCAGCTTCCTCGGGCCAACGGCATCGGATGCCTGGCTCGGCCAATCGGTCGCTCTGTCTGCTAACGGGCAGGTCGCGCTGCTTGGTGCGCCGATCGGGGGCGACGGAGCGGCCTACCTGTACACCGAGTCAGGGGGCACCTGGTCCACGGTCGCAGCGGCGACCTTCACCGGCCCCGCAGGCTCACCGGACGATCTCGGCGACGAAGTAGCCCTGTCCGGCAACGGCCAAACAGCGGTGCTTGGCGACGCCCCATTTACCGGGGCCGACGCGATCGATGGCGCTGCTTACCTTTTCAGCGCGCCCGCTGGTTCCGAGCAAGCTCTCCAGACCATCGTGTTCACCTCAGCCGACCCGAGCCCGGTCCGTTCCGGTGCCACCTACAACCTCGTCGCGACGTCGACTTCCGGCCTACCCGTCGCGTTCTCGGTCGACGCCGCCTCCACGTCCGGGGCGTGCTCCGTGAGCGGGACGGCTCTCCAGTTCACCGGCGGGGGCACCTGCCTGGTTGATGCCGACCAGGCAGGCGACTCGGCGTGGGCGGCCGCGCCCCAGGTCCAGATGGACATCGTCATCCACGGGCTTCCTCCCCGGATCGTTGTCGTGTCCTCGACGGCCATCGTCGACCGGGGCCAAATTGCAGTCAAGCTCTCCTGCAAGAACGCCCCATGTTCAGGCGAAGCCGAGCTCGTGAAAGGCGCAATCGTCCTTGCGACGGCGTCGTACTCGCTCGGTAGGAGCAGGAGCGCGACCATCGAGCTAAGGCTCACTCGCGCTGGCTCGAAAACCTTGGCCGGCGCCAAGGAACACCCGCTCACCAAGAAACTGGTTGTCACTGCCCGGGGTGGCAACAAGGCGACGAGGACCATCCGCGTCTCCTGATGGGGCGGCGGGCCGACCGTGGCCAAGGCCGGTAGCCTGAAGGCGTGGGACTTCGGCGTAGGTTCCTGGGCGCGCGATGGGCGGCATTGGCGTCCGGCTTGGCGGCGGTCGTCGCAATGAGTGCCGCGACTACCTCCGGCGCGACCCCCTCCATCACCCTCAGGGCCACTGCACTCGTCCCCGCGACGGCAACGCCAGCCGAAGGGCACCGGACGTCAACGACGAGCTTGGGCGGTCTCAGTGTCACCCTTACGGTGAAGCCGTGGCGGGCGGACCGCGGGGCGGCCGTCCAGTTCAATCTCAGCGTCTCGGACAGCCATGCAACGGGCGCGCTCGGGTACCTGGTCGAGTTCGGCGACGGGTCCAGCGCTGCGCCCGCAATGCCGATGTACTGCCTAGCCGGTGGGGGCCGACCAGCGCACCAGACCTGGCAGTTGTCCCACCGGTATCCGCGCTCCGGCCACTACAAGGTGATGGCGTCCGGCTTTGCCAACTGTGGACCGGGCCGGGTTACGGCCACAGTCAACATCGACGTCCTCTAGGTCGGCCGCGAGCTACGATCCGCGCATGGCATTTGGAGGATGGCCTAGCGTGGCGCTCGAGTTTTTTGAGGATCTCGAGGAAGACAACACCAAATCGTTTTGGCAGGCCCACATCGAGACCTACGAGGTCAGCGTCAAGCGCCCGATGGAGGAGCTGATTGCCGAGCTGGAGCCAGAGTTCGGCCCTGGGAGGTTGTTCCGACCCTACCGAGACGTGAGGTTCAGCAAAGACAAGTCGCCATACAAGACCAACATCGCCGCAGCCGTCGGGCCGTCTGGCTACGTGACTTTGTCGGCAGAGGGCCTCGGTGTCGGTGCGGGCATGCACGTCATGGCGCCGGACCAGCTCGAGCGCTACCGCAAGGCAGTCGACGCCCCGAAAAGCGGCACGGCCCTCGAGTTGATTGTCGAGGCGGTCAAGGCGAAGGGGTACGGCTGCGCCCCGTCCAACCCGCTCAAGACGGCTCCGAAGGGCTACCCCAAGGACCACCCTCGCATAGAGCTCCTGAAGGGAAAGGGCATTACGGTGTGGAAATTATGGGCACCTGCCAATTGGCTCGGTACAAAGACGGCAAAGGAGCGAGTCTTAGATGTCCTTTGGGCTTCCGCACCGCTCAATGACTGGCTGGGCAAATACGTCGGAGAAAGTGAACTGACCAACCGGTCACAATAGTTAGGGCCCTCTCGGAGCCGCTGTCGGTCTTCCAACGGCGGCTCGGACTGCGACTGCCAGCACAGCATCGAAAGCGATGACAAGGTAAAGCTGCGGGGCAGGCAGTGCCGTGACGGCGAGCCAGGCGGCACCGGCCGCCAGCAAAACAGCCAACAAACGGGCCAAGGGCACAGACGAAGTGTCGCAGGCGAGCGAGATGCGCATGGCTCCACAACGGGCCGTTTCTTGGACGGCTGTTTTGCGCAGCGGCCACAACCGGCAACCGACGCCGAGAGCGAAAAATGGTCCACTCCGCGTGCGTTTAGACCGTCTGCGACGCATAATGCTCTGGGGCCGCTCGCCGTAGGGACCGGGCAGCCGCGAAAGGCGACCGTCATGCATCTCAGAGAGGCCCGAGCCCGCCGTACGAGTCCTCGAATAACGGTTCTTGCTGCTCTGGCGACGATCGCCATGCTCGTCAGCTCAGGGATCGCCACAGTGTCGGGTACCGCCTTGAGCGCGGCGGCGGCACTGGGCCAAGGCGTCCGGGCACCATCGGGGGCGGTCCATCAGGGCCGCGGAGCGAAGCCGCCCAGTGCCCCGAGCGCGGGTCGCGAACGTGACAGTGGTTGCGGCGGCCGCCCCAAGCTTTACGTCGATCTATGTACCTCCGCCCAACCTCCCGGTCCTGGTCAAGGCCCCCTCGGTCAAGCAAGCGGCCGCCTTCGCAGCGCTCAACGCGTTGTTAGCCACGGAGACGCGCTTCGGCGAGGCCGCCATCGCGATGCGCGTCGCGGTCGACCGGGCCCAAGCCGCCACCTCCGCAGGGGACGGGCTATGGCTAGTGCGCCAGGCGAATGCGAGTGCCGAGTACGCCCTTTCAGCCTCGCGCCTGCTGGCGCGCTTCCCTTCGCTGCAGGCCACCGTAGTTAGCGCGTTCGACGCGGACCGGATGCGCGTGACCCTTACGCCAGCGCAGTTCGCGGCGGCCAAGGCGAAGCTCCTGCGCCACCTGCCGGCCTCGTTGCCACAACTGCTCGCACTGGCGGCGGCGCCGTACCAGCCGGCCTCGGTCCCCGAGGTGGCGGCGCTAAAGGCCGCTATCGTCGACACTGGCGCGTTCAAGAAGGTATTGGCGAACCTCGCACCGAGGGCCTTGGTGCTGCCGGCCGCATTCGCAGCCAGCTCGGTCACGACCCTCGAAGCCCGCCTTGCGGCGGAACTTACGCAGTACGCCGACACCATATTGGAGCCGGTCCCGGCATCGGCACTCCCGAAGGTGGCCGGGCGGTTCGAGCCGTTCGCCGAGTGCGGCGGGGAGGACGAACTTGGCGAGGCCTTGCATGCCCTGGACGATAGCTACGAGGCAATTTCGGATGCGTTCGAGGATTTCGGAGGTGAGGCCGGGGAGGCCGCCGCTACCGGGCCGCTAGGGCTGCTCGGCATGGGGCTCGGTTACGGATTTGCCATCGTCGCCTTCAACGACGTCGGCAAGGCGTTCCAGCTCGGTGGAGAAGGTGGCGGCGGCGGTGAGGGCGGCAGCGGCGGAAGTAGCGGCGGAAGTAGCGGCGGTAGCAGCGGCGGTAGCAGCGGCGGTGAGGGTGGCGGCGGGTGTGGAGGAGGCGGCGGCGGAAATGCCGCTTCGGCCGGCGATCCCCACCAGCTGACTTTTTCGGGTGCTGACTACGATTTTCAGGCGGCCGGCGAGTTCACCCTCGTCAAGTCGACCACCGACGACCTCGACATTCAGATCCGCCAGCAGCCCTTCCCGGGCGCCGCCAGCATCGCCGTCGACACGGCGACCGCGATGCGCGTAGGTAGCACCATCGTCGAGCTCGCAGTAAACGCCTCAGGCGACCTGCAACTGTGGGTCGACCGGCACGCTGTCGCCTACGCAAGCCGAGCGCTGGGCGGTGGCGGCAAGCTCTCGGTGCAGGGCCCCTTGTCCGCAACGGTCACCTGGCCTGACGGGACGGCAGTGACCGTCTTCACAATCGACACCTTCGCAGCCCCCCACCATGTGGCTACCTGCAACGACAAGCACGCGATCAACCTGACCATCAAGGTGCCTGAGTCGCGCTTCGGGCACCTCGAGGGCCTGCTCGGCGACCCAGGGGCGCCACCGGGTGAGCTGGTCGGGGGCAACGGGACGACCTACAGCATGCAGCAGCTCGCGCTTCCCTGGCAGAGCGCGCAGAACTTCGACGTCCTCTACCACCAGTTCGCCCAGAGCTGGCGCATCAGGCAGCAGGGGTCGCTGTTTTACTACGCGAAAGGTACGAGCTCCGCCAGTTTCACCGACCTTGCATTTCCGAGCAGGGCGCTCACCGTGGCATCGCTGACCCCAACGACCGCCGCTGCTGCCGAGCGCGACTGCAAGGCCGAAGGCGTTACCAACCCTGACTTGCTCGCCGACTGCGTCTATGACGTGGGCCTGGCCGGCGCCCAGGGTGCTTGCTTTGCTGGAGCCGAGGCTCGTGTCCAGGCGGCGACCGGAGGCCCTAAGGCGACTGGCCTACCTGACAGCAGCGGCGCCGTCCCGGCGAGCGTCAAGACGACGACCACCTCGCCGCATCCAACGACCACCACGTCGCCCACCGCGACTCCATCGGCGGGCGGCGGTGCACTGCTTGGCAGCGGCACGGGCGCGCCTCCGGCCGTCGCCGTTGACGGATCCGGTACCGCCTATGCCGTCTGGCAACAGAGCCCGACAAAGCTGAGCTTCTGCAAGCTGGCGACCGCGGCTTCGCATTGCAGCCCGGTGACGCTGGAAGTGGCCGACCCGAGCAAGGCCACGTTCATCGGTACTCCGAGCGTGCTGCTCGCGCCCGGCCGCATTTACGTCTTAGACCTGGCCAGCGGTGGTGCCGCCGACCTCAGCGGCATCAACGAGTTCGTCTCCACCGACGGCGGAGCTTCCTTCAGGCTCGAGCCTCACGCAGTCGGCTTCGTTGGCCAGGACAGCTCGTTCGCCGGCCCGGCCATCGAGCTCCCCGGCGGTGGCTTCGGTTGGGGCTACCTGAAGCCCGGCGACCCTGCCTTCCAGGCCAACTCTCTCGTCGCGCCGACCGACCAGTCTTTGGTCAACACACCCCCGTTTGCGACGCTCACCCCGCAACCGGCGAGCGCTTACACCTTCGAACAGCTCGGCGGCGCGTTCGCTTCTCAGCTCGTCGGCTCTACCGGCGTGCTGGCCGTGTTCGAAGGTTTTTCGGGCAAGGGCGACTCACCCTGCCCGTCCAGCGCGAGCGGGTCCCTGGTTTATGCCTACGCCCCGATCGATGCTTCGACCACACCCGCCGACCTGTCCACCTCGCCGGGCGGCTCCAGCCCGTGGCGCCCCCTGACCAAGGTCGACTGCTACGGGGTGAACCCGGCCGTCGGGGGCGGCCCGTCCGGCCTCGGCCTGCTCGAGACAGACAGGACAGAGGGCTCAGTCGTGCAGTACCGGCACTTCTCCCCCTCCTCGGGCTTCGGTCCCGCGGTGCCGGTTGCCAAGGGTGAGGTGGCCTTCTACGGGACGGTCTCCCAGGACAGCGCAGGTCACATCTTCGCCACCTGGCTCGACGGCTCGACGGGCATTGACCTCGCCTACAGCTCCGACGGCGGTGCGACCTGGAGCGGGCCGAAATTACTCTTTTCGAATGCCGGCAACCCAAGCGCGATCAGCTTCCTGGCGAGCGCCGTGGGTGCATCCGGTCAGGGCTGGGCGGTTTATGCGGTTGGCAAGCGGGACTACGACCTCCGGTTCAGCTGGAAATAACTCTCGGCCGCGGCCCAAGGAGGTGGCCAACCGCCGGGGGTTAGGCTCGGGCCACGGAGACGCTCACCTTCCTGTTCACTGATATCGAGGGGTCCACTGCCCTGCTCACCCGCTTAGGCGACGGTGTGTATGCCGAGGCTCTGTCCGAGCACCACGAAATGATCCGAGCTGCGCTAGCCGCGCACGGCGGTAAGGAGATAAGCACGCAGGGAGACAGCTTTTTTGCCGTGTTCTCCTCGGCGAGTGCATGTGCCGCCGCCTCTATCGAAATGCAACGCGCTTTTGCCGCCCATGCGTGGCCCGCGGGCACTCGAGTCCGGGTGCGCATGGGCGTCCATTGCGGAGAAGCGTCGGAGACGAGCACGACGGGCCTCGTCGGCTTCGGCATCCATAGGGCCGCCCGGGTAGCCGCCGTAGCCCACGGTGGACAGGTCTTGCTATCAGAGGCTGCGGCCAGCGTGGTACGGGACTCCCTCCCTGTCGGCGCCAAGCTGCGCGATCTCGGCCCCCACCGGTTGAAGGACCTGGGCCATCCGGAACAGATTTTCCAGCTCCAGGCGGAGGGGCTGGCCGGCGAGTTCCCGCCCCTGCGGTCGCTGGACAACCCGGAGCTGGCCAACAACCTGCCCGCCCAGTCGGCCAGCTTCGTCGGGCGCCGGCGCGAGGTGGCCGAGGTACGTGACCTCGTCAACTCGGGCCGCCTCGTCACCTTGACCGGTGCCGGCGGGGCGGGCAAGACCCGGCTTGCCCTTCAAGTAGCAGCCGAGCTCCTCGATGGCTCCGGGGAGGGCGTCTGGCTCGTCGAGCTGGCCCCGATCTCGAGCCCCGACGCGGTGGCCGCGGCTATCGCCGAGACCCTCGGAGCCGTGAGCGAAGCGGGGCGCCCCCTCCTCGAGACTCTCCTCGACGCCCTGGGCCCTCAGAACATTCTCATCATCTTGGACAACTGCGAGCACCTGGTCGGGGCCTGCGCCAAGGTGGCCGACGCCATACTGCGCCGCTGCTCCCATGTCCACCTGATCACAACGAGCCGGGAACCGCTCGGCATCAACGGCGAAACCATCTACCGGGTGCCCTCGCTGTCCCTCCCGGCCGGATGAGGACGAGACGCCGGTGACCGGAACCTCCGACGCCGTGGCCCTCTTTGTCGACCGCGCCCGGCCAAGGGGTAGACCTGGGGCTCAGCAGCGAGACGCTACCGCTTGTCGTGTCGATCTGCCGTCGCCTTGACGGGATGCCCCTGGCCATCGAACTAGCCGCCGCCCGGCTGCGCTCGCTCTCCCTGGCCAACCTGAACGATCGTCTGGACCAGCGATTCCGTCTCCTGACAGGAGGTAGCCGGAGCGCCATGCCTCGCCAGCAGACGCTGCGGGCGACGGTGGAGTGGTCCTACTCCCTGCTGAATGAGCCTGAACAGTCCGTCCTGCGCCGGTTATCGGTGTTCGTCGAGGGGTTCGACCTGGACGCGGCGGAGGCCGTGTGCAGCCTGGGAGACATCGACGAGTTCGAGGTCACGGACCTCCTGGGCTCTCTGGTCGACAAGAGCCTGGTTGTGACTGAGCCCGGCGGGAGCGGGACGGTCCGTTACCGGCTGCTTGAAACCATCCGCCAGTTCAGCGCCGAGCGCCTGGTCGAGCGCGACGAGCAGGAGGCGGCTGCCGTGAGCACAGCCCACTGCAGCTACTTTCTCTCCCTGGCCCGGCAGGCCGAGCCCTACCTGACCGGCCCCGAACAAGGTCGCTGGTTGGCGCGGCTGGGGAGCGAACATGCCAACTTGCGCAGGGCCATCAAGCACGCGGTGGACGAGCCGGACGGTACGGCCCGGGCGCTCGGCTTTGCGGTCGCCTTGAACCGGTACTGGTGGGTGCGTTCCCGCCGTGACGAGGCGACCAGCCTGCTCTGGGAAGTACTGGAGCGGCCCGAAGCCGAGTCTGAGCCCGAACTGTTGTGCATGGCCTTACTTATCGTTGGCGCCTTTCAGGACCTTGTCGGCCCGGAGAAGGCTCGGCGTAGCGCAGAGCATGCGGTCGAGATCGCCCGCCGGCTCGGCGACGACGCGCTCTTGGCCCGTTCGCTTGGGATGCTGGGTGCCGTCTGTTACTTCGCCGGCCAGCCCGAGGTGGGGCTCCCCTTCGGTGAAGAGGCTTTGGACCGGGCGCGCCAGCTGGGCGACGACGTCCTTCTCGGGGAGGCCTTGCTCCTGCACCTCTTGTGCCGGCAAGCCCTGGACCCGGCCGCTCCAGGGCAACTGTACGCGGAGGCCCTGACATGCACCCGCCGGTCCGGCGATCGGTTCATCGCGTACGTTCTGCGCAACAACGCCGGTTGCATGGCCCTCGACCTGAGCGATGTACCCGCGGCTCGCGCCCACCTCGACCAGGCGCGCGAGATCGGCCGAGAGATTGGTTCCGACGCCCACCACGTCGACGTCAACCTGGGCTGGGTAAACCGGGAGGAAGGCGACAGCCAGACTGCAGCCTCCCTGTTTGGAGCGGCCTTGCGCGCCAGCCGGCGCCATGGTGACCGGTCGGGCACCGCCTACGCCTGGCTGGGGTTGGCCTGCACCGCCGTGGACCAGGGCGACTGGCGGCGCGGAGCGGTCCTCCTGGGCCACGCAGACGCCCATCGCCACTTGAGTGGGATGCCCTGGCTCAGCCCCGAGGTCCGCTATCGCCAGCTCAGCATGGGCCAAGCCCGCTCCCAGCTGGGAGACGACGAGTTCGAGCGGGCCTACGCCGAGGGCAGAGACCGTCCGCCAGAAGAGGCCATGGATCTGGCGCGCTAACCCGCAGGCTGTTCCGGTTGAGGTCGTGGGACACTGCGCGGCCCGGGACGGGCCCGTTTTTGACTAACGAGGTTCGTCTCGGGCCCCAGCTTCGCCCGATTGATCGCCTCTACCTTGTTCCTCAGGCGTTGGCACAGGTCCTCTGTCGTTGCCCCAGCGCGAATGCCCGGACTTAGCCGGTCGGGCCGGTCGCCAACTTAATGGTCGCCTTGTAGGAGTTACCGTACTGGTCAACCCAGCTCACGGTCACCTTCTGACCGGGGTGGAGCTGGTCCATAATGTCCTTAAGGCTGGTCGGCGAGGCGACCGTGTGGCCGCCCACGGATGTGATCGTGGCACCCGAGGCGAGACCAGCTTCATCTGCCGGGGAACCGGGAAGCACGCCCACAACCGTGGCGCCGGAAGCTGCGGGCCCGGAGGCGTAGTACGCCGAGGTCGACGCCACTTCGACACCCAGGAAGGCAGAGTTGCCTATGTGAACCGACAAGGACGACTTCCCGGACTCGATCTGCTTCGCTAAGGCGAGCGCCTTATTTATGGGGATGGCATAGCCCTTGGTGCCGGAGGCGTTCTGGGAACCGACGAACTGGAACTCGAAGGTTGACGACGCCGCAGTGTCGATAGCGACAACCTGGCCGCTCGCGTTGACCAGCGGGCCGCCGGAATCACCCGGTTGGATGTCGGCGTTGGTTTCGACCAAGCCGGTCAACTGCTCGGCCGAGCCGGATGATTCGTCAGAAGCCGTGATCGATTGGTCCAGGTTGGTGACCGTTCCGGGAGCCGCTGATGGCGTTCCTCCAGCTCCTCCCGCGTTGCCGATCGCCACGACGCTTTCGCCCGCGGCCACGGTGCTGGAGTTGCCAAGGGAGGCTGTTTGCAGCCCAGAGGCGCCCTGAAGCTTTATGACCGCAACGTCCGAGGTGGCGTCGTAACCAACGACCGTAGCGTTGTACGTTTTTCCATTGCCGATATCGGTGACCGAAATGCTGGTCGCGCCTTCGACGACGTGATTATTGGTCAGCACTTCGCCTGAGGACGAGAGCACGATGCCAGTGCCCGCGGCCTCGCCCTGCCCATAGTCGATCGTCGACACCACGTCGACGAGGCCGGGGTCGACCTTCGCCTCGACCTGGGCGAGGGAGAGTGTGGCGGCGCTTGTATTGGCGGTGTTGGCGGTACTGCTGCCCAGCATGACATGACCCACGCCCAAACCTGCCACGGCTGCAGCCAGGATCACAGCGGCGCTTCCCGCCAGGTGATGGCGGTGGCCCCGGCGTAGCGAGCGCGTGGTCCCATCGGCTTCCGGACTGGCAACCGGGGGCGGGAAGGGGAGGGTCCGGCCGGCGTCGGTTGAACCGGTTTCGATGTCCTCGCGCGAGGCTGGGCTCGCGGGACCGGGTTTGCTGCCTTCGGGGATGACGATGTTCATCGGGAGCTCCTTTCGCTTCTGCCCCCATGGTCCCCACGAGCGCTGAAAGCCGGCTGTGACTTGCCGTAAAGGACCCGCGCAACTGGCTGAAAAAACGGTGAGTGGACGATGGCTAGTCGAAACGCGTCCGGTGCTGGGCCGGTCGACACCGCACGGCCGGGGACGAACCCGTCTGACCAACGAGGTTCGTCCCGCGGCCGCACGGTTCGCCCAGCTAATCCGAGCGCGAAAAAATGGTTCACCTAAGCCACGCCCAGCACCTTTCGGCTCCTTCGCGCGTTTACAGTGCCAGCCCAGAACGACCGATCACTCCGGTGTGCTCTCCATTCGAGCCGCCCGCCGGTACCGATGGCGCCTCGCAGGAGGCCGCCTTACCGCCGGTAACGGCATCGTCCGCTTCATGCCGAACCGACTTGAGCGTCGCCGCCCCGACACCTTTTGGGAGTGCCCCGCAGGGGATATAACCGGGGTGCGAGCCAGCGGGAAGATATGGCTGGCGGTGGAGACCCCATCTGGCGCCGAGATGTTCCGAGTCTTTGGCGCGGCGGATGCTGTACCCAAGCTCGAGGAAGCCCTTTCGACTGGCGTCGGTCGACACCGTATTCCCGGGGCCGAACCCGTCTGACGAACAAGGTTCGTTCATCGTGCTCTGCGACTCCCATTCGCCGTTGGCCGGTAGCTAACTCAGGTGTGCGACACTGAGCGGATAACCAAGTTGACTAACCGCCGTGCGGCGGTGATGTCCGTGCTGGCCAGCCTGAGCTTTTTCGTCGCCGCGTGCGGGGGCGGGCCCGGGCATAACAGCGTCGCCAGCCTGGGCAAGACGACGACCACCGCCCAGTCGGGCGCTCTTGGCGCGCAGAGCCCGGGTGGTGGGGGCCAATCGCCCTCTGCCGGGGGCGGCGGGACTCCCTCCGTGGGAGGCGTGTCCGCCACCCTCCGTTTAGGAGGGAGCTACACCCAGGATTCTCAAGTTTGCCGAGTGCTTGCGCTCGAACGGTTTGCCGGACTTCCCTGACCCGAGCTCGAACGGCACCTTCCATATCACTTCGAGCAGCGGCGCCGTTCCCGGCTCTCCCCAGTTCCAGGCGGCCCAGAAGGCGTGCAGGAAGTTCACGCCAAATGGCGGAGCCCCGCCCTCCCCGGCGCAGCAGGCCAAGATACTCGCTCAGTCGCTTCAGTACGCCGAGTGCATGCGCTCCCATGGCATCACCGACTTTCCTGACCCTCAATCGAGCGGTGGCCGCGTTGGCTTCTCAATCACGGCCACTCCGGGGAGCGACCTCAACCCCAACAACCCTCACTTCCAGGCGGCCCAGACCGCCTGTGAGAAGCTCCTGCCACAGCCACCGCAGTGAGGCGGAAGCCCAGGTCATAGACCTAAGGCCGAGGCGGCGGGAAGTCCCGCCACTTCGTCGATGTCAGTCGAGCTCGAAAGTGCCCCCAGAGCGCCAGTACATCCCGTCGCGCCGCTCCATCAGCTCCTCTTCGACCATGTACCTCCGCAGGGCGCAGTAGTCCGGGTGGAAACGCAACAGCATCTCGTCGACCTGGCGCTCGGTGTACCGCCGACCCGGCTCGAAGTGCGCCGCAAGAAAGTCAAGCACCGCGAGACGAGCAGGGCGGCGGCGCGGGACAACGGTTAGTCGGCCGGCGCGGAAATACGGCTCAAGGGTTTTCGCCACGTCCATAGCCTCCATTGTCGCAGCGAACCGAGCCGTTGGAAGTGCCAATTGCGATCAGAAGTAATGGAGCTCGTGCGCTACCCGGAGCGCTTTTGCCAGCTGGTCCCTCGCAATATCGGCGTTACCCCCGTCCCAGGCCGCGGAGGCCGATTCCACCATTTGTTCGAGCTCGTCCGGGAACCGTTGCTGCGCCGGATCGAGCATTTCACGTGCAGCCGTTACGGCTAGCGCGACCTGCCCGCCGTCCAAGTGAAGAGCGACAAGAGGCCAAAGGTATAGCCACTTCCAAAAGGTGAGTGGCCCACGGGCGCTTCGCCATAGTTCTGCGGCCTCGTCGGCGAGCGTGAGCAGGTCTTTCGGGCGCTTGTCCTGCCAGGCAAGCCACGCGAGGCAGCCTTTGGCCGCGCTCACCATCTCGGCGTAGCCAGCGACTTCACCCGCCACGACGACTTTGGGGGCCAGCGAACGGACAGCCGCGACGTCGTGATTACGGAGCGCGTTGAGTACTAGGCAGAACAGGGCGGCCGCTCGCAAAACGACATCCCCGCTACGCTCCGCCATGACCTGGGAGGTCTGTAAGTGGTCTTGGGCCTCTTCCAGTTCGCCGTGCAACATCAAAAAGAAACCGAGCCAGAGGGCCGCCCAAGCGATGCTGGGCCCCTTTTCGTACCAGCTCGAATCGTCACCGGCTGCGCTTGCGGCGGCCGCGGCAGTGCGTGCGTTGGCGATGACCTCTTCGTCGATTAGCCACCCGTGCTGGAGCGCTTGCTGCCACGCAAGGTGCCGGTGAAATTGGTCCCTGTAAGACTCTGAACCCTTGAGCTCTAGAACCGGACGGGCTGCGTCCAGAACTGCTAGAGCCAGACCCGGCTCCTTACGCTGCAGGTAGAGCTGGGCCGGCCAACGACCATGACGTCGAGCCACTGAGCGACAGTCGCTTCGTTGCCGTCCCAAGGGCGTTCCCCGAGCAACTCCTCGGCGGAATCGTAGGCCGCTGCGGCTTCGGGGTAGCGCTGCTCATCGAGCTCCATTTGTCCAAGAAGGATCTGGATGCGTGCCCTTTGAAAGTCCTCGTTGGGGCCGGCCAAGCCGATCGCGTCTTGCACCATCTGGCGGGCCTGGCCGCGCTGCCCGATCCGCCAAAGCACCTGAGCCAGTTTGCGCCGCAGCAATAGGGCTGTCCTGGCCATCGCCGCGCTACCCGGACGTTCCTGGTCCGCAATAGCCAAGGCAGCGTGGAACGAAGTGATCGCCTCGTCGTTAGCGAAGCTCCGCAAGGCGTGGTCGCCTGCCATTTCGAGGTAATGAACGGCCCGTTCGGCCTGATCAGCCGCAGCGAAATGGTGGCCGAGGACGGCAGCGACCTCTTCGAGCCGGCCCTCCGACATCGCCTCCAGCGCCCAGGCCGCCCGGCCGTGCAGCTGGCGGCGCTCGCGGCGGAGCATCCCCCGGTAAGTGGCTTCCTGGATGAGCGCGTGGTGGAAGCGGTACGGAGTTTCAGGCGTGCTGGCCAGCACTTCCAAAAGCCCGGAGGTACGGAGCTCTGCGAGGGCCGTCCCCAGCTGGTCGCCCGCCTCGCAGACAGCTCTGAGCAGGGGCAGGCCGAACTCGGTGCCGAGCACTGAGGCGGCGCGGACGACCTCTTGAGCGCCGAGGCTCAGGTGGTCCACCCGAGAACGGACGAGACGTTCAAGCACCTGGGGAACCTCTCGGTCAACCCCCACGGCTAGGCGCCACGCGCCCTGCTCGCGCACCAGGGCCCCCGTCTCCATCATGGAATAGAGCCGTTCTTCCAGGAAAAGAGGGTTGCCCTCCGCGCCCGTTCGCAGGGAATCGAGGACGTCTTGGCCGGCGCCCTCACCGACCAGGGACCGGGCCAGTTCCCCTTCGGCGTGCTGGGTGAGCGGCCCAAGCTCGACCTTGCGCAGCTTCGGGCCCAGGACATTACCCAGCGCTTCCTCCAGCGCCGTGACTCCTGGGTCGGGCTCTGGCCGGTGCGTGAAGACCAACAGCAGCGGACCGTCCGCTGTGAGCGAGGAGAGCTCCTCGGTGAGCAGGAGTGAAGTGGGGTCGGCCCAGTGCAGGTCCTCCAGGGCGAGGACGGTGGGGCCAACACCCGCCAAGCGCGAAATAACGGCGCGGAGAGCACCGAAGGTCGCCTGCTGCAGCTCCTGGGGGCTCATCCGCACCAGCCCCGCCCCACCGGGAAGGCCCATCATCCGAGCCAGCACCGGCCACATGTCCTTGTTGCCCATGACGGTAGTGAGCGCCCGATCAAGGGCCGGGCCTACCACCGCTTCGCCCCGATCGGGGGCAACTCCCACCCAGTTCGCCATGAGGTTCTGGTAGAGCCCGTAGGGGGTAGTAGAGGCATAGGAGGCGCAGCGGCCCTCTAACCACAACGGCAACCGCCCGCTCCGGCCCCACCCAGGCCATGAAGCGCTGAGCCGGTTCGGCTTCGGTCGACGCCAACGGACCAGGGGGACGAGCGGGGGCGGCGGGGTCTTCCGGGCTCGCTCTTCGAGCCTGGTGGGGAGCCCGGCCGCCGCTGGGGGTCCCCGCTCGGCCGGCATCAGCACTACCCCGCTGCAAATGGCCCGAGCGCCGATCATGACTTGGCGGGCGGCGCTGTAAATCGATAGCAGAGCTGGGTGTGATTGGCCGGGCATCCGCATCCACGCCACCGGACAGTACCTTCCCCAGTTAATTACGAGTCAATAGAACCTTCACAACGGGACGTTGTAATCGTGTTCCAGTTTTATAAGGTTTTACACGAAGTGTGGGCGGTTGTAAAGATGATTATGTTGCAACTGGCGACGGCTAGCCGCCCTTAGAAGGTGGCTCCCCGCTTGGCTGAAGCTCAGGGCCGCGAGCTACTAGAACTGTGGTAGTTGTTAGGAGATATCTGATGTACTCCTTGACTGCTCACGGCTTCGCGTGGACGCTGGTGGACGTGTGAAGAAATAGGCGAATTCGTGTGAGCAATTATGGAAGCCGGTGCAAATGAAAACGGAGGGGCCGCTTTGGTCGATAAGCGAATTCGATCGACCACTGGCTTTTCAGGTCGAGTGGAAACACCTGTTAGCTTTTGCCCGCTCGCGTCCGAATGAGTAGGCAGGAACCCCTCCTCGTCCACGGGCTCAAGATTTCGTGTTGCGTTTGGACGACCTAGCGGACCGGAGGAGGGGTAGAAGGCGATAATCCAAGGAGGCCATCATGAAGTCGCCCGCCCCGACAACAGACACGTTGACCGTCGTCGAGAAGCTCCTGTACACCCCAGTGGAGGCCGCTCACGCTCTTGGTGTCAGCCGGTCCACGGTGTACGAGCTGATCTCGGCCGGCGTCCTCCCCTCGGTCCAGATCGGGAGCTGCCGACGCCTCCCCGTTGAGGGCCTTCGTGGCTATGTCAAGGACCTAGCGACCTCCGGGCGGGCGGAGCCTCGCCACGAGGGGCGTTCCAAGCAAGAGCGCCTGTGGCCTTGAGAACGGTGCCGATGGACCTCGGGCTGGTGGCGCTCGTGGGCTCCGAATCTCGCCTGAGGGCGTCGCAGTGACGGTCTCAGGGCGGTCGTATTGTTTTGCCAAATGAGCGAGCGCAGGGGTACCGGCGAAGGGGCGGTTTACCGCCGGCCCGACGGGCTTTGGGTGGCCGCTGTCGAGCTGCCGCGAAGCCTCGACGGCAAGCGCCGGCGCCGTGTGGTCAAAGCCAGGACAAAGCGGGAGGTACTGGCCAGGCTGGAGCAACTCCGCAAACATGCCTCTGAGGGAGTCGTCCCGGACCGCGCCACGACGCTGAGCTCCTACCTAGCGTGGTGGCTTGACAACGCCTGCGGCCAGTTGAAGCTCGCCACGCTCGCTAACTACCGCATCACGGTTTCGCGCCACGTGCTGCCGTACATCGGTGCGGTGCGCCTCGCCCAGCTCGCGCCTGCCCACGTGCGGACCATGCTGGCAAGGCTGGAGTCAGCTGGGTACAGCGCCAACACCAGAAGGCTCGCACGCTCCGTTCTCCGGCGTGCCCTGGGCCTGGCCGAACGGGACGGCCTAGTGGCCCGCAACGTCGCCGCGCTCACCGATGGCCCCTCGGTGGCCGCCACGCGCCTGGACGACGCCCTCGACGCCGCACAGGCGGCGCGGGTACTGGAAATCGCTAGTGGAGACCGCCTGGAAGCCCTCGCCTGTCTTGTCCTAACTCTGGGCCTGAGGCGAGGCGAAGCGCTCGGGCTGCGGTGGACGGACCTGGATCTCGACGCGAAGACCCTGACCGTGCGCCGGACACTCACCCGAGTGCCGGGCCAAGGGCTCGTGACGACCAGCCCCAAGACCGCTACTGGGGCTCGCACGGTCCCACTGGTGAGCAACACGGCTTCGGTCCTCCGCGAGCACCGCCGCCGACAGGCGGAAGAGCGCCTCCGTGTTGGGCCGGTCTGGCAGGAGAACGGCTGGGTGTTCGCAACTCCGTTGGGCATGCCGCTCGACCCGCGGAATGCCCTGCGGTGGTGGCACTTCTTGTGCGAACGAGCCGGCCTGGGCAGGCGGCGCTTCCACGCCAGCCGTCACACGGCAGCTACTCTGCTGCTCGACCGAGGTGCGCCCCTCGAGGTGGTGTCCGCTATCCTCGGGCACGCATCTCTGGCCATCACCGCTGACGTTTACGCTCGAGTGACCCTTGACGCCAAGAGGCGCGCACTCGAGGCACTCAGCGACGCCGTCGAAGTACGCAAGTGACCAAGCTCTTGTTGAACCAGAGCTGATCGGCGGCCGATGAAACCTCGTGATCTGCTCGCGCGTTGTGCAAGGGGCGACGTCGCCAATGTGGCTTTCAGGGACCTCCAACGCCTGCTGGAAGCACTGGGCTTTGTCCTGGACCGCCAACGCGGTGACCACTACCTGTACCGCCATCCCGCAGTCCGCCAGCGCGTGAACATCCAACGGCAAGGGGCTCAGGCTAAGCCCTACCAGGTGCGCCAAGTCCTCGAGCTGGTCGAGCGGTACGGTTTGGAACTGGAGGAGCGTGAATGAGCGACTACCACATCAACGTTTTTTATAGCGACAGCGACGAATCCTGGATCGCTGACGTGCCGGACCTTCAGTTCTGCTCGGCCCACGGCCCGACGGCCGAGGCCGCCCTGCACGAAGTCATGATTGCGAAGGAGCTCTGGCTCGAGAGCGCTCGGGAGCACGGGGACCCCATCCCCGAGCCCCGTTACCGGCCCGCCCTATACGCCGCCGGCTGACTCTCGTTACTTCCTGTCGGCGGCCACCAGAAACTGCCGAGTGACGGCCAGCCGGAGTGTCCGTCCTGGCGGCCACGTACCGTAGTGGCTTTCATTTGACCTCGCCCGAGCGTGACGGTGCCGAACGCCGAGCATGGCGTTAGTTCGTCCCTGGTTCCAACGGGCGATTCGAGCGCCGGGCAGATCGTTATGTGCCCTTGGTACGTCTTGCGGTAGTCGCAGAACCATCCGCTCGGGACCTCCCCGGCGATGGCGCGATTCGCTCCGCGAGCAGCGAAACTATCTGCTTGAGGACCCTACACCTCGCATAAGGAAACGGAACTTCCAGATCCGCCATATCACCTGGCGAAAGTGAGTCCTTGAACCCGTTGCTGGTCGCCCGAGCTTGTGCAGGGGACCGAGCTGGGCCACGAGCTTCTCGCTGACATCATCGCGGTGTCGGCGTGCCAACGAGAAGAGTTGATCGTCGTCGTCGACGTCGAGTGCTCGACCTATACGAAGCGCCGCTCGAAACTCTTCGGCGCCCAAGACCATGAAATCAAGCCGGTCATGGACGTGCTGTACAGGAAGTTGCGATGCCCGGACCACCAGCGCATTCCAAGCTATGGGGTCCAATTCAGAGATCGGCAAGGCAGGCCGATTGCCCGTGCCGGCGGGTGGGTCGATACTCCAGTCCCGGCTTGGACGACGAAACATCACACGCACCCTACCGAGAAGACTCCGAAGGATCGCTATGCATTCGGCGAAACACCAAACGGGCCGCCCGCAAGCCGGGCCGATCGACGGCCTGCGCGTTAGCTTTGGACTGTGAGGGGCCCCCCGAAAACGGGCATTCTAGTCAGCCCCTCCTCCCTGACGCCCCGCAGTCGTCGCTTTCTCGGCACCTCCGCAGCCTTTCTGACTGTGCTGGCGGTCGCCGCCTTGCTGGTCGCGCTCAACGGCAAGGCCGGCTCAGCCGGTGGGGCGGCCGCCGGCGTCGCCATCGGCGCAGCCATCTGCGCCGGCATGGTTGTCTTGTACCTGGCCAGGCGCCCGTACATACGTGTCGTGCTGCACCCAGGCAGCATCACAAACGGGGGCTACGTGACCACAAGGACTTTCGCGGCCCATCGGGTTGCCGGCTTCGAGCCGGAAGACCACGTGGTCAGAGGCAGGTACCTCGTACGTGTCTCTATGGCGCTGACCGACGGTCGCCGCGTTCCGCTCCCAGCAACGACCAGCTTCGATGTCTCTCGAGTGCAGGACGCATCTGCTCGTCTGAACAGCTGGTTGGCTACGGCATGTCCAAGCGCGCCGGGAACTGCGACGCACGGCCAAGAGAGCGAGGACACGTCCGGGTAAGGGCTTCGGCAAGCAAGGCTGTACGGGACTAGCGACATGATGGCCGCCTGGTGCGAGCGATCGTGCAGCGCGACCCAGCCGAAGTCCGGTCGGGGCATTTTCAACGTGCGGAGAAGTGCGCCAAAAGTAATTGTCGCGGAGCGGACATCAAATTCAGGACCGCGTAAGTCGTGTCGCCAGAGCCGCGCGCATCGCGTAATTCTGTGGCTACCCCTGTGGCTACCCGAGGCCCGATTCGGAGGTACCCTCCGGATAAATGTAGGCCGTAACCTGCTGTAATGCCGTCGGGCGGAAGAGATTTGAACTCTTGACCCCCAGACCCCCAGTCTGGTGCGCTACCAAACTGCGCCACCGCCCGTGCGTTGTGCGAGACATGACGTTACCAGGCCGGCGGTGGGCGCCGCCTAAGACAGCGTCAGTGCCGGGAGAGCCACTCGAGGAGGACGGCGATCACGGCCTCCCTGTCGAGCTCATTGAAGGGCTCGTGGTACAGCCCGGGAAAGATCTCCAGTTCCTTGTCCTCGCTGCCAAGGGCGGCAAAGAAGTTCGGGCTCGAGCGCACCGGGACTATCGGGTCGGCGTCCCCGTGCAGGATGAGGGTGGGCACCCGCAGCTCGCCAGCCCCGGCGAACGCGAGCCGCGAAGCTCGGTAGAGCTCCACCGCGGTGCGGGCAGGGAACCGGCCATGCCAAACGAGAAGGTCGCTCGCGAACGCGGCCACGACAGCGGGGTCGTGGCTCAAGCCCGCCGGGTCGACCCGGGTCACCCCAGCCCGAGGTGCGACGGACGCCAGGGCTTGCACCACCACAGCCTGCAAGCGAGGGCTGGAGGCCAAGTGCAGCGCCGGAGCCGACAGAACGAGTGCACTGAGGCGACCTTGGTTGGCGGTTGCGTAGGCGGCGGCAAAGGCGCCCCCCATGCTGTGGCCGAGCAGCACCGGTTTGGAGGTGTTCGTGGCTTCGCCAACTAGCCGGTCGATATCCGCCACGGTCTCGGCCACGCTCTCGACGACCGCACGCCGGCCGTCGGAGCGGCCGTGGCCCGCTAGATCGAAGGCGAAGGTGAACCGACCAGCACCGGCGAGCGCCTGCGCCACGTGGTCGTAGCGGTCCGCGTGTTCGCCGAAGCCGTGCACGATGAGGACGGGAGCCTTCGGAGGCCCTGGAGCAACGACGGCAGGCGTCCACCGTTCGACGTGGAGGCGGCGCCCTCGCTCCCCCACGATCTCCCCGCTCGCGTGCGGACGGCCGCGCCCGCGGGCCCGGCCGCAACAGGAGGCCCTGGGGGATCAGCGTTCAAACGTGTTTTGGGAGCCATTCGATGAGCCAGTAGATGCGGTAGATCATGTACACCGTAACCCCGACGACCAGGAGTTTGAAGTGCCAGGGAGCGCCTTTTGCTCTCGCTACCCCTGCCCCGCTCCCGGCGTCGCCCGCGGTTGCCATAGTCGGCTCACCATCGACCGACGAACCGAGCGGTGAGGCTGCGGCCGCGGGCGTTTTACCTTTCGCACGCGCCGTCAGGGCGCGCCCACAGGAAGGGCACGCACCGTCTCCTACAAGCTCTGGTGCGTTCCAGAACTTGCTGCAGTCGTCACACCACGGCAATTGCGCCGGTCTCCATGCTCTCAGGCTAGGCCTAGCCCAGACCTGTTGACCCACAGCGTCGGCTAGGTGGGCCGTGCACGTACCGCCTGCCGGTGCTTCTGGTGACAACTTTTGTTGCCTAGCGCGGTTTCTGTCAGCAGATGGCTCGGGCACGTCATCACCATCGCCGTGAGACGAGCTTCGTTCCGACAGGCGAGCTCGTCTCCGGACGTGCGCTGTCGCCCCAGTCCCGCGCCCGACCTTAGACGCGCGTCTGTCGCCGCAGGTTCACGGGTCGGCTTCCCACAGGCGACCATGCGCGAACCGTGGCCCCTGACCTCGTACGCTCGGGCAGATCGGACTGCACTCGCGGCCACGAAAGCGCCTGCTGCCGGCTGGGGGGACCGCTGCTACGGCTGTCGTCGTAGTGGCGCTCGTGGCGTTTGTCCTGACACACGGCAACCCGGTCTCCCGGGCGGCTCCGGTGCGAGACGGGCCAACGAACCTGGTCCGAGACGAAACTGCGGCTCCCGGGACCGTGCTGCCCTTTGGTGACGCGCGTTTCTTCGGGCCTGCGGGCAAAGACGTCCGCGCACCCATCGTCGCCATGGCCGCGACACCTGATGGCGGCGGGTATTGGCTGGTCGCGTCGGACGGCGGCGTGCTCAGCTTCGGCGACGCCCATTTTTATGGTTCAGCCGGCGCGCCCCGCATCTCCCCGATCGTCGGCATGGCACCGACGCCCGATGGCCACGGCTACTGGCTGGTCGACTCGGACGGGAGCGTCCGTAGTTTCGGCGACGCGCATTTCTACGGCTCAGCCGGAGCGGACGACCCCATCGACACGGTGGTCGCGATGGCCTCCACACCCGATGGTGGCGGCTACTGGCTGGTGGGGCCGGAGGGCGGCGTGCTCGGCTTCGGGGACGCGCATTATTACGGGTCAACCGACAGCGAACTGCGTCACTCCCCCATCGTCGGCATCGCAGCGACACCCGATGGTGGCGGCTACTGGCTGGTCGGCTCTGACGGAAGTGTGCTCAGTTTCGGCGACGCGCACTATTTCGGCTCGACCGGAGGCAAGCCACTCCACTCCCCCATTGTCGGTATGGCGCCCACGGTCGACGGACGCGGCTACTGGCTTGTCGGCTCCGACGGGACCGTCCTCAGCTTTGGCGATGCCCATTTTTTCGGCTCATCCGCTGGGAAACCTTTGGCACAACCGGTGGTCGCTGTGTCGGCGAACCCAGAGGGTGGCGGGTACTGGCTCGCGGAGGGCGAGCGGCCGCCGACGGCGGTCGGCAGCCTCTTTACCCGGGCGCTCGACGCAAACCTGGACCTGCGCACTGGCGTTGTCTCGGCGGCGGTGCTCGACCTGCGCAATGGCAACCTCTATACCTACCGCCCGGATGAAGAAGTAATTACAGCCAGCATTGTAAAAGTTCAGATCCTCGGAGCTCTACTAGTGAGGGCCCAACAGACAGGTCAGCCCATGAGCGCCTCCGACCAGGCACTCGCATCGGACATGATCGAGCTCAGCGACAACGATGACACCTCCACCCTGTGGAACGAAATCGGCGGCGCTCCGGCCGTGGCCGCCTTTGACCGCTCCGTCGGCATGCTGGCGACCACGCCGAACCTTTCGTGGGGCCTGACCACTACGACCGCAGCCGACCAGGTGAAACTGCTCGAGCACCTCGTCGAACCCAACGGTGTGCTCACGGACGCGTCTCGCGCCTTCACGCTCCAGTTGATGGAACATGTCGCCCCCTTCGAGTACTGGGGCGCGTCGACATCGACGCCGCCGGGCACGACGGTCGCTCTCAAGAATGGTTGGCTGCCGTGGGGATCTGGTTGGGCAGTCAACAGCATCGGCTGGGTTGATGGCTCCGAGCGCGACTACCTGATCGCCGTGCTCACCTCCGGATCACCGAACGAGGCCTATGGCATCGCCTCGATTTCCATGGTGGCTGCCGCCGCTTGGGCAGCGCTTGGGCCGTCGTCCTGACGGCTCACTAATTCAAAACATCGTCATTTGATGCGGTACCCGACGGCAGGGAGGGTTTCGATCACCTGCGGCTCACCTAGCTTGCGCCTTAGCCGACTGATCGTTACTTGCACAGTTTTGGTGAAAGGGTCGGCATTTTCGTCCCAGACCTGTTCGAGCAGGGCCTCGGCCGAAAGGTAACCAGGCGACGCTTTCATTAGCGCCTCGAGGACGGCGAGTTCCTTCACGGAAAGCTCCAACGGGGCGCCGTCGCGCAGCGTGCTACGCCGCAACGGGTCTAGTTCTATCCCGGACATCTTGAGCACCAATGGGTGCGTGTTGACCCTGCGCCTAGCTAGGGAGCGCACCCTAAGCACAAGTTCTGGGAAATGGAACGGTTTGCTGAGGTAATCGTCCGCACCGAGCCCCAGGCCCGTCACGCGGTCACCGGGCGTTCCAGACGCAGTCAGCATCAGCACCATCACGGCGTTGTCGCCCTCGGCGATAGTCCTACAGATCACGTCGCCGTGCACGCCGGGGAGGTCCCTGTCCAAAATGACCACGTCATAGGCATTTATCGCGAGTTTTTTCAACGCGTCTGGCCCGTCGTAGGAGATATCGGCCGCTATGCCCTGGTCTCGCATGCCTTCGGCGATGTCGTCAGCGAGGCGATGGACATCCTCGACGACGAGGACTCTCACAGGTGCCCCGCCACCGGAAGTTCGATGACCACCCTAAGGCCGCCCTCGGGACGCGCGGTTAGTCGCAACGCCCCGCCGTGCGCGGCGGCGATCGCACTGACTATTGATAGTCCGAGGCCGGCACCGTGGCCGCTCGCAAGCCGTTCGGCTCCGATCCGTTGGAACGGTTCCCCGAGCAATTGCACTTCGTTCTCACTTAGGACCTCTCCACCGTTGTCGACAACCAGGCGCGCCACAACGCCGTCGAATTCGTTGGAAATGTGGACCGCGCCGCCGTCGACGTTGTGCCGGACGGCGTTATCGATAACGTTCGCGACCATGAGCGCGAGCAGCACCTCATTTCCCATTATCGTTGCAGGGAGAAGCTGGTTTTCGACATCGAGGCCCTTCCGCGTGATCTCTGCTTGGTCGGCTGCGATCGCCGACCCCACGAGGGCGGGAAGCGATATCGCAGTCAGGTCGCCCAATGCGCCGCGCTGCGCCCGCGCCAGGAGGAGCAGGCCTTCCAGGATCCGGTCGGCCTCATCGAGCCCTTCACCGACCTTGCCGGCGAGGACCCTGACTTCCGCCGGGGGCTGAGCCTTCCCGACGGCCACATCGACCGAGGTCCGCATCATCGTGAGCGGAGTGCGCAGTTCATGCGACGCGTTGGCTACGAAGCGCTTCTGGGCCTCGAACGCGGTCTCCAGCCGGGCCAGCAGGTCGTCGATCGTGTCGCCAAGGTCCTTGAGCTCGTCCGTCGGGCCCTGGACGCCGAGGCGCTCGTGCAGGTTTTCGGCGGAAATATGCCGGGCGTTGGAGGTCATCTCGCGGATCGGGCTGAGGGCACGTCCGGCCACGAGCCAACCGAGCCCGATCGAGACGACGGCCATAATGGCGAGCGCGATTCCGGACAAGATGAGGAGGGCGTGCAGCTGGTCAGGGGTCGGCAGCGTTGCCTGGAAACCGACGAACTGTGGGCCCTGAGCTGCGACGACATGGCCGCCGGGGCCAGGCACTGCACTCAGGCTCGTTACGCTCGTTACGCTTGGCAGGCTGGAGACGCTCGTCACGCCAGGAACGCTCGTTACGCTCGTGACGCTCGGAAGGCTCGTGACACTCGGGGCGCTCGGGGCACTCGGAAGGCTTCCCGCGCCCCCACTAGTGACGTTGGTACTCCGGCTCCCACTTGCGACCTGTCCGAGAAGACGTCGCAGCGCCGCCGCAGCGCTCGCGGGCAGGCCCCCTGGCCTCACCACGTACTGGGCTTGGGGGCCCACCGGCACCAATCTGAAGTTGCCTCTCAAAGCCCCGGATATCTGGAATGCGGTGGTGATACGTTGCCCGGCGACGAGCGTGTAGGTGATCGCAAGGAGGCAGGCTCCCGAGATGAGGAAGAGCCCGCCGTACAAGACCGTGAGACGCACGCGCACAGTGCGGCCGGGCAGGTGCAACCAACGACGTCTTGCCAATGCAGGGCCCTCCTTCTGCTACTCAGGGTGGCCGATGGCTGGTAACAGCAAAGTAACAGGGGCTGTTGGGGCCCTGTTACCTCACTGCGAGTAGAACTGGGCCGATGAGGACAACGCAGTTGTCGGCTGCCGTCCCGTGGCAGGCGTGGGCCGCCGGCTTCGGCGCGATTGTCGGCTTCGGGTTGCTGGCATCCGCCTGCGGTGGCACCTCCCCCTCCGCCGGCGTCGCCCGGCTCGGCACAACCACAACCTCGCGCCCGGCAAAGGGCTCGAGCAACGACAAGGGCAACGGCAGCCCGCTCGCCTATGCCCAATGCATGCGGGCCCACGGCGTTCCCGATTTCCCCGACCCGAACTCCCAAGGCGGCTTTGCCTTGCAGGGAGGCCCTAACAGCGACCTCAACCCGAATTCGTCAACGTTCCAGCAGGCCAACGAGGACTGCCAGAGGTTTACGCCAACTTCAGGTCTCGGGCATGGCCCCAGCCCTGCCCAGGTCGCCCAGGCTCAGGCGCAGGCCCTCAAGTTCTCCCAATGCATGCGGTCCCACGGCATAGCCGACTTCCCCGACCCGGTCTTCCATTCCGGCGGCGGTGGGATCAGCATCTCTATCAAGGCGGGGCCGGGTAGCGACCTCACCCCCAACTCGCCAACGTTCCAGGCCGCCCAGACGGCGTGCCAAAAGCTGCTCCCCGGCCCGAAGGGGGCCCACTTTGCCACCCACGGACCTTCTGGCCCAGCCAGCCCATCTGGGGCCGCAGGCAACGCTAGCGCCGGTGCTGGAGGTTAATGGTGTGATGATGCGACGGTTTTCCGTATTGGCAGGCGCCTGTTTCGTTGCTGTCGTTGCAACAGCTTGCGGGAGCGCGTCGGCACCCCGGGTTGCGAGCATCGGGACTACGACGACGCCGCCGAAAGCCGCGGCCGTTGCCGCTAATGGCCCGGCACCTGGGGGGTCGGCAAAGGTGGGTACGGGAAAATTGGGTACCGACGCAATGAAGTTCGTGGCTTGTATGCGCTCGCACGGCGTGGCGAACTTTCCCGACCCGGTCATCGGCCCAGGCCAGGTTTCGATCCGCCTCACACCGAGCGTGGCCAGCTCGCCGCATTTCAATTCCGCGCAAGCAGCCTGCCAACACCTCTTGCCGGGAAAGCCGACGTCTTCCCAGTTCAGCACGCAGCAGCAAGCCGACTACCTAAAGGCCGCGGCCTGCATGCGCTCGCACAACATCGTGGGCTTTCCCGACCCCGTGTTCCCCTCACCCGGCAACGTGCAGTTCCCGCTCCCGGCGGGGATGGACGCCAACTCGCCAAGGTTCGAGGCGGCGAGGGCGATCTGCGAGAAGCTCATACCCCAGGGCCTGCCTTACAGCAACTGAGGACTTATGGAAAAGTCGAAAGGACCGGCGATGCAACCTTGCCCAAAGTTCCGACGAAATGAGAGCCCGGTCGCTGAAGGGCCCAGCGCACTATGACGTCGCCTCCGCCAGCACTGGGGACCCACCAGGGAAGCCTTGAGTTAGCCGAAGACGCCTGGCGCCCCCGACGGCGGAGGCGGCGGCGCGTCATCGGGCTCGTGATCGTGGTAGTGGTCATCGCAGCTGTGGCCTGGGTAGCCATCGCCAACCCCTTCGCATCCAAGCCCGCGGCCAGCGGCGGGGCGAGCGACAACGCCTATCCCACCTCGTTGCAGGCCGTGGAAAGGCAGGACCTCTCTTCGCAGACGGAGGTCTCTGGCACCCTGACATACGCCGGCGCTACGGACATAGTCCTTCCGGCCGGCACCGCCCCTTCTGAGCTGGCCCAGGCGCAAGATAGTGTTGCGATGGCCGAACAGGCCCTCGGGACCGACGAGTCCGCGCTGCAAACCGCACAGCAGGGTAACGCCGACACGCTGCAACAGAGCCAGCAATCGGTGCCTGCGGCTCGGGCGACTCTCGCTGCCGACCAGGCCAGCTTGGAGTCCACCGACGTCGCGGACTCGCAAGCTCTCGCCCAGGCCGAGGCCTCCGTCAAGGCGGCTCAGGCCACCCTGGCTTCTGACGAGGCGTCCCTGCATTCCACCGACGTCGCCAACTCACAATCTGTCGGTCAGGCCAGCCAGTCGGTCCAGGCTGCTCGGGCGACTCTCGCTGCCGACCAGGCCAGCTTGGAGTCCACCGACGTCGCGGACTCGCAAGCTCTCGCCCAGGCCGAGGCCTCCGTCAAGGCGGCTCAGGCCACCCTCGCATCTGACCAGGCGGGCCTGAAGTCGACCGATGTCGCCAATTCACAAGGGCTTGCCCAGGCCGAGGCCTCCGTCACGGCGGCTCAGGCCACCCTCGCATCTGACCAGGCGGGCTTGAAGTCGACCGATGTCGCCAATTCACAAGGGCTTGCCCAGGCCGAGGCCTCCGTCACGGCAGCTCAGGCCACTCTCGCTTCTGACCAGGCCGGCATGAAGTCGACCGAGGTTGCAAACTCACAAGGGCTTGCCCAGGCCCAGCAGGCGCTCCAGTCCGGTCGAGCGACGCTCGCCACTGACACCTCGACCCTGAGCTCCGACGAGGCGACCCTGTCCGCGGCGGAACAGAAAGAGACCGCCGATTGCCGGGGCAACGGCGCGGCGAGCGTCAAGGCGCCTTCCTCCTCGACACCGCCCGGCTCCCCCTCCGGCTCGGCCACGTCCTGCGCCGCCGATCAGGCGGCTGTGGCATCCGACCAATCTGTTGTCAACGCGGATAGGCAGAAGGTCTCTGCCGACCAATCGGCCGTGACCAATGCCGAGGGCAACGTCGCAGCTACAAAGACCAAGAACACCCAGACCGTCCAGCAGCTGGAGGCCAAGCTGACCGCAGACCAGCAGGCCGTCAGCTCGGCCGAGGGCAACGTCGCAGCTACAAAGACCAAGAACACCCAGACCGTCCAGCAGCTGGAGGCCAAGCTGACCGCAGACCAGCAGGCCGTCAGCTCGGCCGAGGGCAACGTCGCAGCTACAAAGACCAAGAACACCCAGACCGTCCAGCAGCTGGAGGCCAAGCTGACCGCAGACCAGCAGGCCGTCAGCTCGGCCGAGGCCAACGTCGCAGCTACAAAGACCAAGAACACCCAGACCGTCCAGCAGCTGGAGGCCAAGTTGACCGCCGACCAGCAGGCCATCACCGCAGCTGGTGGCAATGTTGGCGCCACGAAGACCAAGAACACCCAGACCGTCCAGCAGCTCCAGGCCAAGTTGACCGCGGACGATGAAGCCGTCAGCTCGGCCGAGGCCAACGTCGCAGCTACAAAGACGAAGAACACCCAGACTGTCCAACAGGTCCGGGCCAAGGTGACCGCGGACCAGCAGGCACTGAGCTCGGCCGAGGCCAACGTCGGCGCCACCGAGGTCAAGGACACCCAGACGGCACAGCAAGCGGCTGCTCAGGTCGCCGCTGCCAGGCTGACCGTGTCGCAAGACGAGGCGACTTTGTCGACCGACGAACAGGAAGCCGATGTGGCCGGAGAGAGCTCGACCTATACCGAGCTGCCCGCAGTCGGCCAGGTCGTGTCCCGGGGCAAGGAGCTCTTCGCGATCGGTGGCCAACCCGTCGTGTTGCTTTATGGCTCCGTCACGCCCTGGCGCGCCTTCGCCCCCGGCATGACCCCTGGCGAGGATGTGGCGCAGCTCAACGCCAACCTGGCTGCTCTCGGCTACGAGAACGGGCTGCAAGGGGACAACTTCACAGCGACCACCGAATCGGCAGTCAAACGGCTCCAAGCGGCCCTGGGCATTTCGCCGAGCGGCCAACTGCCCGTGGGCTCGGTCGATTTCCAGCCGGGTGCCGTGCGGGTGACAGGTGTGACGCCGAACCTCGGGGCGACCGTGGCCCCGGGACAACCCGTGCTTGCGGTGACCCTGCTTTCCCGCCAGGTCCAGGTCGCCCTTGACTCCTCATTGCAGTCCGACGTCAAGGTTGGCGACGTGGTGAGCATCGTCATGCCCAACAACGCCACGCTGCCCGGCACCGTCACTTACGTGGGCACGGTTGCCACCGTGCCGTCCGCCAACAGCGGCGGCGGCAGCCCCACGATCAACGTCGATATCGCCCCAAATGACCCGACCGCCACGGGCACGCTCGACCAGCTCCCCGTCGAGGTCTGGATAACGGAAGGAACGGCGGACAACGTCCTGGTTGTACCGGTCGACGCGCTCCTCGCCCTCGCAGGTGGAGGCTACGCAGTTGAAGCCATCGGGGCCGGGGCCGTTCACCACCTCGTGGGTGTGACCCTTGGGCTCTTCGACGACGCAGACGGGCTTGTCCAGGTGAGTGGGCCTGGCCTTTTTGCCGGCCAGCAGGTCGTGGTCCCCAACGTATGACTGCGCCTTTCACCCTCCCGTACTCGGCGCCAGCCTCGCCCGACGCAGGGGACCGCCTCGCCGTCGGCAACGACCCGCCGTTAGTGCTCGAACTGGACGACGTGACCAAGACCTACCCGGGCGAGCCGCCCGTCGAGGCGCTCCGGGGCGTGAGTTTCACGGTCCGTCGCGGTGAGCTCGTGGGGATCGTCGGGCCATCCGGTTCGGGCAAGACGACGTTGCTGCACCTGATCGGGACCCTCGACCGCCCAACGGGCGGGACCGTGCGGGTGACGGGTTTTGACATCTCGCAGCTGTCGGACAGGGAGCTCTCGGCGCTGCGCGCAGGCAGGATCGGCTTCGTGTTCCAGCAGTTCTTCCTGGCCGAACACCAAAGTGTGCTGGACAATGTGGCCGACGGCCTTCTCTACGCCGGAGCCAGCTTTTCCGAGCGCCGCCGTGCCGCCGCCAACGCGCTTGCCCGAGTCAGCCTTTCGGACAAGCTCGCCGTACTTCCCACCAAGCTGTCCGGCGGGCAGCGCCAGCGCGTGGCGATCGCGCGAGCCCTGGTCGGCCGGCCGGCGCTGCTCCTCGCCGACGAGCCGACCGGGAACCTTGACTCGAGCACCGGCCAATCGGTGCTCGACCTGTTCGCCGAGCTCAACAACGACGGAGCCACCATTGTTGTGATCACCCACGACCACGGGGTCGCCCAGCGCATGGGAAGGGTCATCGAGCTGCTCGATGGGCGCGTCCTCGCCGACAGCGGCCCGACAGGCATGAGGGGCTCCAACGGCATGATCGGCCCCGCGGGCGACAACGGCGACAGCGAGGCTCCGGCGTGGCCGTAGCAGGGGTCGGGGGCCAGCGCCCCGTGGTGCTCGTCCAGCGCGGCTCCGGCCGCGCGATCTCGCCCGGCTTGCGAGTGTCGGTTTACGGACCCGAAAGCTGCGCGCGGGTTTGTCGGCTCTCGGTATCGCGATCGGTGTGGCGGCCATCGTCGCCGTGCTCGGGCTCTCGTCGTCGTCGTCCGCCGGGCTGATAGCCGAGATCAACAAGCTCGGGACCAACTTGCTGACGGTCACCAACGGCCAGACGCTTTTCGGGCAGACCGCAGAGCTGTCCGTGGACGCACCGGGCATGATCGGCCGGATAGGCCCGGTCACGGACGTGCAATACGACGGGACGGTCAGTAACGCCGGAGCCTTCCGGAGCCCACTTATCCCGTCGATCGATACCAACGCTTTGAGCGTCGAGGCCGCAAGCCTCGGTTTGCTCTCCGCCGTCGGTACGACGGTCGCGCAAGGGTCCTGGCTGAACGCAGCCACGGCCCAGGAACCGGTCGCCGTGCTCGGCGCGGCGGCAGCCCAGCGGCTGGGCATAGACCGCATCTTTGAGGGAGAGCGGATCTGGGTTGGCGATGAGTGGTTCTACGTCGCCGGCATCCTCAACCAGGCCGTGCTGACGCCAGAGATCGACAGCTCTGTGTTCGTCGGCTTCCCCGCGGCCCAGACATATCTTGGCTTCGACGGCCACCCGTCGGAGATCTACCTCCGCGCAGTCACCTCCCAGGTGAACGCCGTTTACTCGGTGCTCGCGGCCACCGCCGACCCCGAAGCGCCCAACCAGGTCGACGTCTCTCAACCCTCGGCCGCGCTCACCGCCGAGGCCGACGCGCAGGGCGCTTTCAACGACCTATTTCTGGGGTTAGGCGCCGTGGCGTTGCTTGTCGGCGCCGTTGGCGTCGCCAACATCATGGTTATCTCGGTGCTCGAACGGCGTTCCGAGATAGGGCTGCGCCGCGCTCTCGGCGCCACCAAGGGCCACATCCGTTTGCAGTTCCTCACCGAGGCGGTGCTGCTGTCGGTGATCGGCGGAGTGGCGGGGATAGCCATTGGCGCCATTTCGACCGCTGTGTACGCCTCCACGAAGGGTTGGGCGATCGTCGTGCCGCCCCTCGCGTGGGGTGGCGGCTTCGGCGCCGCGGTCCTGATCGGGGCGGTAGCGGGCCTCTTCCCAGCGCTTCGCGCGGCGCGCATGTCCCCGACCCAGGCGCTCTGGAGCATCTGAGCAGTAGCCTTTTGGCCATGCCGGTGCATGGGCCCCCCGTGTTGGCGCACCTCGTGCTCGTTGCCGGCTCGACGTCGGGCATCCGGCACTTGCTGGCGCAACCCTGGTTGGCAGCTGTAGGCATCGTCTGTGCCATGGCGTCGGTCGTCTGGTCGAGGGCCGCCGCTCGCCTCGCCAGGGCGGCACGCCGCATCGAAGACGAGACGCGCACCTCGGGTACGAGCTCCGAAGCCGCGAAGTTGGCTCGGAGCGCCTTCAACAAGGATCTCCACGCCGCGATCCTTTACGCGGTGCTGGCCGGTGGTCTCGTCCTTGCTTCGTTCTCGACTTCGCCATGGTTCGAGGGCCTGCTGCTCGCCGTCGCAATCCCTGCGGTTGTCTCGCTGCGCTACGCCCCCCGCTTTCTTTCGGAGGCGCGCTTGGCCGAATCGCGCTCCCGGCTGGAACGGCGCGCCGAGGAGGTCCTCGCCCAGGACCAGTTAGCTCCCCGCCGGTGGGCAGCACGTCTTGCCCCAGAAACCCTGCCGGCTTACGAGGGCTTTGACATCGGTTGGGTCTACGAACCAGGCAGCGGGATGATGGCCGGCGACTTTTACGATGTCTTCCCCACCGGCCCAAACCGTCTAGCAGTCGTGATCGGCGACGTGGCCGGCCACGGGATAGAGCCTTCGATAACGGCCTTCCAGGTAAAGCACGTGCTGCGCATCTTCCTGCGCCAGTACCGCGACCCTGCCCAGGCGCTCGAAGAGCTCAACAAGACCCTGTCGACCCTGGGCCGGCCCGAGGACATGGTGTCGGTCTGCACCGTGATTTTCGACACTGAGGCAAACACGATGCGCCACTCGTCTGCGGGGCACCCGCCGGCGTTCGTCTGGCAGCACGGCGACATGCGGCCTCTGCGTGCGACCGGCCCGCTGCTGGCGCTCGACCCGACCGCGGGTTACTTTTCCCGCGACCTGCCGCTCGAGGTTGGGGACCTCGTGGTGCTGTATACCGACGGGCTCACCGAGGCGCGCTCAGGCGGGCAGCTGTTCGGGGAGGAACGGGTCACCCACATCGTGAGGCGCGACCCTGGTCAGGACACGACGGTCCTCTGCAAGACCCTGCTCGAAGCGGCTAGGGACTTCTCCTCTCCCCTGCACGACGACGTAGCAATCCTGGCGATCCGCCGCGTCTGAGCTCGCCGCGTCAGCTGGCGCGGCGGCGCGCCCGCAGCTTGAGGGGCGTCGGCCCGAAATCGAAGCGCTCCCGGATCGAGCGCTCCAGGTAGCGGATATAGCTCGCAGGCAGCTCCTTCGAGGTGAAGAGCGTGAAAGTAGGCGGGTCCGTCGCTCCCTGCGTGGCGTAGAGCACCCTCGCACCGTGCGGGGCGGGGTGAGCCGCCTGGGCGGCCGCAAGCGCCTTGTTGAGCAGCGCAGTCGGCACGCGACGGCGGTACGCTTCGACGGCCTTGGAGAGAGCTGGGTAGAGCCGTTGCACCCCCCGGCCGGTCTGGGCGCTGATCTCCAGGCTCGGGGCGTACGAAACGAAGCCCAACATGTTGGCTACCTGCGCCCTGACCTGCTCTTTGGCTTCGTTGTCGAGCAGGTCCCACTTGTTGAGGACAATGACGACAGGGTTGCCTGCTGCATCGACCCGCTCGGCCAGCCTCTGGTCCTGCTTGGTGACCCCCTCGTTGGCGTCGATCACGACAAGCGCCAGGGTTGCGCGGTCGATGGCTTGCAGTGCACGCACCATCGAGTAGTACTCGGCCCCCTCGGCCTCCTTGCCCCGCCGTCGCATGCCGGCCGTATCGATGAAACGCACCGGCCCATCGGCCGTTTCGACCACGGTGTCGATGGTGTCGCGCGTGGTCCCCGGCATGTCGTGGACGATTGCCCGCTCGTCGCCTATAAGCCTGTTGAAAAGGGTCGACTTACCGACATTGGGCCTCCCGACGATGGCGACCGAAATGGTCCCCGGGCTGTCGGCCTGTCCAGCGTGGGCCTCGCCCGCTACCACCTCGCCCGCTACCACCTCGCCCGCTACCACCTCGCCCGCTACCACCTCGCCCTCTCGTACCTCGTCAGGCCCGGCTCGCTGGCGGGCCTCGCCCTCCTCGGTCCAACCCTCCGGAAGGGCCCCTACGCGGTCCTCGCCCTCTGGCGGGAGGACCTCGACCAGGGCGTCGAGGAGGTCACCGGTCCCGCGGCCATGGAGAGCGGAGACCGGCCAGGGCTGCGCGAACCCCAGGCCCACAAAGTCCCAGATGTCGAGCTCCCGGGCGGGCGTATCGACCTTGTTGACAGCGAGCACGACCGGCCGCCCGGAGCGGACCAGCAGGCGTGCTACGTCGGCATCGGCTTGGGTCGGCCCGACGGTCACGTCCACCACGAACAGCACGGCGTCAGCTTCGTGGATGGCCTTCTGAGCCTGCGCCGACACGAGCTTGTCGAGCGCCATGCCGCCGACCTGCCAACCCCCGGTGTCCACGAGGGTGAAGTCGCGCCCGACCCATTCGGCCTCGACGGATTTACGGTCGCGCGTGACGCCCGGCCGCTCCTCGACGATCGTCTCGCGGCGTCCGAGTACCCGGTTGACGAGGGTTGACTTGCCTACGTTGGGCCGCCCGACGACCGCTACCACCGGCCGTTTGGTGCTCATTTGGCGAGGGCAAGCGCTGGTTGCTTGGGAGCCGAGGCTTGCGCCGGCTCCAGCGCCAGCCGCAACGACGCACCGTCGGCGGGCACCACCTCGACCGGCCTGGGCAAGTCCTCCAACGACATCCCGTCCAGGAACTTGCCGCCCGAAACGCAGCTGTCAGGTACCAGGTAGCGACGCCCCTCCGGCAGACCGGCAAGAACGGCCGAAAGGTCGGCCCCCGTGAGAAGACCGGCAACCGCGATGTTCCCACCGAAGAAGTCGTTCCGGACCGCCACGACATCGATGTCGCCTGGCAGTGGGGCAATCAGCGGGGCAATGACCCGGGCGCCGTACTCGCCCGTCAGCACCGTGATCCCGGCTCCGCGCCGCGGCAACAGGGTCACCGCACCTGGAGCGCGTGGTGCCCGATAACCAAGCGCCGGAGCCCCCTCGAGCGAACGGAAAAACCCGCTGGGCCCTTTTCTCCAAGGTCTTCCTCGAGGTCCCGTCCGGCGAAAGCTCCCTCGAAGGCCCGGGCCATGCCGATGCCGTTGTCGTGCTGGGCGACCGCCCCGTAAGTCTCCAGCGCCGGGAACGGGCGGCCCGCCACCAGGTAGTACTCGTCCCCCGCATACACGAGCCGCTTTCCGAGGCAGGTGAGGAAAATCTTCTGCCATTGCTCAACGAGTTCGACCACGACAGCTGCCTCCGCTGCCGTGTGGGCCCGCATCGCCTCCTCGTGGTTGAAGCGGCTCACCCCGAGAGGCACGCACGCGACGCTGGCAAGTTCGGGGTACTCGTCGAGGACGCCCGCCAGGGTCCCCTCCAAGATTTCGCCGTCGTTGACGCCAGGGCAAACAACGACCTGGCCGTGCACCTCGACGCCACCGTCCAGGAGTGCCCGCAGCCAGCGCAGGCTTGTGGCGCCGCGGCGGTTGCGGAGCATGCGAGCGCGTACCTCGGGGTCCGTCGAGTGGATGGAGACGAAAAGCGGCGAGAGCCCTTCGGTGAGGACCCGTTCGAGGTCCGACTCGGTGAAGCGGGTGAGGGTCGTGAAGTTGCCGTACAGGAACGAGAGGCGGTAGTCGTCGTCGCGGACGTAGAGGCTCTTGCGCATGCCCTTGGGCAGCTGGTGTATGAAACAGAACTCGCAGTGGTTGTCGCAGGTCCGGACCCGGTCGAAAAGCGCCGCGTCGACCTCCATGCCGAGCGGCTCGCCGCCATCACGCTCCACCTGCAGTGAGAACTCGATCCCCCCGCGGCTCACCTCCAGGCCAAGGCTGGCTTGGTCTGCCAATAACTGGTACTCGATGATGTCTCTGGGGAGCTGGCCGTCCAGGGCGACGATCTCGTCGCCGGGTTGGACGCCGGCCCGGTCTGCTGGTGACCCGGGAGCCACCGCGACCACTCTCGGCAGGGCCATGGCCAGTACCAGGATAGACGCGCCAGCCGCTACCTGGGGCCGGCCGACTTCCGTGCCCCTTGGCTCGTGCAGCACGACGAGCCGGTAGGTTGGGATGGCGTGGAGGTCGAACAGGTTCTCCTAGCGTCGCCCCGGGGATTTTGTGCCGGCGTGGAGATGGCCATCAAGGCGCTCGCCTGGATGGTGAGGGTCTTCGAGCCTCCCGTCTACTGCTACCACGAGATCGTCCACAACCAGATCGTGGTCGACCGTTTCCGCCAGCTGGGGGTCGTTTTCGTCGACGACATCGACCTTGTGCCACCCGGCCGGCCGGTCATGCTCTCCGCCCACGGGTCGGCACCCGGGGTCGTCGAGGCTGCCCGGGCCAACGGGGGTGCCGTCGTCAACGCGGTCTGCCCGCTGGTGACCAAGGTCCACCACGAGGTGAAGCTGCGTGCGTCGAAGGGCTACTCCATCGTCTACGTCGGCCACGAAGGCCACGAGGAGGCGGTCGGGACGATGGCCGTGGCGCCCGAGGCGATCCACCGCGTCGAGAGCGTGGACGAGGTCCTCGCCATGCCGGCCCCCGAAGGCCCCGTAGCGTTCCTTGCCCAAACGACCCTTGCGCTCGACGAGTGGCGGAGCATCCTCGAAGCAGCCCAGGAGCGCTGGCCGGAGCTTTGGGTGCCGGGACGCAGCGACCTGTGCTTCGCGACAACCAATCGCCAGAGCGCGCTTCGGGCGATCGCCGGGCGCTGCGACGCAATGGTTGTGATCGGTAGCGCCAACTCCTCCAACACCTTGGCTCTTGCCCGCACGGCCGTCGCGGCTGGGTGCCCCCGCGTGCTTCGCGTCAACACCGCCGCCGAGCTGCCGGACGACCTCGCCGGCGTGGTCGGCGTGATCGCTGGCGCCTCGGCTCCCGAGTCGCTCGTCGAAGAGGTACTTGTTCGCCTTGAACCAGCCAAAGGCACCGAGGAGGTGCGTGCCGTCCCCGAGGACGAGTACTTCCCTTTGCCCCGCGAGCTGCGTGAAGTGCTCCGAGGCGTGGCCGGCCTGCTGGCCACCGCTGGCTTCGCTCCCGGGGAGGCGGCAGGAGGAACGCCGGTAGAGCGCTCCGTGCTCGACGGCCGGGATGTGCCGGCGGCCAAAGTCCTCGCCGCATTGGGCTGATCGACGCGGTAAAAAGGGCGCATGGGTATCCCGAAGGCAACATTTGGACGAACTGGCCACGAAAGCACTCGAGCCATTTTTGGAGGGGCGGCGCTCGGCTCAGCGAGCGAAGCGGACGCTGACAGAGCCTTTGACACCATCGTGAAGGCTGGCGTCAACCACATCGACGTCGCGGCCGGCTACGGCAAGGCCGAGGAACTGATCAAGCCATGGCTCGCCCGGATGCCCGGCGAGTTCTTCCTGGCCACCAAGACAGGCGAACGTGAAGGCAAGAAGGCACGCGAACAGCTAGAACGTTCCTTGGAACGTATGGGCGTCGACCACGTGGACCTGTGGCAGATGCACAACCTCGCCGACCCGATCGAATGGGACGTAGCCCTGAGCCCTGGTGGCGCAGTCGAGGCTGCCGTGGCCGCCCGTGAAGAAGGGCTTGTCCGCTTCATCGGGGTAACGGGCCACGGGCTCCAGATTGCTGCAACGCACCGGCGCTCGCTCGAACGTTTCGATTTCGACACGGTGCTCCTGCCCTACAACTACGTGACAATGCAGAACGAGTACTACGCCGAGAACTTCGAAGCTCTTGTGGCCACTTGTGCTCAGCGCAACGTCGCCGTGCAGACGATAAAAGCAATAGCCGCAGCGCCCTGGGGCGGGCGGGAGCGCACCGCCAGCCCGTGGTACGAACCGTTTTCCGACAAGGCCGACATAGATCTCGCCGTGTCATGGGTGCTCGGGCGCCCCGGCCTTTTCCTCAACACGGCTGCCGATATCGACCTCCTCCCGCTGGTTCTCGACGCCGCAGTACGAGCCTCCGAGCGGCCCACCGACGAGGAAATGCAGTCCCTTATGGACCGCCGCCACGTAGTCCCACTATTCGTCTAGGCCTCTCGAACGTGCGCGAACGTAGGGTGCCTCGCTCAGCGCGGTAGCCGCCGCAGACTGACGCACCGTTATTGCGGGTATTCGCGAGCCTCGCCCTTGTCCTCGCGCTCACCGCAGTGCCTCCGCCACAGGCGGCGTAGCGGCGACCAGGGCGGACCTGGAGCATGGCATGCTCGCAGTGTGAAGCACATGGCTCCGCGAGCAGTTGGCACCTCGATGACGAGCTCGTACCCTGAAAATGGCAACCCGAGACCCTCGTCGCACCGCCGCCCCTCGAGCCGCGTAAGCCTTGTCAAACGTGTTGTCACGGCAGTCGAGGCAGTCGTGTTGGGGGCTGTCCTAGCTCTGGCAGGGATCGCCGGCGTCGCCCTAGCCCGAGGGACCTGGATGATGACGTCGGTGCAATCCGGCAGCATGCGACCGGGGCTCTCAGTCGGTGGGCTGGCCATCTCCGAGCGAACCCCCGTGGACCGTCTAGCCGTGCGCGACGTCATAGTGTTCAGATCGCCGGACAACCCCACCGAGCAGATATTGCACCGCATCGTCCATTTTGTCGAAGGCAGTTCGGGGCAAGTGTTCGTCAATACCCAGGGAGATGCGAACACAGTTCGTGACCCGTGGACCATAACCATACGCGGGGGCTCCGCCTACCGAGTGCGGTGGTCGGTCCCTCTGGTCGGATATGTGGCCATCGCGTATCAGAGCTACCGCGGTTTCTGGCTTGGGGCGGCCATTGCCATAGCCGGGATCGCCATGAGCCTCGTGTACCGCGTACGCCGACATGGTAAGCGTCGCCGGACGGGCACAAAGCCGAAGGCCCCCACCTCGCCCCGTGCCGCATCAGCTCCGGCAAACGAGGCAATTATCGACCTTAGAGAACCGAAACACCACTTGACACCCATTCCCGATAACGCCCGCAGGACGCCGAGGCACTCGGCTTCCGGCCGGTCTTCGGGGGTGTTCAGCCGGCGCCCGGCAACCGTTGGGCTTCATCGAAGAGGACCTTAAGCCGGCCGGCTGTCAAACTCCCCTGTTGACTCTGGGGGTCGCAGTTGTATTATTTGGGCGGATCAGGGATTGTCCGGGTATCCGCGGAACCAAAGGAGGGGGCCCATGTCCCTACGTTCCTCCATTGCACCGAAGCTGGGCGCCGCGGTCAGCGTGGCGGCACTTCTCACGATGGCTCCTGGTTGGAGCAGCTCCAGTTGGGCTTCGGCCCGGCTAGCCAACACAGCCCATACGACGCACCACTCGTCGCTGTCTGGGACCTGGAAGGGCAGCTACAGCGGTACGTTCACAGGCACGTTCAAGCTGACTTGGACCCAGACGAAATCCAGCCTGAGCGGCACGATCATGATCTCCGCGTTCAGTAACGCGCCGACGCCTATCCACGGCACGTTAAAGGGCGCGTCCATTCAGTTCGGCACAGTGGGCTCAGAAGCGATCACCTACTCTGGTTCGGTCTCGGGTAGCTCCATGTCAGGCACCTGGAAGCTAGAGGCCAATGGCCACGTCGGCGGCACCGGGTCCTGGAAAGCTTCTAAGACGTCCTAGACCAACCGGCACGACCCCGTCAAGGGGTGGTGATCACCGAGGGCGGCGTCCTCATGGCCGGTCAAGCCGAACTTCCGGCCGAACGTGTGGTCCGAGCTACCTGGGTCCTCGCCAAACAGGACGAGCAGTGGTTCGTTGCCGCCTACCAAAACAGCCCGGCGAACTGATCCGGCCCAGGGCTTTCTCGTCGAACCGGTGCTGCAGTATTCGGTTCCTCCGGAGATGAACCCGAAGATGGAGCCGCCAAGCCACGGGCGGGCTGCATAATTGCGTTGGTAAGGGCTGGCTCTATACCAGGACTGGCCGTGACGAAAGGCGACCGCGATGGATCTGGCGAAGACCCGAACCCGCCGTCGCCGCCTCGGCCTGGCACTCTCCGCCGTGGCGACGATCTCCCTAACGCTCGCCGGCTCAGGAGTTACGCCCGTGACGGCGGGGAGCTTGAACGTGGCCGCCCTCGCTGTGGTCCAGCTCGCAGCGACCTCGGCGAGGAGCGACGCGCTGGCACCTGGGCCGGCCGACGCCGACTTCAGCTCGATCTTCACGCCGCGGCTCACATTGCCGGTCCCAGTCAAGGCGCCCTCGGCCAAGGAGGCAGGCGCCTTCGCTGCGCTCAACACCCTGCTCGGCACGGAAACCCGCTTCGGCGAGGCCGTCATCGGCATGCGTGTCTCGCTCGACCGCGCCCAGGCGGCCCTCGCTGCCGGCGCGCAATTGGCGTTCGTGCACCAGATCAACGCCAGCGCCGAGTACGCCCTTGCCGCCTCCCGGCTGGTCGGGGGCTTCCCGGCCTTGCAGGCCACCGTGGTCCGAGCCTTCGTCGCCGACAATATGAGCCTGACCCTCACGCCGGCGCAATTCGCGGCGGCGAAAGCGAAACTCCTGCGCGGCCTGCCGTCGTCGTTCACGCACCTGCTCAATGTGGCCGCTGCGGCGTACCAGCCCTCCACGGTCCTCCAGGTGGTGGCGCTGAGGGCTGCCCTTGTGGACACGGAGCCAATCGAGCAGGGATTGGCGAACATCGCGCCCAAGACCTTGGCACTGCCCGGCGTGCTCGCGTCAAGCTCGGTCACCGGCCCAGAGGTCCGGCTTTCGGCAGCGCTCAAGAACTTTGCCGACACCATCTTGGAGCCGGTCCGGACATCTGCGCTCGGCGGGGCGGCGCGGGGGACCGAGCCCGACGCCAGGTTCGTCGCCAACGAGGAGGGGAGCCCAAGCTTCAGCGAGGCTTTGGGCGAGACCTTACACTACGCCACGGACGCTGCCGAGGCCGCAGTGGACGGGGCTAAGGCTTCTGGGGAGGCGGGGGCGGAAGCTGCCGAAGCGTTGGAGCCTCTCAGCGAGGGGCTCGGCTACGCGTTCTCGGCCGTCGCCTTCCAGGAGGCCAACGCCGCGTTCGGCGAAGGTGCCGGCGCCGGCGAGGGCGCTGGCGAAGGTAACGGGAGCGGCGACAGCGCCGCCTCGTATGGGGAACCGCACGAGGAGACCTTCTCCGGTTCCGGCTACGTGTTCCAGGCCGCCGGGGAGTTCACCCTGGTCAAGTCGACCACCGACGACCTCGACATCCAGGTCCGTGAGCAGCGCTTCCCCGGCGCCGCGGATGTCGCGCTGGACACGGCGACGGCGATGCAAGTCGGCCCCAACATTGTCGAGCTCGCCGCTAACAAGTCGGGCAACCTTGAGCTCTGGATAAACCGCCGAGCCGTAGCTTACGGGACCCGCGCTCTGGCCGGCGGCGGGACCATATCGGTGAAGGACCCCTATTCAGCAAAGGTCACCTGGCCCGACGGGACTGCTGTATCTGTGTTCTCGGGCGAGTCCGGCGCCATCGCCCACGAGACCGTCACCTGCAATGGCAGCGACGAAATCGACATGATCGTCAAGGTGGCGCCATCGCGCGCCGGGCACCTCGAAGGGCTCCTTGGCGACCCTGGGGAGCCATTTGACGAGCTGGTTGGGGGCAACGGGGCCGTCTACAGCCTCGACCAGCTTGCCGCTCCCTGGGAGAGCGTTGAGGACTTCGACGTGCTGTACCACCAGTTCGCGCAGAGCTGGCGAATCACCCAGCAGAGCTCGCTCTTCTACTACCCCCCGGGCACCAGCACTGCCAGCTTCAGCGACCTCGCCTTCCCGAGCAGGGCGGTCACCGTTGCGTCGCTGACGCCAACCACCGTCGCTGCAGCCAAGCGCGACTGCGAGGCCGAAGGCATTACCAACCCCTACTTGCTCGCCGACTGCGTCTACGACCTGGGCCTCGCCGGGGGTCGCAACGTCTGCTTGGGTGGGGCCGAGGCCCGTGTCCAGGCTGCTACCGGCGGGCCTAGTGCGAGCGGCCTACCCGAGAGCAGCGGCGCCCTTCTCCCGCTCAGCGCCGCCCCGCCGTCGAGCGGCACTCCCCCGACCTCGGGCACCAGCACCGGCACCCCGGTCACGGTCGGGAGCGCCCCCAGCGTACTGCCGGCCGTCGCAGTCGACGCGTCGGGCACGGCCTACGTCGTGTGGGAGCAAAGCTCGACCAAGCTGAGCTTCTGCAAGCTGGCTAGCTCCTCCACCAGCTGCAGCCCCGTAACCCTGGAGGTCGCCGACCCGTCCAGTGACCAGTTCTTCGGGCCCCCGAGCGTGCTGCTCGAGCCGGGCCACATCTACGTGCTGGCCATTGCTCTCGGCGGCTCCGACATCGATGGCATCAACGAGTTCGTCTCGACGGACGGCGGAGCCTCCTTCAACCTCGAGCCTCACGCCGTCGGCTTCGTTGGGGGTGATAGCGGGCCGACCGGCCCGGCGATCGAGCTGCCCGGCGACGACTTCGGCGCCGGCTACGTGATCCCCGGGTCCAACCCCGCTTTCCAGGCGAACTCGCTTGCCGCACCGACCGACCAATCCGGGGCCACCACGCCGCCATTTGCGACCCTCAACCCCCTGCCGGCGAGCGCTTACGCGATCGGCAACCTCGGGGGCGCGTTCGCCTCTCAGCTCGTCGGCTCCCCGGGCGTGCTCGGTGTTTTCGCCGCCCTTCCGGGCAAGGGCAGCTCACCCTGCCCGTCGAGCGCCGGCGAGGCCCTGGTCTATGCCTATGCTCCTATCAGCGCCTCGACCACACCAGCCGACCTCTCGACGTCGCCGGGCGCCTCGAGCCCGTGGCGCCCGCTCGCCAAGGTCGACTGTGATGGTGTTGACCCGGCTGTGGCGGGGCCCGTCCGGCCTCGGCCTGCTCGAGACCAACGAAGACCACGTGCCGGACCCGGGCCCCTCGTCCAATACCGGCACTTTTCGCCTTCCTCGGGGTTCGGCCAAGCGGTGACGATCGCCACTGACGAGGTTGGCGCCGAGGGGACCGTATCCCAGGACAGCGCAGGCGACATCTTCGCTACCTGGCTCGACAATACGTCGGGCGTCGACCTCGCCCACAGCTCCGACGGTGGCACCAGTTGGAGCAAACCGAGGATCCTGTTCTCCAATGCCGGGAACCCGGGCGGGATCAGCTTGCTGGCGAGTGCGGTCGGCGCCTCGGGTACGGGTTGGGCCGCTTATTCGGTCGGCAAGCGGGAGTACGTCCAGCGGTTCAGCGGGAGCTGACCCGACGTTGAGAGTCCCTGGGAGGCTTCGAGCACCTCGGGCGCGCGCTTGGCTATTCGTGATCGCAGTTCCTTTGGTTATGGCTGCCTCATTGCAAGAGGTAAGCGCGACAGCGACCACGCTCACTACAACGACTACGACCACAACAACCACAACCATCACACCGAGCCAGACGAGCACGACGAGTACGACGGCTCCTGCGACCACAACGGGCGCCGGGTCGAGTACGACCCTAGCCGCGCCGACGTCTAGTACAACGACCGTCCCGGGCAGCTCCAAGCCTCCGGGATTCCGCCTTTGTCGAGTCCTGTGCTGCAGGTACTGCTGACTGCGCCGAGTTCGTGACGGCAGGGGCTCGTGGCCGCTCCTACACGCAGGCCGAGTACTCCGTCAACAGCGGTAGTTCGTGGGAGGTGGGCTCGCTCCCGAACATCGTTTATATGGCCCAGATCTATGCAGCCATGTCGTGCGTAGCCAACGGGCCTCAGGTCGACTGCGCCGTAACATACGCCACGTGGGGACCAACCTCGCCCATCGGTGAGGGTGGCTATTACTCAACCAACGGGGGTGCCACCTGGGCGATCAGCTCCGTACCTACGTTAGGCGATTTCTCGGAAAACTGGTTCGCCCAGACCGCATGCTTTGAGGTGGCCGGGACCGTCGACTGCCTAGCTATCGACACCGTGCGCGGTGGCATGTTCTACAGCACCGACGGCGGAGCTAAGTGGTTAGTCAGTGCGCGCCCAGCGGCACCCTTCGTCGGTTCGATCACCTTCCCGGGATCGACTTTCGCCTGTGCAGTGGTCGGCGCGTCCCTCGATTGCGCCCTGGCCGGGGGGGCGGTACCCAGTCCTTTCTCGGTCCAGCTCCCCCTCCCGTCCGACTTCGGCAAGGTGTCGGCGTACTACTCGACCAACGGAGGCAGGTCCTGGGCCAAGTCATCTCTCAAGCGACGCACTGGCGAAGTGGAGTTTGTCGCCTGCGCGGCCGTGGCAGGGAGGCCGTATTGCGCTGGCCTCGGGACCCAGGGCGGGGCGGCTGGGGCAATTGTCCCCTTACTGGGCATATACACGACCAATGGGGGGTCTTCTTGGGCGAACTCGACGTTCCAAGGGCACGTGCAGGTCAACGAGAAGAACAACCCATGGGGGGTCGCGAGCCTGACATGCGTCCCGGGGAAAGTAGCCCTCGATTGCCAGGCAACTATCTCTTTGAGCAAGGCGGGCAAGACCCTGACCGTGACAATCGGGTCCAGCAACGGGGGCAAATCCTGGTCCCTGTGACCTGAGCCTCCCATCCGCCGAGCCCGATGCCCACCAGCCTGCTACCGCTCGGCTTTTGCCCGGTGTCGGCGCCCGCAACGCCGGACCAGTCCCCGACCCCCTTCTTCGCACGATACCGTGACTCGGATGGCCACGACTTCCGAGCCCGAACGAGCCGAGCCGACCGCACAGTCGTCGGACGCGCCAGGCGAGCCAAATGGGTCACAACCTGGCGAGACTGCGCCGGCTAAGGCGAGCGCACGCGTCCAAACTGAGCAGCGGGCGCCCGAGGTCAGTGTGCGGCCGCCGACGCGGCTCGAACTAGCGTGGTACCGGATTGTTTGGTCCATCGTCTGGCCTCCAGGGTGGCTCCTTTGGCGGCCAACGGTCGTCGGCAGAGAGAACCTCCCGCAGACGACGCCTTACATCATCTCGCCGGTGCACCGTTCCAACATCGACACCTTCCTCACTGCCCGCATTACGGACCGGCGCATGCGTTTCATGGCGAAAGAGGGGGTCTTTTCGGTCAACTGGATCGCAAAGGTCTTCAGCTCGCTTGGTAGTTTCCCCGTGAAGCGTGGGACGCCGGACCGCGTCGCTCTTCAGATGTGCGAGCGGGCGCTCGCTGCTGGCGAGCCCGTTGTCCTCTTCCCTGAAGGGACCCGCCGCTCGGGGCCTACCGTTCAAGAGCTATTGCGGGGGCCGGCCTTTGTCGCCCTTCGTGCCAACGTTCCCATCGTGCCGGTCGGCATCGGTGGGAGCGAGCGTTCCATGCCGGTGGGCTCCTCCTTGGTGCGCCCATCAAAGACGGCACTTGTTATCGGCGGGCCGATCTGGCCACCTCCTGCCTCGGGGTCGGGCCGCGTTCCCAAACGTGCGATCGACGAGCTCACCGAACGGTTGCATTCCGAGCTCCAGGTCCTCTTCGATGAAGCCCAACGCCTCGCGGGTGCCAGCTGAACCCATCTGGCGTGATCTTCTCGGTGCTGTTTGCCCATCTCGGTCGGGTCCCCTTACTTCGGTGTGCCACGAGCCCGGAAGTCCACGGATTCTACGCCCGGAAACGGCTGACCCCGCCGAGCAAAGGTTGACCAAACCGAGAAAGGCTTGACCCCGCCGAGAAACCCCAATCGACGCTCGAAAACAGGGCTTGGTGCACCATGCCTCGGGTCAAAGAGCCCCGCGCGCCCCATCGGCGCCACAGCTTAGGGTTCTTGTTGCAAACACGACGTAATTACTAGTACGGCGAGCCTTTGCGCCTGAGAGACGAGCCTCGACCCGTCGGTCCCGCCTCCGGGTACTTGGGCGGTCGAAGCTTCGCCACGCTGGTTGGTCGCCGCAAGATACGGCTTCGCCCGCCCAAGTTTTTCGTAGCGGTGACCGATCCATCTCAGAAAAGGTGCATCGCTGACGCTGGTGCAAAGAAATCGACGTTTCGGTGCCCGATCGGGCGGTCGCGCGATCACGTTTGCGGTTTTCGGCGCCGGCCGGCTCCACCTATGGACGGCGGTTTGAACCCGCCAGCCGAAAAGTTGCGCCACCAACGAACCGTGTGCCCGCGAGGCGAGCTTCGTTCCGTAGGCCCCGCCTCAGGATACTTGGACGGTCCCTTGAGAGGCTCGTCTCCAGGGGGACGGCTTCGTCCCATTACAGACAGGCAAGAGCTAGGCGAGGCCGGCCTTTGTGGCGAGCTGGAGCACGAGCTCGACGACCTCTTCGACGGTGCTGGAGGTGGTGTCGACGAGGACGGCGTCGGGTGCTACGGCGAGGGGTGCGTACTGGCGGGTGGAGTCGATGTGGTCGCGGCGGGCAATGTCTGCGGCAACCTCGTCGTAGTGCATGTCCAGCATCTCTTGGGTGCGGCGCTGGGCGCGCTCCTCGTCGCTGGCGGTCATGAAGACCTTGACCGGGGCTTCGGGGAAGACGACGGTACCGATATCGCGGCCCTCGATGACGCCGGAGCCCTTTGCCTCGGCCCACTCGCGCTGGCGACGGACGAGCTCTCTGCGGACCGCCGGGTTGACGGCCACGACACTCACTGCGCGGGTCACTTCGGGGCTGCGGATCTCGATGGTTGCGTCCACCCCGTCTACGAGCACGCTCTCGTCCACTTCAAGCTGCATGTCGACCGCGAGCCGTGCCACGACCGGCGCATCGTCGGGGTCGACGCCACGGCGCATGGCGATGAAGGCCACGGCCCGGTACATCGCACCCGTGTCCAGGTATGGCATGCCCAGCTTGGCGGCGACCGCCCTTGCCACGGTCGATTTGCCTGACCCTGCGGGGCCGTCGATGGCGATGACATGATGGCTGGCCTGGTTCATCTCAGGCGGGATCAACTGAGGCACTGGTGCATGTCCTCCTCGAAGCTCGGGTAGCTGGTCGCCGTTGCGTCCCATCCCTGAACCTTCACTGCGTCACGGGCGCCCAGCGCGGCCACCGCGCCGGCCATGGCGATGCGGTGGTCTCCGTATGAGTTGACGGTACCACCGTTGAGCAGGGCACCCCCATTGCCCCGCACGCTGAGCCCATCTGAGGCGGGCTCGGCCCCGACGCCGAGCGCCCCGAGGAGCTCGACCGTGGTCGCGACCCGGTCCGTTTCTTTCACTCGGAGCTCCGATGCGCCCGAAAAGCGCGTCGTGCCCTCAGCGAACGCCGCTGCCACCGACAGAACGGGTATCTCGTCGATGAGCGACGCCACCTCCGCGCCTCCCACCTCGGCAGCCACCAAGGGGCCGGCCTGAACGCGGATGTCGGCGGTGTGGCGGAGGGGGTCCTCGTTCACCAGGTCGATCTTCGCCCCCATGCGCACCAAGACGTCGATAAAGCCGGCTCGGCCCCGCCCGACGTAAACGCGCTCCAGGACCAGGTCGCTCCCTGGGACGATGCACGCAGCGACCACCCAGAAGGCAGCTTGGGAAGGGTCGGCAGGGACGTCGATGTCTGTTGCGTGGAGCGCGCTCGGCCGTAGGACCACGCTGGAGCTGGCCCCTTCCGGGTATACCTCGATGTCTGCGCCAGCAGCGGCGAACATTTCCTCGGTGTGCGCACGTGTCGGCACGGGCTCATGCACGGTCGTCGGGCCCGTTGCCCCGAGACCGGCAAAAAGTACCGCCGACTTCACCTGGGCGCTAGGCACCGGGAGCGTGTACTCGATGCCGTGAAGGTGCCCGCCTCGCACCACCAGCGGCGGGAAACGGCCCCCTTGGCGGCCATCGACCTGCGCACCCATCAGCCTGAGCGGCACGGCGACCCGGTCCATCGGCCGTTGCGCGATCGACGAGTCCCCCTGCAGGACGCACAGCCCGTCGAGGGCCGAAACGAACCCGGCCAGAAGGCGGATGCCGGTGCCCGAGTTGCCCACGTCAACGAGGGCCTGAGGTTCATGCAGGAGCGCGGCGCCGCCATCCACGTAGAGGTCTCCCCCACTGCGCTCAGCGCCTGCGCCGAGCGCTACCACGGCCTCGAGCGTGTGGCGCACGTCCTGGCCGTTCGACAGCCCCCGGATCCGCGAGCGTCCCTCGGCCCGAGCGGCGATCAGGAGCGCCCGGTGCGAGATCGACTTGTCGCCCGGCGCGCTGAGCCGGCCCTTGAGCGCCCTGCCGCCGGCAGGTTGGACGCTCAGCTCTTTCTGCACACCGCCCAGGCTCTCTGCATCGCTGTGGCTCAACTTGGGCTCCTTGGCATTGGTCTCCTTGGTACCAGCGCGCCGTTGCGGCACGTCATGGCTCGAGCCTTTGTACTGACGCCTTGTAGCCCCGCTCGGTGAGGGCCCTGCGGACGATGTCCTCGGTCCCGGCGTCCACTATCAACACGAGCACGCCTCGGTCCCCCTCGACCGAGTGGGCGATCTCGACGTCGAAGATGTTGACCCCGAGCCCACCGAGCAGCGTGCTCACCTCCGCGATCACGCCCGGGCGGTCCGGCACGGGGACGCGAACCTCGCTCGCCTGCCCGAGCGACGGCGCCCCGGAGGGGAGGTTGACCCGGGCCTCCCTGGCTCGCTGGAGGAGCTCGAGGAGCCCCTCCCGGTCGCCTCCTGCGACTATGGCTCGCACCTTGTCGAGGCTCGCCGACAGCTGGTCCAAGGCGGAGCAGATCGCGTCGCGGTTCTCGGCGACGACGTCGGGCCAAATGCCGGGGTGGCCCGCGGCGATCCTCGTCATGTCGCGGAAGCCTCCGGCGGCCAGACGCAAGAGGGTCGCGTCCGAGGTGGCGGCGTCGGCGGCCAGGTTCATCAAAGCCGCGGCGGTCAGGTGTGGGGTATGCGAGACGAGAGCGACGAGCTCGTCGTGGCGCCTCGGGTCGACAGCGACCGGGTTAGCGCCCAGCAGCCTCACCAGCCCCTGGACCTCGGAATACGCCTCCCCCGAGGTGTTCTGGCCCGGCGTCAGCACCCAGGTGGCGCCGAGGAACAGGTCAGGCCCCGCCCCGTCGACGCCTTCTTGCTCCGAGCCGGCCATCGGGTGCCCGCCGACAAAACGCGGGTGCCCCACGGCCGACACGATTGTCTCCTTGATCCCGGCGACGTCGGTCACCACTCCCGTGCGCTTCTCGGCGTCCTGTTGGGAAAGCACGGCCTTCGCGACCTCGGCCACAGCCCCAGCAGTCACGGCGATGAAGGTCACAGCAGCAGCCGTGTCCACGCCGACCTCGTCGATCGCACCCAGCTCGAGGGCGCGCGCTGCCCTCGAAGGCTCCCTGTCGGTCCCGCTCACCCACCAGCCTTGGCGGCGGAAGGCCATCCCGATGGAACCGCCGATCAGCCCCGTGCCGACGATCGCCGCCCTGCGCTGGCCGCCGGTGGGGCTATTGCGCGGTGAGGTCATCTCTTACTCAGGGAGGTCATCTCTTAGCCCGCGGGCGCCTTCCAGGTAGATGTGGTGGAGCTCTTCGTTGGACGTCTCGAGGTGCATCATGACCCGGATGCAGCGCGGCTGGGCGCCATTTATGTCTAGTTCCCGGGCGCAAAGCAGCGGGACGTCCCCGAACCCGGCGGCGCGCGCCGCAGTTGCAGGGAACATCGAATGGATGTCGTCGGTGGCGGTGAACAGCACAGAAATGACGCGCTCGTGGTCGACGTCGTTGCGAGCGATCATCGCAGCAAGCAAGGCCTGCGTGCGCTCGGTCACCTGCTCCGGTGTGTCTTGGTCAACCGTCGTCGCTCCCCGCAGGGCTCGCACGCGGTACCTGGGGCCTGGAGTGGGGTTGGAAGGCATTGTTTTCGATGGGCCGGGCTAGGGGCTAAGTGCCAGCCGAAATGCTAGTTGTTCGCACGGGTGGCAACGGCCCGAGCGCTGCCTGCCAGAGATCCCGGATCTCGCGCACGGTCAGCTCACGCCACTTCCCAGGCTCGAGCGCCGGGTCGGAGAGCGGCCCGATCCGCGTCCTGACCAAGCGCCGTACAGGGTTGCCGACGGCTTCGCACATCCTACGCACCTGGCGGTTCCTCCCCTCATGGATGGAGACCCGGGCCGAGCTCGGCGTAAGCACGGAGATCTTCGCCGGAGCCGTCAAACCGTCTTCCAATTGGACACCGCGGCGCAGCTGCCCGACCGCTTCCTTCGACAGTTTGCCTTCGACCTCGACGACGTACTCCTTCGTAACTCCGAAGCTCGGGTGCGTCAGCTGGAAAGCCAGTTCTCCGTCGTTAGTCAACACGATCAGGCCCTCGGAGGAGATATCCAGGCGCCCGACGGGGTACACCCGCGGTACCTCGGGTACGAGGTCGAGGACCGTCTGGCGTCCCTGGGGGTCCGAAGCGGTGCACACGACGCCGACTGGCTTGTTGAGAAGGTAGTAGGCGAGCCCCTCCCGGCCTGGCAAAGGTACCCCGTCCACCTCGATGTGGTCGTGGGCGCCATCTGCTCGCTGGCCGAGGCGGGCCGGAGCGCCATTGACCCTCACCCGCCCTTCGACGATCAGCAGCTCGCAGGCCCGACGGCTCCCGAGGCCCGACTTGGCGAGCACCTTCTGGAGCCGTTCGCCTGTCTCGGGCCCCCTGTCTCGGTACCCCCGGAGCTCCAGGCGCCCTCGCTCGCTGCGCCCGGGGGGCCCAATGCACTGTCGCCCGGCACCGTTCCCACCTTAGTCCTGCTTGGGAGGCCAAAATCCTTTCCTTCGCCAGTTACCGATATATCGCGATATAGTGCTTCGTGTCGCCGGTAAGAGATGCCGGCAAGACAGGAGGAATACATAGATGCACCGTCATGAACGTTTTGAAGAAGGGCCGGAGTGGGGACGGGGCCGACGCGGCCCCAGGGGCGGCGGTTGGTCTGGCCCACCCTGGGCCGGCCCAGGTGAAGGGCCCGGGAACCCAGATGACCTGGCCGGCGGGCCGAACCGGATGTGGTTTTATGGTGGCCCGTTCGGGCCCGGAGCACCTGGCGCACAAGGCGCCGGGGTGGGCAGGGGCTGGGGACGGCCCGGGGCGCGACCCTGGGGGCGGGCACGGCGCGGCGACGTGCGCAGCGCAATCCTCGCTCTTCTGAACGAGCGCCCGATGCACGGCTACGAGATCATCGGCGAGCTTTCGGACCGCACCGAGGGTTTGTGGAGGCCGAGCCCGGGTTCTATCTACCCGACTCTCCAGTTGCTCGAAGACGAGGGCCTGGTGGTCGCGCAGACAGACGACAGCGCAGGCAAGAGGCGTTACAACCTGACAGAAGAAGGCCGCCGAGCCGCTGCCGAGGTCGCAAAAGGCCCGGCTCCGTGGGAAGAAGTCGCAGCTGGTGCCCCGGTGGGAGCGCGCGCTCTTCGCCACGCGGTGGCAAAGCTCATGCCTGTCGTGGGACAGGTCGGCATGAGCGGTGGCCCTCGTGAGTACGAGGAGGCGGCCAAGGTCCTCGATGATGCGCGCAGGCGGCTGTACGCGGTACTGGCCGGCGAACAGGCTGGGCGAGCCGGGCCCGACAATTCCGAAGGGGCTAGCCCGGGCGCAGACCCTGCTCCAGAGCGTCCATAACCTCTGGGCCGGGGACGAAGTCCCCGAGAGGCGGTAGGTCCTCGATCTTGTCCAGGCCGAGCCGCTCGAGCAGCAATGTCGTTGTGCCGTAAAGGAGCGCTTGCCCGGGGCCCGGGTCCCGTGCGACCTCTGTTACGTAGCCACGTATGCAAAGAGTCCGCAGCACGCCGTCGGAATTGACGCCCCGGATCGCCGCGACCTGGGCACGGGATATGGGCTGTTTGTAGGCCACGATCGCCAGGCTTTCCAGCGCAGCACCCGACAAACGCGCCGATTGGCCCTCGAGCACGAAACGCTCGATGTACGGCGCCATGTCGGGGTGGCTCTGGAAACGGTAGCCGCCGGCCACCCGCCGCGAGCTCGAAGCCGCGCTGGTCGTCGCGGTAACAGCGCGCCAGGTCCTCGCAGAATCTGGTCCACGGTCGCCGGCGGCAGCTCGAGCAGCTGCGCAAGCATCGTCGGCTCGACGGGCGATTCGGCGACCATGAGGACAGCCTCGATCGCCCGACGCTGTTCCAAATAGCCGAGAGCACCTTCACGGGGAGCATCTTCAACGTGGGCGTCGTCAATGTGGTCCAAGTCGATCTCCTGGTCAGCGTGCCGCGCGATGTCGTCGTCCCCCAGTGTCTTCAGCCTTCGTATTCGTCGGTGCGAGAGCCACTCAAGGAGCCGCCTACGACGAGGACGGCCTCCCGGGCCAAGTCGTCACGATCCTCTTCGTCGTCCAAACCGAGCCAGCTGACGTGGAGCTCGCCGAGCCTGTTCGCCTGCTCCAGATCCACAGCGCCACGCTTATAAAGCTCCAATAGTGCCAGGAAATGAACGATTATGTCGATCCTTGCACCGAGCTCGGCCGTGAGCCGCTTGAACGTGGTGCGCCCCACCGTCGGTAACGTTGCCAGCAGGTCCGCCACGGTGTCAGCCACGCTCGCCCGCACCGGCGCGACGTGGTCGGTGTTCACCCGCACGACCGGCTTGGCGGCCAGCAGTTTGACGATCGCCCCGCGCAGGTCTTCGGCGCCGACGCCTTCGAGGAGGTCTGGGGCAAGGCCGACGAAGCGCTCCTCCAGGCCGGTGCGGCGCGCCACGCTGAGGTCGGAGGCGTCCATGAGGCGGGACATGGCTTGCGAGGCATCCTTGAACGTCTTGCACTCGAGCAGCCTCGCCAGCAGGAGATCGCGTTCCTCCCAGAGGGCCAGCTCCTCCTCGTCTTCGCCGTCGGAGCTCTCGGGGAGCAGCCGGCGGGCCTTCAGCTCCAGCAGAACCGCCGCCGTGAGTAAGAACTCGGTCGCAACCGACAGGTCAAGCGCCTGCATCCGCTCAATAGTTGCCACGAACTCGTCGACTATTGAGGAAAGTGAAAGCTCCCATATGTCCACCTGTTGACGGGTCACCAGGTGAAGCAGCAGGTCGAAGGGGCCCTCGAAGACAGGCGTGCTCACCTGGTAACCCATTGCCGCGAGCCTACCGGCGTCCCCGCTCGCCCGACGTGATGGCCGGACGGACTGGGCTGCACCGACAGACCGCGCTGGACGAGCCGCGCAGACTGGGCTCCGCCGACAGGGCACGTGCGTCCTTCACTCGAACCGACAGGTTCTTCCGCGAGCCCGCCTCCCAACGCGTACCGACACGCGAGGGTCACGTATTGTGGCGAGAGGAGACGGTAACCTGGACACCAGGTTGCTAATTCCAGACGATGACGACGCCCCGAGACAGCGCGCTCTTCGATCTCGTTAGCCCAGCTGGCCCGTCCCGATTTGGCCTACCGAGCGCAGGCGAGAGGCGAGCCGCAAACTTTGGTGCCTTCGGAGCGGTCACCGGCGTGCTCGTCAGCGTCCTACTGATCGGCGGGCTGGTGTGGTCCGCTGCCACCGGGCAGGCGCCACCCTCGCGGCATACGGCGATCTTCGGAGGGTCGCTCGTGCTCGACGATTACCGGCCGCTCACCGTGATCGACCTGGCGACCGGCGCGGTGACGGTCCAGCTCGAGGGGGTCTACGCCCAGGTCGGGGCCACCAGCTACGGGGAAGTCGAGGCGGTGCCGACGGCTGCGGGCACGATGTTGGTGAACCGTGCGACGGGCAGCTTCAACATGCTCGCGAAGGACAATTACGTGCTTGGCCCGACCACCAATGGGATCTCTCTCGGGCCGCTCAGCCATGAGACGGGAGCGGCAGGCTTTGCCGACGGGACGGCCACGTACATCGTGCGATATGCGCCGGACAGCACGATCTCGCTGGTGGGCTCTTCGACTGTGGTAGCGGGTGCTCAAGCTTTAGCGGAGGGCCTGCGCCGGTCGGTCCGCCCGCTCGGGTTCACAAAGTTGGGTGTGCCGGCCGCCGACCAGCCCGGAGCCGCGGCGGTTTCGAGGGGTGCGCTGTGGCTCTTGGCCCAGCAAGGCTCGAAATGTGACCTGCTGCGCGTGCGACCGGCCGCCCAGGTCGGCCAGGGGCTGTCGGTGGGGAGCCGAGCCAAGTTGCCTACGGCGTGTACGGACGCGGCCCTGGAGGCCTCCCCGACGACAGTGGGGCTCGCACTGCCGGGCGAGGTGCAGCTACTGCAGGGCAACGGCCACGACGAAAGTGTCGACGTCGCCGGGACAGCGCGCGCGACCGAGTTCTTACCCGTGCAAGGGGTAGGGGGAGAGCTCTGGTTCCTGGCGAGAATGTCGTCGGGATGGTCGGTGTTCGGAGTTGGCCCCCACGGAGCGATATCCGGCCCCGTAGTCCTGAAGGCATTCGGCCCGGGCGCCGAACCGGCTGTGCCGGCCTATTCGGACGGGGAGCTCTACACCCTGGACCAGGCCCAACCAGGGCAACCGACATTGTGGATGGTGCGCCCGGGCACTGGGTCGATGAAGCCGGTCCCCGGTGCAGTCAGCTACCCGGCCGCCGGCGCGACCGAAAAGGCAAGTTTCCAAGGAGCAGAGGTGCTTGTCGACGGGCCCCGCGTCATCTTCAACAACCCGGACAGCCTTCTTGCGGTCGTCATTTTCACCGACCACAGCCACGCTCCGGTGATCGTCAACAAGTCGACCGCCGTCATCGTCAGCGCAGCCGGGCCGGGTGACGCCAACGTGAAGGCCGAAAAAAAGCACACCTCACAGCCACCAAACCCCCCTGGGCCCCATTCGAAAACACCCCCGACCACTCCGACTACCTTGCCTCAGCCGGTGCAGCCGGTCCAGCAAATCCAACCCGTCCAACCGGTCACCGAGCAAGCCGATTGCGCAACAACCGCCGAGAAGCCTTACGAGCCACAGATCAGCTCCATTACGCCTTCTGACGAATCGGCACTGGTCGCATGGACCTACCACCTGCTGACCGAGCAAGACTGCCTCCCGAGCACGTGGTCGGTGACCCTCACGGCTCTGGGCGGCGCCCCCCAACCGGCGCACCCGGTCCAGGTCGTCAATGGCCAGCAGCAGCTCCTTTTTGCGGGGCTCATCCCAGGCACCAGCTACGAGGCGGTCGTGACCGCCTATATCGGCAAGCGGTCGACGTCGTCGGCCCCCGTCAGGTTTCTAACGACGGCGGTGGGCCCTGGGGCTCCGGCATCTGTCACGGCAGTCGCTAACGGCTCCGGCGGGTGGTTGGTGTCTTGGACGCCGTGCAGCGGCCCGAGCTGCGAGGTGCCGGCCAGTTCGTGGACGGTTACCGGCTCGTCGTGCGGCACGGCGTTCGTTGGCATACCGCCCCGGCTCGAGGTGCCCGGGTCGCGTACCAGCGTCACCATCAACCCGGGCGACGCCATGGGCCTGCTCGGAGACGCGCTGTCGTTCAGCGTCCAAGGCGTGAGCAACACGGGGCTCGTCGGCGGGCCGACTTCCGACCAGGTCTGCACGCGGGCCTGGCAGCCGCCAGCAGCCGCTGATCTTCAACTTTTTGCTGCGGGGCCCCGACCGGTCAAACCATTACCGCGGCCCTCAAGGTTGTCGTGGCCCCGAGCGCATCAAATGAAGTGGCCTTCGGCGGCGACCAAGTAACGTTCACATATGCCGTCGACGGCCGTAGCGTCGGCCCTACATCTTCCCTTGGGGTTGATGTCCCCGGCCTCGACCCAGCGAAGCTCTACCGGGCCACCGTCACCGTCACCCCGGTTGCTCACCCGTCCGCGGCAGTGACGATCACCAGCCCATTGTTCGGAAAGACGCTGCCCTGGCCTGCTCAGATCCAAATGCATGTGGCGGGCAAAGTCCAGCCCGATCCCAGTTCTGGCACGGTGGTCGCCACGTTCCACGGGCTGCCGCCCGGCTCGTTCCAAGCTCAAGGCAAGGCAACCTGCGCATCTGAGGTCCTCCCCGTCAGTGGTCCCTTGCACGGCGACCAGTTCACCTCCAACGTCGACCTTGACCAGATCGGCGGTCATTGCAGCCTCACGTTGACGCTGCACAGCACCCTGTCGCCTGACCCCTACGGCGTGCCGTCGCGCGCGTTCACCTCGTTGTTTTCTATCGGTGCTGTCTCGTCCTACCGGTTCAGCGTCGCGGTCAGCGAACCGTGTGGACGCTACTGCGCCACGTTCGACCTCCTGGTCACCTACAACGGCAGCGGCGAGCCGCCCGGTACCGACTGGCAGGTCACGGCGGCCGGTGGGCCGATCTGCGATGCAGGTACACCAGTCGAAGCGGCCGCTGCCTTCCCCGTCACCGTAAAGTGGCCGACCACTTGCCCGACACCGACCGTAACGGTTTCGTGGGTCTATCTCGGCCAAGCTGGCGCCGGCGTGGTCGGGGTCGCCAACCTCCCCTCGCTCGCTGCTCCGCCTCCCCCCACCACCGCTCCTCTGCCTTCGACAACTGTTGCCCCTGCGCCGACTACCACCACCTCCGTGGCGCTCCCGTCCACGACGGCTGCCACGGTCGTCCCGGCAACGACCGTAAGCCCGCCGTCCAGTACAACCACAGCAAGAACAGCAACCACAGCAACAACAACAGCAACAACAGCCGCCCTCGTCACCACCACCCTCGCAGCGACAACCACCACCAGTTGCGCCCCGAGCGACTGCCCGACCAGCACACTGCCGGCCGCCACAACCCTGCCGCCGACCACCACAACCCTGCCGCCGACCACCACAACTTTGCCGCCGACCACCACAACTTTGCCGTCCGCCACCACGCTTCCGGCCACGACCCTGCCGTCGACCACAACAACTTTGCCGTCCGCCACCACGCTTCCGGCCACGACCCTGCCGTCGACCACAACAACTTTGCCGTCCGCCACCACGCTGCCGCCGACGACTGCAGCGATCCTCCCGGTCGCAGGCCCACGAGGGCCATCGGGCCTTGGCCCCCAGCGGGCCCCATCACCGCGCCTGACGCCAGCCCCCCCTCGAAATGTGGCGATGTGGGCTACGGCGATGTGGGTGTTGATCGCTGCGCTGCTGGTTGTCGTTCTCGCCGGCTCGCTCGCTTGGGGTGCAAGCGCGGCACTGGTGGCCCGGAGACGCGCCTACCGACTGAGCAAACGGAACTACCCACTATTGGAGGCAACTACGTGAGCACCACGACGCCCATGACAAGCCATTCCACCGGAATTGCGGCGCAGGCCGCGGGTGGGGCCGACATCGCCAGGTTTGTGCAGATGTACAACGGCCTGGTCGCCAACGTGACAACGGTGCTGCACGGCAAGGAGGCGGTTGTCCGGGCAGCTGTTGCGTGCGTACTGTCTGAAGGCCATCTGCTGATCGAGGACGTGCCCGGCGTAGGCAAGACCTCGCTCGCGCGAGCGATCTGCAAATCGGTGAACCTCACGTGGAACCGGGTCCAGTTCACGCCGGACCTCTTGCCGAGCGACATCACCGGGGTCACGGTGTTCGACCAGGCAACCTCCACCTTCAGTTTCCGCCCCGGGCCGGTGTTCGCCAACATCGTCCTCGGCGATGAGATCAACCGGGCATCGCCCAAAACACAGTCCGCTCTGCTGGAAGTAATGCAGGAGCACACCGTGTCCACCGATGCTGCCGTTTACCCCGTCCCGCGCCCTTTCGTCGTCATCGCTACGCAGAACCCGATCGACCTTGAAGGCACCTACGTCCTTCCTGAGGCCCAACTCGACCGCTTTTTAATGAGGCTTTCAGTTGGGTACCCCTCGCCGGAAGCGGAAGCGGAGGTGCTCAGGACCGAACGGAACTCGCCCAGCGTCGATCAGCTGCCGGCTGTGATGGACCGCGAAGACCTGCTCGGCATGATCGACTTCGTCGACCGCGCCGTCGAAGTCTCAGCGCCGATCGAGCATTACATCGTCGCCATTTGCGCCCGTACCCGGGAGCTCCCAGAGGTGCGCCTCGGGGTCTCCCCCCGTGGCGGGCTGGCCCTTTTGCGTGCATCCCGCGTTGTGGCGGCCGCGGCCGGCCGGCCTTTCGTCACGCCCGATGACGTCCAGGCTATGGCCTTGGCAACACTCGCACACCGCGTGGTGTTGCGCCCGGACGCTGAAATCCAAGGGAGGACTCCAGCCGAAGTGATCACCCGAGCCGTACAGACCGTCCCGGTACCGCGAGCCATCCTCCGCTAGTGACGCTGCTGGTGACAGGGAAAGTTGGGCCTTGACCCGCCTGGGATGGGGCGCCTCTATCGCCGGGGCCGGCTTGACAATCGCCGGGGTTGCCGCCAGGATGGGCCCCGTTGCTCGTAATGGGGGTGGGCCTGCTGGTCCTGGTGAGCGGGGCCCTGCTTTACGTCGCGCGCTCCCCACGCCTCGCCCTCGAGCGCGCCGTCGAGCCACCTCGGGTCGAAAAAGGCCAACCAGCGATAGCCGTTATCAGGGCCGTCAACCTGTCCTGGCGCACGCTGAGCTCGCTCGTGATAGAGCAACGCCTCGGCGATGTGATCTTCCGGGCGGAGCTGCCGCGCCTGCGGAGGGGGGAAGCGGGTTTGCGGACCTACCGCCTGCCGACTTCCCGCAGAGGCACTTACAGCGTCGGGCCTGTCGAAATACCCAAAGCCGACCCGTTCGGCTTGTGCCGCCGGGTGAAGGCCCTGGGCGAACCCCAGGTCATTTCCGTCCATCCCCGAGCGCTCTCGTTGAGCGCGCTGCCAAGCGGTGTGTCGCGCAACCTGGAAGGCCCCGTCGAGCGACACGTCACCCCAGGGCAGTGTGACCTTCCACCGGTTGCGGGAGTACGTGATCGGCGATGACCTCCGGACGGTCCACTGGCCGTCGACCGCTCGCCTCGGCAAGCTCGTTGTCCGCCACAACGTGGACACTGCCCAGCCCTACACCGTTGTTCTCGTCGACATTCGACCGGAGGTCTACTCCTCCGAGACTTTCGAAGAGGCGATGGACGTCACCGCCTCTGTGGCCACCTCCCTGTCGGCCGGGAAAGCGCCGGTCCAAATCCGCACGACCGCCGGCGATCGGGTCGGTGGCGCTGGCCGGCGCGACCCGGCGGGACTGGTCGATTACCTGACGGACCTCGTCCCGAGCGGCGTGGGCTCCTTGTCGGCGCAGATCCTGCCACTGCGGCACGATCGCGGCGGGAGCGCGCTCGTGGTTGTAACCGGCGCGCTCGAGCTCGACACCCTTCCCGCTATCGCTGCTCTGAAACGGCGTTTCGACCACGTGATAGTGGTCTCGGTCGTCCCCCGACCGGCCGGCCCCCGTGTACCCGGGAGTAAGGGTGCTCGTGGTGAGCACGGCGGACGAGCTCGCTCAGGCATGGGGCGAGCTGGTGACGAGATGAGCCGGCTCAGCTTGCAAAGAGCCCTCCTCGGGGTACTGCTCACCGCGGCAGCCGCTGGGACGTTCTTCGCCTCGATGCCGTGGTTGCGTGCCTACCAGGTGAACTTTGCGCCGCTGCTCCTGGTGCTCTCCGCGGGGTTGCCAGTCCTTATAAGCGTTGTCGTCTCGCGGGCCCTGCGTTTTGCGGCGGGCGTCTCGTACGCCGCATCTCTGACGGGCCTGGTGGCTCTACTGGCGATCAGCAACGGGTTCAATTTCGACTCCATCTGGAACGGCCTGGCACACGTGCCAGCCCAACTGCTCACTGAAACCCTTCCCCTCGGCGGGGGGAGCTACCTCATGGCCGCGCCGATAGTGCTCACCTGGCTGTGTGGCGCCCTGTCGGCTGAACTGCTTCTTCGTCCCGCCAGCCCCTCGGCGGTGGGGCCGGGCGCACCGGTCGTTTTCTTCGTCCTCGCCTTCGCGGCGACGACTTCGGGCCCCGCCGGGGCGACCATCGGCGAGGGTGCTGGTTTGTTCGGTGCATTCGTCGTGGGCGCCCTCGCTCGCCAAGGGCTGATCGATGCTCAAGTAGCGCACGCCGATGCCGGCGGGCCTCGCGGGGAAGCGGCCTTGGCGAGCCGGGCTCGCCGGCGCCACAACTCGCTGCGGCGAGCGGCATCTGGCACCGCGATGGCGGCTTTGCTCGTTGTCGGCTTGGCGATCGGCGTGTCGCATGTGCCCGCGCTGGTGAACAAGCCCGCTTCGCTCACGCGCTCCACCCAGCTGTTGTCGAGCACCGTTGTCGACCCTCTGGACGCCCTCGCCTCCCTGCGACGCTCCGATCCCGGAGGGCCGCCCAATCGGCTGTTCAGCTTAGATGTCGAGGGCCCGTGGAGCGGCTACATGTCCATGGCGGTCCTCGACAACTATGACGGGGACATATGGACTTCTTCCGCGACCTTCCGCCCTACGGGTGGCCGGGTCCCGTCTTCGGGTGCCGCGACCTTGAGCGAGCCAGGCAGCCACGTCGTGCTCCAGCGCTACACGCTGCAACGCTCCATCGGGCTGCCGTTCCTGCCGGTGCTCGACCGCCCGTTGCAAGTGGACGGCCTCTCGGTGGACGCCGACGCCACCAGCGGGATGCTCGCGGCTTCCCCCGCCCTACCCGCCTCCTACAGGGTGTCATCACGCGTGCCGGCGGCTACGGCGAGGGGCCTCGGGACAGACAACCTGGTTGCCTTGGGGGCGGCTGTCCCGGGCGGAGACAATCCCGAGTACACCGAACTGCCGCCCGGTTCGGTGAGCGATGTCGCGGCCGCGGTCCGCTTTGCTGTGAGCCTGACGGGCCTGCAAGCCAGGCCGTCCCTCGCTTTCCTTGACGACATCGACTTCTCGCTACGCGCCCGGGAGCGGCGCGTCGTCCTGCGCCCCTCGGCCGGGCCCCTGTCCAACCCCGCCGCCCTGGCCGGCACCTCGTTGGCTCAGGTTATGAACGCCGTTACCGTTGACCACGCAGCGACCCCCGAGCAGTTCGCCACCTTCTTCGCCGTCGTCGCGCGCTACCTCGGCGTGCCTGTCAGGGTGGTGACAGGTTTCCGTGCACCGAGCGCGGCGAATTCGTCGTCGCCGCTACCTGCAGGTCAGTACGAATTGACAAACCGGGATGCTTGGACCTGGGACGAGGTGCCGGTTGTTGGCTACGGCTGGGTTGTCGTCGACACCACGCCGGTACTGACTACTGCAGACCCTTCCGCACCGTCTGAACAGGTCAAACCGGCGCCCCGTACCCACGCCAAACAGGCCACCGCCCTCCCGGGCAAAGGTGCTGCTCATGCGATCGCCAAGCCGGTCAATGTGAAGCTCACGCTGCCGCTGCACCTCGACTGGCGGGTCGTGTTGGGGGCCGGGCTACCTGCCGCCATCGTCCTGATCTTGCTCCTCGGCGGTTTGGGAGTGCCGGCGCTTCGCCGGCGTTTGCGGCGGTTGAGCGCGCCACCAAATTGACGACCCGGCGTTGTTGGCGACCGGCGCCTGGCTAGAGCTCCTCGACGGCCTCTCGCGGCTCGGCGTCGAGGTCCCATCGTCGGCGACGAGCAGCGATGTTGCCGCCCAGGTGGCGGACCGCTTCGGTGAGGACCTGGGGCCGGCCGTCAAGCTCGTCGGGACGCTCGCCGACCAGGCTCTGTACTCCACCGAGCTGCCCGTGGACCCACAATCGGCCCGGCTCGCCTGGGAGTCGCAGCGGCGGCTCTACAGGTCCGTGCGGCATTCCGTCCCGGGCAGGGACAGGGCGCACGCCTTGCTGCTCGTCGGCACGGCCCCGGGGCGTCCCCTTGACGAGGCCCCAGATGAGAGGGCGCCAGATGAGAGGGCGCAGATGAGAGGGCGCAAGAGCGCGACTGCAACGGCCGGTGCCTCTACCTTCCCCGGCTACGCAAACGTCGCAGAGCTCGCCAGCGGGGCGTTCGCCACCGTCTACAGAGCTGTCGAGCTCGGGACCGGTCGGCCGGTCGCTCTGAAGGTCCTGCGTGTGGCGGACGCGTCGCCCCACCTCGTCGAGGTCTTTGAAAAGGAGCTGGGAGCACTCGCCCTGCTCAGCAATCATCCCAACGTGACGACCTTGTACGGGACCTTCTCTACGCCCGAGGGGCGCCCGGTCCTTGTGCTCGAGCTCTGCCGGGAGTCGCTCGCGCACCGGGCCCGCCAAAACGGGACGCTACCCGTGAGCGAGGTTGTCCAGGTAGGTATCAAGATCTCCGGGGCTCTCGAGACGGCGCACCGCTCCGGTCTCCTGCACCGCGACATGAAGCCGCAAAACATACTCGTGTCTCAGTTCGACGAGCCCGTCCTGGCCGACTTCGGTGTTGCCACGCTCCAAGCCCAGGCACAATCGACTGAGGGAGTGTTCGGTTTCACGACCTTGCACGCCCCCCCGGAAGCCCTCGAGGGCCTGCCCCTTTCTGCTTCATCGGACATTTACGGCTTGGCGTCGTCGATGTACCAGCTCCTCGTGGGCCGTGGGCCCTTTTCTTCCTACGAGGGAGAGGCTCCCGCTTCGGTGATCCTGCGGATCTTGCGGGACCCGGCTCCGCGAGCACCCGCCATCGACGTACCCGCTGCCCTCGCCGACCTGATTGAAAACGCTCTGGCCAAGGACCCAGCCAAGCGTCCCCAGACCGCCGGGGCTTTCGCCGAAACGCTGCGCGAGATCGAAGCCCTCGCGGGCTGGGCTCAAACCCCTTACGTCGTGTGGGGCGCGGCTCAGGCTGCAGCCCCCTCCGCCGAGGACGACGCTGTGCCCCCGGCCCCCGCAGCGGCCCCCAACCCCGCAGCAGCACAGCTAGCCCACCTGCTGCAGGCTGAGAGGGAGAGCCTTGACCGCCTGCCCGACCCGGCGACAGAGGTAACCCCTGTAGTACCCGCGCAGGTAGCCGTCGCTGCGCAGTTGAGAGAGCCCGCCGTCCTGCAAGCCCCACCGGCCCCTCGGGTGCCACCAGCGAAGGCCGTCGAGGCACCCGCCAAAACACGGAGACCATCGTCGACCGGGCCCAGGCGGGCCGCCCAACAGCCAGCCCCGCCGGGGACCAGGTCCGTCATTACACCCGAGCCACAACAGCGCAACGTCTTGGAGCCCCTCCCGTCGACTGCACAGGTTCGCGTCGCCCCAGCCGAACCCGCAACCACGCCGACCTCATGGCTGGTCCCATTGACCGGCACGCAGGGCGCAGCCGGAGACGGGCAATGGCGCCTACCGGCTCTGCCTAGCCAAACCACCAGGCGCGACGGACCGCAGCCGCCTGCGACCAGACGGCTCGTCAGGTCCCGGCCGGGGCAACCTATGGCGCGCGGCGCTGCCCGCAGCAAACAGACGCCGGCGTTGGTCTTCTCTTTGGTCGCGGCCGTGGTCGTGGGCGGGGGTCTCGGGTTGGCGGCACTCACCCATTTGTTGTAGCGCCCTCCCCTTGTCGTACCGGTCCAGTTATTGAACCAGGCTCGCGGCCCGAGCGCGGGTACCCTGCTTTGTCGTGAAGCCTGCCAAGACGTCCAAGAGGGTGCTCTCCGGGATCCAACCCACTGGTGCGCCCCACCTCGGGAACTATTTGGGGGCCTTGCGGTGGTGGGTCGACTTCCAGGACCGCTACGACGCCTTCTATTGCGTGGTGGACCTGCACGCCCTTACGGTGCCCGGCGACCCCGAGGAGCTCTCCAAGGCCACGCTGACGATGGCCACCTTCTTGCTTGCCTGCGGGCTGCCCGGGGCGTTGCACCCTGTTCGTCCAGAGCCATGTCCACGAGCACGCCGAGCTGGCCTGGCTGCTCGAGTGCACCGCCAGCATGGGTGAGCTGGCCCGCATGACCCAGTTCAAGGACAAGACCGGTAAGGGTGGCGAAGAGGCGGCCCGGCTCGGTTTCTTCGCCTACCCGGTCCTCATGGCCGCCGATATCCTCCTCTACGACGCGGACCTCGTCCCGGTCGGCGACGACCAGCGCCAGCACCTCGAGCTCACCCGGGATCTGGCTCAGCGCTGGAACACCCGGTACGGGGAGACCTTCACCATCCCGGAGGCGGCCATAGCCCCCGCAGGGGGCGGCGCTCGCATCATGGACCTGCAGGACCCCGTCCACAAGATGTCGAAGTCATCTGGTTCCGACGCGGGCCTCATCTTCCTTCTGGACGACCCCAAGATCATCGAGCGAAAGGTAAAGCGCGCGGTCACCGACCTCGACCCGCCCGGGCCGGGCGCAGTTCGCTGGGACCCATTGGCCAAGCCCGGGGTCTCCAACTTGCTAGAGCTGCTGGCCGCGTTGAAAGGTGGGAAACCCGAAGAAATTGCTGCGGGGTACGAGAACTACGGCCGGCTCAAGGCGGACGTGGCGGAAGCTGTTATCGAGACGCTTCGGCCGCTTCAGGACCGCTATCGCCAGCTGGCCGAGGACCCCGCAACGGTCCAGATGGTCCTCGCGGATGGTGCGGCCCGGGCATCCGAAGTCGCCTCCGTAACGCTGGGGCGTGCACGTGCCGCGATCGGTCTGCTCGCGCCTTGACTACTTAACGACCGGCGTTCATTAACGACGCTTGGCGGCACAGGTGATGCAAAAACGGGCCGCCGGCATCGCCTCCAAGCGAGCTGCGACGATCTCGCCCTGGCAGGCCTCGCAGGTGCCGTAGGTGCCGGCCTCGATCCGCGCGAGAGCATGCTCCACGTCGACCAGGTTGGCCGTGAGCGTCGTCCCGAGCGCTTCGGTCTCGCCGCGCTCAGCCGTCACCTGGCTCGAATCGGCGAAGTTCGGGTCGTAGGACAGGCCCTCGCTGCCGTAACCGAGCTCCGCCAGCTCGAGGCGGAGCGAAGCACGCTGCACTTCGAGCTCCTCCCGCAACACGCTGGTCGTATTCGCCTCCATCGGGGGCAGTGTAGCCCTTGCGAGGGTACCTGCGACGGGTAACCGTCAACTTCGCGCCCGACCAGGCGCGCGAGCGTGGGGGTGCGCCGACTCGTACGCCGCGCGGAGCCGTTCCGCAGAAACCTTCGTGTAGACCTGGGTGGTCGCTATCGAAGCGTGACCGAGGAGCTCTTGGACGACCCGGATGTCGGCGCCGTGGTCGAGCAGGTGGGTAGCGCAGCTGTGCCGCAGGACGTGCGGGCTGAGGCGCCCGTCCAGGCCCACCCGCCGCCCGTAGAGCCGGACGATCCCCCATGCGCCCTGTCGGGTGAGGCGTCCCCCGCGGAGGTTGAGGAAAAGGGCGTCCGAGTCGGCTCTCCGCGCCCACCTCGCGGGCACCAGGAGGGGGCGGCCACCGGGGCCCAACCACGCGGCCAGAGCTTCGCGGGCATAACGGCCCAAAGGGACCATGCGCTCCTTGCGCCCCTTGCCGAGGACGCGCACGAGCTGGTCCTCGACCGCGAGGTCCGACAGCGACATTCCGGTGAGCTCGGAGATCCGCATTCCCGTGCCGTAGAGAAGCTCGAGGACGGCGCGGTCGCGCAGCTGCGGCGCTCCCCCGCCGGTGACGGCTGCCAGCAGGGAACCCACGTCGTCTTCGCTGAGCGCCTTGGGGAGCCCCTGGGGGACGGGCGGCGGTTTCAAGTCCAGCGTTGGGTCGGTCTTGGCGGTCCCCTCTTGGACGAGGAACTTGTGCAGAGAGCGCACCGAGACCATGGAACGTGCAATGGAGGAGGGAGCCAAGCCGACGCCGCGGAGATAGGCGACGTACTGGGCCACGGTCGCCTCTTCGACGCTCGCCACACCGAGCCCGTCCGCGCTGCCTGCCGGCAACGTGGCGCGACTTCGCAGCCACGTTTCGTAGGCGACGAGATCCCTTCGGTACGCAGCCAAAGTGTTCGGGCTGCGCCCTTTTTCGACGGCCAGCCAACTGAGAAGTTCCTCGCCTGGAATGCTCAGGGCCGCGCCGCTCCCCATTTTTCCTATCCCATCTCCGCCTGGGCCAGGAAGAGCGCGACGATGGTTTTGGCATCGGTGATGCGACCCGAGCGGACCAGCTCACCTACCTCTCCGAAGGGGAACCGCTCCACGGTCATGTGCTGTTCTTCGATCCCATGACGGGCGTCGGCCACGTCCTTCAGGTCCCGAGCCAAGAAGCACCACGATTCCTCGTCTGAAAAGCCGGGCGAATTGTAAAAGCGCCCGATCAAGTCGAGACGGCCGGCTTCCAGGCCCGTTTCCTCCACGAGCTCCCGCGCGGCGGTCAGCTCCGGAGGCTCGCCCGGGACGTCGCGCCGGCCGGCAGGCACCTCCAAGAGCTCGCTGTCCAGCGGAGCTCGGTACTGGCGGACGAAGACAACCTCGTCGGTGCGTTCGTCGACTGGGACCGTGACCACCGCACCGGGGTGGTGGACCAGGTCCCGCTCGAAGCGCACCCCGCCGGGCCCTTCGAAGGTCCCCTGGGCCACGTGCAGGAGACTTCCCTGGTAGACGGTGCGCTCGCCTACCTTGCGGAACTTATCGGAAGGCAATGCCAGCCTCTTCGGTGGTGTCACGCGGCACAAGCGGCACGTTTCGCAGCTGGTCCGGGTCGATCAGGTGCGGCTGTCGCCCTTCGGCCCTTTCCGATGCCGCTCCAACCAGCGCCCTGAACAGGGGGTGCGGGCGGTCCGGGCGGCTCTTGAACTCCGGGTGTGCCTGGGTCCCTATCCAAAGAGGATGGCTGGGCAGCTCGATCATCTCGACCAACCGCCCGTCTGGCGATTCACCGGAACAGACGAGCCCGGCTTGTTCGAGGCGCCTGCGATAGCGGGGGTTGAACTCATAGCGGTGGCGGTGCCGTTCGAAGATCAACATTTCTGGTGAGCCGTAGATGTCAGCCATCTGCGTCCCTGGCCGGAGCTTGGCCGGGTAGGTGCCGAGACGCATCGTCCCTCCATAGTTGGACTGGCTGACGATCTCCCTCTGATCGTCCATCAGGTCGATGACCAGGTGGGGGGCGCTGGGCGAAAACTCGCGGGAGTTTGCACGCTCCAGGCCGGCGATGTTGCGGGCGAACTCGATGACCATGACCTGCAGGCCCAGGCATAGGCCGAGGCAGGGGATCTGGCCCTCGCGGGCATACCCCACGGCGGCGATCATGCCTTCTATCCCGCGTTCGCCAAAGCCGCCGGGGACGATCATGCCGTCAAGGTCCCGGAGGCGGCCTTCGGCCATCAAGCCCTCGACCTCTTCAGCCTGGACCCAGTCCAGTTGGACCTTCGCTCCATGGGCGTAACCGCCGTGCCGGAGGGCTTCCACTACGGACAGGTAGGCATCGGGGAGGTTGACGTACTTGCCGATCAGGCCGATCCGGACCGGCTTGGAGGCCGATTCCACTCGGCGCACCAAGGCTTGCCAGTGCGATAGGTCCAAACGCCCCGAACGGGCTCCTTCGTCGCCATCAGGGGCGCCCTGGAGACGCAGGAGCTGGCAGACGTAGTCGTCCAGGCCCTCGTCGTGTAGCGAAAGGGGGATCTCGTAGAGGTTGGGTGCGTCGACGTTGGAGATGACTGCCTCTTCGGGTACGTCGCAAAGCAGCGAGATTTTGGTCTTCATGTTGGCTGGCACGGTGCGGTCGCTGCGCAGGATGATGACATCCGGTTGCACGCCTCGGGAGCGGAGCTCTGTCACCGAGTGCTGCGTCGGCTTGGTCTTTTGCTCGCCCGAAGGCCCGAGGTACGGCACAAGGGTCACGTGCACGTAACAGACGTTGTCGCGCCCTACGTCCTTGCGGAACTGGCGGATCGCCTCCAGGAACGGGAGGATCTCGATGTCGCCCACCGTCCCACCGATCTCGGTGATCACGACGTCGACGTCTTCTGTGCCGAGGCGACGGATGCGCAACTTGATCTCGTCGGTGATGTGGGGGATCACCTGGACCGTCTTGCCGAGGTACTCGCCCCGACGTTCCTTGGCGATGACCGACTGGTAGATGGAACCCGTGGTGGCGTTGGAATCTCGCGAGAGGGCCTCGTCGATGAAGCGCTCGTAGTGGCCAAGGTCAAGGTCGGTTTCCCCGCCGTCTTCTGTCACGAAGACCTCGCCATGCTCGAAGGGGTTCATCGTGCCGGGGTCGACGTTGATGTAGGGGTCGAGCTTCTGCATCGTCACCCGCAGGCCACGGCTCTTCAGGAGCCGCCCCAGTGATGCAGCGGTAAGCCCTTTGCCGAGGGAGCTCGCCACTCCCCCGGTCACGAAGATGTGCTTCGCCAAGATCTCCTCCATGCTCGGCTAACGGTGGTGGCCGGTGGAGGCTCGCCTTCCTTCGAGATTGCCTCGTGAGGACGGTCCCTGGTGGCCACCCCACCCTATCTCAGCCCGCGGAAGAAGTTGGTGGACCTAACGGTGATCGTCAGACCGCCGGCGGCTCCTCCGACGCCTCCTCCACCGTTAGCTCCGCCGCGGGGTCGGCTTCGAGCCGCGCGTCGGGGATCGGCAGGCCGCTTTTGATCGAGCGGCCGTAGGTGCCGGCACGAAGGCGGGCTTCGGCTCGCTCGATCGCCTCGAGGCGGTCGCGCAAGCCGGCAGCAACAGCGTCGTCGAGCCCTTCGGCGGTCAACCTCTGGGCGGGGCCGTCCATCTCGATTTGTTCGTTCGCTTCCTCCCGGTCCTGCTCTCCCGCCTCGACGGTGTCCCCGAGAAGCCCCTCGACGCGCCGCCGCTCGGTCTCCAAGGCCCTCTTCGCCCGTTCGTTGTCCAACTTGGCCTCCTCTAAGGTCCGGTCTCCGGTCCGCTCTGCAAGGTCCGCGCCTTACCTTCTCTGGTCCGCGTGTTCTGCGGCAAGGGTACTCCGATGCGGCCCGGGTGAGCCCTCCCAGGCCACTCCTGCTAAAGACCCAGGAAAGGGGGCCGATCCGATAGGCATGGGCATAATCTCCGCACCTTCAGCAGCCCGCGCCACCACACAGTGGACCGCGACGGGCTCATCCTCAAACCCCGACGCCCACAGCGCCGGCGTCGAAGCGGCCTCAGCAGCCCTTTCGGGTGACGAAGCCAAGCTCCTAGTCGTATTTTCGTCCGAGGCCTATGACCTCCCCCAGCTGCTCTCGGGTATCCACGAAGTCGCCGGCGACGTCCCGGTGATCGGCTGTACTACAGCTGGCGAGATAGCAGCGTCGGGGCCGGGGTCCGCTGGTGTGGTCGCGATGGCGGTCGGAGGGCCGGGGTTCGACGTGCGGACCGCCTCGGCCAGCGCCGGTGCCGGGCTTCGTGAGGCCAGCGCTGAGGTGGCAATGAGCGCCGCCAGGCTCGGATCGAGCCCTCACAAGGTCCTATTGGTCTTGAGCGACGGGCTCGGCGGAGACCAGCAAGAGGTTGTCCGCGGGGCATACAGCGTGTTGGGTGCGCAGGTCCCGCTCGTCGGTGGGTGCGCCGGCGACGGTTTGAAGATGAAATCGACCTGGCAGTTCTACGGCCAGCGCGTCCTCAAGAACTCCATTGTCGGGGCGGCCATCGGGTCGCAGGGCCCGATCGGCATCGGAGTCGAGCACGGTTGGCGCGCCGTGGGAGACCCGATGGTCGTGACGGCCAGCGAGGGCAACCGAGTGCTGGCCCTCGACGACCAGCCGGCCCTCTCCGCATACCTCAAGCGCCTTGGAGCCCCACTGGCTGTTCATGACGACGCTGATGCTTTCACCCATTTCGCCATGACGCATCCCCTTGGGCTGAGCCGCCGAGGTGGCGACGAGGTCCGCTTCGTCGCCGGCGCAGACTTTACGGACGGCTCGCTGAACTGCATTGCCGCTGTCCCCCAAGGGAGCATGGTCAGGATCATGGAGGGCGACAGCCGCTCGGTCCTCGAGGCCACCAACGTCGCCTGCGAGAACGCGCTCTGCGGCCTCGGGGGGCGGGCACCGCTTGGAGTGCTGGCATTTGACTGCATCGCCCGAAAGGGTGTCCTCGGTGATGAGGGCATCGTTGCCGAGGTCGAACGCATCGCCACCTATGCCGCAGGGGCCCCGGTGGCTGGGTTCTACACGTACGGGGAGTTCGCTCGTACCCACGGGTTGAACGGCTTCCACAACCAAACTCTCGTTGTGGTTGCTTTCGCATAAGGATGTAATGGCCTCTTCGGACTGGGCGACGCAACAGCTCGCTGAGTTTCTCGCGGTCCTTACGACCGCGGCGGACGACCACTTCGCGGTCGCTAACGCCCTCGAGCGTCTCGCAGAATCGTTCGACGCCGATGGTGGCGCCTTTGTGAGGGGTCGCACCGTGATGTCGTCGCTTGGGTGGTCAACCGGGTACGCCCACGAGCCAGAGATCCTCGCAGTAGCTCTCGGGCACCGCACGAACGTCGACATCCCCGGCGCCGGGGTCTGCGAGACCGTCGTCATCCCGGTCGACCGCGATGAAGGCTCCAAGCTCGTGTTGGCGCGAGCCGGTTACCGCTTCAGCGCCGAGGAGGTCGCGCTACTGCGCGGGATGGGCAGGGTACTGGCCCTCGCGCTCCGGTTGCTGCGGACGGTTGCAGTGGAACGGAGGCAGGTCGACGAAAACGCAAAGCTCGTGGCGTCGCTGCGCGACCGGCAGGCGCTGCTGGAGAGGTTGTCTTCGATCCAACGTCAGATCAGCTCGAGGGCGCTGCTCCCCGAAGTACTGCACGCGGTCACAGCAGGTGTTGCCGAGTTCTTGGGTGACGGCGTCGTGGTGATGCAGCTGGTGGACGAATCTGATCCGGGCTTCACTTTGACAGCGTCGCTTGCCGGGGACGCAGTTCATCCTGGCGCAAGGCTCGAGCGGCAACCCGCCGGCGCCGGCGTCGGTGGCCGCGCGATCGTAGAGGACCGATTGTGCGTCGCGGAGAGCGAACAGGACTTGCCGCGGGGCGTCTGCATGCGCGGGGCACAAACGCTCCGCTCAGCCATGGCTGTACCGATCCGCCTGCAGGGCCGTCCTGCAGGCAGCCTGGTCGTGGCGTCGATCGACCCGGAACGCCGGTACGGCCAGCATGAGCGCGATGTCCTCACGTCCTTCGCCGAGCACGCTGGCCTCGCGCTAAACGACTCGACCACTGTGCAGGCAATGAAGAAGGCGCTCGACGATGCGAGGCACCAGGCGATGCACGACGAGCTCACCGGGCTACCTAATCGAGCCTGCTTCTACGACCGCACGGACCAGGCATTGCGTCTCGCCTCGCGCGACGGCACCTGTACGGCGGTCTTGCTGTTCGATTTGAACCGCTTCAAAGACATCAACGACACACTTGGCCACAAGTTCGGCGACAAGGTGCTGCGCGAAGTCGGGCCGCGGTTGCGCCGCGGCCTTCGGGACTCGGACACGTTGGCGCGCTTGGGCGGGGACGAGTTCTGCGTGCTGCTCCCGCGCGTTGAGGGCGTCGGCGACGCACTGGTGGTCGCAAAACGCATTATCGAGCTGCTCGAGGAGCCTTTCGACATCGACGGGATGACCATGCCGGTGGAGGCCAGCTGCGGGGTCGCGATCGCTCCCGTGGACGGCGACAGCGCCGATCTGCTGCTGCAACGCGCCGACGTGGCGATGTACGTGGCCAAGGACTCGCACGCCAGCATCGTGACCTACGACGATGAGCTCAACATAAACACCCCAGCCCGCTTGGCCCTCCTGAGCGAGCTCAGGGCTGCGGTTTCCGGCGGCCAGTTCGTCTTGTACTACCAGCCCAAGGCCGCCCTGGGAGGAAGGAACGTGCACGGTGTCGAGGCCCTGGTCCGTTGGCAGCACCCCACGTACGGCCTCGTCCCACCGAACGACTTCATCCCGCTGGCCGAGCACACGGGGCTCATCAAGCCCCTCACCACTTGGGTGCTCAACACGGCTCTCGAGCAGCTGAGCTGCTGGCGGGAAATGAACGGTAGCCCCGTCCTGGCCAACCTCTCGGTGGCCGTAAACGTGTCCACCCGGAGCCTGCTGGACGACGATTTCCCTACCGAAGTCGCCACCTCCCTGGAGCGGTGGGGCATCCCTCCCCATCTCTTGGCGCTCGAGATCACCGAGAGCACGATCATGGCCGACCCCTCGCGGGCGCACCGGCTGCTGAGCGAGCTTTCTGCCACCGGCGTGCAGGTCTCGATCGACGACTTCGGCACCGGCTACTCGTCGCTCTCCTACCTGAAGAACCTCCCTGTCAACGAGCTCAAGATCGACCGCTCCTTCGTGTACCACATGCACCGCGACCCCAACGACGCCGTCATCGTCCAGTCCGTCATCGACCTCGGCCGCAACCTCGGGCTCCACACCGTGGCCGAGGGGATCGAGGATGACGAAACCTGGGAGCACCTCCGTCGCCTCGGCTGCGACAGCGGCCAGGGCTATCTCCTCGCGAGGCCCATGCCGGCCGAGAACCTCTTGGGCTGGCTCACGGACAAGGAAGCTCGCACCGCTTAGTTGACCGCACGGCGTGCTTCAGCGTGCGGCGTAGTCCGGTTCGCTGAACGGCCATACCCCGGCAAGCCACTCGCACACGAACTGATAAAGCGGCTTATCGAGATCGGCGCGATCGGCTGTCACCCAGGACCGGACTTCGACGTCGTAGCCGTCGCGGCGCGGCGGGTAGAGGTACACGCAGCCGATCACCTCGCCCGTCGCCGGATCGAGCACGGTGTAGGTGAAGCCAGTCCGGTTCGCGAAGTCCTCGGCGTGGCGCACCAGGTCCGTCTCGTTCTCCTCGAGAGAAAAGGCCCTGTCCGGCCACGGGCGACCGGCGAAGCCGGGCGTCGCCCTTATATGGGCGATGCTTGACGTCCAGGCTGCTAGGTCCGCAGCGTTGTGTTGGGGGCCCAGTGGCTCCAGGACGAAAAGTGTCGTGGCGGCCCCTGGCGGGACCTCAAAGTCGTGACGGACCAGTCCCATCGAATAGAACTCTCCCCTTTTGCGCCCAGTCTCAGGCCACGTCGCTCAGCCGGCGCTTTGCCCGGTCCCCGGGGCCACGTCGTGCAAGTGGTGGACAACATCGTGGAGCATGTACCGCGACAAGGAACCCACTGTGAAGGTCGCCCCGTCGCTGCGCCGTCCGGGCCGAGACCAATCGTCCGCGCCTACTCGGTCGAGGCGGTCGGCCAGGGTACCGCCGGCCTCCTCGAGCTCGTCCGCGACGCTGCCGGGTTGCTGTTCGCCGTAACGGCCTGCCAGGGCTGTCTCGTCCTGGTCCCAGTTCTCGAAGAGCGGGTCGTCCTCTTGGAGCACTCGCACCAGCCGGACGTAGAAGATCTTGAACACGTCGCGCACGTGGCAGCCGTACTCGAGCGTCGACCAAGTCGCAGGCCTTCGTCGTGCCACCGCGTCCGGTCGCATGAGGAGGGGCCGCCAGGCTGCACTCCTTTGGCGCAGCTCCTCGGAGACGCCCCGACATGGGAAGTTCGAGGCGTCGAAACCGCAATCCGGGCATGGCCGCAAAAGGACCCAGGTCCAGTCCTTCGTGTCCGGGATGATCGTCACCGGGCCGATGCTACGACCTCTCCCTCCCCAGGCGCAGGCCTAGAAGTCAACGGTTGTTAGGCTGGCCAACCTGTCAAGAGGAGAGATCATGGGAACTGGTCCAAACCCAGGCGGTCCACACGCACGAGTGCTTGCGGACAGCAACAAGATCCCGCTGCTCGGGCTGGGCGTCTGGCAGGTGCCCGATGGCGCCGAGTGCGTGAACGCCGTCCGGGCGGCGCTCGATCTCGGGTACCACCACATCGACACGGCTCAGGCGTACGGCAACGAAGAAAGTGTCGGACGGGCGCTCGCCGAAAGCGGAGTGGCGCGTGAAAAAGTTTTCGTCACCACAAAGTTCAACCCCGGTGGGAAAAAGCCCGACGTCGAGGCAGAGCGGAGCCTTAAGCGGCTCGGCCTCGATTACGTCGACCTCTATATCATCCACTGGCCCCAAGGTGGTCCGACGTGGGCGTGGCCGGGAATGGAACGCGCCCGCGAGCTCGGGTACGCGCGCTCAATTGGGGTTTCGAACTTCAACGTGGACGAACTGGAGAAGCTGTTCGCGGTCGCAACCATCTATCCAGTCGTCGACCAGGTCAAGTTCAGCGCCTTCGACTACCGGCGTGGGCTGCTCGACGCGGCGGAGGCCCGCAACGTCGCCCTCGAGGCTTACAGCCCGCTCGGGACGGGGCGCTACCTCGCGGATAAAACGGTAACCCGCGTGGCGCAGAGCTGCGGGCGTACACCGGCTCAAGTACTGCTCCGTTGGTGCGTGCAACACGGGCTGCCAGTTCTGGCTAAATCGACTCACCGTGAGCGCCTCGCCGAGAACGCTCAGATTTTCGACTTCACGCTTTCCGAGGCGGACATGGCCGATCTCGACGCGCTGGACACCACGGGCCGCACCGACCGGGCTGTCGAAAGTAAGTGGTGGTGAGATTAGCATAGGCCCGGTTCAGGCCCGATCGTGGGCCGCCTGGGAGGAGTTCGGGACATGTTGAAGGGCTTCAAAGAGTTCATAATGCGAGGCAACGTCGTTGACCTCGCGATCGCGGTCGTCATTGGTACTGCGTTTACGGCGCTTGTTAAGGCGTTTGTAGCCGACATCCTTACGCCGATCGTTGCCGCCATCTTCGGTAAACCAAACTTTGGCGACCTCACATTCAGTATCAACAGCAGCCAGTTCCTATACGGGGATCTAATCAACGAAATGATCACATTCGTCTCCGTCGCGGCCGCCGTCTACTTTTTTGTGGTTGTCCCGCTCAACAAGATCGCCGAGCGTCGTGCCAGAGGTCAAGTGGCGGCCGACGAACCCCTCCCGCCTGATATCGCCCTGCTCACCGAGATCCGCGATCTCCTCGCGAGCCGGGACGGCACAGCTCCGAGCGCCTGAACCGCACGGCGACGGTCACGGTCTAACCTTCACGGCTCGCCCTTCCTGCAGGACAATCTCGACGTTGCCGAGTGCGGCTAGGCCGTCAAGCGGGTTGTCGTCCACGACAACAAGGTCGGCGCGAAAGCCCGGTCTTACTTGGCCGATCCGGTCATCCGCGCGCATGAGCCGGGCCGGGTTGATGGTCGCTGTCTGGAGGGCGGACAGGCGGGATAGACCGGCCTCCTCGAGCAGCATGAGCTCGACCACTGTTGCTGGCAGGCCGCCGACGTCATCGGCAGGCGGCAAGTCGGTCCCGCAAAGCAGCGGGACACGAGCGGCGATGGCGTTCTTGATGCTCTGGAGATGGCCGTCAGCGGCGGCGCGGGCGTTGGCGATGGTCGCCTCCTCGAAACCATTGGCGCGCATCCAGGGCTCGCACCGCGTTACAACCAAGGTGGGCGTCAAGTAAGCGCCCTCACTGGCCAGCAGCGACGCTGTGCTGGTGTCGAGCTCGTAGGCATGTTCAAAGCAACGAACGCCGCTGCTCAAAGCCTGGCGAATGGCCTGCGAGGCGCCCGAGTGCGCTACAACGTAGGTATCGTGCTGCCGGGCGGCCCTCACGGCGCCCGCGAGTTCCTCGTCGGTCATCTCAGGTCGCGAAACGTCCTCGCCCCCGCGTGCCAAGCCGCCGTTGATGAATATCTTAATATGGTCTGCGCCGGCCTCCAGTTCTCCGTTGGCCGCGAGGTAGAAGCCCTCCTCGCCTTCTGCTGTTACGCAGGCGGCTCCGGCACCGTGCCCGTTAGGAGTAGTAATGGCGCGGCCCGCTCCGACAAGCCGGGGCGCTTCGGCCCATCCCCGTTGCTTGGCATCTCGCAACCACAGGTCGGCGCGGTTTTGTTCGTGCACGCAGCGGAGCGTGGTAATGCCGGCAGCAAGTGCTTCGCGGGCCCGCTTAGCCGCCCGCAGGACAGTAGCCGCCGGGCCCTCGGACTCATCGGTGTCTGACATGGGGAAAACTATCGAGAGGTGCGTGTGGCAAGACACGAGGCCAGGAAGGACGAAGCGGCCTGCGACGTCGATGACGTTGTCTGGGCCCGGCGGTAGCGTCGCAGAAATAGCGCTTATGGCCCCGTCCACGATCTCGACGTTGCGGTTGCGCATCACCGTGCCGTCTGTGACGTCGATCACCTGGGCGTTGGTCAGCCATCCTGCGTTCTTGTCGGACATCGCAACCACAATGCCAACATTTCCTCCCGCCCACCACCGCTATGGTCCACCGCTACCGCTATGGTCCGCCGCTATGGTCCACCGCTGCACCAGCGCTCCGCGGGAGGGTTGGCGCCGCGATGTCGCCCATGCCGGAGGTGGCCGACTAAACCTGGTCCTGCAGCCGGGGAGGTGCTGAGGATATGGATCTGTGGGACCTTCGGGTCACGGTCGAGTCAATAGAGGGCAGGTCAGTTTGTGGGCTGTCGGTCGGCGACTACTTCGACCTCACCCGTTCCAGCCACCTGACGATCCCACCGGGCCGTCATTTCTGCATATTTGCCCTGGCCGCGGCGCTGCCACTGCTCCCGGCCAAGCAGCGTGCTCTGGCCGAGGACGATTGGCTGGAGACTGAGGCATTGGTGTGCTGCCCGGACCCCGGCGAACGCCTGGTCATGCGCATCGAGCGGCTTGACCTCGTCCATTTGGACGCCCAAGATCTGACGTGAACGGCACAAGCCCGCGCTTTGGCCTCGGCTTTCAAGCGGACAAGAAAAGCTCCGACTACGAGCGCCTGGCGGCGGCAGCCGAGCACTACGGCTTCGACGTCGTCAGCGTGTTCGGGGATCTCTACTTCCAGCACCCGTTGCCGGCCCTGCTCTCGATGGCCCGGGCGACCTCTTCGATTGCGATCGGCCCCGCCTGCCTGAACCCCTTCACCGTGCATCCCGTTGAGATCGCCGCGCAGGTTGCTGCGCTCGACGTCGCGAGCCGGGGGCGGGCCTTCCTCGGGCTTGCCCGCGGCGCCTGGCTAGGCGAGCTCGGTATCGACCAGAGCAACGCGCCCGAAGCTATCGCCGAGGCGGCCGCCGTCGTGGCAGCGCTGCTCAAAGGGGACCGTGCCGGGGTACGCGGGCACCGCTTCTCGCTTCCGCCCGGGGCCGTATTGCGCCAGCGGCCGCTCCGGGAGTCGGTCCCGCTCCTCATCGGGACATGGGGGCCTCGCCTGGCCGGTATAGCTGGCGGTATAGCCGACGAGGTGAAGATCGGCGGGTCAGCTAACCCGGACATGGTGCCGGTGATGCGGGAATGGACGGGCCGGCACGGTCCGGGGAGGGGCACGCGGGGGCCGGTGGGCGTCGTCGTCGGGGCAGTAACGGTTGTCGACGAAGACGCGAGGTTGGCCCGAGCCCGCGCGCGCCGCGAGGTGGCCCTCTACCTCGATGTCGTCGGGCGGCTCGACCCGACGGTCGAAATCCCCGCTGAAGTGCTGGCAAATCTCGGCCGCGCGCTCCGTGAGGGCGGGGAAGATGAGGCCGCCAAGGCCGTTCCCGACGAGATCCTCGACCGGTTCGCCTTCGCAGGAGACCCCGACGTCGTTGCCGAGCACGCCATCGCCGTCTTCGAAGCCGGTGCCGACCGGGTCGAGTTCGGTACGCCCCACGGGCTGAGCGACGACCGCGGTGTCGAGCTTCTCGGCACCCGCGTGTTGCCGGCCGTGCGCGAGCACTTCTTCACCCGCTGACTCACCGTCGCCTACTTCGGCCCCCTTGGGCCCACCCTCGGTCTTGCGAGCAGGCAGCGCGACTGCCAGCCGGGCTGGACCTCGACGGGCGGGGGGTCCTCGCTGCGACAGCGATCGAAAGCCTCGGGGCAGCGCGGGTGGAAACGGCAGCCCGACGGCGGCCGCGCCGGGTTGGGCACGTCGCCGGGAAGCTCGGCCGCCAGGCCCGACCGTGCACCTGGTACAGGGACAGCGGCAATGAGGGCGCGCGTATAGGGGTGCGCCGGTTCATGCCAGATCGGCCCGGTCACCCCCGACTCGACGATCCGGCCGAGGTACATCACGACTGTTCGGTGGGCGATCTTTCGAACTACCGAAAGATCGTGAGAAATGAAGAGCATCCCGAGCCCGGAGCCGGCGACGATCCCCGCCAGCAGGTTGGCGATCTGAGCCTGCGCAGACGCGTCCAGTGAACTGATCGGTTCATCTGCCACGACGCAGGCGGGGTCGGTGGCCAGGACGCGCGCGATCGCAATTCGCTGGCATTGGCCGCCAGAAAACTCATGTGGGTACCGGTGCGCGATATTGGCAGACAACCCCACGCGTTCGAGGAGGCCAGCCACCCGTACCCCGGCTTCTGCGTCGTCCAGCTTGGCCCCCGTGCCAAGACGGATGGCGTCTGCGAGCTGGCGACCGATGCGCCGCCTCGGGTTGAGCGAGGCGTACGGGTCCTGGAACACCATCTGAAGCGAGCGGAGCCGGGGAGGCCTGGTAGCTCTGCCCATAGCCTCGACCACCTCACCGCGGTACCTGACCTGGCCAGCGGTGGCGGCGACAAGCCCAACCGCAGCTCGTCCGAGCGTCGATTTCCCGCACCCCGACTCGCCTACGAGCCCTACGATCTCACCGGCCGCCACCGTGATGCTGGCTCCGATCACCGCCCGCACCGGAGCCTGGCCGCGGCGCGGGTAGGCGACGTCAACGTCTTCCACGGCAAGCAACGGCGCCGCGTTACCCGGCAAAACGGTCATATCTCGCCAACTTCTGCCAGGTCTGGCTCGCGCCCATGGAGCGGGTCGATGTCGCACGCCAGCCAGCGCCCGCCTTCGACCACCCGCAGGGTAGGCACGACGAGGCGGCAACTATCCCGGGCCCGAATGCAGCGGGGATGGAAGGCGCAACCACCCGGCATCGTGTCAAGGCTGGGAGGTGCACCCTGGATAGGCACCATCGGGGACCCCGCCTGCGATGCGCTGGGCAGCGAACGCATCAGGCCCTCGGTGTAGGGGTGGCGGGGTTGGCCCAGTACCGAGCCCGTGACGCCGTACTCGGCCACTTTGCCGCCGTACAGGACGCAGATCCGGTCAGAAACCGTCGACATCACCCCGAGGTCGTGGGTGATGATCATGACCGACACCCCGCGTTCTCGACGGAGCTGGTCCAAGAGCCGCAAGATCCCAGCTTGCACGGTGACATCGAGAGCGGTGGTCGGCTCGTCGGCCACCAGTAGCCGCGGCTCGCAGGCGAGCGCCATGGCAATTGCGATCCGTTGCCGCATCCCGCCCGAAAACTGGTGCGGGTGCGACAAAAGGGCCGATTCGGGATCGGGGATCCGCACCGCGTCGAGCATTTCGATGGCGCGCTGGCGAGCTTGCTCCTTCGAAAAACCCAGATGAGCTCGGACGTGTTCTGTCATCTGCACGTCGATCCGCAACAACGGGTGCAGGGAAGTTGCCGGATCCTGCGAGACCAGCGCCACCTGCTTGCCCCTGACTTCGCGGAGCTGCTTGCGGCTGAGCCCGAGCAGCTGGCGACCCTGGAAGCGCACGCTGCCCGACGTGCGTGCCCCGATGGGCAGCAGCCCGAGAAGCGAAAGTGCAGTAATGGTTTTCCCCGACCCGCTCTCGCCGGCGACGCCGAGGATCTCGCCCTCGCCAATAGTGAACGAGACACCGTCTACTGCCCTGCGCATTCCCCGGGCCGTGCGCAGCGCCACGGTGAGATTGTCGACCTCCAAGACCGGTGCTCCGGTCATTTGCGGATCATCCTGGCCGTACGTGGGTCGAGCATGTCGCGCAGGGCGTCGCCGATGAAATTGAAGGAGAGCACGACCGTCAGGATGGCAAGGCCGGGGAACAGCCCGAGCCACCAGAGGTTGAAGTTTTGGACGCCCTCAGAGACCATGGCTCCCCATTCGGCCGTCGGTGGCTTTGCACCGAGGCCGAGGTACGACAGGCCCGAGAGCAACAGCACGGCGTTGCCGACGTCCAGGGCAGCAAGCACGAATATGGCCCGGCGATGTTCGGCCTGAGCTCCACCCAGATCGTGCGCCAAGAGGAACTGCCCAATAGGCGCGTGGAGGTCACGTACTCCGAGGAGCGTGCTGACAGCACCAGTGCCCTGGTCAAGCGGGCGTACGACGGCCAAGACACGACGATGACGGCGAGGACCGCGTTGCTCAGCGAGGCACCCAGGGCAGCGGCGACAGCCAAGGCCAGGATGATGCCCGGGAAGGCGAACACGAGGTCGGCGATGCGCATTATCACTGCGTCGACGGCGCGGCCGAAAAAGCCTGCCGCGGCGCCGAGAGCCGAACCGATGGTCATGGCTACCAGCACCAGAAGGACTGCCAGGGGCATCGACAGGCGCGCCCCGTACAGGACGCGGGAGATCACGTCGCGGCCGAGCTCGTCGGTCCCGAACAGGTACAGGTGCGACGGGGCTGCCCCCAGGGGGGCGAACTGGTTGTCCGGTGAGAAAGGCGCCAGTTCGGGGGCGAATATGGCCACCAACGCCCAGGCCGCGATGGTGACCATGCCGATGACGGCAAGAGGCTGGCGCCAGGGCGGCCGGAGAGCTGCCCTGTCCTTGCGAGTGAGGCGGTCCTGGCTCGGCCCGGCCTCCGACCCGGGCGGCCCGGCATCGGGGAGGGCGCCGGTGCTGATCAACGGAGCTCGATCCGGGGGTCGAGGATGCTGTAGAGCAGGTCGACGAGGAGGTTGATCACGATGTAGACGATGGCCACGATGATGCTCACGCCGGTGATGGCGGGCAGGTCCAAGTTCGTGGCACTCAGGTAGGCGTACTGGCCGATCCCAGGCCAGGAGAAGATGTTCTCGACCAGCACCGTGCCCGAGAGCAGGTTCCCGAAGGCTAGGCCGGCCACGGTGGCGATGGAGAGCAAAGCCGGCCGCATCACGTGGCGGCGAATGACCGTCCATTCCGACAGCCCTTTAGCGTGGGCGGCCCGGACGTAGTCGTTGTTTATGACTTCGAGCACCGAGGCGCGCGTGAAACGGAGCACGGTGCCCACTGTGAAGAGGCCGAGCACCATCCCCGGCATGACAAGGTGCTCGAGGGCATTGACGAAAAGCGAAAACTGCCCGTGCAGAAGAGAATCGACGGTGTAGAAGCCGGTGACGGTCGGGGGCGGGTTGAGACCCGGGCTGAGCCTTCCCCCGGAGGGGAGCCAGCCCAGGCGGTAGTAGAAGAGGTAGAACACAAACAGCGCCACCCAGAAAGTCGGCATCGAAACCCCGAGCAAACTGATTACCCGGAGGCCTCCGTCGATCGGCCGACCTCGTCGGACGGCGGCTAGTACGCCGAACCCGACACCCAGGACGGTGGAGACCACGATGGCGAAAAGGGCCAGTTCCATCGTGGCAGGGAAGTACTGGCTGAGGTCGGTGGCCACCGGGCGATGGCTCTGCTCGGAAATGCCCAGGTTGAGGTGGACCAGCTTCCATAGGTAGATGAGGTACTGCTCGGGGACTGGCTTGTCGAGGCCGTACTCGTGGTAGAAGGCCTTCACAATGGCCGGGTCCCCCAAAGCCGACTGGCTCAGGTTGGCGGCCGCCGGGTCACCCGGCACGAGATGGGTGAGGATGAAGGCAACCAGAGTGATCCCGATTACCAGGACAACGCCGATCCCCAAGCGCCGGGCCAAGAACCGCCCGAGCCCGGCGGGTGTGGCCCGCCGGGCTCGGTGCCGGTCGATATCGGGAAGGGTGGGGGCGGCCAATTAAGGCCCAGTTAGCCCAGGTTGCGCAGGTCGACCAGCCACAGGCCGTTGGACTGAAGGTTCTTGATCCCCTTGGTACCGACCACGACCTCAGCCGGTTGGAGCAACGGGATGAACGGGCCGGTCGCGTTCATGGCCAGCTGGAACTTCTCGAAGATCGCCTGCCGTGCGGCAATGCCGGTGGTGGTCGCCGCTTGTTTGGCCAGCGCAGCGACGGTCGGGTCCTCTGCGGCCGTCCATCCTGCGCGAAGGCCCACGAGAGCTCCCGGGCCGAAGTTCAGGTAATCGCTCGGGTCTGGGAAGTCAGGGCCCCAGAACCACAGCCCAAGGGCCTCCGTGCCTGCACGGTAGGTCCCTAGCCCAACCGATATCGACTGGGGCTGGAGCTTGACCGTTATGCCGATCTGGTCCAGGTACTGCTGGAGGCGAGCGGCCAAGTCGTCGAACGAAAGGCCGTTTTCTGTGAGGTCGGTCGGGTAGGTGAGGTTGAGCGTGGGGTTACCGACACCTGACTTGGCGAGATAGGACTTGGCCTGGGCCAGGTCGTACTTGGCGTCATCGGAGGCCGGCAGGGCGCCCAGGAACGCTGACGGGACGATGCCCGGGTCCTGGATCGACCCGGCGCCGGCCAGTTGGAGCAGCCCGGCGTAGTCGATCCCGTAGCGCAGCGCCAGTTGGAAGTCGTGGTTGGGGGTGATCTTTGAGATCTTGGAGTTGTCGTTGGCGAACATGAAAAACACGTTGGGCGACGCCCCCTCGAGGACCTGGACGCCGCTCATGCCGCTGGCCTGGCTGGGGTCGAGGTCGAGAGCGATCTCATTGGTCCCGCGCAGTACGTCGAGGCGCTCGACCGCCGCGGTAGCGGTGTTGCGGAGCACGACCGTCGAGTAAGCCGGCGGAGGCCCCCAGTAGTTGGGGTTGGCGTCCAGGACCACCTGAGTCGTGGTGCTGAACGACTTCAGGATGTAGGGGCCTGACCCAGCCGACGTCGTGTCCAGCCAGTTTTCGGCCGTGTCCTTGGTGGAGGCGTTGGCGGCGTCCGTCCCGCCGTGGGCCTCGACGACCTTTGAGTTCAAGATGCCCGTGGCCGGGTTGGGCAGGATGTACGGCAGGCCCGGGTTGGGCTGGGCCGACGTCATGACCACGGTCTCGGGGCCATCTGCAGTTATCGTCTCGCCGGCCAGCAGGAAGGCCGGGTTGCCCTTCAGGTTGATGAGCCGGGTGAGCGACCACACGACGTCGGCCGAGGTGACGGGTGTCCCGTCGGAGAACTTGGCGTTGGGGTTGAGGTGGAAGACGTACTTCCGGGCGCCGTCCAGTACCTGCCACGAGGTCGCCAGGTCGGGTACGACCTTCTTGAAATTGCCACCGTAGAAGGTGACCAGGGTGTCGTAGAGAGCGTTCACAACCAGCTCGCCGGTCGGCTCGAACATGTGACCGGGGTCGGCGGTGACGAGAACGAAAGAGTTATCGATGACGAGGGTGCGCGCGGCTGCGTCCGGCACCCTGGCCGTGGCGGATGCCGATGTGGCAACGACGCCGAACATGAGCGCAGACGTCGACAAGGCCAGGGCGAGCGCTCTTGTAGCTGGTGTTTTCAAAAGTCCTCCTAGGTCGGATTACTGATTCTGGCCCCTCCGGCGCGTCCCCGCAATCCACGCCAGCGGCCAAGGGGCGGCTAGAGCTCGCCCCCAAGGGGCGGCTAGAGCTCGCCTATGTCCTCGGCCCACAGCTCCGGGTTGGCAGCGATGAAGCCCTGAAGCATCTCCGCGCACTCTTGCATCTCCAGGTCAACGACCTCGACCCCATGTGCCTCCATGAAGTCCCGGCCGCCGGGGAAGCTGAGCGACTCACCCACTACCACCCTCGGCACCCGGAACTGGACTATCGTGCCGGCGCACATGTAGCAAGGCATCAGCGTCGAGTACATCGTCGTGCCGGCGTAGGTGCCCACGCGGCCCACATTTTGCAGGCAGTCCATTTCTCCGTGGAGGATGGGGTTCCGGAGCTGCACCCGCCGGTTATATCCTTTGCCCAACAGGTCCGGTCCCCTGAACAACGCGGCACCGATCGGTATCCCTCCTTCGCTGAGGGACAGACGCGCTTCACCGATAGCGACGGCAATGCGTTCGTAGTCCTCCGTCAGCCGAGAAGCTCCTTCACGACCCCGGTCCACAGCTCGGTAGACAGCCCCAGCGAAGCGACGTCTACCCGCTCGTCGTTGCCATGGAAGCGTCCAGCGAATGTCTCGAACGTGACCTCCGGTGAGTACAGGGCAGCGCCCATGGCGATGGCGCCTTTGTCGCGGAAGTAGCGCGCATCGGTCGCCCCAAAGAACATGCCCGGCGAGAGCCGCGAACCGGCATAAAGGGTACCGACTTGGTGGCCAAGCGCGTCCCAGAGCGGGTTGTCGGTGGCCGAGCGTGTGGAGCCGTACTGCTGAAGCGAGCTGATCTCTACGCGATCTGCAAGGTCGCCAAGCGCCGTCTTGAGATGGGAGTCGACCTCTTCAGGATCAGTGCCGGGGAGGGTTCGGACGTCGACTTCGAGCACGACGTGGTCCGGGACCATGTTCGTTTTCTCACCACCGTGCTCGACGTTCGGGGAGAACGTCATGTGCGTCAGGGCATGAAAGCCACGTGCCTGCGCCGCGGGTAACTCGGCCAGCATGTCGTCGAGCGTCGCCGGGTCCGCGAGCGCTCGTTTGGTGCTTTCCGGCAAGTTGAGCCGGGCCAGCTGCTCGAGCCAGAGATCGCCGACAATGGGCGCGGGCCGGTAGTCGCTGATGCGCTTCACGACCTCGGCGGCGGTGACGAGGGCGTTGTCCGTCCGGTATGGCATCGAACCGTGCCCTGGGGTGCCCTTCACCGTCAGGCGTCTCCAGGCCAGCCCCTTTTCGGCGACATTGACCACGATACGGCGGCTCCCGTCCCCAGGCAGAGCAGACCATCCACCGACCTCGGTGAGCACGTAGTCGCTCTCGATGGCGTCCCAGTGGTTGTCGACCATCCATTCAGTGCCGAGGCGCCCGCCGGCCTCCTCATCAGCCGCGGCAAAGTAGACAAGGGACCCGCGCGGCCGAAAACCTGACTGCATGAGGTGTTTGAACGCAACAGCCATCGAGGCGGTGATGTTCAGCATGTCGATAGCACCGCGACCCCACACCTCGCCGTTGATCAGCTCCCCGCCGAATGGGTCCTCATGCCAGGCTGCAGGATTAACAGGTACCACGTCGGTGTGGCCCATCAAGCACAGGCTCGGTACTGCCGGGTCGCTCCCGTCGATCCGTGCAACGAGAGATTCGCGGCCGGGCGCGCTTTCGTAGCGCTGGAGCTCGATGCCGGTCCCGCTGAGGTAGTGGGCAAGCAGCTCCGAATTACGGATCTCGTCCCCTGAGGCGGCAGTGCCGTCGTTCACGCAATGGTTGCGGATCAAACCCTGCAACAGCTCAGTGGCCTCGCCGATCAGGGCCTGGCTTGCAGCCATGTGCTACGCACCTCCTCGAGCTGGCGGACCTTTCCCGCACCGACGGCGCGAGCCTAACCGTCGTGCACAGCTAGGTTTGGCGCCCATGAACGAGGGGTGCGCGCGACAGATACTGGAGGTTGAGCGTGCCCAAACGCTGAAGCGACTGGAAGCTTTGGTCGACGAGTTCAAAGGGATCGTCGCGGCGTCGCTGGATGCCAACGCCGACGACGAGCACGACCCCGAAGGCGCAACGATCGCCTTCGAGCGAGAGCGCACGGCCGCCTTCCGAGCACAGGCCATTGCGCACCTGAACGATCTCGACCAGGCGCTCGCGCGACTCACGAGCGGCAGCTATGGCAGGTGCATCGTTTGCGGCCACCCGATCGACCCCGAACGGCTCAGGGTGCTCCCGATTACCGAATTCTGCACCGCCTGCGTCGGGCGCCCGCCATCACCCCTTATGTCCCGGCCTCGGTCCCGACCTTGAACGAGCTGAAGTCCGTTGGTTCACGCTCAACGAGGCATTGGCCATCGCCGATGAAGGCCTGGCGGACGGCCTGCGAAGATTGCCGGCTGCGCTAGCGAGGTAACCCGGGTGGATAAACGTGCCCTGAAAACCGCAAGTGTGGCCCGGCGGGCCCTACATCGCTGACAAAACACGCCATTTCTTTGCATGGGCGTCAGTGATGTGGCCCAGTGAGAGGCACATTCGCGGTTTTCGGGCAGGGCCGCGGCACGGCCCCGCGCGGCACCCACGGGTGCCATTCGCAAGGAAATCACTCGCGTTCTTGCCGCCCTGTCTCGAGGAGCTCCTTGGCGTGCCGCCGGGCGGTAGCGCTGTCGGGCTGGCCGGAGAGCATCCGGGAGAGCTCGATGACGCGCTCTTTGCCGGACACCGCCGCGGCCAGAGCGATGCTGCGACCCTCGCGCTCGACCTTGCTGACCGCAATCTGGGCGTCGGCAAAGGCCGCGACCTGGGCCAGGTGGGTAACGACGATCACCTGGTAGCGCCGGCCCAGCTCAGCCAGCGCCCTGCCGACGGCGAGCGCCGCCTCGCCACCGATGCCGGCGTCGACCTCGTCGAACACAAGCGTCAGAGGTCCGCCCACCGCGCGGTCGGTCCCCGTCCCGGGCTGGCTCGAAGCTCCAACGAGCACCAGGCGGAACGCCAACATCGCCCGCGCCAGCTCACCCCCCGAAGCCACCTTGGCCAGAGGCATCAACGGCTCTCCCGGGTTCGCAGCCAGCAGGAACGTGACGTCCTCGCCGGACAGTTCCCGCAAGTCGCCGGCTTCCCCGCCACCGTCTTTGTTGAAGCTTTCGCCGTGCGGGGCCCGCCCACCCTCACCTCGAAGCGCGCACGTGGGATCGCCAGCCGGCGCAATCCAGTCTCGACTCCTTCGCCTAAGGCCGTCGACGCTGCTCTTCGGGCGTCTCCCAGTTCCGCCGCGGCACGGCGAAGTTTGGCAAGCGCATGTGCCCGCTCCTCGGCTAGGTGGGCCGAAAGCTCCTCCAAGCCCTCGAGCTCGTCCAATCGCTTGTTCGCATCCTCCTGGAGCGTCAACACGTCCGCAAGGCTGCCAGCGGGACCGGCGTATTTCCGGCGAAGCTCGCGCAGTACGGCCCGCCGCGAGACCACCTCGGCTAGTCTTTCAGGATCCTCTTCGAGCCCTTCAGCCGTCTCCCGCGCCTCGCTTGCGAGATCGGCGAGCTCGGCCGCTACGCTTTTCAGCCGATCGTGCAGGGCCTCGAGGGGCGGGTGCGCAGCGATCCGGGCCACGGCCTTGCCCATCAGATCCAGCACCTGCTCGTCGCCTGACAAGTCCTCATAAACTGCCTCCGCCGCAGCCCGGTGTGCGGCTGCCTTGCCGAGACGTTCCTCCTCCACCGCCAGCTCAGTGTCTTCTCCGGGGCCCTCGATCTGCGCGGCCGAGAGCTCCGCCAGCTGGTAGCGGAGCAGTTCCATCTCGCCGCTCCTACCCGCCCCGTCGCGGCCTGCTCTCGCTAGCGCCTCGTCTATCTCGCGGAATGCAGCTCGTGCGGCTTCTCGCGGTCGGAGGTCCGCGCCAGCGTACGAATCGAGCGCGTCGCGCTGAGCAGCTCCGGCCAGCAACGACTGGTGGGCGTGCTGACCATGGAGGTCGACGAGGCGCTCACCCAGCTCAGTTAAGGCGCCCACGCTCGCCATCCTGCCATCGAGGTAAGCGCGCGAACGCCCGTCGGCGGGCACCACGCGGCTCAGGACGACCTCGACCGCCCCCATCGGCTGAGGCTCGGCCCGATCCGAAGCCACCTGATCGGGAGTGCCGGCCGGACCGAGGCCCGTTGGCAGCACGAAGCGGCCCTCAACTAGAGCCTCGGCCGCCCCGGGCCGCACCAGCACCCCCTCAGCCCGTCCACCCAGCAACAGTTCGATCGCCTCTACCACGAGGGTTTTGCCGGCCCCCGTCTCGCCTGTGAGCGCGGTCATCCCAGGGCCCAACACGAGGGTCAGATCTTCGATGACGCCCAGCTGGCTCACCCTGAGCTCGCTCAGCATCGCGCGAGCGTACCGGCTACGGGCTCTGGGGCCAGCGACGCCGTGAGCTAGCGATCGGCGAGGTGGAACTTGTTCTTGAGGACGGTCTCGAAGTCCCGGTCCCCGAAGCTGACCAGCAACGCATCGCGGGTACCAACGCTGCAGACGAGCTTGCCACCAACTTCGAGCTGACCCCGCGGGACGCCGTCAACGATGAGGTCGGCGTCGAAGCGGCCGTCCAGCTCCATCGACACCGTGGCCGAGCTGTCGAGCACGAGGCTCCGGTCAAACAGCATGTGCGGGGACACGGGCGTGAGTACCAAGCAACGCAATGTCGGCGAGACAACAGGACCTCTGGCTGACAGGTTGTAACCGGTTGTGCCGGTCGGCGTCGAAACTATCAGCGCATCGGCGGCATACCTGAGGAAACGCTCGCCCGAAATTGCCACGCTCGCATTGATGGTATGGGTACCCGACGGCCGCGCCAGGACTATGTCGTTGAGCCCCGTCGCGCTCAGGTGAGGCGCCTCGGCGCCGCCGGACAACACGCTGACGTCAACAGTCATCCGACGGTGGAGGTGATAGTTCCCGTCGATGAAGCGCTCGATGGCATGGCGCAGCCCGTCGGGCTCCACGGCGGTCAAGTAGCCAAAGTGGCCGAAATTTACCCCTAACACCGGGACTTCGGTCCCGAGCGCGATCCCTACGGTCCGTAGCATCGTGCCGTCGCCGCCCAGGCTGATCAGCAGATCGAGGTCTTGCAGATGCGCGGAGCCGGTCTCGCGCAATAAGCCGAGCTCGGGGAGCAGCACAGCCTCGTGGCCTTTTTCCTCGAGCCAGACCGCCGTCGATTTCGCCAGCTCAACAGCATTGTGGCGCCCGGAATGAGAAGCGAACCCGATCACCGCCATCTCAGCGGTCTCCGTTTTGCGTGACGGCCGGCACTGTCTCGGTGGTCCCGGTCGACAGGCTGTTCGACGGCGCGGCAGACATTGCGATCGAGTCTAGGGAAAGGATGGCCCCGGGCGCACGCTGTTTGTCCCATGTGCGCAGGTGCAAGAAGAATTCCACGTTCCCCTCCGCACCAAGCAGCGGGGACGCCATCCCACCGGCAACCTCGGCACCACTTGCTTCGAAAGCCCCCGCAACGTCGCATAACACGCTGGCCCAGACCTTGGGGTCACGAACGACACCTTTGCCCTTCGACACGATTGCCCGGCCCGCCTCAAACTGTGGTTTGACGAGGACGACGAGATCCGCAGCGGGCTTGGCGAGGCCCAGCAGGGCGCTCGCGACCATCATCAAGGAAATAAAAGACAAATCCGCTACGACCACGTCGAAACGACGGTCGCCTACGTCTTGTGGGACGAGATAGCGCACATTTGCGCGCTCCATTACCTCCACACGAGGGTCTAACCGGAGCCGGTGGAGCAACTGGCCGTGGCCGACGTCGACAGCGACCACAGTTGCAGCCCCCCGCTGCAGTAGGCAATCGGTGAAGCCACCAGTGGACGCACCCGCGTCGAGAGCGTCCTTGCCGGCAACTTCCAGGCCGAAATGCTCCAGCGCGGCGTCCAATTTCTCCCCACCTCTGCTAGCAAAACGTGCCGGTGGCGCTGACACGACCACTGGTTCTCCGGCGCCCACCTGACGTGATGTCTTTGTGGCAACGGCCCCCCCGACAAGCACCCGCCCAGCCGCCACGAGTGCGCTGGCCTCGGTTCGGCTCGCCGCCAGCCCCCGGTTTACCAGTTCGGTGTCAAGCCGCTTCCTCGCGCCCAGCTCAGGCCGGTCCCTCGGTCGGGCGGCCCGGAGCACCGCCAGACTTCCGCACCCCCGCTGCTTTGCGGGCACCAGCGCTCTTGCTCGCCGGTGCTGCCTTCTTTGCCGGTACCACCTTTTTTGCCACCGCGGCTTTCTTGGTCGCTGTCGCCTTTTTCGCTGGCGTCACCGTTTTGGCGGCTGCAGCTTTCTTGGTCGGCCCGGCCTTTTTCGCAGGAGCGGACTTCTTCACGGCTCCAGCCTTCTTCGTAGTCGAAGAATTGGCGGCCTCGGCCCTCTCAGCAGTTGAGCGGCCATCTTTGTGTTGGTTGCTGCGGAGGTTCTTTTCGAGCTTCTGCAGGTCGTGCAGGATTACCGAGGTTTCGCGGCGCAGCGCGCTGATCACCTCGGCAGCGGCGTGGCGGCCCTCTCCTACGAGGTTCTCAGCTTTATGCTTGGCGTCGCTGCGCGCCTTCTCACCGGTGCCAAGCAGTTGCTCGGCCGCTTCCTTCGCTCGAGCCGCAGCCACCGAAGCTAGCGCCGCAGCGGCTTGGCCCAAGCGCTTCAGGTCATCCTCTGTTCCCATATGGAGAGCATACGGCTGCTCCCGAGCGGGAGCGCGGTAGAAGCGCTTCCAGGTCGCAACTGCGGCTACTGGTAGCGTCGAACAGGTGAGCGGCGCGCATTGGGGGCTCGTTGTCTTCGACAACGACGGAGTTGTCGTCGACAGCGAAGCTCTCGCAGAGCGGGCGATGTCTGAGACCCTCACGGCCCTTGGGTACCCAATGACGCCAGAGGAGTGCGGGGTAGCGTTCCGCGGGAGCACGTTGGGTCGGACGCGCCGCTTAGTGGAGCAATGGCGCGGCAGCCCGCTGCCCGCTCTTTCGAAGAGATGATGCGGGCCAACATCTTCAGCCTCATCTCCAAGTACCTGCAGCCCGTCCCGGGGATCGAGACGGTCTTGGACTGCCTGGACGCTTCCGGGACGCCGTATTGCATAGCCTCGTCCGGACGTCGGGACCGGATCCAGTTCGCCCTAGAGACGGCCGGGCTCCTCGGGCGGTTTGGCAACCGCTGGTGGGGGGCCGAGGACGTCTCCGAGGGCAAGCCCGCGCCAGAGCTTTTCCTGCTCGCGGCGCGGGAGATGGGTTTTCCCCCACCCAGCTGCGTCGTAATCGAGGATGCCGAAGTCGGCGTACAGGCCGCCCGCCGCGGCGGGTATGGCGGTGCTCGGTTTCGCGGCCCGCACGCCGGCCAAGATGCTTGCCGGAGCGGACCGCATCTTCTACGACATGAAAGAGCTGCCGGGCCTGCTGTTCAAGGAAGGCGCTAACGGCCCAGGTACTGCTTGACCAGCTCGGCCAGGTCTTTGGCCACCAGGTCGGGGGTCGGGTCGACTGGTAGGTCCGACGCCTGAGTGACCCCCGAGAAAACAAGGCCGAACCGGGAACCAGTGCGTTTTGCAAATAGGCCATCTGTTTCTGGGCGGTCACCGGCAACAATGCTGAGTGCGCCGTAACGGGACTTCACGAGCGCTGCCATCGGTTCATGCGGCTTTCCGGCAACTTCGGGCTGGCGACCTGCCGCCGTTGCAATGAAAGCCACGAGAGCGCCGGCGCCCGGGACCAGCCCGTCAGCTGTCGGGAACGTGGAGTCGGTATTAGTGGCGATGAACCTCGCCCCCTCCCTCACGGCGCCAGCTGCTGCACTGAGGGCCCAATAGTCGAGTTCCAGGCAACGTCCCACGATGACGGAGTCTGGGCTCTGTTTCGCGCCCACAACCTTGACGCCCTGCTCGCCCAGCGCCTCGAGTATCCCCTCGCCGCCGACCATGGCAACCCGGCTACCCGGGCTCAGCATCGACGCAGCCGCCTGGGCCGAAGTAGCGACGTCCCCCGGAGCGCATTGCACCCCGACCTTGGCGAGCGCCTCGACGTGGCCTGCAACGAGCGGCCCCGAGTTATTGGTGAGGAACACGACGCGCTCGCCGGCCGAACGCAGTTCGCTAATTGCCTCGGCCGACCCGGCTATCGCGTGCCCAGCGAGCCATACCACTCCGTCGAGATCCAGCGCCCATGTCACTCCCGGTCCACCGGCTGCGGTGAGCGGGTCACACGGCAACGCACGCGCAGCGCGCCGGGTTACCACTTGAAACTACGGGCCACGTACGTCGCGTGCGAACCATACACAGTTACGGCGACCAGCGCGAGGTACATGACCCCGATGGTAAGGCGCTGCTGGGGAAGCAACGAGTAGTACAGGCGCGAAGCCGGGCTATTGCGGTACCTCCATCGCCTCCATAGCTCGTAGCCACCGAGGATGAGGATGATGGGTATCACCGGGCTCGGGTAAAGGACCTCCCAGACAATCAGGCCGACTAGACCGGCGAGCCAGATCGCAGGGTGCAAAGCGGCGGCGGCTCTCCCGCCGTCGAGGGGGAGCATCGGCAAAAGGTTGAACATGTTCATGAAAAAGCCGACAAAAGCCAACGCCATCAAGAACTTCGACCCCGTCGCGTTCGCCCAAAAGGCCACCACCACCGAGGCTGCCGTGCCGAACAACGGACCGGCGAGCCCCGAGAGGGCTTCCTGGAAAGCGCTACGTGGGCTCCCTTTCATCCCGACAAAAGCGCCCAGGAACGGGATAAAAAGTGGCGCAGTTGCCGGCACCCCCTGCCGGCGTAGCTCTATTACGTGGCCCATTTCATGTACGAAGATCAAAAGCACAAAGCATGCCGCGAAAGTCCAGCCAAAAAATAGCGAGTACGCAGCAATGGAAACAAGCATCGACAGCACAAGGCCGATGTACTTGAGCTTGATCAGCAGCGCACCGAACTTGGCCAGGAAGGCGCCGATCGCCGCCAGGGCGCCGGCCACGCGCTCCCACGCGCGCCTCAGTGTGCTCTTCGGTTTGCCCGCCCCAGCGGGAATTGGCTTGCCGGGCCCGTCGGCGCGAACTACCCCGTCCCTTCCCGTCGGGTGCCCTGGGGCCGGTGTGCGTTCAGTCGCCCAGGGTGACGTACCGTGGCCGTTCACCGGCTCCGGCCACCAGTCTGCTCGAGGGGATCCTTGCGGGCCGCCCGGCGGGGCCTCCTGGGACGGAGCTGCGGCGGATGGCCAGCCCGGCTGGTCGCCTTCGGGGGACGTCCCCCAGATCGGACCGCTCAGTTCCAACGTGCCCCGGTTCGGGCAGCCATTTGTCTCACCTCTCCAAGATACCGACCGCCGCCCACGAGGCGTGTTGCGTCGCGGTCCGCAGAGTTGCCCGGCCGGGCTCATGCTGCTAGTCAGGAGCCATGCCACAGCTATTGGCTTTTGCTGGCCTGCGCCCCGGCGTGCCGGTGGTCGGCTCTGTGGACGTCGTCATCTGCCCGCCGTACGACATCATCACCGAGGAGCAGCGTGCGGCCCTCTTAGCGCGCAGCCCATACAACGTCGTCCGGGTAGAGCTGCCCAACGGGCATTATGCCGAAGCTGCCCGGCTCCTCCAGGGCTGGCAGGCTAGCCGGGCGCTCGTCCGCGAACACAAGCCAGCCCTGTACGGCTATCGAATGAGCTACGTGGCACCCAGTGGTGAGCCGCGCCAGACACTGGGCGTGATCGGTGCGCTGGTGCTCGAACCCCCGGGCAAAGGCATCCTCCCCCATGAGAACACGACGCCCAAGGCCAAGAGCGACCGCCTGGAGCTGATCCGGGCGACGCAGGCCAATACGTCGCCGATCTGGTGCCTGTCCTCGGAGACAGGGCTCGCCGACGCTCTTGGGCCGGTACCGCTCGACCAGCCCGACAGCAGCGGGGGCGTAATAAGCGCTCGCGACGACGAAGGGACCCTGCACGAGATCTGGCCGGTTACGGGCTCCTCTGCCCACCATGCGGTGGCCAAGCTGGTCGGCGCCAGCCCGCTGCTGGTTGCCGACGGGCACCACCGTTACGAGACAGCGCTGGCGTACCAGGCCGAACGGCGGGCCGCAGGTGGAGATGCCGGCGGCGGTGCCGGCGGGCCCGTGGACGAGCAGGGCGGCGCCGGGTCGGCTGGATATGACGCGGTGCTCGCCTTGGTGGTGGAGCTTTCTGAACAGCAGCTCCAAGTCATGGCAATCCACCGGGTCGTATCCGGGCTGCCGACGGGCTTCGACCTGGCAGGTGCCCTCGGAGCCAGCTTCGAACTAAGGCCCACGGCGGCCGAGGGGCCCAAACTGCTCTCCACGATGGCCGATGTGGGCGCGCTCGCGCTCGTAACCGCGTCCGGCTGCTGGCTCGCCAAGCCGCGGGCCACGGGAGCAGCCGCGGGCTACGACCTCGACTCGAGCCGCATCGACGCGGCTCTCGCCGGGTTGCCCCAGCACGACCTGACGTACGAGCACGAGATCACCCACGCCCTGGTGGCGGTGAGGACAGGCGAGGCGAACGCCGCGGTCTTCTGCCGGCCGGCGACTGTTTCCCAGATCGCGCGGACCGCTCACGGAGGCGACCGGATGCCGCCGAAGACGACATTTTTCTGGCCGAAACCACGTACCGGCATGGTCATGAGGGACTTCTGATCCCTCTCGGAGGGCGCTCAGCCACGTGGCGAGTGGAAAGGGCTGCGTGGTTGGGCTATCTCGGCGTCGCCCGCCGTACCTTGGCGTGCCGCGGGCAACAAATTTCCACCCACACGCACCGAGAAAGACCTGGCCATGCTGGGAAAATCCCTGATCAACGCCGGTAATGCCTAACCGCCCACAAGCTGCGCTGCTATCTCTCCCAAAGCCTTAGGTTGCGCTCATCTTCTTTTCATGTCTGGGACGGAAGCTCCATGCAGCTGAGCCGCGGCCCCAACACGCCCCGGGAGCAAGGAGATGAGCTCAAGATGAGCGATGACCACAAGGATGCCGACCTCTATCCCTTCACCCCTCCCCCGCCACCTCCCGGTTTTCCGGCCCGCAAGCCCCGGCGCTCGCGGCTGACGAAGACGGCTGCTGGCCTCGCCGTGATCCTTGGCGCAGGTGCAGGTGCAGCGGCGGTTGCTTCCGCCACGACCTCCTCGCCGGCGACCCCTGCGGCAGCCAGCTCATCCACGACTACCACAACACCTTCGACGGCGCCCGGCCGGGTGCACCGGGGCTTCTTCGGTGGCCCTGTCGGTCAGGGTGGCCCGGCCGCGTTCGGCGCCTTCGCTGGCAAGGCCGCGAACGGGCCCGTCGGCGGGTTTAGGGGCCCTGGCGGCTTTGGTGGCATGAGCACCCTCGGGGGTTTGTTCGGACCTGACGGGGTCATCCACGGGACCTATACGCTCAAAGGGCCGAACGGCGATTATGAGACGATCGACACTCAGTACGGCAAAGCCGGGTCGGTGAGCGAGGGTTCGATAACGGTCACCAGTGCCGACGGGTACGTCCAGGTGTACGCCGTCGATTCATCCACGGTCGTCGACGCCGATTCGAGCGGGATTACGTCTGTCAACAACGGCGACACCGTTACGGTCACGGCAACTGTTAGCGGCGACACCGCCACTGCTCAGACTGTCATCGACCTGACCCAGGTCCAGGCCAACCGCAAGTCGTGGGCTCCGGGCGGCCCGAAAGGCCCTGGTCCTTGGGGAGGCACGACCACCACGACCGTCCCGACGACCACTACAGACCCCGCCGCATAGCCTGCCCCTACGCCGTCAACCGCCTGGCCGAGCTCGGGCTCTTCCGGGCCAGGCGGTTGACGAGCGAGGTAGCTGCTGTCACGGCGCTTACATCTCCCAGCCAACGGTAGCCTCGCCTCCATGAGCCACGACATGAATGCTGAAACGATCACCATCGCCGGCCACGGCGGTGACCAGATCGAGGCGTACCTGGCGCAACCCCTGGAGCACGGGCCGTTCGGGGGAGTTGTCGTCATCCACCACATGCCCGGTTACGACCGGAGCACCAAGGAGATAGCCCGCCGCTTTGCCGATGAGGGCTACATCGCGCTGATGCCGAACCTCTACAGCCGTGAGGCGCCGGGTGCAAGCCCAGACGATGCGGCCGCGACCGTGCGCGCCCGGGGCGGCGTGCCAGACGAACGACTGGTAGGCGACGTGGGCGCTGCCAGCAAGCACATAAAGTCCCTTGCGTCCTCGAACGGCAAGGTCGGCACGATCGGCTACTGCTCGGGTGGGCGTCAGAGCTTCCTCGCAGCGTGCTCGCTGCAGCTCGATGCCGCCGTCGACTGCTACGGGGCCGCCATCGTGAACCCTCCCCCTGAAGGCTCCCCGGTCAAGATGAGCCCGTTGGTAGGCATCGTCAAGGACCTGTCGTGCCCGCTGCTCGGCCTGTTCGGCGAGGATGACCAGCACCCCTCACCCGAGGAGGTGGCGGTACTCGAAAAGCTTCTTGTCGAGCATGGGAAAACCTACGAGTTCCATTCGTACCCGGGAGCAGGGCACGCTTTTTTCTGCGTGGACCGGCCTTCTTTCCGCCCCGAAGCTGCAAAGGACGGATGGGAACAGATCGACCATTTCTTCCGGCGCTACCTGGCCTCCTGAGGACAGCCTATGTGCACTTACGAAACCGAACACGTCCCGATAATCGGCAGCGGGAAGGGACCTTCGGGATGGTTCTCTCTGTCGGCCGCGACTGTCTACTTCGACCACCCAGTGCACGCGGCTGCCGAGCACACCCTGAACGTCGACTTCTTGAACCCAGAACTGGGCCCCTCGACGCGTGTGGCAGTGGAGCTCGACCCGGCGTCGGCACTTGCTCTGGCGCGGGCAATCCTTGCTGCGGTCGGAACGGCCGAGGCGTTCACCGGGACAGTCGTCCAGTAAGGCCCGCTGGCACTCAGGTCCCGCTGGCACTTTTAGGAGAAGCTCAGGTCTCCCTCAGCCGAGGCTGAGGGAGTTGCGCAATATTGATTAACGGGACAAAGCAGTACTTTCGGGCGCACTTCGAACCGGCTGGCCAGTTTCCTCCTCAACTACCTCGGGTCACTGCCGACAGAGAAAGCCGGAGGGGAATGCTTTCCCCACCATTCTCCCTGGAGCCAGTCAGAGCCCCCCCCCTCTCTGGGCTGTCAGGTGAGGATGGGCCGCCTGCCAGCGGGCCCCTCGCCCGCAGGCAGGCGGTCTTTAAGTTAAAGCCAGCCGAAGCGTTTCAGCCTCGCAACGACGGCCTTGGCAAGCAGGTCGCCTCCTCCGCGTGTGATGTGGACCCCGTCTGGTGCCCTAAGAGCCACCTCGTCCCCTCCCGGCCCGCTCAGCGCCCCTCTGTACTGGCCCTGCGGGCCGCCGAGCACGCGCCAAGATGCCAAGTAGCTGACGTCAGGTCGATGGGCGATGGCCTCGGCCCTGTAGACGGCGTTGAGCGTGGCCATGTCCGAGGAGAAGCTCGGGTCCTCCATCGGCGGCATCCCCACCCAGAGCAACTTCGCTCCAGCGCTCGCAGCCTCCTCCATCATCTTGGCGACCCGCTTGCCGTAAAACTCCGCCCAACCTGGCGAGCCGAACGCTAAGAAGCGGTTGGAGGTGTAGAAGCTCTCCACGTCGTTGGCTCCAAGGAACACGATCACTGTCCCCGGGTGGTACAAGCGAAGGTCCACCGACAGCTGCGCCGGCCAGTCGTAGTACGACGGCTCTGCCAAGCCGGTGTCGCCTACGGCCACGGCAATAAGCCGGTGCCGGCTGCCGGAGAGCTCATCGGTCAGCCCCCAGCCGAGATCGATACCCAGCGAGTCGCCGACTTCTAGAACAGGGCGTGCCGGCACGCTGGTCCTGGGTGCCGGAAGGCTGGGCGTAGTTGCTCGCGAACTGGAAGCAAATGCCGGCACGCCCAACACCAGGCCGCCAAGCATGACCGCTGCGAGAGATCTGCGGGGCCGACCAGCGACAGGACGCCCCTCGGGCACTAGAGAGGGCATTGCTTGCTTAAACGAAAAGCCCCAAAAGGGGTTGCGGGGAGCCCTTCCCAGGGGTAACCTGTTCATGGAAGCGCTTACAACTGTTTACCGTTCTGCAACATAGCTGTTGCTTCCGTGAAACGTTGGGTCGGTAAATTACCAAGTGTCCCGCATGATGCGGGGCAAGCCACCAGGGAACCCTCGCCCCTGGACCGGGCCGGTCACGAGCCCTCGCCCCCCTTCCGGGGCTCGTGACCGGTGCCGGGCAAAAGCGATTGTCACCCCCGTCGTGCCATCAGGTCAAGGTGTGCAGCGGCCCAGGAGCCACTGGTGCCCCAGCCTTTCGTGGTGCACGCCAGTCTGAGGAAAGCCGCAAGAAGCGCACCGCCATGACGAGGCCACCGATCCCGCTGAACAGCAGCGTTGGTACCACGACCGAAACGCACGCAAGCAGCAGGAGCCCGGCCAGGACGTGCTGGGTGAGGACATACACCGCCGCCGCTACGGCCGCCGCACCAAGACCCGCCACGGTCGACGACCCGAGCGCGGAAATGAACAAAGGCCAGCTCTTGTAGAACCGGTACGGCTGAAGCTCCTCGGGCCCAGTGACCACGTGCACCAGCAGCTGGCCAAGTGGTGTGGACCGGCTGGCCGACTCCAGGTACTGAGGTGTTATCGCGACGATAACCCGTTGGTCGCCGATCAGGTCGACGGTAGCTACCGATGGCGCGAAGCCCCTCCCGCGCACACGGATCTCGTGGCGTCCCGGCGGCATCATCACGACATGGCGAGTCGCCGTCCTAACCGAGAACTCGAGGTGGTCGACGTCAACCTGCACTCGCTGCCAGCTGGCTCTCAACGACTTCAGGGGAAGGCCGAACCCGCAGCGGGCCCAACGTTCGCCCAGGGTGACCCCCTCCCGGTAGAGCACCACTGCAGGCACGGGCTAATGATAGGTCTCGCATGTTGGCGGTACTCAGGAGTGCCGGCCGGCCACCCCGGCCGCAGTGTAGGTGCGCCATACTTCGCGGCTCGCTTCCTGAGGCTCTTGCAGCGGGTGGAGCTTCTGTCGGATCACGAGCATCAATCTGCGGTAAACGTCGTCGACGTTCGCTGGCCGGTCGGAGCGGCCCAGCGCGTGCATCCACAGACGGAACAGTTCCTCTCTGGTCGGCTCCAGCTGCAGGCCTTTCCCCACCGCCCAGAACACCGTCTCGAAGTCGCCAAGTCCGAGCGCCAGCTGACCCAGCTCCTCGGCTGCGTCAACCGCTCTGGACGTCAAGGTAAGGTCCAGGTGCTCGCTGGCCACCCACTCGAAGAACTGGCTCGAGAGCGCGCCGCCGAAGGGTTCTCCCCTGACCAGCTCGAGCGCCATACGCAGGGCGCCGATCGCAGCAGGAGGCGGTGCCAGCCGAGCCGTCGCAACGAGGGCTTCGAAACGGGCGCAGTCCGTAGTCACCTCCGGTGCGAGCCGGTAGCCCCGCGCCGAATAGGCGAGGCGCTCCTGGCCGCGTGCGCCGTAACCGAGCACGAGGCGGGCGCGGGAGATCACGTTCATAACGGTCTTCCGCTGGGGCCCCCCGAGGTTGTCCTTCGTGGCGTCGAGCGGCCAAAGTGCGCCAGCCAGCTCATCTGCGTTGACGGGCCTGTCATGTGCGGCCATGTAGGCAAGAAGCGCGAGGGCCGCCGTCCGCCGGGAGGGTTCCAGTGCGCTCATGTCCCCTCCAGCGACTTCGACGGGCCCGAGCAAACAAATCTCGACCTCGCCGCGATCTGGCGGGGCGCTCCCAGAATCTGATGTCGATGACACTTGCGGCCGGCACGGGGATCCCGACGCGGACCTCAGCGGGGCGGCCTCCCCGCTCAACGGTGGCTCCCAGAGCCTCACTCAACAAGCCCACCTCCTCGGGGTCGCATTCCAACTTCAAATCGAAAGACACCGGGCGTTCGTCTATGAGGCCGCGAAGTAACGCGGCCCCGTTCGCTCCAATGACCAGGGCCCACCTCGCGCCTGTAAACGGCCCGGCTCCCGCGACCACGATCCCGCTGCGCTCTGGGACAGCCGCTTCCGCAAGGCATCGCAGGGCCTCTGTTGGGGCCGCGGCGAAGGCGACGGCTATGTTGGGCCGCGCTTCGCAGGCCACGGCCCGCAGAACGGAAAGCGAAGTAGCGCCCGCCAGCTCCTGTTGGGCCGCTGATATCTGATCGAGCCTCTCGGCAAGGTCCATCGCCTCGTCGGCCGCAACCCGTTGTGCCCCCCTGAGCCGGCCGTCTAAGGGGCAATCCCCGATCAGGTATAGCCCGGCGAGCATCTCGTCTGACCATGGTTGGCTGGACAGTTCCAATGCGATGCGCGCCAGTGCTCCCTCGACGAGGTTGCTCGGGCCTTCGACCGAGAGGGACCCCCCGTGCTCGAGGTTGAACAGCAACGCTCCGTCGGCGTCATTTCCAAGGCTTACCAGTGCCGGCCAAGCGGGCCACCGGTCGGTCGCGAGACCCTGGAGTTCCGCCAGCGTTACCTCCGCGTCGAGGAGCAACCTCGTCCCGTCTTGGCTCGGCTCGAACCACCCAAGGGCCCCTTGGACGGCCGGCGAGACCAGGACCTCGAGGCCTCGTTTACCGGCATGCACGAGGACCACGGACGGGACAAGGCCCATTTTGTCGAATGACTGCTGTTCGATTAGGCCGCTCAGGTACCGAAGCCCGAAGTCAACCCAGCGCATCGCCTCCTCGCTGGCGATGGCTCGAGCGCGGCGCTCAACCGCTTGGACCGTGGGCCGGTTCTGTGGGATCAGTCGACCTCTCGGACGAGAATGCAATTGCTCGCGCCGTGACCAGTCCAGCCGCCAGATGATCCCCGCGGCCGCGATCGCCGCAACGCCTGCAACCACGGCCAGCTCCTCATGGCCCTGGCTCGCCGCTGTTCCGCCTCGTTCGAGACGAGCCTTGCTCACGGCGGGTTTTGCCGGCTCGGCAACGACGTGAGCGGGTGGCCTCAGGCGCTCGCGTGGCGCGCTGTTTTCGACATGCTCGGCCTGCGTCGTGACTGGGGGGCGCTCGAGGCGCGTAGGATGTTTTACCGGCGCGGGGTGTTCGTCCGGCTCGGCGCCCTCGCTTGGAGAGGGCCGTTCGGCTGCCACGGGGTGATGAGACAACTCTCGTGGCGCGAACAGCGTCGTGAACGGCGCTGCCAACGGCCCCGTTCCACGACCGGCCGGCGGGTGCTCGGCACGGGCACCGCCCACGACCTGGGCCCCGACGGCGTTGGTCGGCAAAACCAGGACCCAACCCGGGTATATCCAGTGGTCGTTCACCAGCGCACGCCCGTCCGGTTGTAGGCGGCCGAAGTTGAGGGCCTCGATTTCACTGTCAAGCCGCCAGTCGCCGAGGTACCGCTCCGCTAGCACCGAGAGACAGTCGCCGGGTTCGACCACCACGACCTTGGTGCCCCTCGGTAGCCCTGCGAAACCGTTCGCCTGGCTCGGTACCTCTTTAGGCTTGGCGGCTGGCAAGGGCGTCTCCGGAAGCTCGTGGTCGAGGGTGCCGGGGTGTGGGAAATGGCGACCAACCGCCGAACTCCTGGGGCTCAGGGGCCCCACGATGTCGCGAGACGCCGGGGGCCGGACCACTTCGACAGGTCGGGGCGGTCTCAGAGGTTGGACCATTGCTACGGGGTGCGCGGGAGCCGAAGCGCTCGCCAATGCAGCCGTGCTACCTATGGACGATGCGGCTACCGACGCCGCCGCCATGGCGTCCAGGATCCGACGCAGGGCAGGCAGGGTCACCGGGCGCGCCTGTTGCACCAACCCGACCCGACCGCTCAGTGCCGCAGCCCCGTACACCACGGTGCTGAGCAGCAACCAGCCCGAGACTGCGGTTCCCAGCAGACGAAGACAGCTCGTGACAACTCGCTGCGGGCTTGTCGCCTGAAGCCACCTTGCGAAATGCGCAAGGTCGACGGTCCCGAGCAGCGGACCGGCTTTCAGCAAGGTGGCGAGCAGCACGACCTCGCAAATGAGGACGCCCAAGGCGTCGAAGTAGCCGCGCTGCCTATTGGACAACCGCACGCCAACCTCCCACGTGGCCGACTTTCTGCGCATTACTGGCCCGGAGGGCCCCACAGTCTCAAAAGCTACTGGCGCGCGAACGCTCGACTACGGGGGTGTGCCGCATTTCACTCCCCTGCGAACAGCGGCTCTAGTGCTTTGCGAGCAACGGTTCGTAGAGCTCGAGGTAGCGGCGGGCGAGGGAGCCGAGGGAGTGCTCCCCGGCCCGTGCGTAGGCCGACTCGGTCATGGCCTTGATGACCGGCCCTCCGGCGAGCGCCTCACGGAGTCCAGCGGCCAAGGCCGCGGCGTCCCCGGGCGGCACCAGGATCGCGTCCTTGGATGGACGGGCCACGTTCGCATAACCCGGGATGTCGCTTGCAACGACGGGAGTGCAGGCAGCCATGCCCTCGAGCAACACCATGCCGAAGCTTTCCCCGTGCAGTGAAGGTGCGGCGAGGACATCGGCCCCGCACAGCCGGCGCAGCTTCTCGTCTTCGCTTATCACGCCGAGCCACTCGAAGCGAGAGTCCCCGAGGGTGGCCTCTTTCAGCGACGCGGTTTGAGGCCCTTCACCTGCTACCCAGAATCCTGGCCTCGACCCCGTGGTGCACCACTGCCTCGACTAAAACGGCCAGGCCCTTGCGGGGCTCGTGGCGGCCCAGGAACAGGACGGTCGGCCCCGAACTCGGCCACGGCTCCACCGCCGACACGAGCCGAATATCTATGCCGTTCCACAAAAGTTCGTACTCGCCGCCCAGGGTCTGCCGAGCGGTCTCCAGTGCCAACGCGGAAACCGCACAGCGAAGGGCCAGCCGCCGCGTCGCCCACCGTCCGGGGCCACGCATCACCCTGTACCACGAGATCGTGCCTGCGCGGTGAAAGGTCCCGACCAATGGCCCATCGCTGAATAGGAGAGCGGTGAGAGTTGGGCCAGGGACCAGGGGTTCGTGAAGATGGACTATGTCGAAGCGTTCATCGCGGCAGGACTCTTATCGTTCGTAACGAAGCAGCTGGGTCGGGGGCGATCGGCGCAACCGACCCGTTAGCCGCCGCCGGGACCGAAGCACCGAGCGGAGAAACCCATGGCTCGGGCGGCGGCCCATCGCAGGGGGCGAGCACGCGGGCCTCCACACCCATGGAACGCAGCGCCCTCGCGATGCCGAGCACCTGTCCCTGCACCCCGCCCGGAATGCTCAGGCTGTAGGGGCAAACCAGGCCTACCCGCACCACGCCAGCCTCCCGGTCACTCGGCAAGCCGGGGTCACTCGGCAAGCCGCTGTCAGGCAGCGACCCGAGGTCATTCGGCATCCCGCGGGAACATCAGCGCGCGGGCCTCCCGTCGCGCCCATGCGGAGGGACTATGCAGCGAGGGATCCCCGGGCCAGTTGGGCTGTAGCAAGTGCCACTGCGTCGGCGCCTGGCGGATCAGGTGCTCCAGCTCTCTGGCAATGGACTGGGTGACCGCGCGCACGGTTTGCCTGAAACCCAACCCCGTCGGCAACTCGATCGGTGGGCGGAAGACGACCCGATGCGAGCTGGCCCCCTTGCCAAAGTAAATCGCCCCAGGGAGCACCGGCGCCCCGGAGCGCAACGCTAGGGTCGCCGGCCCGGCTGGCAGCATCGCGCCCTCTCCAAAGAATGAGACTTCGACGCCAGAGGTTTGGCCGACCAGGCGGTCCGATAACAGGCACACGGCATGTTTTTCCTTGAGCGCCCGGATCAGGGTTGCAGCGGCGCCGGGCCCAACCGCGACGACCTGGAAACCAAGTTGTTCGCGGAAACGCTCGAACCACTCGAACAGGTCTGGCGGTTCCACCGTCTCGACTGCGACACTCACGGGCAGCCCTTCACCGATGAGGTACCTGCCTCCCCATTCCCAACCCCCGAGGTGTGGGGTGACGATGATCACTCCCCGGCCAAGCGCTGTCGCCGCCTCGAGGTGGTCGTCGCCGGCCACTGACACGCCGGCGGTCACCTGGGCTTGGGGTACCGAAGCGAGGCGCAGGCTCTCCGCCCAATACCTGCTGTAGTAACCGTAAACCTCTGCGACGATGCGGCGCCGCTCTGGTCGCCCGAGTTGGCGGCCCAGCACCCGGGCCATGTGCGACGCAACGACAGCCCGCCTGCCGTCGTAATCCGGGAGCCGGCCCAGCAACGCTCCCAGCCCCTGAGCAGCACCACTAGCCACTTCGCCGGGCAGCGCAGAGGCAACCGCCGCCCCCACGCGGTACATCGCGAGTTGCTTGCTCAGCACCGCGAGCCAACCTAGAACAAAGCCCCTGTGCCGGCCAGTCCTCCCGCGTGCTGCTGCCTCCAGGAACGTTCGCCCCGTTGCCTCTAGAAGCGAAGTAGCAGGACCAAAGTCGGTCTCGGCAACGGGGCGAACGTTGCCGGTCGTGGCACTAGATCTACCCCTGTCCCTTGGGCTCGGTCCGACGCCTTGCCCTCGCCTCATCGTGGATCTCGGTGCGGCGTTGGTCTTGGCCGTGTTCCTGCCCGTTCGGCACCGGCGAACCGGCGCCGACGTTGGCTTCGTCCGAGAAACGCTCTCGGCGCGCCAAGCGTCGCTCGTGCCACCTGCTACCCGCGGCACCCGAGCCCGGGCGCCTGCTGCCCGACAGGAACGGCAGCCCACCGTTGGCCGACGATCCCGGCCCCCTGGGCGCCCGAGCCCACCAGGTTGCCTCGCGGCCGGCCCTCTCTTCGCGCCAAGCCCTCCACCGCAGTACCACGGCGGCGGGCTCAACCGGCAGCGGCGCCGGCGGCCGGTCGGCCTGGCGCCAGACCCTTACGAAACGCTGCGCCGCAGTGAGGAACGAGAGTACAACGATCACCCAGAGAAGCCACAACATGTCCGCCGGGAACTTCAGAGCGAAGCACAGCACGACGACCCGTTCGCCGCGCTCCATCAGGCCACCCTTGGCGTCTATCCCGAGCGTGTCAGCCTTTGCCCTGATGTAGGACACCAGCTGGGAGACGCCCAACACCGCCAGGGGGACAAGAGCGGCGTGGTGGCCGAAGCGGTCCTGTGCGTACCAGGCGAAGCCCGCCAAAACGACCGTGTCACTAACGCGGTCGCCCACCGAATCGAAGAAGGCGCCCCTGTTGCTTGACCGCCCGCTCGCCCTCGCGAGGCTCCCATCGAACAGGTCGGGCAGAGCCGAGGCGATGAGCAAGACCAGCCCGATGACCAGGTGGCCGGTCGCGATCGCCCAGCCGGCGGGGATGGACATCAAAATGCCCGTCGCCGTCAGATGGTCAGGGGACAAACCGGTTCGCCGAAGGGCCTGCCCAGCCGGGCTCACCGCTTTGTCTACCGCCGTCCGGAAGCGTGCGTCGAACAACTACCTGCTCCTATGGGCCGATGGGCGTAGCTCAGGTTACCACCCACACTCGCAAGACAAGGAGTTTGCGCCGAGAGCGGCCCGGCAATGCCGGATCTCGATCTTGGCCCCGACCAGCAGAGAAGGTAGCTTAACTGGAACGACCTGGACCGGTCCGTGCAGGGGAACACCGACGGGGCAACCCGCGGGGGAAGGATGAGGTGCTCGGATGAAAGCGTACCCACCAGCGAAGGTCCGCAATGTGGCGCTCGTCGGCCACGGGGGCTCCGGCAAGACCATGCTGACCGAGGCCCTGTTGCTGTGCAGCGGCGCCACGAACAGGGCTGGCCGGGTAGAAGACGGGACCACCGTGTCTGACTTCGAGCCCGAAGAACACTCCCATCACATGTCCACCAGCCTTTCCCTGGCTGCCCTCGAATGGCGTGGCTACAAGGTCAACGTCCTGGACTGCCCAGGGTATGCAGACTTCGTGCCCGAAACGCTGGCGGCGTTGTCTGTAGCTGACATTGCGGTGATCGTTGTGAGCGCCGTCGACGGCGTCGAGGTACAAACCGAGATTTTCTGGAAGGCGGCGGCGGAACTCGGCATCCCCCGCCTCATCTTTATGAACAAGCTCGACAGGGAACGTGCTGATTTCCCCAACGTCCTCCAGCAATTGCACCAGTCCTTCGGTGCAGGCGTGGCCCCTCTCGAGCTCCCTATAGGTGAAGAACACAACTTCCACGGGATCGCCGACCTGTTATCGGACTCCGCTTTTGTTTATGACCCAGGTAAATGCACGGCCTCTAAAGTAGCGATACCTGACGACATGGCGGCCCAGGAGCACTCTGTGCGTGATGCTCTCGTCGAGGGCATAGTGGTTGCCGACGACGACCTCATGGCCCGCTATCTCGAGGGCGACGAAATCTCTGCCGACGAGCTGGCCAAGACCCTCGCCCGCGGGGTCGTCTCCTCGCAGGTTTTCCCCGTGATCTGTGGCTCAGCAACCAAGTTGGTCGGCATCGACCGGCTGCTCGATTGCATATGCGACGTTGCCCCCTCCCCCCTGGAGCGCCCACCCGCCCTGGTGCGGGCGCCTGGTAGCGCCGGCGCTGAAGCCGTCGAGATCGCCCCCGACTCAGCCGGCCAGCCGCTGGCATGGGTTTTCAAGACCATCGCGGACCCCTACGTCGGGAAAATATCGCTTTTCAAAGTCGTCTCCGGCACATTGCGCCCAGACATCGTGATGTTCAACCCCAGGTCCAAAGCCGAGGAGCGTCTCCACGCACTTTTCACGCTTCGCGGCAAAGAACAGCTCCCGCTCACTGAGGTGGCCGCCGGGGACATCGCCGCTGTTGCGAAGCTCGCCGCCACGAACACCGGCGATACGCTGACGCCCCGCAATATGCCTGTCGCGATGCTGCCGACGGGTTCGGCTGGCGACTGGGTCGCCGAGGCCGCTTTGCCGGTGCTGTCCATCGCCATCCACCCCAAGAGCAAGGCCGACGAGGACAAGCTGATGACCGCCCTCCACCGCCTTCAGGAGGAGGACCCCACGCTGGTCGTGCGCCGCGACGACGAGACCCATCAGACCGTGCTGTCCGGCACGGGCGAGGCCCATCTCGGCATCGCCATGGAGAGGCTCTCCCGCAAGTTCGGCGTGGGCGTGGAAAGTGAGGAGCTCATAATCCCCTATCGCGAGACCGTGAGCACCAACGCCGAAGCCGAAGGGAAGTACAAAAAACAGACCGGCGGTCACGGCCAGTTCGGTGTGGCGTTCCTGCGGGTCGAACCGATGGAGCGAGGAGGGGGGTTCGAGTTCGTGGACAACATCGTCGGTGGCGTGATCCCCCGCCAGTACATCCCCGCCGTGCAGAAAGGCGCCGAGGAAGCCATGACGGACGGAGGCCATTTCGGTTGGCCGGTCGTGGACGTACGCGTCACGTGCTTCGACGGCAAGCACCACCCCGTCGACTCTTCTGAGATGTCGTTCCGGATGGCCGGTGCTCTCGGTCTTCGGGAGGCCCTCGCCAAGGCGGGCCCTGTCATGCTCGAGCCTCTCTCGTTGCTCGAAGTGACCGTCCCGAACGCCTACCAGGGCGACGTGCTGGGTGACCTCAACAGCCGCCGCGGTCGGGTCCAGGGAACCGAGACCGGCCAGCCTGGCGAGTCGATCATCATCGCGCTCGTGCCGACGGCGGAGCTCGCCCGCTATGCGATCGACCTGCGCAGCCTCACCGGCGGCCGGGGCCGCTTCAAGGCCCATCACGACCGCTACGAACTGATGCCCTCGAACTTCTGGGACAAGGTCAAGCGCGAACGCGCCAACGTCGAGAAGTAACGCCCCAGAGGCTCACGCCCGGCACAGGCGCATGGCCCAGCAGGCTCAGGCCAGGACAACCGCCGGCTTCGCTTGCCCCGCCCCATGTGCCTGGTAAACGGCGAGCAGCCTGCCGTCCTCCGCAAGCACCGCCCACGGCCCGGGCCCGCGGGCACCGCCAGCGGCGAGCATGTCAGCGGTGAGCATCCTCCCGTAGCCGACGGCCACGGCAACTTCGGGGCCCACGACAGCCTTTTCCATTCCGGGGAGAGCGGCTGCCGGTACCAGCACGGCGTCCAACACCGTCGGCGACGCCTCGAGCTCCTCCAACGTCACAGCACTGTCCACCGAAAAGCTCCCCACTGCAACCCTGCGCAGGTTGCGAAGGTGGGCCGCCCCGCCAAGCAGCGTCCCTAGGTCTGCTGCCAGGCTCCGCACATAGGTCCCCGAACCGCACTCGACGTCGATGGCGAGCACCGGACCGGGCCCGGCCAGTTCCACGTCGAAACGTTGCACCGTCACGCGGCGAGCAGCGCGCTCGACCTCAACGCCGGCCCTGGCGAGCTCGTGCAGACGCCGGCCACCGACTTTCAGGGCGGAAACCATGGGGGGGACCTGGGTTATCTCCCCCGTTAGCCGCTCCGCGGCAGCCCGAGCAGCCTCCAAGGTGACCGTGCTCATGTCCCATCTTCCTGTGACCTCGCCACCCGCGTCGAGCGTGTTGGTCGCAATGCCGAGAACGATCTCACCCGTGTAACGTTTCGGCAGCCCGGTGAGCCACTGCAGCAATCTCGTCGCTTGGCCAAGCCCCACCAGCAGGACACCCGTGGCGTCGGGGTCGAGCGTGCCAGCGTGCCCCACCTTTTTCTGGGAAAAAATGCGCCGACAGCGGGCGACTACGTCGTGGCTCGTGCAGCCCGTTGGCTTGTCGATGACGACGAGACCGTCGACCTGGCTCACTCCGGAGGCTCTTGCTCGCCACCTGGCGCCGGGCCGCGGGCTTCGTCTTCCAACTGGATGGCTCGCAGGATCTCTTCCACCTTGGTGCCAGCGAGGATCGCTGGGTCCGCTGCGAAGCTCAACTGAGGGGTCCGCTTCAGCTTTGCCTGTTGGGCCACCGCCTTCTGAAGGCGGGGCCGCGCCTCGCCGAGAGCAGCGAGGGCTTCATCCGGCAACGAGGCCAAAAGGACCTTGGCGTGGCGAAGGTCCGGTTCACAGGCGACCGCGGTCACTGTTACCAGTTCGAGCCGGCTGTCCGTGGCGGCGACCAGTTCGATCTCCTCCGCCAGCACTTCGCGCAGCAACTGGTTGACCCGCGCCATTCGCGGGTAGTGCCGCTGGGTCGGCCAGGAGGGGCGGCGACGTTGCCGGCTCATCAGTCCCCCCACCAGTGGCGTTCGCAGGTGACGACTTCGACCTCGGGGAACGACCATACGAAGCGCTCGACCGAGTCCAGCACCTCTGCCACATGGCGCGGGCTGGAGGAAACGGCCGCGAACGCGAGCTCCGCCGCCTGCCAGAGGTCCTGCTTACCCACCTCCGCCGCGGCCACGCCAAAGCGGTGCCGGCACCCCTCGACTATCGGCTTCACTACGGCCCGTTTGTCCTTCAAGGAGTGCACCTGCGGCAGGTGCAGCTCCACGCTCAGCGCTGCGGCGTGCACTCAGGTCCGGGGGATCTCCCGCTCCTCGTAGGTCTCGACGATGTCGCCCGCACGCAGGTCCTGGTTGTTCGACAGGCCAATGCCGCACTCGAATCCCTCGTGGACCTCACGCACGTCCTCCTTGAAGCGTCGCAACGAGGTGATCGCGCCCTTCCAGATGATGACCCCGTCACGAAGGAACCGCACCTTGGAACCACGTGTGATCACGCCACTGCGGACGTAACAGCCGGCCACGGCCCCGATCTTGGGGACCCGGAAGATCTCGCGCACCTCAGCCTCGCCGGTGAGGACCTCTTCGTACTCGGGGGCGAGCATGCCGACCATGGCGGCCTGGATGTCCTCGATCAGCTTGTAGATGATCTCATAGGTCCGGATTTCGACACCCTGGGCTACCGCCATCGAGCGGGCTTCACGACCAGGCCTGACGTTGAACCCGATGATGGTGGCGTTGGACGCCGCCGCCAGGGCAACGTCGTTCTCGGTGATACCGCCCACAGCGCGGTGGACGAAGGCCAACTTCACGTCCTCGCGTTCGAGCTTGCGCAGGCTTTCGGTGACAGCTTCCAGCGACCCCTGGACGTCTGCCTTGACGACGAGGTTGAGCGTTGCGGCCTCGCCCCGTTGGATCTGCTCGAAAATGTCCTCGAGCTTGGCTCCTCCGCTCGTCGCAGATGCGCTCCGGCGCAGGTCCGCGCTGCGGAAGCGCAGCTCGCGCTGCTCCGCGACGTCTCGTGCGGTCCGGCCGCTGGCGACGCCTCTCAGTTCGTCGCCCGCCGCAGGCAGCGAGTCGAAGCCGAGCACCTGTGCTGGGAACGAAGGCGGCGCCTCTTTGATGTTGTCGCCCTTGTCGTCGATCAGGGCTTTGACACGGCCCCAGGCCGCGCCAGCGACGACGTGGTCGCCGACCCGAAGGGTGCCGTTCAGGACTATGACGGTGGCCACCGGCCCTTCCCGGGGTCCAGGTTCGCTTCGAGCACGATGCCGCGAGGGCGAGCTTCGGGGTTGGCGCGCAGTTCCTCGACCTCCGCCACGACCATCAACTGCTCCAGCAGGTCGTCGACGCCAAGGTTTTGCTGTGCTGACACCTCGACCATGATCGTGTCGCCGCCCCATTGTTCAGGGACGAGCCCCAGATCGGAGAGCTGCTGCATGACGCGCTCGGGGTTCGCATCGGCGCGATCGATCTTGTTGATCGCCACGATGATCGGCACTTCTGCTGCCTTGGCGTGGTTGAGCGCTTCGACCGTCTGGGGCATGACCCCGTCGTCAGCGGCGACCACGAGCACGACGATGTCTGTTACCTCCGCGCCTCGGGCGCGCATTGCAGTGAAAGCCTCGTGGCCTGGCGTGTCGATGAACGTTATGACGAGGCCCGTCGCAGTCACTACCTGGTACGCACCGATGTGCTGGGTAATGCCCCCGGTCTCGCCGGAAGCTACGTCTGACTCACGGATGCGGTCCAGGAGAGTTGTCTTGCCATGGTCGACGTGGCCCATCACCGTAACGACAGGCGGCCGCGGGCGAAGGAGCTCTTCCTGGTCGTCGTCGTCATCTTGTTCGCCGAAGTAGCGAGCCTGAAGCTCTGCCTCTTTTTGTTCACCGGCATCGACGAGCCGCACGGTGGCGCCGATCTCGGCGGCAAAAAGCTCGATCATGTCGTCGGAAAGCGACATCGTGGCCGTCACCATCTCGCCCTGCGTAAGCAGGAACCGCACGACGTCTGCGGCGCTCCGGTTCAGGCGCGGCGCCAGCTCTTGGGCCGTGGCACCCCGTTCGACGATGACTTCACCCTCAGGCACGGGAGCGTGAGAGGCCACATACGTCGACGGTGCCTGGGCCTGTAGCTCTTCGCGGTTAGCGCGAGAGCGCCTGCGCCTGCTCGGGCTGCGCCCGCCGCCGCGTCCACCCGGGCCTCCGCCGGGACCACCACCTGGGCGCCCGCCGCCTCGCGGCGGTACACCCGCACCTGGCGCTCCTCGGTAGGGGGAGCTGCCCGGAGGCGCAGCGCGGTAGGTCGCGTCGGGACCTCGAGTAAGCGGGCCGGTGCGAGGGCCGCCAAGCGGCGGCCACGCGCCACCTGGGCGCATCCCGGGAGCACCCGAACGGCTTGCTGGGCCACCCGGCCCTCCTGGGGGACCGGAGCGCTGGCCGGGGCCAGCACCAAAACTTGGCCGCGGGCCACCAGTGCCCGGAGAACCGGGACGTGACATCGGTCCGCCCGGTCCAGACGGGCCGCTTCGCGGAGCCATCGGGCGACCGCCGGGAGCAGGCGGGCGACCTTGCCCGGGCCTCTCACCCGGCCGGCCCGGGGCACCGCCCGGTACGAAAGGCGCGCCTCCCGAGCGAGCGTAACTGCCACCTTGACCAGGTCCGGCGGGGCGCTGACCCTGCCCAGGCTGCCAGTTCGCGTCGCCTCCCGAACTGCCCGGGGCGGGCCGCGCGGGAGGTGGGATCGGTTTGCCGGTCATCGGGGACAAGGGGCCGCGGAAGCCGGGAGGAGGTGGGATCGGCTTGCCTGTCATAGGAGAGACAGCGGCACCGCGGCTTTGCGGACCTTGCGCTGGCCCCGCCCCGTGCGCAGAGGCCTGGCCTGGCCGCGGCTGTGCTGGCTCCGCGGCACCGGTCGCCCTCGCTTGCGGCGTAGCAGGCGTGTGAGCCGGGCCACCTGCCGATAACCCTGGCTCTGATGGCGCGTCGACCCTGGCTTGGGTAATGGCCGGCGCGCTATGAGTCCCGGTGGCCGTATGGGTGGCCGCGCCAGCACTGGCATGAGCGGCGGCACCGGCGGTCGCCGCGCCAGGCGCCGAGACCTCACCCGCGGGTGCCGAAGAACCTGACCCTGACGCCCTCAGGCCGGGGGGTGCCGCTGCGGGCCGAGCATGGCTTGGCGCGCCGGCAGGAGTTGCGGCTGCAGCGGGTGCCGAATGCCCTAACCCTGGCCCTGTTGCCGGGGCGTGGCCAGGCGCACCTAGATCGTGACGGACGTCAGCGGACGGGCGAGAAGATGTCGCAGTCGTTGCGGGCACCGGCCTGCGGGCTGTTTGGGCAGCGTCGTGGAACCCAGGCGCTTCACCGGGGACAAGCACACCGGGAGGTGGAGCCGCGGCTACACCGCCTTCGGAGCGCGCGACCTGATGGGATCTGGCGGCGGGAGCGTCGAGCGTGTCTCGCGCCGCAATGCCGCCCGACCTGCCGACCAGGGACGGGGACGGGCTGACCTCGGGCGTCCCAGTTTGTGGCTCCGGGGGTTGATGGGAGCGCTTCAGGCCCTCACGTTCCGCCTTGCGGCGCACCCGATCAGCTTGCGCGTCCTCGATGCTGGAGGAATGGCTCGAAACGCCGATCCCCATCGCCAAGCAGAGATCCAGCCCTTCCTTGTTGCTCAGGCCCAGCTCGCGTGCCAGCTCGTAAACCCGGATCTTTTTGGCCAAGTTGCTCGTCAGTCCTTTTCTTCGTGTCCCTTGGGACGCCCTTTGCCAGCGGCGCCGTTCGTACTTTCTATCCTCGCACGTTCCGAGGCCGTCGCGAGCAGCACCTCGACGTCTGTTCTGCTTACCTCGGCACGCAACGCCCGACCGAAGGCACCGCGGCGTACAGCCTTTTCGACGCACTCGGGTTGGGCCAGCTCGAGCTCTCCCAGCTTGCAAAGCCAGGCACCACGGCCCGGGCCTTTACGGTCGACGATCAGCCGCCCGTTGACGCCCAAAACTACTCGGACCAGTGTACCGGTGGGGGTGCGGGCGCGGCACCCGATACACGTCCGGACCGGGGACGGCGTCTACCCCGCTCCTTCCACGGCGCTAGCCGCGCCGTCCGCCCCGTCTTGGTCATGGGTATTGCTCTCGGCTTCGCTCGCCGCGGCTGCCGGCACTACGGCTGGGACATCCACGACCAGCTCCGGCGTGCTCGCGTCCGCTCCGTCTAAGACTGTGCCCTCCAAGATCGTGCCAGCTGCGACCGTTCCGGCATCGCCAACCAGGTCGACCTCGAACTCCGCCTCGGGGGGACCGTTCCCGCCCGCGGTCGTGGCCTCCCACTCCTCTGCGGAGAGTGCTTCACCGCCGCCAGCCGGCTGCCAGACCATCTCGCCGGCCTCGTTCTGCACCCACTCGCCTTCGGCCCACTCCTGAGCGGCGTAGGCCTCCTCTTCGGCGAGCTGGCTCTCGCTTTTGATGTCGATTCGCCAACCGGTAAGCCGGGCAGCGAGGCGCGCGTTTTGGCCCTCCTTGCCGATGGCCAAAGACAGTTGGTAATCGTTGACTATCACCGTGGCTGTCCCGGACTCCTCGTCCAGCACCACATCTTTGACCTTCGCTGGCTGCAGCGCTCGCATAACGAACTCGCGCGAGTCATCGGAGTAAGGGACGATGTCCACCTTCTCGCCGCGCAGCTCGGTAGTCACCATGCGGACCCGGGCTCCTCGAGCACCAACGCAGGCTCCAACTGGATCGACGTTGGGGTCGTTCGACCACACAGCGATCTTGGTCCGGTGACCCGGCTCCCGCGCGGCGGCCTTGATTTCTACGATGCCATTCGCGATCTCGGGAACTTCGAGTTCGAACAGGCGCTTGATGAGGCCCGGGTGCGTCCGAGATACGACGATCTGTGGGCCTTTGCTCGTCTTGCGCACTTCGACGATGTAGGCCTTGAGACGTGCGTTGTGCTCGTAGTGCTCGAAGGGCACCTGTTCCGCCTGCGGCAACAGCGCTTCCACCTTGCCCAGGTCCAAAAGCGTGTAACGGTTGTCGCTCTGCTGGATGATCCCAGTGACTATGTCGCCTTCCCGGCCCGCGTACTCCTCGTACTTGAGGTCGCGCTCGGCTTCACGGATCCGCTGGAAAATCACCTGCTTGGCGGTCTGTGCCGCTATCCGGCCGAAGTCCTTGGGGGTGTCGTCCCATTCCCTGATGACGGCGCCCTCTTCGTCCAGCTCCTGGCCATAGACCCGGATCTCGCCGGAATCGGCCTCTATGGTCACCACCGCTTCCTCTGCAGCGCCCGGCATCCGTTTGTAAGCGGCGACGAGCGCGTTTGCGAGCGCGTCGAGCAAGACATCTACGCTGATGCCCTTGTCTTTGGCTATCTGTTGCAGTGCATCGAGAAATGCGAGGTTATCTTTCATCCAGCCTCCCCAGAGGCCTCCGCCATCGGTTCGTTGTCCGGAACGCCAACTCGCGTGGCAACCTTGGCCGCCCTTTTGCGGCTAGGGACGGTCTTGGCGCCCTTCGGAGGCGGGCCCCATGTGAAGACCGTGTTCGCACGCTCGATAGAACCCAAGGGGATGTGCACTTCGGCCGCCTCACCGGTCGCTGGATCGGTCAAGATGGTCACTTCATCGGTCGTCGCTTCCTTGAGCACGCCCCGCACGCGGCGCTCGCCGTTGACGGCCTCCGTCGTCTTGATGACGACATCTGTGCCGACGTACCGGGCGAAGTGCTCCGGGTAGCGCAGCCGGCGCTCGAGGCCCGGGCTCGACACTTCGAGCATGTACCTGCCCGCCGGGGCGAGGTCCTCGCGCTGGTCCAAGATGGCGGACACGGCCGAGGTCACTTGAGCAATCGAGTCGAGGTCGACGCCGCCAGGACGCTCCACCAAGACGCGGCAAGGTGGCACCGGAGCGCTCCACGTCCCAGATCTCCAGTCCAGCGGTCTGCACCGCCGGCGTCAATGCCTCAGTGATCTGCTCTTCGGCGCCCATCTCACCTCCAGTTCGCTCAAGGTTCCTCATACAAAAGCGTGGGCATTCCTGCCAGGCAGGCAAGCCCACGCCCAACATCACCCCTTGGTGACAACGAGCATTATAGCCCAGGTAGGTCCCACTACACCCTGGGCGTTCATCTTGCCGCGGTCGCCGGACTGCCCTCGCCCGGCCACCGATGTCCGGTCTGGCCGACCCTTCTAGCTGCTCACTTCCTGCTCACTTCCAGCGGAAGTAGACGAACACCCGCCCGAAATTGTCCGAGTCTTTTTCGATCCGGTGGTACAGCGGGCGGATGTCTTTTTGATCGAGGAAACGGAGCACTCGCTTCTTCAGCTGCCCGGAGCCCTTACCGGGGATGATCTCCACCGAAGCGGCCTTGATGCGCACAGCCTCGTCGATCACCTCGCGCAGGGCGTGGTCGATCTGGTCGCCCCGGTTGTAGATGTCGTGCAGGTCCAGCTTGAGCTTGCTCACGACCCGACCACCCTCACTCGGCCATTGCCTCGCCCCGGAGGCTAGGGCGTCAGTGCACCGTTGCGCGGCTCGGCGTAGGTGGCAACCAGTTCTTCGCCGAGCCGTGCAAGTTGCTCACGCGCTTCGGCAGGCCCCACCACCTCGACATCGCGGCCAAACCCAGCTAGTTGCGCCACGATCATGTCGGTGCGGTGGCCGCCTATGCGCAGCAGGGCGCGCCCATCTGCTTGGACCTCTTCTACGACGGCTCGACGCTCGAATATCCAGCGCAGTGCGTCGACAACGTCCGGCTGGGCCAGGACCGAGACCTCGGCAGGGCTACGCAGCTGGTCCACGCGGTGCACGACGTCGTCCCACGCCCGCGCGAGGTCGAAGCCCTCGGGACGCTCGGCGGGTTTGCCGGTCTGCTCGAGGGAGCTCACACGCCCGACGCGAAACGTCCTTAAACCATCTCCGGTCCCTGCGAGCAGGTACCACGTGGTCCCTTTCAGGACCAAGCCGAGCGGGCTAACGGTGCGCACGCTCGGCTTGCCCTGGCGATCGGCGTAGCCGAGGCGCAGCTCTCGACCGTCGGCGGTCGCTACTTGGAGCGCCTCAAGGAACTTCGGCCGGCGCACCGTCCGCGTCTCTCCCCATCTTCCGGCATCGATCACCACCGAGCCCGCCGCCCCCTCCGCGCTCGCGCGGAACGGCTCGGGCAACGCTCTGACGAGCTTTCGCAGCGCCGCTTTCAGCTCGGGTGTAGCCGCTGAGGCCGGCCCCGCGACCAGGAACAGGGCGCGAGCCTCCTGGGCGGTCAGCCCCGACAGGTCCGTCCGGGCGCCACCCAACAGCCGCCAGCCTCCCGTCCGACCCCGCTCGGAGTAAACGGGCAGCCCAGCCATGCTCAGGGCCTCCAGGTCGCGCCGAGCCGTACGCTCCGATACCTCCAGTTCTTCGGCAGCCTCGGCGGCAGTGACTCGCTGGCGCTGTTGCAGCAGCAACAGAAGGGCTACAAGACGGTCGGCACGCATATCTAAGAGCCATCTTCGTGTGAAATTAGGACAGAGGATGGCCACTTAAGATCGGCAAAGTAGCTCCTGCACTACCACTACCACTTCAACTACCACGACACCCGCCGAGCCAGCCTCGGCCGTGCGCCCAAAGGAGCCGCCACATGCCCGGGTTCCCGACCACCGAGCCGACCGAAAGCGAACAGTTGCTGGTTTTCCTGGCCCAGCAGCGCCGAGTGTTGTCCCATGCTGCCTACGGCCTCACCGATGAGCAGGCCCGTCTCACCCCGTCGACCACCCTGTCCCGGTGCCTCGCGATGTCCCTTGGTTCCCGGCCGACACCGAGTCCTGGGCACTTCGCTGGGTCCTGCTGCACCTGATCGAAGAGACAGGGCGCCACGCCGGTCAGGCCGACATCGTGCGCGAATCGATCGACGGGGCTACCTGGTTCGCTCTCATGGCGGGCGCCGAGAACTGGCCACCCTCGCCCTGGGTCAAGCCCTGGCAACCCCCCGGTTCGGCGGACGAAGCGCACGAGTCGCTGGCGGTATAGGACGCGCCCCGTGCCCTGCCGTGAGGTGCCGTGCCGTGCCCTGCCCGAAAACCGCGAATGTGCCTCTCACTGGGCCACATCACTGACGCCCATGCAAAGAAATGGCGTGTTTTGTCAGCGATGTCAGGCCCGCCAGGCCACATTTGCGGTTTTCAGGGCACGTTTGTCCACCCGGGTTACCTGGCTAGCGCAGCCGGCAATCTTCGCAGGCCGTCCACCAGGCCTTCATCGGCGATGGCTAGAGCCTCGTCGAGCGTGAACCAACGGACTTGCTGGCTCTCCGCTGCTGCCGGCGCCGGCTCGGCATCATCGCACAGGAGCAGATAACGGAGGTCCAGGTGGACATGGCTTTCCGCGGCGAGGTGCACGTCCAGGTGGACCAGCTGGGGCCCGGCGGGCGGGTGGCGGACCGGCAGCCCCGTCTCCTCCTCTGCCTCACGGAGCGCCGCGTCCGAGGGAGCCTCACCCGTATCGAGGTGGCCGCCCGGTTGCAGCCAGATACCGAGCCTCTTGTGCAAGTGGAGTACCGTGCCCCGCGGGCCGCTCACGATTGCAGACCCGGTCACGTGGACAAGGTCGGCGTACCGTTCGAAGGGGTCAGCCAAGCGGTCGAGCTCGCTCAGGAAACGCTCCTTGGACTCCGCCTCTCGCGGCGTCAAGGCGTCGAACGCGGCCACCGCCTGACGCACCGCCTTCGACAGGGCTGGGTCAGGCTTCGACCGGGCCGGGTGAGGCTTCGACCGGGCTGGGTTAGGCGCTATGAGCCTGTGCCACCCGCCAGGCGCCGGCTGATCAGCTCGACACGCGCCTCACTGCGGTTGACGTCGGATCCCTGAGCGTCGAGCAGGGCGAGCCGGTCCGCCTCGGCCTCCCCGGCCGCGGACTTGTCGGCGGCTGCGAGGCGCGCCTCGAAGCCTTCCTTCACGAGCTTTTCGGCCTCCTCGACGAGGGCAGCCACCATCTCGTCCTCGGGCACGACGCGGACTATCTCGCCCCTGATGAACAGGTGCCCCCGGTGCTTCCCAGCCGCTATCCCCAGGTCCGCCGAGCGAGCTTCGCCCGGGCCGTTGACGACGCAGCCCATCACTGCGACCTGCAAGGGGATCTCCCTGGACTCCAACGCTGCCTGAGCTTCCTGGGCAACTTTGTACACATCGATCTCGGCGCGGCCACAAGATGGGCAGGCGATGAGGTCGACGTTGCGCCGCTCTCGTAGCCCAAGGGACTCGAGCAGCGTCCTGCCGGCCTTCGCTTCAACGACGGGGTCCGTCGTGAGGGAGTAGCGGATCGTGTCGCCAATGCCCTCCATGAGCAGGGTGCCGATCCCGGCTGTCCCTTTGACGATGCCGGCGGGCGGCGGGCCGGCCTCGGTGAGGCCGAGGTGCAACGGGTGGTCGACCTGCTCGGAAAGTTGCCGGTAGGCCTCGACCATCAAGGGCACGTTGGACGCCTTCACCGATATCTTCACATTGTCGAAGCCGACCTCGGCGAACAGCGCGAGCTCGTGCTGGGCCGATTCCACCATCGCCTCAGGCGTGGCGCCTCCGTACTTGTCGTAGAGGCGTTTGTCCAAGGAGCCCGCATTGACACCTATCCGGACCGGGATCCCCCGCTCCTTGCACTCCCTTGCCACGAGCTTGATCTCTTCGGGCTTGCGGAGGTTTCCGGGGTTGAGACGAAGGCAGTCGACCCCCGCCTCGATCGCCGCGAGAGCCATCTCGACGTGGAAATGGATGTCCGCCACGATCGGAACGGGGCTGCGGGGCACGATACGGGCAAGGCCCTCGGCCGCCTCCCGCTCGTTGCAGGTGCATCGCACGATGTCCGCACCGGCCGCCTTGAGGGCGTAAATCTGAGCCAGTGTGCCCTCTACGTCGGCTGTTTTGGTGGTGGTCATCGACTGGACCGTTATCGGTGCGTCCCCACCCACCGGGACAGGGCCCACCATGATCTGGCGAGTCTTCTTGCGGGGGTAACGCTCCACGGCCACTTTTCCTCCGTCGGTCTCGCCAGCCAGGTTACAACCTCGTGCGCGGCTGGCCGACGAAGACGTGATTACGTCAGGAGGTCGCGCAGGTCGAGGAACAGCGACGACACGCCATAGAACAGGATCAGTGCAACCATCGCGTATGCCACCGGCATGAGCTTGTTGATGTCGGCGTGGTAGGGCCGCTTGGTACGCAGGCTCCGCGCCTTTTCGTACAGGGCAATGGCCACGTGGCCGCCATCAAGCGGGGGCAACGGGACGAGGTTGAAGATCCCGACGAAGATATTGATGACTATCAGGAGGTACAACACCTCGGACCATCCGATTTCAGTCGCTCTGTTGGCTTGCACGACCACGCCCACCGGCGAGAGGAAGCGGACCGCCGTCGGGCTATCAGCCGCCTTTTGGCTCCCGAGCATGTTCAAGTAGCTGCCGACGTCTGCAATCCGACTGCCGAGACGGCTGACTGCCGTGACCGCAGTCGACCCGAAGGTGGTCCCGGCATGCTCGACCGAGCCGATAAGGCCGAAGCGCACAGGGCCGGCCTCGATCCCAAGGAGCCCGGTCGGCTTGGTATATACAGGCTTTTTGTCGCCTTCCACAAGGACCTTCGCGCCGTTGGCGAGGACGGTCGTCGTCACAAAGTCCCGGCCGCCCCTGTCGACGGTGAGCGTGACCCGTTTGTCGGGGCGCACTCGCAGGTAGTCAACGAGACCCTCCCAGCTGGAAAAACGGTGACCGTTGACCGCCACTATGCGGTCCCCGGCCCGAAGCCCGGCGAGCTGTGCGGGCGATTTCCCGTGCGCAAAGTTGTAAAGAGTGACTTGGTCGTTGGACGGCGGGACGGAGATGAAATTGCCAATATCGCCGGGGCCAACGAACAAGATGACCAGCATTGTCAACGCCAGCAGAAAGTGGACGAACGACCCCGCCAGAGCGACGCTCAGGCGCCTCCAAGTTGGTTGGTTACGGTAGGCGCGTGGCTCGTCGGCCGGGGCCACCTCCTCCGCATTGGTCATCCCGATGATCTTGCAGTAGCCGCCCAACGGCAACGCCTTGACCCCATAGGTAGTCTCGCCACGCTGGACCGCCCAAACCCGCGGCCCGAAACCGACGAAGAACTCGGTCACCTTCATCCCGGCGCGCTTCGCCATTATGAAATGGCCGAGCTCGTGCAGCACGATCATCAGGATCAGCCCCAGCACCACGAGCACCGTTTCCAACGCCCCAGACAGGGCAGCTACCACCAGGCCCGCCGCGACGACAATGATGAGCCGGACCAGAGCGGCCTGCTGCTCGCGCTTGTCCATCTCCGGCGCGGGGCCGCGTGCGGGCGCGGGGCCAGCGGCGGGCACGGCGGCCGGCTCGGTCGCCACCGCAGAGGTCGTCGGCCAGATCGGCTCAGTCAACAGCAGTACTCCTGCGTGGGTGTGGACGCTTCAGGCCTTCACGTTGGGAGAGCACTTGCCCAGCGAGAGCTCTTGCCTCGGCGTCGGCTTCGAGCACATCGTCGACATCGCGAGGCTCGCTGGCCTGGAACCGTTCGATCACACCTTCGAGCACGGATGGAATATCGACCCATCGGAGGCCCCCGTTTAGGAAGGCCTCCACGGCGACCTCATTGGCCGCGCTGAGGCAAGCGGGAGCCGTCCCGCCTTGCCTGCCGGCTTCGTACGCGAGCGGCAGGCAGCGGAACGTCGCAGTGTCCGGGACCTCGAAGTCCAGGTGCCCGAGCGTGGCCCAGTCGATCGCACCAAACGGGGTCGCCATACGTTCAGGGTACGAGAGGGCGTAGCCAATGGGCAGGCGCATGTCCGGCATCGACAGCTGTGCGATCGTGGCCCCGTCGGTCGTCTCGACCATCGAGTGGACCACGGACTGAGGGTGGACAACGACATCGATCTGGTCGTAACCGGCACCGAACAGGAAGTGGGCTTCGATAACCTCAAGCCCTTTGTTCATGAGCGTGGAGCTGTCGACGGTGATCTTGGGCCCCATCTTCCAGGTGGGGTGGGCGAGGGCGTCCTCAACCGTGACCTCGGAGAGCTCACGGAGAGTCTTGCCACGGAAGGGCCCGCCGGACGCCGTGAGGACGATGCGACGAAGCGCCGAGCTCCCCCATCCCCCATTTCCGTCCGCGCCGGGTTCCCCGTGGGGACTGGGCATCCCCCGCAGGCACTGGTGCACGGCGCAGTGCTCCGAGTCCACGGGCACGATCTCCGCGCCAGGCGTCAGCCGCGCCCGCTGCACGACAGGGCCAGCGGCGATCAGGGATTCCTTGTTCGCGAGGGCCAGGCGCTTTCCCGACCGCAGGGCTGCCAGGGTGACGGGCAGGCCAGCGAACCCGACAACACCGTTGAGGACAATGTCGGCCTCCTCGGCGATCGCGGCGAGCGCGCCCTCGCCTGCGAGGACCTCGGTGCCACGGGGGACGAGGGCGGCGAGCTCGTCCGCCTTGGCAGGGTCGGCGATGGCCACCAGCCTCGGGTGCATCTCGCGCGCTTGTTGCGCGAGAAGTCCTACCGACGACCGCGCCCGAGCGCGGTCACCTCGAACATGCCTGGGTTGGCGCGCACTACCTCCAGCGCCTGGGTGCCGATCGAGCCGGTGCTGCCCGCGATGGAGAGGGACCTGCTGGCGGGGCCCTTAGGCAAGATGGAGCGCTGTTGCCAGGAAGTAGGTAGCCGGCAAAGCCAGCAGCAGCGAGTCGAAGCGGTCCAACAGGCCGCCATGTCCCGGGAGCAGCGAGCTCGAGTCCTTCAGACGCAGGTCCCGCTTGATCATGGACTGGACCAGGTCGCCAACCGGTGCGACGACTGCGATCACAAGGCCCAGTTCGAGGCCGTGGCGCACTCCCCCCCAGGGCGAAACCTGGCTGCCGATCACTGCTCCGGCCACCAAAGCAGCTATCCCGCCTGCTGCGAAGCCCTCCCACGTCTTGCTCGGGCTGACGGCCGGCGCAAGCGGATGGGAGCCGAAACGGCTGCCCGCAAACCACGCCGCCAGGTCTGCGACGACGGTAGGGATAACAGCGCCGAGGAAAATGTGCTCCCCTCGGGGCGCGGCAAGCATCAGCCCCGCGAACGAGCCGAGCATCCCCACCCAGGCGAAACCGAACACGGTTACCGCGACGTTCACGACGGGCCGGGCCTCGACGACGCGCGCCAGGTACCAGACCAGGCTCGCACATACGACCACGACCAAGACCACCGGCAACGCCGCCGAACCTCGCCAGTACGCGGCCACCACCGCGCCACCCGAGCCGAGCGCTCCCAGCAGGGTGGCCGGCCTGAAGCCAGCTCGCTGGAACATGGCAAAGGCTTCGAGGGCACACCCGAGGATGACCACCGCCGACAGCGCCAATAGGGCGGCCGGTGCCACCAGGTAACAGATGACGAAGAGGGCGAGGAGGCCCGCTCCAGTTGCCACTGCCGCTCCGATATCGCGCCCCGCGCCTCCGGTAGCGGCTCTATCCGCCCCCAGGTCGTAGGGGCGTTTGGCATGCCTGGCCGCGGCCGCTGAAGCTATCGCTCCCGGTGAAGCGTTCGCGGACGCACTCCCGGGCCTGCGCAAGTTCCGGCCCACCACCCCACGCTGCCGGCGGGGTGCGGTACCTGGGGGGGCCATCGGCGGGATGCTACTCACGGCTGCAACGCCTGCCGGGACGGGTGCCTCTGCGAAGCCCCCATCGCCGCTTTCGCCTTGGGCGTTGGCGTCTGCGCCGACGCGGTCTCCGAGCGTCCGGTCCTCATCGGCTGAGGGTGCGCCGCCAGAGCCAGTCGGAGCATATCCCTCGACGGTACCCTCGATAGGGGCCTCTGCGCTCGCAACTTCCGCCCGCTCAGCCCGCTCAGCTCGCTCACGTTCTAAGCGCTCGAAGTCGTTGTCGAACGAGAACGGGCGGTCGGTCGCCTCCTCGGCGGCGATGCCGTGCTCATCATCGTTGTCGACGAGGTCCTCCATGCCGGGCCCGTCCGACCAGTCGTTCACGTCATCCCGCCAGTGCAGGCCACGCGAACCGAGGAGCCTCCATGCCTGGAGCTCGTCCTCTTGGGCCTTCGAGCCACTGACCGCCCGAGGGACCTCGCCTGTGGGCGGGTCCGCCCAATGAGGAAGTTCTGTACCGTCTCCTGAGCTCATTGTGATGACCAACTCCGCTGGTGGTACGACCTCCTGAGGGTACTCCATCTTCTGGCCGGTCTCCGCAATTGTGCCTCCCTGGACATCCGGCTGCGCGCTGCGTGCTGCTTGCCTTTCCCCAGCATGTTCGCCGTCAAGGCCCTGGTCCACTGGTTCGGCTCCCTCGGTGGCCTCGATCGGTTCGACCGGCCTCCCCACTTTCGCCGGTGGCCGCCTCGGCCTGCTGGTGCACCTCCGCCAGCTCCGCAAGTTCCAGCGGGCCAGTCGGTGCCCCCGGGTCATAGCCTTCCGGCTGGCCAGGCTCACCCCAGAGGCTGAGCGTGGTGTTCGGGCCAGGGCTCTTCCGCTCGGCCCGGCCGCCACGCCGGGCGGCGCGGGGGCTCAACGGCCCTGGCTCCTCGACCTGTGTGGCGCCGGAAATCTGGCACAGGATCGCGGCTCGCCTAACGTCCCAGTCAGTCTTGCTTGGAGACTCAGCCGAGGACCTCCTTTGGTCGCCAGCGGAAAGGCCCGGTCCCGGCGCCCATCAGCTGTTGAGCAGTTCGTTTTCCTTATGTGCAAGGACGCGGTCAATCTCGGCCGAGTAGTCGTGGGTGAGCTTGTCCAGTTCCTTTTCCGATCGGTCGAGCTCGTCAGAGGAAATGTCCCCGTCCTTTTCCAGCGCCTCGAGGTCCTTCCTCGTCGCACGGCGCACGTTGCGGACGGCCACCCTCCCGTCCTCTGCCTTTTGGTGCACCACCTTCACGAGGTCTTTACGTCTCTCCGCGGTGAGCATCGGGAAAACCAACCGGATCACAGAGCCATCGTTGCTGGGCGTGATGCCAAAATCCGACGACTGGACAGCCTTTTCGATCGCCTTGATGCTCGCGGGGCCCTTTTCGTATGGAGTGATGACCAGCACCCGCGCCTCGGGGACGTGCAACCCTGCCAGCTGCTGCAAAGGCACTTCGGCACCGTAATACTCGACCTTCAACTTCTCGATCAGCGCCGGGGTCGCCCGGCCGGTACGGATACTCGCGAACTCGGACTTGGTGTGCTCGACCGCACGAGCCATACGCTCTTTGCAATCTTCAATGGCCGCGTCAACCAGGGTGTCAGGCATCAGTGGATAAGCGTACCTATCTGGTCACCCGCCAGCGCGCTACGCAAGTTCCCCTGCTCCATGATGCTGAAGTACAGGATCGGCAGACTGTTCTCCCGGCACAGCGTGATGGCTGTCAGGTCCATAGCGCGCAGATCCTTGCCGATCACCTCGTCGAAGCTGATCTCGCTGATCTGCTCGGCCCTCGGATCCAGGCGGGGGTCAGCGGTATACACGGCGTCGACACCGCCATGAGTTCCCTTCAACAGCACTTCAGCGCCGATCTCGACGGCCCGGAGCGCACCTGCGGTGTCGGTGGTGAAGAACGGGTTGCCCGTCCCGGCAGCGAAGATCACTACCCGGCCCTTTTCCAGGTGGCGTATCGCACGTAGGCGAATGTAGGGCTCGGCCAGCTCAGACATGCCGATCGCAGTCTGGACGCGGGTCGGTTGTCCCTCCCGCTCGAGGGCGTCTCGGAGGGCCAGGGCGTTGATCACCGTCGCCAACATGCCCATGTAGTCGGCCGTCGCCCTGTCCATCCCGGTCGCTGAGCCGGTCGCACCCCGCCAGATGTTCCCGCCTCCGATCACAACAGCGATCTCGGTACCGAACTCGGTGCGGGCGGCCGCGATCTCCTTGGCGAGACGTTCGACAATACGGCCGTCGATGACCTCATCGGCCGCCTCGCTTGCCAAGGCCTCGCCTGAGACCTTCAAAACGACGCGCTTCCAAGGCGCTCCCGGCCGCCCCATCAACCGCCGATCACAACCTGGGCGTAGCGCACGATCCGTGCGTCACCCAGCGTTTGCGCGACGGTCTTGCTGTCGTCCTTGGCGAACGGTTGCTCCAGCAGCACGCCTCCCGGCACCCGCTTGAACCAACCACCCAGCTTGCCGTCGACGATCTTCGGTACCTGCGCCTCGGGCTTGCCATCGCGGCGCGTTTCGGCCTCCAACGTCGTCCGCTCCGCCTCGACCTCTTCGGCCGGGACGTCTTCGCGGCGCAGGTACTTGGGCTTCCCGAAGGCGATGTGGACGGCGACGTCGTGGGCGAGCTGCTGGTTGCCGCCGGCCAGTTCGACGATCACACCGTTGACCCCGCGGTCGTTCTGCACGTGCAGGTACGAGTCGAGGAGGTTGCCCGGTGCGGCCTCGAAACGGATAACCTCTCCGAGCTGCACGTTTTCCTTGATGACGATGTTGAGGTCCTCGATAGCAACCTTGCGCTGCTGGACCGCGTCCTCACCGTCGCTGGCGACAAGTGCGGCCAGCTCGTTTACGAGGTTGACGAAATCGGGGCTCTTGGCGCCGAAGTCTGTCTCTGAACGGAGCTGGACCAGCGCTATCGCATTCGACTCCTTGTCATAAGACACGGCGACAGCGCCTTCCTGGGTCTCCCGTCCCGCTCGCTCGGCGGCCTTGCCGAGCCCACGTTCCCGAAGCCATTTCATAGCTCCCTGGGTGTCCCCGTCTGCTTCAGTCAACGCACGCTTGGCGTCCATCATCCCGGCCCCGGTCGTGTTGCGAAGGGCCTGTACGTCCTTGGCGGTGAACTCTGCCATCGTTCGCGCTCCTAACTCTATTGCTCTGGTGCTGCAGCGGCAGTGGCTGCAGCCGTCAACGTTTCAAGCCCTCCGGCGTCGTCAGGCCCGGGGCTTTCCGCCTCGACGGTCCCTACCTCAGCTGCAGGTAAGTCGACCGTACCCACACCGGCTGTCTCCCCGGTGGCTGGCTCCTCGGTGGCTGGCTCTGTATGGGCCGCCTCTGCGATGGCTGTGCCAGCGATCCCTGTCTCGGCCGCGGCTGTCTCGGCAGCGGCTGTCTCCGCGTCGGCGTCACCGGGCGCCTGCGCTGGCCTCGGTGGCCGGGGGGGCCTCGCAGGCGCCGGCGCGGCCGGAGGCGCGGGCGCAGCTTGCATTGCGGGCACGGCGTAAAGCATGGCACTGCGCTTGGACGCCACGAACCGCCCCTCTGCGACAGCCTCAGAGATCACCCGGCACATGAGCGTGCCGCTGCGAATCGCGTCATCGTTCCCCGGGATCGGGAACTGGACCTGGTCCGGGTCGCAGTTGGTGTCGACCACGGCGACGATCGGGATGCCCATCTTGTTGGCTTCCGATACGGCGATGTGCTCTTTTTTGATGTCGATGATGAACACTGCGTCAGGGAGGCGCGTCATGTCCCGGATACCGCCGAGGTTGCGCTCGAGCTTTTCCAGCTCCCTGGTCAAGATGAGCGCCTCTTTCTTCGGCATGGCTTCGAAGTCGCCGGCCGAACGCATGCGCTCGTACTCCTGCATTTTCTTTACGCGGGCTGCGATAGTTGTGAAGTTCGTCAGCATCCCGCCGAGCCAACGCTCGTTCACATATGG
>CAVSAM010000002.1:0-223700 GCA_963725935.1 uncultured Acidimicrobiaceae bacterium | reverse complement strand
GCCCTGATGCCGAGGCGGGCCCGCCATGAGAACGATAGGCCCGGGGAGGACGCTGACTCCCGGAAGGCCGCCTCGACGTCACGGCGGAACTGCGTCTCGCCGATATCTTCATCGGACATGCCCACCCGCTTGAGCGCTTGGTAGCTGCCCTGGCTGGACATCAGCGCCACGAAGCGCTCGGCCCCACCGGGCACGGCTTGGCTGAACATGAGCTCGCGAGTGAACCCGAAGTAGCCCGATGCGATGATCCGCTCGAGGTGCCCGCCCTTGGACCAGGACCGTGCTCCCTCTGGCATAACCCGGTTGCGGTGCGGGTCGGCCATGTCCTCATCGACCAGAGCCGGGTCGTCGTCAGGTATGGGACGGCGTAGCTCCTCCCCGCTCTCCCCGGCCGCCGCCCGAGCCTCAAACACCCGGATGCGGCGGTGCAACGCCGCCCAGGCCTCCTCGGCCCTGGCTATCCCGCTCACGGGAGGCCAGTCCGCGTCCACGACCGCAAAGACGCCACCGGGTCGCAGGACGCGAGCTACCTCGGCCAAGGTCGGCCCCGGTTCCATCCAGTGCATAGCCTGGACGGCTAAGACCACGTCAGCGGAACGTTCGGCGAGCCCGGTGCTGTGAGACCAGCCCTTCCGGAATGTAACACCCGCTGTGGGCCGGGACTCAGCCACCGTCCTCATATCGTCGCTCGGCTCCACACCCACCACCGAGGCAGCCCAGGTCGCGGCCCAACGAGAAGAAAGCCCAGTCCCACTGCCGAGGTCGACGACGACAGGCGCCGCAACGTTGGCATAGCTGGCCAGCAGCGGTCCTAGCTCGTTCGGGGGCGACGGCCGGTTGGCGTCGTAGATATCAGCGAACCCGCTGAACCGAGCTGGGTTACCGCCTCCCGCGTCCACCGCAGGATCGTATGCAACCTCGTGGAAGACTGCCAAAACACGAGGGCGCCACTCGGCCGTCCGAGCGAGCGGCCGAGGAACGGGCGACGGGTGTGGGGCGAGGCGTTGGCGACGGGGATGGAGGCGGGGCGAACCACCGGGAGCCGCACCAGGGCGCCGCACCAGGGCGCCGCACCAGCGCGCCGCACCAGGGCGCCCAAGATATATTTGCCAACGGAAAGGGTCGCTATGTCGGGAGCCAATGCAGGATCACCCGCTTGGGAGCTCGTTGATGAGGGTTGGGGCCGGAAGGCGGTCGATTTCTCCAGTTTGAGCGAGCCGAGCAACTGCAGGGAGTACGTCGCCCTCCACCACCGGCTTGGGGTAGACGCCGGCGAGCGACTGCTCGACGTGGCGTGCGGGTCTGGTTTGGCCGTCGAATTGGCCCGCCTCCGCGGAGCCAGGTGCGCGGGCATCGATGCCTCACCGCGACTGGTCGCTATAGCCCGCTACCGGAACTCCGATGCAGATATCCGGGTTGGGGATATGCATAGCCTCCCGTGGGATGACGGCGAGTTCGACGTTGCAACCAGCTTTCGCGGGATTTGGGGTACGACGCCAGATGCTGTTGTCGAAATAAGCCGGGTATTGCGACCCGGCGGCCGGCTTGGGATAACCGTGTGGGGGCACCTCAAAATCTCGCCGGGGGCGTGGGCGCTGTCACCGTTCCGTCTCGCTGCGACAGAAAAGGTTGAGAACCAGGCAGCCATGGTGTCACTGGGCCGTCCGGGTGCTGGAGAAAAGCTCTTGGAATCGTGCGGGTTCATTAATGTCGAGCGCATCGATGTTCCCTTCGCTTGGGAGTTCGCGGACCCGGAGGTCTACGCTCGCGCTTTGGCTTCGACGGGCCCGGCGTACGAAGCCATACAGAACGTCGGCGAACAAGCTTTTCACAGTGAGGCCCTCGAGCAGGCGCGCCAGCAGGTTCGGGACGGGGTTCCCCTGCGAGCGGAGATCAAGGTCGTGGGTTACCTTGGTCGCAAACCGGAAGGAGCGAACTGAATATGACCGGCAGTTTTCTCCCACAGCCACGGATAACCCCAGAGGTTCAGGCGCTCTACGACGAGGACTTGGCTGAAACGGGTTATGTGTGGAACGCTTCCCGATTGTGGGCGTACCAACCCGAAACCGTCCGGGGCCTGTTTGACTTGATGTCGCAGGCATTCAAACCCAGCCGGCTCTCTTTCCGTCAGCGAGGGATCCTGGTAACCGCAACGGCGTCAACACTGGGTGACTCGTATTGTTCGCTGGCTTGGGGCGGAAAGCTTGCCGCCGCCTCCGAACCGGACCTGGCTGCAGGCGTGCTGAAAGGCCGTGACGGCGAGCTGAGCGAGCAAGAGAAGGCCATGGCCGACTGGGCACGAAAGGTTGCCAGGGATCCCAACGCGACTACTCCGGCCGACGTCCAGGCGTTGCGAGACGCAGGGCTCGACAACGACCAGATATTCGCAATAACCGCCTTCGTGGCTCTCCGCTTGGCGTTCTCGACGATCAACGACTCCCTCGGCGCTCAACCAGACCCGGAACTTGTCGAGAGCCTTCCCGAGCAGGTTGTCGACGCTGTCACCTACGGGCGGCCGGTGTCACCCGATCGTGCACGGGACTGACGGCGCCCTTACGTATTTAGCGGCGAAAATAGCAACCAGGGCTTGGTGCGAAGCTCAATGGGAACGCGATATCGGCACGCCTGGCTAACTTGTCCGCGGAGCCATTTCACGCGCCCGGCGCCGCCGGAGTTGTCGCTCCGTCGCCGCGCGCGACCTCTCGCCTCAAGATGGCCAACATCTCGGCTTCGCCAATACCCAGTGCCTTCATGCGGTTGGAGAACTCTCTGGCCGCTCGAGTCGCCAGCCTGCGTTCCGCCGAGGGCTTGCCGGCGACGAAAGTGCCATGCCGGCCGCGGCCCTCGACCAGGCCGGCAAGCTCCAGCTCCCGGTACGCCCTGGCGACGGTGTTCACGGCCAGCCCGAGATCGCCCGCCAACCTTCGGACCGTCGGCAGCTGCGATGCGGGAGGGAGTTCCCCGCTCTGGATCGCAGCAGCCAACTGGGAGCGGACCTGTTCGAAGGGAGGGACCGCTGAGGCGGGGTCGAGCAAAACCAAGTGCACACAATCTTTGTATCATCTATTGTCGCAACTGGCAACCGCTCGACCATCAGTCGTCGAGGTCAAGGGCACTGCTGTCCCCCTCGTCGAGCGCCGGAGAACTCTGTTGCCTTACTGCGGCCACACGTCCTTGTTTGACCGGGGCGGCCCTTGCTCCAGCTCAACGTCCAAACGTCCGCGGAACTGCGAACGGCGCTTGTACTGGTCCCTCATCTCGCGCCGGCGCTCCATCCTTTTCTCGTACCGACGGAACTGCGTGCCCCGGAGCAGCATGACGAGGACCACGAATACGACCAGCGCCGCAATGCCACCAGCTGCCATGTCCGCGAGTTTAACGGTTCGGGATGACCATGGGCCCATCGAGCATTCGGCGGGTTGTAGCTCAGAGCGACAGGGATTACGACAGGACCAGAAGGCTGGACGGTTACCATCACCACCATGGTCGTGCACTTGAGCATTGACTACCGAAGGCAGAAGTTCGTCGCGAGCTACGTACTGCCGGCCAGGCTCGGACGGGACTTACGCCCACGCTGCTCATCTGGTGCCTCGCTGGCCCCGGCCAAAAACGCGTTACGTCAGTGGCTCCGTCTGCACGTGCTCGCTCCCGAGGAGCTCGAGATGCCGTCGGCGGCGGTGTCGCTGCTCTGGCGCGAGTTCACCTCGTCCTCGGAGTTCGAGCATTTCAGTGCACACGCCTACGGGCACCTGGCCAACCGCAAACCTGATAAACGGAAATTGAAGCGGCGCCCAGATTTCACCAATGCCGACGGCCTAGCTCTGACCTTCGCCATGGCCTGCGTGGACCAGGGCCTGGACATGCCTCATCCATCGCGACTGCCAATGCTGTTCGACGTGGACGGGGCTCTCGGCATCGACGGTGGCCAGCGCTGGGCCCTGAACTGTGGAGCCGTCAATTGCCGAGAACTCGAAGGGAGCCGTTGCGCCTACCATGAGCTCGGACCGGTGCTGCCGACCAACCTGCCAAAGGAGGTCCGCTTCGGCGTGCCCGCGCCGTTCCCCCTTGACGGTTCGTCGCATCGGCTTTTTGGGCCGCTCTACTGACGTGTCGTCGGCGTGAGACGGGCCGGTGTCGATTTCGGCGCTGTTCGTTCGTCACTACGGTGCCAGAATCGAAAATCGACCCGAAAGGACGGCAGTCATGCGGTACACGCTCCTACTCCACTATCCCGAGCCGACAGCCGAGGAGCTCGGCCCCGAGGCCCTCGCCGAGGGAATGCGAGCCTTCCATGCGTACGCGAAAGCGCTCGACGACGCCGGCGTGCTCGCCAGCGCCGAGGTCCTCCAGCAGTCGAACGCGACCACCACTGTCACGCTCGTTGGCGGTGAGCTGGTCGTGCAGGACGGCCCGTTCGCTGACACGAAGGAGCAGCTCGGCGGTACGTTCGTTATCGATGTCCCGGACCTCGATGCGGCTATCGAGTGGGCGAGCCGGGCGCCGTCGGTGTCTTGGGGCCATGTCGAGATCCGACCGACCGCTACCCGCTACGTACACGGCTCGTGGCAGGGTGCACAGCCGGTCAAGTGACCGGATAAGTGACCGGATAAGTAACCGGAATAATAAAGTGACCTGATAAGTAACCGGATAAGTGACCGCTAACGGCTCCCGCGGCCGCGAGCGCGCTGCGCGGGAGTCGTACGGCCGGCTCGTGGCGTTGCTTGCAGCCTCGACAGGCGACATCGCGCTCGCCGAAGACGCCCTTTCCGACGCCTTCGAGCGCGCGCTGCGCACCTGGCCCACGAACGGCGTCCCCGAAAACCCCCAAGGTTGGCTCATGACCGTAGCCCGCAATCGCACGCGCGACCTTCTCGCCTCAGCGGCCGTACGAACCGCAGCGCCACTGGACGTCGATATCGCGGCCACAATCGCCGATCCCGGCTCAAGCGCGATCCCCGACAAGCGGCTGGAGCTGCTGTTCGCGTGCGCGCACCCGGCCATCGACCCCGCAATCCGAACCCCGCTCATGCTCCAAGTCGTGCTCGGCTTCGACGCGGACCGCATCGCTAGGGTGTTCTCGGTGCAGCCGCCGGCGATGGCACAGCGCTTGGTCCGGGCGAAGCGACGCATCCGCGACGCCGGTATCCCGTTCCAAGTGCCGACGCGAGCGGACCTGCCTGCTCGGCTGCCCGCCGTGCTCGAAGCCATCTACGGCGCCTATGCGATCGACTGGCTCGACCAGCACGACCGGATCCGCGAATCGATCGCCGACGAGGCCAGGTGGCTCGCCGTTCTCACGGCCAGCCTGCTCGACACCGAGCCCGAAGCATGGGGCCTCGCGGCGCTGCTCACGCTCGCACAGTCGCGGGCACCCTCACGAACGGGCACGCCCTGGCCGGCGCTCGACGAACAGGACACCTCCCTCTGGGACCGCGAGCTCATCGCCGAAGGCGAAGTGCTCCTGCGGCGAGCGCACGCACTCGGCGCGCCCATCGGGCGGTTCCAGCTCGAGGCAGCGATCCAGTCCGCACATTGCGACCGGGCTCGTACGGGGGCGGTCGACCGCGCCGCGATCGTCAAGCTCTACCGTGGCCTCGTCGCGATCGCACCCACCACCGGAGCAAAGGAAGCGCTGGCAGCACTCACGGCGCAAGCCTGAACCCGGGTCAATCGCCTGTGGCAACCACACCCTCTTTTTCGATCATGAGCACGGTGCTGCGAACCGGCACGACGGGCCGGTGCAACATTCCAGCCGGGACAGTGGAGGCCTGCCACGGGCCAAGCTCGACGGCCTCGGCCCCCTCGAGCTCGATGCGGAACTGACCGTCCAACACGAAGAAGAACTCGTCCTGATCGTCATGCCGGTGCCAGTGGAACTCACCTTCCATCACCCTAGGCGGACGAGGACCTCCCCGACTTGCACCAAGGTCTGGTTGTACCAAGGCACTTCGACCTTGTCGGCCAGGGCTCGCACGTCGATCTTCTGCAAGGCGGTATAAAGCGGCTCATAGTCGACGACCGACCTAGCTAATGAACGACCGACGACGACCGACACGACGGTGGCCGCCACCGAGGTTTGCGTCCTACCTCGCGCTGGGCTCAGGCCGCAATGGTGGCCGATATCCCCAACTGGTGGCCGCGGGCGTCGAGAGCGGAAACAGCCACATATCGCATCCGGGCCCGACGGTTATGGCGGTCTCGAAACCGTTCTTGGCCGCAACTTTCACTGTGTGCAACTGCGACCGGTCATTGCCCGCAAGCACGGCCCAGCGGCTGACTTCGGTGGCTCCGTTCCATGCAGCGAACACGGTCATGCCCTCGTTGGTGAGCTTTACGGCCACTCCCGGCGGTTCCGCGGGCTGTCCTGTCCAGGGGGAGCGGAACGCCCGATAGGACTGAGTAGCGCTCCCGGCGAGGTTGCCGTCGAGGACGGCGGTGCCGTCGGGTTCGAACTCGGTATACCACGCGTGCACGCCCCAGCCTACGAAAATATGGCCGTCCGGGAGGACCTGGACGCTGCCCAAGGCGCCAGCCCGCAGGGCATTTCCGGGGTGGGAGTACGCGTGGACGAGGCCCACGGTGCCCGTCGCGTCGTCGACCGCCAATACCAGGCCCCGTGACTCTGGTTGCGTAACGTATAGGCCCGTCCCGTTGTCGAAAACCGTGACCCGCCCATCAGGTTGTTGGGTGACATCGTGCTGCCAGGCATAGGCCGCGCCTGGCTCGAACTTGAAGTCGCTTTTCTTCCCGCCCATCCTTGAAAGCACTGCGCCGGAACGGCGGCTTACCTTGAACACCGTCCATGTGTGGCGAGACGATATGAGCAGGTCGTCAGAGCCTGAGAGGGAAATGGAATTGATGTGGAAATAGTCCCACGGGGTGGTGCCGTCCTTGGGCACTGCGGCGTACGACTCGGCGAAAGCTACATGCTCGTCGCTGCGCCACTGGAACAGCACTTTGCCCGTCTTCACGTCGACCTCCTGTGCAACACCGTAGAAGTACGGGGCATGCTTGCCGCCGCCGAGCGACGACAGGTCCGCGTAGCCCGTGCCGTAACAGGTAAAGAAGGCAGTTCCTTGCGGGGTTAGGAAGAACTCGTGCAGGTCGCCTTTGTAACCGTTGCCTGCTTCGACAACCGCGACCTGGGAGTACGACGCATCCACGATCTCGTAGTGGCCTTGCCCGTGACCCGATACCACGGGGCCCTCGTACCATGTCAGCACGGGCTCGCCGAGGTACGTCTCGGCTCTGAGGTTGAAGGCACGCAGGGCTTCGCCACTTCCCGAGACTTCTTTGAACCATACGAGGCGGCCGTCGCCGTCGAGGATGATCGGGCCTTGCTGGCCCGGGCCGAAGTGACTGTCCATCAAGATGAGGCCAGCAGATTGGCCCCCATGGTTGAGCCCGACCTTGACGGCAGCGGGGTGAAGGCCGGGATAGGACTCGAAGTTTTGTACGTCGCTCGACGTCGTAGTCGCACCCCCGCCAGACCGGGTGCTCCCGCAGGCCGCCACGGACACCAACCCGGTGCCCAAGGCGAGACCACTGCCGAGGCGCAGCAGGTCGCGCCTCGATATGAGCTCTCCGGACCGCCCCGGCACCTGGCTAACGGAGAGCGACGGCTTCGTCCGGCCGAACATCTAGCCAACCTCCGAACGGGCCGACTAACTCGCCTTGACCGTGTCTGAGCGACCGAGCTCGCGGCCCGCGCTGTCCAAGGCCGCTACCTGGAAATAAGGCCCGGCGCTGTTCACGGTCAACGCCGTCTCGAAGTCGGCCCAGTCGGCGGTTGCCGCGGCAGACAAGGCACTCGAGGTTGCGCCTGCGAAGACCCGCCACGCCACGACTTCGGTTGCGCCGTTCCAGCTGACGTAGACGATATGGCTCCCGTTGGCCGCGGAGCCGACTGCCACGGCCGGCTTGTCGGTCGGTACCGTCGCGAAATCCGAGACGAAAGCACGATAGGAGGTGACGTCTTTAGGGAGGTGCCCGTCTACCAGGAGCTCGCCTTGGGCCGAAAATCTAGAGAAGTATGGTTCGGCGCCGAAGCCGACCAGCATCCCGCCGTCGCTCAGAAGCTGCACGCTTCCCTCGGCAACGGCGAGCACGCCGGGGTGGGACACGAAGCGCTCGAGGGTGCAGGCCATGGCGGTCTCGTCGAGGTTCAGGACGAGCCCGCGTGACAAAGTCTCTTCGGCTGGGGCGGCGCCATCGTCGAACACGCTGAGCACCCCGCTCCCGTGGGGGCGGGCATGGTGCTGCCAATAAAAATGAGTGCCCTCGCCCATGGTGAAATCCGAGTTCTTCCCGTTGAGCCGCCATAACACCTCCCCGCTCGTCCGTGAGACCTTGTAAATGCACCAAGTGTTCCGGGACGAGATGAGGAGGTCCCCGTCAGGCGCAACGGCTATCGAGTTGATGTGGAAGTAATCGAACGGAACCTGCTTGGTACCGCCGCTGAACTTTTGGTACGTGGCCGAGATGGGGACATGGTCAAGGCTTTCCCAACTCCACAGCAGCTTACCGGTGGCCACGTCCACCTCCATAGCTGCCGAAGCCAGTACGTAGCCGTTGCTCGGGCCGCCGACGGCGGACAGGTTGGCAGCCTCGCTGTGGTAGGAAGTCATAAGGGCGGTGCCTTCAGTGGTCAAGTTCAGCTCGTGGAGGTCGGGTGTAAGCCCGCCAACTTCTGATAGCCGCGCTATTTGATTGAACGACATGTCCGCCAGCATTGCTTCTCCGGCCCCGGTGCCGTTGGTGACGACGCCCTGCCACCAGGTGAACACCTGCTCGCCTTTGTAAAACTGACATTGCAGGTCGAAAGGGGCGTTGTCGGTTGGGAGGAACCAACGCATACGGGCATCGCCGTCCAGGATCATCAGCCCCGACTGCCCGCCGGCCGCCGCCCCTGGCGAGCGGTTCGGTGTGACCAGCAGAAAGCGTCCGCTGGAGCCACCCACCGCGAAAGAACTTGCTGCCCTCACGGTGGTGATGCGCGGTGGGTGCAGGTCGGGGCGGCTGAAATAGTGGTTGACTTCCACAGTAGATGTAGCTATGGCACCTGTGAGCCGCGCTTGCGCACCGGGCGTCGAAGACCGGCCAGCGGGAACGAGCCCACCTCCGAGAAATCGGGTCGCACCCAGGCCGACCACCCCCGCCGTGGCACCTGCAGTCAAGCCCAAGAACTCTCTACGCGTGGTCATCGCTGTCATCGGTATGGTCTTCTCCTTAGCCACCGTCGCGGTAAGACTCTCCCCACTTTCATGGGCAAATGCTGAAGATCTGGTAGGCCGCAGCTAAGTCTTTCTAAGGCGACCGTCCAACCTCCTCTCGCCGAGTTCTCAGCGGCGCCGGCACCACTACCAGCAGCCCGACGCCGCTTAACCCACTGTGAGCGGCAGCACGACGCTGAGCCGTCGCGCAGCCCGAGTAGCGCGGTGGCCTGCGCCGACGGGCGACAGCGGCAGCCCACCACCTAGCATGACCCGTCACATGGAGCTTTTCACCTCCCCTTTGCGAGCCTCGCGCCGCACAGGTAGGAGAACTACCCGCCGCTGGCACCCGGTCGGGATGTGGGCGTGGTCCAACGCCCTGGGCGGGGCCATGGTGCTGCTGGTCTCAGCTCTTGTCGGTGCTGGGACCGGCCCTAATAGCGTCGAGCGGGTGAGGGGCGGCCCGACCGGCACCTACGTTGTCCCTGCCGGGATCCACAAGATCCGCCACGTGATCATCGTTATGCAGGAGAACCGCTCCTTCGACAGCTACTTCGGGACGTTTCCCGGAGCGGACGGCATCCCCATGAAGAACGGCGTACCCACGGTTTGCGCCCCGGACCCGGCGACCGGGGGGTGCGACAGGCCTTTTCATACTGTGGCCGACGTGAACGGCGGCGGCCCCCACGGCCATGTCAATGCCGTGGCGGACATCGACGGCGGGAAGATGGACGGCTTCGTCGATGAACAACGAAAGGCCCCCCGCTGTAACGACCCCGTCGACCCGGCGTGCACGGTGACCTCCAGCCAAGTGCCCGATGTCATGGGCTACCACAACCAGGGCGAGGTACCCAACTACTGGACCTACGCCAAGGACTTCGTGCTCGACGACCACATGTTCGAACCGGTCAGCTCCTGGTCGGAGCCCGACCACCTCTACTTGGTCTCGGGCTGGTCGGCTCGTTGTGCCAACAAGTCCCCGATGAGCTGTGTAAACAACATCATCGGCCCTTACGGCGTCACGCGCTTCAACCGAGCGGTCGAGCAGGAGCTGAAGACGGGCACGACGTCGATCGACCTGGCCTGGACCGATGAAACTTGGCTCCTGTTCAGGGACCACGTGAGCTGGGCCTACTACATCCAGTCCGGTTACCAGCCCGACTGCGACAACGACTCGGCAGAAACGTGCCCCCCCGTCCCCCAGTCCTACCAAACGCCAGGGATTCTGGAACCCGCTCCCGCTCTTCGAGGACGTGCGCCAGGACCACCAGCTCAAGAACATCCAGCCCCTCTCGTCGTACTTTGCCGCGGCTAAGGCGGGCACCCTGCCGGCGGTGTCATGGGTCACGCCCTCGCGCGCCGACAGCGAGCACCCCCCGTCCAGCGTCCACCAGGGCCAGGCGTACGTGACCGCGATCATCAACGCGGCCATGGAGAGCCCGGACTGGGCCTCGACGGCGATCTTTTTGTCATGGGACGATTGGGGAGGTTTCTATGACGGGGTGCAGCCGCCCCAGGTGGACCAGAACGGCTACGGCTTGCGGGTCCCCAGCATCGTGATCTCCCCCTTCGCCCGGCGAGGCTACATAGACCACCAGGTGCTCAGCAGCGACGCCTACCTCAAGTTCATCGAGGACGACTTCCTGGGCGGCGCTCGCCTCAACCCGGAGACCGACGGTCGGCCCGACCCCCGGCCCGACGTGCGGGAGGACGAACCCATCTTGGGCAACCTGGTGCAGGACTTCAACTTCGACCAGCCACCCCGACCCCCGGTCCTGCTGGCCACCAACCCCCCCACCGACTCACCGTCAATACCCTCGTACTTCAAAGGCAAACCGCCGTGCGTCGGATGCACGGCCGTGCCGCCGGGGGTTTCGTTAGCAAGTGACCAGTAAGGGCTCACCGCCCGATTGGTTGGGCCCGGCCATCTGCGCTGTGGAGCCGCCTGCCCTTAAGCCTGCCCTTAACATGTAAAGCGCCCCGACAAACCCGACGAAGCTCGAGGCCAGGGGTGTTTCGTTATCATCCCCACACACATATAGTGGATGGCGTACTCAGGCGGCACGGGACCTCCAGTCACTGACGGGACCTCCAGTCACTGACGGGTTGCGATAGGCACCACGCAGGGCGAGGCCAGACATAGGTAATCCTCGGTCGCCAGCGCCATTGAGCGGTCCAGCCTCCCGGCGTTGAAGTAGATCTCCGGGACCCTAAGAAGGCCGGGGTCAACTACGAGCTCCAGCCGGGGGTCGTAGCTAAAGGGCAGGATCGTCCCCGCGACGCTGCCCGCGAGCTGCTCGGCCTTGTCCGCGTCGGCCATGGCGGCGTAGCTCCCGCCGAGGTGTCTCTTGAGGGCCGAGAAATCAACGCGGGTGTCGCCTGGGACGACGGCGAGCACATAACGAGCCTGTTTCTTGGAGACCTTGACCATGACGACCATGCATTTCGCCGCGGCTCCCAGCTCGTTGCCCCGCAGCGCGCTCACGAGCTCGGTCCTTCCCTCGGGTGCGTGGTCGATCAGGCGGTAACGGGCCTGGCCGGCGTCGAGTTGGGCGACCAGTCGCTCGTACGCCTCGAGAGGGGCCTCGACGGGGGCCTCGACCTCAGCCTCTGGACACTCGGAGAACTCACCAGTCACTGTGCAACATCTCTTTGACCTCGGCGATGCGAGCTTCGTTGCGCTGATAGAAGACCCATTGCTTGAGCTTCTTAGACCGGAGCAGGCCGGCGTCGCTGAGCAGGCGGAGGTGCTCGCCACAAGTGGGTTGGCTCACGCCGAGCTTCTCGGCGATCAGGAGGGAACAAACCCCGTCTTGGACCAGGTCGCCATCACGTTGCGGCGGGAAATGCGCCTCGGGGTCACGCAGCCAATCAAGGACCAGGAGACGCTTGTCGCTCGCAAGGGCCTTCAGAAGCTCTACGTCGACCACGCCACCAGTATGGCACTTAGCTAATTCCCTGTCTACCCAGCGGTGGGCACAGGCAAGCGCCGGAACGGGGGGTCACTGGTCCTAAGGCGGTCGTGAGCAGGTCGTAAGCAGGTCGTAAGCAGGTCGTAAGCAGGTCGTAAGCAGGTCGTAAGCGGTCGTAAGCGGTCCAAGCCGGTTCCTAACCCAGCCAGCGCTCAAGAGCACGCGAGGGTCTCGCCAAGCCACTCTGTAGACCCGGGCACTCCCTCCGCCTGCGATGGGCCGCGCCAGTCCCTCGTCGACGACGGCTCCTCCGAGGGCGGCATAAAACGCCTGTGCCGCGGCATTTTGTTGGAGTACCCACAAGTAGAGCGGGCCAGCCGGGTCACGTTCGACCAGGACAGCCGCAGTCTCCGCCATCAGGGCACGGCCTATGCCTTGCCTCTTCAGGTCGTAGCGGACGTGGAGGTTGTCCAACAGGGCGCCCCATTCTGGGTCGGCGCCGCAACGGGTATGCGCGAACCCGGCCAGGCCGTCGTCCCGTTCAGCGACGATGGTGAGCTGGTCATCCGACGCAACACGGAAACGTTCCCGCCAAACCGACCGGCGGTCCTCATGCGCGTCCCCGTCGAGATATGCGTCCGAGTAGGCGCCCCGGTAGTGCCGGCTCCAGCTGTCGGCGTGCAGCGCGGCGATCGCGTCGGCATCGGCTGGGATAGCGAGACGAAGGCGGAGCCCGCCTCCCAGCGTCAGTTCGTTCGGAGGCCGCACGACAATGACTCTCCCATGACGGGAGCGGGGCGCTCGACCGATTTTCTGACCGCCCACCAGTCAATGCCTTCAGCCGCCGCAGACCGAACGCATGGCGCGGGCCCGACGCGCCCCGCTTGTCCTGCGACTGCCAGGGCACACCCGCCCGCTCCCGCTCGGCATCGTCGTGCCAATAACCTGTCCTTCAGAGCGAGCGAGATGTCCGTGAGCCGTTCAAGGGCCGGCGGTAGCTGAGGAGGTTTCAAGGTGAAAGTTGCGCGTGCGTTCGTGGCGGCAGCCAGCGTTTTGACCCTCGCCCTGTCTGCCCTCTCTGTGCCTGCCCTCTCTGTGCCTGCCCTCTCTGTGCCTGCCCTCGCCGGGCCGGTCGGAGCCGTGGCCGAAGCTGCGGTGCCCAGCGCCACCACCCCAGGTGCTGCGCCGGGCCGCAACGTCCTCGCTGTCCCGGTCCGTGTCGCTGTCACAGACGACGGCAACGTGGGGTACCGAGAGCTAGGCAGCGGGCCGCCACTGTTGCTCGTTATGGGCCTCGGCGGGACCATGGACAACTGGTCGGCGTCGTTCGTGGACGGCCTGGCGGCGGCGCACAAGGTCGTTGTCTTCGACAACGCCGGCGTAGGCAAAACGGCCACCATTTCCCCGCCTCTCACCATCACCGGTATGGCTGACCAGACGAGCGCCCTGATCTCGGCTCTCCACTTGGGCCGGACCTCCGTGCTCGGTTGGTCAATGGGAGGCATGATCGCCCAGGCCCTTGCCGTGCTCCACCCGTCGCAGGTCAGCAGGCTCGTGCTGGCCGCGACGCAGGCGGGGACGGGCAAGGCGGCAGCTCCTGGCGCCGCTGCTTCGGCCGCTGCCAGCAGCGACGACCCCAGCGTCGTGCTGGGCACGCTATTCCCAGCAAGCGCGAGCTCTGCAGCTGAGCTGTACGCGTTCAGCGTCCTTCGCTACCCGGATTTCTACACAGTGGCGCCAAATGTTAAGGCCTCGCAGGAGACCGCCATCCTCCAGTGGTTCGCGGGATCCGACGCGGCGGGCCGCGAGGTGGCCTCGGTGAAGGTGCCGACACTGGTGGCAGACGGCACGGAGGATGCCCTGGACCCCGTCAGCAACGACAGGCAATTGGCCGGGCTCATCAAAGGTGCGCAGCTGGCACTGTACGCCGGCGCCGGGCACGCGTTCTGGTTCCAGGACGAGAGTGCGTTCCTGGGCCGGCTCGCGTCGTTCCTCGGTTGAGGCTTCTGGTTGAGCGCGCCGTTGCCGTAATTATTCGGTTGTAAGCGGCACGTGACATTCCGGCGCGCCCAATAAAACCGGGCCAAATACGGGCTGGACGGTTGCGGTGCAGACTTATTGGGAAGGTGTACCTGGTAAGGCGTAATCTTCCCCGCAACGAACAAACGACCGTATGAGGCGTTCAGAGATGAGGGTACCTGGGAGGAGCGCGTGAAACCTTCCCAAATCGACGGTGCGGGCTCGAAATGAAACTTGCCTTGTCGGTCCCATCTACCGCAGAAATATTGAGCTCTGTTCGCCACACAGTGTTGGACTGGCTTGCCGGAGCCGGCTTTCGAGGCGAGGGCGCCCACGACGTCCTCGTGGTCGTCTCCGAGCTCGTGACCAACGGCGTCATACATGATGGGGGCGACGATATCGAGCTTTATCTCGCAAAGGACGATAAGGGGATCTTGATCGAAGTCGTCACCATTGGCCAGAGATCCATTAGTGAAGCTCGTCAGTTTCGCGGCGCCACTGGCATGTCTGAGAGCGGCCGGGGCCTCATCGTTGTCGACGCCCTCACCGACCTGTTATCCATCGAGGACGACCGCGGACGGCACCACGTCATATGCCATATTGCGATCGAGCAGCAGTCGGGGACCGTTCTGCCGGTTCTCTTAGGCTAACGGCGCCGTACCTGAGAAACCTCTTACCGGAGAAGAGCGTCTGGGGTAACCGAAACGATGCCACTCGCGCCGACGGCACGGATCTCGCCGAGGTGAGCCCAAAAGAAGGACGCTTCGACTACCAAATGCACGGCCACAAGGTCGTCGCGCCCGGCCAGCGGTAGGACCGTCGGGGCGGCTAGGCCGGGGAATATTGAGACGAGCGTGTCCAGCTCAGCCCGCGGTAGGTGGAACATCAGATATCGCTGCTGGCGGGCGTCCAGCGCCGCACCGAGCCGGAGGGCCATGTCTTCGAGGCCGGCGTTGTCGCGCTGGACGAACAGGGCCTGGCAGCTTGTGATCGTTGCGAGCACCCGGAGGCGGTTCTGGCTGAGGCTCGTGCCGGTTTCTCGCAGGTCGACTATCGCGTCCGCCATACCTGCCGCACAGACACCCTCCAACGCGCCTCCCATCGTGACGACCGTGGTTTTCACCCCGCGGGCTTCGAACCAGGCACTTGTGACCCTCGGCATATGGGTAGCGATGACCGCACCGGCAAGCTCGTCGACCGAGGTCCTACCGTCGTCATCGCGGCTGGCGACCACGAGCTCGGATACCGCCACCCCGAGCGGGATGGTGGCCAACTCCTCGAGCCGTTCCTCGAGCACGATGTCGGTGGAGATGAAGGCCCCTTCGACGCGGCCGGCGGCGAGCCAAGCGGCAGCATCGCGCGGCCGCATCTCGATGAACTCGATGTCGTCGATGGTCACCCGGGCACTGGCACCCCGGAACTTGGACGTGCTGTAGCCGGCCCGGTCGAGCAGGGCCATCACGTCGTCGCGAAGCCGTCCCCGGGACGGAACGGCAACCCGTGCAGTCATCGTCGCCGCCTTGCCAGTTCTTCGAGGACCGCGTCGAAGGTCACGTCACATCCGACAAGGCCCACGAGTAAATGGAACACCAGGTCGGCCGCCTCGGCAGCGACGCGCTCCTTGTCGCACTCGGAGCGGCCCAGCTCGAGGCAAACTTCGAAGGCCTCCTCCATAACCTTTCGTTGGACCAGTTCCGGCTTGTCGAATAGCTCCGCCGAGTACGATCCCGCCGGACGCTGAGCCCGACGTTCTCGGAGAACCTCCTCCAGCTCCTGGATCGTGCTTGCCATTCCCCTATCTTCGCCGATGGGCGACCACTGTCAGCCTTGATTAGGTCGTCGCCGGGCGGGTTTCGCCCTTCTACGGCGACACCCGGTAGATCTTGGCCCGCTGCTTGGCGACGACGACGATGACGACCGAGCCATCCGGAGCAGCCATAGCGTCGACGCCTGGGTACGAGTTGGTCGCCGTCGCCCATGACATGTTGACAGTGCAAGTACCGGAGCGGCATGGGGCCGACTTGAAACGTCCCGCCACCGACAGCTCCCGGACCTCCAGGGCGCGTGGGGCGCCGTAAGCGCCGGCCGGGACCTGGTCGGTGACGACGACCGTGGAACCGTCAGGGAGAGGCACCACCCAGGTCCCTGAAGAGCCGTTGTACGTGAAGCCCGTCCGGCCGGCCGTCCCGAAAGACGGGTCGATGTCGCCGTTCGAGCGGAACCCGAGGGCAAGGCCTTTCCCGGCCAGCTTGGCGACCTGCGCCTGGCAACCCGACGCGATGAGGTCACCTACCAAGGCGAAACCACCGCTCGGGCGCTGGTATAGGGCCGGGCCGACCAGAACATAGCGAGCCGTGGCGCTGGCCAGTGAATGCTGCACGTTGGAGTCGAAGGTCTTGTCCAGCCGCCCGCGCGGTCCAATCGAGAAAGCACGGGCCCGCCGCACCCGGTGTACATGACGAACCCCATGACCAAGATCCCGCTTGTCCCCGGGAAGATTTCCGTGTCGTACGAACCGTCCAGCGCAGGCAGGATGGCCCAGCCGTCGTTGCCGAAGGACCGCTCGGTCCGGCCACTTGGGCTCAGGGCCCCGACGAAATCCTCTACGCAACAATGCGCCGTCCCGTCATTGCCGCCCAGGTAGATCGTCCCCGCCGGGCCTAAGGCGAGGGAGCTTATGGCGTAGCCGGAGAACATCCCCGGGGGCGGTTTCACCGGTGCTTGCAGGCGGGCCCAGCCAGAGTTGCCGAAGCCGGCGTCGACGCGGCCGTCCGCCAGGAGCCTGCCGACGACCAGGTCAGCGCCAATGCCGCCGCCAAGGAGGATCTTCCCGTCCGTGGTTGCCGCGATGACGTCGATCACGGCCGAAGCGGAGTGCACGGCCAAAGTGACCGTCGCCGTGCCGTGAGCACCGAAGCCCTGTGCCGGTTGGCAGTTGGGCGAGAGGGCCTGCAAAACCGTGACCAACCTCCCGGCTTTGACGTAAGAGCCGCCGAGCACCACGGTGCCGTCCGGCAGTTCCGTGTCGAGCAGCGACGGGATCGGCCCCTTGATCTCCGGGGCTGCCAGCTCGCAGGAGGGCGCGATGGTTGCGCTGGCGGCGACGACATCAGCGCGGGCGCGGCCGCTGGTCGCGACTTCAGCGTGAGCCTGGCCGCTTGCGAGCTGTCCGGAAATTGTCAGCGCGGCCATCACACCAAGCATGCCCATCGAAAGTGTGCGCATCGTTTGCCAACCTCCCAGTGCTACCAACCATCATGGGAGCTCAATGGGTTCCTCGATAGGCTCGCCGTCAGGAACGTCATGGCCCAGCTCATCTACTCGACGATCGCCTCTCTTGACGGTTATGTCGAAGATAAAACGGGGAATTTCGACTGGGCCACCCCGGACGACGAGGTGTTCAGCTTCATCGCCGAGCTGGAACGGCCGATCGGGACATACCTCTACGGGCGCCGAATGTACGAGACGATGCTCTACTGGGAAACCGCCCATCTAGCCCCGGACCAGCCTGTTGTTACGCGCGAGTTCACCGAGATTTGGCAATCGGCGGACAAGGTCGTCTACTCCCGGGCCCTTGGTTCGGTCTTGAGCGCCAATACGAGGATCGAACGCAACTTCGATGCCAACGCCGTCCGGCACCTGAAGGCAGCTTCCGATGTGGACATGACGGTCGGCGGGCCGAACCTGGCCGCCCAGGCACTAAGGGAAGGGCTCGTCGATGAGCTGCAGCTGTTCGTTGTCCCCATCGTCGTAGGCGGAGGTAAGCGCTGGCTACCCGATGGCGTACGCATCGCTCTCGAGCTAATCGAGGTGCGGCGGTTCGCGAGCGGCGTGGTCTACCTGCGGTACTGCCCGTACCCTGAGACGCCGTAGGTCCCCGGACGAGTTGGGTCGGGCTGCCGGGCTTCATCGCCGCTCCCGCTCAGCGGTCGGAGCTCGGAGGTCGGAGATCGGAGGTCGGAGGTCGGAGAGGCGCCCCGTTAGTCTGGGCCCTTCGCTCGAACCGCGGGGCGTGTGAGGAGGAGAGCGTCATGGTCCCAGCACACAATCGATTTGCCATCGTCAATGCCATGGTCTCGGTGGCGGCGCTCATTGCCCTGGGCCCCGTGGCTGTCACGGGGATCGGTCACCGCACCGCCGCCACTGCCGCCGCCACTGCCGCCGCGACCGCCGCCGCGACCGCCGCCGCGACCGCCGTCGCGACCGCCGCACCCACTGCCGCTTCGTGCACGGTTCCGGGCTTCGACCGGGCTGCGGGCAAAGCCGCGGCAACCGGCTTCACCCGCACCGAGTGTGCCCAGGGTTGGGGCCTGGCCGCCGGGCCTAAGTACCTGGACGTGTTCCATCAAGTGCGGGGCGTTTGGGCAGTGGTGAACACGGGGTCGTCGTCGGATGGGCTCGGTGCCGCGAGCCCGGCTGAGTTCGCCACCGTGGGCATCAGTCCTGCGCTGCTCGAACAGCTCGCTCGGCCCTTCTGGCTTTCGGTCCGACAGCTCGTCGACGCCGGCGCTTTGGCCGACCAGCTCGCAGGACATGAGGCGAGCCTGAAGGCAGCCGGCGCTTACCAGTCGAGCCCTGTACTGAGGGCCGCCGGTCGGGCCTGGTGTGTACTCTCGGGAGCCGACTCCCCTGACTTGGTGAACGCCAGTGCCACCGTTAGCCCCTACCCGGACGGCACGGTCGACGTGTACCGGTGGCTATCGGCCGGGTGGACGGAGCAGGGCGCAGTGCGCGGCTGGATCGGGCCTATCGGAGGTTGCTGCGGCATCGCTGCTGTGTTCCTGACAGGGTCGCCCGAGCCCGACTTCGCGTTGACCGGCGGAGGTGCGGCCGACACCCTTTGGCTCTCCATCGTGTCCGATGTCAGCGGCCACTGGCGGCTCGTCCCCTTCGACTATGGGTACTCGGACACGACCGTAGTGAACGGCAGCCCGGCAGCCCACGGGGTCTACACCGAGGTCGACGCCAGCAGCTCCGCGGCGGGGCCGACCACGGGCATGTACGAGACTTATCAAGACGGTACGTTCCGGCCCGCGGTGGCCCCGGGCGTGCCCGCACCGTGCAACCTGTCGGCGTTGCAGCTCGCTGCGGACCCCGGGGAGTTGGCCGTGCTGGAGCTCGACAAGTTCGCCTGCGCCGATGGATGGGCCTTGGCTGTCGGCACTGGCGCCGGCTACACCGGCCAGGTCGTCGGGCTGTTCGAGGCGGCCAACTCCAAATGGAGCGTGGTCCAGCTCGATAACGGTGACAGCCTCGGATCGGGCCCGGGCATCTACGACGTCCCCCTTTCTCTTCTTGAGAAGTTGGCAGCGCGTTTAGGGCCGGGGCTGAGACCGGCACTGGCGACGGCTGCGCTGATCGCTTCGCCGGTTCCGACCGGGTTGTTGTACGTGAACGGCGTCATCACGGCGGATGGTTCGCAGTGGTACGTGTTGGAGAAGCCGACGGGAAGCAGCGATTCACCGGGCGCCGACGCACTGGTGTACCGGTGGTCCGGCACAGTCTGGGTCAAGCAGGGCCAAGTGGACCGGCTCCCGCAGTCGCTGAACTACTTCCAGACGCCATCCGGTGGATGGTTCGAAGCCGTGACCTTCCCGGGGAGCGCGGGCCCAGCGTTCATGATGGAGGGCTCAAGCTCAGCGGCCCCGGCAGTCCTGACCGACGCGGGAGGTTCTTGGCATGTGGCCGACTATCCCGCCGCGGGCCGCTGAACTAGAAGATCGACTAGAAGCCGCGCGCTGCGCCGCCCTATCGGCCGCCGATGCTGGTCGCCCTGGACAGGCTGTAGAGCACGTGGGGCCGGAGCGGGTGACCAGGAGCGATATTCGGGTGGTCGAAATCGTCCGCCTCGTCACGAGACATCCCAATTCGCTCCATAACCCGGCGTGAGCGCAGGTTGACCACGGCAGTGAACGACAGGATCCTGTCCATTTCAAGCGGGCCGAAGCCGAACTGGACGGCCGCGACAGCTGCCTCGGTCGCGTAGCCCTGGCCCCAATATCGACTTGCCAGCCTCCACCCCACCTCGGCCCCCGGGCCGAACGGCAGGTAAGGGGGAACAGCGTGGAGCCCCACGAACCCGATAAAGGCCCCATTGGAGAGCTCCTCCACCGCCCAAGGGCAGTAGCCGCTCTCTTCGAGCTCGGCCTGGAAGTTGTCGACAAGGGCGTCGCTCTGCGCGGCCGTCATCAGCTTGGGGAAGAACTCCATGACGACGGGGTCGGCGTTCATCGCCGCAAAAGGCGCCCGGTCCGCTTCGTGCCAGTCCCGAAGGGCAAGGCGCGCAGTCTCGAGCCTGAACTCACCCATTTATCCAGGGTACTCGCACACTTGTTAGCCGATCTGCCTTTTGGCCCGGGGACAATCGGCGTGTTCGGGGACCTGATTGCGTACGGGGCTCCGGGCGCGTGCGGGACCTCTGACTCGTGCGGGATCTCTGACTCGTGCGGGATCTCTGAGCTCGTGCGGGATCTCTGAGCGCGTGCGGGATCTCTGAGCTCGTGCGGGCTCCCGGTGACATGGAGCCGACATCGCGCCAACGCTCTGGTGAACTCCATCTGTCCTCTCAGTGAACTTGGCTGTTTTGTCCCGGCCTTGTGCAACGCTTGTGTCTGCGAGACGGCTTACCGCTCGTCGCCGGCATCGCCGGGAACATCCCTTAGCTGGTAAGCGGGTAGCACGATCCTCTGGCCAGTGCGCTAGTTCCATAGGATATTTCTTGGAGCGCGGGGCGCATCCCAATTATCGTCGGAGCGTGCGAACCATCGGCATCATGCTGTTCGATGGCGTCGAAGAGCTCGACGCGGTCGGCCCCTGGGAAGTCCTTGCCTTCTGGTGCGGCAATTGGCCCGAAGACGGATGGCAGGTCGTGACATTTGCGCGAACTGCCGGAGACATCCAATGCGCAAAAGGCCTCGTCGTCCGCGCCACACACAGTTGGACCGACGCTCCCCCGCTGGATGTCCTGGTCCTTCCCGGAGGCCGGGGCACCCGTCCTTTGTTGAACGACCCGACGATGCTCGACTGGATCCGTCACCGTAGGGATGAGGGGACCTTGATGACCAGCGTATGTACCGGGTCACTCGTGTTTGCGGCCGCCGGCATCCTGAACGGTAGGCCGGCCACGACGTATTGGGACCAGCTCGACCTACTGCAGCAGCTCGACCCAACTATCGAGCTGAGGCCTTCGGACCGCTGGGTCGACTCGGGTGAGGTCATCACGGCTTCGGGCGTCTCGGCGGGGATCGACATGGCCTTGCACCTTGTCCGTCGCCTTGCAAGCGAAGAGCGCGCCCGAGCGGTTAGGCGCGGCATTCAATACGACCCTGCCCCACCAGTTTGAACGCAAGATGGCCCGAACAGTCCTCTTGCAAATTTGGCAAAGTTCGACAAGAGTGGCCTTAGGAACTAGCGGAGGTAGATATCCATGGCCGAAATGACTAAGTACGAACACGGAGTGCCCTCTTGGGTGGACATGGGAGCAACCGATTACAACGCAGCCCTGAGTTTTTACAGCGAGCTCTTCGGCTGGGAAAGCCAGGATATGGGTGAGGAGGCTGGTCATTACCACATGGTCACCAAGGGCGGGAAGCTGGTTGGTGGGATCGGCCCGGCACAGGACCCCGGCCCGCCACGGTGGACTATGTACATCAACGTCGATGACGTCGACTCGATCGCCAAGGCAGTCGAGGCGAACGGCGGGCGCGTCCTGGCGCCGCCAATGGACGTGATGACCGCGGGGCGGTTCACCGTTTTCGCCGATGCCACCGGCGCGGTCGCTTCGGCCTGGCAGGCTAAGGACCACGCTGGCGCGCAGCTCGTGAACGAGCCCGGGTCGTTCACATGGAGCGAGCTGCACAGTTCAGACGTCGAAAAGTCGAAGCAGTTTTATAGCGACGTCTTCGGATGGGGCTGGGGCGGGGCGCCCGAGTATGCCGAGGTCCAAGTGGGGGACCGTTCGGTTGCAGGCCTGATGAAGCGCCCGCCGGATTTGCCCGCAGAGGTCCCCGACAACTGGCTCATCTATTTCGGGTCGCCTGATGTCGACGCAGACTCGCAGAGGGCGAAGGAACTGGGTGGCACCATTCTCGTCCCCCCGACGGACATACCCAACATGGGCCGCTTCTCTGTGCTTCTGGACCCCCAGGGCGCTGCCTTCGCCATTTTCCAGGGCTAGTCGGGGCCGCACGGTAGGAGCGGTGCTCGACACGACGGTGCGTGATAGGTCGCTGCAGGAAAGCGCGGCTCTTTTACAGCGAGGTGCTTTACAGAAGTAGAGCACCTCGCTAGCGTCACCCCTCATGAGCGGGCCTTCCAACCCGGTTGCCGGATGGTACGCCGACCCGGGCGACCCCGCTTCGCGCTTAAGGTACTGGGACGGGGCAACCTGGACCGACCACACATTCCCGAAGTTCGAGCCTGAGCCCCCCTACTGGGACCAACCGGGCTCCTCGCCAGGCCTCGGAGGGGACACATTCGATGAGGCTGACCCGGGGCTGTGGCCAACGCCGCCCGCAGGCTCGCCGGCTATCTCGGTCTGGCAAGGCGGTCAGAGCGGCCCGAGCTCCCCCGCCTGGCAGGGTGGTCAAAGCAGCCCGAGCTCCCCCGGCTGGCAGGGTGGTCAAAGCAGCCCGAGCTCCCCCGCCTGGCAGAGTGGTCAAAGCGGCCCCGCGTGGCAGAGTGGTCAAAGCGGCAGCGCTCGCCAGAGTGGGCACGGCACACCCGCATGGCGAGACGGCCCCGGCGTCGTTTACCCGCCGGCCCCACCGCAAGCAGCCAAGAAGTCCCGGACCGGCCTCATCGTCGTCGGCGTGATCGCTGCGGTGGTCTTGGTAATCGCCGGTTTGGTCGCGATAGCACTGCCGACATACGACAGGATCACTGGCAATACTTGGTTCAATGGGGGCGTACAGGGTTGGCCGATCATCAGGGTGACCAATTTTCCGAACAATGGCGCCACACTCCTGCAGGCGTGGAAGGTCCCAGGCCCCACAGTTGGGCCGTCTAAGCCTTTTCTTCAGATAGCAAAGCTGAAATCCGGGCCAGCGCCCGACGAGATGGCAACGCAATACCTTTTGGCTACGCTCCAATATCTCAGGACGCACGGTCCGGGCTCAGGCGGGTTAGTCACTCTCGACGACGGGGCTCCCGGGCTGGAGTGGACCAGGCCGACTCCTCTGGAAAACGCGCCGGGCCTTGCGATCATGTCCTTCTGGTTGTACGCCGTACGCGGCAACAGTGTCTATTGGATCGCCTTCCAGACCGACTCGGAGGACTACGCCGCCGAGCTGCCGGGAGTAGAAGCCGTGATGTTGAACTTCAAGGGAACGGGCCACTGACGGCGGTGGCGAAGAAAGTGCAGAGATTGCGGAACTGGACCAAGGGCTAGCGGTCGGGACCGTCGTCGCTGTTGTTGGCGTCACCGGCTGGCGCGGCGTTCGGAGCGCGGAGCCAACCGTTCCCCGCTGCGAGGCTTTTTCGCAGGGTCTCGAAGATGCTCAGGCCTTGAGCAACCGCGCCCACTGCCATCTCGTTAACACCTTGAGAGCCATTGAGCACCGTGAGGTGGAACCTGGCGGCCCCGGTGCGAGTATCCCCGGCATGGAGATCCAGGAAGGTGACACGGGCCGGGACGGCCCCGCACAGCAGGCCTCCACGCGCAAGTGGTGGTCGCTCGGACCGCACGAACAACTGATCGGGATGGTCATACTGTCGGTGGCATTCGTTATCGGGTCGCTCTCGGTAGACGCTGGGCTTCGAAGCCGGAACCAGCCGCCCCAGACCGATCAGGTCACCGTAACCGGTTCTGCCGAACAGGCGGTCACCGCCGATACATTTCAATGGGACGCCTCGGTGGCGAGCACGCAGCCGACAACGGCGTCGGGGCTGGCGCAGCTAAATCGGTGGACCGCCGAGATCCGCGCCGCGCTCGACAACGCCGGCGCCCACGACAATGAGATCACATTCGGCTCGGTGACAGTGCAGCCCAATACCGACGAAAGTGGCGACGTCACCAGTTTCACCGAGAGCCAGACAGTAACCGTGCAATCCAGTCGCTTGTCCGCAATGGGGCACGTCTTGGGCGTCAGCAACCAACTTCTAGCCAGAAATGTGCCGTTTATCGCTCAGAGCCCCGAGTACATCTTCAGCGGTCTGAAACGGCTGCGACCGGTCCTGACAGCTGAGGCGACCGCAGACGCCAAGGTGCGCGCCCGAGCGGCAGTAGGCCGCAGTGGCCATGTGGGTAGGTTGATCTCGATCTCGGTGGGCCAGTTCTCAGTGGATGCACCAGGTTCGGTCAATATCGGCAGCGGCGATTACGACACCGGTACAATCCAGCAGGTCGTGTCGGTGCCGGTGTCAGCCACCTACTCGATATCGTCGTAGTTAGGCGCATCCGGGAGGCCACCGGAACTGGCGGAGCTGGTGGGGCTGGTGGAGCGAACCGGGAAGACATCTAGCTGCGAGCCGGGAAGCGCCTTAGGACGGGAGCCAGGTCGCGTTCCAATTTCTGCTGCGAGACCGACGCGGTCCGGAACATGACCGAACTCTCCCGCATCACGAGGTTAATCAGCGAGTGGGCAACAGTCTGGGTAGTCACCTTGTTCAGGAAGTCTGCAAAGTGCGGCGCAACCACCGTGCCAAGGCCGAACCCGGTCCCCGTGAAGCCGCCACCTGCCTGTGTTGCGCCTGAGCCGATGTCGATCGACTCCACCTGCTCGTAAGGCCAGCGTAACGACAAGTCGTCGTCAGTCCAAAAGGCTATGCCCTCGGTCCCGCACGTGAGCGTGCCGCCTGCACCGTTGCGAAGCAGCAGACGGACCGACCTGACCACCGTGCAGCCTTCGACCTTGGCGCAGTCCGGGTGAGACGGCACTCCTCCCTGTCGGAGTACGAACCCATACGATGTCGGCAGCTCCCCTGGCTCCAGCCCTCCCCCAGCGGTGCTCAGCAGCTGCCGCTTCTGGGCGGCGTACCGAGCTTCCTCTCCTTGCCGGGTCGGGAAACCGCATGCTTCACAGACCTCCGCGTCGGTCCAGACTCCCTGGAGCGAGCATCCCGCCCGGCCGCACGCACGTTGCGGCGACACCATTGGGCCGAGCCTAGGCCCAAGTGGCCTCGACCCGGGCAAGGCTAGTCATTAGCTCGTAGCCAGGGCCCGATCAAACTGGCTAAAGCTTCTGGGTCTTGCAAGACCGGGTTGTGCGACCACTCATTTTCCACATGCAGCTCGACGAGCGGCGATACCGCCACAAAGTCTTGCCACGCCTTTTCTCTCACCGGTCGGCTGCCGAGCGGCTGGCCGCAGGCGACTAAAAGCGCCGGGACTTTCAAGGCCGAGCCGAGAGCCAACACGTCCGCATGGAGGACAGCGAGCAGTGGATCTGCCAGTTGCTCCGAGGACCTGGCTGCGCAGACCTCGCCGTCCTTGTCAACCATTATCTCATGTACGTAGGCCTCAAACGATGGGGTAATCTCGGCAGTTTCCATCCGTGCCAGCTCACGTGTCGCAGTCCCCCAGTCCGGGAACCTGAGCGCGTTCACCTGCATCCAGGCCACGAGTTCCGTTCGGCCTGAAAGGACCGGCATCCCGATTGCGACGAAGTCGGGAGCCTTCATGAAGCCACCATCGATGAGAACTATTGCCCGAAGCCCGTCGGGGGGCTCACAGCCGACGCCCAACGCGACGTAGGCACCCAACGAGTGGCCGACCATGGTCGTGCAACGCCGGTCACTAACCGTCGTCCGCGCCACGTCGACGAGACGCTCAAAGCTGCATCGCTCGAGCGGTGCCGAGCCACCAAAACCGGGGGGGTCGGCTGCCACCGCTCGCCCAGGCAATGAACCGGCCATACCTGCGAAGTAGGCCCCGGTCGAGCCGAGGCCTGGCCACAACAGGACTCCCGGGAGCTTCGGGTCGCCCCACTCTCGGAGCATTACTCCAGAGGTCGGCTCGCCTTGCACCGTACCAATGCTATTCGCGTCAGCTAGCGGGCGATGAGTTGAGCGACGATGGGCCCGCTGTCGAGCCACACCTGCTCGCGGAAAAGCAAGGCGTCTCGGCGGCCGAAGACGTGCTGGATAACATCTATTCTCTTGACCTCGCCGCCGAAACTGGGGGCCGCTGGTACAACTAGGTGCCACCGAGCAATTAGGGCGGGGTGGACCGACTCCTGTAATCTCTTGGGCTGCGGCGCACTTTAGGACTATCGGCGCGGCCGGTTTCACGGTTCAAGAGGTCCCGGTTCGGTGATAGTGACTTGATGAGACGTCACGGTGAAGGCGGCGGTCATGGTGAAGCCGGCGTTGGCGGTCGCCTCGACCAGGTGCTCGCAGCTGTCGGCATCTTGGCTCTGGTCCTGGCCATTGTCACCAGGCCCGCAGATGCCGGGGCGGCGGCGTCGCAGGACTGGTCCCCGTTCGTGCTGGTGACTGGGCTCCTACTTATCGGGCTCGTCGCTGACGACGACGGCCTGTTCGCCGGCGTTGGGCACCAGATGGCCCGGGCTGCACCGAACGGGACCATCCTGTTCCTTGGGGCTACCGTCGTGATCGGCGCTGTGACGGCGGTTTTGAACCTGGACACTTCGGTTGCGTTCCTCACGCCTGTACTCGTCTACACCGCCCGCAGTCGAGGTGAAGACGAAGCGGCGCTCCTCTACGGATGTCTCATGCTCTCCAACGCGGGCTCGCTGTTTTTGCCCGGCTCAAACCTGACGAACCTTATTGTGCTCGGTCATCTCCACCTCAGTGGTAGGGCATTCCTGACGCGGATGTGGGCACCGGCCCTGGCCGCGCTCGTGGTAACTGCAATCGTGGTCGCCGCCTTCGAGCACCGTTCCTTTCGCGTCACCACCGCTGAACCGAAGCGGGCCGAACGGCCGGTGCTCGGCCTTGGCGTTCTCACCGTCGGGCTCGCCATCGTGCTCGTCGTGGTCTTGTCTTCCCCGGCTTTGCCCGTGGTTATCGTCGGCGGCGCGGCAGTCGGGATCCGCCTCGCTCGCAAAAAGGACCATCTCCGCCATGTCGCCCAGGTACTCGGCGTGCCGGTCCTGGTTGGCCTGTTCGGCGTGGCCGTCTCGCTCGGCACTTTGGGACGGGCCTGGTCAGGCCCGGCCACCTTTCTGTCGCACCTCGGCTCGTGGGGAACGGCCTTTTTCGCTGCTCTCACCTCAGTTGTCGTTAACAACCTCCCCGCAGCATCCCTGTTGTCTTCCCGCACGCCCCAACATCCTTTTTCCTTGCTCATCGGGCTGAACCTCGGGCCGAACCTGTTCGTGAGCGGCTCACTGGCCTGGTTGTTATGGTTGCGAACGGCTCGATCGGCAGGGGCAGAGCCGTCGATTGCCAGAGCCAGCCGCATCGGCGCTGTCGCCGTGCCATTGTCGATGGCCGCCGCAGTCGCCTTGCTCGCCGTCACCGGCTCAAGCTGACGACAAGATACCAATGCCGCAACGGCCTACAAGCTCCGGGTGAGCCACGCAACGGGCCCCGCGCTCGCACCATTTCAGCGTGCCAGATCGCATGGCACGGTCACGGCTCTTTGCCGCCTTAAGCGGCCGCGGCATAGCTCTCGGCCTATGGTCCCCGACCCTCAGTCCCAGGCCGACCCGACCCAGCAAACGTCACGCAGCAAACGTAACGCCTACAGGTACTGCCCCGTAGCGACCCGCTCGATCGAACGGCCGCCCTTGGTCTCGTCGCCGTGGGACGTGATCGTGCGGATGTAGACGATGCGCTCGCCCTTCTTGCCGGAGATCTTCGCCCAGTCGTCGGGGTTGGTCGTGTTGGGCAGGTCCTCGTGTTCCTTGTACTCCTGTTTGATGGAGTCGATGAGGTCCTGGGTCCGGATCCCCTTGCCTTCGCCGGCGATCTGTCGCTTGATCGATAGCTTCTTTGCGCGGCGGACGATGTTCTCGATCATCGCCCCCGAAGAAAAATCCTTGTAGAACATGATCTCTTTGTCACCATTTTGGTAGGTGACCTCGAGGAACTGGTTCGCCTCGTCGTCGCGGTACATCTCCTCGACCGTGCGCTCGATGATCAACCGCACGGTCTTTTCCCTGTCGCCGCCACCGAGCGATAGCACTTCGTCCTCGTCAAGGGGGAGCGAAGAAGTCAGGTAGCGCGCGAATATCTGAGCCGCAGAGGTCTCGTCGGGCCGCTCGATCTTGATCTTCACGTCCAGGCGGCCGGGGCGCAGGATCGCGGGGTCGATCAGGTCCTCACGGTTGGAAGCGCCAATGACTATGACGTTTTTGAGCGCTTCGACGCCGTCGATCTCCGCAAGCAACTGGGGCACGATCGTCGACTCGACGTCGGAGGAAATGCCGCTGCCTCTGGTGCGGAAAAGCGAGTCCATTTCGTCGAAGAAGACGATCACCGGAACGCCCTCCTCGCTCTTTTCCCGGGCCCGCTGGAAAACGAGGCGGATTTGGCGCTCGGTCTCGCCGACGTACTTGTTGAGCAACTCGGGGCCTTTGATGTTCAAGAAATAGCTACGCGTGTTGGAATCGCCGTTGGCCTCGGCGACCTTCTTGGCGAGCGAGTTGGCAACGGCCTTTGCGATCAAGGTCTTGCCGCAACCCGGCGGCCCGTACAAAAGGACCCCTTTCGGCGCCGGCAACTTGTGCTCGATGAACAGGTCCTTGTACAGGAACGGAAGCTCTACCGCGTCGGTTATCTGCTCTATCTGCCAGTCCAGGCCGCCGACGTCTTCATAGGAAATATCGGGCACCTCTTCGAGCACGAGCTCTTCGACCTCTGGCCTCGGCAGCTTCTCGAGCAAGAGGCCTGAGCGCGAGTCCATGAGGAGCGAGTCCCCCGAGCGCAGCTTCTCGCCCATGAGCTCCTCGGCGATCTCGACCACCCGCTCTTCGTCGGCCCGCCCGACGACTATCGCCCTGTGGTTGTCTTCGAGGATCGATTTCATCGTCACGACCTCGCCGGACAGGTCGCTCCCCCGCGCCAGCACGACGTTCAACGACTCGTTCAGGACGACTTCCTGGCCACGGTGCAGCTCGTTGGACTCGAGGCCCGGGTGAAGCGCGACCCGCATCTTGCGGCCGCCTGAGAACACGTCCGCCGTCCCGTCCTCGTTCAGCTTCAGGAAGGTCCCGTAGGCCGAGGGCGGCTGGGTCAACTTGTCGACTTCCTCGCGGAGCGACGCGATGTGCTCGCGGGCCTCACGCAGGGTGTACGTGAGCCTCTCGTTTTGCGACAGGGCCTGTTGCAGCTGGCCCTTGGTCTCCAGCAGACGCTCCTCGAGCGTCCGGACCCTCTTGGGTGCGTCGGCGAGGCGCCGGCGCAGCGCAGCGATCTCTTCTTCCAGTACTGCTACCTGTGCTTCTAGCGAACCGGCTTGGGAGCGCAGTTCAGCCATTTCCCGCTCTTGCGCACTCCCCCGAGCGGGCGGCTCGATGTGCTCGGCCAAGCGGACCACCTCCTTCTAACTACCATCGTCCGGTCCGCGGCCAAAAGTGAACAACTTTGGCTTGGTCCCGGCTTGGACTCTGACGTTACTGCGCGTGGGGGCGAACCTGGCGTATGCTTTTTACCAGCGCCGGAGGCCGGGCGAGTGATTGACACTTCCGCCTGCCCACCGGTACCGTGGGACCAGCAGTACGCCCGTTCGAACGACCAAAAGGGAACCGAGAGAGCATGAAGGTCTGGATCGACCAGGATCTTTGCACCGGCGATGGCCTGTGTGAGGAGATTGCCCCTGCAGTTTTCACGCTGCTGGACGATGGCCTGTCCTACGTCAAAGAGGGCGACAAGATCTTCAGCGAGCCGGGCGGGCACGCGGGTCTAGCGCTGGTGCCCGAGGACATGGAAGACGCCACTCGGGAATCCGCCGAGGAGTGCCCCGGGGAGTGCATCTTCATCGAGGAATGAGGACCGGCTCGCCCAGAGCGACCCGCATCACCCCTCTGGCCCGCCCTTCCAGCCTAAACGCCCTGATCAGCGAGTAGATCCGTCGCTACGCGAACCCCCGGACCGGCTACCGCTGGCATCGTACCGCCACGACATGTTCTTCAACCCCCGGAGCGCCGTTTGCGAGCTGGCCGACCCTGCTTCGGCCCAGCCTTCGACATTGACGGCAGGCCTCTGGCACGCCCTAGCCGTCGACGCACGCCTCGGTTGAAACAGGCTGCGAATGCGGGCCCTTCAGCAGCGGGCGCAGCTCAGAGGTGCTCAGCGCGTAGGCCGTGGTGGGCCGGTCAGGGGCTATGGCGAAGGCGACACCGACGACCTTGCCGCTGGTATTGACCACCGGGGCCCCCGAATCCCCATAGGTCAGGTCAGCCGCCAGGATGAACACATCGCGCTGGGTGCTGTGGTCGTTGTACAGGTCCTCCCCGACCGCCGTGACCTCCTCGGCTAGCTGCGCGGGCTGCACGGCCAACGTATCCTGGCCGTTCGGGTGGCCAAAAACGGCGCCCTTGTTGCCCACGGTGCCGTTGCCGATATGCAGCGGTGCCTCCCCGAGGTCAGGCACCGAGAGCAGTGCCAGGTCGATGTCCGGGTTGTAGAGGACCACCGTCGCCTGTCTGATCTGCCCGTCGGGCAGCAGCACGCTCGTGTCCCCGGCCGGCTCACCGGCAACGACGTGGGCATTCGTAACAACGAGGTTGGGGGCTACCGTCCAACCGCTCCCCTCCTGGATCCGGTCACAGGCCTGCCCCTCGACCTTGACCGTCGACGCCGAAATGAGGCCGACCACTGAGCGTTCGAGGGGGTCGAGGAACGGGGGCTTGCCCACGTTCTTAGCAGGCACGATCACGTTGAAGACCTGCGGGAACCCGTCTTCGCCGACGAGGCGCCGGAGAGCCTGGAGCGTGTTGGGCGGGCTCAGGCCGTGGTCGTGGGTCTCGTTGCTGACCCAGCGGGCGATCACGGAATGGGTCGTGAGCCCGGAAATCCACGGTGGCGCCGAGGCGAGGGAAGGTGCGAGCAGCCACAGCGCGGTGAAAACCCCGAGGATGCCGACGAAGGCGCCTACAGCCCGGTCCGCGGTCCTCACGCCCCCGAACGGGAGCACCGAGTGCAACCTCGCCCCCACGAACAACCCCACGCCTTGCCCGACGAACGCCCCTCCGAGCAGCAGCACCACCGCCAGCACGATCGTGGCGTCACGGACCGTCGAGCTGGCGGGTTGGACGCGGGCGGACGACAGCCCCAAAAGATCCAAGACGTTGGGCATGAACACGACCGCCAGGTACAGCCCGGCGGCGAGGCCCACCCAAGAGAAGATGCGCGCCAGGAAACCCATCCGCCAGCCCGCCCAGGCGGCAACGGCCGCACAGACAAGGATGCCGATGTCGAAAACGTTCACGGGGCCAGCGCCAACAACCTGGCAGCGGTCAGAAAGCCGGTGTGCCCGACCATGCGATGGTCCGGCCGGACCGCCTGGCCGTCGATGTGCCACGAACGTTGCATAACCTCCACGGTCTCCGCCATCGCAAAACCAGCGTCGTCGAGGGCCTCACGCAATGTCATCACCTGTGGCACCGAAGGTAGGTAGGAAAGAATAATGCCCCCTGGGCGCAACGCCCCCGCCGCATGCTTCACGGCGCGCCACGGCTCAGGCAGGTCCAAGAGCACACGGTCGAGGCCTTTTTCGTCGATCCCTTCGTAGACATCGCGCACCTGCACGTGGTACCGGCTCAGCACGCCCTCGCCGAGGAAGCTCGTCACGTTGGCCACTGCGCGCTCCGCGAAATCGTCCCGGATTTCGTACCCGGCTACATCGGCACCGGCGCGCAAAAGTGTCATCGACAGGGCGCCTGAACCCAGGCCCGCTTCGAGCACGCGCGCATCGGGGAATATATCGGCCATCACCAATATGGGCCCAAGGTCTTTCGGGTAAATGACCTGGGCGCCTCTCGGCATTTTGAGCACCACCTCGGCCAGCGTCGGCCGAACAGCTATGTAGCGGGCGCCGCGGCTCGAGCGGGCCGTGGACCCGTCCTCCTGGCCGAGGATCGCGTCGTGAGCGACCGTGCCCGTGTGGCTGTGGAACTCGCCTCCTTTTTCCAACGACACCAAGTACCTACGACCTTTGGTGTCGAAAAGGAGCACTCTCTCGCCCGGCTCGAACGGCCGCCCCCCTGAGCTCACGGCGTGCCCACCGGGAGCCGGCGGCGCTGCTCGCTCGTGGCCCGTTCGACTAGGCGGCAAAAAGCGCACACCTCGCGCGACGTCGTCGGGGCACCGCATTTCGAGCATGGGTGGAGGCTTTCGCGCCCATCGACGTCGGCGTGCGCGACCAGTTCGGCACCCCGCTCGAGGAAGCCGCTGTAAAAGGCTGATTTGGTACCGGGTGAGCGTTCTTCGATGTCGTTGAGGGCGTCCTTGTAGCCGAGCTGTCGGTTGCCGACCGACATCGGGCATTCCTCGACCTGGTAGTCGATCCCGGAGAGGACGCAGTAAGCAGCCGTTTCCCGCTCGCCGAGGCGGATCAGGGGCTTTACCTTGCGGGGGAAGCCGTCGCCGCCCGGCAGGACCGGCCGCTGGCGGGCCATGTAGGCAAGGTCCCAGTGGAGCACGTTGCCGAGGAGCACGGCCGCCTCGTCGTCCAGGTTGTGGCCCGTGGCGACGACGTCGTAGCCCCCGTCGAGCGCTGCCCGGTCGAAGATGTGGCGCTTGGAAAGCCCGCAGGCAGAACACGGCACCCTGTGATCTGCGGCCGCCCCGGTCTTGACGTCGTAGCCGTAGTCGCGTGGCAGGTCGACGTCGACGAGACAGGCGGCGTACTGGGCGGCAAAACGCTTGGCGTAGCCTCCGGAGTCCTCGCTGTAGCCCTCGATCCCGAGCCCGATGTAAACCCCATCAGTGCTGTAGCCCAGCCGAAGGAGGATGTCCCAGAGTGCCAGCGAGTCCTTGCCGCCCGAAACGGCCACGAGCACCCGGTCGCCTGGGGCGATCATCGAGTGCTCTTTGATGACGCGTTCGACCTGGTTACGGCAGTGGGTCAGGAAGCAGGCCTGACAGAACCCGGCGTTGTGGCGGCGCACCTCGATGACCGCCGGTTCGCGGCAAACCCGACACTTCATGAAGGGCCCGGCGGGTCGCCGGGGCTGACGTCCACGGCCCCTCCCGAAATGACGGGCCGGATCTCGACCTCCGAACCTTCGGCAATGGTGCTGTCGCCTGTCACGAGCGCGCCGTCGACGATCACGAGGACGGCCTCCCGCTTGTAACCGAGCTTGTTGAGCAGGGGCAGGACGCCGACAGGGCCGGCGACTTCGACCTCGCGCCTAGGGTTGCGAAGCAGGACTTTCACGCCGCCCATTGTGGCCCGTGGGAGCGCGGTGAGTGATGATTAGCTGCTCTCCCAGGCCTAACTTCTCCGAGAAGACCACCTCGTCCTCCTTGCGGAACGCCTTCAGGCCCCATTGCAACAGCAGGGCAGCCGCTCCGACTACCAGCCAGATCCGCTCGCCGCCGACCAGGCCGCGCCTCCAGCCCCTTCCGATCGCCCACCCCAGCAGGCTCTTCATCCCCGCGCCATTCGGCCCACCCGTTGCCCCACCCGTCGCCCTACCCGCGGCGGATTTCGACGATGGTCGAACGCCGGCGCCCGCCCCGCCGGCCCAGCCAGTAGGAAACGAGCACAACCAACAAGGCTCCGCCTACCGCGGCGTACATGAGCAGGGGCTTCGCCGACTGAACCGACCCTTCGACTCCGCCCGCCACTGCCTCGGCCTTGGCCCGTATGTCCTCGGGGGTGACACGCCCGTCCGGCCCGCTGCCCATCGGCTTGTCGGCACTCACCGGGCGACCCCTTTCACGATCCTCAACACGCAGAAGCCGGCCACGAGCAGGCAGAACAGCACGCCCCCCATGTACGGCACCCACGACCAGTCCCCCGAAAGATGGGCGCCGGCGCCGAAGGGCGAACCCAAGGCCGCGCCGTGTGGAAGTTGCGCGCTGACGACGCCTGTGACCGTGCCAGACCTAGGTGAGACATACACGACCGTTGGCGCCGCGCGGAGGGGCGTAGTCAGTGCGAAGCGGGCCAACGTCGGCCGTGCGGTCCCGAACTCTGTTTGCAGCGCCCTCACAAAGCCGAGAGCCAGGAACGCCGTCCCCAACGCCATGCACGCACCGCCGGCAACGCCCCAGCCCAGCTTCTTGAGCTGGCGCATGACCGGGTCCAGCGTCTCCTGCTTGGCGTAGGCAATTATCAGCTGGAGCAGGTCCGACACACCGTCCCTCGCGCCGCCACCGCCATTGCGGCGCCCACTTTCACGCTTGCGACCAGGCATCCCCTAGAAGCTAACCGCTGCTCGCCGGGAACGCACGCCTAAGTCGCCTCCCCCAGACCCTCACCGAGGGCCGGTCCCAGCCTGCCGGGCCGCGGGCTCGGCTCGCCAGGTGCGACCGGGTGCGATCGGGTGCGACCGGGTGCGATCGGGTGCGACCGGCTCCGCCGGGCCGCTAACGGGACGCCGGCGCCCTCCTAAAGCGCTAAAAGTCGCGCCAAGCGGCGCTGAAAGAGGCGCCGTCTGGTCGACTTTTATACACTGACATGTCGTCTGGCCGACTTTTATGCGTTTTTCGAATAAAACTGGACCAGACGCGGCGGCCGAAGCCGCTCAGGGGCCGAAACGAGCGAGCGGCGGCACCTTGGGGTAGCCCGCGATGTCCAGCGCCACGCGCGAAGTCAGGTCGGCTGGCAATTCCGCTGGCTTGGGCAACGTCGTGGCCAGGTCGTTCAGCACGGTCGCAAAGACGACCGGCGACGACAACTGTGGGTTGCCCACTCCCTGGCGGGGCGATGTCTCCACCCAGCCTGACAGGGCCTTCACGTCGTCCAGGGTGCCGGTCTTAGCTCGGACCCGGCCCGCCGCGATCGTTTTCAGCATTTCGGTGGCGAGCGTGCCCGAACGCCCGGCGACGGGTAGGTCGCGCACGAGCAACCCGTTCGGGCCGGCGCGGCGCAGCACGGCGAGGAGCAGCGCGCATGTGACCTTGTCGGACCGCGAGAGCCCGCTGCCGTCGGCGTTGACAAAGCCCTGCAGTGGGAGCCCGTCCCTGGCCAGGTCCGCCCTAACCGCCCGGAGCCCGGCCGCCGTCGAACCTGACCCGTACTCCTTCAGGCCGAGCTCCTTGGTCAGTAGCTCGATGGCGGTGTTGTCGCTCTCGCGGAGCACCTCTCCCAGGATCTCGCCGAGCGGGGGCGAAGCCAACTTGGCGATCAAGCGAGAGCCGGCGGGAACAGGGCCCTGCGTAGGGGCGTCGTCGACCTCGATGCCGGCCGAGCGCAACAGGTCGGTGAGCACTCCCGCTGACTGCACCGCCGGCGGTGCGCCGTCGGGGACAGGAGGCCCAGCCTCAGCGAAGCCGTCATCAATCCCGAGCGCCGATAGCGCGCCGACATCGCCTTCGGTCACATAGCGGGCCGGCCACCCGGGCACCGTGCGCAACGAGTCGTACCGGGCGTCGTCGCCCACCACCGAACCTGTCACCTCGCGGACCCCCAGCGCCTCCAGGTCCCCTACCAGCTCGGTGACGTTCGTGAAGACCGGCTTACCTTCGGTTGAACCTGGGGGGAAGGCCGACGTGGCATAGCTCGGCTCGCGCAGCAGGGGGTCACCGCCCCCGACGAAATAGAGGTCCCCCTCGATGGCCCCGTTGACCGGAGCCCGCAACGCCCGCAGTGCCGTCGTAAAGGTGTAGTTGGGGCCGAGCTCGTCCAGGAGCGCCGTGGCGGTGAGCAGCTTCATGTTGGAGGCCGGCAGTACCGGTAGGTCAGGGTGGTCCTGGTAGAGGACGACGCCGTCCTGGGCCGCCTCGGCACAACTCGCGGCCGCAGCGCGGGCTCCGATCGCTTTGGGCGACATCGCCTCTGCCAAAGTGGCGCTCAGGGACTCGCCTGCGGTTAGGGATTGCAACGTGATCGGGATCCGCGCCGGCGATAAAAGCGGTGTCGCCAGCAGCGCTGGCGAGATGCCGGCTGTGCCCGGCGCGTTACGGGCCGGGGCGGTCGAAGCCGGCGCACTCGCGACGGGGAGCATGACCACTACGCCAGCAAGCACCGACGCGAGGGAGGCTCGGCGCGCCCGGGAGACCGGACGATAGGACCAACGGGAGGGCGAGGCCGGCGCCGCCGACGAGCCGAACAAGGAGCCGGAGGAGCCGGGCGCGGAGCCGGAGGAGCCGGGCGCGGAGCCGGAGGAGCCGGGCGCGGAGCCGGACGAGGTGCCCACCAGAGCACGGTACGCCGTCGCCTAACTCCGCAGAAAGTCGCGCCGCCCAGGCCCCAGGGGCCCTGCTCCCGCCAGGGAAGTACGGTATGGTTGGCCCGTGCCTAAAGTCCTGCTCGCCGTGCTCGCGGGCCTGCTCACATCCCAGCTCGCCCTCCTGCTTACCACCATGTACCTCCACCGCACTGTCACGCACCGCGCAGTGACAATGCGCTCTGGCCTGAGCTTTGCCTGCCGCGCCGTCGTGTGGTTTTCCACCGGCATCAAACCGCGTGAATGGGCCGCCGTCCACCGCCGCCATCATGCCTATACCGACGTCCCTGGGGACCCGCATTCGCCCGTCCTCGACGGTTATTGGAAAGTTCAGATCTACAACGTCGGCCTCTACAAAAAGGCCGCCAAGGACGCCGAGACGCTTCGCAAGTACAGCCGCGACATCAAGGTCGACAAGTGGGACAAATTTGTGTTCGACCGCGGCTTTGTCGGGCTGGGCCTCGGGTACTGCGTTTTTTGGGCCATTTTCGGCTGGCGTTTGGCAATTGTGGCTGCGGCCGTGCATGTCGTCAGCTATCTGCTCCTCAACTCCGCGATCAATGCCATCGGGCACCGCTTTGGCAAGGCAAAGTACGCGGGCTACTCCACCAATAACCAATGGTTGGCTTTGATCACATGGGGTGAGGGGCTCCATTCGAACCACCACGCCGCCCCTACGTCTGCACGCTTTTCCTTCACCCGCCGCGAGCTCGACCACGGTTGGCTCGTCATCAGCTTTTTCAGAAAGCTCGGCTGGTTACAGGTCCGTCACACCGATATCCACCTGACGGCCGCCGCACAGGCGGGCGGGCAGGGGGGCCAAGGACCGCTACCTCCGGCGGATGAACGCGAGCCCGAGCCAGAGCTTGTCTGAGCTCGCTCTCACTCTCACCCTCGCCACCGGCTTGTCGCAATGGACATAGTTTCTGCTCTCTTCATCGAGAGCTTCGAGCTGCGCCAGGTCGCAGGCCCGGCCACCCGGGTGGACATTTCAGGCGTCATGTTCTCGATGGCGGCGCCGCAAACCCCGCCCGTCACCGTGACGCCGCACCTGATGGTGCTCATCCGTTCGAGGCGGGACGACCCGCCGAGCGGGATATTGGAGGTCGTCTTCCGCGACGAAGCAGGCGAACAGGTCGCCCGCAACGTCTCGCCTTTCAACGTCGAACCAGGCAAGTTCACATACCGCCTCGTGCGTGGCGAACTGGAGTACAAGCAACTCGGCACCATCGAGGCGCACTGCCGCCTGCTGCCCGACGGCCAGACGACGATCGTGCCCCTGACGATGCTCGCTCCGCTCGGCGCCTAGCTTCGAACGCCTAGCTTCGGACGGAGCAAGGTTCGAGGGACAAGGTTCGAGGGACAAGGTTCGAGGGACAAGGTTCGCACGGGTAGGTTCGAAGCGAAGGCCTAGGTTCGAAGACAGTGTAGGTTGGGCCCCATGACCCAGAACGCCGCGCCGCCGGCACTCAGGGCACCCCTCCTGCGCATCGACGAGCCGGCGGGCCAGCCGGCGAACTGGCAGGTCTAGGTGCCGATAGAGCCCGCATCCCCGACCGAACAACTAGGCATCAACGTCATCCGCGGGTTGGCCATGGACGCTCCACGCGCCGCCGATTCGGGCCACCCCGGCACCGCGATGGCACTGGCCCCTCTGGCCCATGTCCTGTGGACGCGCATAATGCGCTACGACTCCGCTGACCCCGACTGGCCCGACCGCGACAGGTTCATCCTTTCTTGCGGCCACGCTTGCATCCTTCTTTATTCGATGCTGTTCCTCACGGGTTACGACCTGACCCTGGAGGACATCACCCAGTTCCGCCAGCTCGGTTCGCGGACCCCTGGCCACCCGGAGTCGAGCGAGCTCAAAGGTGTCGAGGTCACGACCGGCCCGCTCGGGCAGGGTTTCGCCAACGGCGTAGGGATGGGCGTCGCCGAACGGATCCTCCGCTCCCAGTACGGCCCGGACCTGGTGGACCATCACACCTTCGTGATCTGCAGCGACGGCGACCTGATGGAAGGCATTAGCCACGAAACCGCTTCCCTGGCCGGGCACCTCGGGCTCGGGCGGCTCATTTACATCTACGACGACAACCACATCACCATCGACGGCCCCACCGAGATCGCCCTCAACGACGACGCCATAAAGCGCTTCGACGCTTACGGCTGGCATACCGAGGACCTCGGCGAGGTAGCCAACGACACCCAGGCGCTCGAGGACGCAGTGCGCCGGGCGATGGCCGTGGACGACCGCCCCAGTTTCCTCCAGCTCCGCTCGCACATCGGCTGGCCGTCGCCGCACCTGACCGACAGCTCCAAGGCACACGGCGACCCCTTCGCGCCTGAAGAAATCAAAGCCACCAAGGAGATCCTCGGTCTGCCACCCGAAGAGAACTTCTGGGTGCCCGAAGATGTGCTCGCCATGTACCGCGCCGCCGGCGCTCGCGGTCGCCCCGAGCGGGAGGCGTGGGCCAAGCGCTTTGCGGTGAGCCTGCCCCCCGGCAGCGACCCCCGCGCACGTTGGGACGCGCAGTGGAGCGGCCACGCGATGCCGGGTTTCGAGCAGAAACTGCCGACCTGGCAGGCCGGGAGCCCGAACATCGCCACCAGGGCCGCCCTGAAGTCGACCCTCAACGCCATCTTCCCTGACGTACCCGGCCTCGTTTCGGGCGGTGCCGACCTGACCGGCAACACAGGCACGATGATCGACGGCCAGCCGGTCCAGTCCAAGGAACACCCCGAGGGGCGCCAGATGGCCTACGGCGTCCGGGAGCACGGGATGGGCGGCGCAATGGTAGGCATGTCCCGCCACGGCGGGATCCTGCCGATCGGCGGCACGTTCTTCGTGTTCAGCGACTACATGAGGGGCTCGGTACGGCTGTCGGCCCTTTCCAACACAAAGGTCATCTTCTCCTGGACCCACGACTCGATCGGGCTGGGCCAGGACGGCCCGACGCACCAGCCGGTCGAGCAGCTCGCCGCGATGCGAGCCATGCCCAACATGCGCGTTATCCGCCCCGCCGACGCCAACGAGACCGCGCAGGCGGTCCGCGTCGCCATCAACCACGACGGCCCGACAGCCCTCATCCTGTCGCGCCAGGCCATACCGGTGCTCGAAGGCACGGCACAACGAGCAGAGCAGTTGCAGCTGGGCGCCTACACGCTATCCGGGGACGATCCGGGCCCCGACATCGTGCTAGTGGGCACCGGGTCCGAGGTGTGGGTTTGTGCCGACGCCGCCAAGTTGCTCGAAGCCGACGGGTTCAGGGTGCGGGTCGTCTCCATGCCGAGCTGGGAGCTTTTCGAGGAGCAAGATGAGGACTACCAGGATGAAGTCCTTGGCGCCGGCGCACCCGTGCTGGCTGTCGAAGCCGCCACCAGCTTCGGCTGGTCCCTCTGGGCGGACGCCACCGTTTCCCTAGACCACTTTGGCGCCTCCGGCCCCGGCGCTGAGGTACTGGCCCACTTCGGCTTCACCCCCGAAAACGTGGCCGACAACGCCCGGGCCCTGCTCCGAAAGACTGACGAAGACCAGGAGGAAAATAGATGACGCTTCTCCATCAGCTCTACACGGAGGGTGGCCAAAGCCCGTGGATCGACAACCTGTCACGCGACGCCATTCGTTCCGGGCGCCTCGCGAACATGCTCGATGAAGGCATCCGCGGTGTCACCTCCAACCCGACAATTTTCCAAAAAGCGATGACCGGCACTGACGTCTATTCCGCCGATTTCGCCCGCCTCATTGAAGGTGGCACGGTCGAGCAGGCGTTCTGGGAAATGGCGACCGCGGATGTCACAGCGGCGCTCGAGATATTCCACCCCCTCTACGTGCAAAGCGGTGGCGGCGACGGCTTTATCTCCCTCGAAGTCTCACCGCGCCTCGCCTACGACACCGAAGGCACCATCAAAGATGCCCGCATTTTCCACGAGCGCATCGCTATGCCCAACTTGTTAGTCAAGATACCTGCTACTGAGCCTGGGGTACCCGCGATCCGTCAGATGATCAGCGAGGGCCGAAACATAAACGTCACGCTGATCTTTAGCCTTGACAGGTATAACGCTGTCATCGAGGCTTACATTTCTGGGCTCGAGACCTTCGCCAGCACGGGCGGGGACCTGTCCCGCGTGCACAGCGTGGCATCGTTCTTCGTGAGCCGAGTCGACACCGAAGTGGACCGCCGCCTTGAAGCCTTGAACAACGACAAGGCGCTTTCGCTTCGCGGGAAAGCCGCTGTCGCGCAAGCGAAATTGGCGTACCAGTTGTTCCTCGAGCGCTTCTCCGGGCCTCGCTGGGAACCCCTAAAGGCCAAGGGCGCACATGTCCAGCGACCACTATGGGCATCGACGTCGACCAAGAACCCTGCATATCCGGACCTTCTCTACGTGGACACCCTCATCGGCCCGGACACGGTCAACACGATGCCGGACGCGACAGTCGCCGCGTTCATGGACCACGGGACCGTGGCCCGCACTGTGGACCAGGGAGCAGACGGGGCTCGTGCCGAGATCGAGGCCCTCGGCGAGGTTGGTATCGATATGGCCGACGTCTCCCACAAGCTCGAAGAAGAAGGCGTGGCCGGTTTCTCTAAGAGTTTCGACGAGCTTCTCCAGGCGCTCGAAGACAAAGCCAACGAGCACAAGGCTGACAACCAGTCGTGACCGACGCCACCTTGCCCGTCAACGTCCTCGCCGAGGGGATGGAAACGGTACGTCGTGCACCACCTGGCGTCCTGGTGGTCTTCGGCGCCTCCGGCGACCTGACCCATCGCAAGTTGCTGCCTGCGCTGGAACACCTCTCGCGGCGGCGGTTGCTGCCGGCCGCTTTTTCCATTGTGGGCGTGGCGCGTACCGAGATGTCCGACGACGGCTTCAAGGGCCTCATGGCCGAGGCAGTCCCCAATGCCGGCCCGGGATGGGCCGAGATCATCAAGAACAGCGCGTACGTTTCCGGCGACTACTCCCACCCGAACACTTTCAAGCAATTGAAGGCCCGCCTGAAGAGCATTGACGAGGCCCTCGGGACCGGTGGCAACCGGACCTTCTATCTCGCCACTGTGCCTGACGTGTTCCAAGAGGTGGCCGCAGCGCTGGGGAAGGTAGGGCTCAACCACCCCGAGCCGGGCGGCGCCTCGAGGCTGGTCATAGAAAAACCCTTCGGCCGCGACCGGGAAAGTGCCCGCGAGCTCGACACCGCGCTGCATGCGGTCTTCGCCGAAAACCAGATTTACCGCATCGACCACTACCTCGGCAAAGAGACCGTGCAGAACGTGCTCGCCCTGCGTTTTGCCAACGCAATATTCGAGCCTTTGTGGACACGCAATTACATCGACCACGTCCAGGTGACGGTCGCGGAGACGGTGGGCGTCGAAAAGCGTGGCAGTTTCTACGAAAAAGCGGGCGCGCTGCGCGACATAGTGCAGAACCATGTCATGCAGGTCCTGTCCCTCACCCTTATGGAGCCCCCCGGCACGATCGACGCCGACGGCATCCGCGACGAAAAGGTGAAGGCACTCCGCTCGGTCGTCGTGCCGAGCGTGGACCAGGTTGCCAACATCGCAGTGCGCGCCCAGTACGACAGCGGCTGGGTCGAGGGCATCGCTGTCCCCGGCTACCGCCAGGAAGATGGCGTGAGCCGCGACAGCCAGACCGAAACCTATGTGGCGCTCAAGCTCACCGTCGACAACTGGCGCTGGGCTGGCGTCCCGATCTACATACGCACAGGGAAGCGCCTGCCCAAACGGGTGACCGAAGTCGCCCTCCAGTTCAAGGCGGTGCCGCACTTGGCGTTCCCCAAGGCGGCGGCGACCGGCCTCAACCCCAATGCCCTGGTCCTGCGCATCCAGCCGGACGAGGGCGTCACGCTGCGCTTCGGCGCGAAGATCCCCGGGCAGGCGTTCATGGTCCGTGACGTGCTCATGGACTTCTCCTACGGGGCTGCGTTCCTCGAAGAGCCGCCGGACGCCTACGAGCGGCTCCTCCTCGACGCCATGGTCGGCGACCCCACCCTGTTCATCCGCAGGGATGAGGTAGACATCGCCTGGGGGATCGTCCAGCCCTTGCTCGACGCCTGGGCCAACGACGGGGCTCCCCTCGCCGGCTATGCGGCCGGTTCCTGGGGGCCGCGCCAGGCCGACACCCTCATTGAGCGCGACGGACGGCAATGGCGAACGCCGTAGCGCCACCACCCAACCCGGCCTCTGCCGGCCGGTCGGTCCAACCGGGCAGGCTTACCACCGCCAGCCCGGAAGACGGGCCGGTCGTGGCACATACCTGGAAAAAACGTGACGTCAGCATCGGAGAGGTCGTAGCGGCCTTACCTGAGCTTCGTCGCGCGGCCGACGGCCGCGAAGCCGCCACTCGCACCGCCGTCCTGACGATCGTCATGGTGATCGGGCCGAAGGACGACCCGGTCGCCTGCGCCGAATCCGTACGCTCCCTCGGCGCCCGCCACCCGTGCCGCGCGGTCGTGTTGCGCGCCGACCCCGACAGCACACCGGTCATCGACGCCACCGCCACGCTGTGGCGCGCCACGGCGGCCGGAACCGAGGCGCACCCAACTTTCTTCGAGGAGCTCCACCTGCACGTGGGAGGTCAGGCGGCTTCGCACCTCTCGTCGATCGTCGGGCCTTTTATCCTGGCCGACCTCCCCGTTGCCATGTGGTTCCCCGCTGACCTCCCTGACCCTACCGACCCTCTGCTCCGGCTCGCCTCGGTCCTTATGGTCGACACGCGCCTGGTTGGGCCGGGGCTGGCCGAGATCGGCCACTCCTACCGGACATTGCTCGAGCTCGCCAACCACCAGCCTGTCGTTGACCTGTCGTGGGTGCGCCTGCAACCCTGGCGGGACCTGCTGGCGAGCCTGTTCGAACCAGAGCACAGCCGGTATTTTCTCCAGGGAGTCCGCCTCGCCTCCGTAAAAGGAAAACCTGGCCCCCGCCACATGCTCGGCGGCTGGCTCGTGGCCCAGCTCGACCTGCGAGCTCGCGAGCTCGTCCTGACCGATTCCAAGCACGTCGACATAACCCTCGAGGCCTCCTACGACGGCGAAGAGGGCAAGTTCCAGGTAAGCCGCGACGAAGGGGCCCGGGCCGTCTGGGCGAACGCCTCTCTGTCCGGCGGCATGGCGCACGGCCAGGCCATGCCACTGCCCGACGACTCCCTTACCTCGGCGCTGTCCGCGGCGATAGCCAACCTCAGGGCAGACCGGGTATGGGAACGCGCGTTGGCTGCAGCCGCAGCCCTCGCGTCCTAGGCGTTAGGGTCTACGCCGTGAACGGAGCGCTTGTTGTAACCGACGACCTTCCCGGCGCGTTTGCCAGCGAGGTGATCTCGGCCTTCGCTAACCGCCCCGGCGAGGAGTTTGACATCGCGCTCTCGGGCGGGCCGACGGCCCGGGCCTGCTACGAGCGCCTCTCGGTCGAGGGTGCTCAGGAGATCGACTGGCTGGTCGTCAATTTCTACTGGAGCGACGAACGCTGCGTCCCGCCCAACGACCCTGATTCCAATGAGCTGCTCGTGCGCCAGGCTTTGCTGGAAAGAGTCGGGGCCGCCAACGCGGTCTACCCGATGCGCTGCGATGAAGGGCTCGACGCCTACCAGCTGCGGATAGGCGAGATCGGCCAGCTCGACGTGGTGCACCTCGGGATGGGAGCGGACGGGCATACGGCCAGCCTTTTCCCCGGCTCCCCCGCCCTGGACGCCGACCCTGGCCAGCTGGTCACCTTCAGCGAGGACCCGAACGGGCTTAGTAACCACCCCCGGATGACGCTCACCTATTCCGCCATATCCAGAGCGAGGCTCGTCATCTTCACAGTCGCCGGCGAGGTCAAGCGACCCGCAATGGAGGCACTTGTTGCCGGCAAGGACATCCCGGCAGCACGCGTCCGGGCGGGCCGCGTCCTGTGGCTCGTCGACAAGGACGCCGCACCCCGGAACCTGTGACCCCTGGTGAACCTGTGACCTCTTCTGGGCCTGTGGGCTCGCCTGGGCCTGCTTCGCACTCGCCTGGGCCTGCTTCACACTCGCCTGGGCCTGCTTCACACTCGCCTGGGCCCGCTTCGCACCCGGGCCACGGCCGGGGGTCAACCACGGGCGACGCGGAACTGGACGCCCGCCTCGATTCCCTGCTCGACGAGCTCGCGGTCACCGCCAACCGGGACCAGGTCCGCGAGCTTCTCATCTCTGTGGTCGGCCTCGCCCAGGGCCATCCCGACCGCCTCGACCTGAAGATCGCCGCCGCAGCCCTGCGCGAGATGCGGGAAGGTTTCGAGGTCTTCGCGCCGTACCGGCACGTCCGCAAGATCACGATGTTCGGCTCCGCTCGCACGCTGCCAACCGACCCGCTCTACGCCCAGGCTCGCGACCTCGCATCGCTGTTGGCGTCTATGGGCTGGTCGACCGTCACGGGGGCTGGTCCGGGGATAATGGCGGCCGGCCTCGAAGGCGCTGGCCCGGAGCACGCGTTCGGGATCAACATCCGGCTCCCCTTCGAGCAGGAGGCGAACCAGTTCATCTCGTCTGACCCGAAGTTGGTCTCGATGAAGTACTTCTTCACCCGCAAGCTGCTGCTCGTGAAGGAGTCCGACGGTTACGCGGTTCTCCCCGGAGGCTATGGCACCCTCGACGAGGCCTTCGAGCTGCTCACACTTCTCCAGACCGGCAAGGCCGAGCCCTCACCCGTCGTGCTGCTGGAAGTGCCCGGTGGGAGCTACTGGCAGGCGTGGGAACATTTCGTGACCGAAGAGGTAGAAGCCCGCGGCCTCATCTCGGCGGGGGACGCGAGCCTGTACCTGATCACGGACGACGTCGCCGAGGCGGCCGCGGAGATCCTCGGCTTCTACCGCAACTACCACTCGCTCCGATGGATCGGCGATCGCCTCGTGGTCCGCTTGCTCGCGCAGCCGACCCCGGGCGAGGTGGCCGCCCTGTCCGAGGAGTTCGGCCATATTTTCCTCCGAGGGTCGATCGAGATCCTGCCCGGCCCGCTCCCAAGCGAGGTTCGCGAGGACGACCACGTCGACCTGGCGCGGATCGCGTTGCGCTTCGACCGGACGTCCTACAGCCACCTTCGCCAGCTGATAGACGCTCTCAACGCCCTGCCGAGCGCTCCCCCGCCGCCGCCCGGGCTGCCGGTCCCGCCGCGCCACCTGATTCGCGAGCGCTGAGCCCCCGCCGCGCTAGCTACTCAGCGGCGAGCTCGGTGCAGGGCGGGCAGGTCCGTAGCTCTTCTTCGGCGACCGCCGCCAACACTCTTTCACAGACTTCGGCGACGGCTTCAAGCTGCTCGGCCGCCAGGAGGTCGATGAACAGGCGCCTGACTGCCTCGAGGTGGCCAGGGGCGGCGGCGCCGATCTCTGCCCGGCCGCGGGCACTCACGCCGACCACGGCCCCACGCAGGTCAGAGGGGCATTTGAGTTTTTCGACCAGCCCGCGCTCAGCCATTCGGGTGACCTGATGGGAAAGGCGGCTCTTTTCCCAGCCCAACTGGTGACCTAGCTCGAACAGCCGCATCCGTCCCTCTGGCTGCGCCGTTAGAGCAACGAGGACCATGTAGTCCTGGTAGCTGAGCTCAGAATGCGCGGCGAGGTCCCTCGCCAGCTGCGCGTTGAGGCGCATCTGCATGAGCTGTAAAGAGCGCCACGCGCGCTCCTCCCTCTCGTCTAGCCATCTGACTTCGCTCATGGTTCTTTCACCGTACCCGGAATAGTGGACATATCCCCTATGTTGGAGAAGTAGGTGACACGTACACCACCGACATAAGGAGATCGCTGAAAATGACCACCACCGCAACTTCTACAACGCAAGAGACTCTAACTGGCGACTACACCCTCGACCTCGCCCACACGCGTATCGGCTTCTCAGCCCGCCATGCAATGGTGACAAAGGTCCGCGGGCAGTTCAATGAGTTCAACGGCTCTGTATCTCTCGACGCCGAAAACCCGGCGAACTCCAAGGTCGAGATCACCATCAAGGCCGCCAGCATCGACACCCGCAATGCAGATCGCGATGCCCACCTCCGGAGCAACGACTTCCTCGCCATGGAAGAGTTCCCCGAGATCACCTTCCGCTCCACCCACGTCGCGCAGACGAGTGACAGCAACTACGACGTCACCGGCGACCTGACCATCCGTGGAGTTAGCAGGCCCGTAACGGTGAATTTCGAGTTCAACGGCGGCACCCAAGACCCCTGGGGCAACTTCCGGGTCGGGTTCGAAGGCCAGGCCACCATCAACCGCAAGGACTTTGGCGTCAACTGGAACGCTGCCTTGGAAGCCGGCGGCGTCATGGTGAGCGACAAGGTCAACCTGGAGTTCGAGGTCGAGGCCGTCAAGGTCAAGCCGGCCGCGTAATAGGGCCGAATAGGTCCCTACTAGTCCTATACCGAGCCCGGTGCGGCGCTGCGGGCCTACTCGTCACCGTCTTCGGCGTTGGCGCCGGCGAGAAGGGCCGCAGCTTTTATGACAGCGCGCCGGGCGCGAGCTAGACGGCGCTCCTCCGCCGCAGCGCCCGCGTTGTCCTGCCTCACCGCCTCCTTCAGCTTGGCGAGCCCGATGTCGGCGAGCTCCTCGGCAATGTCGTCGAGCCTCGAGCGCAAGTCGTCCAGACGGTCGTCACCCATGGCCACCAGTCTGCTTCGCGTGCGGTCGCCGTCGCCAGAGTTGCTCGCCCGACCGGTGCTCACCTCCGCTGACAAGATGGCGAGCCCCCCTCGCGCACTTTCGGCTTCCCGGTCCTGGCAACTAGTGTCAACCTGTGGACGACCTCGCCCTCGCCGGCTATCTCGAAGGTTCCAAGGACCGCATCCTCGCCACGTTGTGCGATTGGCTCCGGATCCCGTCCATTTCGGCCGACCCGGCCCACGCCGGTGACGTCGCAAACTCGGCGGAGTTCTGTGCCCACCTGTTGAGGGAGGCCGGGCTCCATGAGGTAGAGATCATCCGAGCGGACGCCGCCGGGGCAGACGGCGCCGGACTGGCGCCGGCAGTTTATGGTGAGTGGCTCGGGGCAGGCGACGGCGCACCCACGGTCCTCGTCTACGGTCACCACGACGTCCAGCCCGTCGACCCGCTCGATGAGTGGACCTCGCCTCCTTTCGAACCGCTCGTCGTCAACGGCCTGCTCCTGGCGCGCGGCTCGTGCGACGACAAAGGCCAGGTCCTCATGCAGACCGAGGCGGTACGCGGCCTGCTCGGGGAAATGGGAGCTCTGCCTGTCAACCTAAAGTTCCTGATCGAAGGCGAAGAGGAGGTCGGCAGCCCTCACTTCGAGGACCTCCTCGAGCGCGAGCGCGAACGGCTCGCCACCGACGTCATCGTTGTTTCGGATACGACGATGGTCGCCCCCGATATCCCCTCGACCACGCTCAGCATGCGAGGGCTCGTTTGTTTCGACGTGGCCCTGCGAACGGCCAAGTCCGACCTCCACAGCGGGCTCTGGGGAGGGACGGTCCCCAACGCCGCCATCTTGGCGGCACAGATCGCGGCAAGCCTCCACGACGGGCTCGGCCGCGTGACGGTGCCCGGTTTCTATGACAGCGTCAGGGAACTTAGCGACGAAGAAACACGCTCGCTCGGCTCGGTACCTTTTGACAAGGCCGAGTTCTGCAGCCAAGCCGGCGTTTCTTACCTCGAGGGCGAAGCCGGCCGCACCCCTTACGAACGCACAGGTACTCGCCCCACAGCCGAGGTCACCGGTCTCCACGCCGGCTACGGCGGCCCGGGTATGAAAACAATCGTGCCCGCAACCGCCAATATAAAAGTCGCAATTCGCCTCGTGCCGGACCAGAACCCCGAAGAAATCGCGGCGTTGTTCCGTACTTGGCTTGCCGCTCATATCCCAGAAGGCGTCGAGGTCACGGTGACGCCGCTGGGCGGGGTGGCGCCACTTCTCACGCCGGTCGACCATCCCGCGGTCCAGACGCTATGCGGCGCCATGGAACGGGTGTGGGGCAAGAAGCCGCTGTTCACAAGGAGCGGGGGCAGCGGGCCTGAGGAGGCACTGGGCAGAGTCCTTGCAGCACCGGTCACTTTTCTCGGCGTTGGGCTACCTGGCGACAATTTCCATGCCCCCAACGAACGCCTGGAGCTTGACCAGTTGTGGCGGGGCATATTGGCGGCCGGGGAGCTCCTCCTAGACCTCGGCACCTTGAAGGTCGGCCAATGACCCGGGCCGGGCGCAGCAAACATCATGACAAACGCTCCAAGAACGGTGCCCACACGGTCCCGGAACTGAAGTCCTCCAACGGGCGCTAACGGTGGCAGCGGTGCGAGCGGTGACGAGTGGTGCGAGTGGCACGAGTGGCACGAAGCGTTGGCGCCTCAGCCCGGCGGACGCTCACGAATGGGTGAGCTTCGAGGACCCCACCGAAGCACGGACATGGCGTTTCGACGTGACATTTCTACTGTCACACTGGGAATGCATTTATGGCAACGGCTGCCAGGGTGTACTGACAGCGCCAGCGCCTGAACTGGCGCAGGGGTGTTGTTCCTACGGTGCGCATATGACCGGTGATGAGGACGTCGCCCGCGTCAAGGCGGCCGCAAAGACATTGACTGACGACCAATGGCAGTTCGCAGAGCAAGGGCGTCGTGGAGGGGTTGCACGGCGCAGGACCGCAGGTGTCACCGTCACGAGGTTGGTGGAAGACGCTTGCATTTTCCTCAATAGACCGGGGTTCCCGGGCGGCCCGGGCTGCGCCCTTCACCGAGCCGCCCTCGAGCGCGGGGAAAAGCCGATGGACCTCAAGCCCGACGTGTGCTGGCAATTGCCGCTGCGGCGCGAGGACACGGTCCATCCTGACGCTTCTGTGACATCGGTGGTCGGTGAATGGGACCGAGTCCACTGGGGCCACGGCGGCGAGGAATTTGCTTGGTGGTGCACGGAGGCGCCCGAGGCGTTCCGGGGCGGCACGCCGGTGTGGCGGCAGATGCAGGACGAGCTGTGTGCCATGGTTGGCCCGGCCGTTTTCGCCCTGCTGGCGCCATACCTGGAGGTCCGGGAGACCTCCGGAGCGCTTCTCCCCACCCTACGGTCCGCCAGCGCAGGTAGAGCTCCTTCGCTCGGCGATCGAGAGTAAGGTTGAAGTGATGGCCCGCAAGGAGCATTGGAAAAGCGATCCTGACGAGCACGACTACCCGGCGGCCCACGATTATCTGACGCTTGTTATGTCGTCGGCAGCGGCGAACGGCCTCGTCGAAGCGCTGAAAATCGCCCCTTTGATGCATAGGGAGGCCAAGGATCTGCTCCGTGCGAGTGCTTTACCGCTCCTTCCCGAGAACAATTACCACGTCGCCAAGGACCTCACCAAGGTCAAGAAGGGCCAGCTGCTGTCGCCGGTCCTCCTTGTTGCCGGCGACGCCTCCCGCGGCGCCCACCTCTCCATAGCAGACGGGTACCACCGAATTTGTGCGAGCTGGTACTTGGGGGAGGACGCCTCCATTCCTTGTCGCTTGGTCGACCTGCCCTAAGGGTAAGCGGGGACTTCTGCAGTGGCATTCAACCGGCTAGCCCTCGAGTTCCCCCGCTTGGCTGTCGAGCTCGAACGGCTCTCGGGCGACGACCTTGCAGCGGCGGTCGGGCGGATCGTCGAGGCGGCGTTGACCGCAACTGGTGTACCGGTCACTGACAGGAGCCCGGCTGCTGTGAACACGCTGGTTTGGTCGCTTGACGACGTCGCCTGGAGCCTCCAAGAGGCGGTCGACAAGGGCACTGCTTCTCAGCTCGATTACGTCAGAGCATTTCGTCGGGCAAGGGCTGCGAACGGGCTGCTCGACCTGCTCGAAAACCGCTACGACTCGGCCGTCTATGAAGCCTCTCAGGCGCTAAGCGCTAACGAAGATGCCGTGCTGCAGTTGTTGGTCCACCCGACTTAAGCACGGCACACTCCAGCAAGTCCGGAAGGGTCGTTTAACGTGGCACTAGCTTGTCAACCATCCAGCCCTGCACCGCAAACCCGTACACTCTCCCCATGGTTGTTTGTGCACGCCTCCATGCAACTGGATCGGGTGTTCACGCGGCCACCCAGTAACCGACCGAGCTAGAGTGCGGGAAACGGCCGACGGCCGGAAGGGGGCCCCATGTCCAAGTACCTGCTTGAGGTCAAATACACGCTCGACGGCGTCCGGGGTGTCAAGGCGCAGGGTGGCTCAGCCCGTGTCGCTGCCGCAACGGAGCTGATCGAGAGCGTGGGCGGCAAGCTCGACTCGTTTTATTTTGCCTTCGGTGACACTGACGTCTACGTTGTCGCTGATTTTCCTGACAATATTTCGGCCGCGGCAGCCGCTCAGACGGTGACCGCTGGAGGCGGGGCCACGGCTCGGACGGTAGTTCTCCTCACGGCTTCCGAGATGGACGCCGCCGCTTCCAAGACATCGACCTACCGACCGCCAGGGGGCTGAACACAGGGAGGCCGCGACCTGGACCTCGCGCTGCGCGCCGCCCGGCGAACCCATAACAACGTGCTGCGACGGATGCTTCTTGGCGCTACAACACCCAGCGAACGACAAACGCTACGCCGCATGTGGCAACGCCTATCACAACAGCAGCCACACCCATTGAGCCCGCCCGAATGACCGGCCTGCACGCTGCACTGGTCGCTCTCGTCGTCGGGGCCTTAGTGTTCGCCAATCTTGTGGCGACCGTTCCCGGGCGGATCGCCGCACGTACCCCCGCCGCGATCGTGTTCCGATCAGAATGAAGCGGAACTAGAACCGAACGGGGTCAACGTCGACCCGCACTCGTTCGCTGGGCCGGCCGACCGCTGCGAGCGCGTCGGCGAGGCTGGCATGGTCGGCGGCGCGTACGACCCATCGGTCATCCCCTAGCTCGCTCACCTCGACCCGCTCGGCCGGATGCGAGCCCGGGGGGCGCGATGCAGGTCCGCAGGATGGTCGCTAGGCACGTCGGCAGGCAGGTCGTCAGCCAGTTCGCCGGTGAGGGCAACGGCCATCTCGCGGGCACCGGGCCCGGACAGGACAGCCAGCGCGGAGAACGGAGGGAGCCTGAGGGCTTTGCGCACCGCCTCTTCCGAGGCCGCAAGCCGGCCGGGGTCGGCCAGCAGGGCTGCCTCGATCACCGGGTGGCTCGGCGCTCTGGTCTGCACGAGCACCTTGCCCGCACGTTGGCGGCCGCCGACCAGGCGCGAGGCCCGTGCGAGCAGGGCCAGGGCCTCTTCGCCGGCCCGGAAGCGGGGAGCCAGCAACTCCTGGTCGAAGTCCAGGAACGCCACCGCCCCCACTCCCCCGCCCTTGCGAAGCTCTCCCTCCCGGTACAGCACAGCCTCTGTGCCAACGAGTACAGGCGTCGTAGGGAGAGGGCCAGTGCCGGCGGACACCTCCCCGACTGGGCGGCCGGAAAGGGCCTCGAGTTGTTCTCTTGCCCGGCTGACCCCGACTTTCAGCAGCCGCAGCACACTTGAGCCGCACGAGCCGCAGACGAGCGGTCGGGACGTCCCGCAGCGCCGGCAGACCATGCCTTCGGCGACAACGGCGACCGCCGCCCCGCACTGCTCACAGGTAGCCAGTTCCCCGCAGGCGTCGCAGGCCGAAAACTGGGCACGGCCCTTTCGGTTCAGCACACATACGACCCGATCGTCGCTTCGCAGTACCGCGACCAGGTTCGCCGAGTAGAGCCCTGTCCGGGGGTCTTCACGCCGGCGGTCCACGACCTCGAGGGCAGCCCAACCCGACCGCTCGGAAGACACGCTCGCCAGGTGCACCCTGTCTGCGGCCCCGAGCAGTTCCACCGTCGGGCAAGGGGTCACCCAGATGCAGGGCACTGCGGCAAGGCGGGCGCGTTCGGCGGCCACTGACGGCGCATCCCAGGTCGGTGCCGCCCCTTGGACCAGTCCCTCGTCGTCCGCGTCCAGGACAACGACCGAGGCGACCCCGGGGCATGGCCCCCAGGCAGCGGCCCGCGTACCGATCACCACGTCCGCGCCGGCCCGGGCATGCGCCCAGCCCCCGGGCAATAGAGCGACCTGAGCATTCCGGCTTCGTAGAGCCACGCACCCAGCTTCCGCTCTCGCAGTGGTGGGAGCAATAACGAGGACTGGCCCGTGCCTTGCGGCCGCCATCACCACCTCAGCGGCGCTGTAAACCGGGGGCAGCCGCAACAGATGGGTGCCCGGGCTCCAGGCCTCCTCGACCAGCCCTCGGACCGCCCCTGGCCCTCCCGGGCCTGCCCCGCCCAGGCCAGTCCGGACGAGAGAAGGGCTCCTGGCCGGCGGAGGCAGAGCCCGCACCGCGCTCTGCGGCGACGCCGTAAAAAGCAGCGAGCGGCGCCGGCTCGCCCACCGCCAGGCGGCCCATTCGGCCAGCTCGAGCAGCTCCGGCTCGGGGCCCCAACCTGTCACCTTGGCGATGGGCCGTAGTACCAGGCCTTCGGGCGGCTCCACTGGGTAGGCGACCACCCAACCCCGCACGGCGCGGCCCTGCAACGGGACCCGCACGATAGAACCAGGTCGAATTTCAGCGGAGAACTTGGCCGGGACCTCGTAGTCCAGGTCTCTGTCGAAGCCGGCGACGTCGGGCACCACCCGCGCGACGAGAGGGTGCGGCGTCTCGGGCAGCCCGATCACCTCGGACGGACCAGGCAGCCGGATCACCTCGGACAAACCAGGCACTTCCGGCGGCGTTCTCTGGGCATTTTTTGTTGCCTATCGCCGCGTTTTAGTCCACAGATGCCATTTTGGCGGAGTCAATTCGCTAAAGACCAACGCCGGACCAACGCCGGACCAACACCGGACCAACTAAAGGCCGACTGCCTGTTTGAACTCGGCCAGCCGGCTGGTCACCTCCCAGGTGAGATCTTTGTCCGAGCGGCCGAAATGCCCGTAGGTGGCGGTGCGCCGGTATATCGGGCGCCGCAAATCGAGGTCCCGGATGATCGCCGCCGGGCGGAGGTCGAAAACCTCGTCCACCGCCTTGGCTACTTTGGCGGGAGCCACCTTCTCGGTCCCGAACAGCTCGACCATCAACGAGACCGGCCGGGCGACCCCGATCGCATAAGCGATCTGGACTTCGCAGCGTTTGGCCGCCCCTGAAGCCACAACGTGCTTGGCGACCCGACGCGCGCCGCGTAGGCACCGGAGCGGTCGACTTTGGAAGGATCTTTGCCGGAAAAAGCCCCGCCGCCGTGACGGGCCGCCCCTCCATAGGTATCGACGATTATTTTCCTCCCGGTCAGGCCGGTATCGGCGCTGGGCCCGCCGTGTTCAAATCGGCCGGTCGGGTTGGCAAGGACCTCGTAGGCGTCGTCGGCATATTGTGCGGGCACGATCGGGGCGATGACGTGGTCGCGGAGATCCGGCTTCAGCAGCGTCTCGAGGTCCACGGTCGGCCGGTGCTGGGTGGACACGAGCACGGTCTTCAGCCGAACAGGCCGCCCGTCTTCGTACTCGAAGGTGACCTGGGTCTTCCCATCCGGTCGCAGGTAGGGAAGTACGCCGACCTTTCGCACCTGGGCCAGGCGCTGCGCCAGCCGGTGGGCCAGCCATATCGGCACCGGCATCAGGTCGTCGGTCTCGTCGCACGCGTAGCCGAACATCATCCCCTGGTCGCCGGCGCCCTGGCCAAAAAGGGCGTCCTCGCCGCTCGTGCCCTGGCGGACCTCATAAGCAGTGTCGACACCCATCGCGATGTCCGCGGACTGCTGGCCGATCGAGACCGCCACACCGCACGTCAGCCCGTCGAAGCCCATTTCCGAGCTCGTATAACCGATCCCGGAGATCACCTCGCGAACTATCTGAGGGATCTCGACGTAAGCGCTTGTCGTTATTTCGCCGGCGACAACGACCAAACCGGTCGTGAGGAGCGTCTCGCAGGCGACGCGCGCCATCGGGTCCTGGTCCAATATGGCGTCGAGGATCGCGTCGGAAATCTGGTCGGCCATCTTGTCGGGATGGCCTTCCGTAACCGATTCCGACGTAAAGTCCCAGCGTGTCATCTTGCGGTTCCCTTCTTTTGCGACAGGGTGCCGTTAGTGCCTAACAGATCTCCGATTGCGTCGACCAACTTGGCTGCAACCGCCCGCTTGTCAGCCAAACCGAGCTCAGCGCTCGACCCGACGGACACGATAACAGCGTCGCTACTGTCCTGGCCGAAACCGGACCGTGCCCGAGCAGTTACGTCGTTCGCAACGATCAGGTCTACCCCTTTAGAAACGAGCTTGTGCCTACCGAGCTCGGCAAGTTCCGCCCCGGTGGCTGTTTCGGCAGCGAAACCAACGAGGACTTGGCCAAGAGGGCGGCGAGTACTCAGCTCGGCCAGGATGTCGAGAGTCGGTACGAGCTCGACATTGAGCGGCGAGGGGGACTTCTTGAGCTTTCTCTCCGCTATCGCCGCCGGTCGGTAGTCCGCAACGGCAGCAGCCATCACGACGACGTCAGCATGGGCAGCGGCCTCGAGAACGGCGCTGGCCATTTCTGCGGCGGTTTCGACCTCTACGACGTTGACGTCCGCCGGGGCTGCCAGGTCGCTCGAGGTCACCAATGTCACCTGCGCTCCCCGCGCCCTCAGCTCCGAGGCGACGGCGTAGCCCTGCTTGCCCGAGCTCCGGTTCCCGATGTAGCGCACCGGGTCGAGCGGTTCACGGGTCCCGCCGGCGCTGACCACGGCCCTGACGCCCGCGAACGGCCCCTCGGCCTCCGCCTCCACCTCCGCGGCAACGGCAAGCGTCGCCGCAGCCCTCGCCGTCGCCGCAGCCGGCTGGGCGAGGATCGCTGCCAGGGCAGCGACGATTTCTTCCGGCTCCCGCAGGCGGCCCACACCGAAGTCGCCGCCAGCCAAGCGGCCTTCTGCCGGCTCGAGAAGGTGCACGCCTCGACGGCGCAGCGTTTCGATGTTGTCCTGCACGGCCGGGTGCTCCCACATCTCGGTGTGCATGGCCGGGCAGACCAGCACCGGGGCGCGGGTAGCGAGCAGGGTGGCGCTCAGCAGGTCGGACGAGATACCCCCCGCGTAGCACCCGATCAAGCGGGCGGTGGCGGGTGCAACCACGATCGCATCGGCTTTCCGGCCGAGATGGACGTGCGGGACCACGTTGCCGGCCATCGCGCCGACCTCGAGCGTCCCAGAAGCTCCGGTGTCGGGCGTCCCCGAAGCGCCGGCACCCCAACCCGGCTCAGCGCTGAACAGGGAAGTCCGGGCTGGCTCGGCCGCAAGGGCGCTAAAAGTGAGCGGGCCGACAAAACGGGTCGCGCTCTCCGTCAGGACCGGGCTCACGAGAGCCCCCGCATCGCTTAGGCGCCGGCACACCTCCACCGCTTTGTAGGCGGCGATACCCCCGCAGACGCCAAGGACGACCCGCTTGCCTGCGAGGGGCGACCCAGGAACTGGCGACCCAGAAGGTGGCGACCCAGAAGGTGGCGACATGGCCGTGCTCATCGCTGGCAGGCTAGCCCGCCGGGCAGCTCAGACGGCCGATCCGCCCGGGCAGCTCAGAAGGCTTAGAAGGCTCAGACGTCCGACGCGTCCTCCACGGCCTCTTCGACCTCGGCGTCCGGGTCGATGATGCGATGGTAGGTGATCTTCCCGGCGGCCACTTCGTCCAGAGCTATGGACAGCGGCTTACGGGAGATCGAGGTCACCTGGGGCGGGACGATTGACCCAAGGCCCTCGCCGAGCTGGTTGAAATAGGAGTTGACCTCCCGGCCACGCTTCGCCGCGAGGCTCACGAGGGTGTACTTGGAATCGACCCTGTCGAGCAGCGCCTCGATCGGCGGATCCATCATCGTCGGCCTTCGTTCAGCCATTCAGCCCAGCTCCTATCGGGTCAACCACACGTGGGTTCAGCGAGATATCGGGCCGGCGGGACGTCGCCTCAGCGCGTCTCGTCAGCGGGGTACCTGGCGCCGAAGGTCAATTATACCTGCGAGTTCGGCTGCAGCCCGCTCTACGTCATCGTTCACTACGACATAGTCGGCCATCTCACGCCCGACGCGCTCCTCTTCGGCCCCGACCAGAAGGCGTTTTTCGATGCTGGCCTCGTCGTCGCCACGCCGGCGCAAGCGTTCCGCCTGCACCTCGACCGACGGTACCGCAATGAAGACGAGCACGGCGTCGGGGTACCTGCGCTTCACTTGCGACGCCCCGTCCGGGTCGATCTCCAGGACGACGTCGCTGCCTCCGGGCGGCTCCATCGTCGGGGTGCCGTACAGCCGGTCGTTGCCGGGGTACTCGGTCCACTCGACGAAGCCCCCGGCGCTCACGCGGTCCATGAACTCCTGGCGGGTCGTAAAAACATATGCGCTCTCGGGTTCCGACGGCCGTTGAGCCCTGGTCGTCCACGACCGCGACAACCACAGGCCGTCGCGGAGGCCGATGAGGCGGGCGACGAGCGTTCCCTTTCCCACTCCCCCTGCTCCGAAAATGACGAAAATAAGCGGGTTTCGCGGTCTACCCGCTTCCACCTCGTCAGGCGGGCCTGTAGTGCTCAACGGAGCATCCACGGCAACGATGCGGGCGGTGCGCTCCGGCCGGCTCGCACCCGTTCGAGGCACGACCGCACCCGTTCGGGGCACGACGCACGTCTCTGCGGGTTCACGGAGCGACTATGGCACGTGGCGTCAGCGACGTCGCAGCCCTCAACGACCCGCGAACCAACGGCTCCGAGGGGTCCAAGACAAGGTAGCGATGGGAACCAGCCCGCGGGAGCGGGCATGGGACCACCTCGGCCGGGTCTTAGCTCAGCTTTTCGAGCAATTTGCGGCGCTGCTGTTCCCCCAGGCCCTGAACTCGCCTGGTGTCACTGATGCCGACCTCGTCCATTACGCGACGAGCTTTGACCTTCCCGAGGCCGGGAAGGCTCTCGAGCACGGCAAGCACCTTCATCTTGCCGATCACTTCGTTGTTCTGTCCCTGGTCGAGAAGCTCCTTCAAGGAGACAGAGCCCATCTTGAGGCGGTCCTTAAGCTCAGCTCGTTGCTTACGAGCGGCGGCGGCCTTCTCCAGGGCGGCCTGGCGTTGTTCTGGGGAAAGAGTGGGCGGCAAAGGCATGGTGGGCACCCTAGCGCGTTGCATCGCGAGGTTGTGAAATCCTTGCCCAAAAACTTCACCGTGGCCCACCGGAGACCCCTTTGGGCTGCTCTCAGGGCACCTTTGGACGCTTTCGAGGCGCTCGCGAGCCTTCCTGTGGTCGCTCGAGCCCCTGGGGAGCGTCAGCGGGAGCGTTCGCGACCGTTCGGGAGCGCCCGGGCTCCAGCGAGCTAAACGCTTGCGGAGGCGGCGGCGAGCTCCTCGACGATCGAGGCGGCGGCGGCTTCGGGCTCCGCAGCAGCGGTGACCGCCCTCCCGATGACCAACATGTCCGCTCCAGCGAGGAGAGCCTCGGCAGGGGTGGCGGCGCGGCCCTGGTCGTCCCTGCCGGTCCCGGCAAGCCTGATCCCTGGTACCACGGCGAGCAAGCCCGGAGCGATGGACTTGGCCTGACCGAGGTCGGAGGCCGCACAGACGAAGCCGCCGCACCCCGCATCGCGGGCCGCCTCAACCCGAGAACGCAACAGGTCGGCCGGTGCCTCCGCTTCGCTCGTCAGGACCGTGACCGCGAGGACGGCCGGCGCAGGCAAACCAGCTCGTGCGGCGCCTTCGGCCAGGCCCTCCGCCCCTGCGGCCAGCGTGGCGAGCCCGGCTGAGGCATGGACCGTGAGGTATGAGGCACCGAGGGCACCGAGCACCCTGGCTGCTTTGCGGGTCGTAGTCGGGATGTCGAGCACCTTCAGGTCAGCGAAGACCCTGAAGCCCGCCTCCAGCAGCTCAGCCACGACCTGTGGCCCGGCTGCGCTGAACAGTTCCAGGCCCACCTTGGCCACTCCGAACCACGGTTGCATCCGCGCAGCCCACCGCATTGCCAGGACCGAGTCGTCCACGTCCAGGGCCAGCACCAGCCGCTGGCGGAACTGTTCCAGTTCGTCCGGCACGGCCGGGCCCGTTGTCCCCACCTCGATCACGTCAGCCTTTCCCGTTTGCCGGATATCTATCACGATGTCTTCGCTCATTTGGCCGAACCTATCCAAAGTGCACCTCCCCTGTCACAACCTCGTTCCCTAATTTGCCTGTATTCATAACCTCCACGGCCTCCGCTTGGTTCGTTCGGTGCGCCCCGTTCGAGCCGGCCAAAGGCGCATGATCGGAGGACGACGAGGCGCCGGGCCGGCCGACCGCATAGCCACCCGTCAGCTGGGAGATGCTCGTAATACCCTGCGCTGAACACCAGGCCCTCAGTTCCTCGAGGACGCGCAGCGGTGCCCTCGGGTCGACGAAGGTGGCGGTGCCGACCTGGACCGCGTTGGCCCCCGCCGCGAGCAGCTCGGCAGCGTCGTAGCCGCTGTTCACACCGCCGACGCCGACGATGGCAGCCTCAGGGAAGGCGCGGCGGCACTCGTAGACCGCCCGCACGGCGACCGTGTGGAGCGCCGGCCCGGACAGCCCCCCGCCACCGCCACCGAGGCGCGGTAGGCCGGTGGCCGGGTCCACGGCGAGGCCCATCAGCGTGTTCACCAGCGTCAACGCGCCCGCGCCGCTGTCAAGCGCCGCGCCCGCGATGGCGACCAGGTCCGTAACGTTGGGGGACAATTTCGCCCATACGGGCAAACCCGTCGCCTTCAACGCCTCGATAAGTGGCCCGAGCGCCGCCTCAGCCCCCTCGGCAGAGTGCGAGAACATCCGCTGGCGGTCCTCGATGTTCGGGCAGCTGATATTGGCCTCTACTGCGACAACCGCTGAGCGATGATCGGCCGGGGCACCGGCGAGAGCACCCGCCAGCTTCCGGCCAACTTCTGCGTACTCGCCGGCACTGCGACCCCATACGCTCACGACGGTCCTCGCCCTCGCCTTGGCGAGCGCCGGCAGGTCGTCGTGGGCCCACGCCGCGATCCCCGGGTTCTGGAGCCCGACGCTGTTCAGCATCCCGCCGGCGACCGGCAGCAGGCGGGGGGCTGGGTTGCCGCCCCATGGCTCGGCCGACAGCGACTTCACAACGACCGCGCCCAGAGCCGAAAGGTCGAAGTAGGCCCCCAGCTCAGCGCCATGGCCGGCGGTCCCCGAGGCGGTCATGACCGGGTTCGGTAGGGCCAGTTCGCCCACCTGTACGGCCATGTCGGTCGAGGTCGCCATTCCCCTCAATCTTCCCCGTGACCGCCGGAAGGGCCCGGTGCGCCGACGGCCTCCCGGCCGTGATGCTCCTGCAGGGACTTGACCGTGAAGGGCTGCTTCGCCCGCTCGAGGACTCCCGCCGCTGCTGCTCGGGCGGCGGCCACCGTAGTGAGGAGGGGGACCTTGTACTGGTGGGCGGCCCGCCGTATCCGTGCACCGTCGGCGCGAGGCCCGCGGCCCCGGGGGGTGTTCACCACCAGCTGCACCTTCCCAGAACGGATCAGCTCCACCGCGTCCGCGACGTCGACGGCTTCGCCCAGAGCAGCCGACGAGCTGGCGACCCCACCTGCGTCCGCGGTTACCTTCCCCACAACTGTCCCCACCGGGACCCCGGCCTTCTCGAGGTACGCCGCGGTCCCAGAGGTCGCAGCGATGGTGAAACCCGCCGCCACGAAGCGGGCGGCCGCTTCGAGGCCGGCCGGCTTGTCGCGGTCGGCGACCGACAAAAAGACGGTGCCGCCGTCGGCCAGGTTGTCCCCGGCCGCAAGCTGGCTCTTGGCAAAGGCAAGCCCGAAGGTCCTGTCGATCCCCATGACCTCTCCGGTCGAGCGCATTTCAGGCCCGAGCAGGCTGTCCGCCTCGGGGAAACGGTCGAATGGGAGCACGGCCTCCTTGACGCTCACATATCCGGTTACGGGGGGCCTGAGCAGCCCTTCCGCTCGGAGCGAGGCTAGGGTGGCGCCGGCCATCACCCGTGCTGCCACCTTTGCGAGCGGCACGCCGGTGGCCTTGGAGACGAACGGCACGGTCCGGCTCGCACGGGGGTTGGCCTCGATCACGAATACCTGCGGCTGGCCCGCCGAGCCCCGCTGCACGGCGAACTGCACGTTGAGCGGGCCCTTCACCACGAGAGCGTCTGCGATAGCCCGGGTGTGCCCCTCGATGACCTCGATAGTCGCCGGGCCGAGCGTCGGCGGCGGCACCACGCAGGCGCTGTCCCCGGAGTGCACCCCAGCCTCCTCCACGTGTTCCATGACGGCGCCGATGAGCGTCTCGCCGCTGGCGTCGCGCACTGCGTCCACGTCGACTTCGATGGCGTCCTCGAGGAACTTGTCGACCAGCACCGGCCGTTCCGCAGAAAGGCCGCCCTCCCGCCCGAGGGACCCCGAAGCCGCCATGGCGCCCATCGCCCGCTCCAGGTCCTCGTCCGCGTAGGCGATCTCCATGGCCCGGCCGCCTAGCACGTAGCTCGGGCGGACCAGCACCGGGTAGCCGACCTTGCCCGCGATCACCAGCGCCTCCTCGACACAGGTCGCCGTGCCCCCCGCCGCCTGGGGAATGCCGAGGCGCTCGCAAAGTGCGTTCCAGAGCTCGCGGTCCTCGGCGAGGTCGATCGACGCCGGGCTGGTACCCATCACGAGCTCGTGAGGTATTACCGAAGAAAGTTTCAGCGGTGTCTGGCCACCCAACGCCACTATTACACCGGCCAGGTGCCCGGATGCGGACTCGACGTCCAGCACGTTTTGCACGTCTTCGGGGGTGACCGGCTCAAAATACAGCCGGTCGCTTGTGTCGTAGTCGGTCGAGACGGTCTCGGGGTTGCAATTGACCATGACCGTCTCATAACCAGCGTCGTGGAGCGCAAAACTCGCCTGCACACAGCAATAGTCGAACTCGACACCCTGGCCGATCCGGTTAGGGCCGGACCCAAGGATCACCACCTTGGGCTTTGTCGAGGGCAGCACCTCGTCGGTGTCCTCGTAGGTCGAGTAGTGATAAGGGGTCCGGGCAGCGAACTCCGCGGCACAGGTGTCGACCGTCTTGAAGGTCGCCCGCACACCGAGCCCCGTTCTCGCCGAGCGTACCTCGGCCTCGGTCGTCCCCCACAGATAAGCGAGCTGCGCGTCGGAAAACCCGAGCCGTTTAGCGCGGCGCCAGTCGCGCCGACCGAGCGCTGCGGGCGAGCCGAGGGCGTCGAGGCGGGCGCGCTCGCCGGAGATCCGGGATATCTGGTCCAAGAACCACGGGTCGACGCCACTTTCGGCGTGGAGGCGTTCGGCTGTCACACCCCGGCGAAGAGCGGCCTCCAAGTGGAACGGCCTATCCGGGGTTGCCACCGCAGCCTTTGCCACCAGTTCCTCGTCGGTGAGCTGCGTGTAGAGCCTCTCGGCCGGGTCGCAATTGAGGCCAGTTCGGCCAGTTTCGAGCGACCGCAACGCTTTTTGCAACGACTCCGGGAAATTGCGGCCTATCGCCATCGCTTCGCCGACCGACTGCATTCGGGTCCCAAGGGCGTCAGGGATCCCGGGGAACTTCTCGAAGGCCCAGCGGGGGACCTTTGTCACCACGTAGTCGATTGTCGGCTCGAAGCTGGCCGGCGTTTCGCCCGTAATATCGTTGCGGATCTCGTCCAAGGTGTAGCCGACGGCCAAACGGGCCGCTATCTTGGCGATCGGGAACCCTGTGGCTTTCGACGCGAGAGCGCTCGAGCGCGAAACTCTCGGGTTCATCTCGATCACGACCATCTCGCCGTCGACCGGGTTGATGGCGAACTGGATATTGGAGCCCCCAGTTTCGACGCCGATGCGGCGGATGCACGCGAACGCGGCGTCCCGCATTTTCTGGTACTCGACGTCGGAGAGGGTTTGTGCCGGGGCGACCGTCACCGAATCGCCCGTATGGACACCCATGGGGTCGAAGTTCTCTATCGAGCACACGATCACGCAATTGTCCGCCCGGTCGCGCATCACTTCGAGCTCGTACTCTTTCCAACCCGCTATCGAAGTTTCGATCAGGATCTCTCTTATCGGGCTCGCATCAAGGCCGTTTGTCGCAGCAACGCGTAGGCCCTCCATGTCCGTCGCTATCCCCGTGCCGCCGCCGCCCAATATGTAAGACGGGCGGACGATCACAGGGAAACCCACCCTTTCCCCGATCTCGAGCGCCTCCTCGAGCTCGTTGGCAAACCCGGAATCTGGCACGGCCAGCCCGATCTCGGTCATCGCTGCCCTGAACAGGCCCCTGTCCTCAGCGGTTGCGATAGCAGTCGCATTTGCACCGATCATCTCCACCCCGTAGCGCTCCAGCACCCCCATCTCGTGGAGCTTCATCGCCAGGTTGAGGCCGGTCTGGCCGCCGAGAGTCGGCAAAAGGGCGTCTGGGCGCTCGCGGGCGATCACGGCCTCGAGGATTTCCGGGACAAGCGGCTCGATATACGTGCGGTCCGCAATTTCGGGGTCGGTCATTATCGTCGCCGGGTTCGAATTCACTAGCACCACCCGGTAGCCCTCAGCTGAAAGTGCCCGGCAGGCCTGGGTCCCGGAGTAGTCGAACTCGCATGCCTGGCCGATCACGATCGGGCCGGACCCGATAACCATGATCGATGAGATGTCGTCCCGCCTAGGCACTGAGGCTCCCTTGTACGGCCCCGGTAGCTTGCGCTGCTCCGCTAGCTTCGCGCGGCTCCGGTTAACGCCGCAGCGGCCCATCAGTTCAGCGAACTCGCCGAAGAGGTAGCGGGCGTCGTGGGGCCCCGGGCCAGCCTCGGGGTGGTACTGCACCGAGAACGCCGGGACGTCTGTGCAGATGAAGCCTTCGATCACGCCGTCGTTCAGGTTGATGTGGCTCACCTTTACGGTTTCGCCGAAGGTACCTGGGGCAACCGCGTAATTGTGGTTCTGGCTGGTTATTTCGACCGCACCGGTAGCGATACGGCGCACGGGATGGTTGCCGCCGTGGTGACCAAAGGGCAATTTGTAGGTAGAAGCGCCGAGGGCCTGGGCAAGGATTCTGGTGGCCCAGGCATATCCCGAACACGGGCAATTTGCCGAGCAACCCACGGACCGCTTCGGTGGCGCCCGCGACGGCCGCAGGGTCGCCGGGGCCGTTGGAAAGGAACACTCCGTCGGGGGCCATTTCGATGACCTCTTCGGCCGGCGTGCTCGCAGGGACAACGGTGACGCTGGCCATGCGAGCGAGGTTGCGAAGGATGTTGCGCTTTATACCGAAGTCGTAAGCGACCACCTCAAACGGGCCATCGCCGTACCTGTAAGCGCTCGAACAGGTGACCTCCGCCACGAGGTCGCGCCCGTCCGTCGTCGGTTCGGCCCGCGCGACAGCGAGCAGGCTCGCCTCGTCGTAAGAGCCGCGCCCGGCGTCGACCGGCCCGAAGGCGCCGGGCATCGCTCCGCCGTCGCGGATCTGGCGGGTGAGGCGACGGGTATCTACGCTGGAGATCACTTGGAGGCCATGGCGGCGTAGGAAACCGGCCAGGGGCTCTACGGCGCGCCAGTTGCTGGGGCGGCCGGTCAGTTCACGCACGATAACTCCGCGACAGAAGGGACGCCGGCTTTCATCGTCGTCCGGGGCGACCCCGTAGTTACCAATGTGGGGGTAGGTGAAAGCGATCATCTGGCCGGCGTAGGAGGGGTCCGTGAGCACCTCTTGGTAACCGGTCATGACCGTGTTGAAGACGACCTCGCCGGCTGCGGCGGGAGTACGGCCCTCGGGCTCGTCGAAACCCAGTACCTCGCCTTCGAAAACCGTGCCGTCCGCCAGCGCGAGCAGCCCTTCTCGCCAGGCCATTTCCGGAGCGCTCATCGCTGGGCCTCCTCGGCAATTACGACGGGCTCGCCAGCGAAGATCGTGTGCCGTACCTTGCCCGTGAGCTCCCGGCCGGCGAAGGGGGTGTTGTGGCTCCGGCTCGCGAGGGCGGCCGCCACGACCCTCCAGCGCCGGGACGGGTCGATCACGCAGAGGTTCGCCGGCGCACCCGGAGCGACCGGGCCGCCGTGGGAGCCCGACAAGCCTGCGATGGCGGCCGGCTGCCAGGACATGAGAGCGAGCACCCGCTCGGCTGGCAACCCGAGCTCGCCGAGCGCGATCGCGAGGGCGGTCTCCAGGCCCACCATCCCGGGGGCCGCTTCCGAAAACGCCACTTGCTTGGCCTCGAGAGGGTGCGGTGCGTGGTCGGTGGCGATGGCGTCGATCGTTCCGTCCACGAGCCCGGAAAGGAGCGCCATCAGGTCGGATTTAGTGCGCAGGGGCGGGTTCACCTTGAACACCGGGTCGTAGGACCGCACCGACTCCTGAGTCAGGACCAGGTGGTGCGGGGTGACCTCGGCTGTCACTGCCACCCCGTCGGCCCTCGCCTCACGCACAGCGGCCAGCGCCAGCGCAGAGGAAAGGTGCAACAGGTGCAGGCGGGCGCCGGTGAGGCGGGCGAGAGCCAGGTCGCGGCGGACCATGATCTCCTCAGACACCGCCGGCCGGCCAGGCAGGCCGAGGAGGCTCGACAGCTCGCCCTCGTTCATCCAGCCCGCGCCGGCCAATGTGGGCTCCTCGCAGTGGTCGGCGATGACCACGCCGAGGCCGGAGGCGTACTCGAGAGCCCTTCGCATGACCGAGGCGTCCTGAACGCAATTGCCGTCGTCGGTGAAAATCCGCACGCCGAGCGCGGCCATCTCCGCCATCGGCGCCAGCAGCCTGCCCTCTCGGCCGACCGTTATGGCCCCCGCTGGCCGGACGTCGCAGCAAGCACCCTTGGCCAGGTCGAGGACCTGGCGCACGACCGCAGCCGAGTCCGCCGTGGGTTGGGTATTGGGCATCGCAACGATCGCTGTGTAACCGCCGAGCGCTGCGGCACGAGCCCCGGTCTCGATCGTCTCGGCTTCTTCGGCCCCTGGCTCCCGCAAATGGGCGTGCAGGTCAACCAGTCCGGGCGCGACGATGCAGCCGTCTGCGTCGAGCACGACGGTGGCGGGCCCGCCGCCGCTCAGCCCCGGCTCGACCGCAGCCACGACCTCACCTTTCACCAGCACGTCGGCGCGCCTGCTCCCGGAGGCGTCCACGACCGTGCCGCCCCGCACCAGTACCTGCCGTTCACGCGCCAACGGGGCCCCCGATCCGAGGAGGAGGTAGAGCACGGCCATGCGCACGGCTACGCCGTTAGCCACTTGGGTTGTGATCACCGAGACGGGGCTGTCAGCAACTTCGGCTGCGATTTCGATGCCGCGACGGACCGGGCCCGGGTGCATGACGAGCGCAGATGGGCCGAGCAAACGGGCACGCTCCGCAGTGAGGCCGAAGGTTGCCGTGTACTCGCGGAGGGAGGGAAGGAATTGCTCGTTCATGCGCTCGCTCTGGAGACGCAGAAGGTAAACGACATCGGCTTTGGCCACAACCGCGTCGATGTCGTGGCTCACCTCGACCGGCCAGCCCTCCAGCGAAGGCGGCAGCAGCGTCGGCGGCGCCACCAGGGTCACTGTGGCACCGAGGGTCGAAAAGGCGATCACATTGGAACGGGCAACGCGGCTGTGCCGGATGTCGCCGACGATCGCAATACTCAGACCTGACAGCACGGCCGGCCTCGCCGGCGAGTACCCGAGACGACGTTCGCGTTCCCGGCTGATCGTGAAACAGTCCAGGAGCGCCTGAGTTGGGTGCTCGTGGGCGCCGTCGCCAGCGTTGAGGACCGATGCGCCGCTGCCAGGCTGCCCGCCCACACCAGCCGCACCGCCCGCACCAGCCGCACCGCCCGCACCAGCCGCACCGCCCGTACCAGCCGCACCGCCCGTACCAGCCGCACCGCCCGCGCCGCCCGCGCCTCCCGCGCTCTCCAACCACCCAGCCACCTGCGCCGGCACCCCAGCGCAGGAGTGGCGGACGACGAAGGCGTCGACGCCCATGGCTTCCAGCGTGAGCACGGTGTCGCGCAGCGACTCGCCCTTGTTGAGCGAGCTGGACGAACCGGTGAACGTCATGACGTCGGCGGAGAGCCGTTTGGCTGCCGTCTCGAAGGAAAGCCGGGTACGGGTCGAATCCTCGAAGAACGTGGAAACGATCGTCTTGCCGCGCAGCGCCGGCACTCTCGGTATCGGCCGGCGGCCCACTTCGACGAAGGTGTCCGCAAGCCGGAGCACCTCGTCGATACCGTCCAGCCCGAGGTCCGCAACGCTCAGGAGGTGCCGCGGGGTCATACGGCCTCGCCTTCGGGCGCGACGGCGTCCCCGAGAGCGAGCGTGCCCCCGAGCGCACCGAGGTCCCCGGGCGCAACTATGTCGCCCAGCACGACACCTTCGGGGCTCACGTCGACCATTTCGAGCCGGCGGGTGGGGAGGTTCTTGCCGACGTAGTCGGGACGTATGGGCAGCTCACGATGGCCACGATCGACCATCACGGCGAGCTGGACGGCTGCTGGCCGGCCGAGGTCTGAGAGCGCGTTGAGTGCCGCCCGAACCGTCCTACCGGTGAAGAGCACGTCATCACAGAGCACTACCACCGCCCCGCCCAGGTCGACAGGGATCTCGGTCGCTGCCACCGGCAGCACCGGCCGCAACCCGATGTCGTCCCTGTAATAGGCGACGTCGAGGGCCCCAACGGGCACATCGGTAGCCGACACCGCACGTACCACTTCCGCCAAGGCCGAGGCGATCCATACTCCCCCGGTCTGCAAGCCCACCAAGACGACGTTGCCCGCTCCGCGGTTGTGCTCGAGGATCTCATGAGCTATCCGCCAAGTGGCCCGCCGGACGTCTTCAGCGTCCATCACAACGGCACGACCCCGGAATACTCCCCCAATAGGGGACACCAGGGTGCGCTCGCGCTGGCCCACACCTTCTCCTCTCTCCCGTGCCAGCCTCACAGGACTGGCTTTACGGTCGAACAGGCAGCTTATCCTCGTCGGGCCGTAGCTCGTGGGCAATTGTTGCGAGCAGCCCGTTTACAAATCCTGCCGATTCGTCGGTCGAATACTCCTTCGCCAGCTCAACAGCTTCGGAGATCACAACGCTTGTCGGCACATCGGGGCACCAGCCCAGTTCGAAGGTAGCCATCCGCAGCACCGCCCGGTCCACCACCGGCATGCGCTCGAGCGACCAATCGATGGCGTGCTTGGCAAGCAACCCGTCGATCCGGGCTTGGTGGGCTTCGACACCGCTCGCCAGCGTAGTGGCGTAGGGCTGCGGGGCCACCGGAAGCTCTGCCAACAGGTCGCTGACGGCCTGCTCTTTCAAGTCGCACTCGTAGAGCAGTTCGAGAGCGCGCTCACGCGCCCCTCGCCGGCCCCCCAGGCCGAACAGTTCTAGCTCCCGACGCGAGTCAAGTACTCACCAGTGCGCGTGTCGACCTTGACCTTGTCGCCCTGGTTTACGAAAAGTGGGACCTGGACGCTTATCCCCGTCTCCAGCGTCGCTGGTTTCGCGCGCGCCCGACACCCTGTCGCCCTGCACGCCCGGTTCGGTCTGGGTGACTGTGAGCTCCACCGCTGCGGGCAGGTCGACCCCGATTATCTCGCCGTCGTAAAACTGGAGAAGGGCCGAATCGCCCTCTTTCAAGAAGTTCGCAGCGGTCCCGAGCGCCTCGCGCGGCGAGGTCAGCTGCTCATAGTCGGAGTTGTCCATGAACACGTACGCCCCGGCATCGGTGTAGAGGAACTGCATCTCCTTTTTGTCGATTATCGCCTGGTCGAGCTTCTCGTCGCCACGGTAGGTGCGGTCGATGACGGCGCCGTTGCGCATGTTCTTCAGTTTTGTGCGCACAAATGAGCCGCCCTTGCCGGGCTTCACGTGCTGGAACTCAACCACCGAGAACAGCCCCTCAGGCAGGTTGAGGGTCATACCGTTCTTCAGATCGTTTGTCGATACAGCAACCATTTGGTGGCAACCCCTTTTCGAACTCGCGTCGCCCGGAGATCCTCCCGGTCCTCACACCTTTGGCGAGAGGGTCAGGATTTCACAACCGGCGCCGGTAACCAAGACGGTGTCCTCGGTGCGTGCGCCGCCGAGCCCAGGGACGTACACGCCGGGTTCGACGGTAACCACCTGACCAGAGCAAAGTATATCCTCCGACCGCTCTCCCAGGGCGGGCGCTTCATGGATGTCGAGGCCCACCCCGTGCCCGGTACCGTGCACGAACAGCTCGGAGAACCCGGCAGCGTCGACGACTTCCCGGCACGCCCGGTCGATCTCGGCGGCTGCAACACCTTCGCGCACGGCGCAAAGCCCGGCGTCTTGAGCTGCGAGCACGACCGAGGCCACCCGCGCCAGTTCGGGCGCGAGGTCACGCGCGCGGCCGGTACGGATGGTCCTGGTCATGTCGGAGCAGTAGCCGTCGACTCTCGCCCCGAAATCGACGACGACCAGCTCCCCATTGCCGATCTTGCGAGGCGAAGGGTGATGGTGGGGCTCGGCGGCGTTCGGCCCTGCGGCCACGATCGTCTCGAAGGCAGGCTCCTCGGCCCCGAGGCGCCGCATCTCGGTGTCGAGGGCGAGGGCGACCTCGGCTTCGGTCGGGCCATCTTCGAGCATCGGCCGCACCCTCGCGAGCGCCTTGTCGGCGATGGCGGCCGCGGCGGCGATACGGGAGATCTCGCCGGCGTCCTTGCGTTCTCGGAGGCCCTCGACTAGGTCGCTCGTAGGCACCAGCTCGACATCCTTGGCCCAACCTTCGGACCACCTCCGCAAGCGCGCCCAACTGATGTGCTCGCCCTCCAGGCCGAGCCTTCCGATGCCTTTGACGAGCTCCCCCAACAGCTCCACTTGCTCGGCGCCACCCAGCGCCTCCGTGCGGGCAGGCGCACCGGAGAGGGCCAGCTCCGCCGGCGCCTGTTCGCCGTACCGCCCGTCGGTGACGATGACGGCGTCGTCGGCGCGCACCATGAGGAGGCCGGCGGAACCGGTGAAGCCGGTTAGATAGCGGATGTTCGAGTGGCTGGAAATGAGGAGCGCCTCGCAGCCAGCCCCCTCCAGCAGCTCACGCAGCCGCGCGATGCGACCGGGCACCTCCATCGGGGCCAGGGCGCTCCTGGCCAAGCGCCCGCGGGTCAGCTTGCTCTGGGCCGGGCCGCCAGGGGCACGGGCCTGCGGGGCAGATCGCGATGGACGGGCGCTCACCTCCGCCATCGTGGCACGCTTGTCAACCAATGAGCGAACACGAGCCCAGCGCCTCCCCCACCGAGCCGACGTTCGGGCCAACGCTCGGGCCGACGCTCGGGCCGACGCTCGGGCCAACGTGCGAACCGACGCGTGGGCCGACTGCCAGGCTCCTCCTCTCGGCCCCTGACCGCCCTGGGCTCGTGGCGTCGATTGCCGAGTTCATCTACCGCAACGGCGGGGACGTGACCGAGGCGGACCAGCACACCGACGAAGAGGAGGAGATGTTCTTCCAGCGAGTCGAGTTCCGCCTGGCCGGCATCAAGCTGTCGCGCGAGGAGCTTTCGCAGGCCTTGGCCGAAGTGGCCGCCCCCCTCAGAATGAAATGGTCCATCCGCTACTCCGACGAGGACCGGCGCGTGGCTGTGCTCGTATCGCGCCAGCCGCACTGCCTGGTCGACCTACTGGGCCGCTGGTACGCCCACGAGCTCCCCGGTCGGCCCTTGATCGTGGCCTCCAACCACCGCGACCACGCCGAGCTAGTGAGCCGGTTCGGGATCGACTACCTCTACCTGCCCGTCACCAAACATACGCGGGACGACCAAGAGGACATGTTGCTCGAGGCGCTCGCCGATGCGAACGTCGAGCTGGTGGTGCTCGCTCGCTACATGCAGGTCCTATCGGGAAGGGTCATCGACACCTACCCCTCCCGGGTGATCAACATCCACCATTCCTTCCTACCGGCCTTCTCTGGCGGGCAGCCCTACCGCCAGGCCCACGCCCGCGGCGTGAAGCTGATCGGGGCCACGGCGCATTACGCGACCGCCGAGCTCGACCAGGGCCCGATAATCGAGCAGGACACCGCCCGTGTGTCGCACCGCGACGGAGTGGGCGACCTCGCCCAAACCGGCCGGGACCTGGAGACCGTGGTGCTCGCCCGGGCGGTCCGCCTCCACCTCACGGACCGTGTCCTCGTCCACGGCCACAAGACCGTCGTGTTCTAGAGCGGACGGTTCGTAACTACCTGTCTTGGTGGACGCGCCAACTTGGTGAGCCTTGGGGCGAGATCTCCTTTAGGAGCGACCAGGAGGCTCGACAGCCCGAGCCATTCCCGAAGGCGGTGCAGCTCGGCCAAAGCCGCCTCGGAGACTGCACCGGTCGCCTGCCCCGGTTCGGCGAAGGCTCCCACGACCAACAAGGCATCCCCGTTCCGATCGGACTTAAGGTCCAAGCGGGCGACTAGTGCGTCCCCCAGTAGCAACGGCATGACGTAATAGCCGTGCGTTCGGAGCTGCCCTGGGACATAGATCTCGATGCGGTAGTGGAACTCAAAGAGCCGTTCAGCGCGTGAACGCGTCCATATAAGCGAGTCGAACGGGGAGACAAGGGTCGCAGTCGCCCGTTTTGGCGGCTTGGGGCGCACGCCCGGCACGATGTAAGCCGGCTGCGGCCAGCCCTCGACAGCGACTTGGACTAGGCGACCTTCTCCCACCAGCTCCGACACCAGCAACCGCGCTCTTTGGGGCCGCAGCCAGAAATAGTCAGCAAGGTCAGCCTCGGTGGCGACACCTAGGCAGCGAGCGGCCAAGGCGATCAGCTGCTTTTGAGCGTCGTCGTCGGTGGGTGTGGGCATCTCGAGCACGGCCGGCGGGACCACCCGCTCCGTCAGGTCATAAATGCGCTCGAAGTTCGGGCTTCGCCAGGCCGACAACACACCACCGCCGAAAAGGAGCTCGAGCGCTCGGCGCCCAGTGCTACGACGGTCCCACCATTCGCCCGTTTGGCGCCGGGGATCCGAGAGCTGGGAGGCAGCTAACGGGCCGCGTTCAGTGACCTCGGCCAGAACGTAGGCGATGTACGCGGAATGAGCCGCTCGCCAATCACGACGCCTTTGTTGGGCGGCTGCGCTGTCGACCAGGTCATCCCGCCACCGTTGCATGCGCCAACGGAACAGCGGGTGCAGATCCACCGGCAACAGCGAAGCAGCATGGCCCCAGTACTCGACCCAGCTACCCTGCGGCTCGGACAGGCCGCGCAGCACTGCTGGGTCGTATGGCCCGAGACGGCTGAAAGGGACCAAGAACTGCGTACGAGCGAGAACGTTGACGGCGTCGAGCTGTATGGTGCCGAGCTGGTCCATGACCCCGAGCAGCTGAGCCCTCGTCTTTGCCGCCGTGCGCCGGGCCGCGGTCGTGGCGGGGCGTGGCGCACTGAGCCCTTGGGCGGCTATCGCCAACCAGCGCGCCTCACGGCTCGACAGCTGAGCGGTGGACAGAGATCTTGCGCCAGGCACGGGGAACGCCGAGCTTACAGAGGTCCCACTTAGGACGGCCCCCAGCCGGCAGCTTGATAAACATCGAGGACGAGCTTGAGCGCCCGGTAGCCGTCCTCGCCGCTCACCGATTGCGGCCGGCCCTCGACGATGGCCGAGGTGATATCGGCCAGCTGCGCCCGGTGGCCTCCGGGAAAGCCCAAGGCGCTGACGTCGCCCTCCATCGCGCTCTCGTCGCCATCTTGGAGCTCGGCCGCCACCAACGCCCCGTTCTCCAAGACGATGGTCCCCTCCGTACCGCTAACCCGAAGCGTCGTCGCGAACCCGGGGAACGCCACCGTGCTCGCCTCGAGCATCCCGAGCGCCCCGTCTTCGAAGCGGAGCACTGCCAGCGCGAGATCCTCCACCTCTATGTGATGGGCGAGGGTGGCGCAATGGGCCGAGAGCACCTCTGGCTGGCCGCAGAGCCAGCAAACGAGGTCGGCATAGTGGATGCTCTGGTTCATCAGAGCCCCTCCCCCGTCCATGGCCCACGTCCCTCGCCACTGCGCACTGTCGTAGTAGGCGTGCGTCCTGTACCACGGCACGCTCGCCCAGACCTCGACCAGCCGGCCCAGGCGGCCGCTGGCGAGCAAGGCCTTGGCGCGCTGCACGCCAGGGTTGTAGCGCTGCTGGGAGATGACAGAGAGGCTGACGCCTCGAGCCGCTGCGCCGTCGATCAAGCGCCGCGCTGCCACCAGGGAGATATCGATCGGCTTTTCGACCACGACATGCCTGCCGGCCTCGGCTACGGCAAGGCCCATTTCGGCGTGCAAGCCGCTTGGCACCAAGACGCAGACCGCTTCGACTTCCGGCATCGCCACCAGGTTCTCGACGCTGCCCGCATCGACGACGCCGTGCTCATCTGCAAAGCGCGCCGCATGGGCACTGTCGAGGTCGCTCACGGCCACCAGGCGCGCCTCGGCAAGCCCGTCGAACGCCGCGGCGTAGGTCGCGCCAATAGCGCCGCAGCCGACAAGCCCGAAGCCGAGCGGGCCGCGACCAACCAGCTCGCGACCAGCTAGCCCGGGGCTGGACGGCCCGGTACCACCTAGTACTGCCACTCAGGCCGGCCTGGGGGGTGCGTCCAAGCCGACCTGAGTGCCCGCCACCTTCGTCCATCGCCCTCGCTCAGCCACCAAAGGTGGAGGCTAACCGAGCGGAGGGCTCATGGAAGAGCTTGCATCCATCTCCGAAGGGTCTCCGCCTGGGGTTGGAGAGACTGTTCGGGCGAGGCCAGTTCGGGGTGCCATTTCTTCTCGAACTCGAGCGACACCCACCCCACGTACCCGGCTGAGCTCAGAAGGCTCAACAGATCAGGTACCGGCACTTCGCCCTCGCCGATGGGGACCAGCTGCCACTGGTCCGGCCGGCTCGGGTCGCGGCGTGCATCTTTCACCTGGACCAACGAAATGTGGCGGCCCAGAGTCTCAAGCACCTCCGGGGGGCGCTCACCCATCCTGTGGGGATGAAGCGAGTCGTAAACAGCACCCGCGCTCCCACCGACGTAGTTCAGCACCTCCGCCACAACATGAGCGCTCGAGAAGTCATCGTGGGTCTCGAGCGCCAAGCGGGCACCGTAGTACCCGGCCAGCGGAGCGGCCTCCGCCAGCAGTTCCGCCGCCTGCTTTATCGCGTCCCGCCTCATGTCAGGGCTTTCCGGGAGCGAGCCGCCAAAGACACGCAGCAAAGGCGCTCCCCATTGAGCGGCGATCTCCGCCATCGCGTCGAGGTCGTAAAGGAAGGCGTGCCTGTCCGTCGTGACGAGCTGGAGCGAGGTGTCGAGGGCGGCGACGCTCACGCCGCTCGAACGCAGGGCTGACTCGGCCCGCCGGCGGGAGGAATGGCTGAGCAAGGGCGTAACCACGTCGCCGTCGAAAAGACGATCTCGATGCCATCGAAGCCGTACGTGGCCACCGCTTCGACGGTGCGTTCGAAAGGCCATTCGGGGCAAGCGAGATTGCTATAGCTCAGACGCATGGTGATTACTTACCCACCGAATTTGGTCCCACTCGTCCTTGCTCGTTTTTCTGCCACCGGCCCACTACCACCGGCCCCACTACCTGCTGTGACGCCCGGCCCGCAGGATCGTCGCAACGGCCTCGATCGCCAAACGGTAACCGTCCCCGCCGAAGCCGGCGATCACCCCTGTGGCCACCGGGCTCACGACCGAGACGTGGCGCCAGGGTTCCCGGCGCTTGGGGTTGCTGATGTGCAGTTCGACGATCGGCCCTTCAAAGGTCGCCAAGGCGTCTTGCAGCGACCACGAGTAATGGGTGAGCGCCCCGGGGTTCACCACGATCGCAGCGGCGCGCCCGCGTGCCTCGTGGACCGCCTCGATGAGCGCCCCCTCGTAGTCGGACTGGACGTGCTCGAGCGCGAGGCCGTGCTCAGCTGCCGCCATGGTGGCCTTGGCGACGTGGTCGGCAAGGGTGTCGCGGCCATAAATCTCCGGCTGGCGCTGGCCCAGCAGGTTGAGGTTCGGCCCCGACAGCAGCAGCACGATCGCGTCCGGGAGCCGCTCGGGGATCTCCTCCTGGCGCCGTCCGGTCAACTCGGTCACCGTGTCGGCTGTCCCGGTGACGATCGTGAGCTCGGGTCGGGCGGGCGGTTCCTGGGGAGGCATCAGGCTCCTATGCGTGCTGAGCAGGCGGGCACTAATTGCCTAGCAGAACCAGAGCCCCAGTACGCAGCCCTTTTGGCCGAAGCACTATAGGCCACCAACTAGCCAAGCCGGGCCCCTTGCTGGTGCCTTTGCACTCAAGTTCGTCTTCTTCCGAGCCGACTACACACGGGAGAACATCCAGCTTTCCAGAGGCCGGTCAGAGCCAAACGCTCGGTCCGGCGGGCCCTTTAGCAGACGGAGTACACCAGGTGCGTTTCCAAGAACTTCGCGACGTAGACGGGATCGTGCTCGCTCAAGGCCTGCACCCCGCTATCGCAGTTGTCGCAGCAGGTCCCGCGGCACGCGCCGCTGCAATTACGGCCGTGGTGTCGACCATGGGATGCAAGGTCGTGCGCCCTTCGGACATAGAGGACGAACTGAAGCGGGCCGCGGTGACTGCGGTTGAACAGCATGACTCCGCCGTCGAGCAGAAGAAGGGCAAGGTCGCAGAGGCCGAAAAGGCGCTTACCGAGGCAAGCGACGCCGCCCAAGCCACTGCCCGCGAAACCACGGTCGCCACCGCCGACCTTGCTCGTTTCGACGACTTGGCCAGCCGTCTAGCATTTGCAGAGGAGTCCTACGAGTCTGCGGTACGAGCCGACGCAGAAGCCGCCCGCTCGCTCGCCGCTGCCCTCGGTGAACTGGACCGGATCCTCGGCCAACGTCACAGTGCGAGCACATCGCTCGAACAGGCGCGCAAGTCTCGTGACAACCGCGGCGTACCTGAGGCCGTGCTCCAGCAAGCCATGAACCTTCAGGCCGCGCTGGCAAAGGCGGAGGCCGACAAGCACGAGGCTGTTCAACAGGCGGACGACACTTCCCAAGCAGCCAGAGCGGCCAGCCGCGACGCGCTCGTGACGCTGGAGACGGCGCACACGGCACTTCGCAGCGGGATGGCGCTCATCAGTTCCGGGCCCCTGATTCGGGCCCGGGTGTGCCGCTGCCCGGTCTGGTCGCCAACTACCGCGACCGCTTGGGCGCCGCCGTTGCCGGTACACAAGCGGCCGAGGCGCATTCCAAGGGAGTCGAGCGCGCCGCCAGGAACCGCCTCGAAAACGAACGCAACGACCTCGATGCTCTCGATGCCACCGGGCCCGTTCAACTTGACGCCCAGGGGACGATCGCGCAATGGGTGAGCGGCGAAAATTTCAACCAGGACGACACCGTGTTCGCCGACGACGCTTTTGCACGCTTTGACCCAGAAGGTGTTGCGGCACTTATAACGGTCCTCGCCGGGCGCGGGTGCCAGGTGATCTATCTCACAGAGGACGCGGAAGTGCTCGGCTGGGCGATCGGTCTGCCCCATGAAGCGGGCGGCGCGACAACGATAACTAACTCCCGTGCCCGCAAGCCAGTACTGGTTAGCGATTAACCACCCTTTATAGCAAACACTCCAGATACAAAACATCTGAGTTACCAGGAAAGGCAAACGTGTTCCGGCACATAAGATCCAAACTAATTGCCGCCTTCGCCGTGCCGCTCGCCATCTTGGTTGCGGTCGCCGGGTTGGAATCCGTGTCCGCCCTTGGCCAGGTCAACAGCGTCGACCAACAGACCGCCCTTGCGTCAGCATCCGTAGGGCCAGGCGGCGTCGTGCAGGCACTGCAGAGAGAGCGGGAGTTCGGTGAGCTCTCGATATTCGCTGCCGCACATAAGCCGGCTGCAGCGCTGGTCGGGTTGTCGCCGTCCGCGGGCGGTTTCAACCAGGCACCCGCTGACATCCTCGAACAAACCGACGCCGCGCTCAGCAGCTTCCGCACCACCGTGGACCACGCCGGTTCGCAGGCCGAGCAGATTTACACCGGCGCTTTTGGCGCGTTGGCATCGCTCACGACTGCCCGGGCCTACTGGGCCAAGGCGGCAACGAGACGTCACGACCAAGACCACCAATATCGTGATTACAAGGCCCTGGCGACGAAGACCTACCAGAGCTACACGAAAATGATCAACGCGCTCGTCGATGCCACGGCTCAGGTACCCCTGCTCATCAGCGACACCACGTTGCGCACCGGCGTCGAAGCGCTCTACACGGGCCTGCAAAAGACCGAGTCTGACTGGCAAGTAGTCGAGGACCTGGTTGTCGCCTCATGGGAAACGGGCTCGGCACAAGCCGCGCAGTTCGCCACGGCCAACGAGGACTGGGGTGCCGACCTTTCGTGGGCCCAGCGCCTCGGCTCCCTCGGCACCGGCGAGTTCCAAACCGCCATCGGCAACCTGAGCCTCGACCAGGTCGGCAGTGCTCTCGCGTTTGACATCGGCATAATCCAGACTGGTGTCGTCCCGCTGCTCACCAACGTGCTGGACGCATTCACGGCTCCCGCTGGCAACACTGCGTCGACAGTCAACGTCACGTTCACCCAGCTCGGTGAGAACCAGATCGCTGCAATCGTCAACGACCGTGCCAATACTCTCCATAACAACGCGGTGATAGAGGCGATCGAGTTCGCCGTCCTCGGGGCATTAGGTACGATCCTCGGCTTCCTGCTCATTGCACTGGTCAGCCGCTCGGTTTCCAAGCCTCTCATCGACCTGGCGAACCAGGCTCACAATCTCGCCACCGAGACCCTTCCCGCCACCGTCAAGGCCATCTTGGAGGCCGCCAGTTCAGGTGCGGAACCCCCCAAACCGCCGAAGGTCGTTGTCAACAGCCGTGATGAAGTCTCGGAAATGGCAAGGGCCCTGGAGGCGGTCAACAAGACTGCCGTCGAGCTGGCGACCGGCCAGGCTGCCCTGCGGCGCAACCTTTCCGACGCCTTCGTCAACCTCGGGCGGCGCAACCAGAACCTGGTGACCAGGCAGCTCGAGTACATCAGCGAGATCGAGCTCAAAGAGGCAGACCCCGAATCGCTCGAGGAGCTCTTCCGCCTCGACCACCTCGCAACGCGCATGCGACGTAACGCAGAGTCGCTGCTCATACTCGCCGGGAGCGGGCCTGCTCGCCAATGGAGCGCCGCCGTCCCAGCAATGGACGTCGCCCGCGCGGCCTCGGCTGAGGTCGAGGACTACAAACGCCTGCGGCTGCACCACTTCGACCCGGCGATGATGACCGGGGCCGTCACTACAGACCTCGTGCACATCATGGCCGAGCTTGTCGAAAATGCGCTCACGTTCTCGCCCCCGGGATCCCCTGTGGACGTCTACGGCCGGTTCCTCGAAGGCGGGTACGTGATCGTCATCGTGGACTCTGGCATCGGGATGTCGGCTGAGGACCTCGACCTCGCGAACCACCGCCTCGGAGGCGAGGGGTCCGAGAGCGAAGTCCCGGGCCGCTATCTGGGCCACTTCGTGGCCGGGCGCCTGGCAGCTCGCCACGGCATCGCGATCTCGCTGCAGTCCTCACACTCGGGCGGCCTGGTCGCCCGCGTCAAGATCCCCGCATCACTGATAGAAGAGCCCGTACCCGACCTTTCAGCTGTCGCGGAGGTCCGTTCGGCGCTGCCGCCGTCCTACGAGCCATCCGCACCGGCGCCTCCCACCCCGTTCGAGGACAGGGTATTCGAGTCCCCGTTCGTCCCATTGGTCCCCGACGAGGTCGAGAGCCGCGGGGAGCTCGGGAGCCTCGGGGAGCTCGGGAGCCGCGAGGAGCTCGGGAGCCGCGAGGAAGCAGAGAGCCCGGCCGAAGCTTCGGCCCTTTTCGAAGATCCATCTCCGTTCGGGACACTGCCCGCGTTCGAAGAGCCAGCAACGTTCGAGGATTTGCCCGCCTTCGAGGCTCCAGCAGCATTCGAACCGCCGCCGGCATTCGAAGCGCCGCCAGTATTCGATGCTCCGGTCGCGTTCGAAGCTCCTAGCGTCTTTGAGGCCCCTGCCGTGCCGGAGGCCCCGCACACATTCGAAGCTGCGCCTGTGCTCGAAGCCCCTGCGGTGCTCGAAGCCCCTGCACTGCCGGAGGCCCCCCCGGCGGTCGCAGCCCCTGCGGCATTCGACGCCCCTGCGGCATTCGACGCCCCCGCGGCGTTCGAAGCACCGCCCGTGCTCGAAGCTCCGCCCGAGGCGGAAGCTCAGTCGGTGGCGGAAGCTCCGCCGGCATTCGAAGCTCCGGTGGCGCACGAAGCTCACGCCGCGTATGAGACTCCGGCTGTATTCGAAGCGCTAGCAAATTTCGAAGCGGCGAGGCGCTCGCCGGAGCCAGCTCCCTCGCCCGGGAGCGGCACTGCACCGGCGGGCCCGTCTTTTGCCGGCGCTTTCGGCCCCCCCACCCTTGCCAGCCGACTTGGACGGCCCGCTGAAGAAGTTCCAGCCGGACAAGGCGTAGACGAGGTCGTCGCCGAGGCTCCCCCCTCAACGGCCACTTCCTCCAGTTTCGAGGTTGGTGGCGAGTTTGGTTACAGGGCCGAACAGGATTACGACGCCGCGGCAGGCGCTGAGGCCAGCGACGACAACCAGTCCGGTTACCTCCCCGCCTGGGCCGGAGAGATCTCCGATCCCGCCTGGGATTACGGCGAAACCGAGCCTGAGGAAGATGCCGCCCAAGCCACGAGCGCCAGTGACACCACCGCAGCTCCAACAATTGCACCCTTCGACTGGGCGGCACCGGCTGCCCCGCCAAAGCCCGCCGGCTCCAACGGCTACTCGAGCGCGGCCCCGACAGTCCGAGCGGCCCCGGCGGCCCCGGCACCGGCCCCGGACGCCTGGGACCCGATGGTGACCCAGAAGAACGCAAACAACCCGTTTGGCAGTGAGCCATCGACGCCCGCTCCCGCGGGGGCCGCTCCGGCGAAGCCGTCCTGGCTCTCCTCGATCGACCACGGTGTTCCGATCGCTTCTACGATCCCGCCTCCTGACCCGGGAGCCTGGGCCCCACCCGCTCCAACAGCGCCGCTGTCAGGCAGGGGCCCGTCGGAGACCAACCCAGCCAACTTCACGCCAAGGTCTCCCGCCGAGATCAGCCCGGCCAGTTTCGCACCGAAAACGCCCGACCTCGGCGTCGCCTCACCACTCGTCACCGGGCCCACCGTCGACGCCAGGTCCCAGCCCGCGGCACCCGGGCAAACGTTGCCCGCAACGCCCGCCCCGGCGTCGACCTCCACGGCACCCATCGTCCCGGCGGGCACCGGATCCCCTGCACCCACAACGGCTGCACCCTCGTGGGACACGGTCCCTCCGCGCGAGGCTGCGCCAGCCGCCAGCGGCCACGCCGTCGGGCCGGCAGAACAAGCTCGCAACACTGCCGACGGCCTCCGCCGGCTAACCCGGCGTGTGCCGGGTGCATCGCTGCCCCAAGAGGACGGCTCCCTTCGGCGGCCAACCCCAACCTCGACCACCCGCAACCCCCTTGGACTGACAGGAGCCCTGTCGCAATACCTGTCGGCCACCGCTAATGAGGGCCGGCCCGAAAAGGAGCACAACGCAAGATGAGCTCAGACACGCTCAGCACGGACGTCAAAAACTTCAACTGGTTGCTCGACAATTTCGTCACGAGCAGCGCCGGTGTCTGTGATGCCGTAGCGGTTTCCTCGGACGGGTTGCTCATGGCCATGTCCCATACGCTCGACCGTGCCGGGGCCGAACGGGTGGCGGCGATCATCTCGGGGATGGTCGGCCTTTCCCGAGGCGCTGCCAAGGCTTTCGGTTGGCACCCAGTTCAGCAGATCATCATTGCAATGGACGGCGGGTACCTATTTGTGTCGTCGATCTCCGACGGCAGCAACCTCGGTGTGGTCGCAAACGCGGGTTGCGACATCGGGCTCGTTGGCTACCAGACCAACCTTCTCCTGGAAAAGATCGGCGCTCTCCTGACCCCCGCGCTCATCGCTCAGCTGCGCGCGCAAGTTCTAGTCCACTGAGCGACACGAAAGGGCCGCAGTGAGCGGACAGGATTCACCAAGGCAATTGGGTCTCATCCGGCCGTTCATAATGACGGGTGGCCGTACCGCCACGACCCGGCCCGGCCTACGCTGGGAGACCCTCATCGAGGTCCTTGGCGACAGGTCCAGGCTTGCCAAGACCACGGAGCAGCGAACGGTCCTATCCCTTGCAGGACGGCCCATATCGATTGCCGAATTGTCAGCGTATATGCACCTGCCGACCCAGGTAGTCGCCATCCTGGTCGGGGACCTGCTGGATACTGGCGCTATCCGGATCCACCAGACAGACCCCGTCGAGATCGAACTGTCCGCCCTAACAAGGATGATAGAACGTGTCCGTGCTCTCTGAAACGTCCAATCGCCATATCATGGCGGTCAAATTTGTCATCGCCGGCGGGTTTGGCGTTGGGAAAACGACATTCGTCGGTGCCATTTCTGAGGTGGAACCCCTTACGACCGAGGCGGCTATGACGGTCGTGGCAACCGGCGTCGACGACCACAATGCCGTGGCACAGACGACCAAACTGACGACCACCGTGGCTATGGACTTCGGGCGCCTTACCGTCGACGAGTCGCTCGTGATGTACCTTTTCGGAGCGCCCGGGCAGGGCCGTTTCACCTTCATGTGGGACGACCTGATCAACGGGGCGCTCGGCGCCGTCGTCCTGGTCGACACGCGGCGGGTCGAGGACTGCTTCGCTGCGGTCGACTACTTCGAAAAGAAGGAGCTCCCCTTCGTCGTCGGTGTCAACTGCTTCGACGGGGCTGCTCATTACTCCCTGGACGAGATACGGGAAGCCCTCGGTATCCCAGCGGGCACGCCGGTTTTCGAGATGGACGCGCGCGACAAGGCCTCGTGCCGGGACGCCCTGCTGGTGCTGCTCGAGCTGCTAGTCGCCCGTCTCACCGCCAAGTCGCCCTCGTAGCCTCACGGCGAGCCCCCCTCGTAGCCTCACTGGGGCACCCTCCAGAGCCGCCGGATGGCGCTTCCGGGTGTGGCTCTTCTATCTCGGTCTGCCACGAGCCCGAAACTCCCTCCGTTTACGCCACCGACACTGGGCCACGCCAGGAACACCTAGTTACGCCGAGAAACGTGCGGCCAACCGACGTAAAACACCGCGTGGATCGGCTACAAGTCGTATTCCAGCATGTATTGGTGGGTGCCGTCCTCATCGATCGTGAGGTGGAGCGTGCCCGAAATGCCGGTCAGTTCGCCGTCGCCTGACCCAGGTACCACCTCATAGTGCAGCGTCTGGTGACCACCGCTCATGGTCCCGAACTGCTGTAAGGCGAAGGCTCCTTCGAGGTCGCCAAGAAGGCCTTTCACCGCCTCGATGGCAACGTAACCGGCAGTGCCGGCCTGCGGGTCGCCGGCCACGAGCATGACACCGGTGCCGGTCCCGTCGAAGTCGCCGTGGAACCGCTTGGACAGCTCGAACCGCCCTACGGCGCCGTCCAGTTCCGATAGCCCGGGCGTCAAGGTGACCTCGAAGGTCCCGCTCGCAGTTCTGTTCACAGTCGCAGGATAGCGCCAGGGGTTAGCCGAGGGAGACGGCTAGTGGACCTGGATCGTCGACGCGTACCAGTTGACGACCGGAGCGCCGCAGAGGGCTGAAAGAACGGCCCCGGTTGCCAGGAAAGTCCCAAACGGGATCGGGGTGCGGCGGCCCGCCTTGCCGAGCGCGATCATCGTCACGCCCACCACCGAGCCGAGCACGCTGGCGATGATGAACCCCAAGAAGGCATAGCCCGCTCCCAGCCAGCCGAGACCGAAACCGATCAGCAGGGCGAGGCGGACATCGCCAAAACCAAGCGCTTTGGGCGACACGAAGTTGATGGCGAAGAACAGCGCCCAAGGCACGACCGCCGAGATCGCGGCGATCAAAAGCCGGTGCCACTGGTTCCCACTGACGGTGCCGGCTACGAGGACCACAGCAAGGATGGTCAATGTCGCGTAGACGACCTTGCGCGGGAGCAGCAGGTGGTCGAGGTCTATGAACGCGAGAGCTACCAAGCCTCCCGCCAGTACTGCTTCCCCAACACCGGTCCACGAGATACCAAAACGCAACCCGATCACGGCATAAATCACGCCGACAAGCGCCTCGACGGCCGGGTAGCGGGGCGATACCGGTGCCTTGCAGGCTCGGCAACGCCCTCTCAGGACAAGCCACGAAACGACGGGGATATTGTCGAACGAGCGCACCCTGGCCCCACAGCTCAAGCAGCCCGAGGGCGGTTTTACAATAGAACGCCCGGCCGGGACGCGGTATATGACGACGTTGGCGAACGACCCGACCAGCAAGCCGAACACGCCGAGTATTAGGGCGGCTAGAGCCCCCGACGCCAGCAGCATCAGAGGCCGCCCTGAGCGCTCTGAGCGCGCTGAGCGCGTGCGGACGACACTTTCATACCACTGGTGATCGGCATATTTCCCTCGGCGACTTAATCGGGCGCTTCACGGGCCTATTGAAGTTCGGCCAAAGTTGCCAGGACAGTCTCGGCAGGTACACCTTGCACAACTTCGAGACCGGCCGGGCCGTCGAGCACGAACGTCAAACCGCCGCCCGTGACCTTCTTGTCACGTCCCATTGCAGCCAAGAGCGCCGCAAAGTCCGCCCCTGGCGGGAGGGATGAAGGAAGGTCGTACCCCGACACCACGCGGTAGTGCTCGGCAACCCGCTCGTCGCCGATCCTGCCGAGCTGCCGCGCCAGTCGGGCGGCGAAAACCAGGCCCACCGCAACGGCCTCGCCATGGCGCAGGTCGTAGTTGCCCGTTGTCTCGAGCGCGTGGCCAAGAGTGTGGCCGTAATTGAGCAGTGCCCGCCCTCCGGCCCCAGTTTCCCGCTCGTCGCTGGCGACGGTCCTCGCCTTGCACTCAACGCAAGATGCGACCGCTTCCTCGAGGTCCATCTCGGCCAGCCCCGGCACTCCGAGGAAGGCGTACTTCGCCATCTCACCGAGCCCGCTGCGGTACTCGTGCGGAGGCAGCCTGGATAGCACCTCGGTGTCGCAGATCACGGCCACCGGCTGCCAGAAGGCTCCCACGAGGTTCTTGCCCTCGGGCAAGTTGACACCTGTCTTGCCTCCGATCGCGGCGTCCACCTGGGCGAGCAACGTCGTTGCCACGTGAGCGACGGCGACGCCACGGTGGTAGACGGCGGCAGCGAACCCAGCGACATCGGTCACCACTCCCCCACCAACACCCACGACGATATCTGCCCTTGTCAGGCCGAACTCCGCAAAGCGGCTGCAGAGCTCCTCAACCGTGCTCATGGACTTGGCTTTTTCGCCATCGTCAATGACGAACGTCCGCTGCTCCACGCCGGAGTCGACGTCAACACCCACGCCCGGCTGGGTGACGATCGCGGCTTTCGTGGAGCGGCTCGGGACCACGGCGCCCAGCCCGTGGCGGGCACCAGGTCCCACGAGCACGGGGTAAGACCTTTCTCCCAGGTTTACCGTCAGCTCTCTCACAGCAACTCCAACGGTAATGCGGCCCGGCCTCAGACCGGCGCCAGCAGCTCAAGCAGCTCGCGCGCCACCTGCCGGGAGGAAAGCCCATCGACGTCAACGACCAGGTCTGCAACGTCCTGGTAGAAGGCCTGGCGTTCCTCGGCGATCTGCGCCAAGACCTCGAGCGGCCCAAGACCGGCCCGCCGCAACAGGGGCCGCCCGGCGCCCCTTCCGACCCTCCTGGCGAGGGTGGCTGGCTGGGCACGCAACCATACGACCGTTCCAATCGACTGGAGGGCGGCACGGTTCGCCGCAATCAGTACGGCTCCGCCGCCCACGCTGGCAACCATCGGCCCTACGACGGCCCCGAGCTCGCTGATCGCCTGGCTCTCGGCGGCACGGAACGCGTCTTCGCCTTCGCCGGCGAACATCTCCGCAACCGTCCGGCCAACCCGCCTCTCCACCATCTCGTCGGTGTCGAGCGCGGCGCAACCGAACGCCTCGGCTAGCAACCTTGCGACGGTCGACTTGCCGGCACCCATCATCCCGACAAGGACTACACGCTGCGAGCCCCGGTGGGCCGCTCCAACAGGCGCCGTCACCCTCGCAGCTTGCCATACACGCCCAACGAGGCTTGGGAGTGCGCCGATTGGCGCGGCGAGGCTGGTGCCGGAGCGACGGTCCCAGGTCGTCAATCCCCGAGGCGTCGCTCCCAGGGCTTGGGGGCGCCGAACAGGTAACCCTGTCCGTGAGTGCAACCGAGGTCGCGCAGCACGTTCGCTTGCTGGTCGGTCTCTATGCCCTCGGCGATCGATTTGATGCCGAGGTCGCGGCACAGCTCGACCACGCGGTGCACGATGGCAGTCGTGCCCTGGTCGTGTGAGATGGGTGCCACGAAGCTGCGGTCGATCTTGACTGCGCTCACCGGCAAGTCGCGGAGCATGGAAAGCGACGAGTAGCCGGTCCCAAAGTCGTCGAGGGCGATCGACGCTCCCATGTGGGTAACTTCGGCCAGCTCCCGCAAGACCGTCGTCGTCGTTTCCACAAGTGCCGACTCGGTTATCTCGAGGTGCAGGTTGGACGGGTCGATCCCGCTCGCCTGGACAGCGCGCCTTATTGCCGGCGCCAGCTGGCCACGTCCGAGCTGGCTGCCCGACACGTTGACGGACATGAAACGGGGAACGATGTCGGGCCGTTCGGTTGAACGAAGAGCCTGGGAACAGACGTCCAGCATCCACCAGCCGAGCGGCACAATAAGGCCCGATTGCTCTGCGAGAGGCAGGAAATCGGCGGGCGCCACGAGGCCCCTTTGCGGGTGCTGCCAACGGACCAGCCCTTCGTGGCCCACGACGCTCAGGTCGGAAAGCTGGACGATGGGCTGGAAGAACGGCACCAGGCCGTGCCTGTTCTCGAGCGTCGAGCGGAGCTCACCTTCCAGCTTGAGGTCGGCGACGGTCGTCGGGCTGTCCTGCGCCGGGTCGTACACCTCGACGCGTCCCCGGCCCCTCGCCTTCGCCCGGAGCATGGCCTCGTTGGCTTCCCGTAACACTTCGTCGGGGTGGCGGTGCCACGGCTTGCTGGCTGTGACGCCGATGCTCACACCAACGGCGTGCTGATGGCCGCGGACGTTGAACGGGGCGGCCAGGACCGAAGCCACCGACGCCGCCATCTGTCGCAAGCCCGCAGGGTCCGAGGAATCCAGGCACACCAGGACGAACTCGTCGCCGAAGAACCGGCCCAGGGTGCACCTCTTCGGCAAGCTGGTGACCAGGCGCCTCGCCACCCCCTGCAGGAGCTCGTCGCCGGCGCTCCGCCCCAGGCTGTCGTTTACGGTCTTGAAGCGGTTGAGGTCGCAGTAGGCAACCCCGAACGAGCGGTTGACGCGCAGCAGCTCAGAGATGTAGTTGTCTATGAAGGCGCTATTGGGCAGGTCGGTGAGCGGGTCGTGGAGCGCCTGGTAGGCACGTACCTGCTCGGCGAGCTTTCGTTCGGTTATGTCCTGGACTTGGGCGACTATGCGCCTGAGCACTCCCTGGTCGTCGCGAGCGACCGCCACCTCGATATGCGCCCAGAGCCCTCCTCCCTCGCGGCGCTGGAACCGCCTTTCCAGGACGAGGCTGTCACGGGAGCCTGCTGTGAGGTCATCGAACAACAAGGCGAGCGCTGAGGCGTCGTCGGGTTGGAGGACTTCGGCGAAGTTGAGCCCCTCGATCTCGGCGCGTGCCCGGTCCAACATGTCCGCAAGGGACTGGTTGCATCGCGCAATGGTGCCGTTCGGGTCCAAGATGGCGGCGCCGATCGGGCTGTAGTCGAAAGCAAGTTGCCAATGGAGCTCGGCCTCTTTCAGCCGGAACCGGTGTTCGCGCAAGACGGTTTCGCTAACCCGGTTGAGCCTCATGAGCCTGAGCAGTTCCTCCCTATAAGCGATCAGGCAGGCGCTGACGATAACGAACGCGGCGATAGAGGTCCAACGCACGAAGGCGCTGGGTGCTCCTCCACGCGTGAAATAGTTTGCCGCCACGCCCACGGCACTGAGCAGCACGATGTACGGCACTACGGCTTGCAGCTGCCCTTCCAGCTGGTCGCGCCGGTCGGACCAGGCAACGCGCGGCGCCGACGTCGAAACCGTCACGAGGAGGAACCCGGCGAACCATCCGGTGTCCTCCCAACCCCCTGTGTGGAACGAGCCAGAAAGAACATCTCTCACGTAGTGGCCATCGCCGATCGCCAGCGCGGCGAACCCCACCCCCAGGACCAGCAAGACCTGCCGGGCTGGCGCAGTTGCCCGGCTCAAGGCGAACAACACCGTCGTCGCGACCACCAGCTCCGCCACCAGACGCGCCACGGTTGCGGCGACGGTGAGGCCCGAGATCCCCGTTTGGACATGCAGGCCCTGGAGTACCAGCAAGTACACGATTATGAGCACAGAGGCGACGATGAGCAGCCCGTCCAGGAGCGATGTCAACACTGCGTCATTGCGCCGAGCGACAACCGACAGCGAGATCGCCGCCGCGACTTCCAACGGGGCTGCTGCCAAAAACCCCGTCGTGACCATGGACCCCGCTCCGACGTGGTTACCCAGGACGACCTCAACCACCGTCCGTGCGACTTCGCTCAAGGCCCACACCGCCGCAGCCCCAGCCATGAGGGCCCAGCCGGTCCGGGCGGTCCCTGAGGCTTTCCGAGCTGCGTTTGCGGTCGCAATGCTGGCCGCAAGGGCTGCGACGGCCAGGCCCCCGTCGTCTACGGCCATCGTCGCCCTACCCCCAAGCAGCCGGGTGGTTATCGCGAGCGCAAATACGCCCGTCAACACTGCCGCGAGCACCAATGACCTCGACTGGTCCGTCCAGGCGAGGAGGCGACGTCCGAGACCCTGACCGCGGCCCTTCAGCGGAGGCTCTCCGGCAGGCAGCGCGTACACGGCAGCCGCTGGTGAGGCCTCACTACTGGACATCATGTCTATTATCATACACTTGATCTAGTAACAGTCAAACTGTAAGATAATGTTCCATGGACCAAATAGTCCTTTCAGCGTCGACCGGGGGGCAGGTGAGCCGGGCTGCCCGACAGGCCGGCTCATCCTGAGCACCGTGCCAGATCCGCGTTCGGGGACAGGGGACCGGCGGGTGCGCCGGACGGAGCGGATGTTGAAGGAGGCCTTCATCGCGCTCGGTGCTTGAGCGCGGGTACGACCAGGTCAGTGTCGAGGACATCACCAGCCGAGCCGACGTGGCACGTGCCACCTTCTACGCCCATTACGCCAGGAAGGAGGACCTCATGACGTCGGTGTTCGGCGAGCTCGTGGACGACGTGATGGGCCGCCTGACGCTGAGCGTCGGGCCATGGGACACGATGCGTACCCGGATGGTCGAACAGTCCTACCGCCACGCTGACATGCTGCGTGACCTCTACCGAGTCTGCCTGAGCGGGGCCGGGGAGGGTAGGGCGCGCGACGCCTATTTCAACGCCCTCGTCAGGTCGGTTGAGGCCAATTTCTCCGATCGCAGCCGCGGTCTCGGCCGGGCCCCCTTGTGTCCGAAGCGGTGATGGCGCGGGTGTTCGCCGGCGCCCATATCGCGCTCCTCCAGTCATGGTTGAACGGGGAACTGGATTACCCCTTGGAGGAGATGGTGCTGATGGAGGTGCAACTCCTCGTCCTCGGCACGGGCTGGTCACATGGTCTCTCGCCCACCGAACTGAAGATCGATACGACGCCCGCCGGAGCCGACGAAAGCGTTGTCCCAGCTAAATAAACCAGCTACCTAGAACGGCCCTCTAGGCACGCTGCTCACTCGAGCAAGCTCGCCAGGTAAGCGTCCCTGTTGCGGGTGAGCTCCGCCACCGAGTCGCCCCCAAACTTTCGCAACGCCTCCGAGGCGATCACCCAACCCATCATCGTCTCGGCGACAACGCCCATGGCGGGCACCGCGGTGTGATCGGTACGTTCCTTGAACGAGACGGTCTCTTCCTTGGTCACCACGTCGACGGTCTTGAGAACGGGCCGGTTGAGAGTTGAGAGCGGCTTCATGTAGCAGCGGGCCACGACCGGCTCCCCGTTGGTTATCCCACCCTCCACACCACCAGCGTGGTTGGAGGAGCGCCGGTAAGTTCGCTCCGTCGCATCCCATTCGATCGGGTCGTGCGCCACGGAGCCACGCAGGCCCGCCACCTCGATGCCCTCCCCGATCTCCACTGCCTTCACGGCATGGATGCTCATGAGGGCCTGGGCCAGCAGGCCGTCGATCTTGCGGTCCCAGTGCACGTGGCTCCCGAGCCCAACCGGCACGCCGTACGCGATCACCTCGGCAGCGCCACCGAGGGAGTCCCCGTCCTTGGCAGCAGCCTTTATGGCCTCGATCATCTCGGCCTCGACTTCGGGGTCGAAGCAGCGGACCGGGGAAAGGTCAACCGCCTCCAGGTCACCCGCGAGCGGACGGCTGCCGGCCTTGGCTAGCACCGGCCCGAGCTGGACCACATGGCTCACGATGTCGATGTCGAGTTCGCGGAGGAGCAATTTGCACACCGCCCCCGCCGCCACCCTTGCGGCGGTCTCCCGGGCGCTCGCCCGCTCGAGCACGTCGCGGGCCTCGGCTAGCCCGTACTTCTGCATGCCTGCCAGGTCAGCGTGGCCCGGCCTCGGCTGGGTCAAGGGTTTGGTCGTCTCACCTGGGGCCGGGGACATCTCCTCGGTCCATTTCGGCCATTCGGAGTTCCCGATCTCGATCGCCACCGGGGAGCCGAGAGTACGCCCGTGGCGGATACCGCCCAGCAACGTGAGCTCGTCGGCCTCAAAACGCATCCGTGGGCCGCGGCCGTAGCCGAGGCGCCTCCGGGCCAGTTCGTCCGAGATGAACTCAGCGTTGACGGCGAGCCCGGCCGGTAGGCCCTCGATGATGACTACGAGGGCTTTGCCGTGGGACTCTCCGGCAGTCAGAAAACGAAGCACGACTAGTTACAATACCGGCTCGGCCCCATCCCACGGCCCGGCACCCGGCAAAGCCCACTGCTCAACGCCCTGCTAACACTGGCTCCCGCATGTCCCGCTGTCGCCGGCCAGCGCTCGTCCCGCAGTCCCCGGGTTGCCCTCTTCGTAGGTCACTGGCGCCCAGGTCGCGCTGCTAGCAGACAAGTAATAGGGCGGCCAAAGCACTCGCAAGGAGGCGTCGTACACATACTGCTTGACGTAGCCGGCCGTGCCGACAAGTCCAACCGGTCCTCGGAAGTCTTGAGCTATTGAACCAAAGACGCGCAGGTTGCACTGCCCACCGTTCGTCCAGCCCTGAGTAAACTCGGGACCGACATAGACCGAGTCGGACAACGCCAGCATGGCGGCCTCGATCGTGACCGGCGGGTTCGGGCAACTTCCGCTGGGCGCCTGCGGAAGGTTGATAAAGTAGCCAGCGACTAACCCGAGGGCGTCCGTACCGTCGGTCTCGGGGCACGGGCTCCAGGCTGCGAGGCTCCCGCTAGCCGGCGGGCAGTTGGTGGTCGTCGTCGTTATGCTCCCGGACGACGTTATCGACCCGTCGATGGAAATGTCTCCTGCGGTGGTGTCTGGCGACAAGTACAACTGGTCGCCAGACTGGCTCCCCACGGCGGCTTGGGACATGGTGAGCGTCGTCCCCGACAAGGCCGTGATCGTCGTGCCGTTTTGGATCACATTGCTGTTATCTGCGGCGATCGGCTCTCCAACGGCGAGGCCTGTCGTCGACGACAACCCCGTCACCGTCTTGCTACCGCTTGTCACATTTCCCTTGACAGACAGCGCCAATCCGTCGGACGACTGATTGTTGCTCGCGGCCTGCGACAGCGTCAGCGTGGTCCCTGAGATCGCGCTCACCGTAGTGCCAGAGGGGATCTGACCCGCGCTATCGGATATCGGGTCGCCAACGGCTAACCCCCCTGTTGACGACAAACCGGACACAGTCTTGGAGTTCTTGGTCAAGGTACCGCTGGGCGTGGCCCATTCCACGGGGCCGACATTGCTGTTGTCGCCCGCCACAATTGTGAGGAACCCCTGGTACGTGCTGCCCGCGGCGATAGTGACACTCCCGTTCACATAAATGATCCCACCATCGAGGCTGCTAACCGTGATGGTCCCCCCGTTTACGCCGCTGGCACCGCTCGACCCGCAACTATTGGTATTGGTGCCGTCGTTGTCCACGTAGGCGTACCCAAGACCCGACCAGGTGATCTTCGTAGTGCCCGCCGACGCGGCAAGGCTCATCATTATTTCGGCCGGGCTCGAGTTCTCTCCACTCGATGTCCCGCCGGTTATGTAACATCCCACCTCTTGCGCCGGTTGGAGGTCGGCGCCCGTCGTGGGCTGCGGCTCGTCGCCTCTGTACGTTGGGGGCGTGTTGGGTGCCCCGCATTCGTTGTACGCAGTATCGACGCACGGCCACTCTGGGGCCCCAGTGCCCCCGTCGGCGGTCGGCGGGTCCGTCCGACCGGCGGCAGCACTGTAGACGCTCCCATAGAACGTCGGCGTCCCACTAAAACGCAAGGTGTCGTTGGAGAACAGCGGCCCATCGACGGCGTCTCCAGTGGCGAACCAAATCCAGCAGTTATTAGGGGGTGGCCATGGCTGCACCGAGTACGGCGCCACTGTCCCGGCGGCTGCGTTCAGTGTGTCACCATTCGCGTTCGCCGGAAAGTTAGACAACGTGATCGTCGTGGCCGTAGAACCGGTGACCGTCGTATTGTTCGGGATCGCATTGGCAGTGTCATCGATCGCTCCCCCTACGACCACCCCGGCGGTCGAAGCGACGGTCACGGTTTTGCTCGCGGCGTGGAGCGTCGCAGTCCCGGTCCATACAGCCGGCGGGCCGGTCGTTGCAAAGTACGAGGCGTAGCCGCTGTAGGCGCTCATCGTCGTCCCCGTCGGGATCCCGAGAGAGCTAGCGCACGACGGGTTGAGCGTCGGGTCACTTGTCTCGTAATTGGACCAATATATGTTGTCCAAGAAGCTGGATGTCGGTACGACGTTGTAGGTGAAGGTCCTTACGACAGCGTGCACACCGGTACCGGCTTTCCCGCTTACCGTCAGGGTAAGTGCGCCTAGGGCCAGGCTCGGAAGCGAGTACTCGTACCACTCCGGGGGGTTGCTAGAGGTGGACCCGACAGGTACCCAACCGCAGAACGCGGGGTCGCCCGCCGAGTCGGTGGGCAGCGCTGGCGGGGAGTACGTACAGCTGAAGCTGGAGTTCGTGTTGACCCACTGTGCGAAGCCCGACGAGGCGTCGAGCTGTTGGGTGTAGTCGTTGAGGCCGGCTTCAGCCGCTTCGTACGCAGCGTTCCAGTACAGGTTCTCGTTGCTAAGGGACAATTGGCTCACTGCTGTCGACAGGACGACGATCGGGACGCTCGAGATGAGCGCGATCATCGCCACGACGATCAACATCACCTGGCCGGTCTCCGCCTGACGCTTCCACGGTCGCTGCCGAGGAGGCCTTGTCTTTGTGGAACGCTTGGCACCTTTTGTCAGCATTGGTCAGTAGTCCCTACGTTCGGCGGGTCCTGTTGCCAGGCCGATTGACAACTGTCCTCGATGTTCCATACCTCGATACTCGGGTCCGACACGGTCGTTACAGCGGCGTGGGCGGACACCTTGGGGCTGTCCTTCACCAACGTGACCTGCACCATGGTTTGATATGAATACGTGACCGATGGGCTGCCCACGGTCCATGTCGCAGTCAGAGCATTGAAAGTGCTCAGCGTCGTGTTCAAGTTGGTGGCGATCGTCACCGGGTTGCCGCCGTTCTTCGACAAGGTGAGGGTATTGGTGGCGGTATTGATGAGGAACTCAACCGTCTGGGTGCCGCCGTTCAAGTCCGCAGTGAACTCGAGCTCATCTGCGCTGGCCACCGTGAGGAGGCACGTCGGTATCGTGACCGCGGTGGCGCAGGTGGCGGCGTGAACGTCACGGACGATGGCCTGCTCGGCCAGCTGAAGTTGGTCGATGGACTGAGCTTGCTGGCCCAACGAGTTGGACGTGCCAGCCAGAAGGTTCACCGACGTCGCTACCGTCGTGAAGACCAGCGTCATCAGCGCCATCGCGAGCACCGTCTCGATCAGGGTCATGCCCTGTTCGCTGGTATGGGACCGGCTCATTGGACGCTCACGTTGATGACGCCTGACGGTTGTGCGGTACAGGTGCCTGACCCAATGGTGTAGTAACCCGCGGAATACGTGCCACCGGTGCATTTGCTAACCGTCACGCCACCAGAGCCCACGTTGACCACGGTCGCAGTCGGCGCTGCCGGCGCGTTGTTCGTCGAGTTCTGCGCCCCGTCCGTCGCTCCCATCAAGAACTGGCCGTACGGGAGCGAGGTCAGCACATCGTCCACGACGACCTGCTGAGTAAACGCTGTCGATGTCGAGGTGTTGAAGTTGATGTCGCCGGAGTACTGCGCGGTGACTGTATTAGTGGACGCAGTCAGCGAGCTGACGGTGTAAGTGGCCACACCGTTCACGACATTCTCGGCCGGCGAAGAAGTGCCCCCGACCGTGAACGTAACGGTCCCTGATGGAGTCCCGGTGCGGGGCGAGACGGGGGCGACCGTGGCCGTGAAGGTCACAGACGAGCCCGAGATGCTCGGGTTGGCACTCGAGCTGACGACGGTAGTGGTGTTGCCTGTGGTGCTGCCCACTGTCTGGGTGAACGAGCTGGCCGTCGAGGTCGAGAAGTTTGCGTCACCGGAGTAGGAGGCAGTCGCCGTGTGGCTACCTACTGTCAGCCCGGCTACTGAGTAGCTGGCCACACCGTTAACGACGTTCTCGGCCGGGGAAGAGGTGCCCCCGACTACGAAAGTAACTGTCCCCGTCGGGGTGCCCGTGGCTGCCACCGGAGCGACGGTGGCGAAAAAGGTGACGGTCCCCGAGCCGCTCGGGTTGGAGCTGGAACCGATGACGGTTGTGGTTGCGTTTTGGGTGCTGCCGACTATCTGCGACAACGAGGCGGTTGACGCGGAGAAGCCGGCGCTACCCGAGTAGGCCGCGCTGTCGAGGACCGTGCCTGCTGTGAGACCGGTAACCGAATAGGTGGCCACTCCGTTGACGAGGGTCTGCGGTCCCGAAGAGGTACCCCCGACTACGAAGTTAACGGTCCCGGTGGGGATGCCAGTGGCTGGCGCCACGGGGGCCACGGTTGCGGTGAAGGTCACAGATCCAGATACGTTCGGGTTGGAGCTGGAGGTCATGGTGGTAGTAGTCGAACTCGGCGAAGGTTGAGTTGCGGCTGACGTCGTTCCCAACCCCAGCGCGGGCATGACAAAACCCGACGATGGACAGTTCGGGTCTTGGGCTCCTGTCGGCGACGACGCGTTCGCAGTCACGGTGGCTCCAGCCAGTTGCCCACTGCTGTTGGCGACGACCACCGTGATTGGTGTGAGCGTGATCGTGGTGCTCGCCGTGCCACCCGGGGTGAGCGACCCTGACGTCGGCACCGCTACCCCGTCCGTCGCAAATCCATTCGGGGCGCTGTCTGACCCGCAACTGCCGGCAACGACGTAGTAGCTCGGAGAGCTGTGGAACGGGAAGACCGGGTCGCCCGGTGCCGCTGTTGCGGCCGCAGCTACGTCAGGATTGTTGACCAAGCCGCTGCTGTTGTAAAACGACAACGGCAATTGGCTCAGACTCGCAGCGGACGGGGTGAAATAGGGAGCGGGCGCCGTGTAGCTCACCGCAACATCACTAGCTTGTGCGTAGTACCGGGGCGCGCTTGCCGGCATCGTCAAGGTGCCATCAGCGACGACATTTCCCGTCATACCCGTACCGCTGAGCGCAGACGGCACTCCAGAGGTCAAGTCGTTGTTCGAGTCGATCCAACCCGTCTCCGACGCGGTTGCGGTGTACTGCCCGGGGGCGAGGTTGGTAAAAAGCGCACAGCCGGACTGACCGGTCGTGAGTGGGTCTGTGACCGGCGAACCCGTTGCCGGCGCGCCCCCTGAGTACAAGTTGACAGTGACGCCTCCTTGGCCGTTCAGGGCGTCGTCTGTGAGCTTGACGAGGATAGAACCGTCACTAGGGTTCAGGGCCGAAGCGGGGACGGCGACAAGTGTTGACTCTTGAACGTACTTGGGCGCAAGCGCCGCGTCCGTCCACCAGTCGGGAGCGGCCGACGTGACGCCGCCAGCCCACGTAACCCAGTCAGTGACTTCCAGCTCCGGTGGCGCTCCTCCACTGGGAGCGACGCAGGCACCATTGCCAGGTTGCACTTCTTGTTCTATCGAAAACGTGGTCGAGGCTTTCGTGACCGTAGGAATGGCAGGGACGTCAAGCTGACCGCTGAAACCCTGCTCGCTCAATAGGGTCGCCTGTTCGCCACAGGGTGTGGGGAACGACGAGGCGTCAACCACGTTGAGTGACGCGATGGCACAGTCCAGTTCGTCAGCGGCAATATCGGTGGCAATCTGCCTTAGCCGTGAGGCCTGGCTCACATGCATGGCGTTGACGACAAGGCTCGTCGTCGACGCCAGCATCGCCGCCAGTACCACCAACGCCAGCACGACCTCGATCAGCGAGAACCCGCCCTCCATATTCCCCCGACGCGGCGCTGCATTTTTTGACGTGCGGCGATGGCGCGAACCAACATATCGCCCATGGGGCGCATTGCTCACCACGCGCCGAGTCATCGGCACATCTTCACGGTCTCTTGAACATTCGGCGATTACAGCCGAAAGCCGAAAACGACGCACTCGTGCGGCTCAGGAAGCCGGGTTATCGGAGGTGGCCGTTGCGTAAAAGGCGCGGAGCGATAGTGACGACCCAGCGCCTGCTGCGGGCCCGCTGGTCTTCGCCGTTCCGCTCGTCGAGCTCGCCGCAGGGTTCTGCAAGCTGAAACTGTCCACCACAAACATGCGCGGCTCAGAGTCTAAGTGGTTCACGAGCGTCTCGACCTGAGCCGGACTGCCGCTGACGCTGATCGTCAGATCTATTGCGGCCGGGCCAGAGATGATCGCGGGCGTGGCTGCTCCGAAGTCCACAGGCTGGGGGGATGAGATGTTGATCAGCTGCGTACCAGACGCGCTGGACGCCGCCCAAAGTGACTTGACCAGATTGTCCAGCTCCGGCCCGTTCGGCACCGCCTCGCTCAGCCTGGCTAGGGCGGCGCGCTCGGCCGGTAGCCGCTTTTCACTGTGGATCAGGGCGCTGTACTGGGCGTCAAGTTGAGCGACCTTCCCGGCGGCGACTTGCTCCTGTCCTTGGAGGTTGGCTATATGGTGGCTCTCCGGTTGGGAAAAACCCTCGAACCAGCCGACCAAAATAACGACCAGGACCAGTACAGCGCCGATAAGGATGCGTCGTGTCACTTGCTAGCACCTCCGGGTAGTGCCGTCTCACGAGCGCTGAGAGCAGCCGTTGTCACCTGCGCGTTGACCTGCATGCTCGTCGACCCCGTCGAGTGGGTCGTCGATGAAACCCATAATGCTTGCAAGCCGTTCACTCGGGACTCTCTGTCGATGAACCGCGTTACGGCTGCGGCGCCGCCGGTAGTCTCCGCTGTCATTTGGATCGTGCCGACTACTGTGCCATAGACGGGCAGCCACTCACCGCTTGTCGGGGAAATCGCTTCGGTCTTTGTGAGTGCAATCGACTGAACTGTGACAGTTGGAGGAAGTGCGACACTGATGCGCCGCAACAGCCCGGTCCAGTTGATATCACCTGATAAAGCGCTAACGGCCAACGCCCGCCTTTGCGTGACCTCCTTGGGCACTTTTGTGACGTAGCCCAGACGGTCAATCTTTTGGTTGAGTGCACTGGCCTCGAGCTGCGAAACCCGGATCTGATTGCTTATACTGTGTGCCGAATTAACCTTGGCGTAAGATACGCCTCCCAAGGCGACGGCTACTAGGGCAACGCCCGCGAGCGCTCCGACCATTATCCTCTGTTGCTGGCGCTTCGCGAGTATCTCGGCGGGTAGCAACGACGCTTTGCCATATACATCGGTCCCCCACAGCGACAGGCCCACGGCCGTCAACCACCGGTAAGAGGCGTCACTGAGGGCTTGGGCATCCAAGCCCAACTCCTTGTGGTCGATCTGGAAGCCCAACTCAGCGAAGTTCACTGGGAGGCTGAGGGCCCTACTGAGCGCCTCTGTCAACCCGGGGGCCATGGCCCCCCCACCGGTCAGGAGCACATGTTCGAAGCTCTGGCTCTGGCTCTGCGAAAGGAGGTACTCCAAGGAACTGCGCACCTCACCCACGATCGACTCCAGGTACGGCGTGTCAACGCCTGGTGCGCTTGGTCGCACTGGTCGCCTCGTCGGGTCAATCGTCCCGGGTACCGTGGCGAGCGCGTCGGCGGAGCCCCGTACCATCGCCTCTTCCGGTAATGCCACGGTGCGCACGAAACGCGGGATACCACCGTCGCGGACTGCGACTGTTACCAGTTGCGCACCCACGCCAACGACCGCCTCCATGCCGCCTCCAGGGCCGCTGTGGCCATCGGCGCCCGGCGGAGGTGCTACCGCTCTCAGGAGCGCAAGGGCGGACGCGTCGATCGCCCTGACTCGTAGCCCGGCCGCCCCCACCACGGCGGCAATATCAAGCGCCACGTCCCGCTGTGCCGCCACCAGTAGGACCCGCCGCTTACCGCTCGAGTCATCGCCGCCGGGTAGGGGAGAGAAGTCGACCACCGCCTGTTCGACCGGTATCGGCAAGAACTCCCCAATTTTGAACCGCAATGCCGAACGCAATTCGGCGTCCGACATCGGCGGCATCTCAACCTGGCGGACCATAGCCCGTTGGCTCCCGAGGCCAACCACGACCGACTTCGTGCTGAAGCGCCCATGCTGCCAAAGCCGCTTCAGAGCGGTCGAGACGACAGCATGGTCGCGTACCTCGCCCTCCACCACGGCACCGGCAGGCAGGCCCACTTGTGCAAATCTGTGCAGCGTCCTCTTGTCACCATCGATCACCACTTCGGCGGCACGCACCGCCGACGACCCGATATCGAGGCCAACACTCACTGTCTTAGACATCACAAACCCACCCGTCCAATCGAGCTATGTTCCACGGACTATTTATCGGCTGCTCGCCCACATGGCTGTAACAGCTCTTCGCTAGCCACGCGACAAAGGCCAGCCTCTTTGGCCGGCCTTTGTCCGCGGGTTCTCGCCCCTACTACGGGTCTAGAAGTTGCTGTAGTAGTTGCTCCAGTTTGTCGGCCAAGTCAGGTTGGCGGTGTCGGCGTTCTTCGCCGCGCTCCCGGCGGTGGGCGGCGTGGCGGGCGTACCGGGGGCCGCCGTGGGCAGCGCAGGCGGGCAACCGCCGTCGTTGAACACGTAGTAGCCGACGTTCGGGTTGGTGGTGTTCAACTGATCGTCAAGGACCACGAAGCACTCACCGTTGCTGGCCTGCGATTCAAGCACCATGATGGTGCCGGTCCCGGCGGCCGCGTTGGCCAAAGCGGCGTATGTAATACCGGTAGCAACGAGCACCTGGCCGTTCGGGCCAGTTACGGCAGTAGTGGTGGCGTCCCAAGGGATCGCCGGGTCGAGCAGGGCGGCACCGGCCGCGTAGGCTGACGAATCAAAGCTCCCAGTGGTCGAGAAGGTGGAAATTTCGCTCGTGGCTGCGTTAGTGGCGTTTGATTCACCAGCGACGCCCTTGGCGCTCTTGGTGGTGCTGAGGAAGGTCGGGATGGCGATAGCCATCAGGATGCCGAGGATTAGTACGACGACCATGAGTTCGATGAGGGTGAAGCCCTCGTCGCCACCTCGGCGTCGCTTTTCGGACAGGTGCTTGAGCACTTTTTTCCTTTCTATAATTCCTAATAGTTGATTGCGATATTCAGCCCGTGGGCAGCCCGGCAAGTATCGCCGGAATTTCAGCCAGACCGGCCGGTCGACCCCCCGTCGTACGACGCTGGGCAGCCTGCCCGGCTCCCCTGCTTAATTACAGGCTCGCCTTGCTCTGGTCCTCGCTGCTGTGGTTGTCGGCAGCGAGGGCTCAGACTTGAACTCCGGGTTCCGCCATTGCCCGTTTTTACACCAGTGCCCGTTTTACGCCGGCGCCCGGGTGGCCCTTGGCTAGCTGCTGCCGTTGATGAGCGTGTCCACCTTGAACATGGGAAGGTAGAGACAGACCACCATGGTGCCGACGCAGCCACCCAGGATCACGATCATGAGCGGCTCTAGCAGTGACGTCAATGAGGCGACCGTGCGCTCGATCTCTTCTTCGAGAAAACCTGCCGCTCTGCCAAGCATGGCGTCGAGTGCACCCGTCTCTTCGCCCACCGACATCATTTGCGACACCATCGCCGGGAAGATCGGGTGTTGCGACAGCCTCGCCGTCATTGTCTCCCCGCGCTGTACCCCCTCGGCCATGGACTCCACCGCCCGGGCGACCACAACGTTGCTGACTGTCTCTTTGGTTATGTCGAGCGATTCGAGGACCGGTACACCGGCGCGCAAAAGCGATGAGAAAGTAGCGCAGAACCTGGCAACCGCGGTCTTTCTCATCAGGCTGCCAAAAATTGGGACCTTAAGAATTGTTATGTCCCAAACCGCCTTGCCTTGGGGCGTCCTCATCCACCGCCTCAGCAGGATGACACCGATGACAACCAGGACAAGGATTGGTACCGCGAACTTGACCGCGATGTCGGAGATCGATATCAACATTCGGGTAGGGAAGGGCAGTTTGGCGCCTAGGCTCGTATAGATGTTCTTGAATACTGGGACAATGAACAGGATCATCGCCGTCAGTATCAAGCAGACGAGGCAGAGGACCGTCGCCGGGTAGGCCATGGCGGACTTGATTTTCCCTCGTAGGGCCGCCTGCCTTTCTAACATGGTCGACAGGGTGGTAAGCGATTGGTCCAAACCACCGCTCGCCTCGCCGGCTCGGACCATGGCGACAAACAGCCTGCTAAAAACCTTTGGATGGCTGCTGAGGGCTTGAGAAAGCGAGACACCTCTTTCCACCTGGCCCCTTACGTCAGTGACGATCTTGGCCAGGGCGGGGTTCTCTGTTTGAGTCGTGAGGATCGTCAACGACCGTATGAGCGTAAGGCCGGAGCTGATCAACGTGGCGAACTGGCGGCTGAAAAGCGCGACCTCTTTCAGCGGGACCCGGTTGCCGATACCGGGTAGGCGGATCTCCATGTGCATGCCGCCCGCCGATTTGGCCTTGATGTTGACCGGCGTGTAGCCCATTTCCCGCAGGCGACTGGCTACCAGGCTTTGGTTGTCCGCGTCGAGGGTACCCTCGACTACCTTGCCATTAGTGTCGCGTACCTTGTACGCATAGGTCATCTGCGCCATTTAGACCTTCCTTTCGCCGCGAGCGACAAACGTCATAGGGCCTCGATGAGCCGGCGAAGATCTTCGGGGTTGGCGCAGCGTTCAATCGCGTCCTTCTGCGTTATCAATCCCCTCTTGGCGAGTTGCGCCAAGGTCTGGTCCATCGTCACCATGCCGTGCTTGGCACCTGCTTGCATCGCGCTGTAAATCTGGTGCGTTTTGCCTTCCCGGATCAAGTTGCGCACGGCGGGGGTGGCGACAAGGATTTCGCAGGCCACGACGCGGCCCTTGCCGTTCGCTTTTGGCAGCAACTGCTGGGTCATGATGCCCTGGATCGTCGTCGCTAGCTGCGTACGGATCTGCTGCTGTTGATGGGCGGGGAAGACGTCGATCATCCGGTCGACGGACTGGGGAGCATCCTGGGTGTGGAGGGTGGCGAAGACCAGGTGCCCTGTCTCGGCAGCAGTCAAGGCGGTGGAGATCGTCTCGAGGTCACGGAGCTCGCCGATCAGGATCACGTCGGGGTCCTGGCGCAGCACGTGTTTCAAAGCAGTGGCGAAACCCTTGGTGTCCTCACCTACTTCTCGTTGGTTCACGAGGGCCGTCTTGTGGTGGTGCAGGTACTCGATCGGGTCCTCAACCGACATGATGTGCAAGGCTTTGGTCTGGTTGATGATGTCGATCAGCGAGGCCAGGGTCGTCGACTTGCCCGAACCCGTTGGGCCGGTCACCAGCACCAGGCCACGGGGCAGTTCGGCGAACTGGCGCACCTGGAGCGGTATCCCAAGTTGCTCAAGGGTCATGATCTCGAAGGGGATGGCGCGGAAAACCGCACCGACGGCGTCCCGCTGCTGGAACACGTTCAAGCGGAAACGGCCCACCCCTGGCACGACGTGGGAAGTGTCGAGCTCCAGCTCGGTCTCGAACCGCTCCCTCATGCGCTGAGAAAGGATGTCGTAAATGAGGTCGCGCGTCCTGGACGGCGTGAGGACGTCAAAGCCCTCGATCGGCCTGAGGGACCCGTCCACTCGCACCGTTGGTGGTAATCCAGCGGCCAAGTGGAGGTCCGAGCCTCTGAGCTCGATTACCTTCACCAGCATCTGGTTCACGTGCAGCTGGCTCGGTTCGTCGTGCCCGCCAGCGAAGGTTGCGGCCGACGTCGCCGGATTGGGCCCGTACATTGCCGAGAGCGCCCCGTTTATGTCGGCACGAGTCGCTAAACAAGGCTTAGCTTTCCAGCCCGTCACCTGGCTGACCACGGTGAGAGCAGCATCGTCGAGAGGGTTGTCCGTGGCGACGAGCAGGGTTTCGCCGTCCAACGACAGCCCGACGACCATGTGCTTGCGAGCGACGTCAGCTGGGATCACCCCGTCGACAAGCGGCGACACGGGGGTCGTAGTCGGATCCCAGAAGGGAAGGTTCAACTGGTCGGCGACGGCCGCCACCAGGTCACGCTCGCTTACGAGCCCCTCGGTCGAAAGGATCTTCGCTAGGGGGACCCCGGTTTCGGACTCCTTGGATAATGCGTACTCGAGAGCGTCCTTGGAGAGGACTTTGCGGTTCACGAGGAACTCGCCGACTTTGCGCGAGGCAGTCTGCATCACTGTCTTGTCGGCTCGGCCGCACATGACCTTGATAGAGGTCGTGGCTTTTGGGAAGATCGGTCGCGAGGGTTAGACGGCGGCGGTCAGCTCGCTGCTTGCGAGGAGCCCACACACCTCGGTAGCCCAGCCCAACGCCTCCAGGTAGTTGCGTTCGAGGCCCTCGACGCTCATCCCGCAACGAAGCCGCAGGTGCTCGCCCCCGACCTCCCATGCGAGCACATCGTCGAGGATGCCCCCGAGGAGCCCGTCCTTTTCGAGGACCGCCTCGACGAGCTCGTCGGCCAATTGCAGTGTGCTCACGATCCCAGCGATGGGCGCGGCGAGTAGAAGCTCGAGGGCGGAAACTAGGCCCACGGTGAACGCGGAGTCGGACAGCCTGGGTGCGAGCCTGGCCGCTATCAGTTCACACATGCGCGCGCTCGGGTCATGGTTATGTGCAGCTGCTCGGTCGCCCCCCCGCTGGTGCCGGAGAGGAGCATCAGCGTCACCAAGGCTCGGAGGCGCTGGTGGCCGAGCAAGACCACGCCCTCGCGCACCGAGCTGATCCGGCGGTACATGCCGCCCGATGCACCTTCGCCGGCGAGGCGTAGGAACCGGTAGCTGAGAGCTGGGTCGGTCTCCACGATGCGCTGGATGTCGTTCGCGTCGGCGTTAGGGTCCGAGAGCTGGCTTACCACGTTCAGGCAGGTAACCCGCGCCGGGGTGAGCGCTTGGCCCTCGGCGAAGTCTGGCCGTGAGAGCAAGTAACCCTGGAAAAGCTCGAAGCCGAAATCCCGGCAATAATTCAACTGGTCATGGGTTTCCACTTTTTCCGCCACCAGCTTCAAACCGAGCGCCGCGCCTCGTTCGGCGTCGAGCGCGAGCTGCAGGTTTGAAAGCGCGAGCACGTCGAGCTTGACAATCGAGACCAGCTCGACAAGAGGGTCGTCCGGGTCACCCAAGCGGTGGTCGTCGAGCGCGAGGGTGTAGCCCAGCTCCGCAAGGCGACGGCAACCGTCCACTGCTTGATCGTCGCCGGCGAGGCCATTGGGGATCTCAATGACGGTCTGCCCCGGTAGCAAGGGGATCTCCAGTTCGCCCACCAGGAAAGACCGGCTGACTTTGACAAAAGCGAGCTTGTCCCCCACGACGCTTTGCAGGCCCTTGTCCAGTCCCACTCGCCCGAGGACATCGGCGGTTACCGCCTCGCGTCCTTGCTGCGTGGCGCCTGGGCCCCGAAAGATCAGCTCATAAGCATGGACGTCCAGCTTTGCCCCGAATATCGGCTGGCGGCCGACAACGAACTGGCTCACGCCTGCCTCATTGCGGCGCTACTTCCCTTGTTTTTCATGTGCAAATCAGGCGATCACTCTGAGGACCTCGTCGAGGGAGGTAATACCGGCTGCCGCCCCCATAAGGCCGGCGTGGCGCAGCGTCAGCATCCCGTCCGCTACCGCGGCCTTCCGGATTTCGTCGGCGTGCGCATGCTCAACGATCATGCGTTCTATCTCTTCGTTGACATTGAGCACCTCGTGGACCGCGAACCGTCCCGCATAACCGGTCTTGCCGCAGACCTGGCACCCAACCGAACGGAAGAACTCCTCGGGCACCGCCACCCCGCTCAGATCCCAGCCCATAGCTGCCAATTTGTCCTTTTCCACCGGGAAGGGCTGCTTGCAGCGCTCGCACAATTTGCGCGCCAAACGCTGGGCGACGATACAGTCGAGGGAGCTCCCGACGAGAAAGGGCTCGACCCCCATCTCGATAAGCCGGTTCGGTGTCGTGGATGCATCGTTGGTGTGGATCGTGGAAAGCACCAGGTGACCGGTCAGCGCAGCTTCGACGGCGATCGTGGCCGTCTCGCGGTCCCTTATTTCCCCTACGAGGATGATGTCGGGGTCCGCCCGCAGGATCGTGCGCAGGGCCGACGCAAAGGTGAGCCCCGCCTTGTTGTTCACCTGGATCTGGTTTATGCCGTCCAGCTGGTACTCCACAGGGTCCTCGACGGTGATCACGTTCTTCGAAGGCAGATTGAGGATATTGAGAGTCGCGTACAGCGTGGTCGTCTTGCCGGAGCCGGTCGGGCCGGTGACGAGTATGGTCCCGTATGGCTTGTTGTACGACTCCTCATACCTGCGCATATTGGAGGCTTGGAAGCCGAGCTCTGACAAGCGCAGTTCCGCCTGGTTCTTGTCCAGGATCCGCATGACGACCTTCTCGCCGTTGACCGTCGGGAGGGTGGCGACCCGCAGGTCCACCGGCCGGCCGTCGATGGTGGTGCTGATCCGGCCGTCCTGGGGTATACGGCGCTCAGCGATGTTTATGTCGGCCATCACCTTGAGCCGGCTGATCATGCCGTTTTGGATGTTCCGCGGCGAACGCATTACCTCGTGGAGCACACCGTCGATCCGGTACCGGATGCGTACGTCCTTGCCGGTCGGCTCGACGTGGATGTCAGAGGCATGGTCCGTGATCGCCTGGCTGATGAGGAGGTTGACGAGGCGTACGATCGGCGCGTCCTCGCGGACCTCTTTGATGTTGCTGAGGCGATCGCGATCATCGTCCATGGGCGCGCTGTTGGCCGCGGCCTCGGCGCTGACATGCTCAGCCTCACTGTCTTTGCGGTAGTACTTGTTGATCGCAGCAGTGACGGCCTCGGCCGTGACCACCACCTGGCGCACCTCGGCGCCGGTCAGGGTGCGGATGTCATCGATGGCGAAGACGTTGGAGGGGTCGGCCATCGCGACGATGAGCCTGCCCTCCCACCAACCGATCGGCATCGCCAGGTAGCGCCTGGCGAGGTGCTCGGTCACGAGGGCGGCAGCCGCCGGGTCTACCGGGTAAGTGGCCAGATCGACGAACTCGAGGCCCAGCTGCTCGGCGAGGGTGCCGACGAACTGCTCCTCGGTGAGGAGTTTGTCCTCGATCAGTACGCGGGCGAGATTGACGCCGCGCTCCTTGGCACGGCCCAAGGCTTGGCCGAGCTGGTCAATGGTGATGATCCCGCTTTTGACCAGCACTACACCGAGCTGTTCGTCCTCGGAGAGAGCCCCCTCCCGGTCACGCACTCGTGTGTCCATGGCCTCCCCCGGGGCGCGTATCCACCATCCCGTTGATCGTCGGCATCTGGCGGCCCGCAATTGAGGCACGCATACGGACTTCGAGTTCTTCGAGTTGGTTCCTGATGTCTGCCACGGTTACCTCGGCCGCACGGTGGCGCGCGCCCTCCACGGGCGGCGCTGGTACTTAGGCCCGGGGACTAGTTGCGCGCGGAGCCGAGGAACTTGAGAAGGAGGCCGCGGTTGACCGGCTCCGGTGTGGGCGCAGCGACGGCTTCGACCGGCTCCTCCTCTTCGGGGACTACCAGGTCGTCATCTTCGTTCCAGACCTCGGACACGTCAGCGACTTCGTCGGCCTGCGGTGCTTCCTGACCAGCGCCGGTCCATTCGACTGTCTCACTCGAAGCTCCCGCGATCTCAGCCGAGTGGTCGGAGCCGTTGCCAGTGTGGTCGGAGCCGTTGCCAGTGTGGTCGGAGCCGTTGCCGGTGTGGTCGGAGCCGAGGTCCGCGGTGTGCTCTGAGAACTCGAAGCTGTGCTCCGAGCCGTTCTCAGAGATTTGCTCGGGCGAGCGCTCAGCCATTGGAGTGAGAAGTTGTGGTGCGGGAGGCACATCGGAGCTGTCGACGTGGACCAAGCGAAGGTCCACCAGCTCCTTAACAGCCTTACAACCGTCGAACTCGCCAAAGCCCCGCGTTGCGAGGACGTCGGCGACGGACTTACCACCGCCGATGGTGGCGACCAGTTGCCACTGGTCGGCGCTCAGCGTCACCGGCCCCTCAGCCGAGCCCTCCAGGCTGAGCTGTGAGTACATCGACGGTACGGCGGCGACGATCCCGGCCCATTGCACGAGCCGGCCCTCGGCCTCTTCCAGCGCTGGGGCAACTTCCTGCGGCTCAACGGCGTGGAGCGGGCTCGTGCCTGTGTAGAACTTGAAATGGCCCTCGTCGAGTCGGAGCAGGCCAAACAGTGAGTCGACAGCGGTGGTGTGGGTGCCGACATCGAAGCCTGCTAGGCGTCCGGCATCAAACCACACACTTCCAACGCCACCGCGAGACTCGATCCGCAGCTCGCCCGTCTTCGCAGTGACGGAAAGAAGCGCGAGGACGTCGGGTAGTGCAATTGTCTCGAGCGTACCTTCAAGCGACACGGCAACCTCCGGTTCTTATGGCCTGTACTTCGGCATCTTCGCCAACAAAGTTGAGAGAACTGGCAACCGGGGAGGACCTCCTCTACCTTGAAGGGCCCTTATCCGGGCGGCCCGGTCTTGCCCTGCTGGGGCACCTCTCTTAACTTCCCCATCTCGGCACGCTTACCCAGCTCGAGCAGCGCGGCCGCCGACATCACCTCAATGGGAGCGTCCCTGCCCGTCCAGATCGTCACCTGGCGTGCTGCTTGATGGACCAGCATGCCCAGGCCGTTGCAAGTCCCGGCTCCACGTGCGCGCGCTGAGGCAAGCAGTTGGGTCGTGGCAGGGGCGTAGATCAAGTCAGCAACAAGTTGTCCGGGCCCCAGCCGATCCGGTTCGAGGCCGAAAGGGAGCTCGCCGCTTCCGTCCACGGGTACTCCGGTCATCCCTACCGGGGTGGCGTTCACGACCAGATCGGCCGCGTCCGCCGCATCAACCGTTGCGACCATGCCAGCGTCGCCGGCCAGGGCGGCTACCTCGAGCGCCTGCTCGGGGCGACGGGCGACGACCTCGACGCGCTTTGCCCCAGCGGCACCCAGCGCCAGTGCGACAGCGCGCGCAGACCCGCCGGCTCCCAGGACCAGGCAACGCTTCCCGGCTGGGTACCATCCCAGCTCCGCCAGCGAGTCGACAAAACCGGGGCCATCGGTGCTGTCACCGACCAACTGGCCGCCCACATTGGTCACCGTGTTGACCACTCCGAGACGTTCCGCCAGCGAGCTCAACTGGTGGCAAGCCTTCGCTGCCCCTGCCTTGTGGGGCATCGTCACCGACAGGCCCCTGATGCCGAGGTCGACCATGGCGGCCACGGCAGCCTGGCCGCTACCCGCCGGCACCGGGAACGCCAGGTACACCCAGTCGAGGCCGAGCTCGACCAGCGCGGCATTGTGGAGCGCCGGCGACAGAGAGTGCCCGACCGGGTCGCCGATCACGCCGGCGACCACCGTCGTGGCTGCAGGCCACGTGCCGAGACCACCACTGGCGCGGGCGACGACGTCCCGCTGAGCTCAGCACCCGAGGCGCACCGCTCGGCACTCGGCCTGGAGGTGCTTGAACTGGGCGTTGGTGGAGGCGAAGCTGGTCGCCCCGTCGGGGTTGATCTCGACCCAGTAAAGGTACGTCGTCTTGGGAGGGTTCATCGCTGCTTCCAGCGAGGGTATTCCCGGATTGGAGATCGGGGTCGGCGGTAGTCCCTTGTTGACCAGAGTGTTGTAACGGTTCGGCGTGGTGATCACGACTGCGCCCTTGGGGTCGCCGAGCCCGTAGAGCAGCGTCGACTCGGCACCTATCGGGATACCCCGACGAAGCCGGTTATAGATGACGCTGGCGACGCCGCCGCGGTCGGCCTCGAACTTGACCTCCCGTTCGACAATGGACGCTACGGTGATGACCTGGTAGGGGCGATAACCAAGCCGCCGGGCTGCGGCCGTGAGCCCGAGTGCGGCCGCGTGGGTATCGAAGGTGGCCACCATGTACTGCAACAGTTCGTCCGCCGTCTCACCCTGCTGGACCGGATAGGTCGCTGGGAAAAGGAGCCCTTCCAGGTCGTTTGACCCGGCTGGCTCGTAGGGCGATCGGACCTGCCCGGCGGTGGCCGCCTCGAGGAAGGCCTTCTGCGAGATGCCGGCGCCCTTGAGGTGGCCGACGGCAGCCGCTATCTGGCGGACCGTGAAGCCCTCAGGAACGACGACCTGGTAGGTCACCGGGATGGGGCCCTCTTGCAGTGTGTAGAGCGCCGTCGAGTACGGCTCGTTCGTCGCCATCTGATAGGTGCCCGGTAGGACAGTGCCGACGCCTTTCAGCCTCAGGTACCACTCGAACACCGTCGAGCCGTGGATCACCCCGTCCTTGGCAAGCAGGTTGGCGGCGCGGGCGGTCGAGGTCCCCGCCGGCACCGCGACCATCACCGTGCGCCCAGGCTTTCCTGAAGGGTTGATGTCGTTGTTGATGTGGATGTAGCCGAACACGGCGACGACGGCAACGGCGACGAGCAACGCCAACAGGACTGCCGGCCATCTCCGGCGCCGGCCACGGCGGCCGCCCCGACGGTAGTCGAAGGGTTCGTCGGTCCCTCCCAGTGCCGGGCCCTCTAGGTCGTCTGCGTCCTCGGGCTCGGCCTCTTCACCTAGCTCGCCTGCCTCAATAGGAGCGGCCCCGTCAGCAGGCTCGACCTCTTCTATGAGGCCCCCGTCGACTGGTTCTATGGAGCCCCCGTCGAGTGCCTCGACCTCTTGTGGCAATGGGCCCTCTGGCCCCTCCGGCCCGAAGTGCGTCACTGAGGGCTGGCCGGGCCTGCCTGGGGCTCCTTCGGCCCAGGCCAGGCTCGCCGTCGGTCCAGCCAGGTCTGCAGGATCGCTGCCGCTGCCATCTTGTCCACTACGGCCGTGCGCGCTGCGGGCCGGCGTCCGCCGGCGACCAGCGCCCGGCGTGCGATGACCGTGCTGAAGCGCTCGTCGCAACACTCGACCGGGACCGAGAGCGCCAGGCGCAGCTCTTCGACCTCGGCCTCCACGGCCCGCGCTGCCGGCCCAGCCCCTCCCGACAAGGAAAGCGGCAACCCCACGACCACCAGGTTGGCGCCCGTCTCGAGCACTATCGCCGCCAGCCGGGAGTGGTCGCCTTCACGAGACCCGCCCCGCGGCAGCATCACCAGAGCGCTCGCGACCCGCCGCTGGTCGTCCGAGACGGCTAACCCGATCCTGCGGCTGCCAAGGTCCACCCCGAGCACCCGGCCCTCCGGGCGCGACGCAGCGACCTGCTCGTCCGGCTCCCAGGTCACCGACCCACCTCGGCGAGCTTGGCCCGGACAGCCTCCAGCGCCTCGTCCAGGCGGGTGGCATCACGCCCGCCGGCCATCGCCAGCTCGGCGTTGCGGCCTCCCCCACCGCCACCGAGCATCTGGGCGGCCGGCGCCACCAACTGAGGCGCCTCCAGCGGGTAGCCCTTTTCGACAGCGGCCACGAGCGTGACCTTCCCCTCCTCGGGGGAACCGCCGAGCACGACGGCACGTACCCCCGGCTGGGAACGTACGGCCAACGCCAGTTCCCGCAACCCATCGGCGCTGAGGCCGTCGCGGCGCGCCACGACAGCGCCGCCCTGCGCGCTCGCGGCGAGCGCGGAGGCTTCGTCGCCCAGGCCTGCCTGGCGAGCAGCTCGCAGTTCGTCCTGCGCCTCACGAAGCTCAGCGAGACGCCGCTCGATTGCAGCAGCGAGATCTTCGGGAGAGGACTTGAGCAGCCCCGCGGCGTGGGCGAGGCGGGCTTCGTTGGACCGCAGGCGTTCGAGAGTGGCGGTCCCGGTCAGGGCCTCGACGCGGCGGAGGTTGGAGCCGATCGAGCTCTCGGAGATCACCTCGACTGGGCCGATCATGCCGAGCCGCTCGACATGGGTACCGCCGCACAACTCGACGGACCGCTCGCCGGCGTGAACCACCCTGACACGCTCGCCGTACTTCTCCCCGAAGAACGCTATCGCCCCCTTCGCCTCGGCCTCGGCACGGGCCAGCTCCTCGGTCATCACGCTCATGTCCTCGAGCACCTGGGTGTTGACGAGGTCTTCGACCTGGTCGAGCTCGGCCCTGGTTACCTGCGCGTAATGGGTGAAGTCAAAGCGGAGCCGGTCGGGGGCCACGAGAGAGCCTTGCTGCTTCACGTGCTTGCCGAGCACCTCGCGGAGCGCCCAGTGGAGAAGGTGGGTCCCGGTGTGGTTGCGGCGGATGGCGGCTCGCCGTTCGGCGTCGACCGAAGCCTGCGCCTCCTCCCCAGGGGAGATATAGCCATGCTCGATTGTGGCGAAATGGCGGTGTAGCCCGGGGAGCGCGAGCGTCGTGTCGAGAACCAGGGCGCGTCCGGTAGCGGTGGAAATGATGCCCGTATCGCCGACCTGCCCGCCGGACTCCGCATAAAAGGGCGTCCGGTCCAGGAATATCTCCACTTGTCCCTTGTGTTCGAGCTCGAGCACGGCGAGAACCCTCGCCCCACCGTCGAGCGCTTCGTACCCGATGAAAGTGGTCGGCCCGAACTGCTCCAGGATCTCCTTGTACTCAGCCAGGTTTGCGTGGCCCGCGCCGGCTTTTCCTTTCCCACCCTCACGTGACTGCTCGCGTTGGCGTCCCATCGCCACGGCAAAACCGGCCTCGTCGACCACCGCCCCGCGGCCCGCTGCAATTTCGCGGGTCAACTCAACGGGAAAACCGTGAGTGTCGTGCAATTTGAACGCTGTCTCGCCACCGATGGCGCTCCCGCCGGCCAGCTCTGTTTCGAGAAGCACCATCCCAGAACGGAGGTTGGCGCGGAACCGCTCCTCTTCCCGGCCGGCCACGCTGGCGACAAAATCGGCATTCCTGGCCAGCTCGGGGTACGCATCGCCCATGATCTCGACGACGGCCTCCACCATTCCCGGGCAAACAAGGCGTGAGGTGCCGAGCATGCTGGCCCGTAGGACGGCCCGGCGGATTATCCGGCGCAGCACGTACCCGCGGTCCTCGTTGGATGGGAAAATGCCGTCCGAGATCATGAACGACATCGTCCGGGCGTGGTCCGCCAGCACGCGCAGCGCGACATCGGCTTCGGCCTCCTCACCGTACTTGTGCCCTGTGAGCTGTTCGGCCCGGGCAACGAGCGGGCGCAGGACGTCGGTCTCCCAAACCGACGGCGCGTCCTGCAATATCGTGAGCATCCTTTCGAACCCAGCGCCGGTGTCGATGCCCTGCTTTGGCAGCGGGAGGAGCTCACCGGTGCTTTGGCGGTCATAGCTTTGGAAAACGAGGTTCCACAGCTCGATGAAGCGCGCCTCGCCGCCCCCCACGGGGCCGCCGTCAGCACCCCACTGCGGGCCGCGGTCCAGGTAGATCTCAGAGTCCGGCCCGCAGGGGCCGGTCTCGCCCATTTCCCAAAAATTGTCTTCTTCTGTGCGCTGGATGCGCGACCTCGGGAACCCGACCTTGTCGACCCAAATGTCCGCCGCCTCGTCGTCATCGGTGTAAACGGTCACCCAGAGCCTGTCCCCGTCGAAACCGAGCACCTCTGTCAGCAACTCCCAGGCCCATGGGATCGCCTCGGCCTTGAAATAGTCGCCGAAGCTGAAGTTGCCGAGCATCTCGAAAAACGTCGCGTGCTTCGGGCTGCGCCCGACCTGTTCGATGTCGTCGTGCTTGCCACGGACGCGTACGCACTTCTGAACGGTCACGGCACGCTTGTACGGGGGCACCTCCTCGCCCAGGAAATAGGGGAGGAACTGGTTCATGCCCGCGTTCGTGAACAGGGGCGCCCGCGGGTGGTGAGGCCTAAGGCCCTCGGACGGTACCTCCACGTGGCCGCGCGCAACGAAGAAGTCCACAAAGGCGCGGCGAAGCCCATTCGCATCCATCGCCTGCCAGATTATCCCCACACCTCCAACCGCTCAGGACGAATTGACCACGCGTGGCTCCTCAGAGCCCCGCGGCCGTGGGAGACGTATGGCCCGTCCCTGCATTTTGCCCTTCCTGGGGCAACATGGGACGCGGTGCCCTATCGAGTCTCAGAGAACCAGGCGCAAGAGTTTCTAACCGGCAAGTACGGTGCCGTCAAGGAGCTGCGGCCCCTGGCAGGAGGGTTTTGGTCTTCCACATACTCCTTCTGCCACGCGGGCCGTGAGCTGGTCCTGCGCTTCGGGGCCAACAAGGACTGGTTCGAGGCCGACAGGGCGGCCATGGTCTTCGGCTCGCTGGAGCTGCCCGTGCCGGAGGTCGTCGAGATCGGCGACGCCTTCGACGGTGCATACGCCATATCGGTCCGCCATTACGGCACCAACCTCGAAGATCTCCGCCCTGACCAGTCAGACGCCACAGGCCCAATGCTCGCGTCACTGCTAGCAGCGTTGTTCAAGGTGCCGAAAAGTCCGGACCTGCCGGTTGGCTGGTATTGGAAACCCCGACGTAGCGACCTCACCTGGCGGGGCTGGCTCTCGGAGTGGCTCGTCGACGACCCGCGCCAGCCGTTTCACGGCTGGAGGGCGGCCCTCGCCGCACAAAACGACGTCGACCGGCTCTACCGGGCCGGCGAAGCACGCGTCCGCGACCTGATCGAAGCCTGCCCCGAGCGACGCGACCTGGTCCACGGCGACCTGCTCCACGCCAACGTGCTGGTTGCCGAAGACGGCAGCCGCCCTAACGCCGTCTTCTCCTGGAAGCGCTCGCTGCGCGGTGACTTCCTGTTCGACACGGCATGGTGCACCTTCTGCTCTGCCATCTGGTACCCGGGGATCGCAGCCGCGGACCCATGGGACCGCGTCCGCCGGGAACCCTCGATCCGAAACGACGCCGACGCCTGGGTCGACGCTTCTGAGCGGCACCACTGCTACGAGCTGCACATCGGGCTAACGGCCTTGGCCTCCCCGGCCGTTTGGGTGGGCGGTCCCGAAGCACATGGGACGTTGGTCCCTGGTACCCACCTAGTACAGCAGATCGCCACTCAGCTGGCTGTGGTCCTCGAAAGAGGACCACTCCCAGTGGCCCCATGACCCTTGTCTGGGTGGGCCGAGCAGAGCGCTGACTCGCGCAGCTCCCACGTCCGCCCGGGCCACAACCATCGACATGGCGGGGGGGTCAGGACAATGTCGCGGAGGCGAGGACCTTGCCGTTTGTGCCGACGATCCGTGCCTGGCTCAGGCGCCCGGCTGGCTGGTCCACGCTCGCCGCCCAGGCACCCTTGCCTTCGGACAGCCAGAACTTCCCAAGGTCCACCGTCGGGCCCTGGTCGACTACGACCTCGCAGTGGACCGCGCCCTGCCAGGCGGGGTCGTCCATGTACATGAACAACCATGTCGGGTTGCCGGCGTAGACGAGGACCCGCCCGACCATATGGCTGCCCGAATAGAGCGCGGCAGCCTCGATAGGAGGGGTCGGCCCGGGCGGGGTATACCGGTCACCGCCGTTACCGCTGCCGTGGCCGACTACGGCGCCGAGCCCGAAGGTGACCACCAAAGCACACGCCGCCATCGCCATGGCGAGCTTCGGCCTCATGGCTAGCCACGACCGCCAGGCAGGTGGGCGCGGGTCGAGGCCCAGGCGCTCGAAAACGCGGGCCTCGAAACCGATCGGAGGCTCCGCCGCCGGAGCGAGATGGAGCAGCTGGTCGGCGGCCTTCGACAGCTCGTCGACTTCCGCCGAACACCGCGCACAGCTTTCCATGTGTGCCAACGCGGCGACCCTTTGCTTTCCTGTCAGCGAGCCGAGGGCTAGCTCCAACAGGTCGTCGTCGACGGCGGAGCACTCGGGGCTCAGGTTTTCGCCCATGTCACTGGTCACGGAGCGCACCTCCACCAGCCAGGTCGTGGGTCGCGTTGAGAGCGCGGAGCTTGATCAGCCCGCGGCGGATCCGGGTCTTGGCGGTACCGAGCGGGACCGACTCGACCTCGCTGATCTCTGCGGCCGTGTAGCCGTAGACCGCCGCGAGGACCAGTGCGCGGCTCTGCTCGGCTGGAAGCGAACCTAGGACATCTGCGAGCCGGCCTCGGATATCAGAGGACTCGGCCTGTTCGTCAGGAAGGGGGCCGCGACTGGCGAGGTTCACCCACATGAGGTCGGCGGGGTCGGTCACCACTGGGCGGCGCAGCCGGAGGGAGTCAATTGCCAGGTTCCTTGTGATGGTGAGGATCCATGTCCCGACCGAGGCCCGTCGTCCGTCGAACACGAGGGCGTGGCGCCACGCCCGCAAGAACGCCTCCTGTGCGATGTCCTCGGCAAGCACTGGGTCCCCCACCATGCTGAGGGCCAGACCGTAAACCCGCCGCTGATATCGGCGTACGAAGGCCACGCCCGCCCGTTCATCACCGACGCCCATACCGGCAAGGAGCGCGTCGTCGCTCACGCCCGCGTCAGTCACAGCTCTCCGAGGCACACAAAGAGGTTACGTCCCCATCGCCAAAAGAGATTGCTGCCCGTTCGCGCCCGTCGCAGAACAACACCCGAACCCGGCGGGGCGGCCCGTCCGTAGCCCATAGAGAACCGCGCTCCGGCACCGCGGTCTAACCAAGCACCGCAGGAGGAACCACCATGAAACTCACGACACCACAGATGAAACCCACACCCTTGAACCGTGCAGCACGCTGGAGGCGTGGCGGCGTCACCGTAGGGGTTGCCGCTATCGGGTTGTCCCTGGCGGCCCTCGCCGCGCCGGCCAACGCCGCGACCCACCCGGCGGCCAGCAAGAGCGCGACGGTCGAAGTAGAAGTCAAAACCGTTGCGAATTACGGCAAAATCCTCGTCGACCAAAAGGGGCTGCCGCTGTACTACGACACGAAGAACACTCCCGGCCATTGGGCATGCACCAAAGGTTGCCTTACCGCTTGGCCACCATTGGTGCTTTCCAAGGGCCAGAAGGCGGCCGAGGCCGGCCCGGGTGTGAAGGGTTTGGGGACGGTCAAGGCTCCCTACGGGACACAGGTCACCTGGAAAGGCAAGGCCCTGTACACCTTCATTGAGGACAGCCGGGGGAAAGTGACCGGCAACCACTTACACAATTTCTTGGTGGTGGCATTGCCCAAAGCCGCCAGCGGGAGCCCATCGCCAGCGACGACGTCCACGGTTTCCTTGCCCCCCATGACAACAACCACGGTTTCGTCGCCCACAACCACGACCACAACCGCTTCCTCGCCCGCCACGACGACCACGACCGCGTCGTCGCCCGCCATGACGACAACCACCACGTACTCGAGCGGCTACTAGTACGCCCTATCGGTCGAACTGGCGCCCGCGGTCCCGCTGCCCGCCTCGACGGCCCTCATGGTCATGTCCATGGGTAAGCCCATCTGGCTCGGCGGTCTCCGCAAGCCCAAGTTGCTGTCGTAGTTCGGCCTCTTTGGCCGCCATCGCGCTACGGCCGCCCTGGACAGCAATGCGCAGGTCGACGATCCTGCCGGCGGCCTTGTCGCGCGCCCTGTCTGCGATTTCTGACCCCGCCCGCAAAGGCAGCTGGCTCACCGGGAGGTACCGGGCCAGCTGCCGGCGGGCCTTGCGTTCGACCCACTTGGACGCGCCGAGGCCGACTGCTACGCCTACCCCCAGCCAAGTCAAGCGGCGGAACATCAGCTTGCCTTGAGGCTGCTGCGGCCTCGGCCGCCGTCACGGGCGCTAGCGCGCGCCGCAGCCCTGGCCCTCGGGCGCGCACGCCGGCGCCCGTCTTTGGGGGCTTTGCCAGCATCGTGGGTCGCCGGTGGGCCGGTACGCACGAGCCGGGCGGCCCTAGCCAACCCTGATCCGAAAGCGAGCAACTTGATGAGCGGCCCCGCCATGGCACCGCCGACCAGCTTGGAAGCCGAGCCGACGGCGTCACTGATCGCTTCGGCGCTCCCCACCATACGGTCGACCCGCTCGACCTCCATACCGGCTCGGCGCACGGTGATACCAAGCTCGTCGAGCAGCTCTTCCGCTTCGCGTGCGAGGCCTTGAGCTTCACGGCGCATCTCTCGTACCGCCTTTAGGAGGTACCCGACGGAAACGACCAGCGCCACAACGAGGAGGGTGGCAACCACCGTGACGCCCACCGCGACGCTGTCGGTACCTGTGGCCACGAGCGCGAGTTGCATCAGGTTGCCAGCTTAGGGACCGGCGGCCGGCTCCACCACCGGGAGGAGCCGCCGAATGACTACTTGGACGGTTGAAGCCGAATTTGCAACCAACAAGCAGAGATTAGAGGCTTCGACCGCCCAAGTTTTCCTGAGGCGGGGCCCATTAGGGGTGGTGCGCCGGCCTGGGGTGCTGCGGCGGGCTAGGGTGCTGCGCCGGCCTGGGGTGCTGCGCCGGCCTGGGGTGCTGCGCCGGCCTGGGGTGCTGCGGCGGGCTCGGCGACGGGGGCGGGGGCGCCAGGATCGCCGGCGGGTTCATCCCGCTCACGACGTACCTGGCGGCGCACGTCTTGGCCATGTCCGGTCGGTTCCCAGTAGGAACGCCCTTCCAGGTGCGGCGGCCGGTACTGCTGCTCGACCCATGCCCCGGGCTCGTCGTGAGGATAGACGTAGCCTTTGCCATGGCCGAGGCGGGCTGCGCCAGGGTAATGGGCGTCCCTCAAGTGCTTGGGGACAGCGCCCACCGCCATGGACGCGACATCCTCCTTGGCTCTGCCGAGCGCGGTGGTAACTGAGTTGGACTTCGGTGCATTTGCAAGGTGGACCACGGCTTGAGCGAGGTTGAGCTGCGCTTCGGGCAACCCGACGAACTCGACGGCACGCGCCGCGGCGTCAGCCACGAGCAGGCCCTGCGGATCTGCCATACCGACGTCCTCGCTCGCCAGTATGACCAAGCGACGGGCTATGAAGCGAGCGTCCTCACCGGCTTCGAGCATGCGCGCCAGCCAGTACAGGCCGGCGTCGGCATCCGAGCCCCTGATGGCTTTGATGAACGCGCTGATCACGTCGTAGTGCTCGTCCTCCCCGTAGCGCAGGGCACGCGTGCTGCGGGCGGCCTCGACGTCGGCCATGCTTACTGCTCCACGACCGCCCGCCTCGGCCAGCGCCAGGGCCACTTCGAGGCTGTTCAAGCCGGCGCGCGCATCGCCCTCGACGAGGCCCGCTAAAAACTCGAGCACGCCATCCTCGACCGATCCCCCCTCGCGTTCGAGCGCCCTGTTCAGCAACACGATGAGGTCCTTGTCCGAAAGTGGCTCCAGGCGGAACAGGGTGCTGCGGGACAGCAATGGCCCGTTCACACTGAAAAACGGGTTCTCTGTGGTAGCACCGATCAAGGTCAGTTCGCCGGCCTCAACTGAAGGCAGCAGCGCGTCCTGCTGCGCACGGTTGAAGCGGTGCACCTCGTCGAGGAACAGCACGGTGCCCCTCCCCTGTTCGCCGAGCAACCTCCTGGCGCCTTCGACTGTCTCGCGGACGTCTTTTACCCCGGCCGAGACCGCCGACAGGCCGATGAAAGAACGCTTCGTCGCCCCAGCTATCAGCCTTGCGATCGTCGTCTTACCCGTTCCGGGGGGTCCCCAAAGGATCGCCGAGCTCAAACGGTCCGCTTCGATCAGCGCCCGGAGAGGTCGCCCGGGCCCTAGCAGCCGCTCCTGGCCGACCACATCGTCGAGAGACTGCGGGCGCATGCGGGCCGCCAGCGGCCCACCTTCGGCCAAGCGCCGCTCCATTGCGGCCTGGAAAAGGTCTGGCCGTTCAGCCGTCAGCTAGGTCCTCGCCCGCCATTGCCGGATCCCGGCAGGGCCCGGTAGGCGTCGTACACGCTGTCCACGCGCTTCAGGGCGCCGAGCACCGATTCGAGATGAGCCGGGTCGGCCAGCTCGAACTCGAAGCGCATCTTGCTCACCCGGTCCGCTCCTGTGTGACTATCGCTCCGCAAGATGTTGAGGTGGTGGTCCGAAAGGACCTTCCAGACGTCGACCCCGAGCCGAGTCCTGTCGAGGGCCTTGATCTCGAGGGCGGCCAGGAAGCTGCCCGGGCGGTCCCGGTCCCACTCGACCTCTATGAGGCGGCCGACCTCACCTGCCGCGAGCGCCGCCGCATTGGCGCAGTCGCTGCGATGGACGCTGACACCCCTGCCGCGCGTCACAAAACCGATGATCTCGTCGCCCGGCACAGGTGTGCAGCAGCGGGCAAGGCGCACCATGACGTCGTCGAGGCCCTCGACGTGCAGCCCTATACCCTGCCGGCTTGCCGCACGCCTCGGCTGGCGGACCGTCGAGGGGAGCTGGACGTCCTGGTCGCCACCTCTCAGCTCTCTCGCGAGACGCTGCGCGACGGCCTGGCCCGATACGTGGCCCTCGCCTATCGATGCGTACAGGCCCTCCAGGTCGGCGTAATGCATGGCGTCGCTGACGTTCTTGAGCTGCTCGCTGCCCATCAACTTCTGTAACGGGAGGCCCTCCTTGCGCAACGCCTTGACGAGCTCCTCCCGTCCGTTCTCCATGGCGTCTTCGCGCCGCTCCCGGCTGAACCACTGGCGGATCTTGTTTCTCGCCCGCGGCGTCACCACCAGGTTTAGCCAGTCCCGGCTCGGCCCCGCGGAAGGCACCTTCGACGTGAAGATCTCGACGCTGTCGCCCGATGTGAGCTTGGAGTCGAGCGGGACGAGCCGCCCGTTCACGCGTGCGCCGATGCAGCGGTGCCCAACCTCGGTGTGGATCGAGTAAGCGAAATCGACCGGGGTGGCGCCGATCGGCAGCGCAAGGACGTCGCCCTTGGGAGTGAACACGAATACCTCATCGGTCTCGAGGTCGAGCTTCAAACCTTCGAGGAACTCCGCAGGGTCGGTGCTTTCGGCCGACCAGTCAACGATCCTTTGCAGCCAGGCGACGTCGGCCGAAGAGGCGTTCTCCTTGTACCCCCAGTGAGCGGCAATGCCTCGCTCGGCCCGGCTGTGCATTTCCGAAGTACGGATTTGGACTTCGAGCGCCTTGCCCTGCGGCCCGACCACGGTCGTGTGGAGGGACTGGTAGAGGTTGAACTTCGGCGTATTTATATAGTCTTTGAAGCGTCCTTGGATGGGCGCCCAGGTGCCGTGGATAGCCCCGAGGGCGGCCCAACAGTCCTTCACCGAGCTGACGATCACGCGGACACCGACGAGGTCGTAGATCTCGTCGAACTCCTTGTTTTTCAAGACCATTTTCTCGTATATCGAGTAGAGGTGCTTGGGCCGGCCGGTGACCTGAGCCTCGATCCGGGCTGCCACTAGGCGCTCCTGGACCTGCTCTTCGACCTGAGCAAGGTAAATGTCACGTTCGGGCGCCCTGGAGGCCACCATTTGTTCGATCTGAGCGTACCGGCGAGGGTGCAGCGCGGCGAACGAGAGATCCTCCAGCTGCCACTTGATGCTGGCGATGCCGAAGCGGTGCGCAAGCGGGGCGTAGATATCGAGGGTTTCCTGGGCCGTGCGCTTTTGGTTCGCTTCAGGCATGGCTGCGACCGTGCGCATGTTGTGCAACCTGTCGCCCAGCTTTATGAGAAGGACCCTCGGGTCCTTGGCCATGGCGACGAGCATTTTTCGCATGGTTGCTGCCTGCGCTGCTTGGCGCGTGTCGAAAGAGACGCGCTCCAACTTGGTGACGCCGTCTACGATCTGGGCCACCGCGGGGCCGAAGTTAGCTTCGAGCTCGGGCAGCGACACTGCCGTGTCCTCGACAGAATCATGGAGCAGGGCGGCTGCAAGCGTTACATCGTCCATCCCTAGGCCCGCAAGGACGGTGGCCACGGCGACGGGATGGGAAATGTAAGCCTCACCGGAACGGCGGACTTGGCCTTCGTGAGCGCGCTCCGCCGTCTCGTACGCCCTCAGGATCAGGCTCGCGTCACCCTTGGGATGGCGCTCCCGGTATGCCGCAAGCAGCGGTCCCAATCCGTCTGAACTGGCCGGGCTCTGCCGCCTCCAGGGCAGGACGCGTTCCACCGTTGCAGCGGCTCGGCCCCGGGGGGCCCGCTCGACAGTGGTCACGCTATGTCCTTTCCTTTCGTCCCTCAGGTCCGCATTTACTCGTACGTGACAAGCGCCTCGACAGGTAGCGCCTCAATACGCCGGCGACCCCCGAGAAATCCAAGCTCGATGATGCAACCAAAACCAACCGTTACTGCTCCCAACTTTTCGACAAGCCGGCACGTAGCCGCAGCCGTACCTCCGGTCGCGAGCACGTCGTCCAGCACCAGCACCCGCTCCCCCGGCTGGAGCGCATCGGCGTGCACCTCGAGGGTGTCGGCACCGTACTCCAGCTCATAGGTTACGGAGAGCACTTCGAAGGGCAACTTGCCAGCTTTGCGTACTGGCACGAAGCCCGCACCGAGGCGGTAGGCAACCGGGGAGGCGATTATGAAGCCCCTTGCCTCAACCCCGATCACTTTGTCGATGCTCTCGCCAGAAAACCGGTCGGCCAATACGTCTACGCAGCTTGCGAAGGCCGCGCGGTCCGCAAGCAGCGGCGTGATGTCCTTGAACCCGACGCCAGGCCTTGGGAAGTCGGGGATCTCCCGGATGAGCTCCTTCAGCGTCGCGACTTCGTACTCCACATATCCAGCGTACTGCGCGCTGCCGACCAGCCGATGCCGCCTGGTCAGGGGCTCGAGGGGCCGCGGGCTCGAGGGGCCGGCGACCTAGGGTCGACACTAACGACAATGCTCAGGGCGTACTACTGCTCAAGGCCTCCTAGCGCTCACGCTCCCGGCCAACCGGGCGTGGTTTCCGTACCTGGGCGTGGGTCGATCCATCTCGGCGGCCCACAAGCCCAAACCTCAACGCGCGCCGACCGAGAAGCGCTGGGCCCGGCCGAGAAACGCCAATTACGCCGAGAAACGCTGCGCGAAAGGCCTGGCCACGCGGAGAAACGCCGAAAGACGCCGCAGGAGCGCCTGGCCACCCGGGAAACGCCGGCTCGAGGGCTCGAGGAAACGCCGGCTCGAGGGCTCGAGGAAACGCCGGCTCAAGGGCTCGAGGGCTAAAACGACCTAGCGCCGCCGGGGCACTTTTTTGCGGGGGCGTGGCGGCGTACGCCGAGCCCCGGCCGGGCCCGCCAGGTGTGCCGGGTGCGCTGCGGACGCCCGGCTCGCTGGCCTCGGACGCGCTTGGGTCGATGATCGGCTCGTCGCCCAGCTCCTCCATATCCCCCGGGTAAGGGCCTCCGCCACCTCCGTTGCCAGGCCCTCGAGAATCGACTTCGGGCACCCCACTTCCAGCAGCAGTCGCGTCCGCGGGCGCTCCGTTGCCCTGCCCCGGTGCGTTACGGCCACTGCCAACGCTGGTCCGCTTGGCGGCGCCCGCTCGGGCCGAGGCGCCGGTCCCGCCACCCGCTCGGGCCGAGGCGCCGGTCCCGCCACCCGCTCGGGCCGAGCCGCTCGTCCCGCTCGCCCCGCTCCCACCAGCCGCGGTCGCACCAGTCGCACCAGCGCCGACCGATCCGGCCCTGCCGTAGCCACGTCCCGAGGTGGGAGGAGGAACGACCTTGCTCGTGCCGTACATGATCCCGCCAGCCACCGTCGAAGGGGTGAGGAACTGGCGCGACTGGGGGAACGCGGCCAAACGCTTGCGGATTTCTGTGTAGCGCGGTTCACGCTCCTTCAGGAGGGCAAGTATCGGCGAGGCTATGAAGATCGACGAGTACGCACCGCTCATGAGGCCGATGAACAATGCCAGGCCGAAGTCGTTCAGGGCGGAGGCCCCAAGGATCCACGAACCGATGACCAATATGCAGAACACAGGCATGATCGCCACAAAAGAGGTGTTGATAGACCGCGCTAGGACCTGGTTCATCGACAGGTTGACCACGTCGGTGTACGTGACGCGGTTCGTCGAGGCCAGGCCGATCGTGTTTTCCTTCACCTTGTCGAACACGACGATCGTGTCGTAGAGGCTGTAACCCAGGACCGTCAAGAAGGCGATGACAGTGTCCGGGCTCACCTGGAACCCCGATAGCGCGTAAATGCCAATCGTGACCAACATGTCGTGCAAGAGGGCTACGAGCGCGGCGATCGCCATCTTCGACTCGAAGTAGATCGAGATGCATATGGAGATCAGCACGAGGAACACGATCACGGCCTTGATCGCGTTGTCCGAGATGTCGCTGCCCCAGGACGGGCCGATGGATTGGATCGAGACAGTGTCGACGGAAGTGTGGGCGATTTTTGCGAGCTCATTGCTGACATCGGCAACGAGCTTGGCGTTACCCGTGATCGTTGACGCCGCCTCGACTTCGATGTTGACCTTCCCTGTCTGGCGGTTCGTAAGCGTCACGATCGGCGATTGGGCGATCAACGGGCTGATCCCGCTGAGGTCCGCCCGCACCGTGGCCACCGACGCCGTGGTGGGCACTTCCCAAACCGTGCCGCCCCTGAAGTCGATGCTGAAGTTCAGCCCACTGACGGCCAAGGCGATGATCCCCAGAGCTATGACGGTGCCGGACAGGGCGAACCAGTAGCGCCAACGGTTTATGAAGTCGTAATGGGTCTGCCCTCGGTAGAGCCTGGCAAACGGGCCGCGACCGATGGGCCGGTCGAGGGACCCTCCCGCGGTATGCGTTGTGGTCGTGGTCATTTGCTCTCTATGTTCATTGGGTTAGTGCACCCGCGCCGAGACCTCGGCTCACGCTCAGGAACCCGGCCTCGCCGATAGACGATCTCCGGCCGATCAGGACCACGAGCGGGCGTGTAAAGAAATACGTCGTAACGACGTTGAGCAGGGTGGCGAGCCCGAGGAAGAAAGCGAAACCCCGGACGTCACCCACTGTGAGCGCATACAGGATCAGCGCGCCGATGAACGACGAGAAGTCCGCTGCAAGGACCGTCCTGAAGGCACGCTTGAAGCCCTTTTCCACCGAGGTGCGCACCGTGCGCCCGGCACGGATCTCTTCCTTCAGGCGTTCAAAATAGACGACGCAGGAGTCCGCGGTAACACCGACGGACACGATTAAGCCGATCACCCCCGAAAGTGTCAGCGTGAGGTTGTCGGAGTAACTGAGCAGGGTCGTGATCGAGTACAGAAGCGCCCCCGACACGGCTATGCCGATCACCACGACGAGCCCTAGCGCCCGGTAGTAAATGATCAGGTAGATGAGCACCAGGAGCACCGCTACGCCGCCGGCTATGGCGCCGGCTTTGAGCGAGTCGGTCCCGATCTGAGGCGAAATGTTATCGATGTCCTGGGCGACGAACCGCACGGGCAGCGACCCGTAGCTGAGCGCCTGGGCGAGGCTCTGCGCCTCCGCCTGTGTGAACGGCGCCGACGAAGAGCCGCTTATCTCGGCGGAACCTGGGAAATTGTTGGAGTCGATCGAGGGCGCCGACTCGACGGTCCCGTCGAGCTCGATCGCCTGCAAGGCACAGTAGGGAGGGTTGGCCGTGTCCTGCTTGTAGCAGGCGTAGTGAGCCGCTGCGTACTTGTTGAACGCCGTGGAGCCGGCGCCGGTGAAATCCAAGACGACTTCCCACTCGTCTGTCTGAGAGTCAAGGTCGGCGGTGGCGGACTTTACTATGTTCCCCGACATTTCGGCTGGGGCCAGCACGTAACGCCCCGCTGCGTAGCCGCTGTAGTTGGGCAGCACGACGGTGTCGTTGGCGTTGTCGTCCTGGGTGGGCGTAACACCGTACTTATTGCCGTTCGGCGGGTCGTACTCCGCCTGGGCCGTTGCGCTGGCGTTGCAGATGCTCGCCGGGGTCGTCGTTGTCGTGGTTGGCGTTGTCGTGGTTGTCGCCGCGGCGCCCTTGGGAGCCGCGGCGCCCTTGGGAGCCGCGGCGCCCTTGGGAACGGTGGTGCTCGCGACTGTCGAAGACGTGGTCGACGAAGACCCCTTGGATGACGGTACCGAGGTGAGGGTCGCTCCAGCTGCCACGGGGTAGTTGGCGGACGCGAGGCGGGCGCTCAAGTGGGCGAGCGGCAAGTTAGCCGCGGGCGCGGCGGCAGCCTTGGCAGGCTTCGACGTCGTAGTAACGCCCGGCGTGGTCTTGGACTTGGCTTTGGCCTTTGCACCTGGGACGGTCGTGGTGGTACCCGTCGGAGTGGTGGGTTTGGTCGACGGTGGGACGTAGAGCGGCGCGATTATGCAGTCGACTGGGCGAAAAAACAGCTGAGCGGTCTCACCGAGGAAGCTCAGTACCTGGGTGTCGTTCTTCGCTCCCGGCAGCTCGATCACAATGTCGCCGCCCTGCACTGCCACGCTCGAGTTCGAAACGCCGGTGCCGTTCACGCGCCTGTCCATGATGTCGACGGCCTCTTGCAAGATGTTGGAGTTCACGGCGCCTTCGGGCCTCTCCGTGACCGACACGCCACCTTTGAGGTCGAGCCCAAGCAGGGGGGCTTTACCCGTGAGGACGGTGGCCCCGATGCTCAGCACCGCAATGAGGACCATCGCGACAAACGAATAAACGAGCGAACGGGTGCGCACGGTGGCTACCTGTCCCCGCCCGTGGGCTCGGCACCGCCGTCCTCGTGGGCCCAGTCGGTACCGCCCGACCCGCCAGCATCCTCATCACCAGCTTCGTGGGAGTCCTCAGCGCCGTCTGACGCCCAGTCGTCGCTTTCGTGCGACGCTTGCACGTCAGTGGTCGTAGGCGCCGTACGAGCGCCGAGTCCGCCAAGACCACCGAAGCCGCGGGCGCCTCCCCTCGGCGCAAGCCTGGCCTCATAGGCCGTGCGGGACTGAACGGCCCCGTTGACGAAGGTGACCACAACGCCGTCGGCGACCTCGATGTCGACATCGCCTTCCCCGAGGCGCACCACGTGGCCGACCATGCCCCCGGCGATAACCTCGTCGCCGAGGTCGAAGGCTTTGCTCGCCCGCATGGCCGCCATGCGGCGGTTACGGCTCGGTCGGATGAGGACGAAGTACGCCACCGCCACGATGACTATCAGGAACAGAAAAGCCGACGAAGAAGTCGAGGAGGTGGCCTTGGCCGCGGTAGTCGGTGTCGTCGATGCGACGAGAACTGAGACGCTATTTATGAGATGCATATGAAGGTGGGGCCCATCCGGCGATCGCTACCTCGGCCCATCAGGCGGGCCCTTCGACTAAGGACAAAGCGCTAGCCTAGCGGTTCCGCCTCGCCCACCACGGGCAGGTCATGCCCCCATGTGCGGGCGACCTCGGCAGAGAGCTCGCCGAAGGTCCCGTCCAGCACCGCTTGGCGAGCCCGCCCCACCAAGTCGGCCAGCCACGAGAGGTTGTGAAGGCTCACTAGCCGGCCCGCGCTCGGCTCGCCCACGTTGAAAAGGTGGCGCAAGTAGGCCCTGCTGTGCCGGCCACAGACCGCGCAGTTGCATGTGGGGTCGAGCGGGGAGGCGTCTCTTGCGAAACGTCCTGCCTTAACGGGCAACCGCCCGGCGCTGGTGAGCGCCGTGCCGTGGCGGCCAAGCCGCGTCGGGAGCACGCAGTCGAACATGTCGACCCCAAGGCCGATGCCGGCGATCAGGGCCGCAGGGTCGCCAACCCCCATCAGGTAGCGGGGGCTGTCCGCGGGTAGGCGCTGGACCGCCGCGTCGACGGCCGCGAGCATCTCGGCCGGCTTCTCCCCGACCGAAAGACCACCGATGGCGTAGCCGTCGAAGCCGATGTCGACCAACGCCTCGGCGTACTCGGAGCGCAGGTCGAGCTCGACACCCCCCTGAACGATCCCGAAAAGCAACTGGTCGGGCCGTGAGTGCACCTTGCGGGCCCGCCCGGCCCACGCCAAGGTGCGCTCACCGGCGAGCACCAAAGCGTCCCGACCAGCTGGCAGTTCGGTACAAACGTCGAGCACCATCTGGATGTCGGCTCCGAGAGCTTCCTGAACAGCGACCGCGCTCTCTGGGGTGAGGCGCTGGAGCAAGCCGTCGTAGGAGGAGCGGAAAGTGACCCCGTCGTCGTCCACCGAGCACGGCAGCGACATCACCTGGTAGCCCCCGGAATCTGTGAGGAAGTGCCCGTCCCAGCCGGTAAAGCGGTGCAGGCCGCCCAGCTCGGCGACCACATCCGCGCCCGGCCGGAGCATGAGATGGTAAGTGTTCGCCAGCAGGACCTGAGCGCCCAACCGGCCCATGTCTTCAGCCGACATGGACTTCACGACGCCTCGGGTGCCAACCGGCATGAAACACGGCGTAACGACCCGGCCCCGCGACGTGTCTACCCACCCTGCTCGCGCTTTGCCGCAGGTGGCCTCAGCGTGGAACATGCCGGTCAACCACCATCGCGTCGCCGAAAGACAAGAACCGGTAGCCCTCTTCCAGAGCAGTCTCGTACAGGCCTCGCCACTGCGGCCCGGCAAACGCCTCTAGCAGGACCAGAAGGGTGCTCCGCGGTTGGTGGAAGTTGGTCATCAGAACGTCCACGACGGAGAAATCATGGCCCGGTCTTATGTACAGCTCCGTCCGGCCTTCGAGCGCCCCGGTGGCTGCGGCGGACTCCAGGGCTCGCACCGTCGTGGTCCCGACCGCTACGACGCGCTTGGCCTGCTTGCACGCTTCCCAGGTCCGTTCGGGTACCGAGTACCGCTCGGAGTGCATAGGGTGTCCTTCGACCTGGCCCCCTTTGATCGGCCGGAACGTCGCCAGGCCGACCGCCAGCTCGAGGCGTTCCACCGTGGCCCCGCGCCTGACGCACTCCTCCAGCACCGCGTGGGTCAGGTGAAGCCCCGCAGTCGGGGCTGCGACGCTGCCAGGACGGTCGGCATAAACGGTCTGGTAGCGACCGGGCTCGGCGAGCTGGAAGTGCACATATGGCGGCAGCGCTAGCGACCCGAAAGCGCTCAGGTCATCGACCAGGCTCATCACTTCGCGCGACCCGTCCGCAATTTCTTCGCCGACCTCCACTACGGCAAGGTCGCCCGCATAAAGCACCGTCCCGGGCGGCAACCTCCGGCCCGGGCGCACGAGGGCTTCCCAGCTACCAGGCCGTTCTGGCAACGGCTCCAAGAGGAGGACCTCGGCTGCTCCGCCCGTAGCCTTGTGCAGCCGGAGCCGGGCCGGCACCACCCGCGAGTCGTTCACGACCAGGACGTCCCCCTCGCCGAGAAGGCTCGGGAGATCCCTTACCCGGAGGTGCGCCGGCTCCGGCCAGAGAGACGAGCAGGCGCGCCGAGTCCCGTGGGTCCGCAGGCACCTGGGCGATCGCTTCTTCAGGGAGCTCGTAGCTGGGGACGTCCATCGGGAGTGCAGGGGGAGCCTACCTTGGCCCGCTACCCCCAGAGGGCCTGCTACCCCCAAAGGGTCGGAGAGGGCCCGTCGCCGTCGCGCCCGTCGACCTGCACCCCAGGCGGGGCAGGCGGGCCTGACGGCGGGTTGAGGCCGAGGTGCTCCCACGCCAGAGGTGTCGCCACCCGGCCGCGGGGCGTCCGCATCAGCATGCCGAGCTGCAAAAGGAACGGTTCGTAGACGTCCTCGACGGTCTCGGGCTCCTCGCCCACCGCAACAGCGAGTGTGCTGAGGCCGACGGGCCCACCACGGAAGCGGAGGCACGTCGCCTCCAGGATCGCCCGGTCCACCTTGTCGAGGCCCAGTTCGTCGACCTGGAACAGCTCCAGGCCACACTTCGCCACTTCCTCGTTGATCGTCCCGTCGCCTCGGACCTCGGCGTAGTCGCGAACCCGTTTCAGAAGCCGGTTGGCCAGGCGAGGGGTGCCTCGCGAGCGCTTCGCGATCTCGGCCCCGCCCTGGCTGTCGAGCACGGCTCGCAGGACCCCCGCTGACCTACGGACGATCACCTCGAGGTCGGCCACTTCGTAGTAGTCGAGCCGGGCGACAAAGCCGAACCGGTCCCGCAACGGACCTGTGATGAGCCCGGTCCGCGTCGTCGCCCCGACCAAGGTAAAGCGCGGCAGGTCCAGGCGGAGGCTCCGCGCCGCGGGACCTTTTCCGAGCACGATGTCGAGCTGGAAGTCCTCCATCGCGGGGTAAAGGATCTCCTCCACCGGCCTGGCCAACCGGTGGATCTCGTCCACGAACAGCACATCACCATCCGACAGGTTGGTCAGCAACGCCGCCAGGTCACCGGCACGCACGAGCGCCGGGCCGGACGTGACCCGGAACGAGGCACCCATTTCGTTGGCAACTATCCCAGCGAGCGACGTCTTGCCGAGACCCGGCGGCCCAGCGAACAGCATGTGGTCCGCAGGCTCTTCCCGGCGGCGCGCCGCCTCGATCATGATGGACAAGTGCTCCTTCAGTTGCGCCTGCCCGACGAACTCAGCCAGCCGGCGCGGCCGTAGAGTCGCCTCCTCCGCGATTTCGACCGGGTCTGCTGCTGGGGCCAATAGTCGGAGCTCAGGGCTGGTCTGGTCCTCGCCCGAGCCGCTCACGGGTTACCCGCCAGCTCCCTCAGCGCGTACCGCAGCATCTCCTCGGTCGAACCTTCCACCGGCAGGCGCGCCAGCACTTGGCGCACCTCGTCGTTGCCGTAACCGAGCGACCCCAGGGCCGCCCTCAGCTCTTCGCGCTGCGCCGCACGGTCCGCCGCGCTCGCTTCGTGGGGACCAGCCGGGCCGACACCCCCGGGCCCGAACACCGGGTGAGCCGAGCCGCTGCCCTCCGCCAAGACGGCAGCCTCGAAACGAGGGGCCAGCTCCATTATCAAGCGGGCAGCGGTCTTCTTCCCGATACCCGGCACCAGGGTCAAAGTGTCCTCGTCGTTGTTGAGCACCGCCCGGCGGAGTGCCGCTGGCGAAAGCACCGATAACAGCGCCACCGCCACAGCCGGGCCGACCCCGTGCGCGCCCAGCAGCAGCTCAAAACAGTCCCTCTCCTCGCGCGACGGGAAACCGTAGAGCACCATCGCGTCCTCCCGGACATGGGTGTGGACGTGCAGGAAAGTCGGCGCACCCAACTGGCCGCAGCGGCTGGCACAACCTCCCGGGACGAGCACCCTGTACCCGACGCCGGCGACCTCGACCAGCAGCTCCATCTGGTGGTCACCGCGGAGCAACCGGTCGAGCACTGTCCCCCGCAGCGACCCGATCACCGCCTAGCCCCCGCGGCGGCCGGGACCTCACCTGGCCCAGCCTGCTCGAGGTGGGGCACCGGTTTGTGTGCAGCGCCGGCGCGCTGAGCGGTGGGAGAAACGGCCCCCCTGTCGGCTGCTCGGCGCATGAGCGGCGCACTGGTCGTAGCTGGTGGGCGCATCAGCGGCGCACTGGCCGCGGCGGCAGCAGCAGCGCGCATGAGCGGCGCGCTGGCCAAGTGGCAGAGCGCGAGCGCCAGGGCGTCGGCGATGTCGGGAGGGGAAGGCTTCTCGGGCATATCCAGCAGAACTTGCACCATTCGCTGCACCTGGTCCTTACCGGCGTTGCCCCATCCTGTGACCGCCTGCTTGACCTCGTTGGGGCTGTACTGGACCACGGAGATGCCGGCCTCGGCCGCGGTGGCAAGGGCCAAGCCGCTCGCTTGACCGACCGACATCGCGGTCCGGGCGTTGGTCTGGAAGAGCACCCGTTCGACCACAACGACCTCCGGCGAGAGCCTCGCAAAAAGCAGCCGGAACTCCCGCAACAGCTCGGCCAGACGCTCTTCGAGAGGGTTTGACGTGGGCGTCGTGAGCACGCCCGACACGACGGCGACGGGTTTCCCGTTCTCCTGACGCACCGCCCCATAACCGCACCTCGTAAGCCCGGGGTCGATGCCCAGTACGAACATTAGTTCGGTACTCTACCACCCGGGCCCCGAGAGCTGGTGGATCGGCCGCAGCCTGGAGTATTAGACCTCCACGAGCTCCATTACCGAGTCGGGTATGTCGAAATTCGCATACACGTTCTGGACATCGTCGTGCTCGTCCAACAAATCGATAAGGCGTAGCACCTTGCGTGCATCGCTTTCGCTATCGATCGGCACCAACTGCGAAGGCTGCATCGTGAGCTCGGAGGACGACACCGGCCAGCCGCCGGACTCGAGAGCCGATCGCACCGAGGCCAGCTCGCTCGGAGGGGTCAGCACCTCCCAGCTGTCGCCCTCGTCGCGCACGTCCTCGGCGCCCGCGTCGGCGGCAAGGAGCATGAGGTCGTCCTCGGAAAGTTTGCCGTCCTGCGGGACGATGACGACACCTTTTCGCTCGAACTGCCATGCGACCGCGCCAGGCTCCGCCATCGAGCCACCGTTCTTGGAGAAGGTGGCACGGATGTCAGCTCCAGTCCTGTTGCGGTTATCCGTGAGGCATTCGACGATGACGGCCACCCCGCAGGGCGCGTAACCCTCATAGACGATGGGCTCGTAGCGGACGCCTTCGAGCTCACCAGTACCGCGCTTTATCGCACGTTCGATCGTCTCCATCGGGACCGACGAGTCACGGGCCTTCTGGTACATAGTCCGCAGCGTCGGGTTGTCGTCCAGGTGCCCGCCGCCTTCTCGCGCAGCCACCTCGACCTGGCGGATTATCTTGGCGAACAATTTGCCGCGGGCCTTGTCCAAAGCACCTTTTTTGTGCTTGGTCGTTGCCCATTTGGAATGCCCTGACATCGTCTTCCCTCGTAACCGGGTTCTTCGCTCGTAACCGAGCGCTCGCCCATATCTTCAGCTCGTTCCAATCGTACAACCGGCTCCCACTACAGCTCGCGGAGAGCCTCGATCCTGTCTTTGAGGCTGGTCAGCGGCTCCCGCGTGCCGCCGGGGTCCGCGAACCACAGCTGTGCCGTGCCGCGAGAGCCACCCCGGACCTCGGTGCCCTTGGCCTCCATCTTCTCGAGCGCCCCGATGAGCCCGGGCGGGTACCGGGTGAAGCTGACGGCCGCCCGGTCCATGGCGGTCACCGGCTCGGGCGGCGAGAGCAGAGTGGCAAAAAAGCCGATCGTGGCGACCGTCACCGTCGCCGGCAGCATGTCGTGGCAACGGATCCGGGTGAGCTGCTGTGCGATCACCCCTTCGAGCTCGACACGCGTCAGTTCAGCCAGGAGGCCCTCGGTAACCACGAGGGTGGCGGTGCGCCTGCGGCGCCCGCAGACTGCTGAGTTGAGTGTCGTTTCGCCGCGCACCCTGAGCTCGGGCTTGCGGGCGCCGATCGTGGCGCAGAGCCCTTCGACAAGGTTGAACAGGCGCGCTTCGGAAACGGGGTCGGCCGGGCGGCCATCGAGGGCCTTGCGTGCTGCGGGCTCAGCCGCCCACCACATGATGATGCCGAACACGACAGTGCCGCCGACCAGCCCTCCGATGCCGGCTACCCAGCCCGAGTAGTACAACAACAGAAGCCCGGCTACCAGCCCGAGCGGGATGGAAGCAACGATCACCAACGCGACCGCCCGCCGACGGTTTGCCTTTGTCCGGGAACGGAGCGTATCAGCGGCCATCGCGGACAGAATGATAGGCCACTCCGCTCTCGTCGCAGGCGCTCGCGTCTCTAGCTGACCTCCGGCAACTTCTCGAGTTCGAGCAGGCGGGAGAACTCGGCCGGCGGGACCGGTCGGCCGTAATGGTAACCCTGCCCCAGCTCGCAGCCGAGCGACCTGAGGACGTCGGCCTGCTGCGCCGTCTCGATCCCCTCCGCGACCACCTCCAGCCCGTAGGTGTCGGCAATGGCGAGTATGGCCATGACCACCGACAGGTCGTGGGGGTCGGGCAGCTGGGCCGTAAAGGTCTGGTCGACCTTGATCACCGTCGCCGGCAGCTGTTTCAAATAAGCGAGCGAGCTGTAACCGGTGCCGAAATCGTCGATGGCGATGCCGAAGCCGGCGTTTCGGAGCTCACTCAGCACAGACCTGCTCGTCGCGGCGTCCTCCATGAGCGCCGTCTCGGTGACCTCCAGGACGATCGAGCTCGGTTTTGTCCCCCCCTCGAGCAGCACCCCGACGCTGCCCAGAAGGCCGGTCCCGCGCAGCTGGAGCGCCGAGATGTTGACGGCCAGCTTCAACGCCGGCGCTACCTGCAGCCAGGACCTCATTTGGCGCGCCGCGTCAGCGAGGACGATGTCGCCGATCTCGGCCACCAGGCCCAGCTCCTCCGCCAGCGGCATGAAATCCTTTGCCTCCACAAGGCCGCGCTTAGGGTCCTCCCAGCGGACAAGGGCCTCCACCCCCACTAGGCGGCCCGTGTGGAGATCGACGATCGGCTGGTAGTGGGACAACAAGTGGTTAGCCTTGAGCGCCTCCCTGAACAGGCGTGACCCTTCAGCCCGCCTTTCGAGATCTGGCCGGGTCTTCGGGTCGTAGCGGGCGACGCTGCCGCGGGCTCGCCCCTTGGCCTGGTACATCGCCGCGTCGGCCTGGCTCAACAGCGCCGCCACCGAGGAAGACGCCCCACCTCTCACCACCCCGGCGCTAACGCTCACCCACTGTTGCCTGTCGGGCAGCGCCACCGGCTGGGAAAACGTAGCCATTATGTGGGAAACGACCAGATCCAGTTGCGAGTCGTCAGTGATGTCCTCGCAAAGGACGACAAACTCGTCTCCTCCCATTCGAGCCACCGTGTCGGTGGAGCGCACCGACTGCCTGAGCCGCTGCGCCACTGCACGCAGCAGCTTGTCCCCGACATCGTGGCCCGCACTGTCGTTCAAGGTCTTGAAGTGGTCGAGGTCGAAGAAGACGACCCCTATCCCTTTCCCCTCACGCCTGCACCGTTCCAGAGCGTGGCCGATCCGGTCCTCCAACAGGGCGCGGTTGGGCAGGCCCGTCAGGTGGTCGTGCATGGCCTGGTGAGCAAGCGCCCGCTTGGAGGCCTTCTGCTGCGTAATGTCGCGGACTACCTGGGAGACCGCGGTCACCTGCCCGGTCCGGTCGCGCAGGGGAGCGAGGCTGACCGAGACCTCGACGCGCGAGCCGTGCTTGCAGACCCGGACAGTCTCGACCCGGGTCAGGACTTCGCCAGCCCATACGCGCTCCAACAGTTCCGACGACTCGGCGCGGCGTTCGGGCGGCACGAGGATGTCGAGTTGCGAGCCGACGGCCTCCTTTTCGCTCCAGCCGAAGAGCTCCTCCGCACCGACGTTCCAGATCTCGATGACGCCTCCGGGACCCGTTGTCAGGATCGCCTCGTCGCATTCCTCCGCGATCGTGGCTAGCAGCTGCTGGCGATGGACCGGCCCCGAACGATGTGGCCGGCCACGCGCTGTTATCGCGTAAAGCCGCTGTCCGTCGTTGCCTTCGAGGGGGCGCGCCTGCAGGGCTACATGGAAAGACCTCCTGCCCGGGACGCTCACTCGCCACATTGCGGGGGGCGCCCTGCCTGTGCGGACTGCCCGTCGCAGGGCCTGCCGCGCGGCCGCCCTTTCCGGTTCGTCGACGAAGCGGAATACATCCTGGCCGACTAGCTCGTCAACGGTCTGGTTGAAGAGGCTCGCAAGGTCGAGGTTCGCGAAAACGACGCGGCCGCCCGCGTCCACCATGGCCAAACCAGGTCCTGCTCCCGCGCCGGGCGCGCTGGGCGCTCCGGGGAGGGGCCGGCGCCATTCCTCCCGCTTGCCTGTTTGTTCTTGTTGATAACTCGCCGTAGGAACTTCGTACCCATCAACCACGTAGAGCAATCATACGACCACAAGGAACGTTGAGCGAGTCAGCACGGAAACGAATGTCCAAACGAGCAACAGGCCATCATCGCGGAACCAAACGCGGCCCCCAGGTGTCTTCCTCGGTGGTGGGTGATGAACCAGGCGACGCGGCAAAACATCAATAATCACGGGGCGTTGACGCTCGCCCGAAGCGGTCCTGGCGCCCGGAGCAGTCCTGGCGCCCAGCGCGCTGGGCACCGGTTGCCGGCCCTGGACGGGCTCCGGGGTATCGGGATTGCCGCTGTCGTTGTCTACCACCTCGACCCTGCCTGGCTTCCTGGTGGCTACCTCGGTGTAGACATTTTCTTTGTAGTATCCGGGTTTTTGATCACCGGGCTCCTGTTCGAGCTACTCAGCGCCCACGGGCCGACCGGGAGGGACTTGCGGCAATTTTGGCTAAGGCGGGCCCGCCGACTGGTACCTGGGCTCGTCACCGTTACTTTCTGCGTGGCGCTGTTCGCCAGTCTTTTTGCACGGGACGCTATACCGCTTTTGAGGGCGGATATCCCAGCGGCACTTGGCTTTGTTGCCAACTGGCAGCTGCTGTTCCACCACGACAGCTATTTCCAGACGATGGGACGCCCGCCGTTGCTCCTCCATCTGTGGTCGCTCGGCGTCGAAGAACAGTTCTACCTCGCTTGGCCTTTCGTCGTTCTGGCCGTCTTGCGGTTGGCACGCCGGCCCGAAAGGGCGATGTCGTTGGTCGCCGGGACGGGCGCAGTCTTTTCAGCGTTCCTCATGGCGGCGTTTTTCGTACCCGGCCACGACCCTTCAAGCGTCTACTACGACACCTTCACCCATTGCTCAGGCCTCATGATCGGGGCAGCGCTGGCTGGGGCAGTTCACAACCGCCCCCGTTTGCGCCAACCGACCGGCCCGGGTGAGCTACCCCGCATTGCGCCCGGGGCAGGTCCCAGGGCTTGGACCGGAGCGCTCAGCCTTGCGGGCCTGGCCACGCTCCTCGCGCTCATGGGTGCCGACGCCACCTTCGCCTACAGGGGCGGGATATTCCTGGCTTCCGCGCTGACAGGCCTTGTTGTCCTTGTGTCCCTCCAACCCGGCCTCGTGCAAAAAGCACTTAGTTGCCGGCCGCTGCGTTACCTCGGGCAGCGCTCGTACTCCCTATACCTCTGGCACTGGCCGATCATCTGCCTGACGCGGCCCCAGGTCGACGTGCCCATCTCAGGCTGGCAGCTCTTGCTCTTGCGGGTAACACTGATAGGGCTCGCCGCCGAAGCGTCTTACAAGCTGATCGAGCAACCCTTCCGCACCGGGCGGGCCCAGGCGACCCTGCGCTCCCTGTCCGGCGCCGGCCGGACCGCTGCCGTCAGCTCGGTCGGGCTCTGCGGGGTGACCGCTGTGGTGCTCCTCGCCGCGGTCAACCCTCCCCCGCTCCCCACTGCGCTCCTGATCGGCTCGACGCCCGCGGCGCGGGCCACGCTCCTCCCCTCGAGCCAGGGGCAGGGCGCGAGCCAAGGGCAGGGTGCGAGCCAAGGGCAGGGTGCGAGCCAGGGGCAGGGTGCGAGCCAAGGGCAGGGTGCGAGCCGGGGGCTGACCGACCGGCTAGCGGGCAGCGTCAGGCCACGGGCTACCACCGCTACCACCGCTCGGGCTGTGGCTACCACGATGGCGGCGGGTACCACCGCTCCGCCTGCGACCACTAGGGCGACCACCACCGCGGTCCCCGCGACCACGACGGTCCCGGCCACCACGACCGTGCCCAGCGCCACGCGCCCGATCACAACGAGGGCCCCGAAGACGACAACGCTGCTCACGTCGCCCAGTACCGGGGTGACTGGTACTGGCGTCACTAGTTCCGGGGTGGTAGGTACCGGGGTGACCAGTACCGGGTTGACCGCTAAGGCGGTGCGCACCGCCGCCGTGCCCGGCGGGATCAGGTTGCTCAACCTGAGCGGGCTACTGCCCACGATCTGGTATGGCAACCTTCCGATGCCCAAGACGCCGACAAGTACGGCGGCAGCGACGCTTTCCGCCAAGACCGCGGTGCGGCCGCGTGAGGTCCTCCCGTCAGCGCACCGCCCGGCAAAGGTTCAGCCCAGTCGGCCCAAGCTGGGCCACGACGTGCTCGCGATCGGCGACTCGGTGCTGGTGGCAGCCTCGGCGTCGCTACAACAGCGCCTACACGGTGACATCACCATCGACGCTGTCGTGGGCCGCCAGGTCTGGAGCGGGATTTCCCGCCTGGCCGCCTACAAGGCGGCGGGCGACCTCGTGGGCCTGAAGGCAATCATCATCGACCTCGGTACCAACGGGCCGATGACCCCCCAAGACGTCGAACAGTTTCGAGCGCTGAGCGTCGGCGTGCCACTGCTTATCTTCGTCAACGTACGCGTCCCACTCTCCTGGCAGTCCGAGACCAATGATTCCCTCGCAGCGGTCGCGGGCCAGCCGGGCATCAAGGTGATCAACTGGTACACCGCTTCAGCAGCTCCGGGAGTCCTTTGGCCCGATGCTGTGCACCCGGACCCGAAAGGCCAGCTCCTATACGCCAACCTGGTCGCGGCCGCCCTCGCGCCCCGCGGCCAAAAGCCCCACCCCGCCGCGGCGCCCTCGTTTCGTGGTGCCAGCCTGCGGCAGAGGATCCTGCAAAACGGCTAGCCTGACGTTCATGGCCGATGTACTGGGAATTCTGGCTGTCACCGACAACGCTCCACTCGACTGGGCCCTAGGCGCGGCGGCGAGCTTTGTCTTCGTCGGTTTGATCACCGTGCCGGCTGCCGTCCTGAACTCCCGCGACCGCAAACGGCGCGCGCAGGGGCTCTCGCAAGAGCACTCGCCAACCCTGTAGCGCTAGCGATCCCGGGCGGAGGGCGAGCCCTAGCGATCCCGGGCGGAGGGCGAGCCCTAGCGATCCCGGGCGGAGCAGCGAGCCCACGCCCATCGGCTTCGCACGGGCGTCAGGACGCCCCGCCGAAGTCGACGTCCTTGCTCGCGACCGTCCCGGCCGTCCTCCCTGGAGCCGTCTGGTAGGTCCAATACAGGTTGGTGTGGGCGATGACCTGGTCCGGCGGCGGCGAGCCCCATTCCGTGCGGTCCCCAGTTGTGTGGGCGTCGCTGACAAGGGTCGCGTCGTAACCCCTGACGAACGCTCCGTGGAGGGTCGAACGGATACACGCGTCCGTCTCTGCGCCGGCGACGACCAGCCGCCCGACTCCGAGGCCAGACAACACGGTCTCGAGGGTGGTGCCCTCGAAGGCATCGCCGTAGTTCTTCTCGACGAGCGGCTCGGTGTCTCCCGGAGCAAGCTCCGGGACGATCCGCCACTCGTCGCTCCCTCTCGCGAGCTGCTCGTCGGCGTGCTGGACCCAGACGACGGGGACCTGTTCGCGCCGCGCCTTGTCGACAAGGCTGGCGATGTTCGCTACGACCGCGTCACGCTCATGCGCCGCCCCGACGACGCCATTCTGCACGTCGATGACAACAAGCGCGGTGTTCGGCCGTTTCTCGAGTGTGGTCATGGTTTTCCCCTTACTCACGTTGGCGCCCTGCGCCTAGACGCAGAGTACCGAGGCTGGGCTGCACCTCGATAACCCTGGGTCCGAGCGCAGCGACGTTGTTGAAATGGGAGTTCCAACAGCCGATCTAACTGGCGGCCTGCAAGTCCCCGAGCAGGCGCGTGCCGAACACGGCAGCGGCCGCGAGGGCCACGGGCGCCGCGCTCAACCATTGCCCCGAACCGTGCCCACCGCTCACGACCCAGGCGTTTACGCCCAAGCCGGCCAGCCACGCACCGCTCAAGCCGAAAATGGTGGTGGCGACGGTGTCAACCACTGTTGCGGGCAGCGGTGCCCAGCGGTTGGCAGGAAGCCAGCGGCGCCGGGCGAACCACAGGCAAGCCAAAGCGGCCAGCCCGAGGACGCCGAAAGCCACACGGTATGCCACGGTCTCAAAGGCCCAGTCAGCCATCGCGGCCTTGGCGCACGAACCGGCGTGCGGGTAGTTGCCCAGCCAGCGGGCACAGTCGGACGCTGTTATGCCCTCCTTAGGCCAGGGCCAGGCCAGGAACCGGTTTGTGACCCCGGCCAGTCGCATAGAGCCAGCCACCAGGCCGCTCACCCCCACGGCGACGGCTCCCCAGGCTCCCAATGACCAGGCGGATATGAAGATGCCACGCGCCACCCACAACCGGCCGTGCGCCCGGTCGGCGGCTGCCACCAGTCGTGCCTTGCCGAAACGGCGCACGGCCTCGGCTTCTGCGTCCTCGGGGCTCATACCGGCCCGAACAGCCTCCTCGGCTGCGTCGCGAAGGTGGGCCTCCGCCTCGTGCAACATCGAACGGGCACTGCGCGGGTCGTTGCGCCGTAGCTCGACGAAAAGGTTGTCCAGGTAGTTCTCGATAGGCCCGTCGTTCATGGCGTCACCAACCGGGTAGGCGCCCCGGCCAGCACCGCGTCGATGGCCGTAGAAAGCCTCGACCATTCGGCCCGCTGCGAATGCAGGGCGCTCGCACCTTTAGGCGTCAACCGGTACTCCCGGCGGCGGCGACCTCCGGCCTCTGCCCAGTCGCTGGAAACCAAGCCCATCTCCTCCAGCCGGTGAAGCGCCGGGTAAACCGAACCTTCCGGCAGGGCCAGGACTCCGTCGCTGCGGTGCTTCAAGGTCGTGATTATGGCGTACCCGTGCCCGGGGCCAGAAGCCAGCACGCCCAGAAGGACCAAGTCCAGGTGACCCTGAGTACCCTCGCCTCGCATACCTCGGAAGTCTAGGTATCGTGCTGGCCGTTGTCAAACACGTGCCACAAGGTTCGAGCCGCCAGGTTGGGTTGTCCGGGACGAGTCCCCGGCTCGACGCCGGAGGAAGTTTTTCACCGGGGTAACCGGTCCGGCTCCGGGACGTGTACGTCACTGACGCTGGTGAAAAGAAAGCGCGCTTTCCGTGCCCGATCCGGCTCCGGAAGATGTAGATCGCTGACGGTGGTGAAAAGAAACCGTGCTTTTCGCCCCCGATCGGGCCAGTGCGACCCCACGTTTGTCGTTTTCGGCCGGTACCGCCTCCATTTATCAGGCCCGCTAGTCGTATGGTCCGCTTGGCGCGAGAATGGCTACGTGGCAAAGAACTCGAATAGACAACGCCCCCACGTCGTCCACGAGCACCCCAAGGAAGGCTGGCACAAGCTGCTGGACGATTTAACCAAGGTGCGGGCTGGAGACAACATCACAATCGAGCTGCTTGATGCCGAGTTCGGCGACGAGTTCGAGGCCGAGCGGATGCCGCTTGCCTACCTGGAGTACGACGAGCACTCCGACGAAGCCTCGGTCGGCGTCGGCGGGCGGGACGGCCGCTACCCGGTCGTGCTCCGGCACTCCATCGAGCACCCGACCACGATCCGCACGGACTCGCAGCCGCCGATGCTTCCTCTCGCCGTGCAGATCGTGGGGGCCGACGGCTCACAGACCCTGGTCACCGTCCTACCCCTTGTTGAGGAGCGCTAGCAGGGCCTTCGTCGAGAGGCGCTAGAAAGCCCCGCCGCGGGCCAGACCTCGGTCTGGAAGGGTGAGGGCCGCACCTTGCCGCGTCACTTTCGGGTAACCCTGCGTTATCGGGCGGTCTCGAAGGACGAGGGCTCCCACCTCTCGGTGCTCATATCTGGACCGACGGCATTCCCGATCACTCCGCTCGCAGGACCAACACCGTGGGGGTCCGCGCCGCGCTGCGCCCGGGGAGCGCTGCTACCAAATTGGCGAAAACGAGAGCCCCTACGGCGACAATGGTCACCGGTAAGGCCGGCACGCTTGGATCGGGGACGGCGTTGAGGTTGTGCGCGAACAGCGTCCAAAGCTCACGTCCGATGACGATGCCGAGAGGGATCCCCACGATGACACCGGTAATCGCGGCAACGGTCGCCTGCCAGGCAACCGCCGCCGCCAGTTGTCTTTGGGTGAAGCCAAGCGTCTTCAACAAGGCCAGGTCGCGCCGACGCCGGCGGACCGAGGCGGCGAGGGTGAGGGCGAGGGCGGCGATGGCTCCGCCCGCGAGGCCGACCGCGAGGATGACGGGCGTAGACCCGATGCTGTGGTAATTGACAATCTGCGCCGGGCGCTGGACGCCCAGCACGGTGACATTTTGGCCACTGGCGTGGGGGTCGGCGGCGAGAACCTTGTCCGCGGCGTCAGCAATCCGTTTTAGGTCGGCTCGGCCCGCCACAGGACTGACGCCGCTGCGGAGCCGGACGAAGACGAGCTCGGGCCCGTTCAGGTTTGGGTCCCGGGTCTCAACCGCCCGCTGGAACGCCGGCGGGAAAATGGCCTCCGAGAACATGGCACCGGTGCCCATTGAGGTGTGGTCCGCAACAAGACTTACGAAACCCACCGCAGGGAATGTCGCTGTACCCACTATCGTCAAGCGGGTCGGCGGTATGTAGATCGGGGCATCTGCTGGAGTCCCGTAACTCAGGAACACTGTTCCCCCGACCTTCTTGTGCAGTACGGCGAGTGTGGCTGCTCCCATAACGACCTGGTTGCCCGCCTCAAGCCCATGGCCCGATAGGACCGGAGGCGAAACTACTTCGGTTGTCAGCGCGTGCCATGAGGACGGGAACGGTCTGGTCGTCGATGGCCACGTCGTTGTAGTCGAACCCGCTCCATCCGGCGACGTCGTGATCATGGCCCAGGAGCTCCAGGGCCCGCGGCGGTACATCGTTGGAGGGATTGAGGGCGTAGTCCCAGTTCCACCCGTACAGCGCGGGGTGCGAGACCAAGGTGTTCAGGCTACTTGCAAAAGTGAGGGTGCTCACCACCAAGGCAACGGCGACGACGGTACCCACCAACGCAGAACGCACCGGCACGGCGGTACGGCCCCGCCCGGGTTCCAGGGCAAAACGGATGCCCACCACGCCGGCCACGGGCATTCCCGCCGACTCGGCTCGGCGGGCGATGACCGAACTGCGAGACGTTGGCGCCGCGACACGAGGTGCTCGGTGAGGCGTCCCCAGGTAAGACAGAACGACAGCGCCAGCCCCGAGCACGCCGAGCAGGACCACCAGGCCGATGCCAAACACCGTCCAATCAAAAGCGAACCCACCGTCTGGGTAGACGGATCGCACCGGCCCGAACGGGGACAGGGGCGATAGCCCTACCGCTACGCCAATGGCCACCACAGAACCAACGGCCACGGCTCCCAAGATGCCGATCAGCCCGTCGGCGGCCGTCACGGAGGGAGCGGCCCCGAGTGCCCGCATCGCTCGGCGGTCGTCGTCGCCCCACCGGACCTGGCGGGAAACAGCCTGTGCCCCGAGGACTAGGCAAACCAGGGCGGCGATCCCTCCGAAGCCGCCGAGAGCAACCGACTCCGGCTTGACGGCGAGCTCCACTTCGGTCACGACGCGCGCGGTCACATGGAACTCGACCGTTGCGCCAGGCGGCACCACTCCTCGGATCTCCTGCTCCACCGCAGGGGCATCGAGGCCACCGTGGTCGAGCTGCAGAGCGTAGGCGGCGGGCGCCCCCGCGGCAGGCGACACCGTTACGGCCTCTCGGACCAGTGCCGGGGTCAAGAGCACAAAGCCGTACGCCCCGTCGATGTCGTCCTGGACCACCGAGTTGTTGAGAACGGCGATGCCCACCAGCTTGACGTTGGCCCTGAACCGGGGGGCCACCCTCGGGGTCCCAAAGGCCGGCAGCGCCTCCTGGGCGTCGGTGTAAAAGCCCAGGGCCACGACATCTCCGAGACGCACGCCGAGGAGCCGGGCCGCGTTGGCGGTCATCACTATCTCGTGGGGATTATCAGGGGCGGCCTGCCGACCCTGCAGGATGCCCGGACGGTCCTGATCGAAGAAACCGCCGTCCGAGCTCGCCAGGACCAAGAGGTCGTTCAGCGTGTTCAAGCGGGGGGTGCCGTTCGGGGCCAGTGGCACGAAGTCCAACGACACGAGGTCCCTGACCCTTTTCACACCCGGGAGGCGAGCGATCCTCGCCGTCAATGGGGTCACTGCACCACTGGGGGAGTTCGGCGCGTAAACCGAGACCGTCATGTCGGACGGATTTGTGCTCGCCAAGAAGGTCGGGTACGAGGACTGCGTACGCCGCCCCCCAGCGATCGATGCCATAGCGATCCCGCCGACCAAGCCGATGAGCAGCACCACGCTCAGGTAACCGCCCCAGCGACGGGCAAAGGTGGCCCGGAAGCGGTACCACGCAACAGGAAGGACTTGGCTCATTCGCCTAAGGACCTATGACCTCGCACCGCCAGCGGCGGCGGCGGAGCAGCGGCGGCGGCAGCAGCGGTGGCGGCGGCGGCAGCGGCAGCGGCGGCATAGGCGAAGTCTGGTTCCTTTGCCTACACCTGTCGAGGTTGTTAGCTGCACTCGCTTACGTGGTACTACCACCCCCTGAGGCATCCTGGCCCCTTGCCTGGTTCCCGAGGCCGGCAACGATCTTCTGCCCATGCCGAGGCCGCCCAGACGCCCGACCAAGAAATTTCAACGCCGATATGATCGCGTTGGCGCGTGGGGCGCCGCCAGGTCCGCGGAAAGGGCTGAGCCCACCCATTTTACGAGGTGCGCATTTGCGTAATCTTTGGCCCTCCTTTCGACCGGCGCCGCGGACTGGCCGGTAGAGCGAAAGGAGATTGCGATGGCAACAGCCTCGCCGCCCCAAGACCCTGACCTAGACCAGCTTCGGACGCAGGCCCGAGAACTTCAACGCGCGGTTCGCAACGGCTCGCAAGCCGCCCTCGCCCGTGTTACGAAATGGCACCCCTCGCCGCCCGAGCCCGCAAATTTCCCCTTGACGGCAGCCCACTTGGTCCTGGCTCGCGAACACGGTTTCGCCAGTTGGGCCCGGATGCGCCGCTACGTCCAGATCGTGACTGCCCAAGCCTGGTACCCCAGCCAACCAGCACCGGCCGACGAACCTCTCGCCAACCGGTTCCTTCGGCTGGCTTGCCTGACCTATGGCGGCGACGATGCGACCGACCGTGCCGCCGCCGCGCGGCTCTTGGCCGAACACCCCGAGCTGCCCAAGCACAGCCTCTTCGTCGCATCGGCGTGCGCAGACGTGGACGAAGTGCGCCGCCACTTGGCGGGACGCCAGGGGGCCTTGGCGGGACGCCAGGGGGCGGCCGGCTCGACGGGCGGGCCGCACGGTTGGTCACCGCTGCTTTACCAGGCATACGCCCGCCACAACCCCGGCGTCGAGCTCGCCGCCACGTTGGAGACGGCAAGGCTCCTACTTGCGGCCGGAGGCGACCCCAACGACGGCCGGTTCTGGCACGCCCTGCCCACCCCGTTCACCGTCCTCACGGGCGTGCTCGGCTACGGCGAACGCCGCCAGCCCTGGCACCCCCACGCCATTGCCTTCGCCCGGTTGCTGCTTGAGTCGGGCGCCGATCCCAACGACGGGCAGACCCTTTACAACCGCATGTTCGGCAGCAACGACGACCACCTCGTACTGCTCTTCCAGCATGGCCTCGGGCGTGACACCCGAGGGCCCTGGCAGCGGCTGCTTGGCGAGTCCCTCGAGCCGCCAACCGAAATGCTACGGAGCCTGCTCGCATGGGCGATCATCCACGACCAACGCGACCGGGTCGCCCTGCTCGCTAAGCACGGCGTCGACATCGTGAGCCCGTTCACCGAGCAACGCAGCCCGAGGCGAGGCACACCGGTGGAAGTCGCACTCAGCAACGGTCACCGCGAGCTCGCCGATCATCTCGAGGCCCTCGGCGCGCCGCCACCCCAGCTAAGGCCGAATGACGCGTTTGTTGCCGCCGTGCTAGCAGGCGATGCCGAGTTAGTGCAGCGAACTCCCAGCAAGGTCGTCGCCGAAGTAAGACGAAAGCGCCCCGGGCTCGTGACCTGGGCGGCGGCCCAGGGCGCACCGAACGCCGTCGAGCTTCTCGTCGCCGCTGGCTTCGACATCAACGCGCTCGGCCGCAGCGACCTCCCGAGCAACGAGCCCTGGCACACCGCGCTGCACGTCGCCGCCGAGAACGGCAACCTCGAGCTTGCGCGAAGGCTCGTCGAGCTCGGGGCCGACCCGACCATCGCCGACAAGCATTACAAGTCCACAGCGCTCGGCTGGCCCGGCACTTCGACCGGCCGGCCCTGGTCGAACTGCTCGAGCCGCTGGCTCCCGACAAATAGTCGGTCGCCAATTTTGCATGGCGGTGACCGATCCGCCTCCGCAACGTGTGCATCACTGACGCTGGTGAAAAGAAAACGCGCTTTCGGTGCTCGATCCGCCCATCGCGGGGCCACGTTTGCGGTTTTCGGCGCAGGCCGCCTCCATTTCCCCCCGCGTGTCCGAGCCACACCCAGCCACACCCCGCCTTGACCATCCGCTGCCTGGGGGCAAGGGAGGGAGCCGGTGGCGCAGCGCCTTCATCGTGCTGTAGGACGTGAAGGCGGTGCGGGCGCCGGGTGCCCGCTCTAAGCCCTCAGGCCACCGGGCGACTTACGCCCTCAGAGGCGGCGGCAGCGAGGCGGTCGGTACGCCGGTTGCGGTAGGTGAGGAACCCGACCGCTACCCAGCCCACAACGAGCAGGAACCAGTAGCTCACGGCGCGGTACATGAGCGTCCCGGCGGTAGCTCGTGACGCAGACACGTGGAACCGGATGAGGACCTCCACCAGGCCTCCTTCTACGAGGCCCAAGCCTCCTGGCGTTACCGGCAGCTCGACGAGAAGTTGAGCGGCCGCGTAGCAAAGGAGCAGGCCCCTCCACGGCACGGGGCCGCCCACGGTCAGCAGGCCCATCGTGAGCACGACAGCGTCCAGCCCCCAATTGAGGGCGGCGGCAGCGAGGCAGAGCAACCAAAGCCGCGTCGAGGGCTTGAACTTCTCCATCTGGCGGGTGGCGTCCTGCGCTGAGCGCAGATGATCGATCAGGCCGGCAGGTACGTGGCGCTCCAAGCGGCGCGAGACGTGTGAGATGAGATCGTTGAGCAATGAGGCGCGGCGGAACAGAGCAGCGGCCACGAGCGCGCCTGCGAGCACCACCGCGAGACCAGGCAAGAGCTTCACCCGGAGGCCCGGCCCAACGACGACCGCGCCGGCCACCGCTACGGCGGCAAGAGCGGCGGAGGCAAGCGCTCCAGCCGAGAGCTCCGCCCAAATGCCAAGGACGCGGCTCGCACCGAGCCGTTGGTACTGGCGGAACGCATAACCCTCCGCGAACAGGGTCCCCCCTGGGAGCGACTGCGCCACTGCGTTGCTCGCCATCGTGACAGGCACCAGGTCACGTACACCGACCGGCAGTTCACCGACCCGGAGCAACCTTTGCTGTAACCACGACAGCGCCACGATCGAGCCGCACTCGGCGGCCACCGAGACGATCAGCCAGTGCCAGTGCAACCGGTCGAAGGTCGCCGTCACGTCGGCCATGTCGCCGGCTCGACGGATGACGAACAATGCACCGCCGGCCAGGACCGCAACCTCCACCAAAAAGCGGACAACCTTCACTCGCCGGGTGCCCCGAGGGACCGCGCGCACTTGCCCGCCGGCGAGATGCTGGCCAGCGGGGCCCTTTGCGCGGGGATCCGGGTCCCCAACACCTTCGACGGGCGGGGAAAGCACTACGACACGCACGCTAGCGCCGGGCCAGTACCATCCCTGGACATGTTGGGCTTGGGTAGCTCTCCCCACGCCTCGAACCAGCACCTGATGGGTAGGGACCCGAAGGCAGGGTATAGGTTGTGGGTACTCCCCGGCTCGCCAATTTCTGGTGGGTGCTGCATCTGCCGAAAACAGCGCACAGACCGACGCGCGCGCCGAAACCATGACCGAGATCGTTGTATGAGCCTGCCAGCAGTTATGTCCCCTGGGAAGTCCAAAGCACCAATCACTCGCTCAAGGCGGAGCCACTCGCGCCGAGCCAATAGTGTGGACAACCACCAGCACCACATCGAGCTTCCGCGTCTGCGAGAGCTAGCCAAGCGGGCCGCGCCTCAGGTCATCGAGGCCACGCTCATCCCGCTCGGGCTTTTCTATGTAGCTCTTTGGGCGCTCGGGCCAAAGGGTGCGATCTGCACTGCGCTCGGCTGGACTTACTTCGCGCTCTTGCGCAGGATTTGGCGGCGTGAACGTCTCCCGGGCGTCCTGGTGATCGCCGCTCTTGGCCTGACGGCGCGTTCGGTTGTGGCACTGGCAAGTGGTAGCAGCGGTCTTTTCGTATATTTTCTCCAGCCTTCACTCGCAACCGCTTTGGTAGGCGGCGCTTTCTTGTTCTCCGTCCCCCTCGGTCGCCCGCTCGCTGAGAAGCTGGCCCACGATTTCGTGCCGATGCCTCCAGCGTTTTTCAAAGGGCCCAAGGTCCGCCAGCTCTTCGTGAAGATCAGCCTGCTCTGGGCGCTGGTCAGCCTTATCAACGCGGCCGCCACGATCACGCTGCTATTGAACGTGCCTATTGCCACCTACCTTGCCGCGAAAACGGGCGTGTCGTGCTCTCTTACCTTGGGCGGGGTACTGCTGTCGTCGTGGTGGTTCCGGCGCAGCTTGCGCCGCCACGGCGCGGACCTGCCCGACGAGCAATCGGCCTCAGCCGGACCGGTCGCTCAAGTAGCTTTAGCCGCCGCCGCTGCCTGAGAGCGCGCCTGGCGCGCCAGGCTGCTCGGAGCCGTTGGGCTCCTGGGGCGACTTGCCCTCCCACCACCAGGCGAGCCCCGCAAGGCCGGGGCCGGTGTGTGCGACCATGACCGGGGTGAAAGAGCCCACGAAGGCGGTCGTCGGCTGTACGTAGGCCCGGACCTGGCGCATCAGCTCTTCGGCTACCTCGGGTTCGAGGGCGTGCAGGGCGGACACGTGCAGCATCGACCCCCGGAGGAGCTGCTGGTCCAGGTCGGCCGCCCACAGGGCGACGATCCTTTGGCACGCCAGCCGCCGGCCACGCGCCGGCCTCAGCGGCCTGACCTTGCCCTGCCTGAACTCGAACACCGGTTGGAGGCCAAGCCAGCGGGCTCCCATCGCGGCGATACCCGGTACCCGCCCGCCGCGAGCGAGGTGCTCCAGGGAAGGCAGCGTGGCAAGCAACCTCGCCCTCTGCGCGGCACTCTCCGCCGCCGCAACCACACCCGCCACCGTATGGCCGGAACGAGCAGCCCTGGAAGCGGCCAGCACCACCAGGCCCTCTGCGCCCGCGGCGGTCCCGGTGTCCACCACGGCTACCTTTTCTCTCCCGGTGCCTTGCTCGTCGAGGAGCCCCGCCGCCAGCCGTGCTGCCTCGTACGAGCTGCTCATGCGGCGTGAGATGGTGAGGATGACGACCCCGTCGCCCTGGTCGGCCCGGCTCGCCGCATCGGCCAGCTCACCCGGCGCAGGGCCCGAAGTGCTGAGCCCCTCTCCGAGCCTTGCAAGTACTTCTGCCATGTCGAGATCGGTGTCGCGGGACTGCTGGCCACCGATTGTCACCCACATCGGCACCACGGTCACCCCGTTGGCTTCCGCCAGGGATATGGGCAAGGACGCTGCGCTGTCGGTGACTACGGCGACGGTCAGTTTGTGGCCTCTCGTGGCCGGTCCCCGCTCGGTTTTTCGCGGGTGTCACGGTCCAACAGCAAACGGTTGAGGTACACAGAGGGCCCAGGTCGGCGAGGCGGAGCATTGCCCATCAACCTTTTGGCAACTATCGGTGCGAGCACAGCGGATGCGGCTATGCAGCCCGCCCGTCCATGTACCCGGGCAACGACAGGCACCAAGACGACGTCGGCAATGAAGCTACCGATCGCTGTCTCCCCCGCGATCTTGCCGAGCGCCAGGCCGGCCAACAGGACTCCAGACCCGGCCGGAGCGGTCACCAATAGGGCGCCTATTGCAGGAGAAATCCCGCGGCCCCCGGCCCCGCCGAGGACGGGCGACCAGTTATGGCCAATGACGGCAGCACCCCCCGCCAAGGCAGCGGCACCGGGGTGGCGACGCCCCGCGAGCAGAGGCCCGACGGCTCCCTTTGCCACCTCGAGGAGACCGACCGCGATCAGCGGCCCGGTCCCTGCAACCGCGTACAGCCCGCTGCCGGAAACCGTGCCGCTACCCACGGTCCGCAGGTCCACCCCAGCCCGACGGCGCGCCGCAATGTTGGACAAGGGGACGGCTCCCGCGCTAAACCCCACCGCAACCGCGATCAGCGAGCGAAGCCGGGCCACGTTCGCTCACGTTGCATTTCATCACCCACGGGTAGGAACTCCTCCGACGACCGTCGGACGTCGCGGCCGCGAGGATACGCTAAAAGTGGCCGGTTTTACCGTACTGTTTAACCCGAACGGCACGACCGACGTTAAGGAGCACAGATGGACCCGCTGCTCATCGTCTTGGTGATCGGTTGCGCTTTGGCATCGGTGACCTACGCCGCGCGAGGGCTTCACGCGCGCTCCCGGACCGTCGAACGCCACCGGCAAGCACTGGGCACTCTGGCCGATATCACACAACGGCCGGACGGGCCTCAAGGTTGGTCCGAAGAGCCCAGCGACCACCAGGCTCACGTCCGCTTGATCGGGCCCAGCGGCCACATCTCACCCGGCAGCGGCGTGGCCCTGCCGCCACCTCGGGCACTTTCTTCGCCAGGCGCCGTCAGCCCTTCGCCTTTCCGGCGCCCCTCCCGGACAGCCCCTTCGCTCGCGGCCATGGACGCCGTCGCCACATCGGCCAATCTGGGGCGTTCGCCGGGCGCCCAGGTACTTCGCAGCGGCCAGGGGCGCCCGGGCACCCTCCCGCTGCCCGGCCATGAGCCCGCCGAGGCCACCCTGCCAGGTCTACCACCGCGACTGGACTTGTCCGGCGAAAACGGGCTGGTAGAGCCGGGCCTCTCCGATGAACCGACGAGGCCGGTACCGGTTGTCCAGCCGCAGGTGTTCCATTTCGACGACCTCTCCCCCGCGCGTGGAAGGGCTGCCAGGGAGGGCGGCGGCTCGCCCCGCCTCGACAAGCTCCGCCTGGCAACTCGCCACTTCGGCCGCCGCCCGTCGATCACGGGTGTCGTGCTGGCAGCAGCAGCGGTCGCGGTGGCTGTGGCGGCAGTAGGGATAGCACTCGACCTGCGGTCTGTGCCAAGCCCAAGCCGGCCAAAGTTGCAGACCGCGGCTCGGCAAACCCCCGTCACGGCACCGCCCGTCCGAAGCCCCAAGGTCGGCCCGACGACCACCCTGCCGGTTACCACGACGCCTCCCGTAACCGAAGCGTCCTACCCTGCGGTCCTGGTTTCTTCCAGCGGAGGCACCGCCACCTACCAGCTCAGTTCACCTTCCGCATCCATTGTCGTCACGGCCAAAGGCCGTTGCTGGCTGGAAGTCAGGGCGAACAGCCCGCTCGGCCAGATCGTCTATGAGGGGATCCTCGAAGCGGGCCAACAGTCCTCGGTGACCGGCCCGGCGTGGCTTCGCGTGGGCGACCCTCCCGAGGTGTCGGTCAGGGTAAACGGGACGCGGATGCCCGTCCCGGGCGCTGCGCAGGCAGTGCCGCTCAACCTGCAGTTCAGCCTGGGCTGATCGCGTCCCAGGTCGGCACTAGCGAGCGGGCAGCGCGGGCCTCGTCGGCACGACCGATCGGTGTGGTCCGGGGGGCGCCCGCCACCATCTCGGGGCTCTCGTGGGCTATCTCGACCAAGGCGGCCGCGATCGCCGCGACCGTCTCTGGGCTCTCCGTTTCGGTCGGCTCTATCATGAGCGCCTCCTGCACGACCAGGGGGAAGTAGACGGTCGGGGCGTGGAAACCCTTCTCCAAAAGGCGTTTGCCGACGTCGAGGGCTCGCAGCTCATGGGCGGTGCCCGGTGCGCCATGGGTGGACACAACCACCTCGTGCATGGCCGGGCGGTCGTAGGGGATGCGGTAGGTCCCGCGGAGCTGGGCGAGCAACCAGTTGGCGTTCAAGACCGCTGCTTCTGAAACCTTTCGCAGGCCGTCGGCACCGTTGCACAGGATGTAGGCCCAGGCTCGTGCCAGAGCCAGAGCGTTGCCGTGCCAGCCGTGCACCCTGCCGATGGAGCGGGACGGGTCTTCCCAGGCGAAGCTGCCGTCGTCGAGGCGCTTGGGGACCGGGCCGGGCAACAGGTCGGCGAGGGCCCGGGTAACCGCTACCGGGCCGGCGCCAGGCCCCCGCCCCCGTGCGGCACGGCAAAGGTTTTGTGAAGGTTCAAGTGCACGATGTCAAAGCCCATGTCGCCAGGCCTCGTGACCCCGAGGATGGCGTTGAGGTTGGCGCCGTCGTAATACAGCAGGCCGCCCTCGTCATGCACCGCTGCCGCCAGTTCCGCGATGTCCTCCTCGAAGAGCCCGAGGGTGTTGGGGTTCGTCAGCATGATCCCCGCCACGTCACCGTCGAGGTGCTCGCGCAGGGCCGCCGGGCTGACGAGGCCCCGCTCGTCAGAAGGGATGCTGACGGTGGTGTAACCGGCGAGGCTTACCGAGGCCGGGTTGGTCCCATGCGCCGAGTCCGGGATCAGCACCTTGGTCGGCGACCGGCCGGTCTGCTGGTGCCAGGCGCGCATTATGAGCAGCCCGGTCAGCTCACCGGCGGCGCCGGCGGGAGGCTGCAGGGTGGCCGCGTCCATACCCGTGATGCGGCACAGGGCGTTGGTCAAGTCCCACAGGAGCTCCAACCATCCCTGGGCGTACGGCGCCGGCGTGGCCGGGTGCACGCAGCCGAGGCCAGGCAACGCCGCCGCCTCGTCGCACACCTTGGGGTTGTACTTCATGGTGCAAGACCCGAGAGGGTAGGCCCCGAGGTCGACCGAGTACTGCCTGTGGGATAGGCGCGTCATATGCGCGACGAGATCGCGCTCGGAGATCTCGGCCAGCTCCGGCGGCTCGGGGCGGAGCTCGTCGGCCGGGAGCAGCTCCTCGGCCCGCCACTCGGGGACCCCGGTGGTCCGGAACGAAGCGGAACGGCGCCCAGGCACGGAGAAATCAAAGATCGTCGGTTCCTCGTCGTGGCCGAGCAGCGGTGCTGAGCTCGCCTTCCCCCCTGGCGCGGCCTGACGGCCAAGCCCGTTCACGAGACGACCTTTTCCATGGCATCCACGTAAGCGTCGATCTCGGCGCGGGTGCGCTTCTCGGTCACCGCTACGAGCAGGCCGCGGCGGTCCCCAACTTCTACGGGTAGGCCAGCCAAGAAGCCTTCGTCGGCCATGCGCTCGATGACAAGGTCAGCCGGAAGGGGCAGCTCGAGGGCGAACTCCCGCACAACGGGCGCTGCAACTAGGGGTTTGACCCCGGGTAGCGCGCTCAGGGCGTCCCTCGCGTAGCGGGTGCCGCGGGCGCAACGCAGGGCCAGCTCGCGCAGGCCCCACGTGCCTAACCACGCCATCTGGACCATAGCCCCGACGGCTATCAGGGTCTGGTTCGTACAGATATTGGAGGAGGCACGCTCGCGGCGTATGTCCTGTTCCCTGGCACGCAGTGTCGTGACGTAGGCCGTCCGTCCCTCTGGGTCCACGGTGCGGCCCACCAGTCGCCCCGGCAACCGCCGGGTGTGCTCGCTCGCCAGAGCGAACATCCCGAGGTACGGGCCGCCGAACGCCATCGGCATGCCGAACGGCTGGCCTTCGGCGACCGCCACATCTGCCCCCTGCTCACCCGGTGTCCGCAGGAGACCGGCGGCCACGGGGTCGAACGCGGCGACCAAAAGGGCGCCGAGGTTGGTCGCGGCTGTCCGGGCCGGCCCAAGGGGGTCGATGCAACCCAGGTAGTTCGGGGAAGCCGCAACTAAGGCGGCGGGATGCCCGTCAGGGCCGTCTATTTGACCTGCAGCACCTTTTGCGAGATGGGCCGCCGCCGCATCCTCCCATGCCGTACGGCCGTCGACGAGGGGTACGTCCACGATGTGCGTAGCTCCCCCCGCGCTCAGGGTCGCCAGGACTTGACGCCAGCGCGGGTTGAGACCTGCGCTCACCCAGACGGTCCGGCGGCCGGTCGACGCAATCGCGACGTTGACAGCTTCGACGGTCGCTGTGGCGCCGTCATAGACAGAGGCGTTGGCGACAGGCAGCCCAGCCAACCGGGAGACGAGGGTCTGGTACTCGAAAAGCGCCTCGAGGACTCCCTGAGCCACCTCCGGCTGATAGGGCGTATAGGACGTGACGAACTCGGAGCGGCCCCCGAGCGCCCGCGTCACCGCCGGCACGTCGTGGTCGTAAGCCCCCCCGCCTGCGAAACAGACGAGCTCGCTGGCAGCCCTGTTCCGTCTTGCCAGACGGGACATTTCGGAGGCCACGTCGGGTTCGGACATCCCTTCGGCGAGCTCGAGGCCGCTCGCCAGCCGCAGTGCCTCGGGTATGCACTCAAACAGCTCGGCCGGGCTGGACAGGCCCAAATCGCCGAGCATCCGGGCGAAATCGTCGTCTGTGTGGGGGACGAAGTGAGCCATCAGTTTGTTGTACCGGATTTCTTGACGAATGGTAGGCGGGAGATGTGACAGGTAAGGGCCGGCCTCTTGCGTCCACCTCGAGCTCGGCCCCATCCGGCAGCCCCAGTTGGAGGAAACCCATCCCTATCCCACAACCGAGGACGGGCGAGTAGTTACCACTGGTCAGCTCACCGGCGAGCACCCCGTCCAGCCGGGCCGCATAACCCGCCCTGAGAGGCTGCCTGCCCTCCCCGGCTATGCCCCTCAGCACGCGGGTCAAGCCCTCGTGGCGCTGGGCAACCAACGCGTCAAGGCCTGTGAACCCGCCCGGCTTGTCCCACGCCACGACCCACGAGAGCCCTGCCTCGAGCGGGGTGATGCCCGGGCCGAGCTCGTGGCCATGAAGCGGAAGGCCCGACTCCAGCCGGAGCGTGTCACGTGCTCCGAGGCCAGCAGGCGAGGCGCCCGCCGCCACGAGCGCTTCCCAGAGGTCGGCCGCATGTTGTGCTGGGACGGAGCACTCGACGCCGTCCTCGCCGGTGTAGCCAGTGCCTGCCACCGTTACGGGCACCCCCTGCCAGTGGAGCTCTTCCACCCGGAAGCGGCCAACCTCGGCCGCCTCGGGGAAGGCCTTGCCGAGGGCGTTGCGCGACTGTGGTCCCTGAACGGCTAGCACGGCCCTGCGGCCGGTGATGTCCGTGCCTCCGATCGCTGCTAGCACCCGGGTGGTGTTGGAGGCGTTGGGCATGACGTCAAAGGTCTCTTCGGCGGCCCACCACACGATCAGGTCGTCGAGCACCGAACCGTCTTCGTCGAGCAGGTGGGTGTACTGCGCTCTGCCGGGGGCGATCTTACCGAGGTCGTTGGTGAGCGCCCGCTGGAGCGTCGCTTTGGCGTCAGGCCCCGTCAGCCGCACGGTGCCAAGGTGGCTCACGTCGAAAATGGCGACATCCCGACGGCAGGACATGTGCTCGGCGAGGGTGCCGTGCTCGTACTCGAGAGGCATCTCCCAGCCACCGAACGCCACCATCCGCGCCCCATTGCTGCGGTGCCACGCGTCCAACGGGCTATAGCGCGGCCCCGGTACCTCGGCCGGCTCGGGGTGCCCAGTCAACGCGCGCTTACCGGGCCAAGGCTCATCGAGCCAAGACTAGTTCTGGCTCAGCGGGCGAGCCTCTTTGCCGGCCCGGAGGGGCCCTTAGGTGAACCGGCATCAGGCCCTGTCCTACCCGGGGAGCCGGCACCAGCAGATGCCCCGCCCGCCGGGTGCCCCTGTGGACGCGGGCCCCTGAACTCGGTGATCCCAGCATCGACCTCTGAAAAGATCTTCTGCATGAGCACTATGGAGAGCACGCCCTGGCCACCCCGGAGCAAATCGAACAACTCTTCGCCGGAGTTGGCCAACACGGTTTGGTCGTCGGCGATGACCAGGCTTGCGCTGGCAATGTCGGTGCCTGAAGCGCGCATACATTCGATGGCTTTCCGCGTCTTGCGCAGCGACACCCCGGCGTCCAGCAGCTGCTTGACGACCTTCAGCTGCAACAAGTCCGTGTAGGCGTAAACACGCTGCGTCCCACTTCCCTGAGCGTCGCTGATCGAAGGCCGCATGAGGTCGGTGCGAGCCCAGTAGTCCAGCTGGCGGTAGGTGATCCCCACGATGTTGCAAACCTGCGGCCCTCTGAAGCCTTCCTCGGGCCCGTCCTCCGCCGGCGGCGATGCCTGCCCGGTTTGTTGACGCTCCATTTGCCCTCCTCGGCAGATGTAACAGATGGGTAGTTACACCAGTGTGGCCCTTCTGGGCCGCCCCCGCAACAACCGCAGTGGGTTACTGGCGCTGACCAGGCGATGCGCCCGCGAGCCGAGCTTGCCGGACTGCGGAGGCTCCCCTGGCGGCCCCCGGTGTCACTTCTCGAAGTCCTCCGGGCTGATGCCCTCGATGAACTCGTGGAACTGAGCGACCAGCTCTTCACCTTCAGGTGCCTCATCGAGCTCGTCATGTTGCGTGATCACTATGCCCTCGGCGTCCAGCAAGGCTTCCTCAGCGTAGATCGTCGCCCCCGCGCGTATTGCGAGCGCGATCGCGTCCGACGGCCTCGCCGAGACGACGTAATTGTTCCCGCCGCGCCGCAGGCGCAACTCCGCATAAAAAGTCTGGTCCTTTAGCTCGGTGATCACCACGTGGTCGAGCACGACGCCGACCTCGGTGAGGAGGTCGCGCATCAGGTCGTGCGTCATCGGCCTCTTGGTGACAACGCCTTGCAGGGCCGCCGCGATCGCTTCGGCCTCGGGGCGCCCGATGTAGATGGGCAGGGTCCGGTCGCCCGTCGCTTCTTGCAACAACAGGATCGGGGTGTTGGCAGGGAGCTCGACCCGGACGGCAGAGAGGTGCATCTCGACCATGACTGAACGTTACAACCGCGGACGGCCAACCCGACAGGCGGTCACCGTCGCGCAGGCAAGGCGAGCATGGGCCTCAGGAAAAGCGCGCACGCGCCCCGAGCCGGCCTAGCGAAGGTCCGCAAGCGCTGCGCGAAGCAAGGCCGAGCGAAGCTCGGCGCCCAGTTCGGACAGCTCGTCGACGGCGTGGGCAGCAGCTTCGCGGGCTTGGGGGTTGCGTTGCCGCAGGAGCGGCATTATCACCTGCTGGACCAGCCCGGCCTCGCGTTCGGCCGCCCCTTTGTAGGCGCGAAGGTGACGAGCCTCGACACCATGGCGGGCAAAGGCCCAAGCCAGCCGTGCGATCACGGCCGCTTCCCTCGTGTAATAAGGCGCACCCCCGATGACCCTCGGCGTGATGAGCCCGTACTGCTCGAGATCTCTGACAGTCTCCACGTCCACGCCGGCCTCGGCTACTAGTTCCCCCAGCGCCAGCTCGTCGTCGGCGGGGCCCCTCACCTCGCGGGGCGCCCGGGCCGCGATGACTTCGGGCCAACGTCTCGTTCGGCTGCCTCCCCCTCGGCGACAGCTGGGACCGGAGATGCTTGGACCGCGGGGGTCGCGCTTTCGGCGGCGTGCGCGCGACTGGCCCTCGACCGGCTCGCAGGTGCGGTTTCGCTCCCACTGCTCGGGCCTGTGTAGCCACCGGAGGTAGGGCCAGGTCAAAGAGCTGGCCGGGGGTCGCCGCCTGACCTCCGCCGTTGCCGTAAAGCACCTGCGTAGCGAGTTCGGCTCTCACGTAGCCCTCTTCGACGAGCCCCTCGCCGGCCCCAGGCTCGTCGGCGTCGGGGTCTCCCTGTTCCTCGAGGCGGTCCTTGATCACCTTCAGGGGCAAGAAGGCGTCCCTTTGCTGGCGCAGGACCCAGCGCAAACGCTCGATGTCTGGCTCGTAAAACTTCCGGTACCCCGACGGCGTCCGCTCGGGGTCGACGAGGCCCTGGCTCTCCAGGAAACGGATCTTCGAGATCGTGACGTCCGGGAACTCCTCGTGGAGCAGCGACAGTACTTCGCCTATCGAAAGGTGCGCGCGGCCAACCACTTCGTCGCCCTCAAGCCCTCTGTCGATCAAGCGGTGCCAGCTGCATGGCCGGCACCAGGGCCGTGGCCAGGAGCGAGGAACAGCAGGCGGAACTTGCCCACCTGAAGCTCGTCCCCGCTCGCGAGGGAGGCCGTATCTATCCGTTCGCGGTTGAGGTAAGTGCCGTTGAGCGAGCCGATATCGTGGGCCCGATAGGCGCCGTTGTCGTAGCGCACCTCGGCGTGGCGGCGCGAAACGGTGATGTCATCAAGAAAAATATCGCTTTCGGGGTGACGGCCGATTGTGACGACTGCGGCGTTCTCCGGTCCCAGGACGAAGCGGGAGCCGGAGTTGGGCCCACGAGTCACGACGAGGACCGCACCCCCCGAGGGCACGCCGTGGAGTAGGTCGCTGGGCTCGAGCAAGAAAGGCTCCGACGACCCATCGCCGGGCAACATCACAACTGCTGGTAACGCTGAGGTTTGGTGCTCCGGGGCGTCGGGCTCTACAGCGGTGCCAGGGCGCTCCATGGGCGCTCCACAGGAGGAGCAAAAATTGGCCCCCACGGGGTTGCGGTGCCCGCAGCGGTTGCAGTACAACGTCTCAGGCCTCGAGTAGCTTCCGGTAGTCGGCGGGGCTCAGCAAACCCTCTAAGGCCCCGGCCGAGGAGGGTTCTATCACGCAAATCCAACCATTTCCGTAGGGCTCCTCGTTGACGTGCTGAGGCGCATCGACTAGCTCGCTGTTCACTTCTACGACGGTGCCGTCGAGCGGAGCGTATATATCAGAGACGGACTTCGTGGATTCTAACTCGCAGAGCGCTTGGCCCGCCGTTGCCGTGCCCCCGGGCGCCGGCAGTTGGACATAGACAATGTCCCCCAAGGCGTCCTGGGCGTAGTCGGTGATCCCAACGCGGGCACGCTCGCCCTCGAGCCGCACCCACTCGTGGTCCGAGGTGTAGCGAAGGTCATCTGGAACGTTCACGGTGGAGACCATACTGGCCGGAGACGCTCGACGGGAGTACGTTCTGTAGAGATCCTGGCTGGGGGCTCTTCGGCAACTTCTCTGCCATCACGTTCGGTGCCATCACGCGTGGCCGTCCCCGGAGGGGGCCACAAGGTGCTCGTCTTGGGCGCGGCCCGGGCCCTTGCTTGCGTCGGCGAGGAAGCCACGCCCGGTCGGGATGTACTGAACCGCCGCGTACCAGGCAAAAACCTGCCCGCAGGCAACCGCGACCCACGCCGCTGCGCGGGCGATCTCATGCCAGCGGAAGGGGGCATGGCCCAACAAGAAAAGCGGGAGCGCCACCATCATCGCAAAAGCACCCACCTTGCCCGCCAAGCTCACCTCTAGGTGCCTTGCGCCCGCCAGGGCGAGTACGACGGCGCCTGCCAATACCAAAGCTTCTCTCAACAGCACTATGGCCACGAGCCACGCAGGCACGGCGCCGATCGCCAGAGCCCCGATCACTGCCGAGAGAACGAGTGCCCTGTCCACAAAGGGGTCCGCCAGTTTGCCGAGCGAGCTCACTTGGTGAAAATGCCTTGCAACGTAGCCGTCGAGGCCGTCGGTGACTCCCAGGGCGGCCAGCATGCACGCGGCCGCGACCAGGTCTCGCCTGTGGGGCTGGGCGAGCAGCACAAGGAACACCGGCAGGCAAGCTAGGCGCAGAGCTGTAAGGCCGTTGGGAACCGTGAGGACCCGGTCCTCCCCCTGACGGCGGGTTACTGGCATTGACTTCGAGCATAAAGGACCTGCCTCAACTGCCGAGCTGAACGGCCTTCACGCCGAGCAACACGACAGCTACGACCAGGTAGCCGCGCAGAGCCCACATGCCGACAAGGCGGCCGCGCGACCACGAAGGCCTCCCGAGCAGAGCGAGCGGCGGCATACGCCAGCTCTCCCGATGATCGCGAGGCACGGCGGCCTGCTCGCCCGTTGGCATCACCCGCCTGCGCAACATGACCATCGCGATACCGACGGCCAGTACGCCGAATAAAGCGCAGCCCAGCACGAGGCACAGCGCCCCGACATTTACGTGCGGGAAGACAGTTGTAGCCACGAGGACAAGCGACATGACTAGCAGTACGCCAATGATCAAGCACGCTACGGCATTGAGCCAGGGCCGGTTCACCCACGGCCCGAGGACGTCGCGGTCGTTGCAAAGCAACAACAAGAACACAGCCGCCGAAGGTAGGAGGACGCCAGCCAAAGCTTGCACAGCCAAGGTGATCAACCCGAGGGGGGCGTGCGGGACAAGGACGATCACGGCCGCCACGGCTACCAGCCCGGCGAAGCTGGCATAGAAGCCCTTCGCGTCGAAGAAGTTCCTGTGGAGGGAGTGGTGCACCCCGAAGAAGTCCCCGACCGCGTAGGAAGTACCGAGGGTTACCGTCGCCGCCCCGATGATCGACGCGTTCAGGAGCACGAGAGCGTAAAGGGGGCCTGCAGCGTGGCCGAGCTGGTGCTCGAGGCCCTTCGCTACCCCGCCCGCGTTCGTGAAGTTGTCGAAGTAATGGCTGTGAGTAAAAGCGAAAGCACAGGTGACCACCATGGCCATCGCACCGATAACAGTCACGAACGAGCCGAGAACCGTGTCGGCACGCTCGTAATTGATCCAGCGCGGCGTTATCCGCTTGTCGACAATATTCGACTGCTGGAAGAAAAGCTGCCACGGCGCGACGGTGGTACCGACTATCGAGATTATCAGCAGCACCGAAGTTGAATTGGCACCTCCGGCTATCCCGGGGACGGTCAGGCCGTGCAGGACTGGCCCTGAATGGGGGTGACTGAAGATCGCAAGCGGTATGACTAGGAAATTGGCGACGACGAACAACAACATGAAGCGCTCCCACCGTCGGAAACTGCCGGTCGCCGTCATTATGACCAGCCCCGCCGCCGCGAGAGGAACGGAAAGGAACTTGCTCACGCCGAAATAGCCAAGGGCGAGGTCGACGCCTATGAACTCGGTGACGATCGTTAGGAAATCGAGCACCAGTAGGTCGCCCACCGAGAACATCCCCCAGAAGCGGCCGAAACGCTCCTTTATGAGCCGGGCATGGCCTACACCGGTTACCGCGCCGAGCCGGACGACCATTTCCTGGTTTACAACGAGCACCGGGATTAGCAGCGGCAACACCCACAAAAGGCTGGTGCCGTAGTTTTGGCCCGCCTCGGAGTAGGTGGCAACTCCTCCAGCGTCGTTGTCCCCCACCATGACGATGATCCCCGGGCCGATGATCGCAGCGAGGGTGAGCAGACGTGCGCCCCAACCTTTGCGCGCGCCGACATCGTGCTGGCTGATCGTGCCGAGGGCACCACGAATATCCCCAATGTGGGCTTCGTCGAGGACAGCTGTGGTGGCGCTGGCGCGAGGTGCAGTCGCTGCACCGTCACGCGTGTCGTTGGCCATGGCCGATGGACCTCCGGGCTTGTAGGGCGGACGCGTTGCTCATCGGTGGCGCCCACGCCAGCCCGGGCCCCGGCTAGGCGGCCTTGCCCGGTACCAACATGCGCGCCTGAGGTTGGTAAGGCGAACCTCTGTCGGCGCTCAGTGTTGCTCCTTTTCGTTGCCCAACATGCAGTCACACCAAGGTCTGCGATGCCCGGCGGGCTGACCGGGCAAACCGGGAGCTGGCCTCAACGAGGCAGGTGGCCCGATGCACACCTCCGCCGTAGTGGCAAGGTGAGACTGCCTTACGCGATCAGTTTACCACTCCGGGTTCGAGGCCCGAACGGGCGGCGTACCGGCCACCCGAGGCTGGGGCTCGGGCTGGGCTGGGGCTCGGGCTGGGGCCGGACCGGGCCTGGGCCTGGGCCTGGGAAGACCGGTGATCGGTTCTTGGGCACACCGGGGTCTTGTGACAACCGGCCCAAAAGCAACGGGCCCGTCCGGAGGAACGGCGCGAGCCGTTCAGAAGTTCACTGTCTCAACCCATCACTGGGTGCACTTCAAGTGCTCGAGGCTAAGTCCCTAGCCGATCACGGTCTGGCGGCGCCGCCCGAACAGGAACATGGCCGCCGCTAGCGCGGCCCCACCGATCAGGATGAGCAGGGCGGGCAACGGGGCTTCGGCAACCTGACCTCCGGTGGGGCCAGTGGGGATGTTGCAGTCCGTCGGCGCCGGGCTGGTGCCGACGCTTTGGGCGTAGGCCTTGAGCGTGTTTGCGTACAGCAGGATGCAGACGGTGTCGGCCTCGTCCGTAGCCCCGTTGGTTGAGGTGTTGTTCAGTTCGGCTGCCAAAAGCTGCGCTTGGATGTCGCTAACGACGACGTTGCGCTCCGCGGTTATGTGGGAGATGTCGCCCTCTACCGTGGTATAGAGCGTGTCGCTGCTGGAGTTGCCACTTGCCAACGCAGCGGTGTCCGCGGCCAGGGTGGCGGGACCAAACCCGTTGAGGGCACCGTCCGGGTTCTGGTACACCGGGGCGTAGAGCTCCTTCAGGTCAAGGCCCAGTGTTTGAGCGTCGGACGCTTGCAGCGCAGCGGTGTCCTCAGGGTCAGCAACCGACGGCGGGTCGATTATCTGCGTGATGACCCGGCCGTCCGGAGTGTACGACTCGTGCAGGCCGACCAAGTCGAGCACCGTAGTGAGGATGTCCACGTGATCGGTCCATACAGCGTTGTCCACCCCGAGGTTTTGCACGCCAGGGCCAACCAGGCCCGCCCAGGTGTCGTTAGTCTCGGGGGCGAAATCGCCGTGGACGTATGTGTAAGTCGACTCGCTGCAGGACGACGGGTCGCCAATGATGGCCGAGCACCCGTTATATGCGTTAGACGTCGGGTCCGAGAGTTTGGTCGACGCACTGCTGTTGAACACCGCCGCGGCCGGGATGCTGTTGACGAAGTCGTCACCCGGCGAGAAGGCCACGAAGGTCGGGGTCCGCAGTGGGTCGGCCGTGACCATATTGAGAGCGGTCAGCTCGGCCTGGTCGGCGGCGTAGCTGACCACGTGGTCGCTCGCACCGGTGTACGGGTCGGTATAGGTGGCATTCGAAACGTCGCGTTCGAACTGGCGGACGTTCGGCGCCGTTTGCGCAGGGGTGCCAAGCGCGAGAGACGCTCCGGTGCCGTTTTCGAGGTAGAGCTCCGGTGCCGAGTCGGGGTTTATGAAGTACGGCTGTTGTGCGTACTGCGACTCGGCTGGCAAGGTTGCGTCGAGGTTGACGAACGTCTCGCCGAGCTGCCCGGGTACCGCGGTGGCAGTAAGGATGTCTTCTTCGGTGCTCCCGCTAACGCCGCTATGATCCCATTCGCAGGGCGTCGTGACGCCGTCGCAGGTGGGGTTGGCCGGCGTGCCCTCGGCTACGTGGTCGTTCTCGTCCGAGTAGAAGACGAACTCAGTGTTGGCCGTCGTGTACCCGTCCGCCTTCGCCTGGTCGAAGAAGCTCTGGAAGTCACTGTTGAGCTGGCGCAGGTAGTTCTCGTAGCCGAGCTCTCCGGAGCCGAACGACTGCGTCGATGGGCTGCCAAAGTACTGCGGGTCGGACGTGCCTGGGGCGTCGGTGTAGTTGCACTCGGAGTCCCCCGCCGGAGGGGTGGTGTCACCATAGTCAGCGGATATGCCCGCGTCGGCAGCGCTGGAGCTGACGTGGCAGTCATGGGCATCGGAGAGGTAACCGAACACGATCGGTATGCCGGCCTTCTGCATGTCGAGCGCGTACCCGAGGGTGTAGTTGCCGTCCTCCCCGTTGAAGCCGGGGAATGCGCTCGTCGTGTAGCGGCCGGGCAGGAGGCTGAGTGTTTGCGATCCGGCCCGGTCACCGGGCCGGTGATCCGGTCGTTGAGGGCAGGGGCGATGAACCGGTTGCCGAAAATCGCGCTGTAACCGACGTAGCTGGGGTCGCCGGGGACAGTGTCAGGGACCGAGTCCACGGTCGGGTCGACAGTGGGGCCGGCCGTGCCGTTGCCCGCCAGGCTGCAGATCGTGTTGGGGTTGACGGTCGGGTTGGCACAGTGGATCGCCAGGCCTTCGTCGGCAGTTGTGAACTTCACCGCGCTCGTGGACTCGTCGGTCGCCGACGTGGCGTTCTCGAGCACGAAGCCGGTGGCGGCGATCGCCCCGACGTCGCAGCCCGCCTTTGTGAACGGTTCCCAAGGTGCCGGCGGGTTGACCGCGCCACCCGAGCCCTGGGTGGTGAACACCGTGGTGTTGTCACCGGGGATGTAGCTCGTGTTCACCGGGTCCGTCCAGTAAGCAAAGCCGGACGAATAGCCGACCGGGAGATCGTCGTCACCGGAAGTGAAGGCGTTGGTGTAGGCCGCTTCGCTGTTCTGCGAGGTGGCTATACCGTTGCGGTCCCCGTAGAGCGACGTGTACTCGGAGGTGAAGTCCACCGAGGTATGGGAGATGAGCGGGGTGTGCTCGTTTGTCAGCAGGGTGCCGCCAGGGTAGGGCGTGCTGTCGGTATAGGTCGTGTTGCGGCCGTCCGCCCAGTTTGTGCTGTCAGTAGTCGTCCCGGCGTTGGTCGTGCCCCGCAAAAAGTTGTAGAGGGCTGGCACCTGCTCGAGGTCCGAGGGGATGTTCGTGTCAGTGTTGTGGTTGTTGTCACCGTCGTTTGCAACCGTGTTGTCGTTGTCCCGCCGGAGGTGGAAGTTATCGAAGCCGATGTAGAACACGTGTTGGACACCGTTGGCCAGCTGGCAGCCCGTACCGGTGCCCATGAGCTGCGACGGGCCCACTGCGACAGCGAAGTTGGACGAGAGCCCCCCGTTCCCGCCGGCCAGCGCCGCGTCGTCGCCGGGGAGCGCGGCCGCTTGCGTTGAGGTGGTGATGGTGCTGAGGGCGGTTGCACAGATCGCAGCCGCCGCAGCGATTCGAAGAATGATTAATCGGCCGGGCACGGGTTCCCCCTGTCTGTTCGGTGGTAGCCATTGAGGCTCGGCTCGATCCTGCAACCGGGACCTTACGTTTCTCCCACACCCGGGCCAACGGGAGGTTAAAAACGGACCACAAGTAGCCGTATGGCCGTTGGCCAGTATTTTCCAGGGTTTTGGCCGGGCTACGGTCACCTTGTGGTCACCACGCTCGATGGGTCGCGAGGTGCTAGCGCTGTCAAGCGCCGCCGGCCCGTGGGCGCGGCCGGGGTGCGCCGTCCCCGCCACCCCCGCCTGTTCCGGCCAACGACATGGGCGGCCGGCCTGATCCTGTTGGCGACCGGCGTCGCCGCCGCGGCAGTTTGGTCCCTGTCATCGACGGCGACTTCGCTCAGCAGCGGCGCAGTCGCAGCTCGGGTCGGGCCCGCGGTGATCACTGGGCCCCAGGTCCACCGCGAGGTCGACGCCATCTTGGCCGTCCCGACTTACCGGCAGGCCCTCCACGGAACCGGGACCATCAGCTTGTCCGCGCCGGTGAGCCCGAAGGCGGTGGCTGCCGCGACCGGCGACCCCGACGATCTCCTGATCACCTTCGCCCCGGCCAACGGTACCTCGACCACGCGGCCCTTTACCAGGGCTGACCTGGCGGCATCTGTCCTGACGCGCCTGCTCTATGTGACCTCTCTCGAGCAGGTCCTCGCCGAACGACACGTCGTGCCCAGTGCTGCGGAGATGGCCGACGGCCGTGCCCAGGCACGGGTCGAAGCCGGTTCCGCACCTGGTGGCGCAACCATCTATAACACCCTGCCTCCGTGGTACCAGGACGTGCTGGCAAACCGCGCTGCCGACGTCGAGGCTCTGGCGTTGTCAATAGCGGGACCGAACGCCGTCACCGTGCCGGCGGTCGAGGCGTACTACTACCGGGTAGCGCTCAGCCAGTTCACGTCCATTTGCCTACGCCGGGTCGGCGTGCCCGCTGCAGGCAGCCCGCAGGGTACGACGGTCAATGAGGGATGCGCGCCCATGGCCGATTGGACGCCTTGGGTGGCGGCGGCAGTGAGCCACCTACCGGTAGGCACTGACACAAGCCAGGTGCGCCACGACGGGAAGAGACTTGTCCTCAGGGTTACATCCAGGACCGTCGAGCCCCTGTCGGCGGTGGCCGGCAGCGTTATCGCCGAGATGTTGGAGCCCTACACAGATGTTGTGGACGACATAGTCACCAGCCACCTGGGGATCGAGAAGGTCGCAGTTGCATCGCAGTACGGCACGTACGAGAACCTCGGCACTATTTTCGGTGTCCTCCCCCCCGACGCGTTTGCCCCTGCCTCACGCCTGCCCAAGGCAGGGGTGAGGCCCCACGCCCCGCTGCCCCGCCAGCAGTTCGACCCCTTCAGCTGAGCAGTTCGACCCCTTCAGCCGAGAGGTCCGGGGGCATTTGCCGCTCGAGATATCAGCTTGCGGCGGCCAAAGCCGCCAAGCCTCACCAGGCGTCGAAACAGCCGTCGAAGGCGAAGAGAGGGTTCACCCGGGTGGCACCAGCGGGAGTGGTAAGGGTCACTTGCCCGACCAACCCGGGCGGCCCGTCGGCGGTGTAGCAACCGGTGGCCTGAACGGTGAGCTCATATGTGTACTGGGTCAAGGATGTTCCGACTTGAAGCAATAGCTGGCATATCCAGTCGGCGCCTGCACCCGTTTGCGGGGCGTCCCGACCGCTCCTGTGGCAGCTGGCCGAGGCCTGAGGCGTCGACGGCAAGGACTTTCCGATGAGGGCCTGCTGGCGCGCGTAGAGGTTGGCGAACGTCGGTGCGATCGCGTTGTCAAGGCGGGCCGCCGTGACGTCGGAGCCCGCACAGGCGGCCAAGGCGAGCGCCGCCGTGACGCCGACTACTGCAACACCCACGGCCCGCCTCATGCGTCCACCACGTCGCGGCGCAAGAAAACGAGCGACGCAAGGACTAAAAGCACTATGACCCAACCCGCTTCTACCTCAAGGGAGGTCCAGATCTGGTTGGTATAAACCGACGTGCGCGCCAGCCCGTACCACGCGTCGAAACCGGTCGTCGGCAGGAACGGGCGTACTGGATCGATGGGGCTTAGCTGCGAGATCACGTTGAGGAGAAAGATGATGACCAGTGGGACGATAACCCCGACCCAGCTGTTGCGACTTATCACTGACACCAGGACCCCAATGGCCATAAGGGCCAGCACCGGCAGCAGTACTGTGGCCCAGCTCTCAGCGGTAACAGCCCAGGCGGTGGAGGTGGAGAGTACGGTCCCATCGAGGCTCACCAATGGCTGGGTGCCCACGATCACAGCGCCGGACAACGTAGCGCTGAGCCCTAGCAGGATCGTCACTGCCAGCGAATAAGTGCCTATGGCCAAGAACTTCCCGGCCAACACCTCCTGCCGGCTCCGCGACCGAGTGAGCAATAAAGACCACGTGTGAAGCCTGTCTTCCTCGGCGAACATGTCCCCAGCTACAGCCACAATGACAATCGGCATGAGCCACTGGGTCGAAAAGCCGAGCGTTAGCAACGAGTCCGCGAACCCGGACTCGTGGATCCAACGGCCGAAGAGCGTGTCGCCAGGAGTGCTGGTTTGCAGGGACTCCACAAGCACGAACAGGACCGGGCCCAGTACGCAGGCCGCCACCATTACACGAACCCTTACCTGGGCTCGCATCTTGCCCATTTCGACGCGCCACATCGCCCACCAACCGCGGTCGAACGCGGCGGCCCGTTCAACCGGTTTGGCTAATGCAGACCTGGGAGGGGCAACTACCGGGCCCGGGCTCACAACGCTCCCACCGGCTCACGCGTCTGTTCGGTGAGCTCGTAAAAGAGAGCGGTAAGCGGGTGCACATCCTGTTCGAGCAGTGTGACCGAGACATCCCGGCGGCCCATTTCACAAACAAAGTCGTGCAGCTCGGCCGGCGAAGCCTGCACCGCCAGGCCTCCGCGGGGGTGAGGCCCAACCTTCAGCGCGAACCGCCCGGCAATAACGAGAGCCGCCTCGTCATTGCTCGTGGCGACCCGCAGCTGCCCCGCTGGGGCGGAGGCTCTGAGCTGCGGGAGCGGGCCTGACATCGCGACCACACCACGGTTGATAACGGTCGCGCTGTCGCAGAGCTCGTCGACCTCCAACATGTCGTGGCTGCAGAGCAGGACCGTCACCCCATCTGTCGCGACCACCCGAAGAAGGTCGATCAGTTGGCGCGTGCCCGAGGGGTCGAGACCTTCGGTCGGCTCATCGAGCAGAAGGAGCTTCGGCCGGCGGATAAGGGCGCTCGCCAGGCCAAGCCTCTGGCGCATGCCAGTGGACCAGCCGCTCACCTTCCTATCGGCGGCGTCGGCGATACCGGTCACACTGAGGACCTCATCTATCGGCGGGCCCGGTACGCCGTCTACCTGGGCCAGCATCTCGAGGACGCGCCGCGCCGTGAGGTAAGGGTAGAAGCTAGGCCGGTCTACGAACCCTGCGACGCCAGCCAAGGTCGCCACTGGACCGTCGACCAAGTGCTCACGACCGAATATCTTGGCTTCTCCCTCGTCGGCCTGAACGAGCCCGAAAAGGATCCTCAGCAGGGTGCTCTTGCCAGCCCCGTTCGGGCCGAGCAGGCCGTGCACCTCCCCTTCGTCGACGACCATGTCGACACCAGCCAGAGCGGTGACATCGCCAAAGCGCTTCATGAGGCCCGTGATCTCGATGGCGTGGCCCACGAAATACACTTCTACTTTGAGCAAAAGGGCGTTGCAATCGAAGTAACGACATGTCCTGCACTTGTAACCAGGACTTTGTCGGCCGTTAACGTTGTGGACCTCTTAGGTTCGCTCAGGTTCACCGGGAGAGGCCGAAGATGGACCGGTCCAAGAGCAAGGCTCGCCCTTTTGACTCGGCCTCCGAGTAACTTTGGGTGTCGTGGTGGGGAACAGGGGCCATAGATGGGCGGACTCTGCCTTCCTCCGAAACGACCAGTACCGAACCGAAGCCAACCTCTGCGCTCGCCAGTCGATCTACGCGTTCCAGCAACCCCGCGTCGACCTCCCGCGGGTGGTACTAGACCTCGCAGCTCCGACCAGTGACGACCGTGTCATCGATGTCGGCTGCGGGAACGGTGCGTACCTCTCCGAGCTTGACCGCAGGGATGTTTGTCGCTCCGTGACTGGCGTCGACCTCTCGGAGGGGATGTTGCAGGCTGCCAGGTTGGCCATGCCGAAAGCCGAAATGTTGCTCGCTGACGCCAGTGCGCTACCTGTGAGGGACGCCACCGCTACCTTGGTGCTGGCGATGCATATGCTTTACCACGTCCCAGAGCCCGCGGTTGCCGTGTCGGAATTTCGCCGGGTGCTGGTGGCGAGAGGTCGTGTGGTCGTAGTGCTCAATGCTGAAGACCACCTGCGTGAACTGCGCCAGGCTGTGGACGAGGCGTTACAAGATTTCGGTTTACGCTGCCGAGAACTTCGGCGACAGGGTACGTCTGGCCGAGGGCGAGGAACTTCTGGCTCGGGAGTTCGGCTCGGTCACCCGGCATGACTTCGAATCGGAGCTCATCATGACCGACCTCGCGCCACTGGAGGCGTACCTTATGAGCTCGATAAACACGGCCGGCCTACCCGAGGAAGGGCGCGAAGACTACGTGCGCCGCGTCTTGAGCCACTTATCTCCCGGCCCACAAGGGGTGGTAAGGCTCACGACACATCCGGGTTGCCTTGTGTGCTCGTAGCCGAGAAACTGCCGGTACGGAACGAGAAAGATCGATCACCGGGCTCACGGGAGCGTGTACGCGACAACCTGCGGGTGGCCGCCCTCGCCTCGCTCCAACGGCGTGGGGCCGCCGGCAGGGACGAGCACGGTGTTGCCAAAGACGGCTATCGGCGCATTGGCCGATGTGGGCAGCTGGTGCCGGTAGACGATCTTTCCGGTGGCCCGGTTGAGAGCGCTCAGAACGCCGTTATAGAGATCCGTGAAGACCAAGTCATTAGAGACGGTGACCGCCCCGAGCGGCATCGACGGGACCTTGGTGTCCCATTCGGCCCGGCCGGTGGAGAGGCTGAGCGCCTCCACCTCCCCGGTTGGGATGGCGCCCTTGTGGCTATAGGCCGTCCCGCTGGTAGCGGTCGCAGGGGCGTCGACGACGGCCACGTACACGCTGCCGCCCGCCACAGCCAGGTTCGACAGCACGCCGCCGAGCGGCCCGGGCTCGAAGGTATAGGGGAACTTGATCTTCAGCTTGTGCGACAGCGCCAGAAGCGAATCGTTGTCGTGGCCGTTGTGCTTGCCGACGGGGGTCTTCCACAGCAGTGCACCAGTGCGCGCATTCAGGGCGTAGACATAGCCCATCTTGCCGGCCGTAATTATCACATGGGCCCCGTTGACCGAAGCCGAGACCGGCGACGACTGCAGGTCGTGGTCCATGAAGTCGTCGGGGACGGCCTGGTAGTACCAGCGCAGCTTCCCGGTGGCCGCGTCCAGGTTCACGGCGCTGTCGGTGTAAAGCTGCCGCGAGGGGTGCTCGATCGCCTCCCCGATGCTCTGGTACGGGTTCCCGATGCCAAAGGTCACCGAGCCGTCGCTGCCCACTAGCGGCGTCTCCCAGGCGCCGCCCGAGCCGAGGCCGAGAGCCTGCACACCCTGGGCCGGGCCGATGACCGTGTTGAACTCCCACAACAGACGGCCGTTAGCAGCATTGAGCGCGATCAGCACCCCGCCGCCGGGCCCTGAACCGTACGCGCTGGCCAGATAGACCCGGCCGTCGGCCACCTGCGGCTGGATCTCGAAGGCCCCCTGGCCTTTGTTCAGCAAATGGCGGTCCACCCAGGTCGTCTTACCGGTACCCGCTTTCAGTGCGAAGACCGACGTAGACGTGTCGCCGTACACCGTGCCACCCGCGACCGCCACGCCGTCAGGGCCGGGGCCACTGGCCTCCGGGACGTTCTCCTCGTATTCCCACTTCAGCTTGCCGGTGGCAAGCGCCAGCGCGTACACGTTGGCGTCCTGGTCTTGTAGGTACACCACGCCGCCCGTTACGACCGGCGCGGCGGTCAGCGAGCCGACCCCCGAGACGCCAGCCGCCGCTTTGCCCGTCAGCTTGAACGCCCAGGCTTCCCGCAGCTGCGACACGTTCGCCGACGAGATCAGCGAGCCCGGGGCCACCCTGCTGTTGGCCAGGTCCCCGTTAGGGTACGGCCACTGCCCAGAAGGCGGCGTAGCGCCGGCGAGCCTGGTGGTGACTTGGGCGGCGCTGTTGCCTACTGTGCCCGCCGCGACGAGCACGGCCGCCGAGGCGATAAGAGCAGCAGGGATGAACCAGCGAGATCCAGGGGCTCCGGACAACGCTTCACAACCTCGTCACGAGGCGTTCGCGGTCGAACATGGCCGACACAACCCGCCAGCCAAGGCTGTCGATGACAAGCAACCCGGCCGCCAGGCCAAGAGCGACTGCCAGGCTCTGCGGTATGACGTCAAAGGACATCAGTGCCGTAACCCCCACCGCCGGGAAGCTGGCCAACGTGGCGAGCTGCTGGGCAACCCGCACGTCGCGTGCTCGGGCCGAGACGGCGATGCCAACCAGGATGGACCAGCCGGCGATGAGCGGTGTGAACAGCGCCAGGGCCAGCAGCAGCGGCGCCCGGAAGACGGCCGAGGACACCGCCGGGTGGGCAAAGAGCTCCACGCAGGCCAGGACGAGGCCGAAGATGGCGTAGGAGATCGCCAGCGTGGGCACCAGGGCGGCGAGTGCCTTGCCAACCAGGAACTCTCCGTTGGTGACGGGGGTGGTGAGCACCGGCTCGAGCGTCCCCTGCTCGCGCTCTCCCACGACGGAGTACGCAGAGATGGTGGCTGGGACGGTGGCCGGCACGAGCAGCAGGAAGAGCATCGTCAGGCCTACCGAGGTGTCGAGCGCCGAGCTCGGCTCTGCCGCCGCGATAGCCAGGATGCTGATGAGCGCCCAGGTGACGAACACGACCGGCGCGACCGCCATGGTGAACACGACGAAACGGTTGCGCCGGTAGTCCCGGAACTCCTTGCGGGCGATGGCACGCACGCGTGCCATGTTCATGTTCGGGTTCATCTGTGGGACACCTCCACGTCTTGGTCCACCAGTTCCATGTAGACGTCCTCCAGGGAATGGCGGGACTCTCCGATTGACAAGATGTCCGCCCCGGCCCCTACCAGTGCGCGAGCCACCTCCGGGGCGGCCGCCTTGGTGTCGCTCACCGACAGGAGGTAGCTGGAACTGCCCTCGGCGCTCCAGCTCTCGACCGACGCGATCCGACCGAAGACGGTCTCGGGCGAAGCCAAACCGGCCACCGTTTCCACCAAAAGTTGCTTCTTGAACAGCCGGTCCCTCAGCTCATCGGGACGGCCGACCGAGCGCAACGTCGTCGAGAAGATGGCGACCCGGTCACAGAGCCGCTCCGCCTCCTCCAAACGGTGCGTGGTCAGGAAGATCGTCACCCCTCGCTTGCGCAGCTCGTCGATCAGCTCGTACACCTCGTGGGTGGCCACCGGGTCGAGGCCCGAGGTCGGCTCGTCCAAAAAGACGACCTCGGGGTCGTTCAGCAGCGCCCGGGCCAGCCCGACCCGCTGGCGGAGGCCCTTGGAAAGGGTGCCGCAGGTGTCCTTGGCCCGGCCGGTCATGTTGACCGCCTCGAGAGCGCGTTGTATTCGCGAACTCGGGTCGGCGAGGCCATAGAGGCCCGCGAAGCACTCGAGGTTCTCGGCCACGCTCAGGCGGAGGTAGAGCCCGGGCGACTCGGGCATGACCGAGATGCGTTGGCGGATCTCGACCCCGTTCTGTGGGCCGAGGGCCAAGCCCGCCACGGTGGCCGAGCCTGAGCTGGGTGCGATCAGGGTGCCCAGCATCCGCACAGTGGTGGTCTTGCCGGCGCCGTTCGGCCCGAGGAACCCGAACACCTCGCCTTTGGCCACGCGCAGCGACAGGGCGTCGACCGCGGTGCGGTCGCCGAAGCGCTTCGTCAGGTTCTCGATCTCGAGCGCGGACGAATTGCCAGCCGACATCCCCACTTCGGCAGCTGTGCTCATTGTCATTGGCGCTCCCACTCCTTCCAGGCCTTGTTCATATCAAAGTGATATCACTTTACGGCGAGCCTGTCAAGCGGTCGCGACTATGAGGCAGTCCGCCCGCCCGCGGGGCGCCGTCGGTTAGGCGGCCCCTCACGGGGCGTCCGACATCGTCTCATCGCTGGGCCAGCACCTGGTGTGGGACGATGAAGATGCGGTACACCACATAACCCCTTCGGGACAGGAGTGAGCCATGGCCAAAGTGCTTTGCGTCCTTTATGACGACCCGGTCGACGGGTACCCGCCGGCCTACGCCCGCGACGACATACCGAAGATCAGTTCCTATCCGGGCGGCCAGACGACCCCGACCCCGCACGCCATCGACTTCACACCTGGGCAGCTCTTGGGCAGCGTGTCAGGGGAGCTGGGCCTGCGCAGGTTCCTCGAGCCCGCCGGGCACACCTTCGTCGTGACCTCCGACAAAGACGGCCCCGGCTCTGTTTTCGAGCGCGAACTTGTCGACGCGGACATCGTGATCTCCCAGCCGTTCTGGCCCGCCTACCTGACGAGCGAGCGGATCGCGAAGGCTAAGAACCTCAAGTTGGCGATCACGGCTGGGATCGGGTCAGATCACGTCGACCTAGCGGCTGCCTCGGCCGCGGGTATGACCGTCGCCGAAGTTACCTTCTCCAACAGCATCAGTGTCTCCGAACACGTGGTCATGATGATCCTGTCCCTCGTTCGCAACTACATCCCGTCCTACCAGTGGGTGACCAAAGGAGGGTGGAACATCGCCGATTGCGCGGAGCGCTCCTACGACCTCGAAGGTATGGCCGTTGGGACCGTCGCCGCCGGGCGCATCGGCTCAGCGGTGTTGCGGCGGCTCAAGCCGTTCGATGTCAAGCTGCATTACACCGACCTGCACCGGTTGCCCGAGGATGTCGAGCGGGATCTCGGGCTGACCTTTTACGACAGCGCTGCCGAAATGGTGCCCCATTGCGACGTGGTGACGATCAACGCCCCGCTCTACCCCGGCACCGAGGGTCTGTTCAACGACCAGCTCCTCTCGACAATGAAACGCGGCGCCTACCTCATCAACACCGCTCGGGGAAAGATCTGCGACCGCGACGCCATTGTCCGGGCGCTTGAAAGCGGGCAACTAGCCGGCTATGCGGGTGACGTGTGGTTCCCGCAGCCGGCGCCGCAGGATCACCCGTGGCGGACGATGCCGCATCATGGCATGACTCCTCACATCTCCGGCACGTCGCTGTCAGCACAGGCACGTTACGCTGCGGGCACTCGCGAGATCCTCGAATGTTGGTTTGAGAACAGGCCAATTCGAGAGGAATACCTCATTGTCCAGGGTGGCGAGCTCGCCGGGACGGGCGCTCATTCCTACAAGCCGGGCGACGCGACCGGCGGGTCGGAGGAGGCAGCCCGCTTCACGGCATGACGACTTTCCGAGCGATGAGGGTGATGGTGTCGGTTTACCGGGTCGGCTCGTTGGCCGGGCGCCAGCAGTGTTACGGTTCCCCCGGACCAGCACATGCGAAGGAGGACTTGAGTGCGGCTCGGCATAATTGGGGCGGCGAACATCGCGGACAAGGCAATCATAGAACCTGCCAAGGTCATTGACGGAGTTGAGCTCGTCGGCATTGCTGCACGCGACCCGGCTCGCGCCGAGGCGCTTGCTCGACGGACTGGCATTGAGCGCGTGTACCCGACTTACGCGGATCTGATCGCCGACGGTTCCCTCGACGCTGTTTACGTCCCTCTGGCGAACTCCCTCCACGCCGAGTGGACGATCGCATCTCTCGAAGCCGGCCGCCACGTGCTCTGCGAAAAGCCGCTCACCTCCAACGCGCCGCAAGCGGAGACCGTGGTCGAAACTGCGCAACGCTGCGGGCGAGTGATGATGGAAGCATTCCACTGGCGCTACCATCCCGTGGCCTACAGGATCCTCGAACTGAGCCGGCAGATCGGACCGCTGCAACGAGTCGAAGCCCACTTCAACGTCAAGATCCCCAGCGACAACGTTCGCTTCCAGTTGGACCTGGCTGGGGGTGGTTTCATGGACCTTGGTTGCTATTGCGTCCACATGGTCCGGGCGGTAGTGGGCTCAGAACCCGAAGTGCTCCGGGCGGAGGCGGTCGAGGGGCCACCAGGCATCGACTTGTCCATGCGGGCCGAGCTTTCCTTCCCGGGGGGGCTGCCGGCGGTGGTCAGCTCAAGCATGGCGGCCGAGAAGTCGGTCTGGCCAAGTGCGATGACGCTACGCGCCTGGGGGGAAGCTGGTCGGTTTGAGGTCCTTAACCCCATGGCGCCCCAAATGGGCCACCGGGTCTCGGCCACCCTTGCCGATGGGACAACCGTCGACGAGGTGCTTGACCTACGGTCCAGCTACGAGTTCCAATTTGCGGAGTTTTTGCCGGGCGGTGGCGGGAGAAGAGCGCCCGCTCACCGGCGGGCAGGACTCTATCGACAACATGCGGGTGATCGACGCCGTGTACGAAGCATCCGGCCTAGGCATCAGGCATTAGCCCCGGGGCGCGCTGCCTTATGGGCGCGCTCAGCGACCATCCAAAGAGCTTCGCCCCCACGCACAGGTCGCCAACTTTTCATTGCGGTGAGCGATCTGGCTCAGAAAAGTCCACATCACTGACGCTGGTGCAAAGAAATCGACCATTCCGTGCGCGATCTGGCCGTCGCGAAGACACGTTTGCGGTTTTCGGCACAGGCCGCCTCCATTTTCATCCGTACGCCCCGCCCCTTAGCCCCGCGCCTGCCCCGCCGCGAGTGCCGTATCGCCCGGCCCGCCCGACTATTCGGGCGCGGCCATCCCGTACTGGCGCCGCCAGCCAGAGGGGAGCAACAGTTCGAGCACGTCGTCCACGGTGATCTGGCCGAGCATGCGGCCGTCGTCGTCCACAACAGGGGCCACTGCCAAGTTGAAGTCGGTCATAGTCCTGACCACCTCGTGGACATCCGCGTCAGCCGGCAGCGAGGCGGGGTCAGGTCTGGTCGCTACGGCAACACTGTCTTGGGGATCGGCCCGCAACAACTCGACGAGCAGGGCCGTGCCTGCCAGGCGTCCGCCCTCGCCGGTCACGAACACGACGCCAGCGGCTTCCGGAGGCGTCGGCGAGGACCGAACGGCTTTGATCGCGTCGCCCACCGTGGACATCGCCGGTACCGCAATGAAATCGGGGTTCATCAGGCCGCCAGCCGTCTCGGGGTTGTAACTGAGCAGGCGGCGGAGCTTGGCCTGGGACACCGGTGGCAGTCGCTGCAGGATGGGGAGGCGTCGTTCCTGGTCGAGCTCGGTGAGGAGGTCGACCGCGTCGTCGGGAGCCATCACGGAAAGCAGCCTGGCGGCCTCTTCGTCCGAGCGCGCTCGGAGGAACTCCAATTGGTGCTCGGTGTCAAGCTCCTCAAAGACGTCGGCTTCGAGCTCTCGGTCCACGCCGACAGCTCTTATGATCTCCTCGCCCTCGTCATGCGACGCTGCCTCCACGAGATCTGCAAGCTTGGCCGGGTGCATACGTCGCAGCTTGCGGAACGGGATCTGCAGCCGAGCCGTCGGAACGTGAGCGACGAACGGCTCGATATCGGACCAGTCGACCACGCGCCCTGCCTTGACCAGGTGGCGCAACCTCCTCGGTAGCAATCTTCGTAACACCGGGCGCGAGCCCGTGTCGACGCCCATCACTTGCCAGGTCGTGCCGACCTTGGCGAGCTCGATCTCGTTAGCCCGCACAAGACGAGCACCCTCGAGATGGATCAAGTGCCTGGACCGCAGGTCCCGCCCCAACAACATCTCCCCCGGGCGGCGTTCGAACGAGCCCAGGTCCTGCGGGTCTACCGCGAGCTTCGCACTTTCGTTGTCGAGGCTGACTAGCTGGTAGGCGTGGGCAAACCGCTCCTCGCCTTCGAAATCGACCACCAGCCCGGTGACCAGGGGGTGCCATGTGGCATTGGCGCTCTCACCGGTTGCCCCGGCCAAGCGGGCAATGACATCGGCCAGCCTCCCGGCGTTGTGGCCCTCAGGCCCAGTTACAGGGATCCCGAGCACGCACGAAAGATGGAGCACGTCGCCTTCTAGGCCGGCAGAACTCCCATCTCGGCCCCGCCCCTTGCCTGCCGATCGGCCCCCAGCCCCTGCGGCACGAGGCGGCCTGGTACTTGGAGGCTGCGCCTCCCTGGCTCGTGGCACACCTAAATCCTACCGCTCTTGGGCCGCAGATCAGGGCGCAGGCCTCGCGAAGCGGCCGCGGTGGCCCGACGGGCGCTTTCGCACCGAGACCTTGAGGGTGCAGGATGAGGGCATGGCCCCACTTCGCGTTGGTCTCCTTGGCACCGGCTACTGGGCGTCGCACGTCCATGGCACGGCCCTGACAGCATCCCCTCAAGCGAGCCTCGAGGGGGTTTGGGGCCGCGACCCCGCCAAGGCCCATGCCCTGGCGGCACGTCTGCGGACAACGGGGTACGACGATCTCGATGAGCTCTTGGGCTCCGTCGATGCCGTCTCCATCGCCCTACCGCCCGATATCCAGGCGAGCCTGGCTGTCCGTGCGGCCAGGGCAGGCTGCCACCTCTTGATGGACAAGCCTCTCGCCCTTGATGTCGGCTCGGCCCAAGCCGTGGTGGATGCTGTCGACCAAGCTGGGGTGGCCGCGATCGTCTTTTTCACCCAACGGTTTCGCCCCGATATAGAGGACTGGATAAGGGCATCAGCCGAGGGCGGGCCCTGGCATAGCGCCCACCTGGTCCACTACGCCAACATCTACGGGCCCGGGAGCCCCTACGCCACGTCCGCGTGGCGAAAACAGTACGGGGCCTTGTGGGACGTCGGCCCGCACGCTCTGGCCGCCGTGCTGCCCATCATGGGCAAGGTGACGTCGGTGGCGGCCCGGCGCGGCCCCAAGGGAAGCGACACCGTGCAGGTCGTGCTGAACCACGAGCCGCTCTCAGCGACGAGCACCCTGTCGATGAGCCTTACCGTGCCCGCCGCGGCGACCACCAGCCAGCTGGTCCTCTACGGCGAGCACGGCATCAGGGCCCGTCCCGAAAGTAACTCCGACGCAGTTGGCACCTTTGGTATTGCCATCCGCGAGCTCGCAGCCCTGGTGGAGTCGGGAGAACGGGCCCACCGTTGCGACGCTCACTTTGGCCTCGAGGTTGTCCAGGTGCTGGCCGCGGCCGGCCAAGCGCTCCAGCTCCCCGCTATGGCGATCCCTCACGAATAAGCCGTGATGTCGCGCTAGGGCAACACAGAAGCGAGGGCGACCAAGAGCGCCGCCGCCCGCTCGACGCCGGCACCCAGGGCCGCTCCGCCGAGGTCGGCCAGGCCAGCAGAACGCTCGCCCGGGTCAAGGGCGAGCAGTCCAAGGAGCCCTTGTGGCGCCCAGTCCAGGACGCAGCCGCACTGGAACAAGGCCCCATGGCGCGTCCGGCGCTGAGAGACGCCCACCACTTTTTGCCCGGCAGCGCTTACAACCTCGCCGGCGCCAAGCCCTGCGAAGCAGACGAGCGATGACCAACGGTTGCGGACCATCGGGCCCTTCCAAACCTCCGTCCCGTCCATCCCGGCCCGGTCGAGGGCTTCCGACCACGCCTCCCCTACCCACCAGGCAGCACGGCCGACGTCGGGGCACCAGAGCGGGTCACCAGCAGGGACGACCAAATCGACCCAAAGGAGAGAGGGTGCGTCAACCAGGACCGCACCCCCGCCGCTGCGGCGCCGGACGATATCCACGCCCGCCGTGGCGCAGGCACCTTGGTCTACAGATGTCAAGGCTTGAGTGCTACCGAGCACGAGTGCCTGGTCGACCGGCTGGAGGACGCGCGCCGACGCGGGTCATTTCCTCTGTGCCGGAAAGCAGAGCCGCAGACCGTTCATGCAGCTCTCGGACGGTCCCGGTCAAGTGTTCGACCGCCCAGGGCATCACGCTGACAGCGCTGCGGCGCCCTCCCCCAGGACTGTCAGCGGCACCACCTGGGCCGGCAAGCCGAGGTACGGTTCCCAATCGGGTAGGACGGCACCAAGGGCGGCAAGCGCCCACACTCTTCCGCGGGGTGCCAATGGCTGGTGGCGCAACTTCATGCCGGTCTCTTCGAGCAGGTGGTCCCGCTTGCGGGCGTTGCAGCGCCGGCAGGCCGCAACGACGTTGTCCCAAGCGTGCTGGCCACCCTTGGACCTCGGGAGGATGTGGTCGATGTTCTCGGCCTGCGCGCCGCAGTACTGGCAGCGGTGGCCATCACGGGCGAAGATCGCGCGCCGGTTGAGGGCCACGTGGGCCTGGTGAGGGACGCGCACGAAGTACGCGAGGCGCACAACCGATGGCTCGTCGACGCTGACGCGGGCCGAGTGGAACACATGGCCCGTCGCGGCCAGCAGCTCAGCCTTTGCTTGGAGCACGAGCAGCAACGCTCGCCTGGTGGGAACAACGCAGAGCGGCTCGTAGGAAGCGTTCAGGACGAGGGCTCGCGACATGCTCCCGGCCTACCTCTGTATGAGATGTATCAGGAAAGGGCTGCCGTCACTGGCTGCAACTGTCTCCGCAGGCACAATAAGAACTTAGCGCGCAAGCGCTCGCATCCATCGACACCACTCGAGGTAGCCAACCAGCTCCGCAGCGCTCACCTTGGCCCGAGCCGGCCCGTACATCGCTTCCAGCCGGAACCTTAGGTAACCCGGCGACGGCAGAGGCAGTAGCGGCCATTTGGCCCACCACCTTGGCACGGCCAGCGCCCGCAGCTCGGCCAAAGCGGTTGGCCAGAGCCCCGGGCGGCGCACAACGGCCGTCAAGGCTCCCTTCTCGAGAGGCACCATCCGGGCCGCCATCTCACTCCGCGGGTGCCGAGAACCCGAACGTCGCCTGCTGAGGAGGCGCAGCCACGTAAAAATGGGCTGACCAGTCGTCGTCCTCCTTGCCGTTTACCCTCGCCTGCCAACGGTAAATACCGGGCGGGAGGGGCAGGCCTGTCGGCAGCTCCATCATGGCGGTGGCGTGGCCGGGGAAACCGGTCGGCACCCCAGGCGGGCTCGGCACCATTATCGGCTGCTCCAGCCGGACGGCCTGAGCGCCCGCGGGGCCAGGGATCTCGACGACATCGCCGTCTTCGGTGAGCAGCTCCATCTCGAGGGTCAGGGTCTTGTTGCACATCCCGAGCTCGGCCTCCATGAACACGACGACCACGTAGGGGGCAGTCATGAGCGGCTGCCCGGGGCCGGCCGGGCCCTGGTTCATGTGGCGACGCAGCTGGGTGACAGCCCAGCCCACGTTGAGAAGGCTCAGCGTGCCGTTCTGAGGGTTGTGGGTGCCCCTGTCCGCCAGCAGGACATAAAGTTTCACGAGAGCCACGGTACAGCTCAGGCTCCCCCAGGGCCCTCCTCGTCGGATCCGTGGCCACGACCACCTCTGCCGGTCCACCATTTGCCCCCCGGCGGGTGCCCCGGCCGGGGGCCTCCCCCGCTCAGCGGCTCCGCCCCGGCCCTCAGATCGTGCTCGGCAAGGGACTGTCCCCATCGGTCTCGAGCCAGCCGACGCAGGCTCTGGACCAAGATCACGGCCGACATGAGCATGATGAAGAAGCCGACCAGACCGATCACCCAGTACGAGGAAAAGACGATCGATAGCAGCACCAGACCGGCAACGAACGCTATGGACGCTCGCCGCGCGTTGCGGGCCGCTTCGCGCCCGTCCGCGGGCATCCGCAAGATGCGGGCCAGCCCTCGCTCGTGCTGTAGCTGGCGCTCGATCTGGCGGAGCATGCGTTGCTCGTGGTCCGAAAGTGGCAAAACCCTATACCTCCGTGCCTGCTCTCGGTGCTAGTTGCTCTTCCATCGCGGCACTCGTTACAGCTCGTTTCGGCAGTCAAGCCTCCTCGCCTAAGGTACACCCACCGGGTCAGTTATTGACCTCGCCCTCCTGTCATGGCGGTCTCGCCGACAGCGGGCCTGAGCAAAGGACGGCAACACGACGAGCGATCAGCTGGCGAGGGCGCAAGTTTGGCCACCAGGCCCACAAATCTGGGTAGGGACGAACTTCTGGTCGCGTGCGGGCGGCCCCCGAATGTGGTCCCGTTACGACGGCGACGTCGTCAAGGAGGAGCTCGAGGTCCTGGCGGCACACGGCTGCACGCTCACGCGCTCGTTCTGCTACTGGCCTGATTTCATGCCCGAGCCCGACACCTTGGACGACGAGGTTATGGAGCGGTTCGTCGACTTCCTCGAGCTCCACCGCCAGGCCGGGCTCTGGACCGTCCCGACCTTCATCGTCGGGCACATGTCGGGTGAGAACTGGGACCCGGCTTGGCGAGCAGGACGCGACCTGTACCGAGACGTATCGTTCGTTTCGCAGCAAGCCTGGTTCGTAGCCGAGGTCGCCCGAAGGACGGCTTCGCACCCGGCCATCGCGGCCTGGTTGCTCAGCAACGAGATGCCGCTGTACGGCCGCAACGGCGACGAGGAACCCGTGACCGCGTGGGCCCGCCTGCTCGTCCACGCGCTCCGCGCAGGTGGCGCCACCCAGCCCGTCGGTACTGGGGACGGGGCCTGGGGAATAGAGGTGACCGGCAACGACAACGGCTTTTCACTACGCCGGATCGCGCCCATCGTCGACTTCATCGGGCCACACGTGTACCCGTCGTCCAATGACGCTGTTCGTCAAATGCTGGCGGCTGCGTTTGCCTGCGAACTCTGCAACGCGTTCGGCAAACCGGTGGTCCTCGAGGAATTCGGCCTCTCCTCCGACATGGCCTCAGGCGAAAATGCGGCCCATTATTACCGCCAGGTGCTCCATTCGAGCCTGCTGGCCGGGGCGCGCGGGTGGCTCGCGTGGAACAACTGCGATTTCGACAACCTGGCCAGCCAGGACCCGTACCGCCACCATCCCTTCGAAATGCACTTCGGCATCACCGATCACGCTGGGCGCCCCAAGCCGCAAGCCCACGAGCTCGCGCGGTTCTCTGGCCTTGTGTCGCAGCTGTCGGCCACCGGGTGGCACCGTCCCGCCGGTGAAGTTGCCCTTTTGGTGCCTGAGCATTTCGAGCACACAGAGCCCTCCTGGTCGGCGGTGTACCGAGCAGACATGCGTTCTAACCTTTTCCAGTCCTACATAGCGGCCCGGGAGGCCGACCTCCCCGTCGACCTCGTACGCGAACGCGACCTTCTTCAAACGGGTGTCGACCTTCAAAACGGTGAGGACGGCGCTCCGGCCCGGCAAACCAAGCTGTACCTCATGCCGTCCGCCAAGTTCATCACCGCTCCAGGCCTTCAGCTGATGTTGGCCCGCGCCCGCGAGGGTGCCACCGTGTACGCTTCGTACTTCGCCGGGACAGGCAGGGAGCAGCCTGGCCCCTGGGCACCGTGGCTCGAGCAGGTGTTCGGAGTGGCCCACCATCTCCGCTACGGCGTCGCCGACACGATCGAGGGCAGGGAAGTCACGTTCCTAATGCTCTCTGATGTCGGGGAGCTGGTAAGCGGGTCCCGGCTCGAGTTCCCAGTTGCGGGCGAAGGCCCGGGCCGCTCTTACATACCAGTCGAGCCCACGAGCGCCGAAGTCCTGGCGGTCGACCACGAGGGCCGGCCTGCGCTACTGCGCAACCGGGTGGGAGACGGCTCGATGGTGTTCTGCACCTACCCGCTCGAGTTCATGGCTGCCTCCCGGGCAGCGGCCAACCCCGAGCCAACATGGAAGCTCTACTCAGCTCTCGCCGAGCTTGCCGGAGTGGGGCGCCCGGTCAGGGTGCACGACCCCAGGATAATTATCGGGGCTCTCAAAGTCGGCGAAAGGGATGCGTACCTCGCGTTGAACGTGTCGCCAGACACCGTCGATGCCGACCTGGTCGCACCCGACAAGCAGCTATCGCTAGCGTCGTCGCCAAGCGGCGAACGAGTTAGTGCCCTACACCTCTCCCCGTACGAGGTCGAGCTGCTTTACACCGATTAGCGCTGCCTCCAGCAATGCTGCCTGTCGCAGCGCTAGACAGCCCTTATTTGTGCGGCCGGAGCGCCGCCAGGGCATAAACGGTGGTTGTCGAGCCCAACCAGCCTGGCCCCATCATCGGAGTGAACTGGTCCCGCGCGACGGTGCTCGAAGGATAATCCTCCCAGTACATCGTGCTCGCCTGGAACCACGCGCCGCTGTACCACAGAGGTACCTCCGGCAGATCCTGGAGGAAGTCAGCCTCAAGTTGCGCGTATATCGGGCGCAGCGCGGCCGTGTCGGTAATGGGTGTCGCTGCCGCGCGCTGCACGAGCGCCCATGCCCCTGGGTCAACAAAGCGCTCGGTATTGGCGCGCGAGGACTGCTCGGCATTTACCGGCAATTGGTAGACATTGTCGAAATAGGTCCACGGTGTCGGACCAATACCACCGGCGTTGTAGATCACCATGTCGTAACTGCCATCGACGATGTCGGCATCACGCTTCTGCGGAGGGACCACCGCCACCGAGACGTGGATCCCGACCTCGGCCAACTGCTTGCTGATGGTGCCCGCCGCGCTGATCCAGTCGGTCCCGCCTATTGGCACTTCCAGCGTGAGGTGTTGACCGCGGTACCCCGATTGCTCGAGGAACTTTTTCGCGAGGGACTGCGAATAATGAAAGCCGTACTTGTCGACCGTGCTGTCGTTTATGTAACTGCGCAGGTAAGGGAGCAACCCGGTCGGGTCAGCTGCCTCCACGGTACCTGCGTATGCGCTCGATATGACCTTTGAAGTATCGATGGCGAAAGCGACAGCCTTTCGAAAATCCGTGTTGCTCATCGGGGCCTTGGCTGTGTTCATTTCGATCCAAGCCGTCTCAGCCGGGAGCATGTAGGGAGCTCCGGGGTAATAGGTCTTGATGTCATAACTAGGCGTCTTTCCGCCAGCCAGGTTCGTGACACCCTCGAGCAACGCATTGCTCCAGTCCGTACGGCTTTCGAGCAATGCCGACAGCCCCGCTCCGCTCGAACCACTGACTGTGTCGCAGAGGTACTCGAACTTGAACGACAGCCCGAGCTGGTCCTTGCCCCACCAGTGCGGGTTGTCCTGGTAGCAGGCCTCGGTCGAGCTTGTGGAACGCAGCACCATCGGTCCCGTAGACACGGGGGCTCTGTTTGCCGCAGTGAGCCGGGCCGAAGGCGCCAGGCCCGACCACGCGCTTTCGGGTAACACCGGGGAATGCCAAAGGAAATCTTGCCACTCGGCGTACCCGACGGGCTCCCGGAACTGGACCGTGACGGTGTTGCCCACCGCCGTCGCGCTCGTCACGCTCGCCACATCGGAGTTGAACGGGTCGTCCTTGTCACCCAATGCCAACTTGACGGTATAGGCAACGTCAGCCCCGCTCAGGGCTCCTGTTACTGCTCCGCTCGGGCTAGCGGTCCAGTCCACGTTCCCGCGGACTTGCAGCTTGTACGTCGTCGGGCCCTGCCAGGCTCCACTGGTAGCCAACCACGGGATGAACCGGCCATGCACCGGGTCGTAAAGGAACAACGGTTCGTAAAGCAAGCCCTGGGTTCCCGTGTAAGCGCCGCCCAGGTCCAGCGGGTTGAAGTTGCTCGGCGAGGACGTGGCGGTGCCAGTGGTGTAGAGCGTCTGGTCCCTGGGGAGGCCCGCGGCCGCGGAGCCTTGAGGGCGCGCGAGCCGAGGGCGCGCGGGCTGAGGGTTCTGGGCGCCCGTGAGAGCCACTACCAACGCCGCGGCGCTCAAGACGACGGCCCAACGGGGTAGCGTCAACCCGCTCGAACTGCCTGAAGCGGATCGCGCTCGCCCGGTTCTCACACGTGGAACCTATAGCCAAGTGCTGGCCCCGCCAAGCCCTTTGTGCCCACAAGTTGCAAAAATGCGGCCTCCGAGCGGCCCTCCTACTTAGCGGTGCGGGGGCTCGGGCTGCGATCGTACTGGCTAGGAGGGCGGCGCTTTTCACCAAGAGACGTGGCTGGGCCAACGGCGCCTTCGCCGAAGCGGGCGCGCACCGCGTCGATTGCCTGGCTGGCCCGCTCCCAGCCGGGCGCGGCACCACTTCCTGCTTGGTCGGAGCCGGCGGCGCTGCTAGCAGTCACCGCACCTGGCTCCTGGGCGGCATCGTTCGATCGGAGCGGCGCCACACCTTCTTGGGACACCGTCGCCGCTGCGCTCAGTTCCAGCTGGAGCTGCTCGCCAGGTGCAGATTGGACTGGGACCAGCCCGGAAGCGCTCAGACCGAGAAGGCGCACGCCATTTCTCAGCTCGAGCGAGCCGAGAAGCTCCTTGGCGGCGGTCCACAAACCGGGCCCGCTCATCTGCGGGGTGGCGAACGTGTGGCTCCTGGTGAGGGTCGTGAAATCGCCGTAGCGGAACTTGAGCGTCAGAGTGCGAGCAACTACGCCGTGCCGACGAATGCGCGCGGCGACGGAGTCAGCCAGCAGGACCAGCCGGCGCTCCAGTTCGTCCCGGTCAACCACGTCCGTGGGATAGGTCTCCTCGTGGCCGATCGACTTGAGCTCCCGGTCTGCCACCACGGCGCGAGCGTCGCGACCCCACGACAGCGAGTGCACCATCTCCCCCGCCGACTTGCCGAGCGCGCCCACGATGACAGCCTCGGGCAGCGCCGCAAGCTGGCCCACCGTAGTCACGCCAACCTTGTGCAACCGCTCGCGACTGGCGGCCCTACACCCCAAAGGGCTTCAACCGGCATCGGCCAGATGAAGTTGAGCACCTCGTCCTCGGTCACAACGACAGCCCCCGGGCCCGGCGACGGCCCACGCTGCGAGGCCCGTGGCTTGGCCGCCTTCGACGCCAACTTCGCAACGAGCTTGTTGGGCCCGGCTCCCACCGAACAGTTGAGACCGAGCTCGGCGGACACCCGTTTACGTACCTCAGCCGCCATCTCCGCCGGTGTGCCGAACAGGCTCGCAGCCCCGGTGACGTCCAGAAACGCTTCGTCCAGACCGATGCCTTCCACGAGCGGTGTGAAGCTCTGCAACACGCCGTGGAGAAGCTCGCTGTAATGGTGGTAAAGCTCGAAACGCGCAGGGAGGAACACCAGGTAGGGGCACAGCCGGCGGGCCTCCCGGCCGGGCATAGCCGAGCGGACCCCGAACCCGCGCGCCTCGTAGCTCGCCGAGGCGACTACGCCCCGAGGGCCGGTCCCGCCTACAACCACGGGCTTGCCGGACAGGGCCGGGTCCTCCTTGACCTCGACTGCCGCAAAAAAGGCGTCCATGTCGACGTGCAGGACCCAGCGCGTGCTCAACCCAGGACCACCTTGCGGAACGCTTCGGCATAACGCACCCCGGCGTCCTGGCCAGCCTCCTCGGCGCGCTGGCCGACCACGCTGCGCAGCCACTCGCCCCCCTCGCCGATCTGGGACGCATGGCATGCAAGCGCCGCCGCCTTGCTGTCTATCGTCTCGGTGATGTCCACCCAGGTGTCCGGCTCGAGCGTCCCAGAAAGATAAAGCAATGGGACCTGGTGCGCCGAGCCCATCGCGGGGAAGTAGTGGGGGTTGGCGGCCGCCGGTGACACAGCGTCGAGGACCGCCCAGCCGACCATCCGATGGTCCCTGTGGTTGACATAGTTGGAGCCGAAGAAAACCGCCGTGGGGTCTGGCGCTAAAACTGCGTCCGGCCGCAGTTGACGCACCAGGGCGACGACGCGAGCGCGCAGCTCGGTGTTGTCGTCCAGCTCACCGTCGGGGTAACCGAACCAGTGGTGGGCTGTCACCCCCAGCACCCGACCGGAGGCTTCGACCTCCCGGTGCCGCTCCCGCACCAGTTGGACCTCGTCGGTCTCCGGCCCAGGGAACCTTTGCCCCCATCGCAGCACAGGCAAACGTGGACCTCGCTGCCGGCCGCCGCCCACTTGGCGAGAGTGCCGCCGCACGAAACGTCGGGGTCGTCAGGGTGCGCGTAGATCGCCAGGGCCCGACGTGGTACCGGGCCTAGCTCCTGGCCGCTCGCTTCGTCGCCGGCCCCTTCGTCGCCGGCCCCTTCGTCGCCGGCCCCTTCGTCGCCGGCCCCTTCGTCGCCGGCGTCAAGGCTCACGGCCCAAGGGTAACCCAGCCCTGTGACCAGAACGACCGGTAACCGGCCCGAGCGGTCATACCGCTGGTGCCCTCGTGATAGAAGGGTGGTGTGAACGCGCCCGCAACTCCCGTCCCAGAGGACCTGCTCGACGAACTGCAACGTGTCGCCTTGCAAGTGGCGACCGGGGCTGCTCAGGTGCTCCGTCAGTACTCGCCAGCGCGCCTCAGAGAGGTCTCGACCAAGTCGTCGCCAACCGATCTCGTCTCGGAAGCTGACAGGGCGTCGGAGGCCTACATCGTCTCAGAGCTGCGGTCTGCCCGGCCCTTCGATTCGTTCGTCGGCGAGGAGGGCACCTCCCACCCGGGGACTTCAGACGTGTCCTGGGTGGCCGACCCACTCGACGGGACAACAAATTTCTTCTTTGACCTGCCTGCATATTCGGTTTCGCTCTCAGCTCAGTACGGCGGCCGCCCGGTCGTGGGCGTCGTCGTGGACGTAGTCAGACAGGAAACGTGGACAGCCACAGTTGGTCGGGGGGCCTGGTGCAACGGGTCCCCCTGCCACGTAGCCAGCGGCCGAAGCGTCCTGGCCACGGCTCTGGTGGCAACCGGCTTCAGCTACAGCTCCGAAACGAGGGCAGCGCAGGCGGCGGTCCTCCCGTACCTCTTGCCGGCCGTCCGTGACATCCGGAGGTTCGGGTCTGCGGCGCTCGACCTGTGCTGGGTTGCTGGAGGTCGTTTCGACGCGTTCTACGAATCAGGACTGAACGACTGGGACTCGGCCGCCGGCAGTCTCATCTGCGAGGAGGCCGGGGGGGAAGTGACCATGATGCCTGGCAGAACCCTGTTGGCAACGACCCGGGAGCTCACCGGCCCCCTCGTAAAGCTTCTAACGGAGGCCCAACATGCTGCGACACTCGCTGGCTTTCGGCAGCGGCCCTGAGGGCCCGCCGACCGACCGAGGCTCATACACGGGTCGCTGAGCGGCTTCGCTAACCGAAGAAAGGCTTGGCTACGTCTTCGTAAAACTCAGGCGGGACGAGCTTGGGCTCCGAGACGGCATCGTTGAGCGCGACGCGAACGATCTTGTCGGCCTGAAGAGCGACCATCGTCCCGATCCCGCCGTTGTGAACCGCGTCGATCGCCGCGATGCCAAAGCGCGTGGCGAGAACCCGGTCAAACGCAGTGGGGCTACCACCGCGCTGGATATGGCCTAGCACGGCGACCCTCGTCTCGATGCCGGTGCGTTGCTCGATCTCCGCGGCCAGCGCGTTGCCGACGCCACCGAGGCGAACGTGGCCGAACTGGTCGACCTCGGACGACGTCGTGCTGAACGACCCTGCCTTCGGCGTTGCGCCTTCAGCAACAACGACAATCGCGGCGTGCCGCCCCTGACCAGTAAGCGATTTCACGTTTGCGCAGACGGCCTCGACGGCGAAAGGCTCCTCAGGTATCAAGATGTCGACCGCTCCCCCGGCGATGCCGGAATAGAGGGCGATCCAGCCCGCATGGCGGCCCATCACCTCACAAACGATGACCCGGCCGTGTGATCCTGCCGTCGTGCGGAGCCGGTCGATAGCCTCCGTAGCGATCTGGACCGCTGTATGAAAACCGAAAGTCACCTCGGTCGCCGACAGGTCGTTGTCGATCGTCTTGGGGACCCCGACCGCTGAAACCCCTTCAGCAAGCAACTTGTTTGCCACTCCCAAGGTGTCGTCGCCACCGATCGCGACGAGGGCATCCACTTGCTGGTCCTTCAGCGTTGCCAGCACCTTGTCGACGCCACCTTCCACCTTGTAGGGGTTGGTCCGGCTGGTGCCGAGGATCGTGCCTCCCTTGTCCAGGATGTCGCGGCACGTCTCCCAGTCAAGAGGCATCGTGGTGTTGTCGATCAGGCCGCGCCAGCCGTCCATAAAGCCAACGAACTGGTCCCCGTAGTTCGTCTCTCCCTTGCGGACCACAGCCCTGATAACAGCGTTGAGGCCCGGGCAGTCACCTCCACCTGTCAGCATGCCTATACGCATGAAGAACCCCCTTTTTGTCGCTGTCCTTGCCCAAAGCTAGCCCGAAAGGTAAGCGCTTGCCTAATCCAATACCAGCACAGCGCCCTAGGGCCCGCCTCAGGCCCGCCTCAGTCGGGAGCCCTTGTTGCTCCCGTTTTAGGCGTCGTGACCTTGGTCAGCAGCCCCGCCTCACGCTGGAAGTCCCCTGCGTCGGTGAAATCCTTGTAGACGCTGGCGAAGCGGAGGTAGGCGACATGGTCCCGGCCCCGCAAGGCCTCGAGGACTGCGAGGCCAACCTGTTGGCTGCCCACCTCAGGGCCAACGAGGCGCAAACCTTCCTCGATTTCAACAGCGATCTGCTCGAGCGCGCTAAGCGGGAGCGGTCGGTTTTTGGCGGCAGCCTTCATGCCCGCGATGATTTTGGCCCGCTCGAAGGGCTCTCGCTGACCCGACCTCTTCACCACCACAAAGGGCACTTCCTCGAGCCGCTCATAGGTCGTAAAGCGCCGGCCACAAGCCAGGCACTCCCGGCGACGCCTGATGGCTGCACCGTCTTCTGATGTGCGCGAATCGATGACCCGGTCTTCGGCTCCTGAACACCGTGGGCAACGCACCAACGCCGACCCTACAACCCGTGTGCCACCAACCTGCTGCCAGCACCCCGTCTCACTCAGCTCAACACGGCGAGCTCACTAAGGGACGATCAGGCGCTCGCCAGGCTGCAACGCACCGCCCCCGATCTCGGATTCCAAATTTGCGACAAGGGGCCTCGGGTCGCCGCCTCGGCTGTAGGCCACAGCGATCGCCCAGATCGTATCCCCGGGCCTAGCCACATAGACCTGCCCGCACGAGCCGGCTGCCTGGCCCGCACCCGGCAGGCCTCCCGCCACGCAGCGCGGGCTCTGCGGCGCTTGGGCGCCCGCCGCTGAAACGAGCCTGCCGGTCGCCAACCAAGCCATCGCTCCCAGCCCGGCGATCACCGATACCACGATCACACGCCGCCAAAAGAAGGTCCTCTGCCTTCGCCGGACCACCGAACTCGCTCTTCCGCTCGGGTACGCGACCTCTCGCGAGGCAAGCTGCAGGAGCCGCGGCTCGCGGCCCGACGGGGTGGCACCCGCGACAGTAAGGCGGCCCGCCAGCTCTTGTTGCTGCTCTTCCTCATCCTCTTCGCACCATCTCAGCGCTACCATCGCATGCCTCCCGCTAAGGGCGTCACAAACGTACGTTCGTAACGGTACCAGATCTACACGAACGGGTGTTCGTCGTCAAGAGGATAGCGGGGGCCTGTGACGAGTAGAACATATGTTTGACTCGCGCTGCTCGCGGGGCTATGCTGCCAGGCAACACAAGGGCACGCCAGGGCATCGGCGTGACGTTGGTCCGCGACCCCACAAGGGAGGCAAGCAACATGAGCGAAACTCTGTTGACAGGAAAGCGCCGAGAGATCCTCGATTTCATCGCCGGACAGGTGCGAGAGCGCGGCTACCCCCCCTCTGTCCGCGAGATCGGCCTGGCCGTCGGCCTTGCCTCGACCTCGACCGTGCAGGCCCATCTCAACACCCTTCAGAAGCAGGGTTACCTACGGCGTGACCCGACGAAGCCGCGCGCTCTCGAGGTGCGCTATGACGCCACGTCGGGAGCCGCGATCGAAAGCGGCCGTGCACGCCTCGTGCCCCTCGTCGGGGACATCGCGGCCGGCACCAACGTCCTGGCCTCGGAGAGCGTCGAAGAGCTGCTGCCCCTCCCCGAAGACTTCACTGGCGGGGGCAACCTCTTCATGCTGAGAGTGCGCGGTGACTCCATGATCGAGGCAGGGATCCTGGACGGGGACTACGTGGTGGTCCGCCAGCAGCCCGAAGCCAACTCCGGGGAGATAGTGGCCGCCGGTATACCCGGAGGGGAAGCAACGATCAAAACGTTCTCCCGCCGGGGGGACAACATTGTGCTGCTCCCAGCCAACCCCAACATGGGACCGATGGTGTTCCCGGCGTCAGAGGTGACCATATTCGGCAAGGTGGTCACAGTTTTGCGCCGGCTCTAGGAGCGATGCCACGCGGACCTCTTATCTTAATAGAGTCACACCGCAGCAAACCGGCGAGCTGTTCCCGGAGCGCGAAAACTCGCTAACAGCGCCCGTTTTTTACCTGTCGATTTGTCCAGTTTTATGCAGTGGCCTCCCGCCTGGCTCGAGTTTTATGCGTTTTTCGAATAAAGTTGGACCAGACGCGCGGGATTTGATCGATAGCACCGTCTGAGGGCTTGGGCCAAGGACGGGCGCAATTTGACCCGAAGACACGGTGCCACAGGTCGGGCCACGCTACTCAGCCGTCGAGGCGCCATCTCGACGCCCGCAAAACCGCTGCTCGCACGACCCTGTCTGGCATAATCCGAACATGTCCACGCAACGTCGAAAGTTCCTGGCCTCTGCCTTGCTCGGCCTGATCGCCGTAAGCGGGCCGGCCGTAGTCGGCACCACCAGCGCGTCGGCCAGCACAACGATTTTCAATAACACAAACGGCTACGGGGTCACCCAGGCCAGCCCGATGCCTCCGGCCTATACCCTGTTCACAATCACACGACCGGAGACCGTCACATCGATTTCGACCTACCACTGGGACAACGGCCGGGGTACCCCCAAGGCGGGCGTCATTTACATCCTCGTCCCCCACAGTGGCGGGCTCGTCAAAGCGCAGGCGCAAGCACAGGGTTCGGCCGGGCAAGGCGGCGTTCCCAACGCCAACTGGACCGCAACGTTCAACGTCACCCTCAGCCCGGGCCAATGGCAGGTCTGGGACTCGAGCCCGACGACTTGGTCGTACAACTCCGAGTCCCGTAATGCCGGTTTCGCGAATATCAGTGGTAACCCGGCGACGTCTGCACCTCCAACGTTCCGCCCCTGCTTCTACAACACGTACTCCCCCCTCGAGATGGGCCCGTGCTCGGGGCCGAAAGGCACCGTCATCACGATCGCAGTCGTCTTGAAGCTTCACTCACCGCTCGTAAAAGTGATGTTCGCTAACGGCACCGCCCGCGTGGTCATTCGCAGCCTGGCGGCCAAAGGAGTGACGCCCGGCAGCTTCTATATGTTCCCGGCTCCCGCCCAGCTCTGCCTGGCTGGCCACGGCAGCAGCACGTGGAAAGCGTATGCGTGGGACGCAAATGGCGTGAACAACACGAAGTACGGCCAATACGGCGACGAAGGCAACTTCGGGGAGTTCACCATTACCGGCTGCTGACCTAAGCCGGTCTGCTGACCTAGCCAGCGGTTGTCATTCGCCGAGCAAACGACCTAGGACCTGGCGCGCCTCCTCGAGTGACCCACGCGTAATCATTTCGCCTGCTGTGTGCGCCAACTCCGGGTCCCCTGGGCCGAAGTTTGCCGCCGGGATGCCACGCTCTGCGAAAAAGGCCACATCTGTCCAGCCCAATTTGCCGGACACCGGCCCGCTCGCAGCACTGACCAGGCGAGCGAGCAACGGATGGTTGAGCGACGGCGGCGCCGACGGGGCGCTGTCGGCGACAGTGAAAGAATCCCCCGCTTCCAGCCACGGCGCAACGATCTCTCTCAGCGCCTCGCCGGCTGCCGCGGCGTCGCGGTCCGGGGCAAAGCGGTAGTTCAGTTGGAGCACCGCACGATCCGGCAACACGTTGGACGCCACCCCGCCGCTCACGCCGACAGCCTGCAGTGACTCCGTGTAGGTGCAACCGTCGATTTGGACCTCGCGCCCCGGCCAACCCGCCACGCCCGCTAGCAAAGGGGCGAGCCGATGGATTGCGTTGCGCCCGGTCCACGGCCTAGCTACGTGGGCCCTCCGGCCAGCAATGGCGATATCTACCTTCAGTACTCCCTGGCAGCCAGCCTCGACCCGGCAGTTGGTCGGCTCGCAGACGATCGCGGCACTGGCGTCGATAATGCCGGGATCGGCGCCGGCCAATGCCAAGAGCCCGTTGTGCTGCCGCGCGATCTCCTCTGCTACGTAGAAGACGTAAGTCACGTCACAATTGGGCCGTCGCAGGGTGTCAGCCAGGTCGAGCATCACTGCGAGCCCACCCTTCATATCGGTCGAACCGAGCCCCCACAATGTCGCCCCGTCGATCCTCGGTACAGCGTTGCCGTTTGGCGGGACGGTGTCGAGGTGGCCAGCGAGCACCACTCGGTCCTGCAGGCCAAGATCGGTGCGGGCGACCACGTTGTCGCCGAAACGCACTACGTCGAGCCAGGCGTGACGGCGCAGGAGGCTCTCGACGTGGTCAGCGATCAAGCCTTCTTCGGTGGACAATGAGGGCACGGCCACAAGCTCGGCTGTGGCGGCGAGCAGGTCGCTCACTGGCTTGTTGCCACTAAATGCTCACCCCGTGCTCCCGGAGCATGTCGTTCAGGATGGCCGTCGAGTGCTTTTGGCCTTCGTCCAGCCAGCGGACGACCAAGATGCACGGCAAGCCGAAGGTGCCGCCGGCATAGGTACACGGGCGCGTCGCCCCGATCCCGACGCACCACGGCGGGACTACGCCCCGCGAGAGCTCCTGGCCCGTCTCGGCATCGATCACCGGGATCCCGGGGTTGAGGATGCAACCCTCGCCAAGGACTGCGCCGGCGCCCACCTGCGCCCCCTGGGTAATCATGCAACGACTGCCAATGAGGGCGTTATCGCCGATCATTACGGGTGAAGCCTGGGGAGGCTCCAGCACACCGCCGATCCCGACTCCTCCGGAGAGGTGGACGCCGGCCCCGATCTGGGCGCAGCTCCCCACCGTCGCCCAGGTGTCGACCATCGTCCCGGGCCCGACGTGGGCGCCGATGTTGACGTAGCTGGGCATCATCACTGCGCCCCGGCCGATGAAGCTGCCCCAGCGCGCCGAGGCCCCGGGTACCACCCTTACCCCGGCCTCCTCGAAGCCGTGCTTGAGAGGGAGCCGGTCGGCGTACTCGAAAGGCCCGAGCTCGGTGACCTCGATAGCCGAAACCTTGAAGAACAGCAGGATCGCCCGCTTCAGCCATTCGTTGACAGTGACTTCCGTGCCTTCAGGTGATAGCTGGGCAACACGAACCTGGCCGGAGTCGAGCAAGCCGATCGCCTCGCGGACCAGCTCAGCCTCAGCCTTGCTGTCAGGGCCAAGTTGGTCGCGCCGTTCCCAAAGAGCATCAATCTCGTTTTGCAGGTCCACAGGTGGCGGATGCTAGCTCGGCTTAGGCCCTAGGCGCCGAGACGGGAAGCGACCAGCTCGATGCGTTCCATTGGGGCCACGGCGGCCACCCTGATGTGCCCTGCGCCGGCAGGCCCATAGAACTCGCCGGGTGAGACGACGAGGCCGGCTTCAGCAGCCAGGCGGGTGGCCAGCGCCCACGCGTCTCCATCCGGGGCTGGCGCCCAAAGGTAGATGCCGCCTTCAGGCATGGCTGCCTCTACCCCCACCGCAGCCAGGACTTCGCGCAGGCGGACGAGACGCTCGTGGTAGCGCTGCCGCTGGGCATCGGCGTGAGCCTGGTCCGCTAGAGCGGCTGTCCCCGCGAGCTGGGCCGGCCCGGGCACCATGAAGCCAGCGTGCTGGCGGACATCGCGCACGAAACCAACGACCTCGGCGTCGCCGGTGTACCAGCCAAATCGCAGCCCGGCTAGGTTGCTCCGCTTGGAAAGGGAATGGACCGCGAGGGCCCCGTCCATCCCGCCGGCTCCCACGCCGTCCCCGATAATGGTTCGCGGAGGGCCGTTCCATGTGAGCTCGGCGTAACACTCGTCGCTGGCGACCAGGACGCCCCGTTGCCGGCCCCACGCTGCGGCGGCCGCAAGGTCGTCCAGCTGCCCTGCCGGGTTGCCGGGACTGTTAACCCACAACAGCACCGCGCGCTCGACGTCTTCCTCGCTGACCGCGTCCGGGGTCAGCCGCAGCCGGAAGTGCTCGTCGACAGGCACCGGTACAGGTCTCAGGCCTGCCAAAAGAGCTCCCATCTCGTAGGTCGGGTAGGCGAGCTCGGGGTAAAGCACCGTGTCTCGTGAGGGGTCGCGCAAGTGCAGCCAACCAGGAAGACCGGCGACCAGCTCTTTGGTGCCGATGCACAGCGCTACGAGGGCCGGGTCCACCTTGACCCCGAGACGGCGCCCCATCCAATCGACAACAGCCTCGCGAGCAGCCGGAGAACCGGCCGACGACGGGTACCCGCGAGTTGCACGGCCCTCATCGGCCGAGCTCAACGCGGCGAGAACGGCCGGGCTTGGCGGGTCGCACGGGTCGCCAACAGAGAGGTCGACCGCGCCCCCAGGCAGCGCTGCTGCCTTTTCCCGCAGCGGCCCGAGCCGCCCATAGGGATAAGGCGGGGGTTGGAAGCCCTTGCCGCCTCCAACGGGGCGAACCTCAGCGGCCATGTCCTTGGCGGCCATGTCCCTAGCCGTCCTGTCCTTGGCGCTCCCAGGCCGAGAAATGCGCCCGCGCAGCGCTTGGCAACCTTGCCTTCACGATCATCGCCTCGCCGTCCTCGCTAGTGCTCAACACCTCGCCCTCCCTGTGGAGGGCTGCCAAAAGGTCGCCGCGGCTGTAGGGGATGCTCAGTTCGACGACCCGGCTTGCCAGACGGAGCTGGTGGGCAATGGCGCCGAGAAGTTCGGGTATACCTTGCCCTGTCGCCGCAGAGATCACCACGGCTCCTGGGTACCGGGTCATCAGCTCCTTAGCCTCACCGGGAGCGAGATCCGACTTGTTGAACACCAACAGCTCAGGGAGGTCTGCGGCACCGATTTCGCCGAGCACCGTCCGGACGGACTCGATCTGGCCTTCAGGTTCGGGCGCCGAACTGTCCACCACGTGGACGAGCAGGTCTGCCTCGTTGACAACCTCGAGCGTGCTCCGGAAGGCTTCGACAAGCTGATGAGGGAGCTTGCGCACGAAACCGACGGTGTCGGACACGAGGACCGGCTCGCCGCCCGGCAGAGCGAAGCGGCGGGTCCTGGGGTCAAGGGTGGCAAAAAGCCGGTCGTCGGCGACCACTCCCGCACCCGTGAGGGCGTTGAGCAGGGTCGACTTTCCCGCGTTCGTGTAACCGACGATCGACACCGACGACAGGCGGCTACCCCGCCTACCGCGGCGCTGCAACTTGCGCCGGCGCTCGAGCTGGGCGAGCTCCGACTCGAGCTTGTGCACCCGGCGCACGAGCCGGCGGCGGTCGACCTCGAGCTGGGTCTCACCAGGGCCTCGGGTACCAATGCGACCTGCTTGCTGGGACAGTGAGTGCCCTCGGCCGCGCAAGCGCGGGAGGCGGTAGCGGAGCTGCGCCAGCTCGACCTGCGCCTTGCCCTCGTCGCTGCTGGCGTTCTGGGCGAAGATATCCAGGATCACAGCGGTGCGGTCGATCGCAGTGCGCCCCAGGATCTTCTCAAGGTTCCGCGACTGCGCAGGTGACAGCTCGTCGTCGAACACCACCGTGTCGGCGTCGGCCGATTCCGATACGGTCCTGAGGTCCTGTGCCTTGCCTCGGCCGACATAGGTGGCGGGGTCCGGGCGGTCACGTCGCTGGAGGACTCGGGCAACCACGTCCGCCCCCGCGGTACCGACCAGCAATGCCAATTCGTCGAGATGGCGCTCTGTCTCGGCCTCGGCGGGGCCGCCGGCCCAGCCATGGTCACTGCCGGGCAACGTGACGCCTACGAGGACGATCTTTTCTCGGAAGCCGCGCTCGATCAGGCTCATCGGCGCTGGTCAACCTCCTCGGGGCGGAACGCCGGCAGCACGAGCCGGCACGCCCCGACCCGGCGGCTTGGCCCAGTCAGGACTGCTGTCCCATCGACCCGGAGCTCTACCTCAGCAGCCCCTCCAGGCTGGTTCACCGTCACCTTGGTGCCGACCCTGCCCCAGTGGTGCAGTGCTGCGGCAGCTGCCACCGAACCCGTCCCGCAGGCCTGCGTCTCGCCTACACCTCTCTCCCATACTCGCATCGTGAGCTCGTCCCGCCCGGGGCCAAGGGCCACGAACTCGACGTTGACCCCGCCTTGGGCGCCTGTCTCGTCGCTCAAGGCAGGACCGAGCGAAACCACGTCGACCGTCCGGGGGTCAGGGCCGAGGACTACCAGGTGAGGGTTGCCGACGTCGACGAAGAGCTGCCCGTTCCCCACGTTGCAGTTGTCTGCGGCGCCGAGGACCTTCGGCTCGCCCATCTCCGTGCTCGCCCACATCCAACCGTCCTCCAAGGCGTGCACGCGGACCTCCCTGCGTCCGGCCGGTGTAAGAACTGCCAAGGTGTCGCCCGGCCGGGCCGTGACCGCTCCCGAGTCGATCGCCGCATGCACGAGGCACCTCAAGCCGTTGCCGCTCATCTCTGCCGCGCCGCCGTCGGCATTGCGAAGCTCGAAGGTCATTTCGTCCGAAGATCCCCGAGGGGGCGGCCCGCCCCGCAGCAGGCCGTCGGCGCCAAAGCCAAGGTGCCTGTCGCACGCAAGCCGCGCCAATGACGCGTCGATCTGGAGGCGGCCCTCGAGATCGACCAATACAAGGAAGTCGTTGCCCAGACCTTCGTACTTAGCAAGGGCGAGCTCCATCCGGGTGCCCACGGTGCGCGTGTTGTCCTCAGCCACCGTGTTGTCCTCAGCCAACCTGTCGTCCTCGGTCATCAGCCATCATCCCCCAGTCTCCCAGCAGCGCGGGCAGTATTGCCAGGGGGTTTTCGGGTGCCCCGAACCATCGCACCCTGGGGTCTCGCCGCCACCACATCCGCTGCCGGCGAGCGAACTGGCGGGTGCGGCGGACCGCTCGTATGACCGCGTCGTCCAGCGCCACGCCGTCCTCGACGTGCGAAAGTAGCTCCCGGTAGCCGAGGGCCTGGCGAGCCGTGCGAGACAGCCCGGCAGGCCTAGCGGCCAACGCACGGACCTCATCGGCAAACCCGGCCTTCAGCATCGCCGCGAACCGATGCTCGATACGACCCGCCACAACCTCTCGCGGCAGCCAAACACCAGCGATCCGCCACGTCGTCGGAGGGAAAGCTCCCACACCGGGACCGTAACTGGAAAAGGGGCGGCCACTGCCAATTGTGACCTCCAGCGCTCGCAATACGCGCCGCCGGTTGACCGGCCCGGTCCGGGCTGCCGCGGGCGGGTCCAGCTCGGCAAGCCGGCGGTGCAGTTCGGAGGTGCTCTCGGTTTGTTCAAGCTCCGCGGCCACCTCGGGCCACTTGCCGGGCACTTCGAAGCTGTCGACAAGCGCGTGCACGTAAAGGCCGGTACCGCCAACGAAAAGGGCGCGCTTACCCGCGAGGCGATATCGGCAATGACCTTGTTGGACTCGGTCACAAAGCGAGCCACGTCCCACGCCTCGGACGGGTCGGCTACGTCGATCAAGTGATGGGCGATGCCGGCTCGGTCTTCTGGGCTCGGCTTTGCGGTGCCGATGTCCATGCCCCTGTACACCTGCATCGAGTCCGCTGTCACTATCTCGATATCGCCCAGTTGGAGCGCCACCATGACGCTGATCGCGGATTTGCCCGAAGCGGTCGGCCCCACCAACGCGAAGGGCCCTGGTGCCGTCGTGGCGTTCAGCTGGCCGCCACCGGTATCAGGTTGCGATGGCGAGGTTGCGCCAGCACCCGCACGAATTTTCCTTTGAGGAAATGGGGGGCGCCGTACTCGACGAGCACCTCGACGACCATGCCGGACCGCAGACCGGTTGCTTCCACGTGGACCAGCTTGTTCTGACGGGTCCGACCCGAGTACACACCAGGGCCGCCTTTTTTGGCCTGACCCTCGACGAGAACTTCCTCGGTTCGCCCCACACGCGCCTCGTGCCGTCGCAAAGCGCTGCGCTCCACCACTTGCCTTAGGCGCTCGAAGCGCTCGGCGATGATCTCGGCTGGGACGTTGTCTTCCGTACGCGCCGCAGCTTCTGTGCCAGGACGCGGGGAAAATATGAACGTATAAGCGCTGTCGTACTCGGCCTCGGCGGCCACTTCCAACGTCCGCGTGAAGTCCTGTTCGGTTTCGCCGGGGAAGCCCACGATTATGTCGGTTGTGACTGCCAGATCCGCAACGGCGGCCCTTGCAGCGGCCAGCCGCTCGAGATAACGCTTGGCTGTATAACCTCTACGCATGAGGGCAAGCACCCGGTCGCTGCCTGACTGCAGCGGCAGATGAAGGTGCGGGCATACAGCCTTCTCGCTTGCCATCGCTTCGATTGTTTCGGGGCGCAGATCCTTGGGATGGGGGCTCGTGAAACGGACCCTCTCTATGCCCTCTACCCTTGCGATGGCACGGAGTAAATCAGCAAACAGAGGTCGCGCGCGCGGAGCCGCAGCCGCAGCCCACTCGTCACCTGTTGTGTAGCGGTGCTCCCGCCAATCCTCGGAACTGCGAGCCTGGAGAGCGAGATCGCGCCCGTACGAGTTGACGTTTTGTCCCAACAGCGTGACCTCGACAGTGCCACGGGCCGCGAGCTCGCGCACCTCGGCCACGATTTCGGCAAAAGGCCGGCTTATTTCCGGGCCCCTGACTGCCGGGACAATGCAAAACGCACAGTGGTTATCGCAGCCGACCTGGATCGTCACCCATGCGGCAAACGGCAGCTCGCGACGAACGGGAAGAGCAGAAGCGAACTCCTCCGCACTTGCAGGAGCCGACTCGAGGATCTCGACCTGCGGGCCGTTCGTGCGGGCACGCTCGAGAAGGTCTGCGGCATGCCCGACGTTGTGAGTCCCAAATACAGCGTCAACCCATGGCGCCCTCTCCAGGACTTTCTCCCGGTCTTTTTGGGCTAGGCAACCGCCTACCGCGATCTGCATGCCGGGGCGGAGTTGTTTGAGCGCGCGCAACTGGCCCAAGTTGCCGTACAGGCGGTTGTCTGCGTTCTCGCGGATGCAGCACGTGTTGAAAACCACGACGTCCGCATTCTCGACATCTTGCGCCGGGACCAGGCCCTGGGCTTCGAGGAGGCCGGCCAGGCGCTCAGAATCGTGCTCGTTCATCTGGCAGCCAAAAGTGCGCACATGGTAACTGCGCGGCGTTTCAGCCACGCTCTGTGCGGGCGGGCTCTCGAGCTCTGAGGTCACCGTCAAAGCCTAAGCGCTCACGGGCACCCGCAGGACGCCGCTGGCACGAATTGGCTACTATGGGCCCGGTCGCCTCGGTTGAGCGGGTCCCCGCCAGCCTGCTCCCGAGGTGACCTTGAAATAGGCGAAGGAGCCGTGATGGTCTCAGCAGTACAGGATCTGCAGAATCCCCGTCGGGTCGAGCCGACTTACCTTCTCGGCGAGCGCGACATGCTCGAAGGGTGGCTCGAGTTCCACCGAGCAACCCTGCTCCTCAAGTGCGAGGGCCTCGACGACGCCGCTCGCAAGAGCCGACCGGTACCCAGCTCGCTGCTTTCTCTGCACGGTCTGGTCCGGCATATGGCCGAGGTGGAGCGCAGCTGGTTCCGACGCACCCTTCTGCGCGAACCGGACCTGCCATACATCTACTGCGGCACCCAGGACTGGGATGACCAAGACCTGGTCCCGCTCGACGGTGCCGATTGGGCCACTGACCTAGCCATCTGGAAAGCCGAGTGCGAGGCCAGCCGCGAAGCCGGTGCGAGCCACAGCCTCGACGACACCGGCATCCGACGCGGCGAAGCCGTTTCCCTCCGTTGGATATGCACCCACATGGTCGAGGAATATGCCCGCCACAATGGCCACGCAGACCTCATCCGCGAATTGATCGACGGTGCGGTCGGCTGGTGACCGCTATTTGAATTAGCGGGTTTCATTTCGAACTCTTTTGTGGCAAGTACGGCTAAGTCGCCCTCCACAGCGGGGGTGTGGTGCCCACCTCGACCTGGTTGCCGTCGGCACGCACCAATGGTGAGCCCTCTGACGGGTCTCCCTCAAGTACCGGTTCGTACTCCTGCGCTATCACCACGGTGGCGGGCATACCGCGCTCCCAAGCTTCGGCCAAGACGGCCTTGCGGGCCGCCGTCGTCTTGTAATGGACCTCGCCCGGGTAGGTCAGGACCGCGTAGGACAAGTCGTCCACGGCCGCTACCCACTCACGGGCTTCTACAACCGGGTCGGGATTGCCAATGCCGAGAAAGAACGCCCGGGTCACCTCTCCGGCTGCTTCGTAAGATGCCGCCGGCTGCAGCTGCTCCCCGGCCGCGAGGGTGGAAATGGCGTAGTCGATGGCCAGGTCGATTGCCGTGTCCAGCCGGTCCGAGATCGGCGACAGCTCTTCGTCGGCCCTCACCGCCTCTTCGCTTTGATGCCTGGGACATTATGCAAAACCGCTTAACGCGTCGTAAACGGCGAACGTCCCCCCGGTGAACGCTTCCTAGCGGCAACGGCGACGGTTGGGCAACGGCGACGGTTGGGCAACGACGCCGATTGGCGCAATGGCCGCGGCGGCCCAAGAGGGACGACGGGCTAAAGGGAGACGGAGGGCGAAACCGGTTGGTCGCCCGTTCTAACGTGGGCCAGTCATGCGCTGTTTCGTCGCTGTTTGGCCGGCGCCCGACGTCGTCGAAGCCCTTGGGGGTCTCCCTCGACCTGACACGGCCGGGTTGCGGTGGTCTCCCAGGGAACAGTGGCATGTGACACTCAGGTTTTTCGGGGACCTCGGCGCTCAAGCGGTGATGGATGCCTCAGCTGTGCTGGCTCGCGTTGCGGACGGTGCCGGCGAAGCCCCCTTAGTGGAGGGGCCCGGCCACTCGCTTCCTTGGCCCGGGCCTCCTCATCTGGCCGGTCGACGGCCTGGCCCACCTAGCCAGCGAAGTGGAGCGCCTAACCGTTACGGTCGGCAAGCCACCGCCATCGCGGAGCTTTTTCGGCCACGTCACACTGGCCCGAGGCCGCCAGGGCCTGGACCTTCGCCGGGCACCACAATTGCTCACCCCCCTCGCGATGTCCTGGGCCGCCACGTCCCTGACCCTCGTCGAGAGCGAGCTCCACCCCGACGGGGCTCGTTACCGCGTGGTGGACGAGTTCCCGTTCCCCTGCCTGCCAGCAGGGCCCCGCTCCCCTAGGCGAGCTTGCAGGAGCAGGCCGGTACGGCCGCTCCCAATGACCGCTTGGTGCACTGGGGCCGGCCGGCACGGTGACGGCTGGTACGGTGACGGTTGGCGCTGAGCGCTGAGCGCTCACGTACGAGCACCGCTGGCTTTCTCGGCGTGCCCAGCTCTCCGTGGTGTGAACGGGACGACTTTTCGGCTTGTGGCACGCCACGTTGTCTGAGCCGCGCCACGTACGCCGATCCGCGCCACGTACGCCGATCCACGCCGAGGTACCCTCGCTCGGCGAGCACAGGCGCTTCGGGTGCCGGCCTGAGGCACCCTGCCGGCCTGAGGCACCCTGCCGGCCTGAGGCACCCTGCCGGCCTGAGGCACCCTGCCGGCCTGAGGCAACCTGGCCAGCCCTCTCGACCTGGTCTCCAGGGTCCACCACCGAACATACGTTTGGTAGTAACATTCGAGGAGTTACACGTGTGGAGTTAGACAGTACCGAACACGTACCGAGCCCCTGGCGGGCCCGGTCAAGCGCACAGGGCTTTGGCACCTGCTCAACCGGTCGGGCCATTCGGTCACACCCGGCGCGTAGGTTGCTCGCCGGCATGCAGTACACGTACAGACAAACTGAGAGGACGGTCCTGGTGGAGCGAGACAAGGCATTGGAGATGGCCCTGGGCCAGATCGAGAAGCAGTTCGGCAAGGGTGCCATCATGCGCATGGGCGAGAACAGCCACATGCAGATCGAGTCAATCTCGACAGGCGCTCTTTCGCTGGACATAGCCCTCGGCATAGGCGGCTTGCCTCGTGGCCGCATCGTGGAGTTGTTCGGGCCAGAGTCGTCAGGTAAGAGCACCCTGGCCATGCACGTTGTGGCCGAGGCGCAACGCAACGGTGGCATCTGTGCGTACATCGACGCCGAGCACGCGATGGACCCCATCTACGCCAGGGCAATCGGGGTCAACGTCGACGACCTCCTCATTTCCCAGCCCGACACGGGCGAGCAAGCGCTGGAGATCACCGACATGCTCATACGCTCCGGAGCGCTCGACGTCATAGTCATCGACTCCGTCGCTGCTCTCACCCCTCGCGCCGAGATCGAAGGCGAGATGGGCGACACCCACGTCGGCCTGCAGGCACGCCTCATGTCGCAAGCACTGCGCAAGCTGACCGCCAACCTCAACAAGTCCAACACCATCGCCATCTTCATCAACCAGCTCAGGGAGAAGATCGGTGTCATGTTCGGCAGCCCCGAGGTGACACCCGGTGGGAGGGCGCTCAAGTTCTACGCGTCGATCCGCCTCGACATCCGGCGTATCGAGTCCATCAAGGACGGTGCCGAGATCGTGGGGAACCGCACGCGTGTCAAGGTCGTGAAGAACAAGTGCGCGTCGCCGTTCAAGCAGTGCGAGTTCGACATCATGTACGCCAAGGGCATCAGCCGCGAGGGCACGTTGCTCGACGTAGCCACCGACCTTGGCTTAGTGCGCAAGTCGGGCGCCTGGTACACCTACGAAGGCGAGCAGATAGGCCAGGGGCGTGAAAATGCCAAGGCCTTCCTCGCAGAGAACCTCGAGATGGTGATCGAGATCTCCGAGAAGGTGCGTCAAAAAGTCGGTACTACCGCTATCCCCGGTACCGACGCCGCCGACGAGCAGGCAAACGACGAACCTCTCATCCTCGAAGACTGAGACCGCCCCTAGGCCCCGTGCGCCAACCAGGGCCAGACTGACCGCGTCCGGGGACCCTGAGGTCGCGACAGGTACGAGAGATCGCCTGGGGGAGCTTCCTTAGTTTCCCCAGGCCGCTCCGAAGGCGTGCACGCTCCCACATGTCATGTGCACGCTCCCACATGTCATGTGCACGCTCACAAACGGCGCTCAAGGCTAAAGCCTTGAGCTAACTCTGTTTTCTTGCCGGTTCTTTGGCTCTTTCGCAAACATACAGGCCAAGCGGGTCAGAGAGTTGCCAAAAAATTTCCGCAACGATCGTCATGTTCCGCGCCTTGTTGTGTGATACTTGTATCGTTGTGTTTATAAGTTGTTCGCTTGGTAGGTCGTCAGCGACAACGGTTCGGCTTGTTGGCCCCGCGGAGGTCCTATGACGACGTTTTATCCAACCGACGAAACCTTAGGCGCAGTCCTGGACCTGACTTCACCGGGTTTGTCGAGCGAGCTCGTCCAGCTGGAACGACGGCTTCAGGTGCTCAACGGGCTTCTGGACGCCCTGTCCAGGTTGGGCTCGATAAACCAGCTCATCCAGTTCTCCCAGGACCGGAACTCTGCTCTATTTGCGTTGCAACAGGAGCCGTTCGGCTATTCCAACCAAGAAGCCGAAGCGATCCTCGACATGCCTATGAGCTGGCAGACCGGCGAACAAGCCCACCACATGCGCGAAGAGCGCGACCACCTCACCGAACGCCGCGCAAGTTTGCGTCAGCATGTGGCCGAAGTGCTCGCTCTTCACTGGTTCGGCTGACTGGTCCCCCTTTGGAGCAGCCTGCGACGTAGCAGGTCAAGCGCTGACGTTGTCGCACGTTCGCGCACCAGGTAGCGATTGCCACCCAGCGAGAGCTGGACGATCTCGGGTTGCCCCGGATCTGCTTGCGCGCTCAGACCGCTCCCCGAAAGGCTTACAAAGACTGTCCCAACCGGCTGGCCGTCGGCTTGTGCCGGCCCGGCAACACCGGTAAGGGCAAGCCCGACGTCGGCGTGCAACAAGCTCGCAGCTCCTACGGCCATTTCGCCTGCGGCCTGTGCGCTGACCACCGGGCCGGGGCCTACTCCCAGCAGGGAGCGTTTCACGTCCTCGCCATAGGAGACGACAGCACCGGCGAACCATCCGCTGGCGCCAGCGACTGAGGTGAGCCGGGCCGACAACATGCCGCCCGTTAGCGATTCCGCCACGGCCAGGCGAAGCCCTGCGTCGGCAAGCAGGCGCCCAACAACCACCTCGAGGCCCTCGTCGTCCACCCCACCGACTGCCTCACCCAACAAAGCTTTAAGCTCAGCCTGTTCTGCGTCGAGCGCATGCAGCGCGGCAGCCTCAGCACCGTCGCCAGTAGCACGAGCCGTGATGCGCACCCTCACCCCCTCCGTCGCGCTCGCAAGGAAGGCAATCGTGGTGCTTGTCCCCTCCAACGCTGTTACCCGGGGGCTGACCACCTCAGCCACCTTCGACTCCGTCATCCCCCAAACTCGCAGGAACCGGCTGCGGATAATCGCGTTCTCCCCCGAACGTCGAACGAGGTCGGGCAGCACGGACCGCTCGAGCATCTCGCGCATCTCCGACGGCACCCCCGGCACGGCGTAAATGACCTTGTCGCCCACGGGGCACGTCAAACCCGGAGCGGTCCCGGCATCGGCGAGGATCGGCGTTGCACCCTGAGGCAAATCTGCCTGCTTGTAATTGATTATGGGGATATCCCGGCCGGCAAAGCGCTCCCTCAGCCGGTCCTCAAGGGCCGGGTCGCGCAGCAATGGCGTACCCATGACCTCGGCGATCGCCTCGCGCGTAATGTCGTCCTGGGTTGCGCCAAGCCGCCGCAACAAATGACGGCGTCAGTACGCTCGAGCGCCGCCCGCAGGGCCGAGACAATCCGGGCATGGTTGTCACCCACCTTTGTCTGCTGGAAACACGAGATCCCCATCGCCGCCAGCTGCTCACCGATCCACGAAGAGTTTGTGTCGACAATCTGGCCGAGCAGGAGCTCTGTCCCGATGGCCAGGACCTCGCAGTCCACGGGCTTTCCCTCTAAAGGCCGGTGGCTACGGCGCGCCGGCCGGCACGCGAGTCCACGAGGTATTGCACCGCGCTTACCCAAGCCAATATGACCGCCACCCACAGCGCTACGTGCGCAAAGGTCAAGCGGGACGACCAGCCAGGCAGGAGCACGAGACCAACGGTAAAGAACTCGACCAGGGTCTTCGCTTTTGCCATCACGCGCGCTGGGACGCTGACGCCGTGGCGGGCCACGATCACTCGGTAAGAGGTGATCACAACCTCCCGCCCACCGAGCAGCGCGACCGGGGCCCAGCTGATGTCGCCGATGGCGACCATCGCGATCAGGGCGCCGAGGACCAGGAACTTGTCCGCCAGCGGGTCCAGGAATGCGCCGGAAGCACTTGGCCCGCGCCGGCGCGCCAACCAGCCGTCGGCGAAATCACTAAAGGCCAGCACCACCCAGAGCACGAGTGCCCCCCATGAAGGTGTTGCCCACACCACGACCAAAATGAGCAGTGGCGTAGCGAAGATACGTGTCATGGTGATGCCGTTGGCGGCGGTTTTCAGCCTCCAGGGCGACGGCGCCTCGGCTGTCGCCGTACCGCTCATGCTGCCACCGGCACGCCGACGAGGTCCGGCCCTTCGGCCTCCACGATCCGTGCCTCCACCCACGAACCTTCCTTGAGGTCGAGAGGGACGCGGATGACGCCGTCGATCTCGGGTGCCTCCCTGTGGCTCCTCGCCGTGCCGGGTGCGTCGACAAGGACCTGGCAGGTGGTACCGACAAGTGCGGCCCTCTTGCGGGCGGTGATCGCGTCCTGCAGTTCTGAGCACTCCTTAGACCGTTCGACCACGAGAGAAGAAGGTACTTGGTCGGGCAGACCTGCGGCATAAGTGCCGTCCTCGTTGGAAAACGCAAAGAAGCCGACCCAGTCGAGCTGCGCCTCCTCCAAGAAGCGGAGGAGGACGTCGTGGTCCTCCTCGGTCTCCCCCGGGTACCCGATGATGAACGAGGACCGAAGTGCCGCGTCCGGGAAGCTCTGGCGGATGCTGAATATTTTCTCTAGGAACCGCTCACCATCACCGAAGCGGCGCATCCGCCGGAGCAAGGGCCTTGACACGTGCTGCAAGGAAAGGTCGAAGTAAGGGCACCCGCTCGTGCCGACAGCCTCGATCAGCTCTTGGCTCAGCCCCGACGGGTACAGGTACAGCAGCCTTACGCGGTCTACGCGCTTGCTGACTTCCTGGAAAAGAGGCACCAGGCCTCCCTCAGACATCCTGGCGGAGGGCGCAGCGGTGACGTCCCTGCCCCACGAAACGAGGTCTTGGGCGACGAGGACGACCTCGGCCGCACCGAGCGCGTCCACCTCGGCGAGAATGTCGGAAGCCGTGCGAGAACGCTGGGGGCCGCGGAACGAGGGGATAGCGCAGAACCCGCAGTGCCTGTCACAACCTTCGGCGACCTTGACGTAGGCCCAGGGTGCCCGGGCCGGAGGCCGGGGCAGGTTCAAAAGGTCGAAGCTCGGGACGGGCCGGCCAAGTGCCGGGGCACTCGCAGACAGGGAGAGCCGCGTGCGCCCGAAATCGACCGGCACCCCGAAGCCGGCGACCCGGTCGACCTCTGGGAGCGCAGCCGCGAGCTCATCGCCGTACCGCTCCGCCATGCAACCGGTGACCACGAGCTTCGCGCCGTTCTTTTTGGTCGCGGCAAGCTCCAGCACGGTCCCTATCGACTCCTCCCGTGCGGCCTCGATGAAAGCGCAGGTGTTCACCACCACAAGGTCCGCCTGGTCGGCCCGCCGTGCCGGCCCATAGCCCTGCGACTCGAGCAGGCCTGCGAGCTTGTCAGAGTCGACCTGGTTCTTAGGGCACCCAAGAGTCTCCAACCAGTACCGGGGGGCCATCTGCCAAGCGTACAGGGCACCGGCTGTGGTCTCAGCCGCTCAGGCGATCTCCTCCACTTTGACGCCCAATAGATCCGCTGCGAGGACCAGCACGTTGCCGGGGACCGCGTGCTCACCCATGAGAGCCTTGGCCGCCCCCGCCACCGTTTCAACTTCGCCAGCGGCACAGATCCCGAGCAGGCTGGGGCCGGCACCAGACCAGCAGGACGTAAGCGCTCCCGCTTGGCGCAACCCGTCTAAGAGGGCCGGGGCCTCGGGGAACAGCTCTGAGCGCGGCCCCTGGTGGAGCCGGTCGTCACCGGCTGTCCCTAAGAGCTGGCTGTGGTCGGCAAGGCCGGCGATAAGCAGGCTCAGCCTCCCCAGGTTGAACGCGGCGTCCTCGTGGGTCACCGTCGGTGGCAGGACATCCCTGGCGGACGACGTAGACAGTTCGCGGTCGGGCACAAGGACGACGAAACGGAGCTCCGGGTCGAGGCGGAGCAGCCGAGCGACCGGGAGGCCGTCGACAACCGCCGCGGCGACCAGGCCGCCCAATGCCGACGCCGCGGCGTTTTCGGGGTGCCCGTCAACAACAAACCCAGCCTCGAACGGGTCGAGCGCCCCCGCCGCCGCTGCTGCGGCTACCGCAATGGCGGCCGAAGACCCGAGCCCGCGGGCCACGGGGATCTCGGAGCGCACGTGCACCTCCAGCCGGTCATGGCCCGCGATCCGGCTCGCGACCTGCGCCGCCAGGTGCGCTTGGCCGCCGGGGAGCTCAGCACCCTCCCCTTCCGCGACGACCAGCAGCCCAGCCGGGCGGGGCAATACCTCTACCTCCACGTACAGCGCCAAAGCCAGGGCGAGTGTGTCGAAGCCGGGCCGAGGTTGGCCGAAGACGCGGGAGCTCTAGCGATACGGTGCATCCCTCAACTTCTAGTAGGTGACGGAGCGCGTCCTCAAAAGGGCAGCGCTCAGCGGCCCCAGGCTCAACGCCCCAGGCTCAGCGGCCCTCGAGCTCTTCGATCGTCATGAGCACGGTGCGAGCTTTCGAGCCCTCGGACTGGCCCACGACCCCTCTTTGTTCCAGGAGGTCCATGAGCCTCCCGGCGCGAGCAAAACCGACCCGCAGCTTTCGCTGGAGCATCGAGGTGCTGCCGAGCTGGCTCCGTACGACCAGCTGCATCGCAGAGTCCAACAGCTCGTCGTCGTCAGCGTCCTCGCCGGACGCGCCGGCTGTCGCGTCGGGGCCGTCCACGCCTTCGACATACGACGGCCCTGCCTGACGCCGCCAATGGCCGACGATCTTGCGGATATCTTCTTCGTCAGCCCAAGGCCCCTGGATGCGCCTCGCTTGTGAGGACGAGGCTGTGAGCAGCAACATGTCGCCCTTGCCTATGAGGCGCTCGGCCCCTGGCTGGTCAAGGACGACGCGGCTGTCAGCCAGTGAAGACACGGCGAAAGCCAGGCGAGAGGGGATATTGGCTTTTATGAGGCCCGTTATGACGTCAACCGACGGCCTCTGGGTCGCCAGCACGAGGTGGATCCCAACAGCCCGGGCCATCTGCGCGATGCGGCAGATGGACTCTTCGACGTCGCGGGCGGCCACCATCATTAGGTCGTTCAGCTCGTCGACGACAACGACTATGAAAGGTAGGCGCGTGTAGCGGGCCACGCCCGCGCGTTCACCGCCCTGGGCAGAAGGCCCCGGGCCTTCCACCCCGCCCGAGCCTTCGTCGGCATCCTCGCTCATGTCGTCGCCAAGTCCTAGCGCGCCACCCTCGGGCTCGCCGGCCAGCTCTCCCCTGTCCCAGGCGGCGTTGTAACCCGTGATGTCACGCATGCCGACCTCGGCCAACAAGTCGTAACGGCGCTCCATCTCTTGGACGGCCCAGTGCAGGGCGTTGGCTGCTTTCTTTGGGTTGGTCACCGGAGCGGTGAGCAGGTGGGGCAGGCCCGTGTAGTGGCCCAGCTCTACGCGCTTGGGGTCGACCAGGATCAACCGGACCTGATCGGGGGTGGCGCGCATCAGCAGCGAGGTGAGCATGGAGTTGATGCAAGACGACTTGCCCGAGCCGGTAGCGCCCGCGATCAGTAGGTGAGGCATTTCGGCGAGGTTGACGAGCACCGGGCGGCCCGCAATGTCCCGGCCCGCAGCGACCTCAAGAGGGTGCCGGGCCGCCGTTGCCTCGGGTGAGCCCAGGATGTCGCCCAGGGTCACAGTCTGCCGCTGGCGGTTGGGGACCTCGACGCCGATCGCTGATTTGCCCGGTATCGGGGCAAGGATCCTCACGTCAGCCGCGGCAAGCGCATAGGCGATGTCGCGCTGCAGTGCAGTGACTTTTTGAACCTTGACGCCCGGCCCCAGCTCCAGTTCGTAACGTGTAACGCTCGGCCCTACCGTGGCGGCGACCAAACGGGTCTCGACCCCATGTGCTGCCAGCGCGCTTTCCAGGGTCTGTCCCAACACTTCGATCTGTCGCCTGTCCACCTCAGCGTGCTTGCTACGCCTGAGCAGCGCCATGGGTGGCAAACGCCATGCCGGCGCCAACTCCCGCGGTAAACCCAGGTCGAGCTGTTGGGCCTTGCCTGGGCTGGCCGTCCTCCGCGCCGCCAGACCGGTGATCGAGATCGGCTTGGGCTCCGGCTGGGCCGGAGGCCCCGCTGCGGCCCTGCCGCCGGCCAGCACACCCTCAAGAAGCGCGTTGTCACCGGCACCATCCTCGCCGAGACCGTCCAGGCCTCCTTCGTCGTCGTGGGCGCTGTCGCGATCGGCGTCAAGTCGGCCAGCTGGCCCGGCCCAATCGGGCCCGCGCGACGTGACCGCGAGCCCGGCCGGGCCTGCGGCCGGCGCGGCCAGGTCTATGACGTCACGGCTTGGCTGGGCTACCCGGCGAAGGAGGCCGGGGCCTCTGACACTCGGGTGGCGAGTTGCCGAGGCCAACCTTTGGCCGCCCCGGGCCAAGTCCTTGCAGACGTACCAAGACCACCGCGCAGCATGGGCTGCAGCCGTGCAGAGCGACCGAAGCCTCGCTGCGACCGCCCGCACCGGGGTCGCAGTGATGATCAAACAGGCGACGAAGGCAGCCGCCCCGAAGACGAGCCCGGCACCCCAGTTCGCCAGGCCGGCTTGCAGCGGCACCCCTTCAGCGGCGCCTAGGAGGCCGCCGGCCTTTCCCATCGCGGCCAGAGGCTGGCGGAGGGTGTCCTTGCCGGTGAGGACACAGAGCAGGCCAGCTGCAGCCACGAGAGCCAACGCCAGCCCCACTGCCACCCGGCCAGGCTCGGAACGCGCGTGGCGCAGGATCAAGTAGCCGCCGAGTACCGCAAAGCCGGGTGGGAGGCCGTAGCGAGCCAGCCCGAACAGGTCGGCGGTGCCTGTGCGCAGGGCGTGGCCGGCCGGCCCGATGACCCCGGCGTAGATCCCGAGCCCTGCGAGCACGGCAAGCAACAAGAAGGCGAGGCCCCAAAGGTCGTCCGATTGGTCCTCGACCATGGACGACAGGGTTTGGCGCCAACGCGGGACGGCTCGGGCTGGGGCAGGCTGGCCTGCAGCACGGGACCTGCCAGGGCTCCCACCGCGGCTCCGCGCCGGGACCGTGCGAGATCCAGCCGGCCCGCGTCCCGGCGGTCCGCCACGTGTCGTCTTCGTTGCCACAGCAACCTCAAAACTAACACCAGCCCCACCAACAACAGTGGCTCCGGCTAAACCTCCATCACAACAGGCACGATCATCGGCCGGCGCTTGGTCCGTTCCTGAACGAAACGGCCGAGCGCGGAGCGCGCCCTGCGCTTGAGCGTGTCGAAGTCGGTGCTTGTCGGTTCGTCGAGCTCAGACGCCTCGATCGCTGCTAGCACGACCTCACGGGCTTCGTCGAGCAGCTTCTCCGCCTCAGGTGCGTGCACCCACCCGCGGGTGATTATCTCGGGGCCGGTCAGGACGCTACCGGTGCGCGAGTCGACGGTCACAATGACGACTATGACACCCTCTTCTGCCAGGAGCTTGCGGTCGCGGAGCACTCCCCGACCAACGTCCCCGACGATGCCGTCCACGTACAGGTAGCCGGCCGGCACCTCACCGGCGAACTCGATCGTGGTCGCGGTGAGCTCGACGACGTCGCCGTCTTCGGCTAACAAGACCGACTCTGGCGGGACCCCGAGGTCGGTGGCCAAGCGGGCGTGGTGCATCAGGTGCCGGTACTCACCGTGCACCGGGATGAAAGCCCGAGGCTTTGCAATCGAGATCAGCAGCTTGAGCTCGTCGCGCATCGCATGGCCCGAGGCATGTACGGAAGCAAGCGCCGAGTGCACCACCTCGGCTCCGGAGCGGCAGAGGCCGTCTATGACCTTGCCCACATTTGTCTCGTTGCCCGGTATGGCGTGCGAAGACAACACCACAAGGTCCCCCTCGCGCGCCTTGACCCACTTGTTCTCACCGGCAGCCATGAGCGACAGCGCCGACATCGGCTCTCCCTGGGAACCTGTGCAGATAATGCAGATCTTGCTCGGAGGGAGGCCTGAAATCTTTTCGATATCGATAAGCCGGTCCTCGGGTATTTGCAGCAAGCCGAGCTGGCGGGCGAACGCTACGTTCCTGGCCATAGACCGACCAAGCGTGGCAACGTACCGCCCCGATGCGATCGCCGCGTTGGCCACCTGCTGCACGCGGTGGATATGGCTGGCGAAGCACGCGACGACAACTCGCTTTTCCGGGTGCGCCTCGAACAGGCTGGCGAGCACCCGGCCGACCGCGCGCTCCGAGGGGGTATAGCCCTCTTCCTCGGCGTTCGTAGAGTCTGAAAGGAGGAGACGGATCCCGTCGCCGGCCGCTAGCGCGCCGATGCGGCCGAGGTCTGTCCTTCGCCCGTCCACCGGCGTCAGGTCCAGCTTGAAGTCGCCCGTATGCAGGATTACGCCCACGGGAGTGTGGAACGCGAGGGCGAAGCCATGGGGGACCGAGTGCGCTACCGGGACGAACTCGACGTCGAAAGGGCCAATTTTCCTTGTTTCGCCGTCGGTTACCGTGATCAGTTCGGTGCGGTCGAGCAGGCCGGCTTCCTCGATCCGGTTGCGGGCCAAGCCAAGCGTCAACTCGGAGCCGTAGATCGGCATGCTCAGCTCGCGCAGTAGGTAGGCGAGAGCGCCGCAGTGGTCTTCATGGCCATGGGTGAGCACGCAACCCTCGAGGCGGTCCTTGTTCTCGATGATGTAAGTGAAATCGGGAAGGACGAGGTCGACACCGAGCATTTCCGGTTCGGGGAACATGATGCCGCAGTCGACCAGGATCGCCCTGCCGTCCATTTCGAACCAAGCGCAGTTGCGACCTATCTCGCCCAGGCCGCCGAGGAAGACGATGCGGACCGGGGAAGCGGGTTCTGGCATTGGCTAAACAGCCTGCCGGAAAGGCTGGGCGTGCAAGTTGGCCCAGACCTCCCTGGCGCGCTCGGCGAGGCCCGGAGGGGTCGGGCCCATCGGCAGGCGGCATTCGCCTGCAGGCAAGCCGAGCGCCCTCAGCATCGCCTTGGTCGGTACGGGGTTTGGAGCATCTTCAGTGCCCTCGAACTCCCACGACTCGACAAGCCGGGCGTTCAACGCCATGGCAGCGTCGGTGTCGCCCTTCGTATAAGCGGCGATCATCTCGCTGATCTGCGGCCCAGCCCAATGCGAGGCCACGCTTATGAGCCCGACAGCGCCGACCGCCACCAGCGGGAGGGTGAGGGCGTCCTCGCCGCTATAGACCTCGAAACTGTGCGGTGATTGTTCTATCAAGGCCGCAGTGGCGGAGGTCGAACCAGCCGCATCCTTGAGACCTGCGATCACCCCGTCGCCCGCAAGCCTCGCGAGAGTGGACGCCCGCAACTCGCGCCCGGTCCGCTTGGGTATGTCGTACGCGATGACGGGCAACCTGGTCGCTTCAGCGATGGCACGAAAATGGGCCTCGATACCTGCCTGCGAGGGCCTGTTGTAATAGGGCGTTACCACCAGTGCTGCGTCGGCACCAACACCTGCGGCCATTTTGGTCAGTTCGACTGAGTGGGCGGTGCTCGCCGTGCCAGTATTAGCGATCACGGGCACACCTACGGCCTCGCGCACCGCTCTCCAGAGGTCATGCTTCTCCTGGTCAGACAGGGCCGGCGCCTCACCCGTAGTGCCGGCCAGGACGAGGCCGTCGTTGCCGTTGTCAACAAGCCAGCGGGCAAGCTTCACCGCTCCGCCGATGTCAAGGCGGCCTTGGTCGTCGAAGGGAGTCACCATGGCGCAGATGACAGCGCCAAAGCGCCCGGGCACGGGCATCAGCGCATCTCCCGCCTAGTGCCACGACAGGCAACGTTCGCCCGGTTGCCAAGACGGCCTTGGGCCCTATTACCACTGGTATTCTCGCCGGCAACGGGGCGAACGTTCCTGGAGGCAGCACTAGCCCGAAAGGGTTGCATGGTGGCCAAGCCTAGTGCCATGACAGGCAACCTCAGAAGCCGAGCAAAGCGTCGAGCCCGACGGTCAAGCCCCGCCGGTGCGGCACCTGTTTTACCGCGAGGAGCACGCCTGGCATGAACGAGCTCCGGTCCATGGAGTCGTGGCGCAGCGTGAGGGTCTGGCCGGCCGTGCCGAAGATGACTTCCTGGTGGGCGACGAGGCCCCTCAGCCGAACCGAATGAACTCTCACACCCGGCGCCGCTTCTGTCCCGCGGGCCGCTTCTGTGCCGCTTGGTGTTCCTGTGCCCCGCCGGTCTCCTGGCGACGGCGAAACCGGTCCCCCGCTTTTTGCGGCACGATCTTTCAAGACCTTGGAAATTCGCTGCGCTGTCAATATCGCCGTGCCGGACGGAGCATCTACCTTGCCGTCGTGGTGCAGCTCCACGATCTCGACAGATTCGAAAAAGGGAGCTGCGAGCTCGGCGAAGCGCATCATGAGCACCGCCCCGATCGCGAAGTTTGGGGCGACGACGCAGTTGGCAACACCCGCCTCGAACCGGGCCTTCAGCTCGGCAAGCACCGCGGGCGAGAAACCGGTAGTGCCGATCACGGAGTGGACCCCGTTGTCGGCACACCAGATGGCGTTGGCCTGAGCAGCCGAAGCGACCGTGAAATCGACCGCGACTTCTACCCCGGCTTCGGCCATCGCCTCGGGCCCTGTGGCGGCGACGAGGCCGCAGGGCCCTAACTTCTCGCCAGCGTGGGCTGGGTCGACGACCGCCACGAGCTCGAGACCGGGGTCAGCGCCGACCGCTTCGCAAACCGCTGTCCCCATCCGGCCAGCGGCCCCGAAGACCCCGACGCGGAGCACTTTGCTCAGTGACCGTTGGCCCGGCCGTCCCAGTCCGGGAAGGCGTCGTCATCGAAAGGCCCGAGCACAACCAGGCTCCGCGGCCCATCGAGGACCGTCTTGGCGACGCGGGCTGAGGTCCTCGCGGGTAACGGCCGCAACCTGGGCATCGAGCTCGGCGAGCGACGGCACCCTGCCGTGGGCGAGCTGAGACCGCCCGAGGCGGCTCATCCGGGCTCCCGAGTCCTCCAGCCCAAGGGCGGTGGCACCCCGGATGTGGCTCTTCGCCGCCGTGAGCTCATCGGGTGTCGGGCCGCTGGCCGCCATCTTGTCCAGTTCCTCTGTAACGATCTTCAGGACCTCGGAAGCCCTGCTTGGAGCGGTACCCGCGTAAACGGCCAGGTCCCCGGCACCCTGGTAGCCGGAACGGTAGGAATAAACGTTGTAAGCGAGCCCTCTTTCCTCGCGGACCGTCTGGAAGAGCCGGCTCGACATGCCCCCGCCGAGGATGTGGTCGAGCACGTTGAGGACCTGCCGGTCCGGGTGGTCACGCTCGAACGCCGGCATCCCGATCATGATGTGGGCCTGCTCGGTCGGCCGGTTGAGCACCATGAGCCGCTGCGCCGGAGCCGAAGGGGCCACGCGCTCCGGCCTCGCCCCACCCAAAAGTACGTCCCGTCCGATCTCATCAGCCGCCTTGTCGAGCCGGCGCACCACGCCTTCGACGATTGCGGCGTGCTCGACTCTGCCGGCCGCGGTCACCACGACATTGGCGGTCCGGTAATGCTTACGGTGGAACTCGGCGACCTGGTCGCGCGTCGTGGCGCGAACGGTCTGCTCAAGCCCCAGGACGTCGCGCCCGAGGGGGTGACCCGGGTACATCGCCGCATTGAACAGGTCGTGAACTTCCTCGGCGGGTTCGTCGCTGTGCATCAATATTTCCTCGACGATCACCTGCCGTTCGGCTTCCAGCTCGTCCTTGCGCAGCGCCGGTCCCCAGATGATCTCCGAAAGGATATCGAGGCCGAGGTCGGCCGATTCAGCCAGGAGCCTGACATAAAACGCCGTGTGCTCCTTGGTGGTGAACGCGTTCAGGTCGCCGCCCACCGCATCGACCAGTTCGGCGATCTCACGTGCGCCGCGCTGAGCGGTCCCCTTGAAGAGCAGGTGCTCCAAGAAATGCGATGCACCGGCGATCGGTTCGGGCTCATCGACCGAACCGGTGCCGACCCAAAAACCCAGGCTCACCGAGAGCACGTCGGGCATGTGCTCGGTGACAATTGTCAGGCCCCCGTCGACCACCGTCGTTTCAACGACGTCGCGGGGGCCCGAGAAGCTCGCGCTCGCGGCTTTGTGCTCTCCCCTGGCATAACAGACTGCTTAGTGCCCGCCGCAGAACAACGTCAGCGCAGAGAAGGCGGCGGTCACTAGTGCCGCCGGCGGGGGTTGCGGCGTGGGCCGCCTTGACCGCGCGGCTCCCCGGCTCTGTCCCTGTCGCCCCGGCCCCCTGGAGGGCCACCGGCTTGCTCAAGAGGGCCCGCTGATGGGCCGAGGTCGCCAAAGGTCGAACGGGCCTCTTGTTCCCAGGTGTCTTCGAACGACACCGTCTTCAGGCCATTGCCGCCTTCGCCGTCGGCACCGTTGGGGGCATCGGCCGAAGCGGAGCTCGGGAGGTTGCTTGACCCAGAGGTGCCCGAGCCGTCCTCGATCGAAAGTGAAACCTTGCCAATCGGGTCGATGTCGTCGACGTGGACGTCGAGTTCTTCGCCCAGGGAAAGCACGTCTTCGACGCGCTCCACGCGCTTGCCTTGCGCCAACTTGGAGAGCTTGGAGATGTGCACAAGACCGTCGCGGCCGGGGAGGATGTTGACAAAAGCCCCGAACTTGGTGATGTTGACCACCTTGCCGCGGTAAGTCGCACCCACCTCGGCCTTGGGCGGGTCGAGTATCAGCTCGATCCGCTTCAGCGCTTCCTTCACGGCCGCGCCGTCGCGGGCACCGATCGTGACGGTGCCGACTACGCCGTTGTCGTCCACGCCTATGTCCGCGCCGGTTTCTTGCTGTATCGAGTTAATCATCTTGCCCTTGGGGCCGATGACTTCGCCGATCTTGTCCATCGGGATCTCGAGGGTCACGATCTTGGGGGCGGTGTCGCTCACCTCAGAGCGCGGCTTGCTGATCGCCGCGTTCATAACCTCGAGGATCGCCAGCCGTGCTTCGCGAGCCTGACGGAGAGCGTCGCCGAGCACATTGGCCGGGAGGCCGTCGATCTTGGTGTCGAGCTGAAGGGCGGTAACGAAGTCAGCCGGGCCAGCCACTTTGAAGTCCATGTCGCCGAAAGCGTCTTCGGCGCCCAGGATGTCGGTCAGCGTGACGTACCTGTCGCCCTCTTTGACAAGGCCCATCGCAATACCCGAAACAGCGGCCTTTATGGGCACTCCTGCGTCCATAAGCGACAAGCTCGACCCGCACACCGACGCCATCGAGGTGGAGCCGTTGGACGAGAGGACCTCGGACACCAGCCGGAGCGCGTACGGGAACTCCTCAAAGGATGGCACCACAGGTAGCAGCGCCCTCTCTGCGAGGAGGCCGTGGCCTATCTCGCGGCGCTTGGGGCTACCGACTCGGCCTACTTCGCCGTTGGCCGACGGAGGCATGTTGTAGTGGTGCATGTAGCGCTTTTTTTCCTCGGTGCCGATGGTGTCGATCATCTGGTCCATGCGCGGCATCCCGAGGGTTGTCACGTTGAGGACTTGTGTCTCGCCGCGCTGGAAAAGGCCCGATCCGTGCGCAGTCGGCAGGATCCCCACGCGGGCACTGAGCGGCCTCAGGTCACGGGTGCCCCGCCCGTCAATGCGCACGCCTTCCTCGACGATCCGCTTGCGCACCAATTTCTTGGTGAGAGAGCGGACGGCTGAGGATATTTCCTTTTCTCTCCCTGCGAACTCCTCTGAAAGTTCCTCGATCAGCGAGGCGGCCGTCTCGGATAGTGCGGCCTCGCGCTCGGACTTGAGCGAGATGGTGGTCACCTTGCCTATCCGCTCGGACCCGAGGGCTTCCACGCGCTCGAAGACCTCCGGCGCGTAGTCGCGGCGCACTGCGTAGGCGAGCGGCTCACGCGAACCTGCACGGGCTCGCAGCTCGAGCTGAAGTTCAGCCGACTCCTTGATCCAGGTCTTGGCAGCCTCGAGGCCTTCGCCGATGACTTCTTCGGTCACCTTCGGGGCACCCGCGCTGTAATACGACCAGGCCTTTTCGGTCCCACCTGCTTCGACCATCATGATCGCCACGTCGCCGTCAGGCAGTACCCGCCCCGCAACGACGAGCTCGAAGGTCGACTCGTCGCCCTCCACGTATGTCGGGTGGGGAATCCATTTGCCCTCTTGGGTATAAGCAACCCGCACCGCTCCGATCGGGCCTTCAAAGGGCAGGCCCGAGATCATCAGCGCCGCGCTTGCGGCATTTATCGCAATTACGTCGTGCGGGTTGACCTGGTCAGCACCGAGCACGGTTATGACAACCTGGGTCTCGTTGCGGTAGCCGTCGGCGAACGAGGGCCGCAGGGGCCGGTCGATTAGTCGCGCCGTGAGGATGGCGGTTTCGGACGGCCGGCCTTCACGGCGGAAAAAAGACCCCGGGATCTTGCCGGCCGCGTACATCCGCTCCTCGACATCGATCGTGAGCGGGAAGAAGTCAATTCCTTCAGGTGCGTGTGAGGCCGCATTGGCAGTGGCCAGCACTATCGTGTCGCCAATTCGTGCGACGACTGCGCCCTGCGATTGCTGGGCCAACAGGCCCGTTTGGAAACTTATGGTCTTGCCGGTGCCAGAAACCGGCGCTTCAACAGAAAAAGGCTCCCCCATAGAGGTGGTGTTCTCCTTTCGGCCCGTGGGAGCCGGCACTGCCAGCTTCCACAGATAGAGGATCTTCAGTCAATGAAGACCCTTGAGGCCGCTGGGCGGAACTGAGCCAGTTGTCAGTTGACGACCTCCCGGTGCCGGCGCAGTAAGCCCGGCGGGAAGCCCTCGACTGGCAGCTGACAACAGCCTGCCCCTCGGCTCTCGCGATCAGCGGCGCAGCCCCAGCCGGCCTATTAGCTCTCGGTAGCGCTCGACGTCGTTGTTCCTCACGTAATCGAGAAGCCGACGGCGACGCCCGATGAGCACCATCAGCCCGCGTCGGGAATGATGGTCGTGCTTGTTGAGCTTCAAGTGCTCGGTGAGGTGGGCAATACGCTCGCTCAACAGAGCGACCTGTACCTCGGGCGAACCCGTGTCCGTCTCATGGAGGCGGTAGGCCTCGATGGTCGGTGCTTTTTCCGGCATGCTTGGTAGGTCCTTGGAAATGGGGCTGGCTTAAAACAGGACAATGACGCCGTGGAACAGGTCCGCCCCCGCCCGGGACAGAGGCCCGGTCGCCTGAGCAGTTACGTGGCACAACGCCGCCGCTCATGTTAGCAGCTAGCTAGCGGTACCAAGCTCGCCTTCGCCTGAGCCGTGGCAAAAGTGCTGGCTAGATGGACGCGGCCGCCAAAGTGAGCCTCGTCTGCGCCACATCGGCGGTCATCTGGTCGACCAGCGCGTCCACCGAGCCGAACTTTTCCTGGCCCCTCAGCCTGGCCACCAGTTCCACCGTGCCCACTTCGTCGTACAGGTCACCCTGGAAGTCGACCAGGTGGGCCTCGACGAGAGAGACGGGCCGCGAAGCATAGAAGGTAGGCTGACGCCCAACCGAGATCGCAGTCTGGTGCCGCGTACCGTCCGGCCTCAGGTACCACCCGGCGTAGACGCCGTCCGCGCAGACCTGCATCGCCTTGTCGACTTCCAGGTTGGCAGTCGGGAAGCCGAGCTCTCTGCCGCGCTTTTCGCCGTGGCAGACTATCCCCCGCAGCTGGTACCAGCGGCCAAGCAGCTGAGCGGCCGCCCTGACCTCACCATTGGCAATCAGGCGGCGGATCCCGGTAGACGAGATCGGCCCGAGCTCTCCGGTCCTGGCGGCCTCGCCACCGTGCCCCCCGGAGCTGACCAGCCGGATCCCCGTCACATCGAAACCCCTCAGCGCCCCGATGCGTTGGAGGAGCGCCACATCGCCTTCCCTGTTGCGACCGAAGTGGAAGTCGTGGCCAACAACCACCGCCCGGGCGTTCAGGCAGTCGACGAGGACTTCGTCGACAAAGGCTTCTGCCGGCTCCGCCGCGCGTGATGCGTCGAAGTGCACGACCAGGACGATGTCGACCCCCGAGACTTCCAGGAGCGCCAACTTCTGATCGAGGTCGGTCAGCAACAGTGGGGCTGACCCGGGGCGCACCACGCTTGCCGGGTGCTTGTCGAAGGTGACGACAACCGACACTGCTCCGATCTCGGCGGCGGTGCTCCTGACCCGTTCGATGAGCCGGCGGTGGCCAAGGTGCACGCCGTCGAACGCCCCGATCGTGACCACTGAGCCTTCCGAGGGGGAAGGGCACTCGCCCGGGTAGTACGCGATCTTCACTCGCCGACGATACCGGCGCCGGCGATCAACGCGGGAGAGGCCGGCTCGTGGTGCCGGCTTCCCTCACGCTCAGAGCTGAACGCCGACCGCAGGAGGGACGGTCCCTACGTCCCGACTACGGCCGCTGTTAGTGCTCTTGTCGTAACTCCGAGATCACGGTCATAGCGGCTTCGTCCAGCTCAAGCGTATGAAGTCGGGTTGTCAGGACGGCCACACCAAGTTGGCGCTCGAGGTCGAAGCCGATAAAGCTGCCGAAGCCGGCAGTGCCGCCGTCGTGCCAGTGGGCACGGCCCTCATCGGTAGTGCGCACAAACCAGCCAAGGCCCACCTGCATCCCGGTGCCCACTGGGTAGCGGGCCGGCTGAGCCAGTTCCAACGGCACCCGCAGCGACGTCGTCTCCGGGAAGAGATTGGCAGCGAGGTAACTACGCATGCCTTCGATAGAAGAGAACAGGAAACCGGCGCCGGGCAGCGCAGGGTTGTGCCAATGTTCCATCTCGCTGCCCGAGGCGTTGTGGCCGAAAAGGCGGCGCCGGTCTAGGTCAGGGTCGGTCTCCAGGGTCACCTCCCCGAGGTTGAGGGGCCGCAGCACCTGCTGGCGTAGCAGCTCGCCGAAGGGCTGTCCAGCGGCCGCCGCCAGCGCTCGTGACAGCACGCCGTAGCCGAAGTTGGAGTATTCGAACGGGTGCGGGCCGGGGCCAGGTTGCGGCTCAGTTTCCGCAATGACCTATCGACGTCGCGGTCTCGCACCAGGGCGTACGGGTCCCGGAGCCGCAGCAGCATGCGAGCCTTGATACCCCGAGGGATCCTGGGATAACCGGAGGTGTGGGTAGCAAGGTCAAGGAGCCTCGTGCCCGAACCCGCCGCGGCAGGGAGGTAGCGGCCGACGGGGTCCTCCAGAGCGACTTGACCCTTGGCAGTCATAGTCGCTAGCAAGAGGGCGGTAAAGGTCTTGGTTACCGAGCCGATTTGAAAGGCGGACGCAATCGACGCACCCGAAAGCCACGCCCCAGTCCGGTCACCGGCAATGGCTACTGCCGCAAGTTGCCAACGGTCCTCGTTGGCCAACGGTGAGAACGCCTCTCTCAACACCCCGGTCAGCCAGGGGTCGCCCGGGTCGCTGAGGTCCCTCACCGCTGGGGAGCCTACGGAAGCGTAGCTAGAGCGCGGCGGGGAGCAGGGTCTCGCCGACCAGGTAGCGGTCGACAGAAGCGGCAGCCGCTCGGCCCTCGGCAATGGCCCAGACAATCAGGCTCGCTCCCCTGGTGGCATCCCCGCAGGCAAAAACACCTGGCACGGTGGTCCCCCACGAGCCGTCGTGGGCCACGTTGCCTCGCTCGGTCAATTCGGTCCCCAGCTTGTCGAGAAGCTGGCGGTCGGGGCCGCGGAAGCCGATGGCGAGTAGCACGAGGTCGGTTGCCAGCTCGAACTCGCTGCCGGGCACATCTTCGTAGTTCCGCCTCCCGAGCTCGCGCACCTGGTGCGCGAGCAGGGCGCGCACATGCCCGCTCTCGTCGCCTATGAACGCATCGGTTTGAACCGCAAAGACCCGCTTTCCCCCTTCTTCGTGGGCTAGCGAGCCCCGCAGCACAAGCGGCCAGAGAGGCCAAGGGGTGCTCTCGGGGCGCTCGTCGGGAGGTTGTTCGTGGATGTCGAACTGGTGCACCGATGAAGCGCCCTGGCGATGAGCCGTGCCGAGGCAGTCGGCCCCGGTGTCGCCGCCGCCGATGATGATCACCGACTTACCTGCGGCGTCGATAGGCGGCCGGTCGAGCAGCCCCGCTTGCACCCTGTTCGAGGGGACGAGGTACTCCATGGCCAGATGGGCCCCACGTAGGTGCCGGCCCGGGATGTCGAGGTCCCTCTGCCAGAGGGCGCCGATCGCCAGTACGACGGCGTCGTAGCTGGAGCGCAGGTCATCTACCGAAAGGTCAACGCCGACGTCGACCCCGCATTCGAAGACCGTCCCCTCCGCCTCCATCTGCGCGACCCGGCGGTCCAGGAGGGCCTTGTCCATCTTGAAGTCTGGGATGCCGTAGCGGATGAGACCGCCCGGCCTATCGTCGCGCTCGTAGACGACGACCTCGTGACCGGCCCGAGTCAACTGCTGGGCCGCAGCCATGCCGGCCGGCCCGGAACCCACGACCGCTACCCGCTTGGTGGTCAACGAGGTCGGCCGCACCGGCGTGACCCATCCGTGTTCCCAGGCGTAATCGATTATTTCGTTTTCAACCTGTTTTATCGTTACCGGGTCGTCGTTTATGGAAAGCACGCAGGCACTTTCGCAGGGAGCAGGGCACATTCGCCCAGTGAATTCTGGGAAATTATTGGTAGCGTGCAGCCTGTCGATCGCGTCCCGCCACCGGTCGCGGTAAACCAGGTCGTTCCAGTCCGGTATCAAGTTGCCGAGTGGGCAACCGCTCAGGCTGTTGCAAAACGGGATGGCGCAGTCCATGCACCGCGAGGCCTGGTTGCGAAGTGTCGCGAGATCGACCGGTTCGTACATCTCGCCCCAGTCACGGATGCGCAGGTGTACCGGCCGGTGTTCCGCCTCGCGCCTTTGGTACTTCAGGAAGCCGTCCGGGTCAGCCATGGGCTGCGGCCATCATTATCGCTGCAGCTGTCTCGGGCTCGCCCTCCGCAAGGCGGGCCGCGTCGAGAGCGCGGCGGTAATCGGTCGGCACAACCTTTACGAACAACCCTGCATGGGCGGGAAAGTTGTCGAGCAGGCGCTCGGCCACCGGAGAGGCGGTCTCGGCAAAGTAACGGCCGAGGACATGGCGAAGCCAGGCAGCATCATCGTCGCTCATATTTTCCAGTTCGACCATGTCCTTGTTGAGCCGGTCCGGGAGGCGTCCGCTGGGGTCGTAGACGTATCCGAACCCTCCTGACATGCCAGCAGCGAAATTGCGCCCGGTCGGGCCGAGGACAACGACACGTCCACCGGTCATGTACTCACAGCCGTGGTCGCCGACGCCTTCGACGATGGCGAGGGCTCCTGAGTTGCGGACGCAAAAGCGCTCCCCGACGACCCCCCTTATGAAGATCTCCCCGCTGGTAGCGCCATAACCGATCACGTTGCCCGCAATTATGTTGGCCTCCGCGACAAAGCCCGTGGGCACGTCCAACGGGGGCCGCAAGATTATCCGCCCCCCGGAAAGACCCTTTCCGAGATAGTCGTTCGCATCGCCGAAGAGCCGCAACGTGATCCCTGACGGCACGAAAGCCCCGAAGCTCTGGCCGGCCGAACCGGTCATTTCGAGCTCGATGGTGCCGTTCGGTAAGCCAGCGCCCCCATAACGCCTGGTGACCTCCGACCCGAGCATGGTGCCGACGGCCCGGTTGGAATTGACGACGGGCCACGAACCCGAGACTGGTTGGCCGTCTTCCAGCGCCGCGCGGCACGCCTCGATCAGCCTCGCATCCAATGTGCGATCGAGCCGGTGGTCCTGTTGGTGGGTGCAGCTGAGCGGCACCCCGGGCGGGGGCGGGTACAAGATAGCGGAAAGGTCGAGCGTCGCAGCCTTGCTGTCCTCGTCAGCAGCCAGCTCCTCGAGCACATCGCTCCGCCCGATCGCCTCCGCAACTGTCCTGAAACCGAGCGTCGCCAACCATTCCCTAACTTCCTCGGCTATGTACTCGAAGAACCTCACCACCAGTTCAGGCGTCCCGCTGAAACGCTTTCGTAGCTCGGGGTTCTGTGTTGCCACGCCGACCGGGCAGGTGTCCAGATGGCAAACGCGGATCATGATGCAGCCCTCAACCACCAGCGGGGCGGTGGAAAAACCGAACTCTTCAGCACCAAGCAGCGCCGCGATGACCACGTCCCTGCCGGTTTTCATCGAGCCGTCGACCTGCACCACGATCCTGTCGCGCAAACCATTTCGCAACAGTGTCTGCTGCGTCTCGGCGAGCCCAAGCTCCCATGGGCCGCCTGCGTGGCGGGTGGAGCTCATCGGCGAGGCCCCAGTACCCCCGTCGTGGCCCGAGATGAGCACAACGTCAGCGTGAGCCTTGGCCACGCCGGCAGCCACCGTGCCTACGCCGGTCTCAGACACCAATTTGACGTTCACCCGGGCGCGCGGGTTGGCGTTCTTCAGGTCGTAAATCAACTGCGCCAGGTCTTCGATCGAGTAGATGTCGTGATGCGGAGGCGGCGAAATCAGGCCGACACCAGGTGTCGAGTAGCGGGTCTTGGCTATCCAGGGGTAGACCTTTTTGCCCGGTAGTTGGCCGCCCTCGCCGGGCTTAGCCCCTTGGGCCATCTTTATCTGGATGTCGTCTGCATTGACGAGGTACTCGCTGGTAACCCCGAAGCGTCCCGCGGCAACCTGGCGGATCGCGCTGCGGCGACTGTCCCCGTTCTCGTCCGGCACGTTGCGCACCGGGTCTTCCCCACCCTCGCCGCTATTGCTGCGGGCCCCGAGGCGGTTCATTGCAATGGCGAGGGTCTCGTGAGCCTCTTGAGATATAGCCCCGTAGGACATCGCCCCGGTCGCGAACCGCTTCACGATCTCGGACACCGGCTCGACCTCGTCAAGGGCCACCGGGTGGCGGCCGGTCTCGTGGCCCGGGCGGAAACCAAGCAAGCCTCTCAGAGTGGCCAGGTTGCGCGACTGGTCGTCGACGGCGTGCGTGTACTCCTTGAAAATCTTGTAGCTCTTGGACCTTGTCGCATGCTGGAGCTTGAAGACGGTCTCGGGGTTGAACAAGTGGTACTCGCCCTCGCGCCGCCACTGCCAGTCACCGCCCGGATCGAGGTCGCGGTGCGCGAGTTCGCTCGGCCTGTCCGGCCAGGCGGCACGGTGGCGTGCAAGCGCCTCAGCAGCTATGTGACCCAGGCCGACCCCCTCAACCTGGGTGGCGGTCCCTGTGAAGTAGCGTTCCGCCACGTCGCTTGCCAGCCCGACCGCTTCGAAGACTTGAGCCCCGGTGTACGAGGCGACCGTTGATATCCCCATTTTGGACATCGTCTTGAGGACACCCTTGGCCGCTGCCTTCACGTAATTGTTGAGCGCCTTACGCGCCGACATGCCCGTGATGGCGCCCCGCCGCACCTGGTCGACGACGGTGTCAAAGGCGAGGTACGGGTTGACTGCGGCGGCGCCATAGCTGATCAGGCAAGCCATGTGATGGACGGTTCGCGCCTCGCCGGTTTCGACGATGAGGCCGACCTTGGTGCGCAGCTTTTTGTCCACGAGGAAGTGGTGCACCGCAGACACGAGCAGCAAGCACGGTATCGGGACCGCGTCGGGGTTGGCATGGCGGTCGGACAGAACGGCGACGCTCGCCCCGGCAAGGACCGCGTCTTCAACTTGTGCGCAGACCTTGTCCAAGGCGTCACGTAGGCGCTCGCCGGCGCTCGCGTCGGCGCCTTTAGCCGGGAAGAGCCCGTCGATCGCGAAGGTGTGCCACCCCGGGACAAGGCCGTCCTCGTCGACGTAGAGGAGGGTCGATAGTTCGTCGTTGGTGAGGATCGGCCCCGGCAGCATTATCTGATGGCATGACTGCGGGCCCGGCTCCAGCAGGTTGCCCTCGGCGCCGACCGAAGACGAAAGGGAAGTGATGAGCTCCTCGCGGATCGCGTCCAGGGGTGGGTTGGTCACCTGGGCGAAAAGCTGGCGAAAATAGTCGTAAAGCAGGCGCGGGCGGCGCGACAAGACGGCAAGAGGGGTGTCGTCGCCCATCGAAGACACGGGCTCGCTGCCGGTCCGGACCATTGGCTCAATGACCAGGCGGATCTCTTCTTCGGTATAGCCGAACTGGCGCTGGAAGCTCACCAGGCGCGAGTACTGGGGCGTCAGTGCCCTGCGCACGGGGAGGTCCTCGAGGTCGATACGGGCCGCTGCGAGCCAGTCCCCGTACGGGTGCTCGGCGGCGAGACCATCCTTTATCTCGTCGTCGTCGACGATCCGGCCTGCGGCGGTGTCCACGAGGAACATACGCCCGGGTTGGATACGTCCCCGCAGCACCACCTTCGAGGCTGGCACGTCGAGCACTCCGACCTCAGAAGCCATAATCACGATGTCATCGTTGGTAACCCAGTAACGGAGCGGCCTGAACCCGTTCCGGTCGAGTTGGGCACCGATGAGCACCCCGTCAGTGAACGCGACAGCTGCAGGGCCATCCCAGGGCTCCATCATGCATGCATGGAACTGGTAAAAGGCTCGCCGCTCGGGCGATATGTCCTTCTTGTTCTCCCATGCCTCGGGGATCATCATCAACACCGCGTGCGGGAGTGACCTACCGCTCAGGTGCAAAAGCTCGAGCACCTCGTCGAAGCTCATCGAGTCGCTGCCCCCGGGCGTAACGATCGGGAATATGCGGGACAGGTCGCCAGGGACCAGCTTGCTCCGCAGCATCGCCTCCCTCGTCCGCATCCAGTTGCGGTTGCCCTGGACGGTGTTGAACTCGCCGTTGTGGGCGACATAACGGTAGGGGTGCGCAAGCGGCCAGCTTGGGAAGGTGTTGGTGGAAAAACGTGCATGCGCGAGCACAAGCCCTGATTCGAAGAGCGGGTCCGACAGGTCCACGAAGAACTTCGGTAGCTGCGGTGCGGTCAACATGCCCTTGTAGACGACGGTGCGCGCCGACAAAGACGCGAAATAGATGCCAGGGATCTCGATGCTCCGCCCGCTTGCGCAACACAAAGGCGAGCCGGTCCAGCTCCAGGCCGGTCTGGCCCGCATCGGCGGCGACGACGACCTGGCGGAACCGCGGCATCACCTCTCGTGCACCCGCGCCCGGAAGGTCGGCATCGACCGGTACCTCTCGCCAGCCGAGCACCGATATGCCCTCCTCAGGCGCCAAGGCTTCGAACTGCCTGCAAGCTTCGTCAGCGTGCCGTTCGTCCGCAGGCAGGAAGGCGATCCCGGTCGCGTAGGAGCCGAGCGGGGGGAGGTCTAGGTTGAAAGTGGCGCGTAAAAACCGGTCCGGCACCTGGACCAGGACCCCCGCACCGTCCCCGGTTTCGGGATCGGCCCCCTTGGCGCCGCGGTGCTCGAGGTGGCAGAGGCTCGCCAGCCCCATCTCGACCATCTCGTGGCTCGGCCGCCCGTGCATGTCAGCGACGAACGCGACGCCGCACGAGTCATGCTCCATCTCGGGCCTGTAAAGCCCACTTGCGCCATGGCCTGATCGCCGCCGGGCATCATCTGGTCGCCGTCGGCCCAGCTGGTAACCATGAGGTGTCGACATCGTGGCGTGCGCCTCCAAAGTAGTCTTCCAACGTCATACGGTCTTCCAGGTGCAGATCGGGACGACGTTGGCCCACCCGGCACACAACTATCAAGGATCATACCTCGTGCCCTGCGGTGCTGCGGGCCGGGCACCCTCAGTGACTAGTTACAAGCAGGCGGCTACGGCTCGGGCCAACTGGCCCGGAGCTTGGCGGCGCTTTCGTAGAGGGGCTCGGGCAGTACCCGGGCGTCCGCCACCGAGGTCATGAAGTTGGTGTCACCGACCCAACGGGGCAGTACATGCATGTGGAAATGGCCGGGCACACCGGCACCGCCGGCTCTGCCGAGGTTGGCCCCGAGGTTGGCTCCCTCAGGCTTGTATGCCGCCTTGACGGCGCGGACGCCGGCAACAACCCCTTCCCATATGTCGCTTGACTCGTCCGGTGCGAGATTCCTCCAGTTCGGCGACGTGGCGGGTGGGCATCACCATCAAATGGCCGCTGGTATAGGGGTAGGCGTTGAGCAACGCCACGGCACGGCCGGAGGGGTGGCGCCAAACCACGTGGGTTTCCTCGTCCGCCAACCCGCTTGCCAGG
>CAVSAM010000001.1:0-120889 GCA_963725935.1 uncultured Acidimicrobiaceae bacterium | reverse complement strand
GATCGACTTGTCGATATTTTGCAGAAGACGGTGGAGTGGCTTGCACTGAACAGTCGACGAGCGTACACTCGCACCAAGCCGTCAAAGGGGCGGCGGGCCGTCCCGGGTGCGCGAGCCCGGTAAAGGGGGCGCAGACGTCCTCGTGGGGAGTGCAGAGCTTGTCGGCGGCACGTTGTCGCACGACACCAAGGTCTGGCTCGTCCAGGCCACAGACCGGGCTGCGTCCGACCCGGAACCTACTCGGGCGCAACACAGTTTCCTAGTGAGGGAGAGGAGAAGGTAATGAGGTTCAAATCCAGGGCAAGGACGTCTATCCGCATGGGTGGGGTCGTGGCCGCCGCGACCTTGGTGGCTGTTGCTACCAGTTCGATTACAACGGCCTCGGCCAGCGTGCCGGTAGTCAAGATCAGCGTCGCATCGTTGATCCCGGGCAGCACCGCGGCTGCGACGGCGGCGTTCAACGCGCAGATCAAGCTGTTCGAGCAGGAAAACCCCGGCATCGAGGTCACACCGTCCACTTACCAGTGGCTCGGCTCGACGTTCGCCGCCAAGCTGGCAGCCGGGACGCTGCCAACGATGTTCACGGTCCCGTTCACCGACGGTCGTTCGCTCGGCGAGAACGGGCAGCTCTACAACCTGACGCCGTACGCCGAGGCGCTGCCGTACTTCAACAGGTTCAACCCCGCCGTTATCGCCGAGGGCACCGACGCCAAGGGCCAGGTCATCGCGATCCCCGAGGCCTCCTACGCGCAGGCAATCAGCTACAACCGCAAGCTCTTCAGCGAGGCGGGGCTCAACCCGAACGACCCGCCCACGACCTGGGCGCAGATCGAGGCTGACGCGAAGCAGATCTCCGATAAGACCGGCACGGCCGGTTACGCGGAGATGGGAGCGAACGACAACACCGCCGGTTGGATCCTGACCACACTCGACTACGCCCTTGGTGGCCGTATGGAGACCGGGATCGGCGCCAACGCCAAGGCGACGTTTGACAACCCCCAGGCCGTCCAGGCACTCGACATGCTGAAGACGATGCGCTGGACCGACAACTCGATGGGCTCCGACTTCGACTGGGGTTGGAGCGACATCAACCAGGCGTTCTCCGCCGGCCAGGTCGGCATGTTCATCAGCGGTTCTGACGTGTACACCAACATGGTGCAGTCCTACAACATCAACCCGAGCATTTACGGGCTTGCACCGATCCCGCTGGCGAACAACAAGAACGCCGGCGTCCTCGGCGGCGGCACGCTGTGCGCGGTCAGCGCGAAGGCCACGCCGGCCCAGGCAGCGGCAGCGGTGAAGTGGATCGATTTCTACTACCTCCAGAAGTACGTGAACCGCGATGCCGCGATCGCTTGGGCAAAGACAGAGGCAGCATCCAAGCAGCCGGTCGGCACGCCGGAGGTCCCGATCTTCAACCAGACCCAGGAGAACCTCTACAACAGCTGGATCAAGCCGTACATCAACGTCCCGCTCAAGCAAATGGCGCCCTTTACGAACGCCATCTTCAAAGACCAGATAATCCCCGAGCCAGAGTCAGCCACCCAGGCCGTGTACGGCGACCTTGACTCGGTTGTGGAGGCTGTCCTGACCGAGCAGAACGCTAACCCGTCGAGCTTGCTCTCTGCGGCCAACTCCGTTGGCCAGAACTCAATTAAGCAAGGATCGTAAGACTCCTGGCTTGATCGGGCTTGGGTGGTCGTGCTGATATAGCGCGACCACCCGGCCTCCCGGCCGCAGGCCCAGACGGCACGATGTCGACGATCAACCCCACTAAACCAAACCTGGAGCTGATGGAGCCTGCGCCCCTAGCGCGGGCTCTGTCCGCAGGTCGCGGCCGCCCTCGGCGCACACCGCTGACCTGGCCCGCCGCGGCGGCCTGTCCACGCTGTTGTTCCTGCTGCCGATGCTCCTCGTGTTCGGGGCCTTCTCCTGGTACCCGATCGTGCGCCTCGTGCTGATGGCGTTCCAGCACACAAACCTGGTGCAGCCGGCGACCTGGGTCGGGTTCCAGAACTTCAGCGAGGTGATCCACGACCCGCTGTTCCCGATCGCCGTCAAGAACACCGCCGAGTTTGCCGGGCTGGCGCTGCTCTTTGGCTATCCGGTCCCGCTGGTGATCGCCGTGCTGATCAGTGAGGTCCGCAAGCGGCGCGGTCTTTACAGCGCTCTTGCGTACCTGCCGGTCGTGGTCCCGCCGGTCGTCGCGGTGCTGCTTTGGAAGTTTTTCTACGACGCCGGGCCGTCCGGCGTCTTCAACACGATATTGCACTGGGTCGGGATCGGCCCGCAGCCCTGGATCCAGTCCGAGGACCAAGCGATGCCGTCACTGGTGCTGGAGTCGACCTGGGCGAATGCCGGCGGCACCGTGATCATCTACCTCGCTGCGTTGACGGGCGTGAACGCGGAGCTCTACGAGGCGGCCTCGGTCGACGGTGCCGGGCTCTGGAAGAAGATCGGGCACGTCACCCTGCCGCAGATGCGCACCATCCTGCTCGTAACAATGATCTTGCAGATCATTGGTACAGCCCAGGTCTTCCTGGAGCCGTACCTGTTCACCTCGGGCGGCCCGGACAACGCAACGATCACGGTCCTGTTGTTGATCTACAACTACGCGTTCGGTAATTCGATCGGCGCGAGCTACGGGGAGGCCGCTGCACTGAGCCTCATGCTGGTCGCGTTCTTGGCGGTCTTCTCACTGATCTACCTGCGGGCCACGCGCTCGTGGAGCACCGGATGAGCGCCCTGCCGTTGCGGAGCAAGCGCGGCCAACGGTCCGAGGAGACCCCGCAGGGCCTCGTGTCCTTTACCGACTGGAACCGGCGAAGTGTCAAGTACGGCCTCGGGACCGCGCAGGTAGCGCTGCTTGTGCTGCTCGTTCTTGTTGGGCTCGGCCCGATCCTGTGGCTTGCCAAAGCCGCGATTACGCCGACCCAGGACACACTTATCCAGCCCATGGCGGTCTTCCCGCACGGGACCGCCTGGAGCAACGTCTCGGATGCGTGGTCGCAGGTGGATATCGGGCTCTATCTGTGGAACACGATCGCTATCGCCTTCGGCTCATGGGTCGCTCAGATCATCGTTGCCAGTACCGGGGCGTACGCGCTCTCGGTACTCCGGCCCAAGTGGGGCAACCTGATCATGGCTGCGCTGCTCACGACGCTGTTCGTCCCCACGGTGGTGCTGCTGGTACCGCTTTACATAGAGATCGTGCACCCGCCGCTGATCGGCGGCACGTATGTTGACAGTTACTGGGCGATCTGGCTGCCCGAAGCCGCCAGCGCGTTCAACGTGGTGCTGATGAAACGCTTCTTTGACAACCTCCCGCGCGAGATCTTCGAGGCAGCGCGCATCGACGGCGCGGGCAAGGTGCGCCTGTTCGTATCGATCGTGCTGCCGATGTCAAAGCCGATCCTCGCCGTCGTGTCCATCTTTGTCGTGCTCGCCTCCTGGAAGGACTTCCTCTGGCCGCTGCTCGTCCTCACCGACGCGAGCATCCAGCCGCTATCGGTCCGGCTGCCGGCGATCCAGGGCCAGACCGAACTCGGGGTGTTCCTGGCCGCGATGCTGGTTGCCTGTCTCGTCCCGATCATCGGGTTCCTGATCCTGCAACGCCGGGTCCTGCGCGGGACCGGGCTCAGCGGAGCACTGAAAGGGTGATCAGCTCGCCCTGCGCCAACCGCGTGGCTCACAATGCGATGCGCCTTTAGACGCGGATCTGGCCGTTGCCGGTGATGACGTACTTGATGGTCGTGAGCTCGCGGAGCCCCATTGGCCCGCGGGCATGCAACTTCTGAGTACTTATGCCGATCTCCGCACCGAAACCGAACTGCTCCCCGTCGGTAAAGCGCGTCGACGCGTTCACAACTACCGCTGCGGCGTCGACCTCGCGTGTAAAGCGCTGCGAAGCCTCCAGGTCGCGGGTGACAATCGCCTCGGTGTGGCCGCTCCCGTAACGCTGGATATGGGCGATAGCGCCGTCGAGGTTGTCCACCACGCGAACGGACAGGACGAGGTCGAGGTACTCCTTGCCCCAGTCCTCCTCTGTAGCGGGCTCGATCTCCGCCACGATCGCGCGCGCACTTTCGTCGCCGACAAGACGGACATTTTTCAGGGCTTCTGCCACAGACGGCAGGAAGGCCTCGGCCACATCTCGGTGCACGACCAGGGACTCTGTTGCGTTGCAGACACTTGGGCGCTGGGTTTTCCCATTGACGAGAAGTGAAAGTGCCATTTCGAGGTCGGCCGACGCATCAACGTACAAATGGCAATTGCCGTCCCCGTCGATGACATAGGGGACTGTGGCGTTCTCCAGGACGGCGTTGATCAAAGAAGGCCCGCCACGGGGGATCAGGCAGTCGATCGTCCCGCGCATCCGCATGAACTCCCTGGCCGACTCGTAACTGGTGTCCTCCACCAGGACAAGGCAGTCCTCGGGGAGCCCAGCCTTGGCGAAACCCTCGCGAAGGACGGCGGCGATCGCCTGATTTGACGTCAAAGCGCCCGAACTGCCCCGCAGGAACGCCGCGTTGCCCGACTTGAGGCAGAGCGCGGCCGCATCGCTCGTCACGTTGGGCCGGTTCTCGTAGACGATGGCGACGACGCCGAGAGGTACTCGCACCTTGTCGATCCGGAGCCCGTTAGGGCGTACCCAACCCTCGACGACTTCCCCGACCGGGTCGGCCAGGCCGGCAACCTGTCGCAGCCCGCCGGCCATGGAGGCGATGCGGGCCTCCGACAGGCGGAGCCTGTCTACGATCGTCGCCGAAACACCTTCAGCCTTGGCCCGTTCCACGTCGGCCCCGTTTGCGGTCAGGATTTCGTCCGACCGCTGCAGGAGGAGGTCGGCCGCGGCACCGAGGGCTGCATCCTTTGTGTCGGTCGAAGCCAGCGCCAGAGCAAGGCTCGCCGCCTTGGCACGCTGGCCGAGCTCACTGAGCGATGTCATAACCGAACGCTACCTGACCCGTTCACTAGCGTACCGAGCAGGAGCCGTTCGATAGGAGGTATGCGTTGTGGCTACCACGATGGAAGCGCCTAAAAGCGGAGTGCCCATCCCGACCGACGACATAGAAGAGCCGCCGAAGCCGGACGCCTTTCTTCGCTTCGCCAACTGGGTGTCGGAGGCCATGGGCCGACCGACGAACATCATCTTCTGGTTTGTCGTTGTCGTGGCATGGACCTTCGTTTTCGCCTTCGGAGGTCACAGCGTAGCCAGCGGTTCCTGGCTCCCCTCCTGGTTCACGAGCGAGGGCTTCAACTTCCCGCTCAACCTCATTACCACCGTCGCCGAATTGTTCATCGGCTTCCTGGTCGCAGCGGCAGCCAACCGGAGCCAGACAGCGCTGACCGCCCTGCTGGGCCACATCCGCGCCGGTGTAGAACGCGACGTCGCTATGGAGGGCCAGATCGTCGACGTGGAGAACAACCTGACCGCGCTGCTTCAGGAAAATACGAGATCTCACCAAGTTGGTAGCAGCGAACACGGCGAGCATCAACGAGCTGCATGCCCACCTGAAGGCTTTGTGCGCCCACTTCGGTGTCACCGTGGGTGCCGGTCCCGGGACACCCCCGGCTGGTACTTAGCCGGCCGCGCGGGGTACCTCGAGCCCGTCCCATGACCAGTGGGGCACGGGTAGAGATCCCGGCACGATCGAGTCGCGTGGGGAGTAGACCAGGACATCGCCCACTGCCCACTCCATGTAGGCGCGCAGAGCCGAGCGGAACTCAGGGTCGTCCGGGAGCCCGGCGTCGTCTGCTGCCTTCACGAAGCACTGGACGAACCTGCTGCCCAGGTCGTCCTCCATTTCGTTGCGCGCGTGGATGTCGAGCATCGCCGACTGCCCGCCGGACAAGGTCGAATAACTCGGCGGCCCCCCGAACACCTCGCCCCAGTAGCCGGCCAGGCGCTCGACGTGCTGGGGGTGCCCGGGGTGCGAAAAGGGGTGGTTCAGCACCGGGTCGTCCAGGCAGCGCTGATGATGGGCCGCCGCGAGCCGGAGCAACGCAGGACCGCCGCCGGCAAAATCGTAAAGCGAAGGGCGCTCCACGCTTTCAGCTTTGCACAATGGTTGGTTGCTCAGCGGGAAGCGAGGTTGGGCACTGTGCCGGCGGCGGCGCTACGCACCGTCCGCTCGTGGTCAAGAAGTAAAGCTTTGCGGTCAAGCCCTCCGCCGTAGCCGACCAGTGACCCATTCGCCCCGATCACTCGGTGGCACGGGACGATGATCGCAACAGGGTTGCGGCCGTTGGCCAGTCCGACCGCCCGATAGGCGCGGCTGCTGCCGATCTTCGCGGCGAGCTGAGAGTAGCTCCAGGTCTCCCCGTACGGGATCTGGCACAGCGCTCCCCAGACCGTGCGTTGGAACTCGGTACCGGCTAGGTCCAGGTCCACGTTGAACTCCGTGAGCTCACCAGCGAAGTAGGCGGCCAACTGGTCGGAGACATCCCGAAATGTCGCTGCGTCGTCGGCCCAGCCCGTTCGGTCGGCGGGGGCGTGGGCTTGGCCCGCCATATGAAGCCCCGTAAGCCGGCCTTCCTTGGAAGTCAGTGTCAAGGGCCCGACCGGGCTGTCCACCGTGGTGGTAAGCGTTATGGCGCGGGGAGAGGTCATGCGAAGCTCCTTTTTGTCCTTAGGTTTTTTTGGGCGCCCATGCCAGAGGGCAGGTTGTTGATCGGGTGGTCGAGCGTGGCCCACAGGTACTGGGTGGCATAGCCGCGCCACGGGCGCCAACCCTCGGCGCGCGCCGCGAGTTGGCTTGGGGCCTTGGGCAACCGGGCCGCCAGCGCCGCCCGGCGCACTCCGAGGTCGGTGAGAGGGAAGGCGTCGGGGTCGCCGAGCGCACGCATCGCGATGATCTCCACCGTCCAGGGCCCTACGCCGGCCAACTGGCCCAGCTGGGACCGCGCCTCCTCCCAGTCGCCGCCAGGGCCGAGGTCGATCTTCCCGTCGGCGATCGCAGCGACCAGGCCCGCGAGAGTCGCTTGGCGAGACCTCGGCCCGGCCAGCAGCGGCACGAGACCGGGCTGCGCTGGTGCCGATAAAGCCTCGGCGAGGGCGATCGCGCTCGGAAAGGTCCGGGACAGGCCTCCGGCCGGGTCGTTGACAGGTTCCCCGTACGCCGCGGCGAGCCGCCCTGCGTGGGTACGTGCCGCCGCGGTGGACACCTGTTGGCCGAGAACGGCTCGGACCGCCATCTCCGGCTCGTCCACCGTGCGGGGCACCCGGCGCCCGGGGGCAGAGCGGACCAGCCGCGCCAGCGCAGGGTCCTCGCACAGCCGTTCGTCGGTCGCTACTGGATCGGCGTCGAGGTCGAGGAGCCGTCTGCAGCGCGCCACGGCAGATGTCAGGTCCCGGAGGTCGGCCAACGACAGTGAAGCCCAGATGCAATCCTCGGCCGGACGGAGCGCGACAAGCCCCACGCCGTGGGGGAGCCGGAGAGTGCGGCGGTAGGCGCCGTCTCGCAATTCCTCGACCCCCGGCACGGCCGTGGCGGCGAGGTGCCCGAAGAGGTTGTCCGCGCAAAGGGGGGCTCGAAAGGGAAGGCGCAGCGTCAAGCGTCTGGCTAGGGGCCGGGACCGGCGGGCCCGCCTTACGCCGCAGCTCGGTGGCGCTAACTGCGAACACTGCCTGCACTGTGTCGTTGAACTGGCGGACGCTGGCGAAGCCCGCGGCGAACGCAACGTGGGCCATCGGCAACCCTGTCGTCTCGATAAGGACACGTGCAGCCTGTGCCCGCTGCGCCCGAGCAAGGCCCAGGGGGCCAGCGCCGACTTCCGCCATGAGTAGGCGCTCCACCTGGCGGGTGCTGTAACTGAGGCGGCTTGCAAGGCCGCCGACGCCTTCCCGGTCGACGACGCCATCCGCGATCAGGCGCATTGCACGCGCAACCAGGTCGGCCCGGCTGTCCCATTCAGGAGAACCGGGGGTAGCGTCGGGGCGGCAACGTTTGCAGGCGCGATAGCCCTCTCGTTGGCATGCCGCTGCCGTGGGGTAGAAGGTGACGTTGGTTTGCTTAGGCGTTATCGCCGGGCAACTCGGGCGGCAATAGATACCAGTTGTCCGCACAGCCGTGAAGAACCAACCGTCGAAGCGGGGATCTCTGGATTTCAGGGCCTGGTAGCAGCGCTCGGAGCTTTCGATCACGAGCTCAGCCTGCCGCACCAACCACGCTTAATCTAGCGGTTTTACGACATCACCCTCGGCAGGCACTTACTCGGCTCGCAGTACGAGAGCGGTTGGCGTCCGAGCAGCTAACCGGCCGGGAATTGCGGCGACGACGTTGGCTAGTACAAGGGCACCCAGCGCTATCAGGACAATCTGGGGCACCGGGACGACCGGTGAAGGAACGGCGTTGATCTCCCGTGCGAAGAGGTCCCAAAGCCAGCGCCCGGTCGCTATGCCGAGGGGCACTCCGAACACCACCCCGATGGCCACCGCGGTGGTCGCATGCCAGGCAACGGTGGCGGCCAATTGCCGTTCTGTGAAGCCAAGTGTTTTGAGAAGCGCGAGGTCGCGCCGGCGCCGGCGCACCGAGGCGATGAGGGTCAGGGCCAAGGCGACGACTGCGCCGGTAGCGAGCCCTGCGCCCAGGTAGACGGGCGTGCTCCCGAGCGAGCGGTAGTTCAGGATCTCGGCCGGGCGCTGGACAGCGATCACGCTCACACCGAAGTTCTCGGGGTTCGTCGTCTCCTGAGCGATCTGCTCCAGTGACCGGTACGCGGCCGCCTGGTCGACGTGCGGGCGGAGCCGGACGAAAGCAGCTCCCGGGCCAGGGAGCGGGGAACCGAACGGGTTGAGGTCCACCGCCGGGAGCAGCCGGTACGAAAGTACGGCCCCGACCCCCATCTCGAGGTGAAGTCCCGTTCCCCCGATCGCCGGCAAGGTGGCTGTCCCGACTACGCGAAGGCGTTCGGGCGGGGCGGCGCCGGAGCTCACCTCCACCGTCCCGCCGAGATGTTGGCCAAGTTGCTCGAGCGTGAGCGAACCGAGGACCACTTGCCCGGCGGTTTGGACGTTATGCCCCGAGAGCAGCGCCGGTGCCACCGTTGAACCCGGGGTCTCTCCGAGCACCGGCACCTCTTGGCCGTCGATCGCCAAGGTTGTGGTGTAAACCCCCGACCATCCAGCCACATATGGGTCATGGTCCAAGAGCACGGTCACCTTCTGTTGGGGGAGGTCAGCTCCTGAGCTCAACATGTAGTCCCAGTTCCATCCGTACAGCGACGGGTGCGAGACGAGCGAGCTGAGGCTGGCCCCGAAGGTCACCGTGCCAACCAGCACGATCACGGCCATCACCGCCCCCAGCACGGCCGAGCGTACGGGGACCGCCGTGCGGCCACTCCCGGGTACAAGGGCGAAGCGCACACCCGTGAGGGCGGGAGCCGGCAGCCTGGCGGCCGCAGCCGCCGACAGGAGGCGCGACGGCGGCTTCTGCGATGCGAGGTGCTCAGTGGACCGTCGCGGGGCCCAGCGAAAGCTGGTTGCGGCGGATATGGCGCTCAGCGCCAGGACAAGGACGAGCAGCCCGAGCCCGAGTACTGTCCAGTCGAAGTTCAGGCCCCCCCCGGGGTAGACCGGGCGCACGGGCCCGATGGGAGCAATCGGTGAAAGGCTGACCCCAACTACGACTGCGAGCAGGCCGCCCAACACCACGCTGCCCACTAAGCCGATCATGCCGTCGGCCCAGATCTGCCCGGGGCTGGCCCCGAGGGCTCGGAGCGCCTGTCTTTCGTCGGCGCCCAGGCGGATTCTGGCGCCCGATCAGCTGAGCGGCGATCAGGAGGCATGCGATGGCAACGATGCCCCCGAACACACCGAGCGCAAGGGCCTCGGGTTCGATGGCGCGCTGTGCCTTGGGCAGCACCGTCGGGGCGACAACCTGGAAGGCGGGCGCGCCCTTTGGGTAAAACTTGTTGATCTCAGATATCACCACGGAGTCGAAACGGGGGTTGGTCACCTGCACCCCGCTCTCGCTGTAGTTCACGCAGCATCGCAGCATCGGCCGGGTAAGCGCCGGGGTGAACAGGTTGTCCGGTGCTGACCCCTCGTCGGCCTGGTCCTGCACGACGCTGGAGTTGAAGGCCACGATCCCCACGAGCGTGGCTTCGACAACGCGGTACGGCCTGACCCGCGCCGAGCCGAAGTCAGCTAACTGGATCTGCGCGTTCGTGTAGATGCCGAAACGCACTTTGTCCCCGACACGCAGGCCCATCGACTGCGCCTGTGCGGCCGTCAGCATGAACTGGTCCGGGGCGGCAGGATCGGCCATCTGGCCGGCAGTCACGGTGACTCTGTCCTGGTTGAAGTAAAGGCCGTCTACGCTCCCGTAGCCGTTGCCAGGGCCTGGAGAGAATTCGGTGACGTTTTGCTCGGGGGCGCCGTCAGGCTGCAGCGGCAGGATATTGATGCCGGACTGCGTCTCCACTCTTTTCACGTGGGGGAGGTGCGAGATCTTGGAAACGAGAGGTCCGTCGTAAGGCGAAAAGGGAAGGCTCGGGTTGAGGATCCCCGTTATGCCGGACAGGTCAGATGGATTGGTGCTCTTCCAGAACGCGGTGAACGACGAGTCGGTCCGCCTTGCCCCTGCGATGGACCCGATGGCCAGCCCACCCACCAGCCCGATGAGCAACGCCAGGCTCAGATAGCCGGGCCACATCCGGCGGAAAGTAGCACTGAAGCGGTACCGCGCCAGCCGTATGGCTTCGCCGGTCACTCGCCGGACCCTCGGGGCACCATTGCGCCCCATTTTCCTACCGCGCCGGTGAACTGAGCCATCAGGCAGGCACGTTTCTCTCCGGGGGTGCTGGGACACCCCCGGGCGCCGGCCAGCACCAGTGCCCTGCGCGGGAGGGCCCGCTACCGTGCCAATGGTGCCCCCGCTCGATGCTGTCGTCATCGGCTCTGGCCCGAACGGGCTGGCCGCCGCGCTGACCCTGGCTCGCGCCGGTCTTTCTGTCGAGGTCTACGAAGGAGAACCGGCTCCTGGCGGAGGCTGCCGCTCGGCCGAACTGACGCTCCCAGGCTTTCACCATGACATTTGCTCGGCGGTCCACCCGCTGGTGGCGGCCTCGCCCTTCTTTCGGAGTGTCAGCCTGGCGGCACGAGGCGTCAAGCTGCTCACACCCGAGGTGTCCTTCGCCCACCCTCTCGACGGGGGGCGTGCGGGTGCGGTTGTGCCTTCCGTAGACGAGACTGCGGCGAGCTTGGGCGACGACGGGGCAGCGTACCGCCGCCTCTTCGGGCCGCTGGTGCGAGACGTCGACAAGGTGCTCCCCACTCTCCTCGGGCCTCCGGGCCCCGCCGAGGCACCCGCTCGCGATGGCACGTCTCGGGCTCCCGGGACTGTTGCCGGTCACGCGTCTCGCCGCCCGGTTCCAAAGCGAGGAGGCCAAAGGGCTCCTGGCGGGAGCAGCCGCGCACTCGATGCTCCCGCTGAGCACACCGTTGACTGGCTCGTACGGCCTGCTGTTCATCACCCTTGGCCACGCCTACGGTTGGCCGGTCGTCGAGGGCGGCAGCGAGCGGGTCGTGGAGGCTCTGGTCGCCGAGCTAGCTGACCTAGGTGCGACCATTCGGCTCGACCGGTGGGTCAACAGTTGGAGCGAACTACCCGAGGCCAGGGCCGTGCTCGCCGACACCTCGCCTCGCCAGCTCGCGTCCCTCGGTGCGGACCGGCTCAGCCCTTCGTTCAAGAAGGCCCTAGGGCGTTTCCGATATGGCCCGGGTGTATGCAAGGTCGACTGGGCGCTCAGCGGCCCAGTCCCCTGGGAAGCTCCCGCCTGCCGGAAGGCTGGCACGGTCCACGTGGGCGGGACGCTGGAAGAGGTGGCCACCAGCGAGTCCGAGGTGGCGGCGGGCCGCCATGCCGAACAACCCTTCTGCCTCGTCGCCCAGCCCGGTGTCGTCGACGTCACGCGCGCCCCTGAGGGGAGCCAAACCCTGTGGGCCTACTGCCACGTGCCGTCGGGATCGACGGTGGACATGGCCGAGCGGATCGAGGCGCAAATCGAACGCTTCGCGCCTGGCTTTCGGGATCTCATCCTGGCCCGGGTGACCAAGACGGCGGCACAGGCGGAGGAGGCAAACCCCAATTACGTCGGGGGAGATATCACGGGGGGCATGGCCACTTTGCGCCAAACCCTCTTCCGGCCGACGCTGCGCTGGGACAATTACAAGACCTCGATGCCGGGCCTGTACCTTTGCTCCGCCTCGACGCCCCCCGGCGGCGGCGTCCACGGCATGTGCGGCTATTGGGCCGCGAGAAGTGCGCTGAAGGGTCTTGGCAAAAATGCCTGAGCGGCTGCTATTGGTGGTGCCAGCCTCCCCAACGGCCACGAGCACCCACCCGTCGGAGACACCGGCTCTCACCCTTGGTGACGGCCTGCCCGCGGACCTACCGTATGGCTCATGAACATAAGAGGGGCTGTCACATCTATCTCATGGATCCCTTCGGAGGCGATCGCCGGCGCTACGAAGCTTCCCTTCGAGACCGGCGTCGCCCACTACGACCCGCCGCCGCCCGACGTCATCGAGGATCTGGAGGAGCTCCGCCGGGCTGACCGGTTCCGCTTCGCCAACGAACTGCATGGCTGGGTCGAGGTAAAAGACGGGCGCATCGTCGGCTACGGCCAGTCGGGTAAAGGCCTGATCGGCTCGACGACACTGCAGGTTGGCCCGAAGAAAGCCGTGTTCCAGGCCGTGGCGCTGCCCGACCTGCAGCCGGCACCAGAGGTGACCGAGACCACGGTGACGTTCTTCCAAACCTGTGGGGGCCGTACCGGGGTGCCTGCGCCGCGCCGTGTTCGAAGGGCACCCTTCGTGCAGTTCTCCGCCCCGCTTGCCTGGACGACGCTCGCCCTTGAAATGCATGCCGACGGTACCTGCGAGCACCATCTGATCGGGGCCAGCCCCTTCCCACGCCACTGGGTGTACGACACCAGCGGGAAGTTGGTGAAAAAGAGCGGCCTGATCGACTTTTCGACCTGGTACCGCAGCGCCTTCGGCAAGCACAGCCCCTGGGGCGACCAGGACTCGCCGGCGCTGGCCACCGAGGTCGAGACCGCCCTGGAGCGCCAGCTGTCCGCCGAGTTGATGCGGGGAGACGCCAAGCCCCGGGTGATCAAGGTGGCAGCAGGCACCGCGATCGTCGAGCAGGGCGACCCCGGGGAAGAGCTGTTCTTGGTGCTTGACGGCGTCGTGCGCGTGGAAGTGGACGGAGAGCGCATCGCCGAGTACGGGCCGGGGTCGATGCACGGCGAGCGTGCTGTACTAGAGGGAGGCCTTCGCACCTCGACCGTGCGGGCCGTAACCAAGTGCAAGCTTGCCGTCGCCAAGGCAGACCAGGTCGACCGGGAGGCACTGCAGCAATTGAGCGCCGGCCACCGCCGGGAGGAGCAGAACTGAAGTGCAACAGGGCCAGGGCCTCCAGTCTTCGACGATCAGTGTGTTCCTCGCGGACGACAACTTGATCGTGCGAGAAGGGGTCCGCGCTTTACTCGCGCTCGAGGACGATTTCAGCGTTGTCGGTACCGCTGCTGACTACGACGAGCTTGTGACCCGGGCCTCCGAGCTGAACCCTCAGGTGGTTGTGACGGACATCAGGATGCCTCCGACGTTCCAGCAGGAAGGGATCCAGGCGGCCCACGAGATCCGAAAGCGCCACCCTGGTACCGGGATCGTCGTCCTGTCGCAGTTCGACGACCCGGAGTACGCCATCTCATTGCTGGGTGAGGGCTCCGCCGGCTATGCGTACCTATTGAAAGACAGGATCGCCGAGGGTGACCAGCTCGCCCGGGCGGTCCGGACGGTCGCGAGCGGCGGGTCGGTGCTCGACCCGAGCATCGTTGACGCAATGGTCAACCCTGTTACCGGCAAAGGCGAGCTCACCCGCGCCGAGGAGGACCTGCTGCACCTGGTGGCTGAAGGCCGCACGATAAAGGCCATCGCGGTCGCCCAGGGGATCACGCCCTCTGCAGCTGCCGACGCAGTCGAAAAGCTGTTCCTGCGGATGGCCGCTGACGCAAGCAGCGGCGGCCAGAGCTCGCTGCGCCGCCTGCGCAGCCTGTACGAGGCAATCGTCAACCGAGAGGAGCAAGGCGAGTCACTCAGCAGGCTTTTGCCGAGCGGGGTGGCCGAAATGATGCGCGAGCAGGGAGCGCAGCCGGGCGAGACAAAGGAGCTAGTTGTCAGCGTTCTTATGTCCGACATCCGCGGGTATACGACCATCGCCGAGAAAGCCGACCCGAGCGTGCTCGCCAGGCAGTTGAACGTCCACCGGGCCGAGATGAACAAGTCGATCGTTGCCGCCCGGGGCACCGTCATGCAGTTCGTCGGGGATGCCGTGATGGCGGTGTTCGGTGCGCCAGTTGCGCTGGACGACCACGCCGGGAGGGCCGTGGAAGCGGCCGTCGCCATGCACGCGGCCCAGCGAAAAGTGAACGCGCGTTGGCGCGACGAGGGCCTTCCTTTCTTCGAGCTCGGGATCGGGATAACCACGGGCCCGGTGGCGGCTGCGCTGCTCGGCTCGGACGAGCACCTCGAGTACACGCTCGTCGGCGATACGGTCAACCTGGCGCAGCGCCTTCAGCAGTGGGCGTCGCCGGGCCAAACGGTCCTGTCTGTCACTACTTACGAGGCGCTGGCTGACCCGCCCTCTGCCGAGGAGCTACCGCCCGCGCTCGTGAAGGGCCGGGACACACCTGTAGGAGCGTGGCGGCTCAGCGCCGTCACGGACGAACAGTGAAGTTGAACAAGGAGCCGGAGGACCAATGACAGTTATGGAGGCCAGGGGCCTGAGAAAGACCTACGAAGCCGAGGGAGCGCCGGTGCGGGCTCTGCGTGGCGTCGACATGACCATGGAACAAGGAGAGTTCGTTGCCATCATGGGCCCGTCCGGATGCGGCAAGTCCACGTTGTTGAACCTCGTCGCCGGCCTCGACGTGCCGAGCGAGGGAGAGATATTCGTGGCGGGCGAAGCTCTTAGCGATATGGACGAGAGCGCGCTCGCGAGGATGCGGAGGCGCCACATCGGGATCGTGTTCCAGTTCTTCAACCTCCTGGAGGGGATGAGCGTCCTGGAAAACGTAACGTTGCCGGCCGTTATCGCGGGCACCGGGCGGAAGAAGGCAGAGAGCCGTGCGCGTGACCTGCTCGATCTGCTCGGTTTGGCGGACAAGGCCAAGGCGGCGCCCGGTGTCCTGTCGGGTGGGCAGCGCCAGCGGCTGGCCATAGCCCGCGCCTTGGCGAACGCCCCGACGCTCTTGCTGGCCGACGAGCCGACCGGGGCGCTCGACTCCGAGGGTGGTCATGAGGTCCTCGAACTGTTCCGCAGGCTCCATGCCGGGGGCCAGTCGATCCTCCTCGTCACCCATGACGAGTCGGTTGCCGAGCCTGCCACCCGGATAGTGCGCATGCGCGACGGTCGTATTGAAGGAACCGAGCCTGGCGCCGGCGCCACGGCCGCAAGCGGAGCGGTAGCGACAACAGCACAATGAGCGCCCCGATCATCGTCAGCCAACTGGGCGATGTCCGGGATAGCGCTCGGGAGAAGGAGAAGAGGCAAGGGTTACCGCGCACAGCCGGGCCCCGGCCGCTCCCTGCGGTGCTTTCGGTCGGGCTTGCGCTGGTGGCTGTCGCGGGTGGAGTGGCGGCGCCTATTGCAGACTCGAAGGGGGACCTGGCCAGCCAGGTGGTGCGGGCGGCTGTCGTCGTCGCCTTTGCCCTCGCCGGGGTGACCGCCCTCGCCAGGCGCCCTTCCGAACGCCAACCCCTCGTGGTCCTGCTCGGTGCGGCCCTTGGCGGGATCGTGGCTGTAAGCGGCTCCCTGGTCGATGTGCACGCGCACGGCACGGCCGTCAACGCAACGCTCCTTTCCTTGGCACGCTTCGGCGAGCCCTTGGCCCTTGCGCTCCTGCCGATCGTTGCCATGCACGTCCTTTTCGGGATCCCGGACGGGAGCTGCCGGCTCAGCCGGCTCGTCATCGCCGGCGGCTACGTCGTGGGCGTGGCGCTGGGCCTCGCACTATGGGCACAGCGGCCGTCGCTGCCGCTTTGGCCGGTCGGGACCGAGGCTGTCTTGGCGGTCGCGATCGGTGCGGGCGTCTCTCAGCGCCGGTACTCGCGGTCGTCGGGCCTCGAGCGCCAGCGCATGCAATGGTTCGGGTGGGCCGGGGCCGTGGCGGTCGAGGCGCTGCTCGTGTCGCTCGCACTGCGCGTGTTGCTCGGATGGCCGACGCGCGCCGGCTTGGTCCTGACCGTGGCCCTGCTCCCCTTTGCCGCAGCCGTCGCAATGTGCAGCACCAGGCGTTTTGCCGCCAGGATCGACCGGATCCTGGCTCATACCGTGTCGATCGCCGGCCTCACGGGGGTTGTGGCCGGTGTCTACCTGGTTGTCGTCGCCGGTCTCGGCAACACCCCGACCCGCTCGGAACGGTCGTTGCTCGTGCTTTCGATGATCTCCGCGGCCGTCGCTGCACTTTTGTACGGCCCGGCGCGCCAGCGCCTCAGCCTGTACTCCAACCGTCTCGTCTACGGGGAACGTGAAGCGCCCGACGCCGTCCTGCGCACTTTCGGCAGCCGCCTCTCCCGCGCCATACCGATGGACGAACTGCTGCTGCAGGTGGCGGAGTCCCTGCGAAAGACGTTGGCGCTCAGCGTCGCAGAGGTCTGGACGGGATCCGAAGGACATCTCCAGCGCTCGGTCTCGTCGCCGGACTCCGCCGCGACGAGCTTCGTTCTCAAGCCGGAAGAGGAATCCGTGGTCGCTCGCGCCGGCGTGACCGGGACGGCCTGGCTCAGCGTGTGGATGCCGGCCATCGTCGCCGGACGGGAAGGGGCCGTATTGCGGGTGGCACCCACGACCCACTCGGGCCGCGTGCTCGGGTTGATAGTCGCGGTGCGCCCTGCCGGCTCAGACCAGTTCACCAACGACGACGACACGATGTTGACCGAGCTCGCCCGCCAGGTTGGCCTCGCGCTGCACAACGTCGAACTGGACTCGGCCTTGCAAAAGTCGCTCGAGGAGCTGCGCGAGAAGGCTGAGGAGCTTCAAGAGTCCCGGGCGCGCATCGTTGCTGCGTCGGACGCGGCGCGCCGCCAGATAGAGCGCAACCTGCACGACGGTGCCCAGCAGCACCTGGTCGCACTGGCAGTCAATGTCCGTTTGGCGCGCAGGCTGGCCGAAAGCGACCCCGAAGCCTCGCTGGAGATCCTGGACCAGCTCGGCGAGGGCCTACAAAGTGCGGTCCAAGAACTTCGTGCGCTTGCTCATGGCATCTACCCGCCCCTGCTGGCCGACAGGGGTATCGAAGAGGCCCTGCGCTCGGCTGCTGGACGCTCCCCGCTGCCTACCGAGGTGGATGCCGTTTCGCTTGCCCGCCATTCACCCGAGGTGGAGGCGGCGGTTTACTTCTGCTGCCTCGAGGCGCTCCAGAACGCTGGCAAGCACGCCGGGCCGCAAGCCACGGTCAAGATCCACGTCTGGGAGGAGACAGGCGCGCTCTTCTTCGAGGTCTCCGACGACGGCGCGGGGTTCGAGTCCAACGGCAGCAAGGGCAAAGGCGCCGGCTTTGTAAATATGGGCGACCGGGTGGGTGCCATGGGAGGGAGCTTGAAGGTCCGCTCTGCAATCGGCAAGGGCACCGCCATCACGGGCCGCATCCCTCTCAACTAGTCAGGCCCCGCCGACGAGCGGGCGTTAGGACTGGGCGAGCCGGCGCTACGATTGGTCGGCTACGACTGATCGGCGAGGCGCTTGGACCAGGTTTCTTCCAGGATGTCCGGGCCGAAGCTCTCCTTGTGGACGTAGGCGAGCGCACCGGCCGTGCGGGCGTCGGCGGGTAGGTCGTCCTTGTCGTAGGTGGAGAGCAGTACCACGCGGACCTCTGGGTACTCGCTGCTTATCCGGCGAGTTGCTGCGATACCCCCGATACCCGGCATGTTGATGTCCATGAGCACGAGGTCGGGCCTGAGAAGGTCGACCTTCTCGAGGGCCTCTTCCCCGGACTGGGCCTCGGCGATTACCTCGAACCCTCGGGTAGCTCGGACGACAAGTCGCGCCGCGCTGCGAAAGGGTGCCTGGTCGTCAACTACCAGGACGCTTACTGGTCCCGCAGCCATTAGGAGGATCCTGACAGAGCAGGCCGGCCTCGCCCACTTGGCCAGCACCACCCGCGCTGTGGTGGCAGCACCACCATGAGGCTCAGTTTTGCGCTGCGAGGAACAGGAGCACGGCCTTCACACGACGGTGCACGTCGGGTTCCTCGGTCAGCCCGAGCTTGAAGAAGATGGAGTTGATGTGCTTTTCAACCGCCCGTTCCGACAGCACAAGTGAGGCAGCGACGGCCGCGTTGTTCTTGCCCTGCGCCATCTCGCCGAGGACCTCCACCTCGCGGGGAGTAAGTGCGCGCAGCGGTGAGCGGGCACCCCTGGAGCGGGCGGTGACCAACTTGTCGACCACCTCGGGGTCGATAACGGAGCCGCCCCGTGCCACTTCGCGGATGGCGGACGCGAGCTGGCCGATGTCCGATATCCGCTCCTTGAGCAAGTAGGCCCGGCCCTTGGATCCGCTTTCCAGGAACTGGAGGGCGTATGCGGGTTCTGAGTACTGGCTCAACACCACCACTCCCATGTCGGGGTAGCGGCCGCGTAGTTCGTTGGCAGCACGGATCCCCTCGTCGGTCCCCGTTGGCGGCATGCGGATGTCGGTTACGACGACGTCGGGGACCTCTCGCTCGACCGCCTTCACGAGCGAGGGGTAGTCGGCGCAGACAGCCACCACTTCGAGGTCGTCCTCCAAGTCGATGAGCTTGCCCACGCCTTCCCGGACCAGGTAGTTGTCCTCGGCAAGCACGACACGCAGAGCCACGCAGAGAGCCTAATAGGTGCCGGCTAGCCCGCTCGCGACTTCGGCGACAGTGGCAGGATGGCCAAGATGACGAATTCTTTCTCTGAACCTCTAGTCCTGCCGGACGGGCGGCTCCTCGACGTCAGGGTGACCGGGCCCGCGAGCGGCGTCCCTCTGGTCTTCCATCATGGGACACCCGGTGCCGCGGTGCCCTTCCGGGCCATGGAACGGGCCGCTCACGAGCGAGATTTGCGCTTCGTTACGACGTCGCGGCCCGGGTACGGAAGCTCAACCCGCCAGCCCGGCCGCAGCGTAGTCGACGTGGTCGCCGACACTGCGGCCGTGTTGGCTTCGATCGGTGCTGAGCGTTGCCTGGTGGCCGGATGGTCCGGTGGGGGCCCTCATGCCCTCGCTTGCGCCGCACGCCTGGAGGCAGCCGCAGCCGTGCTGGTGATTGCCGGGGTCGCCCCCTACGAGGCCGACGACCTCGAGTGGACCGCCGGCATGGGGCAGGAAAACGTGACCGAGTTCGGGGCTGCGCTGCAAGGCGAGGACCAGTTGCGGCGTCTGATCTCCGAATGGCGCGACCATCTGAAGGAACCGACAGTCGAGATGATCATCTCCTCGCTGCGGACGGTGCTGCCGGATGTCGACCAGGCAGTGTTGAACGACGAGTTTGGTGAGGACATGGTTGCCAACTTCCAAGAGGCGCTGAGGACCGGCGTGGACGGGTGGGTGGACGACGACCTTGCGTTCACCCGTAGCTGGGGGTTCGGGATCAAAGAGATCTCGGTCCCCACCGCGATCTGGCAGGGTTCCGCCGACCTCATGGTGCCGTTTGCCCACGGCGAGTGGTTCGCTGCGCACCTCCCGGGTGCGACGGTCCACCTCGAACAGGGAGAAGGCCATCTTTCGGTCGGGATCGGGGCACTCGACCCGATGATGGATGAGCTCGTCCGAGCCGGCAAACCGTAGCGGTCGCCCGCACCCCTCACGCCCGCATCCCTCACGCCCGCACCCCTCACGCCCGCACCCCTCCACACGCGGTTTCGGGGGCCTTCACGAGCTGTTTACTGAGCCCGCAGGAGCTCCTTCGGCTTTGAGCGCGTTGCAACTAACGCCGGTCCGATTGCGATGAGATTGGCGACGATGACTACGCCCGCAAGAAGTGCGACAAGGAACCAGATCGGTACGACCGACACGGGCACGGCTCCCAGGTTGTTGGCGAACGCCCTCCACACCACCCGCCCGATTACTACTCCCAGCGGGGCCCCGATGATTATCCCTATCGCCGCCAGGGTCATCGCCTGCCAGGCCACGACGGAGCCGACCTGAATGTTGACGAAACCGAGCACTTTTAGCAGGCCGATCTCTCGACGGCGGCGCGCCACGCTCACCACCAGTAAATGAACCAGGGTCGCAGCGCCGAAGGCAGCCAAGATCGTGCCAAAAATGAGCGGGAAATCAACGGCTTCGCCGAAATTAATGAGTGATACCGGAGTTGAGGGAAGCGTCGCAATTGATTGGTAGTTCTTGAGGTACCGGCTGACGTCTTGTTGACCGCGCGGGCCTGGGACGACGCTCACCATGAGCGCTCCACCACCGGTGTTGAGCCCTCCGTTGACCTTCTGAAGACAAAGCGTGTGAAGCCGGCCCGGAGGGCATTCTGCAGCCAGGAACCCTGAAGTGCTGAGCAGCGCACCGTTGCCAAGGCTGACCGAGCCGGCGAGCAGCACCGGGAACGACACCTCGGCAACCACCCGCAAGGGCACGGTCCCGTTCCTAATTGAGAAATCAACAACGGAGCCCACGTGGGCGCCCACCTGGCGCATTGTCGTAGCGCCGAGGCCGATCTGGCCGGCGCCTGTCGGAAGGTGGCCGCTGACGGCCGAAAACAGGAGCTCGCCTCGCATGGCGGTCCCCACTATGACCCCCACTGACACGTTGTCGATGGCGGTAAAACCGGCGATTCCTTGGGTGATGCCGGAGACCCGCTTGTCCTCCGCGAGCCGTTTAAGGACTGCCGGTTCCCATCCTCTGTTCCCCTCGTTGATGGGGAAGTTCAGTTGGAAATCGTCTCCGTACAACCTGGGGGTGGCCGTGAGGTGGGAAAGGCTGGCCCCGAACACCGCGGTCCCGCAAAGGGCGATCACGGCGAGCACCGATCCAAGGAGGGCGCTGCGCACCGGTACGGGGGCTCCGCCGCTCTTGTTCCCCAGCGCGTGGCTGACGCCGATGATGGCGCTCGGCGGGGCACCGGCCGCCGCGAGCCGAGCGACCGTCATCGACGGGCGAGACGCATTGTCCAGGGCGCCCGACCACAGGTTGTGCGAGGCGCGCAGAGCGGGCCATACGCCGAGGGCAAGCACGGCCAGAACCGTAAGGAGAGCGCCCAACGGGAGGACGAAGACATCGAAATGCAGACCGGTGGAAACCTCGGCGGTCCGGGCCTCGCCGAGCGGCGCAACACCGGAGAGAGCGGTGGCGAGGCCAACAGCGCCTGCCGCACCTATCAGCCCGACCGCGAGCGCCCGGGCCAGGCCAAGGCTTACCAGCAGACGGCGGTCAGCCCCGATCGCCGACATCGTGGGGAAGTCCTCCCTCTCGACGTTGCTCTGCCGGAAAAGAGCCTGGCCTACGACTGCTAGGCCCACCAAAGCCGCCAGTGCAGCCAGCACCCACCAGCCGACCGCTTGGGGATGGACGGACTCGTCGACCGACGCCGCCACTGCGTCCAAACTGGAGGCGCCATTGAAGCCCGGCACTGACTTGGCGGCCTCGGCCTCCTGGTCAAAGCGGTTGATGTCGGCGGCGCCGCGGCGCAGGCGTACGTAGTACGTGTAGGTGGGCTGTGTCCGCGAGACCATGGTGCGCGCTAGCGCTTGGTTACCCCACAGGTCGTAAGTGGGGCCCGACCCGACGGGGAACTCGCTCTCGCTGGCTTCGACCCCGACCACGCGGAAGGCCACTGTCGGGCCAGCGGGGTTCGGCAGCACTGCGGTGGGGTTGTTGTAGGCCGCGTTTTGTGACGTCGAGTAGAAGGGCACGCGGATCACGCTTCCGAGGCGCACACCATCGTCGCGTTGGAGAGTGAACGACGCCAGGACCTCATCAGGAGCCGACGGGTCGGGAAAATGGCCGGAAAGGAGCTTGAAAGGCGTCGGCCCGCCGGGCCTGGCGATGACGACCTCGAAATACGTGTTGTTGATCTGATGGGGGCAGCTGCAGACCGGCTGAGCGGTGTCGGGAAGGTCGACCACCTCGGTGGACGAGACGACCGCAGGGAATAACTTGCCGAGCGTGGGTAGCGGTTGGTTGGTGTAGACAGCCGCGTCAAACCCGTGTGCTGCCACAAAGTTTGGGAAAGCGGAAGCGGTGCGGCGGCCAGCTGCCGCAGCAGACAGGACTAATCCGCCGACGAGCGCTATCAGCGCCGCCATTACCAACCACGAACGCCAACGCCGGCGTGCTTCGGCGGCAAAGACCATGCCCAGAGCTCCCAAGGCCACCTCCTAAGCGAAGTCTGGCTTAGGAGGCGACGCCGGCCAAGGTAGTCAGCCTGCGTAACGGGCTCGTGGTGGCACCCCGCATTCGCCGGGGGGCCGGCCCCAGGTCCGGCTGATGACCTTGTCTACGCGACGGCCAAGTCGATGACCGATCCGCCAATTGCAGCTTCGACCGGCACTGCGGCGCCCTGATAAAGCGAGAGGATCCTGTCGATTTGGTCGTCCGTGCGCTGAGGGTCGTGGTGGTAAAGGACCAGACGTTTTACCCCCGCCCTTTCCGCCAACCGGACGGCGTACCCAGCCGACGAATGGCCGAAATAGGCCCTCGCTGGTAGTTCCTCGTCGGTGTACTGGGCGTCGTGGAACAAGATGTCGCAGCCGTTGACGAGGCGCAGCGCTGCTTCGTGGTACTCGCCGAGCCCATCTGGCCCCGGGCCGAGACCGGTTGGGCAGTGGTCTGATATGTAGGCGAGCGTCACCCGCCCGTCGGAGATCCGGTAACCGAATGTCCGGCCGCCCTTGTGAGGAACCTCGAGCGCGAGAACGCTGAAACCTTCGAGCTCGTAATCCCCCGGTGCGAGCGCCCGGAACTGCCAATTACCACGGAGATCCAAGGGAGTTATTGGGAAATGCGGCGGTGACATTGCCCTGGCGAGCACGGTCACCAGGTCCGTCCCATCGCCTCTCTCACCTCCATCGCCTTGTGCCGGAGCACAGAGCGTCACCATCGACCCCGGCATGTCGCCTGAGGAAAAGAACGGCAAACCCTGTGTATGGTCCCAGTGAAGGTGCCCGAGAACTATGGAACCCTTGAACGGCTGCCCCCCCAGCAAGGCGCTGACCGCCCGCACCCCGGTGCCGGCGTCAACGACGAGGCTCGGTAGTTCCCCGTCATGGGCGAGAGCCAGGCAAGACGTGTGCCCGCCGTAACGCGCGAAATCGTACCCCGGTGCCGGGGTCGACCCTCTGGTCCCGAGGACGTGGATCCGCATCGAGCCATTCTGACAGGGCCTATGGCACCAGGATGATCTTGCCGTGCGTATGGCCCGAACCCAAGGCCTTGTGGGCCTCGGTCGCCTCAGAGAGGGGGTACGTGGCTGCGACGAGGACCCGGAGCTTGCCTTCGCGAACGAGCCGGAGGAGCTCCAAGCCGGCGACCGCACGTCCCTCTGGGCCGGGGTCGGTGACGACTTGAATGCCTAGCTCCGTTCCTCGTTGCCACGCGGCAATGGTCGCGATCCGCTCACGATCAGCGACGACTGCGAGCGAAGTGCCAATGGCTTCGTCGGTACCGACCGTGTCGATGGCGACGTCGACCCCCTTTGGAGCCAGGGAACGGATCCTCTTCGGCGAGCCCGCTCCCGTAGGGCACCGGGTCGGCTCCAAGCTTGCGTAGCTCGGCATGGCCGCTTTCGCTTGCGGTGCCTATGACACGGGCTCCCGCGGCGACCGCTAGCTGGACCACCATCGAGCCGACGCCGCCCGCGGCACCGTGCACCAAGACAGTTTCGCCCGCAGCAACGTTGGTGACGTGGAGCGCCTGGTAAGCGGTTATGCCGGTGAGCAACAAGCCGCCGGCTTGCTCGAAAGAAAGTTCGGCCGGTTTGGGCAGCACGTTCGACGCCTTTGCCACCAGCTCGGTCGCGTACGCCCCTGGGACCGGGTACGCAATGACCGCATCGCCAGGACGGACCGCACCCGCCGGCCCCTCGGCGCCCGCGCCTACGGCCAGCACCACTCCGGATGCCTCATAGCCGAGCCGCATTGGCAGTTTGGAGGGGTCCCCGCCCGAGGCGACGGTGTAGCTCTTGTAGTCGACCGGGTTGACACCGGCAGCACGCACTTGGATCTGCACTTCGCCTGGGCCGGGCGGCCGAACAGCCACCTCGATGAGCGACAGGACTTCGGGACCGCCAAAGGCGGTCGCCACAACGGCGCTTGGCATGCCTGCTGTAACCAGGACGGGCAGGCGCGATATTCCATGTGGTCCCTCGTCGCACTCGGCGAGGCCCTGTCCGGTCACCAGCCCCGGCACCGACCACCCGGGACGTACCCTTTAGGCGTGCTCGAAAAGAGGCGTGAGACAAGATTGCCGACCGTCGCTCAGGCGGCAGCGTCGCCGACGGCGATCGTGCTCGCGGGTGCCGGCGTAGCTGTCGGTGAGCTGGCGCACCTCGGGCTAGTCGTGGCGATCGTCTTCGGAGGGGTCGCCTACGGGGCGCGAGTCGCCTACGCCGCCGTCCACAGGCGCTTGGCTCTCCAGGGCCGGGCCGCCGCCGGCTCGCCCGGATTGACCCCTGGTCAGTGCCTGAGCCATGGCGGAGCTACACGACGAGGGCTCTCGAAGCCCGTAAGCGTTACCGCCAGTTGGCTGCAGACTGCCCGCCCGGGCCGGTGGCGGACTACCTCGCCAACTCGGTCGCCAAGGTGGACGCGGCAACCGAAGAGCACTGGGCGCTCGCCAAGAGCGGCGCCGGGCTGGTCGACCCGCCGGGCCGCACCGAAAGGGCGGCCAAGTCACTCGAGGAGGTTCAGGCCGAACTCTTGCAGGCTCGCGGCGCGAACCGTGCCCGGCTCGAAAGCCGCGAGGCGGAACTTGCCTCCCAGCTGCGTTCCTTCCGGCACCTGGAGTCTGTCAGCGGGCAGATATCGAACCATCTGTCCGAGCTGAGCGCCCAGCTGGAGGGCGTTGTCGCGTCGGCTGGAGAGCTGGTGGCGAGCGCGGGCGCGGCCGGCGCCGACCTGTCCACCCTTTCCTCCGAGCTCAGCTCGCTCACCGGCGCCCTGGACGAGGCGAGGCGGATCATGGCGTCCCCACCACCTTCCTAGGCCCGGTGCAGCGATGTACGGTCAGACCCGCTCGATGGCCCTAGCATGCGAGCCATGTGGAACGCGATAAAACGCAGATGGAAGTACCTGACCGCCAAGCTGTCGGGGAGGTGGGAGGAGAACGCCGACCCGAAGGTGCAGCTCGAGCAGGCCATGGCGGAGGCCCAGGAGCAGCACCGGCGTCTCGTTGAGCAGGCGGCCAGCGTGATCGCCAACCAGAAGCAGACCGAGCTGCAGCTCAACCGCTCAATGCAGGAGCTCGAGCGGACCAATTCCTCCACGCGGCAGGCCCTTTCGATGGCCAACGATGCCGCCAAGCGCGGTGACACCGCCAAGGCCACGGAGTACAACCAGACCGCAGAGGCCTTTGCGAACAGGTTGATCGTTACCGAAAAGCGGGTCGAAGACCTGAAGAACATGCACCTCCAGGCGACCCAGGCCGCCCAGCAGGCCAAAGCTGCGGTCCAACAAAACGCCAACCTCCTCCAAGGAAAGTTGGCAGAACGCCAGAAGCTGCTTTCGCAGCTCGACCAGGCACGGATGCAGGAACAGCTCAACTCGGCGATGAGCACCCTCTCCCAGACGGTCGGCCAGGACGTCCCTACCTTCGACGAGGTGCGCACCAAGATCGAGGCGCAGTACGCCAAAGCCCTCGGGACCGCCGAGCTATCGGGCCAGGGGGTTGACGCCCGCATGCTCGAGATCGAGCAGGCAAGCATCACCACCGAGGCGCAACTCCGGCTGGAACAAATGCGCGGCCAGATGGGCTTGCCGGCTGGCGACCAGGCTGGTGCGCCTGCCCTGAGTGCTGCTCCTCAGCAGGCGATCGCGGCCCAGCCCGCACCCGCCCCCGCACTGAGCACCGGAGCCGTCACCGCTCCCGCCGACGCAGAGGTCCAGGTGACCGACGCAGAAGAGGTCGCCGAGCCCGCCGGCCCAGGCGACGCCTGAGACCACTTAGCTGAGATCCCAGGCAACCCAGCGTGACCGATGTTGTCGTAATTGGGGGAGGTCCGGCCGGGAACCAGGCCGCAAGCCGCGCCGCGAGCCTTGGCGCCCATGTAACGCTCGTGGAGCGGGACATCGTCGGGGGAGCGGCGAACCTCTGGGACTGCATCCCTTCCAAAGCGATGATCGCGACTGCCGGGGCGCTCAGTTTCTCACGCCGCATGGAGGGCCTTGGGTTCTCGCCCAACGGTTCTCCGAGCCAGGTGGACTACGAGGCCCTCCGCGAGCGGATCGGCGAGATCAGCTCCCGGTTGCAGGCGGGCACCGAGCGATTGCTCGCCTCGCTCGACGTCCGGACGATCGGGGGCGAGGCGCGCTTTGTCGGCCCGCATACGGTCGCGGTGACTGGGGCCGCCGGCGAGGAGGCGGAGCTGAATGCTGATGCCGTGGTTGTCTCGACGGGCAGCCGGCCCCGTGTGCCGGACTGGGCCGTCCCTGACGGTGACCGGGTACTGACGACACGGCAGGCCTATCCGCCACCCGAGCTCCCCGAGCACCTCGTAGTGGTCGGTTCGGGGGTGACCGGCGTCGAGTTCGTGCACATGTTCAGCTCGCTCGGCTCGAAGGTGAGCTTGATCGTCAGCCGCCAGCATGTCCTGCCCCACAAGGACGCAGAAGTAGCCGCCGCCCTGGAGGACGAACTGTTGCGCCGCGGGGTGCACCTGTTCAAAGGTGCCCGCGCCGAGAGCCTGGAGTACACGAGCGGGGGAGTGGCCATCCATTGCGACGACGGCCGCGTCGTCCGCGGGAGCCACGTCCTGTTGGCGATCGGCTCGGTCCCTAACTCCGACCACCTAGGCCTGGAAAAGGCCGGCGTGGAAGTCGACAAGTGGGGTTACATCCCTATCAACCACCACTGCGAGACCAATGTCGCCCATATTTACGCTGCCGGCGACGTATCCGGGAAACTGCCCCTCTCGTCGGTCGCTGCGATGCAGGGCCGTAAGGTCGCCGAGCACATAATGGGCCTCCACACTCTCGAACATCGCCACATCGACTACGACAAAGCGGCGTCCGCTATTTTCACCGAGCCTGAGATCGCCGACGTGGGCCTCGCCGAAGCCGAAGCATTTGCAACGGGCCGTAAAATCCGAGTCACCAAGGTGCCCTTTGGCGCCTCCGCCCGGGCGCTCATAAACGACGACCCCCGAGGCTTTGTCAAGATAATCTCCGACCCAGCCACCGGCGTCGTCCTCGGCGGCTGCGTCGTCGGCAGCCAGGCGTCCGAGCTCATCTCTGTGATCGCTCTCGCCGTCACGGCCGGGCTCAAGGTCCGCGACATCGTAGACAGCTGCCTGGTCCACCCTTCTTTGTCCGAGGCGCTCGCTGAAGCGGCTGAGTAACGGCTGTTTTGTGGGCCATCATGCGAGGGCGAGGTCCATCATGTGAGGGCGAGGTCCATCATGCGAGGGCGAAGGCCGCTCGTCGGGGACGGGCCCGCCGAAAGCCCCCCGTGCTCGACTGAGCGTCGCGACAACCTGAAAATGGCGCCGGCCAGTGGGCTTCGGGACTTCGTCCCGAGCGGGCGTGTGCCCGACACCCTTGCTGCGCTGGCTCGGTTAGTGCGCAGGCCCTGGCGAAGACGGTTGGCCAGAGCGAGAATGTGGCTGGGCAAGCCCACGACGCCGACCGTTCATGGCCCTAGAGGCCGTCCAAAAGTCTGGTGCCGGGCCCGGCCAGCAGGGTCGCAAACTGTAGCCACGAGCACGCCGAACAGAATTCGGTTCCCTAACGAGGCCCCCGGGCTGCCCATCGGCAAACTGAGCGCAAGGGGGGCCATGGCAAAGAACATGCAAGTCATCGAGGAAACTGGTGACGAGGTCCTGCTGGAGCGGGCCGCCGCGATCGATGTGGCAAAGGGCTCTGGCAAGGTCTGTGTGCGCCTTCCCAACCCGTCTGGGCCCGGGCGCAGGCAGACCAAGGTCTGGGACGTGGCATCTAGGACGGCCGCTATCGCCGAACTGGCCGACGAGCTGGCCGAGCTCGGGACCGAGCGGGTCGTGTTAGAGGCGACCTCTGATTACTGGAGGCCGTTTTTTTACCTGTTGGAAGCACGAGGCCTCGTTGTGTGGCTGGTGAACGCCCGAGACGTAAAGAACGTGCCCGGCCGGCCCAAGACCGACAAGCTCGATGCGGTGTGGCTCGCCAAGTTGAACGAGCGAGGCATGCTGCGGCCGAGCTTCGTGCCCCCAGCCGAAGTCCGCGAGCTGCCGCGACTACACCCGCTTGCGCTCAGACCTGGTGGCCGAACGCAGCCGCTACAAACAACGCATAGAGAAATTGCTCGAAGACGCCTTGGTGAAGGTATCTTCGATTGCCAGCGACGTTCTCAGCGTGTCGTGCCGGGCCATGCTCGAGGCCCTGATCGCCGGTGAGCGTGACCCAGCAGTGCTGGCCGAGCTGTCCAAAGGGGTCCTCAGGAACAAGCGCCGCGAGCTCGGCGAGGCACTGAAGGGGCGCTTCGACGACCACCACGCCGAGCTGGCAAGGATCCTGCTCGACCAGGTAGACGCCTTGACGGCCAAGGTCGACCAGCTCACCGCCCGCATCAACGAGCTCCTGGGCGAGATCCCCGCAGCGGCCGCCCCACCCGAGGGACCATCAGGCATCGGCGGGCTCCCTGCCCTCGAGCGACTGGACGAGGTGACCGGCATCGGTGTCAAAGCCGCCCAGACGATCTTGGCCGAGATCGGCTTCGACATGGCCCAGTTCCCCAGCCCTGAGCACCTCGTGTCGTGGGCCAAGCTCGCGCCACAGACCCGCCAATCGGGCGCTAGGAGCCGTGCCGGCAAGGTCGGCAAGGGCAACCCCTACCTCAAGTCCGCGCTAACCGAGGCCGTTGCATCTGCTGCGAGCACCAACACTTTCCTAGGGGAACGCTATAGACGCCTGGCCAAGCGCCGCGGTAGCCGGCGCGCCTTGGTCGCCGTTGCCCGCTCCATGCTGGTCATCATTTGGCACCTCCTGTCGGGCCCCTACGCTCGTTTCACCGACCTTGGCTCGGATTACCACCAGCACCGCGTCGACAAAGACCGCAGAGCCCGCGACCTAGTGCGCCAACTCCAGGCCCTCGGCGCCACATCGTTACCCTCGGCCCAGCGGCATAAGGCCCCTAATCGGGACTACGTCCCGAGCGGGGCTTTGCCCCGCCCCTTCCCGCGCGCCCACGCGCACCCGGAACCAACGCTATTTTCCGAACAGAAAGGGTTCGTCCCGCAGCCGCACGGTTCGTCCTATTTCCCGGCGTTCTACTGACAAGTGTTGTCGCCTAATGGCGCGTTTCGTCCAGAGATAGGCATCTTTACCGCTCTCTTATCGGCTATCACCCGCTAAATGACTCATGAAGTCGGCCATTGCGGCCCGCGACAGATTGCTACCGGCGGTCGTCGAGCAGCCGCCGCGCCGCCCGGACGACGGCCTCGTCAACCATCCCGCCGTCGTCACCCAGCCATGCCCCGGTCCCATCCGCCGTCGCTCGGTCCGCAGCGGCGACTAATGATCTCGCCCGTTCGATCTCAGCGGCGGTCGGAGTGAACACCTCATTGGCGACGGCAACTTGCGTCGGGTGGATGCAGGCGCGGCTGCGAAAGCCGAGACGTTTGAGCGCTCGTGTAGAACCGGCGAACCGGTCGAGCTCGGCGAAATCGCTTGAGACGGGACCTACCGGCGCCTCGATCCCCGCAGCCGCGCTGGCAAGGACGAGTTGCGAGCGAAAAAAGAGGAACTCGAGATCGTCTTCGCCGCGCTCGATCCCGAGCTCTGCGGCGAGGTCGTGCTCACCCAGCTGGAGCAGACAGACGCCAGCACATGCGGCGATCGCGCCGACCTGGTCCATCCCGCGGGCCGTCTCGACCATGGCCATGATGCCCAGTGCCCTGCGACCCGGCTCGAAGGCGAGCGTCACCATGAGCCCCCGGAGGTTGTCGAGGTCAGCGGGCGACGAGACCTTTGGCGCGCAAACGCCACAAAGCGCAGGGCCGAACACGGCGCGGAGGTCCTCTGCACCCATCGGCCCCGGGTTCACTCGTACCCAGATTTCCGTCCCACCAGGATCGCCGTCACCGAGCGAGGAAAGCCAGTCGCCGACGACAGCACGCGCCCGCTCCTTCATGCGCGGAGCGACCGCATCCTCGAGGTCGACAATCACGGCGTCCGCCCCGCGGGTGAAGGCCTTCTCTAGCTTGTCCACCGCGTCACCAGGCACGTACAAGTAGCTCCGAGGAGCTCTGCGGGGCTCGCGCTCGACGCTCATTGTGCTGGCGAGGCGAGCAGCGTCATTGCCACCGTCCCGTTCACCTTGCGGGCTTCGAGTGCAAGGCCACCGGCTTCGGCATCGCCGGCGAAGATCTGGACGACATCATCGACGAACACGGGGGCACGCGCGCGGTACTCGACCGCTCGGAGCTCCCCTAGGACCTCGATTGCTTCCTCAGCGATCAGGGTGGCGAGGAGGGGACCGTGGACGACCAGTCCGGGGTAGCCCTCGACCTTCGTGGCGTAGTCGACGTCGTAGTGGATGCGATGCGAATTCCAGGTGACCGCCGAGTACCGGAACAAAATCGTGGGATTGAAGCGGATCTCGCGCAGGAGCGACGACTCGTTGGCCCGAGGAGGGACTGGTGGTTCCTCGGGAAGGTGGGCACCCGCAACACCGGGGCGGGTATAGACGATCGATTGCAGCTCCTCGAGGGCGACGGCGCCATCCTGCTCGATGACGTGGCGCCAGTTGGCAAAAGCAAGCGGCCCCGAACGGCCGTCCTTTTCGGTGATCGTGAGGAGCTCTGAGTTTCGCAGCGCGGGCCGACCAACGAGCAGCGGCGCCAGACGCGTGACCGTGCCGGATGCCGCCAAGCGACGAGGGAGCCGCTCGGCGAGCGCGTCGCTGCGTTGCACGTGGCCGTCGGCGCCGAGAGCCGAGAGCGGGGCCGGTTCGCAGAAATATGCCCAGTGCCAAAGCATTTGCAGCTCGTCACCGGTAACCGGGGCAGGGACGTCGAGCGTAGCCGCCAGCCGTGCGGCGCCCTCGGGCGCCATGGTGTCCTCCACCGCGCTCCTAGATCACGCAGCTCGTCGGGAGCCCCAGCGGCCGAGCCCGGTCAATCATCGCTGCGCGGCGCTGCAATGCTGTCGCGTGGCGTGAACTCCGTCGGTAGGACGACGGTGCGCGGTTCGCCACCGGCGATCAGCTCGAGCAGGAGTTCGGCGGCCACGTCGCCCATCTCCTGTGGGTTCCGCGAGATAGTTGCGAGCGGTGGCTGGACGAAGTCGAGCAGTAATACCTCGTCACATGTGACCACCGAGACGTCGCCAGGGACAGAGCGCCCGGCCCGCCGCAGCGCCCGCAGCACACCGACCAGGATCAGGTTCGAGCCGGCGATGATCGCCGTCGGGGGTCGAGCCTCGGCGAGCAAGCGCCTGCGTTGCCTGCTCGCCGTGCTCGGTCGTGAAAGCGCCGGGCCGGACGAGCGCAGAGACGCCCGTCGCCCGCCGACAGGCGCGCCGCAAGCCACTGGCGCGCGCTCGCGGGCCGGACGGACCTGCGGGTTGCCGTTGACGAGGGCGATCCGGCGGTGCCCGAGGGCGATCAAGGCAGCGGCCGCCCTTCGATCCCGCCGGCATTGTCAGTGAGCACCGCCGAGGCGTGCAGCTCCGGGACGTCCCGGTCGACGAGCACGGTCGGTCGGTGCGCCCTCGCTAGAGCTCGGCGCATCTCGGGGTCGCTCTCGTCGGTGATCGACAGCATCAGCCCATCGACACGGCGCTGCGCAAAGAGGCGGATATGCGTCGTATCGAGGCTCGGGTCGTCGATCGAGTTGGCGAGCAGCATGGTATACCCGGCGTTGCGCAGCCGGAGTTCGGCGCCGAGGGCGATGCTCGCAAACAACGGGTTGGCAATGTTGCCTACCACGAAACCCACAGTCATCGTGGCGCCGCGGCGCAGGCTTTGGGCGAGCAAGTCCGGCTCGTAGCCGAGCGCCGCAATGGCATCGAGGACGCGGTTGCGCATCACCTTCGAGACGTCGGGGTGTCCCGAGACGACACGCGAAACCGACGACAGAGCGACGCCAGCTCGCTCTGCGACCTGTTGCATGCCGACCCGGGGGGGCGGTGTCGCGAGACGGGCGATCGCCGCGGCGCTTATGCCGTCCTCGTCGACGGATGTTAGGTCGGCCACGCCCTCTCGTCCGTCAGTCGCGCAGCCGGTGGCGCTCGATATAGTCCTCGTCGAGGGCCCAGCCGAGCCCGGGACGTTCGGAGAGAACGAGTTCACCGTGCTCGAGCGGCGGATGGTTGGCAATAAGGTTCCACCAGAACGGATCGCGAGCGGGATGGAAGCACTCAACGACCATGCCGTGGGGTTGGGAGGCTATCAGGTGGGTGGCCACCTGCGGTTCCTCGTGATGGCCCATCCGCACGTCATAGGTATAGGCGATTGCGGCGGTGCGAAGCCAGTTCGTCGGGCCACCAGACCAAGAGGAGTCGAAGTTGCACACGTCGATCGAACCGTGCTCCATTAAGTCGCGACAGCCCGCCGGGGAGAGCTCGCTCTGCCCGGCGCACACCGGTATCCCGCCGCGCATCCGCACGTCGCGTAGGCTGCGTCGGTCGTTCTCCCAGCGCACCGGCTCCTCGAACCAGGTGATGGCGAGCTCCTGGATCCGTTCGCAGAGTTCGAGCGCCTCCGGGACCGTGTAGCCCTGGTTGGCATCTATGGCAATGAGGAAGTCGTCGCCGGCAGCTGCGCGCGCCTTTTCGACGCGCGCGGCGTCTTCGGCCGGAGTAAGACCGCCGACCTTGAACTTGATCCCCGCCAGCCCCAGCTCCCGGTAGGCGGCAATCTCTTCGCTGATCGGGCCAAGCGGTTCGCCGTAATAACCGCCGATAGCGATCAGCGGCACCGCGGTTGCGATAACCGCCCCAAAGCCGCCACAGCGGCTGCCCGACGAACTTGCCAACGGCGTCCCAGATTGCGGTATCGACGCCGGCGAGCGCCACGAGGGCGATACGCCGGTCGCGCAGGATGTCGAAGGTCGCCGGGTGACCCGCCTCCCACGAGCGCTCGGTGGCGAGCAGCTCGAGGCCGACGACCGCCGGAGCGATCTCGTCATGAACGGTTCGCTCGATCTGGCGCAGCGTCTGGTCCTCGTCGCCGGCGTAGGCCTCGCCGACGATGCCAGCCGATGTGCGGACACGTGTCACCAAGCGTGGCGCGATGGGTCATATGGTAGTGGCTGCCGCGGAAATCCTTCTCGAGCGGGGCGCGCACGGCTACTGTCTCGATGCCCGTGATCACCACGCCCGCGCCTACAACCGTTTCGCTCAAGTCCGTCATCGATCGGCCGTACTCGGGAATTTTCTTAGCGAAATCGTCAAGAGTGCGACTTCCGTATCGTTTCCAGTGCAGCTTACTTCCGAGATTGGCGCGGCCACAACAGGTCAGCCTCGCCGCTGGAACAGTTCGACGCCGTAGCCGTCGGGGTCGTCGACGTAGAAGTTGAGCGCCCCGGCGTTGGGTCCGACGACGATCAGCACCGGTGCCGGCGAGCGGGGGGTCAACCCCACGGCGACGACGGCATCGTAGGCGGCCTGTGAGTCAGCTACGTAGAAGCACAGATGCCCCCGGCCCAGGTCCATCGGCGTCGGTCGGGGCGTTGGCCGAGGTGAGGGGCGGTACTCGAGAAGCTCTAGCACGGCCTCGCTCCCGGGCACCCGCAGGTAGGCGGCGCGTACCTGCTCGGCGGGCTGGCCGATTATCTCGAAGATATACGGCTCGGTGAAGACGCGCTCCCAGAGCACCTCTAGGCCGAGAACGTCGCGGTAGAAGCCGAGGGACCGGTCGAGGTCGGCGACGTTGACCCCGCCGTGAAAGAAGCCGACGACATGGCTGCCGGCAGCCGGTTGGGCGCTCACTCCCGGACGCTTAGCCGCGCCCGCAACCGGTCGAGTGTCACTGCGACGATGAGCAGGACGCCCGTGACAACTGTCTGCCAGAAGGTGTTGATGTTGGCGAGGTCGAGCCCGTTCTGCACGACGAACAAGATCACCACGCCAATAGCGACCCCGAGCATGTTGCCCTTGCCGCCCTCGAGGGCGGTGCCTCCGAGGACGATGGCCGTGATCACCGTCAGATTGAGCGAGAGCGAGTCCGTCGGCGACCCGGCGGTGATCTGAGAGCTCAAGATGACCGCCGCGCCCCAGACGGCGAGACCCGACAGGACGAAGGCGATCATCACGTTGCGCCGGATACGGATCCCGGCGAGGCGAGCCGCTGAGCGATTGGCGCCGATGGCATAGATAGCGCGCCCGTACACCGTGTAGCGAAGCAGCGCTGCGAAGACGACCAGCACCCCGACCAGGATCAGCACTGGTACCGGGATCGACCAGAACGGACGCCCCGACCCAAGGGAGGTGAAGTTGTTGACCGAGATTTCGTTGCCCCCAGTGATCACCTCCGCCAGTCCCGAGAGGACCCCGAGGCTGCCGAGGGTGGCGATCAGGGAGTTGACGCCGAGCACGGTGACGACGAACCCGTTGAAGAGGCCGATCGCCAGCCCGCAGGCGAAACTGACGGCCAATGCAGCGGCCAGTCCGTGGTACTGCAGCACGTCTGCGAAGACGACCGAGCAGAAGGCCATCCCGGCTCCGACCGAGAGGTCGAAGTTGCCCGAGATGATGAGCACCGCTCCCGGGGCGGCGACGATCCCGGCGATGGCGGCCGCCTGCAGGATGTTGAGCCAGTTCTGCCACTCCAAGAAGTAGGGCGACTGGGTCGTGAAGACAGCCGACAGGACGACGAGGAAGATGATCAGCGCGCCAGACTCCGGGAATTTGCGCAGTAGCTGGCGCCAACGCGGAAGAGGCTGCTCCTCGCTCGGCGGCTCGGGCGGGGCGACGGCGACCGCGACGGCTTCCCGGCTACTCATGCCACCAGCCCGCCGGCGCTCGTAATCAGCCGTTCGGCGGTCGCCTCACCGCCTTCGAACTGGGCGGCGATGCGACCACGGTTGAGCACGAGCAAGCGATCGGCGACGCGCAACGCCTCCTCGTAGTCCGATGTGGCGATCAAGACTCCCCTTTCGCTCGCCAGGAACGAGCGGATGGTGGCGTAGATATCCTCGCGCGCCCCGACGTCGACCCCACGGGTCGGCTCCACGAGCACGAGCAACTTCGCCTTTCGCTCGAACCACCGCCCGAGCACCACTTTCTGCTGGTTGCCGCCGGACAGCGTCAGCATCGGCTGCGACGGGTCGTTGCGGTCGCGGACGCCGAGCACCTTGCGCCAGTACCGGTAGCGATCGGCCTCGACCTTTCGCGAGATCAACAGCTGGGCTCGCTTGAGACGCGACCACGACGGCGCGCAGAGGTTCTCTGCCACCGACCGGCGCCCGAAGATCGCCTCTTCCTTGCGGTTGGCCGGCACCATCCCAATGTCGTGCCCCACGCCGTTCGCCGGGTTGCGCGGGCCGTCGCCCGCCGAGATGCCGGAGAGGAACACCTCGCCGCTCGTGAAGCGGCGCGCACCGTAGACGGCACCTGCCAACTCCTCGATGCCGCTGCCGACCCGGCCGTAGAGCACGACGACCTCGCCGGCGCCGACGGTGAGGCTCACGTCGCGGAAGTAGCGGTCGATGGAAACGTTGCGCAGCTCGAGCACGGGGGGGTGATCGGTCAACGCCTTCGTGGCGGGCTCGGAGCGCTCGGTGAGTAGCGCCTGACCGACCATCGCCTGGACGATGCGCTGCCGGTCGACGTCTTTGACCCGTGCCGTCAGCGTCGTCCGCCCATCGCGCAGCACGTGCACCTCGTCGGCGACGCGCTCGACTTCGTCGAGGCGGTGGCTGATATAGATGACGCCGAGACCGGCGGTCTTCAACCGCGGAGCAGGTCGAAGAGACGGCGGACCTCCTGGTCGGAGAGGCTCGAGGTCGCCTCGTCCAAGATCAGCACCTTGGCATCGCCAGACAGCGCCCGTGCGATCTCGACGAGCTGGCGCTTGCCGACACTGAGCTCGCCTATCCGGGCGTTGAGGTCGAGATCTATGTCGAATTCCGCGAGCGCTTTGCGCGCCCGCTCGCGAAGCGCCCTCCAGTTGACGACACCGCGGCTGTTCGGCAGGTCGCCGAGGCAGACGTTCTCGGCGACGGTAAGCGTCGGAGCATCGCTCGTCTCCTGGAAGATCATACGGATCCCGAGGGCCAGGGACTCAACCGGAGTGAGCCCGCTTAGTGTCCGGTCACCGATACGGATCTCGCCGCTGTCGGGACGGTGCTCGCCGACGAGGATTTTGACGAGCGTCGACTTGCCGGCGCCGTTCTCGCCGAGCAGGGCGACGATCTGACCGTGGTGGACGTCGAAGATCCACGCCGTGGAGGACCTCGACGCCACCAAAGGACTTTCGGATTCCCCGCACCTCGAGTACGGTTTGCCCCGGTCCGTCCGGGACAAGTCCTGTTGCGGTCATCACTGCTTCAGGGCTCCGTCGTGCCTAATGGAACGCCGGGCAGTTGGCCACCTCTGGCCCGTAGTACTGGGCGATGTTCGCCGCGTTCACGAACACGTCGTGGACGTAGAGAAGCTTCGGCACCGTCTGACCCTTGGCCAGCTTGATCAGGTATGGCACGCCGACGAGCCCGTAATGCTCCGGGAAGTAGGCGGTGTCGCCCATCCAGTGGTCGTAGGTCTTGGTGAGGCAATAGGCCGAGTTGTCGAGGCCCTGGCCGGAGACGTAGATGTCGTTCAGCCGGTTCGCGGTGCGAGCGGCGTCGATGGCGCCCTCGACCGACTCGTCGTTGATGCCGACGACGATGATGTGCTGCGCTGAGGGCAGTCGGGTCAGTACGTCGGTGAAGACCGGAATGGTCGGATCGGCGACGCCCGAGTTCTCGATGTTGGTCAACTTGCCAGACGGCACGGCGCCGCAGATGGACTCGAAGCCGTCGAGGTAACCGCCCATCCGCTCGCCGTTGACCGGGCCGACCGCGGCGTCGCCGAGAGAGACGAAGGCGTCGTACTTGCAGTCAAAGTGCGATTTGAAATACTGGCCGACTCCAACCCCGCCGAGCCAGCCGGCGTAGGCGTTGTTCGTCCCCATGAACGCTGTCTGACACGGCGGCTGCTCGATGTCGATGGCTATCACCGGCACTTTCGGGCCGGCGGCGCAGACCGCGGGAGCGGCCGCCGAGACCGGCTGGAAGTTGAGGTACGCCTGGACGTGCTCGAGTTTGAAGATGCGGGCACAGGAAACGGCGGCTTCGGCCGTGCCGTGGGAGTCGCAGTTCTCGAGGGTGGCCCCCGCGATCTTCGCCTCTTTCACGATCGAGGACTCGACGGCGTCGATGAACGCGCCGTTGTTCTCCCCATAGTTGAGGTAGCCGATGATCAGGCCCTTGCCGCTGCCCGGCACCACCGGGATTAGCGGCGCGGCGTTCTCCAGGGGGTGGCTTCGGCGGACTGGCGGCCGAAGCAACCCCGAGGCCGATGAATAAGCTCGCCGCTACCGTCACTGCGCTGGCGGTCGTCAGCATCTTTCTTCCCAAGTGCATCAATATGCCCTCCTTCGTCGGTTTCTGCTGTCGTGTGCTGCTTGAGTGCGACGGCAGCGCCTCGACAGGTGCGAGGCGACCGAGTCCCCGTCTGGCGACGGCAACCGGCGGGCCGGGCACGAAACGTGCACGATCCAAGTATTTGTCTCGCAACTGTCCTTTGACGCCGTAGCCACGACCCCCTACTGCCCTCGTGCCCCTGGAAACGTATTACCTTGCCTGTGACCTGGAAACGTATCTGGCGCTGGAATCGTATCTAGGCCCTTCCCGGGTGTCAATGCAGCAGCGTCAGTCGAGGTGCCAGACCTCTTCGAGGCGATAGAGCTGGCCGTTCTCGTCGGTGAGCGAGACGATGACGTCTTCGAACCACTCCGCCCAGCGCGCATTGGCCTCTGAGGAGGCCAGCCTGCCGAAACATGTGGCTATGTCCGGGTCGCACTTGACGTAGCCGATAACGCTGTCGCCCTGGCGAAAGAGGCTGTAATCCGACAACCCAGCTGCCTTGATGTCGGCGACGAGCTCTGGCCAATCTCGTCATGGCGGCGCTTGTATTCGGCCGCTGTGCCGGGGCGGGTCTCAAAGGTGAAGCACAGTCGTTCCACGGGTCGCTCCTTTGTCTCGCTCGTTCAGATCATGGTGTAGCCGCCGTCGACGGCGATCGCCTGCCCAGTGATGTAGGAGGCCTCGTCGGACGGCAAGAACGCGGCGAGAGCGGCGGCCTCTGCCGGCTCGCCGGTGCGACCGAGGGGGACGCCGGTGAGCCGCCGGGCGTGGAGCTCCTGTTCAGTGACACCCCGCTCAAGGGCAAGGTCGCGCACGACTTGGCGCTGCATTGCTGTGTCGATGATCCCGGGGACGATGGCGTTGACGCGGATCGGCCGGGTGGCGAGAGCGGCTGCGAGGCTCCGTGTGACAGAGATCAGCGCCATCTTCGACGCTGCGTAGACCATCGCCTCGGGCGTCGAGACAACCCGCGCCGCTACCGACGACAAGAAGATGACGGAGGCGCCGGGCCGCATCGCAGGCAGCAGCTCGAGCGTGAGGAAAAGAGCCGCCTTGGCGTTCACGCCCATGACTTCGTCCCAGAGCTTCTCGGTCGTCTGCTCCACCGGGACGAGCCGGAAGATGCCCGCCGAGTTGACGAGGCCGTCGAGCGCGCCGGTGCCTGCAACCAGTTCTTGGCGCGCCGCTGGATCGGCCAGGTCGAGAACGTGAGCGCTCGCCCCGAGATCGGCCAGTGGCATGAGGCCTTTCGCCTCGCGGTCGGCTACGAGCACTTCGTTGCCGTCGGCGAGCAACCGGCAGGCGATCCCTTCGCCGATCCCGCTCGCCGCCCCTGTAACGAGGACGCGCCTCCTATGGACTTGCTCAACCACGGGCGAGGACTTTGGCGACCTTGCCCGAGGCGGCACTGCGGTAGCAGGCGTCGAGCGTCGCGACGGTGCGCGCTCCGAGCCATCCCGGCGAGCAGTTCTCCGCTGGACGCCCGAGAGCGAGGTCGATGAGCGTGTTGGGTGGTCCGTCGCAGTCGTACGCCCCGGCGTTCGCGTCGAGCTGGGGTTGGAGATCCTCGTGCGGCGCCCGGAAAAGCCACAGAGCCTCGCGCTCAAGGTCGATCTGGAACTGGCCCTCCGAGCCGATGATACGAAGCTCGACCTGGTGCTTGTTGCCACCGGCATTGACGTGGGCTGAGCCACCGTCCATCGTCCCGATAGCCCCGTTCGCAAAGCGGATCGCCACTGCGTCGTGCAGCTCGACGGGTGCGTCGTACGGAGCCGACATGAAGGCGAACAACTCGGCCGCTTCTAGCTCCGGGCACAGCCAGTAGGTGAGGCCGAGGGCATGGCTCAACTGGGCCTCCGCGTAGCCGCCGCCGGACAGCCGGGGGTCAGTCCAGGTGCGCTGCTCGGGTATCGTCTCAGGCGAGGCCGCCGGGTAGGAACCGGTGTTAAGTAACAGCTCGCGTGTCGTCGAGGCCATGTGCAGCATCAGCTGTTCGATCCCACCAATACCCTTGCGCACCATCAGTTCCTTGGCCTTGCGCACCATCGGCATGTAATTCCAGCCGAAGCTGACCAGTAGGTGCCGTCCCAACCGGTCGGCGGTCTCGACGAGGTCCCATGCCTGAGCCGGCTCGATCGTTACCGGCTTTTCGACGAGTACGTGCGCCCCGGCCTCGAGCGCTGCCTTAGCGTGCTCGTGGTGCATGGCGGTCGGGCTGGCGACGAGGCAGATGTCGATACCCGCATCGATCACGTCGTGGAAGTCCTCACTGGCGACCTCGAAGCCCCAGTCGTCGCGGATCTTGGCTAGCCTTTCGGGTTCCTTGCGGGCGACTGCGACGAACTCCACCTCGTCCCGCCGTTTTGCGAAGTTCGGCAAGTGCGAGGCGATCGCCCAGGAACCGGCGCCGATTACCCCGAGCCTCAGCTTGGCCATCTCTCCCCCTTTGCGACTTTCAACTGAATGACAGGAATCCTTACCGGGATCAATCCCAGGCTAAGGCCCGTCCATGGCGAGGTCAAGGCCGGGCGGCCGGCCAGAGCAGACCGCCCACCTCGGCGAGCAGTAGCCGTAGCCGCTGTGGGCCCGCTACCTGCAATTCGTCGTAAGCGGCCCTCGCTTCTTGGGGCGGCCCGTCGCTCAGGCGACGCCATTTCTCGACGAGCTCGGCCCGCCCGGGGTGATGCTCGACATGACCTGGCGGCAGCGGACAGGCCGCCTGCCGAGTGTCAGAGCCGGTCCGAACGGTTACTACGGCGCCCAAGCCGAGGGACTCATCGACGTGGAGTGTGCAGCGCCCCATGAGCGCTTTGACCGCAGGGTCGGCGATCACCGCCGGGTCGGTGATCGCCCAAGGACCGCCGACGAGCGTTGCCGCAACGCAAAAAGGCGTGCTCCACCAGGCCGCTTCCGCGCTCATGGGGTTGTCTTCGCGGCTGGCCCTCGCCGCCGTCAGGCCCACGGCAACGTCTAGGCCATCGATGTTGCCCGGCTCGGTGCGACCGAGCGAGTCGGCGGCGGAGATGGCAGAGTGGGCGAAGCCGTGGCCGGGCAGAAGACGCGGCGACGACTCGCCGAGGGCCAGCCGCCCGCGGGGGCCAGCAGTACGTCGATGGCCGGTCCGCCGTCTTCGCGCAAAAGCCCGCGTTCTCCCTCCAGAGCTTGACGTGTCGCACGGAGCCCGGAAGCCGCCAGATCGGCTGCGAGCAGGCCGCTCCTCGCGGCGAAAGCACGGTGACCGAGCATTGTCCCGCTGTGCTCGACGACGGACTGGGCGGCGCCGCCGACGAAACACAGTGCGTGACTGAGCGCTTCTGTGACCTGGTCCTCGCCGTCGCCCCGGACGCTCGCCGCGCCGACGGCCGCCGCAGGACCGCCGACGACCGCCGTGGCATGCCATCGCCGGCGTGCGGAGGTGCCAAGCGCGCCCGCGAGGCGGGTGCCTACCTCGTGGCCGACGGCGGCGGCGCGATAGGCAGCGTCGGCTTTGGCGTCGACCGCCTCGCCGGCGGCGAGCACGGCCGGCCAGATAACTCCGCCCAGGTGGACGAGCGTCTCCCAGTGCACATCGTCTTGGTCGCCGGAGGCAATCGCAAGAGCGTTCAAGGCGCAAGCGGTCTCGGCGCTCAGACCACCGCCCCCGCCAAGCGTGCTCGAGTGCCCGGTTTCCCGGGGTAGTCCTCGAAGGCGATCCCCGTGACGCCGGAACCCGTCGCTGCCGCAGCACGCCGCGTCGAAGAGGGAACGTCCGGCTAAGCGGCGCAGGGTCGCCTCGTCGACGCCGTCGACCTCGGCGAGCGAGACGAAGAGGAGCTCAGCGGCGAGCGATCCCGAAGCGGCCTCGCTGCTCATCCCGGCCATACGCGCGTGTTGTCCACACCTGAGCCGCTCAACCCTGGATGCGGGCGATCGGTGCGCCGATAATGACCTCGTCCTGCTCGGCGACGAGACGCTCGGAGAGGGTCCCCGCAACCGGTGAGGGCACTTCGACGGTCACCTTGTCGGTCTCGACGCTCATCAAGGGCGTGCCGACCTCCACGCGGTCGCCGACTTCGACCAGCCACTCGGCGATGACGGCGACCTTCGTCGTGTCGCCAAGTACCGGCAGCTTGACCACGCTTATCATCAGCGGCCTCCGCCATGAGCGGGCACCAGGACGTTAGCGAACATCTGCTCGGCGGCCGCCGGCGGGCTTGCCAAGGCGGCCTTGGTCGACTCCTCGACGCGTGCCGCTACCTCGGCGCGCAAACCCTCGAGATCGCCGAGGATTCCCGCGTTGCGCAGTTGTTCGGCGTACAGCGTGATGGGGTCACGCGATTGCCAGGCCTCGAGCTCGCCCGCCGGCCGATAGGCGGCCTTGTCGGAGCGCGAGTGCCCGACGTAGCGGTAGGTCTTGGCCTCGATGAGGGTGGGGCCGTCGCCGGCGCGCGCCCGGTGCCACGGCGCGCTCGACGACCGCTTCTACCTCGTCTAGCTGTTGGCCGTCCACGATCTCGCCCGGCATGTCGTAGGACTGCGCACGTACGGCCAGATCGGTCACGGGCGTGGTGAGTTGGATCCGGCTGTACTCGCCGTAGAGGTTGTTCTCGCAGACGAAAACCGCCGGCAGCTTCCAGATGGCGGCGAGATTGAGGCCCTCGTGGAACGCGCCGATGTTCGTCGCCCCGTCGCCGAAGACGGCCACCGCCACATCGTCGGTCCCGCGCACCTGCGCCGTGAGGGCGGCACCCACGGCGACGGGGATGCCCGCTCCGACGATCGCCATCGTGGGCAGCAGGCCGACGTCGGGATCCGAGAGGTGCATCGAACCGCCCGAGGCCACCCATGCAGCCGATCTGCCGGCCGAGGATCTCGCCGAGGACCGCCTCGATGCGAACCCCGAGGGCGAGTGCCAGTCCGTGCCCGCGGTAGGTGCAGGCCACAGCGTCGGTCGGGCGCGTCGCCGCGGCGATGCCGACCACGACCGCCTCCTGACCCTGGGCGGTGTGCGTTGTGCCCTGCACGAGGCCTTGGGCGAACAGCTCCTGGACCCCGTCCTCGACGGCGCCGGATCTCGACCATCCGCTCGAGGCGGGCCAAAGGTCGCCTTAGCGAGCTCCTGGCGGCGGCTCGCCCGAGCGCTGTAACCGTCCGCTCACGCCGCCACCGTCCCACCAGGCGCCGGCACCTTGCCGGTCTTGAGCCACGCCTCGACCTGTTCGCCGATGTAACCGGCGGAGGGAAGGAACCGCTGCTCGAGCGCGGCGCCGTAAGGGACCGGTACGTCCGGGGCGGTGATCCGCACCACCGGGGCGCGGCAGATCGCCGAACAGGCACGCCGAGACCTCAGCGAGCGATGTCGGCGCCCCAACCGCCCGGTACTGGTTCTCCTCGACGAGTGACCAGCCTCCCGGTCTTCGCACCGAGCCGAGCACGGTCGTCCGGTCCCAGGGCACGAGCGTGCGCAGGTCGATCACCTCGGCCGCCCAGCCCGCCGCCTCGGCCGCTTGCAGCGCAACGTTCACCGTCTGGCCCGAGCGCCACGATCGTCACGTCGTCGCCCTCCCGGCGCACCTCCGCCGTGCCGAGCTCGGAATAATCGTCGTCGTCCGGCTCGAAGTCCTCGCGCTCGCCGTACAGGGCGCGCGGCTCGAGGACGACCACCGGGTTGTCGTCGCGGATCGCGGCTTTGGTCAGGCCGTAGGCGCTGCGCGCCCCGGACGCGACCGCCACCTTGAGTCCGGGCGTGCCGACCAGCCAGCGCTCGAGGGTCTGCGAGTGCTGGCAGCCAAAGCCCAGGCCGGCGCCGACCGAGGCGCGCACGACGAGCGGCGCCCGGTAGCGACCACCGGACAGGTAGTGCATCATCGCCGCCTCGGTCACGAGCTGGTCGAGGGCCACGCCCGAGGAACTCGATGAACATGATCTCGACGACCGGCCGCAACCCGGTCATTGCCGCGCCGACGGCGGCGCCCAGGAACCCGTCTCGGAGATCGGCGTGTCGCGCACGCGCTGCGGGCCGAAGCGCTGCAGAAGGCCCTCGGAGGTCTTGAACGGCCCCTCGGCCACGGCGATGTCCTCACCCATGAGGATGACGCTCTCGTCCGCCTCCATCTCGTCGGCGATCGCCTTGGCGATCGCCTGGTTCATCCGTGCTCTCATCCTCCGTCCTTCCTCTGATCGGGTCCCCCCACCGCGGCGGGACATTTGCAGCAATCGATTCCAATCAACCGTACGGTCCCCGCAGCGAGAGGGTCAAGCCGAGACCGGGCCGAGGAAGGCGCGGAGGCTAGCCGAGCGCTCCTCGAGCGAGCGCCTCGCGAGGGCCGAGGTGGGGGCGTAGACATCGAAGCCGTGTACGGCGCCGGCGTAGTTGTGCAGTTCGACCGAGACCTCGGCGGCGAGCAGCCGCCTGGCGTAGTCGATTGCCTCGTCGCGTAGTGGGTCGTGCTCGGCGGTCAGCACGTACGCCGGCGGCAGACCGGCAAGGTTGTCGGCACGACCCGGGGCGGCGTAGGCCGGGGGGTCGCCCTCGAGGTGGGCGAGGTAGTTGCGCCACATCGACTCTGCCGCCCGGCGGAAGAAAACAGGCGTGTCGAGGCGCATGGATGCGGTCTGCAGGCGGTCGTCGATCACCGGGCACACGAGGAACTGCAGCACAAGCGGTGGGCGACCGGAGTCGCGCGCCGCTTGGGCGAGGCCGGCCGCGAGTGCCCCGCCGGCGCTCGCTCCGCCGACGGCGAGGCGAGCCGCGTCAAGACCGAGCTCGGCGGCGTGTTCGCCAGCAAAGGTGAGAGCGGTCTCGCCGTCCTCGAAGGCGGCCGGGTAGGGGTGTTCCGGTGCGAGGCGGTAGTCGACGGAGAGCACCGCGCAGCCAGCCTGGGCGGAGTAGGACTCGCACAACGCGTGCTCGGCTTCGAGGTCCCCGAGGGCGAATGCACCGCCATGGAAGTAGACAAGGGCTCCAAACGGTCCGAGCTCGTGCCGCGGCCGGTAGAGCCGAACAGCGAACGTGGAGCCGTCGGGTCGGCGCAGGGCGAGATCGTCGAACCCGACACGGTCGGAACGCACTGGCGGCTCGCTGGTGCGCCGATCGGCAAGCAGCGCGCGCCGTCCGACCCAGTCGATCTCGCCGCCATCGTCGCGCATAGCGGCAGAAGTCTCGAGGGCGGCCGCGAGCTCGGCATCGAAGACCTTCACGCCGAACCGGCGGGGAACAGTTGCCGGCTCAGTTCGATGGCCGACTTGGTGAGCAGCCGCTCGACATCGGGAGCGAGCCCGGAGAGCATCGGTGTGCTGTGGTGGGCGTAGCCCGGCTCGTACCCGCCGAAGGGGTACTCGGCCTCGGTGGCAAAGTAGCTGACGAAGCCGTTCGAGTAGCCGAGTAGCAGGCTGTGTGGCGCAACAGAGGCCGCGTCGAGCGCCGTGGCGTACTCGTTGAACGGCTCCCCGGGCAGCGTGGCGACAGCGAGGTCATGTAGGCGCAGCGCCTGCACCGGCGCCGTGACTGCGGTCTCGATCTCGTCCCCTGCGTCGAGGCGGGCCAGGCAGCGCTCGGCCCAGGCGACGTGGTAGTCGAGCGGGTTGATCGTCGCCGCGTCAAGGCCGCCGCGCCGCGCCTCGTCGATGGCCGCCTGATAGCCCTTTAGCTCGCCGAGCAGCTCCTCGCGCGATGGCGTCGGCAGCAACGGCAGCGCTACCCGTTCGAAGGCTGCCCCGAGGTGTTGGACGGGCTGGTGCTCGGCGGGACGGCGCCGGTAGAGCGAGATCGGGGTTACCGAGCCGTAGTCGGACTTGTGGATCTCCTTTATTGCTGTCTCGATCGTCGAGCACGCTTCGACAGCCGCAGCCCCGAGCCGCTCGCCGAAGACAACTTCCGGACCTGCCTCGGCGAAGAAAGCTTCCAAGGGCAGCACGTTGCCTGCCGCACCGGCAAGGTAGACGCAGGGCGTGCCGACCACCCGTTCGACATAGGTGCGCAGGGGTCCCGGGTAGTCCGGCCCGACGTTCTGGTTTTCGGGACCGAGCACCACCGGGTGACATGGAAAGCTCGTTAGCACGAGCCGACATTCCCCCTCCCCGTCGTCGACGCGCACGACCGTCAGCTTCGGGTCGTAGGCGAGGTCCGGGTTCCAGCCGAGGATCGTCCTGCCGTCGGGCCTGCGCTCGCGTCGGTTCACGGCGAGCCCCTCGACGCGGCGCTCGGTCGTGCCGAGGCGAGCCGGACTGAGGTCGCCGAGGGCGAGGATCGCGGCGCTCTGCACCGCCAGCGGCAGCGCCTCGATGTAGTTGCGCTCACGGTCGTGGACAACGCGCAGCGTCCCGCCGAGTTTTGCGATCCCGATTGAGGCGTGTGGGGCGGCGTGGGTATGGCTGAAGTTGACGAGCACCCGCTCGGGGAGGGTGCCGACGGTCTCGGCGACGAGTGACCGCAGCTCGTCGCACTGGCCGACCCCGAGAGCCATCAGGTCGAGCGCAACGATAGCCAGCCGCACTCCGCGCTCCGGTTCCTCGAGCACGACGACGCTCCCGGCGAGCGGCGCCACCCGCCCGGTTGCCGGGGCGGCGCGGCGGACGAAGCCAACGCACTCGGCGGGCAGCGGCGGTGTGATGTCGACCCGGCCGAAACCGGCGAGCAGGTTGGTTTGCACCGGGACCGGGGTACTCATATCCGGTAAACGCGCTCGGCGTTACGGAAGAACAGCGCCTCGCGTTCGTACGTTGAGAAGTCGGCAGTGATCTCGTCGTAGGAGGCGACCACGGCGTCGTACGAGCTGTAGAGGCGGTCGACAGGCCAGTTGGTGGCGAAGAAGCAACGCTCGACGCCGAAGGCCTCGATGCAGGCAAGCACCCAGGGCCGGAAGCTGTCGACCGTCCACTGGGGGTCGCACATCCCGAGCCCCGATATCTTGCAGCTGGCGCTCTCGGCCTCGGCCAGAGCCTGCAGGCCAGCTCGCCAGTTCTTGAAGTACTCGTTATCACGGGAGCGGGGGAAACCGGCGTGCTCGAGGACGAGTGGCACCTCTGGGTGCAACCGGGCCACGTCGCGCGCCTTACTCATGTCTTGCCATACACAGTCGAGGTCGCAAACTAGGCCGTAGCGAGCCAGCAGGCTATAGCCGCGTTGCCAACTCAGGTCGGTCAGGTAGTCGCCCACGCCGAAGTCGCGGATCCCTCGCACCCGAGGCGAGGCGGCGAGGTGCCGCTCGAGCTCGGCCTCGACACCGTCTGCCTTAAGGTCACTGTGGGCAACGATGCCGTTCGGCCAACCCGTCGCCTTTGCCATCTCCTCGAGCCAGACCGTCTCCCCGACAGGGTCGGGGGCTCCTAGGGCGGCCTGGACGTGGACGATCTTGGGCACGTTGGCGAAGCGTGTCTCGGCACGGTACGCCGTGGCGTCGTAGACGAGCGCCTTGATGGCGTTGATGTCACCGATGATGGGATGGACGAACTCAGGCTGCAGCCAGGCGTAGACGAAGTCTTTTCTGCGCAGGTCGTAGAAATGGACATGCGTGTCGACAAAGGGAAGATCAGCCATGTCGCTCCTTTCGTGTCTGTGGGTGGGGATCCAATTCAGCAGACCGCCTGATGCCTCGCGCCGAGATGGTTGGCGATTGCGGCGACGTCGAGACCTATATCGCCATTGGTTAGGCAGCTGTGGTGGCCGGGACCGGCGGCGGCCCATGCCTCCCAGGCGGTGACTGGGTCGGGCGCCGAGAAGCGGAAGCCGCCGTTCGTCGTCCCGCTGCCAGCAAAGCTCCGCCCGGAAAGCTGGCCGGTTGCCGTCACGAAGCGGTAACCGCCGTCGAGGTCCTCCGTGAGGTTGACGAGCGTCGCCGCCCCGGAAGGGAGCACGCCCTCGACGCACAGGCTGCAGCGCCCGCCTTCGACAGCAAACCAGTCGTTGCGCCGCAGGGTAAGGCGCGCCGACGCAGGCCAGAAGCGGTCGTCGTGTTCCCCCGAGTTCGCCACGACGAACTCGCCGCTTTGGTAGTCGAGTGCTTCGAGCTCGTGGTAAAGGGTCGGTTGCCCAAGCGCTGCCACGGCGACCATGGTGACCGCCGTCAGCACGTCGCCGACGCAAGTGAACGGCACACCGCGGAGGTCATCCGGCCGATGCCGTAGCAGGGGGCGATGCCGATCGGTTCGCCGAGACGGATCCCTGGCACGTGGCAGTTCATGGCTCCGCCGTCGAGCCGGTGAGCATCGTAGAGGTCTTCGATGGCGACTGCCACACGCAGCATCCGCTCGAGCGACTCCCCCTCCGCACCCTCGCCGAGGCGGAAGCGGTCCGATAGCTCGACGTAGAGCGGCTCGAGCCTCTCCGTCTCGACCGCCTCGTAAGCGGCTGTTACCTCCGCCGGGGCTATCGGGACAAGCGTCACACCGAGGCGTTCCCTCAACCGCGCGGGGTCGGTGACTACGTGGTCGTACCCAGGTAGCGGGCCGCCGATCACCCCGACGCGCGCCCTGCGCAGGCGCGCCGCCGCCCCGGCGCACCGCACGGCGGCGCGCAGCCGGGCGAGAGTAACCTCGTCGTCGAGCCGTCCGAGCACCACGAGTGGTTCGATGCCGGCGCGCCGAAGCGCCCCCACCACCATCGGCGCCCCGACGGTCGCCCCGTGGCGAGTGATGTCGCCATGGTCGAAATCGTCGGTGACAGCAAACCCGGCCGAGTTGGCTGCGAAGACGATGACCACCGGCAATGGGTTCAGCGCTTCGACGAACGCCGTCACGGTTCGCGGCGGCACGGCCATCGCTGAATGGACGACGACGACGTCAAGCTGACTGAGGCGCTGGGCCGCCTCCTGCGCTTCAACTGGGCTCGATGGCTGCACCACCCCCGCGGCCTCGCCGCAGTCGGCGAGCCGTTGTGCCAGCGACTCGGCGTCGGCACGACGCTGAACGCGCAGCGCCGGCCCGACCGTGTGCTCCCAGAAGTCCCAATACGGCGTCAGCACCGCCAGGCGGACGGCGGTGCGGTTCCTCACGACGTTGCCCACGGCCGCGATCCCGGGAACGTTTCCGATGCCGGTGTGCTAGACGTTGTTACAACGAATGACGAGACGGGAGACGACCTTTGCTGCACGTCGATGGGCTCGAAGACAGAGTGGCGGTGGTCACCGGAGCAGCGCGGGGCATCGGCCACCGCATAGTCGAGGTGCTGCACGAAAACGGGGCGCGCGTCGCCGGCTTCGACCTCGAGCCGCCTGCGGACGATTGGGTGTTTGGGATCGCTTGCGACGTGAGCGACGAGGGAGCCGTGGACCGTGCGTTTGGCGACGTCGAGGCGCGCCTCGGCACCGTCTCGGTGCTCGTACTGAACGCTGGGATCTATCCGATGGTGCCCTTCGAGGAGACGAGTGTAGAGCTGTGGCGCAAAACGCTTGACATCAACCTGACCGGGGCTTTCCTTTGCGCCCGCCGCGCCATCGGCAAGATGCGGGAACAGCGCTACGGCCGGATCGTAACGATTGGCTCGAGCGCCGGTAAGGCCGGCGGGGCGCGCAGCGTCGCCGCGTATGCGGCGTCCAAGGCAGGGGTGATGACGCTCGCCAAGTCGATCGCCAACGAGTACGCCCAGTACGGCATCACAGCCAACTCGCTCGCCCCAGCGTTGATCGACACCGAGATGATCGCCTCGATGCGCGACCTCGTCAGCCGAGTCCCGGTCGGGCGCTTCGGCACGGTCGACGAAGTCGCCGCCCTCGTGGCGTTCCTCTGCTCGTCGCACGCGGGCTATATCACCGGCGAGGTGACCGATATCAACGGCGGCTTCCTCATTGATTGACTGACGAGGGAGGTTTCTCTAACCCGATGCGGCGGTACGCGGACTCGGGGATCGCCTCGATCGACTTGTAGATCGTCCAAGTGCAGCGCTTGGGCTCGTCACCCGTAGTCTCGTCCGGGTAGCGCGGCGAGTCGACGATCCGCAGTGGGTGGCCCCACTGCTCGGCGGGCCAGCGCTCGAGCGCGAAGCAGCAGTGGGCGCAGTAGTAGCAGACGCCCTCCTCGTTCCACGCCCAATCGTGTCGCCTCTTCGTCACCCCGAAGTTGTACGGCGGTTCCGGCCGCGGGCCGGTGTCCTCGACGGTGTCGCCGCGCAGCGAACGGTTGCCCGAGCCGCATGGGTCGAATGCGATCACGTAGCTGTCTTCGTTCTCGGTGAACTCGAGGTCGCCGCTGCGCTCTGGGCCGCAGAGGTGGCCGCGCATCGCCTCGAAGCTGAGATAGAGGTTGCGGTAGATCGTCTCCTCGTAGGGCTGGCGGCGGATGTCGAAGGGCGCGTAGCGCTCCTGCAGGTACGGCTCGAGCACGTACCTGTAGCAGTTCTCGATCGCCTCCTCGCCGAAGCGTTCGGCGATGAAGGTGAGCAGCCCGGACATGTAATCGGCGCCGCGGTCGTGCAGCTGGCGCCAGGCTCTCGCGCAGCTCGTCGAAGCGTACCCGGGCCTTGGGGACGGGCACCTCGTAGGCCGCGCAGCAGATTGGCGACCGTGCCGGCAGACGTGGCCATCGCTGTCCAACGACCTCGTGGTTCGTACTCGCCGCCGTCGGGGAAGGCGAGCAGCCGGCGAAGCCGGGCGTCCAGCTCGCCGAGCTCCGCCTCGACCGACGCCCTCTTTGGACAGCCAGCCGCGAAAGCCCTCGCTCCAGACGTCGTAGATCACGTAGACGACCTTCGCCTCCTCCATGAAGTAGTCCACGAGCTGGGCCGCCAGCTCGAGCTGGCCGGCGTCGAGGGCATCTTCGAACTTGCGCGTCGTCGAGACGGCCTGGTCGGTCCACGGGCCCTCGCGGACGCGCTTTCCGATCTCCTTCGACCAACTGAGCGTGACGACCGGCGGTGCCGCGGAACCGGAGATCGACTTCGTCGTGGGCATGGCTATCAGTGTCCTTTCGTAGCTGGCTCGAGCACGGTTCGTAGTACCCGTCCCGAGGCGAGGTCGGCGAGTGCTTCGTTCGCCTCCACAAGCGGTCGGCGAGTGGTCGTCAGGTGCTCGGTGGTGATCGCTCCAGCCAGGTAGAGCTCGATCACTTCGGCGATGTCCTCGGGGAGAAAGCCCCGCGAGCCGCGCACGGTGAGTTCCTTCCAGACAAAGGTGCTGGCGCGCGCCGAAAACGGCTCGGTGGTCGTGGCGACGAGCACGACGCGCCCGAGGAACCCGGCGACCTCGATCGCCAGCTCGTCGAAGTGCGCCGACGCGCCGCACTGCAGCACGACGTCAGGGCCGACGCCGTCGGTCTCGGCTCGGATTTGGGCGGCGACCTGCGGGCCGTCGGACAGCACGACGTCGGCCCCGAGCCGGCGCGCCAGCTCCAGCTTGCTGCGGCGAGCGGCCGACGGCGATCACCTTTGGCCCCGAGGTGGCGCCCGAGCTGGACGGCGTTAGAGCCGATCCCGCCGACCCCGAGGACGAGCAGCGACTCGCCGGCGCGCAGCTGGGCGATACGCACGAGGGCGTGGTACGGGGTCGACACGGCGTCGGTGAGCACGGCCAGCACGACGGGGTCGACCGGCGCCGCCGGTTTGAGCAGCGTACGTGCCGGCCGCACGACGTACTCGGCGAAGGCGCCGTCGACGTCGACACCCATCCGCCTCACGCCGGGGCCGATGTTGAGGTGGCCCGACCGGGCGTAACGGGAGTCGGGGGGCGCGTCGATGTAGTAGATCGCCACCTGGTCGCCGACGGCAAAGCCGCGCCACCTCCGGCCCCACGGCGTCGACGGCGCCGGCCGCCTCGTGACCCGGCACGATCGGCAAAGGCGCACCGACGAAGCCGCCGTGCTGGAGGAACAGGTCCGAGCCGCACACCCCGCAGGCTTCGACGCGGACGCGCACCTCTCCCGACGCCGGGGTCGGGCACGGGCTGATCGATCAGCCGCAGCGGCTCGTCATAGGCGGCGAGCTGGGCGACGAGCACCTCAGCCGGCGCCGGGCATGCCGGAAACGACCTCCGGCAGCGGTGGCGCCCCGACCTCGCTCGAGCCGAACTTGCCGGTCTTCTGCCTGCCGGTCAGCTCGTAGTCGGCTTCGGGCACGGCGCGCGGGTCCTTGTACATCGTCCACTGGCACTTCTGACGGACGTTCGGGTCGCGGTCCGTGTCCGGGTAGCGAGGCGGGTTGATGACCCGCAGCGGGTAACCGAACCGGTCGATCGGCAGTTCTTCCATCAAGCGCGATGCAGTGGGTGCAGTAGTGGCAGACGCCCGTCTGGAAGTGGTTCCAGGATGGGGCTCCTCGCTCACCTTCCAGTTGTAGGGGGGCTCCATCCGGGGCGGGGTGCCTTCGATCCAGTCGCCGCGAACGGTGCGCCCGCCGGAGCCGCAGGGGTCGAAACGCAGCACGAAGCGGTCCTCGTGCTCCTCGAGCTCCATGTCGCCGGTCCGTTCCGGACCGACGAGGTGGCCGCGCATCGCCTCGATGGCCACGAGCATCAGGCTGTCGAGCGCCTCGCGGCCACTCGTGCTTGGAGATGTCGAACTTGTCATAACGCCAGGCGAACAGGGGCAGCAGCACGCGTTCCCACATCGGGCCGATCTCCGCCTCGCCGAAGCGCTGGACGATGTCGTCCATCAGGCCGTAGCTGTGGTCGACGTCGCGGTCGTGGGTCCGGCGCCAGGTCTCTTTCGCCTCGTCGAGCATCGCCTTGGCCTCGTCGGCCTCGCTGGCGGTGGATGGCGCCGACGAGCTGCTCGACCTGCTGCTTCACCTCGTGCCACATCCGGTAGCGGTCCAGAAGCGACCCGTCGGGGAGGTTGAGCTTGTCGACGATCTCGGTGTCGATCGCCGCCAGTTCCTCGGCGCTCACCCCGTTCTCGGCCCGCAAGTGCGCTCGCAGGTCCGGGATCCACTGACGGTAGATGGCGAAACAGACCTCCGCCTCGTCGACGAAGTAGTTGGCCAGCTCGGCGGCACGGTCCCACTCCCCGGCGTCGATCGCCTCTTGGACCAGGCGATAGGTCGAACGGATCTGCTCGTCCCAGGGGCCGGTGCGGGTGCGGCGGCCCAGCATCGGCGAGTACTGGAGTTCGGCTTTGGCCATTGGGTTCCTTTCTCGTTGGGGCGAAGGGTGGTGGTGGCGAAGGTCTGGTTGCGGCGAGCTCTGGTCGCGGCGAGGTCTGCGCGGCGAAGGACGATCACGCGGTGAGGTGGCCGCCCGGGTAGCGGTCGAAGACCGCCTTGTCGTAGAGCGGGACGATGATGTCGGCGCCGCTCGCGGATTTTCTTGTAGGCGACCATCGCCTCGGCATAGCTCTCGCCGACCCCGAGGTAGTGGTTGTCCGCGATGTTGCCGTATGCAAAGCCACAGTCCGAGGCGACGATTCGCCCTTTCGGGGTGTCGATCTCGACGGCCAGCGACGAGCGGTGGTGGACCCCGGCCCACCAGATGCGCACCCCGGGCACGATCTCGCCCTCGTCGGCCAGGCGTAGGCGGTCGTGCGCCGGCCCGAGCAGGTAGGACTCGGCGTCCGGGGGCAGAAATATGCTGCGGGGCACGTGCACGTCGTAGGGCGGGGCGAACACGTCCTCGACCCAGCCGCGGCGCGACAGGTGGACCGTGGCGTTCTTGAACAGCTCGAGCGAGCCCAGCGTGTAGCCGACGAGGGGGGTGATAACGAGGTGGTCGACATCGTCCGGGCTGATGCCCAGAGCGGCGAGACGGCGCTCGGGGAGGTCCTCCTCGCCGCGCCGCATCTGCACCCGGCCGCTCGGGTGGAAGCCCCGCCACAGTTCGTTGAGGGCATCGAGCTGGCGCGGCGGGCCGGTGTTGACGACGACGACGTGGTCGTCGTTGCGCGCCACGAGCATCAAGACCAGGCCTCGAACCACTCGTCCCAGTGGCTCATCCAGTAGACCTCCGGGCCGGGCAAGTCCATTTGGCTCATCTTGGCGACGTGGACGTCAAAGGTTGCGGGCACTGGTCCTCCTTCGGCTTACGGGCACATGTGCACCCGACCGGGGTTGCTTCTCAGTACATGTTGCTTGCTCAGTACATGAGGAAGGCGCCCGAGACATTGATCGTCGCTCCGGAGATGTAGCGGGCGTGGGTGCTCGCCAGGAAGACGACGACGCCGGCGATGTCCTCCGGCTCGCCGACGAAGCCCAGCGGCGTCTCCTTGGTCATCCGTTCGTAGACGGCCGGGTCGAGGCCGGTGAGCAACATCGGTGTCTTGATCTGGCCCGGGGCAACGGTGTTGAAGGTAATACCCGCGGGCCCGTAGGTGCGGGCCAAGCCCCGGCACATCGACACCACGCCACCCTTGGAGGCGGAGTAGACGACCGAGCCGCCGAACCCCCCCGTCCACCAGCCCTGCGAAGAGAACAATATGACCCGGCCGCCTTGCCCGGCGCGAGCCATCTCCTCCGCAGCGGCGCGGGCCAGGAAGAACGTCGCCTTGAGGTTGATGTCGAGCTGGAAGTCCCAGTCGTCTTCAGTCACCTCGGTGATCTTTCCGCGACGCCGCAGCACCGCCGCGGTGTGGGCGAGCGTGTACAGCCCGCCCAGGCGGTCACGCGCAATCTCGATTATCGACTGGTGTGAAACGAGGTCGGCGAGGTTGACGCCCAACGCAACGTGGCCCTCACCGTCACAAGATGTGAGAACATCCTCGACTCGGCCCTGGTCGACGTCGACAGCAAGCACCTTGGCCCCCGCCGTTGCGAATGCCCTCGTCACCGCCTGGCCGATACCACCCGCCGCCGCCGGTGACGACGACACCGCGTCCCTCAAGTCCCGCACCGACGCTCCAACTCCCATCCCCCATTCGCCCCGTCACACCTCCGTCTACGCGCCGTCCACTCGCGGTGCCCAAGATTTATCGGAATCCTTACTGGAATCAATCCCAGACTATGGTTTTGTCCTGCGACCGTCAATATGGGAGGGCTCTATGGGCGCTCAGTTTGAAAAGCGTGTTGCGCTCCTGCCGAGCGACGGCATCGGGCCAGAGGTCGTCCGGGAGGTGACGCGGCTGCTCGACGCCGTCGGCCGCCTCGACGCTTCGGTCACTCTCAGTCTCGAGTCGTTCCCCTGGAACGCCGAGCACTACCTCGCCACCGGCTCGATGGTCCCTCCGGACGGTCTCAGCCGGCTCGCCGCCTTTGATGCCATCTTCCTTGGCGCCATCGGCGACCCGCGTGTCCCCGACCACGTGGCCTTGCGCCAGCTGATTTTCGCCATTCGACAGGGTTTCAACCAGTACGTCAACCTACGACCGGTGAAGTTGTTCGACGGGGTCCGATCGCCCCTCGCCGGGCGCCACCCTAACGACATCAACATGGTCTTCGTCCGTGAGAACTCCGAGGGCGAGTACGCCGGCGTGGGGGGAGTGCTGTTTCCCGGAGGCCCGGACGAGGTGGCGCTCCAGACCGCCGTCTTCTCGCGCCGCGGCGCGGAGCGCTGTCCAGCGCTACGCCTTCGATCTCGCCCGCCGCAGCGGTCGCCGGCTCACCAGCGTGTCCAAAGGCAACGCCCTCAACTACAGCGGGGTGTTCTGGGACCGCGTCTTCGACGAGCTCTCTGCGGAATACACCGACGTCGAGGCGTCGACCCTGCTGGTCGACGCTGCCTGCCTGCACCTTGTCCTCGATCCCGGTCGCTTCGGTGTCGTCGTCGCCTCGAACCTGTTCGGCGACATCCTCACGGACCTTGGCGCGGCACTGGCCGGCGGACTAGGGCTCGCCGCCAGCGCCAATCTCAACCCCGAACGGCGTTACCCCTCGATGTTCGAGCCGGTGCACGGTTCGGCCCCTGACATTGTGGGGCGCGGGATCGCGAACCCGCTGGCCGCACACTGGGCAGCGGCCATGATGCTCGGTCACCTCGGGTGGCCGGCGTGGGATACCGCAGTCGTCGAGGCGATTGCGGCGGTCTTGGCCGAAGGGCAAGTGCGCACCCCGGACCTCGGCGGCTCGGCTCCGACCTCCGAGGTCACCGACGCCCTCATCGACTCGCTGTGCCGTCCGCGCTGAGCAGGACCGTCAGCCGAAGGCCCCCTCGGCAGCCAGCGAGGACCGCCGCTCCTCCTGGTAACCGAGCAGCTCGCCCAGAACGTACTCGGCGTCCTCGTTGAGCAACGGCGCCCGGCGATGGTCGCGTGCGCGCCGGGCCGGCACGCACCGGTGATGCCACCTGGCGGACCGTGCCGAAGCGAGGGTGCTCGGTCTCGACGACGAGGCCGCGGGCAACCGTGTGCGGGTCGGCGAGGGCGTCCGGCACGGCGCGCACCTCGCCGCAGGGGACACCGGCGGCGCGCAGCTCGGCGGCCCACTCGGCCGTCGTGCGGTCGCGAAGACGCGGCTCGAGGACGGCCAGCAGCTCGGCGGCGTTGGCCCGTCGCGCCGCGAAGTCGGCGAAACGGGGGTCATCGGCCAGCGTGCCCAGCCCGACGACCTCGGCGAAACGACGCCAGAACTTCTCCTTCGGGCAGCCGACGACGATCCAGCCGTCTTTCGCCTCGAAGCTCTGGAACGGCACGAGCGACGGGTGCGCCGAGTGCCGGGTGCGCACGGGCTCGTACCCGCCGTTCAGGTTCCACGTGGCCAGGTAGGTGAGCATCCCGATGGCGGTGTCGTAGAGGCAGACGTCGCAGTCCATGCCGCGCCCGTCGCGCCGCGCCGCGTGGACCGCGGCGAGCAGGCTGATCGCCGCGGCGAGCCGCCCGAGTAGTCGACGACGACAGGCGCGCTCTTGGCCGGCGGGCCGTCGGGCTCGCCGGTGAGGGCCATCCAGCCGGCGAGCGCCTGCAAGACGTAGTCGTAGCCGGGCTCGTCGGCGCGCGGGCCCGGTCATGCCGAAGCCCGACAGCGAGCAGCACACGATCCGCGGGTTGAGGTGGCACAGGTCTTCGTAACGGATCCGCAGCTTCGCCGGCACGTCGCCGCGCAGGTTCGAGTAGACGACGTCGGAGACCCGGACGAGGTCCTCGAAGACCTGCCGGCCCTCGGGCGTCCCGAGGTCGAGGGCGACGGAGCGCTTGTTGCGGTTGAACGCCTCGAAGAACAGCGAGTCGCCGCCCTCGGCGTGGGGCGGGACGTGACGGCCGACGTCGCCTCCCGCAGCGGGATCCTCGACCTTGATCACCTCGGCACCGAGGTCGGCGAGGTGGAGCGTGCCGAACGGCCCGGCTCCGTACTGCTCGAGCGAGACGATTCGGATGTCCTCGAGTGGCTTCACGGCGCTGCTGGGAACCCCTTAGAAGGCGTACTTCTCGAGGGTTTCCATCCGCACCTCGACGCCGAGCCCCGGACGGCGCGGCACCTCGATGAACCCGTCGTGCTGGCGGAAGGGTTCGGTTACGAGCTCGTCCTGCATTGGGTTCGGTTCGGGCTTTAGCTCTTGGAGCAGACAGCGCGGCGTGTAGGCCGAGAGCGCGATCGAGGCCGCGGTGTTGACGGCGCTCGACCAGGCGTGCGAATTGAACCACACGTCGTAGGCCTCGACAACCTCGATAACCTTGAGCGCACCGGTGATCCCCTCGGCGCGGCCGACGTCGCAGCCGACGACATCGACAACGCCCGAGGCGATGAACTCCCGGTAGCCGCGAGCGTCGAACTCGCGCTCTCCGGTCGCGACGAGGCACTTGACGTGCGGACGGAACTTCTCGAACCCAACGAGGTCCGATGGCTCGAGGGGCTCCTCGATCCATGTGAGGCCGTACTCCTCGAAGGCGTTGGTCCGGCGGATTGCGTCGGCCACCGTCCAACGCAGCGATTGGCCGCGGTCCATCATCAGCATCGCCTCCGGACCGATCGCCTCACGCAGTAGCCGCGTGAACTCGACGTCGCGGGCGAACTCGTAGCCGAGCCGTGTGCCGCCCTTCTTGCCCATTCCGATCTTCACGCCCTGGTAGCCCTGCTCTCCGACGTAGCGCCCATGGCGGTCGGCTTCCGCCTTGAGCGAGGGATTGAAGACGTGCGTCGAGGCGATCACTGGCAGGCGTTCGCGGGTCGCCCCGCCCAACAGGTCGATGAGCGGGAGGCCGAGCAGCTTGCCCTTTAGGTCCCAGAGCGCGATGTCGATCGCCGAGATGGCGAACGAGGCGACACCGCCGCGGTACCCATACCACCAGCTGCCCGTCTTGATGGCCCGCCAGATGGCGATGTTGTCCATCGCCGACTGGCCGACGACGTGTTGGGCCATTCCCTTCGATTAGGGCCGCCGTCGCCCGCGTCGACTCGGCGAACTGGCTGATCGCCTCGCCCCACCCGACCGTGCCATCCTCCGCCTCGACCCGGCAGAACGTGAGGTACCGGGTGTTGTCGTTGTCATTGGGCTCCGGATAGCTGACCGTGAACGGAGTTACCGCGGCAATTTTCATGGTCGGCGCCTCCTTCCTCTCGCTTGCTGAACAATAGGCGCCGAAGTGGAATCGTTGCCAGCGCGGCCGGCCAATGGCATAGTTGACCGGGCGATCCGTCGGAACCGGACGACGGCCCGAGCCACGGGTGAAGATGATGTTGATCGGAGTCGACTCTTACTCGTACCACCGTTGCTTCGGCGATCTGCGCCCTGGCGAGGTCCCACGACCGGGACCTCGTTGGGCGCTCTCGCCCGAACCGGTGCTGCGCGCACGCCGCCGAGCTCGGCGTCGAATGCGTGTTCCTCGAGACCTGCTTCCTCCCGGCCCCCGAGGACCTCGACCCGGGGGAGCTCAAGGGCAAGGTCGAGCAGGTCGGGTTTTCCTGGGGTCATCCCTGGCCCTCGGGGAGCGAGCATGGTCTGAACGGCGGGCGCGGGTCGACCGGCGAAACCGACCTCTATCGTTGGGCCGAGCTCGCTGCGTCCCTCGGGCATCCGGTTATGCGGATCACCGCGGGCAGCCCGGCGACGCGTCAGGGCGAGCCCAGCCGATCGCCTCCTCCATCGTCTGGCTCCCGTGCTGCGCAGGGTGTGCGATCGAGTGGCGAGTTCGGGGGTTCGCTTAGCCATCGAGAACCACGGCGACCTGACTGCCGTCGAGCTCCTTGCGCTGCTACGCCTCGTCGACTCGCCCGTGCTAGGGGTGTGCCTCGACAACGTCAACCTCTCGCGGGTCGGAGACGACATGGTCACTTCGACCGAGTTGCTTGCACGCTACGCCACCGTGGTCCAGCTGAAGGACTGTCTCGCCGGCGATCCCACCGTCCCCGGCGGCCCGCCATCGGCGGCATTAGGCGAGGGCATCGCCGCACTCGACCGAGTCGTCACGGCGCTCGGTGCAGCAGGTTACGATGGGCCCGTTTGCGTCGAGATCGCCTCTCTCGCACCCGGTTCAGCTGACGAGCTCGATCTTGTCAGGCGAAGCGTCGGCTGGCTGAAAGGTCACCTCATGCCCTAATGAGCTCAAGGGCGCGCCGATTTGGCGGCCGGCGACCGAAAAGGACCAGTGCCCCGGCTCTCACCAAGGTCCTCTGGCGAGCCTGGCAAGTGGGTCACAAACAATGGTGGACCGTACGATGTCGAGGTGGTCTGGTGCTTGATCGCGCTCCTGCGTTACGCCTTTAGACCGGCCATCATTCGCTAAATGAGTGGTGAAATCAACGGCGCGAGCCCGTCGACACCCGATCTGGCGGGTTTGGTCGAGGCTGGCACCGACGGTGCGGTGCTCCGCGTGCACGTGCAGCCGGGCGCACGCGGCGAGGGCATTGCCGGCGTGCACGGGAACGCCCTCAAGGTGCGGGTGCGGGCACCGGCAATCTCGGGTCGCGCAAACGATGCCGTGCTCAGCCTGCTCTCCAAGGAACTTGGTGTGCCCGCGACCGCGCTTACTCTGACGGGCGGCGCTTCCTCGCGGGACAAACGTGTTCGCTTCGCCAGCCTGTCCGCTGCCGAGCTCGAAAAACGCCTCGCCGGCACGCTCTAGCCGTCTCGGGCGTAAGGGCGGCCCATGCCACGTCCCGATCCCGTATCAGCTCATCTCGGCCCATTGTTTGTCTGCCTTCCCCACCGGGGAGCGGATCGGAGTACATGATGGACGCGGTCGAACGCGACATGCAGGTGCGGAATTTCGTGAAGGAGGTATGGAACGGCCGCAACTACGAAGCGGCCGCCGAGCTTTACGCCGAGAACTACGTCAATCCCTTCGGGACCGGCCCTGCCGCAAGAGCCGAGCCCATCCGCCACTACCACGCTGCGTTCCCGGACCTGCACGTCGATATCGACGAGCTGATCGTCGCCGGAGACACGGTCGTCGCCAGGCTCACATTTCGCGGGACTGACACTGGAGGGCACTTGGGACGCCCTCCGACCGGGCGCGCGATAGGAGAATGGGTGGTCTGCATTATGCACTTCGAGGGTGACCGGGTGGTCAACGAATGGGTTGGTGCCGACAACCTCGGCCTGTTCATCCAACTCGGAGTTCTCGACGACCCGTGGCCGAGGAAGGTCGAGGAGCCGGCCCCAACGGGATAACGCCTGCCATATCCGAGGGAGACGGTGCCGCGCGGCCGAGCCACCCTGCCGCGGCGGGCTCTGCTCGCCTGAGGTTCGGAGGTGTTCCGCCAGAACCCGCCCGTGTACGCTGACATCGTGGACAAGCAAGCCTGACGACAACCTTGATGCCAGACCGAAGTCGGCCTGGGGGAGGCGCCGTGATGAACTCTCCGTGGCGTGAACCGTCCGTAGTGCAGGCCGGCGGCACGATCGCTCGAGAACCGGGAGCAAGGGCAATGCGCACCAGGGTCGGTCCGCTGGCTTTGGCGTTGGGCGTGACGTTATCCGTCGCGCTATCGAGCTCGCCCGCCAGTGCCGCGGCGACGGCCAAGACGCCTCCGCCCCTCACCTCGCTGCAGGTCTGCACCGCGTTCCCCTCGCAAATTGTTGCCAAAGAGCTCGGTAAGCACACCCAGCCGGTGGCGTCACCCGGCTATTCGAGCAAGCTGACGAGCGTTGACTTCGCCGTCTATTGCTCCTACCGCTTCTCGGCGGCCTCCCTGCTCAACATCGTGTTCTATGGACCTGCTCACCCAGTGGCTGAGGCAGCCGGCAGCAAGATCCCCGCTCTTGGGCCGACAGGTCGGTTACTAGTCAGCACTCCACCGTTTCCTCGTAGTGCGTTTGTCTACTGGCTTTCTCGCGGCTACAGGATCAACGTGGGTGGGCCATCAGCCTTCAGCCAAAGTTCATTGATCAGCCTCGCCTTGTACGTCACGCGGCACATACCATGACCGGCGACGTCCTCGCCATCTGGAGCTTCACCCGGTACAAGTCACCTCCCGTCCTTCCAGGCCCGGGAACGACAAGGTAGAGACAGCCCCCGTAAATCACTGCGTCAGCGGGCCCCGTGTCGCCAGGTCCCTGCCAGAAGGCGGGGAGCATAAGCTGCGCGACGTCGCTGATCTCGCCTGAGCATGGGTCGATGCGAATGACCTGCCAGTTTGTTGTAATGGCCCCCGACGCTAAGGTCCCGCTGGCCCAGATGCTCGAGTAGAGGCCGGTCGCTTCGTCCCCAAGCACCCAGCCGCCTGTTCTCCCGTGATCGGGAACATGGAACACCGGCGCGAGACCTGGCCCATCGAACCGCCAGATCTCACATGGCGTACCCGCCGGGCGGTGACAGATATCGGCCCAGAGGTCATCTCCATCGCTTGTGACCCAGCTGACGAACTTGGCGTCGGCCTGCTTGGCGCTGTAGACGACCTGGGCCGACTTCGCGCCTGGCGTCACACGGTAAATGAGCGTGCTGCCAGTCCCGCCGAATGACCCCGCCCCAGCGACGTAGAGGCCGTCGGCGTCGGCCGTGATGAGCGGGCGCACGAAACGGGGGACAGGGGTCGACTGGAGAAACTGGCCGGTCGTGCTCGAGACACGGAAGACTCGTGGCCCTTGAGCAGTCCCTTCCTCGTAGAGCCACAGAGAACCCGGCCCATAGGCCCATTCGAGGTGCGTGCCGGAATCGAACTGGTAGCTCGCGAGGACCGGGCCCAGCTTTACGGCCCTGGCTTGGGAGACGAGGCGACCGATTCGCAGCTCCCCGTAACCGACCTTGACCGTCGACACGAACGGAGCGACGCTTGTCCCGTCGAGGACTACATTGTCACACGCGGTCAGGCGGGCCCTCGACATCTTGAGCGAGGAGGGGTTCACCCTGGCCTCGTAACAGTTCGTGACAGAGGCGGAGCGCGAATATTGGGAGCCTGTCAGCACCAGTTGGCCCCCCGCTACGAACACCTGGCTGAAGGCAAATGCGGTCGGGAGAGAGACTGACGACACGATTGGGGCGGCTACTGCTTGAGGGACGTCGGCGAGCAGGCTGGTCAACCCGACGATCAGGGCGACGACAAGCCTCCTGAGGAGACTTCCTCCCGGGATCGCCGCCATCGAAACCATCATGCCGGGTCTGTTGGCTGAGGCGGGCGCTGAGCGGCGCAGGACCGGGTCTACTACCTGCCTTCAGCCATCACCCCTTCAGGGGTCGGGCTCCGGGTTCCCGCCTTACCGGCAAGTCGGCCAGCAGCAACTTTAGAAGCCCGCTTCGGCCTCAGCGAGCGAATAATGCCGATTGCGTGCTGAGGGCAGGCATCGCTCTTCTACACGGTCCGACGCTCCCACGCGGGCACGGGCGACAAGCCCGCCTCCTGTAGGCCCGTTATATATTCACGAGAATGACAGCGTGACAGGAGGCAGTGATGGGTGTGGCGAGCGAAGATCTGGTGCCGTTCCGTATTGAGGTCCCCGAGGACGCATTGGCTGACCTCTGGCACCGCCTTGACGGAGCCAGGTGGGCGCCAGAACCCCAAGGCGGTGACGAGGGCTACGGCGTCCCCAACGCTTTCGTGCAGCGCCTGGTTGCCCACTGGCGCGAGCACTACGACTGGCGCGTGTGGGAGAGCCTGCTCAATCAGTACCCGCAGTTCACCACCACCCTCGACGGGACCAATGTGCACTTCTTACACGTCCGCTCGCCTGAGCCCGAAGCGCTGCCCCTCGTGCTGAGCCACGGCTGGCCGGGCTCGGTGGCGGAGTACCTGGACGTGATTGGGCCGCTAAGCGACCCACGCAGCCATGGCCTAGATCCAACGGTCGCTTTCGACGTCGTGGTCCCTTCCTTGCCGGGCTTCGCCTGGTCCGGGCCGACACCGGACGTGGGGTGGAGCCCGCGCCGGATCGCCCGTGCCTGGGCGGCCTTGATGCGAAGACTGGGCTATCGGCACTACGGCGCGGCGGGCAACGACTGGGGCTCGTTTATCGCACCCGAGCTCGGACGCGAGGCACCGAACGAGGTCGTCGGTGTCCATGTCACACAGGTGTTCCCGGCAGGCCCGGGCGAGGTTCGCAACCCCTCCTACGGTCATGTGCAGGCCGAGCAGCCTCAGACTCTGGCCCATGCCCTGTCTGACTCGCCGGTGGGGCTGCTGGCCTGGAACAGCCAGTGCATGGCCGACCTCGACCAGGACGCGCTGCTCACCCATGTGACGATCCACTGGGTGACCGGCACTGGCGGGTCGGCGCCCCGCATTTACGCAGACGAGGACCGCCAACAGCCTCCTAGCGGCCCAACGACGATACCGCCCGGCCTAGCCGTCCCGCTTGCCATGGCCCAGTTCCCAAACGACTGGCCGTCGGACCGAGCCCTGGCCGAAAACCAGCATGCCAATATCGTTTCTTGGAACGTCTATGACCGCGGTGGCCACTACGCCGCCAGGCAGGCTCCAGATCTCCTGGTGCGGGACATGCGCGATTTCTTCGGGAGCTTGCCCCGGGTTAAGCGATAAGGCTAATCGCCCTTGTGAGTTGTCGAATTTCAGGTAGCGGTCGAGGTCACCCGCTCGAGATGGGACGTCCTCACGCGGCCGACTGAAACCTGATTGCCTTGGCCGAGGAAGAGTTCGCCGTCGGTGTAGTCAACGAGCACGGGGTTGTAGTTGATCAGGGTCCCGCCACCGATCCCCCCGACCGTGCCCGGGGGAGTGAAGTTGCTGCCGACCGTCTGCTCAGGAAGCCGCACCACTCCGAGCATCGCGGGCCCCATCGAGTAGTGGTTGACGACGACGGGGCAGTCAAGCCCGGCGTAGGCGGCGCCTGGTCGGCCCGCTGGCGCCAGCTGGAGCTTCTTGACGACGCTCGGCCCAAGGTTTGTAAAACCCGCGCCCGTGTCGAGCGTCAGCCTGAACCGGTTGGTCCCGAACGACAGGTCAACGGTGGGCCTTACCTCTAGCAGTCGTAGGTGGTGGGGGGAAAGAGTTTCTCTGACGACCTTGACGGGCATCGGACTGGCGAACGATGTGCCCTCTTCCAATGACGCAGGGACCGTTAGGGCCCCGTGCCACCGGCTACGTCTGATCGAAGGGGGCCATTTTGTGGGCCTAGTGCGAGGGTCTGTTGGTGGTAGTCGATCCTGACCGCACCGAAGCTGCTCAGTGTGTCCGAGCCGAGTATGCCGGCCAGGTTCGGAAGGACCGGGGACTGAGCGGTTCCCACTATGACGGTCTGCGGGAGCAATCTGGTGTTGCCTACCGACCATTGCGAAACAGTTGCGAAGGAGATCTGCCGCTTGCAGGTGAATGACGTGACGGTCCGAGGCCCGTCAACGAGGGAGAGGTGAAGCCGCGCCGCAAGGCTCGAATCCACGAGAGTTGTAGATCCTCCGGTGTCAACCAGGAACGGGAACGGCCCCTCGCCGCCGATGCAGACGTTGGCGACGATCTCCACCCGACGGACGATCCTTATCGGCACCACCAACGGGGGACCGGGCTGCGGCGCACAGGATTTCTCGAACACAGGCAGTTGTATGCCTGGGGGCACGGGTGGCTCCACAGGCCGTTGAGGCTCGCTGCTGCCACACCCGGTGATGAGGGCGGCGACGGTGATGACAACGAGCGAATGTCGAGCCCTCAGTCCAGCAGTCACTGCGTACGCTCCCTTCTCCGCCTGGATTGTCCCATCTTGCCCCACACTCCTCGCAAAAAGTCATAGGCCTATCGCTAACGGCCAAGGGGCCGAGGTGCGCCGGGGGGGTGCTCCCGGCAAGCCTCGCGAATTAAGTCAGCCTCGCCAGTTCAGTCAGCCTCGCCAATTAAGTAAGCCTCGCCGATTAAGTAAGCCTCGCCAGTTCAGTCAGGGGCGACGCGAAACACCCAATTTCGTTCGTCATTTAGCGGGTGGAGGCCGAGCTGGGCGGCACCTTATCCAGCGTCTGCCTTAATTGCCTGAAGTGTGTAACTGTGAGCCAGGCGCCACGGGCGGTCCGTCAAACGGAACTCACCCGTCTCGAGCCTCTCCATCTGACCGGGCAGGGCATCCCAGGGGACGCTGTCGTGTTCGACTAGGCCGATGATACGTAGATGTTGGTTGAGGAGCGCGGTCAGGATCTCCCCGAGGCCGTGGTTCCACTGGTGGGTGGTGTTGTGCTGGAAGGCAACGTCAGTCTGGACATAGGTTCCTCCGTCTGTCCACACGAGAGGCTCCTCTCGTTGAAAGTACGGGAATTCGATGGCCACCAGTCCGTCTTGGCGGTTTTCTTCGATTGACCACAGCATCGGGTGCCCTTCGCGGATGAAAAGACGGCCACCTGACCTCAATAGTTTGGCGACAACCTCAGCCCAGCGATCGATGTCGGGAAGCCAGCAGAGAGCCCCGATCCCCGTGTACACGAGGTCAAACTGCTCGGTTCCCAGGGCGTCGACAGCGTCGTAGAGGTCGGCTTGTACGAAGTCGACCTCGGCGCCGGTCGCGGAGGCCAAACGGCGGGCTTCTTCCAAGGCCGGGGGCGAGAAGTCCAGCCCGCTCATGCGGGCGCCGAGGCGAGCCAGAGAGATCGTATCGGTGCCGATGTGGCACTGGAGGTGGACGCCACGCTTTCCCTGAATATCACCTAGGAGCGGAAGATCAAAACGCACGACCTGGCTTATGAACTCAGGGTCCTCCACGAAACGGTCGATCGCGTAGTCCGGTGATTTCGCATGAGCCGGGGCTCGCTCGTCCCAGCTAGCACGGTTCACAGATCGGTAGTCGTCCATAAGCCCGGATGTCGCACGCCCAGCGCCTGAGTCGTTGGAGCCGAGGAGCGCCTCGTAATGGTGGAGTTCGTCGTCGTTGCCGACGAGGCGGAACCCGGCCCGGACAAGCGCACGTTGCGAAGCGATGTTGTCCAGTGCCGTGTCGGCGATCACCTTCGACAGCCCCTGGTCGGCAGCGATGGCCAGCACGGCGACGACCGCCTCTGCTGCGTAGCCGTGGCCGCGGGCCGACGGAGCCAGGCCGTACCCGATCTCGACGCAGCCCCCGTCAGGTTGACCCTTGAAGCCGATCCCTCCGACGGCCCGCCCGTCGGCTAGGCGGGTGATGCGGTAGTAGCCGAACGGCCGTTGCTCACCGCGGGTGGCAGTCGCGCGAAGGAAGCTCCCGACCGCACCAACATCGCCCTCGAAGGGGAAATCGTCCGCCCAAGCATCTCCGGGCCCGGCACTTCGAGCGACGATCCGTTCTCCCTCTGCGACATCGATCGCGTGCAGCAGCAGGCGCGAAGTTTGGACGTCGGTCATTAGCGCTAGCTAAGCAGCCCCCACCGCCAACTACCACCCAGCCGCCATTATCAACGTAGCGCGTACCGGTCCCTTGCAGCAAGGCCCCGATCGGCGCGCAGGATTCCGGCCCACGCAAGAACTTACGAAAACAGGAAGAGGTGGCTTATGGCCGAGCATGCGGTCGTGATCGCCGGAGGCGGCCCGACGGGCATGATGCTCGCGGCCGAGCTGGCCTTGGCGAAGGTCGACGTCGCGGTCGTCGAGCAGCGACCCACCCACGAGCTCGTCGGCTCACGGGCCGGCGGCTTTCACTCGCGCACGATCGAGGTCCTCGACCAGCGTGGTGTCGCTGACCGCTTTCTCGCAGAGGGCAAGCCGGCTCAGGCAGCGATGATCGGCGCGACCGTCTTGGACATGAGCGACTTCCCGACTCGTTATCCTTATTCGCTCGGGATTTGGCAGAACCAGATCGAACGGATCATGGCCGCCTGGATCTCCGAGTTGCCGGTAAGGATCTACTACGGACGGGAGGTGAAGGGCTTCGCGCAGGACGGCGCCGGCGTCGACGTCGAGCTCGCGGACGGAGAGCCGGTCCGAGCGCAGTACCTCGTCGGGTGCGACGGAGGACGGAGCGTTATCCGCAAGGAGGCTGGCATCGAGTTCCCGGGGTGGGATGCGACCCGGAGCAACTTGATCGCGGAAGTCGAGGTGACGGAGGCACCACCTCGAGGCGTTCGCCACGACGCGACGGGCATTCATGGTCTCCACAGGCTGGAGGACCGGCGGACGTTCCGGGTCATCGTGACCGAACAGCGGCTCGGGCCGAGCAGCGAGCCAACACTGCAGGATCTGAGCTCGGCGCTCTTCGCCGTGTACGGTACCGACTTTGGGATCCACAGTCCCACGTGGATCTCAAGGTTTACCGACATGACTCGACAGGCGGCGTCCTACCGCGACAGACGAGTCCTCCTCGCCGGCGACTCGGCACACGTGCATTACCCGGCGGGTGGGCAGGGCCTCAGCCTCGGTGTGCAGGATGCCGTGAACCTGGGGTGGAAGCTGGGTCAGGTCGTCAACGCGACCTCGCCGGAGAGCCTTCTCGACACCTATCAGGACGAGCGCCACCCGGTCGCTGCCCGCGCGCTCCAGCACACGATGGCTCAGGGAGTGCTCCAGCGCCCGGACGGACGCATCAAGGCCCTGGTCGATATGGTGTCGGAGCTGGCGATCATGGATGAGCCTCGCAAACTGCTGGCCGGGCTTATCTCCGGGCTGGACATTCACTACGACCTTGGCGAGGGTCACCCTCTGCTCGGGCGTCGCATGCCCGATCTGGACCTAGTGACCGCCGACGGACGTCTCAGGGTGTTCACCCTGCTGCACGACGCCAGGCCGGTGCTCCTCAACCTCGGCGAGCCCGGCATCTTTGACATAGCGCCATGGTCGGACCGCGCCCAGCTGGTCGATGCTGAATATGGCGGCCCGTGGGAGCTTCCCGTACTTGGCGAGGTCGACAGGCCGAGTGCCGTGTTGGTCCGGCCCGACGGGTATGTCGCATGGGTGGGGGACGGCACAGGCACCGGCTTACGCGACGCCCTCACGAAGTGGTTCGGGTCACCATGACGACTTTTCAGAAGGGCTGACAGAGGGCCGAGCCCATATGACCCTGTCGGAAATCCGCTGGGGATCGCACCCCTCAGCGGCGAGACTGTCGACATGAGCAACCACGGGCCCGGCCAGGAACTCGGTGGCAGCGCGTCGGCTGAGCGATCGGGCCGTCTGGCGCTGATGGCTGCCGGGGTAACGGTCGTGTTGTGGGCGTCGGCCTTTGTGGCGATCCGCAGCGCCGGCCGTGACTTCTCCCCAGGCGCCCTAGCTCTCGGCAGGCTCGTGTGCGGGTCGGCGGTGCTGGGGCTGGTGGCTCGAGCTCGGCGCGAGGGATGGCCGCCCCGAGCGGCGTGGCCCGGGATCGTGACCTCAGGCGTGCTCTGGTTCGGCGTCTACATGGTCGCTCTGAACTGGGGTGAGCAGAAGGTCGATGCCGGCACAGCGGCAATAGTCGTCAGCCTTGGCCCGATCATCATCGCTCTCCTGAGCGGCTGGAGGCTGAAGGAAGGTTTCCCGCCGGGTGTGCTGGCCGGGGTGGCCATTTCGTTCGCAGGCGTCATCGTGGTCGGGGTCGCCACTGCCGGGACAGGGCATGCGTCGGTAGCCGGCGTCCTGCTTTGCTTACTAGCCGCGCTAGCTTTCGCTATCGCCGTGGTGAGCCAGAAGCCAGCACTCCGATACGGCTCTGCGCTCCAGGTCACCACGCTCGGCGCGGCAATCGGAGCGCTGGCATGCCTTCCGTTCAGCGGCCAGCTTGTCTCACAGGTCAGCGCCGCGCCGTTCGCTGCCACCCTGCAGGTCTGCTACCTGGGTGTCTTCCCGACGGCCATAGGGTTCACCACTTGGGCCTACGCCCTTGCCCGCACGCCGGCCGCCAAAATGGGCGCTACGACCTACGTTGTTCCCGCGATCACGGTGTTGATATCCTGGGCGGCCCTCGGCCAGGTCCCGGCTCTCCTGGCAATTGTAGGCGGGGTACTTTGCTTGGCGGGTGTGGCACTTTCTCGCCGCCGCCCGCGTGCTCCCGCCAAGGCTGAGCCGGCACCATCATTTGAGTAACCCGGCTAAAACGTTAATTGTCGTTGCCACAATGCTTGGCCCGCATGCAGCATCATGCCAACGGCTCGAGGCCGTAAATCCTCGCACTTGGCTGTTATTTGGCCGGTGATGGCCGGGCCGAGCGGTACCTCCGGAGCGCGACCAAGCACCAGACCGCCTCGACAGCGCCGAACGGCCAGGTGCCGGCCAGGAAGCCGTAACTGCTCGAGAGCGCGCAGCCGAGGGCGAAGGCGGCGATGAAACGCCGGTTCCTTGCCTCGAGGGCGTACATCGCCATCATGAAGGTGAGGGCGACGACCCCATATATGGTGACAGCCATCAGCCGATGATCAGCTGAACCCAGGCGTGTGGGGCGAACGGTCGTCCGCGTGCCCCGTTCTTTTCGGAAGACCCGTCCCGTATCGTTCGGCTTTCGGCAGGGTATCTCGCCTTTCAATCGGACGTTTGCAAGGATGGCGCCATGAGAGACCTGAGACGGATTGCGCCGATCTTCGCCGTCCGCGACCTCGACGCGGCACTAGCACACTACCAACGACTTGGTTTTGCGACCAGGACCTACGAAGGCGGCGGCTATGGCTTCGCTTCCCGTGACCGGATCGAGCTCCATCTTGGGCTGGTACCCGCCGACCAACACCGCGTGGGTTCGGCATACCTGTTCGTGCAGGACGCGGACACACTGGCGGACGAATGGCGAGCATCAGGCGTCGAGGTTCATTCGCCGGTGGACACCGACTGGGGCCAACACGAGGGGGCTGTCGTCGACCCTGACGGAAATGTGATCCGTTTTGGCTCACGGATGTCAACGACCCGGAGCGAGCAATAACATCGTCAAACCGTGGGTGCCCACGAGGCCGAGGGCCCCTGCCTATGGTGTAGTTTTCAGCCGATCTAGGAAAGAGGAAGGGCCCATGTGGGCACAGCTGATCTCCGCACGCCTCAAGCCGGGCAAGGAACAGGAGCTCCCCAAGTTGTTCGACCAGCTGAAGGCCACCGAGCAGCCGGGCTCAGGCTTACTCCGCTCGATGGCATTCCGGGACCAGAAGGACCCCAGCCGCTTTTTCACGCTGGTCATTTTTGAGAGTGAGGAGAACGCTCGAGCCCGGGAGCAGGACCCACGCCGGCAGGAGGGACTAGCGGCCGTGAGGGTGACAATGGCCGAGGTAATCGACGGGGCCCTGAATTCGTTGACCTCACTGTGATCAACGATTTCGTACCCTGACGACGGGAAGGGCCGAAGGCTACTGGGGGGCCGACGCGCTTCCTCCGCACGGCACAAAGGGAGCACCCAGAAAGGCCGGGGAAATTTAGGGCGAACCGTGCGTCAGCGGGACGAAACCCCGTTCTGTTTGGCGGGTCACAATTCACCAGACGTGCGTCGTGTTCGAGCTCCATAACCGCCGAGGGCGCGACGTCAGCCGCGCCTGGCGCACCCGGTCGGGCTTCTAGGCGTGACCCGGCCCTTCCGGGTGTCAGTGGAGCGAGTCCCGGGCTTGTGGCACACCGAGGTAAGGGGGGCCGGCCAAGATGGGCAAACCACGCCGAGATACTGGTCGCTCAGGCCAATTCGAAGGGCGGGCGCCTGCCGCGTGCGCCTGCCGCGTGCGCCTGCCGCGTGCGGCGTGGGCGTCAGAAGGGCGTCGGACGAGCGTCCCAAGCGCGTCGGACGAGCGTCGCGTAGAGATCGGACCGTCTAGCTAGTGGGACTCGGCCTCCACGGCAAAGCCGATGAGGGTGCCGACTAGCAGGATGGCGCCGATAGCCCAGAACCACTTGCCGAATGCGAGCCCGATGGCTAGAGAGATGGCAGAGAGGCCCAAGGCGACGGGCCAAATGCTGTTGTGGGGGAAGAAGTTGATCTCGCCGGCGCCCTCCTCAATGGTGGCGTCAGGCCGGTCCTCGGCGCGGGGAACGCGGTGCCCGCGAAAAAAGACGAGTAGGAGGAACCCGCCGAGGAGCGCATAGGCGAGGCAACCGAATGAAAGCATGACGGTGCCGGACGTTTCCCCGCTCCAGGCGAAGTAGACGACAGCTATGAGCGCAAGGAAGAACGAGGCTCCGAGCGCAAGGATCGACTCATGCTTCATCGGCTAGCCACCTTCCGCGTTCCCGTTGCCCCCGTCGCCAGGGGGTGGGCCACCGTTGCCGTGGCCATTGCCATGACCGTTCCCGTAACCATTGCCCTCGGTCGGTGGGCTGCCGTCGACCACCCGGGTGGCGTCGCCCGAAGAGGCAGCTGCGCGGGCAGCCCGGGCGGCGAGCTCGCGGGCGTGGCGGCCGTGCGGAATTGTCCGCTGGTCGGGGTGGTTGAGGTCCCACACCGGGCGCTCTGAGCGGATAGGTGGGATGAACTCGAAGTTGTGCTCGATGGGGGGCGACTCGGTGACCCACTCCAACGTCATGCCGTCCCAGGGGTTGGGGCCGACCTTCTTGCCGTTGCGCAGTGTGAGGTACACATTCAGCAGGAACGGCAGCAGCGAGAAGGCGAGGATGAACGCCCCTATCGACGACAGCATATTCAGGAAGTTCCAGCCCTGGTCAGAAGGGTAGACGGCGATACGCCGCTGCATGCCCCGCAGGCCGAGGTCGTGCTGGGGGAAGAAGGTCAGGTTGAATCCGATGAACATGATGACGAAGGTGACCTTGGCGAGGCGCTCGTCGAGCTTCTTGCCGGTGAACTTCGGGAACCAGTAATGGATACCTGCGAACATTGCAAAGACCGAGCCGCCGAACAGCACGTAATGGAAGTGCGCCACGACGAAATATGTGTCGTGCAGCTGGAAATCGAGCGGCGGCTCGGCGAGCATGATGCCGGTCAAACCGCCGAGCAGGAAGCAGGTCAGGAAGCCGAGAGCGAAAAGCATCGGCGAGTCGAGCCTCACCGACCCCCGGAACATGGTGCCGATCCAGTTGAAGAACTTGATGCCCGTGGGCACGGAGATGAGCAGGGTCAGCACCGTGAAGAACGGCAGCAGCACGGCGCCGGTGGTGTACATATGGTGCGCCCAAACGCCCATTGACAGGCCGCCGATCGACAGAGTCGCGAAAACCATGCCCTTGTAACCGAAAACAGGCTTGCGGGAGAAGGTCGAGATGACCTCTGTGGCGATCCCGAAGAACGGCAGCGCCAAGATGTAGACCTCGGGGTGGCCGAAGAACCAGAACAGGTTCTGCCACAGGATGGGTTGGCCCCCGTGTGTCGGGTCGAAAAAGTGCGTCCCAAGGTGCCTGTCCGCCCAGAGCAGCACCAGGGCGGCCGAGAGCACGGGGAAGGCAAGCAGGACCAAGAAGGCGGTTACGAGCTGGTTCCAGACGAAGATCGGCATCCGGAACATGATCATGCCGGGCGCCCGCAGGCAGAAGACCGTTGTGATCAGGTTTATCCCGGTGAACATGCTGGAAAAGGCGGCCAGCGCCACGCCCACGATCCATAGGTCGCCGCCGACGCCAGGGGAGTGGATCGCTTCGGTCAGAGGGGCGTAACCGAACCAACCCCAGTCGGCCGCACCGGAGGAAGTGAGGAACCCGGAGTTCATTGTGATGCAGCCGCCGAGGAACAGCCAGTACGAAAAGGCGTTGAACCGCGGGAACGCCATGTCCGGAGCGCCGATCATGATCGGCACCAGGTAATTGGCAGTGCCGAAGGCGAACGGGCCCAGGAAGAGGAACAGCATGATGCTGCCATGCATCGTGAAGAGCTGGTTGTACTCCTCCAGGCTCAAGAAGTTGTTGTTGGGCACAGCAAGCTGGATCCGCATGAGGACCGCCATGGCGCCAGCCAGCAGGAACATGAGGAAGCTCGTCACCATGTAGTTGATGCCGATCTGCTTGTGGTCAGTGCTCGTCAGGTAAGCAAGGACACCCTTGTTCTTCGGCCCGGGATTATCTCGACCAGTCGGCGCTCAGGGGCTTCAGAATGAGGGGGGCGTTCTTGGACAAGCGTCATGGTTGCGTTTACCCTTCCTCTGCTACCGAGGAGAACTTCCCGTGGCGGCTGGCGAGCCAGGCGCTGAACTCCGATTTAGGCATTACCTGCAACCAAAAGCGCATGAACGGGTGATAAGTGCCGCAGAACTGTGTGCATTCCCCGATGAAGCGTTGCCCGGCGACGCTCGGGTCGATGTTGAAGTCGAACGAGTTGTTGATCCCCTGTATGGCGTCGCGTTTGAACAGGAACGCCGGTATGTAGAACGAGTGGTTGACGTCGTCGGAGAACAGGTTTATCTGCACTGTCTCACCCGCGGGCAGGGTCAGGACCGGCAGGTTGGGGCTCTGGATGGTCGGCTCGCTGGCGACGCTGCCTTCCACCTCGTAGCCGTTCGGGTATGTGAAAGCCCAGCCCCACTGGAAGGCGTCCACCCTCACGATCAGCGCCGGGTTGGGCGCCACGTTGTCCTCGCTGTCTTCGGCCTGGTACGTGTAGACGAACAGCACGGTCACCAGGATCAGCGGGACCACCGTGTACAGGGCCTCCAGCGGGAGGTGGTACTGGTGCTGGGGCGGGATGCGCTCCTCGCCCTTGTGCTCGCGATAGCGGACTGCGCACCACACGATCAGGCCCATGACGAGGGCGCCGATCGGGATCGCGATGTAGTAGGTGACGTCCCAGAGCTTGAGGACCTGCTTGGACTGCACGGTGACGCCGGGGGGCGAACCCCATTGGAACACTGTGGCGAGCAAGTTAGACACTGCGCCCCACATTAAGCTGGCGATGGCGCGCCAAACAAACCGGCCAAGGTGAGCCAGGCATCTGGTGTTCGGCGGACCTCTGAGACGGCATCGGCCGTCCCGGGTGCGCAGAGGCCCGGGAGCGGCCCGGCTGGCCATTACGCTGCGGGCCCTCTAAGCTGGTCGCCCCGTGCGTACCTACTCTCCCAAAGCTTCCGAGATCAGCCGCGAGTGGCATGAGGTCGATGCTACTGGTGCCGTACTCGGCCGATTGGCGACCGAGGTCGCGGCGCGTCCTGCGTGGCAAGCACAAGGTCATGTTCGCCCCTCACATCGACACCGGCGACCACGTGATAGTGGTAAATGCGGCAAAGGTGGTGCTGACGGCCAACAAGGGGGCCCAGAAGTTCTATTACAGGCACTCGGGCTACCCCGGTGGCATCAGGGCCCAGGCCTACGGCGACATGCTGGCCAAGAAGCCCGAGGAAGTCGTTCGCCTTACGGTTAAGGGCATGCTCCCCAAAGGCCCGCTCGGGCGGCAAATGCTCAGCAAGCTCAAGGTCTACGCCGGCCCCGAGCACCCTCATGCCGCTCAGACCCCCAAGCCCATGGCGCTCGACCACTCAGCGCACCGCGTAGCCTGACCCGAGGAGAAAACGGCCCGTGCCCAAGCCCCTATCGCAGACCACAGGCAGGCGCAAAGCTGCCATTGCCCGCGTCCGCCTGCGTCCTGGTGACGGGGCGATCACGTGCAACCGCAGGCCAGTCGAGGAGTACTTCCCTTCTGCCACCCACCGCATGGTTCTCACCGAGCCGCTCCGGCTGGTCGACAAGGCAACCGATTACAACATCGATGCAACCCTGGACGGGGGCGGCATTTCCGGGCAGGCTGGAGCGCTCCGCCTCGGTATCGCCCGTGCCCTCGCCGTACTCGAGCCCGAGCTGCGTGTGGCGTTGAAGCGCGCCGGCTTCCTTACCCGTGACCCACGGGAAAAGGAGCAGAAGAAGTACGGCTTGAAGAAGGCCCGCAAGGCACCCCAGTACTCCAAGCGCTAAATCAGCCTGGCGCGAGGACTGCTGCCCGGACCGACTGGATGCTCCGCTTCGGTACTGATGGCGTTAGAGGCTTGGCGAACGTCGAGCTGACCCCTGAGCTGGTGCTAGCCCTCGGCAGGGCAGCGGCCCGCGTCTTGGCCAGCCCGCAAGGTAGCGAAAGGCGGTTCATCGTCGGGCGTGACACGCGCCTGTCGGCCCGCTCCTGCAGGCCGCGCTATCGGCCGGCCTTGTGAGCGAGGGTGTCGACGTGACCGATGTCGGGGTCCTGGCCACGCCTGGGGTCGCCCACCTGTCGGCGGAGCGAGCGGCGCCAGCAGCCGTCATCTCCGCTTCGCACAACCCGTTCTGGGACAACGGTGTCAAGTTCTTCTCCGCCGGCGGTTCCAAGCTTCCTGACAGTGTCGAAGATGCGCTGGAGGCCGAGCTCGAGGTCCTCCTGTCCCACCCATACGCTGCCTCTCCCTCGCAACCATCGAAGGCCGGCGGGCCCACCGCGGCGGTGCACTCGCTGGTGGGCCGCATGGAGACCGACGCCGATGCCCTCGAGCGCTACGAACACCACGTGCTCTCCGCACTCGAGGGGCGGCGACTTCAAGGCCTGCGGGTGGCGCTCGACTGCGCGAACGGCTCAGCGTTCGCAAGTGCGCCGGCTGTGTTCGAAGCAGCGGGCGCCGAGCTCGTAGCCGTCCTCGGCTCAGAGCCCAACGGCACGAACATCAACGAGAACTGTGGCTCCACGGACCCCGGCCAGCTGGCCAGGGCCGTTGTTGCGGAGGGCGCTGACCTGGGCCTGGCCTTCGACGGCGACGCCGACCGGGTGATCGCGGTCGATGCCAGCGGCAACGTCGTCGACGGCGACCGTTTGCTCGCCCTTTTCGCAACCGACCTGGCGGGCAGGGGCCTGCTCTCCGGGGGGACCGTTGTGGTCACGGTGATGACGAACCTCGGCTTCCATCAGGCGATGAAGGCGGCGGGGGTCAAGGTGGAGACGGTCGGGGTCGGTGACCGCAACGTCCTGGAGGCGCTCGATTCGCACGGCTGGGCGCTGGGCGGCGAGCAGTCGGGGCACATCGTGTTCCGTTCGTTGGCCACGACGGGCGACGGCGTCCTGTCGGGCCTGCTCCTCGCCGACCTGATCACGAGGCAGGGAGCGCGTCTCGAGGACATGGCGGCGGGGGCACTGCAGCGCTGCCCCCAGGTGCTGCGCAACGTCGCCGTCGCCGACCGCGATGGTTTGGACGAGGCCGAGGCTGTCTGGGGAGAGGTCCGCAAGGTCGAAGCCGAGCTCGGCGGAGGCGGCCGCGTGTTGCTCCGCCCGAGCGGCACCGAGCCGCTCGTGAGAGTGATGGTCGAAGCGCCGTCCCAAGTTGTCGCCGAAGCCGCTGTAGAGCGCATCGTGGCAGCTCTTCATGCAATCTTGGGCGCCCCGGGCCACGCCTAGGCCACCGCGCGGTCGGTCCCCCGGCCCCGTCAAGCCCTAAGGGCTGCCCGCGCCGCTACCCTTTATTACATGTGTGGCATTGTCGCCGTCCTAGCGCGGCCGTCCCTTCGCCCGCCCCCTGACCCTGCCGAGGTGGCTGCGACCCTGCGCTCCGTCGCCCGCACGCTGGGAGCAGTCAGTGCAGGTCCCAGCTTTGCCGGCCAGCTGGAAGCCGTGCGCGCCGCCAGCGAGGCACTGAGCGGGCTGGACGCATCGTTGCGTGGCGTACCCGGCCTCAGGTGCCTGCTCGCGGCGCCCGAGGCGGCCCAAGCTCTCACAAGTGGCACGGCCCGCATCGAAGCCGAAGTTGCAGATTTCGAGGCTGCACTCGACAAGGGCGATGTCGAACTCGGCACAGCCGAGCTGGAGGAACTGAACGCAGCGCTGGTGGTTCTCCGCGACGCCACCTGGGCTCTCAGCCATGACCGGCTGGACGCGGTGAAAGGCGTCTCCGCCCTGGCAGAGCCGCTCGGCTTGACCGCGACAGGCTCGCCGCCAGGCGCGGCGGCGCTCGGTGTGCTCTGGGCCGCCCACCTCGCCTTCCGGTCGCTCGACCGGCTGGAAGTGCGCGGGAGGGACTCGGCGGGAGTGCACCTGATGCTTTCCGGCCATGGGCTCGACCTGTCGGAGCCTTCCGTCCGGGCGCTGATCGGGCAGCGGGGGGACCCGTTGTTCACCTCGATGGCGGTCCGCGCCGCCGATGGTTGCCTTTCCATCGTTTACAAGGCGGCGGCGGAGATCGGCGAGCTCGGCGACAACGTCGCCGCCCTTCGCCGAGCGATGAGCACGGACACGCTTCTCGCGCGGGCGCTGGCTTCGTCCGACGTGCGCGCAACGGTCGTCGCCCACACCCGATGGGCGAGCGTCGGGTTGATCTCGGAGCCGAACGCACACCCGCTCAATTCCGATGAGGTAGGTACCGGGGCCCCTGCCCTTACGTCATCGGAGCGTTGAACGGCGACGTCGACAACTACGCCGAACTGGTCGTCTCCGACGACGTTGCGGTACCGGCCGAGGTCACCACCGACGCCAAGCTCGTGCCAACCCTCGTCGCTCGCTCCATGGCGGCCGGGTTGGCCCCCGGAGAGGCGTTCCGCCAGGCCGTGAGCCGTTTCGATGGGTCCGTCGGCATCGCCGCTAATGCGTCGGGCCTCCCGGACGAGCTCTACCTTGCGCTTCGCGGGAGCGGTCAGAGCCTCAATATCGGCCTGGCTGAGGACGCTTTCATCGTTGCCAGCGAACCGTACGGCCTTGTCGAGGAAACGAGCCGTTACGTTCGCATGGACGGCGAGGGAGGCGGCCAGGTGGTCACGTGCTCGCGAAGCGGCGCCGGTACCCTCGCCGGGCTTACCCGCCTGAGCTACGACGGGACCGCACAGCCGATCGGCGAGGCGGAGGTCAAAGTGGCCGAGATCACGACGAGGGACGTCGACCGCCGCGGCTTCCGGCATTTTCTGTTGAAAGAGATCTCCGAGTCGCCGTCGTCGGTGCGCAAGACCCTGCGCGGGAAATTGGTAACAGGAGAAAATGGCGCCCTTGTTGCCCGCTTGGGGGACGACGTCATACCTCGGCCGCTCCGGGAGGCCCTTTCGTCAGGCCGGATCCACAACATTGCGGTGATCGGCCAGGGGACCGCTGCCGTGGCCGGGCAAGCGATAGCGGCCGCGATCGCCAAAGCGTTGCCGGATATCCCAGTCGTGGCGATGGTCGCGACGGAGCTGTCGGGTTGGGGCTCCTCAGGTGCCGGGTTGCCCGACGACATGTCGGCGATGCTGGTTGTAGCGATAAGCCAATCGGGCACCACGACAGATACCAACCGGACCGTTGACCTTGTGCGGGCCCGCGGTGCCCACGTAGTCGCGATAGTCAACAGGCGCAACAGCGACCTCGTGCAAAAGGCGCACGGGGTGCTCTATACCTCCGATGGGCGCGACGTCGAAATGAGCGTCGCCTCCACCAAAGCGTTCTATTCGCAGGTTGCGGCGGGGCACCTCTTGGCGCTCAGCTTGGCCGCTGCCGCGGGCGTCGCAGCTTCCCCGCGTTCAGGAGAGATCCTCGAAGCCCTGCGCGACCTGCCGTCCCTGATGGAAAAGGTGCTTGCGCAGCGGCCAGAAATCGCCAGGGTAGCGTCGGCCGTCGCGCCGCCTCGTCGTTCGTGGGCCGTTGTCGGCAGCGGGCCGGACCATGTGGCGGCTGCCGAGATCCGTATAAAACTTTCGGAGCTGTGCTACAAGGCCATAGCCCTCGACGTCATCGAGGACAAAAAACATATCGATCTTTCGGCCGAACCGCTCATCATTGTGTGCGCACCGAGCGTGAGCGGGCCCAACGCACGCGACATCGCCAAGGAAATAGAAATATTCCGTGCCCACAAAGCCGCGCCGGTGGTGATAATTACCGAAAGTGAAAGGGGTCTGTTCAATCCGGGTGTCGACATCCTGGCTGTACCGGCGGGCCATCCTGAGCTCGCCTTCGTGCTGGCTGCGATGGTTGGCCACATTTTCGGCTACGAGGCTGCATTGTCGATAGACGCCCAGGCCCGGCCGCTCCGCGAGGCGCGGGCGCTTCTCGAGGGCGCGGGACGGGGCCAAGATGGCGCCCTCGTGCTCGACGAGGTAGCGCAAGCGCTCGAGATGGCGGCGGCGCCGGCGTTGGCCGGCCTTCGCTCGGGTGCCTACGACGGCCACCTCAACGCCTCCACCGCTGCCCGGGTGACATCGTTGTTGAGGTACGCGACCGGCGCATTGCCCGTGGAGGGCTATGAGGCCGAGATGGGCAAGGTGGGCACTCCGAGCTCCATCGCCGCTGACCTCATCGAGGCGCTCGGCACCGCCATCGACGAGCTGACCCGGCCTGTAGACGCGATAAAGCACCAGGCCAAGACGGTCACGGTCGGCATCTCGCGAAGCGAAGGCACGCTGCTGCGCGCCACGTTGGTGGCCGAGACGCTTTCTGCCGGCGCCACCGTGGAGTCGCTCGGCTACCGGGCGTTGCGCACGCTTGCTGCTCTCGGGCCGGCGGTCGAAGAGGTCCTCGGCTACACGCGATATGTCATCGAGACCCCTGCGGTCCCCGTCCTCGCCGGCGCAGGAGGTGTAGGCGGCCTCGAGGGCGCAACGATAAGCATGGTCGACAGGGGCGGGATCGCCACCTCGATACCGTCGCGAACTTCTGCGGATAACGCCCTGCGAGGTACGAAGCACCGCGTGGCGGAGAAGAGGGAGGTCACCGTTTTCGAGGGCCTTCACGACGGCCGTACGGGCGTGATGATCCCGGAGGTCAAGGACACCCATGTCACCGGCATCACCCTTCTCCATGCCCGCTTCGCCCGGTTGCTCAGCCCCGAGGACGCGAAGTTGGTGCTCCAGGCCTACCAGGGCCGCTATACCGCTCTCGTGGACGCCGTGACAGAAGCCAAGCCCCGCTTCGACGACCTGGTGCTCGGGCGGGTGCCGATGATCGAGTTGTTGACCCAGCCGGTCGCCGTGCTCGCCCGGCACTGGTCCGCCTGAGCCGTGCCGCCTGCGAGTGTGCCGGTCGGGCTCGGGATCGACCTGGTTGACGTGGCGCGCTTCGCGAGCGTGCTCCTTCGCAGGCCCGCCATCGCCGAGCGCCTTTTCACCGCCGGCGAGCGCTCTTACGCTGCCACGCTTGCTAACCCTGCCCCGTCGCTGGCGGTCCGTTTTGCAGCAAAAGAGGCGGTGATGAAGGCACTGGGGGTGGGACTTGGGGCGTTCGCTTTCGCCGACCTGGAGGTGCAGCGCGAACCTAGCGGCGAGCCGCACCTGGTCCTTACCGGTCGTGCCGCCGAGCTGGCTTCGCAGCGCTCCGTGCAGACGTGGCTCGTTTCCCTGACGCACACCTCGACCACCGCTGCGGCCGTGGTGCTTGCCCTCGCGTGATCCCGGTCCTGACGCCGCAGGAGATGGCGGGCGTCGACCGCCAGGCCCCCGAGCCTGTCGAGGTGCTCGTCGGCCGCGCCGGCGCTGCGGTGGCCAACAAGGCCGCCAGCCTGCTCAGCGGCGTATATGGCAAGGCGGTCGTGGTCGTAGCCGGCAAAGGCAACAATGGCGCCGACGGCCGCGCGGCGGCGGGACTGCTGGCGGCGAGCGGCGCCCGGGTGAAGGTCCTCGAGGCCGCCGACCTTGCACCTGGGCAAGCCTTGCCACCCGCCCAGCTGGTCATCGACGCGGCCTACGGGACCGGGCTGCAGCGGGCGTACCTCCCACCGTCTCCCGGAAGCTCCCCGGTCCTTGCTGTCGATATCCCGTCGGGGCTCTCCGGCTCGACGGGCGAAGTGCTCGAAGGGGGAGGCGCGCTAGGGGCAGTTGCGACTGTCACGTTCGCATCCTTCAAGCCGGGCCTTCTTCTCGGCTCGGCCCGGTCCTGGCCGGCGACATCGAGGTTGCTGACATCGGCCTCGGCAGGATGGCCGGGGCGGCGGCAAGGTGCTGGTTGGTCGACGACGGCGATGTCCGCTCCCTGGTCCCGGTGCGGGCGCGTGAAGCCCACAAGTGGCAGACGGCGGTGCAGGTCGTAGCGGGCTCGCCCGGTATGACCGGGGCGCCATGGCTCGCCAGCCGGGCGGCGCTACGCGCCGGAGCTGGTTATGTGCAGCTCTCCATGCCCGGGGTCGACCCTTCGGCCCTGCCTCCCGGAGAACTGGTGCACCGTCGGGTTGCCGCTTCGGGATGGGACAAAGAGGTTCTCGAGGGCCTTTCCCGGGTCAAGGCGCTGGTAATAGGACCGGGCCTGGGGCAGGTGAGCGGGGGAGAGGTCGGCCTGGTGGTCGCCTCGGCCCCGGTCCCCGTGGTAGTGGACGCGGACGGCCTCAACGCCATCGGCACCCTCGAGGGCCTCCGTGCGATCGTCGAACGCCGCTCTCTGCCCACCGTCATCACCCCCCACGTGGGAGAACTGACCCGCTTAGCTGGCCACCCGCCCGGCCCGGACCATCTCGCCGCGGCGCGCGAGGCAGCTGTTCGCAGCGGTGCCATTGTCTTGCTGAAGGGCTCGACGACGGTGGTGGCAATGCCGGACGGCAGGGCCCTGATGTGTTCTTCCGGTGACCCACGGTTGGCCACGGCCGGCACGGGAGACGTGTTGTCAGGCATGATCGGCGCGTTTATCGCCAGAGGAATGCCGGCGTTCGAGGCGGCAGCGCTCGCTGCCCACGTGCACGGCAGGGCGGCCCGTACCGGGTACTCGCAGGGCCTCGTCGCGCCCCCTCTCCCCCTCAGCGACCTGCCCGACCTGGTGGCCGGCTGGCTCTCGGCTCTCCTCGGGCAGGGCTGAGGTGGATAGCTACATCTCCCCCGTCAAGCGCGTGACGGGGTGGCTGCGCCCGGCCTGGGTCGAGGTGGACCTCACCGCAGTGACGGCCAACGTGGCCCATATCTGCGAGATGGTTGCCCCCTCGGCCGTATGTGCTGTCGTAAAGGCTGACGGGTACGGCCACGGAGCGGTCCCGGTCGCTCGGGCCGCCATCGCCGGGGGCGCTGTTCGCCTCGCCGTGGCTCTGGCCGAAGAGGGCCACGAGCTTCGCCAGGCCGGCGTCGAGGTGCCTGTGATCGTGCTGTCGGAGCCGGCGCCCGAAGCCATGCAACTCGTCGTCGAGGACAATCTCACTCCGACCATCTACACCGAGCGAGGTCTCGCGGCGTTGCTCGACGCCGTCGCCTTGCAGGGCCGGGCCACGGCGGTGCCAGTCCATCTGAAGGTCGACACCGGGATGCACCGCGTGGGCGCGAGCCCGGCCCACGTCCTCGAGCTGGCCCGGGCTGTCGCTGCCAACCCGGCGTTGTCCCTCGAAGGGCTGTACACCCACCTGGCCGTGGCGGACGACCTTGCTGACCCCTATACCGAGGAGCAGCTGGCCAGTTTCGATGGCGTTATCGGTGCGCTTGCCGCGGGCGGCACCCTGCCTGGCCTCCTCCACGCCGCCAACTCCGCCGGGGCTCTCGTGCACCCCGCCTCGCGCTACCACATGGTCAGGCCGGGGATCGCCATCTACGGCCTGGCACCGTCTTCTTCGATGCGAGGCCACCCCGCCGTCCAGCCTTTGACGCCGGCACTGTCTTTCAAGGCCGAAGTCTCTTATTCCAAGGAGGTCGCCGCCGGCGAGGGCCTCTCCTATGGCTTGCACTACCGCCTTTCGGTGTCCTCGGTCATCGCCACTGTCCCGGTTGGCTACGGCGACGGGCCCCACGCCGGCTCTCCCAGGTGGGCGGTGAGGTGCTGATCGGTGGCCGGCGGTGGCCGATCGCTGGTTCGGTCACGATGGACCAGATCCTCGTCGACTGCGGGCCAGGTGCTGAGGTGAAGGCCGGGGATGAGGTTGTCCTGATCGGCCGTCAGGGCGACGAGGAGGTTACCGCCTGGGAGTGGGCCGAGCGCCTCGGGACTATCGCGTACGAAGTAACTTGCGCTCTTTCTCCCCGGCTGCCTCGCATCTATACCTGAGCTCGGGAGGGGTGCCGGGTCAGGAAAGCGCGCTCACCACGTACTCGATGCAGCCGGTAAGGGCGGCGATGTCGTCGGGGTCGATCGCCGGGAACATGGCCACACGGAGCTGGTTGCGGCCAAGCTTGCGATAGCTCTCCGTGTCGACGATCCCGTTCGAACGCAGGACTTTGGCGACGAGGTCTGCGTCGACGGACGGGTCGAAGTCGATCGTGCCTACGACGTGCGAACGCTCGTCGGGCTTGGCGACAAACGGCGTGGCGTACGCGCTCGATTCGGCCCACCCGTAGAGGATCTCAGCCGAGCGGTCGCAGCGGCCGGCAGAAAACTCGAGGCCGCCGTTGCCCAACATCCACTCGAGCTGGTTGACCGCGAGCAGCAGCGTTGCAACGGCGGGCGTGTTGTAGGTCTGGTTGAGCCGGCTGTTGTCGAGCGCGATGGAAAGATCAAGGAACGCCGGCATAAAACGGCCCGAGGCCTTTATCCGCTCGACCCGGGCAACGGCCCGCGGCGACAGGACCGCCAACCAGAGGCCGCCATCGGAAGCGAAACCCTTCTGGGGGGCGAAGTAATAGACGTCGAACTGGGAAGGTTCGACGCGCAACCCCGCGGCTGCCGAGGTGGCATCGACGGCGACGAGGGCATTTTCCTGCGAGCGCTCGGGCCGGCGGACCTCCATCATCACGCCGGTCGAGGTCTCGTTGTGAGTAAGCGCGTAGAGATCCGTCCCTTCGCGGCCCTCGGCAAGGGGGTGCGTACCCACGGGGCTTTCGATGATTTCTGGCGCCGATAGCCAGGGGGCGGCTTTGGCGGCGGCGGCAAACTTCGCAGAGAACTCCCCGAACACGAGGTGCTGGCTCCGTTGTTCGATCAAGCCGAAAGTCGCCACGTCCCAGAACGCCGTTGTGCCGCCGTTGCCGAGCACGACCTCGTAGCCGTCCGGGAGGCTGAACAGCTCTCGCAGGCCCGAGCGGAGGCGGCCGACGACGGCCTTGACAGGCTGCTGGCGATGGCTCGTGCCGAGGAGCCCGTAGGCCGGTGCCACGAGAGATTGCACCGCCTCTGAGCGGATCTTCGAAGGCCCACTGCCGAAACGGCCGTCGCTCGGAAGCAGGCCGGTGGGGATCACGATCTCAGGATTTTCTGTCGCGGGCATACGGCCAGTCTGCCAGTGGGGACAAGGATCTGCAGCGCAAATAAACATCAGCTACGGTGCTGCCATGCAGACCGGCCGAGACGTGCCCAATGCTGGCGCGTTGGCCGAAGTCGCCAAGGTTGCGTCGACCTGTACGCTTTGCCGCCTTGCGAGCGGGCGGACCAACGTCGTGTTCGGGATGGGGAACCCCGCGGCCGACCTCATGTTCGTGGGCGAGGGGCCGGGAGAGCAGGAAGATCTCCAGGGCTTACCCTTCGTCGGGCGCTCCGGGCAGCTCCTGGACCGGCTGGTACTGGAAGAGATGGGGCTCACAAGGCAGGACTTCTACATAGCGAACACGGTCAAGTGCCGCCCGCCCGGCAACCGTGACCCTCTTCCCGACGAGATCGAAGCCTGCTGGCCGTACCTGGAAAAGCAATTGGAGCTGATCAACCCGAGAGTGGTTGTAACGCTGGGTAATTTCGCGACGAAGTTATTGCTTGTCACCGCAGAGGGCATCAGCCGCTTGCGGGGCCGGGTCTACCCGTACCGCGACGGCCAACTTGTCCCGACTTTCCACCCCTCTGCTGCACTTCGGGGTGGTGGCCAGGTCGTAGCTCAGATGCGAGCCGACCTCGTGCGCGCCAAGGAGGCCCTCGGCGTGCCCCGGCCTACCCGTGCTCAACCGTCGTGAGGTCGGCGATGCAGCAACAGGTCCCCGCCGGTGCCCTCGTTGCCCTGGCACCTGGTGCAGCCGACATGAAACGCTTGGGCGCGGCGCTGGCAGCATTGCTCCGCCCCGGCGACACCGTCTTGCTGGGCGGCGATCTCGGGGCAGGCAAGACAACCTTCACCCAGGGCTTGGCTGGCGCCCTCGGGGTTGCCGGGCCGGTGACCAGCCCGACCTTCGTGCTGCTGCACAGCTACCGGACAAGTGCCGGATGGGACCTGTTGCACGCAGATGTCTGGCGGCTCGAGCAGCTCCAGGAGGTCATCGACCTGGCGATCCCCGAACTGCTCGAAGAAGGTGCCGCGGCAGTTGTCGAGTGGGGAGAGCTGGCTGCCCCCGCCCTGGCGCCTGACTACCTGCACGTGGCGATCGACTTCGAGCCCGGGGGCCCAGAAGGCGGTGCAAGCGGCGGGCCAGACGGTGCGCGACGGCTTGTCTTCACCGCCCTGGGCCCGAGCTGGCTGGGACGGATGGCCGAACTGTCAACGGTCCTCGCCGAGTTCGGCTAGGTCGACGGGCGGGAAATGAAGCTGCTTGCCATCGAGACAGCCACTCGTTTAGTCGGGTGCGCATTATGGGATGACGACGGGCCCATTGCGTCGAACCTGCTAGTCGCGGGCCAGCGCCACGTCGAGGTCCTCATGCCCGCCATCGACGAGCTGTGCCGTCAGGCCGGTATTTCGGTGGCCGAACTGGACGGGGTGGCCGTCGACATTGGCCCGGGCTTGTTCACGGGCCTGCGCGTGGGCCTGGCAACCGCGACCACGATCGCGACCGCGCGTAGTATCCCAGCGGTGGGGGTCACGAGCCTTGAAGCCTTGGCTCACCCGCACCGGCGCCGGCAGGGCCCGCTGGCTGCGATCGTCGACGCAAGACGGGGCGAGGTCTATTGGGCGCTTTTCGAAGGGGACGGCCAGCGCCTGAAGGAGCTCCGTGCTCCCGCGGTTGCGGCCCCCCAGGACGCCGCACACGAGATTGCCGACGTCCTTGCGGTCGGGGACGGGGCGGTCCGCTACAAGGAGATCTTCGAAGCGGCCGGCGGCGAGGTGGCCGGTCCGGGTGACATGTGGCCGTCCCCGCTGGCGGTCGCCGAGCTGGGTATGGAACGGATCCGCGGGGAAGTTTTCGAAGCTGGCGCCCTGCCAGCCCCCCTTTACTTGCGCCAGGCGGACGTGCGGATCGGCTGGGACCAGGTGGACGGGCGAGTGGGCGGCCCTGCCGGTCCCCCTCCAGCCGAGCCCAAGATGGCCCGATGAGAGCGCGCACCTCCGAAGTCGGGAGCCCGCAGGTGATGATCGAGCCGATGCGGCGACGTCACCTCCCCGCGGTGATCCGCATCGAGCACCGCGCGCACCCAAAACCCTGGTCGCTCGGTGTGTTCACGAGCGAGCTGGCCCAAGGTGATGCTCGTTATTACGTAGTTATGAGGGTAGATGGCAAAGTTGTGGGTTACGGGGGGCTCATGTTCGTGGTGGACGAAGCCCACGTGACCAACCTCGCCATCGCTCCGTCGATGCGCCGCCAGGGCCTCGGTACCGTGCTCCTGGCCCACCTCGCGCGCGAAGGTTCCCGGCGCGGGTGCACTGCGATGACCCTGGAGGTCCGCGTCGGGAACATCGCGGCCCAGGACCTCTACCGCAAGTTCGGCTTCGAGATCGCCGGCCTGCGGCGCAATTACTACCTCGAGACCGGCGAGGACGCGCTGATCATGTGGCTCTACCGGCTGCGCTCGCCCGAAGTTCAGGCCCGCCTGAACGCCATCGAGGAGCCGTGAAAGTACTCGCGCTAGAGACGTCCTGCGACGAAACCGCAGCCGCGGTTGTCGAAGACGGCCGCCATGTGCTCTCTTCGGTGGTCAGCAGCCAGACCGATATCCATTCGGCCTTCGGCGGTGTGGTGCCCGAAATTGCCAGCCGGGCGCACCTCGAGCTCCTCGGCCCGGTTGTCAGCGAGGCCATGGCCCGGGCTGGCACTGGCCCGCAGGACCTCGACGCCGTGGCGGCCACGGTGGGGCCAGGGCTTGTGGGCTCGCTCATCGTGGGTGTCAGCGCCGCCAAGGCGTACGCCTGGTCATGGGGCCTCCCATTTGTCGGGGTGAACCACATGGAAGGCCATCTTCATGCCGCTTTCCTGGAGAGCCCGGCGCTGTCATTGCCGACCGTCGTACTGCTGGTCTCGGGCGGCCACACGATGCTCATCTCCATGGAGGGCTCTGCCGGCCAGGTCGAGTACCGCCTGTTGGGCCAGACGATCGACGACGCGGCCGGGGAAGCTTTCGACAAAGTTGCAAGGTTCTTGGGCCTCGGCTACCCGGGAGGCCCGGCGATCGAAAGCGCCGCCCGAGCCGGCGACCCGAAGGCGGTCGCCTTCCCGCGTGGCCTGGCCACCGGCGGGTACGATTTTTCGTTCAGCGGCCTGAAGACTTCAGTCGTCCGCTATATTAAGGCGCGCCCGGGCGCCGGGTTAGCCGATGTTGCCGCCAGCTTCCAGGAGGCTGTTGTAGACGTCCTCGCCACCAAGACGAGGAAGGCTGCGGCAGAGGTCCAGGCCAAAGCGATCTGCATCGGTGGCGGCGTGGCGGCGAACACGTCACTTCGCGAGCGGGTAAAACAGGTGTGCGCGGAAGATGGCCGCACGGCCTTCATACCTTCTCGTGCGATGTGCACCGATAATGCAGCGATGATCGGGGCGACCGCCTGGTACCGCCTGAGGCAGGACGGGCCTACCCCCCTCGACGTGGCAGTCGACCCCAACCTCGTGCTCGATTTCGTCTAGCCGGCGTTGTTGTATAGTCGCCCGTAAATGGGCGCCCCAGCCGTTTCTTTTCCACGCCAGGAAGCACGCAGCCGCCGTTTTTCTCTTGGTGCGCCACGGAGTTTTACTGTTTCGCCGGATGGCGAACGGGTAGTCTTCCTGCGCTCCCCGGCGGGTGACAACGCCGTCACCTCGCTGTGGGTTTTCGACACCACGATGGGCGTCGAGCGCGAGGTCGCGAGCGCAGCGAGCATCCTTGGTACCGATGAGGAAGAGCTCCCAGACGAAGAGCGCGCCCGCCGGGAGCGCAGCCGGGAACTTGCCGGTGGGATAGTGGGGTACGCATGCGACGAGGACGTTCGCCACGCCGCGTTCTCCCTGGGCGGGAGGTTGTGGTGGGTGGGGCTCGGCGACAGCGCAGGCACCGGAGGGCCGCTGGAGCTCCCGGCTCCGCCCGGTGTTGTCGACCCGCGCCCCGCGCCGTCAGGGCACGCCGTCGCGTTCCTATCGGGGCCGGGCCTTTACCTGGTAGCTGCACAGGGCGGCCCGGGGCCCGAGGGCGGGGCGGCGCTGCTCGCTGAAGAGGAAGGCGAGGTGACCTGGGGAGCCGCCGAGTTTGTGGCCGCAGAAGAAATGGGCCGGCCGCGCGGCTTCTGGTGGGCGCCCGATGGGCGCTCCCTACTGGCAGCCCGCGTCGACAACAGCCCCCTCACCAAACTGTGGACGTCGGACCCGTCGGCGCCGGCCAGCAAACCGCAGCCGCATTACTTTCCCCTCGCCGGTACCGCCGACTCCGTGGTCAGCCTCTGGCTCCTCGAGGCGTCGCCCGGCGGGGGCCAGCGCACACAGGTCCTATGGGACGCCGAGCGTTACCCGTACCTCGTCGACGTGCATTGGAGCCGCTCGGGGCCGCCCCTGCTGCTCGTAGAGCAGAGGGACCACCAGGCTTGTGCGGTCCTGAGCGTCGACCTGGCGGGGGGCCTGACGTCACGGTTAGTCGAGGCGAGCGACGCCGCCTGGGTCGCGTCACCTCCGGGGGTGCCGGCGTGGCTCGAAGACGGCCAACTCCTATGGGCGGTCGCCGACTCCGACACCTGGAGGCTCAAAGTGGGCGACCTACTGGTTACCCCGCCCGGGCTCCAGGTACGAGGCGTGACCCACGCGGGGACGTCGGTCCTGTTCACCGCCTCGAGCGACCCCTCGATAGTGGAGGCCTGGAGCTGGTCCAAAGAGGCGGGCCTCAGCCAGTTGACCGATCTTGGCGGCGTCTCGAGCGCCATCGGCGACGGCGGGGTACAGGTCGTGGTGTCGCGGAGCATGGCGCGCCACGGGGTACAGGCAGTGGTCCATATGGACGGCAAGGAGCCGCGGGACCTGGTCGACCGGGCGGAGACGCCGGTGGTCGACCCGGTCGTCCGTTTCCTCAAGGTGGGACCTCGCCAGCTACGTGTGGGCGTCGTACTGCCGTCCAGCCACGCAGGGGGCAAGCTACCGGTGATCATGGCGCCCTACGAGGGCCCGGGGCACCAAAAGGTCATGGCGGCGAGGTCTGCCTGGCTGGAGGCTCAGTGGCTTGCGGACCAGGGTTTCGCCGTCGTCGTGGCCGACGGGCGCGGCACCCCCGGGCGCGGGCCGGCATTCGAGCATGAGGTTTACCAGGACCTCGCCAACCCGCCGCTGGAAGACCAGGTCGAAGCCCTCACCCTCACTGCGCAGGAGGTCCCTGAGCTGGACCTCGGGCGTGTAGGCATCGTCGGGTGGTCGTTCGGCGGGTACCTGGCGGCCCTGGCGGTGCTCGCCCGCCCCGACGTCTTCCACGCCGCAGTTGCCGGCGCCCCGGTCACGAACTGGCGCTGGTACGACACGTACTACACCGAGCGCTACCTGGGGCACCCGGACAGGTCGCCTGAAGCGTACGAGCGCAGCTCCCTGGTGCCTCTTGCCGCCAAGCTGGCCCGGCCGCTCCTGCTCGTGCACGGGCTGTCTGACGACAACGTGTTCGTGGTGCACACCCTCGAGCTCTCGAGCGCCCTCCTGGCAGCCGGCCGCCCGCATTACGTGCTGCCGCTGTCAGGGGTGACTCACGTAGCCGCGAGAGAGGACATCGCCGAGAACCTGCTGCTGAGCCAGGTCGACTTCCTGCGCTCGGCGCTGGCCGCCCCGGCCGCAGCGGTGCCCTCCACGGGCCTGCCGGCAACGGGCTAGACCGGCTCCCACGCTGCGGGAGGTATGCAACCTCCGCCGCTCGGCCCCACGGCGGTCAAACGCGCACCTCTTCTGTCCAGGAAGTTTGCTATTAGCGCCCACAGGTCGCTATCGTTAGCAGTCGACCGGTGAGAGTGCTAGCCGGAGAACCCTGTCCGAAATACTTGCCACGGAGGCGACGACATCATGAAACTGCACCCCCTTGACGATCGAATCGTTGTCCGCCCGAACGAGGCGGAAGAGAGAACTGCGTCCGGCCTCGTCATCCCCGACACAGCCAAGGAGAAGCCCCAGCAGGGCCACGTCCTGGCAGTAGGCCCCGGGCGCCGGGCCGATAACAGCGGCGAGCTGATCGCCCTCGATATCAAGGTCGGCGACACCGTCCTTTACTCGAAGTACGGCGGCACCGAGGTCGCCGTCGACGGCGAGGACCTGCTCGTGCTGAGCAGCCGTGACGTCCTGGCGAAGGTGACGAAGTAGTGCCTAAGCAGCTCCAGTTCGACGAAACCGCGAGGAGAGGCCTCGAGGCAGGGGTCAACAAGCTCGCAGACGCCGTCAAGGTAACCCTGGGCCCAAAGGGCGCAATGTCGTTATCGGGAAGCGCTGGGGCGCTCCGACGATCACCAATGACGGCGTGACGATCGCCAAGGAGATCGAGCTCGAGGACCACTTCGAGAACATGGGCGCTCAGCTCGTGAAAGAGGTGGCCACCAAGACCAACGACATCGCAGGCGACGGGACGACCACCGCAACGGTCCTGGCCCAGGCGCTTGTGCGCGAGGGCCTCCGCAACGTGGCAGCCGGGGCCAACCCCATCGCCCTCAAGCGCGGGATCGAGCAGGCCGTCAAGGCGGCGGTCGAGTCGATCCACAAGCTCTCCAAGGTTGTCGATGACAAGGCCGAGATCGCCCAGGTGGCATCGATATCGGCGGCCGACCCCTCAATTGGCGAAGTTATCTCTGACGCCATCGACAAGGTCGGCAAAGACGGCGTGGTGACGGTCGAGGAGTCGAACACCTTTGGTGTCGAGCTCGAGTTCACCGAAGGCATGCAGTTCGACAAGGGCTACATTTCGCCCTACTTCGTGACCGACCAGGAGCGCCAAGAGGCCGTCCTGGAAGACCCCTTCATCCTGATCGCCAACCAGAAGATCAGCTCGGCCCACGACCTCATCGCGGTCCTCGAGCGTGTCATGACCGCCGGCAAACCTCTGCTGCTGATTGCCGAAGATGTCGACGGGGAGGCCCTCGCCACCCTGATCGTCAACAAGCTGCGGGGCACGTTCCAGAGCGTGGCAGTCAAGGCACCCGGTTTCGGTGACCGTCGCAAGGCAATGCTCGCCGATATTGCGATCCTGACCGGCGGCCAAGCAATTTCCGAGGAGGTCGGCCTCAAGCTCGAGAACACCGACATCTCTCTTCTCGGCCGTGCCCGCAAGGTCGTCATCGCCAAGGACACGACCACGATCATCGAAGGTTTTGGCCCCGAGGCCGACGTAAAGGCCCGTATCGCCCAGATCAAGCGGGAGATCGAGGACACAGACTCCGATTGGGACCGTGAGAAGCTTCAGGAGCGGCTCGCCAAGCTCGCCGGCGGTGTCGCCGTGATCCGTGTGGGAGCTGCGACCGAGATCGAGCTGAAGGAAAAGAAGCACCGGATCGAAGACGCGGTTTCAGCGACCAAGGCCGCCATCGAAGAGGGCATCGTCCCCGGCGGTGGTTTGGCCCTACTGCGCTCCCGCGCCGCGGTGGACAAGCTCGTCAAGAGCCTCAAGGGCGACGAAGCCACCGGGGCCACGATTGTGAGCAAGGCTCTCGACGAGCCGATGCGCTGGATCGCGGCCAACGCCGGCCTGGAAGGCGCCGTGGTCGTCGAGCAAGCCGAACGTGAGACCGGCGGTGTCGGCCTCAATGCCCTGACTGGTCATTTCGAGGACCTGCTCAAGGCCGGTGTGATCGACCCCGCCAAGGTGACCCGCTCCGCCCTGCAGAACGCGGCCTCTGTTGCCGCCCTGCTGCTCACCACCGAGGCGACGGTTGCGGACAAGCCTGAGAAAAAGGACGCCAATGCCGGTGCCGGCGCTGGCGGCGGTCGCGGCGGCGGCATGGGGATGATGTAGCCCTGCCGTTACCACGTACTCGACGTTCTAAGATAGGCCCGGCATTCCTGCCGGGCCTATCTTTGTCGTCGCTAGTGCCACGACAGGCAACGTTCGCTCGCTATGCCGGCGGGAACCTTTGTCCCGGTAAGCGCTCTTTCAGCGCCAAAGCGAGCGAACTTTCCTGGAGGCAGCACTATAGGAAACCGTCGCCTATCTCCAAAGTGTATTAACCCCGTGAGCAGCCCCGCCCCCAAGCACAGCGCGCAGACACCCGCCGGGCCTCCCGCGCCGAAAGCCTCTGGCAAGAAGCCCAAAGTGCGCGTCAAGGCGCACTGGCCGCGCCGCACCCTGATTATCGCCAACGTCGTCGTCGTCGTTTGCCTGATCGCCATGGGGGGGGCGTACGGGTACGTCCGCTACAAGATCGGCTCCATCGCCACGGCCCCGAGCACCTACGAGACCCCTCCCGGGTGCTTCGACGTGGCCTGTGAGATCAAGATCCCGAAGAGCGAGACCGCGCATGGCGACCCCGAGAACATCCTTCTGATCGGCAACGAGACCCGCCAGGGCCTCACTCAACAACAGCAGCTCCAGTTCGGGTCGTCGCTTACCTACTCCGGGACGCTCGCGGACATCATGATGGTCCTGCACCTCGACCCGGTCAACCACACCGCTTCCATACTGTCGATCCCGCGCGACCTGTTCTCACCTATGCCGGCGAACAGCCCAGTCGGCTCCTACCAGAAAATGGACGCTGCTCTCAACGATGGTTCCGGCGGGCCGGACAACCTCCTCCATGCGATCGAGGACGACCTGGGAATCCCTATCAACCATTTCATTGAGCTCAATTTCAACGGCTTTATCAACAGCGTGAACGCCCTCGGCGGGATAAACGTCTATTTCCCCGACCCGGTGTTCGACGCCGAGTCCCTCCTCAACATTGGCAGTGGCGGCTGCCATCATCTCGACGGTTTCGAGGCCCTGGCGCTCGTGCGCGCCAGGCACCTCCAGTACGAGCCGAAGGGCATGGACGCCCCGAGGTCCGACTGGCCCTTTGACCCGGAGTCGGACCTCGCCCGGATCGTGAGGACCCATACGTTCCTAAAGATCGTTGCGCAGACGGCAAAATCCAAGGGCCTGACGGACCCGGTGGCGGCCGCCAACTTCTTGAGCGCGATCCTCGGCCAGATGACGGTGGACGCCCCTCTTAAGGGCCAAATGCTCAGCCTCATCCTCTCGTACAGCCACATCGACCCTTCTACAGTGCCCGAGACAACTTTGCCGACAACCGGGGTCAACGACTATTACTACGGCGGCTACGGGATGGGCGACGTGCTTTTCCCCGTCCAGCCCGCCGACAACAACGTGATAAAGGCTTGGGCGGGCAACGTGTTCCCCACGCCTGTCGTTCCCACGTCGGTGAGCGTGGTCAGCATCGCCGGCAGCTACGACGCCGCACTGGCGGCCGGGCAGGCACTGGCGACCCACGGGCTCAAGGTGACCAATGAATCTGCCGGAGAGGTCCCCGCGAACGTCTCCGAAACCCTCGTCAACTACCGCCCGGGCGACGTCGCTCAGGCCCTCGACGTGATGAAGTACCTCTCGGGAGCGGTCATGTTGCAGGTGGACCCCTCCCTCGCACAAGGTGACATCGAGGTCGACCTCGGCTCCACGGTCGATGTCTCGGCCAAAGCTGCCACGCCGACCACCGCCTCGACGACAGCCGGCGCCCCGACGACGGCCGCCCCGACGACCGAAGCACCGACGACAGGCTCTCCGACGGTCCGCAGCACCACCACCATCGCCCCCGCCACGACCGTCCCCACGCCGGACGGTAACCCGGTGAGCAATTCTGCCGACCAGGAGCAACCCTGGGACCCGCGTGCCTGCTGAGGGCCCGGTACCACCTGAGAGCGGCACAGGAGCACCAGCGGTTGGGGAGGTCGGCCTGCGGCCCGTGAGCGGTAGTCTGGCGGCCGTGGAAGTCCCCGCTCCCGACGCAAACAAGCTGCTGGCTTCCTGGATGGAATGGGAACGAGGCGATGTCACACCCGGGCGCGTGATGGCCAACCTCAAAACAGGCGGGCTCCGCGAGTTGCTGGAAAGCCTTTCGTCCCAAAGTGGCGCACCTGCGCATTGAGATCCCGCGGCCGAAGGGCTTCTTGCCAGGTGCCCCTGCTCCATGGGAGCGCCTGCCTGAGAACGACCGTGCCGGGATAACGGTCGACGAGGTCTGCCGGGCACTGGCGGCAACAGCCGGCCTTCCCGCCCTCGCCCATCTCCCGAGAACGGTCATGCCGGCAGAACTGCCGCCCCAAGCCGACCAGAGGCCCGCGGCTGTCCTGTGCCTGTTGTTCGAAAGCGCCGGCGAGGCGAACGTGGTCCTTACCAGGCGCCCGGTGCACCTGCGCTCCCACGCCGGGGAGGTGTGCTTTCCGGGCGGGCGGCTGCGGCGCGGCGAGATCCCTGTCGAGGCGGCGCTACGGGAGGCGAACGAGGAGATCGGAGCGGTTGTGGCCGACATCGAGGTCATCGGCCAGTTGACACCGCTCACGACGTCCCGCAGCCCTGCGTTGGTCCATTGCTTCGTCGGCAAGTTGTCCGCACCGGACCCGAGGGCCCGGCGTTCGTCGCCGACCCGAACGAGGTCGACAAGGTCTTCTGGGTGCCACTGGCGCAACTTGCAACGGGCGGGTCATACCACGAAGAACTGTGGCCCTCGCGCCAGGCAGGCGAAGGGACGCCTTTCCGGGCGGTCCCATTTTTCCGCCTCGATGAGGACACGGTGTGGGGAGCAACGGGCCGCCTGCTTGCCGAGCTGCTGGGGGCTGTCCTGGGCCGCCGTGGGCAAACTGGGGTGCTGGAGGATGCTGGGGGGGCCTGAGGAGGCACAGCGGCTCGCGGGACGGTACCCTGGGCAAATCATGATGTGCCCTCGCTGCGGCATTTACAACCAGTCTGGCCGCTCATCCTGCTCCCGTTGTTCGGGCCTGCTCGCTCCCGCTCCGGTCAGCGATGACCGCCCTCTTCCTCCGGTGCTGCCTGTCACCAAGCGCGCGGAACTGGCAATGGGCCGGGCTAGCTCGGGTGCCGCGCTGGGAGCCGCTGGTGATGCGACCTCTCTGCCGAGCCCGACGTTGGGCGCGGCACTGGAGACGGCGGCGTTGCCCCTCACCGAGATCTACTTGATGGAGATGGACCGCTCAACGGGACAACCGGCGCCGCCTCCCTCCCCGCATGGGCAAGGAGAACCGGCCCGCGCGGACCGCCCCACGCGCGTCGCTATCGGCCTGTCGCGCGCCTGAGCCCGAGGCGCCCAGTCGCCTGGGGCCTGGCTCAGATCCGCCCCAACATGCCTCGGCGGCCGGCCGCTTCCCAGTAGGCTCGCGTGTTGACAGCACCGTGACGCGTACGAGAGGCAGGCACCGTGGAAATCGAGATAGGTAAGGGCAAAACCGGGCGGCAGGCTTACGGCTTCGACGACATTGCGATCGTCCCCAGCAGGCGGACAAGGGACCCGGAGGACGTGGATATCTCGTGGGAGATCGACGCCTTCCGCTTCGAGCTCCCGTTGATGGGGGCAGCGATGGACGGCGTCGTCAGCCCCTCCACGGCCATAGAGATCGGCCAGCTCGGAGGCGTCGGCGTGCTCAACCTCGAGGGCCTCTGGACGCGCTACGACGATCCGGACCCGTATTTCGAGGAGATCGCCCATCTCTCCGCCGATAAGGCGACGGCGCGGATGCAGCAGATCTACTCCGAGCCCATGAAGCCCGAGCTCGTGACCGCCCGGATACGCGAGATCAAGGCGGCCGGTGTCGTGGCTTGCGCCTCGTTGACGCCCCAGCGCACCGCTCAGTACGCCAAAGCGTTGCTCGACGCGGAGCTGGACCTGTTCGTGGTCCAGGGGACAGTTGTATCGGCCGAGCATGTTTCCAAGACAGTCGAGCCTCTCAACCTCAAGCGCTTTATCCGCGAGTTCGAGATCCCTGTCATCGTCGGAGGTTGCGCCTCCTACCAGGCAGCCCTCCACCTGATGCGTACCGGCGCTGTGGGGGTCCTGGTGGGAGTCGGGCCAGGGCACGCCTGCACCACCCGCGGGGTCCTCGGGATCGGCGTGCCGCAGGCCACTGCCATCGCCGACGCAAGGGCGGCGCGGGCGCAGCACCTCGACGAGACGGGTGTCTACGTCCACGTCATAGCCGACGGCGGGATGGGCACAGGCGGCGACGTCGCAAAGGCGATCGTTTGCGGTGCCGACGCTGTGATGTTGGGCTCACCTCTTGCCGCAGCCGCTGAAGCGCCGGGCCATGGCTACCACTGGGGAATGGCCACTTTCCACCCGACGCTCCCGCGCGGTGCCCGGGTCAAGACCGATATGCGTGGCACGCTGAGGGAGATCCTGATCGGCGCCGCCCACGAAAATGACGGCCGCGTCAACCTGTTCGGAGCACTCAAGACGTCCATGGCCACTTGTGGTTACGGCAGCGTGAAAGAGTTCCAGAAAGCCGAGGTGATGGTGGCGCCGGCACTGCTCACGGAGGGCAAGTCGCTCCAGCGTTCCCAGCACGTCGGAATGGGGCACTGACGCCTGCAGCCGAGGATGCGCCCGGGCCCGCGGACGCGCGTGGAGCCGAGGGCCCGCCTGGAGCCGAGGGTGCCCTTGGAGCTGAGGCTGGCAGCCACGAGGGGCCAGACCGGCACCGGCCCCTCCTGGAGGGACTGAACCCTTCTCAGCTCGAGGCCGTCACCCATGTCGGGGGGCCTCTCCTGATCGTGGCCGGGGCAGGCTCAGGCAAGACGCGGGTCCTTACGCACCGCATTGCCTGGTTGGTCCGCGAAAAAGGGCTCTCCCCGTTCGCGATATTGGCGATCACTTTTACCAACAAGGCAGCCGACGAGATGCGCCACCGCGTCGCGAGCCTCGTCGGCCCTGTGGCCGAGCGCATGTGGGTCTCGACGTTCCACGCGGCGTGCGTGCGGATATTGCGTAGGGAGGCCGCTGCGCTCGGTTACCAGCAATCGTTTTCTATCTATGACCAGTCCGATGCTGTCCGCCTCACCGGCTACGTGGTCCGAGATCTGGGCCTGGACACTAAGAAGTTCCCTGCCCGAGCCATCCACGCCGCGATCTCCAGCGCGAAAAACGAGCTCCTCAGTACGACCGATTACGCGGAGCGCGCACGCCGCAGCTCGCTGTTCGAACGCAAGATCGCAGAGATTTACGAGGAGTACCAACGCAGGTTGGTAGCGGCGAACGCCATGGACTTCGACGACTTGCTTGGGGTCACCGTCCGGCTGTTCCGGGACCACCCCGACATCCTGGCCGCATACCAGGAGCGCTTCGAGCACATCCTGGTCGACGAGTACCAGGACACCAACCGGGCGCAAAACGAGCTCGTGCTCCAGCTTGCCGGAGCTCATCACCAGGTAACGGTGGTCGGCGATTCCGACCAGTCGATATACGGTTGGCGGGGAGCCGACGTGCGGAACTTCCTCGAGTTCGAGAGGGCGTTCCCCGACGCGTCCGTCGTGGTCCTGGACCAGAACTACCGGTCCACCCAGACGATCCTGGACGCCGCCAACGCCGTAATTTCCAACAACATGACCAGGAAACCAAAGGACCTTTGGACCTCGCGGGGCGGCGGTGAACAGCTCGTGCGCTATGTCGCCGACGACGAGCACGACGAAGGTTCGTGGCTCGCTTCAGAGGTCGTTAAGTTGCGCCGGGAACACGGTTACCGCTGGGGAGATATTGCAGTTTTCTACCGCACCAATGCGCAAAGCCGGGCCATCGAAGAAGAACTGGCCCGACAAGGGGTGCCCTACAAGGTTTTCGGCGGACCACGGTATTACGACCGCAGGGAAGTAAAAGACATGCTCGCCTACCTGCACGTGATTACGAACCCCGGCGACGAGGTGTCCTTGAAAAGGGTCCTCAATGTCCCACGCCGGGGGGTGGGCGACACGAGCATGGCTCGCCTGGACGCGTGGGCTGCTTCCAAGGGCATACCGTTCGGCGAGGCACTGGCACACGCCCGAGAAGCCGGGGTCGCGGGTAAAGCCCTCGGGGGTATCGCCTTGTTCACCGAGATGATAGGGGAGCTCAGGGCTCTGCTCAACGGCGACGAAGAGGCCGGGACCGAGCCGGCGGGGCCGGCACAGCTGCTGCAAGCCGTCGTCGACCGCACCTGTTACCTGGACGAGCTGCGGGCGGAGGATGCGACCCAAGTCGAGATCGACACCCGAGTGGAGAACGTCGAGGAACTGCTTGGGGCCGCCATGGAGTACGGCACGCTCGCCGATTTCCTGACCTCGGTGAGCCTGGTGTCCGACTCGGACAAGGTTGGCCTCGACGACTCGAGCGTAACGCTGATGACGCTGCATACCGCCAAGGGCCTCGAGTACCCGGTCGTTTTCATCGCCGGCATGGAAGAAGGGGTTTTCCCCCACCTCAGGTCCCTCGGCGAGCCTCACGAGCTCGAAGAAGAACGGCGTCTTTGCTACGTGGGCGTCACCCGTGCCAGGGAGCGCCTGTACCTTTCCAACGCCTGGTGCCGGAGCTTATGGGGCGAGGCGCAGTACAACCAACCGAGCCGTTTCATCAACGAGATCCCCGAGAACCTGGTACGGGCGAGCGGGGCGCGCCTTCGCCGCCTTCGCCCGAACCGGGAGGAGTTCCGCGGGCAGTTGGTCGAGGCGGCCATGCGCCACGGGCGAGCCGGGTCGCCTGTTCACGGCACGGGAGCCGAGGAGCTCGGCCTCGAAGCCGGCGACGCCGTCATGCACGCCCGCTACGGGGAAGGCGTGGTGACCGAAGTGACCGGGGAAGGGACCAACGCCGAAGCGACCATCCGCTTCCCTTCCGCCGGCGACAAGCGCTTCAGCCTCCACCTGGCACCTATCAAACGCATCTAACGCCGGCGCCCGTTCCCGTTGCGCAAAGGCTGCAGGTGAGCACCCAGAGGCTGCAGGCGAGCATGCCGATTGGCTTTTTGCCCACCCAAGTGCCATCTACGAACCGAAACGCGCGGTACGCAGCAAAACTTGTCACGAGTACGGGTACCAGAGCCCTCCGAGGGCCTTCGGCGGTGCCTAAAAGGCCGGCCACTGCGTCGCATGGCAAGAAAGCCGAGGCGTACCGCTCACTTTCCCAGCCCTTCGCGACGTACAGTTCCGTCGTGCGGAGCGTCCGATTACGCCCGGCCGTCGTACTTACAGCGGTCGGGATCTGCCTGCTTTTTCTGACCCCGTCAACGGCGCAAGCCCGTTCGCGGCCAACATCCCTCCAGGGCCCTGTTGCGCGAGTTGCGACGGTCGATCTCAGCCAGAGCGACAAGTACTCCGAGATCGCCGTCGTCGGCGACAGGATCCTGCTCTACGGGTCGACTAGCGAGTCGAACGACCTGGAAGTCACAGACACCTGCTATTCGGCTTGGGTGGACCCGTCTTCGCTTGTGTTGGGCGACGAGCGCGCTGGCAGTTGCGCTGATCCCGCACTTGAAGGTCGACAGGTACTGCCGGTGTTCGCGATCGACAAGAACTCCTCGCGAGTCCTGGTGGACCAGAGCGCGGTCGTGCGCATCGCCCACGTCGTCGCGCACTCCCCGGGGTACACGCTAGGTCCCGTCGTGATGACGTTCCCGGCGTTTGCATGGGGCGACTCTGCGCCGACATGGATCTACGGCGGCGGGGACCTCTGGCTCTACGAATCGGATAACCCAGGCGGAGTCGACCTTATGCGGATCTCGGCGACGACGGGCGATGTGCTCCAGCGGCTGCGGGCCCCCAAGGTCTGGAAACCGGTCCTCGCCTACAACGACGAGGGGCTGTGGATCGCGCCGTCCGGCCAGACCAGTTCGCCTGAGGCGCTCTACCTCGTCGCGCCGGGAGGCACAGCAGCGACGCCGGTCTTCCATTTCCCCGACGCCGGGTTCGCGAAGTGGATCCTCGGGTCCGGCGACGCCCTTTGGCTGAACGCCCAACCGCGACCCCCAAGCGAGGTTGGTGTGGTGTGGATGCTGCAAGGTCCAGAGGCAAAGCCGGTTTGGCACGTTCCCGAGAGCGCGAGCCTCGTCCAGGTCTTCGAGACGCTCGGGGGTTCTGGCATGGTCGGCGACGCAGCTGACGGGTTGTGGGCCGCGCCTCCGACGGCGTATGACGAGCAACAAGTCGTGCGCATCAGCCCAATGTCGGGGGCATTGAGCATCGAGGCGACGTGGAAGACCGGGTACCCGGGATCTCTCATGTACGCCAAGTACCTCTACATGTCGCCGATTACCTCGTGGACCGGCGTAACCCTCGCGGGATCGTTCTTCCTTCTCGACCCGCCAACCCAGTGCCAGTGCGGTGCCCAACCGGTCGGAAGGTTCAGTGCTCTGTACCGGGTTACCCCGTCCGACTGAGCAACGACGGGGCGGCGGCGCTACGCCCGGTCCGTCGCCATCCGCTCTGGCGAAGCTAAGCGCCGGGCGACGCCGCCCCATGTCTCATTTTCACCTATGACCGCCCTCAGCACGGCGTCCGCGGCAAGCATTTGCTGGTCGGTGACGCGCTCGATAAATCCCACGGTTCAGTTCGTCGATCACCGTAACCACGGCCCGTGCGTAGTCCTCGCCCAGGGGCGTCAGCGCGGCGTTGAGTTGGCGGGCGTCGTGAGAGACCCGCTCGGTCCTGACGTAGCGGCGCTGCTCCAGACCGTCGACCACCTTCCGGGCGGCTTGACGGGTGACGCCGAGCGATGCTCCCAGCTTGCCGATCGGAACCGGCGCCCGAAGGAGCATCCGCATCACGGCTGCATCTGTGCGGCGATAACCGTCGAACCCAAGCTCGGCCAACTGCCTTGCCATCTGGTCGACCCAGCTCTCGCGGGCCATGGCCAGCAGATCCCCGAAGGGGTAGGGGCGTCGTGAGGCGCCGGCGCTTGACCCGCCCGCGATCATGCTCTAACTTTACTAGATAGGCAACCAGGTTGCCTATATCGAAAGGCAGGCGTGGTCGAGATGAAAGCGGTGCCCGCATTGGTTCGTTCCCGTTGCGCGCAAGGTTGGCCCAAACGATGAGCATGCGGAGGTCGGGGCTGGCTCTTTGCGCACTTGCCGCGCTGACTTCGCTCAGCGTCGGCGTTGCAAATGCCGGTGCCACGCAGGTTCCGTTGTTGAGCAGCGCAGCCGTCTCCAGAGGGGCTCCCTCGTCCGGCTGTGGTGCCCGGGCGCAAAAAGGCTCGACGACGCTCACGCTTGAAATCGGCGGGCATCAGCGCACCGTCATTGTCCACGTGCCCGCGGACTACAACTCGTCGCGCGGTGTAGCTCTTGTCCTGAACCTCCACGGGAGCGGCTCAACAGCCGCGGCCCAAGAGATCTTCAGCGGGATGGATGCGACGTCCGATGAGGCCTCGTTCATCGTGGCCTATCCCCAGGGTCTCATTTCCTCCGGCACCGGCTTTGACTGGAACATCCCCGGAGTGCCGCTCTTCGGCGGTGGCAATGCTCCCCGGGGCTCGGCAAACGACGTGGCCTTCCTTACCCAATTGGTCCCGGTCCTCGAGTCGAAGTACTGCATCGACCCAAGGGAAGTTTTCGCTACCGGCATATCCGGTGGTGGTCGAATGACCAGCCAACTAGCTTGCGACGCGTCGACCATATTCGCAGCGGTCGCACCGGTTGCCGGCCTGCGGCTCCCAAGCCCCTGCCCAGCTACCCGTCCCGTGCCGATAGTCGCCTTCCATGGGACCGCAGACCCGGTCGACCCCTACGACGGGAACGGCCAGGCGTACTGGACCTATTCGGTCCCGACTGCCGCAGCTCGCTGGGCGGCGCAGGACAAGTGCGCAAAAGGGGCCACGACAGAACACCACTCCGGGTACACGCTCGCCAGTTATAAGGGTTGCGCCAGCAATGCGATCGTGGAGCTGTACAGCGTCACAGGAGAGGGCCATGAATGGCCAGGCGGGCCCACCATGCCGCGCTCGATCACCGGGCTGCTTGGCCCGCAATCGAACGCCGTCGACGCGAACACGGTTATGTGGGCGTTCTTTTCCCAACACGCGATGCCATCGCGTTAACTAGGTGCGAGACAGTGTTCGCCGCACCAGGCGGAAAAGGGCTGTTATAGCCTTGTTACCCCAGCTGGCGTAAAACGTGGTCCATGGCACGGCACCAGTTGCCAACCCACCCTCGCCTGAAGCGGCGTTTGGACGTGATTGCCCCTCTCACCCTCGTCCTAGCCGGCTTGAGCTTGCTGGTCGCCGCCTGCGGAGCAGCGGCGTCACCGTCTTCGGTGGCCAGCATCGGCAAGACGACGGGCACCACTGTGGCCGACGTCGGCGCCAACGTCACGACACCACCAAATCCCGTGATCGCGGCCAAGCAGTACGAGCAGGCGGTTAAGTTCACCCGGTGCATGCGCGCCCACGGCATCGCAGACTTCCCCGACCCCAGCGCCGGCGGGGGGATCCAAATTTCGGGCCTGGGTCCCAACAATGACCTCAACCCCAGCAACGCCACCTTCGTGGCAGCGCAAAATGCCTGCCAGAAGTACTCCCCCGTCCAGCAGCCGTCGGCGGCGGCACAGGCGCAGCTCCAAGCCAAGGCGCTCGCGTTCTCGGCCTGCATGCGCAAACACGGCGTGCCCAACTTCCCCGACCCCCAGTTCCTGTCCGCCGGCCGCGTCCTCGAAAAAATAACCTCCGGCGTGGGCCCCAACTCGCCCAGGTTCCAGGCCGCGCAGCAAAAGTGCAGCGGCAGCCGCAACGGCCCCGGGGGTATCTTCACCGCACCTGCCCCCTGAGGCCGCTCAAGGTTCGACCGGCCAGTCGCGCTGGGAAGTAACCTCCGGCCGGCGGCTCGCCCCTCCAGACCTCCCTATATCCGGGCGAGCAGCTAAACGGCACAATCTCCCAGCGAACGGTTGGGCCCCATAGGATTCCTATCAACTATGAGCAATCGCCGGGTGGTCGTCACTGGTATGGGGGCGATCAGCCCCCTTGGCTTGGATGTCGAGCAGACTTGGAAGGGCCTCGTTGCGGGCCGGAGCGGGATCAGCAAGATCACCGCGTTCGATGCCTCGACTTCGTCCGTACGCATCGCGGGCCAGATCCCTGGCTTTGATGGGGGGGACACCTTCGGGCGACGCCGAGCCAGGCACCTCGACCGCGTGGTCCAGCTTGCGCTGGTGGCGACCAAGGAAGCCATCGAGAGCTCCAAGCTGGACCTGCTCTCGACCCCCGAGCGCATCGGTGTCGTCTACGCCACCGGCATAGGCGGCATCAAGACCCTGGAAGACGGTATCCGTGTGCTGGTCGGCAGGGGTGCCGAGTGGGTCAACCCTTACGTCGTGCCCATGATGATCCCCAACATGGCTGCAGGCGAGATCGCCATGGAATGGCAGCTCCTCGGTTACAACTGCTGCACGGTGACCGCTTGTTCCGCCTCGGCTCACGCGATCGGCACCGCTTTCGACGCGATCCGCCTCGGACGGGCCGACGCCATGGTCTGTGGGGGAAGCGAGGCCGCGGTTACCCCGGTCGGCATCGCCGGGTTCGCCGCGATGAAGGCCCTTTCGACCCGCAACGACGATCCCGAACGCGCTTCTCGGCCGTTTGATAGCGAGCGTGACGGTTTCGTGATGGGCGAGGGCGCGGCCACGCTGATGATCGAGGAAAGGGAGTTCGCCCTGCGCCGGGGCGCGCCGGTACTCGCCGAGCTGGTCGGTTACGGCGCAACGGCCGACGCCTTCCACATAACCCAGCCGCACCCTACGGGGGACGGGGCTGTGCGCGCCATGCACGCAGCGATTGCGGACGCGGGCCTCACACCGGCAGACATCGGCTATGTCAACGCGCACGGCACGTCGACCCCGCCGAACGACAGGATCGAGACCCTCGCGCTCAAGCGGGTTTTTGGCTCACAAATGCCGCTCGTGTCTTCGACGAAGTCCATGACCGGGCACACCCTGGGTGCAGCGGGGGCGCTCGAGTCCGTGTTCTCGATCCTCGCCCTGCAGACCGGCATGGCGCCCCCGACGATCAACCTCGAGAACCCGGACCCCGAATGCGACCTCGACTACGTCGCGAACGTGGCTCGGCGCGGGCAGTTCCGCTATGTCATGACCAACAGCCTGGGCTTCGGGGGGCATAACGCCTCCCTCGTGTTCGGGCCGGCCCTCGGGGGGCGGCCCCGCCAGAAACAGCGGCTCGGACGGATCAGGCGCGGCAGGGCCCGCAAGAAGCCCGCCGCTAGCTGAGCCGGCCGGGACTACCAACCCTGTCGACACCCTGCCGGCCCCGGCCAGGGCGGCCTCAATCATCTGTGAATGTTCGTCAAACGCACTAGCTTCGGCCCGTGGCGATTGCCTGGTCCGGTGTGACAATTGACTGTATTGATGTCAAGCGCGTCGCTCGGTTCTGGAGCGCTCTGCTCGACCGCAGACCCGGGCCCACTCATGACGACGACTGGATCTACTTGGGTGACCGAAGCGATGTTTTGCCTCGTCTCGTATTCCAGCCCGTCCACGAGCGAAAGGAGGGCAAGGTCAGGCTGCACCTGGACCTTACCGTCGACGATATCGACGAAGGTGTCGAATCGGTGCTCGCGCTGGGAGGTCGGTCCACCGGTGAGCGGCACGACTACGACGAAGGTGTCGTCGTGGTGATGGCCGATCCCGAGGACCACGAGTTCTGCCTGGTTCAGTATTTTTGATGCGCTCCGCGGGACTGACAGTGTGGGTCAGCGGCCGTCTACTCCCTCCGGTGCGTCCAGTCGACGAGCTCCGCCAGTGGCAAGGTGTTCACGATGGCTTCGGCGCCGATCGCCGCTTGCGCGGCCTGCTCGCAGCCCAGGTGCAGCCAGGAGAGCTGGCCAGGGGCGTGAGCGTCCGAGTCGATGGCGAAGCGGCACCCAGCACTAGCCGCCCTCCGCAGCAGCGCCTCGGGCGGGTCCCGGCGTTCGGGCCGGGAATTGATCTCCACCGCCGTGCCGTAGGCGGCGCAGGCGGCGAAGACGACGTCGTGGTCGAACGTCGACGGCGGCCGGCCGCGCCCAGCCAGGATCCTGCCGGTGCAGTGGCCGAGCACGTCGACGTGAGGGTTGCTTACAGCGGCGACCATGCGCCTGGTCATCTCTGCCGGCCCCATTCGTAGCTTCGAGTGCACGCTGGCCACTACCACGTCCAGTTCGGCCAGGAGCTCGGGGGCCTGGTCCAGCGAACCGTCCTCCAATATGTCCACCTCGATGCCGCTCAACAAACGGAACGGGGCGAGTTCCTGGTTCACCCGGCGCACCACCTCTAATTGGCGGCGCAAGGCCTCGGCGCTCAGGCCGTGGGCAACGGTGAGGCGCGGGCTGTGGTCAGTGAGGGCGAGGTAGCGGTGGCCCATGGCCGCTGCGGCCCGGGCCATGTCCTCTATCGGGCTGCCGCCATCGGACCAGTCGGAATGGCTGTGCAGGTCGCCCTGGAGCCGGCCCAGGAGCTGCCGCGCAGGCTCGGGCAGGCCAGCCAGGGTGCGCTCTTCCAGGGCCCGGAGGTACTCGGGGACTGACCCGGCCAGGCACTCCGAGACGACCGCCGCCGTGGTCGGGCCTAACCCAGGTAGTGACGCTAGCTGCTGCCGGCTGCGCAGCTCTTCCAGCTCGGACGGTGCGACGACCTCTACAGCCTCTGCGGCCCGGCGGAACGCCCGTGACCTGTAGCTCGCCTCGCCCTCGGCCTCGAGGAGGTAAGCGATCCGGCGCAGCGCTTCGGCGGGCAGCACTGACGTGGAGGCTACGGCGGCGCCGGGCACAACAGCACTTACGCGCCATCGTCCTTCGAATTCGAGGTCATTTGTTTCGGGACCAGTTGCCATCGTTGCCAGAATTCTGTTCAACCCGGTTCCCGCACAGTGCGCAGACGTTGTTCCGCAAGGGCTAGTGCCTTCTCGGCGTCGGCGAAGCGCTCCTCGGCTTTTTTCGCCTCCTCTTGGGCGGAAGCCAACTGCTGGCCCAAGTCTGCGACCTTCCGCCGCCAGACATCGCGATCCCGTACTGCTTCCTCCACGCGCCGCTTGCCTTCGTCTACGTCGCGCCCGGCTTGGGCCAGGTGAGCCTCTGCCTCGCGCTGCGCCTCAGCGGCAGCCAAACGGAGTGCATCGTCGGCCGGAGGCAAAGCTGGATCGCTGTTGTCGGCTCGGCCCACAATCGTCTCTCGCTCGGAGGTGCCGGCTGAAAGCGAGGGGCCGTCGGTAGCCCCAGGCCATCCCAGGCCGGCATAGCGGAGCCCGGTCGTGAGAACTCCCGCCTTGAGAGCGGTAGCGGCCTCGGGGTCGAGCAAAGCAGCCTCAAGGGTCGCTTCCAGTTCCCGGGCGACGGCGGCGCTAATGCTCTCGCCATGGTCGCGCGCCAGGTGCGCTGCGGCGTCCAGGAGCGCGGCGATGGCGGGACGACGCTCCTTCTGCAGCTTTTGAAGCACGTCTTTGGACAACTGGGCTTGGGCCTGTCGGATTGCTGCACCAAGCTCGAGCATCCTTTGGACCTCGTCGCGACGCTCTCGGACCAGGACGTTCGCCAGCCAGGCGCTAACACTCGGCCGTCTGAGCTTGCCGATGGCCCTGGCTAGTTCTCGGTCTCCAGCGGTTCTGGCCTCAGAGGCACGGGTGTCACGTATGTGCGTGAAATCCGCCGGAGCAAGCCCATAGAGTTCGGTGGCGACGGCGTCAAGGTCCATATGCCAATTTTGCCGGTAACGGAGGAGAGGATTTGTCTGCCTGTGCCGGGGGGCCTGGACGGGCGAAGCAGCCTAGTCACCAGCCCTCGTAACGCTCAGTCAAGCACGCTTCTCCGAAGATGAACCAGCGCGTTGCACCGAGCCTTGCCGTCCAACCGTGTTGGCCAAGAAGTGACTGCAACTCCTTGGGCTCGTAGAAGACCTCGACGACCTGGTACTTGCTTCCGTCGTGCAAGCGGCGCAGCTCCAGGTCCGGACCGCAATGCACGGTGTAGGGGTCCTTGATCTCGCCAGCTCGGTGCGGGTCGTCGCGGTTGTCGACGAGGAACACCCGGCCCCCGGGCGCAAGGCAGGACCGCACCAAAGACCAGAACTCCGAAAATCGTGACCGGGGCACGTGAGAGAGCCAGAAGGAGAAGAACACAACGTCATAGGTCCTCTGCGGCTGCCACATGAACAGGTCGGAAACGAGATAGTCCACATCGGGTCGCCCCACACGCTCGCGGTTAAGGTCCAGGGTCTCGGGTGAAGAGTCAATGACGGTCAGATGCCGAGCGGTGCGGGCGAGACGAGCCGTCCACCATCCGGTGCCCCCTGCCATTTCCAAGACGTCACCCGTAGCGCCAAAGGTCTCGAGCGCAGTTGCGACCTGCGCGACCTGTCGGTCCCATTCTTCAGCCAAGTCCGGACCTCGGTCGTAGCGGCCGCGCCGCTGCCACCACTCGTCGTACTCGGGCGCACGAGCTCGGTAGTACGCTTGCTGCTCGGCGAGGAGCCCATCGTCGTTCACTGGCAAAGTCTCTCGCATCATGATCCGCCCCTTCGAATTCCCGGGGGGCGTGGGTCGGACCTCAGTGGTACGTTGAAGACGAGGGCGCCCATGCCGATAGGGACTCAGGCCGGGCTCCAGGGGCTCCAGCGATTTCGCCAGTCGATGAGCTTCGCGGTGATCGGTAGGACAACTACAAGGGTGAACTGAGCGAGGCGGTGGGCCACTTTGCGGTCGGTGTTGCGACGCATCTGGCCGAAGTTGGATGTGCTCGCGGAGCGCACCGGTCCCAGAACGCCGAAAAGCTGCTGTGTGGCGAGCAATGAAAGGCTGACGCCTTTGCGAGCAACATTGCGAATTATGGGCGTCTCAACACCGCAACTTGAGGAAATCCAATTGTTTTCCGTTATATAGGGTCCTCTGTGGCATTGTTGCTGCAGTCGAGACCGAGACCGATGAACTAGGGCTCATGTTCATGACCTCCCGAAAATCTCTTCTCCCTAGTTCCGGGCGTCGGCACGTTCGCGGATACGACAAAGGTCCAAGCTTGAGCTACGCCGGTCAACTGAGGCGGGCTCCCGCTTGCGAGTTGCACATTGATAACAATCGAGTTGCCATCTGGGCGGAAGCCGTCCACGTCAACTGGCCCCACACGCGCAATGATCGGCGCGCTTCCGTTATCGGGTGCGAAATAGATCGGGCCCGGATCGTCAAGAGATCCGAGCCAGGCTCCGGAGGTGTTGGCGGACAGCTTCGGGTACGCGACATTGAGGGTGGAGCGCTGGAGGACGGCCCCGGAAGTCGCCGAGATCCGGTACAGGTCAGGGCGCGGGTACTGCCCGTAGGCGAATACCCAAAGGCAATGGTCCCCCGAGTACGCCTCGATCGGTCGAGCACCACCGGAAGCATCCTCCGCGGTCATCAGCACTGGGCTCACCACGATGCTCCCTGAGATGAGCCGGGCGATCCGGACATCAGCCTTCAGATTGCTTTGCCCATAGTTGGAAGCGCCCGCGGCCGGGGACATGAAGATCCCGACAGACTGCCCAGCCCCGAACGGGAAGCAGCCTTCCTTTCTTGCCGCCGGCAAGCTGATCGATGTGACCCGCGGGTTCCAGACGCAACTCGGGATCGTTTCATTAGGCAGGTAGATCGGGCCGCTCGGTTCGGGAGAACTGCGGAAGATCAGCCGAAAGCTCGCTTTGACCGAGGACGCGCTCGGGACAACAACCGGGGGTAGCAGCCAGGCACACGTCGCTACCCAACAAGCGACGAGCGCTGTCATCGAGGGCCACAGCCGACGCGAGGACGCGCGAGCCATCGCGACCGTTGTACACGACCCTGGGAGCATGTTCAAGGGACGTGAGCTAGGGTCACTCGTGCGGGAGGCCATCGCCGCCCTGTGACCGTCAAAGATCGCGGAATCGGCACCGGTACGGCGCTGGAGTGTCGAGATGTGAACGACCCACTTGAGCTGTCCGCGCCTCCTATTAGACGATCGGCGATGGGCGAACCTCCCAGTTGTCGCCCGAAACGATGATTGCCTGCTCATCGGTGATGGAGACGAAGGTATACCGGTCTGCGAACCTCGCGGCGATGGCCCGGTGCTCCGCTTCCTTTCCTCGATTGACGTGCGAGAGCGGGATGAAGTTGACGATCCCGAGGCCACGACTGTTGCTGACGACCCCGGGGTCGTTGGGGTCGGCTGTGTGGAGTAGGTCGGGACCGGCGAGGAAACCTCCCGAAGACATTCCGGCATACACGAGACGGCCGGCTCTCGCGGCCTCGGGAACGATTGAGCTGAAACCACTTCGCTGAGCGTGTTCCAGGAGGAACAGGCCATGGCCGCCGGTGACGAACACCAGGTCGGTGGCCTTGAGCCGCTCGTTCACCACCGTCGCGGTCGCGCCTTCAAGATCGAGACGCGCGACCTTGAGGCCGAGCCGGGTAAGAGCATTATCGACAGAGCCGACCCAGGGCGCTTCTGCGTACCGGTTCGACGCGGTTGCTACGAGCGTGGTTGTAAGCGGGCGTCGAGGGAGTTCATCGAGCCACGGTCCTAAGGCACCGAGGCCCTGGCTGCCGAGGAACGCGTGGACGCCGCCATCTGGCACTCAGGAATCTTATGCATTGATGTCATTATCGACATCGGACGCCTCGTTGCCACCGCATCCTGCTAGTGGCAGTTGGGCGACGTGCCTTCCGCAGAAGGGGTTGCTCTGGTCGTCGATACGACGCCGGGAGCGGAGGCTGGTGTCACCGAAGTTACGCAAAAGGGGTGACCGGCGGGGTCAAGGAGTACCACCCAGCGAGGGTCAACCTGATGGGTTGCCAGCTTCGCGCCTGCGGCCAATGCGCCGGCCACGCTCTGGTCGAGCGTGCCGCCGGACGGGGGCGTGAGGTCGAAGTGGATAACCGCCGTCCCAGGCCAGATCGGTGGGAGATAGTTAGCCACTCGTTGCAACACCAGGACTATCCTCTCGCCTCGATGGCCGCACTGCCAACGGTGTGCCACAGAACGCGCCCGCCGAGAAGCCTGCGATAGAACTCCACGAGCTGGCCAGGATCGGCGCAGTCGATTGAGACCCCAGCGAGATCGGCCACCGGCGCCGATGGGATATCAGCCATACCACACCTTGGTTGTTACGACAGCCGTACGCAAACAACCCGCAACGGGCGCAGCCAGCGACTATCGGCTCGTGGCTATGAGGGCGACGCACAATCTTTCCTGCCCAGTCTTCGGGCCTCAAGCTGACGACGTGACAGCGATGACTACTTTCGATCTGCGCTAAGGGCGGCCGAAATGAACTGGGGAAAATTGACAGACCCCCAGCCGGCGGCGTCGTTGTAACCGGGCTTGGCGGTGCAGCAACCGAGACCGTAGATGTCGTTGTTGCCCATGGTGATATTGAGCAGGGCCTTAGAGTGAGCTTCCCCGAGCTGGTACAAGAGCGGGTTGACCAACCCGAGAGGCGCTTGCCCGTGAAGGGAGGCTTGTTCGTCGGCGAGCACGATCCCGCCTGCCATCAGAGGAGCTGCGGCGCTCGTCCCTCCGCCCGGCCCCCAGCCATAACCACTGCAGCCGGTCGTGCAGTAGTACGCGATGGGGTAGTCGAGGTCCGCTTCGAGAGCCACGTCAGGCACGAGCCGGCCGCTGCCGGCCATCGCCAGGTCTTGTTGGTACCAGGGGCGGCCGAACACGGCGCTCTGGCCCCCACCCCCGGCAAGGCCGGAGCCGAGCGGGAGGTCGTCCCAGACCTGTTGGCCCTGGATCGAGTCGGCCGCATTGAGACCTATCAGCTCACCACCGGCGCTGGTCGCATAGGGAGACGATGCCGCGAACTGGACCGACAGGCGCGCCCCGGGTATAGCGGCATAAGCCTGGTTGCAAGACGACCCGGTGTCCCCGGCTGAGACGACGAAGCTGATGCCGTTGGCCGCCATGTCCATGAGGATGTGCTCGGTCAACGCGTACTCCAGAGCAACCTTCGAATAGGCGGCCGGACCGGTCGGCTCGCAGTCACCGCCACTGTAGGAAACGACCTTTGGCATCGGCCCCTGGATGAGCGAGCGGTTGAGGGTCGCATCGAGCCTGTCCACCAAGGAACCGTAAGGGTCGTAGATGACATCTATGTCGCTCAACCGCGGCGCCATGGCCGCCACCATCTCGGTGTCAAGGGCAATCTCCAAATAAGAGCCTCTGTCATCGAGGGCAGTGATGGTCCCGGTCCCCACCCGTATGTCCCTGATGGGCGGAGTGGCAAGGCCGAAGCACCGGGTGAAGGAGGCCAGGTTGCTCTGCGCTGCGGGCTCTTCTCCGATGATCGCTACCGCCTGGCCCTGGCCGAGCAACGCTTGGCTGTGCAAAGCCTCTACGCCATAGGCCGTGAGGTACTGCTTGGGCGTGAAGGTCCGAAGGTGGTCGACGACGCGGGCAGCCGAGCACCCACTGGGCGTGCCAAGGCCCCCAAAGCTCCCCCCGAGGAGCGAAGACCTTGTCGGGGCCTCCTGGAGGGGGGAGTTCGGCCCGCCCGCAACGGTCGGATAAGCCTGAAGACCATAAACGAGCGTCACTAGTCCTTTCAGAGCCGCCGGCAGTTGGGGAACCGAGATCGGCTCGACGACTTCACCAGAGACGTACGTGTTGTAGCCGTACGCGCCGTTGAAAAAGTACGCCCGGAAGCTGGTCCCGAACAGCTTGGCTGCCTCCGCCACGCTGACGGGTGCCTCCACGTAGGAAGCCGTGGGGTCGAGCCGGCCGTCGATCCCATGAGAACGCAAGAAAAGGAGTACTGCTGTGCTTGTCGCTTGCGTGGCACCCGTATGACGAGCGAGCCAGGCGACGCTCTCATAGTGCCGGTACGAGGTGGTGCCTGGAGTGCTAACCGACTCTACGAGCTTGGCCAGGTCGGAGCGTTGAAGAGCGAGCCCGAACATCACGTCCAACTCGGTGGTGGGGCTGGCTTTCATTGAGGGGAACGCGTGCGAGCTTTGCCAGCTCTCAAACACGCTGGTGACGGGCCCAGGCGACGCTGTAGCTGCCGAAGCCTCGCCGCCGAAACCCGGTTGCAAGGCAGAGGCGCTCCAAATTGCTAGGGCGGCGACTGCGACCGAGCATAAACGGTTGAACTTGCTGTGCTTCCGGGCGGCACTGGAGGGCGACGAGTTTGCCGATCTGTAGATAGCGCCTCGGGCGCGAGTCATCGTCAGTTCCTACCACCAAGAAGCCCCACGCGTTCGGCACCAATAGCAGAGCGTTGGTTACGGCTCGGCCGTGCCCTTGAGGCAACAGAACCAAGCCCGAGCCGAACGGATCTTGGCGCTAGCCCTACCCGACGGGACTCTCTTTCTTTCGGTGGCGAACTGGCCGTCAGTGGGCCGTAGCCACTACCAGTCTCCGGGCAAATTTTGTTGGCCGAGAACGGTCCGAGGACATTGAAACGAAAAGTTGGGCGAACGCCGATGCGCTCGTGCCGGCTGGTGGCAAGACCATCGGAGGATCTGTCGAGCCGCTGAGCTGCCCTTCATAACCGTGTGACGGTCTGCTGCGTTTTGTCGCTGGCTCTCGTGGCAGGTCGCCGCGGCGATCTGCGTCTTATCCGCGTCTGCCGTCACTGTTCCCGCGCGCGACCCGCCTGGGACCTGGATGTGCCACGATCGCCAGCGATGAAAGACGACCGGCACGTCGAACTGGTGCGTGCGCCTAAGCTCGCGACCAGCGTCCCCTACGCGTACTCAGCAGTCGCTGCCAGCGGCTTTCGTTTCGTTTTCACTGCTGGTGCTTGCCCCCTCGACGAGACCGGAGCCATTGTCGGCTTCGGGGATGTGCAGAGCCAAGCTGAGCAGGTGATGTCGAACCTTAGTGTGGCGCTTGAGGCCTCAGGTGCTCGTCTTGAAGATGTGGTGAAGACGACCGTGTACGTGGCCAGCGACGACCGCACCGACCTGGTCGCCGCCTGGGACGTAGTCCGGAGGCACTTCGGCCGTCACGACGCGCCGAGCACTCTGGTTGGGGTCACGATGCTCGGGTATGAGGGCCAGCTCGTAGAGGTCGAGGCCATCGCGGCACTACCCTGAGGAGCGCTGGCACCAGGTGGGGCCGCCAATTGGAGGTCACTCTGAGAGCGCGGCAACGACACGAGTCGCGCACCCGATAACACTCTGCAGAGGTGCGAACCGCAGCGGATGTTATGCCCTTTTATTGCCTGAGCCGAGGCGTGTCGATGCTCGATGTCGTGGACTTGCGTGCTGACACCTCGCCGCCGCGCTGACATTCGGTGCGCCTGCGAAGCGGCGCGGCCCAACTGGTTGACTATTCGGTTGTGACGACCGCGCCCCTTCTCAGCATGTTGTGGGAGCCAGCTGACCCCGACGAGGCCCTAACGAAGCGCTTCGGCTTCGCCGATACGGTTTCCGCGGTCGGCTGGATGGGTGACGCCCTTTGGGACACCTGGGGGATAGCGGTTGATGAGTGTGACCGCCTCGTCATCAGCGACGGGAACCTGCTGGCCTGGATCACGACCGACGGGAGGCACCTCATCGCGAAATGGTCCGTCTACCCGTGGCTTTTCCAACGCCTGGCCGATACGGCGACACTCACCACGTGGCTTCAAGCCAGCGGCATACCGGTCGCCGCTCCAATTCCGGCGAGGGACGGTCGTCTTCGAGTCCAGGTGAACAACGTCTCGCTCGGAGTCTGCCCTGTCATCGATGGCGATCTCCTCGACATAGGCGATCCGGCACAAGTGACCGGCGCGGGCCAAATGCTGGCGACGCTCCACGAGGCGCTGGCGGCCTACCCCAACTGCATCGACAGCGGCCAGCCGACCCTACAAGAGCAGCTTGTCCACAACGACTTTCGGTCCGCCAACATCCTCCAAGCCGGCACGAGCATCACAGCGGTCCTGGACTTCGAGGACGTGACCTACAGCACTAGGGTCGCCGACCTGGCCAAGGCAACGGTTCTGCTCGGGACTCGTTACCACAACTGGGCTCCGACAAGCCAAGACGTGCGTGAGGCCTTCGTGGCGGCATATCACGACCAGGCTCCGCTGACCGGTGCCGAGCAGAACGAACTGCAGCGGGGCATCACCGCAGTCCTGAACCACTTCGGTTGGACATAGGAGGTGCGCTCCGACGCATCGGGACCACCAGTCAAGCTCGGAACAAAACGACTGGCGCGCGTCCCATGCCGTCCCCGGCCCATCTTGCTGATCGCCAACACTCCTGGAACGACGTGACGAAAAGTCGCGGCTAGCCGAGGGTACTGCTAATTCGCTCGCGCGCTCTGGGCTGGTGGCCCGGCCTCGACGGGTTCGACCTCAACTGGATCGATGTCCGGTTCGTTCCTGAGCGGACGCCGTCGTGGCACCTGCAGAGCGCCGGTCGCCGAATCCTTGCTGCGGGCGATAGTGCAATGCTGAAGCGTTTCGCGAACGATTATTGGGGCGTCTCAACACTTCATCTCGAGTTTCTAGGCCGTTGGCTATTTTTCAGCTATGGCCACGATCTCGCTGGCGATCGTCTCACCTTCCCCAGAGACCAATTCGCGCGTCAAAGCCGAGGCCGGGTAGGCATCCGTACATATCGCGATGTTCAGGTCCAACTTGGCGACATGGTACAGGTCTGATACAAAACCGAGGGTGGACCCGCCGTGGCCCACGAAGAGCTGGTCGGCGACCAGACCCACTTCCAGGCCGAAGCCGTAAGGGTCGGGAGGCGCACCCGGGAGCGATGGCGGCGTGGTCATCTCTTTGTAGGTGCTGGCTGATACGACCCGCCCGTCGGCTAGGTCGTTGGCCCATTTGACAAGGTCGCCGACGGTCGAGCACAGTTCCCCGGCCGCGAAGTACTCGGAGCCAAAGGCGGACGAACCGGTCACGGCTACTGCGTGCGACACGACCAGGTAGCCGATGGCGTCCGACGGCGGGGACATCTCGTCCGGGCACGGGCCAGTGTGCGACAGGGCAAGGGGCGCGATGATGCGCTTCTCCAGGTAGGAATTATAAGACTCGCCGGTCACACGCTGTAGTGCCAGGCCGAGCAGGTAATAGTTCGAGTTCGAGTACAAGTACTGCGTCCCCGGCGTGAACATGAGCTTGTGGCGGGCCAACCAGCTCACCACCTGGCCCGAGGTGAGCGCCGGGCACCCCGCCACCGACCCAGATGGTGACGGGCAGTGCGGGCCGAACAGCGACTGCCTGGAGAAGCTCAGGTAGTCGACGATGCCAGATGTCATGTCGAGCAGCTCGGCGAGGGTGATCTTTTGGCCCCAGGGGAGCCCCGTCACGAACTGGCTTACGCGGTCATCGAGGCTGAGCTTTCTCTCCTGCACGAGCTGCATGACGAGGGCGGCGGTGAAGGTCTTCGTAATCGACCCGACCTGGAAAACAGTCCCCGCGGTCGCGGGCTGCTTCGTCGCTAGGTCAACCGACCCAAAGCCGCTCGCCCATTCAAGGTGCGCGCCGTGGCTGACCGCAACCGACACCCCGAGGCCGTCCAAGGCCGACACTTCGTTCCGGATAACAGCAGCGACAGCGGCTGGCGGTGGAGGGTTCAAGTTCGTTGTCACCCCGGGGCCAGCAGCGAAACCGACGGCTAACAGCGACAAAGCCAAAAAACCAGTGCGCATCGACAATGGAGCGCAGCCGTATTTGGCGGGCTTTGGTGGACGCTGACAAGCCGTAGGCACCAACACTAACGTCACACGGCCGTTGTGCTGCTGAAGCGCCCGAAGGCCATGGGAACTCAGCGCGCCTAGGCCGTCGGGAAGGAGGTGCTCAGCGCACTCACAAGAGGCGTACCTAATCTCTAGTTGTCTTCACGAGTCAGGACCGAGGGGGCCACAACCGGACCACCGGAGACGCCAACAAGGTCGGCGTCGGCAGTTACGTGGCGCTGGTGCTGGCGCCGGCCAACCCTTTCATCGGGCTGAAGCGCTCGGGTACGCCGAGCCTTCTCATTTCTGCAAAGGGGGACCGACGACCCCCTTAGTGTCAAGAGCCGTCAGTGGTCAGACCTATGCTCCCGGCCAGGACCGAAGCTCATTGCACCAAATCGAAAAGGGGAGTCGACATGATGACCGCCGCGACGATGGCGTCCACCTACAACCGCGTCGACCGGATAGGGGTGCACCTTGGCCTGGGGGGCCTGATCACCGGCTACCGGTTCACGAAGAGGCTTGACGCCAAAGTGGCGCAGCTCAACTGGCAAGGCCGGCGAGTGGTTGCCCTCCACAAGAACCAGTGGGGGTTGTTGCGCTGGGCAGGTGCCCAGGTGCTCATGACTGTCACGCTCACCTTTGTCACCTTGCTCCCGAGTGTCCTGGTTGTCAGCGAGCCCATCAGCGCGGTCTCTGGAACCGACCGGGTCCCGCGTCCGTGACCCGGGCGCTTCTCCAGTGGGATGTAAGGGGCAACTCATGAGATGGCAGCCGCCGAGGACCAGCGGTTCAGCAAACCCGTGAGTGATCACCCCTGAGCGTCGAGGGTCATACTTGAACTTCAGCGAACCCGTAAGTGATCACCCCTGAGCGTCGGGGTCCTAGTTGGGCTCAGTGCAGCGTGGGCGGCCTCTTCCGACGAGGGCACTCGGCCGGCGTCATAAGGGCGAACCGTGCGGCTGAGGGACGGACCTGTTCTTTTATGCAGGTCCGTCCCCAGACGTGCGGTGTTCAGCCCTTGCCGCTCAGACGTGCGGCCTTCGCCCCGCAGATGTTCAGTCGCCGCCGTAGAAGACGCGCTCGGTTACTCGGCGCGCACGGCGGGTGAGCCGGCGGTATTGCTCGCGCAGTTCGGGGGCGGTCATACCGAGGCTGCGCGCCAGGGTCGTCAGGTGGTGCCCGGGGGGCGGCAGCGAGTCGCCGGGGCGGCCGCGGACCAGGTAGAGCCGGTTGCGAGCCTCCTCGCAAAACCTGTAGGCCTCCGCGAGCACCTGAGCGTCGCCGGCGTTGAGCGCACCGGCCTCGGCGAGCGCGTCGACCGCGGCGAGGGTGCCCTCGGCCCTCACGCCGCTACGGAGCTGCAGGAGCTGGACGGTCCATTCGACGTCGGAGAGGGACCCGGGGCCGAGCTTCAGGTGGAACTCCGGGTCTTCGCCGGCTGGGACCCGTTCGCGCTCGACGTGTGCCTTCATGAGGCGGATTTCACGGACCTCGGTGTCGGACAGAGGAGTGCCCCAGAGGAAGCTTTGCGCCAGTTCCCGGAAGCGGGCGCCGACGACGGGGTCACCGGCGACGAAGCGCCCACGCGTGAGGGCCTGGCGTTCCCAGACCAGGGCCCAGCGGCCGTAGTAGCTCTCGAAGGCATGAAGGCTGCGCGCCAGCGAGCCTTGTCGCCCCTCGGGCCGCAGCGAAAGGTCCAGCTCGTAGAGCCGCTGGACCGGCGTCTCGCCGTTCATCAACTTGAGGAGCGCTTCGGCGAGAGACTCGGCGTCCTCGGCGCTCACCTTGTCGTCGTCGAAAACGAGCAGGACGTCGAGGTCGCTCGAATATGCGAGCTCCGCCCCGCCGAAGCGGCCCATTGCTACCACAGCTATGCCCTCGGCGTGCGTGAGGCCCTGGGCGCGCGCCCCGGACAGGACGGACAGGGCCACTTCCAGCACGGACTCTGCCAGCCGGGTGAGCGACCGGGCGGTCTCCGGCAGTTCGGCCAACCCGAGGACGTCGCGCGCTTGGCCCGCAACAGCTCCCCTCGCTCCAAGCTGGCCAGGCCCCGCCACCATTCCGACCGGGGTCGCCAGGCTATGCCCTCGGCGGCGCGGCGTTCGAGGTCCGCCCGGTCGGGCAGCGGGGGAGGGCCGCTTTCCAGGAGGGCGAGCTGGTCGGGGTGCCGTTCGTAACCGCCGGCGTAGAGCGGGCTGGTCCCGAGCAGGAGGCACAGGTGCCGGGCTGCCTCGGGGGACTCCCTGAACAAGGCATTGAGCTGCGCCCTGCGGTGGGGACCGGTGGCCAGCCGGCGCAGGCCGAGCAGCCCGAGGTCCGGGTCGGGGGATTCGGAGAGCCAGTCGAGCAGCAGCGGCACAAGCTGGTGCATGAGGCGAGAGGTCCTGGAAAAGCCTTGTGTCAGTTCGAGAACTGCAGCGCGGGTGCGCGTGGCATCAGAGAAACCGAATGCTGCCAGGCGCTCGCTTACGAGGCGGTCCGCCCCGAGCCCTTCTTCGGCGGGCGGTGCGCTGAAAACCTCGAGCAAGGGCCGGAAAAAGAGCCGCTCGTGGATCGACCGGGCGGTCGCCTGGTGGCGGGCCAGGTCGGTTTCGAACAGGGCGAGGGCCGTGGCGCTCGGCCCGTCGCGGTAACCGAGCACGCGTGCCAGGTGGGCTCGCGCCGCGGTGCTGGAGGGCAAAGCGTGCACCTGGCGGTCTTCTACCAGCTGGAGCCGGTGTTCGGCAGCCCGGAGGAACCTGTAGGCGTCCGCGAGGCCATCTGCGTCAGGTCGGGCGACGTACCCGCCTGCAGCCAAAGCCTCGAGCGCAGCCAGCGTCGCCGGTGCCCGCAGCGTGGGGTCGTCGCGACCGTGCACGAGCTGTAGCAGCTGCACCGCGAACTCGATGTCGCGGATGCCGCCGCGGCCCAGCTTTATCTCGCGCTGGGAAAGGCCCTGCAGTGCGACCGCTCGCTCAGTGCGAGCCTTCATTGCTCGCAGGGCCCGCAAGTCGTCGGCACCCAGGGGCCGCCCCCACACACGGGTCGCGGCCTGTTCTGCAAAGCCAGCCCCAAGCTCGGGGCTGCCGGCGGCCGGCCTGGCCTTGAGGAGGGCCTGGAACTCCCAGGTTTGTGCCCAGCGGTCCCAATACGCGAGGTAGGAGGCGAGACTGCGCACGAGCGGGCCGGAGCGGCCTTCGGGACGGAGCCCCAGGTCGGTCCGCCAGGCCTGCCGGACGAGGTTGACCAACGGCTGTGGGTCGCCACCGCCAACCAGCACCACGTCGATGTCGCTGCCGTAGTTGAGCTCGCGCGCCCCTAGCTTGCCCATCGCGATGACCGCTAGCTCGGCTGTGAGGCGGCTGGTCGTTGTGGCTGCGCCGAGCAGCCCGTCGGCGAGGTCGGCCAACGAGGCACCAACCGTCTCGAGCGAGGTTTCGCCCAAGAGATCGAGCGCCGCGATACGCAGTACCTCCAGGTCCTTCCAACGCGATAGCGGCTCCATCGGCTCGACCGGCCGGTCGAGGGCCGACAGCACGTCCAAGGCCATCGGGTCGGTCGTGCACGTGCGGGTGAGAAAGGGGCTCGCCGCCATGACGGTCACGACGGCCCGTAGCAGCGGGCCGCCTCCGCGCAAGCGCTCCATCGGCTCCGGTGCAGCGTCGGCCAGGCGTGCGAGCCCTAGCTCTGCCTGTACCGGGTCGGCCGAGGCCGCCAGTTCGGACGCCAATGCTTCGCGGTAGGCCGGCATGGGCCTACGCTCGGGACCTATGACCTGGTTGCGTGTCGCCCTCTGCCAGCTTGACACGGTGGTTGGCGACCTCCCCGGCAACGTCGAGCGGGTGGTCGCCGCCCTCGGCCGCGCCGAAGAGGCCGGTGCCGACCTGGCGGTGTTCCCCGAGCTGGCCATTACGGGTTACCCACCCGAAGACCTGCTGCTGAAGCCGGGGTTCGTCGCCGACAACCAGGTTGCTCTTGCCAAGGTGGCCCAAGCTACAGAGCGGTGCGCAGCCATCGTCGGGTTTGTCGACGAACGGCTCGATCTTTATAACTCTGCAGCTGTTTGTGCCGGCGGCGAGGTACGAGGCATTTACCACAAGGTCAACTTGCCCAATTACTCGGTGTTCGACGAGCAACGTTACTTCCTGCCTGGTGATGGCGCTGAGAACCTCTACATCATCGGCGGGGCCCGCGTCGGGGTCTCGGTATGCGAAGACGCCTGGGACCCGACCGGCCCGGTCAGTGCTCAGGCCGCGGCCGGGGCCGAACTGATCGTCAATATCAATGCGTCTCCCTACCACGCCGACCGCCTTGGTGAGCGCCAGCGGATGCTTGCGACCAGGGCAGCCGATGCTTCGTGCGCTCTTGTGTACGTGAACTCGGTAGGTGGCCAGGACGAGCTCGTTTTCGACGGCGCATCGATGGTTTTCGACGCCGAAGGCCGCCTGGTTGCCGCCCTGCCTCAGTTCGAAGAGTCCGTGTCAATTTTTGACCTGGAGGTGCGGCCCACATATCGCAAGAGGCTTCTCGACCCGCGCGGTCGGCACCGCGCCCCGCCGCTGCCGGAAGTGACGGTGAGCACGGCCCCGCGCCGGCCGATCTCCGCCCCCCGCATCGGGCCTCCGAACGCGGAACCTCTGGGCAGGAGGAAGAGATTTATCGGGCACTCGTCCTGGGCACTTCCGACTACGTACGCAAGAACGGTTTCAGCGAGGTCGTCATAGGCCTGTCCGGAGGGATCGACTCGTCTCTCGTGGCGACCATTGCGGCGGACGCCCTTGGTGCGCGGGCCGTCCACGGCGTTTCGATGCCGTCACGCCACACGAGCGCGCCTTCCAACCAGGACGCGGCCGAACTTGCCGCCAGGCTCGGAATTGATTATCGGACAATATCAATCGAGCCCGCCCACGCCGCTATGCTCGAAATGTTGGCTGGTACGTTCGCCGGGAGCGTTGCCGGTCTGGCCGAAGAGAACATCCAAAGCCGGTTGAGGGGGGTCGTTCTCATGGGGCTGTCCAACAAGTTCGGCTGGCTGGTCCTTACGACGGGCAATAAAAGCGAGCTCGCAGTTGGTTATTCGACGCTTTACGGGGATACGGCGGGCGGATTTGCCGTCATCAAAGATGTGCCGAAGACCCTGGTTTACCGGCTTAGCAGGTGGCGAAATAAAACAGGCGAAGTAATCCCAGAGAGCGTGCTCGACAAGCCACCGTCGGCGGAGCTGCGCCCGGGCCAGCTCGATACGGACAACCTGCCCCCCTACGAGCGTCTCGACCCTGTGCTCGAGGCGTACGTCGAGGGCGACCTCACTGCGAGCGAACTGGTCGAAGCTGGCTTCGCCCCAGAGCTCGTCGAACAGGTCGTGCGCCTCGTTGACCTTGCCGAGTACAAGCGCCGCCAGAGCCCATTAGGTGTGAGAGTCACGCCCAAGGCCTTCGGACGGGACCGGCGGATGCCCATAACGAACGGCTACCGCTGAAACTCATGGGACCTTTCTCAACAACCCACGTCGCCGAGGCGGCCCAAGCGGGGCCGCCCCTCACCATCGAGGAGTCCGCCACCCTGGCCGGGGGTTGGGCGTGGGCGGAGACGTCGCTGTACGAGGTGGTCGGGGGTTAGCGCCGCGCCACGACGCACCCGTCCGCCAAGGTTTACTTCGATGCCTGCAGCCAGCATCACGCGTGGCGGGCACAGCTTTGGCAGGAGCGCTTGCCGGCGCGCCTCGTGGCTACCCGCGGCTGCCAGCGATTTGTTGAAACCTCTATCGGACGGAGAAGCACAAGTGATGAAGGTTCTCTCTTGCCTGGAGGGCGATGTAGAGCAATTGGCTGGATATTGCAGGGTCGTCCTGCCAAGGACGGT